>NZ_BMLY01000020.1 GCF_014645555.1 Silvimonas amylolytica | reverse complement strand
TGCACCGCTGCTGCCAGCCGCCGCTTCAGCGTCCAGCCCGCCGTTCAGAATGCCTTCCACGTAATCGGGCTCGCCCGTGGTCTTGAGGTATTCGACCACGCGGTGGACTTCATCATCGGCCACGAACGCCCCGTGTACACGTTGCGGATAACCGGTGCCCGGGGGCAGAAACAGCATGTCGCCCTGACCCAGCAGGGCTTCGGCACCCATCTGGTCCAGAATGGTCCGGCTGTCGATCTTGGACGACACCTGGAAGGCCACGCGGGTCGGGATGTTGGCCTTGATCAGGCCGGTGATCACGTCCACGCTGGGGCGCTGCGTGGCCAGAATCAAATGGATACCGGCAGCACGCGCTTTCTGGGCCAGGCGCGCGATCAGTTCTTCAATCTTCTTGCCCGCGACCATCATCAGGTCAGCAAATTCATCGACCACCACCACCACAAACGGCAGGTGCTGCAGGGGCTCCGGGTTGTCCGGAGTCAGGCTGAACGGGTTGCTGAGCGGCTTGCCGGCTTTCTCGGCCTCTTTCACCTTCTGGTTGAAGCCCGCCAGGTTACGCACACCCATGGCGCTCATCAGACGGTAGCGCTTTTCCATCTCCGCCACACACCAGTTCAGCGCGTTGGCGGCCAGTTTCATGTCGGTGACGACCGGGGCCAGGAGGTGCGGGATACCGTCGTAGACGGAGAGTTCCAGCATCTTCGGGTCGACCATGATGAAGCGGACTTCATCGGGCGTGGCCTTGTACAGCAGCGACAGGATCATCGCATTCACACCGACCGACTTGCCCGAACCCGTGGTACCCGC
>NZ_BMLY01000019.1 GCF_014645555.1 Silvimonas amylolytica | reverse complement strand
CACGGCAAGACCACGCTGACCGCAGCGATCACCACCATTCTGTCCAAGAAGTTCGGTGGCGAAGCCAAAGACTACTCCCAGATTGACAGCGCGCCGGAAGAAAAGGCTCGCGGTATCACGATCAACACAGCACACGTTGAATACGAAACCGCAACCCGCCACTACGCGCACGTCGACTGCCCGGGTCACGCTGACTACGTGAAGAACATGATTACCGGTGCTGCCCAGATGGACGGTGCGATCCTGGTTTGCTCGGCCGCTGACGGTCCGATGCCGCAAACCCGCGAGCACATTCTGCTGGCCCGCCAGGTTGGCGTTCCGTACATCCTCGTGTTCCTGAACAAGTGCGACATGGTGGATGACGCCGAGCTGCTGGAACTGGTTGAAATGGAAGTGCGTGACCTGCTGTCCAAGTACGACTTCCCGGGCGACGACACCCCGATCATCCACGGCTCCGCCATGCTGGCCCTGAATGGCGACCAGTCGGAAATCGGCGAACCCGCCATCTTCCGTCTGGCCGACGCACTGGACAGCTACATTCCGGAACCGGAACGTGCCATCGACGGTACTTTCCTGATGCCGGTGGAAGACGTGTTCTCGATCTCCGGTCGCGGTACCGTTGTTACCGGTCGTGTTGAGCGCGGTATCATCAAGGTTGGCGAAGAACTGGAAATCGTCGGTATCGTTCCGACCGTCAAGACGACTTGTACCGGCGTGGAAATGTTCCGCAAGCTGCTGGATCAAGGTCAGGCTGGCGACAACATCGGCGCGCTGCTGCGTGGTACGAAGCGTGAAGACGTTCAGCGTGGTCAGGTTCTGGCCAAGCCGGGCTCCATCACCCCGCATACCAAGTTCACCGCTGAGATCTACGTTCTGTCCAAGGATGAAGGTGGTCGTCACACCCCGTTCTTCAGCAACTATCGCCCGCAGTTCTACTTCCGTACTACGGACGTGACTGGTGCGATCAGCCTGCCGGAAGGTACCGAAATGGTGATGCCAGGTGACAACGTGACCATCACTGTTGCTCTGATCGCCCCGATCGCCATGGAACAAGGTCTGCGCTTCGCCATCCGTGAAGGTGGCCGTACTGTTGGCGCCGGCGTTGTTGCCAAGATCGTTGAGTAA
>NZ_BMLY01000018.1 GCF_014645555.1 Silvimonas amylolytica | reverse complement strand
TGTGGATTCAACCGGTCGATGCAACAGCCTGTTGGAATCGTTCAGCCGGTGTTTCATAACCCAACGTTTTCCGGGGCCGTTCATTCAGTCGCCCGGCTACTGCATCCAGTTCCGCCTGGGTGTAGCCCGAGAGATCTGTTCCCTTGGGGAAGTACTGTCTCAACAACCCATTCGTATTTTCATTGGTCCCGCGTTGCCATGGGTGCTGCGGGTCGCAGAAATAAACCTGGATGTCGGTGGCCAACGTAAAGCGTTTGTGGTCGGCCAGTTCCTTGCCACGATCCCAGGTGAGTGATTGATACAGCATTGTTGGCAGCTTGTGGGCCTGTTTGATGAGCGCGGTCACGACACTCCCGGTGTCTTTGCTCCTCAATTTCACCAGCATCACATAACGCGTCTGACGCTCTACCAGCGTGGCTATCTGGCTGTTTTTGCTGCCACAGAGCAGGTCGCCTTCCCAGTGGCCCGGCACTGCTCGATCCTGAACTGTGGCGGGACGTTCACGGATGGAGATGGCATCGGTGATCCTGCCGTGATCTTCTGTCTTTTGCGTGTGATGACGTGAACGCCGCATGGCGCGGGTGCGCCGCAAATGAGCCAGCAACTCTTTCTTCAGTGCGCCACGGGCCTGAATGAAGAGACTGCGATAAATGGTTTCATGGGACACCTGATTGCGCTCGTCGTGGGGATGTTCCCGCTTGAGCCAGCCGGCGATCTGCTCTGGCGACCACTGCCTTTGCAGCCGGTCTGCCACAATCTGCGCCAACGCGGGATTCTCGACCAGTTTACATCGCTTGGGCCGATGCGCCCGATCCCATGCCGCTTGATCAGCATCAGCGGCCCGATAGGACGCACATCCCCCATTCCGCCGAATTTCACGACTGATCGTCGAGGGTGCGCGACCCAGATGGCACGCAATGCATCGAATGGGGTTTCCCACCGCCAAAGCGCGCGAAATCTCTTCCCTTTCGGTGAGGGTGAGTGCCAGGCGTGCGCGTTTTCTGGGTGCAGGACGTATCCCGCCAGTCTGAGCCAGGATGCCTTGAATGGACGAGTGATTGCGGTCAAACAACTGGGCGATGTGCTGGAGCGATTCGCCTTGCTGCCAGCGATCCCACATCAGTGCCTTCTGGCTTTCCGAGTAGTAAATCCGGCGTCTCTGTTTCATGTGCCACACTCCTCCTGCCTGCGCAGGTTCTAGTGTGTTGCATCGACCGGTTGAATCCACA
>NZ_BMLY01000017.1 GCF_014645555.1 Silvimonas amylolytica | reverse complement strand
TCTGTACGGGCGCTTTCTATGGGGTGTCTGGCAATGTCCTACTTTCACACGGGTAATCCGCACTATCATCGGCGCTAAGTCGTTTCACGGTCCTGTTCGGGATGGGAAGGCGTGGGGCCAACTCGCTATGGTCGCCAGACGTAACTGGTTGAGTTCGTCTGTGTCTACAGCTCACTCTGATTCGGAAGAAGCAATTCACAACAGGCCCTGTTACTCACCTGCTGCCTTCAAATTCTGTGTCTTGGGGTAGATCGTACAACACCAAACCTGCCTACACACTCAGGTTATAGGATCAAGCCTCACGGGCAATTAGTACCAGTCAGCTTAACGCATTACTGCGCTTCCACACCTGGCCTATCAACGTTGTGGTCTTCAACGACCCTTCAGGGGATTCAAGATCCCAGGGAAATCTCATCTTGGGGCGAGTTTCGCGCTTAGATGCTTTCAGCGCTTATCTCTTCCGCATTTAGCTACCCGGCGATACCACTGGCGTGATAACCGGTACACCAGAGATGCGTCCACTCCGGTCCTCTCGTACTAGGAGCAGCCCCCCTCAAATTTCCAGCGCCCACTGCAGATAGGGACCAAACTGTCTCACGACGTTTTGAACCCAGCTCACGTACCACTTTAAATGGCGAACAGCCATACCCTTGGGACCGGCTACAGCCCCAGGATGTGATGAGCCGACATCGAGGTGCCAAACTCCGCCGTCGATGTGAACTCTTGGGCGGAATCAGCCTGTTATCCCCGGAGTACCTTTTATCCGTTGAGCGATGGCCCTTCCATTCAGAACCACCGGATCACTATGTCCTGCTTTCGCACCTGCTCGACTTGTCAGTCTCGCAGTCAAGCCACCTTGTGCCATTACACTATCAGTACGATGTCCGACCGTACCTAGGTGACCTTCGAGCTCCTCCGTTACACTTTGGGAGGAGACCGCCCCAGTCAAACTGCCTACCATGCACGGTCCCCGATCCGGATCACGGACCAAGGTTAGAACCTCAAAGGGGTCAGGGTGGTATTTCAAGGACGGCTCCATGATGACTGGCGTCACCACTTCAAAGCCTCCCACCTATCCTACACAAACCACTTCAAAGTCCAATGCAAAGCTACAGTAAAGGTTCACGGGGTCTTTCCGTCTAGCAGCGGGGAGATTGCATCTTCACAAACATTTCAACTTCGCTGAGTCTCAGGAGGAGACAGTGTGGCCATCGTTACGCCATTCGTGCGGGTCGGAACTTACCCGACAAGGAATTTCGCTACCTTAGGACCGTTATAGTTACGGCCGCCGTTTACTGGGGCTTCGATCAAGAGCTTGCACCCCATCACTTAACCTTCCAGCACCGGGCAGGCGTCACTCCCTATACGTCGACTTTCGTCTTTGCAGAGAGCTGTGTTTTTGATAAACAGTCGCAGCCACCTTTTCACTGCAACCACTTCAGGCTCCACGAGCAAGTCGCTTCACCCTACAGTGGCACACCTTCTCCCGAAGTTACGGTGTCAATTTGCCGAGTTCCTTCTCCTGAGTTCTCTCAAGCGCCTTGGAATTCTCATCCTGCCCACCAGTGTCGGTTTGCGGTACGGTTCCGTATTGGCTGAAGCTTAGTGGCTTTTCCTGGAAGCATGGGATCAATCACTTCAGTCTCAATGAGACCTCGTTATCACGCCTCAGTGTTAAAGCAGCCCGGATTTGCCTGAGCCACACACCTACACGCTTGAACCACCTATTCCAACAGATGGCTGACCTACCCTTCTCCGTCCCCACATCGCACCAATACAAAGTACAGGAATATTAACCTGTTTCCCATCGACTACGCTTTTCAGCCTCGCCTTAGGGGCCGACTCACCCTGCGCCGATGAACGTTGCGCAGGAAACCTTGGGCTTACGGCGAACGGGCTTTTCACCCGTTTTAACGCTACTCATGTCAGCATTCGCACTTCCGATACCTCCAGCATGGTTTACACCACACCTTCACAGGCCTACGGAACGCTCCCCTACCACGTGCAGTAAACTGCACATCCGCGTCTTCGGTTACATGTTTGAGCCCCGTTACATCTTCCGCGCAGGACGACTCGACCAGTGAGCTATTACGCTTTCTTTAAATGATGGCTGCTTCTAAGCCAACATCCTGGCTGTCTGTGCCTTCCCACCTCGTTTTCCACTTAACATGTCATTTGGGACCTTAGACGGCGGTCTGGGTTGTTTCCCTCTTGACACCGGACGTTAGCACCCGATGTCTGTCTCCCGAGCTGATACTTGACGGTATTCAGAGTTTGCCATGGTTTGGTAAGTCGCGATGACCCCCTAGCCATAACAGTGCTTTACCCCCGTCAGTAATACTCGAGGCACTACCTAAATAGTTTTCGGGGAGAACCAGCTATTTCCAGGTTTGTTTAGCCTTTCACCCCTATCCACAGCTCATCCCCTAGTTTTGCAACACTAGTGGGTTCGGACCTCCAGTGCGTGTTACCGCACCTTCATCCTGGCCATGGATAGATCACCTGGTTTCGGGTCTACGCCCAGCAACTAAGCGCCCTGTTCGGACTCGGTTTCCCTACGCCTCCCCTATGCGGTTAAGCTTGCTACTGAACGTAAGTCGCTGACCCATTATACAAAAGGTACGCAGTCACCCCATTTTCAGAGGCTCCCACTGTTTGTATGCATCCGGTTTCAGGTTCTGTTTCACTCCCCTCCCGGGGTTCTTTTCGCCTTTCCCTCACGGTACTGGTTCACTATCGGTCGATCACGAGTATTTAGCCTTGGAGGATGGTCCCCCCGTCTTCGGACAGGATTTCTCGTGTCCCGCCTTACTTGTCGCATGCTCAGTACCACAGAGTCCCTTTCGTGTACGGGGCTATCACCCACTGTCGCCGGCCTTTCCATGCCGTTCCACTAAGATCTCTGCTATCACATGCAGGCTGCTCCGGTTTCGCTCGCCACTACTTCCGGAATCTCGGTTGATTTCTTTTCCTCGGGGTACTTAGATGTTTCAGTTCTCCCGGTTCGCTTCGCATGACCTATGTATTCAGTCATGGATACCTCAAAAGAGGTGGGTTTCCCCATTCGGACATCTACGGATCAAAGCTCGTTTGCCAGCTCCCCGTAGCTTTTCGCAGGCTACCGCGTCCTTCATCGCCTGTGATCGCCAAGGCATCCACCAGATGCACTTATTCGCTTGATCCTATAACCTCAGCATATAGCCAAGCATTACAGGTGTTTGCGTACCACACAGTCGTAACTGTGCAGCAACGATACAATCTAACCCAATATCTATTACTTCAGAATTTGAGTCTTGCTTCTTCCATTTTGTTAAAGATCAGATACGAAGTCCCTGATTGATCAGGGTTCCGATTGAAGCAATCAGAAACAAGTCTTCTTGGTGAATTCAAACACTCACCAAAAACATTTGTTTATGGAAACTTCAGAATTTACAGCCGACTTGTGTTCCGCACTTCCAGTCTTCAAGCCGCTGCCACTTGCGTGCAGTGGTTTGTTGACCGCCCCACCGCCAGGTGGTGGTGGAGGTTGACGGGATCGAACCGACGACCCCCTGCTTGCAAAGCAGGTGCTCTCCCAGCTGAGCTAAACCCCCATTCATGCATGCGGACTTGCTTGCTCGAGCCTCACCAACAGAAGAATCATTGGTGGGTCAAGCTGGAATCGAACCAGCGACCCCCGCCTTATCAAGACGGTGCTCTAACCGACTGAGCTACTGACCCAGCTCCACAAATCACATCCCGGTCTCCCGGGACGTTCTCCGTATCTTTAACCTACAGCCGATGAGTGTGGATACCTGTACAAGACTTTCTCTTGAAAGGAGGTGATCCAGCCGCAGGTTCCCCTACGGCTACCTTGTTACGACTTCACCCCAGTCATGAATCCTACCGTGGTAACCGTCCCCCCGAAGGTTAGACTGGCCACTTCTGGTAAAACCCACTCCCATGGTGTGACGGGCGGTGTGTACAAGGCCCGGGAACGTATTCACCGCGACATGCTGATCCGCGATTACTAGCGATTCCGACTTCATGCACTCGAGTTGCAGAGTGCAATCCGGACTACGATCGGTTTTAAAGGATTGGCTCCCCCTCGCGGGTTGGCTGCCCTCTGTACCGACCATTGTATGACGTGTGAAGCCCTGGTCATAAGGGCCATGAGGACTTGACGTCATCCCCACCTTCCTCCGGTTTGTCACCGGCAGTCCCATTAAAGTGCCCAACTGAATGCTGGCAACTAATGGCAAGGGTTGCGCTCGTTGCGGGACTTAACCCAACATCTCACGACACGAGCTGACGACAGCCATGCAGCACCTGTGTTCGAGTTCCTTGCGGCACCCCCAGATCTCTCCGGGGTTCTCGACATGTCAAGACCAGGTAAGGTTTTTCGCGTTGCATCGAATTAATCCACATCATCCACCGCTTGTGCGGGCCCCCGTCAATTCCTTTGAGTTTTAATCTTGCGACCGTACTCCCCAGGCGGTCTACTTCACGCGTTAGCTGCGTTACCAAGGTCCGAAAACCCCGACAACTAGTAGACATCGTTTAGGGCGTGGACTACCAGGGTATCTAATCCTGTTTGCTCCCCACGCTTTCGTGCATGAGTGTCAGTATCAGCCCAGGGGGTTGCCTTCGCCATCGGTGTTCCTCCACATCTCTACGCATTTCACTGCTACACGTGGAATTCCACCCCCCTCTGCCGTACTCTAGCGAGCCAGTCACCAATGCAGTTCCCAGGTTGAGCCCGGGGATTTCACATCGGTCTTAACAAGCCACCTGCGCACGCTTTACGCCCAGTAATTCCGATTAACGCTTGGACCCTACGTATTACCGCGGCTGCTGGCACGTAGTTAGCCGGTCCTTATTCTTCAGGTACTCTCATCCCCAGTAGATATTAGCTACAAGGATTTGCTCCCTGACAAAAGGGCTTTACAACCCGAAGGCCTTCTTCACCCACGCGGCATTGCTGGATCAGGCTTGCGCCCATTGTCCAAGATTCCCCACTGCTGCCTCCCGTAGGAGTCTGGGCCGTGTCTCAGTCCCAGTGTGGCGGGTCGTCCTCTCAGACCCGCTACGGATCGTCGCCTTGGTGAGCCTTTACCTCACCAACTAGCTAATCCGACATCGGCCGCTCGTATGACAAGAGGTCTTGCGATCCCCCTCTTTCCCCCTCAGGGCGTATGCGGTATTAGCCTTCCTTTCGGAAAGTTATCCCCCATCACACGGTACGTTCCGATGCATTACTCACCCGTTCGCCACTAACTTGAAGAGCAAGCCCTTCAAGTCCGTTCGACTTGCATGTGTAAAGCATGCCGCCAGCGTTCAATCTGAGCCAGGATCAAACTCTTGAGTTCAATTCCTGTTACTTCATTTGCGCTCGCTTAAAACTCTCGAAATGACAAAATTTGCATTTCGTCTTTTCTTGAGTGCGAGTGCCATATTTCGTCTTGCCAGGCACCCACACTCATCGGCTGTAATTTGTTAAAGATCGTTTGCCACCAGACACTGAAACCCTGCTAAACTCTTTCGTTTTCGCTGTTTCGCTGTTGTGTCTGCAGCGGAGAAACCGAACTATACGGACCATCCCCGCACCCGTCAACACCTTCCTGCAA
>NZ_BMLY01000016.1 GCF_014645555.1 Silvimonas amylolytica | reverse complement strand
ATATGCATAGATAGTTCACCCTGACGCAAACCGTCGTACACGCACCCCGCAAACCCAGCACCCACGCGCCTTTCAGCCTCATTCTGCCCGCAGCAGCCACCACCGGGGCAAATTTTTTTCCAGACGCGTTTTTCTGGCGGACCAGCCGCAGTTCAGGCGTGCGTTTTCCGCCACGCAGACGGCGGCTAAAGGGGTCAATCAGGGGAGGATCAGTCTTCGTCGTCCAGCAGCGGCCACAGCTCGGTGGTCGCGTCCGCCAGGCTGTCCGCCCGCCGCAGGCGGGCCGGGTGTGTGGCGTCGTGGATCGCCCGCAGGTGCTCGATGCTGACGTGGGTGTAGATTTCCGTCGTGCTCAAACTGGCGTGGCCCAGCAGCGCCTGCAGCACGCGCACGTCGGCCCCGGCTTCCAGCATGTGCGTGGCCATGGCGTGCCGCAGCAGGTGGGTGGCGCCGGGTTTGTGAACGCCGGCGAAGTCCATGTACCGTTTGACGTGTTGGGCCACGAAGGCCGGGCTGACCCGCTCGCCGTAGTCGGTGACGAACAGGGCTTCGTGTTCGGCAGCAACCAGTTGCGGCCGGGCTTCGGTGAGGTAGCGTTCCAGCCAGGCCAGCGCCCGTTCTCCCACCGGGACCACCCGGTCCTTGCGGCCCTTGCCTTCGCGCACGAACAGCAGCCGCCGGTTCGGATCGACGTCATACAGGGCAAGTTTGGCCACTTCCATCCGCCGCAGGCCGGTGCTGTACAGCAGTTCGAGCATGGCCCGGTCGCGCAGGCCGTAGGGGGTCTGCGGGTCGGCTTCGGCCAGGATCGCTTCCACTTCCTGCACGCTCAGGATGGCGCGGGGCAGATGTTTGGGCAGCTTCGGCAGGTCGAGTTCACTGGCCGGGTTGTAGAGGATGTGGTTTTCCCGGGCCAGCCATTTGAACCAGGTTTTCAGCGGGGCCAGTGCGCCGTGCTGGCTGCCCAGGGTCAGCGGGGAGCCGTCCGGCTTGCGGTAATAGAACAGGTGTCGCTGGTAGCGGTCGAGGACCGGTTTGGTAATGTCGGCCGGCTGTTGCAGCCCGCGTTCATCGCACCAGCTCACGAAGCGGCGCAAGGCGGTGCGCCGGGCGATCACGGTATCCGGGGAGTAGCCCGTGACGCCCAGCCATTCCAGGTGGGCTTCCACCCAGCCCAGCAACGGCAGGCCGGCGAGTGGATCCACCGTACGCCGGGCCGGGGCCGCCGGTTTGACCGCTGCCGGTTTGCGGGTTTTGAGTTTCTGGCCAGCGCGGGGCATGTCACACCCCGGCCGTCAGGGGGCCGGCCTGCGGGTACGATGCCATTCTGCCGTTGCGGGGGTGGCGTGTTTCCGGCAGGTTGTCAGAGACTTGGGCGGCAAGCCCCGGCAGTGCTGGCGTGGCGTCATGCAGGAGGGGCTGACCACCGGCCGACCCGGCCCCGGCCACAGCCCGACCGGGGGCCGACTGCCCGCGTGACGACCCCGACCGCTCGCCGTCGTACAGGCAGGCCGGGTCCAGCAAACCCGACAGGTACGGCACATTGCGGCCGTCGCCGTCGTACAGCAGTTCGTACTGGAAGCTCTGGCCAGACCGGTGCACCACCAGGTATTCCAGTTCAGCCAGCCGGGCCAGATGCACCTTGAGCTGGGTGTCGCCCCAGCCGGTGGCATCCCGCACGTCCTTGCGGCTAAAGCGGTATTCAGACCGGTGCAGCTCCAGCGCCGTGGCCCGGTCGCTCACCAGATCACGGACCAGCACCAGCAGCCGGCGGGTCTGTGGCGGCAGTTCATCCAGGCTGCGCCCCAGCACTTCGTGCGCGAGGCTGTTGGCCAGCGCAATGTCGTCCGGCGTGACCTCGATGTATTCAATGCGGCGGCCCGCCACGGTGACGGCTTTGGCAGGACGCTGGTACTGGTGCACCAGGGTGATGGTGTCGATCAGGCTCAGGTATTTTTCGTGATCGCGCCGGGTGCGCGTGCGGTCGTTCATGAAGGTGAGCCGGTCGGCAAACGGGTTGACCACCACCACCGGTTGCAGCAGCCGCTGCGCGTTGCGGTGCAGGGCCAGCACGGCATCCTTGTGTTCCTTGCCCAGGAGGCCGGCCAGGGTGCGGCGTTCACGCTGGCGGCGGTGGATGGCGGCAGTCTGTTCGCGGCCTTCGTCCACCGAGAGCACCAGGCAGCGGTTCAGCAGTTCTTCATCCACGTCGATGGCGGTCGTGGTCATGAACAGGCTCATCGGGCCTTCGACCTTGTATTCCTGGGCCACCAGGTTGCCGTTGGCGTCGGTCCCGGTACTGGCCATGGTCAGTTCGCCATCGGATTGCAGGAGCTTGAGGGCATAGCTGGCCCGGCTGGCCCCTTCTTCTTCGGCAATGGCCAGCACCTTGTGTTTGAGGTTGGTCTGGCCCATGTAGAACAGCGACTGGCCACTCATGGCCGAGTAGCGCACCGTTTCTTCCGGCGGCATGAAGGCCAGTACCGCATCCATGAGGGAGGATTTGCCGGCGGCGCTGGAGGACTGCACCACCACGGCCAGCGGCCGTTCCAGCTTGCGGCTGGTCGCCGCCAGCCAGGCCGTGAGCTTGTTGGTGGCTTCGCCCACCACCCCGCAGGCCTCGAAGTCGGCCAGCACCCGGGTCAGCAGGTCCGGGGTGCGCAGCAACGCCAGGGCGGCGCGGCGTTCGTCTTCATCCAGTTCCGGCACGGGCGGCGCCTTGGGTTCCAGCGCGTCCCGCAGCTGGTCATCCTGCAACTGTTCCAGTTTGAGCAGCAGGCGGCCCAGCTCGGCCTTGAGCACCGCCTCGGGCAGATGCAGTTCCGCCGCGGCCTGTTGTACAAACACGGCCCGCGCCCGTGCCGCGTACAGGTCCAGGGTGTCCACGTGGAAGGCATCGCCGCAGGCCACCAATACGTTGACCTTGAGCACGCCGATGGCCAGATTCCGGGGCAGCCCGCGCACCCGCCAGCGGCGGGCGTCCTCCCCGTCACCGAAGTGCATCACCACTTCCTGGTCGGTGACCACGGCGGCCGGTACCGCCGGGGCCGGTGGCATCACGGCCGCCGGCAGCACCGCCCCGGGCGGGTTATCAGCGGCTGGAACAGGCGCAGGTGCCGGCTCGTTTTCAATGACGGGCTCTGGCGGCAGCACCTGGGCCATCACCGGCCCGGCCACCTCCCGCGCCGGGGCCTGGCCTTCACCCAGCCAGACCGCCTTGCGGATCAGCAGCCCCAGCGACTTGCCTGCCGGTTGCAGTTTCAGGGCGTATTCATTGGCATCCATGCCTTTCGGGAACTGGATGCGGTAGCAGGCCAAGCCCTCGGCCTGCAAGCGGGTGGCCAGCCCGGCCGCCGCCTGTTCCCCCGCATCATCCCGGTCATAGGCAATCAGCACGCGCTCGATGCCGTGCCGCCGGAAGGCGGCCAGGTGTTCGTCCGTAAAGCCCTGGGTGCCATAGCTGGCGGTGACGTTGCGGTAACCCGCACACCAGAAGGTCATGGCATCCAGCAGGGCCTCGCACAGGATGACCTCGCGGCTGCCGGCCAGCGCCGCCTCGTTCCACACGCCCCGGTGCGGGCCCGGCAGGTACAGGTGTTTCGGCGTACCCGAACGCAGGTTGTCCAGCAGCTTGCGGCCGTACATGCCTACCACGTTGCCGGCCAGGTCCAGCACCGGGATCACCAGCGAGCCGTTGAAGTGTTCATGGCCCGAATCCCGGTAAATGCCCAGCCGCTGCAAGCGGCCCCGCACCTCCGCGCCGGCGACCCGGTTTTTTTCCGGGAGGCGCAAACCCAGCGTCCGGTTGGCATACCCCAGCCGGAAGGTCTCGACCAGTTCCGGGTGCGTCAGCCCCCGGGTCTGGAGATAGGCCAGCGCGTCCGGCTGCTGTTTCAGCGTCGCGTGGTAATAGTCGGCCACCTGGGCCAGCACCACCTGATCCTCCGCCTCCACAGCCACCGGTGCAGCCAGCTTGCGCACCGTTGATTGCCGCACCGGGGTCTGGGCACCCGCCGGATCAGCGGCTAAAGGAAGACCTTCCCGCAACAGCTCCACGGCATGCCGGAAGCTGATGCCCTGCATTTTCATGACCCAGTCGATCGGGCCACCGGCCGTACCACAGCCAAAGCAGTGGAACAGGTTCTTGCCCGGCGAGACGATCAGGCTGGGCGTGTCATCGGCATGGAACGGGCAACCACAGGCGTAATCCTTCCCCTGTTTTTTAAGCACCAGTCCGGCAGCTTCCACCAGGCGCACCAGCGAGACCTCTGTTTTGAGACGCGCTACTTCTGCGTCCGGGATGCGTGCCATGCGGTTTCCTCGTAAAACCCTGTCAAGTAGTCTGGAGTAAAAATAACTCTATTCCAGATTACTCCGATTCAGAGTACAGTCAAGCCAGTAAACCAAAACAGGGGTTATTGTCATGGCTGTTACCAAACCGATCACGATGGCCATGAACACCAGGGAAGAACTGTTTTTCAAGGAACTCGGCGCACGCATTGCCTTGGCCCGCAAGGGTCAGAATCTGACGCAGCAACAACTGGCCGAGCGGCTGGGGATTGCGCAGCAGACGCTTGCGCATTACGAAGTCGGGCGCCTACGGGTGGCAGCATCACTACTGCCCACCCTGGCACAGGTACTGGACTTGACGCTGGATGAGTTGCTGGGACAGGCCCCCGCCAGATCGACCGGTAAACGCGGGCCGGCATCCCGTCTGCAACAACAGGTCGATGCCATCAGCCAGTTGCCCAAACCCAAGCAACGGTTTGTGCTGGAGATGCTGGAAACAGTATTGGCCCAGCAACAGCACTGACCCTTCTCGCAACTAAAGCGAAGCCTCCTCACCCCGCAGCACCACTGCCGGGGGTCAGGGGGCTTTTTTAGCAGCTATAGAATGAACAGGAAGTTCATTCGAATGAACCAGGGGGCATGCTTGCCCCGTTCGAGAGGATCTGATGGCTCAATTCACCCCCTCCAGTGGCAATGTCTACGCCGACCTCGGCCACACCAACCCCGAAGGCATGCAGGCCGTATCCAGCCTGGTGATGGCCTTGCGGCAGCAGATCGGCGCACGCCCGCTGGCCGACGTGGCACCCCAACTCGGTCTGCACGCGGACGATCTGGCGGAGATTTTAGGCGGGCATTTCCGGCCCGAAGACCAGGCCCGGCTGGCCGGCTACGTGGCCGCGCTCGAAGCCACGACCTGACGCCAAAGGTGACAAAAACAGGAGTCCTGGCCAGTCGCTAAAAGTGACAACATCCGGGCTTGAGGATCTGGGCGGCCTGCAACCCGCATTTTTACTGGAATCCGGCCTGCGCCAAAGGTGACAAAAACAGGAGTCCTGACCCGCCGCTAAAAGTGACAACATCCGGGCCACCCCTCCGCGGGCAGTTATCAAACAGTTATCAATTAGTTAGCATTTTTCCGGCTGGCGGAGGCCGCAGTTATCAAATCCCGCCACCACGGGTCGTCTACAAATGTTCTACAAATGTTCTACAAAAGATCTACAAATCGTCTACATTCCGTCTACAAATGTTCTACAAAATCGCTCGATAATCAACAAATCGTCAACAAAAGATCAACGTTTCATCAACATTTCGTCAACAAATCCACCCCGGATTCAGTGGTTTTATCGCCACTTTGCGATCAGGCACTGCCTGATCGTGTGATGAGGACGCCCCGCGACTGTTTTCTGGTCGATGGAATGGGCAATTTGATGCCCTCAGCGCCCCTTTCCTTAACGCTAAAAACCCTATACACCATACGCACCTGTGCGGTGCGCTTAACTACTTGATTTGCAAGGTTAATTGGCGATTTTCGACAACCGGATTTGTATACAACACATTACAGAATTAGCGTAACCTGCTGATTTGCAAAAGCAAAAGTGTTTACAAACTGTAAGCACAGCGGCTTGCCAGATCTATCACCGCTGCAAATATAAAAAGCCCACCGGTCAGATGGGCTTTTTTTAGGCTTAACGTGTTATTCGACGGCGCAGAATTTTTACCCGCTCCGGCCATTTTTCTTTTAAGAACACTTGGGCTGCTTCGCTTCCACCATCTGCGGCATGTCGGATCAGGCTCTCCATGTCGTCCAAATCTTGCAGCGTCCACGTATCGTCGAACCGGTCCAGTCTGAGCAACGCCCCTTCAAAGACACTATTCGAATCCTCAGAACTCAGAAGCTCCGCAGCCTCTTCATCAAGCTCTTTCTGAAAGGCTGTCGCACCACGGCGATAATCTTCGAGGTTAAAGATATCCACCTTGGTCTTCGCGGAAAAATAACCCAGCACGAGAACGCCGAGTCCCCGCTCGAAACCTCCCATCTCAAGCAGTGTCTCCTGCGATGCCTCATAAAACAAATCAAGCGTGCCATCAGTTTTTTTTACTAACAGTTGAACCATGGATCGAGGCGGGTCCAACCGGATAACAACATCATTAGTATCAAGCTCTCGCATCACAGTAACCCTACTCGCTCTGGCAATCTTGGTAACACGCGGTGTACTTGGCATCAACCGAATCCATACATTGCCGGAATTGTTTTTTCTGACGCCCATGATCGGTAATTGCCAGGCAAAACGCTCTACCCGTATCCCAATCCGAATCGCACTGACGCTCACAATCGTCTCGGGAGCTACAGATCTTGTGCCACCACTTACTTATCTTGGATGCTAAATCTGCATTGGGATGGGGTCTTAGCTCAGGGAGGGGATCATTGAAGTCGCATCGAATAGCAATGCCTTCCCATTCGCAAGTTCCGTCAAGGCCAGTACTGTCGGACTGCTTTACTGGGTTTCCCGCCACATATGCATA
>NZ_BMLY01000015.1 GCF_014645555.1 Silvimonas amylolytica | reverse complement strand
TGAGTTGCCTGGTTTTCGCAGAGTTGACGATCAATCCTGTAGTGGTCGATGAATACCAGCTCAATCTGCCTGGCTGCGCCTTTGTATGTTGCGCCAGGCGGATATATCCGGTCTTCGATAATTGTCCAGCCTGACCAACTGCCGAATCCTTCAGGAATCCGTCCAAGGACTTTGAAGAGTAGTAACTGGTAGGCCATGTATGGTACCGGCTGGATTCCGGTTTTCCATGCGTGCACGGTGTCGAGGTCGACTTTGCAGATTTCAGCGATTTCCGTTGCGGTAACGGAATACATCGCGTGCATCAGGTCGTTTTGATTTGATTTGAAGTCTGTGCGGGGAAATGTTCTGTTTTTATCCATGTTGTGCGCCCAATACGAAAAACCCGCCGTTCGTCGGCGGGTTTGAGTTTTATCGGTGTGACTTCAGGATGGATAAAGGGTGAGGAGGCTGGCTGTTTTGACAGTGGCCAAATTCCGGATACTTCTGAACAGACGCTCAATGTAACTTTACATAATATACATCGCTTTGGATTTATACCCTGTAAGCGATAGGGCGGACCTATCAGTTTGACCCCCTCCAGCAAGGGCTAGCGTCGTCGCCACAACCAGGGCAACCGGAAGGGTGTTCTTAGAGAAATCGCGCTTAATACCTTCCCAAAACCCGCGTTTTTCCTCACTTTTTGCCCGTTCCGCTTCAATGATTGCGGACAATTCTCGGGCGTCTCTTTTCAAAATATCCTGCAGTTTCATTAGCGCGTACATGTCGGGCGAGCTGGTTTTCTTCCGCCACTGACTAACTGATTGCGGGGTTAGTCCGATGTGCAGTGCTAGCTGTCGGTCACTCTCCGTTCCAATCTGTTTTTTTGCCTCGTCGATAATTTCGTCGAGCGTGTTCATGTGTTTTCTCCGTATCAGGAACTCTTGATTTAAAGAATTCCTGATGCTAGGGTATCAGTAATTCTTGATGCCAAGTTAGCACGCCAAAACATGTCCCGTAAACGCACGCAATCGCCCGATGTGACGCCCGCGCAAAAAATCGACGCCGGACGGGTCACGCCTGAGCAAATCGCCAAAATTGATGCGACGGTGGCGCGTGCCTTGTCTCCGGAAAACCGTACACGCCTGGAACGCAAAGAGGAATCAGAGGATAGAGTCGGTCGCCTGTTTCGGACGGGTGCTGGCGCGGCAGCGCCGGCCCCGGCTGAAAAGGCAGCCGACGGTGCACGGGAGACCCCCACTAGTAACACGGGGTTAACTGCCCAAAAAGAACCCGTCCCGACCATCAAACTGGTGATGTCTACCTCGGGTGAAATCGTTGAATACCCGATGCGCAGAGGGTGGGGCGGAGATGCCGCGTTCATCGACTGGGTGAGCTTCACGTTCCACAAAGACACCTGCGCCATGTTTGGCCAGTTCCTTCAGTGTGATGACGATTACGTGCTGGCCATGAGTCTCAAGCTGGAACAAATCTTTGGCTTCGGCGTGACTGGCAAGCGGCCTAACGGCGCTCATTTTTTCCGCCAGTCGTGGGATTTGGGCGATGGTTTCGGCCTCGTCTGCATCGGTGGCCAGCGAAACAAAATTCTAGTGTCGCTGACAGGCAAGGGCTGCGCTGCAGCGGAAGAGGGTTGGGAAGAGCGCCTGGTTAACTTCCTGCAGGATCAGGCAGAACAGCCAAAGCTCACGCGTGTTGATCTGGCTTATGACGACTACCTCGGTGAACGCTACACCGTGGATAAGGCCTTTGATGACTATAAGACCGATCTGTACCAGTGCTACCGGGGCAATGCGCCGGAATGCGAGCAAATGGGCAACTGGTACCGACCTAGCGGCAAAGGTCGAACGTTCTGCGTCGGTCTCCGTCGCTCCGGCAAGTACGCCCGTATCTATGAACGTGGCAAGAAAGAAGGGTGCAAAGAATCCCCGTGGGTGCGCATTGAATGTGAAAACAAGGCTGTCGGGCGTGTATTGCCGTTCGATATGTTGATGAACCCAGGTGCTTACCTTTCCGCCTGTTATCCCGCTTTCGAGTGGATCAGCGAAAAACAATCCCGCATCACCACAACAAAGCTGGAGATGGAAATTGCGGTAGATCGCGCGATTGAAATCATCAATCACCAGTACGGCAAATACATCGGCACGTTGGTGCACGTGCTTGGCCAGGACGAATTCCTGCGCCGCACTCAGCAAGACGGGGTGCCCAAGCGCCTGAAAGTTCCGACTTACACCCTTAGCCCGGCCCCTTTGACGCTCTCAGACCGTTCACGCCTGCTCGGTTGCGAGGTGGTGTCGCTGCCGGTTTGGGAAGAAGACATTCCTTTTGATTCAGTCACCGCTACCAGTGCGCCTTGGCGGAACCCGACTTCAGATGGCGCTTATCTCTCGTAAAGGAAATTGCAATGCGTTTCAAAACTACCGCAACCGTCGTCGGCGCAAAGATGTTCAAGGGTGAAGTTGACGGCCAAAACTATGACAGCACGACTGTTTTCACGCTGATGGATCAGGACGAATCCAAAGGCACGGCACGTGGCTTTGCTATCGCTGATTTCAAATTTCCTTCTTCCGATCTGTTTCAGCAACTCAAAGCGCTGAAATACCCGATTCAGGCTGAGCTGGAGCTGGATCAGGTGAGTAACGGCAAGACTGTGAAAACCGTGCTGGTGGGTCTGAAGCCGCTGGGTGGTGTGAATACCGCTGACGGTACGCTCAGCAAGGCTGGCTGATCATGGCAGTAGTCCCGGCCTTTTATGTGCAGGACAAGGATTCGGGCTACTTCATGCGGTCGGATGGTGACGGCGGAATTGACTACGTCCAGTTGATCACCGATGCGGATTTTTTCGATGACAGGGAATCCGCCATCACCACTGCTGCAGATTGCCTCAATCAGTTTGTCATTTTTGAGTGCTGGAAGAGGGCGCGCTGATGGACTGGCTTGTATGGGTAGTGCTTACCGCTGGCTTTGACTTGATGTTGCTGGTGTGTTGGTTCGTTATTCGCCGCCCGGAGGTTGCATGGAAAACATACCAATTCAAGAGATTGTCGCCGTCGTTGGTGCCGTGATTGTTCTCGCGCTCGGATTCAGCGCCGGGCTCAACGCATGAACGACAACCTCTTACTAATTGCCGCTGCACTGCTTGGTCTCTGGTGCGTCGGCTTTGCTGCTGGCTGGATGGTCAAGATCATTCGGCGGGCGATTGAGACCGTTGTTTAACCGCACAAGGAAAAACCATGAACCGCATTAACAAGATTGCCCTGGCTGTATTCGCTGCATCCGCTTCTGTCGCCGCCATGGCCGACACCACGGTTGACGTGACTCCTATCACCAATCTGACGACCTCGTTCACCACGATCATCGCGGCGGTGACTACCACTGTTGGCGTGATTTACGGCGGCTTTGCCGTCATCAAGCTGGTTAAGAAGGGTATTCGCGCAGCGTCCTAAGGCAATCGGCGTTTGCGTCCAATTAAACGGGGGCAGTGCCCCCGTTTTTCTTCGGTAAGAGCAATGCACTCACCCTCCAAGCTCATTCTGGCCAGCCTCGTTGTGATTCTCAGCGCCTGCGCGGCCACCCATCAGAGATATGTCTATGCAAACAGTGATCAGAACAATGTGGAGTCGTGGGGTGACTGGTATCACCGCATGGATTCGTGCGTTGGCGCTGGGCGTCATCCTTGTTTCTAGTGCTTGCGCAACTGCGGGTTGGATCGGGGAGGACCCCTACACGAATGGTAGTTGGTCCGGTCTTGGGAAGACGTGGGATGACTGGGGCACCATGTGCTCCGCTGTAGCCATCGCCCAGGGGATTAACGGTCCACCAGGAGCATTGTCATGCGGGGCCATCACACCTTCTTTTGATCAGAACGGTGACATTCAGGTAGCAGTTCAGATTCTGTACTGGGGGAACTGGGTGAGTACGACTATGTTTCGTTGTACCCCGGTTGGCACTTGTCATGATCCTATTGCGCAGCCGTGCGACTCGGGCAAAGACCTCGGGATGTATTACGTGGACGTGCCGGGCACAAAGTCTAATCCGGGTAACTGGAGTCAGGCGACCGACCTCAAGAAAGCGCAGTCAGCGATGAACAGTAAACTGCCGCAGTGCGTGAATTCTTGCCGCGCGACCTCAAGTAGTTGCGAGTCTGGCACTGGTCCAACCGGGGTGTCATGGTATGGTAATGGAGACGGAACGCCGGCGAAGTTGTACTGCCATCTGGTCACAACCGGCACCTCTTGCACTTCGTCTGACAGTAGTTCGGTTGGCACGCCAAGCCAGACAGCAGTCGGTTCGTCTATGTCTCAAGAGCCGCAGTCACCGAAAGATTGCCCAACTAACACTACCTTTGGCCAAGTCCAGAACCACAATGTTTGCGTGACTAACGCGCCGTTGCCGTCTCAGGCTTCGCAGCCCGCCAGTCAGACACCCGGGCCAAGCAATACAGACAACCCGGCAAACAATCAGACTGGAACAAACGCCAACTCATCTCTACCGCGTGATGCTGATGGCTGCATGTCCGGTTGCACTAGTTCCACATCCAATTCAACCAGTAGTTCGGTCACTGGTTCTACAGACGGGGCAGGCAATATCAAGCTGGATATCCCGAATGATTACAACAAGGAAACAACGCAGCAGTCCATCCTGAATGCGTTGACAGATTTTAAGTCGCCCGAGGGTTCAGATGGCATGGCCGATAAATACAAGGGTTTATCGGACGACTTCCAAAAAAAGGCGACCGACCAAATGAACGCCTTGGCCCAATCCGGAAGTATTGACGGTTATCACTTCGGATGGGACCCCGCGGCCATCTTCGCATCCGGTGGGCAGGCTCCACGTCTGTCGATCACGCTCCCGTTTGGCTCCGTGTCTTACGACTTTTCCGATGGCGTTTCGCGTGTCCGCGATATCTTCGGCTGGATTTTGTACATCCTGACTGCGTTCTCCCTTTTCCGTGTGTTTACTGGAGGTAAGGACTGATGGCCCTTTTTGCTGGTTGGTTGCTCACGCTGATTACGCAGGTGTTGACTGCGCTCGGCGTTTCCTTTTCTCGCAAGCTGGCGATTGGTGCTGCAGCAGTCGCGGCGATGCTGATCTGCCTGGGCGTATTCGTCACTGCGATTGGTGGCTTGCTGAATGGAATTGCGGCGGGTGCGCCTGAGTGGATCGTGCAGGGGATGTGCTTCATACCCTCTAATGCGCCTGCATGCCTCGGTGCTTATTTCTCCGCGCGCGTTGCCCGCTTTGTGTACGACTTCCACATGGATGCCATCAAGACACTGGCGGAGATCAACTGACCATGGCTGACTATTTTGTGACGGGGAAGAAAGGCTCCGGAAAATCGCTACTTGCTGTTGGCCGGATCAGGGATGCGTTGCTGGCGGGAAAGAAGGTTGCCACCAACCTGGATATCAAGCTGGACGGCTTGCTTCCTCATTCGTCACGCGTCACGTTAATTCGGCTCCCTGATGCTCCGACCATCCGGGATATGGAAGCGATCGGTCGGGGTCAGCCGGGTATTGTCGAGGAAGAAAACGGATTGATTGTCCTGGACGAATGCGCTGCTTTTCTGAACGCCCGGAGCTGGGGTGACAAGGAGCGGCAGCCGTTGCTGGACTGGTTCATTCATTCGCGCAAACTCGGTTGGGACACCATGTTTATTGCGCAAGGTCCGGCACAGATCGACAAACAGGTGCGGGACACGCTTGTTGAGTACCACGTTCCCTGCAAACGGCTGGACCGGCTATCGATACCAGTGCTGACGCATCTCACGGGCATTCGCCCGCCCAAGGTACATATGGGTATGGTCAAGTACGGAATGGACATGCATGCGATGGTGGTTGATCGCTGGTTCTATCGTGGTCGCGATCTTTACCCCGGATATGACACGGCTCAGATTTTTCTACCGGCATCGCATGACAAGGCCTGTGCGCTCCACACAATGCTTTCACCATGGCATCTGGCTGGCCGTTATGAGCCGGTCAAACTGCAGATGGATCGGCGTTTCCTGTTGTCGCTAGCTTGGCGGGTTCCGCTTTATGCGTATATCCGGGTGTGCCAAAAAATGGGGAGTAGGGTGCGCTTGCAGTATTAAAGATGTAAAAAACCGGCGTTTGCCGGTTTTTCGTCACTGTTACGCGCATTTTAGTTTTTCGTGGAGCCGCTTGGCGTTCTCGTTGCGCCATGTCCCGTTATCGTTCATGTACGCGGCTTCCAGCGATACCAGGGTTATTGCGATTTCTGCGCTATCCAGCTTTACGGTTGCGTTGCCGTTGACCTTGTCCCTTCTGCGCATCTCCTTCATGCGCTCGGCTGCGGTCTTCGCGTTGCCGGTGGCTGGTCTTCCGCGTTTCTTTGGGGCTTCGATCAGCTCAAGGGTTTGTTTGTCTTCGGGTTGCTTTGCCATGTCGCACCAATATTGTAACTGTTACGATAATTATAGCAGTGCAATTTCGTAACGGTTACGTTTAATGTGCCGTCTGTCTGAAATATCGTAACTGTTACGAATAATAGATTAGCCGCGACTGGGGTCCCCGCTTGCGGGGTGCGAGCGGCGGTGCAGGGCGGGGCGCTCCGCCCGTATTCCTTGCCCGGACCCCTTATTGCCAAACCGGGTTTCCGCTATGCTTCTCGGCGTTAATACGCACAAAAAATAAGATGTCATGCGACTCGCTATTTTCATGTTTTTGCTCGTGGATTTGATCATCTACGGTGTGCTGGATCATTGGGGGCCGT
This sequence comes from Silvimonas amylolytica, assembly GCF_014645555.1. Classification (GTDB taxonomy): domain Bacteria; phylum Pseudomonadota; class Gammaproteobacteria; order Burkholderiales; family Chitinibacteraceae; genus Silvimonas; species Silvimonas amylolytica. Next base: position 432 of record NZ_BMLY01000015.1, on the reverse strand, counting down.
TTCACTTTCCTATGGGGAGTGATCGTGTGGCCACCATAGCCCTCCCTTGGCAGCGTGATCAACCTGAAGCGCCAATCCGTGGTGTCCGCTATGGGTTGCCACGTAGCACTGATCTCGCGGCTGACGAAGTCAAGATCAGGCCCAGCGCTGAGCTTCAGCCTAAAGCGTCTGATCCAGCACTAACGGCTGCGTCAGGGGCTCCGCACACGACAATTTACAAGTGCCGTTCTGACTCTGGCGGCGTGCTTTTTCAGGACACGCCGTGCTCCAAAAAATAGCTATCCAAACAGATTGTTAAGCATCATTCCCCAGCGGCTTTCCAGTCCGCATTGCTTCTTGTAGAAATCATGTCGGCGTTGCAGGCCTTCGATGTGAGTTGCCTGGTTTTCGCAGAGTTGACGATCAATCCTGTAGTGGTCGATGAATACCAGC
>NZ_BMLY01000014.1 GCF_014645555.1 Silvimonas amylolytica | reverse complement strand
GCCACCGAACTTCTTGGACAGAATGGTGGTGATCGCTGCGGTCAGCGTGGTCTTGCCGTGGTCAACGTGGCCGATAGTACCGACGTTAACGTGCGGCTTCGTACGCGTGAACTTTTCCTTTGCCATTTTTTAGCTTCCTTAAATTCTCTGGATTCTTCAGTAACAGCCCGGCGCCGTGCGCCAGGCCATCAACAATAATTACTTCTTGTTCGCCATGATGGCGTCGGCCACGTGCTTCGGCGCTTGAGAGTAGTGCTTGAACTCCATGGAGTACGTTGCACGACCTTGCGACATCGAACGCAGAGTAGTCGAGTAGCCAAACATTTCGGACAGCGGAACTTCAACCTTGACCATCTTGCCGCCAGCCGGGTTGTCATCCATACCCTGGATGATACCGCGACGGGAGGACAGATCGCCCATGATGTCGCCCATGTACTCTTCCGGCGTCTCGATTTCCACGGCCATCATCGGCTCGAGGATAACCGGGCTTGCACGGCGCATGGCTTCCTTGAACGCGAGCGAACCAGCCAGTTCAAACGCGATCTGCGAGGAGTCAACATCGTGGTACGAACCGAAGGTCAGACGCACAGTCACGTCAACCACCGGGAAGCCAGCCAGAATACCGGCCTTCAGCGTGTTCTGGATACCCTTATCCACCGACGGGATGAATTCGCGGGGGATCACACCACCCTTGATTTCGTCGATGAACTGGTAGCCCTTGCCTTCGCCGGACGGCTCCAGAGTGATCGTACAATCACCGAACTGACCCTTACCACCGGATTGCTTGGCGTGCTTACCTTGAACATCCTTGACGGTTTGCGTCACGGTTTCGCGGTAGGCCACTTGCGGGGCACCCACGTTGGCTTCAACGCCGAATTCGCGCTTCATCCGGTCAACAAGAATTTCCAGGTGCAGTTCACCCATACCGGAAATAATGGTCTGGCCCGATTCTTCATCGGTACGGACGCGGAACGACGGATCTTCCTTGGCCAGGCGGTTCAGGGCAACGCCCATCTTTTCCTGGTCAGCCTTGGTCTTCGGTTCGACGGCAACGTGAATCACCGGCTCCGGGAATTCCATACGCTCAAGAATGATCGGCGCATCGATGGCACACAGGGTTTCACCAGTGGTGACTTCCTTCAGGCCGATACCCGCGGCGATATCGCCCGCGCGCACTTCGTCGATTTCCTTACGGTCGTTAGCGTGCATCTGCACGATACGGCCGATACGCTCTTTCTTGTCCTTGACCGAGTTCAGCACGGTATCGCCAGACTTCACCACGCCAGAGTAGACGCGGAAGAAGGTCAGCTGACCGACGTACGGATCGTTCATCAGCTTGAATGCCAGCGCGGAGAACGGTGCTTCATCAGAAGCTTCACGCGAGGTCGGCTGTTCACGATCATCAGTACCACCTACCGGCGGGATGTCGATCGGCGACGGCAGGAATTCAATCACGGCGTCCAGCATACGCTGCACACCCTTGTTTTTGAACGCGGTACCGCACAGCATCGGCTGGATTTCGCAAGCGATGGTACGCTGACGAATAGCCTGGACGATTTCTTCCTCAGTGAGGTCGCCTTCTTCCAGGTACTTGTTCATCAGTTCTTCGGACGCTTCAGCGGCCGATTCAACCATCTTCTCACGCCATTCCTGAGCAGTTGCCTGCAGGTCTGCCGGGATATCCTTGTACTCGAACTTCATGCCTTGCGAAGCGTCGTCCCAGAAGATGGCCTGCATCTTCACGAGGTCGATCACGCCAACGAAGTTATCTTCAGCACCGATAGGAATGACGACCGGAACCGGCGTTGCCTTCAGGCGAGTCTTCATTTGCTCGACGACACGGAAGAAGTTGGCACCTTGACGGTCCATCTTGTTCACGAACGCCAGACGCGGCACCTTGTACTTGTTGGCCTGACGCCAAACAGTTTCGGACTGGGGCTGAACGCCACCGACCGCGCAGTACACCATGCAAGCACCATCCAGAACACGCATGGAACGCTCAACTTCAATCGTGAAGTCAACGTGCCCCGGGGTGTCGATGATGTTGAAGCGGTGTTCCTGGAACTGCATACCCATACCCTTCCAGAAGGTCGTGGTAGCAGCCGAGGTAATGGTAATACCGCGTTCTTGCTCTTGTTCCATCCAGTCCATGGTGGCTGCGCCATCATGCACTTCACCGATCTTGTGGTTAACACCGGTGTAGAACAGGATACGTTCGGTCGTGGTGGTCTTGCCTGCATCAATGTGAGCGGAAATACCGATGTTACGGTAGCGCTCAATGGGGGTATTACGAGCCACGATGTTTTCCTTAAGCTTTTTGCATTAGAAGCGGTAGTGGGCGAAGGCCTTGTTGGCTTCGGCCATGCGGTGCACTTCATCACGCTTCTTCATCGCGCCGCCACGACCTTCGGCCGCATCGAGCAACTCGCCAGCCAGACGCAGATCCATGGACTTCTCACCACGCTTGCGTGCCGCGTCACGAACCCAACGCATCGCCAATGCCAGACGACGGCTAGGACGGACTTCGACAGGCACCTGGTAGTTTGCGCCACCGACGCGACGGCTCTTCACCTCGACGATCGGTTTTGCATTATTGATGGCGGTAGTGAACACCTCAATGGCGTTCTTGCCGGTTTTCTTCTCGATCTGCTCGAGCGCACCGTAAATGATGCCTTCAGCAACCGACTTCTTACCGTCGATCATTACAACGTTCATGAACTTGGTCAGTTCCTGCGAACCGAACTTGGGATCCGGCAACACTTCGCGTTTCGGAACTTCTCTACGTCTAGGCATGATATTACTTCCTTAATGTGACATTCAGTCGGGGAACCCAATCCCCACAGCCACCCATCGGGGCAGCCACTTACTCGACGGCTTTTATACTGTGCGCCGCCGACCACACAAACCTTACGCCTTCGGGCGCTTGGCACCGTACTTGGAGCGCGACTGCTTACGATCTTTCACGCCAGCAGTATCCAGGGAACCGCGCACGGTGTGGTAACGCACACCTGGCAAATCCTTTACACGACCACCACGGATCAGAACAACACTGTGCTCTTGCAGGTTGTGGCCTTCACCGCCGATGTACGAAATGACTTCGAAACCGTTGGTGAGACGAACCTTGCAAACTTTACGCAGCGCGGAGTTCGGCTTTTTCGGAGTAGTGGTATACACGCGAGTGCACACACCACGCTTTTGAGGGCAGGATTCAAGAGCGGGAACCTTGCTCTTGATCACTTCCTTCTCGCGGCCCTTGCGGACCAGCTGATTGATTGTTGGCATTGTTAAAACGTCCTTGAGTTTACATCCCCTAACGGGGCCTTTTTCTGGCGATCCGGCCCAAAACCAGACCACCAAATGAAGCTAGCGACGCTCCGGATAGCCAGAGCGTCGCCAGGAAAGACCAAGATTTTAAGAAAATCAAGTCTTTGTCGTCAAGTCTTTACTTGACGATGAACGGTTACAGCGTTTCGTTCGAGCCTGCAGTCGCAAATGCGGCTTCTGCTGCGGCCAGTTCTGCCGAGGGTTCCGAAGAAGCCTGGGTAGCCGTCGGACGCTTGCGCGAACGATGGTAAGCCAGACCGGTACCAGCCGGAATCAAACGACCCACGATCACGTTTTCCTTCAGACCGCGCAGATCATCGATCTTGCCCATGATGGCGGCTTCGGTCAGGACACGTGTGGTTTCCTGGAACGATGCAGCCGAGATGAACGAGTCAGTCGACAGCGAAGCCTTCGTGATACCCAGAAGGATGTTGTCGTATGTAGCAGGCTGCTTGCCGTCCTTGATCATCTGGTCGTTGATCGTCAGCACTTCAGCGCGCTCGATCTGTTCACCCAGGATCAGGCCGGTATCACCAGCGGCCGAAACCACAACACGACGCAGCATCTGACGTACGATCACTTCGATGTGCTTGTCGTTAATCTTCACACCCTGCAGTCGGTAAACTTCCTGCACTTCCTGCACGATGTAACGCGCCAACGCTTCGATACCTTGCAAACGCAGGATATCGTGCGGATCGATCGAGCCGTCAACGATGGTTTCACCGCGGTTCACAACCTGACCGTCGTGGACCATCACATGCTTGTCCTTCGGGATCAGGTACTCGTGCGCCAGGCCTTCCAGATCAGTGATGATCAGGCGCTGCTTGCCCTTGGTGTCCTTACCGAACGAAACGGTACCGGTCACTTCGGCCAGCATACCTGCGTCCTTCGGCGAACGCGCTTCGAACAGTTCAGCAACACGCGGCAGACCACCGGTAATGTCGCGGGTCTTCACGGTTTCTTGCGGGATACGGGCGATCACCTCACCCACACCCACAACCTGGCCATCCTTCACGGTAATGATCGAGCCGACCTGGAAGGTGATGGTCACCGGTGTATCGGTACCCGCCAGCTTCACATCATGGCCTTGCTCGTCCATCAGGCGCACCATCGGGCGCACACCCTTGGTCGAGCCAGCCTTGCGCTTCGGATCGATCACGACCAGCGTCGACAGACCCGTTACGTCGTCCACTTGCTTGACGACGGTCGTGCCTTCTTCGACGTTGTCGAAACGAACCTGACCTGCGTACTCGGTAATGACCGGACGGGTGTGCGGATCCCACGTGCCCAGCACAGTACCGGCCTTGACGGCTTCGCCATCCTTGACCAGCAACGTCGCGCCGTATGGCACCTTGTGACGCTCACGCTCGCGGCCGGAGTCATCCAGCACCAGCACTTCAGCCGAACGGGCCATCACCAGTTGTTCACCCTTGGTGTTGGTCACATAACGCATGTTCGCGCTGTAAGCGATCTTGCCGTTGGACTTGGTTTCGACCTGGCTTGCAGCTGCAGCACGAGACGCCGCACCACCGATGTGGAACGTACGCATGGTCAGCTGGGTACCCGGCTCACCGATGGACTGAGCGGCGATCACGCCGACAGCTTCACCGGAGTTCACACGGTAACCACGACCCAGGTCGCGGCCGTAACATGCAGCGCACAGACCGTAGCGGGTTTCGCAAGTCAGCGGGGTACGAACCTTCACCTCATCAACACCCAGGGCGTCGATCAAGTCCACCTGGTCTTCGCCCAGCAGGCTACCGGCCTCAATGGCGGTTTCCTGAGTCGACGGATCAACCACGTCAGTTGCAACCACGCGACCCAGAATCCGATCACGCAGCGCTTCGATCACGTCACCGCCCTGCACAACCGCCTTCATGGTCACGCCGTTCTTGGTGCCGCAATCATCTTCGGTCACAACCAGATCTTGCGTTACGTCAACCAGACGACGGGTCAGGTAACCGGAGTTCGCGGTCTTCAACGCGGTATCGGCCAGACCCTTACGGGCACCGTGCGTCGAGTTGAAGTACTGCAGAACGGTCAGGCCTTCGCGGAAGTTGGTGGTAATCGGCGTCTCGATAATCGAGCCATCCGGCTTGGCCATCAGGCCCCGCATACCAGCCAGCTGACGAATCTGCGCTGCAGAACCCCGGGCACCGGAGTCGGCCATCATGTACAAGGAGTTGAACGATTCTTGATCAACTTCCTTGCCTTCGGCGTTAACAACCTTTTCCTTACCCAGTTGATCCATCATCGCCTTGGCGATCTGGTCACCGGCGCGACCCCAGATATCAACAACCTTGTTGTAGCGCTCGCCTTGCGTCACGAGACCAGAGCTGTACTGCTGCTCGATTTCCTTGACTTCGGCATTGGCGGCAGCCAGCAGTTCGATTTTCTTGGCCGGGATCAGCATGTCGTCCACGCAAATGGACACGCCACCGCGGGTCGAATATGCAAAACCGGTGTACATCAACTGATCAGCAAATACGACGGTGTCTTTCAAACCGCAACGACGGAACGATGCGTTGATCAGACGGCCAATTTCTTTCTTCTTCAGCGACTTGTTGATGTAGCTGAAGTCCAGACCCTTAGGCAGGATTTCCGACAGGATGGCACGGCCGACGGTGGTCTCACGACGCACCATCTTGTGTTGCCATTCGCCGTTTTCGTCCTTGAACCATTCTTTCAGACGCACGGAAATACGGGTCTGCAGGGTGACGAACTTGTTTTCGTAAGCGCGCTGGGCTTCCTTCACATCGATGAAGGACATGCCTTCGCCCTTGCCGTTAACAGCTTCGCGCGTCATGTAGTACAGACCCAGCACGATATCCTGGGACGGCACAATGATCGGCTCGCCGTTGGCTGGCGACAGCACGTTGTTGGAGGCCAGCATCAACGTGCGGGCTTCCATCTGCGCTTCCAGCGACAGCGGGACGTGAACAGCCATCTGGTCACCGTCGAAGTCGGCGTTAAATGCCGCACAAACCAGCGGATGCAGCTGGATTGCCTTGCCTTCGATCAACACCGGCTCAAATGCCTGGATACCCAGACGGTGCAGCGTCGGTGCGCGGTTCAGCAGAATCGGATGTTCGCGGATGACATCTTCCAGGATGTCCCACACCACCGCTTCTTGCGATTCAACCATCTTCTTGGCGGCCTTGATGGTGGTCGCCAGACCCATCACCTCAAGGCGATGGAAGATGAAAGGCTTGAACAGTTCCAGCGCCATCAGTTTCGGCAAGCCGCACTGATGCAGACGCAGGTATGGGCCCACGGTAATAACAGAACGACCGGAGTAATCAACGCGCTTACCCAGCAAGTTCTGACGGAAGCGACCGCCCTTACCCTTGATCATGTCCGCCAGAGACTTCAGCGGACGCTTGTTGGCGCCCGTCATGGCCTTGCCGCGACGACCGTTATCCAGCAGCGAGTCAACCGACTCTTGCAGCATGCGCTTTTCGTTGCGCACGATGATGTCAGGTGCGCGCAGTTCCAGCAGGCGCTTCAGACGGTTGTTCCGGTTGATAACGCGACGATACAGATCGTTCAGATCGGACGTTGCGAAACGGCCACCATCCAGCGGCACCAGCGGACGCAGTTCCGGCGGCAGTACCGGCAGCACTTCCAGAATCATCCAGTCCGGCTTGATACCTGACTTGTGGAAGGCTTCCAGCACCTTCAGGCGCTTGGCAATCTTCTTGATCTTGGTTTCGGAGCTGGTGGATTCGAGTTCGGCGCGCAGCGTCGAGATTTCGTTCTCTGCATCCAGATTGCGCAAGAGTTCACGAATACCTTCGGCACCCATCAGCGCAACGAATTCGTCACCGTACTCTTCAACTTTGTCGAAGTAATCTTCTTCGGTCAGCAGTTGACCGCGCTGCAGCGGGGTCATGCCCGGCTCAGTCACGATGAACGCTTCAAAATACAGCACGCGTTCGATGTCACGCAGGGCGATATCCAGCACCATACCCAGACGCGACGGCAGGCTCTTCAAGAACCAGATGTGCGCAACAGGGCTGGCCAACTCAATGTGGCCCATGCGTTCACGGCGAACCTTGGACAGCGTGACTTCAACGCCGCACTTTTCGCAAATTACGCCACGATGCTTCAGACGCTTGTACTTGCCGCACAAGCATTCGTAGTCCTTGATCGGCCCGAAAATACGGGCGCAAAACAGACCATCGCGTTCCGGCTTGAACGTACGGTAGTTGATGGTTTCCGGCTTCTTCACTTCGCCATACGACCAGGAACGGATTTTCTCCGGCGACGCCAGACCAATCTTGATCGCGTCAAATTCTTCATCCTGGGTGACTTGCTTGAAGAGTTCGAGTAAGCCTTTCATCTCTGTCTTTCTCCTGTGAGGGTGAGGAAGTCAGGTGTGAGGTACCTGCTCGCATAACGCGGCGGGCACCCCTCACACCTCACATGGTTCAGTTCGTTTCCAGATCGATATCGATACCCAGCGAGCGGATTTCCTTCACCAGCACGTTGAAGGATTCCGGCATACCGGCGTCGATACGATGGTCGCCCTTGACGATATTTTCGTAGACCTTGGTACGGCCATTCACGTCATCGGACTTCACGGTCAGCATTTCCTGCAGGGTGTATGCCGCGCCGTATGCTTCCAGCGCCCACACTTCCATTTCACCGAAACGCTGGCCACCGAACTGGGCTTTACCACCCAGCGGCTGTTGCGTCACCAGCGAGTACGGACCGGTCGAACGAGCGTGCATCTTGTCGTCAACCAGGTGGTGCAGCTTCAGGTAATGCATCACGCCCACAGACACCTTGCGCTCAAACGGCTCGCCAGTGCGGCCATCGAACAGTTGCATCTGGGTCTTGGTCGCATTGAAGTTCAGCAAACCGGTACGGGCATCCTGATCCGGGTAAGCCAGATCCAGCATCTTGTGGATTTCAGCTTCCTTGGCACCGTCAAACACCGGGCTCGCAAACACCATGCCGCGACGCAGACCACCAGCCAGACGCAACACTTCAGCATCAGACAGGTTAGCAATGTCTTCTTGCTTGCCGGTCGTGTTGTAGATCTTGTCCAGGTAGTCACGCACCTCGGCGACCTGACGTTGCTCACGCAACATGGCATCGATGCGCTGACCAATACCCTTCGCAGCCCAACCGAGGTGAACTTCCAGAATCTGGCCAATGTTCATCCGGGACGGCACGCCCAGCGGGTTCAGCACGATGTCGACCGGGCTACCATCGGCCATGTACGGCAGATCTTCAACCGGCAGAATCTTGGAAACCACACCCTTGTTACCGTGACGACCGGCCATCTTGTCACCCGGCTGCAGGCGACGCTTCACGGCCACGTATACCTTGACCATCTTGATCACGCCTGGCGGCAGTTCATCGCCCTGGGTGAGCTTGCGCTTCTTGTCTTCAAAGCGCAGGTCAAAGTCGGCCTTCATCTGGGCCACGAGATCCTTCATGGACTCGAGCTGACGGGCAGCTTCTTCGTCGGCCAGACGAATGTCGAACCAGTCTTGACGCGGGGTCAGATCAGCCAGGTATTCCTTGGTGATCTCGGCACCCTTGGCCAGTTTCTTCGGACCGCCGTTCACTACCTTACCGACAATCATGCGCTCGATACGTTCGAACAAGTCGTTCTCAACGATACGCAGTTGGTCGTTCAAGTCAGTGCGGTAACGACGCAGTTGTTCATCAATGATGGACTGGGCGCGCTTGTCACGCTCCACGCCTTCACGGGTGAACACCTGCACGTCGATCACGGTACCAGTCATGCCAGACGGCACGCGCAGCGAGGTGTCCTTCACGTCGGAGGCTTTCTCGCCGAAGATCGCGCGCAGCAGCTTTTCTTCCGGCGTCAGTTGGGTTTCACCCTTAGGTGTCACCTTACCGACCAGCACGTCACCGGCTTCAACTTCAGCACCGATGTACACCACGCCGGACTCATCCAGACGGCCCAGCATACGCTCGGACAGATTGGAGATATCGCGGGTGATTTCTTCAGGGCCCAGCTTGGTATCACGTGCCATCACCGACAATTCTTCGATGTGAATCGAAGTATAGCGGTCGTCCGCCACAACCTTTTCGGAGATCAAAATCGAATCTTCGAAGTTGTAGCCATTCCATGGCATGAACGCGATGGTCATGTTCTGACCCAGCGCCATTTCACCCAGGTCAGTCGAAGCACCATCAGCAATCACGTCGCCACGGGCGATACGATCGCCACGTTCTACCACCGGACGCTGGTTGATGTTCGTGTTCTGGTTAGAACGAGTGAACTTGGTCAGGTTGTAAATATCGACACCGGTTTCGCCCGCCGGGGTTTCGTCATCATTCACACGAATAACGATACGGTTGGCATCGACGTAATCAACTACACCGCCGCGCAGCGCGGCAACAGCCGTGCCCGAGTCAACGGCGCAGGTACGTTCAATACCGGTACCTACCATCGGCTTTTCAGCACGCAGACAAGGTACAGCCTGACGTTGCATGTTCGAACCCATCAACGCGCGGTTCGCATCGTCATGTTCCAGGAACGGAATCAGCGAAGCAGCAACCGACACGATCTGGCTCGGGGCCACGTCCATGTATTGCACGCGATCAGGCGTGGCGATGATGGTTTCACCATGCTCACGGCAGGTCACCATATCGTCAATCAGACGGCCTTCGGCATCCAGCTCCGCGTTAGCCTGAGCGATGACGTATTTGCCTTCTTCAATTGCAGACAGGTATTCAATCTGGTCGGTCGCTTTGCTATCAATCACCTTGCGATACGGTGTTTCCAGGAAGCCGTAATCGTTGGTGCGGGCGTAGCAAGACAGCGAGTTGATCAGACCGATGTTCGGGCCTTCCGGCGTTTCAATCGGGCAAACACGACCATAGTGGGTCGGGTGCACGTCACGAACTTCAAAGCCAGCACGCTCGCGCGTCAGACCGCCCGGGCCCAATGCGGAAACACGACGCTTGTGCGTGATTTCCGACAGCGGGTTGGTCTGGTCCATAAACTGCGACAACTGCGACGAACCAAAGAATTCTTTGATTGCAGCCGAAACAGGCTTGGCGTTGATCAGGTCGTGCGGCATCAGGTTGTCGGATTCAGCTTGCGACAAACGCTCCTTCACAGCGCGCTCAACACGCACCAGACCAGCGCGGAACTGGTTTTCAGCCAGCTCACCCACCGAACGCACGCGACGGTTACCCAAGTGATCGATGTCATCGACCTCGCCACGACCGTTGCGCAGCTCGATCAGGATGCCGATCACGGCAATGATGTCGTCCACGGACAGCGTGCCGGTGCCTTCCAGACCTTGCGGGCCAACGCGCTCGTAAAAGCGACGTTGCCAACCCGGGGACTTCTCTTCCAGACGATCCGGATAGGCGCGACGGTTGAACTTCATGCGACCCACGGCCGACAGATCGTAGCGATCTTCAGTGAAGAACAGACCCTTGAACAGCGCTTCGACAGCATCTTCAGTGGGCGGCTCGCCTGGGCGCATCATGCGATAGATGGCAACCTTGGCAGCGTACTGGTCAGCCACGTCATCGTTACGCAGGCTGGCGGAGATGTACGCACCTTGATCCAGGTCGTTGATATACAACACACGCACTTCGGCCACACCAGCCTGGTCGAACTTGATCACGGTTTCTTCAGTGATCTCTTCGTTACCACGCAGGATGATTTCGCCGGTTTCCGGATGCACCACATTGTGGGCGGCCACGCGACCGATCAGGAAGTCGACAGGCACAGGCAGACGCTTCAGACCAGCGGTCTGAATGTCACGAATGCTCTTGGCGGTAATGCGCTTGTCTTTCTGGACCAGCACTTTGCCGTCATCTGCAACGATGTCGAACTTGGCCACTTCGCCCTTCAGGCGTTCCGGCACCAGCTCCATGAACAGACCATCCTTACCCATCTGGAAGGTGTCGGTGTCATAGAAGGCTTCCAGCATTTGTTCCGGGCTGTAACCCAGTGCCTTGAGCAGGATAGAGACCGGCATCTTGCGACGACGGTCAATCCGGAAGAACAAGAGATCCTTCGGATCGAACTCAAAGTCCAGCCAGGAACCACGGTAAGGAATGATCCGCGCCGAGAACAAGAGCTTGCCCGAACTATGGGTCTTGCCCTTGTCGTGTTCGAAGAACACACCCGGAGAGCGGTGGAGCTGCGACACAATGACGCGCTCGGTACCGTTGATAACGAACGAGCCGTTACGGGTCATCAGCGGAATTTCGCCGAAGTAAACGTCTTGTTCCTTGACTTCCTTCACGGTCGGCTTGGCCGCTTCACGATCCATGATCACAAGGCGGACGCGCGCGCGCAAAGGCGCAGCGAACGTGATACCACGTTGCTGACACTCAATCACGTCAAACGGCGGTTCGCCCAGCACATAATGGACGAACTCAAGGCGCGCATTCTCGTTGTGAGACACAATCGGGAAGATGGAGGTAAACGCCGCCTGAAGGCCGACAACGGTACGGTCGGCAATCGCAGAACCCAGCTGCAGAAACTCGTTATACGAGTTGATCTGGGTAGCCAGCAAAAACGGCACATCAAGAACGTTCGCGCGCTTTGCAAAGCTCTTACGAATGCGTTTCTTCTCAGTGAACGAGTAATTCATACTCACAAGCTCTCCATGGAGTAAGGCGCAGAAGACAAACCGCAAATCGCAGTCCGGGACTGCGGAAAAACGGTCTGGGGTTTATCCACTGCGTCACACTACCTTCTCAGGTAGTTATCAACAGCTAACAACGCGAATGCAACAAACGCAAAAGGGCAGACGGATTCCTCCGCCTGCCTTTCTTACATCAACTGGACGCTTACTTCACGTCAGCAGTAGCGCCGGCTTCAACCAGCTTCTTCTGAATAGCTTCAGCGTCAGCCTTGGAAACGGCTTCCTTGACTGCCTTCGGAGCGCCGTCAACCAGGTCTTTAGCTTCCTTCAGACCCAGGCCGGTCACTTCACGAACAACCTTAATCACCGAAACCTTGTTGGCGCCAGCGCCGGTCAGGATAACGTCGAACTCGGTCTTTTCTTCAGCAGCAGCAGCAGCGCCAGCGCCAGCCGGGCCAGCAACAGCAACAGCAGCGGCGGAAACGCCGAACTTTTCTTCGAACGCCTTAACCAGGTCGTTCAGTTCCATCACGGTCAAGCCAGCAACGGCTTCGAGGATATCTTCTTTGGACAGTGCCATTTGGTAATACTCCTGAAATTCTTTGTATAAATCGAAATCGGGTTAAACAGCTTCGGCCGGAGCTTCTGCAGCAGGTGCGGCTTCGCCACCACCTTGCTTCTCTGCCAGAGCGGCCAGGGCGCGGGCAAAGCCAGCAACCGGTGCCTTCATGACATACAGCAGCTTCGACAGCAGTTCTTCGCGGCTCGGGATCGATGCCAGGGCGGAAACGCCCGCTGCATCCAGAACCTTGCCATCATAAGAACCGGCCTTGACGACGATCTTGTCGTCTTTCTTGGCGAAGTCGTTCAACACCTTGGCTGCAGCAACAGGGTCTTCGGAAATACCGTAAACCAGCGGGCCGACCATATGGTCAGCCAGACCGGCAAACGGTGTACCTTCAACCGCGCGGCGTGCCAGCGTGTTCTTCAGAACGCGCAGGTATACGCCGGACTCACGAGCCTGCTTGCGCAGGAGAGTCATGCTGGCAACCTCGATCCCGCGATACTCGGCGACGACGAGTGTCTGAGCCTTGGCAACTTCTGCCGAGATCTCAGCAACGACGGCCTTCTTGTCTTCGAGATTGAGACTCAAGGTCTACCTCCATTTGCTATGAACAGGTGCGCTTTGGGCACACCTCCAATCAAACGGCGACCAGTCCATCAGGAGCCCACCCCTAAGGGCGGAAAAACCATGACTTATTGGGACCACCGTCTGCGCAGGATAAAGACCTGTTGCAGCCAGTCTTTCATTAAGCAACTTGCGTCGCACCTGCGGTCTTTGACATTCCCGGCCAGAATGAACCAGCCGGGCCCAAAGTTAATTACGCAACCAGCGAAGCGGTATCAACGCGAACGCCGACACCCATCGTGCTGGATACGGCCAGCTTCTTCAGGTAAACACCCTTGGCAGCAGCCGGTTTTGCTTTTTGCAGCGCATCGACCAACGCATCCAGATTGGCGCGCAGATCAGCAGCTTCGAACGACGCACGACCGATGGTGGCGTGAACGATACCAGCCTTGTCGGTACGGTATTGAACCTGACCGGCCTTGGCGTTCTTCACAGCCTCGGCAACGTTCGGGGTCACAGTACCGACTTTCGGGTTCGGCATCAGGCCGCGCGGGCCGAGAATCTGACCCAGTTGACCAACGATACGCATCGCGTCCGGGGAAGCGATAACAACGTCGAAGTCCATATTGCCAGCCTTGATGGACTCAGCCAGGTCTTCGAAACCAACGATTTCTGCACCGGCAGCCTTGGCGGCTTCAGCATTGGCGCCTTGGGTAAACACGGCAACACGAACCGACTTGCCAGTACCCTTCGGCAGCACGACGGAACCACGAACAACCTGGTCCGACTTACGTGCATCAATACCCAGGTTCACGGCGATATCGATCGACTCGTTGAACTTGGCGGTAGCAGCACCCTTGACCAGCGCAATGGCTTCATCAACGGCGTAAAACTTGTTGCGATCAACGCTAGCTTTGAGAGCGGCGAGGCGCTTGGAAATCTTTGCCATGTTACACACCCTCCACTTCAAGACCCATGGAACGGGCGGAACCAGCCAGAATGCGCACAGCAGCATCCATATTGGCAGCAGTCAGGTCAGCCTGCTTGGTCTTCACGATTTCTTCGAGCTGAGCACGAGTCACCTTGCCAACCTTATCGGTATGCGGCTTCGGCGAACCCTTGGTGATACCGGCAGCCTTCTTCAGCAGAATGGTTGCGGGCGGGCTCTTCATCACGAAGGTGAAGGATTTGTCTGCAAAAGCAGTAATCACAACCGGAATCGGCAGACCCGGCTCAATGCCTTGAGTCTGGGCGTTGAACGCCTTGCAGAATTCCATGATGTTCAGACCGCGCTGACCAAGAGCCGGGCCGATAGGAGGCGACGGATTGGCTTTACCAGCGGGCACTTGCAGCTTGATGTAGCCGACAATTTTCTTTGCCACAGTATTTCTCCAAAATGGGTATAGCGCGGATTACTCCGCTCCCCGAAAGCACCTTGCGGTGCACCTACAGCAGATTGACCCGGCCTTAGACCTTTTCAACCTGCCCAAAATCAACATCCACCGGCGTGGCGCGACCAAAAATCAACACGGAGACCTTGAGACGACTCTTGTCGTAATCAATATCTTCAACGGTTGCATTGAAATCCGCGAACGGACCATCGGTCACACGCAACACTTCGCCCACCTCAAACAGAATCTTGGGCTTGGGCTTTTCAACACCTTCCTGCATCTGATGCAGGATCGCCTCAACTTCGCGCTGCGAAATCGGAGCCGGACGGTTACCAGAACCACCCACAAAGCCAGTGACCTTCGGCGTAGACTTCACCAAGTGCCACGTTTCATCAGTCATATCCATTTCAACGAGCACATAGCCCGGAAAGAACTTGCGTTCCGTCAGGGCTTTGCGGCCGTCTTTAACTTCCATAACCTCTTCGACCGGCACCAGAATCTGGCCAAACATGTGCTGAACACCAGCACGCTCAATGCGCTCTTTCAGCGCCTTCTGGACACTCTTTTCAAAGCCGGAATAGGCGTGAACCACATACCAACGCATTGCCATACAAACACCTCGCGGTTGTTATTTACGCCCAAGGATCAGATCGTAGAACACCCACGCCAGACCCGAGTCCACTGCCCACATAAAGAGCGCAAGCACGCCTACAAACGCGAACACAATCCCGGTAACCTGCCAGGTCTCTTTACGAGTCGGCCAGACCACCTTCTGAGCTTCTTTAACCGAATCGCGCGCATAGTCGACGAAGTCGCGACCAGGCTGCGAAAACCAGACCGTTGCAGCCGCCAGCAACAAACCGGCAATCACTGCAAGAACACGCAATGCACCCTGATTGGCAGGCACAAGGTAAAAACCAGCCACACCAATAGCCACCAATGCGACAGCAGCCGTTACTTTTAGTTTATCGACGCTTTCCATGAGCCTGCTTATCTGGATCACAAAATAAAATAGAGCCGTTCCCCACTGGAAACGGCCCCAAAACTAAACCGTGGCAGGCGAGGAGGGTTTCGAACCCCCAACCCCCGGTTTTGGAGACCGGTGCTCTACCAATTGAGCTACTCGCCTACAGGGAAAGGGCGGAATTATATACCACCTTCCCCTTAATTGTGAAGCCTGTTGTTACTCAACGATCTTGGCAACAACGCCGGCGCCAACAGTACGGCCACCTTCACGGATGGC
>NZ_BMLY01000013.1 GCF_014645555.1 Silvimonas amylolytica | reverse complement strand
TGCTGGGTTTGCGGGGTGCGTGTACGACGGTTTGCGTCAGGGTGAACTATCTATGCATATACGAGCGCAAACCCTTTAAGTGAAATGGATCCACTTGGATTGGCAGGTCGTGGCCCAAGCCATAGTCAGTCGTTGCGAAACAATCCCGATGATTGGCTTGGACCGCGTGGGTTTGAACACTGGCGTGATAATTACAAAAATGATGGAACTCATGATCAAAAGATGAAGGATCGTTGTTCAGAGCTTAGAAAATGGCAGCAAGACGTTTGCATCCTTGATTCAGCTACACAAGCGAAAGTAGATGCCGCTCGCCAATGGTGCGATAACAATTTCCCGCCCGGACCGCCGCCGGCTGTTTCCGGTCAACCTGGTACGCCAACGGCAGGGGCCCCGAGCTCTGCGCCTCCCGGTAGTTCGAATATGGATATGTTCCCTGCGGGATGGATGGTTGTTGGCGGGCTGTTTTATGTGTTGGCCCCCGAAGTGGCAGTTCCCGCGACAGCAACTTCTTACCTGTTTTCGCATTAAGGAAAAACAATGGCACCCAATGAGGAAAAACCCACAGGGACTGATGCATTATTCGCGACCGCTTATGCGAAATATATAAATGAAGAAGATATCGACGGCGCGTTGGAGCTTTGTAAGGAAATTCTAAGAGACACGCCGAGCCACTTGCCTGCAAGAATGTTGGTTGGCGCACATCTTGCAGATAGCAATGATCGGGATAGATCATTGCTTGGGCGAGAGCATTTTATGAATGCTGTAAAATTGGCTAGTGCACTAGATATAAAAAAATCATGGCCGGAAGAAAATCCTTTCTCCCAGATTGGGATTTGGGAAAGTGATAATGGAAGAAAGGATTATTCGGCACTTCTTTTTTTGCTAGATTTTCTTGCAACAAAGTCAATGTCGTCGAGGAATTTTTGCCTTGAATACATCTCCCTGATGTACGGACAGGATTTGGCGCAAGAATTCTCAACGATAATGGATAAAGCTGTCGATGTAGCCGCCTCTTGACATCAATAACTTCGGTAGAAATTTTATGCATATGTGGGCGGCAACCCGATTACTTATCGTGATCCGACAGGTTTGGATGCCTTCTTTGGTGGCCCTGGCGGTTATACGCAAAGCTATACGAATGGTACTTCAACCCAGCAGAGCCTTCCTGCGATGACACCTGTTTTCAGTGGGAGTGTCGGGGCTGGAGGCTCCGGCAATCTTGGACCGTTGGTGAAGGGGGCTGATTCGGGCGTCGCTTTTGATAGTCGCGGACATGTCTGTGGGTATGTGAATAACTGCACGGGCGCGGGCTGGAATGCATTGGGTGGCGGCAGTATTGGTGCGGTCATATCTACCGGCGTGGGAGAAGTGAGTTCGGGGATTTCCAATACTTGCGGTGTCTATGCGGGTGCCAATCAAATAACCGGAAATTCGGATGGTGTCTCACTTGGTCGGTTCTTGTATGGACCCTCCTATGGAACCGGCGCCGGTGCGATTAAATGTGAAACCCGTTATTACTGCTTGGGAAATTAAGATGGCAACTAATACTCTTAACCCTTATGTGATTGCTGTCTGGCTAATTGCATTACTTGGTGCTGTTTGTGGTTTTACCTTGGCCTGGTTTCATATTTGGGAGGGTGGCGCCACTCTTTCACGTGCTTGCATAGTTGTCGGGATCATTGCCGTACTTATTGGGAAAATAATGCGGAGAACGAATAGGTCCAACGAGGAATGATCTTCGCAAAATAAGACGACCCGGTACTGGGACAACAACGCCCACTCCTGCGGTGGGCGTTGTTGTTTTTGCTGTTTGGGGCCTGTTTGGTTGGGTGCGACAGATTAGTGTTGGCCGCCACCTTGGATAGAAAACACGCCTCTAGAAAAAAATTTGCCCAGGTGGTGGCTGCTGCGGGCAGAATGAGGCTGAAAGGCGCGTGGGTGCTGGGTTTGCGGGGTGGGTGTACGACGGTTTGCGTCAGGGTGAACTATCTATGCATATACTGTCGGCGATCCCATAAGTCAGATCGATCCAAGCGGTCTTGCAGTGAAATGCAAGACGATATTGAAATTGCCTGGATATGATGTCCAGAACTGTTCGGAGGACCATCAGACTCCAAGTGAACAGGAAGCCAAAGATGCGACCCGGATGTCAGATAAGGAACTCGATCGGGCATGCAAAAATAATGGCTATAAAGATGCGCATGATATGAAACGAGATTTAGGTCTCGATTCAAAAAGTGACATTTTTTCGGACAAGAATGGGAACATGTATTCTGGTCCCCGGAAAGGTACGGGAATACCCAAGTATCTGGATATGAATACTGAGGGGTGGAAGTGATATGAGTGACATACTGAAGATAGATTTTCAGATACTTGGTGGAGCAATTTTGCCAGAAGTCATTACCAGTCGGCTTGGCTTGGTTCCTGATGTAGCGATGTTGGCCGGTGGGCGTGATTCCGTTAGAAAATTGCCGCGACAGAATACTTGGGCTTTGAGTTCGTCTGTTGACTCGGATGATGTTCTGGAACATTGGAATGAGCTTGGTGAAAAATTGGTTTCAGTAAAAGATCAGATAAGGGATATTTCTCGTGATTGCAAAATTCGGATTACGATTGCAATCAGCAGTAAAGGAAGAATTCCCTCGATCATCATCCCTTGGGATATGGCCGAGTTTTGCGGTTATGTTCAAGCGGATATAGATATTGACCACCTGCAATGGTGATTAGTCTGTGTTCAAGGGGCTGAACTATGGTCTGTCCCGGTGTCCGTGGACACCGGGACAGACCAGGGCCGGAAAACGATGACTGCGTCCGAAAAGCGATGGCGACCTGCCAGGCTAAAGACTACAGCTTTACAGACCACAACTGCTGCCACTGCGCTGAAGATGCATTGACCGCATGCGGACTTTCGTTTCCGGCCAAAAAATGGCCAAACTGGCCTATCAACCCCGGCCCATTACCTGGTGAACCTGGTTGGCACTCCAAGTGGGATGACTTTAAAAATGGAAAATAAGATCACCAATTTGAAAAAAGCCTGGGGCGTGGGGGTAGCTCTTTTGCTCCTTGGGCATTTGTTTTGGTTTGTTATTTTGGCTAATTACCTTTATTTCCCCGGTCGTGATTTTCTGTTTTGGGGATGGATTCTTCTTTCGGCCATTGCTTTTGCGTTGCTCTTAAAGGGGGGTGAAATTTTCAACTCTCTTCTTCTCGGAGTGGCATGTGCGTGCATTGGAGGATTGTCGAATTTCGTTTTTGAACAATCAGGTCATGGCGTTGACTTTCATGGTGCTGAGTCCAGCATTTATCTGGCACTGATCTCTCTTCCGTGGAGCTTGGTGCTTTGTGGAGGTGCAGGGGTTGCGACCTGGTTCATCCGGAGACGAGCCTAGCCATACCTGTCAAAGCCCACCAGACGGTGGGCTTTGATTTTATGCATATGTGCGCGGTAACCCACTTTCGTATTATGACCCCACAGGTCAAGCAGGCGTTGCTGCACTTCCTGGTGCGATTGGCACAGCTGAGGCCGGTGGAGCAGCTGCGGTAACTCCTTGGGTTGCTCCTCTTGCACTATCTGGTGACACCAGCAGCGGCCCATGGCCTTTTAAAAAAAGTTTTTACAAGAATACTTCGCTCGCCGGTCATGTACTTTTCCCCCTGTAAAAAAGGATCCCCCCTTACCTTATCCGCAAGCAAACAGGCATCGAGCATGGCAGCACGGCTGAAATTGATGTGCATATACTAAAATTCTGTAAAACAGGCGTATCGGACTCATGCATGGCGCCATGCATGCGATTGCTACTTAACATTCTGTTTCCATTGCCGCACCGTAGCCAGAGCCACTTCCTGTGTTTCGCGTTCTGCCGCTGGAAACGCGAGTGCCAAGGTCTGCAGCCTTAAAGAGAGCCCGCCTGCAAGATGGTCAAGGTCCAGCTTCCGGCCGTAGTGTTGGCGCAATGCATGAATCGCTGAAATCAGGCCGTCCGGGTCAATCAGTTGTCCACCCTCGCCTGAACGCAACCGGTAGGGCAGGATTGCATAGGCTGGAGCCTCCTCCAAAAGGCTAACCACTTCACTCTTATGTTCGCGCAACGCCTGGAGGAATCCGGGACTAGCCGCCCTGCGGTTACCCGTCAGTTTCAGGTCCCGGCCTACCACAGCCATACGCAACCCCGATGTGTTTGCATAGTCGATGAGCTGGACGGCGTTCATATGATGACCTCCCAGTCATCATCGCCCGCCGCAGGCGGGATTTTGTCTCCAGTGACATCGTGCGTGAGCAGTCCGTTCTCAATCCCGCTTTCGCACTTTTCCCCGGTTTCCTTTTTTTTATCCGCTACAGCGCTACACGTACCGCCAATGCCTAATCCTAACGTTTTCTTATCCGCGACATCCGCACTCGCGTTGCGGATAGAAATATCCCCGGAAGCCTTGTCAGCACTGGTTTGTAGCGCTGTAGCGGATAGATCGGGCCGAGCGGGCAGATAACGGGTGAATGCGTCGGCAAAATGCTGAAGAATGTAGCCTTTCCTGTTGCTCTTCCCAAATCGGATATCCACCGGTTTGATCCCAAAGCCTTCGAGTTTTCGGGCCAGTTGTCGGGGCGTAATAGGCTGGCCCCGGTGATAGGTTGGCCAGATCGATTCGTCGTCCTTGCAGAGTTCCAGGATCAGATCAGCGCTACTAAGCCGATCCACCCCGGCACGCTCAAACGCATACTGGATATCACCGAGCAACTCTTCATTAAACCCCGGCGGCTCATCGTTGCTCTGGACAAGCATGAGGACCATATCCCGCACAAGCTGGGGCCAAGCTCCACCAGCCAGATCGGCCAGTGCCAGTAAAGGCTCCCAATTGTCGGCCAGGCGATTATTCAGTCCCTCCAGCGTGGGGCGCAGGTTGGCAAAGGTATCGCCCTGGTCCATTGGCCAGCGGGCAAGCTGACGTTTCACCTGGTCAAAGGGTGCCTGCTTGCTGTGGCGCAAATTCTCGCAGGTCTCACCAGGCAACTTGCGCCGCATCGTAAGGACCACCGACCGGCTGGTCAGAGCCTCAGACAGGCCACGCGCACTAATGCCGCTGATTGCTTTAGCACCCCAGGTGGAAAACCGCTTGGGTTCAAAGTTATCTCCCACCGCGCGGATGGCATAGGCGCTATCACGAGTATGGCCGGCGTTGATCATGCCGGTCAGTTCAGGATTATCGCGCATGAACGTATCGGCCTCGTCGATCAACAAGGTCGGCTGGTACTTCTCTACAAACCGGAAAAGCGCCGCAGCGGTGATATTGGCGACCGGCTGGGGCCGGTAGACCAGCTTCGCCATGGCATTCAATAGTGTCGATTTTCCGCAGCCCTTCTCGGGCGCGGTAATCAGCGCCAACGGCAATACGGTGGCATAGTCGGTGAACCAGGTCAGCACAACCCAGAGGGTAGCTGTCCGCAATGTCACCGGGTCGGCAATGACATAACGGCTGAGCAGCGCATAGACGGCATCCAGCAACACCGCACCACTGACGGCTGTCGGCCATGGTTCCACGTCTTCAAATTCAAGCTCTGAGCCCGCTCCTCCTTCGGCTTCATTTTTATTCAGTTGTTTGCGCAGTGTTTTGACCAGCGAGTCCAACCGAGCCACACGGACTCCTAGGTGTTTGGCCGCCAGCAGCCGAATCCGTTCATAAGCTAGGGGTTCCAGTCGGGACAGATTGCGAAGCATCTGATCGTCGCTGCACACTTCGGAGAAGGAAACAGCCTCCTTCTCGCTCGCCCCTGGAACCGGGGGCTCTTCTGAGCCGGATTGCCCTGGAGCTGGCGCAGTCTTGGCACGCCCGTTGGAATGGTCAGCGTTGTCCATGAGGTACCCGCTCAGGCGTTGTTCTTTAGCGACTGGATGAACTGGCGAACATCCCCGGCGCGCCATGCGACGGCGCGCGGGCCGATGCGCACAGACTTTGGAAACTGGCCCGCCTTCATCAGCTTGTAGATATAGGACTGGCTGACACCGAGAACGCGCTCGAGCGTGTCCACACGGAGCAGTTGTTCAGGATCACCTGTTACGGACTGGGGTTGCTTTGGTTTGCTCATAGTCGGCTCCATCGGGGATAACGAAGCCTCAGGATGACTATCGGCACGGCACGTGTCGGCATCAAACAAAATGCATTTTTGATTGATGCTGACAAAGCTCAATTTCTGTGAACATTATTTTTTGTTTTTTAGAAACAATGAAATACATGCCCACCTTGGGTGACCAAGACCGCGTAAACACGACTGGACGCGAAGAAATTTCCCGCTGAGTGGCAAAATAAAATCCCGGCAATATGCCGGGATTTGTCCTCCTGCGTGGGCTGTGCTATTCGGCCAGCCTTTTATTGCGGCGTTTTATCGCGGCGTAATACTTTTGCGCCTGACTGTCCTTGATGATTGAGCCGTTTGGATTCCTGTTTGGCCCCTGTCGAATGGTCGCTTCGTCTTCTTGTTGTTGATCTTCCCGACGCATCCTCTCCGCCTCAGTGTCAAACCGGATATCCTTGGCAATACGAGGGTCAATGCGTATCTGTTGCAACAGAGCAAGCAGCCCCTTCGCCCACGGGGCATCGATTGCCTCCAGTTCCCGCATTCCTTCATCCGCTATTGCCCTGTTCACTTCCCTCGCGGGCATCGCCAAGCGTGTCATGCGAGCCAAAGAGGAGAACGCTGCCAGTGGCGCCGCTAAGCTGCCACGCTGTTTGCCTGTCATGCAACACCTCGCATTGGCACAACGTTATGTGCTACAACATCGGCGGATCTACCCCCCAGAAAATCCGCCCATGCCTGCATCATAGGCTGACGCAGTTCCACCAGACGCTCGCGGTTATATGCACTCTCCACTTTATTGCTGACGGTGTGTGCCAAGGCCATTTCGGCCAGATCGCGGTCATAGCGCTGAGCGCTGGCCCAGTCACGGAAGCTGGAGCGAAATCCGTGCGCTGTGGCAACCCGCCCCGCTGTGCCGCTCGGGGCAGCCACTCGACGCAGGAAAGCGGTTAACACCATGTCTGACAAGGGCACCTGATCGCGCGGACTGGGAAAGACCAAAGTGTCATGCTGGCCCTGCTGGTGATGTAGTAGCGCCAGTGCACGGTCAGAAAGCGGCACCACATGTTGTATCTTGGCCTTCATCCGTTCTGCGGGAATCGTCCACTGCGCACTACCTAGGTCGATTTCCGCCCAAGTTGCGCCCCGCACTTCGCCCGATCGCGCTGCAGTTAATATCAGGAATTCCAGCATCACACGGGTGACATCACCACGACCGGCACCATGCAAATGTTTATCCACCCATGCTGGGACATCACGCCAGGGCATGGCCGGCTGATGCTGGACACGCGCAGCCTTGCCCGCCTGCTGGGGCAGCAGGTAATCAACGACGTCAACGGGGTTGGCAGCCACATAACCATGCGCCCAGCCCCATGCCATGACGGCGTGCATGCGTTGCTTTGTCCGGCTCGCCGTTTCAGCCCTGTCCAGCCAGATCGGCCGCAACACATCCGCAATATGACGTGGCGTGATGGCGTCCAGCGCAAGTGCACCGATGCATGGGAATGCATACCGAGTCAGGGTGTTGATCCACTGTTGCCCATGTTTGGCGTTTTTCCAGCCAGGTACAAGTTCGGCGTGCAGCGTCCGTGCCGCCGCTTCAAAGGTCGGCACCTTCGGGGTGGCTGCTTCGGTTTTTCGGGCATCCAGCGGATCAATCCCCGCAGCCAGCTGTTTGCGCATCGCATCCGCTTTTTCCCGGGCAGTGGCAATGCCGACTTCAGGGTAAGCGCCAAGACCTGCATCCCGACGCTTGCCGGTCAAAGGGGAGATGTACCGCAACATCCATTTGCCACGGCCTTTCGGACCACTTGGTATCAGCCGCAATCCGGTCACACCGCCATGAGACATGGGCCCGGTCTCCGGGCTGATGGTTCTTGCTTTGGTATCTTTCAGTTCTGACATCCACACACTCCGGAATCGGCCCCACACGTAGCCCCACAATAGCGAGTCATTCTTGATGAGGAATTATGAGGCAGTGTAGAACGTAAATAAACTTATGTAACTGAAATTATTCAACAATAGTTTATTTAGTGAGTTTTTGTGAGATATATTAAGGCGGTCACGGCCTCCGCCAGATTTGGAAGTATCAAAAAGCCCCGATGCGCATGCATCGGGGCTTTTTGTTTTTCACATTCAATCTGCACGCCTGCGTTGTAAGGAAAACCCCGCCCTTTCAGTCTCTGCACTGAAACCGCGGGGTTATACATCTCTGCCTGGTTACTCCTCAGATCCAGCGCTTCTCATTTTCAGCCCCCGTCGACGTTAACAGGGTGCTTTTTTTCAAAAACATGTATTTCGTTTGTCGATTCTGCAGCCAGCAGAAATAAAGGGATAAGCGGTTTATTAAGACTTGCTGAATTTGATTTGCATCAAATTTTCAGGCGCATTGAAACGACATACTGGAAGCGTCTGGTGTGCGTGTTGATCTGAATCAGGCAGTAGCGGCTTGATTTGATCCATTACCAAATCCTGACCATCAAAGTCAAAAAACAAAACCTGTCAGATCGCGCGTTGGATGCCATCCCGTTGGCACATTCAGCCAGATAAAAATCCTGATTGGAGACTCTGATGAGACAAAATCTGCCCGTTACCCAGGTCGAACATCACCTGGACCCCAAGCGCCCTGTGGTTACCAAGACCGACCTCAAAGGCACCATTCGTTATGCCAACCCGGCGTTTGTCGAAATCAGCGGGTTTACGGCTGATGAACTGATCGGCAACCCCCACAATATCGTGCGCCACCCGGACATGCCGTCTGAGGTATATGCCGACATGTGGCAAACGTTGAAGGAAGACCGCCCATGGCGTGGCATTGTGAAAAATCGCTGCAAAAACGGCGACTTTTACTGGGTAGATGCCTACGCCACGCCGCTCTACGAGCATGGTCACAAGACCGGTTATATGTCAGTGCGCAACAAGCCAGACCAGGCTGATATCGCGCGGGCCAATCAGTTGTATGCCGATATCCGTGCCCGCCGTTCGACGTGTCCACCGACCCGCATCAAAACATTACTGTCATTACGGACCCGATTAGCGTTACTGGCGGTGGTCCCGCTGCTGCTGGCCGCACTACCGCAAGCAGGTATGCCCGTCTGGATGGCTTTGCCGCTCGCCTTGATTGCCGCTCTGGGCTTGGGCATATGGTGCTGGCAGGGCTTTAGCGCACCGCTGGGTCTCTCCCGTCGGGTGCTGCATGAGTTGTCACAAGGGAATTTTCGTTTTGATGCCAGCCTTGTTGCTGCCAGCGAATTCACACCGTTGCTGGTAGCGCTCAAGTCCATGCAGATCAACTTGCGCGCCATCATCGCCGATATTGTTTCTGCGGCGGCAGACCTCACGCATCGTACTCAGTCAGCACAGCAAGAAGTCTCTAGCGTGAGCGAACGCGGCAATAGTCAGGCCGAAGGTGTGGCCTCGGTCGCAGCGGCCTTGCAGCAACTGGCGGTCTCCGTCAAAGAGATTGAGTCGTCCACGACGTTGGGCGCACAACACGCGCAAACCACAATGCAACTGGTCACCGAAGGGGATGCATCCATGCGGACCTCTCACACCATGACGCAGGAGGTGGTTGATCGTGTTCATGATGCCCAGGCGCGCATTGATGAACTCAACAGCGGGATTGGCCAGATTGGCCGGGTAACGGCGGAGATCCGGGGGCTGGCCGACCAGACCAATCTGCTGGCGCTCAACGCCGCCATTGAAGCAGCCCGCGCCGGCGAACAGGGTCGCGGTTTTGCCGTGGTGGCCGATGAAGTACGCAAACTGGCCGAACGGACCGCCACCAGCACGGTCCACATTGCATCCTCAATCGAGCGCGTCGTGCAGCAATCACAAGCAGCACTCGCCGCCATGCAACTGGCAACGCGCCACGTCGAAGAGAGCGTGAGTGCCATTGAACACAGCAGCGAAGCGCTGGCCGCTATCAAGGCCTCCAATACCGAAGTCGCCCAATCCTCGACCGTCATCTCGGACATGGTCTGCCAGCAGAGTCAGGCTTCGAGCGAAATGGCGCAGCACATGGAACGGATCAGCGTATTGACCGATGGCAACCGACATAGCGCGGAACGCGCGACCGAATCCATGCGGGCGCTAGCCGGTACCGCAGAAGAGCTTCATGCCTTAGTACGGCACTTTGAAGGAAGCTTGTAAGCATCCGTCTGTCTGGCGCTTGCCTGGTGCAGTCACCCTCAAACATGCAGCGCATGCGCCGGCAAGCCCCGACATGCATGATTTAGTAGCATATTAAAATTTAATTATTTTACACCAGACGCACGGATACATTAATTTACAAGTAAGTTGCGTATAATTTCCCGGATAAAAATGGCAGAAAACCAGCGGCATCTGGAATCTGCCCGTAGTCTGAGGCCGGCAGTTTGAACAAGCCGGTATTTAAGTTTGTTAGGGAACTCCGAGGAAATATCATGTTACAAAAGCGCATTGCGATCGCGGCTGCCACCACGATCATGTTATCGACCGTTGCCCACGCGACGGTCAGTATCCTGCCAGACTCTGCCCTCACGCCTTCAACCTCATACTTCACCGACAATCTTGGCACAGACACGCTGCCAGCCAATGATGACAGCTCTACAGGTCTGATCAATCTGGGCTTCAATTTCACTTTGTATGGCACGACCTACACGAGTCTGTACATCAATAACAACGGCAACGTGACATTCCTGACGCCACTCAGTGCTTACACGCCGACCGGGCCGACCGGCGTCGATGTTCCCATCATCTCCCCATATTTTGCCGACGTGGACACACGTGGGACCGGGAGCGTGCATTACCGGGATGACGGCGGCACCTTGTACGTCACTTGGGATCAGGTGGGTTACTTCGACCAAAGAACCAACAAAGTCGATAGCTTCCAGTTAGTGCTGCGGGGCGATGATACGGTCGTCCCCATGGGTGAGGGCCAGATCGGCTTCTTCTACAAAGACATGGCCTGGACCACTGGCGAGGCGACATCCAGTGGCGGCGTGAATGGTCTAGGTGGCAACCCGGCCGCGGTGGGCTTTGGCAATGGCGCTGGTGATGCCCAGGTTCTGGCCTCCTCCCAGGCAGATAACATCAACCAGGTCGTAGCAAACAGCCATATCTGGTTCAATGTCGGTAACGGTGGCGTCGTGGTCGTGCCGTCGGTACCGGAGCCTGAAACCTGGGCGCTAATGGGGATGGGCGTTGTGGGCTTGATTGGTGCAGCCGCCCGCAAACGCCGCGCAGGCAAATTGGCCACGCCGGATCAGACTGCTGCAGCTTGAGTTGAAACAAGCGGTTAGATGATCATGCAATGCCGCCCAAAAAGGGCGGCATTGTTTATGGTGCCCTGTTAGGGCTGTACAGGTTCCACCGTCTTTTTCGGGGCGAATTTCAGTTCGCTGACCAGTACTCCGGCCACAATTAACGCACCGCCAAAGATAGCCAGTGCGGGCAGGCGATCACCGGCGATACGGCCAACCACGCCACCCCAAACGGGTTCACCTGCGTAAATGACCGTTGCCCGGGTCGGCGAGACGGTTTGCTGCGCCCAGTTCATGGTGAGCTGGATGACCATACTCATCACGCCCATGATCAGCACCGGCAAGGCCCAGTACCAGGAAAAAGCCGGGACCACCTCACCAGCAACCGGCATCATCGCCAGACTCAGGCCGCCGGCGACCAACAGTTGTACAACCGTGACACGCCGACTATCAACGCGCCCGGCAAAGCGGCCGATCAGCAGAATCTCGCCCGCGACGGCCACAGCGCATAACAACGTCGCCACTTCACCCGGGCCAAAGCTGAGCGAACCGGCTTGCGGGCCTGACAGACAAATCAAACCGGCAAAGGCCAGCAGGATGCCAATCCAGCTCATCAGGTGAGGCGGCCGGCCCATGACGAGCCATTGCACGAGCGGCACCATGGGGACATACAGCGCTGTGATAAACGCAGACTGACTGCCAGTAATGGTTTGCAGACCGTAGGTTTGCAGGCCGTAGCCCAGAAATATGGAGACGCCGATCAGAAATCCGGCACCGAGTTCCAGGCGCGTCAAACCGCGCAGGTGGCCCCGGCATAACACCAGGCTTAAAAGTCCTGCCCAGCTAAAACGCAAGCCCACAAAAAACAGCGGGCCAGCATGTTGCATGGCCAGGTGGACCACAAAAAACGTACCGCCCCAAAATACGGTAACAAGGATCAACGCCAATTCCTGGCGACTGGGCAAAAGACTGAATGATTTCATGAGGAGAACACGGCTGACGGTCGACCCGACCATGCTGGACGATACGGGCTTTGTTTGATTTGTGGCAATGCGCGTTAACCGTAACACGCTGTCCCCTTAAAAACCAAAAAGGGAGCCTGCGCTCCCTTTGGGTTTGATCCATAACGACGATCAGAAATTGACCGCAGCGTTCAAGCTGATTGTTCGCGGATCGCCCGCCTTGACGTAGTTGGCGTACTGGAATTCCCAGTATTCGCGGTTGGTCAGGTTGTTCAGCGCAGCGCGGAACGTATAGTCGTACGCCCCGGCATGCAGGTTGTAGACTGCCCCCAGATTGAAGATGGTGTAACCACCCGCATTCAGATTGCCTGTCGGCGTAATCATGGTGTCGCCCGTATATTTGCCATCCAGACCCAGTTTCAGGCCAGGTACGCCGGTAACCTTGTATTCGACCTGCCCTGCTGCGACAAACTCAGGCGCGCCGGCAACACGGTTGCCACGATTGCTGCTGCCTTCGCCGTACCAGCTTTTCAAACCCATCAGGCTGCCGCCGACTTGCCATTGCGAAGCTGGTCGCCACGTGGCGGCCAGTTCAGCGCCCTGGTAAACGGACATGCCATCTTGCACGTACACGTTATCGGCATTGCCGTATTCAGCGCCGCGTTCGATACGGAACAAGGCTGCGGTAGTGCTGAATACGGTGGAGTCGTGTTTCAGGCCCAGTTCGTATTGTTTGCTACGCAGTGGCTTGAGCAGCTCGCCAGCGTTGGCGTAAGTGCTGGTGACGGTCGATCCCTGTTCCAGAGACTCGACATAGCTGGCGTATGCGGTCGTGGCCGGGCTGAATTTGTACATCAACGCGACGGTTGGGGTAGCGACGCCGTTTTTGTCATAGCTCGCTGTGCGGGCACCATCTACGCCGAACGCGTTCTGTTCGTAGTGGGTGTAACGCAAACCCGCCAGCAGCGACCAATGCTCGCCAAAGCCCAGCGTATCGCTGGCAAACAGCGCCTTCTGGGTAATATCGCTGTCATGGTAGGTTTCCAGGCCCGCAATATCGCCCATGCTGTTGGTACTTGCTGAATAAATGCTGCCCGTACCCAGCAAGCCGTAAAAGGAATTGGCCCCGTAGTAGTTAGCCTGCTGCTGCCAGGATGCGCCTGCAGTAATCAGGTGGCTCACTGACCCGGTCTGCACCTTGCCTTCGGCCATCGCGTCCCAATAGGCAAAGCGGTTGGCTTCTTTGCCAATCCAGCGGTAGTCGCTGTAGCTGCCTGAGTTATCAGCCAGATAGAGCGTGCTTTCATTACGATCACGCGTGGATTCGCTGTAGCTGTAACGGGTAGAGAGGCGCCAGTCCGGTGTCAATTGATACTGAACGCCAGCGGTATAGAGTTGCAACCCGGTATAAAGATGCTGACCATCACTATTGAGGTTGCTGGTATCGCCCGGCAGCGTACCTGGCATGCCGTTTCCGGCATAGCTGGCAAAGCTGATCGACGCCGGCATGTTGTCCGAGCGGCGTTGCTGATACAGCGTGTTGAAATACGCCGAGAGCCGATCGGTAATCTGGGCATCCAGCGCCAGCGAAACCGAGTTGCGGTTCGTCGTGCCGCCATTGATGGTATCGCCACCTTCGTGCGTGTAATTGATGCGGGCACCAAACATGTTGCCCGGACCAAAACGCTGGCTGAAGTCGGCGTGTTCAGACAGTACGCTGTCTTCGGTATACCCGATGTCAAGGCTGCGCACGGGTGCGCCTTCTGCCTTTTTGGTCACGTAGTTCACAACGCCACCCGGGGCACCGAAGCCATACATGAAACCGGATAAGCCCTTGAGCAACTCAATACGTTCAAACTGTTCGTACGGCAGATTCACGCCGTAGCCAATAAATGGCAGACCATCAATCTTGTAGCCATTTTGCCAATCCAGTTGCAGGCCCCGCACCGTGAGGTAGCTAGCCCAGGCATTGCTGGCATCACTGTTATCAGACACCGAGGCGTCCCCGGCAAATACGTCACCCAACTTGCGCACCTGGCGATCGGCAATCTCTTGTCCGCTCACCACCGTTTGCGAGAACGGGGTGTCGATCACTTTGCGTGAACCCAGCGCACCGCCGGCCGATGGCGTAGCCAGTTCACTTTGCTGCGTGGCGGTGACAGTCACGTCTGGCAGCGCGGTAGTATCGTCAGCAAATGCCGGTGCGGCAAAACCGAGCAAAATGGCAGTGGAGAACGGGCAAAGCAAGGTGGCGCAAGGGGTTTGGGCCCAGCGTTGGCGGGTTTTCATGGTGAGTATCTGATATGTGCGGTTGACAAACGTCGCACATGTTAATGCGAATTATTCTCAATATCAATGATTTAATATATCAGGCAGTGCTTTATTTGTACCGCGTTAGATACATGACTCGATCGTTCGGGTTGAAAGGCGACGTCCTGAAGAGGGAAAGGCAGACGCCCCGGCGATCGGTGCCGGGGCAATAAGGGACGCAGAAGAATATAAAGCGATCAGCCGCGCGGCTTAGCGTGAGTCAGCGTTGCGATCCAGCCGGGCATGCTCTGCCTCGTTGTACAACACGACCTGATTGCGGCCGTTACGCTTGGCCTGATAAAGCGCCAGATCGGCGTTTTCCATCAGTTGCTGGGTGGTCAACCCAGGCGTCAATGTCGACACGCCCGCACTGAAGGTCGCCTGGAAGGTCGCATTATTGCCGTTTTGCGGAAACGCCCGGAACTGCTGGCGCACCGCGTCGATATAACGTGACGCCAGCACCGGTGCAATACCCGGCAACGCAATACCGAATTCTTCGCCACCATAACGACCGATCAGTGCTTGCCCCGGTGCGGTATGGCGCAAAATGCGCGCGAGACTCTGGATCACGTAGTCGCCGGTCAGGTGCCCGTACTCATCGTTAACCGATTTGAAATGATCAATATCGATCATGGCAAAGGTCAGATGGTCGCCATTGCGGGCACAGGCCTGGATGGCCTGGTCCAGTTGCTCGACCAGTGTGGTGTGATTCAGCAACAGCGTCAGGCTGTCACGCGTCATCCATTGCCGCAAGCGACGATAACGCTCGCAGGTGATAGTGACCGCAGCGACCAGTTCTTCCGGTGGCGTGTCTTTCACGAGGAAGTCATCCCCACCCATGCTGCGCGCCACCAGTTGTTTGTTGCGGCTGATTTCGGTCGAGAAAAAGATGATCGGAATACCATCAAACCGGGGTTGCTGACGGATGATGTGCGCCATCTCGTTGCCGGAACACTCTGGCATATATACATCCAGGATGACGATCTCTGGCCGATGGCGCTCCATCATCAACAGCACATCCAGCGGGCTGCGGGTTTTGAAAACCTCCATCCCCGCGCCGCGCAACACTTTGTCCAGCCAGTGCAGCATGGCTTCAGAATCATCGACCGCCAGCACCCGGAAAGGCTCCGGCCGCCGCTGATCAAGCAATTCATCCAGTCGCACTACCAGTTTCTGAAGTGGCAATGGTCGAGCCACGAAATCGGTAATACCCAGCCGCAGTAGCACAATCTGTCGGGAAACCGGCTCGCCTGCCGACGAAAGAAACAATGGCCCTTTGCTCAAACGCTTGATCAAAGGGACATGGAATTCCAGATCCAGCCCTTCAGTCTGGGCATCAAGGATGACCGCAAACGGCGGCTTGCTGTGCATGCCAGCCAGCAGCGCCGTGGCGTGGTCGAACACGGTGGTTTCAAAGCCGAACACCGCCAGTTGTTTAGCCACCGGGGCAAGATCGGATTCCCGCCCGGTCAGAAGGTAAACAGCGGTAGAAGTAGATGTTTCTGTATGCAAACCTGCGCTCCGCAACACCGGCAAAGGAACGCCGCCGGCATGGCTGTGGTGAACTATGAACTTAGCACAGGCTGTACACCTGGCTCTGGTATATCAGGACGAGCGTCGTATTAAAACATCGTGACAGGCGGGTTACAGCCCTCTTCCCGCCCGGAGACGCCGCTCGCCGTGTCGGCTCTGCCGGTTATCCGTGATCTGGTGGCAGTTTGCTGTGGAGCGACTAGGTTAGTGTGCTGCGTTTAAACCTGCCTGATGGACTTTTTTGTCGGCACAGATGCCTCTCAAAGACTAACCTCAAGCCTGTATCCCCAGAAATCCGAAGGAAAAACCAATGAATTTGCGAGTTTGCCGCCGCACCCTGTTGGGCATGGTTCTGACACTGTGCGTGTCCGCAACCGGGGCGCAGGCTGACACCGCCGTGCGCGTGGGTTCCAAGATCGATACCGAAGGCTCATTGCTGGGCAATATTATCCTGCAGGTCTTGCAAGCCAAAGGCATCAAGACAGAGAACAAGATCCAGCTAGGTACGACCAAAGTCGTGCGCGGGGCCATCACCGCCGGTGAGATTGATATCTATCCGGAATACACCGGCAACGGCGCGTTTTTCTTTGCCGACGAAAAAGACCCGGTCTGGCGTGATGCCAAAGCAGGCTATGAGAAAGTAAAAACGCTGGACATGCAAAAGAACAAACTGGTCTGGCTGACTCCGGCGCCGGCCAATAACACCTGGGCTATTGCGATTCGCAAAGATGTCGCTACCCGTAACAAGCTCAAGTCACTGGCGGATCTGGGCAAGTGGATCAACGGTGGCGGCAACTTCAAGCTGGCGGCCTCCGCTGAATTCATAGAGCGCCCGGACGCCCTGCCCGCTTTTGAAACGGCCTATGGCTTCAAGCTCAAGCAGGATCAACTCCTCACGCTGGCCGGCGGTGATACCACGGTCACGATCAAAGCCGCTGCCGAGCAAACTTCTGGCGTCAACGCGGCCATGGCTTATGGCACAGATGGGCCGGTCGCCGCGTTGGGTCTGGTGACACTGGACGACCCCAAAGGCATCCAGCCGATCTACGCGCCAGCGCCCGTCGTCCGCGCAGATGTACTGACGAAATATCCTGCCCTCAAAGATGCGCTGACCCCGGTATTCCAGAGCCTGGATAGCCGCACGCTGCAAACACTGAATGCAAAGATTGCCATTGAAGGACAAGATGCCAAAACAGTCGCGGCGGACTATCTCAAACAGAAAGGCTTTGTGAAGTAAGTGCAGGTCTGGCAGGCAGGTCTGATCAAAAACCGGGTTTTGCTGGTGCTGTGGCTGGCAGGCGCACTCAGCGCCGCGCTGCTGCCCTTGCTCACGCACGCGCCCAACCGCCTGGTCACCGGCAAAGGCATCTCATTTGCTGCTGTGCTGAGCGGTTGGCATGGCTTGGTGTTAATTCCGGCTCTGGTTTTGGCGATCGCCCCTTTCTGCCGGAAGCATCCGTTGCGCGATGGCATCGTGTTGCTGGCTTGCGCATGCTGGTTATCGGGTCTGTTGGCTTTGGCCGGGCATGAGGCACAACAACTGGCCCTGACTGACTCCAGCTATAGCCGCACCTCTTTTGGTGGTGGTGCGTGGATATTATGGGGACTGGGCTGGCTGGCCGCTGCCGATGCGCTGGGGCAACTCAAGCTGGGTCCACGCAATACAGTGCTGGTGGCCCTGGCCGTGCTAGCCCCGGGTATCGGGTTATTGTTCTCCGGTCAGTTGTCAGCGCTTTCTGTGCTCAAAGAGTACGCCAATCGCCGGGACGTCTTTGACGCGGCACTCAGCCGCCATCTTGAAATCGTCTCCGCGACGCTGGTCCCCACTTTGCTGATTGGCGTGCCGCTGGGTGTTATCACATTTCGCCGGACCTGGCTGCGCGGGCCGGTATTTTCGGTGCTCAATCTGATTCAGACCATTCCGTCGATCGCGCTGTTCGGCCTGTTGCTAGCGCCGCTGGCCGCCTTGGCGACCCATGTGCCGCTGCTGGCCCAATGGGGTATCAGCGGCATCGGTGTCACGCCTGCGGTGATCGCTTTGACGTTGTATTCACTGCTGCCCATGGCGCGTGGTACGGCAGCCGGATTAGCGCAAGTACCCGCTGCAGCGGTCGAAGCGGCGCGCGGTATGGGTATGTCTCCGCGACAAATCTTCTGGCAGGTTGAGGTTCCGCTCGCCCTGCCCGTCCTGCTATCTGGTCTGCGCATTACCACGGTGCAGGCCATCGGTCTGACTACGGTCGCAGCCCTGATTGGTGCAGGTGGTTTTGGCGCGATCATGTTTCAGGGTTTGCTGAGCAGTGCGCTAGACCTGGTTTTACTGGGGGCAATCCCGGTGATCGCACTGGCGATCGCTGCCGATGCACTGTTCAAGTTGCTGGGTTCCGTATTGGGAGAACGCGGGCAATGATCGAGTTTGAACGCGTCTGCAAACGTTTTGGCGATTTCGTCGCGGTGGATGATCTCTCGTTACGGTTGGCTGATGGAGAGTTCACCGTCCTGATCGGGCAATCCGGGTCCGGCAAATCAACCACGTTGAAGATGATTAACCGGCTGGTACCTCATGACAGTGGCCGCATCCTGTTTGCCGGCAAAGAGATCAACGGCTTTCGTGAAGAAGATCTGCGTCGGCGTATGGGTTATGCCATCCAGTCGATTGGACTGTTTCCGCACTGGACGGTCGCCCGGAACATTGCGACCGTGCCAGCCTTGCTCAAGTGGCCCAAGGCGCGCATTACCAGCCGTGTGGAAGAGTTGTTGCAATTGTTGGGGCTGGACCCGGCCGGGTTTGCTCATCGCTACCCGCATCAACTTTCAGGCGGGCAACAACAACGCGTCGGTGTCGCGCGGGCGCTTGCAGCAGATCCGGAAGTCTTGCTGATGGATGAACCTTTCGGCGCACTGGACCCGGTCACACGCAGTGCCTTGCAGGCCGAAATTGCCCGTATTCATCAGGTTTCTGGCAAAGCCATTGTGCTCGTCACGCATGACATCGACGAGGCCTTGCTCCTGGCCGACCGCATTGTCATGCTCGATCAGGGCCGCGTGGTCCAGGACGGTACGCCCCGCCAGATATTGCTGGAGCCTGCCAGTGACAGCGTGACCCGTTTCGTGGGCCGTAGCGAAGTCGGGCTTAAACTCCTCGGGCTGGATCAAGTACATAGCCGCATGCGCGCGCCCATATCAGCATCCGCAGAGGGCATATCCCGCAGCGCCACGCTGCGTGAGGCACTCTCTGCGCTCATTGCCAGCCACGCCGAACAACTCCCGGTACTCGATGAACATGGCCAGACCGTCGGCAGCATTCATGTTGCTGATCTGCTGGATGTCACCCGATGAACCCTGCCCCGCCACGCCGCTGGTGGCTCGACCCACTTCTCTGGACCGGCTTGCTGTTCCTGGCACTTACGTTCGGGATGTCGCGACTGCAACCCCTCTTTCACACGCTGTTTCCTGAACAAGAACGGCCAATGTATCTACAAGCCACGTTCCCCTCGCTAGTGCTGGCGCATGTGCTGATTGTCGGGCTCTCCAGCCTCATTGCCGTGGTGGTGGGCGGCGGCGCGGGCTTGCTGGTCACCCGTGACAGTGGCCGGGATTTTCGCTCTTTACTGGAAACGGTTGTCGCGATCGGTCAAACATTTCCCCCCGTCGCAGTACTGGCGGTCGCCGTGCCTTTGATTGGCTTTGGCACCACACCAGCCGTGATTGCTTTGGCGCTGTATGGCTTGCTACCTGTCGTCCAAAGCACCATTGCCGGGCTAGAGTCGGTGCCGCAACCCGTATTGCAAGCCGCTCGCGGGCTAGGCCTGAGCCGCTGGCAAATATTGTGGCAGGTCGAATTACCGCTGGCGCTGCCGGTGTTGCTGGCCGGTATACGCACCTCCGTAATCATCAATATCGGCACCGCGGCGATTGCTTCAACTGTGGGCACGCAGACGCTGGGATCGCCGATCATTGTGGGCCTGAGCGGCTTCAATACAGCCTATATTATAGAAGGAGCCCTGCTTGTAGGGTTACTGGCAGTCGTGACGGATCTGGCCTTTGAGCGTTTGATGATCCACTCACAACAATGGCGACTGGCAACGATGCCACGCAATCGCCCCATAACAAGCGCATCCCCTGCCAGTGCGCAAAGCAGATAGAGGCCGAGATGAAGGTTTCGTTGCCTATGTATTTTGCCGGACCGGGGGACACTGCACGATTATGGCAGGCGCTGCGGGCTGAGCTGATCAATCACGACATCACGAATACGCCTGATGAAGTGATCTGGCCGGACAATCTGGTAGAACACTGGCTGGACGCCGAGCTACTGCTTAGTCAAACCTGTAGCTATCCGCTCATGACCGTGTTGAAAGACAAAGTACAGAGCGTGGGTTATTTTCATTACGACGCAAAAGGGTGCGATGGGCCGTTTTATTGCAGCATGCTGGTCGTGCGTGATGACGACAAACGCATCAGTTTGAGTGATTTCCGCGGCACCACGGTGGCCTATAACAGTCGCGATTCCCACTCGGGTTATAACAGTTTGCGGGCGCTGGTGGCCCCGCTCTCTGTCGGCGGCCAGTTCTTTGGTCACGCGGTCGCGACGGGTAGCCATGCTCGCTCCATTGAGTTTATTCGAGATGGTCAGGCGGATATCGCTGCCATTGATTGCGTCACGCTGGCGTTGTTGCAGCGGCATCAGCCAGAGGCCGCCACAGGTATTCGTGTCATCGGGCAAACCGCAGCCTCTCCCGGTTTGCCGCTGATTACCGGCATGGCTACATCAGCCGATCAATTGTGGATGATGCGCCTGGCGTTGGCACACGCCTGTGCCAATCTGGATCAGGCCGCCGCGCTGACACCATTCGGCATTACCGGCTTTAGCGTGCTGCCTGATTCGGTATGCCATGTGGTCGCAGACATGGAGCAGGAAGCCGCCGACTACGGCTATCTGCAGTTATGAAAATGGCGGGCTCATTGGCCCGCCATTTTCCATGAAACGCGAGGTTTATCAGGCAGACGTCGAGATCGTGCCGCCAGTAGTACTGGTCGACGCAGTGCTACTGCCGCTGGCTGAGGTATCACTGCTGCCATCCGCATTCTTGGGGTTGGTCACGGCGCTGATGTCATCATCACTGAGCGTGACGTCCCCTTGCGGGATACCATTCTGTGACCATTTATCCAGCTCATTCATGATCACATCGTGCGTCTGGTTGCTGATGTCCGGTAACTTGCCGCCGAAGAACTGGGCCGCACTGTCAAAACCTTGCTGAATTGCATCCTTCAATTGAGACAGCTTGGCCGGATCATTCCCGGCGGCCGCTTTGGCAAAGTTCAGAATCCGTTCAGCCGTGTTCTTGATCCCAAATTCACCATCAGGCGATACCGCTTGTTTGGCTGCGTCGATGGTCTTGGGGTCGGCGCTCAGTTTTTGCTCGCCGCTGACGACCTTGGACCAGGTCAGCCCCTGCTGCTTGAGCATATTGCCCAGCATGTCGATGAACTGCTGCACCTTCTGGTTGGACTGGTCAATCATCGAAGCCAGATCCGTCGGTGTACTGGTCGTCGAGGTGCCGTCCGTGGCATCGGTACTGCTACCCGTGCCATCACTGCTACCCTCGGACGTGGTTGAAGCCGTTTGGCTCTGCGCCTTGCGCGGATCGGTATAGGTCAAGCTGAGTGTGGTTTGCGAGTATTCAAACGTGACGCTGTCCTGCGGGACCTGAAGATCCATCGGGGTGGCCGTGAGCGAGCTGTCCGGCATTTCAATGATCTGGCTGGCCGAGCTGGTCACGTCGCTGCTTTTGTTGCTGCTTTGCTGGGTTGCCTGATTGGTCTGGCTCGTTGTCGCGCTGATTGACATAGGTGTTCTCCTCTCGAGGCCCGCCGGGTTGGCACGGCAGGCCTTGCGTAAACGATTCACCCGGAAATGGACGCCGGCAACGCGGGTGAAACGAGCCGGCACACGGTTATATCCTGAGTATGTCGGCCGGTTGGATCAAAGCTTGATGGTGTTGCGTGTATCGGGGCGATATCTGGTAAACATCAGCCCGTATCCCTTACTGAAACGCGACTTCGGCAAAGCTGCGCAGTTTTCGGCTATGTAATTGATCGACGCTCTGTTCGCGCAACAGTTCCATGGCACGGATACCGATCCTCAGATGCTGATCCACCCGTTCCCGATAAAACTGGTTGGCCATGCCGGGCAGTTTGATCTCGCCATGCAACGGTTTATCGCTCACGCACAGCAAGGTGCCGTACGGCACACGGAAACGAAACCCGTTGGCGGCAATGGTCGCACTTTCCATGTCCAGCGCCACGGCCCGGCTCTGGCTGAAACGGCGCTGTGGGCGGTTATCAGGCAGCAACTCCCAGTTACGGTTGTCGGTACTGGCCACCGTGCCGGTCCGCATGATGTGTTTGAGCTCTGGCCCCTTGAGGCGTGTGACATCAGACACTGCAGCCTCCAGTGCAAGCTGGATTTCGGCCAGCGCCGGAATCGGTACCCACAAGGGGAGATCTTCATCAAGCACGTGATCTTCACGTACGTAGCCATGGGCCAGAACGTAATCGCCCAGTTGCTGGGAGTTACGCAAACCGGCGCAATGCCCAAGCATGATCCAGGCATGGGGCCGCAACACGGCAATGTGATCGGTGATGGTCTTGGCATTTGCCGGGCCAACACCAATGTTTACCATGGAAATCCCGCTGCGATCAGCACGAATCAAGTGATAGGCCGGCATTTGCGGCAGGCGTGGTGGCGCGGCGCCCAGGGCATCCACGTCTTCTGCCGCAAGACCTGCCCGGCGCGTGATCACATTGCCCGGTTCAACAAACGCGATGTACTCGCTGCCGGGGTCATTCATGCTCTCCTGCCCCAGACGGATGAACTCATCAATGTAAAACTGGTAGTTGGTGAACAGCACAAAGTTCTGAAAATGCTCTGGCACGGTACCGGTGTAATGACGCAGGCGGTGCAGTGAGTAATCAATCCGTGGTGCTGTAAACAAGGCCAGCGGCTGCGGCTCGCCCGGGCGCGGATCATAAGTGCCATTGGCAATGCCGTCATCCATGGCAGAAAGATCCGGCAGATCGAACATGTCACGCATCAACTGGCGGCGTTCCGGACTGAGTGTGCCTTCAATGTAATCATGTTCGGCAAAAGAGAAGTGAACCGGCATGGGCTGTGAACTGGTGCCCACCTCCAGTTCGCATTCATGGTTCTGCAGCAACAAACGGAACTGTTCCAGGTAGTAGTCCGCGTACAAATCCGGGCGCGTCAGTGTGGTCTCGAAGTAACCGGGGCCAGCCACAAAACCAAAACTCAGATGCGCGCTATCCGCCGCGCTGGATCTGGCTACCGTGTCAGTCTGGATGCGTACAAACGGATAGCACGCTCGGACGTGCCCGCCCAGGTCTTCCCCCGCGACAAAACGCTGCATGGCATCACGCAGGTGGTTAACACTGTTCTCGTAGATCAGCTTGATCTGGGCAAGCGCGGCGGCGGGATCGGTATAACGTGTCGGGGCAATAAATCTGGGCAGGTACGGCAGGGAACGGGAACTCATGCGGGCGCATCCACAAGACACAGCGTCAACAGACACCACGCAACAACAGGCGCGTGGCGGGAATGCATTGAGTCTAACGCATTGCTTATGACAAATACGAATGGTGTCTTAGTGGTAGCGCACCGGGCCCATTGCCACATACATGGCGGAATACGGGATGCGGGTTGCAGTACCGGGGCGCGCTGCACCATCGCACAAGGCGCGGAAGTACCAGACTCTCGCCACAAAATGCCGCCCTTCTGGCAACAACCCTTTGCTCTCGAGCAGATCACCCGTGATGATCATGCGAGCCAACGGCTCGTACGCGCCCGCATAGCCCTGCCGGGCTGCATGCAGCATAAAAAAGGCTGCGATAGCTTTATCCGGCGTCACGCCATGACCGCGCAGATACGCGACAGCCAGATTGAAACTCGCGCGTGCATGCCCAATGCGAGACAGATACCTCAGACTCTCAAGCGCACAATGCACCTCGTCCGAGTCCTGACTTTGCAACATGCGACCGGCAGCTTTAAAGAGTTCGAGGTGTGTTGCGTTGATTGCTTTTTCGTTTGCACCCATCACATGGCCCTGTGCACCTGCTGGTGGTTGGCAATGATTTAATGTATGCAAACGAAATGATTGAATGCAAATGACCGATGATCGGCAGCGGCCGCGCACAAAGCAAAACGCCCGTACAGGTGTCTGTACGGGCGC
>NZ_BMLY01000012.1:31266-31467 GCF_014645555.1 Silvimonas amylolytica | reverse complement strand
TTTGGTGGAGCTAAGCGGGATCGAACCGCTGACCTCTTGCATGCCATGCAAGCGCTCTCCCAGCTGAGCTATAGCCCCAAGAATGGTGGCGTCCCCACGGGGATTCGAACCCCGGTTATCGCCGTGAAAGGGCGGTGTCCTAGGCCTCTAGACGATGGGGACAAGGAATCTGGGTAAAACAGGATAAACAGCAAGGAAGAA
>NZ_BMLY01000012.1:0-31256 GCF_014645555.1 Silvimonas amylolytica | reverse complement strand
CGAACGCCCGACCCTCTGGTTCGTAGCCAGATACTCTATCCAACTGAGCTACGGGCGCACTGTCACAACACATTTACTACTTACTGCATTTTACTGCTTTCTGCCAAAGCAGACTGCGTTAAAACTGCAGTACCGCTGGCGGAGACGGAGGGATTCGAACCCTCGATACAGGTTTAAGCCCGTATGCTTCCTTAGCAGGGAAGTGATTTCAGCCACTCATCCACGTCTCCGTCAAGGGAAGCGGGATAATACCTTGAGCCCTTGGGGGCGTCAAGAAAACTGAGGTGGCAAAGTAAACATTTTTGCTAACTCCCTGCCCTGCCACAATAAAAAACGGCAGCACCTGGCTGCCGTTTTTTATTGTCCAGCCGTGAATCAGACAACCTGATCCAGACCGAAGGCCTTGTGCAGTACGCGCACGGCCAGTTCCAGGTACTTCTCATCAACGATCACAGAGATCTTGATCTCGGACGTAGAGATCATCTGGATATTGATGCCCTCTTCAGCCAGCGTACGGAACATGGTGGATGCAACGCCCACGTGGCTGCGCATACCCACGCCAACAATGGAGATCTTGCAGATCTTGTCGTCGCCAGAGATGCTGCGCGCGGCGATGTGATCCTGCACGCTTTCCAGCACCTTGATCGTGCGCGGCAGATCGTTTTTCGGCACGGTGAAGGAGAAGTCGGTCGTGCCTTCCTGACCGACGTTCTGGATGATCATGTCCACATCGATGTTGGCATCAGCCACCGGGCCCAGGATCTGATAAGCGATGCCGGGTTTGTCGGGCACACCGGTCACATTGATACGGGCTTCGTCACGGTTAAAGGCGATACCGGAAACGACGGGTTTTTCCATGTTGGAGTCTTCCTCGAAAGTAATCAGCGTGCCCTCGCCATCTTCCTGGAACGAGGACAGCACGCGCAATTTCACGTTGTACTTGCCGGCAAATTCAACCGAGCGAATCTGCAGCACCTTGGAGCCCAGGCTGGCCATTTCCAGCATTTCTTCAAAGGTGATGGTCTTGAGCTTGCGGGCTTCAGGTACAACTCGCGGGTCGGTGGTGTAAACCCCATCGACGTCGGTGTAAATCTGGCATTCGTCGGCGTGCAGGGCCGCGGCCAGTGCCACGCCAGTCGTGTCGGAACCACCACGACCCAGCGTGGTGATATTGCCTTCTGCATCCACACCCTGGAAACCTGCCACGATCACCACTCGACCTGCATTCAAGTCGGCGCGCATGTTTTCATCGTCGATCGACTGGATGCGGGCTTTGGTAAAGGCGCTATCGGTCAGGATTTTGACCTGACCGCCAGTGTACGAGCGCGCATCAATGCCGGCCTCTTTGAGCGCCATGGCCAGAAGGCCGATGGTGACTTGCTCACCGGTAGAGATAATCACGTCCAGTTCACGCGGATCAGGATTGACCTGCATTTCTTTGGCGAGCGCGATCAAACGGTTGGTTTCACCGCTCATTGCGGACAAAACAATCACCAGATCATGGCCTTGCGCCTTGAATCGGGCGACGCGTTTGGCCACATTCTTGATACGCTCCGGCGTGCCCACGGAGGTGCCACCGTATTTCTGGACAATCAATGCCATATGCAACCTGCTGGTTGAGAAACGGAAAAATCCGGAATTAAAACCGCTGACATAGCTGTCAGCGGCTATTGATCAAGCGAAGCATTCTATATAAGAAAGCCGCGCATTTCGAGCCTGTTGGCAGCATCCGGCTGCCATTTGCCACAAAAAAGGGCAATACCTGCTAGCCCTCATCATCCTTCATGTACCGGCACACGCAGCGCAATGGCACACATCAATTCATAGCCGATCGTCCCGGCGGAGCGGGCCACGTCATCAATCGGAACCTCAGAACCCCACAGTTCAACCGGGCTGCCAATCTGCGCCTGCGGGATGTCCGTGATGTCGATGGTGAGCATATCCATGGACACCCGACCAACCAGACGGGTGCGTTGCCCGGCTACGCTAACGGGCGTTCCGGCTGGTGCGTGGCGCGGGTAGCCATCAGCATAGCCACATGCAACCACACCAATACGCATGGGCCGGTCAGCGATGAAGGTCGCGCCATAACCCACCGCATCACCCGGTTGCAGATGCTGCACGGAAATCAGCTGCGATTGCAATGTCATCGCGGCTTGCAAGCCCAGGTCTTTGGCACTGCGATCATCAAACGGCGAAGCACCATACAGCACAATGCCCGGACGCACCCAGTCATTGCGGGTTTGCGGATACGCAAAGGTGGCGGCGGAGTTGGCCAGTGAGATCGGCAGCTTTAGACCTTCGGTCGCGTGCTGGAAACGGCTGAACTGCTTCTCGATGCCTTTTGCAGGCTCATCGGCCGTGGCAAAGTGGGCCATGAGCGTCACACTGGCCACACTGGAAAGCTGGCCCAGTCTGCCGACGAGTTCACGCGCCTGCTCGGCGGGAAAGCCCAACCGGTTCATGCCGGTGTTGAGCTTGAGGAAAATATGAAGTGGCCTGGCCAGCGGGGTTTGTTCCAGCCACATGAGGTGATTGGGTTCATGGATAGCGACAAAGAAGTCCTGGCGGGCAGCTTCAATCAATTCAGACTGGCTGAATACGCCTTCAAGCAGCAGTACAGGCTGCTTCATACCCCAGCGCCGCAGCGCCAGCGCGCCTTCGATTTCCAGAATACCAAAGCCATCGGCATGCGCGAGTGCTTTGGCTGCACGTTCAAGTCCATGCCCATAGGCATTGGCCTTGACTACGGCAAATGCGCGACTGGCGGGCGCGATCTGCTTGACCTGGTTGTAATTGTGGGTGATTGCCTTGCTGTGAACGATAGCCTTGATGGGGCGTGTCATGTCGGGAACCGGATGGTGGGTCACTGGGCAAGGAGTTGCTGAGAAAACCCGCTGAACCTGGTCCGGCAAGATGGCCTTGACGTCGCCAGCAGGGTTTTGTCAGTCGCTCCTACTCTTCGCGCAGCACCTTGCTCGTCAACGCTTTGCAGTGACTCTGGTGGCGCTTGTGTCTGATGTACCAGATCAGAGTCAAAGTCGCCAGTGCGGCCAACACCAACCACATGCCCGTCTGACCCTGCTTGATGGCGTGCTCCAGCCATTGACGCTGGAATGCGCCGTAGTAACCCAGATAAACCCAGACCGGTACGCTGATCAAGGCAGCAGCGCCATCAGCCAGCAGGAAACGCCAGAATGGAATGCAACGGGACATCCCGGCCGTGAGGTAGATCGGCGTACGCAGGCCAGGCAGAAACCGCGCGACGAACAGGACGCGATTGCCATAACGGCGGAATTTGTCCTGCACCGCAGCGTAGCGTTCTGGTGTGAGCACATGTGCCACCCAGCGCCATTTCAATGCGCGGGTACCAAAGTGTCGACCAATGAAAAACATGATGGAGTCGCCCACCAGCACGCCGGCCATACCAACGCCAAACATGGTGTGGACATCTGCAAACCCGAGGCCGGAGATAATGCCGCCAGCAACAAGGGTGATGTCTTCCGGGATCGGCACGCCGAAACCGCAGACAAGCAGAACACCGAAAACGGCGAAATAGCCGTAATCAGTAAAAACAGGTAGAAGATATTGCAGAATATCCATGCGTATTGACCGAACAGGGTTCTCACCAGCAACCAGCCCAAAAACCCCGCCAGCTCATCAGCAGGGGGCGACGTGTACTCCTGATACTGCCGTGTCGCTTGTGGTTGTTTTATGCCGGACCCGTAGTTCGTGCAGGGGTTATCCCCTTATCGTAATGGGCCACACTATATCATGCGATATTCAAGAGTACTGATAGATGCCGTTACGTTTGTCAGGTTCAG
The DNA here is from genome assembly GCF_014645555.1 of Silvimonas amylolytica. Lineage (GTDB taxonomy): Bacteria > Pseudomonadota > Gammaproteobacteria > Burkholderiales > Chitinibacteraceae > Silvimonas > Silvimonas amylolytica. The sequence continues at coordinate 27,432 of NZ_BMLY01000012.1, read as the reverse complement.
ATTGCCGCGGACACAGAAGGTTTCCGATTTGCGTTCCGGCTGTCATGGCAATATGTCGGCGTGAGACCGGCAAACATGATATAAAACCGCCCAGCGTCCTGATCTGGCTCGCCGCCTGCTGATGCTGGCCGCAGCATGAGATTTCGAATACATCAACAAATACAACAGGCTCTGTTCCGGGCATGAATCGCGGTTTTTTCATCATCCTGGGCGCGCAATTTCTTTCTGCGCTCGCTGACAATGCACTTTTCATTGCGGCGCTGACCCTTTTGCGCGAACAAAGCGCGCCCGAGTGGCATCTATCCATGCTGCTCTGGAGCTTCACGGTGTCGTACGTTGTCCTGGCGCCTTTTGCCGGGTCCTTTGCAGACTCCATGCACAAGGGACGCGCCATGATGATCTGTAATGGCATCAAGCTGGTCGGCTGTGCCTGCATGCTGGTTGGCCTGCCCCCTATCATCTCTTACGCGATTGTCGGGTTTGGTGCTGCCGCGTACTCCCCTGCCAAATATGGCCTGATTACCGAATACCTGCCGCACGAACAATTGGTGGAAGCCAATGGCTGGCTGGAAGGTGCCACCGTCGGCGCAATCATCTTCGGTACCGTGCTGGGTGGCATTCTGGTGGGTACACATGCCAGCAATTACTACGACACCCTCACAGTGAGTCAGTGGTTGTCACCGGCTCAAATTGCCATGTGTGCCATCATTGCGCTCTACCTGGCCGCAGCATGGCTCAACGTCTACATTCCCAAGCTCAAGGTGCACCTCAAACCGCTGCACCTTGATCCCATGTTCCTGATCCGCGAATTCTGGTGGTGCGTCCGACGCCTGTGGAAAGATCCACAAGGCCAGTTGTCGCTTGCCGTCACCACATTGTTCTGGGGGGCCGGCGCGGCCATGCGTCTGGTCGTGCTGAACTGGGCGGTCATCTGGCTGAACTACAGCATGGAACAAGCCACACGGCTGGTGGCCGTGGTGGCATTTGGAACCGCTTTCGGTGCCATCCTGGCCGGGCGGTTCGTGCCATTACGACGTGCGTTTTCAGTCTTGCCAGCCGGGATCATCATGGGCGTCGGGGTGATGTCGATGCTGTTCGTGCACAGCCCGCATGTGGCCGCTGTGCTGATGTTCCTCGTGGGCGCCCTCTCGGGCTGGTTCGTCGTCCCGCTCAACGCCATGTTGCAGCATCGCGGCCATATGCTGATGGGCGCCGGGCATTCCATTGCCGTGCAGAACTTCAACGAGAATATCGGGATTCTGGTCATGGTCGGGGCACATGCGCTGTTGGTCCGATATCTGTCGACCCCTCTGCCCGGCAATGCATCAGAGCTGGTGCAGGATCAATTCTCGGCCAGTGGATTGCCGCCGATGTACGCCATTGTCATCGGATTTGGCCTGGTGGTTTCTCTGGTCATGGCAGCACTGACATTGCGATACAAGCGCGGCGAGCGCGCTGGCAAGATGCATGACTGACATTTGCCTTTGATCAACAAAAAGCCCTGCTCTTGCAGGGCTTTTTGTTATCTGGCGGTTCTGCCTTGAAATTAACTAATTCATTAATTAGTTTGAAAAGCATGATCCGTACCCGACCTCGCGGCCGTCCCGTCGCCGCACTGGACCAGAACGCCCGCGCCCTGTTGCTGGATGCGGCGACAGACCTGTTCGCGCACCAGGGGGTCGCCGCGACCACGCTGGCACAAGTAGCCCATGCTGCCGAGGTGACACCGGCCATGGTGCATTACTACTTCAAGAGCCGTGACCAGCTTCTGGATGCCGTCGTGGAAGAGCGCGTCTGGCCATTTGTAGAACTGGTCTGGACGCCCCCTCCGGCCGATGCGGATGCCATCGGTGTCATGACAGCGATGGCCGAACGCATCATTCGCGGGGCCGAAATCCGGCCATGGCTCCCCTTATTGTGGGTGCGGGAAGTATTAAGTGAAGGCGGCATGCTGCGTGAACGCATGATGCAAAGGCTGCCGTTTGATCGCGTCATGCAGCTTTCTACCCTCATGGCCGATGGGCAACAACGGGGTCATATCAACCCTGACCTGGAACCGCGACTGCTGTTCATCACCGTGCTGGCCATGAGCATGATGCCGCTGGCTACGGCCAGCATCTGGCGTGCCCGGCCCGGCATGCAGGATATCGACAACACTGTACTTGTCCGCCACGTGACCGCCCTGTTGCGGCACGGCATGGCGGCGCCCGGCAAGGAGTAACCATGCGCCATCATCCCCTGCTCGCCCTCTGCCCTGCTTTTGCATTGTTTCTGGGCGGGTGTAGTGAACCGGCCAGAAACACATGGCAAGGGTATGTTGAAGGCGAGTTTGTATACGTTTCTTCATCGCAACCCGGGCGGCTGGATCAACTCTCGGTGCAGCGCGGACAGCAAGTTCGTCAGGGCCAGCCCCTGTTTGCACTGGAAGCCCAGGACGAGGCCGCGGCCCAGCGCCAGGCGCAACAACAGTTACGGGTCGCTTTGGCCCAACTGGCCGATATGCGCAGCGGCAAACGCCCGCCCGAGATCGGCGTCACCCGCGCGCAGCTCGCTGCAGCCCAGGTGACGTACCACCATGCCCAGGAACAACTCGAGCGCGATGAGATCCAGTTCGCAGCGGGCGGGGTATCACGCCAGCAACTGGATGACTCTCGTGCCAGCGCGCAGTCTGCAGCGGCACAGGTTACGCAGTTGAAAAGCCAGATCACTGTTGATGAACTTCCCGGCCGTGAACAACAAATGAATGCCCAGTCTGCCCAGGTGGCCGCCGCCCGGGCAGCCGTAGAACAAGCCAGCTGGAAACTGGATCAAAAAAGTGTTGATGCCACCCGTACCGGGCTCGTGTTCGACACGCTCTATCAGGCAGGCGAATGGGTGGCCGCCGGCAACCCGGTGGTCCGCATGCTGCCGCCAGAGAACATCAAAGTGCGGTTCTTCGTGCCCGAGGCCGACGTGGGTCGGCTGAAGACGGGCCAAGCTGTCACGCTGCATTGTGATGGCTGCAGCAGCGATGTCGCCGCACGCATTACGTTTATTTCCGGGGAGGTCGAATACACACCGCCCGTGATCTACAGCAACGAAAACCGCAACAAGCTGGTGTTCATGGTCGAAGCACATCCGGATGTAAAAAAAGCATCGGCACTGCATCCTGGGCAGCCGATCGAGGTGCGCCTGAATGACTGATACGCAAGCCAGCAATGGCCCGGTCATTGATGTTCACGGGCTGAACAAACATTTCGGCGACAAACATGTGGTCAAGGACCTGGACATGCGGGTCGGTCGTGGCGAGATCTACGGTTTTCTCGGCCCCAACGGTAGCGGCAAAACCACGTCGATCCGCATGATGTGCGGCTTGCTGACGCCAGACTCTGGCGCTGGCACCTGCCTGGGTTATGACATCCTCAAGCAAAGCGCTGAGATCAAACGCCATGTTGGCTACATGACGCAGAAGTTCTCTTACTGGGATGACCTGACCATCCGCGAGAATCTGGATTTCATCGCCCGCATGTACGAGATGAAAGATCGCAAGCAAAAGGTCGACAAGGCGCTGGAAGACCTCGGTTTGGCATCGCGCGCCAAACAACTGACCGGATCACTCTCCGGTGGCTGGAAGCAACGTCTGGCGCTGGCAGCCTGCATGCTGCATGAACCGCAACTCTTGCTGCTGGATGAACCCACTGCTGGCGTTGATCCCACCGCGCGTCGCGACTTCTGGGAAGAGCTGCATCGGCTCGCAGCAAATGGCATCAGTGTATTGGTCAGCACGCACTACATGGATGAAGCCGAGCGTTGCCACAAGCTGGCTTATATCGCGTACGGCAGTCTGTTGGCGCAAGGCACCGCCCAGGAAATCATCGACAGCCAGGCATTGCATACCTGGTCTTTGCATGGTGACAACCTGGTGCCGCTGGCTGAAAAACTGCGCCATGAAGCCGGCGTGGATCAGACCGTGGCATTTGGCAATGCACTGCATGTCAGCGGCAAAGATGCCAGCGCGCTGGAAAAGTCCCTCAAACAAGTGGCCGAACAGCAACACCTGAAGCTGGAACCCGCCCAGACCAGCCTGGAAGACGTCTTCATCTACATGATGAACCAGTCGACCGACAACTTTGCGGAGCCCAAACCATGAGCCGCCCGCATCCGTTCTCGATCGCCCGCTGGTGGAGCATCGTGCTTAAAGAATTCCTCCAGCTCAAACGCGATCGCATTACATTTGGCATGATCGTCGGCGTGCCCATCATGCAGATGTTGCTGTTCGGCTTCGCCATCAATACCGATCCGCACCACATGCCCACCGCAGTGATTGCCCAGGACAACAGTGAATTCACCCGCAGTTTTGTGGCTGCACTGAAAAACTCGGATTACTTTCATATTGTGAGCGAGTTACCGGATGAAGCAGCCGGTCGTGCAGCGCTGGCACAGGGCAAAGTATTGTTTGTATTGAACATTCCGCCAGACTTCACCCGCAAGCTGGTGCGTGGCGAAAAGCCTTCCTTATTGATTGAAGCCGATGCCACCGACCCTACCGCCATGTCTGCCGCGCTGGCCGCCGTACCGCAACTGGTGCAAGGGGTGGCCGACAAAGATCTCAAGGGCACACTGGCACATCTGAACGGCGGCGCATCACCCCCCTTCGATGTGAATGTGCATCGCCTCTACAACCCGGAAGGCATCACCCAGTACAACGTCGTACCGGGACTGATGGGGGTGGTGTTGTCGATGACGCTGGTCATGATGACGGGGCTGGCGATGACGCGCGAGCGGGAGCGCGGCACCATGGAAAACTTGCTCGCCACGCCGGTGCGCCCCATTGAGGTCATTACCGGGAAGATCGTTCCATACATCGTGATTGGGCTGATTCAGGCAACCATCATCCTGCTGGGTGCGCGGCTGGTCTTTAACGTACCCATGATCGGCAGCCTGATCGCGGTATATTGCGCCGCCCTGTTGTTTATTGCGGCCAGTCTGATGGTAGGCATCACGCTTTCATCGCTGGCGCAAAACCAGTTGCAGGCCATGCAATTGACCGTGTTTTATTTCCTGCCGAATATTTTGCTCTCTGGCTTTATGTTCCCGTTCCAGGGCATGCCGCTCTGGGCACAATACATTGGCAATGTGCTGCCGTTGACCTACTTCAACCGCTTGATCCGCGGCATTTTGCTCAAGGGCAACGGCTGGTCTGATTTGTGGCCCAGCCTCTGGCCCCTGATGCTGTTCACCACGGTGGTAATGCTGATTGCCATCAAGTTCTATCGCAACACGCTGGATTGAATCATGACCTCATCCCGCCTCTTGCCTCGTCTTTGTGTTGCCACCCTGGCTTGCGCGCTCGGCGCTTGCGCGGTCGGGCCGGACTTCAACACACCGGCGCCGCCCGATACAGACCACTGGACCGCCGGGCCAACCGTTGCCAGCTTGCCCGCAGCGGATGGAGCCAGCCAGCAACTGGTGAGTTCTGAACTCGCCCCTGAGCACTGGTGGACGCTGTTTGGCTCACGCCAGATCAATGACTGGGTCGATCAGGCACTCGCACACAATCAGAATCTGCTGCAGGCAAAAGCCAGCCTGCAACAAGCACAAGAACAACTCAACGCTGAAACCGGCGCCACACAATATCCGCAAGTTGATCTGAAAGTCGGTGCGCAGCGCCAGAAGATAGATCTTGCTGCGTTCGGGATCACCAACGTGCCCAGTCCGCCGCCTTTCAATCTGTACAACGTATCGCTGAACGTGGCGTACACGTTTGACCTGTTCGGCGCGAACCGCCGCCAACTGGAAGCGCTCAGTGCCACGGTCGATTACCAGGCCTTTGAGCTACAGGCCGCGCGTTTGGCAGTGGCCGGTAACGTGGTCACGGCGGCCATCCGCCTTGCCGCGGTCCGCTCGCAACTGGAGACAACACAGCAATTGCTCGCGACGCAGCGGCAACAATTGCAGATCATGCAACAGCGTCTGGGCGCGGGCGGCATTGCTGTCCTGGATATCCATAATCAACAAGCACTGCTCGCCCAGACTGATGCCGCATTGCCGCCGCTGCAAAAACAGGCAAGCCAGCTGGAACATCAATTGGCGGTTTATCTGGGCGTCCCGCCAGCGAAACTGGCAGTGGGTGATCTCACTTTGCATGAGATCACCCTGCCCGCCAACCTGCCACTCACCGTGCCTTCGGCCATGGCACGACAACGCCCGGATATCCGCGCCGCAGAAGCGTTGCTGCATCAGGCAAGTGCGCAAGTGGGCGTAGCCACGGCCAACTTGTACCCGCAGCTCACGCTATCAGGCAGCATTGGTTCCGAGCGCACGGGCGCGCATGACCTGACCAATGGACTGAACGTGTGGAATATCGGATTAGGGCTGATGCAGCCGTTGTTTCATGGCGGCGAGCTACAGGCGCGTAAACGTGGGGCGCAAGCCGCCTGGCAAGGGGCTACAGCCGCATACCAGCAAACCGTGCTGACAGGCTTGCAGCAAGTCGCGGATGCACTGACCGCGATCGATGCCGACAGCAGCACACTGGCTGCGCGTAATCAGGTGCGTGCGCAAAACGACGCCATTTTGCAGACCACGCGCGCCCGGTATGCAGCAGGCGGCGTGAGTATGATGCAGTTGCTCGATAGCCAACGCCAGCAACAACAAAGTGCGCTGGATGAAATCAGTACCCGGGCAGATCGCCTGGCTGACTCGGCAGCGCTGATACAAGCCCTTGGTGGCGGAACAGGTTCGTGACGGACAACTACAAGCGCCCGATCAGCGCAGCCAGCTCAACCTGACGCACCGGCTTTTCCAGGAAGTCATCCATACCCGCCACCATGCAGGCTTCGCGGTCGGCTTCTGAGGTATTGGCACTCAAAGCCACGATGCGGATCGGTCTGGCCCCGGTTTCGCGTTCAAGCTGGCGGATATGCCAGGCCGCAGTCAGCCCGTCCATGACTGGCATCTGCACATCCATCAGGATCAGATCAAAAGCCTGCTCCATCACGCGTTCCAGTGCGGCATCACCATCGTGAGCGACAGTGACCTGATGCCCCAGTTTTTCCAGAAACCGCCGCGCAACCAGGCAGTTCACGGCGTTGTCATCCACGACTAACACTTGCAAGGCGTGCGAGGGCAATGCAACGGGCTCAGACACGAGTTGCGCCGCACTGACCGTTAATTGGGCCGAAAACGCAAAGACGCTACCCCCGCCCGGGTTGTCCTCGACCCATAATTGCCCGCCCATCAATCCGACCAGGCGGCGGGAAATCGTCAGCCCCAGACCACTTCCCCCGTATTGCTGAGCCACCCGGTTGTCCGCTTGGGTATAGGGCAAGAAAATGGCCTCACGGCGATCCTGTGGCACGCCCGGGCCGGTATCGCTCACCGTACACATCATGATCAGCCGATCATCCAGCCGGTCACGCACGGTCAGGCCGATCCTGATTTCGCCATGGCGGGTGAATTTGAGCGAATTGCCAACCAGATTGACCAGTACCTGCTTGAGTCGGGTCATGTCACCCGACAGGACTGGGGGAACCTCGTCACCCAGGTGACAAGAAAACTGCAACCCCTGGGCCTGGGCCTGTGGCAGAAACATGCGCTGAAGATCATCTAACAGCTGCTGTGGAGAGAACGGTGCGGGCACCAGTTCCAACCGTCCCGCCTCAATGCGGGAGTAATCCAGTACGCCATTGATTTGCGCCAGCAAAGCGTCGGTAGAAGCCCGGATGATTTCTACCTGTTCGCGCTGTGAGCCCGGCAAGGGCTGGCTGGCCAGTAACTGCGCCATGCCCAGAATGCCGTTCATGGGGGTGCGTATCTCATGGCTGATCGCAGCCAGGAACTCGTCTTTGGCCCGCGCACTGCGCTCCAGATCCTGGGTCGCACTTTTCAGATCAGCCAACAGTCGGGCTTTTTCCTGATCCAGCCCGATCGTCTCGATCAGCACGTGGTGGTATTCGCCCGCACTGCGCAGCAACGTGAAGATAAAAACCAGCAGCAATACCGCAAACATCGCGCCGAAGCGGCCTGGATGCACGACGGCAAAAATCAGCATGGGCAGGGTCAGCAACGCAACGTAAGTCCGCAGCGCCCATTGCGAAGGAGCCAGAATCGGCAAGGACCCCGCAGCCATGCCACTCAGCAACAGAGCAATGAAGAAGCGCGCGGTTTCAGTGACATTCATGCCAAACCACAAGCACCCCACGCCCCAGCCGACGCCACTTAGCATCACGCCGAAGAAATAACGATATCGCCACTTGAGCACCTGATTGGGCCGTGGTCTGGCGACACGAAAGCGTTCAGCCAGCCATAACCGCCCCAGCAAAATCAACGCCATGGACGTCCACCAGATCAGCAGGACCGTGCGGGAGACATCCATGCGTAGCGCAAATGCCAGGCAACTGGCATTAATCAGGCTGGTGACCTGTGCCAGGCGTGCGTTGCGATAAAGCAGTTGCGTGGTTCGCCAGACAACATGCGGATCGCGCAAAAAGACAGAGGCCATGGTGGCCTCAATGAGCCGGCTGCGGCTGGGAAGCCGCCAGCACCGACACATCGTCGCGGTTGTCCGCCAGGATGTTGATTGTCACGCGCCGATTGCGGGCACGGCCATCCGGCGAGTCATTGGATTCGACGGGGCGATATTCGCCATACCCCATGGCAACCATACGTTCCGGTGCAATTCCGGTATCTGCAAACAGGCGCACCACCGAGGCCGCACGCGCCGCTGAAAGCTCCCAGTTGGAAGGATATTGCGCAGATTTGATCGGCTGGTTGTCTGTATTGCCCTGCACTTGAATCAGGTTGTCGGTGCCGGTCAGTCGCTGGGCTACCGCGCGCAAGGCGGCGGCAGAGTTGTTCTGCAGGTCTGCCTTGGCAGTATCAAACAACACGCTGTCACTGATCTCAACCGCAATGCCGCGCGCAGACTGCGTGACACGCACCTTGCCCTGCTGGATAAGAGGCCCCAGGGCGGCACGCAGGTCATCGGCCATACCGCTCATGCGTCGGGTTTCTTCTTCCAGCCTGGTATTTTCGGGCTGTTTCGGGTTGTTTTCCGGGTGTGAAACGATAGGCGCGATCACCTGCTTGCCTGCAGGCGCTGCCCCCACCGTGGGCTTGTTGTTGGTGTTCTGGAAGGCGTTGACCAGTGAATCCGACAACACGCGGTACTTGCCTTCATTGACGGAAGAGATCGCGTACATCACCACAAAAAACGCAAACAGCAGCGTAATGAAGTCTGCATACGAAACCAGCCAGCGTTCGTGGTTCTCATGCTCCTCCTCGCGCTTTCTGCGTGCCATCGCTCCGCCCTCGTTGCCGGATCAGTTCTGATCAGTGAATAGTCAGCTTGAGCTGGCTGGCCAGCTGCGTTGCTGCCGCCACACCAATGCGGCGGGCGAAGCGGTCAAAATAACCGGGCTGCGGTGTAAAGTCGACCACATCGGGCGCCTTCACCACATCGCGCGCCACACTGTCGACAGAACCCAGCGCATCGACAAGGCCGAGCTTGATGCCAGTGCTGCCAGTCCATACCAGGCCAGAGAACAGATCGGGGTTATCCAGCGCCAGTTTTTTGCCACGACCGGCCTTGACCGTATCAATGAACTGTTGGTGGATTTCATCCAGCATGGCTTGCGCCTTGCCCTTTTGCGCTGCGTTGAGCGGCGAGTACGGATCAAGAAAGCCCTTGTTGGCACCAGCCGTGAGTAAACGACGCTCAACGCCCAGCTTTTCCATGGTGCCGGTGAAGCCAAAGCCGTCCATCAGCACACCAATCGAGCCCACCATGGATGCCTTGTCGGCGTAAATCCGGTCTGCCGCTACCGCCGCGTAATAGCAGCCAGAAGCGCAGATATCGCTAATCACCACATACAGCGGGATAGACGGGTTCCTGGCCTTCAGCCGCAGCAGTTCATCATGCAATTGACCTGCCTGTACCGGGCTGCCACCGGGGCTATTGAAATTGAGGATCACGGCTTTGGTGTTCTTGTCGTCATATGCCGCATTCACGCCGTCCAGCACGTTTTCGATATTGGCTTCGCCATCTGCAGCGATTTCACCACTCATGCTGACCATGGCGGTATGCGGGCCAGTCGAAACGCTTTCCAGCTCTTTGCCGCCGAACCAGCCCGTCCCGACCCCGATGACCAGCAACACGATGCCAAACCCGAGCAACCGGAAAAAGATATTCCAGCGACGGGCACGACGTTGTTCTTTCAAACCAGCCTGCAACAAGTCCGTAAGGACCTGACGCTCCCAGGGTTGCTGTTCCATGATGCGTTTCTCTTTGTAGATACTGGTTATTGTGATTATGCGGCGTCATTGTCTAACGCCAGTGGCAGCCAGGTGCCGGATTCAGTCTTGCGGTACGTCTTGCCCGACAGCGGGCGCCAGCCAGTATATCTTGCCGCTGTGTTCAGTAACCGGTACGGCTTCGAGGCTACGGCCAGGGCATGGGCCACCCAGACACAGGCCGCTCTCTGGCGCATAGTAGGCACCGTGTGTGGCGCAAACAAGAAAGTTATGGCTGAGATCGAAGAAATCCCCGGGCTGGTAGTCCAGTTCAATCGGGATATGCGCACACGCATTGAGGTAGGCATACACCTTTCCCCCAAAACGCACGGCAAACGCTTCACGCTCTTCGCCGCGCCACGGAACCTGAAACCGCTGACCCAGGCCACGCTCGGCCAGTGTCGCGCTATCGCAGATTTCTTGTTCGATCATCCCGTCGGTCATGCTTTATTCAGTATCCATGTGGCCAGATCGGAAAAACGCTCAAAGTGCGCCAGCGGGTTCAACGCCTGCAGCGCAGGCGTCGGGTGTGCGCCGCAACCCAAGGAGATCGTGGCTGTGCCCGCGTTAAGGCCCATCTGCAAATCGTGTGTGGTATCGCCAATCATGATGGCGCGTTTGGGCACGACACCGGTGTAATCCAGGATGTATTCCAGCATGGCAGGATGCGGTTTGGAAAACGCCTCGTCGGCCGTTCGTGTCACCTCAAACAGCGCCGCCAGTCCCGTCGTAGCCAGCGCGCGGTTCAAGCCCACGCGCGATTTTCCGGTCGCTACGGCCAGCATATAGCCGGCATCACGCAACTTCGGCAGCGTTTCAATCACGCCTTCAAACAACACCAGTTGCGCATCCTGCGCCAGGTAATGCTGTTTATAGGCGTCCACGATATGCGCGACCGTAGCATCGTCAGCTTCGGGTGCCAGATATTGCATGGCCTCCTTCAGACCATAACCGATCACATATGCGGCTTTTTCCTGTTCGGGCACGGCCAAACCCGCATCTGCAAATGCGCGCTGGATGGCGTGGGTGATGGTGCCGGTGGAATCCATCAATGTCCCGTCCCAATCGAACACCAGAAGATCAAAATCCTGACGCATGCAGCAACCTTGTATAACGGGCACTCATTAAAAAATTCAAACCTGTGATCGACTTACACGCGTGGCGGTTTGCCCGAAGCCACAGAGCTGGCGGTTTTGCGCGCTTCGGTATTGGCTTCAACAAACTGTGCCAATTCGGTAGGCAACGGTGCGTTGATCGTCATCTCTTCACCAGAGAGCGGGTGATCCAGTGTCAATTGCCAGGCATGCAAGAACATGCGCTTGAGCCCTTCTTTGGGCAATTGCTTGTTCAGCGTGAAGTCACCGTATTTTTCATCGCCCAGAATCGGGAACCCGGCCGTGGCAAGGTGCACACGAATCTGGTGCGTACGACCGGTCTTGAGTTCGCACTCCACCAGTGAATACTGTTGCCCTACCCGGCGGCGATAAACCACCGTGTGTGACTCCTGCCCATCTTGCGTGACGCGCACGCGGCGTTCGCCTTCCGGCGTCAGGTACTTGAACAGTTTGTAGCGCAGATGCCGTTTGTCATCTGGCCAGACCCCCGCAACCATCGCCAGATAGCGCTTATCAATGTTGTGGTTGTCACGCAGCATGTCATGCAGTTTGACGAGCGCGCTACGCTTCTTGGCCACCAGCAAAATGCCGGAGGTTTCACGATCCAGCCGGTGCACCAGTTCCAGGAATTTCGCGTCTGGACGCTGCGCACGCAAGAGTTCAATCAGCCCGAAACTCACGCCGGACCCGCCATGCACAGCCAGACCTGCGGGTTTGTCGATGGCCAGCATGGCGTCATCTTCAAACAGGATTGTCAGTTCGATACGCTGGCTGGCAGCGATCGCCGGCGCTACATCTGGCGCGTCGGCAACGCGGACCGGTGGCACACGCACCACATCCCCTGCTTCGAGACGATAGGTGACATCGACGCGGCCCTTGTTTACGCGTACTTCGCCGCCGCGAATAATCTTGTAAACACGGCTTTTTGGCACACCTTTGAGCTCGCGCAACAAGAAGTTATCAATGCGCTGTCCGGCTTGCTCGGAGGTAATTTCGATAAAGTTGACAGACGCTTTGCTAGTCTGAGACATATTGACTTATACTCTGTGACACGTTGCAGCATGACATTGATGTGACACTCGCCGGCCCTTTGCCCGCGAGGACTCGCTGCAACGCTAATCCCGTTCTTTGATCGACGCCCTGCATACGCTGGCGATCACCTTCCCGCCGTACATTCAATCGTACCGTTTCCTGTGCCGACACTGGTCGGAAAACACGAAATGCAGCGCGGGAATCGCCTGACGTGCACGTTTGGTCTTGGTATTGGGAAGCGGTTAATGCTCGCTCACCGCTATGAATGCAGCCAATTCACCGCTTTGACGGCCACGCCGGCGCAGATGGTGATGCCACGGGCAAAGAGATGGAGTGTACAGCTTACTACTCCGGATTTCGAGACACCCCTGACATCCAGTACCGCCGAGATGGTCCCGAGTGGCCCCAAGCAGCGACAAAAACGCAGTTTATTAGAACCACGCACTCACAAGGTTATTAACCGCAAGCTCCACCAAAGCTTGCGCTATACCACACCCGGTTTTTTCCGGCGCCCGCCAGAAGCGGACGCTTTCATCATGGAGATTGCACACGCCCCACGCTGTTCCGCTCACTAACCGCCAGGCCCCGACTTACAACCGGTGCCGATGAATATGGCGTCCTGATTGACGGACTGAGGGCGTTGTTGCCCCGGGTTTCCGCCGTGCGAGTGCGTGCGGGAGCCATTTTAAATGAAACGCATGCTGTTCAATGCAACGCAGGCCGAAGAGCTGCGCGTTGCGATTGTCGACGGCCAGAAGCTGATCGATCTTGATATCGAGACCGTCGGCAAGGAACAACGCAAGTCCAACATCTACAAGGGTGTCATCACCCGCATCGAGCCTAGCCTCGAAGCCTGCTTTGTAGATTACGGCTGCGAACGCCACGGCTTTCTGCCCTTCAAGGAAATTGCCCGCTCTTATTACGCTGACGGCAGCGAAGGCGGCCGGGTTCGCCCCGGTGACGCATTGCGCGAAGGCCAGGAGCTGATCGTCCAGGTTGAAAAGGACGAGCGCGGCAACAAGGGCGCTGCCCTCACCACGTATATCAGCCTGGCCGGCCGTTACCTGGTCCTGATGCCAAACAACCCGCGTGGCGGTGGCGTTTCTCGCCGCATCGAGGGCGATGAGCGTCAGGAACTGCGCGCAGTGCTCGACCAGCTGGAAACCCCACAAGGCATGAGCCTGATCGCGCGTACTGCCGCCATCGGCCGCAGCGCCGAAGAACTGCAGTGGGATTTGAACTACCTGCTGCAATTGTGGCGTGCCATCGAAGGTGCGGCAGGTGGCAGCGGCGCGTTCCTGATCTATCAGGAATCCAGCCTCGTTATCCGTGCGATCCGCGATTACTTCCAGCCTGATATCGGCGAACTGCTGATCGACAAGGCCGACATCTATGAACAGGCTCGTCAGTTCATGAGCCATGTGATGCCGGGCAACGTCAATCGCGTGAAGCTGTACCAGGATGACGTTCCGCTGTTCTCCCGCTTCCAGATCGAACACCAGATCGAAACCGCGTTTGCACGCGAAGTAACGCTGCCGTCCGGCGGCGCGATCGTGATCGACAAGACCGAAGCGCTCTACTCCATCGACGTGAACTCGGCCCGCGCCACCAAAGGCTCGGACATCGAAGAAACCGCCGCCCGCACCAACCTGGAAGCGGCCGATGAAATTGCCCGCCAGTTGCGTCTGCGTGACGTCGGTGGCCTGATCGTCATCGACTTCATCGACATGGAGAACCCCAAGAACCAGCGCGAAGTCGAAAACCGACTGCGCGAGGCACTGCATTTTGACCGTGCTCGCGTGCAGACCGGCAAGATCAGCCGCTTTGGTTTGATGGAACTCTCTCGCCAGCGACTGCAACCGTCACTGGAAGAAACCACGCACATTGCGTGCCCACGCTGCCATGGCACCGGCTTTATTCGCGGCACCGAATCCTCGGCACTCAACATCCTGCGCATCATCCAGGAAGAGGCCATGAAGGAAAACACCGGTGCGATCCACGCGCAGGTGCCCGTTGATGTCGCAACGTTCTTGTTGAACGAAAAGCGCACTGAACTCTTTACGCTGGAATCGCGCCTGAAAGTCAGCGTGGTGTTGATCCCGAACATCAACCTGGAAACGCCGAATTACAGCGTGGTTCGTCTGCGTCATGACGACCTGAACCACACTGACGAGGCCCTGCCGTCCTATCGCATGGTGGAAACACCGCCGGAGGAAGGCTACCAGCCAGGTCAGGCACGCGAAGAAATGGCCAAGCGCCAGGAAGCTGCCGTCAAGGGTATTACCCCCGCACAACCGGCACCGGTTTCTGCACAGCGCGAAGTAGCCCCGGCTGCTGCCGCTGCAACCGCGGCTGGCCCGAGCCTGTGGAGCCGCATCGTCAAGTTCTTCGCCGGCACACCGACCGTGGAAGAGCCTGCGCCACAACCCGCCAAGCGTCAGAGCCAGGGTGGTCAGCGTGGCGGTCGCAACGAACGCAATGACAACCGCCAGGGTGGTCGCCGTGATCGCAATGATCGCAATGATCGCGGTGGTGAACGCAGCGAACGCGGTCAGCGCGCCGAACGCGAAGATCGCAATGCCGAGCGCCCGCAAAACGAGCGTCGTGGTAGTAGCAGCAAGCCGCGCATCGAAGAAGACATGAGCGCCCGCGCTGCACGTCAGGAACAACGTAACGAACGCAACCGTGGCGAGCGTGGCGAACGTCAGCAAGCCGAGCGCGCAGAACGCCCGGATCGTGCCGAGCGCAATGAGCAACAAGCGCAAGAGCCGCGCCAGCCGCGTGAACGCGCCCCACGTCAGGATCGTGAACGCCAGCCGAAGCCAGTTGTCGCTGCGGAAGAAAAAGAAGTCATTCAGCAGGTTATCGCACCGGTTGAAGGCGTTGCGGGTGAGCAAGCCGCAGCACCGGAAGCGGGCGAAGGCCGTAGCCGTCGCCGCCGGGGCCGTCGTGACCGTCGTGATCGCAATGAAAACGCCGCAGCAACTGAAAGCAGCGTAGAAGCGGGTAGCGAACAAACGGCTGCCGCTGAAGCTGCACCGGTTGAGCAACAAGCTGCACCAGCACCGGTCGCCGCAAGTCATGATCAAAGCGATTGGGCTGCTGCCATTAGCGCCGCCACGGTTACTGCAACTGTTGCTGCTGTAGAAGCCCAGCCACAAGCAGCCGAACCGGTCGCAGCTGAACCTGCGCCCGTTACCGCACCGGCTCCGGTCGTGGCTGAGGTAGTACCGGCCAAGGCCGCTGCTGAACCAGCCAAGTCAGGTACGATCGTCACCATGCTGGCCAGCACTGCCGCTCACGGCAACGCCACACCAGTCGCGACGCCAGTGCAGGCTGAAGCCAAGCCGACACCGGTTTCGACCCCGGTCGAGACTGAAGCTCCTGCACCAGCCGTCACGGTGGCAGAAGTCGTTGCGGCGACCCCGGCATTGCAACCGGGCCTGTTTGACGAGGCTCAGCCGGCCAAGGCCGAAGTGGCTGCTCCCGCACCTGCTGCGGTTCCAGTTCCGGCCCCGGCCGCTGCGCCTGTGCTGGAAGTCGGCACACCAGAAGATGTCGGCCTGGTCCTGGTCGCTACGCGACAAGACCTGTCGGCTGAACCGGCAACGCAAACGCCAGCCGCACCGGCACGCCGCCGCCGCCGTGACAGTCAGCCTCGCCAAAGCGACGCAGCAGGTAGCGAGCCGCTGCAACAAGTCGAAACTGCAGCCAGCCCGGCCGCAGCCGATGCCGCAGCTGCGACACCGGCAGAAGAAGTCCGGACTCGACGTAGCGCTGCAGCGGAAACGACAGCTTCCGAGCACAGTGATGCACCATTGGTGCAGATTGAAACCCGTAACGAATAAGCGGGTTGAGCGTCAAACAGAAAAGCCGCCCAGATGGGCGGCTTTTTCTTTGGGCACTGAATGCCTGGCCGCATAATAAAATGCACCACTCAGGGGCGCCGTTACCAGACCAGGTCCCCATTACCTTCTGCAGTACATGCTCCAAGCACCGGCAACCTCGTTTTAACCCGTCAGTGAGCGCCTGCTTATACACCCGTACCAGGGAAAAGAATTACGACAAACGCGCCACAATGAGCGCCGCAGGCCTGCATGCTGGTCAAAATATTGCTTTAATCAAGCGCATTGGCGCCAACAGTGCCTGATCTGCGTCAAGGGAATATCCTGATTGCAGCGGGTACCCACCGCCAATACGCTCGCTACCCGAAGCGTGTTGTAGAGAACCGGGGCGCGCCGTAGCGACAAGATCGCCAAGGCTGCCTTTATAAAGTCACTGGAAACTAAAACCAACCCGGCCTTACCAGGAGTATTCCGCCATGCAGAACACGTTCGGCAAGCTGTTTGCTGCCCTCACCGCCTCAGTTATTCTGGCCAGCCCGGTCTTTGCTGCCGGCAAGACCTATCAAGTGGCGACTGACGCTTCTTATGCACCGTTTGAGTCAATGAATGACAAGAAAGAAGTGGTCGGCTTTGACGTGGACGTACTCAAGGCTGTCGCCGCCAAAGGCGGTTTTGACGTTAAATTCATCAACACTCCGTGGGAAGGCATTTTCGCTACGCTTGCCACCGGTGACCGCGATATTGTCAGCTCGGCCGTGACCATTACCGACGAGCGCAAGCAATCCATGGATTTCTCCGAACCCTACTTCGAAGCCAAACAGATGATCGCCGTGTCGGCATCCAGCAAGGTTACGAAATTTGCCGACCTGAAGAACCTGAAAGTCGCCGTCCAGACCGGCACCACGGGTGATGAAGTTGTACAGAAACTGCAGGGCAAAACCAGCCCCAACATCAAGCGTTTTGAATCAACCCCGCTGGCTATCCAGGAACTGTTGTCCGGCGGCGTGGATGCCGTTGTGGCCGATAACGGTGTAGTGATCAACTACGTGGCCAACAACAAGGGTGCCAAGCTCAAAGTGGTAGATGACAGCAGTTTTGCCAAGGAGTACTACGGCTACGCCGTGAAGAAAGGCAACAAGGACCTGCTGGTCAAGATCAATGCAGGCATCAAGGCCATCAAAGCTGACGGCACCTACGACAAGATCTACAAGAAGTACTTCGGCGCCAGCAAATAAGCCCAGCCCGGATTACCGCAGACAATCCGAAAGAAGCGCAACGGCGTGCCGTTTGCGCTTCTTTTCATGCGTAGCCCTGAATTTGCTTCAAGCGCGAAATGTGCAGCATGCATTACCTTTATAGTCTGAACCGTTTTTCTAAAACCCACGCCTGAGCCGGATACGAGACATATGGATTTCAATCAATTCTGGGACCAGGCACAACACGCGGTGCCGCCTTTGAGTCACGTCAATTTGCAGATGATCTGGGAATACCGCCAGATGTTCATCGACGGTGCCAAGATGACGTTACTGATCACGGTTGTGGCCGTCGTAGTGGGCACACTGATTGGTTTATTTACCGGCATGGCACGCCTCTCCAGCAACGTCACCCAAGGCCCGTGGAAATGGCCACTACGCGTCTTTGCCCGTTGGCCTGCCACTGCTTATGTCACGTTCTTTCGGGGTACACCGCTGTTTGTGCAAATTCTGCTGATTCATTTTGCAGTGATGCCGCTACTGGTCCACCCGGAAGACGGCCTGCTGATTAGCGGGGATCTGGCAGCCACACTGCGTCAGGATTATGGCGCTTTCATGTCGGGCCTCGTTGCACTGACGCTCAATGCCGGTGCTTATATCACCGAGATTTTCCGCGCGGGCATTCAGTCCATCGCCCGGGGCCAGACCGAGGCCTCCCGCTCACTGGGCATGAACTACTGGCAAACCATGCGTTTTGTTGTCGTGCCGCAAGCTTTCCGCCGCATGCTGCCGCCGCTGGGCAATGAAGCCATCATGCTGCTCAAAGATAGCTCTCTGGTGTCGGCCATTGGTTTGACTGAAATGGCCTACGCGGCACGCACCGTCGCGGGGGTCTATTCGCGCTTCTGGGAGCCCTACATCACCATCTCTATTGTCTATCTGGCGTTAACGATGGTCATGGCCGCAGGTGTGCATAAACTGGAGCGCAGCTTCCACGCCAAAGGCGGCATTCAATAATTCCCTGGTCATTCAGCCCCATCAAAAAAGCCCGCGGAGCGCGGGCTTTTTTGATGTCTGCACGCCGCCATAAAAAAAAGCCACAACCTGCAAAAGGTTGTGGCTCTGAATTCCCGATTCGGCCGTGCCAAGCCAGAATCGGTAGGACAGGAAACAGTCAAAACGTCATCAAGGTAAACCGGCAATCCAGCCGCCTTCTCACCCGGATTCAAACAGGTTCGATCCTTGATTTGTGATCAGGACCGGACCAGATGATCTGTAGCCAGAAATAAACAGCTACACATCAAGATCCAAAAAAATCGATCGTTTGTTTACGACCGATGCAAATTAAACGCCGCCACTCATCCTCTGCTGACTTGATCAGTGCCGTCATTACCTTGCATTTTCAAGCCAGTGTCCGACTTGCAAATCCAGTAAAACAGCCACTTTCAAACACTTTTCTACGGGTTTTCCAGTAGCAACGTGCTGAATGAATCCGAAAACAGAAGGTTGTTGCAACGCAAAACATGAGCGAGATTTTTGCCTGGCGACCAATAAAAGGCAAGCATTTTTTGGTAGTTTTAAAAATTAAACTACAGAATTGTCTAAAAACAACAACGCCGCAGGCCAGTGGGCTGCGGCGTTGTTGTTCGGCAGAAACCGGGCTGATTTACTGGGGCATTGACGCGGGTACCGACTTGCCTGCCGAGTTCAGAATGTATTTGCGCACGGCCGCATTGTGATCGGCCAGGCTCTCAGAGAACTGTGAACTTCCGTCCCCACGTGAGACAAAATACAGCGCCCGCGTGTTGGCAGGCTGCACTGCCGCGAGCAACGAGGCCTCACCCGGGTTTGCAATCGGGGTCGGCGGCAGGCCGGCGCGGGTATAGGTGTTCCACGGGGTATCCGTCTCCAGATCCACCTTTCGCAAGGTGCCGGTATAGCCTTCACCCAGGCCGTAGATCACACTCGGGTCGGTCTGCAAACGCATGCCGGTCTTGAGACGGTTGAGGAACACGCCAGCAACCAGCGGCCGATCCGGTGCATGGCCCGTTTCTTTTTCCACCAGGGAGGCCATGATCAACACGTCATAGGGCGTTTTCAGCGCCAGATCCGGCGCGCGCTTTTCCCATGCGGCATCCAGCTTCTTTTGCATGCGTTCGTGGGCGCGCGCCAGCAGCTTCACGTCAGAGCTACCGCGATCAATATGATAAGTATCCGGAAAGAACTGCCCTTCCGGACTGGACGCATCAATCTTCAAAGTAGCAAGCAACTGGGCATCGGCCATCGGTTGCGAGTCATGCCGCAAGTCCGGGTTGCTATTGAGTGCCGTGCGCAAGCCACGCCAGTTTGTGCCTTCGATCACCGTAAATGAAATCATCGCGGTGTCACCATCGGTGAGCTTGCGGATCAGGTCCAGCAGGCTGGTTGGTGCAGTGAGCGTATAACTGCCAGCCTTGAGCTTGCGCTCAGCCCCCGTGAGACGGGCCACCAAACGGAAGGTGAACGGCGATTGAATCACGCCTTGTGCTTCAAGTTGCTCTGCCACCTTGCGGGTACTACCCGGCTCCAGTTCAAAATCAAGCGGGGTTTGTTCCTGCTGCGGCGCCACGATCGCGTTGTAGGCACCAATGCCGCCCGCAATGAGGACCATCAATAAGGTCAGCAATAGCAAGCCGGCAAAGCGACCGGAAGGCGACGCGGTTTTAACTGGTTTGTTCTGGCGACTGGTCTTGCTGCGGGGCATGGTTGCGTTTGGCTTCAAAGAATCGTTTTACGGTGTCGGGTTCGCGCGTACGGTACATGGGAGGCAGGCTCTTCCACAAGAGTTTGCCATAGGGTTTATCGACTAGCCGCGTGTCGCAGATCATCAGAATGCCCGTGTCGGTTTCATCGCGGATCAATCGCCCTGCCCCTTGCTTGAGCGCGATGGCGGCGTGTGGAATCTGATATTCGACAAAAGCGCTGCGCCCTTCCTTGTTCATCTGCTCAATACGCGCCGCCAGCACGGGATCATCGGGCGGAGAGAAGGGTAATTTGTCGATCACCACCAGCGACAACTGCTCGCCCTTGACGTCAATCCCTTCCCAGAAAGTCTGGCTGGCAACCAGGATGGCATTGGGTGAACGGCGAAACTGGTCAAGCAACTCGGTGCGTGAACCCTGCCCTTGCAGCAACACCGGCCAATCCAGCTTTTCGTCCTTTAAACGCTGCGTCACGAGGTCATACGTTTCACGCATGGCACGTAAGGAGGTAAACAACAAAAATGCGTGCCCATGAGTGAGCTTGAGCAAAGGCCAGGCCTGCTCGACAACCTTGCCAGTAAAACCGGGCGAATTGGCTTCCGGCATATTGGGCGGCACGTACAGCACCGCCTGTTTTTTGTAATCGAACGGACTATCCCAAGTGCCAGTCTGCGCATCCCACAAGCCAAGCTCGTGCTGGTAATGAGTGAATTTGCCGTTTACCGCCAATGTGGCGGACGCAAAAATCCAGGCGCGAGGGTGACCTTTGAGTTGCTTCTGGAAGATCTTGGAAATATTGAGCGGTGTGGCGTGGAGCATGAAACCGTGCGAGAGAATGTCGATCCAGTGCACGGATTCTTCGTCATCGCCCTTTTGCCAGTTAGTGAGCGTCTCACGTAACTCATGCGCGCGCCGCGCGGCGTTTTCAAGCGATTCGGCACGTTCTGCCTGCGCGGCCAGTAGCGCCTGCAATGTGGTCAGGCACTCCAGCATCGCTGCCAACCCTTCGGCAAAGCCTGGCAATTCGCTGACCTGATGCAACGGAAAACGCGCTGGCTCTGGCTTGAAAACCAGACGGAAGTCGCGCACGGCTTTTTCGAGAGCTTCAGCGGCTTGCGGTAGCTTGACGAAGTCTTTAGCAATCACGAGACCTTCGCTACGCGCGTCGCGGGCGATTTCAATCAACTGGCCACTCGTGATCGTATCGCCAAAGAACAAACTCGCGACCTCGGGCAATTGGTGTGCTTCATCAAACACCACCGTATTACAGGCCGGTAGCAATTCGCCCGCACCCTCATCGCGAAGCCAGACATCGGCAAAGAACAGGTGATGATTAACCACGACAACATCGGCTTCCTGTGCCTCTTTGCGCGCCTTAAGCACAAAGCAATCCTTGTGATTAGGACAATCAGTCCCCAGGCAGTTGTCACGCGTAGAGGTCACATGCGGCCAGATTGGCGCGTCTTCAGGCACGCCGGTACAACCCGCTTTGTCACCTGACTGCGTCACCTTGGCATAGCGCTCTACTTTTTGCAGATCGGCGATGTCCTCTTTGCGCAGGAACCGGCCTTCATGCCGAGTGCGCTCAAGATGGTAATGGCAAACGTAGTTGGCACGGCCTTTAAGCAATGCCACCGTAACCGGCACCCGCAGTACATCACGCACTAGCGGAATATCACGCTGGAAGAGCTGATCCTGCAGGGTTTTAGTACCGGTGGAAACGATGACCTTGCCGCCGCCCAGAATGGCGGGCACCAGATAGGCAAACGTTTTGCCTGTGCCCGTTCCGGCCTCGGCAATGAGCTGACCCTTTTCATCGATGGCCGCTTTGACAGCCAAAGCCATCTCCAGCTGGGACTGGCGTAGCTTATAGCCGGGAAATGCCTTGGCAAAGGGGCCTTCCGTTGAAAAGAGGTGTTCCAGGTCCATTTGGATCTATGCGCGGGTTAACACGCAATTTTACCAGCCCACAGTGACCACCGGAGCCTGGTGGTGATCAAAAACAGAAGTACGGACAAAAAAAAGCCCCGTTGATCACGGGGCTCATCAGCCAAATAAGAAGGAGACGCTATGTGGGGTGCTCACCCCAACCGGCTGGAGCAGCCGGCACTGCCTTGGCAATGAATGTCAAGTAGTCTGGAAGTAATAGTAGCAGAATGTTGCTCCAAGGCAACACTGTAAATATTTACATTTGGCAGTGCATTTTGAATTGCATTTTCATCTATTGCACCACCGCATCAAAACGCAGCACCTGGCCTGTCCGGCCACGGCTCTGCGGGCCCAGCCAATACAGGATGGCTGGAACGATCTCCGCAATCTGCGGCAACGCAGACCACGCCTCGGCGGGGTGAGTTTTAGTGCGGAACGGGGAGTGAATGGGACCGGGCACCAGCAGATTAATACGCAGATTCTCTTGTTTATCCCATTCATCCGCCGCAATGGTCACCCAGGTATTCTGCGCGGCCTTCGAGACAGCATAACCGCCCCAGTATGCTTTGGGTTCAAGGCCGTGAGTTTCGCCCAGCACCAGGATTGCTGCATCCGGCGCAGCAGCGAGTAGTGGCATCAGCGCTCGCGTCATGGCGAATGGTGCGGCGACATTGACACGGAACTGCTCCATCCATTCATCCAGCTTCTGGTTGGACAGCGGCGAAAGATGCGCAAAACCATTGGCGGCATGCAAAATGCCATCCAGTCGGCCAAATTCCTTGCTGAGTACCATGCCCAACTGCGCGAGTTCAGCCTCCCCCGCCTTGGCCAGATCCATCGGGACCGCAGCGGGGCGCGGGCCACCTGCAGCTTCAATGGCATCGTAGACTTTTGCGAGTTTTTTCTCGCTCCGCCCCATCAATATTACCGTGGCCCCCGCCTTGGCCAAGGCCAGGGCCGCCGCCTCACCAATGCCCTGACCGGCGCCAGTCACGAGAATCACTCTGTCTTTAAACGCGCCTTCAACCGGTTGCGAGGTTTTCCAGTCCATATTGCCGCCCTTTCAGTTCAGTGCCGCCAATAGTCCATCTGCCGCCTGCAAGCCGCTTCTGACCGCGCCTTCCAGCGTTGCCGGATAATCCAGCGCCGTATAGTCACCTGCCAGCCAGAGCGACGGGTACTTGGTCGCGTTGCCTGGCCGGATCAGATCAGGGGTACATGCAAACGTCGCCCGCTTCTCACTAATCACCCGATGTGAAATCGGCTGACTCCAACCGAATGTCGCCTCCAACTCCTGCGCTACCCGATCAGCGAGTTCTGCTTGCGGCCAATTACTGTGCACACCTTTTGCTGAGAGCACTACTGCAATCAGCCCTGCATCGCCGTGAGTTTGCCCACGATCAAAAACCCACTGACACAATCCACCGGAACAGCCCAGCATTGGCTGGGGCAATCTTGTTTCAGCGGGGTATTGATAGTAGAGCGTCACAATCGGCTGGAATTCCCAGCGTTCGATCAACTCAATCGCATCGACCAGCAAAGGCGCACCATTTTCGTCGGTCAGCATACTGAGACGATGCGGCGGCAGTGCAATGACGACACCGTCAAACCGCTCGGCCCGGTCATTGATTTGCCACTGGTCGCCATCCCGCTGCAGTTGGGTGACGGAAACACCGGTTTCAACCTTGCCACCCCGCCCCGCGATGTATTCGCCGGCCGGCTCCGGGAACAATGCTGAAAAATCAATACGCGGAAACAAGAGGTCAGATGCAGCGCGCCCGCCACCCAACGAATCACGCAGTACATTCAGCAGGATTTGTGCCGAGGCAGTTTCAATCGGGGTATTCAACGCAGCGACCGTCAGCGGTTGCCAGAAACGCACGATCAGATCTTCCGGCTGACGGTTTTGTTTTAACCATTGAGCGACAGTCTGATCCATCTTGAGCGTCCACCCAGCCAACTGGCTGGCCAGCATCAAACGGATCAAGGCACCGCGTGCCGTCCAGGACAACCCCTTGACGGAGAGCAGTCCTGCTGCGAGATGCAGTGGGGCTGGAAGAGAGGGGCAGCGCAAATGAAAGTCAGGCTGGACTTTCAGATCAAGTGGCGTACGTAGAAAGGCGTCATCCAGGTCGACCCCTACTTGCCGCATCAAATCCAGCAAAGCGCTATAGGCACCGATCAGTAGATGCTGACCATTATCCAGCCGACGGCCATCGATAGAGATACGTCGCGCCCGCCCGCCCAATACCGGGCCGGCTTCAAACACGCTGACGGAAGCACCTCGATGTGCGGCCCTGACTGCCGCTGCCATGCCGGCATAACCACCGCCAACGACTGCTACTGAATACTTGCTCATTGACAAGGGTGCTCAGCCCCACCACCAGGTGCGCCAGGCGAGCCACAATTTGCGGATGGGCGTCAGACTAAGACGCTGGTTCAATACTTTGGTCACGCCATCGCGCTTGATTTCTTCAAGTGTGGCACGATAAATCGCTGCCATCACAAGGCCAGTTCTTTGGGTTTTGCGGTCCGGAGCTGGTAGCTCACTAATGGCCTGATGGTAGTAATGTTCAGCACGCTCAATCTGGAAGTTCATCAGAGCGGCGAACTCCGGTGTTTCACGGAAATTAAGGATATCGGCAGCTGGCACATTGAAGCGCTGCAGTTCATCTACCGGCAGATAAATACGACCACGTCGCGCATCTTCACCCACATCCCGGATGATATTGGTCAACTGGAATGCCAAACCCAGATCGTGGGCATACTTGAGCGTTTTGCGATCGGTATAACCAAAGATTTGTGCGGCCATCTGCCCCACCACCGAGGCGACACGGTAGCAATACAGCTGCAGGTCTTTGAACGAGGCGTAACGGGCGGCATCGAGATCCATCTCCATGCCATCGATGATCTCGAGGAACAATTCACGCGCCAGATCGTATTTCTTGATCGCCGGCAGCAACGCGCGGGTTACCGGGTGCTGCGGATTGCCTGCATAGAGGTTATCAACCTCGGCACGCCACCAGTTCAGGGTTGTCCGCGCCACCCCTTCATCGTGGGTTTCGTCAACAACATCGTCCACTTCGCGACAGAACGCATAGAGCGCAGTGATAGCGCGACGCTTCTCCAGCGCAAGAAAACGGAAGCTGTAATAAAAACTGGAACCGCTACGGGCGGCTTTGTCTTCGCAATACTGATCAGGCGTCACAGGGTGGTGTCCGGCAAAAGTTCGCGCAATTGTAGCGAAAAGCGCTTCATCCTGCTTCAGCCATTGCGCCACCCCGACGCAATCTGACGTGCCAATGCGTCAGTGTGGTGCGGGCTGCGGCAGCACAAGCCGGACCGTAGTCGTCGTACCAGAAAATCCTGGAAAACTCTGGAACAAGGCTCGGGTCAGCCAAGGCAACGCCGTATCCAGATCCTGGCTCTCTGAATGATTGACCGCCTTACCTTCGTACAACTTGGCAAAGCGCCCCTGCTCCAGCAGTTGCCGGTCCGAGATATCGACGCTCAAGAAACGGGTGTAGACCGTATTTTGTACGGACTGCACACCGACAATACCCGGCTGCGGATACCACATTGGCGCGTACATCCGGCCGCCATATGGTCCCGGATACCAGTTGTAATAGGGAGTGTATCCAACAGTCCCCCACACGGGCTCCTGAGTTACCACAATCTGGCCGTTATCCACGCCGTAGTTCAGCGCAATCAACCAGTCCGCTCGCTGCGGACTCTCAGCCTGGACGAGGCCCACAGCACTCAGCTCCTGGGCCACCTGCTGCTCCACGGACTGATCCAGCAGACTCTGGGACTGCGGTGCCGGCCGGGCAAAAGCAAACTGCTTGCCGGCCACAGCACTGGCCAGCGTATGGCGGATGGTCACTTGCGCTACAAACTCTGGCGGCCTGGTCGCACAGCCCGCCAGCAATCCCAACACCAAAGCCAGCCACAGCAAAGAAATACGTTTCATGCAGTTGCCCCAGAACAATCAGCGAGCCAGGATGAAATTAGCCGCCAATCGCTCCCGGAATGCGTGGCGTATCCACCTTAACGTCGGCGCACTGAGCGCGATGACGTAAAGCGTGATCAATCAATACCAAGGCCAGCATTGCTTCAGCAATCGGCGTTGCCCGAATACCGACGCAAGGGTCGTGCCGACCTGTCGTCGCCATCATCACAGGATTGCCCGCCTTATCAATAGAGCGGCGCTCCTGTGCAATGCTGGATGTCGGTTTGACCGCCATATTGACAACAATATCCTGCCCGGTAGAGATACCCCCCAGAACACCACCTGCATGATTGCTGGCAAAACCTTCCGGTGTCAGCTCGTCGCAGTGTTCCGAGCCACGCTGAGCGATGCTGGCGAAGCCGGCACCGACTTCGACGCCCTTCACGGCATTAATGCCCATCATGGCATAGGCGATGTCCGCATCAAGACGGTCATATACCGGCTCACCCAAACCGACAGGCACGCCTTCGGCTACAACGGTAATCCGTGCCCCCACTGAATCGCGCTCGCTGCGAATCTGGTCCATGTAGGCTTCCAGCTTTGGCACGATCTCGTTGTTCGGCGCAAAGAAGGCGTTTTCACTCACCTCTTCCCAGCTTTGGAATGGAATTTCGATCTCGCCCAACTGGCTCATGTAGCCACGGATCTGAATCCCGAATTTCTCTTTGAGCCATTTCTTGGCAATGGCACCAGCCGCAACGCGCACTGCGGTTTCGCGCGCGGAAGAACGGCCACCACCACGATAGTCGCGAATGCCGTACTTATGCCAATAGGTGTAATCAGCATGACCAGGACGGAAAGTTTCGGCGATTTTGCCGTAGTCCTGGCTGCGTTGGTCCTGATTACGGATCAGCAGTGCGATGGGCGTACCCGTCGTTTTGCCTTCAAACACACCGGAGAGAATCTCAACGGTGTCGGGCTCTTTGCGCTGTGTCACGTGCCGAGAAGTGCCAGGCTTGCGACGATCCAGCTCTGCCTGGATATCGGCCTCGGTCAGCTCAAGCCCTGGAGGGCAGCCGTCAACCACACAGCCAATTGCTGGTCCGTGGGATTCGCCAAAAGAACTAACGCTGAAGAGAAGACCAAAAGAATTGCCAGACATCGTGACTCCCGGATCACATCGACCAGCTTCGCTGGCCAGATTTGGACAAGAGAGCAAGTTTAACATGTTGGCGTACTGCTTTGCCGGGGGCACACAATGTCCAGGGCGCATAAAGCAAAACGCCCGTACAGGTCTCTGTACGGGCGCTTTCTATGGGGTGTCTGGCAATGTCCTACTTTCACACGGGTAATCCG
>NZ_BMLY01000011.1 GCF_014645555.1 Silvimonas amylolytica | reverse complement strand
CAGCAGCGACAGGATCATCGCATTCACACCGACCGACTTGCCCGAACCCGTGGTACCCGCGACCAGCATGTGCGGTGCCTTGGCCAGATCAGTCACCACCGGCTTGCCGGTGATGTCCTTGCCCAGGGCCATGGTCAGTTTGGAGTGGGAGCCAAAAAACTCTTCTGCCCCCAGAATTTCCGAGAGGCGGATCATTTGCCGGGTCGGGTTCGGGAGTTCCAGCCCCATGCACGTCTTGCCGGGGATGGTTTCCACCACACGAATCGACACCAGACCCAGCGCGCGGGCCAGATCTTTCATCAGGTTCACCACCTGTGCGCCGCGAACGCCTACCGCAGGCTCAACTTCGTAACGGGTGATGACCGGGCCGGCGAATGCATCCAGCACACTCACCTTTACCTTGAACTCGGCCAGTTTCTCTTCAATCACGATGCCGCGATCAATCAGCTCGTCCTGGCTGATCGGATCAATGGCCTGAGCCGGGGGCTGGAGTAAATCCAGCCCAGGCAGGCAACTTTCATCGTAAAGCGGGCGCGGGGGCGGAGCCGGAACCGGCGCGGGGCGATTGATCAACTCTGAGGCCCAGGCCGACGGTTGGTACTCGCCGCTCGTTGCCACTTGCTCAGCGATACTGGCCGTAGAGTTTTGCCAGGGCGCGAGCACCGGCACGGCCGGCGCAGGCGCAGCGGGCAACTGGGCTGCTTCGGGAGGCTGCGTTTCTTCTGCGGGCTCCTCGGCGACCGCGTCATCGACTTCATCCGCTTCTTCCCATGGCATGGGCTGCCAACGCATCGGCGTGAAGGCAGGGCTTGCGACAGGCTCGGCAACCGGCGACCCGACGGCGACCGCAGCTGGCATGATCACGGTCGTGATGACCGCTTGTGGCGTTGGGCGCTCTGCCGCTGGCTCTTGCTCAATGGCGGGCAAGGGCACTTCCTGTATCGCGGGCCATGTGTGCGGCTCATCGACAAACACAGGCGCTGGCGCAGCTGCAACGGCGAGTTCAGCAGTGGTGACCGGTTCGGGAGCTTGCCATGCTGGCATCTCGGGCAATACCAGATCGGGGGCGACCGGGCTGGCATCGGCGGCTTGCTGTGGACGTTGCCAGAACGGGCGAGGCGCCATCGGGGCGGGCTCGACCGCCGGGGTTGGCGTAGTTTGTACAGTCGTCGGGACCGGTGCGGCATCAGGTACTGGTGCAACGGTGTAACTCTGGGCTGTTCGCAAGGCGCGGCCGCTTTGGTAGCGCGGCGCGAGCGTTGGTTCCGCCTGGGGCTCTTGCGTCGTCGGCGCTGCGGCTGGCATGACCTGCGATTCGACGGGTTCTTCCACCTGAGGCGGGACAGCAGCGCGCTGAACAGGGCGACGTGCACTGATAAAGACCGCATCTTCTGCGTTGCTAACCGTGCGGCTGCCGCGCACCACGATCGGAGTGGGAGTCGCTGTCGCTCTGGCTACTTCAGGTATGGTTGTCTGATCAACAGGGCGTGTATTTTGAGTGGTGATGCGCTGTGTATCGCGATGGCCGTGCATGGATTGCAAGCGGGCACGGATCTCATTGGCATCAATGCGCGGCAGGTCTGCCTTGGGCGCTGGCGCAGGGCGTTCCTCCGGCTGGCGTGACAGATACCGCGGCGGCTGCAACACCTGATCCAGCCCTAGCACAGGCAACGGTTTCGGAGCAGGCGCGGGTGTCGGTCGCTGGAACGGTTTATCCAGCGTGATGACGGGCAGTGGAGAGCCGGCAGGCACGGTGTTGACGGATGCCGTGTGACGGGTATCGAGTTTTTCTGCAGCGCGTGCCAGTGCGGCTTGATGCGTGTCATGCTCGGCGCTGACAGTAGGCGCAGGCGCATCTGGTACCTCGACAGGGCTCTCTGCATCCGGTGCGGTGACGTGTTCAGGCGCGGACCAGGTCCGCGTAAACCATGCACGCAGATTGGGCGTAGCGGATGCGGCCGGTACAGGCGCCGGTAGCGGTGTTTCTATCGTGTCCGCTTCTTCGGGATCATCGGCCTGAGTAGACGCGGGATCCGCTTCGGACCGGGGAAAGGGTAATTTTTCAGTGAGCTGCTGGACGCCTTGCTCCAGCCATGCGCCAACCAGTTCGGTCAGCGCATTCCAGCGCATATCAGCCCACAACGGGATGCCCGCGCCGGTCCCCGCCGCCAGGACGAGCAGACCCACAGCCGGGTGGCCGGCGGCAACGATCAAGTGCCCGGCCAGTGCGCCACTCACGATCAGCAATACATAACCTGCAGCGCTGCGCCAGCCCGGACGGGTGATGCGCAAGGGTTGCTGGCGTAATGCTTGATAACTCGCGATGCCGGCGCCAAAAATGAGCCACCAGCCGCCGATGCCAAACAGCGTGCGCCACCATTGTGGCCAATGAGAAATCTGAAAAATAAATGCCATGCAACAGGCAAACGCCAACAGGGCGATGCGGGCTACAGGCAGAAAGCCGCCGCCAATGCGGCCGAAAGACGGGCGCGGCGTAGGTTGCGGTTGGCCTTGAGTCATATCCGGTATTTCTATGTCTGCGTTACGGGCGAAAGGTGAACGGACGTTCTGTCTCGCCAAACCGGCAATCATAAGCCGCAACGGGGCCGGCGTCATCAGCTACGGCGCATAGCGTGACGTGTTTGAAACGTGTATGGGATAGGCGGCGGCTTTGTACGGAAGAAGCGCGGTCAACGACACCTGTGCCAAACGATCTCCAGCCGCTCGTGCCAGCCTCACCTCATCCGGTTGGCTGTTCCGTCACGACCAGGGGTCTGATCTCATTCATACGGCTGTAGTCGACGTGCGTCTGACCATGCTCATCTGTGTATAAGAGATCGGCATAGGCGTACTGCCAGCGGATCAGCATGTGATCGTAACTCTGGCGGGAGCGCATGGTCTGCGTGGTGGTTTCATCGGTGCCATCCAGACTGAGCACCAGCATGCTGTCAGTGCGGGCCAGATCGGCTGCGGTCATGCCAAAAAGCGGGCTGGACTGGTCAATGACGTGCATGAGCGTCCAACTCAGGACAAACATGGGATGTTGTTGGCGAACCAGGCCCAGATCATGGATGCGGCGGATTTGCAGCCCCTCGACCGAGCTTTCCTGGCGAATCAAGCGCAAGCGGGCGGAAGCATCGACGATGACGTTCTGGCGGGCATTGGCGGCGCGCATCATCAACATCATCTGGCCATCAACGGGGCGGATCACCGGGTTATGGGAAAACATGATGCGTGCATGCGGACGGGAAAACCGGGCAAACATCACGCCGGTAATCAGGGCAATGCTCATCATCCCGGTAAAAATCTCTACTGTGGCAATGATGTGACCATAAACCGACTGCGGATGCATGTCGCCATATCCGACAGTAGCGATGGTCTCGACACTAAAGAAAAATGCACCCCAGAAACCGGCGGGATACTGGTTGGCAATGGGGTGTAAACCCGCGCAGTAAAAAGTGGCAAAAATCAGGTTCAAAAGCAGAAAAGCGATGCCGACCAGTAGAAAGAAAACTGGCCATCTCATCATCATGCAGCGATGATACAGATCACTCCAGATCTGCGTTTGCAAGCCATGTGTAATGATTTCCCGATCGCCCAGAAGCGCCACATTGTTGCTCTTGGGTAAATGAAGCTCAAACATGTTTGTATGCCTGATTGGTTGTTTTTCGGTCTAACTCAGGGTGCTGCTTCGGTGTTTGAGCGGCGCACAAATTGCCCTTTTTGGGAAGCGATTTACGTCACTTGTGCCGAAAATTGTCACCACAAAATTAACTGAATTGAATTAATTTAGAAAGCAATAAGTAATTTTTTAAGTAATTAGCATATGGTGCTTAACAGGTGCCCCAAGAATCGTATAACCTGCCGCTCAATCGGTTTTTTATGGGTGACGACTGGTACTTTGTTGAACCATCGCAACATGGAAATATCCGAAGTCTGTATGCAGGAGACAAAACTGGAAAGCCCGACAAGCCAGCCTGGCGCAGCCAATCACAATGACAGCCTTCTGGCGCGTAGTCGCCAGGCGGTATGGCACCCGTGTACCCAGATGAAGCGTCTGGAAACCTTCCCGCTGATTCCGATCGAGCGCGGTGAGGGCGTCTGGCTGTACGACAGTAATGGCAAGCGCTACCTCGATGGTGTTTCCAGCTGGTGGGTTAACCTGTTTGGCCATGGCGAGCCGCGCATCAAAAATGCCATCAAGCAACAACTCGATACGCTCGAGCATGTCATGCTGGCCGGGTTCACGCATCGGCCGGTTGTCGAGCTTTCTGAGCGCCTGGGCGCACTGACCGGGCTTGGGCATGCGTTTTATGGTTCTGACGGTGCCTCCGCGACCGAGATTGCGCTCAAGATGTCTGCGCACTACCACAAGAACAATGGCAAACCGGGCAAGCATCGGTTTGTCTATCTGGCCGGCAGCTATCATGGCGAAACCATCGGCGCATTGTCTGTGACCGATGTGCCGGTGTTTCGCAGTGCGTATTCGAGTCTGGTGCGTGATAACTTCATCGCGCCCTCGCCGGATGCGCGTCTGGCCGGGGCGGGCGAAACCGCGCGTGATGTCGCTGAAGCCGCAGCCAATGGCATCGCCGCGATCCTAGCTGCACATCACGAAGAAATCTCTGCCGTCATTCTGGAGCCGCTGGTGCAAGGGGCAGCCGGAATGGCCATGTATGACCCGCATTACCTGACACGCGTGCGTGCACTGTGCGATCAATATCAGGTGCATTTGATCGCAGACGAAATCGCCGTCGGTTTTGGCCGCACCGGCACCTTGTTCGGTTGTGAGCAGGCGCAGATCAAACCGGACTTTCTGTGCGTCTCCAAAGGCATCACCGGCGGTTTCTTGCCGTTGGCAGTCGTGCTGACCACAGATGATGTCTACCAGGCGTTTTACGACGAAGATGTCACGCGCGGCTTTTTGCATTCGCATTCTTATACCGGCAACCCGTTGGCGTGTGCTGCGGCGCTGGCGGTGCTGGATATCTTTGAAAAAGACGATGTGATCGCGACCAATCGGGCGCGTGCGGCCCGCTGGTCGAAACGCTTTGCCGGTTTCGCCCGACACGAGCGGGTAAGCCACTATCGTAATACGGGCATGATCTGGGCTTTCGACGTGGATGACTCGCGTCCCGGTTTCGCCCAGCGCATGTACCGTGCCGCGCTTGCGCAGGGTTTGTTGTTGCGCCCGATCGGCAATACCGTTTATTTCATGCCCCCGTATGTCATGCAGGACGACGAAGCCGACTGGCTCGTAGAGGGTGCTGCCCAGGCCTTGCAAGCCGCCCTGGGTGGGCAAGAGGAGCTGGACGATGCAGCTATCGCTTGATCTGCCGCAACCGGATGCCCGGTTGGCCGCCATCGTGGAGACGGATTCGCGTGCCCTGCGCATGTGGCTGATTGGTTTGCCCAGTGGCCACGTGCTGGAAACCGGTCGACAGATTTTCGATTCTCTTGCTTCGTGCAACCGCACCGTGCTGGAAGCGGATGTCCGCATCAAATTGCTTGATGAATATCGTCGCGTACTGGATGTCATGTCGGGCGATTTTGCCGCGCAAGCGGTATCGCAAGGCATGCCCATGCGGGATAAGCCACGCCAGGCCATGTTGCTGATGCGCAATCTGTGGCTGGAACTGGCGGGTGGCTACAAGATTGCGTTGGTGGAGCGCGTGGAAAAGCGCTCCTTCTTCAGTGGTAACGCCAAGCAACAAGTGCCGCAGTTGGTGCAGCTGGTCATGCTGTTGTTCTACCGCGCCTATCAGCTTGATTGCCGGATGGCCATGCCGCCTTTCTCTGGCATGTGGCGGGAGTTGCATCAGCTATTTCAACTGATGGCGCAGTCGCGCCAACTGGACGAACCGCATCTGGATGAGGTCGGGCCGCCAGTGGGCGTGCTGTACAAGCGCATCGTATTGTTGTCTCTGGCTGATCCCCTGCGCTTCTCGACCATCGAACTCGAAAAAGTCATCGAGATCATCGACAACTACGCGCCAGCCGCGCATTTCCAGCCGGTGGCGCAGCATGCGGGCACGGGCGGGTTCTTCCTCGCCCGGCTGGATACAGACGAACCGCCAGCCTACTACGGCAATAACCTGCCGGGTGATTACACCGGCCCGGCCATGCTCATCGATACCATTGAGCTGGGAAAAAAACTGCACAAAATGCTGCAGGGGCTGGAGACCAAAGCGCCAGCAGTGCCAGATCGGGTGAAGATTCAGTTCTGGATGGATATTCTGCGTCGCCTGCTCAAGCAATGGAGTATTGCCCCGCGGCGCATGTTCCAGCGCATTCCCAAAGATGCCACCGTAGATCTGTGCGTTGGTTTCAAGCACGTCGCCCCTTGCGCGATGGATGTGGATGTACCGCTGCCACCAGATCAACTGGAGCACGCTGGCATTACCACTGAACTGCATGTGCAGGACTGGGCGGTCGTCGATGAAAGTCCGGGTGGTTATGCACTGGCCAAGCGCGAGGCGCCGCCAGAGCGTCTGCGCGTGGGTGAACTGGTGTCGGTACGCCCGCAAGAGGCCGGCGGCAACTGGATGTACGCGGCGGTGCGCTGGATTCAGCAAAGTGAGGACGGTGCGCTGGAAATTGGTGTGCAAATCTTTGCACCCAAGGCGGAGCTGGGTTTGCTGCGCAATGCAGATGCGGCGTCATCCATTGCCCCGACGCCGGTGCTGATGTTGCCGACGATGTCCATTCTGCGCCAGCCAGCGCGCGTACTTGCGCCACGCGGTACGTTCGTCAAGGGCGGGCAGTTTCGTGTCGACACGGGCAGCGATACCATCATGCTGACTGCGGTGCGCCTCGTTGAACAGCAAGCCGGGTTTGACCTGTTTGAGTTTGACGTGCCGGTGGATGAGGCTGTTGAACAAGGTCCGGCCAAGGATGCCCAGGCTGTACGCCAGCCCTATAGTGGCCGCTAGGTTTCTGCTTGGTCTTCGCTAGCCAGCGGCGCGTCAGAATCTGTCGCGCCGTTTTCGTTTTGGCGGCGGGCACGAGGGTGGTGGGCATCGTAGCTTTTGGCGAGTACTTTCCAGTCCAGATGCGTGTACACCTGTGTCGTGGACAGGTTGGCATGCCCCAATAGCTCTTGTACCGCACGCAAATCCCCCGAATTCTGCAACAGATGCGTGGCACAGCTGTGGCGCAGCTTGTGCGGATGCAAGGGCTCGGCGATGCCCAGACGCGCTTCCCAGGTCTTGAATCGTGCCTGAATCGCACGCGTGGTCAGTGGTTTGCCGTGCTGGCCGACAAAGACATGCGTGCAATCAGGCTGGGCAACCAGCGTGCGCTCGTGCATCCATACGTCGATGGCCTCAATGGCTTTGCTGCCAATTGGCACCATGCGCGTCTTGTTGCCCTTGCCGGTAATGCGCGCCAGACCACCTGCCAGATCAACGTCGGACAATTGCACGTTCACCAGTTCAGAGACGCGCAGACCAGATGAATACGCCAGTTCGAACATGGCTTTGTCGCGGGCACTGAGCGTGTCGTCATCCGGCATGTTTTCCAGCAGGCCAACGGCGGCATCTTCAGACATGGCTTTGGGCAGCCGCTGGCGTTTGCGTGGAGGCTTGACACTGGCCGCCGGGTCTAGCGGCCAGCCCAGATCACGCGCCATCAGCTTATAGAAGGTGCGCCAGGCCGACAGCATGCGGGCGATCGAATACGCTGATAACCCGCGCGCAGCCAGTTGCCGCACAAATCCGCGTACATCCAGCGCAGTCAGTTCATTCAGCGGTTTCTTGCCGGCTAGCGTGATGAGTTCTTGCAGGTCACGCAGGTAGGCTTTGTGCGTTTCCGGGCTGGCGTGTTTCTCGCCTTCCAGAAACTGCGCAAAGCGAGCCGACAAGTCGTCTGTCATGGCGCTTTATTGCTCGTCAGTCACCGGTAGATCAGCGTCAGTGACTTCCGCTGACAAAACGGGTGGGCCGGATGGCACCACGCGGCGGATCGCGGCCGCCAGCAACTCGGACAAGCGCTGCAGATACAAGGTGCCCATATCCGGGAAGAAGCGTTCAGGATCATCACTGGCCAGCACCATGATGCCAAAGGGCTGATCGTTGGTCCGCAGTGCAAACAATGCGAATGATTTCAGACTGGCACCCGTGCCTTCAAACCAGTCGACAACCTCATCGGTTACATACGGGCCGCAGTAAGGCGAAACCAGGTTATGGGCCAGCTTGTGAACGGCGTCACCCACCGGCGTGAACTCACGCAGTTGTGCATCAGCCGGCAGCCACAGGCGCAAAGCCACGTGGGGTACCAGGAAACGTTCTTTCAGATGGTATTCCAGCGTGCCGACGATGCCGGGCAGGTCATTGGCCTGCATCAGGCCAACGGCCAGCTTTTGCACCAGATCGGAGATCACGTCGTTTTCTTCGCCGAACTGCAAGAGTTCGCCAAGCCGTGTTTCGATGGCCCGGTTTTTCTCGCGCAGCGTCAGCAACTGACGTTCCGCCAGCGAGACGGCCTGGCCGTTGTGGCTGTGCGGCACGAAAATGTCGGCGATCTCGTCGGCATAGTCTTCAAAAAAACCGGGGTTTTCCTGCAACCATTGCATGACTTCCTGAGCTTGCATCGTCAACTCTCTTCCTGACTATGGATGTTGTTGTGTCGGGCCAGGCTGATCGTTTCAGATCTCGACCTGGCCAGTAAATACAGTCACAGCCGGCCCGGTCATCATCACCGGGGTGCCGGGGCCGTGCCAGCTGATGGTCAAGTCGCCACCATGGGTGGTGACGCGCACGGTAGGGTCCAGCAGGCCTCGGCGGATGCCGGCGACGACCGCCGCGCAAGCGCCGGTGCCGCAGGCCAGAGTTTCACCCGCACCGCGCTCATACACACGCAGTTTGATGGCGCCCCGATTGACGATCTGCATAAAGCCCGCGTTTACGCGCTGCGGGAAACGTGGGTGAGACTCAATGATCGGGCCCTGGCGTTCAACCACGCCGCTATCGACGTGATCAACCACTTGCACGGCATGCGGGTTACCCATCGACACGACGGTGATATCGGCTTGCTCGCCTTTTACATCCAGCGCATGCGTGATGTGATCGGCCTCGGCCACAAACGGGATTTCATCCGGCAACAAGCGCGGCTCGCCCATGTCGACAGTCACGAGACCGTTGGCTTCGAGTTTGGGCTTGATCACGCCCTTGGCGGTATCGACGATGATCTCGGTCTTGTCGGTCAGGCCTTGGTCGACCACAAAGCGCACAAAGCAGCGTGCGCCGTTGCCGCAATGTTCGACCTCGCCACCGTCCGAATTGAAAATGCGGTAACGAAAATCCACCCCTTCACGCTGGGCGGGTTCGACCAGCAACAACTGGTCAAAGCCAATGCCAAAATGGCGATCGCCCAGCTTGCGGATCGTCTCGGCGGAAAGCTGCACGGGCTGGCGTACGCCATCGAGCACGATGAAGTCGTTACCCAGGCCCTGCATCTTGGTAAAAGTCAGATTCATAGCAAGTCTTTGCGGATCAGTTGATCGTTGTGCTCAGGCTAAACGGCTGCGCGCTGCCTGGCAAGATGACACCGGTCTGGCGTGCCCATTAAAGACAGAGGCGCATGTATTCAATCTTGATGCACTTATCCATCACCACTACCAAACCCGCTGCGCGGGCGCGTTCGGCAGCCGCTTCGTTGACGATGCCAAGCTGAATCCAGATGGCCGGAGCCCCAATGGCAATCGCGTCATCGACCACCGCATCAATCTCTTCGGCACGGCGGAACACGTTGACCAGATCGACCTTGCCTGGCACATCCTTGAGCGTGGCATATGCCGGTTCGCCCAATACTTCCGTCACCATCGGCCGCACCGGCACAATCTGGTAACCCGCGCGCTGCATGACTTGTGATACGCCGAAGCTGGGGCGATCCGGTTTGGGCGACAAACCCACCACGGCGATCCGCTTTACGTCTTTGAGCAAAGCGCGGACTTCATCATCAGACGGGTTCTGGAACATGGCGCGGCTCCGGGTAGCTAATGCGCTTTAGATGTGGCCGGTTGCTAACAAAACCAGCCCGGCGCACAGGGCGGCCGGGCTGGCGGTGTCGGTCTGTGGCGCGGTATTACTTCGACAGCACCAGGACGGCGTCGGCTTCAACAATCGCACCCTTGGGCAAGGCGGCTGCCTGAATGGCGGCGCGGGCCGGGTAGGGCTCAACGAAGTATTCAGTCATGATTTCGTTCAGACGGGCAAAGTTGGACAGATCCGTCACAAACACACCCAGCTTCACAATGTCAGACAGATCGCCACCGGCGGCTTGGGCTACAGCGCGCAGATTGGTGAAAACCTGATGCGCCTGGGCATCAAAGCCATCCACAAGATTGCCGGAAACCGGGTCCAGACCAATCTGGCCAGACAGGTACACGGTGTCGCCCACTTTCACGGCCTGCGAATACGGACCAACGGCTTTCGGGGCTTTGTCGCTATGGATGATGGACTTGCTCATGCTGTTACTCCGGCAATCAGTCAATTGGAAAGTCTGGAGAGTGTACCCGGTCAGTCTTCCGGGAGGAACCGCTCCAGCAGCGTGTTCAGGAACCGCCGCCCGCGTTCGGTGGGTTGCACATGATGCAGATCGCGGCTGAGCAAACCATCGGCCACGGCGCGTTCAATCTCATGGACCACTTTGGTGATCGGCAAACCCGTGCGCTGGTTAAAGAGATCAATATCGAAGCCCTCGATTAGTCGCAGGGCGTTGAGCATGAATTCGAATGGCAGCTGTTCCAGTGTCACGCGCTCTTCGGTTTGCACGGCATTACCCTGTGCCATCTGGGCCAGGTATTCCGTCGGCTGCTTGTAGCGCATCTGGCGGATGATCTTGTCCGGGAAGCTGATCTTGGCGTGCGCGCCGGCACCAATACCCAGATAGTCGCCAAACCGCCAGTAATTCAGATTGTGCTTTGCCCGACGCCCCGGGCGCGCGAAGGCGCTGGTTTCGTAATGCTCGAACCCCGCGGCGGCCAGGTGCGTTTCAATGGCGTCTTGCATATCGGCGGCGGTGTCGTCATCCGGCAGCGCGGGCGGGTAGCGGTGGAACAGTGTGTTGGGTTCCAGCGTCAGGTGGTAAGCCGACAGATGTGTCGAGCCCGCAGCAATGGCGGTGTCGATGTCGCTGATGGCCTGTTCCAGACTCTGGTTTGGCAGGGCGTACATGATGTCGAGGTTGAAGTTATCGAAATGCCGCTTGGCAATCTCGATGGCCTTGTGGGCTTCTTCATCATTGTGGATACGGCCCAGCGCTTTGAGGTGGTCGCCATTAAAGCTCTGGATGCCAATCGATAAACGATTGATCCCGGCTTCACGGTAGCCAGCAAATTTCTCGGCCTCAAACGTACCCGGATTGGCTTCAAGGGTGATTTCGGCGTCGGGTAAAAGGCGCACACGGGCACGGATGCCCGCAAGGAGTTCATCCATGGCTGCTGCCGAGAACAGGCTTGGCGTACCGCCACCCATGAAAATAGTCGTGACCGGACGCCCCCACATCAGCGGCAGACAGGACTCCAGATCGCGCAACAGGGCGTCGATGTACTCGCGCTCCGGTACGCCATCACGCAAGGCGTGGCTGTTGAAGTCGCAATACGGACACTTCTTCACGCACCACGGAAAATGAATGTAGAGCGAGAGCGGCGGCAGGGCGGTCAGGCCCCAATTGGCGCTGGAAGTGGGCTGCAGGATAGCTGGCATGAGAACTCGAAACGGGGTATCCGGACGGGCGTCATTGCCCGTCGCTCAAAATCATTGGTCTGTATCGACCGGAAGTGCCTGTGCGAGCAGGAAACTGCCATCGTAAAGTGCCAGGCGCCGGCGCACGCGGTTGCGGCGGTCGAGTTCATACAAGACCTGGTAGCCTTCGGCTTCGCGGTCGGCCAGTTTGCGTTGGGTGGTCCAGTGCAATTTCAGCTGCGCGACCTGCAGTTGCGCGGCAAATTCGGGGCGCGCCAATGCGTGGTTAGCCACAGTTCTGGGCGGCGTTTCTTTCCAGCGCATCCAGTCGGCATCGGCTTTGGGGCGTGAATAAAATACGCCGTCCACTTCAAAATCAAACACAAATGCCTGCATGTACTGCGGATTCCTTCAATGTTGGGTGGCTTGCGCCGCCTGGGTTAGCGCGCGTAGCCGGTGGTCAGCGCATGTGCCCAGTCCGGGCGGCCATTGGCCTGCGCTTGTGCCGCAGCACGCTGATAGTCGTAAGGGACGGCCAGTAGTTCGGCAAACCACTGACCCTCGCATTGTTCGCAAATGGCGTAGCGCGCCAACGGCGCGCCCGTCTCGATCACGTGGGGGTAAGGGTGATCATCCTCGTAGGCCGGCAGGCCCACACTGCCGGGATTTACAATCAATTTGCCGTCTGCCGTGGCCACAATCCGTGGGTGATGCGTGTGGCCGCAAGCAATGACCTGCGCATCAATGCCGCCTGAACGCTGCCTGATTTCTTCTGCACTGGCCAGTCGCACGCCGCCTGGCTCAACGGTTTCCAGAAAGTATTCAAGATCGCTCTCTGGAGTGCCATGGCACAGAAAAACTGCCGGCCCCAACCAGGCCACGCCGGGCAAGCTGGAGAGCCAGGCCAGCGTCTCATCACTGACCTTGCTGCGAGCATAGGTGTCTGAGGGGCTGCTGTTATCCGGATTGGCCAGGTCCACCGCCAGGAGTTGCCGCTCGTGATTGCCGGCCAGTTGTATCCAGCGCTGGCGCATCAAGAATTCGGCTGTTTCTTCTGGCCAGAGCGGACCAGACAAACTGTCGCCCAGATTCACAATGGTGCTGATGCCACGGCTGTGTGCATCCACGAGGACGGCGTCCAGCGCCGGCAAGTTGCCATGGATGTCAGAGACCAGTGCGAATCGCATGGCAAGCGTGCCTGTTCAGTCCTTGTTGGCCCACGGGTTATCGAGGGCATCGACCATCCGGTGCAAGACCTCACGCATTTGCGCCGGGGCCACTTCCATCAACAGGCCGTCTTCGAAGGCGTCCTGCATCAACTGGACGATCTCGTCCAGGTTCTCGTTCATGACCTTCACTTTCTCGGTACACGACACCACACTGCCGTCTTCACGCAAAAACACGGCCCAGCGCTTTTCATCCGCCATTAAATCCCTTCCTCCCGCAATTTGGCGACCAGGGCCGCCAACGCTTTACCTCTGTGGGAGATGAGGCCTTTTTCTTCCGGCGTCAACTGCGCGACGGTGCGATTGTATTGCGGGATCAAAAACAGCGGATCGTACCCAAAACCGCCATCGCCTTGTGCTGCCTGCAAGACATAGCCGTGGCAAGTGCCATCGGCAATGAGTGGTTGCGGATCATCGGCATGGCGCACCAGCACCAGCGCGGCGTAATACCAGGCGCGGCGGTCTTCATTGCCATGCAGTGCTTCCAGCAGTTTTTCGTTATTGCGAGCGTCAGATTTGGGCTCACCCGCGTAACGGGCAGAGAACACACCCGGCGCGCCACCCAGCGTGGCCACGCAAATGCCAGAGTCATCGGCCAGTGCCGGCAACCCGGTAATGCGCGAAGCATGTCGCGCCTTGGTCAGCGCGTTCTCGATAAACGTATGAAACGGTTCTTCAGCTTCCGGCACGCCCAACTCGCCCTGCGGGACGATGTCCAGATCAAGTTGCGCAAACAGATGGCGGAACTCGCGCACTTTGCCGGTGTTATTGCTGGCCAGAACAATACGTTTCATCAATGGTTTACCTGTGTGGGCAAGGCGATCAAGCCTCAAATGGCTGACGTTGGGTTTGCGCCATGGCCGCTTCGATCAGCGAATAGTCTGCATCCTTGAGCAGTTTGGCATCGGACAGCATGCGACGCCACTGACGCGCGCCGTACTGGCCCTGGTACAAACCCAGAATATGGCGGGCGATAAACCGAAGCGGCGTGCCGGATTTAAGCTCCGCCTCAATAAACGGACGCAACGCCTGCATCACGTCTTCGCGTGTGCGTTCTACGGGTGCGGCACCGTAAAACAGCGCGTCGACGTCGGCCAGCGTGAAGGGATTCTGATAGGCCTCACGCCCCACCATTACGCCATCGACATGCTTGAGGTGTTCTGCCGTCTCGGCATGATCGGTAATACCACCGTTGATGATGATTTCCAGATGCGGAAAATCACGCTTTAACTGGTACACATAATCATATTTGAGCGGGGGGATCTCGCGGTTTTCCTTGGGCGAGAGCCCTTTCAGAATGGCATTGCGCGCATGCACGATAAACGTCTGGCAACCGGCTTCAGACACGTGTCCGACAAAATCGCGCACATAGTCATAGTGCTCGACATCATCGATGCCAATGCGGTGTTTGACGGTAATGTCGATGCCCTTGACCGCATCACGCATGCCCTTGACGCACTGGGCCACCAGTTGCGGCTCCGCCATCAGGCACGCGCCAAAACTGCCCGACTGCACGCGTTCAGACGGGCAACCCACGTTCAAGTTGACCTCGTCATAGCCCCAGTCCTCTGCAATCTTCGCACAGCGTGCCAGATCAGCCGGGTCAGACCCGCCCAGTTGCAGGGCCAACGGGTTCTCTACGTCATCAAACCGCAGATGCCGCATCTTGTCGCCATGCAAGATGGCGCCGGTGTTGATCATCTCGGTATACAGCCAGGCATGCGTGGACAGCATGCGAGCGAAGTGACGGTAATAACGGTCAGTCCAGTCCAGCATCGGGGCAATGCTGTAACGGCGGG
The DNA here is from genome assembly GCF_014645555.1 of Silvimonas amylolytica. GTDB lineage: Bacteria > Pseudomonadota > Gammaproteobacteria > Burkholderiales > Chitinibacteraceae > Silvimonas > Silvimonas amylolytica. The sequence goes on along the minus strand of NZ_BMLY01000011.1, from coordinate 70,937 downwards.
AAGGGGCAATCGGGTTCAAGGCGTTGTTTTCTGCGGACATAAGGGCGGTTCAGGATCAGCCGGGCGCGGGGCAGGGCGATCCGGAATCATCAACAAAATCAAACTATTATCCGGGGTTTGATGGGGTGGGTCAAACTGGACTGCGGGACGGAGGGTGCTTCGGTTCTGGGCAATGTGCATTGAGAGCGAACTGAAATATCTCAATCCGGCATTCAAATAATTATTTGGCGTTATTGATTTACGGAAAAACCGGAAATAAGGTCAGAAACGGAAGCTTTTATTTTCATCCAGTCATTTACCATGCCAATCCGGAATAATACTCTTGCCTCGGACCGCATTGCTTCCGGCAGGTCAAAGGACATTTCGCATGAGGCTGTATATGAGGCTGTGTCGGAGCACGTAATGTAAACGTCTATGTGTCCGTCTGCTCCGTTATGAGTAAATAAATATTTATCTGCCCTGCCAGGTAACGATGTGGAATTAATGTATTTCTTCATTCCGAATTCGTTGCCCACTAGCGAGTAGTTTGAGCCGTACTCTCTTCCGCTTAAAAGATAGTTGACGTGTACATCGCCATGGTGTGTGTTTTCGTTGCCATCGTTCGAATTTGAATTCACGCCCACACCTACATTGTCAGGGTGATAGCCATACGCATTTCGAGGCGTGCTTTCCATCTTCGGGTAGGTAACATCAAATCGGAACGCTGCAATTTTCCTTGCAAGAACCGTGTTTCCGCGAAATTTGGCAATGGTTCCATGTTGGTTTTTCTCGTACTGGAGGAGGAGCGCGTAACGCTCCGGAATACGGACATACACGTTGCCCATCATTCCGTCATAATATTTGTTTGTACGAAAATCGCTTGAAAATGAAGCGGGAGAAAATAAAATCAGGGAAAAATAGAATAAATAATAGAGTTTTCTGATTTTAAAAGAAAGCATGTCATGCCTACAATTTTGGCCGTATTCCGGTAGAAATGAACGACTTTTTCAAATTGAACGAGGCCGGTATGGCCGCGCGTAATTCGGTTTGTGCAAGAGAGACTGGCTAAAACAATCTTTGCTTGAACAACGAGGGGCCAACCTCGGCGGAAATGAAACACGGCTGATTGGTGATTGGCCCCAGATCCGGTGTTACAGCCGCAACGCTGCCTTTTGCAAGACAATCAATTCTTTAATGCCCTTTTCCGCCAGGTCCAGCAGATGGTTCATCTCCGCCCGGCTGAACGGCACGCCCTCGGCCGTGCCCTGGATTTCCACAAACTCGCCGCTGCCGGTCATGACCACATTCATGTCGGTTTCGCAGGCGGAGTCTTCCGGGTAATCGAGATCCAGCACCGGGGTGTTTTCAAAGATGCCGACGGAGATGGCCGCGACGTGGTCTTTGAGCGGGCTTGCGGTCAGTTTGCCAGCGGCGATCAGGCCATTGATGGCATCGCTGACGGCCACAAAGGCACCGGTAATACTGGCCGTGCGGGTGCCGCCATCAGCCTGGATGACGTCGCAATCGACCAGAATCTGACGTTCGCCCAGTTTTTCCAGGTCTACCACGGCGCGCAGGCTGCGGCCGATCAGACGCTGGATTTCCTGGGTGCGGCCAGATTGCTTGCCCTGGGATGCCTCGCGGCGCATGCGGCTGTTGGTAGAACGCGGCAGCATGCCGTATTCAGCGGCGACCCAACCCTGGCCTTTGCCTTTCAGAAACGGCGGGACGTTCTCTTCCACCGTGGCGGTGCAGATGACTTTGGTGTCACCGAACTCCACCAGTACGCTGCCTTCGGCATGACGGGTGTAGTTGCGGGTCAGGCGAACCTGGCGCAGTTCATTGGCCTGGCGGTTGGAGGGGCGCATGCGGTTGTCCTTGTAACAGTCTTCTGAATGCTGCGGAGTATAGCGCAAGCGTCACCAATGACTGACGCCCGCCTGGAGGGAGTCCAGTGCGGGCGTCAGGGTGGCGCAGATCAACTGACGTCGTTATTTGGAGTAACGGGCGATCGCGCTCTGGATTTCAGAGATCGCTTTTTCAATATCGTCTTCGGTGATCTCACCGGTTTTCTTGATGTCGATCGGGTCGACATGTGTGGCAATGGTGACTTGATCCAGCTTCTGGGTAGAGACAAACGCGCTGGAAGAGACGTTGTCGTCTTCCTCTTCGTGCCAGTTGATACCCAATGCAGTCAGGTTGTCGCCAAATTTGCCACCGCGCAGATCTGCGCGATCCATTAATTGCGGAATGGAAAACAACACCGGAAAAGCGGAGAGGAACTGGGTCAGTTCGTCTTGCTCGACCGAGGCCCAGAAGCCGTCAGTACACAGCAAAATACTGTCGCCATCCGAGAGGGCAATCTTGCCGCCGACTTCAATCTCTGGCGGATATGAGCCGCCCAGGCAGCTATAAATCTTGTTTTTCTCAGGGTGGACCAACGCTTCTTCGGCGCTGATTTTGCCGTCATCGACCATGCGCTGCACTTTGGAGTGATCACGCGTGCGCGCCAGGATGCGGCTCTTGCGCACCAGGTACAAGCGCGAGTCGCCCACGTGCGCCCAATAGGCAATGCCGTCCTGGATGACACAGGCCACACAGGTGGTGCGGGGCACTTCAACCAGTTGATGGTTGGCGGCGTAGTGAAAGATCGCTTCATGCGCGCGCTGGAATGCCTCGGCCAGAAACTGGCTGGGGTTATCCAGCGAGGGCTGTGCTTTTTTCTGGAACTGGTCGGTCAGAAGCTGCACGGCAATTTGCGCGGCGACTTCACCATGCAGATGGCCACCCATGCCATCGGCCACTACCAGCAACAAGGCATCGCGGCTATACGAATAACCCACGCGATCCTGGTTGTATTTGCGACCGCCAGTCCGGCTGTCCTGGTAAATGGAGAACTTCATTCAGTCACTCGTGCAGGTTTGGTGGTCAAGGTCTGCCAGGTGCGGCGCAGTTGATGAAAAATACTGCGACGGCGAGCCGGGCGCGAGCCAGCTTCCGCCAACTGCTTTTGCAAGCCAGGTACGCTTTGCGGCCGTTCATCGGCATTCAGGCGCAGGCAGCGATCAATCATCGACAAGAGCTCCGGCGAGTAGCGATCGCCGTAACGGCTAGCCAGATCAGTCAGCTTGTCTTCCTTTAGCCGGGCATCTGCGGGAGGCGGTGCGGTGCCGGCAATGCAGGCGTACATGGTGGCGCCGACGCCGTAAATGTCGGTCCATGGGCCCAGTGAATCTTTTTTGCCATATTGTTCCGGTGCGGCAAAACCAGGCGTGTACATCGGCGTCAGCCGATTGTGCTCGCTGGTCAGTGTCTGGCGGGCAGACCCAAAGTCCAGCAAAACCGGGGAGCCATCTTTGCGGATATAAATATTGGCGGGTTTGATGTCCAGGTGCAGCAGCTTGTTCAGGTGCACCTCACGCAGCCCATGCAGCAGCGTATAGAACACGTGACGGATGAGCTTTTCATCGACCCCTTCACGGTCATGCTTGAGCTGGATTTCTTTTTGCAGCGTGCGGCCGCGCTCGTATTCCATGACCATGTAGACGGTGTCGTTGGCCCGGAAGAAGTTGAGCACGCGCACGATATTCGGGTGCGAAATATGCGCCAGCGTCTTGCCTTCTTCAAAGAAGCACTTCAGGCCATGGCGAAAGAGCGCCAGATTTTCGTCACTGGTCGCTTGCACGGCATCGCCCTCGCGGCGCAAGACCAGAGAGTTAGGCAGATATTCCTTGATCGCAACCGGATAGTCGTTCTCGTCATGCGCGAGATAGACAATACTGAAGCCACCAGCCGACAACAGCTTGGCAATCGTATAGTTCTGCAGTTGATAGCCGCGAGCCAGCGGTTGATTACTCGGCGTCGTCATTATGGGGATTGGTATACTCACTCACTTCGGCGCATTGTGAGTGGCGGCCTCTCGAAAGTAAAGGCGCTTGCTTACAAGAATCAGCGGGCGGTGCCAGAACGTAGCTAGCCGGTGATTCCACGGGCGATTGGCCGGCCGTTGTGTAGTAAGGTAGCAACAAACACCAGAATGACAGGGCGTGCACGCAGCGCGGGCGCGCGAGCCAATGCATAAAGTGCGATGAGCCGACGGGTTCGTCGCCGCAGCAGTACCAACAGCAAGGATTTCAAATGATTTACAGCATGACGGGCTTTTCCGTGGCCCAGCGCGAATTGCCCGCAGGCACATTGACGGTGGAGTTGCGCGCGGTCAATCACCGCTTTCTGGATCTCTCTGTCCGCCTGCCAGAAGAGTTCCGTGCCTTTGAAGGCGCCATCCGCGAAAAGATCGCCGGCGGCGTGGCCCGGGGCAAGGTGGAGTGTCGTATCGGTTTTAATGCCGCAGCCGGTGGCGCGGGCGAGCTCAAGCTGGACCGCGATCTGTTGCAATCGCTCATTACCGCAGCACGCACTGCGCAAGAGCTGGCGCCTGGTTCGGGCGAGCTCAAGCTGGGTGAACTGCTGCGCTGGCCGGGTGTGTTGACGCAAGCGGCGCCGCAGCCAGAGGAATTGGGCGAAGCGTGCCTGACCCTGCTGGGTGAGGTGATCAAGGATTTCACCGCCAGCCGTGGTCGCGAGGGTGAAAAGCTCAAGGCCCACCTGCTGGAACGCGTAGCCGGTATGGAGGCCATTGTTGCCGAGGTCAAGCCGAAGATTCCGCAGTTGGTGAGCGAATACGAAGCCAGGCTCAAGAGTCGTTTCCTGGAGGCCATGGGCACGCTGGATGATGATCGCGTGCGCCAGGAAATCGTTGTCTTTGCCCAGAAAATTGATGTGGATGAGGAGTTGTCCCGCCTCACCGCGCATCTGGAAGAAGTGCGCCGGATTCTGGACAAAGGCGGTGCCGTGGGTAAGCGGCTGGATTTCCTCATGCAGGAACTCAACCGCGAAGCCAATACACTGGGTTCCAAATCGGTTTCGGTGGAAACCAGCCGTGCCTCGATGGCGCTCAAGGTGCTGATCGAACAAATGCGTGAGCAAATCCAGAACCTTGAATAAACACGTCATGCGCAGCAGCACAAAAAAAGCCGGCTTATGCCGGCTTTTTTTGTTGTCACCCGCGTTGACGCGTCGGCTTAGAACGCGCGAGTGGCAAACGAGAGCAAGATGCCGACCACCCCAAAGTCGGTATCGCCAAATGTGGTCCCGGCAAAGCCGATCGCGCCCAGACCAGACAGCAGAATCGCAGGCAGGAAGCTGATCAGGATGCCGTTGGCAAACGCGCCCAGCACGGCACCGCGCAGACCGCCAGTGGCGTTGCCATAGACGCCCGCAGTGGCGCCAGTAAAGAAGTGCGGGATCAGCCCCGGTACGATCACTGCCAGACCAAAAACCGGGGTAATGAACATGGCAATCAGCCCACCCACAAAGCTGGACATGAAGCCGATGACGACGGCGTTGGGCGCAAACGGGAAGACCGACGGGCAATCCAGCGCCGGCTTGGCGTTGGGGATGAGCTTGTCAGAGATACCCTTGAAGGCAGGGACGATCTCGGAAATCAGCAAGCGTACCCCGGCCAGAATGATGTACACACCGGCAGAGAACACCAGCGCCTGCTTGATAGAGAACACCAGGAAGTTCACCCCGCCAGACAGCGTGGTCTCAATGAAGGTCGGGCCAGCGGCCAGCGACACCACAATGAACAGAATACCCATGGTCAGCGCCATGCTGATCGAGGTATCACGCAAGAAGCGCAGCGATTCGGGCACTTTGATGTCTTCTGTACTGCGGCCACTTTTGCCGACCACTTTGCCCACCAGCGCGGCGGCAATATAGCCAAAGCTGCCAAAGTGGCCCAGTGCAAAGCTGTCGCTACCCGTGACCTTGCGGGTAAACGGTTGCGACAACGCCGGCATCAACACCATCAGAATGCCCAGCAGCACGCCGCCAGTGAGAACCAGCGTGACGCCAGTCATGCCACCTGCACTCATCACGGCGACCAGCAGGCACGCCATAAACAGCGTGTGATGACCGGTCAGGAAGATGTACTTGAGCGGCGTTGTGCGGGCCAGGATCAGGTTGACCAGCATACCCAGGATCATCACATACGCCGTTTGCGTGCCGAACTGCTTCATCGCCAGCGCGACAATGGCTTCGTTGTTGGGGATGGTCCCCTTCAGGCCAAAGGCGTGGTCAAACACCTGGCGGAATATATCCAGCGAGCCGACCAGAATCTGAGCGCCTGCGCCCAGAATCACAAAGCCGAGGATGGTTTTGATGGTGCCCGCGACGACGTCAGAAACTTTGGCTTTTTGCAGCAAAAGGCCGATCAGGGCAAAGATGCCGATCAGAATGGCGGGATCGGACAGGATATCGAGCAAGAACTTGATCATTATTGTGTGACTCCCCAAACCTCAGAGAAGGCTTGCCGCCATGGGCAAGCCGCCAGGTTTATTGCAGATGCGGTGCAAGGACGGTTTTGATCTCTGCCTTGTCCATGATGTTCTTCACCGAGGCGACCTTGCGGCTGCCGTCATCCAGGTTGTCGATGATTTCGCGGGCACCCAAGAACAGGTCGGCGCGCTCGCTTTTGGCCGAAAACAGGTCAGCGTGGCCAACCTCCGCGTTGCTGCCCAGCTCTTTCAGCACGTCTTTGACAGCCATTTCCAGCATCAGACTGCTGCCCAGGCCATTGCCGCATACGATCAGGATTTTCATGAGAGTGTCTCCGTTGTTGTGAGGATGTGACCCGTTATTCGGGAATGCCGGCAATCAAGGCCAGCACCGCGTCGGCGGTGTTGGCGGCCTGGAGTTCGGCAAAGCGTTGTTCATCCATGATCAGCCGGGCCAGTTGACGCAGGGCACGTTGGTGGCTGTGGTTGTCCGTGGCAGAGAACGCGAACAAGAGGCGAGCGTGCTGATCAGGGTCGTCGCTGAACTTCACGGGCGTGGTGGTTTTCAGTAGTGACATGGCAATGGCTTTGGCGCCGGCTTCAGGGCGGGCATGCGGGATGGCCACGTCGGGGGAGATCACGATATACGGGCCGATCTTCTCCACGTTCTCGATGATGGCGTCGATGTACGCAGGAGCAATGGCACCGAGTTCGAGTAATGGCTCACAAGAAACGCGTACGGCGTCGCGCCAGTCGGTAAAACCTTCAGCAAACCGGATGCTGTCGGCGGTCAGAATGTCTTTAAGCATTGCGTTTATCCAGGTAGGTGAATGCGTAAATCCATGTTCCACCCCGATATAAACCCCCGAAATTGGAAAATTACCGATAGTGCTGAAATTGTTTCACAAGGTTTGTGCGGCAATGCATCACCGTGGCAGGTTTTTGGGATGTGTTTTTATCTCGTTGATTATTAATAAAAATATTGTGAATTTGAGAGGCTGTAGGGTTAGCCTTATTGGTGATTATGTCTATTTATGCTCAATATCAGCTTGATGCATAATTATGTATCGATGCATAAGCGAGTAAAGCCATGACAGAGAATCCAGGGTGGCATTTTGGCCGGCAGCCACTGGCGTCAGTGGCGCTGTCTGCGCTGCAATCCGGGATGGCACAAACCGTCACCCTGCTGGCTGCGCGGCAAATGGGTAAAAGTGAGTTCTTGCAGTATGACTTGCTGCCACACGCTGAGCTCAATGGCTGGCGTGTTCGCTATTTTGGCTGCGCCACGGTCTCGCCAAGGGTTCTGACACGACGGCTGGAAGAGGCGCTCTCTGATTTTGCCGCAGGTGAAAAATGGCTGATGCGCCAATTCGCGCGCCTGACCGGCTCTGCGCCGGCGGCCAGTGCGGCGCGCTCTGAGCGGCTGGTGCGGGAGTTATCGCAATTACGGGGAGAGAAAAAACCGTCGCTGTTGATCCTGGATGATGTCGACCGTGTTTTGCAACTGGCAGGGGGTGATGCGTTGCTGCGGGAAATCCTGCGCGCGTTTTCCGGTACGCAAGGGCGAGCGCGCCTGGTGTTATCCAGCACGCTGGCGGGCCAGGGGCAGGGCTTGCCGCCTTTGCTGCAACAACAGACCACCGTGTTTACCTTGCCGGATATTGGCGATGGTTTTGTGCATCATTTGGTGGCGCAATATCAACAACTGACCCGTAGCAAACGCCAGGACGACAGCGTATTTGGCAAGCTTGCCAGCCCCTACCAGGGCATTACCTGGGGTCAGGTGGATGAAGGCATCATGCTGGATGCCTTTAACCGGGTGCAGCGGATTCCCTATTATTTCCGGGCGTTGGTCGAAGACCTTGTGCTGAACCCGGAACGCGCACCGGCGGAGGCCTTGCAGTTGCAACTGGCACGCCTGCAACGTCATCGCGTGGCGGTGCTGTCGTGGGAAGAAATGAGTCGGCTGGATCGGTTGTTGCTGACCGAAGTCGCTAAAGGGACGCGGCAGTTTTATGGTGAGGTGTTACGCGAATACCTGGCCGCCCAAACGGGAGCGGCCAGGGTGACGACCTCACAAGTACAAAGCAGCCTGAAAAAACTGATGCGCAACCGCGTGTTAGGTCAAGAGAGCGATGGCCGCTATCTGATCATTGATCCACACCTGGCCGCTGCACTATCGGTAGCCGATCCGTCCTGAGCTTAGCGCGTGGGCGCGGGCGTTGCGCGGGACAACCCATGAGCCGTGAACAGACCATTTGCAGTAGCAACGCCAGCCAGAATCACGGCTAACCCGGCGATATGCCACCAATGTAGTTGTTCTCCTAGCAGTAGCAACGACATGACCGTGCCGCACGGCGGGATCAGGTGCATGAAACTGCTGGCACGCGCACCACCCAGCCTGGCGACGGCGATGTTGTAGAACTGGTAGGACAGTACGGATGGGAACACCCCCAAAAACAACAATACGCTCCCGCTTTGGGGCGTGATCTGCGGCAGGCCGCGCAATGACCATTCCAGTGCCACTGCAGGCAGCAAGCACAGCGTGCCGGCACCGATGACCGCAAACAGTAGCGCTGTTTTATCAATATGGGCTGGAATTTGCCGCAGCTTGAGCGTGTAGGCTGCCCAACACACCACGGCGGCCAGGATCCACAAATCGCCCGGGTTGAGTGTGAGTTGCAACAGGGAGGCGGGGTGGCCACGGGTGAGGATGAACGCGACCCCGCAGAACGACAAAGCGGTCCCCAGTGTTTGCGCCATGGTCATGCGTAAACCACAGAACAGATGCCCTCCCAACAGGACGCCCATGGGGATGAACGCACTGAGCATTACGGCGTTGGTGGCGCTGGTTTGGGTTACGCCCCGATAGATCAGCGTGTTACACAGTGCGATTCCGGCCAGGCCAAGCACCACAATGGCACGCCAATGCGGTCGCAATTGTGGCAGCACGGTGCGCCAGCGAGGGATCACCAGCGGTGCCAGACAAGCCAGAGCTACGAGCCAGCGGCCGAACGAAATGGTCAAAGGGGAGAGTTGGCCGTGCAGGAAACGCCCGGCGACAAAATTGCCGGCCCAGAAGAGCGCGGCAAGCGTGGCCAGTGCAACCGGCCGGGAATGCGGGGAGGCAGACATGCTTTTTTCCTGTAGGAAAAAATGGATCAATCCGCGGAGATGGCTTGTGGCCGGCGCGGGTGGGTTGGGTCACCATGAGCGTGACCCAATGGCAGATCAAGCAATGGATATGCCTGCTGTCATATAACAATGGCATTGTAGATAAAACAGGTTAAAGGTGTTGACCTTTCCGGCTCGTCGGCCGGGACGAGTGACAGGCGCGCAACACCGTAAGGGCTGGCAGAAAAACAGACAAAAAAAACCCCCGGCCGCCAGGAGACGATCGGGGGGATATAAGTTAGCGTGCTCTTGCTGCTACCTCGCGGCAGACTGCCCCGGCGCAAGCTGCGCTGGCAAGAAAGGCAGTGACCACACACTGCGGCGCCGTTGGACGCCTCAGTCCGTGATTTCAAAGCAGGCTGGCTTTCCAGACTGACGGCAACGGCAAATTGTTGCGTTCAGACAGGACGTGACAACTCCTGTGCATCGTTGCACCAGCTTTCAAATCACTACTGTCGTTATTGGTTTTCGTTTCCGGGGTACAACAGAATGGTCGGCTGTTCTGGTTTAAATAGTGACTTGCAGGCGGGGTGCGACCTGCCCCCTGTTGTATCTACAGCTTCAAGGTGATGCACGAACAACCAAGCCCGAAAGCCGGGTTGTTCGTGTCTCATCCTTTGGCATTGCTGCCAGATCTCCTCCATCCGATTGATTGATTGCCGCGTGGACCGGACCGTTCACACGGCAATCACCATCAGATTCTTACCACCATGCTTCAGCTTGCACGCCGAAGGAGCTACCGTTGGTGCTGCCTTCGTAGACGCTATGAACACCCTTGCTGGAAACAGCATTCATCGGGTTGTTCATGTCGTTGCGGGCTGCATCGTTCCACTTGGCGTAGGTGTAGAACAAGCGCAGTTCCGGACGAGCATAAGCGCCCTTGCCAGCGGCTGCGGTCAGAGCAAACGTGACCTTGGTGATGTTTTCGGTTTCGTTGGTGCTATCCGGCTTGTACGATTCATAGCCAAGTTCGGTTGCGAAACCGAAGATGTCCGTGAAGTGGTACTGCGGACGAATACCAACTGCCCACCATGTATCGTCGCTCGCGCCATCGTACGAGTACTTGTCTTGACGGTATACAGCGTGGCCCATCATGGTCCAGTTGCTGTCCTTCGGTTCCAGAGTGAAGTTATCCAGAACTTGCAGGGTGTTGTCGTCAGTGTTGGCGGACTGGTTGATCGAGCTGAAGTTACCGGTGGCGTTAGCGCCGCGGCCGTATTGCAGACCGATGCGGTTGGAGCCCAGGTCACCCAGCGGATGATCGTACAGAGCCGACAGGTACCAACCATTGCTGGTGTGAGCAGTCGGAGAGGTCGTGGTAACGCTGGTCGTGGTGATCGCACCAGTCAGCGGATCAACAGCTTGCGAGCTGCTGGTCGTGGTGGTGTTGTCAGAGTGCCATGCGCCAGTCAGGCCAGCGTTAAACGTGAACGCGCCAGGACCTGCCTTGATGTTGGAAACCTTGAACAGGTTTTCCAGCCAGGTGCGGCCCAGGTCGTTGGAGTCAGCCGGACGCATCAAAGCGTAGCTGAACATCACGTCGTTACCCAGGTTGATGTTTTCGATACCAGCACCCGAGCCGTCACCGACCAAGTACTTGTAATCCAGCATGTGCAAGTCAGGACGATCGTAGTAACGCAGACCGGCCCACAGCACTGCATCTTTCAGAGCACCGTCGCCCCAGTGAGCAACGCTGATGTAGTTCTGGGCAAATGCCAGCTTGGTATCCCAGTAGTCAGCGGAATACGGAATGTCGGTGTTAACCATGGTGTGTGCAGTCCACACAGCACCGTTGGATTGGTTGAACACAGGGATGTCCAGACCGATTTCGCCGTAGGCATCGCACTCGTTACCCAGACGGAACTTGGCATAGCCAACGCCGAAACATTGCATGTTGCCGCCCTTGCCGGCTTCGCCCCAACCTGCGCGGAAGTAGCCGTTGGACGTTACGCTGCCTACTGCAGCTTGCAGCGGAGTCGGAGCTGCGTCATCAGCAATTGCCATCGCGCCGGTAGCCAGCATGGCAGCTGCAGCGAAGTGGGTAATACGGAACTTGAAGTCCATTTTTGGTACTCTCTCTTTGCTCGAGTGTGTAAACCCGTCTGCACGGGGACTCAAAATAGCCAGGGTCGCTGCCACGACGCTTGCTACATTCGGGAACACAAAGCGGCAGACTACATAATTGCCGCCGTAGTAATTACTTGCCCGATTCACCAGTCGGCCGTGGAAAGTTGAATGGTGAAAAGGGTCCTCCCTTTAAGCCTCAAGGCACTGCCTTGGGGCTTCTTTCATTCCGGACTGTCTATCGGCACCATGTACTCAAACCCGCGTGTTTATTAGGTTTGAATAATGTATTAATGGTGATCCGCAGATCGGCTCAAAAGCGTGCAACTGCTTGTAAGCTTGTTCCGAAACTGTGCGTTGACGATAAGCAGGGGCGTGTTTTGCAGGAATCAGTAGAACACCTGTCGGGTGTTCTTCTTAGGTAGATGTCCTTATGCGATTCGGCCAAAATTGATCAAAAAAACACTGGACACACCTAAAAACATACAGATTTTTAAGGTGTTCCCCGTAGTCGAAGGGTGCTTTGCTACTTTTTTTGGCGTTTTGGCCGCCTGTTAAAAAATGTTGCAAAAAATGGACAGTAGCAACAATTCATGCAAACGATTTCACCTGAAACTTCCCATACGGGTACTTGAAGCAGGTATGTATATTTAGTGTCATGAAAAATGCGCAGTTATGACCTGGCGCGTCAGAATTGCCTGCGAACGGGCGTCACGGCGGGTTTCTGCGCCGATGCTTGTAAACAGCAACTTGTGTTTGTGCTAACCTGCAAGACAAGTTTTCCCACAGGTTTTATATCAATGGCTAAAGGCACCATTTTTGTCGTCACCGCCCCGTCGGGCGCCGGCAAGACCACTCTGGTTGCTGCCCTGCTTGCCGCAGATCAGCAGATCCAGCTTTCCATCTCTTTTACATCGCGCACGCCGCGTGCCGGTGAAGTGAATGGCAAGGATTACCATTTTGTCGACCGCGCTACCTTTGAAGGCATGGTCCAGGCTGGCGAGTTTGTTGAATGGGCCGAGGTCTACGGCAACTATTACGGCACATCCAGAAAATGGCTGGAGTCGGTCATTGATGACGGTCGCGACATCTTGCTGGAAATCGACTGGCAAGGCGCTCAGCAGGTGAAGAGGCTGTTCCCGGAGTCGGTCGGTGTATTTGTACTGCCGCCTTCGATCAATACGCTGGAACAACGTCTGCGCGCACGTGGCAAAGACCCGGAAGACATCATCCAGCGTCGTATGTCCAAAGCCCGCGAAGAAATGGGCCATGTCAGCGAAGCGCAATATGTGATCATCAATGAGCACATTGACGATGCAGTGCGCGACATCATCAGCGTGGTACGGGCCGAGCGTCTGCGTGGTGAACGCCAGGCTGTACGTCATGCTGAACTGGTGAACTCGCTCAAGGCCTGATCTGTTATAATCAATGCAATTCAAGGCCATAACGGGTTCTCGTCATGGCCGTTTTGGTTTTTTGGGGCCAGGCTCAAATCGCTGGAGCCAGCCCTGGTTTGATCGGAGAATCCATTTATATGGCACGCGTAACCGTTGAAGATTGCCTGAACCGCATTGAAAACCGTTTTGACCTGACGCTGGCTGCCGCCTACCGCGCCCGCCAGATCGCCAACGGCTCCACACCGCAAGTGGACGCCCCGGGCCGTGACAAGCCCACCGTCCTTGCACTGCGCGAAATGGCAGCCGGCCTTGTTGGCCGTGAAATGCTCAATCGTCGCTCTTGATCCGCACTGCGTTTCACCCCACCTGACATCTATATTTGAGTGAATATGGAAACGGCCATCAGGAACTGATGGCCGCGGTGGAGTATCCCCTTATGGAAGCGTTGCTTGCTGCTGCTGACGTACCTGACCTGGCTGCCAAGGCGCCAGCGGTCATTGCTGCGGCAAACCGGTTTCTGACCGAAGACACTGCCTATCTCAAGCCCGAAGACCGGGTGTTCCTTGCGGTCGCTTTCAAATTCTCTGAAGCGGCGCATCGCGGACAAAGCCGCCAAAGCGGCGAGCCTTATATCTCCCATCCGCTGGCTGTAGCCAGCATCCTCACCTCCTGGCATCTGGATGCCCAGGCGCTGGCGGCTGCGCTATTGCACGACGTGATGGAGGACAGTGGCATCACCAAGCTGGAACTGACCGAGAAGTTTGGCCGGCATGTGGCTGAGCTGGTTGATGGCATGTCCAAGATCGACAAGCTGGAGTTCCAGAGCAAGGAAGAAGCGCAGGCAGAGAACTTCCGCAAAATGTTGCTGGCGATGGCGCGCGATCTGCGGGTCATTCTGATCAAGCTGGCAGACCGGCTGCATAACATGCGCACCATGGGCGTGATGCGGCCGGACAAGCAAAAACGCATCGCGCGCGAGACGATGGAAATCTATGCGCCGATCGCCAACCGGTTGGGGCTCAATGCCGTGTACCTGGAACTGGACGATCTCTCGTTCAAGTACACCTATCCCACCCGGTATGAGGTGTTGTCCAAGGCGCTCAAGGCGGCGCGCGGCAACCGTCGCGAAGTCGTGGGCAAGATTCTGGATGGGCTCCGGAACAAGCTGATTGAGTGCGATATCGAGGCGACGGTCACGGGGCGTGAGAAAAACCTGCATAGCATCTACCGCAAAATGCAGGAGAAGAGTCTCTCGTTCTCTGAGGTGCTGGATATTTACGGCTTCCGGGTCATCGTCAAAGACGTCCCGACCTGCTACCTGGCCATTGGCGCGCTGCACGCCTTGTACAAACCTATTCCGGGCAAGTTCAAGGATTACATCGCCATCCCCAAGGCCAACGGCTATCAGAGCCTGCATACCACGCTGTTTGGTCCGTATGGCTTGCCGATTGAAATCCAGATCCGCACCCAGGATATGCACCGCATTGCCGATGCCGGCGTGGCCAGCCACTGGATGTACAAGAGCGGCGATGAAAGCTTCTCTGATGTGCAGCAAAAGACCCACCAATGGCTGCAGTCCTTGCTGGAAATCCAGGCGGAATCCGGCGATGCGGTCGAGTTTCTGGAGCACATCAAGGTCGATCTGTTTCCGGATCAGGTGTACGTCTTTACGCCCAAAGGCAAGATCATGAGCCTGCCGCAGGGCGCTACCTGCGTCGACTTTGCCTATGCCGTGCATACGGATATCGGTAACCGCTGTATTGCTGCCAAGGTTAATCACGAACTGGTGCCACTGCGCTCGCGTCTCAAAAGCGGTGATCAGGTTGAGATTGTGACTGCCGCGCATGCCAAGCCCAATCCGTCCTGGCTGACGTTTGTCTCTACCGGCAAGGCACGCTCGCATATTCGCCACTTTCTCAAGACCATGCGTTTTGAAGAGTCAGTTCATCTGGGTGAGCGTTTGCTGGCGCAGGGCTTTGCCACGCTGCACCAGCAGTTCTTGCCAATCACGGAAGACATCTGGGAGCGGTATCTGAAAGAAAGCAGTGCGCGCACGCGTGAAGATGTGCTTTCTGATATCGGTCTCGGGCAACGGCTCGCAGTGGTGGTCGCCAAGCGTTTGTTGCAGATCTCCGGTCAATGGCTTGATGACAGTACGATGGCCGCGGCAGCCGGGCGCAAGACGTCGTCGGTCACCATCCGCGGCACAGAAGGCATGGCCATCCAGTTTGCGCGCTGCTGTAACCCGATTCCGGGTGACCCCATTATTGGCCTGGTGAAGAAAGACCAGGGGCTGGTGGTTCACACGCACGATTGCCCGCAGATTTCCGGTCGTGGTCGCATTGATGCTGACAAGTTCATTGATGTGGAATGGGACCCGGATTCCACCCGGCTGTTTGATGTGCCAATCCGCGTGTTGACCGAGAACACCCGCGGTGCACTGGCGCAGATTTCCGCTGCGATTGCCGAGGCCGAAGCCAATATTGTGTCGGTGGCAACGCAGAATGCGGAGCATGAAGGCGACCGGTTTATGCAGATTGCCTTTGTGCTGCAGGTATCGAACCGGGTGCATCTGGCACGGGTAATGCGGTCTTTGCGACAGCTGCCCAGTGTGTTCAGGATTTTGCGGATGCGGGGTGGGGAGAAGGCCTGAGCGGCCTTTGGATCCGCTTTTTAGATTCTGGGAATCTGCAAAAAACGCTGCCTGTTGAAGGTGGCGTTTTTTTGTTTGTAGGGTGTGAAGCGGGACGTGTGCTCTCCCACTGCTTCGTCATTCCGGCGGAAGCCGGAATCCAGCCGGCCCCCGCAGGTGGCCTTTGCTGCAAGAGCGTCAGGGTGTGTAGGGTGGATTCGGAGCCTTGGCGACAATCCACCATGGCTGTCTTAAACCCTTGAACCCCTGTTAGCACCTGCGGCGCGGTTGTTTACATACCGGGGGTGCCCGGAGCACGACACTTTCTTTGTCTCGCCAAAGAAAGGCGACCCCAGCCCGGCGGCCCTCCGGGCTGCCCTCAGTCAGTCGGGAGCCTAAGGTCTCCCTCCCTCCTTCGGCGCTTGGCTTTAATGGGGGAGAAAGGCAACCCCAACCCCGCAAACCCTCTGTTTTCAAGAATGATTTTTCTTGCCAACCACCTCGTCATCCCCGACCTCGGCGGCCCCCTGGCAGGAATCCAGCAGTGCCGTTGGCAAGGAATTGGAAACTGGCCTTGCCACCACTTCGTCATTCCGGCCTTGAGCCGGAATCCGGTTCTAACCAGAAAGCGCCGCAGGCGCTAAAACGGGTTTGTCTTTCAACACAGTCTCCAAAAAGAAAAACGCCCTGCATGCATCAGCACACAAGGCGTCTTCCTCACTACAGCCTCTGGCAAGGCCACTTACACTTTCAAATCTCAGCTCACGCGCTTGGCAGCGACCATGTTGCCTGGCTTGAGGCGCTTGAATGCCTTGCCATCACGGTCAAACACATGGAATGCGGCAGAGGGGGCAGAGATATTTATCACGTCACCGATCTTCACTTCCCGATCACCGTGGCCGCGCACGGTCAGGTCCTGGCCGGTGGAAAGCGTCAGGTACAGGAAGTTGGATTCGCCCAGGTGTTCGACCAGATTGACCGTGCCGGAGAAGCGTTCGCTGCCGTTGGTGTCTTCCCACAGGTGTTCCGAGCGGACGCCCACGGTTACACGGTCGCCCACGGTGGCGGTGCTGGCTTCGACATCCGCGCGCACGTTCTGGCCGCCAGCCAGGGTGACGATCAAATGATCCGCAGCGGCGCTTTCCACCACGCCTTCCAGCAGGTTCATCTTGGGCGAGCCAATAAACGTGGCGACGAACAGGTTGGCGGGTTGCTGGTACAACTCCAGCGGTGAACCCGCTTGCTGGATCAGGCCATCATGCATGACCACAATCTTGTCACCCAGGGTCATGGCTTCGACCTGGTCGTGTGTCACGTAAACAATGGTGGCCGCCAGTTCGCGGTGCAGCTTGGCGATTTCCAGGCGGGTTTGCACGCGCAGGGCGGCGTCCAGGTTCGAGAGGGGCTCGTCAAACAAGAACAGTTTCGGTTCACGCACGATGGCGCGGCCGATGGCGACGCGCTGACGTTGACCGCCAGAGAGTTCGCGCGGCAGGCGTTCCAGCAGGTGGTCAATTTTCAGAATCTTGGCGGCGTTGCGGATGCGGGTGTCGGCTTCATCTTTGGATTTGCCGGCCACTTTCAGACCAAACGCCATGTTCTTGTACACGCTCATGTGCGGATAGAGCGCGTAGCTCTGGAACACCATGGCGATACCGCGCAGGGCCGGGGGCAGGTCGTTCACGCGGGCGTGGTCGATTTCCAGGTCGCCACCGGTGATTTCTTCCAGGCCGCACACCATGCGCAACAACGTGGACTTGCCGCAGCCGGACGGGCCGACCAGCACCACAAATTCGCCGTCATTGATTTCCAGGTTGATCCCGGACAGCACATTGGTTTTGCCGTCGTAGGATTTGGTCAGGTTTTTCAGTGATACGTGAGACATCTTGTTTGCTCCCTTGATCAGCAACGGCACGGGTTTGTCGCGCTGCCGCTGCTGTCATTCATTCTGTTTTGTTGGCTTTTTACTTCACAGCGCCGGCGGTGATACCGCGGATCAACTGGCGAGAGAAGAACACATACATCACCAGCACCGGCAATACAGCCAGGGTCAGCGAGGCCAGCACGGCGTTCCAGTTGGTCACGTACTGACCAATAAACTGCTGCACGCCCAGCGTAACGGTCTGGGTAGAGTCACCTGGCGCCAGAATCAGCGGGAACCACAGGTCGTTCCAGATCGGCACCATGGTGAACACGGCAACGGTGGCGACGGCTGGGCGAATCAACGGCAGGATCACCTGGAAGAAGATCTTGAACTCGCCCACGCCATCGCAGCGGGCGGCTTCTTTCAGTTCTTTGGGGATCTGCTGCATGAACTCGGACAAGATCATGATCGCCAGCGGCAAGCCTTGGGCTACGTACACCAGGATCAGCGCGGTCAGCGTGTTCACGAGACTCAGGCTCACCATCAGCTTCAGGATGGAAACCGTGCCGAGGCGGATCGGCACCATGATGCCGAAGGCAAAGAACAACGTCAGAATCCGGCTGCCTTTGAATTTGTACTCAGACAGCGCCCAGGCGGCCATGGCACCAAACAGTAAAATCAGCACCAGCGAGGTAATCGTCACTGTCAGGCTGTTACCGAAATACAGCGTGAAGTGGGACTCTTTCAGTACTTTCTGGAAACCGATCAGGGAAAACGTTTCACTGGTCGGCAGGGCCAGCGGGTTATCAAAGATGGCCCCACGGCTCTTGAACGAGTTGATGATGATCAGCGCGATCGGGAACAGTGCCAGGATCGTATAACCCGCCAGGATGACTTGCGTCAGACCGGCGCCGAGGAAACGGGAAGCTTTATGTTGCGACATCTTCTGGTGCCTCCCTTTAGAAACTGAAGCGTTGCAGCTTGCGCTGGATAAAGTAGAAATACACGCCCACACCAAACAGGATCACGAGGAACATCAGTGTGGCCACGGCGGCGCCCATGGTCGGGCTGCCGATCTGGCTTTGATAGCCAAAGAAGGCGCGGTAGAAGTAGGTGCCCAGAATGTCTGTGCTGAAATTGGGGCCAGCCAGCGCGCCCTTGACCGAGTAAATCAAATCAAACGCGTTGAAGTTGCCGACAAAAGTCAGAATGGTGGTCAGGCCCAGCGTTGGCAGAATCAGCGGCACGCGGATGGTCCAGAAAATGCGCCAGGCTGATGCGCCTTCCACATAGGCGGCTTCGATGATTTCATCCGGGATCGCGATCAGTGCGGCATAGATCAGCATCATCGGGATGCCAACAAACTGCCAGACTGACATGGCCGAAAGCGTATACAGCGCGGTCTCTTCCTGACCCAGGAAAGGCTGGAACAAACTGTCCAGATGAACCAGACCCAGCAGCTTTTCTGATACGCCCCACAGCGGGGAAAGAATCAATTGCCAGATAAAACCGATGATCACCACTGAGAGCAGAGTCGGCAGGAAAATGGCAGTCTGATAGCCCTTGGCAAACTTCACGCCACGCATGGACAAGAGGGCAGCCAGCAACAGACCCAGCGGGTTCTGGATGCACATATGCACCAGGAAGAACTTGCAGTTGTTCTTCATGGCATTCCAGAAGCCTTCTGACCACAGCGGATCGAACAGCAGGGAATGGTAGTTGGCAAGACCGGCCCAGGTTTGGGAGCCATTGTCATTGGTAGTGAAGAACCCCAGTCGCAGGGTATCGATCAGCGGCCAGGCGCTGAAAACCAGGTAAATCAGAAATGCCGGGGCCAGAAAGACCACGATATGCCAGGGAAACTTCCGTTTCATGGCCTTGCTCCCTATGAATCACCGACAAAACACGATTACCTTGGTTGCCCGGGCTTGCCGTACCACTGGTACTGTCTGCGCCCTGGCGGGTGCCGCGGCACTCGTGTTTTGTCGGTGATTCTTTATTTGTTTATCTAATGCGCGCCAGAACGCCGTAATGGCCTCGGGCGAAACAACCAAAAAAAACGCCGGCGGCGAACCGCCGGCCTAACTCACAGTCGAGGGTATGGAGAGGAAGAACAACTGACTACTACACCAGGCCGCCGACAAACCCGATACGTCTCCGTCGCATCGGGTCGGGCGAGATTCATGGGAACCCCGCCACTCGACCGCCTGAATACTGCAAATGGCTGACTCAGATTACTGAGCCGGCTTGTACCACTTGGCCAGACCGGACTGCAGACGCGCAGCGCCATCCTTCGGCGACAGCTTGCCGTTGAGGACTTGCGAGTTCACGTTCCACAGTTCGTTTTCCAGGTTCGGCGTGCCACGGTTCAGGATCTGCGCGTTCACACGGATGGTGGAACCGCAGGTCTTGCGCCAGTCGAGGAATTCCTTGGCAACCGGATCTTTCACAGCGATCAGATGGTTGGACAGGCTGAAGAAGCCAGTGACCTTGTTGGTGTACAGGTCAGCAAACTCTTGCGAACCGAGCCATTCCACGAACTTGTAGGCGTCGTCCTTGTTCTTGGACTTGCTGTTCACGCCCATGCCCAGATCGGTATGGTCAGAGATGTAGCACTTGTCGCCAGCCTTCGGTACGGGAGGCGGGAAAGCGCCCAGCTCGAACCCGGCGGCGTTCTGGTTGTAGTAACCAATGTCCCACGAACCAGCAGCAACCACGGCAGCCTTGCCGGAGGCAAACAGGTTTTGGGTATCCGGGTAGGTTTGAGCGCTGTAACCCTTGGCCAGGTACGGTGCGTACTTGGCTTCGATTTCCAGCGGTTGCTCGAATGCCGGATCGGTGAACTTGGCCTTGCCGGCGATCAGCGCCTTGCGACCTTCTTCACCCTTCCAGTACGGCGCACCAATGCTGGTGTAAACGATCTGGCTGGCTTCCCACTGATCGTTGGTACCCAGTGCCATCGGGGTGTACTTGCCGGAAGCCTTCACCTTGTCGAGCATCTTGAAGAAGTCGTCGGTGGTCTTCGGCTCGGTCAGGCCCAGTTCCTTGAAAATCTTCTTGTTGTACAAGAAACCATGGATCACAGAAGCGATCGGTTCGCAGAAGGTGTCCTTGCCATCGTCGGTTTCCCAGGCCACTTTGGCCGATGCCGGGAAGTTTTCCAGACCCTTCTTGCCGTTCAGTTTTTCCAGGTAACCTTTCTTGTACAGATCCAGCGACTTGTCGAACGGACGGCAGGTGATCAGATCACCGGCGGTGCCGCCAGTCAGGCGTGCATTCAGGCTGGAGTCGTATTCGGTCGGGGCGGTCGGGGCAAACTTGATCTGGATGTTCGGATAGTGCTTCTGGAAAGCCGGGATCAGCACTTCTTCCCACAGGCCTTTGTCGTCGGTACGCCAGCTTTCGATGGTCAGGGTGCCGGCTTGGGCAGCGCCTGCAGCCAACAGCGCAGCCACCAGGGCGCCACGCATGATGTTCTTGCTTTGCATCGGTCGATCTCCTCAGGTTTACCCCTGTTTAAAAGTTTTGCTGGGGGCATGGCCAGGAAATTAGCACTCACCTTTGCGTGACACAAAAACTGCTTGTGTTTATTGGTAATAAACAAATAACATATTGATTATTATGTGAAAAATAACAAATCAGTCAGGTTGGCATGTTACCTTTCATTACATTCCAATGACCCCTTGAACGGGCAATGACTGCAACAATCAAGGATTCCTGGCGGGATGCACCCGCAGGGCGCAGATAGAGACCGCAAGTAATCGCAATCTTTCTTTACAAAACAGGTTGCTACGTTACGTTATTCTGCGGCGAAAAAAACACGGGGCGAGCTTGATGGATACAAGCAAGATCCTTGGGAGAGGGGGGAGACGCATGCGTATGCGGCACGGGATATCAACCCTGCTGCTGGGCGCATTATGTCTGGGGGCCCCAGCCCGGGCGCAAGAAACGGTCGATGTATTGCACTGGTGGACCTCCGCCAGTGAACGTCATGCCGCCGATTATCTGGCTGATCGCCTGCAGGATGAAGGCGTGGCCTGGCAAGATGCCGCCATTCCTGGCGGTGCTGGCGTGGGCGCCATGAAGGTGCTCAAAAGCCGTGTCTTGTCAGGCAAAGCGCCAGATGCCGCGCAACTGATCGGTCCGGCCATTTCAGAATGGGCAGATCTGGGCCTGTTGCTGGAACTCGATAACGTGGCCCGCCGCGGTAACTGGAGCGACAAACTGTTCCCGACCGTGGCTAGCGTCATTCGTATGCGTGGGCATGTGGTGGCCGCGCCGCTGGGCATTCATCGAATCAACACGCTGTTCTATAACCAGGCCATCTTCACAAAGTTGGGCCTGGCTGCGCCACGGACATGGCCCGAGTTTGAGCACACCGCTGATGCGCTCTCCCGCGCAGGCTACACGCCGCTGGCGCAAAGTACCGAATCCTGGCAGATCGCCACCCTCTTTGAGACGCTGCTGCTCTCTGAAACCGGGCCGGCCATGTATCGCGACCTGTTGGTTCGCCGCAACGCCAACGCCTGGTTCGATGTGCGCGTCACGCGCGCGCTGGAGCGCTTGCGCCGGCTCAAACACTGGATGCCACAAAATCTGTCGGAGCGCCCATGGCAAGACGAAGCCGCGGACCTGGCCCGCGGCAAGGCGGCCATGTGGATCATGGGCGATTGGGGCAAAGGCGAGTTACAAGCCATGGGCCTGACGCCGGGGGACCAGTTTGGCTGCACCGCTGTGCCGGGGACGGCGGACGCGCACTTATATAGTATTGATACGCTGGTCATGTTCACCGGGGATTACGCCAACCAGAGCGCACAGGAAAAACTGGCTCAGGTGGTGGCATCCCCGGCCGTGCAGGCGGGTTATAACAAGATCAAGGGCTCTGTACCGGTGCGCCGCGATGTTGACCCTTCTACCCTGGACCCCTGTGCGCGGCAGTCCTGGGTGGCATTTGGGCGTGGTCAGGCGGTGCAGGCACCGAGCCTTGTACACCGCATGGCGACCGATGAAGCGCTCAAAGACGCCATCGTCAGCCTGATCCGTCGTTATTTTCTGGATGACCGCATTCCAACATCGGAACTGCAACGGCGCCTTGCCGCAGTAATCCGGGCTTTGTCGCTGGAAGGAAACAGTTATGACTCGCAAGATACTGGTCGTTGATGACGACCAGAAAACCCGGGCGTTGTTGAAAGCGTACCTGGAAAAAAATCAGTATGAAGTGCGGCTGGCACACGACGGTGCCAGCTTCATGGCCGAGTTCGACCGCTACAAAGATGAACTGTCGCTGGTGATTCTGGACGTCATGCTGCCGGATACCGATGGCTTTGCGCTGTGCGGGCATATCCGCAAGCGATCCAGTGTGCCAGTCATCATGCTCACCGCCAGTGCTGACGACACAGACCGCATTGTTGGGCTGGAACTGGGCGCAGACGACTACCTGGGCAAGCCGTACAACCCGCGTGAGTTGCTGGCGCGGATCAAGGCCATTCACCGCCGGGCCGGGGTTGAGAACGGCGCACCTGCACGGTATTTCCGCTTTAATGGCTTCACACTCGATACCGTCGAGCGCACCTTGTCAGACCCGACGGGCGAGACGGTCAAGCTGACCGGGCTGGACTTCCAGTTGCTGAAGTATCTGGTCGAACATCCGGGTGAGATTCTGGATCGCAGTGTACTGGCCGAAGAAACCCGTGGCCGGGATCTGGGCCCGCTGGACCGCTCGCTGGACGTACAAATCAGCCGTTTGCGCCAGCGTTTGCTGGATGATGGCAAGCAACCGGCGCTGATCAAGACCGTGCGTGGCGCGGGGTACGTGTTCTCTGCCGAAGTGGCCGTCAGCCATGGCTGAGAACGGCCGTCGCAGACCCTGGTATCTGCGTGTCATTCCGTCTTCACTGCTGGGGCGGCTCACAGTGGTGATGGTGCTGGGTGTGCTGGTTACCCAGGTCGTCGGCAACCTGATCTGGGCGAGTGAAGTACGCCAGAAGGTGTCTACCGAAGCGCTGGATGCGGGTGAACACATCGGAGGCAGTGCCGCTGCTGCGCTACGTTTTTTCCGCAGCCTGCCTCCCAATTACCGGCCGATTCTCATCGACCAGTTGCGGGAAATGGGGGGCACGCGCTTTTTTGTCAGCGTGAACCACAACGAAGTCCCGATCCAGCGTATCAAAGGCTCGCCCCTGGCTGATGCCGTATGTGCCCGCATTGTGGCGGTACTGCATCGTGAATACGCCAAGTTGCTGGATTTCCAGGTCGGTTTTGCATGGCCTGATGGTTTGCCGGTCGCTGATGACGGTGTCACCCTGGATGATCTGCCCGATGGTTGGGTCCAGAACACCCTGGTCGTGAAACCGCGCCCTGC
The DNA here is from genome assembly GCF_014645555.1 of Silvimonas amylolytica. Lineage (GTDB taxonomy): Bacteria > Pseudomonadota > Gammaproteobacteria > Burkholderiales > Chitinibacteraceae > Silvimonas > Silvimonas amylolytica. The sequence continues at coordinate 47,128 of NZ_BMLY01000011.1, read as the reverse complement.
GCCGATCCTGGTGATTCAGGCTGAAATCGAACCGGGCAACTGGTTGTATCTGGCCACGCTGATGCCAGACCCGTATTTTATGGAAAGCGACGAACCGCTGGCGCATGACCGGATTGTTTTGCTGCTGATTACCGTCGGCGTCGTGTTGCTCTTGTCCCTGTTGGTGGTGCGCTGGATGACCAAGCCCTTTGCCGCGCTGTCCAAAGCGGCCGATGCGTTTGGTCAGGGTATGCCATCCGTGCCGCTGCCTGAGTCCGGCAGCCGGGAGTACATCAAGACTGCCCGTGCGTTTAACGCCATGCGTGAACGCACCCAGCGTTTCCTGGAAGACCGCGAGCGTTTGTTTACCTCGATTTCACATGATCTGCGCACGCCGATCACCCGTCTGAAACTGCGCACGGAAATGCTGGATGATGACCAGACCCGGGCGGAGTTTCACGAAGATCTGGATGATCTGGACGTCATGGTGAAAGGCGCGCTGCAAAGCGTGAAAGACACCGATATCCACGAAAACCCGGTACAGATACGCCTGGATAAACTGATTGAACGTCTGGTAGATGGCGCACAAATGGCGGGTAAAGACGCCACCTTTGCCGGCGGCCCGGTGACCGTGTTTGCGCGTCCTCTGGCGTTGAAACGTGCGGTGGGTAACTTGCTGGATAACGCCCTGTTTTATGGCAACCGCGCCGAAGTGTTAGTGACGCAAACCGAAGAACAAGTTGAACTGACGATTCGTGACTACGGACCTGGTGTGCCGGAAGAAGCGTTGCCATCGCTGTTTCAGCCCTATGTACGGCTGGAACATGGACGTGCCTCCAATAGCAACGGCATGGGATTGGGGTTGGGAATTACGCGAAATATTGTTCATGCGCATGGGGGGGATTTGTTGCTCGCCAATCACCCGCGGGGTGGTCTTGTTGCCACGATTTTGCTACCGCGCGGCAAGCACAAAGCGATGGTATCGGTGGATGGGGCTGTGTACTGAGCTGGCCTGTTCCAGGCTGCTCGTATGTCTTGTTCCATCCTCTCTTCTTCATCAATGCCGGGCCTGCATCGCGTCCCATGCGGCAACGCGGTATCATTGCGCCTTTGAAACGGTTGCACTGCCACACAGGCAGGAAAAGGAACAATGGCATGGCCGGACTGACTTCCTCCAGCGCTATCCCGGTGGAAATCCGCTTGCACCGCGCCTCGCGCGAACTGGAAGTGGCATTTGATGATGGCCAGCGCTTTGTTCTGCCGTGTGAATACCTGCGGGTATTCAGCCCTTCGGCGGAAGTTCAGGGCCATGGTGCCGGACAGGGCGTATTGCAGGTCGGCAAGCGCAATGTCGCCATCACCGCCATCGACCCCGTGGGCAACTATGCGGTCAAACTGGTATTTGACGATGGCCACGACTCCGGTCTGTATTCCTGGGCGTATCTGTACGAGTTGGGCGCAGAGCACGCCACCCGCTGGCAGACCTATCTGAACGACCTGGCCGCCGCTGGTGCCAGCCGCGACCCGCAATGAATTGACAAGACTGTGAGCACGCTATGAGCGATAACACCACGCACTTTGGTTACAAGACGGTCGACGAAACAGAAAAAGCCCAAAAAGTGGCCGAGGTTTTTCATTCTGTCGCCCAGAAATATGACGTGATGAACGACCTGATGTCGGCCGGGCTGCATCGCGCCTGGAAGTTCTTCACCATTGAAACCAGCGGCGCGAAGGCCGGTGACAAGGTGCTGGATATTGCCGGCGGTACGGGTGATCTTTCCAAAGCGTTTTGTAAAAAGGTCGGCAAGACGGGCCAGGTCTGGCTCACCGATATCAATAGTTCCATGCTTGGCGTGGGTCGTGACCGCTTGCTGGATGCGGGCATTGCCACGCCAGTGGCGCTGTGTGATGCCGAGAAACTGCCGTTCCCGGACAACTACTTCAACATCGTCTCTGTGGCGTTTGGTCTGAGAAACATGACCCACAAAGACGCAGCGCTCAAAGAGATGTACCGCGTTTTGAAGCCGGGCGGTCGCTTGCTGGTGCTGGAGTTCTCCAAAGTCTGGAGTCCGCTCAAGCCGGCGTACGACATCTATTCGTTCAAGCTCCTTCCCGTTATGGGCAAGCTGGTCGCCAATGATGCGGATTCTTACCAGTATCTGGCCGAATCCATCCGCATGCATCCAGACCAGGAAACGCTCAAGGGCATGATGCTCGATGCCGGTTTCGGCAAAGTGGACTATCACAATATGTCCGCTGGCGTGGTCGCCTTGCACAAGGGTTTCAAGCTCTGATTTGATTCTGGTCGCCCGCTGCCGTTGGTAGTGGGCGTTGTCATGTCCTGATTGATGAGGTCTGTGTTGATGCTTGCCACAATCCTGAACCGCATGCTGGCTCATGACGATGCCGCCCGCGCAGCGCTGGCGCCGTATCAGGGCCGGGTCATCCGCCTGGTACTGCCGGTCCTGTCCGGCACGTTGTCCATCCAGCCAGACGGCACGTTCGCTACCGCTGGCGGTTTGGCTGAAGCCAGCATCTTGCTGTCGCCCGCGTTCTTCACCACCTGGTTGTTTGATCGCGAAGCGGCCAGTAAAAAGGTTGGCCTCAACGGTGATGCAGAATTGGCAGCCGCCGTGGGCCAGGCCCTGGCCAGGCTGCGCTGGGACATGGCAGAAGAATTGTCACAACTGGTGGGCGATGTTGCCGCCAACCGTATTACCTGGATTGCCGGAAAAATCGGCGGGATTCCTGGGGCCATTGGCTCGCGTTTGTTGATTGAACTCACCGAATACTGGCGCGATGAAGCACCGCTGGTGGTCACTAAACGTCACGTCGACACGTTTTGCAGTGGTGTAGACGCCCTGCGTGATGATCTGGCCCGCCTTGAAGCGCGACTGGAGCGGCTGACCGTCAAATCGTTCTAGCTTTTGGCCGGCAGGCGCCGGTGGCTGGAACCGGATAACTGGATACTCATGCGGATATTCCGCCTACTCAAAATCGCCCGTGTTGTCGTCCAGTACGGGCTGGATGAATTCCTGCTCGGTCACGAGCGTGTGCATGGCCTTTCCCGGCTGGTGAACACCCTGTTTTTCTGGCGCAAGCTGGAGCAACCGCGCGCCGTACGCTTGCGCCTTGCCCTGGAAGCGTTAGGCCCGATTTTCGTCAAGTTTGGCCAGGTGTTGTCGACCCGCCGTGACCTCTTGCCGGAAGACATCGCCGACGAACTGGCATTCCTGCAAGACCGCGTGCCGCCGTTTCCGGGGGACGTCGCAGTTGCGGTGATCGAAAGCAGCCTGAAGCAGCCGGTTTCGCAACTTTATGCCTCGTTTGACCGCAATCCGGTGGCCTCTGCCTCGATCGCCCAGGTCCACCGCGCCACCTTGCCAGATGGTCGTAAAGTGGCGGTCAAAGTGCTGCGCCCAGGCATTTTGCCGATTATCGAGAGTGATCTGGGGCTGCTGCGCGTTATGGCCGGCCTTGTGGAGCGACTGTTTGCTGACGGCAAACGCCTGCGCCCCAAAGAAGTCGTCGCGGAGTTTGACAAATATCTGCATGACGAACTGGATTTGATGATCGAGGCGGGCAACGCGTCGCAATTGCGCCGCAATTTCCTTGGCTCCGACATGCTGATCGTGCCGGAAGTGTTCTACGACTGGTGCGCGCGCCAGGTGCTGACGCTGGAATGGATGGACGGTATTCCGGTCGGGCGGGTCGATGAACTGCGCGCCAGTGGCATTGATTTGAAAAAACTCTCGGTTTATGGCGTGGAGATTTTCTTCACCCAGGTTTTCCGGGATGGGTTTTTCCACGCAGATATGCATCCTGGCAATATCTTTGTTGCCGCCGACAACCGCTATATCGCGCTGGATTTCGGCATTGTCGGCACGCTGTCTGAAGTCGACAAGCAGTATCTGGCGATCAACTTCCTGGCGTTTTTCAACCGCGATTACCACCGTGTCGCTGCTGCGCATATTGAATCGGGATGGGTGCCTAAAGAAACACGCGTCGAAGAACTGGAAGCGGCCGTACGCACCGTGTGCGAACCGATCTTCGACAAACCGATCTCGCAAATCTCGTTTGGTCAGGTGCTACTGCGGTTGTTTGAAACGTCGCGCCGTTTCAATGTGGAAATCCAGCCTCAACTTGTGCTGTTACAAAAGACGCTGCTCAATATTGAAGGGTTGGGTCGCCAGCTTGATCCGGATCTGGATCTCTGGAAAACCGCCAAGCCCTTCCTTGAGCGCTGGATGAACGAGCAGATTGGCTGGCGCGGTTTGTGGCGCAATATCAAACATGAGGCGCCACTGTGGGCGGCGATGTTGCCAACCCTGCCACGCAAACTTAACGATCTGGCTAACCAGAACACCACGGAACTGCTGGTTACTGGTTACCAGGGCTTGATGTGGGAACAAAAAAAGCGCAATTGGCTGCTGGGTGTGATCGCCGTGCTGTTGGCCGCATTGGTGGCCAGTGTGTGGTGGCACAGATGAACCCGGTGTTCGACGTGGCGGGCTGGTATGCGCCGGCCCGAAAGGTGCCCAGCCCCAACGGCGATGCGCGTCCTGCGAACACCACTGTTGATTTGCTGGTGATCCATAACATCAGTCTGCCGCCCGGCGAGTTTGGGGGCGATCTGGTGGAGCGCCTTTTCACGAATACCATTCCCGCAGACCACCCGCTGTTTGCTGATCTGGGCGGGCTGCGCGTGTCAGCCCATTTTCTGATCCGGCGCGATGGCGAGGTTGTCCAGTTTGTACCGGTGCAGCAGCGTGCTGCGCATGCTGGCGTGTCTGACTGGCAAGGACGAGCGCGTTGCAATGATTTTTCGGTCGGTATTGAACTGGAAGGCACCGATCACATTCCCTTCACCGAGGCGCAATACGATGCGCTGATCCCGCTGGCGCAGGCATTGGCGCAAACTTGCCCGCTGCGTGCCATAGTGGGACATAACGACATTGCCCCGCTGCGCAAGACTGATCCCGGGCCGTGCTTTGACTGGCGCAGGGTCTATGTTGCGTTGCCGCACCTTGTAACCGGATAGTTCGGGGCTACAGCTGTAAGGCGGGGCTATAATCGCGGCGCTTCTGCTTTATAAATAATTTACCCGATTAAATATCAAGAGACTCCTGCAGCATGGGCGCAAATCATGGCCAGGCTCCTTCCGCATCCCGACTTGCCGGGCTGACCGTTGGAGCGATTGGCGTGGTGTACGGGGATATCGGTACCAGCCCGTTGTACACCCTTAAAACCTGTCTGACCGCGCACGGCAATCTGCCGATCAACGCGGAAAATATCCTGGGCGTTCTTTCGCTGATCTTCTGGGCGATCATGATCGTGGTATCGGCCAAATATGTGGTCGTGATCATGCGTGCTGACAACCGCGGCGAAGGCGGCATTCTGGCGCTGATGGCGCTGGCCCTGCGCGATCTGGACCCCCGCTCCCGCAAGGGCCTGCTGTTGATGGGCCTGGGGATCTTCGGGGCTTCGCTCTTTTATGGTGACGGCATTATCACGCCGGCCATTTCCGTGCTGTCCGCCTTTGAAGGGATCAGCGTCATCTCGCACACGCTTGATCCATATATCGTGCCGTTGACCATCATCGTGCTGGTCGCCTTGTTTGCCATTCAGCGGCACGGCACCAGCAAGGTGGGCAAGCTGTTCGGGCCGATCATGGTGTTCTGGTTCCTGACTCTGGCGGTGATGGGCCTGCGCAGCATTCTTCATGCCCCGGAAGTCTTTGCCGCCATCAACCCGCTCAATGGTGCGCGCTTCATTGCAGATTACCCGCTGCGTGGCTTTGTGATCATGGGCGCGGTGGTGTTGTCTGTCACCGGTGGCGAAGCCCTTTACGCCGATATGGGCCACTTTGGTCAGAAGTCGATCAAGATCGCGTGGTTTAGCCTCGTGCTGCCATCGCTGATCCTGTGTTATTTCGGCCAGGGCGCGTTGCTGCTGCACAACCCGGCCGCCATCAAAAACCCGTTCTTCCTGCTGGCGCCGCAATGGGCGTTGGCGCCGCTGGTGATTCTGGCCGCCGCCGCCACAGTAATTGCCTCGCAAGCGGTGATCTCTGGCGCGTTCTCCATGACCAACCAGGCGGTGCAACTGGGCTATTGCCCGCGTGTGGATATCGACCATACTTCCGACCAGGAAATTGGCCAGATCTACGTGCCACAGATCAACTGGTTCCTGATGGTCGCGGTGATCTTGCTGGTGCTGGCGTTCCGTACCTCTGACAACCTGGCTTCCGCGTATGGTTTGTCGGTGTGCGGCACCATGGTGATGACCACGTTGCTGGCCTTCAATGTGTTGGGCAAAACGCTGGATGCCGGGCGCAAGATGTTGTTCCGCATCGTGCTGATCGGTTTTCTGGTGGTCGATCTGATCTTCCTGAGTTCCAACATGCTCAAACTGCCCGATGGCGGTTGGGTACCACTGGTGATGGGCCTGTTCATCTTTACCCTGATGACCACGTGGAAGCGCGGCCGCACGCTGCTGGGGGATCGCCTGCGCGAGGGCGAACTGCCGCTGCAAGGGTTCGTCGAAAGCCTGGAAGCCGCGCCACCACAGCGCGTGGAGGGGACGGCCATCTTCATGACTACCAGCGCCGATTCAGTGCCCCATGCGTTGTTGCATAACCTCAAGCACAACAAGGTACTGCATGAGAAGGTCGTATTCCTGACCATTCGGACCGCAGATATTCCGTTTGTAGCCAAACGCGAGAAAGTTGTTGTGCCCAAGCTGGGTGAGAGCTTCTATCAGGTGATCGCCACCTATGGTTTCAAGGAGGAGCCCTCAGTCCCGGCCATATTGCGGCAGGTGACAGAACTGCAACCGGAACTGGAGTTCGATCCGATGCAGACTTCGTTCTTCCTGTCGCGTGAGACCATCGTTGAGGGTAAATATCCGGCCATGGCATGGTGGCGTCGCAAGGTGTTCTCCTTGATGACCCGCAACGCGACGCGGGCGACCAGCTACTTCAAGATTCCGCCCAACCGCGTGGTGGAAATGGGGATGCAGGTCGAATTGTGACCGCCACACAGCGGTAAAAACGCTTGGCCCTGCCTCTGATGGCGTGCAGGGCGCACGTAAAAAAAGGACACTTTTTAGTGTCCTTTTTTTTGATGACCAATCAGGTTTGCTTATCGCAGTTCAAAGATGCCGCCGGTATTGGCAATCTCCACCATGGTGCGGATATCCGGGCGCATGCCATGCAGCAGAATCGGTCGGCCTTTGGCGCGTTCGTGCAGCAAGAGCAACATGCCTAGTGCGGTGGAGTCCATGGTTTCAACACCGCTCAAGTCAAAATGGATCGTGTCGACGCCTTTGTGCGTCAGCATGTCCTGAGTGACTTGTCGAAAACTGCGCTGACCTTCCCATGTGAAATGCCCGCTCAGCCGGATATGGGCAACCGGCTGTGCCAGTTCAAGCATCGCCTGCACGGCGCTTCCTTTTGTCAGCGTTGGCATAAACCACAACGCAGCGCTATGCAGCGGCGGGTGGTTGTTGTTGGCTGCCGGCGTCGATCCCGAACCGGGTGCGCGTGCGGCGCATGGCATCCGCCAGCTGGCGGGCTTTGCCATTGGTGGGATCTTGTTTGCGGACCCGCGCCAGGTAGCGTTGTGCCATGTCCATATAGTGCTCGTTCCAGCCTTGCTGATTGACGCAAGAGAGCAGCGTGTTGACGGCATTGAGCAGCAATTGCACGTTGCCGCTGCGGCCATGCAAAGCACTGATGAACATATCGGCAGCCGCAGAGAGATTACCATTTCTTACTGCGATGACGGCGTCATTATTGAGTTGACTCAGGTCACGTGTGACCTCCGCCACCATTTGCTGCCCAATTTCAGGTTCGCCCAGCCCGTGGTAGAGGCTTTCCACACTGGCCAGTACCGCCGGATCGTCCGATGCGGCGCCCAACGCGCTCCGAACCAGGTTAGCACCAGCCTCCTGCCTGCGGCGGCCATAGGCCTGGCGCGCGGCTTCAATCAGCACACCGGGCAGCGGGTCTTCCTGTTCGCGCAGGGTTTCGCAGGCATGCTCGAACAATTCGGCTGAGGCTTTGCGGTCATCCAGCTTTTCCAGCACAGCGGCTTCGATCAATTCACAAATGGGTTCGACTGATTCATTGCTGGCGGGTACTTCGCGGCGCAAACGCTGAATGGTACGCCGGGCACCGCCGATGTCATCGCGCGCCAGTTGGACACGGCCTAGTTCGCAATACAGCGAGATATCCGGCCAGAACGAACCGCGCGAAAGATTCAGCGCATACAACAATGCGTTTTCGGCAGTGTCCAGTTCACCATTGCGTTCGGCCAGACGGCCCAACGCGGTTTGTCTTGCTGCTGCCAGCGGGGAGCGTTGCAGGGCTTCTGCCAGCGTGGATTGCGCGGCAGTCATTTCGCCTTGTGCAGTGAGCGTACGAGCCAGCCAGTCGTAGGATTCCATGGCCAGTTCGTGATCCCGTTTAACGGCCTCAAAGCAGGCACGGGCACCTTCCAGGTCTTGCAGGCCAAAGCGGGCTTTGCCCAGACCCAGCCGTGCCCATGCACTCTCGCGCAGGTCCAGCGCCGCCGTACTGGATTCGACGGCAGACTGGTGTTCACCTAGCCGTAACAACAGGAAGGTTTTCATGCGCAGAAAATCTTCGGTCTCGTTGGCCGGCCGCAGGGCCATTTCACGATCACACGCAGTCACAGCGCCAAGATAGTCGCCCGCTCGCACCGCGGTATCAATGGTCCGGAAGCGCGCTTTGCGTCGTTGGGCCCGATTCAGGCGGTCGATGAAGTCGCCCGTTGAGAAGGGCTTGAGCAGATAACCGTCTGGTATCAATTCCGCCGCGCCCATGACCTGCGCTTGCCGCCGCTCTCCTGTGACCATCATGAAAATGCACGATGGCTTGAGCAGATAGTGCTGCTGGCAGGCTTCAAACAGGTGTACGCCGTCCATGCCGCCACCGAGATCGTATTCGCAGAGAACGACGTCGTAATCATGGTTCTGGATCAACCCCAACGCCGTGGTCTGGCGGTTGGCGTAATCAATAGTCGCGACACCGGCCTCCGCCAGCGCCATGCCTAGCGCCGCGCGGGTTTCGCTCGCCCGGTCGATCACAAGGGCGCGGGCGTTGATGGTGGCGTCGCTCGCCGTCATGCCTTGATGGGCTCCAGTTTGGCGTAGGCCACGGCCAGCCACTTGGTACCGTGCTGGACGAAGTTCACCTGAACATTCCCGTTGGCACCACCCTCATGATTAACCACCTCTCCAACCCCGAACTTGGGGTGTCGTACAGTCATGCCAATGGCCAGACCGTGCGCGGGCGTCTCGACATGGCGCGGGGTAGCCGGTGGGGCGTACCAGTCGTTGCTGGTATTGCTGGTATTGCTGCTGCCGTAGCTATTGGGGGCATATCCCCGGTTCAGATACTTGAGCAGTGTCGCGGGCACCTCATTGAGGAAACGGCTAGCGGGCGCGTAGCGCATCTGCCCATGCAACATGCGGCTTTGCGAGAGCGAGATATACAAACGTCGCCGTGCGCGCGTCATGGCCACGTACATCAGGCGTCGTTCTTCCTCCAGACCTTTCGGGTCTGCCAGGCTATTGTCGTGGGGGAACAGGCCTTCTTCCAGCCCGGTCAGAAAGACACTGTGAAATTCCAGACCCTTGGCGGCGTGGATAGTCATGAGTTGCACCGCTGCTTCGCCGGCTTCAGCTGCGTGCTCCCCGCCTTCCAGAGATGCATTGGCCAGGAAGGCCACGAGGTCGTTCTCATCTTCCGTGACAAAAGCCGCGGCGGCGTTGACCAGTTCGTTCAGGTTGGCAAGCCGCTCCTCGCCTTCTTTCTCGTTCTGGTAATACTCATATAACCCGGATAGCGAGAGGATCATGTTGACCACGTCCGGAAGCGCCATGCCTTGCGCTTGCACGTGCATGTTGTCGAGCATGTGCACAAAACGCCCGACCGCGGCAGCACTGCGCCCACTGCCTGCGCTGCAGGCAGCTTGCCACAGGCTGGTACCGGCAATGCGTGCGGTATCCGTGAGTGTTTCTACGGTCCGGTTACCAATCCCGCGCGCGGGAAAGTTGATCACGCGTAATAGCGCGTTGTCATCGTCTTGATTGGCAACCAGGCGCAAATAGGCCAGCGCATGCTTGATTTCCTGGCGCTCATAAAACCGCAAACCGCCATAAACCCGATACGGCAAGCCCGCTGCAACCAGCGCGTGTTCAATAATCCGCGATTGCGCGTTGGAACGATAAAGGATGGCGATCTCATCGGCGGCAATGCCATCGCGCTGCTGGGCAGCGATCTCATCGACCAGGAAGTTGGCTTCTTCGCTATCCGTCGCGGCTTCGTAAAGGCGAATCGGCTCACCGTCATCGTCACTGGTCCACAATTGTTTGCCCAGACGGTCACGATTGTGCTCGATCACTGCATTGGCCGCGTTCAGAATATTGCCGTGCGAGCGGTAATTCTGCTCCAGCCGGATTACGTGTTTGACGTGGTAATCTTTCTGGAAATCCAGCATGTTGCCCACCCTGGCGCCACGAAAGGCATAAATGGACTGGTCATCATCACCCACTGCAAATAATGCGCTGTTTGGGCCGGTCAGCAATTTCAACCAGGCGTATTGAAGCTGGTTGGTATCCTGGAATTCATCGACCAGAATATGCTGGAAACGGCTGCGATAATGGTCGCGTAGCGGCGCATTGCGCTCCAGTAATTCATAGCAGGCTAGTAGCAATTCAGCAAAATCAACCACGCCTTCACGGCGACACTGTGATTCATATTCAGCATAAATCATGCGTTGCGTGCGGGAATAATCATCCCGGGCTTGAGCCTTCTCAGCGCGGATGCCGGCCTCTTTGTTGCCATTGATATATTGCGCAATGCTACGGGGCGGATAGCGCTCATCATCGACATTGAGTGTTTTCATTACGCGTTTGATTGCTGCCAACTGATCCTGGGAATCCAGAATGGCAAATCCCGCCGGCAACCCTGCATCACGATGGTGCAAGCGCAACATGCGGTTACACAAACCATGGAAAGTACCCACCCACAGACCTCTTGGGTTGAGCGGCATCATGGCAGTAATTCGCGCCATCATTTCCTTGGCAGCCTTGTTGGTAAAGGTGACTGCCAGTAAACCAGCCGGGCTGATCTGACCGGTGGACAACAGCCAGGCGATACGCGTGGTCAGTACGCGCGTCTTGCCGCTACCGGCGCCTGCCAGGATCAAGGCGTGCTCTGGAGGCAATTCAACGGCAGCGCGTTGTTCGGGATTCAGCGAAGCGGTCAGAGGATGGGACATGCCGTTTTTTTTACAGGGTTCGACAGAGATACATTGTACTGGCACTCGCCCTGGCGCTGGGGGCCATGGCCAATAAAAAAGGCAGCCGCAGGGGCTGCCTTTTTAATCTGGGCGCCAACGTGATCGTGGCGCCAGACATCAAACGCGCAGGTCTTCCAGCGACTTGCCTTCGCCCAGCCATTTCAGTGCCCATTGCGGCTTGCGGCCACGGCCAGACCAGGTCTGGCTGGCATCTTCCGGATTACGGTATTGCGCCTTGCTGGTGGCGGCGGCTTTCTTGCCCGCCTTTTTGCCTTCCAGACCCAGCACTTCATTCAGCGAGAAACCCTTGGAAGCTGCCAGTTGCTGCAGTTCATTAATCAAGGTGACCTTGTCGGTTTCTTTGCGACGTACGATTTCCGCATCAAGGTCTTTTTGCAGTTTGTACAGTTGCGGCAGGTTCAGGCCGGACAAATCCATTTGGTTGCTCCTATGTTCAGCACAGCAATGGTGTTTTGATGATGCATTGCGCAAAGCCATCATGTGGCATGGGACTTGCCAACAGGCAAGAGACGCATTGTGCGCACGCAGGCATTTAAATCGATGATCTGATTATGCATGCAGTGTTTTGTCTATTCAAGTGCGTTTGTAATTGGTTCATTTCAAGGTAAACCTTAATTACTGCATATAACGCGCACTGACTAAATCAGTAAATGTTTATCGACACCAGGAACCGGTTTATTTCCCGCACCATGATCAGCTCGTCAATATCAATCATGAGTGACTTATTGCCAACTGATGGTGCAATGTCGGCTGCTCAGCCTGTGCTTGACCATGGTCTGTGAAAATAATTCCCGAAGGCATGCAATCGTTGCATGAGCGGCGGCTACGGGTTGTCACACTATTGTTTTGGTGATTGGTGATACTGCGCTGGTACAATTGCGCTTATCCAAACCGTGCCTTTGCCTGGAAACAGTCATGAACGAAATCTCTGCCCAACAGAAAGCGGAAGTGCTCTCCGAAGCGCTGCCGTATATCCAGCGTTTCTTCGATAAGACCATTGTCATCAAGTACGGCGGCAATGCCATGATCGATGAAGAGCTTAAAGAAGGTTTTGCCAGCGACGTGGTATTGCTCAAGCTGGTGGGGATGAACCCGGTGATCGTTCACGGCGGCGGCCCGCAAATCAACGAATTGCTTGATCGCATTGGCAAAAAGGGTGAGTTCATTCAAGGCATGCGCGTTACCGATGCCGAAACGATGGACGTGGTGGAAATGGTGCTGGGCGGCCACGTTAATAAAGAGATTGTGTCTCTGATTAACAAACACGGTGGCAAGGCCGTGGGGCTGACCGGTCAGGATGGTCACTTTATCCGCGCCCGCAAGATGTACCTGAAGGGCGCCAATGAAGACGAAATGATTGATATCGGCCAGGTGGGCGAGATCGAAAGCATTGACCCATCCATTGTGGCGCACCTTGATGCGCATGATTTCATTCCGGTCATTGCACCGATCGGGGTCGATCGCGATGGCGAGAGCTACAACATCAATGCGGATCTTGTGGCCGGCAAACTGGCCGAAGTGCTGCATGCCGAAAAGCTGATCCTGATGACCAATACGCCGGGTGTGCTCGACAAGGAAGGCAATCTGCTGACTGGGTTGACGGCCGCCAAGATTGACGAACTGTTTGCCGATGGCACCATCTCTGGTGGCATGTTGCCGAAGATTTCATCCGCGCTCGATGCAGCCAAGAATGGTGCGAAGACGGTTCATATCATTGATGGTCGCGTCAAACACGCGCTCTTGCTCGAAGTGCTGACCAGCCAGGGTGTGGGTACGATGATCCGCGCCAACTGACCGGCGGTTTTGGTTGGGGCGGTTGCAAGCTGGCGTGCGGGGTCTAGATTAAAAGGACACTCGTTGTTGTTCCTGGAGAACTACACATGAAGACCGCACGTCAACTGCTGGCCGAAAAGACGATCCACGGTACCGTTACCGTCTCGCCTCAGACCACGGTATATCAGGCTTTACAAGTTCTGGCCGACAAGAACATTGGTGCTGTCCTCGTCATGGAGGGGGACAAACTGGCAGGCATTTTTTCTGAGCGCGATTACGCCCGTAAAGTGGTGCTGATGGGCAAAACCTCGGCGGGTACGCCAGTCTCTGAAATCATGACCGCCAAACTGATCTGTGTGACCCCGAATGCCTCGGTCGATGAATGCATGGCAATCATGACCGATAAACGCATTCGTCACTTGCCGGTGGTGAATGATCAGGATGAATTGATTGGCTTGTTGTCGATTGGTGATCTGGTTCGTGAAACCATTGCTGAACAAGAGTTCCAGATCGAACAACTGGAAAACTATATCCATGGCCGCTCCTCGCCCATGGCGGCATAAACCGCGGCGGGGACCGTTTAAAAAAGCCGGCGTGTGCCGGCTTTTTTTTGCGGGCCGTATTCAACGTGATGGAATGTAATGAACGGATACCGCTATCCCGTGTGGTTGTTTGACCTCGATAACACGCTGCACAACGCCAGTCGTCATGCTTTTCCGGTGATTGATGCCGCAATGAACCGCTATATGGAGCAAACACTGGGCGTGAATGCGGAGACCGCGACAGCACTGCGCACCGACTACTGGCGGCGCTATGGCGCAACGCTGCTCGGTTTGCTTCGACATTACCCGCATGCGATCAAGCCACACGATTTCCTGGCCGCCTCGCATCCGCTGGCAGCATTGACCTCGCAATTCCATCCCATGCCAGGTTTGCGCCGTACACTCGCCCGGTTGCCTGGGCGCAAAATCCTGTTTACCAATGGTGCGCACCGTTATGCCGAGGCCATGGTCAAGGGCCTTGGGATTGAGCGCGAATTTGTCGGGATTCATGCCATTGAGCATGGCCGGTTCAGCCCCAAACCGCAGCCCGCTGCTTTTCGGCATATTTTGCGGAAATACCGGTTGCAGCCGACGCAGTGTATTTTGGTGGAGGACTCTCTGGATAACTTGCGCATGGCGCGACGGTTAGGCATGAAGACGGTCTGGCTACGCCCGCATCGGCGGGGACATGCGAGTGTAGATGTGCTGTTGCGCAGGCTGGATGCATTGCCGCTACGGTGGCAGGGAATGCAAGCGAGATAGCCAGGATGGCAAAGAAGATGTCAACCTGGTCTTCGGACTAAAGATGCGTCCGGGGAACAAAAAAGGCCGGTCTCCCGGCCTTTGCGGGGCGGCGCCCATGCTTGCGTCGCCCCGTCGCGCGTAAACGGCGCGCCCCACGTACTGGCAGGTGCGCAAAACGTACCGTTTACACTTCGTCGTCCATACCCAGTTCCTGAATTTTGCGGGTGAGGGTGTTGCGCCCCCATCCCAGCAATTCTGCCGCTTCGATCCGTTTGCCGCCAGTGTGGGCCAGTGCTCTTTCGATCACTGTCCGCTCAAAGGCGGGCATGATCTCATCAAGCACACGGCTTTCGCCCTTCGCCAGGCGGCCACCGATGTCAGCGGCCAGCGCCGCACGCCAATCACCATTGCCGACCATCATCGCGCCGTCGGCGGTTTCCGGGCTTTCGTTAATTTCCGGTGGCAGATCGCCTGCTTCGACGATAGCGCCCGGCGCCATGACGGTGATCCAGTGACACAGGTTTTCCAGTTGCCGCACGTTGCCTGGGAAGCTGAAATTGCTCAGTGCCGCCATGGCGTCTTCTGACAGCCGTTTGGATTCCACACCCAGTTCAGCGGCTGAACGGGCCAGGAAATGGCGGGCCAGCAGCGGGATATCCTGACGGCGTTCACGCAACGCCGGCAGACGCAGACGGATCACGTTGAGGCGGTGGAACAAATCTTCACGGAAGGCGCCCAGTTTGACGCGTTCTTCCAGGTTTTGGTGAGTTGCCGCAATCACGCGCACATTGGCCTTGATCGGCGCCTGCCCGCCAACGCGGTAAAAATAGCCGTCAGACAGCACACGCAAGAGGCGTGTTTGCAGATCTGCCGGCATGTCGCCGATTTCATCCAGAAACAGCGTGCCGCCTTCGGCCTGTTCAAACCGGCCCTGACGACGTGCTTCGGCACCGGTGAATGAACCACGTTCGTGGCCGAACAGTTCGGATTCCAGCAGGTCTTTCGGAATGGCCGCAGTATTGATCGCAATGAAGGGCTTGGCCGAACGCGGGCTGTGACGATGCAAGGCGCGGGCGACCAGTTCTTTACCTGCGCCAGATTCGCCCGTGATGAGCACTGTTGCTGCGGATTGCGACAACCGTCCAATAGCACGGAAGACATCTTGCATGGCCGGTGCCTGGCCCAGGATATCCGGGTTGGACACCGGCGCTTCCTCTGTACCCAGCTGGCGTGAGCCTTCTTGCAATGCACGCTGGATCAGGGCAATGGCCTGGTCTACATCAAACGGTTTGGGCAAATATTCAAATGCGCCGCCCTGGAAGGCCGAGACGGCACTCTCCAGATCGGAATGCGCCGTCATGATAATGACCGGCAGACCGGGGTAATCCTTTTTGACCAACTCCAGAAAGGTCAGCCCTGATTCGCCAGGCATGCGAATGTCGCACACAATGGCTTCGGGCACTTCGCGGCCCAGACGGGCCAGGGCTTCGGTAGCGGATGCGAAAGACGCGTGTGCGATGTTTTCACGAGCAAGCGCTTTTTCGAAGACCCATCGAATGGAACGATCGTCGTCGATGACCCAGACAGTACTCATGGATGCTCCGTGGCTTTGGTTGTAGTTGTCTTGTCAAATCCCTGCCAGCCATTGAGCGGCAGCAGCATGTTGAAACAGGTGTAACCGGGACGGCTGTCGAAATCGATCGTGCCGTGGTGCTGATTGATAAAGGTGTGTGCCAGATGCAGGCCAATGCCTGTGCCGCCTGGCCGGCCGGACACCAGCGGGTAAAACAGTGTTTCTTTCAGATGCTCCGGAATGCCTGGTCCGTTATCGATAATCTGCAACTGGATGGCGATCGGGAAGCGCTGACGGTTCAGCGTAACCTGACGCGCCACGCGAGTACGCAGCATGATTTCGCCCACGCCATCCATGGCCTGAATGGCGTTACGCATGATGTTGAGCACCGCCTGGATCAGTTGTTCGCGGTCGCCAATCAACGAGGGCAGGCTGGTGTCATAGTCGCGCTTGATCGCAAGGCCATTGGGTGTCTCTGCCAGCATCAGGCTCCGGACGCGCTCAAGCACCTCGTGGATCGACAGTTCAGCCAGTTGCGGCAAGCGATGCGGCGTCAGCAAACGATCCAGCAAGCTTTGCAGGCGCTGCGATTCTTCGATGATGACCTGGGTGTATTCCTTCAGTTGCGGGTCATGCAACTCTCGCGACAACAGTTGTGCCGCGCCGCGGATACCACCCAGCGGGTTTTTGATTTCGTGCGCCAGGTTGCGGATCAACTCGCGATTGGCCTGCTGTTGTGCTTGCAGACGTTCCTCGTTGGCGATCTTGCGTTGCTGATCAATCTGGCGAATTTCCGCCATGGCTGCGGCCTCATCGCATTCGATGGGGCTGGCAGTCAACGAGACATACACCTCGCCATGCGTGGTGTTGAGCGCCATCTCATGCTCAGTCAGGCTGATATTGTTGATGCTGGCGTTGGCCAGTGCCTGTGCAACCGGATTATCCGGGCCCAGACACTCGGTCAGCGCCATACCAAGGCAGTCGTCGCGCAAGCCCAGAAAATCAGCTGCGGCCGGGTTGTAATAGACCAGCGCGCCGTCGTCGCGCGTGGCCAATATCGCCGCATCAAGAAATTCCAGTCCGGCAAAGATGGCAGGAATAGGGCTTTTGGTCATAGGGTGCGGTCTATGAAATCGTGGATCAATCAGGCACGAAGCCTGGCGTGGTCGCTTGTGACTACCCGCCGCTTCTTTCATGCGGGATGAATAAGCAATTAGCGGGCCAGCTCAAGACTCTCCACAAATGGACATTTCAGCACGTATGAACCGGCCAATGCACTGATTGAGTGCATTATAGGTCTCGATATGGTGCATTGCCCTTGTATGGGGATTAACCCGGCTATGGCTGGCGCTGGTCGTGGTACAGGATGGGGCGTGGCAGGAATCAAAACCGGGCGATACAAAACAAAACACCCGCTTGGGCGGGCGTTTGAGCTTGGGCAGACGAGACGTCTTAGCGGTCGCGGGCCATTTCCTGCTGCAGGGCGGCCACGTTTTTCTCGTGCAGCGTGGTGTTATCACGCAGACGTGAAACGCGCTCCTGGTATTTCTGTGGATTCGTTTGCGCGTCGGTACTGGCTTGCGCATCGGCGAGCGCCTTGCGGGCGTCAGTCAATGCTTGCTGTTCGGTTGCCAGCTCGTCGGTGAGAATCTGCCGGCGATTGGTATCGCGGGATTTCTGGGTCGCGGCATCGACGCGTGGGAAATCGGCGGGGCTGGGGGCCGTGACCTTGTTGCCGCTGCCTGACTTGCCGTGAACTTTGCTGTTTCCCATCGGGATCGGGTCTGTATAGACCCGGGTCGCACCCTTCATGGGGATGTTGGAGAACGTGACACGGCCGTCGGCATCCACCGACTTGTAAATGTCGGCATGTGCACAGACAGCGGTCAACGCAAGCGTGGCCACGGCGGCAAAACGGAAAACGGACAAACTGGACATGGGGCGGAACCTTAACACAGCGTTGTTCAGCTCGGGCGATCACTATGACCGAGCGGCCGCTCTGGCGCGATCAAGTCACGAACACGCTGTTTCAATTCTTTGGCTTCGGGAAAACGACCTTCCACTTTGCGATCCCAGATCAACTGGTCGTCACAATGCACGACAAACACGCCGCCTGTGCCAGGCTGCAAGGCCACCTCGCCGAGTTCGTCTGCAAAAGTCGACAGCAGTTCCTGTGCCAGCCATGCGGAACGCAGTAGCCAGTTGCATTGCGTGCAGTAAAGAATACTCACGCGCGGGGTCGCGGTTGCCATGGTGTTGCTCCGGTCAAAAACGGATGGGTCAATCAGAAAGACAGGCCCAGGTCACGCAGGGCGGCTTCGGTTTGCGCTGCATTGACATGATGAATGCCATGCCAGCCTAACGCACGAGCCGCTTCTGCGTTGGCTGCGTTGTCGTCAATGAAGACCAGTTCGGCTGGTTTCAGATCAGGCAAGTCTTTGGCAATACGACGGAACATCTCGTGGTAAATGGCGGCATCCGGTTTGACGATCTTGAGCCGGCCGGACACCACGATGTCCTTGAAACGGTGCAAAAACGGGTAGTGCTCCCATGCATAGGGGAAGGTCTCGTCTGACCAGTTGGTCAGACCATAGAGTGGCATCCTGGCCGTTTCCAGGTCTTCCATCAGCTTGATGCCTTCGGGCAAGGTGCCAGCCAGCGTTTCTGGCCAGCGACCATAAAAGGCGCGGATGAGTTCGGCATGATCCGGGTACTGGGCGATCAGCGCTTCTGTGGCATCGGCCAAAGTGCGGCCGGCGTCTTGCTGCAGGTTCCAGTGACCGTTGCAGACGTGCTGCAAGAACCACTGGCGCTCGGTCGCATCGGGAATCAGTTTGCGGTAGAGGTATTCCGGATTCCAGTCAAAGAGAACACCACCAAAATCAAAAACAACTGCGCGCACGCTCATGGGTCAAAGCCGGGTTATGCGGATGAGACGGTTATTGTAGCCGGGATGAGTGACATTGCGCAGGGACAGGCAGATCAAGGTTGACCGGGCTGTGTTTGCAGCCCGGCCAATACGCCGGGGATGTACTTTCGTTAGCCGTGCTTTGCCGGCAAGTCGTTGGCCGGCAGTTCGGTTTCCAGTACGACGCGATTACGGCCGTATTCTTTGGCATGGTAGAGCGCATGGTCGGCGCGGGTCAGCAAGTCGTCCAGATCGTTGTCGCTGGGGCGCAGGCGCGCGACGCCCATACTGGAGGTGATACGGACATATAAGCCACCATCCAGTGGTACATGCGTCGCGGCAATGGCGATGCGGAGTTTTTCAGCAACTTGCTCTGCATCTGCCAGCGAGGTGTCGGGCAGGACGACCACAAATTCTTCGCCGCCCCAGCGACCAAAGCTGTCGCTGGCGCGGAGGGTTTCGCGGCAGGTATTGGCCACGGCGCGCAACATCAGGTCGCCGACCAGATGGCCGTGGGTATCGTTAACCATCTTGAAGTGATCCAGATCCAGCAGCAGGATCGACAAGGGCGTGTCCTGGCGACGAGCCATCAGCACCGCTTGGGCGCAGCGGCGTTGCCATTCCCGGCGGTTGGGGGCGCCCGTCAGTTCGTCCGTGGTTGCCAGTTCTTTAAGGCGTTCGTTGGCCTGGGCCAGTGCTTCGGTACGGGCGGCAACTTCAGACTCCAGTTGCACGCGATGACGTTTGATCAGCTCCTGCGCCAGCGCAAGGTACTGCAACATGATGGTGGTTGAGAAAAGAAACAATTGCAGATTCACAAACACCATCAACGGGTCTCCGTGCACGAAGGGCCCGATATGAAAAACGGTGGCGGCAGAGATGATCACCGCCGTAGCCAGCATCGCAACCACCATGCCCGGTAGACGGAAACGTACCGTTGTGGCCAGCAGTACAGGCAACAACAGCGCCAGGGCGGGCGGGTAGATCAACAAGGCGCCGGCCAGAATCAGGCCAATCAGTGCAACGGGCCACAGGTGCCGCAAGGCGTTGCAGCGCAAGTCCCAGCGGCCACGATCGCGCCAGAGCACGTAGACCGGCGTGGCCAGCAATATCCCGGCCATATTGGACAAAACCAGCATCAGGAAATGGCGGGCGACACCGGTGATGCTTGAGTCGGGCAGCGCGTGGCATGTCCATTGCAGCAAGGTCATGAACGGCGCAGTCACCAGGGCCGGCACGGTGCAAACCCAGAACCAGAACCAGATCAGATCCTGTGGCTGACGCAGAAAATTGGCGTGATGACGGGTTTCATGCACGCGCCAGGCCCGCATCGCCAGCCAGGCTTGCAGTGCTTCCAGTGCGGCGGCGGCCAGACCCATGCGCCATGCCATGCCCAACCCGGTGATCTGCGCCGTGACCGGAATGCCCACCAGTAAACTGGCCAGCCACACGCCCAACAGACCGGGCTGTCCTAATACCAGCAAGGCGACGACCCCGACCCCGCTGGGCAACCAGATGGTCGCCACACTCTCACCCGGTAGCGCACCGGTGCCCACACTTAACCAACCGCTCAATACTTGAATGACAAGGAGTGGCAGGAAGTAACGCAGACGGGAGCGAAGTGGCGAGTGGAATGTAAACATGCAGAACCGGTTAATGGATAGGGGCAACGCACAGCCCAGCGAGGGTACTCTTTCTTCGTTGGTAAGGAAATAGTGTGCTGCTATTCGGTTTCAAACCGGGTGTTTTACGGCAAAAAGCTCACCCTTGCCTACTGCAACAATACTTGTTGAGAAAGTATCGTCGGCTTGAACGAGGGCGTAAAAATCCACTATTTCGGCTTTATGCGATATGAAGTTGTCCACAATCAAGACGCCGCCAGGCCGCAACGCGCGGTTCAACAGCGGCCACCAATCCACGTACTGGTGTCGGTCAGAGTCCAGAAACAATAAATCGCATGATGCCGGGTGTACTTCGGCCAGATAACGGCCAGCATCATCATGAACAAGATTGATCTGGCCCGAGAGGCTGGTTCGGGCAAAGTTGGCACTCGCCATGGCAATTTTGTCCTCGGCGTGATCCAGCGTTGTCACCAGGCCGCCGGTGGCATGGGCAGCTTCGGCTAGCCAGAGCGTGGAATAGCCGTTGGAGGTGCCAATCTCCAGAATGCGCCGCGCGGCCGTGGCCAGCACCATGGCTGCCAGAAATTCGCCGGTATCGCGCGTGATATTCAGCATCCGCCGGCCGCGTTCTGTCTGCTGGCTGTCGTTCGCGTCGCCAAATTGTTCCAGCTCGGCTTTGAGGGCTTCCAGGGCTTCATGCACGGATCAAATCACTCTTGATGATCAAGATGAACAGGGTGCGTCTCTGACGCGGCGCAGCAATTTCAGTGAATACCACAAAGCTTCATCACTCAAGTGTCAGGTGCCGGATTGTCCGACTTGCGTGCAGTGCAGGCCGATCAGCGACTCGCCAAAAAACAAAACCCGCCCAGACCAGAGGTCTGAGCGGGTTTCTTTTTGCAATGACAGCCTGCCGAAGCAGGCGGCGCCATTACAGCGAGTAGTACATGTCGAATTCGACCGGGTGAGTCCACATACGGATCTTGTTCACATCGTTCTGCTTGAGTTCGATGTAGGAGTCGATCCACTCATCAGTGAACACGCCGCCACGGGTCAGGAACTCGCGATCCTTGTCCAGTGCGTCCAGGGCTTCGTCCAGGGATGCGCACACGGTCGGGATCAGCTTGTCTTCTTCCGGCGGCAGATCGTACAGGTTCTTGTCTGCCGGATCGCCCGGATGGATCTTGTTCTGGATACCATCCAGACCGGCCATCATCAGTGCTGCGAAGCACAGGTACGGGTTGGCCAGCGGATCCGGGAAGCGGGTTTCGATACGACGAGCCTTGTCGGACGCAACGTGCGGAATGCGGATCGAGGCAGAACGGTTCTTGGCGGAGTAAGCCAGCTTCACCGGTGCTTCGAAGTGCGGAACCAGACGCTTGTACGAGTTGGTACCCGGGTTGGTAATGGCGTTCAGTGCGCGAGCGTGCTTGATGATACCGCCGATGTAGAACAGGGCGGTTTCAGACAGGCCAGCGTAGCCGTTACCTGCAAACAGGTTCTTGCCGTCTTTCCAGATGGACTGGTGAACGTGCATGCCCGAACCGTTGTCGCCAACGATCGGCTTCGGCATGAAGGTTGCGGTCTTGCCGTATTGGTTGGATACGTTGTGAACCACGTACTTCAGGATCTGGGTCCAGTCAGCGCGTTGGGTCAGGGTGCTGAACTTGGTACCGATTTCGTTCTGGCCAGCGTTCGCCACTTCGTGGTGGAACACTTCAACCGGCACGCCCAGTTCTTCCAGCACCAGCACCATGGAGGCGCGGATGTCTTGATGGCTGTCAACCGGCGGGACCGGGAAGTAGCCGCCCTTCAGGCGTGGACGGTGACCCAGGTTGCCGCCTTCGAATTCCTGGCCAGTGGCCCATGCACCTTCTTCGGAACCGATCTTGACGAAGGAACCGGACAAGTCAGCATTCCAGCGGACGTTGTCGAAAATGAAGAATTCAGGTTCCGGACCGAAGTAAGCCGTGTCACCAATACCGGAAGCCTTCAGATAGGCTTCAGCGCGCTTGGCCAGCGAACGCGGATCGCGGTCATAGCCCTTGCCCGTTGCCGGTTCGATCACGTCACATGTCATGAACACGGTCGGTTCGTCGAAGAACGGGTCGATGTTGGCGGTAGATGCATCCGGCATCAGCAGCATGTCAGAAGCTTGAATGCCCTTCCAGCCAGTGATGGAGGAACCGTCGAAAGCGTGGCCGTGTTCGAACCATTCTTCGTCAACGACGTGGGACGGCACGGTAACGTGCTGTTCTTTACCAATAGTGTCGGTGAAACGCAGGTCAACGAACTTGATGTCGTTTTCCTTGATCAACTTGAGTACGTCGGCTACCGCCATCTGAGCTCTCCTTGGTGCAAGAGATAGTTTGAATGAGTGTTGTCTCGAGCCTGCCGGTTCAGCGTACTAAACCTTGCCGGCTCGGGTCGGAACGTAATGAAGCAGAAACTGTGCCAGGCTACTTACCCTGCCGGGAGTCATTGTGCCACAACAATCAGCCGTATTGCGGGTTTTACCTATACAACCCGATATGGTGCATGCACCACGTTTGCGCACCAGTTTAGTGCGCTATTTTGGGGCAAAACAGTGCGGGGTGTGCACCGCTTTATGAATTGTTCATGACGTAAAGAGAAGGGCTAGAATTGCAGTACAAGGCCGCTAAACGGTCTGAATTGCTGATTCTTGTCGACTGAAATGCAAAGGAATGCCGTCATGAGCACCGTGAGCAACATCCTCGAAAAAGCCCGTCAGCGCGCTGATGAATCAGCCCTGGCGTATTCCGGGGCAGTGACACCTGATGAGGCCTGGGCGTTGATGAAGGGGCTGCCAGGCGCAAAGATCGTAGACGTACGCACCCATGCGGAATGGCAGTTTGTCGGCACCGTGCCCGAGGCGTTGCTGATTGAATGGAAACGTTACCCGGATATGACCTTGAACCCGGAGTTCCTTACGCAGTTGAAGGCGCAAGTTGATCCGCAGAACGTGGTGCTGTTTTTGTGCCGTTCCGGTGCACGTTCACATGAAGCCGCTGCATTGGCTGCAAAGCACGGGTACTCCGAGGCCTACAACATCCTTGAAGGTTTTGAGGGGGATAAGGACGAGCAGCATCATCGTGGCCAGAAAAACGGCTGGAAAGGCCACAAATTGCCCTGGACGCAAGGCTGACCGAAACGCGTGATGCGTGAAAAAGGCGTGAGGTGAAAACCTGCACGCCTTTTTGTTGGGGTCTGCGTTAACCCGCGGGCGTGAGGTGTAATGCAAAGCCCCGTGTACCGGCTTCCTCGCGGTCTGGTTTAAGCTCCAGGGTCGGGATCACATAATCGCCTCCGTTCTGTTGCCGGTAAGCAATGGGCGCGGTGGTGTCGATACTGCGCATTCGTTCGCGGAGTGCTTCTGCCATCTGGGCAAAACGCGCGTCATTGAAGCGGTCGATGCGGTAGCCCACAAATGGGGGCAGCACCGTGTATCCCGGGTAATACAAAATGCCGTGATTGATCGGGAACAACAGATCATCAATCGGCCCGTTGACCCCGCGTTCGCTGTAATGCTCTGCCCATCCTCCGGCGGTAACGATCAACATGGCACGTTTGCCGGCCATGGTCCCTTCGCCGAATCGTTCTCCCCAATAGCGGTCACTGTGTTCTCCTACGCCATACGCAAAGCCGTAGGCGTACACGCGGTCAACCCAGCCTTTCAAGATGGCAGGCATGGTGTACCACCACAGCGGGAACTGCAGGATCAGCATATCGGCCCAGCGCAGTTTTTCCTGCTCTGCCTTGACGTCTGCAGTGAGGGCGCCTTGCACAAATCCGGCGTGTGAGGCGGCTCCGACTTTCAATCGCTCACCCGGATCGAGTGCTGGGAAATCGGCCCGATCGACTGAAGGTTTCCAGTTCATGGCGTAAAGGTCGGACACCTGGACTTCATGGCCGGCTTCCTGCAAGGATGCGATGGCGACATCGCGTAATGCCGCGTTCAGGGATTCCGGTTCAGGGTGGGCAAAAACAATCAATACTTTCATGGTGTTGGCTCCGTTCATGCGAATTGACCACCATGGTAGGGCGTGCCAGACTTATCCGGAATACGCATTGTATGCATAATATTTTGCCAAAAAATGGATAAATCAAAGCCGGATCAACCCAAACCCGATATCACGCTGGAACGCATGCGCACGTTTGTGCGTGTGGCAGAGCGCGGCAATTTGTCTGCGGTGGCGCGGGAGTTTCGTGTGGGGCAATCCACCGTGACCCGTCATTTGCATGAGCTGGAAGCTGCCATTGGCTTGCCGTTGCTCAGCCGGACCACACGCAGCGTCACACTGACTGATGAAGGCCGTCGTTACTACCAGCATTGCACGCAGATTCTGCGGTTGGTTGACCAGGCCAGCGATGAAATCCGCGACGCGCGTGGCGCGCAGGAGGGGCTGATCCGTATTTCCTGTACGGCGGCGCTGGGTGTATTGCATGTCAGTCGGCTGATTTTTGCCTTTCAAGACCAATACCCAGGCATCCACATCGATCTGAGCCTGACCGATGAGCGCGTCGATCTGGTCGAAGAGGGCATCGATATCGCCATTCGCCTGGGCGT
Source organism: Silvimonas amylolytica (assembly GCF_014645555.1). Classification (GTDB taxonomy): domain Bacteria; phylum Pseudomonadota; class Gammaproteobacteria; order Burkholderiales; family Chitinibacteraceae; genus Silvimonas; species Silvimonas amylolytica. The sequence continues at coordinate 22,048 of NZ_BMLY01000011.1, read as the reverse complement.
GTTAAGCGATAGCAATCTCAAATTGCGTACCGTTGGGGTCAGCCAGCGCAAGTTAATGGCCGCGCCTGACTGGCTGACTGCCCATGGAGATCCACAAACGCCTGCCGGACTGGTGGGGCAAGAAGGTATCCGGATGATCAACGTCGCTGGCAGCGATACGTTGATGCTGACCGGGCCGGACGGCACCCGTCATGCGCTACCCGTTGGCGGCCGTTTGCGGGTTGATCACGGTCTGGCAGCACGCGAAGCGCTGGCCGCCGGGCGCGGCATTGCGCCCACGCATGTATGGCTCGTGGACGATCTGCTTGCCGCGGGGCGTGTACGCGTCATCCTGCCCGATTACAGCCTGCCGCCCATGCCGTTGAATTTGTTGATCGTGCCGGAACGCGCAGCCCTGGCGCGCGTCCGGTTATTGGTGGATTACCTGGCCCATGAACTGGCCAGACTACCTGGCATTGTCCCGGCGCGGACACTTGCGGCTTGACCGGTTTTGTCGCGCGCACCACACTTTGCATTCCTTTTTTACCGCTGTTTTGCACACCATGCGCTACGTCGTCATCGGCAATCCGATTGCCCACAGCAAGTCCCCGCAGATCCACGCTGCATTTGCGGCGCAGTATGCGCTGGCTGATTTTAGCTACGAGCGGTTACTGGCGCCGTTAGAAGACTTTGACGGTACGGTGCGCAGTTTTGTGGCTGAAGGTGGCAAAGGGTGCAACGTCACCGTACCGTTCAAGGAAGCGGCATACGAACTGGCAACCCATCTGACAGATCGGGCTGCGGTGGCGGGGGCCGTCAACACGCTCAAACTGCAAGACGATGGCACGCTACTGGGCGATAACACGGATGGTGTCGGCCTTGTCACCGACGTATTGCGGCATACCACGCTGACTGACAAGCGTGTGCTGGTGCTGGGCGCAGGTGGTGCGGCGCGTGGTGTGTTGCTGCCATTGGCCAGTGCCCGACCAGCCGCTATCACGGTGGCGAACCGTACTGCTGCCAAAGCCGTTGATCTGGCCGGGTTGCTGCAACCGCATGCAGGGGGCGTTGCACTGACCGGCACCGGGTTCGATGGCATCAAGGGTGAGTTTGATGTCATCATCAACGCCACCTCTGCCAGCCTGGGGGGCGAGCGCGTACCGCTGCCGGAGGGCGCATTTGCGCCTGGTGCCCTGGCTTATGACATGATGTATGGCAAGGAGGAAACCGCCTTTCTGGCCCAAGCCCGGGAAGCCGGTGTAACCCGGCGGGTAGATGGTCTGGGCATGCTGGTCGGGCAAGCGGCGGAGGCGTTTCGCTTGTGGACTGGCCGCACCCCGGATGTCGAACCGGTGCTGGCCATGATGCGCGCTGGTCTTGCGGGTTAATCCTGCCTGCGTCCTCCTGCTGATTGCGTGACACTGCCCGCGATGAGAGTGTGGCAGTGATACCTTTCCTGACAACATCGCGATTGCCGGCTTGTAAGCAAGACGCCTAAAATTGCGGCAATCTTGTGGACCGTCCTGTATACCTGCCGGGCGGTCTTTGTTTGTTTACCGGGCGCTTGCCGCAATCCATTGTGAAAAAACATTCTTTTGGCTGGTGGTTTGGCCGCATCGTGCTGGCCATCCTCTTGTTGTTCCTGGTGTGGAACCTGTGGATTTTTGGGCATGTATGGTGGTGGAAAGACCATAACCCGGATGACACCGCGTTTATGGAAGAAGGTCTGGCGCGGTTACAGCAAACGGATCCGGATGCAGAACTGCGCCACAAATGGGTGCCATACAGCCAGATTTCACCCAACCTCAAGCGGGCACTGGTGGCTTCTGAGGACGCCAAATTTCTGGATCACGACGGGTTTGACTGGGAAGGGATTCAGACGGCCTGGGAAAAGAATCTGAAAAAAGGGCGTATTGTGGCTGGCGGCTCGACCATCAGCCAGCAACTGGCCAAGAACCTGTTTCTCTCGAGCCGGCGTACGCCCTGGCGCAAGCTGGAAGAAGCCATCATCACCGTCATGCTGGAACAGATGCTCGACAAGCGTCGTATCTTCGAGATTTACCTTAACGTGATCGAATGGGGTAACGGCATTTATGGTGCCGAAGCGGCATCGCGTTATTACTACCGCACAGGGGCGGCCAATCTGGGGGTGAGCCAGGCGGCCAAACTTGCGGCCATGGTGCCTGATCCGCGCTATTACGATACGCACCGCAACGACCGACGTTTATTGCGCAAGACCAGCATCATTGCGCGCCGCATGCCTTACGCTGATATTCCCTGAGCACTGGCATCGATTTCACACGCTGCGCCAGACGGGCAGCCACTTTGCAGTGGTTGCCCGTTTTGTTTGCAGCGCCGGTTTAAATGCCATGTCTTCATGAAAGCTGCCGCTGGGCTGCTAGTACACTTTCTGTGACAGTAAAACAACGTCTCCTGGCAGCCCGGCCGGAATTGGTTGGCCCGGCGCAGGTGAACCCCTAGAATGCGGGGCTGCCAAAACACAAAACCCGCCTGTCACCATGCACAAACCAGATCGGCCGGTCGTTGTCGCCCGCTGATGGTCTGTAACACAGGAGCGGCCCATGCCTGATTTTTCACACGCGCTGACCATGCTCGGTCATACCGACACCGGTCTGATGCGTGGTCATAACGAAGACGCCATTTTCCTGGACGCCAGGGATGGCTTTGCCGTGCTGGCCGACGGGATGGGAGGCTACAACGCGGGTGAGGTGGCCAGCGCACTGGCCGTGCAAAGCGCGATCGAGTTTTTGCGCGCCGCTGAAGCCAGTCACACCGGTAAGGCTGCTGAGGCACCTGAGCTCATTCAGCGGCTGGTTGCGGCGGTGGAACACGCCAATCTTGCGGTCTTTGCTGCGGCAGGCAGTAATCCGGATTATCGCGGCATGGGTACAACGCTCGTGGTGGCGTTGTGGCGGGAGTGCGGGCTGTTTGTGGCGCACGTGGGTGACTCGCGGCTTTATCGGCTACGTGGCGAGACGCTGAACCAGATCACGCATGATCATTCGTTCCTGCAAGAGCAGATTGATCTGGGGCTGATCACGGAAGCCGAGGCAGAACAGTCTGGGCACCGCAATCTGATTACCCGCGCAGTGGGAATTGGCCCAACGGTGGAAGTAGAAGTGCACCAGCATGCGGTCGCGGTGGGAGACCTTTACATGCTGTGTTCGGATGGTCTTTCTGATGATGTGCCAGTCGCGACCGTTGTGGATGTGTTGACCGCAATGCGCACCAATCTGCCCATGGCCGCCGCATATCTGATCCAGGAAGCAAATAATGCTGGAGGCAAGGACAATATCTCGGTCGTGCTGGTCGATATCAAACGACAGCTTCCGGGGGAAGGATGGCGTGAGTTGCTGCCCGGATGGTTGCACGACTTTTTGCATAAAGACGGCCAGGAACCGTCGGCATGAGCCGCTTGATTGCAGCGCGGCCAGACGTACAAACACAAGAAGCTTGAAAGGGAATTACGGGAAAGACGATGGCCAAATTGATACTGAGCCTTTCTGGCAACTACATCAATGAATTCCAGCTCAAGCCGGACGTCACGCGCATTGGTCGGCGGCCGCACAATGAAATCCAGGTGGATCACCTGTCGATTTCGGGCGAGCACGCGCTGATCCGCTGCATGCGGGGTGAATACGTCATTGAAGACCAGCGCAGTACCAATGGCACCGCAGTCAATGGTCAACGCATTGTCCAGTGCAAACTGAACGACGGTGACCAGATTCGTATTGGCAAACACGTTTTCACTTTTCATACCAGCAACGCCGCACCGCGTCCGGCTGCCGCCGATGGTTTTGAAGCCACGCAGCTGCTGGTGCCGCCAACCAGTGCCACCCGCCCGAAAGGCACGCGCATTGGTGTCGTTCGCGTACTGACTGGCAGCGCCGCCGGGCGCGAAGTAGAGTTGAACAAAGCCAGTACAACCCTGGGCAAAGCCGGTCTTCAGGTCGCCTCGATTGGCCGTCGCAGCGATGGTTACGCTATCTCTCACGTTGAAGGGCCCAAGCGCCCGCTGGTCAATAACCGTGAAATCGGCGCGACGCCGCATCCACTCAAGGAAGAAGACCTGATTGAGCTGGCGGGCGTCAAAATGGCGTTCTTTTACCGTTAAGCGTTGTAGTGCGCGGAGTGAGCGCCGCGATCAGGACGAGCGCCGTACCTGATCGCACGGCGGCTGGCTTCGCCCTGCCACTTCCCGTACATTCCTCTGTTGTCTGGATGCTCCACCAAACCGAGGGTGCCGCTTGCTAAGAAAACACTGGCCGCAGATCGTCATGGGTCTGCTTTGCTTTGTGCTGCTGGCGGCACACGCGCTGAACGCATTGCGCTTGCCGGCGCTAGACCGGCTGGACGCCTATCTGTATGACACGCGGGTGCGCCTGGCGGCAGCCACCGGCCCGGATCCTCGCGTTGCCATCATCGACATCGACGAAAAAAGCCTGGCCGCGCTGGGCCGTTGGCCGTGGCGCCGCGATGTCATGGCCCGGCTGGTGGATCAGGTGTTCGTACGCGATCACGCCAAAGCATTGGGTTTTGATGTGGTGTTTGCAGAAACCGACGACAGCACCGGCCTTGCCACGCTGCGGCGCCTTGCCAGTGGGGAGTTGTCCGATGTCCCGGAGTTTGCCAGTACGCTGAACCGCATTGCTCCACGGCTGGATACCGATTCCCGATTCGCCACGTCGCTGGCTCAACGCAATACCGTGCTTGGGTTTTATTTCAGTCAGGACCCAAAGGCAGTCTCCGCAGGCGTGTTGCCGCCACCGGCGCTGGATGCGGGCGATCTGGCACCCGTTGCGACCGCAATCCCGCAAGCTATGCATTACGGGGCCAACCTGGCCCAATTGCAAACTGCAGCGGCAGCGGGGGGGCATTTTGTACCAACGGTCGATGCAGATGGCGTGATCCGCCGCGTGCCTCTGCTGGTCCAGATTAACGGCCAGTATTACCCGGCGCTATCTCTGGCGCTGGTGCAACAGGCGTTGGGCAACGCTGCGATCTCGCCGGTGATTGAAGCAGGTGCAGGGGTGCCGCAGCTGGAAGCCCTGCGGGTGGGAAAAACCCGGCTGGCGGTGGATCAGTATGGTCGCGCCACCGTGCCGTATCGTGGCCCCGCGCGCTCATTTGATTATTTTTCCGCCATTGATGTCCTGAACGGCAATATCCCGGCCGCTACGCTGACCAACCGGATTATCTTGCTCGGTGCCACAACACCCGGACTGAATGACTTGCGCGTCACCCCGGTGGGCGAGGCCTACCCGGGGGTCGAGATCCACGCCAATCTGATATCCGCCATGCTCGATGGTGCTTTGCCCTCGCGGCCTGGTTATCTGCTGGGGGCCGAAGTGGTCTTGCTGGCGCTGCTCACGCCCTTGCTGGTCTGGTTGCTGGCCCGCCGCCCGCCGTTGCAGTCTTCGCTGCTGGTGCTGGTGTTGCTGGCCGTGCTCGCCGCTGGAGATGTCTGGCTGTGGCGCGTGCAACACGTCGATTTTCCGTTTGCGTCGACCCTCACATTGGTCTTGTTGTTGTACGTGCTCAACATGGCCTGGGGCTATATCTTTGTGACGCGGCGGCAGTCGCAACTGCGGGAGTTATTTGGCCAGTATGTGGTGCCGGAGCTGGTTGATCGCATGAGCGCTGACCCAGGGCGTTACACCATGGCCGGTCAAAGCCGAGAACTGTCGATCCTGTTTACAGATGTCCGCCGGTTTACCTCCATCAGTGAAAGCATGCCGCCGGCAGAACTGACCCAGTTCATGAACGCTTTCCTGACTGAGATTTCGACAGTCATCCGCAGCGGGCAACCTGGCACAATCGACAAATATATCGGCGATTGCGTCATGGCCTTTTGGGGAGCGCCAATTCCGGACCCATTACATGCCCACAACGCCGTGCTGGCTGCGCTCAATATCGTGGCTGCCATTCGACCGCTGAATCAGCGCTTTGCCATGCGCAACTGGCCGCAAGTTGTGGTGGGCGTGGGCGTACATACCGGCATAGCCACAGTGGGCGACATGGGGTCAAGTTACCGGCTTACTTATACCGCCATGGGTGATGCAGTTAATCTATCCAGCCGGATTGAAAGCCTGACCAAGTTCTACGGGGTACCGGTCCTGGTGTCAGCTGCCACGCATGATGCCGCGCCGGGTTTTGTCTATCGCGAAGTGGATCGCGTACGCGTCAAGGGTCGGGAAGACGCGGTCACGCTTTATGAGCCTTTATCGGCCGTCGCTGACCCGGTGCTACAGGCGCAGGCAGATGGCTTTGCTGGCGTGTTGATAGCCTATCGCGCGCGTCAGTGGGCCGAGGCGTTGCGGCAATTGCAGATTCTGCGTACCCAGGCGGACTGCGGATTATATGCCGTCTGGCAAACACGGCTTGAAACCATGCAAGCCAGTCCACCGCCAGATCATTGGGATGGTGTGCATGCCTTTGAAAGTAAATAAAAAGGGTCGGAACTACGCCCGGGTATTCTTGATACATAAACAGTGCCAGGCCGCCGGCAGGCGGGGTTAAACTTGGCGCTGACCAGCCACCGGGTACAGACCGGTCAAGCGGAGAGAGGATGGAACTGCAGGTTTTGGGGTGTAGCGGCGGAATCGGTGCAGGCAACCGCACCACATCGCTGCGACTGGGCGAAAACATGGTGATTGATGCCGGAACAGGTCTGGCGGATTTGTCGCTGGCTGAACTGGCGCGCATTGACCACGTATTTCTGACGCATGCCCACCTGGACCATATCGCCTGCCTGCCGTTGTTGCTGGACACCGTTGCGCCGGTACGCACCACACCCGTGACCGTCCACGCGAGCCAGTCTGCGCTTGATACGCTGCAGCGGCACATCTTCAACTGGCAGGTCTGGCCTGATTTCACGCAGATTCCGCACCCGGATCGCGGCCTCTTGCGCTACGAAGTCATGGAGCGCGGCGATACATGTACATTGGGCGGCCTGGCGCTGACAGCCTTACCCGTACTGCATACCGTCCCCGCCGTCGCCTACCATATAGATAGCGGTAATGCGTCCGTGGTGTTTTCTGGCGATACCGATGATCACGCGCCGTTCTGGCAGGCCGTCAGTGTTATCGACAATCTGCAAACATTGATTATCGAAACCGCTTTTGCCGACCATGAAGCCGCACTGGCCCGCGCTTCCCGTCACCTCACGCCGCAACGGCTACTGGCGGCGCTCAAAGCGCTACCGGGCGGCCTGGATATTCGCATTACCCATTTGAAGCCGTTTGATCATGACCTGATCATGCGGGAGCTTACTGGTCAGGCGGGCCCCGATTTGCAGCTCAAGCGACTTGAGCAGGGTGACGTGATTCACTTTTGATGTGCACAGGCGCGCAGGGCGGCCACCCTGACGGTAAAAAATGGATGATCGGCTGCTTGGAATTGCCCTGGACGATAATACCACTTTGAAAAAAGGTATCATCCGATGGTGTGTTTTTTCGTCACGCAAGATTTTGTTGTTTCCGCGAATAAACCAGTATTAAAGCGGGTTTCAAAGGTATTTTGGGGCGGTAAAGTAGTGTTACATTCGCCGCTACAAACCCCTTAAGTGGTTTCAGGGTTTTTGTGTAACGACGATACCAGTGCCGATGCGTACATTTCGGTGCTTCCCCGTGTGTTGGTGCACGGCAACAAAATCGCGATACAGGAACTACCCCATGTGTGGAATCGTTGGTGCCATCTCGGAACGAAATGTTGTGCCCATCTTGTTGGCCGGGCTGCAACGGCTTGAATACCGGGGTTACGATTCCAGTGGCCTGGCGCTGTCCTCCAGCGGTCATTTTGATCGTGTCCGCGTGAACGGGCGGGTTGCTGATCTGACTGCCAAAGCAGAAGGCCAGACCGCACTGGCAGGTCTGGCACACACTCGCTGGGCGACGCATGGTGCGCCGACCGAACTCAACGCCCACCCGCATCTGGGCGGTGACAGCGTACTGATCGTGCACAACGGCATCATTGAAAACCACAACGCCTTGCGGACTGAACTGCAAGCCCAGGGCTATCGTTTTACGTCCGAGACCGACAGCGAAGTCATTGCTCACCTCGTCCATCATTATCTGGAACGCGCCAACGACCTCCTGGCCGCAGTACAAGCCACGGTTGGCCGTCTGACTGGCGCCTTTGCCATTGGCGTAATCAGTCGCGACTTCCCTGACCGCATCATTTGCGCTCGCCGTGGTAGCCCGCTCGTGTTGGGTTTGGGGTTCGGGGAACAGTTCTTCGCCTCTGACATCGCGGCATTGCTGCCGGTAACCCAGCGCATGATCTACCTGGAAGAAGGGGATCTGGCCGAACTGCGCCGCAATGAAGTGCGTATCTACAATGCCGCCGGTGAGGCCGTGACTCGCCAGGCACGCACCGTCGATGTCGCCGCAGATTCTGCTGATCTGGGCCATTATCGCCACTACATGCAAAAAGAGATCTTCGAGCAACCTGTTGCCATCGCCAACACGCTGCAGCGTGTTATTGAACTGGGTTGCCAGAGCGCACTGTTTGGCCCGCAAGCAGATGAACTCTTCGCTGCGGCTCCCGCCGTGCGCATTGTGGCGTGTGGGTCCAGCTATCATGCCGGCCTGGTCGCCCGCTACTGGATTGAAGAATGGACCGGCTTGCCCGTGAGCGTGGACATCGCCAGCGAATACCGCTATCGCAAGGGCCGTGAGCAAGACGGCACGCTGATCATCGCTATTTCTCAATCCGGAGAAACCGCCGACCTGCTGGCTGCCATGCGCTCTGCCCGGGAACGGGGTGATGTCAAAGTACTGGCCATTTGCAATGTGCCGCACTCCACGCTGACCCGAGAGTCAGACCTCCTGTTCCTGACCCAGGCTGGGCTGGAAATCGGCGTCGCGTCGACCAAGGCCTTCACCACGCAACTGGTCGCACTCTACGTTTTTGCCGCCGCACTGGCGCGTAGCCGTAACACACTGGATGCCACACAGCTGGCCGAGATCACCGAGGCACTGCACCGCCTGCCTGTCCTGGTGGAAGAAGTGCTGGCCATGGACAGCAAGCTGGAAGCCTGGGCGCAAGAACTGGCGCACTATCACAACGCCCTGTTCCTTGGCCGCCACACCTTGTTTCCGATCGCCCTGGAAGGCGCGCTCAAACTCAAGGAAATCGCCTACATCCATGCTGAAGGCTACGCTGCGGGTGAACTCAAACACGGCCCGCTGGCGCTGGTAGACGAAGACATGCCGGTGATTGCCTGCGCGGTGAACGACGAACTGCTTGAAAAAGTCGTCTCTAACCTGCGCGAAGTACAAGCACGCAGCGGCAAAGTCTTCCTGCTGGCCGAACCTGGCTGCGAAGCCGCCCACGCGGGCAGCCACCGGGTACTGACACTCCCCGTCGCCGCCGGCCCGCTCGCCCCGGTCGTTCTCACCCTGCCACTGCAAATGCTTTCCTATCACACCGCCTGCCGCAAAGGCACCGATGTAGACAAGCCGCGTAACCTGGCCAAATCCGTGACTGTGGAATGAAGCGGGTTTTGAACGTCCGTTGATCACACCAATTTGACCTATTAAAGTCAGAAACTCATTTGATGCTGCATTAGCAGAAAAAGCCCTCGAGAGAGGGCTTTTTCATTGGGTCGAACACGATTTTTTGAAGTCAGAAACTCTTCTCAGCTCAGTCTCTGGCAGTCCTATAGATTGGTTGCCGATTAGGTGGCAGAAAACCTGCGCTGACTCCAGCGATAGGGTCCGCGGTGCTGCAGCTTGGGTGTGGGTTCGTTGGGTGTGATCACATAGAAGGGCATGCACGCGTAATTTGCTGCTGATAGGGGTGACTAGACTGCTTATCGGCCTGAGCAGCCATTTAGTCCCTCCGACGCATATGGCTGGTATGGGAAGCGAAGCGGACAATGTCGTGACTACAAAAACTGGGTTAATTCAGAATCAGGCCTGATTGCCCCAAGAATTTTCCACCAATATGGCGAAATGATGCACAGCCTGCGCAATGGCGGAATAGGCGCCGCCGATATCCTGAACGTGCTGTTGCTGGACCCGCCCATACCCCCCATCCGCCGTGCCACAGCGCTTAAAGAGGTCGCACACTACCCCAGCGAACAGACGGTGAAGACTGTGGTTGTGGCACTCAAGGACGCTGAACCAGTCGTGCGCATTGCTGCGATTCATGCCTCGGCATGCGTCGCCGTTTAGGTTCACTTCACCTTGGCCGGCAACAAATACACATTGATGGTGGTTGTACCATCAATGTCGGACACTTCGAAATCAATCCTGCCATGCTGGGCTTCGGTGAGCAGCCTGGCCGAATAAGTACCCAAGCCAGAGCCGCCTTGCTTGCCAAAGGTGGTGAATTTTTCAAAGAACGTGTGCCGGATGGTCTGTGGGATTACGCCTAAATTGGTAATGCTGATGCGCAGCGGGTCCTCGGGGGACAGCTCTACGGTAACCCGGCTTTTTACTGGTGCCGCTTCACAGGCGTTCTTGATCAGGTTCTGAAACACCGAGTAGCAGAACATTTCGTCGCCCAATGCCCGGGGCGCCATTTCGCCGACGGGCATATCGGTATCGACAGAGAGCGTCAGTTGTTTTTCTTTGAATACGGCGCGGTACATTTCCACCACGCGGCGCAGCACGCTGCTGATATCTATCGGCGCTGGGTTCAGCACAAAGCGGTCTGTTTCTATTTTGTAGATTTCAGAGGTGAGGTTGATCATGCTGAGTAATTGCAAGGCAGATTCTTCCACCGACCCTAGGATGTCTTTCTGTTGCGCGTTCAGCCCCTCGGCAGACATCAGCCCCTGCGTCAGACTGATCACGCCGGAAATCGGGCCTTTCATGTCGTGGCGGGTCATGTGTTCAACTTCTTCGCGCAAGCGGGCAGACTCTAGCATGGCGTCGTAGTTGGCCTGCAAGTCACGGCGTAACTCTACGTAGCGCATGAAATTACGCACGCGCAGGGTAAGTTGTTCTGGGTTAATCGGTTTGGTCACAAAGTCGATCGCACCCAATTCCAGCCCGGTGAGACGGGCATCATCCTGCGTCATGGCTGTCACAAAAATCACCGGAATGACCTCAGATACCGGGTGTTCCCGCATTTGCCGGGCTACTTCAAAGCCATCCATGTCCGGCATCATCACATCCAGCAGCACAAGATCTGGCGGAGCGTCAGAGTGGCAGATTTCCAAAGCCTTTTCGCCACTGGGCGCGACGCGCACGCGATATTCATCTTTAAAGAGTTGGGACAACAACTCCATGTTATCTGGCGTGTCGTCCACCACCAGCAAGGTCGGTTTACCCAATTCCACCTTTTGCTCAAGGGCAAGCTTAGGGACGGACTGTTTTTCGGCCGGTTTGGGTTGCAGCGCGCGCGGCACCCAGTCCAGCGCCTTTTCGATCCGGGATTCCAGCCGCTCTGGCGTGAATGGTTTAACCAGAAAATCACTGACGCCTGCATAAATGGCTTCTTCGATGCGCTTGCGCTCAGTCTCTGCGGTAACCATCACGAAGGGCAAATGGCTCAGTGCTTCGTCTTTGCGCACAGCGATCAGAAAATCCAGCCCGGTCATGATGGGCATATTCCAGTCAGACAGGATCATATCCACGGTCTGGCGCTTCAGAATGCGCAAAGCCTCAGCACCGTCTTTGGCCTGGACCACTCGCTCAATGCCCATGCTGCGTAATTGCGTCAGAGTGGCCTTGCGCATGGGTTCAAAGTCATCCACCACAAGCACCACCAGTTCACCAAACTTTCGCATCCGAGCACTCCCGGTTATGTCTGTTTGAAGCGGGCGAGCGAGGCCACCTTCTGCTCAATATCGCTTTCATGGTCCGCATAGCGGGCGGCAATGGCCCGGAATTCATCCTGCAGGGTGATAAATGCCGCCACGATGTCCGGGTCAAAGTGTTGGCCTGCGCCGGCCACGATGATTTCTGTCGCCGCTTGGTGCGACATCGGCGCTTTGTAGACCCGGCGGCTGATCAGCGCATCGTATACATCGGCCACTGCCATCAAACGCGCACTCAGTGGAATGGCATCTCCCACCAGCGCTTGCGGGTACCCGCTGCCGTCCCACTTTTCTTGATGGGACAACGCTACCTCTTTGGCCAGCAGAAAAAATTCGACGGGCCTACCTAGCAGCCGCTCAGCATTTGCCAGCGCGTCGTGCCCTAGCGTGGTGTGCGTTTTCATCACTTCAAACTCTTCGACGGTCAGTTTGCCAGGCTTGAGCAGAATGAAATCCGGAATGCCGATCTTGCCGATATCGTGCAGTGGCGCCGATTTGAACAACAAGTCGATATAGTGGTCGGTCAACATGGCGGCGAAACGCGGATGCTGCCGCAGGCTTTCGGCCAAAGCCTTTACATAGCTTTGCGTGCGCAGGATATGGTTGCCGGTTTCTGAATCCCGAGTTTCTGCCAGCGAGGCCATTGCGGTAATGGTTACGTCCTGAATGGCCACCATTTCTGCCGTGCGCCGCGCCACCTCGTGCTCCAGATGCGCGTTCTGGTCGCGCAGCAGATCGGTGACCGTTTTCAGGGCCAGTTGGGCGTTGACGCGCGCCTGCAGGATATCGGGTGAGATCGGCTTGGGAATGAAATCCACCGCGCCCACTTCAAAACAGCGCACTTCATCAATCTGGCCGGTCTGCGCAGAAAAAAAGATGACCGGGATATCGCGCGTTGCATCTTGCGCCTTCAATTGCAGGCATGTGTCGTAGCCATCAATGCCCGGCATCATGATGTCCAGCAGGATCAGATCCGGTACAGGCTCGCGCGCAGCAATCTCGAGCCCCTTCTCGCCCGTAGTGGCCGTTTTGATCCGGAACCTGGGTTTGAGCAATTGCGTGGTCAGATGCAGCACATCGGGCGTGTCGTCCACCACAAGAATCACCGCTTTACCGTGTTCATCCGTCATGTCTCCGCCTTTACTCCTGACATGGCCATGGCAATGTGCAATTCTGCCAGTGCCGCGTCGAAATCAAACGCATACAACGCTTTTTCGATCAGGCCAAACCGCGAATTGAATGCGCCGCGCAGCAGACCAGCCCACTGTTCAAGCACGTCGCGGGCTTCGACATCATTGTCGGCCATCAACGCGGTCAACCTGGCGCACACCGGCGCCAGTTGCTCTGGCTGGGGGGGGTGGTCTGCAACTGCAACCACCGGCTCTGGCATAGCAGCGTCAATGGCCGTAACCAATGGCGCCAAAGACGCTGCCAGTGCGTTCAGCGCGGCAGCGATGGCATCACCGTTTGCCGCTACCAGTGCCAGCTCAGCTGCCTCAGCCAACGCCTGCACCTCGTGCGCGCCAATCTGGCCCGCTACGCCTTTGGTGGTATGAGCCAGCCGCACTGCCGTGGCGGTGTCGCCTGCGACTTGGGCATCACGCATTGCCGCCACTGCATTGCGCTGGCCTTGGGCGAAACGGCGCAAAAGATCATGATAGACACGCGCATTGCCACGCACCCTGTATAGACCGTCAGTGGTGTCCAGACCGGTTATCATGGGTGTGTCCAGCTTTGCGGTATCGGCGGCCTCTGGCGGGGGTTCTGTTCTGGCTGCAACGGGCAACCAGCGTCGGAGCACTTGCCATAACGCCCCAGGATCAATCGGTTTGGCCAGGTGGTCATTCATCCCCGCGTCCAGGCACAGTTGCCGATCAGCCGCCATGGCATTGGCGGTCATCGCCACAATGGGTTGACGGTAACCCAGGCGGCGTAACTCCTGGGTGGCCGCCACGCCATCCATCACCGGCATCTGCATGTCCATCAACACAAGGTCGTAATTGCGCGCAGCCATCTGCCCAAGCGCGATCTCACCGTTCTGGGCCACATCCACTTGAATACCCCCCTCGGCCAGCAGTTCAACCGCCACTTGCTGATTAAGATCGTTGTCTTCTACCAGCAAGATGGTCAGGCGCTCCGGATCAGCCAGGCCGCCGATCTGGCCCTCATCCAATACATCATGATCCGTCGCAGGCCGCCCGCCGAAGAGCCCGTTCAGGCAGGTGCGCAAATGGCCAAAACTGACGGGTTTGCGCAGCAGCCCAGCCAATCCGCACTCGACCAGCATCCGGTAAGTGTGTTCATCACCATGTGCGGTGACCAGCACTATGTGCGGCGTCAATGACAATACGCTGGAAAAAATCGCCTGCGCCGTCGCAAAGCCATCCATACCCGGCATGCGCCAGTCAACCAGCACCACCTCATAGGGCGCACCATCGTGGTCTGCCTGCAGCGCGTTAGAGACGGCGGCGTGGCCAGAGCCGACGCAGTCCGCGCGCATTCCCAGTTCTTCCAGCAGCCTGACCGCCACGTCGCGCGCCAAGTCGTTGTCGTCTACCACCAGTACCCGGCGGCCACGCAGTATTTCATCGTTGTCCGCAGGGTCTGCTACCGGGACTGAGCCCAGACTGACGGTAAACCAGAAGGTGCTCCCTTTACCTGGTGTGCTTTCTACGCCAACTTGTCCCCCCATCAGCTCGGCGAGCATCTTGCAGATGGCGAGGCCCAGGCCGGTGCCGCCATATTTGCGGGTAGTGGATACGTCCGCTTGAGAGAAAGACTGAAACAAACTGGATTGCTGCGCCTCAGTCAAGCCGATACCGGTATCGCTGACCGCGAAATACAGCAACGTGTTATCGTCTTGGGCTTCGACCACATGGGCATGCAAGCGGATCTGACCATGCTCAGTAAACTTGATGGCGTTACTCAGCAGGTTGATCAATATCTGCTTCAAGCGCACGGGATCTCCCGTGAACCGATGCGGCACATCGCACGCGGTATCAAAGACCAGCTCCAGCGATTTGGCGGCGGCTTTTTCCATCACAAATGCGCCAACGTCTTCCAGTAACTTATCCAGAGAGAACGCCACCGTCTCCAGCGCAAGCTTGCCCGCTTCGATTTTGGAAAAATCCAGGATCCCGTTGATGAGCCCAAGCAAGTGCTGGCCAGATGACTGGATTTTGCTCAGATAATCTTGCTGGCGCGGGGCCAACTCGGTTTTTAACGCCAAGTGAGTCATGCCAATGATGGCGTTCATGGGCGTGCGGATTTCATGGCTCATATTGGCCAGAAAATCACTCTTGGCGCGCGTGGCCACTTCGGCGGCTTCTTTGGCATTGCGTTGCTGCTGCTCAGCCTCGAGCCGGTCTGTAGCATCCCGAAAAATGACCACCGCACCATCCAGCTCCCCCACCTTATGCATGGGTGAAATACCAAAATCCACTGGCAGCACACTGCCGTCACGGCGACGCAACAAGCCCGATTGCCCGCTGCCAAATACGCCCAAAGGTCCATCGGTCTGGCCAAAACGGCCCACCTCGTCTGTTTGCGCCATTGCGCCGTCAAATTCAGGCAAACCCCGCCCGAGCAATTCTTCTTCTGCACCCTGCAGCAGTTCCAGCGCGTAGGGGTTTACAAAAACCAGCCGGTTGCGCGCATCGACCCCAATCACCCCCACACCTGCCGACGTGAGAATGACGCGATTGAGTTCTTCCAGCTCAGCGCGCGCAGCCTCATCTGCCTTGCGTTGGGTGATATCGCGCACCGCCACACACACAAAACGCGCTTCCGTGGGCCGCTGGGGTAAGACGGATAGACTGATATCGGCATCAAACTCGCTGCCGTCCTGGCGCAGACCACGGATAACAACACCCCGGCCACCCATGCTGCGCGCACCACCCTCTGCCACAAAACCCGCCCGCGATCTGTCATGTCCTGCCCGGTTTACCTGCGGCACCAATTGTTCGATTGATCTGCCCTGCAATCCCCCCCGTTCATAGCCAAACAGGCTCTCAACCTGCCAGTTGCTCAGCGCAATATCGCCGTTCTCCCCGACCACTAACATGCCATCTGGCGCGGATTCCAGGATGCTGCGAAACCAGTTCTCGGTGGTGGCCAGCTGTTCTTTCTGCTCTTCAAGCTCATTCGCTTGTTGTTCCAGGCGCTCGGTTTTTTCGGCCAACTCGGAATTGTTGTGTTCAAGTGTGCGGGCGTATTCCATTAATTGCTGGCGGGATGAAGCCAATTCATCGGTCTGTTGCTGCAGTTTTTCAACCAGTTCTTTGGCGCGCAGTGTGCGCAGGAGGACCTCCAGTTGCGGCACCGTAACCAGCGCCAGTGTCTGGATAATGCGCCAGTCACGCTCATTGAAGGGGCCGAACGAGGCCAGTTCGATCACCGCCGTTTGCCCGTTGCTTAAACGCAGCGGCACCAATACGATATGGGCCGGTTCGGCACCACCTAGCGCTGAAATCACGTGCAGATAGCCCGCCGGGACGTCGTCGATTTCAAAGGGCGCATGCGCCTGTTGGGCTTGGGCCAACAGGCCGCGCGCGGTCTCTTCGTGTGCGGTACCTTGTGCAGCATTCAAACCATAGCCGCCGCGGTACAAGAGCCCGCTATCGTCGCTGCCCTGGGCATAGAAGGCAGCGGCGCCACAATGCAGCATGGGGGCCAGTTTATTCAGCAA
The DNA here is from genome assembly GCF_014645555.1 of Silvimonas amylolytica. GTDB lineage: Bacteria > Pseudomonadota > Gammaproteobacteria > Burkholderiales > Chitinibacteraceae > Silvimonas > Silvimonas amylolytica. Next base: position 5,591 of record NZ_BMLY01000011.1, on the reverse strand, counting down.
CTGTTCGCCAAACCCGGTCAGTGTTTCTGCGGGTTGCGCATTCTCTGCCAGTACGAACAGTCCTTCACGGACAGCCTGGTGATCTTCAAGCTGTTGGGCCAGGGCGTTGTAGGCACGAGCAATGCCGTCGATTTCATCATCGCCGTTGATCTGCGCGCGCGCGCTCAGATCATTGTCCACTTCAGCCCGCAGCATTGCCGCCTGCAAACTGCTGATCTTGCGTGTCAACTGCCGGATCAGACCCAAAGCCGTGATTGTCGCCAGCAGCAACGCTAGCGCCAATGCGCCGCCGGTGGTCAACAGCGCGCCTTGGTAGGCCAATTGTGCCCGCGCAAAATTGGTGGAGGACACCCGCATCTGCAACTCGATGAGCTGCTGCAGGTCGTCACCCACCGCGTTGAACACCGGGGACATATGCTGGTGCACAAATTCATTCAACGCCGCGTTATCGCGTGCCAGCAAAATAGTGTCCAGGCGGTTCAGTGCCGCTTCACCCACGCGCATATGCGTTGCGGTCAATGCGATCAGTTTTGCTTCTTCGGTTGTCTGGTGGTTGGCGGTATATTCATGCCACTGCGCCGCAATGTCGGCGCGCGCGCGCAACAGTTGTGCTCGCGCTTCTTCCCAATCCGTATTTTTTGAATTGAGCCGATACAGCGTCCCAACAACGTCATGTTCGTAGATCTGAGTAGCCCGGGCTAGCTCGCCCAAGCTACGCACGCGATCCTGGTAGGTTGTTTCAACAATCGCGCGCAAATTGGACGTACGGATGATGTTGATCACCCCTTGAAGCATCATGAGCATAAGGATGACGCTCACAAGTGCGATCAGTTTGGTGCGGATGGTCATGGTCGGCCCCTCATCATTGCTCTGCCACCCCGGCTTGAGATCTGCCCAGAGGGCGGGGCATGCCAGATGAGTATAGGCAGGGGCAAAATCAGACGCGCAAACCAGGCATAAACAGCTGGCTCGGCTTTTTACAACAGATCAAATGCGATCAGCCTACGCACCTTCATTCCATCGACCTCCCCCAAATTCAGCCCGAGCAAACACTTCAGCCCGATGCCTAAAAGGTCCGCTTTGTAGCGTAAGCGGATTTTCATGGTTACTCATGTGACAGTCCTGACAGTCCGCTTTGACCAATGACCTGCCTGCAGTTTGCTCGGGATTGGCGGCAAATCGGCCAAATCGGTCGTTCATACTTCAACGGTTCAGGGGCCGCAATTCGACGCATAGCGGCCTCTTGCGGAAACTCGTAGGTTATTCCGTATCGTATTTGACCCCCCACATGAGCGGTCTTTTTTATAATGCTTTGCGTGGCATGAGCCTCATTCGTTGGAGTCCAAAGACGGGTCTGGAACAGGCAAAAAAAACCGTCCACGTGGAGGGAGGACGGGGAAAAGGTGCTCAAGAGCCGATGAGATGTACGATTTGAGCCTAGGAAAAGAAAACGCTAGATTCAAGAGATATGCCAGTGCCGGTGAGGCCACGGCCCCACCGGTCAGCTAATGGATAACGACAAATCAAGGCGCAGCGATCGGGAACCAGAAATCGAACTTGTCGAAGTAGGTCACCAGTTCATTGAACTTGGCCTTGTCGCCATCAAACTTCACCTCCCCGGTTTCAGACAGATTGCCCAGCTTCAGTTGCCCCAGGGCGATCTTGTCCAGCGTGCTGCGATTCAGGGTAATGGTGGCATCGGCCCCGCTGGGGTACTGCTTGTCTTTGCCGTAACCCAGTACGCCATTCTCTGCATAAAGCGTGAACTTCTCTTTGGTATCCGGGAAGATCAGGTTGAAGTGATAAGTGTGATTGCCCAGTTTGGGCCCGTTGAAGTGCACGCCCAGGAAGTCGAGGAACATTTCTGTGGTCATGCCACGGATAATGTCGGGTGAACTGGTGTTGGGGGTGGCCGCTTTCTGGATGCCGTTACGCAGTTCCTGTGCACCCGACAGATAGAAGTCACGTGCCGGGCCGGATTCGGCCTGATACCCGAGTTGCTCGAGGGCGTCGGCTTCCAGGTTTTTGGCCGCCTGGTTGTCAGGCTGGGCAAATACGATCTTGTTGGTCACGGTAGCTGACCAGCGATAATCGCCCTTGTCAAAGGCCGCTTTGGCGGTGGACATCATCTTGTCCACACCAATCATTTCCACGTACTTCTTCGATTCCTCAACCGGTGGCAGCGGGTTCAGATTGGCCGGATTACCGTCCCACCAGCCTTGATAGAACTGGTACGTGGAACGCACGTTGTGCTTCAGATCGCCGTAGTAACCACGGTTGTAGAACTCTTTGGCCAGGCCATCCGGCAGGACAAACTGATCGGCAATCTCGTGCATGGTCAGGCCTTCGTTGGCCATGCGCAGGACTTGATCGTTAATGTATTTGTACAGATCGCGCTGGTCTTCCAGATGCTTGACCACGCGATCATTACCCCACTGTGGCCAGTGATGGCTGCCCATGGAAACCACGGCATCCTTGCCCCACATGTCCAGCGTGGTATCGAGCGTCTTGCCCCACTTGGATGCATCACGCACCTTGGCGCCGCGCATGGTCAGCAGGTTATGCAGCGTATGGGTAGCATCTTCCGCCAGATCAATCAGCTTGAACTGCGGGAAGTAGAACAGCATTTCTGCCGGGGCTTCTGTGCCGGGGGCCATCTGGAACACGACGTCCACGCCGTCGATGGTCATTTTCTCGCCGGTTTTTTCGATCAACTTGCTGGGTTCAAACAGCGTAATGGTCCCTGCTGCCGTGGTCAGGCCCAGACCGGCACCCACTGCGCCTTGTGGGTTCTTCGGCAGCAAGTTGCCGTACATGTACGAGGCGCGGCGGCTCATCACATTGCCGGCAAATACGTTCTCACTCACCGACTCTTCCATGAAGCCTTCCGGCGCCACGACCGGTACTTTGCCTGCCCGGACGTCTTCTTCCTTCACCACGCCACGAATCCCGGCGAAGTGGTCCACGTGGCTGTGGGTGAAGATCACGCCCGTCACGGGCAGGTTTTCTACCTTGGCGTTGATCAGATCCAGTGCGGCCTTGGCCGTTTCAACCGAAGTCAGCGGATCAATCACGATCCAGCCGGTTTTGCCGCGGATAAAGCTGATGTTGGCCAGGTCGATATTGCGTACCTGATAAACGCCATCGACGACCTTGAACAAGCCGCGCACAGACAGCAGTTGCTCTTGCCGCCACAGGCTCGGGTTCACCGTATCTGGTGCCGGGCCTTGTTGCTTGAGGAAATCGAACTGCGAGAGATCAATCACCGTATTGCCCTTGGCACCTTTGATCACGGGGGAGGGCAAATCGGCGATGAAGCCGCGTTTGACGTCGTCAAAATCCTGTTTGTTATCAAACGGCAGATAGTCCAGCAACTTCTGGTTCTCGGCCTTGGTGAAGCTGGTTGCTGGTTTGGGCCCTTCCGCCCAAGCGTGTCCCAGGGCAAGCAAAAGTGCGGAGGCGATGACAGTTCGACAAAAAGTGGAGCGTTCCATTATTGAGTCCTGGATAAAAAACCAATTACGGAACTGGTGCGGTGACCAGCGGGGGAATAGTTTGTTTTTTATATTCTGAGCGGGCAGAGCGATGGCAGATTTATTACATTCGCCAACGGGTTTAAATTAGGAAGTGATGGACAAAACTGCCAGTTTTTTTACAATTCTCCAGATCTCAGCGAAAGCGAAACGTGCGGGAAGCTACAAGAGCCGGTATGGTTTTCGCGTGTTACAGGAGGGGGTTCTGTTCTTCAGCACTGCGGGGGAACTGAGACAAAGCCGCAGCCTAGATAGGGCCGCCCCTATACTTTGCCTGAAGATTTCATAATCCCGCACAACCAAAACCCCGTCACAGCAATGCGCCCATCAACTTGGCAAGTACTACCTTGAGCGGAAACGGGGTCAAGCAAACAAGAAAAAAGGGTACTGCTACAGGCAACGCGATCAGCAAAATGCCTGCCCTCCCAAAGGGAAACAGACGCATTTGTTTGACCGCCTGGTAGATGGTCTGCACATCTGCCACCGGCCCCAGCTCCGGTGAATCGAGGATGGGTTCGTCTTCAACCTGTTTGCGACCAATCCATCGGTGGTCCACGAGCCGGTGGTGGTGGCTGGCCGTGAAGAAGTGTCAGACCGCTTCCTGTACGAAGGGCGGATTTATATTTCACCGCAGTGGGATGTGGAGCATGCCATCTATCTTGAGGTGGGCGACATGGAAGTAAAGTTCTGTGGTTCCTAACGAATCGAAAGCTTTGCTGTAGTTGCCTACTTAGTTCTGGATTTTTTCCATGCAAATCTGGATTCCGGGGCATGGGTCGGTTTGCCTTCTTTACCTGGGGCAGCCCGAGATTTGGACCGGAATGATTTCCCCAAAGTGGGCAGCATGGGTGAGTGGCAGACATTAGACTTTACGTCTGCTTTTTACGCATCATGCGACATAAATGGCTGCAGTTGCTTTGTCTGCTTTGGCCGAACAGTTGCCCTTCACCTTCCCACGTCTACACAACAGAGCCTGACTTTAGGCCTTTTCATGTTTATGTTTTGAATGTCTGAGCCATGGCATCTTTGTCGAAATCAAGCAGCCAATGGTGATGCTTTTCGTACAGGGTTTTCAGCTTTATCGGCGTCCGGCAAATGACATCCATGCCTCGATCGTCGTAAGGGTGGATCACTATTTGTGCATTCGCATGAACGAGATACACGCAGCAATTTGGATTGGGTCTGACTGAAGGGAAATCCGAAGTTAGTGCACACCAGAGCAGGTTCTGCAATATGGATAGGGGGGCCTCAAAAGCACAGTTCACCCACCGTCCTGAAGCGGGAGAACAATCGTCCTCGTTTTCCTCTGGAAGCGTCTTCCAGATTTCTCTCTCTTTGGGAACTGGAACCCCCGCGGTCTTAAGTTCGCGTATGACGTTGCGAAGCTCAAACCCGGAAGCAGAAACGAATTTTTGCAGGTGCACGAGAATCTGGCTCTCGCCTTCGAACACGTCCTGGCAGATGACAGTCGCCTTTTGCAGCGCCACCAACACCTGCTGCAGCGGTTCGCCTCCCTCAGAAAGTTCGAATCGAAGTCCTCCGGGAAAATGGTAGAACAGGGCGTGCCTGTAGGGGCCGGACTCAACCAGACCATCAATCGTTTTCTGGTATCTCATCGGCGGGCAACTACCAAGGCTTCGATGGTTACTATTACTTGAATCCAAGACACTCACTCGCTAGAAACTTTCGGCCAAAGAGTCTTACCCGGAAGACGAATAAGGATTATAGGCCTTGAGAGTTAACCGTGATCCAGTGAGAAGTCGCAGCCATGGTCAGGTCCGGGCTTGATGGACACTAACCCAGGATTGAATTGCCTCAGCCCTTTTTAAAAGGACCAACTCCTCAGCGGAGGGGCTGTTCAGCAATTGCAAGCGGACATAGCAGCTAAAAGGTCGGAAAGCCCCCTCAGGCCGATTTGCCACCAGCCCCAACCACCAATGGGCAGCTCGTCGGCCAAAGCAGTCGTTGAGGCCAATGTGCCAGGTTGGCCGCTGTCGGCTGTGGATTCAACCGGTCGATGCAACAGCCTGTTGGAATCGTTCAGCCGGTGTTTCATAA
>NZ_BMLY01000010.1 GCF_014645555.1 Silvimonas amylolytica | reverse complement strand
GTGGAAGGCATTCTGAACGGCGGGCTGGACGCTGAAGCGGCGGCTGGCAGCAGCGGTGCATCGTGGGCCGAAGCGGGGGGCGAGGAAAGCGACCCGCTGTACGACGAAGCCGTCTCATTCGTGCTCAAAAGCCGTCGTGCCTCCATCTCCTCCGTCCAGCGGCAACTGCGCATTGGCTACAACCGGGCAGCCCGCCTGATTGAGCAGATGGAAAACGCAGGCCTGGTGAGCGCCATGGAAAGCAATGGCAACCGGACGGTACTGGCGCCAGCCACCGGGGAGTGACCTTCTGTGGTTGGCCAGACAAAAAGCGCCGGGGAAACCTGGCGCTTTTTATCTTTGTGGGGCGACGCACGCCATTGCCCTGTCGTTCATCCCCTCATCGTGAGACGACGATAGACAATCGCACGGGCACTCACTAATATACGCACCGCGTATATCTGGAGATCCCCCCATGTCCACCATGAGCCAGCAAGTTTTCCTGCGCGACGCTATGCGCAAACTCAACCTTACTCGTGACGGTTTTGCTGATCGTTTCGCCTGCAGCCGTCGTGCACTGGACACCTGGCTGTTGCCGGATGAATCCTCCGAATTCCGCCCCATGCCGGAAATGGTCGAGCGATTTGTCACAGAGATTTTGCAACGTGACGCCCCAGCCGGATATACGCAGAGCGTAGTGCAAACCGGGCTGCGTGACCGTATTTCAGCCAATGGTCGCCCGCAATTGCTGTCTGTAGATCAATTCACCCGCGAATCGGTGGGGGAGCTTTTGCGCGTGGCCGACATCATGCAACCCATCGCACGCCGGCAGAAAGTGTGCCGCGTACTGGAAGGTGCGGTCCTGGCCAACCTGTTCTTTGAAGCCAGCACGCGGACCCGTGTGAGCTTCGGCGCCGCGTTCTGCCGCTTGGGCGGCAGCGTGTGCGACACCACCGGCTTTTCTTTCTCGTCCATGGCAAAAGGTGAGTCGATTTACGATACCAGCCGCGTCATTGCCGGTTATGCAGATGCTGTGGTCGTACGCCATCCGGAAAAAGGCTCTGTCGCAGAGTTTGCCCGCGCGACCAATATCCCCGTCATCAACGGGGGTGATGGCCCCGGCGAACACCCCAGCCAGGCACTGCTGGATCTGTACACCATCGAGACGGAGTTCTCACGCCTTGGCAAACTCGTCGATGGCGCGCACGTTGCCATGGTTGGCGATCTGAAATACGGTCGCACCGTGCATTCGCTGATCAAGCTGCTGGCCTTGTACCGTGGCATGAAGTTCACGCTGATCTCGCCACCGTCGCTGGAAATGCCGGCGTATCTGATCGAGCACGCGAGCCGTAATGGCCATGTGGTGGAGGTCAGCAATTCTCTGCAGGAAGGCCTCCGGGGTGCGGATGTGGTCTACGCCACGCGTATCCAGAAAGAGCGCTTTGTGGGCGAAGAACTGGAAGGCTATACGTCAGACTTCCAGATCACCGCCGCTGTGGTCAACGCGTACTGCAAAGCCGACACCATCATCATGCATCCGCTGCCGCGCGACAGTCGCGAAGGCGCCAATGACCTGTCGACTGACCTGAACCACGACCCGCGCCTGGCCATCTTCCGTCAGACCGACAATGGTATTCCGGTACGCATGGCTATTTTTGCGACGCTGTTGGGCGTGGAAAACCAGATCCAGCGCAACATGCGTGATGTCACCTGGCGGGCGCCGCAGCACGTTGGGCCGGATGATGCTGCGTTTTACACGATGGAGTGATGCAATCAGCATCTGAACCCGATACTGACGGAACCGACATGCAGCTTCCTACTCCAGCCAATCTGTTTGCCAGCGTGTTTTTCAGCATTGTTGGCTTTACCGCCCTGCGTTACGGCAAGAAGCGCGGTCTGCGTGTGCCGATCGTCGTGGGCATTGCGCTGATGATCTATCCGTATTTCATTTCGCAAACGTGGCTCTTGTATCTGATCGGGCTTGCGTTGTGCGTGGGCATGTTTGTCGTGCGCGCCTGATTGCCCATTCGCTGAGCAGCAAAAAGCCGGTGTCCCAGACGCCGGCTTTTTTGTTTTTTGGGGCACGCCACCCACGGTTGCATTGCTCTACACTGCGAGCACAAACAACAACACAACCGCAGCGCACATTACATCCATCATGAGACTTCTGAAGCAGGAATCCTTTCTACTGATCGCGGTGCTGGCCACCGTGACCGCCTATGTGTTTGAACATGTGGCACTCGCAGGCGGGCAGAGCGCGGCGCTGATTGCATCCGTGCTGATCATCATCGCCATTTTGCTGGCCTCCCTGCGCGTGGCGCATCACGCCGAGGTGCTGGCCGAAAAGTTTGGCGAACCCTACGGCACCATGATCCTGACGCTTTCAGCCGTCCTGGTGGAAGTCGTCATTCTGGCCATCATGACCAGTCACGCTCCGGCGCCTACGTTGATGCGTGACACGGTGTACTCGGCGGTCATGCTGGACATCAACGGCATTCTGGGTCTGGCGGCCATTCTGGGTGGCCTCAAGCATGGTGAGCAACCCTACAACGTGGACTCCGGCAATACCTACCTGGTGATGATCCTGACCGCCATGGGGATTTCCATGGTCGTGCCAGAGTTCATTCCGCAAGGTAAATGGCAGGTGTACTCCATCTTCACCATCGTCGTCATGGTGTTGATGTATGGCATGTTCCTGCGCCTGCAAACCGGCAAACACAGTTACTTTTTCAGCTACAAATACGGTTCACGTCGACATGGCACCGAACAGCAGCACGAAGAAGATGGGGAAGAAGCGCACGGCGACGTACGGGCGTCTGCAAGCTTGCTGGTCGCCGGCATCGTGCTGATTGGTGCGCTGGCGGAGGTCATGTCAAAAACGCTGGATGTCGGCCTGGCTGGCACCGGTGTCCCACCCATCACCGCAGCCCTGATTGTCGCGGTGATCAGCGCCAGCCCGGAAATCCTGACCGCACTGCGCTCTGCACTGGCCAACCGCATGCAGGGCGTCGTGAACATTGCGCTGGGCGCTTCGCTCTCTACCGTGATTCTGACCGTGCCGGTGATTGAAGGTCTGGCGCTGTTGCGTGGCGAACCAATTTATATGGCGTTGTCCCCGACGCAAACGGTGATGATGCTGCTGACCCTGCTGGCCGCAGCGATCAACTTGCATGATGGCGAAACCAACGCCATTGAGGGGCTGACGCACTTTGTGCTGTTTGCCACCTTCCTGATGCTGGCGGCATTGGGTATGTAACACCGACGGCCACAGAGGCGATGCCAGGTGAATAAGTCTGGCTTCGCCCCCACCTGTGTCAGGCGCGGACCAGAACCACGTATAGTGTGATCCTTGCAAACCCGATCCAGCCATCAGGAGCCGGCCATGACTGCCTTGGCCAAAGCAGCAATGCATTTGCTGCTGATTGATCCGCAGAATGATTTTTGCGACATCCCGGGCGCTGCCCTGCCCGTGCCCGGCGCCAATGCCGACATGCAGCGCGTAGCCGACCTGGTGGCCCGCCATGGCAGCCAGTTCGATGCGATTCACGTCACACTGGATAGCCACCGGCCCATCGACATTGCCCACCCGGCATGGTGGCGCGACGAAAGCGGCCAGATGCCCCCACCGTTCACCATCATCGCAGAGGCAGATGTAGCGGCAGGGAAATGGCAAGCGCGTGATACGGAACAACAAGCCGCCAGCCTGCATTACGTGCAGGAGCTGGCGCGCCGTGGCCATTACCAGTTACTGGTCTGGCCGGAACATTGCCTGATCGGCAGTTGGGGCCATAACGTGCATGCCGGTCTGTTTGATGCACTCAACCAATGGTCACGCCAGCAAATCCGCCCGGTGCACTACCAAATCAAAGGCCTGAACGCGGCAACCGAGCATTATTCAGCCATTCAGGCCGAAGTCCCTGATCCGGCGGATCCACACACCCTGCCTGACCAGGACTGGATTGCCCAACTGAAAACGGCCGATACCATCGTTATTGCAGGCGAAGCGTTATCCCACTGCGTGGCCGGCACCGTGCGTGATCTGGCCGATCAACTGGGTGACGCGCAGGTCCACAAGCTGCTATTACTGACTGATTGCTGCAGTGCTGTCAGCGGTTTTGAAGAAGCAGGCAAAGCCTTTGTGCAGGAACTCACGGCGCGGGGAATGCGCACCGCCACCAGTGACACATTGTTTGCCTGAACCAGACCCATCATGATCCAACCCGTTGTTCTGATTTTTGCCGGCGCTGCACGCGCCAGGAGCACTGCATGACCGTCGCCAACCCGGTGATTGAATCCCTGCTGGACACCGATCTTTACAAGTTCACCATGATGCAGGAAATCCTGCACCATCAGCCTGAGACACAAGCGGAATACACATTCCGCTGCCGCAACAAGCCCGCCTACCCGCTGGCCACCCTTAAGGCGGAAATCGACGCCCAGCTTGATCACCTGTGCACCTTGCGGTTCTCAGAGGAAGAACTGGCTTACCTGGGTGGTTTGCGATTCATGCGGGGCGACTTTATTGATTTTCTGCGTTTGTTCCAGTTACAGCGCAAATTCATTTCCGTCGAAGAATCAACCACAGTCCCTGGCAATCTGGACATTCGCGTATGTGGACCCATGCTGCACTGCATGTTGTTCGAGATCTACGCGCTGTCCATCGTCAACGAGGTGTATTTCCGTCACTTCGACCAGAGCGCCGCACTGATGGAAGGCCGCAAGCGACTGGCGGCCAAAGTTGATCTCTTGCGCGAGTTCGCCAAAGAACCGCAGGAACGTTCCAACTTCATCTTTTTTGACTTTGGCACGCGCCGCCGTTTTAGCCGCGATTGGCAAGAAGAAGTCGTCGCCACGCTCGCGCGTGATGCAAAACCGTTTATGCGCGGCACCAGCAATATCCTGCTGGCCATGCGCCAGGGCCTGACGCCGATCGGCACCATGGCCCATGAATACATGCAGGCTTTTCAGTGTTTTGGCAGCCGGCTGCGGGACTTCCAGAAAAACGCGCTGGAACACTGGGTGCGGGAATATCGCGGTGACTTGGGGATCGCATTGACCGACGTGGTCGGCATGGATGCTTTCCTGCGTGACTTTGACCTGTATTTCTGCAAGCTGTTTGACGGCCTGCGCCATGATTCGGGCGACCCGTTCACCTGGGGCGAAAAAGCGATCGCCCATTACGAGAAAATGCGGATTGATCCTTCCACCAAGCAATTGGTGTTCAGCGACGGCCTTGATCTGGAACGTGCCATTGCGCTGTACCGCCACTTTGGCGAACGCACCAAACCGTCCTTCGGTATTGGCACCAATCTGACCAATGATTGCGGCATCGAACCGCTGCAGATCGTCATCAAGCTCACGCGATGTAACGGGCAATATGTGGCCAAAGTCAGCGATAGCCCAGGTAAAGGAATGTGTGAGGACGTCAATTTCCTCAACTATCTGTGCGATGTGTTTGATATTCCCAACCGGGAACTGGTCTTGCCCCACTAAGCACTCGCACTCACAAAAAAGCCGGCATGCGCCGGCTTTTCTGTTTCTGGGCTCGCTGCACTTTATGCGGCAGTTTGCCCCGCCATTTGCTGCGCCTGAATCGCCGTCAGCGCAATGGTAAACACGATATCGTCCACCAGCGCACCACGCGAGAGGTCGTTCACCGGTTTGCGCAGGCCTTGCAGCATCGGGCCTACGCTGACCACGTGTGCGCTGCGCTGGACGGCTTTGTAGGTGGTGTTGCCGGTGTTCAGATCAGGGAACACAAACACCGTGGCCTGGCCGGCGACCTTGCTGCCGGGCGCTTTTTGCGCGGCGACGTCGGCAGTAGAGGCCGCATCGTATTGCAGCGGGCCATCCAGCAGCAGTTCCGGATGTTTCTCGTGTGCCAGTTCAGTGGCTTCGCGCACTTTATCCACATCTACACCAGCACCGGACTTACCCGTGCTGTAGCTGATCATCGCCACTTTGGGATCAATCCCGAATGCCAACGCACTATCCGCACTTTGCTTGGCAATTTCCGCCAGTTGAATTGCCGTCGGGTTCGGGTTGATAGCGCAATCGCCGTAAACCAGCACTTGATCAGGCATCAACATGAAAAACACAGACGAGACAATCGATGAGCCAGGCGCAGTCTTGATCAGTTGCAGCGCAGGTCGCACGGTACTGGCGGTAGTGTGGATCGCACCAGAGACCAGACCGTCGACCTTGTTCACGGCCAGCATCATGGTGCCCAGCACAACCGAATCACCCAGTTGCTCCAGCGCCTGAATATCGGTCAGGCCCTTGCTCTTTCTGAGTTCAACCATTGGCGCAACGTATTCCTGGCGGATTTCTTCCGGATCCAGAATCTGCAAACTGGCCGGCAATTGCACGCCTTGCGCGGCGGCAACGGCCTCAATGGTGGCGCGCTTGCCCAGCAATACACAGTGGGCAATGCCTTTTTCTTCACACACCACAGCGGCCTTGATGGTGCGCGGTTCTTCGCCCTCTGGCAGAACAATGCGTTTTTTGTGTGCGCGCGCCTTCTGGATCAATTGATAACGGAAGGCAGGCGGCGACATACGCGTAGACGGCGCGACCTTCACGGCATTCATCAAATGCACCGTACCCAGTTGATCAGCCACTGCATCGAGCACCAGATTCATGCGCTCGGTGTCATCTGCGGCCACAGCTGGCGGCACGCGGCTAATGCGTTCTGCGGTGCCGTAGCTGTCGGTGTCTGTACGCAAGACCGGAATACCACTCTTGAGCGCCATAGTCGCCAGAGCCTGAATCCGTGGGTCCGGCGCGCTGGTATGCGTTAACAACAAGCCAGCCAGCTGGATACCACTGCTGGCAGCCAGCGCTGTCGCCAGCATCACGTCGTCACGATCACCCGCGCTGACAATCAATGCACCGGGCTTCATCCGCTCAACTACTTCGGGCACCGAGCGGGCAGCGATCACGGTTTCCTGAACGCGCCGGGTCGCCAGTTCGCCCTCGATCAGAATCTCTGCATTCAGGTGCCGCGCCACGTCCAGCGTGCGCGGTGCCATCAGACCGGCGTCGTATTTGATCACGCCCCATAGCGCGATCCCGTCCAGTTCGTACTGCGCCGAAGCTGAATCAAAACTGGCCGGGGCCTTGTTGAAGATCACGCCCGCAACACGGCGCCCTTCGTTTTGCAACTGGCGGCCGGTCACCCGGGCTTCTGCGGCAGCGCCAGGCACTGAAGCATTGGAGACGAGAATGATCTCAGCCTGCATGCTGCGGGCAATCTCATCATTCAGGCGCGCGGTAATCGGGTTGCTGGCATCAATGTGCAGGCCTTCAATCACCAGTACATCCACGCCTTGCGCGGCAGTCATGCACAGGCTGACCACGTCTTCCAGCAGTTCATCATTCTGACCGGCCACGACCCGGGCCACGACCTGTGCGGTGGAAAGCGGCGTGGGGCTGTTGATGTGGCAAATGGTGCTGGCGAAATGGGTGGAGCGCTCAATATCGCCATGATCCTGCCCCACCGGTTTGACAAAACCGACCTTCAAACCTTGGTGTTGCAAGGCGCGCACGACGCCCAGCGACACCGATGTCAGCCCCACGTTTTGCCGCGTTGGCGCAATCAAGAATGTCTGCATATTGGAGTTCCTGTGCTCACCGCGCAGTGCGGTTGGTTTCGGCCAGGGGACATGGAATCACCATCATCCACTTAATGCCGTTGGTATAGTTTATACGTCATTACCCGGTCTTTTGGATGACGTACCGAGACGTCGGCCATGCCGCTAATTGAGCAAGATCATGCCTTGTTCGGATTCAACTTGCTTTGGGAAAAGGCAAATGAACCCAAGACCCCGCCGTGAATAGTTGTTTGACATTTTTGTGGCATGGTCAGCGCAGCTGTTGCAATGCAACATCAATCCCGGTACGGGCCGTTACCCTCAGGCCAGGCCGCCAGTCCTCGCCCCATTCCTGCAAATGGTGTCCAAAAGAAACGCCTGGATAATGGCGGGACATCGAGCGCCCCTCGCTTTAACGGATGACCGCGTTCTTTCCCACCTTGTCCGCTAAGCTCCGCCGGATTCATGACTGCTCTCTTCCCGATCATGCAGATGTCCTGGCCTCTTGCAGGCAGCATACTCAAAGCCGCAATCCTTGCCGGCAAGTCACTGTTATTGCGCGCATTACCAGCCATAAATGCAAAGAACCGGCACCTTTGTGGTGCCCACATCGCTGGGGTGTAGCGCAGAGCATGACTGGACGCTCCCTGGCTTTGACCCATCTCAAACAATGCTGGCAAAGTGCTCAGCTAACCCAAGCTATTGCCGCTTTAGAACAGCCCAAAAGGCCAGAAAACATGACTACCCACAGCAACCCGCTGCTGCAAGACTGGGCCACCCCGCATCAGTTGCCGCCCTTTGATCTTGTCCGCGCTGAGCACTTTGCGCCCGCATTTGAAAGCCTTTTCGCCGAACACCTGGCGGAAATCGACGCCATTGCCGCCAACTCGGCAGCTCCTGATTTTGCCAACACCGCCGCAGCATTTGATGCTGCAGGCGCGCGTCTGACTCGCGTGCAACTCTTGTTCGAGAACCTCACCTTGTCGGAGTCCACCGCCCAATTGCAGGCGGTTGAGTTGGACATGGCCCCAAAACTGGCTGCCCATACCAGTCGCGTGGGGATGCATGAAGGCTTTTTCGCCCGGCTGGATACGCTGTACCAGCAACGCCAGCAACTGGAACTGACTGAAGAAGAACGCCGTCTGCTTGATCGCTTGCATACCGATTTTGTCCGCACTGGCGCCAAGCTGGCAGGTGCCGACCGCACCCGTTTTGCCGAGATCGCCAGTCGTATTGCAGAACTCTCTGCCCAGTTCAGCCAGAACGTGCTGGCCGATGAAGCCGAGTTCCGCCTCGTCCTGGTTTCAGAAAAAGACCTGGCCGGTTTGCCGGACTTTTTGCGCGATGCCGCCCAGGGTGCCGCGCGTGAACGCGGCCTTGATGGCTATGTCATCACCCTGTCGCGCTCCCTCGTAGTCCCGTTCCTGAGTTATTCCACCCGCCGTGACTTGCGAGAAACCGCGTGGAAAGCCTGGGTCAGCCGTGGCGAAACCCCAGGACGTGAAACTGGCCCGCAAGCCCAGGAAATTCTGGCTTTGCGTTATGAAAAGGCCATCTTGCTGGGTTACAAGAATTTTGCCGATTTCGCGCTGGCAGATCGCATGGCCGGCACGCCCGAGGCCGTATACAACCTGCTGCAACAAGTGTGGGAGCCAGCCAAACGCCGTTGCGAAGCAGAAAAAACAGACCTGATTGCGATTGCCCGCAAACTGGGCGAGCCGGACCACATACAAGCCTGGGACTGGTTTTATCTGTCTGAGAAAGTCCGTGCTGACAAATATGATCTGGACGACGCCGAGATCAAGCCTTATTTCAGCCTGGATGCCATGCTGGGTGCCGCGTTTGATTGCGCCGGCCGTTTGTTTGGCCTGAGCTTCGCCGAGCGCCACGATGTATCGCTTTATCACCCGGACGTGCGCCTGTTCGAAGTAAGCCGTGATGGCGAAGTGATGGGGGTGTTCCTGTCCGATAACTTCGCCCGCGCCAGCAAACGCGGTGGCGCCTGGATGCACATCTATCGTGGTCAGTCGCGCAATGGCGCCACCAAATTGCCAATCGTGGTGAACAACAACAACTTTGCCAAGGCCAGCAACGGCCCGACACTGTTGTCGTTTGACGACGTACGCACGCTGTTCCACGAGTTCGGCCACGGCCTGCATGGTCTGCTGTCCAACGTGACCTACAACCGTCTGGCTGGTACCAACGTCCCGCAAGACTACGTGGAACTGCCGTCGCAGTTGCTGGAGAACTGGGCTCTGGTGCCGGAAGTGCTGGAAAAGCATGCACGTCACCATCAGACGGGCGCAGTGATCCCGGCCGAACTGGTGAAACGCATCCGTGCAGCCGCCACGTTTAACCAGGGCTTTGAGACCGTCCGTTACACCTCTTGCACGCTGATCGACATGGCGCTGCACCAAGAGACAGACCCGGCCGGTGTCGACATCGCTACCTTTGAAGCCACCGAACGCGCCCGTCTGGGCGTGCCGCCAGAAGCAGGCATGAACCACCGCCTGGCCCACTTCCGTCATCTGTTCTCGGATGAATGGTACGCGGCCGGTTACTACGTCTACATGTGGGCGGAAGTACTGGAAGCCGAAGCCTTCGATGCATTTGAAGAGGCGGGCAATCCGTTTGATCCGGCCCTGGCGGACAAGCTTTACCGCTACGTCTACAGCGCGGGCAATAGCCGCGAGCAAAAACTGGCGTTCCGCACTTTCCGCGGGAAAGAACCGGTGGCCGCGCCCATGCTGCGCAAACGCGGCCTGATCGAAGCCTGATTGCACAGGGTGTCCCACCCACCGGCCGTTCGCGGCCGGTGCGGTGAGGTGCATCCGCGTGACAGCCTGCCCGCGGCCGGAACACACAAAACAACTAGAAAAACCGAAAACAAAAAGAAGAAGAACCGCATCATGTTTCCCAATGCGCTTTATCGCTGGCCAGCCTGTGCTGTGCTGGCTCTGGCCTCGTTTGGCCTGGCTATGCCTGCAACGGCCAATAACACCTGTGCTGCGCGACATATTCCGGATAACACCAAAGTGGTGTTCGACGGCACGCTGGATGACGCGCTCTGGCAATCGGCCACCGAATACGATCAATTCTGGGAGTACCAACCCGTTGACGGCAAAGTCGCGCCCGTCCGTACGACCGTACGCGTGCTATACGACGCCAAGGCGGTGTATTTCGGCATTCGCGCGTATGACCCGCACCCGGAAAACATTCGCGCGCCGCTGGTTCGCCGTGACAACGTAAAGACCAACCAGGATTTCGTCGCGGTGTATCTGGACCCGATCGGCGCGGGTAAATCGGCCATGTTTGTACGGGTCAACCCCAGCGGCGTGATCTCTGACGGCACCTATAGCGCCGACACCGATAACGCAGATTTCTCGCCCGATTTTGAGGTTGATGCCAAAGCCGCGCGGCTCAAGGATGGCTATTCGGCAGTCATCCGTATTCCGTTCACGGAACTGCGGTTTACTGATAACGCAAAAAAGAGCTGGCAGTTCCAGATCATGCGCAGCTATCCGCGAGATCAGACTTATCTGTTCATGAGCGTGCCGCTGATGCAAACGGCAACGAACATGCTTGAGTTGATGACCCCGCTGGACGACCTGCAAGCCGCGCCGCCCAACAACAGCGTGAGTGTGCGGCCGCAGGTGACCCTGCGCGCGGATCGGGACAGCATTGCGGGTCAGCCAGCGCGACAGTCCCAGCATCTGGATGCAGGCGTTGATCTGAAATGGCAGCCCAATGCCGCGTGGGTGGTCGATGCCACGCTCAAGCCAGACTTTTCACAGATCGAACTGGATGTACCGCAACTGACCAGCAACGCGCAGTTTGCCTTGCAGTTGCAGGAAAAACGCCCGTTCTTTCTGGAAAGCAGCGATATTCTGGAATCGCCCTCGCTGATGAATGAGCAAGGTGGCAATGGTCCGCACGCTCTGTATACGCGTTCCATCACGCAGCCGGATTGGGGTCTGCGTGCCACCCGCCGCGACGATAATACCGAAGCCACCATCATGGCAGCACGGGATACCGGCGGCAGCCAGGTGCTGATTCCCCATGCGTTCACCACGGACGAGGTCGACCAACCCGAGTCGGATGTGGCCTTCGGCCGCGCTCGTACATATCTGGACAACCTCTCGATTGGAGGTTTGTTCACTGCGCGCAATTATGCAGGCGGGCTGGGCGACAACGCGGTGATCGGCCCGGATGTGGTCTGGCGTTCAACCGAGGGCGACCGGGTGCGCGGGCAGTGGTTGCTATCGAGTACCTCTGCACTGGCCGGTGACGATGGCCTGTTGCACAAAGGCACTGCACAAGGTGGCTCGGATGTACTGGTGGACTGGATTCGCAAAACGCCAGATTGGGAGCCCTCGTTGACGTATCAGCAGGTCTCCGATCAATTCCGCGACGACACCGGCTTTTTCGGCCAGGCCGGTTACCGGCAACTGACCGCGCAACTGGTGCAGAAAAACCGTCTGGGTGGTGACTGGAGTGAGATCGACAATTATCTGATGTACCAACAGTCGGTGACGACCGATGACGGCAGTACGGTACAGCGACTGGTTGATCCGGGCTTCACCGTGTACGGCCCGCACAATACGTCGATCAACCTGGAATACCACCCGGCCATGGCCCAGCGTGTCAAAGCTGGCGGAGAACTGCATCGTTTCAATCAGGTGTTGATGGATGTGCAGTCCAATCCGGCATCATGGTTTCCGTTTCTGGAAGCGAAAACCATTCTGGGTGATCAGGTGGATATCGAGAACGATCGCGTCAGTCCGGGCCTGTATACACTGGTTGACGCACGTTTCCGTGCGCTGGACCGGTTAGAGATCGAACCGCGATTCGAACAAACCGTGTTGCGCGGGCCAGATGGCGATACCACACTGCGAGATACCGCCATGCAATTGCTGGCCGTATTGCATTTCACCGGCCAGGATTCTGCCCGTGCGATTTTGCAGCGCGAGACGACTCGCCGCAGCGCTGCGTTACCGACTGACGTCGCGCCGTCGTTTTACCAGAGCGATTCGATCTCACTGACCTACGCACATCGCTGGTCTGCACTGAAAGTCTGGTATCTGGGCGCCACATGGAGCCAGGACATCCAGACCGGCAGCCTGACCACGCGAGATGCAGAGGTGTTTACCAAGTTCCAGTTCGAGATCTAGATCTCGGGCTAGTGAAAAGACGTACACAAAAAAACCGCAGCGCCGTGCTGCGGTTTTTTTGTGCGTTGTCCGGCATCAAACCGGCGCGGCGGCCTTCTTCAGCAGCACGTGCAATTCATCTTTGATGCGCAGTTTCTCTTTTTTCATGGTTTCGACTTCCAGATCGTTGTAACCCGGTACGTGGATTTCAATGTGCTTGATGGCGTGATCCAGTTCGTTGTGCCGGTTGAACAGACGGGTGAAATGCGGATCGCATTGTTTGAGCTGGGTAATGAGATCTCGGTATTCCGGAAACATGTGCGGCACCTCTGTCGTGGTCAAACCCTTAAGCTATGGGTTTGCCTCGCACCCCGTGCTGATCCGTATCAAGGCCAGTATCGGGCTTGTACTTCCGCAAAGCACGGATGGATCTCAATCCGCGCCAGCAGGTCGCTGAAGGCCGGGCGGGATTCCTGCAAATGCGCACGCGTACCTGACCATTTGGAGACCACCACAGCCAGGAAATCGAGTGCGCCTGGTGTTGGCCCATTCAAGAATGGCGCAGCCGGCCAGGTATCGGCAAAGGTGTCCCACAACAGATGAAGACGTTGGCGGGAGCCCAGTTTGATCGCCGCGAGCGTGTCTTCATCGGCCTGCGCAACCCAGCGCTCCGGGTAGTCGATCACCCCGATGGCCGCATAGCAGTTCGCGGCAATGTAAACCAGGCCGCGAATCGCCTGCGCCTGATCAGATAGATCAGTGGGCAGCAAGCCGCTATGCGGATAGGCCAGCCCAAGGTGAATCAGGATCGCGGCACTTTCGGTCATCACACTGCCATCTGGCAATACGAGGGTCGGGATCTGCGCCAGCGGATTGATGCGCTTGAGCTCATCCAGCCCCGCGCCGGGCTCCCAGGCGGCAGCATCGACCACCTTATAGGGGACATCCAGCAGCGCCAGGGCAGCTTCCACCGCAGCCGCGCCGGAGGTTTTGGTGCCATAAAGCGTGTACATGGCCATGACCTGTTGTCGATTGCGAATCGTCAGTTTAGGTCATGGCTTGCCTTGGCGTTACATCGTTCCCAGCGCGTGAGCGATGTGATGGCGCGGTACCTGTGGCTTGGGTACACGCACGGCAAACCAGCGCCGTACGTCTTGTTCCAGGGCAATGCCATGCATGAAGTTATACAGCGCCTTGTTCAACGCCTCGCCCATCAGGTCGTGATCCACCCCGGTGGGGTCGACAAAACCAACATCGTTGGTGGCGAAAGTGATCTCAGGCAGTGGCTCCAGCGTGATGCCATATTCTTGAGGGTTCTGGCCAACAGGCGAGTGCACCGTACAGGCAAAGCGGTGGAAGAAGCCAGACTGGATGCAACCCTCTTCAAACAACTGGCGCACATATTCCAGCGCGTCAACCGTGTCCTGTACCGTTTGTGTCGGGAAGCCATACATCAGATAAGCGTGGACCAATACGCCAGCCTCGGAAAACGCGCGTGTCACACGGGCGACCTGCTCTACCGAGACCCCTTTTTTCATCAGCTTCAACAGCCGGTCAGAGGCGACTTCCAGCCCCCCGGAGATGGCAATGCAGCCGCTATCGGCCAGCAACTGGCATAGCTCCGGCGAGAACGATTTCTCAAACCGCACATTGCCCCACCAGGAAATGGATAGATTACGGCGCAGCAGTTCTTCGGCCAGTGCTTTGAGCGCCTTGGGCGGCGCGGCTTCATCGACAAAATGAAAGCCCGTCTGGCCGGTCTCGGCGACGATGCGCTCAATACGATCAACCAGTTCCACCGCCGAGGCATTCTCATAGCGAGAGATATAGTCCAGGCTCACATCGCAAAAGCTGCATTTCTTCCAGTAGCAACCGTGCGCCACCGTGAGCTTGTTCCAGCGGCCGTCTGACCACAGCCGGTGCATGGGGTTGAGCATGTCCAGCAACGACAGATACTTGTTCAGCGGCAAGCCATCCCACGTCGGCGTGCCCACCTCAGCGAACGGCACATCGGCTTCCATCATGTTGATGTACTGGACCTTACCCTCAGCATTGCGCACAAACGTACGCACCAGCCGCTGTTGTGAACGCTTGCCCTCAATATGCTCCAGCAGCGCCAGCAAAGGGCGCTCGCCGGCATCCAGCGTCACATAGTCAACGTAATCAAAAACGCGTGGTTCTTTGAGTTCACGCAGTTCGGTATTTACAAAGCCGCCACCCAGACCGATGACAATCGATGGATCATGCGCTTTGATGGTCTGTGCAATGCGAAACGCGGCATACACCGCGCCGGGGAACGGTACTGACAGCAGCACCAGTGTCGGCTTGTGTTGCTCAATGGCGGCCAGCGTCAACGCGTGCAACGTGTCATCCACCAGATTGGTCGGCGCGGCCAGTGCTTGCGCCAGCGGATCAAACGTCGGCTGGCTTTGGGCTAGCGATTCGGCATAGCGCACAAATTCAAAACGCGGATCGACTGCCTCGCGCAGGACGTCCGAAATATCGTTCAGATATAACGTCGCCAGATGGCGAGCCCGGTCCTGCATGCCGAGCGCACCAAACGCCCAGGCCAGCGGATCGCCACCGTCTTCATCGACGTAGACTTCCAGTGACTCGAAACGCGGGCCTTCCGGCAGGAAATTGCGGTTGCAGATACGGTGACCGAGCGTCGAATCCCGCCCTTGCAAAAAACCCACTGTGGCATCGATCGTGGCCAGATATCGCTCAAACTGCTCGCAAAACTGGTACACCGCCGCGCTGCGTTTGCGCGCCGGAATGGTGTTCTGGATGTGATCAAACAGCTGTTGCAAACCGGGGCGACTAAAAAGGCTCAGTACAAGCTCAAGCGCCAGATCATGCTGGAATGCCGTGACATCGCGCGAGCGCAGAAAGCCCGTGAGATAAGCCGTGGATGGATACGGCGTATTCAGTTGGGTCATCGGCGGGATCAACGAGAGCACGCGCGTGCTCTGAGGGGTGGTCATGCGGCGCTCCGGGTAATCAGGCAAGACAGATACACCGGCGCGCAAGGCCGGTTACAACGTACAGACATAGGGCTCTCAAGATTTCAGCTCGCTCGGGACAGGGCGGATTGTCACACGAACGTGGCTTTGCAACGGTATATTCTGGCCTGCCAGCCGCCCACTGGCACCCTTATTATACCCGTTCGTATCGGGTCTTCTGACTCGCCGGAGCCTGTATGCAAGTACGTCGTTTTCTCCTCGCCGCCCTGACTGTGGCCAGCGCATTGGCAACCGCCGACGATCAGTCCTGCAAAGGCCGCAATGACCTGCCGCGTGTGCTGGAACATGTGTGCTACAACGGCACGCCAGACCCGGTCAGTTGTCCATATCACGATGACGCGTTCGGGATTTTCGAAAACAACCGCGCGCCCTATCACTACTTGCTGGTGCCACGACAAAAGGTCTGCGGCATTGAGAACGAAGCGCTTTGGCAAAGCGGCACACACGACTGGTTTGCTGAGGCCTGGCGCCTGCGGCATGTGTTTGCGGATGCCAAGCCAGTGAGTGGTGGTGTGCCGCTGGCGCGTGTGGGCATTGCGATCAACTCGATTCCGGGTCGCAGTCAGGGCCAGTTACATGTGCATATCAGTTGTGTCGAACAAGGCATAGCCAAACAGCTGGCCACCCAAGCCAGCCAGTTCAATAGCTCCTGGCAGCCGCTGGATCTGAACACCAGCGACGGGGTACAGCATTATCTGGCACGCCGCCTGGCTGGCCCGGACATTGACGCGGATGTGTTCGCCACCCTGGCCAAAGCCCATCCCGAACTGGCCGCCGACAAAGGCAACATCACCGCCTTTGCCGCCAGCGTGGCCGATGGCAACACCCAGCGTCCACTGATATTGATTGGCCACTATAGCGATCACAACCAGGGCCATGCAGAAGATTTGCTGGACGGCTGCGGCAATGTCCAGGCTGAGCCCAAACCCCAGTAATAGTCGTGTGACGGGTCACGCGCTCAACCCAGCATGCTCGACCACGCTGACAGTAACAACAACACGGCCAGCGCCTGATTAAGCCAGCGCCAGTGCTGTGGCGCATGCAGCAACATAGCCACGCCGCGCCCCAGTAGCGCCCACAGCGCCATACACAGCACGGCAGCGGCGAAGAAAATCAGCGCCATCAAGGCCACCCTGGTAGATTTATCCGGGCCGTTACCGGCAAACACGCTCACCACCGCCAGCGCCATCATCCACACCTTGGGATTGACGATCTGCAGCCCGCCACCCTCCAGCATGCCGATCTGGCCAGGACCCGTATCACCCGCTTGCGGTACTTCAGGCGGATGACGAAACAACAACCAGGATAAATGCGTGAGCCAGACCAGCGCCACCCACCTGGCGGCAGTCTGCATGCCCGGATGAGCCATCAACAAACCACCAAGCCCCCATCCGGTAAACAGCACGATCGACGAGGCCGCAACACAAATACCCAGCATCAGCCGCAATGCGGGCATCAAACCAAAGCGGGCACTGCTGGACAACACCAGAATGTTAGCCGGCCCTGGCGTGATCGAGGCGACAAGGGCAAACACGGTAAATGGGAGAAGGGATTGCATGCTCGGCTCCTGCGCATGAAGCGCGCTGTTGAGCCCTCATTGTTCAACGCCTCCCGTGCTCAGTCTGGAAGATCCGTGCACGCATTTCCCGATGCGTGATGACCTTCATCAGCAACTCGCGTCCGGCCATTTTCAGAAAAAACCCGAAGACATCCAGATTCCGCCTCCCCAGACTTGAGCGTTTTACCTATCCGCACGCGCTCGGCTGATACCGGTCTCATCACCGGGTAGCCAGCGCCCGTCACTCAAGGATGATGATCGTGGTCTCTTCTTTCGCTACTTATCTTGCGGCCGGTGCCATTGGCGCCGTTTCTGGCGCCATTGGCTTTGCCGTTTTGACGATCTGCAAAAAAATAACCAACAAGGAAATCAACCCGGTCGTGCGCATGGGCGTGCTGGTTGGTTTTGTCGTTGTCGGCATGATGATTCATCGCCAGGTTGTGGTCCCGGCCATCCAGGATTACGAACTGCGCAGTGCTTTGAAGGAAAACAGACTCTTCTCTGCCTTCCAGCAATACTATCCAGTCGAATTTGAATCCTTCACCACTCACCTGAAAAAAGCGTACACGAGCGGAGAAAGTATTGATGCCGCTCGTGCCGAAGCGTTCACCGCAGGCCAGGCACTGGCACTCAAACATGCCTCTGCAGCCTCCGACGACGCCATTGTGCAGCTGTTCAGAACGCAGATCGAAGTCGCCAGAGAACTGGGTAAAACAGCACCCGGTATATGTTTTGCGTCCATCACCGGCAAATTGCCCAACAGTGCGGACTTTCAAAAAGCCCAGGCGGCCATCATGGATTCAAACAACCCACTGAAAGCAAAAGCCGAGGACGCCATGATCGATGTACTCCGCTCTTCAGCGACTGATCCGCAAAAGCCCGGCACCAGAGAGCAGGTCATTGCGACCGTGACGCCCCTGGTGCAGGCCATGGCGCAAAAATATGGCAACAAGCTTCGCATCCTGCAGGGCGTATCGCCTTCGAGCGTTGGGGTCGACGATGCAACTGCCTGTGACATCATGGCTGATTTTTATGGGCGAGTGACTACCCTGGCACCGGAAAAGGCCGGAACGGTTTTGCGCGGGATGTCGGCCATGGCAGGCCGCTGATACTCTCCAGGCACGTTGGAAACGCCTATGCCCTCAACATCGTGGCGGCTACCCCGGCAACCTTGTGCAAATCTTGCGGTAGGCCGCCGGGGTTAACCGGTAGGCGCGCTGGAACCATCTGCCGAAGTGACTTTGATCCGCAAAACCCAATACCGCGGCGACTTCGGCAGGGGTATCCCCCTTGGCCAGCCGCGTGCGGGCCCGCGCCAGGCGCAGTTGAATCAGGTAGGCGTGGGGCGCGACACCAAACGCTGACTTGAAGGCCCGGGTGAGACGGAAGCGATCGGTCCCGGCTATTTGGGCCAGTTCATCCAGACCAATGTCTTCCATGTAATGGGCGTGCAGGTAATCCCTTGCACGCCAGGCGGCGGCGGGTAACTGGACATCGGCCTGCGTCTTGCGCCAGGACAGATGCGCAGTCAGGCTGGTCAACAGCCGATCCAGACTTGCTTCACGCACAATGCGCATTTCATGGTGATGCAGCGCGTTGAATGCGCCCATGGTCGCCAGCGCCAGCGCAGGATCATCAGACAGCGTATTGGTAAAACCCATCTCGAAGCCGCCCGGCGTTTCTTCAAACAGCCTGGCCATGGCGCCGTCCAGCCATGCCGGATCGATATAGAGCGTGTAGTAGGTGAATCCCTCTGCTTCGGGCGCGTTGCCATCGTGGATTTCACCGGGCTCCAGCAAGAACACATGGCCGGGCGTGCTGTTGACGCGATTACGACGGCAGTTGAACTGTTGAACGCCCTGGCGGGTAACGCCAATCACATAGGTATCGTGCCAGTGCGGGTCATAGGCATGCCCTTCAAAGTGCGCGTGCATGGTTTCGATGCGGGTTTGCGCATCTTGTCGCAACTCCAGCCAGTCACTCGCCCCCATGTTGGTTCACCCCCGCGTTACGCCCGTAGCTTGTACGAGCTTATATGGGATTGGACCGGGCATTCTAGAATATTCGTGCAGCATAACCAGAAGGATTGGTCATGCCGCACGTGATACCTCAGGCTACGGGCGGAAAGTCGATCTCCGTCTGGGCGATGATGTTGAGGTAGTTGGTCAGTGTCAGTTGCGCTGCCACACCAATCACATCAATCAATTGCGTATCAGTGATACCTGCGGCGCGCGCCTCGGCCAGGTCGGCGGCAGACACATGGCCACGGGTCTCGACTATTTGTTGCGCCAGTCGGGTAAAGGCGTTCAGCTCACCATTACGGGCGCTCGCGATCTCCGCCTGGGTCAGGCCAACTTTCCCGGCAGCAAAGCTGTGCCCGGCAAGGCAATAGCCACAACCGTTCACTTGCGACACCGCCAGGGCCACAGCCTCACGCGCTTTGGCCGACAAACTCGAGCGCATCAATGCGCCTTGCAATTGCAGGTATCCGCCCAGTGTGGCGGGTGCATTGGCCATCACTTTGTACATATTGGGCACAAAACCCACTGCGCGCCCCACAGCCTGCAACTGGGTTTGAACAGCATCCGGGGCGTTTTCCGGAACAACAGGGTTGATGATCGTCATGATGGGTCTCCGTATTCAGGGCTGGTTGTTTATGCGTGATTGCATAGTCAGCAGATTACGCAGCAAGACCAGCAAATCGGCTGCAAATCATCCACAATATGCAACAGATCGTCTCAAACCGGATGTGTTGATATGGACCGACTCTCCAGTCTGTTAACCCGTTTTGCGGTACATGCCGGCGTTTTTCATAGCGGTGCGTTCTGCGGCATTACTTCATTTGACGGCAGCGCTGCCACGGGCACCGTGCATTTGCTGCGGGCCGGCCGGGTGACCGTTACGCTGGCAGACGGGCTCGAGGTAACCATCACCGAGCCCAGCCTGCTGTTCATTCCCCGCCCCTATCGCCACCGATTGCATTCAGTCGAGACCGATCAAACCGAACTTGTCTGCGCTGCTTTGGGTTTTGATGGCGGCAGTGGCAATCCGCTGGCCAGCGCGATGCCGGACTATCTGTTGTTGCCACTCAAAGAGATGCCGCAGTTACGGCAAACACTGGAATGGCTCTTTGCTGAGGCTTTTGGAGACGGATGCGGGCGCGTGGCCATGGTCGACCGTTTGTTTGAACTGTTGGTGATTCAACTCATGCGGCATTTGCTAGACCATCACAGTGTGAACAGCGGCATGCTGGCCGGGCTTGCCGATGCACGCCTCGCACGAGCGCTGGCATTGATTCACACCAGCCCAGGCGACGCGCTGAATCTGGACAAACTGGCCGCCGCCGCGCTGATGTCCCGCGCCCGGTTTGCCGCACATTTTCAAGCGGTGCTAGGGCAATCCCCTGGGGACTACTTGCTGGAGTGGCGCTTGGGTCTGGCCCGCCAGCGCCTGCGTGAAGGGGCATCGATCCAGATCGTGGCAAGTGAAGTGGGCTATGAAAGCCCCTCTGCGCTGGCGCGGGCGTTTCGTCGTAAAACCGGCCAGAGCCCGCGAGAATGGCTACGCGATCAGGCAGTCAAGCCATAAGCGCTATTTGCACATTCCGCCTGCCTTCCACAATGAGGGCGTCGCGGCAGGGTTCCAGTTGGCGCCCGCGTAATCCGTCTGCGTCACCAGAGCGGTGTAGTTCTTGCCGTTAAAGCTCACGACGGCCCCAACCGCATAGTTGCCACCATCTTGCCAGGCCGGGCAAGTACCCGCCGACGGCGCGGGCGTGGGTGCTGATTGCGGAACCGGCGTGGGGACAGTCGCCGCACCATGACAATGACCAACCACCGCCCACGGCTGGCCGCTGCCTGCCGGGCCGCTGTTGGTCGCCGGGTTATTGCCCTGCGTCCACCAGTTGGCCTTGTAGTTCACTGCGGCTTCACTGACCAGCGCACCGCCCAGGTAGGCTGTATTGGCATTCCAGGCGGTGTAGCAAGCCTCGCCCGGCAACGGTGCGGGCGTTGGCGTTGGCGTTGGCACGGACACCGGCGTTGGAGCAGGTGTTGGCGCGAGAGTCGGTGTTGGCGTCGGCGCGGGGGATGGCGTCGGGGTTGGCGTGGCAGCGCCCCCACCCGTCTGGGCCGACTGGAACATATGCAGAAACTGAAAGTTGGTCTGAGTGGTGTCCGAGTAATCGTCCTTGCTACCCATGCCGGCACGGTCACGCTGCAAGGCCCAATAGCTCAGAAGGCCGATTCCGTTCTGCCGGGCAAAGCCCACCAGCGTACTGGCATCGTTGGTGCTGAACACCTCAGACGGATCATCGTTCACCCCAATCATGGGTGTCATGCCGATCATGCCCCACAACTCACTGCTGGTCTTGCCGGGAAACACGTTCTTGAGCTGGTTGTAGACCGCGGTAGCAGAGCCTGTCGCCACCTTGCCCATATTGCTGATGCCGCAGTTGTTATCGCAGTAGTCCATGGTCATCAGGTTAACCATGCTGACATTCACGCCCGCAAGCGCCGCTGACTGCACGACCGCAAGGCCATTGCTATCAAGCCCGTTCTGGGCCACGGGCAAGGTGAAAGACATATACAGCGACGGATACCGCTGCTGCAATTGCAGCATGGCCGCATTGCGCACAACGTTGAGGTTACCTTTGCCCAACTGGGCGCCTTCCACATCAAAATCGATCGCCCGCACACCTGTCGTTTGCAAAATGCCGGCAATCAGGTTGGCCATCTGAGTCGCGGTACAGGCGGCTTCCAGATACGTACCGTCTGCCCCGCCAAACGAAATGATCACGCGCCCGCCTGCAGCCTGGAACGCGGTCAGGTCACTTTGCATTTGCGATACGGAATTGTCGACGGCACAACCATTTCTGGAGACCAGGAACGCGAGCGTGGCGCTCTGCAAGCCAGCCTTGGCATGTGCATCCATCAGGCTGGTCACGGCGTAGTTGTTGTTGCCATACGCCCAGGTCATGAAGTACGGAGAGACATCCATGGCAACGCCAGCGTGCATGGTGCCGCTCAAGGCCAACGCACACATCAATGCCTTCAGGCGTGTTGAGCCTGCCGGTTTGCTCATGCTATCTCCGTCCTGGTTCTGTTTTGCGGCAGCGATCACCTGCCCTGCGGGTGTCAGGCAAATTTGAAAACGTTTTCAAGGCGCTGACGCCACACTATATAAGGCTACGGGTTTTGAGCAAGCAGCACCGCTTATGCAACCGGGTTGGCACGATAAACGGTAAAAGTGCCTGAATGACATACCAATGTGTATGTTCCACAGAGACAGGCGTAAAAAAAGGCAACCCTGTTGGTTGCCTTTTCCGGGAACACGCGCCGTGCAACGAGACTCAGCAAGCACCCTTGTCGATCAGACTGCATTGGCGGGAATACGCTGGTGAACGGATCGCGTCGCGGGTCAGTGTATTCACCGGCACACCCAACTCGGCCGAGTACGTTTCGGCAGAACGGATGGCTTTTTCGGTGCGCGAGAAATTGTTGCGCACACCAGCGCTCACCAGTTTGCCAAACGCGGTGTCTCCCAGGCGAAAGGCAATACCGTACGGTTCAACCGACAGCGGATCGCTGAACGTAAATTGTTTGAAGTCCAGACCAGCCTTGTGGATGGCGCCCTGAATCAGCAATTCATCGTCCAGGTACGCGGCGGCTTTGTGATCTTGCACTGCCTGAATGCCTTGTGCAGCGTCATTCACGCTCAATACGTGAATACCGCCGACCATTTTGGAAATCAGTTCAATGTGACTGGAGCCGGCCTTGAGCGCCAGCGTCTTGCCTTCCATGGAAGGCAGCGAAGGCTTGGTACCGGCCAGGCTCACGAGGCGCGATGTGGTTACAAAATCCACCACAGAGAAACCCACTTGTTTCTGGCGCTCTTCAGTAATGGTGGTCGAGCCGCATTCCATGTCAATTTTGCCTTCCTTGAGCATGGTCAGACGGTTTTGTGCAGTGACCGGCACGAACTTGATTTTTACCGGCTTTTTAACGGCATCAGAAATAGTGGTAGCGACGATATCGCGGCACAGATCAACAACGAACCCGGTCGGATTGTCGTTCACAACATACGACACCGGTTGCGACGACTGGCGATAGCCAACGTTGATTGTGCCAGTGGCCTTGATGTTATCCAGGGTATCGGCTTGGGCAGGGGTGGCCAGGACGACGAACGCAGCAGCCAGCGGGTAAGCCAGAGCTGTAATAAAACTACGCAGTTGCATGGTGATGCCCTGCCTCACAGAGTAAAAAAGGATCGGCTCGATTCTACCGTGTATTTGCATGGCAACGTCATGAATATGGCAGTGGGATTTTTCTCAATAGCGCAAAAACAAGCAACGTGTTAAAGATACGCATCATTCTGATTTTTCTGCACTTTTACGGGGCAACAAGCCTCTGCCGCCTGCCTGCAGAAACGGGTTTTTCATTCTGAAAAACGCGCCAGCTTCTATCTTGTTTCAAACGCTGTGGCATGACCTGACAAGTGGGGTCTTTTACTACATAAACGGTCAGAAACTACATTCATTGCGCTGGCGCAAAGCCATGCGCGAGCGATGAAGTGAACACGCGTGCAGTAGTTGATCACAGCCTTGCAAACTTCCTCACGGGCATACCCAGGACGCAGACTCATCATTGATCTGGCAGTCACCGCTGTTTGCAGAACAATCAACTGCGCAAATATCTTATTGTTGTTGATATTCGAACAATATTACCAGGTTCCTGGGGATTATCCGGCATGCGCTTTCGTGGAGGATGTCGTCTTACCCACTCACCTCTGGAGCAGCATCATGCAAGACAACAAACAACGCAAAGTAGCCCTCGTCACCGGCGCCTCACGCGGGATTGGCGCAGCCGTAGTCCAGCGCCTGGCCAGAGACGGGTTCGCGGTGGTGGTGAACTATGCCGCCAGTGCCACCGAAGCAGAAACCCTCGTCGCCCATATCGTGGCAGCAGGTGGCGTGGCCATGGCCTTCAAGGCTGACGTGGCCAGCGCAGTGGCAGTGCGGCAGATGTTTGATGAAGTCGAGCAGCGCCTTGGCAAGATTGATGTGCTGGTCAACAACGCCGGCATCATGACCGTTCAGCCAGTCAGCCAAACCACAGATGATCAGTTTGATCGCATGTTTGAAATCAACGTGCGCGGCACGTTTAACACCCTGCGGGAGGCAGCAGCACGTTTGAACGAGGGCGGGCGCGTGATCAATTTCTCGACTACGGCGCTCGCCATGAATCTGCCCGGCTATGCCACTTACAACGCCACCAAAGCAGCGGTAGAGTCATACACCCGGGTGTTTGCCAAGGAACTGCGTGGCCGCAATATCACCGTCAATGCCGTCGCGCCGGGGCCGGTCGCAACCGAACTCTTCCTCAATGGCAAAACGCCAGAGCAAATCCAGCATTTTGCCAATATGCCGCCACTGCAACGACTGGGTGAGCCAGAAGATATTGCCGCCGTGGTCAGCATGCTGGCCGGGCCTGATGCGGGCTGGGTGAACGGTCAGGTCCTGCGCGCCAATGGGGGCGTGGCCTGAGGTCCATCAGTGTTGAGTCTGGGCGGCCGCATTGCGCTTGCGGGTTTCTGCGGCCTTTTTGGCAGAGGCGGAACGTTGTTCCGGCGTGCGTGCGGCAGCCGCCTTGCCGCCCAGACGCCCGCCTTTGCGAAAGACAGAGTGATCCTCCGGCTTTCCGCGCCCGGACCCTGACTTCTTGCCGCCGCCGGATTCCTTGTTCACGGTGGCCCAGGCGCGACGTTCGGCTTCCTCTTCCGGTACGCCCCGGTCCTCGTAACTCTCTTCGATGTGTTGCGCCATCCGTTTCTGTTTGTCGGTATACGACGATTTATCACCGCGTGGCATGACATCCTCCTGTGTTCCGTGAGACGAACAGCGGCGCTGTTCTTTCATACCAGGTTTACGCTACGTGCCGTCGCTTGCGTGTCAGCGCGCAACGGCAACCTTTGTCAGCGCACCACCGCTCACCAGACCAGCATGGCGACCACGGCCAGCAACATCAGCAAGGTGGCCAGCCAGCCCATCACCCGTACCGGCCCTTTCACGACAAAATCGCCCATGATTTTGCGGTTGGCTGCAAGTTGCATGAGCATCACCATGATCGGCACGGCCACTACGCCATTGACGACAGCGCTGTAGAACAGCGCTTTCATTGGATCCATGTGGATCAGGTCAAGCGCCAGGCCAATCAGCACGGCAGCGGCAAGCACCATATAAAAGCGTGGCGCATAACCGGCGTTCTCATCCAGGCTACCCCGCCAGTGCAGCGTGCCCGCCACGGCATACGCCGCAGAAGCTGCCAGCACAGGTACGCCCAGCAAGCCCGTACCAATAATGCCCACCGCGAACAGCGCAAAGGCCGCTGCACCAGCAACGGGCCGCAAGGCTTGCGCCGCTTGCGCCGTGGTGTTGATCTCCGTGATGCCATGGGCATTCAACGTCGCTGCGGTCGACACCACAATACACGCGGCAATCAGCCCGGAAAAAATCATGCCCGCCAGCGTGTCGTTATGAATGCGCGACCAGGCTGCGGGGGCTTGATCCGGTGCTTGCAATAAAGGACGGCGATCGGGAAATCGTCGCAGGTCTTCGACTTCCAGCGAGGCCTGCCAGAAAAAAAGGTACGGGCTGATCGTGGTTCCCAGCATGGCCACGATGGTCGTCAGGTATTTGCCATTCCAGTGCAGCGTGGGCCAGACCAGCGCTTTGGTCACTTCCACCCAGGGCACATGGCTGAAGAACAACACGGCCACATAGGCAAACAGCACCAGCGTCAGCCATTTCAGTACGGATTCGTATCGTCGATAGGGCACCCACACCGTCGCAATCGTGCACCCCACGCCGAACAGGATCATGAACAAACGCGGCGACTTGATGCCGGATAACAACGCCAGCGCATCGCCCATGGCAGAAAGATCAGCGCCAATGTTGATGATGTTGGCCACGCACATGGGCAACATCATCACATAAAAGAGCCAGTGCGAATAATGCCGGTGCAGGTTGCCCGCCAGACCATGCCCCGTGGTGCGGCCAATGCGTGCGCAGATGGTCTGTACCGCGTACATCAGCGGAAATGCCACCAGCAACGCCCACAAGGTATCGAAACGCCAGGCAGCGCCGGCTTGCGAATAGGTGGCGATGCCGCTGGGATCATCATCTGCCGCACCGGTAATCAGACCGGGCCCCAATTGCTGCCACCAGCGTTTGCCAGAGCGCGTAGAGGCAGGCAACGCGGTGCTCACGCTGGCCACGCCGCCGGTGCTGGTTGAATCACTCATGGCGACGCTCCCGTCTGAAGACGTCTTGATCTTCAACCGGCGCCCCACCCTCGCCCAGCGGCGGGTGGCGTTAGTCGGTGCGAGTGATATCTGACAAGATCAAGATGTGGCCGGGTGGGTCTTGCGCTGCTGCCAGACGCGGGCAGCGAGGAAGATCACCACACCCAGATTCCCAAGCACGATCAGCGCACTGACCAATGTGGGTTTCAGGAAGAGATGGTGAACCTCAAACGGGATGTAAATCGCGCCGGAGATCGCGCCGAGCCACTGTGCCCAAGAGCGGTCAAACCACAGGCCCCAGGCCTCGGCAAACCGCAACAGCACATAAGCCAGCGCGGCGGGGATCAACAATCGCAGATTGGCGTCCTGCACGATGTCTGCATAACGCAGCAAGACCGCCGGGTAGTGGGCATAGGGTGACAACCCCGCATGACCAATCAGATCAAGCGCCAGGCGCCGGATATCGTGGTGAACAAAGCTCAACAGACCGATACCTGCCGCCAGCGCCGCCAGACCCTTGAGCGCCTCGAATGCGGCGATGGTGCGCAAGGTGCGTTGCCCGCGCACGCGGGGCGAATCGAGTTCAGGCGCGCGTTCTACACGTTGCCGTGTCAGTGGTGATGCGGGTTGCATGCAATGTCATCCTGCATTGGGTCATCAATCATGAACTGCTGATAAGCCAAAGACCATTGTCATAGACTTTTCGTTCCGCCAGCACTGTCGTCAAACGTGAGCCAGAAGATGCAGCCCATACTCCACCGCATGGCTGGTCGATGCGGTTTCATGGCCGTCACACAGCCGTGGTGAACTATGCTGATCGCGTGCCCACCGTAGTCCGTCCCCAGAGGTTTTGCCATGACTGCTTTGACCCAGGCTGCCGTTTCTGTGGCAGAACCGACCTTGCCCGCCAACGAAATACTGGAAGGCACCGGGGATGCGCCCTTTTCACCGCTGGAATCCCGCCATCATCAGCGTTTTCCCAAACTGACAGAGCAAGAAGTCGAACGCATGCGGCGCTTTGGCGAAATCCGTGAGTACCCGGCCCAGACCATGATGTTTGAAATTGGCCAGCCGGGGCCCGGGTTGTTTGTGATTCTCAGCGGACGCGTGCGGATCATCTCCCGCGACGGGCTGGGCCATTCCACCATCATTATCGAACAGGGCCCGTTTGAATTTGCAGCAGAAGTTGCGCAGTTATCGGGTAAGCCTTCGCTGGCAGATGGCCTGACTCTGGAACCTGTCACCGCGCTGCTCTTGCCACCTCATCAACTGCGCGCCTTGCTGGTGGCCGAGGCCGAACTGGGCGAGCGCATCATGCGTGCGCTGATCTTGCGCCGCGTGGGCTTGCTGGAGCGCGGCCGCGGGCTGGTGCTGGTCGGTGGTGAGGCCAACAACAAATTGCATGCACTGCAAAGCTTTCTGCGCCGGAATGCCTACCCACACACCATCATGGAAGCAGAGACCGATCCGGACATCGTTGATCTGCTCTCGCGTATTTCGGTGCGGCCCAGTGATTTCCCGCTGGTGATCTGTCCGGATGGCAATGTGCTGCGCGCGCCAGATGAAGGCCAACTGGCCAGCCATCTGGGCCTGTTGCCGGAGTTCGATCCCGGCCACGTCTACGATGTCGTCGTCGTCGGGGCTGGCCCGGCCGGGCTGGCCGCATCGGTCTACGCCGCGTCAGAAGGCTTGTCAGTGGCGGTGTTCGATTGCCGTGCTCCCGGTGGCCAGGCTGGCGCCAGTTCCCGCATCGAGAACTACCTTGGCTTCCCGACCGGAATTTCCGGTCAGGCACTGGCCGGTCGCGCTTTTGTACAAGCACAGAAGTTTGGCGCACACGTGGCGATTCCGCTGGCCATCAAGACGTTGCACTGTGATCGCACCCCGATCGAACTTGAGCTTGATGATGGCCGCTGCATTGCTACGCAAACCGTCGTCATTGCCAGTGGTGCGGTATACCGCCGGCCACAAATCAGCCAGTTATGCCGCTTTGAAGGGCGTGGCGTGTATTACTGGGCGTCACCCGTTGAGGCCAAATTGTGTCGGGATGAAGAAGTCATTCTGGTTGGTGGCGGCAACTCGGCCGGTCAGGCCGCCGTGTTCCTGGCGGCACACACTGCCAAAGTCCATGTGCTGATCCGGGCCCCCAGTCTGGAAGCCAGCATGTCGCGCTATTTGATCGAACGGCTGGCGGCATTGCCCAACGTCGAGTTGCATCCGTATTCCGAAATTGCCGGGCTTGATGGTGACGAACACGGCCTGGCCAGCGTGGAAGTCCGCACACGCCGCGCCGGCAAGGAAGCGTCAACCACCATGCCGGTACGTCATGTATTCCTGTTTATTGGTGCCGACCCCAACACCAGCTGGCTGCGTGATTGCGCGGTAAAAATCGACGAAAAAGGGTTTGTGCCCACCGGGCTGGATGCCGCAGCAGATGGGCAGATTCCGGCATTTGCACTGGAAACCAGCGTCAAAGGCGTCTTTGCGATTGGCGACGTACGCTCGGGCTCGGTCAAGCGTGTTGCGGCGGCAGTGGGTGAAGGGGCGGCCGTCGTGGCGCAGATCCACGCCTTTCTGGCGCAGCACCGCGCCGCCATCGCCGCCGCCCGCTAAACCAGGTGGCAGCGGCCGGGCGATGGAAAATACCTTGAATGGCTTGTTCCTGCCAGGACAGACCGTACAATAAACAAAGCAATGAGGGGTGCGAACAACCACAAGGGAGCAAGACATGGCAGCAACTTTGCGTTCACTGTGCCGGTTATGGCTGATCGCATGTTTGTCCGTGGCCTGCCTGTCCGCGCGGGCAGAAAGCCTTGATGGCACTTACGTCGGCCAGATTGATCGCACCGTCTACATGCTGCAGATCGTCACCACACGCAACGCGCAGTGGACCGGGCGGCTGGAGCAAACCTTTGTCGACACCGACGGCCAGACGCAAACGCAAAGCGCGCCCGTCAATGGCAGGTTGTCCGGGCCGCATCTGGTGACGCAACTGAGTCAGGCCAATCTGGATATGGGCATCGTGGCGCTGGGCAGCACCTTCAAGGCCAGGGTATTGCAACTGACCATCAAGGGCGGTGCCAGCACCCAGCTGTATCACACCGACGAATATGCCTATCAGCGGCAGATCGCCGCGCTCAAGACACACCGTTGACGTCGCGCAGCCGCTCAATTATGTTGAGTGCATGAACCTGCGCCCCACCACGACCACCACCACCACGACCGCCACAGGCGGGCCGTGTACGGGGTTGTGAGCGCAAGATTCCCCCGTTTCAAGGCCCCGCCAGTCTGGTCGGGGCCTTGTTGTTTCTCCCGTCCGGATTGGCACCCCATCTGGAGAAACACCTATGTCTGCTTCGCAATCCGCCCTGTTGATCATCGATATGCAAGCCGGCCACGTTGGCGGCCCGGAACGCCCGCATGCGCTGACTGATCTGCTGGCCAATATCAATATCCTGATCGGCAAAGCGCGCGCAGCCGGCGCACCGGTTTATGCGGTACGCCATACCGGTCCCGCCGATTCGCCCATCGCGGCGGGCAGCCCGCTGTGGCAACTCTCTGCGGCGCTGGACATCGATCCCACCCGCGACCGGGTTTTTGACAAGCACCGGATCAGTTGCTTCAACAGCACGCCACTGGCTCAGTGGCTACAACAGGATGGCGTGAGCAGGTTGATCATTGCCGGCATGAAGACCCAGTACTGCGTAGACACGGCCTGCCGCGAAGCCGCCGACCGCGGTTATAACGCCGTCCTGGCCAGCGATGCGCATAGCTGCGTGGACACCCCGCAACTGGCCGCCAGCGCCATCATCGCCCATCACAATGCCACTCTGAGCGGGCCGTTTGTAACGCTGCAAAGCACCGCCGACATCGCCATGCACCAAAAACCGGGCGCGTGAGAAAATCACCCCACCCTTCAGGAGTACCCATTGTGAACAACGAACTGATCATTGAAGACCTCGTCGTCGGCGAGGGCAAAGAAATTGCCCGCGGCGCGCTGATTACCGCCCACTACACCGGCACGCTGGAAGATGGCACCAAATTTGATTCCTCGCACGATCGGGGCAAGCCATTCCAGTGCGTCATTGGCACCGGCCGCGTGATCAAAGGCTGGGATCAGGGTTTGATAGGCATGAGAGTCGGGGGCAAACGCAAGTTGTTTGTCCCTGCGCATCTGGCCTATGGCGATCGCCAGATCGGGCCGCATATCAAGCCGCATTCCAACCTGATTTTTGAAATTGAATTACTGGAAGTTCTGACCCGAGACGACTGATCACTACAGAGACGACAAGCGGCAAACCGACAGGTGGATGTCAACCGTTTGCACGGTTTTTGATCTGCCCTTCCCCGGTTTGCCACCCCCTTCACGCGAAGCAAAGCGTGGCGCGGGTTGGCACCGGGGCACTCTGGTCACCCTTTTTGCCCACCTCAAAACCCATGTCGGATGACACTGACATTTATCAATAAACGGGAAACAAACTAACAACGGTTTGGTAGTTTTTCTACGTACTTTCGAGGCATACCATGGCTTCAACGTCGCGAACAAAACAACAACGACGTCAGGTTAAAACCTTGAATCTACACGGAGAAACATCATGAACAAGTTTGCTGCATCCCTCATTTTTGCTGCTGTTGCTGCCACCGCTGCTTTCTCGGCACAAGCTGCCGACAGCAACCAGGCCGTGGCCACACCGACCGCCCAGCAAGGCGCCTTACCGGTATGGCAACGCGCTTCGCATGCAACGCAAAACTACACATCGCAAATTGACCAGCAACCAGGTCGTAACGGCTTCGAATTGCGCCCTGCCGCGCAAGAATTCCCGGTTTCTCACGCCAGTACACGTGGCCAGGCGTCAGCCTACGCGACACAGAATTTCGCGGCCCAGATTGACCAACAACCGGGTCGCGTCGTTGCTGACTAAATCGTTGCTTTAAAAGATTTGTTGCCAGGAAAAGCCCGCCGCAACAGCGGGCTTTTTACTTCAAGGCACTCGACGACTCTCCGTCTACAAGCAGGTGGCCACAAGCCGGGTCTGTCCACTTCTTCCCAGGTACTGTCGCCTGCTTGTCTTTTTCATTTCCCGCCATCACCACTCAGGCCGGGGCTCTGACCCGCAGCAACGCGTGCTGCCGGAAGGCCAGCGGCGCCATCTCATGTCTTGCCCTGAAGAACCGCGTGAATGCACTTTGCGATGCAAATCCCAATTGCTCGCTGATCTGCGCCAGCGTGATCTGCGGATTACCCAGCAAACGGCGAGACTCATTGATCTTTACCTTCATTTCAAGCGCTCTGAAATGCGTCCCTTCCAGTTGTAACTGCCGGTGCAACGACCATCGCGAGGTCTGCAACCGGTCACACAATTGCTGCAAGAGTGCTGAGCCGCGCGTATCGGTCTGCGGATCGTTGATGAACGCCAGAATCAGATTCTCCACGCTGGCCGCAAAAGAATGTAATTGCTGGATCCGGTCCAGTTCTTGCTGTGCATGCTGCTGCAACATGGGCGCAAGCATGGCGTTGTGCTGGGCAAACGGGTCATCAAGCATGGGCGCAGCAAACTGCATGCGGTTGGCGGCGCTGCCGTAGCGAACCGGCGCGCCGAAGAAATCATTGATTCGCCGGACCAGATACGGCGGTGGCGCTTTACCCATCAGTTCCACCGCGAAACAGGTCGGGATGGCCTGGTCGTACACCCGCGTCAACGAGGCCAGCACCTGAAAATTGGCCAGTGCCTGAAACCCGCTGGAAGGCGCGAATTCAGCCAGATATTCAAACCGCACCTGTTGCCCGGCAATGCGGCACAGCAAGAAATCAAATTCACCGATCAAGGGGCGATACGTGCTGAATGCGGCCAAGGCCTCGCGCAGGGTGCGCGCGTTCAGGCACAGGTTGCCCAGCACTGGAAAGTCGCCAAACAGCACCGCACAGTCGCGCTCCAGTACCACCGGTGGCAAACCAAGGCGCCCCGCCAGTTGCACCATGCGACGATGGCGCTCTCCATCAATGCGGCCATGCGGGTCGATCAGATCTTCAGCGGTAATACCCGTGTGGCGGGCGAACAGGGCGGCAGATAGTCCGGCTTGTTCAGTTGAACGCTGAACATGGACAGCGATCCGGTTAGATACGGTACGAGCCAATGCACGGTGCAGAGCCGGCATGCAAACCTCCAGGGTGCGATTTCTTGTTTGATGTTTTTGAAATCATCCTGGCGAGGCATCCCTTGTCGGGCCATCAGGTAAAGTCCATACGGCCCAAAGACTTGTGACCAAACGCACAGCCCGATCCAGTAGCAGCGCGGCTTTGCGACCCACGCTGCCGCCTGGCGGCAACCCGTTTGATGCACTGCACGATCGATCTTGCACCCTAAAGGTAAAAACACGCCCCCCTCAGTCAAGGCTACCCAAATTGCATGAGTACAGTGGGACAAGGTCCGGTACAGGGCCGTTACACATGTAACAAGAGCAACCCACGATTGAGGAGTAGTCGATGAAAAAGAAGTGTACGACCCCTTTTGCGGCCCGTAGCTTTCTGCTGGCCAGCAGCACATTAGCGCTGGCGCTGGCCGGCTGCGGTGGCGGCAGTGATGGCGGTGATAGCTCAAGCAGCGTGGCCCAGCAAGACTTTGGCTATACCTCACTCAACCTGATCAGCCAGGATGGCCTCAAGTTCAAGGATTTGAACAAAGACGGCAAACTGGAGCCGTATGAAGACTGGCGTCTCTCCCCTGAAGTCCGCGCCCAGGATCTGGTTGCACGGCTGACGCTGGAAGAAAAGGCCGGCTTGATGATGCACGGCACCGCCCCGGTACTCAACGACACCACCGGTGCAGGTACGGGTAATGCGTATGACCTTGCCGCGTTCAATACGCTGATCAATACCCAGTTCATCAACACTTTTATCACGCGCATGGGCGGCGATCCGCAAACCATGGCGGAGCAATACAACAACATCCAGAAGCTGGCAGAACAATCGCGTCTGGCTATCCCGGTGTCGATCAGTACCGACCCGCGCAACCATTTCCAGTACACCCTGGGCGCGAGTGCGGGTAGCAGCGGGTTCTCGCAATGGCCAGAGACTCTGGGCTTTGCTGCCATCAATGACCCGGATCTGACCCGTCGCTTTGGCGATATCGCCCGCCAGGAGTATCAGGCCGTCGGTATTACGCAAGCGCTCTCTCCACAGGCTGACCTGGCAACCGAACCGCGCTGGCCGCGGATCAACGGCACCTTTGGCGAAGACGCCGACATCGCCAAAGCGCAGGTGCAAGCGTATATCGAGGGCTTCCAGGGCGGCAGCACTGGCCTGAAACCAGGCAGCGTGCTGGCCGTGGTCAAGCACTGGGTGGGTTATGGTGCGTCCAGAAACGGGTTTGACGGCCACAACTACTACGGCCGTTTCCTGACTTACCCGGGTAATAACTTTGCCTATCACCTCAAGCCATTTGAAGGCGCGTTTGCGGCCAATGCGGCCTCCGTCATGCCAACGTACTCGTTCCCGGACACTTCCGTGACGATCGACGGCATCACACTGGAACAAGTCGGCGCGGGCTTTGACAAGGCACTGCTGACAGACCTCTTGCGCGGTCGCTATGGCTTCAAGGGCGTCATTTTGTCCGACTGGGGCATTACCTCTGATTGTGATGCCAATTGCCTGAACGGCACACCAACCGGCGTGGCGCCGTCTTTCATCGGGTTTGGTACGCCATGGGGCATGGAAACCGCCACCAAGCTGGAGCGCTATGTGAAGTCGGTCAACGCCGGCATGGATCAGTTTGGTGGTGCGACCGAGCCTGAATACCTCATTCAGGCCGTGCAACAAGGCTTGCTGACCAACACCCGCCTGACCGAGTCTGCTTATCGCGTGTTGCTGCAGAAGTTCCAGCAAGGCCTCTTTGAGAAACCCTATGTGGATGCCAGCGCTGCCAGCAAAGTTGTCGGCAATGCCGAATTCCAGGCGCTGGCCCTGGATACGCAACGCCGCGCCATGGTCCTGCTGCAAAACAACAATGCCACTCTGCCGATGGCGCTGACGGGCAAGAAGGTCTGGCTGTATGGCGTAGATGCCGCTGTGGCACAGAGCTATGGCTTCACGGTGGTCAGCGCGCCGCAAGATGCAGATGTCGCCATCCTGCGTGTGAGCACGCCGTATGAAACGCTGCACCCCAACTACATGTTTGGCTCCATGCAGCATGAAGGCAGCCTGGCGTTCGTTGATGGTGCCGCCGACTACGAAGCCATCAAGGCCGCAACCGCAGCACCAAAGACCATTGTCTCGGTCTATATGGATCGTCCGGCCATTCTGACCAATGTGCAGGACAAGACCAGCGCGATCCTTGCCAACTTTGGCGCCAGCGATGTCGCATTGTTTGATGTCATTACCGGCAAGGGCAAACCGCAAGGCAAGCTGCCGTTCGAGTTGCCGTCATCCATGGTCGATGTCGCTGCACAAAAAGAAGATGTCCCGCACGACACCGCCAGCCCGCTTTACCCGTTCGGTTACGGCCTGTCTTACTAAGACGTCTGCGATACACCGCGAGACAAAGCCCGGCTTCGTGCCGGGCTTTTTCCGCTCATTACTTACAACAAATGCAACCGTTTATCCCCAAACCTACCGTCAGTCGCTTTATGCCAGTCGTAAGCCTCAAGCAGTTCTGATACACGTCGATACACCGGAAAACCGCGCTATTCCGGAGTCCAATCATGCATGTCGACCAAGCACGTCAGTCTCTCGCCTCCTCCCTGGCTATGTTGTATCAGGAGCAGTTCTCCGGTACCTGGCAACCGGACAGCACCAGTAACAGCGGCACGCCCAGCGCAGGTAGCTCGGACAGCAGCGGCGACAGCACTGCCGCGCCCAGCCCCAGCACGGACGTGCAACTGTCGCAGGCCGGGCAACAAGCCGCCAGCGCCAGCCAGACCGGTAGCCAGAACGGGTTGGCCAGTCAGATCAGCCCGGAAGTGGATATTTTCCGCTCCATGATGGAGCAGATGCTGGGCACCAGCATTACCGGCATGCAGTTCACCGGTCAGTTGGCTGAGGGGACCCAGATCGGCATCTCGGGTGGCGCGTCGGGTCATCATGGCCATGGCAGCAATAGCAGCAGTGGCAGCAATGGCAACCTGTACGCTGCCTTTGGCATGGCGCTGAATCTCAGCGGCACTATCACGACTGCGGATGGCCGCACGCTGGGCTTCACTGCATCGATGACGTTGCTTGAGGCCGAATCCTGGTCTGGCGGCACGAATGCCCACGCCAGCAATCCGGACAGTGGCCACCAGCTGCCGTCACTACCCGCGCCCACCCCGGCCCCGTCGACCAGCGGTAGTGGCACCCCCACCAGCAGCAGTAGCGGCAACAGTGGCGTGCCGTCGGTGAACGTGCCTATTCCTTCGGCCAGCCCTGCGCCAGCGCCGACCCCCACCACCAGTTCGCCCACGCCTGCGCCGACCTCGACCGCACCCACACCAACGCCTGCGCCGACATCCTCCACGCCAGCGCCCGCCCCAACCAGCGGGAGCAGCACGGGCAATGGCCAGAACGACTGGCTGGGCTCCTTGTTGCAGTTTGAATCCAGCGCGGTGAGTTTTCTCGTGAACCTGAACGACACCTTGTTCAAGCAAATGAGTGACTGGCTGTCCGCACTAAACGGCGCCACCGTCACGACGAGCAATGCCGGTAGCGGTGATACGTCAGGCCATACAGGCACAACGGGTAACAACGCGGATACCGGTGTGGGCAGCACCAGCACGGCAACCGATGCCAGCGGCACGACAAGCGTCACCATCACCGACGAAAACGGGCTGCATCAACTGGGTACCGGTACCAGTCTGACCAATTACACCCCAACGCCGGCATCCTCCAGCAAAGTGGGCGACACGTATTCCGGCAGCAGTCCGACGCCCAGTTCAGTCAGCGTTTCTGCCTGAAGCCATCCACCAAAGACCAGGTTGCCCCGCCTTATCTGGCGGGGCTTTTGTTTTTCAGTACCTGAATCCGGCAAAAGTTAAAAATTGCCATTACAACGCTTGAGCAGCATCAAAGCGCTCAGGAGTAACATACCAACCCGTCCTCCCGCAGCCATGACAACGCCATGATCATCCGCCCCCACGGCCACTGGATTTCCCTTCTGTTTGTCTGGCGCGGCTCCGTGCTCGGCCGGATTGCGCTGCGGCTTGCTGTGGTGGCCGGCGTGTCCGTGATTGCCGTGCTGGCGCGCGGTTGGTGGTCTTTGGAGCATGCCAATTCATCGCTCAGTATTCCGCCATTCACCCTGATGGGCATCGCACTGGCGATTTTTCTGGGTTTTCGTAACTCGGTCAGCTATGAGCGGTATTGGGAAGCCCGCAAACTCTGGGGCGGCATGCTGGTCGCTGCACGCTCGGTCATCCGCCAGGTGCATGCAGCCGCGCCAGACCACCCTGCGGTGGTCAGATTGGGGCGTGGGCTGGCCGCTTGTACTTATGCGTTACTGGGCCAATTGCGTAATACCGATCAATCGGCCCACATGGCACGCCTGTTGCCGCCAGAAACGCTTGAAAGTGTGGCGCAGTCCCGTTTCAAACCCGCGTTTATCCTGCACTGGCTCGGCACCGAATGTGCGGCGCTCCTGCGTGATGGCACGCTGACTGCATTGCAATATCAGTCCATTGACGAAAATCTGAACAAGCTTTCAGAGATGATCGGCGGTTGCGAGCGTATTGCCAGCACGCCCATTCCATTCAGTTATCGCGTGCTGTTGAACCGGACTGTGACGCTGTATTGCTTGCTGCTACCCATTGGTCTGGCGACGAGCATCGGCTGGCTGACCCCGTTGATTGCGGCGTTTATCGCTTATACCTACATGGCGCTGGATATGATCGGGGAAGAGCTGGAAGATCCATTCGGACTGGAGCCCAACGACCTGCCGCTGGCAGCACTGAGCCATACCATCGAGTCATCGATCATGGATGTCCTGGGCGAGCCCATGACGCAGCCCACGCCGCAGGCTCATCATTTCATCCTGAACTAGGCGTACCGCCCGATCAGCAGGCCGACGGGGTGCGACGAGCGCGGCGCTGCTTGACCTTGTACATGGCCGAATCGGCCTGGCTTAAGGCTTCACTGATGGTGGCCGCAGCCGGGTCGATCGCGATGGCACCCACGCTGGCCCCCGCGTAATCAAACTGGACCTTGCCCGCGCCAACTGTCGCGCGGGTTCTCTCAAACAACCGCAAACCAAAGGCCTCAGCGGCATCGTCGGCTTGTTCACCCGGACGCGGCCCTACGCCCACAGCAACAAACTCATCGCCTCCTACGCGCGCAATGAAATCACCGGCGCGCCGTTGCTGCGCCAATTGCTGTGCGATGGTCTGCAGCAACGCATCACCCGCGTCGTGGCCCCATGTGTCGTTGATCTGTTTAAACCCGTCCAGATCCAGAAAGGCGATCAGTACGCTGCGGGTTTCGCGCTGGGCAATGGCAAACATCCGTGCCAGTTCATCCAGCAAAGCCCGACGATTGGGCAGGCTGGTGAGGGGGTCGGTCAGCGCCATGGCAGACAGTTCGATATTGGCTTCACGCAACTTGTTCAGCAACGACTCTCGCTCGACATGCTGGGCAATCAAGCGCGCAAACAGGTCGATGATCTTGCGGATATCAGGGGTGACTTCGCGCCGACTGGCACTGGCTGCACACAAGGTGCCGTAGAGATTGCCGCCACCGGTCCGGATGGGCGTGGAGAGATAGGTCTGGATACCCAATGCGCGCGCGGCGTCCGAGTCTCCCCAGCAATCACTCACTTCATTGGTAAAACCACGGTTCTCATCCAGCGCCCGCTTGCACAGGGTGTCATTCCAATCCACCGTCAGCCCTTCCGGAATCGCGAAAGTGCTTGATGTATTGCGTGCATACAGAATGTGCTGGAGGCCTTTCTCCAGATCAATCGACGTCAGATAAGTAGATTCCAGCCCGGTCACGGCGTGGAGCATTTCCAGCAATG
Source organism: Silvimonas amylolytica (assembly GCF_014645555.1). GTDB lineage: Bacteria > Pseudomonadota > Gammaproteobacteria > Burkholderiales > Chitinibacteraceae > Silvimonas > Silvimonas amylolytica. Next base: position 55,166 of record NZ_BMLY01000010.1, on the reverse strand, counting down.
GCCGGGTCAGTTCTTCCAGTGTCTGTGCACCGGAGACTGAATCAGACAATTTGAGCAGAATCGATTCCATGTTTGCCCCTCCCTGAACTGGCTTCGCTCCAGCGCATGGGCAAATGCGCGGAACCAGTAATCTGGCGATGTTTTTGTCGGTGGCTGGGCGCCGGTTGGTCTGAATCACGCCCCATGTGTTGCGGCAACACCGTAGGACATGTCCGGCTTTTCCCAGATTATGCCGTCAGAATGGTCTGAAGAGGGTGCGGATTTCCCCCGCAATCAGGACATACAGCACAGAGTTTTCGACAATCGGCAGCTTCCGTTGTGTGCAATCTGTTTTCTTCACAATCTGACACCGATTGCAAACCCAAGCGGCCAGAGAAATGCGACACATTCGTCGGTGATACTGCGCAACAAGGCATTGGCGGCATGCAATTGGCGAGCGCGTCGACTACATTGTCAGCTAACCGTATGAATTTTCTGCGCCAGTGACGGTTTTCTGACAGAACCGAAGTGTGGTTTTCTTCCCGGGATTGTGTGTTCATGGCTAGCCTTGCCAGCACCCGTTTTGCCTCTCGCGACAACACAGGCCGCATGCGCATGCTGGTGTTGGTGGCGGCGATCATCCTGGTGACAGGCGGGTTCTTGAGCGGCGTTTACCGCTTTGGCCAGAATCTGAAAACCGAGTATCGCGCCACGGATGAAGCCGGCGCGTTTATCGCGGCCAATCTGGATCATGAACTGGACTTGCGTCGGCAGTACCTGGAAACACTCGCCGATGAAGCCAGTGAACTGCTGAGCGGACGCTATACCCTGAACCTGGATATCACCCGTTATCTGAAGCCCACCGCAGACCAGCAAAGTTATCAGTTGGCGCTGCTGCCTGGTTTTGGCCCTGATGACCAGGGGCTGTTAACAGGTCACGGAGCCCCTCCGGAACATGGCTCGCCCCAAGCGCACGAGATGTCCATGGCGCTCGGTCTGACCCCGATGTTCCGCGCGCTCAAACAGCGCGACGTCCATTTGCCCTGGGTGTATTACCGCTCTGAAGCAGGCTTTGTTTATTTTTATCCCCCGCCCGACATCAAAACCGGCGCGCTGCATTTATATCGGGCGCAAGACCTGGCGGCACGCACTTATACCGAGGCCGGGCCCACGGCGAATCCTGCACGGACCACGGTCTGGAGCGCGGTCTACGATGACACCGCCGGCAAAGGCAAGATCGTGACAGTGAGCAAGCCACTCTACGATCACGGCCAATTCATGGGCGTACTGAGTGTGGATGTCAGGCTGCAAACCCTGGTCGACACGCTCAAAGTGCGTCATATCCGCCATGCAACAGAAAGCCTGGTCGACAAAAGCAACGGGGTGAATCTGCTGCAGCCCGACAATCCCCTGCTACCCGCCGGTGTGCTGGGCGCGGCACGCGGTCAAGCCGTCGGCAGCGGCGATACACGTTATCTGGTGTATCCGCTCAAATCGGCCAATTGGTTGCTGGTGGTTGAGGTGGATCACCATGCCATGCTTTTGCAGGCATTCAGGGTGACGTTGTTACTGGTCGGCGCGACCATTGCATCCATGGGGTGCGTGGTGTTGCTGCTCTTGCTGGTACGCGCCATGCGTGACATGCAGGATATGTCGATCCGTGATGGCCTGACCGGCCTCTTTAACCGGCGTCATTTTGACGATATCGCCCAGCGCGAAGTGGCGCATAGCCAGCGCAATGGCCAATGGCTGGGTATGGCTATCCTGGATATCGACCATTTCAAGAAGTACAACGACTTTTACGGCCACCAGGGGGGCGATCAGACCTTGCAACGCGTCGCCAGCACCTTGCGCAGTACCGTCAAACGCGCCACCGATGGCGTGTTCCGGGTTGGCGGCGAAGAATTCGCCGTACTGGTACAACTGAACGATCCGCGACACCTCGCCGGATTGATGGATAACATTTGCGAGGCGGTGCGTGCGCTAGCCATTGCGCATGAAAAAAGCAGCTGGGGCAAGGTGACCATTTCTTTGGGCGCGACGCTCATCGGCCCAGACAACGCGCTGGCCCTGGATACCGCTTATCGCGAAGCCGATGCCGCGCTGTACGAAGCTAAAACCAGCGGTCGTAACCGGTATATGCTGTCTCCCGCAGCAACACGCTACGCGTCGCAGTCCGAACCCGACGAGGGAGTACAGCATGAGTGAGACAGAACACGCCATCCGGCTCGTACTGGATCAATACAAGCAGCGGGTGTATGCCAAAGATGTCAACGGCGTACTTGCCTTGTACACGCAAGATGTCCGCATCTTCGATGCATGGGCGCACCAGCAGCACGATGGCAAGGCGGCACTGACTGCCATGATCACGCAGTGGTTGACGACACTGGGCGATGTCGTCGTGACCGTGGAGTTCGACGATGTGCGCACGCTGGTAAGCGGTGATCTGGCCGTGGTGCATATGTTTGTGCAATATCGCGGCGATTCGGCAACAACGCACAATGCCATGAAAGACCGGCAAACCTGGGCGTTTCGCCACGGCGCGCAGGGCTGGAAGATCGCGCACGCCCATTCCTCCTTGCCGATGGACCCGGCGACCACCCAAGGTATATTCGGTTAGCCATTGCCCGGTTGCGGGATGGCAATGAACCCACCGGCGACATCGCCGAATGTCTGCACTTGCCCCGCAACCAGATACCGCGCGCTGAGCGCGCAGATTGCGGCGTCGATATCGTCCTGGCTGGTCAGCCGTGCCGGGTTGATCCTGGCTTGTTGCAAGACCTGCAAACGCTGGGCGCGTTTGAGCCTGGCCTCTACGTGCTCGCCAGCCAACAAGGCGCTGGTGATCGCATGCGGGAAGGTCTCAAAGCAGACGGGCGATGTGACGGGTTGCCCCTCCCAGAGCGCATAGTGCGGCGCCAGCGCGGCAAATACGCGCTCCCCATTGAACATCCAGCCGTAGAACCCGGTCACGTTAGCCAACGCTTTGTCGCGGCTGGGCGTGGCAAACACAGACCATCCGGCCCGCGCGAGTTCCCGCTCTGCCCGTCGGGGTTGATCGGGTTGTGCCCAGATGGCGGGCGCATCGATGCCAATGGCGACCGCTTTGTATTCCAGACACACGTCGACCAGCTTTTGCGGGTTCTGGTGATGCGTGTGATGCAGGATGTCCGACCCGCGCAGCACCACCAGATGGCAGCCTTTACGCTCGCCACCCACGTCAATACCGGCGACCACCGGCGCGATATGCAGGGATGCGTTCATGCCTGGCTAACGGAAAAAACAAGACCAAACTGCGCAGCCAGCGCTTTATGCCCGCGCTGCGTCAGCAACAATTGCCGGCTTTCTGGCACGCGCTCCACCCAGTGATGTTGCTCGAAGCCACGCAGCAGCGCGGCCCCGAGTTGCCCGCCCAGATGCGACTGGCGCTCGCTCCAGTCCAGACAACCACAGGCAAAGCGACGGCGGCTGACCGACGGCCACTCGACCCCCAGGTCCATCAGCGCCTGCCGGCCCGACTCGGCAAGTTGATAGCTATCAGGCGCCAGCCAGCCCAGATCAAACAGACGGTCATGCAAAGCCACGGCGACCTCGCCAGCCATGTGGTCGTAACAGGTACGGGCAAAACGCAAATGCTGCGGCGCGCTGGATCGCACACTGCTCATGCGTCCGCCCACAAGGCCCATCAGCGTTTCCAGCGCGCTGGCAACCTCTTTGCTGGCAATCCGGAAGTAACGGTGCCGCCCCTGCGGCAGACATTCCACAAGGCTCTGCTGTGTCAGACGTGCCAGATGGCTGCTGGCCGTCGAGGCGGCAACAGACGTCGCTGCCGCCAGTTCTGTCGCGGTATAGGCTCGGCCATCCATCAGCATGCACAGCATGCCTGCGCGGGTTTTGTCTGCCACCGCAGCGGCCAGGTTGGCCAGACGTTGTTCCAGGTGTGCTTCATCCATGTTTCGATACTAGCCAAAGTGTGCATGGCGATACATCAAACCGCCAGATTGAAGCAGTAGACGGCCAGTTGTCAGCCTGTCATCAGCTTGAAGGCGACGCCTGAGGGGGTGATGCACGACTTCCAAAGCGCCGCTCCGTACCATTGCCCCGATCAAATTTTGACGGAATCACGAGTATGTTCAGGTCTTTGGCGGTGAAGACAGGTTGGCATCTTGCGGTGTTCAGCAGCGCGTTGTTGCTGGCAGCATGCGGTGGTGGTGGCGGGAGTGACACGGCCACCAGTGCGCCCACACCCACGCCCACACCGGCTGCTGCCGCACATTTTGCAGTCAGCAGCCACACGGTCAGTGTGTCGGGTGGCAAGGTGTTTGGTATGGCGGCAAATTTCTTTGACGATCGTTTTGTGCCTGCCGCACCGGTTTCCAACTATGGCTTCCCCAATCCGCTGATCCAGTATGTGAACAACGATGGCAGTCTGGACGTCGCCTGGCTGGATTACACCAGTGGCGGCGCGGTGCCTTCCGCCTCTGGCCTGGCCACGCCGGGCAAGGTATTGATCACCCATATCACGGCAGATCTGAGCAGCAGCACCACCACAGATACCGGTATCCAGACCTATCGCTTGCTGGGCTTTACGCGTGACCCATCCGGCAACTACTACCTGGCATTCAATGTCGACAGCGCGTTCAAGTCTTCCGTGTCTGGCAATGCCAACAATGTGAATGGCAATGAGTTCCATGTTGCGCGCTCTGCCACAGCCAGTTTCACCAACGCGGTCTGGAACACCACCGTCTTTGGCAACAACGACAATACGACCGCCGATAGTCCGGGCAATCCGGGTGAAGCCGGGAGTGGCGTGCTGGGCTTTGACGCAACCAACGGCTATGTCGTGGCGTATGTCTCGCACCAGATGGCCTGGGCGGCAAACAGCACTCGCCATCAAGCCGGCTTGCTGCGCTTGCTGAATGCCAATACCGGCGCTGTTCAAACGCCTACGGGGCAGTTCGATACCTGGCAAGCGGGCTCTGGCTGGTTCTATTCCCACAATTTTGATCAGCGCCTGATTATCGATAACGGCACGTACTACACGCTGGCACATGGTGATGCGTATTCCCGGCAGTTGGGTTTCTCTGCTTTCACGCCTGCGAGCTACCAGAACTTTACGGCCACCGTGTTTGATCAATCGTACTGGACCATTCCAGGTACCGTGGGTGATAACGCGACCAACGCGCAAACCGGTCAGTTCATCAAACTGGCCAATGGCAGTTTCGCCATTGCGCACACCACATCAGATACGCGCAACGCGCGCGATGTCCGCCTTTTGATCGCCAACGGCAGCACCGGGGCGACATCGGCATCGGCCTGGCTGACCAGCAACACCGGCACCACACAAGCAATCATGCCCAAGATTGCACCGTTGCAATCCAGCTTCCTCGTCACGTGGGGCACCTGGGATTCATCCAGCCGCACCAACCACACCGTCAAGTGGTACGCGCAGTTGGTGGATCAAAACCTGAACCCGCTGAACACGCCAACCGCGTTGAGTGGTGTCGAGTTTGTCACCGGCTTGCCACTGTTCACCTTCCCGGCCGGCCCCAACCAGGGTGCGGTGGGTTGGGTATCGGGCAATGCCAATGGCTCGATCACGGTAAACGTGGCTCAGGTCAGCAACTGATTGCACGCACGCTACCCGTGAATGAAAAAGCCCCGGCAAATTTCCGGGGCTTTTTCATCGGTGGGGTTGATTGCACCGGATGCGGCCACTAAGCTACGACGCAAACGGGTACCGCTGATCTCCCCATTCACCTTCTGTTCGGTATAAACGGAGGATGGCAGGAATCATCATGCCCGCTTACGCTTTTGCGTGGTGGATGCTTGTGATCAGCATTGCAGCTGAAGTCACCGGCACCATCGCCCTCAAATACTCCCACGGTTTGTCACGCTGGTTTCCCACCTTGTGCATGGGTGCGTGTTATGCCACCGCTATCTGGCTGATGGGGATTTCCACGCGCGTCATCCCCATCAGCACCGCTTATGCCGTCTGGGCCGTCGCCTGCACGGCGTTGACGGCCGTCATTGGCGTGATCTGGTTTGGCGAGGGCATCAGCCTGATCAAAACGGCAGGGCTGGGCTGCGCCTTGTTCAGCCTGGTATTGCTGAATCTGGCCGACGCAGCAGCCTGAGCATCACCGGGTTACAGCACCATGCCGCCTGAGGCTTCAATCCGCTGACCATTGACCCAGCGCGCGGCATCAGACAACAACGATGCGATCAGCGGGCCGATATCGTCCGGCACACCAGGCCGACCCAATGCAGTCATGCTGGAGACCACCTGGTTGACCTGCGGGTTGTCACGCACGACGCCCCCGCTAAAGTCGGTCTGGATTGCGCCCGGTGCCACCGTATTGGCGGTAATGCCACGCGGGCCCAGTTCTTTGGCCAGATAACGGGTCAACACTTCTACCGCGCCTTTCATGGCCGCGTAGGGGCCGCTTTCTGGTACGGAAAAACGGGTCAGGCCAGACGAGATATTGATAATGCGGCCCCCGTCGTTCATCAGCGGCAGCAGCTTTTGCGTGAGGAAAAACACGCCTTTGACATGCACGTTGTACAACCCGTCCAGCTCTTCTTCCGTGGTTTTCTCAATGCTGGCGTGATGCGAGGTGCCGGCATTGTTGACCAGATAATCAAAGCGGCTTGCGCCTAACTGGCTGAGTGCTTGTCTGGCTTGCGCCACAAAGCCATCAAACGCTGCGGTATTGCCGGTATCCAGTTGCAGCGCAATGGCTTTGACACCCAAAGCAGCGGCTTCGGCCACGACTTCATCGGCCTGAGTTTGGGCGCTGTTCCAGGTAAAAATGATCTGCACACCGCGCTGAGCCAACGCCAGCACGGTACTGCGGCCCAGCCCGCGGCTGCCCCCGGTCACGATTGCCACTTTTTGAATTTGGGTATTCGGTGTCACTTGCGTCATGGTTTACTCCAGAACGTTGATTTACCGACACAGATTACGCCGGCGCGCTTTGATGGTGTATGCCGGATGCAAGCCAATTCTTGCCTGATCCTGCTTTGCACCTTATGCTGGGTTGCTGAAAAAGGAAGGCAAAGATCATGCAGATGCGGCAACTGGCCGATGCGGTCAATCACTATATGGACAGCTACGGCAACGGCCAGAGCCCGTTTTTCACCGCCGTGCCGGGCCTGATTTTGCTGCGTGCAACGCAAGAGCATCACCCCACGCATTTGATCCATTCCCCCGCCTTGTGCGTGGTGATTCAGGGCGCCAAGTGGACCACCTTCGGCAACGCCCGTTACGACTACGCGGCCGGCGAAGCCTTGCTGGTCAGTCTGGATATGCCCGGCTTTAGCCAGGTGGCCCAGGGCAATCCGGATACCCCCTACCTGAGCGCGGTGATCGGGCTGGATGCAGGCATCCTCAGCCAGGTCCTGGCAGAACTGGAGCACCCGCCCACCCCGCCAGTCGACGCCACCCCGGGCGCAGCCGTGACCCGGATCGAGGGCCCGCTGGCCGATTGCACCTTGCGCGCGATGCGGCTGATCGACAACCCCGCGGCGATCCCGGTGCTTTACCCTGCCATCATGAAAGAAATCTGCTATTGGCTGCTGACCGGCCCGCACGGTAGCGCGCTGGCGCGGCTGGCATTGGGAAGTGGTAACGCGCCCAATGTCATCAACGCAATTCATCACCTGCGCCACCACTTCGCACGGGCCATCAGCGTTGAGGAACTCGCTGCGGTGGCCGGCTTGAGTGCCTCGGCATTTCATCGCCACTTCAAGGCGCTGACCGCCATGTCACCCCTGCAGTACCAGAAGCGGATGCGCCTGCTGCAGGCCCGCAAGCTGATGATTGTCGATGCCGCCAATGCCGAGGAGGCGGCATTCCAGGTCGGTTATGAGAGTGCATCACAGTTCAGCCGCGAATATGCCCGCATGTTTGGGCAACCACCGCGGCGCGACATCACGGCATTGCGCACCGAAGCGCGCCGGGTGGTCGAAATGGCGGGCTGACAGAGGGGAAGGTCTATGGCTGAGCTAAGTTGTGCCGGCCAGACTGCGGACCTTGTCCTCTTTGTAATGACCGGCAATGCTGCCGCCCCCTGCCATGACTCAACATACACAACACCCGCTGGTTAAAGTCCCGGAAGTCACCCTTTTATTCTGGATTATCAAGATTGCCGCCACGACCCTGGGAGAAACCGGGGGCGACGCGGTATCCATGTCGATGAATCTGGGCTATCTGGTCGGCACCGCTATTTTTGCAGTGATCTTTCTGGTTGCCGTAACGGCGCAGATCCGGGCAAAACAATTCCGCCCCATGTTGTACTGGACCACCATCATCGCCACCACCACAGTGGGCACCACTCTGGCCGACTTTGCCGACCGCTCGCTGGGCATCGGTTACGCCGGTGGTTCCAGCCTGCTGCTGGCGTTACTGTTGCTGTCACTCTTCGTGTGGCACCGGGTCATGGGATCGGTGTCGGTCAGCACGATCAGTTCTCCCAAAGCCGAAGCGTTCTACTGGGTTACCATCATGTTTTCGCAAACGCTGGGTACCGCGCTGGGCGACTGGATGGCCGATACCGCTGGCTTTGGGTATACCGGTGCGGCGATTGTCTTTGGCGGCTTGCTGGCCCTGGTGATCGCGGCGTATTACTGGACACGCATTTCACACACGGTACTGTTCTGGATGGCCTTTATCCTGACCCGCCCACTAGGTGCCGTGGTCGGAGACTTCCTGGATAAACCCCTCAACGCGGGCGGACTGGCGCTGAGCCGTTATGCGGCCTCAGGGAGCTTGCTGGTGTTCATCACCGTGTGCGTATTGTTATTCCGGCAACGGCCAGCGCGCGCCAGGCACTAAGCCAGGAGGATTAAGGCAAGATCGCCGCCGCTGCATCGGCTGCGGCCAGCATCTCTGCCTGGTTGCGGCCGCATTTACCCAGCACGCGTAATCCTTCCAGCACACTCAGTAGCGCTAGCGTGAGGGTGTGCGCATCAGCATCAGCCGCGATCGAACCATCTGCCATCCCTTCTTCAATCAGCCCACGCAGCAGCGCTTCAGAACCCTGCAGTGTACTCACCACGTGTGCGGCCAGATCGGCATCAAACGTGCTGATTTCCACCACGCTGCCTACCACCAGACAACCATCCCGCCCCTCCTCGCCATGCGCGGCTTGCGCATAAAACTGCAGCATGGCGCGGACTTTCTCGCGCCCATTGGGCGCAGCCGCCAGCAGGGGCGCCATGATCTGTCTGCGTTGCGTCGTGTAGCGATCCAGAGTTGCGACAAATACGGCACGCTTGTCCGCAAAGGCTTTGTAGATACTGCCAGGGGTTAACTGCATGGCCGCGCCCAGATCGCTGATTGAGGTCGCATGGTAACCGCGCTGCCGGAATACCCGCACAGCACGATCCAGCGCGGTATCTACATCAAACTCTCTGGGGCGGCCTGCATTGCGCGGCCGGTTTTTTGAGGGGTGTCCAGTCATCGGCCCATTATAGGAAACGGTCATTTCCTAAACAACGTGGGCGGCTGGCCGGTTACATGCTGTCGGGCGCGACAGGCAGCCCTTCAATTTTCCAGCGCAACATGCCACCGGCCAGATTGGCCACTTGCTCAAATCCTGCCTTGGCCAGCAGCACGCTGGCCTGTGCGGAACGAATGCCAGAGCGGCATACGGCGACAACCGGGCGCGCACGATCCAGTTCAGCCTGGCGCGCGGTCAGTTGTGACAACGGGATCAGCATCGCACCCGCCAGGTGTCCAAGGCGATCAATAAACTCCGGTGCCTCGCGGACATCCACAATCTGGACGTTAGCAACATGCTCCAGCAATGCCAGTGGTTCGATCTCCCAGACACCGCTAAAACGCAATGTCAGCGGCGCCCAGTCTGGCGTCGGCGGTAACGGGGTATCGCCTTCGGGCTGGCCGCAACGCAAGTTGGCTGGCACGGCCACTGCGATCAGTTTGGGGTGCGGCAGATTGAGGTTGTTCATGTGACCGGCAAAGTCGCCCAGATCCGCATCGCCGCCCAAGCGGGGGTTAAAGCGCCGTTCCTCAGCCACGCTGGTTACGGTAATACCGCGATAGTCGTGAGCTGGATACAGCAAGCAGTCATCCGGCAGTGTCAGGATCTGTTCGCGGACCGAAGCAAACAACTGCTCTGGACTACCACCTTGAAAATCAGTCCGCCCACAGCCGCGAATCAGCAGGCTATCGCCGGTGAATGCCATGCTTTCGTCATCCAGCACATAAGTCAGACACCCGCTCGTGTGGCCAGGCGTGGCGCGCACGGTCAGGTAACGTCCGCCGAAGTCAATGCGGTCACCGTGCCGCAACGGCCGGTCAACGCCGCTGGCGCCAGCGGAGGCTGACAGCCCGATATGGCTACCACTCCGCTGATTCAGTCGCCACGCGCCGGTGACATGATCGGCATGCACGTGCGTATCCAGGCTTGCCAGCAGGCGCAACCCAAGTTCCTGTAACAGAGCCAGATCACGTGGCACTTGCTCATAAACCGGATCAATCAGCACGGCCTGGCCGGCATCACCCAGCAGATAGGTATAGGTGGATGAAACCGGATCAAAAAGCTGGCGGAAAATCATGATGTCACCCCGCAAGAATCCAGCACAGCAGCAACCGGCCACCGTGCTGTTGTGCGTGCTTAACCAGGTTGTTTGGTGGTACGCAGATAAGGCTTGATGGTCTTGAAACCGGGGAAGTTTTGTTCCGCTTCTTCGTTGCTCACGGCGGGCGTGATGATCACGTCTTCACCGTGCTTCCAGTTCACCGGCGTCGCCACCTTGTGTTTGGCGGTCAGTTGCATGGAATCGAGCACGCGCAGGATTTCATCAAAGTTGCGGCCGGTGGTCATGGGGTAGGTCAGCATCAATTTGATGCGCTTGTCCGGGCTGATGATGAACACCGAGCGCACGGTGGCATTGGTGGCGGCGGTGCGGCCTTCGGCCCCGCCGGCTTCATCCGCTGGCAGCATGTTGTAAAGCTTGGCCACGTTCAGATCGGTATCACCAATCATCGGGTATTTCACGGCCGCACCCTGGGTTTCTTCAATGTCAGCGGCCCACTTTTCGTGGTTTTCCACGGCATCGACCGACAGACCAATCAGCTTGGTATTGCGGCGAGTGAATTCCGGCTCGATTTTGGCCATGTAGCCCAGTTCAGTGGTGCAAACCGGCGTGAAATCTTTGGGGTGAGAAAACAGGATGGCCCACTGGTCGCCAATCCAGGCATGAAAATCAATGATGCCGTGCGTGGTCCGCGCGGTGAAGTTCGGGGCGATATCGTTGATGCGCAGTGACATGATGCGTGCTCCTGTGGAACCGGTTGAAAGGCTGACGAGAGACCCGTCCTGGATCTGGTCGGAAGTATCCGGCAGGAGCTTGCAAAAACTTGGTGATAAAAATCACCAAGCTTTCACAAATTGACAAATTTTTTCAAAGCCGGGGTATCAAGCACGCAAACCTGCCCCCGTTCCAGTTGCACCCAGCCGCGGTTTTCAAAGTCTTTCAAAAGCCGGCTGACCAGTTCGCGAAAACTTCCCAGCTCATCGGCAATGGCCTGATGAGTCAACTCAATGGGCGATTCGCGCGAAATCAAAAACGCCGCCAGACGTTGATCCAGTTTCTGGAATGCCACGGCGGTCACAAGGTTCATCAACTCTGTCAGCCGCTCCGAAAAACGGTTGAACACCTGGTTGCGGAACACTTCCAGCTGCTCGAACAATTGCTTGAAACTGCCAGGCGGCAGCACCACCAGTTCCAGCTCATCCTGCACCACTCCACGTGCCTGATAGGGCGCATGAGACAACAGGCAACTGCTGGTCAGGATGCACGTCTCGCCGGGCAGCACGTGGTACAGGTACAGATCACGCCCGCTTGGCGATGATTTGATCACCCGGGCGCTACCAGACAGCAACAGCGGAAAGCCCATGCAGGGCTGGTTCTCGTCAAACATGAGTGCACCATCGGGCACCCTCATATACGTGGCGTTGGCGAAGAGTTTGTCGCGATCTGCGGCCGGCAGCTCGCCCAGCAAAGGGTAGAGCGCCAACACACGCGACTGGATGTCCGGACTGATCAAAGCATCACCTTCAGTAAACTGTCAGCACAGGATTTACGCCTTCTGCGCATTCAACTCTCATTATGTGACACGTCGATACGTTGGCGGGTCCGCATGCCCACATCATAAATGTTGAAGCTGTTCATGGTGCGGCCATACAAATGCAAACTCACCGCCCGCCCTCTTCCCGACGGGACGCCGGTGACGTGAATATGGTCTGGATTGGGCACGAAACTCGTCACCGCGCCGCGCCCCAGCAACAAGGTGCCACCCCGGGCCAGATCGATGTCTTCGTCGGCATGTCGATCCGGCGAGAGCCGCACATAACTGCGCTCCTCCAGCACGCCCTCGACTACGCCGACCACGCCCCAGCTGCCGTGGTCATGCACCGGCGTCCACTGCCCGGGCAGCCACACCAGCGCATACAAAGACAGGCCGGCATCCGGCGCATTGTAGATGAGGTTGCGGGTGTAACTGGCGGGGTCACTACGAAAATGCTGAGGCTCCAGGAAGGAGCCCGCATGTTCAATCAAGTCCAGCATCAGCGGTGCCAATGCCAGCACACAGTCAGCCGGTTCTGGCTGATCGTGACTGCACTGACTGGCTTGATGAATGAAGGATTCCAGAGCAAAAGTCGTCATGGCGTATTCACGGTGATTGAGGCCAACCGGACCGCAACAGGCTGCGAGCCCGGACCAGGCGTGCTGTAGCGCTCAGCCTGGTATAAACCTCAATGACAATCAAATACCACATCACGCACGTGGTTTTTATGCCTTGGCCTGCGCCAACAATTTCTGGATTTCGGCTTCGGTGTCTGCGTAGTTGCCTTCGCCCACGGCGTGATAAACCACCTTGCCCTGAGCGTCGATCAGATAAATCGCAGGCCAGAACTGGTTTTGCCAGGCGTTCCAGGTGGCGTAGTCATTATCTTGTGCCACGGGGTAATGAATACCGTAACGCTTGATCGCGTCTTGCAGGTTGTTGCTGGAGGCCTCGTATGGATATTCCGGCGTGTGCACTCCGACCACCACCAGCCCCTGATCCTTGTACTTCTCATACCATTGCTTCACATATGGCAGCGTATGAATGCAGTTGATGCAGGAGTAAGTCCAGAAATCGACCAGCACCACCTTGCCCCGCAGCTTGTTCAACGTCAGCGGCGGTGAGTTGATCCATTGGTTGATCCCGGTGAACTCTGGAGCTGCGCTATTGCTGGCTACAGTCTGGCCAGAGGCACTGGCGCCAGAGGCAATCACAAACGCGCCAATCAGGCTGGCGGTCAGCGCGGCAATGCAGATAAATGTACGCATGATGGTTCCCCTTATGGGTTGGAACGCAACGGGCAGCGGCATGGATGAACACCGCGCCCGGGCGTCACAGCAGGTCTGACTTGTGATCAGGCCAGCAAAAGCTCGATGTGGATGTTGTTACGCAAGGCCTTGGAATACGGGCAAATCTGGTGGGCCCCGTCGACCACGGCACGCGCGGTTTCAGCATCAATGCCCGGCAGGCTGACGGTCAGACGGGCTTGCAGAAAGAACTCATCCGCAGCCGTGCCCAGATCAATCTCGGTATGCAAAGACACATCTGCCGGCAGCTTCACTTGCAGCTTGGCCGCAGCGCGATTCATGGCGCCAATAAAGCATGCAGACCAGCCGGCAGCCAGCAGTTGCTCCGGATTGGTACCCGCGCCCTTGCTACCCGGCGGCGAGAGCTTGATATCGAGGCGAGCATCATCGCTCTGCGCCTGGCCTTCGCGGCCGCCGGTGACGTTGACCTTGGCGGTGTACAGCACGTTTTCGATACGAGTCATGAGTTTCTCCTTGATGCACTGATGGTTGGCTGGTGGTTTGTTCCGGCCCGGTTGTGCCTGAACACGGAACCCATTTAACCCGCCCGATGTATCGGCGATGTAGCCATTTGGGCCGGGTTGCGCATGCAACTGTGTACAGCGCGCGCTTTACTACAAAACCCTACAAATCTGTTTGCGCCTCGTACGCTGACCGGGTCAGCGTGCATTGGGTGTTGCCCCTGAACACGGGCGGCGGCGCGGCAAAAAGAAAGCACCACACGGGTGCTTTCCGGGTATGGCAATGCCTGAGGATCAGAAGCGATCCACGTCTTCAATGGCTTTGACGAACGCGGCGGGCGCTTCTTGCGGCAGGTTGTGGCCAATGCCGCCATTGACCTGGCGATGTTCATATTTGCCGGTAAAACGCTTGGCATACGCGGCGGGTGCCGGGTGCGGAGCACCGTTGGCATCGCCTTCCAGCGTGATGGTCGGCACGGTAATGGCCGGGAAGGCAGCCAGCTTTTGTTCGATGGCATCGAACCTGGCTTCACCCTGGGCCAGACCCTGGCGCCAGCGGTAGTTCTGGATCGTCAACGCCACGTGATCCGGGTTATCGAAGGCCTTGGCAGAACGGTTGTAGGTCGCGTCGTCAAATTTCCACTGTGGCGATGCGGTCTGCCAGATCAGGCGATCAAAGTCATGGGTGTATTTGGCGTAGCCGGCTTCGCCGCGTGGAGTAGAGAAGTAAAACTGGTACCACCATTGCAGTTCAGCGGCAGGCGGCAGCGGTGCCTTGTTCACTTCCTGGCTGCCGATCAGATAACCGCTGACCGACACCAGCGCCCGGGTGCGTTCCGGCCACAGCGCGGCGACGATGTCTGCCGTGCGGCCACCCCAGTCATAACCGCCCAGAATGGCCTTGTCGATGTGCAGTGCATCCATGAAGTCGATCACATCGGTCGCCAGCGCGGCCTGCTGGGCATTGCGCGGGGTATCTGCCGAGAGGAAATGCGTGGTGCCAAAGCCGCGCAGATACGGCACGTAGACGTGGTAACCCGCCGCCGCGAGAGCCGGGGCAACATCGACATAGCTGTAGATGTCATACGGCCAGCCGTGCAGCAAAATCACCGGCTTGCCATCCTTGGGGCCGTCTTCGGCGTAGCCGACATCCAGCACGCCAGCCTTGATGTGCTTGAGCGAGGCAAATTCGGTGTGTGCACCCGGGACAATGGGGTCGGCCGCAAGGGCCGGTTGCGCCAGCGAAATACCGGCAAGCGCGGCGGCAACAAGGCCATAACGCAATTGGCTAAAAACATTGGACATGACGTTTTTCCTTTGAAGTATGAAAACAAGGCGCGAGTGTCACCTGACCCACTGCGCAGGTGGCCTGCGGGGGCTTCGGTCATTAACGTAAATGAAAAAAACAGGCCTGGTTCGGGGCTTACCCGGATGGGTGGGACTGGGTATCACCCGGAAAGCGGAGTCTTGCCTCTACTCCACCTTCAGGGCGGTTTTGCAGGGTTAAAACGGCGTTCATGGCCTGGCTTAATTGCCGGGCAATGGCCAGCCCCAGACCCGTGCCTCCGGTCTCGCGGTTACGCGATCCTTCAAGCCGGAAAAAGGGCTGGAATACGGCCTCAAGCTGGTCAGCCGGAATGCCCGGGCCGTTATCGCACACGCTGACAATCACATCAGCGCCATCCCGGGCAACGGCAACCGTTGCGTCGCCACCGTATTTGAGTGCGTTATCAATCAGATTACCCACCACGCGCTTGAGCGCTTGCGGCCGCGTAACGATCTTGGTGCCGATACTGCCCGCCAGCGTTACGGGCTGACCGGCGTCCTGATAGTCGTACACCATGCTGCTCAAGAGCGCGTCCGGATCAATGCGTACTGGCGGTTCATTCACGCCTTGCAACGTACGGGCGTAGGTCACGCCCTCTTTCACCAGCGACTGCATCTCGGTCAGGTCTTTATTGAGTTTGTCGCGCAGTGCGGGGTCGTCCAGCAAGTCCGCGCGGACCCGCATACGGGTGATGGGTGTTTGTAAATCGTGTGAGATCGCCGCCAGAATCTGCACGCGTTCAGCCATGTATTGCGCAATTCGCGTCTGCATGGCGTTAAAGGCGCGGGCAGCACGGACCACCTCGCTGGAGCCGGTTTCCGGCAGTTGCACCGCTTTCAGATCAGGGCCCAGCGTATCTGCTGCTGCGGCGAGTTTTTCCAGCGGCTGCGTCACAAGGCGCACGCCCATCCATACGGCGGCGGCGATCAAGATCAGCTGCGTGATCAGTACCAGCGGCAACCAGGCCGGAATCGCCAGCGGCGCAGGGATCATATCGATCGTCAGCGCGGTGCCATCATGCAAAGTCACATGCGCCTGCACACGATCCCGACTACCGGGTACTTTGCTTGCAGTCACGCTGTAATGTTGGCCAATGGCATCCACAAACGCCGCGGCAATGCGGCGGGATAACACAGTGTCCGGTGCGCCGCCAGAGAGCCCCTGACCCAATTCAAACTGGTATGTGCGACGCTCCAGGCGTGGCAACCACGCTGCGCGCTCAGCCGCTGGCAGGCGGTCAAGCAAGGCGACAGAACTGGCCACATCTTTTTCCAGATAGCCCAGCATCATGTCGGTGGTGGCCGCGCCGCGTTCACGCATGATCAACACGTAAGTGAGGCCATGCGCCAGCAACAGGCCGCCCAGAAAAATCAGCGAGAGGCGGGTAAACATGGCGCGAGGCCAGCGGGCGCCGGTTTGGGTCGTGGTCATTTGGGTTGCCGGTTCTTGCGTGAGGTACTGTTGGTAATCAACTGGCACTGCACCGGAAAAACCGTTTCCACGATGGCAGTACAAGCCAGAAAAGAAAGCAGCAGCAAACAGCGTTTCATGTGGGTCTCCTGGCCGGTGGGCTGCTTTGATCACGGTGATTTCAGGCTTGCCCATGGCGCGCTCCAGTGGTTCACGCTCTCTTTATACCCAGCCTCAAAAACCGCTTTGTATGACAATGTATATACGCACCCACAGCACACAAAACATTTCACTTGCTGCTGTTTTTTCGCTGTTTTGCCCTGTTACAACACGCCCAGCGTGAACGCTTTGAGCGTCGCTGCTGCGCGCGTGCTGCACTCCAGTTTGCGGAAAATGCTCTCCATATGTGTGCGCACGGTGCTCGGGCTGATCACCAGCGCGCGGGCGACTTCCTTGTTGCTTTCACCCAGGCTGATCCGGCGCAGGACATCCGTTTCGCGCTCGGATAACAGAGTCGATGCCTTGCGGGTGGGCGGCGCTGACTGTCCGGTGGCGCAGGCAATCAGGGTATCGACGGTGGCGGTATCCAGTCGGCCCGCAGCGGCCTGAGCGCGCAATACCGTGGCGGCTTCTTGCGCGGTACACGCGGCCCGCCAGGGGCGGCGCGACACCAGCGCACACCAGGCCACGACAGCAGCCAGTATCCGGCGCTCAGTCGGGATCGCCTCTGCGGACACGCTGCGGAAATACCCGCTGCCATCCAGCCGCTCATAGGCGTACGACGCCAACTCCGCTTCAGCGGCCAGCGCCGCCGTGTGCTGCGCAGCGCGGCGCGTCCAGTACGGCACCAGCCGCACGCGTTCCCACGCGGCGTAATCCAGCGGGCCAGAGGTATTCCACAAGGCATTGGGCAAGGCGGCACGGCCGATATTATGAATAAGCCCGGCGCGGTACAGCATGTGGCTTACCGCGGGCTCCAGGCCCAGCGCGGTGGCTACGGCGTGCGCCAGCGTGGCCACCTGACGCGAATAACCAGCCAGCCAAGGCAGTTTAAGGTCGGCAATATCGGCCACCAGCTCCAGCGCCACAGGCTGGATGGTTGCGTTGAGCGCGGGCGGCAGCAGCGAGCCCGCCGTGCTGAAGGCATCCAGCTGCGCGAGCCAGTCACCCGCATGCCCCAATAGCAGCGCGGCCAGTTCCGCCGGGTAAACCTGCCCGGCGCGGCCTTCAATCAATTGCACTGCACGCGGCAAACCATGGGCACGACTGAGGATTTCCAGATCGCTGGCCAGCGCCACGATATAAACCGCCAAGGGGACCGCATCGCCCCGCAACACGCCCGGCAAGCCGTGGCCGTCGTAGCGTTCGAAGGTATGACGCAAGGCGCTTTCAATACACTCGCCCAGATCCAGCATACGGGCTATATCCCCGGCCACCTCGCAGTGAATCTGCGCCATTTCCGGCATCTGGCTTTGGGCTTCGGCATTGAGCGGGGGCAAGGTCAGCGCCATCATCGCTTCGCGCCCGCCGACGTCATCCCCCAGGATGCGCTCAAACCCGGCTGCGTTGGCCGTACACCCGGACCAGCGCAGCAGCGCAGCGATCTCGACCGCAGTCACAATGTCTTCATCACATCCGGCGGCACGCGCCAGCGCCATCGCCAGCCAGGCCGTGCGCGGAGACTGATCCGTAGCGCGGCCCATACTCAAGTCGCCAATAAAGGCAATCGCCACAATGGCATCTCTGGCCGGGATCAACGCTGCGTTACCTGCATCAAATGACTGCATCAAATACGTCCGCTTGCCGATGGGTTGCCGTCACAAGACATGAAAGCGGATGGAGACGCGCATCGGATATCCGACCGATGTTGCCCTGCCCCCGCCCTGCGCATACTTCGTCCTGTCTTGTACACAAACACAACCCAAGGAGATTCATCATGACTGCCCGTACTTTCATTTCTGCTGCTGTTGCCACACTTGCCTTGTCCGCTGGCGTTGCTCACGCTGCCGATGCCGCCAAGGCTGACGCCCCCACCGTCGTGATCGTGCACGGCGCATTTGCAGACGGCTCTGACTGGTCCCGCGTGATTCCGTACCTGCAAGCCAAAGGCATCAAGGTGACTGCCGTACAAAACGGCCTGGATTCCTTGTCTGGCGATGTGACCGCTGCCCAACGTGCCATTGCCAATGCGCCTGGCCGTGTCGTGCTGGTCGGCCACTCCTGGGGTGGCACCGTGATTACCCAGGCCGGTAACGACCCCAAAGTCGCCGCACTGGTCTACGTCGCTGCCTTTGCACCGGATGCCGGCCAATCCACTGCAGATCAAGGTACGCAGTATCCGGTTCCGGAAGGCATCAAACACTTGCAAGCCGATGCTGCGGGTTATCTGTCGCTGTCAGCGGATGGCGTTGCCAATTTCTTCGCCCAGGACTTGCCACGTTCTCGTACTGACGTGATGGCGGCGACCCAGGGCCCGATCCAGTCCAAGGCCTTTGGCGAGAAAGTCACTGCTGCTGCCTGGAGCACCCGTCCGAACTGGTACATCGTGTCGTCCAATGACCGCATGATCCAGCCAGATCTGGAACGCGATTACGCCAAGAAGCTGAACGCCAGAACCACCGTGCTGCCATCAAGCCATGTGCCGCAACAATCGCACCCGGAAGAAGTGGCCAAGGTCATTATCGACGCTGTGCAAACCGTCGCAGCCAAATAAAGAGGCCAGCAACAACAAGGCGGACCGCAAGGTCCGCCTTTTTCATACTTTATATTTCATTGCGAATTCAGAATTCCTGCCTGGCTTCAGTGATTTCCACCGGCACGGCAAACACATAACCTTCGCTGCGCACGGTCTTGATAAAGTCAGGCTCGCGCGCATCATCGCCAAGGCGCTGACGCACGCGGCTGACCAGAAGGTCGATGGAGCGATCAAACAGATCAGCCTCCCGCCCCTGTGTGAGGTTAAGCAATTGATCGCGGTTCAACACCCGCTGCGGGTGATCGACAAACGCACGCAGCAGGCGGTACTCCGCACCACTTAACGCCACCACCGTGCCATCCTGGTCCACCAGGTGACGTGCCGTGGTATCCAGCCGCCATCGACCAAAGGTCAGCACCTGCGCCGCTTCGGTGATCTGCAAATTGGGCGGCAACATGCGGGTACGGCGCAGCACGGATTTGATGCGCGCCAGCAGCTCACGCGATGCAAACGGCTTGGTCAGGTAATCATCCGCCCCCATTTCCAGACCCAGCACGCGGTCGGTTTCATCATCACGCGCGGTCAGCATCAGAATGGGCACGAGCTTGTGCTTGCCGGCGCGTAGCTCCCGGCACAGGGACAAGCCATCTTCACCTGGCATCATGATGTCGAGCACGATCAGATCAACCGGGGTGACCTCCAGAATGGCGCGCATATGGCGGCCACCTTGCGCCACAGAGACGCGCAGGCCGTTCCTGGTGAGATAGGTCGAGACGAGTTCGCGGATTTCGCGGTCGTCATCCACGACCAGAATGTGATCGATATGGGTATCCATGAGCGCCTTCAAATGCAAACAAACGGCACAACCGCCGACAAAATGGCAGTGTACGGAGCAGATCCGGCTGGCGTGTGTTGCATTGTAGTGAGTGCCGGAATTTGTACACTATGGTACAGAGCAATGACACAGGCATTGAGGGCGGCGGGTATGCCATTCGGCCGAGAGCCGGCTCTACGCCCCCGCAGACGTCAGCTCGCGTAGCGCAGACTTGCAGTCACGAATGATGCGCCCCCTGTCCGTGCTCGTTCTCGCGCGCAATGGCGACCAGCACTTCATCCCGGTACTTCTCTGAGAGATCCAGCGGCGCCAGCAAAGTGGCGTAGCTGGTATTGGGCAAGAAGTGGTGCAGCGCGATGATGTCCGACGGGATAGCGGGGTTTTCCGGATCGCTTTGCAGGTGGCGGGCTGTGTCGTTGGCAATGCGGGCGATATTGGCACGAATGTTGTCGACACCCTTGATCAGCATGGCGATCAACGGCGGCAGGTGCCAGGCAGCGGCCAGAGAGAGTGACAGTGTCTTGAAGGCAAAACCGGCCACCTGTTGCTGCGCTTGCAGTGTTCTGGTGGCGCGGCCACTGGCCATTTCATCCTGCACCGCCAGCGGGATTTCCGGGGCGAAATGCCACAGCAACATTTCGCCCATTTCCGCCAGTAACGCGGCCAGTGCCACTTCTTCTGGCGATATATCCGCCCGCCAGCCGGCCCATTGCCGTGCCAGGACACCGGCGCGAGCACAGCGGGATTCGCTCAGCAGCAAACCTTCTTCATCCTCGTTGCAGACCGGGGCATCCGCAATCAATGTGATCAGGTTGTCGGTGCCCGTATGCAAAATGGCCGAAAGCGGCGTGGTGCTCTCGCGCCCCAGATGATGTGAGCGATGGGCTTCGGCGTAGCGTAATAACCGCAGCGCCAGGAATGAATCACTGTTGGCCAGTTCAACAAGGCGTTTGGGCGCAACGGTGTCGGCATGCTCGACGAGCAGGTCCAGCAAACCTTTGGTCCGTGGCATCACGGGGAGTTCCTGCACTTTGAGATAGTGCGTCCACTGCTCTACATCCCAGTGTTTCTGGGCGCTGGTGAGCATGATCGTGCCTCGCTGGGGGCCGGGAATAAGGAAAACGACGCCAGAGCGGCGGCTTGCCAGGCGGCTCGCCTGCAAACCCGCGCCTTGCTCTAACCTCTAGTATCACACTCCAGATTAACTTGTGGATAGCCGACGTGCGCCGGAGCGGTTTTTCCACAGACCGGGCCCGCTAGCGCCAGGGCGTTTGCCGCCAACGCTGCCAGTCGGTTATCAGGATGACGGCCCAGGCACTGAACAGATCAACGCTGCCTCCCGCGGGTGCCGTCCCGTCGGGGTCGGCTTGTCCACCTGGCGCGGTCTGTTCCGGGACAAAAGACGCGGATGACAGCAGCAGCGCCAGCACAGCGGCGATCAGCATGGGTCTATGCATCTTGGGCAAGATGCCGTGCACTCCGGTCGGTTGCCCGCAAGATCGCGTCACCTTGCCCACGCCCGCTGGCATCAACTGCGCGCATCTGCCCCTCCACCCAGCACCTTGAACAGGGTCACGCGGTTGGTCGCCTCGCTCAGTTGCAGCGAAATCAGGTCTTGCTGAGCGCTGTAGAACGTACGCTGGGCAACGAGCGTCAGCAGGTAGCTGTCCACACCGTTTTTGTAACGGGCATCGGCCAGGGTGTAGCTACGTTGCGACGCAGACACGAGTGCGCGCTGGGCATCAAGGCGTTCATCCAGCCGGGCGCGCACTGCCAGCGCATCCGAGGTTTCCTGGAAAGCGCTCTGAACGGCTTTTTCATATTGCGCCACGGCGATATTGCTGGAGATTTTGGCGACGTCCAGCGAGGCCTGTAGCGCGCCCGCGTGGAAGATCGGCACGGAGATCGTCGGCACGAATGACCAGGTCCGCGTGCCCGCACTGAACAAGGTAGACAAGGCGTCACTGCCCACACCGGCAGAGCCCGTCAGCGAGATGGTCGGAAAGAACGCGGCGCGCGCAGCGCCGATATCGGCGTTGGCGGCTTTGAGCGTGTATTCGGCAGACAATACATCCGGGCGCTGCAACAAGACGCTGGAGGACATATTGGCCGAAACCGGTGCCAGCGCGACGGCGTTGTCATAAGCGGCGGCGTCCGGCAACAAATCCGCCGATACAGCGGTACCGACCACCAGATCCAGCGCATTGCGGGCTTCATCCAGGCTGGTCGCGTAGCTGGCGACATCCGCCCGCGCGCTTTGTACGCTGGCTTCAACCGTGACCAGGTCGGTGCCGGCTACCGCGCCAGAATCATGCATTTGCTGCGTGAGCGTCAGCGTTTTTTGCTGGCTTTCCAGTGTCTGTTTCGCCAGGGCCACACGTTGCTGATACGAGGCGACGGTCAGCCAGTCACCAGCGACTTCTGCCACCAGACTCATCCGGGTACTGCGCTGTGTTTGCGCTGTAGCCAGATACGTTTGCAGGGCCTCATCATTCAGGCTGCGGATGCGGCCAAACAGATCCAGCTCCCAGCTGCTGAAACCCACGGTGGCCGTGGCGCTACGGCTGATGCTGGTTTTGCCGTTATTGCTCGTTGCAGACGTGGTTTGCGCGCCAGTGCCGTCAATCGAGGGCAACGAGTTAGCGCGCTGGATTTGATACTGTGCTCGTGCTTTTTCGATATTAAGTACGGCTACACGTAGATCCCGGTTGTTCTCTAGCGCCAGTGCAATCACTTTACGCAGGCGTTCATCCAGGAACACATCATGCCAATCCATGCTGGTCAGCGACGTCGCCGGTTCAGACACCGCCGTGGCGGTCGGGAATTGCGCCGGTACGGGTGATGCAGGCTGGGTGTATTGCGGCGCCATGCTGGCGCATCCGGCCAGGATGCTGGCACAGATCACGCTCAGCAACAGGCGGGGGAAACGGTCAAACTGGATCATGGTGTGCATCCTCATGCGCGGTGTGCTTTTTTTTGCCCGGGAACAGGCTGCGCACGATCACGTAAAACAGCGGAATAAAGAAAATACCCAAGAGCGTAGAGGTCAGCGTGCCGCCAAACACACCTGTACCCAGCGAGTGCCGACTGCCAGACCCCGCGCCGGTGCTGACCACCAGCGGCAAGACACCCAGCAGGAATGCCGCAGAGGTCATCAAGATCGGACGCAGCCGCTGGCGGGCGGCCTCAAGCACAGCAGTAGTCACGCTGGCGCCTTTCTGTTCCAGTTCGCGTGCAAATTCCACGATCAAAATGCCGTTCTTGGCCGCCAGGCCAACCGTCGCCAGCAAGCCGACCTGGAAGTACACATCGTTGTTCAATCCGCGCACGGTGGTGAACAGCAACGCGCCGACAATCCCGATCGGGACCGCCAGCATCACCGAAAACGGAATCGACCAGCTTTCATACAACGCAGCCAGGCACAAGAACACAAACAGCAGGGAGACGGCGTACAGCAGCGGTGCTTGCGCCCCGGCTTGCTGTTCCTGATAAGACAAGCCGGACCACGAATACCCAAACCCCGCCGGCAGTTGCTTCACCAGCTTGACCATCTCTGCCATCGCAGTGCCGGAGCTAACGCCCTGACCCGGTTCACCGCTGATTTCCATGGAGGCCGTGCCGTTAAAGCGGGCCAGCGTGGCGGCGGCGTAGCTCCAGCCGCTGCTGGCAAAGGCCGAAAACGGCACCATGGCGTTATCACTGTTGCGCACGGACCAGCGGTTGATGTCTTGCGGCAGCATGCGTGCGTCGGCCCCGCCCTGTACGTACACCTTCTTGATACGGCCTCGGTCGACAAAGTCGTTCACATAGGTGCCACCTGCGGCTGTGGCCAGCGTGCTGTTGATATCACTCTGGGTGAGGTTGAGTGCGCCCGCTTTGGCGTCGTCGATCTTCACGTCAAACGTCGGTGTGTCTTCCAGACCGGCGTAGCGCAACGCGTTGAGCCTGGCGTCGCTGGCCGCGAGCGAGAGCAGTTTTTGTTTTGCCGCAACCAGCGCATCGTGTCCGGCGCCGCCAAAGTCCTGGAGTTCCATGGTAAAGCCCGTGGATTGGCCCAAGCCCGGAATGCCCGACGGGGCAAATGCAAAGATCTGCGCATCCGGGTGCTGGCTCATCATGGCGCGGGTAATACGCATACCAATTTCCGTGGCGCTGGCCTTGCGCTCGTTCCAGCCCTTGAGCTTGATAAACGCCATGCCCGCGTTCTGACCGCTACCACCCATGCTGAAACCGGATACCGCCATCATGGTGCTGACTTCAGGTTGCTTGCGTACGAAGTCCGAGACCTGATTGACTACTTTCTGGGTTTTTTCTGCCGTTGTGCCAGGCGGCAATTTGACGGAAACCATCAACTCGCCCTGATCTTCTTCTGGCAGAAACGAGGTGGGCAGATGCCAGAACAACACGCCCATCAGCGCGATCAGCACGACATACATGCCAATCCCCATCCGGCGATGTTTGATGACACGTTCAACACCGTGTTCGTAGCGTTTGGCGCTACGCTCAAAACAGCGATTGAACCAGGCAAAGAAGCGCCCCAGTACGCCCGGTGCGCTGACATGCCCCCCTTTAACAATCGGGGTGAGCAAGGTGGCACACAGCGCCGGGGTCAACGTCATGGCGACCAGCACTGACAACATCATGGCTGATGCAATGGTCACGGAGAACTGGCGGTAAATCACGCCGGTAGAACCGCCAAAGAAGGCCATGGGCAGAAACACGGCGGTCAACACCAGCGCAATACCGACCAGCGCGCCAGTAATCTGCGACATCGATTTGCGCGTCGCCTCTCGTGGCGTCAAGCCTTCCACGCTCATCAGGCGCTCAACGTTCTCCACCACCACAATCGCATCATCCACCAGCAAACCAATGGCCAGCACCATGCCAAACATGGTTAATGTATTGATGGAATACCCCAGGGCGGCCAGCACGCCGAATGTCCCCATCAGCACAACGGGTACGGCAATGGCCGGGATCAGGGTCACGCGCCAGTTCTGCAAGAACAGGTACATGATGGCCACAACCAGAATCACCGCCTCGATCAGCGTTTTGACCACTTCTTCGATCGATATCTTCACGAACGGCGTGGTGCTGGACGCAATCTTGTAGCTGATGCCAGTGGGAAAATACGGTTTGAGCTCATTGAGGCGCGCTTCCACGGCTTTGGAGACCGCCATGGCATTGGCGCCGCTGGCCAGCTCAATGGCAATGCCGGAAGCGGGTTTGCCATTGAAAAGACTAGTGACGGTGTAGTCTTCACTACCCAGTTCAACCTGCGCGACGTCCGCCAGCCGCACCACCGCGCCCGCATTGCTGGATTTGACGACAATCGCCTTGAATTCATCGACTGTTTTCAGGCGGCTGCGCGAGGTGATGGTCGCGTTCAGCGCCTGCCCTTTGGCGGCCGGCAAGGCACCGAGCTGCCCGGCAGAGACATCCGCATTTTGCGCTTCGATTGCGCTGATCACGTCTGAGGGCATCAGCGAATATGTGCGCAGTTTCTCCGGCGACAACCAGATGCGCATGGCGTACTGCGACCCCAGCACCTGCACATTCCCCACGCCAGACACCCGGCTGATCGGGTCCTGAATGGTCGACACCATGAAATCGGCGATATCCTTGTCGCTCAGGCTGCCATCGTCCGAAGTAAAGGCCAGAACCTCAAAAAAACTGCCGGCAGAAGACTTGCTGACCGACAAACCGGTCGCCTGCACCGAGGAGGGCAACATGGCCTGTGCTTGTTGCAGTTTGTTCTGTACCTGCATCTGCGCGACATCCGGATCAGTCCCGGCCTTGAAGGTAAGTTGCACCTGCGCAGAACCCGAAGACGAACTGCTGGACGACATGTACATCAGGTTATCCAGACCTGTCATTTGCTGTTCAATCACCTGGGTGACCGAGTTCTCGACCGTCTGGGCCGAGGCCCCGTCATAGGTGGCGCGAATCGAGACCGTGGGCGGTGCAATGTTCGGGTACTGTTCAATCGCCAGGGTAAAAATGGACATCGCCCCTGCCAATGTAATGACAATGGCAATAACCCAGGCAAAGATCGGACGATCAATAAAGAAGCGTGACATGGTGCGTCCTTAACCGGCAGTGGCAGGTTGGCTGGCCGGTGGCACAGAGGCCGTATCACCCGCACTCAGTACCTCATGAACCAGAACCGACTGGCCACCACGCACATTGCTGCCACCTTCCAGGATGACCCGTTCGCCCGCCTGTAAACCGCGGGTAATCACCCACTGGTCTTTCTGCGCGTCACCGGTCTGCACCACACGTTCAATCACCTTGCCATCCGCCCCCACCAGCTTGAGCGTCGCTTCGCCCCTGGTATTGCGCGTCACGGCCGACTGCGGGACCAGAATCGCCTTGTCATTGAGCGCCATGGGCAGCACAGCCTGTACGTACATGCCCGGCAACAGTAGTTTGTCCGGATTGGGCACCAGAGCGCGCAGAGTGACGTTACCGGTGCTGGTATCTACCGTCGCACCGACAAACTCCAGCGTGCCCTTGCGGCTATACGTGCTGCCGTCTTCCAGTTGAATCTGTACCGGCACTTTGCCGCGGACATTGGTGAGCTGACCGCGATCCAGTTGTTGACGCAGCGCCAGCATTTGCGCGGCAGACTGGGTGACGTCCACGTAGATCGGATCAAGCTGCTGAATGGTCGTCAACGCATTGGTCTGGCCGGCGGTCACCAGCGCGCCCGGCGTGTACGTAGAGGTGCTGATGCGACCGGAAATCGGCGCGGTGATGCGGGTGTAATCCAGGTTGATCTTCGCCGTTTTCAACGAGGCCTGCGCAGCCACGACGGCAGCCTGGTTCTGCCGCAGCGTCGCGACGGCGTCGTCCAGATCTTGCTGGCTGACGGCGTCTAGCTTCACCAGGTTTGCATAGCGCTGCGCTTTGGGCTGGGCAGAAAGCACGGCAGCCTGTGCAGAATCCAGATTGCCCCTGGCATTGTCGTACGCAGCTTGATAGCTGGCGGCATCAATCTGGTACAGGACCTGACCGGCCTTGACGTCCTGGCCCTCTGTAAACAGCCGTTTCTGAATGAGGCCACCCACTTGCGGGCGTACGTCAGAGGTCATGAACGCCACAGTGCGCCCCGGGAGCGTCTGGCTCACGGCCAGCTTCTGGGTGTGTACAGTCCAGACGCCCACCTGGGCTTCTGGCATTTGCGGGGGGCGCTGATCGGAACACGCGACCAGCCATAGCAAGGCGGGAATCGCCAACAGCCGCAGGCGTGGGGCAAGAGTGAAAACTGAACTGGAAAACATGTGCTGCATCCGCCGGGTAGAGGTAAATGGTCAGCACACACCGTAAGCGCACAATGTGGAGCGAATATGGAGTTTTGTCCGGGACGTGGACTTCTACCGCACACCCATGTATTTCTTGAAAAAGCCAAACAGATCATCAGGAGTGGGACTGCATTATGAAACCGGGGCTGACTGCCAAGCTGTTCATTGCCATTCTGGCCTCGTGCGCCGTGGTCTTGCTCGTCAACGGCGTCTTGGGGCGGATCAGCTTCGAGCGCGGGTTTCTGGGGTACCTCAACGATCAGGGGCTGGAACGCATGCGCGCCGTCGTCCCCCGCCTGGAAGCCGCTTACGGCCAGCATGGCAACTGGGATTTCCTGCACAACAATATGCAAGGCTGGTTTGACTTCATGCGCCCCTCCCCGGGTGAATGGCACATGAAAGAATCCCCGCCGATCTCTGACCAGACCGGCGCGGTGCCGCGTTTTGCCTTGCTCGACCAGAACTACCACCTTGTCATCGGCAACCCGGACGCCAGCCGGCAATCCATCCTGTTGCCGGTCGTCGTCCAGGGCCGCAATGTAGGCTGGATGGCTTTGGTGCCGTTTCAGCAAGCCATTGCTGCAGGTGATGTCCGTTTTTTCAATGCCCAGCTACAGCTGTGGTGGCAGATTGGCTTGTTTTCGGTCATTGTGGCCGCGCTGCTGGCCGGCTGGCTGGCGCGTACGCTGCTGCGCCGCCTGTACGGCCTGACCACTGCGACCCATCAGCTCGCCACGGGCAATTACAAAACCCGGGTAGTCGATGACTCACGCGATGAAGTGGGTGGCCTGGCCCGAGACTTCAACCAGCTAGCCCAGGCCCTGGAGCACACCGAACGGTCACGCCGCAATTTCATGGCGGATATCTCGCATGAACTGCGCACGCCGCTGGCCGTCATGCGCGCAGAGGTTGAAGCCATGCAGGACGGCATCCGGCCAATGAGCGCAGAGACATTGCAATCCGTGGCCTCACAGATCCGGCAACTGGGCAAACTGGTCGACGACTTGCATGACCTCTCGTTAACCGATGTCGGCGCCCTCACCTACCGGCGCGAACAACTGGATATCCGGACACTACTGGAAAGCACACTGGTGCCCTTGCAAGGACGCTTTACGAAAGCGGGTCTGGCGCTGACCTGGCAGCTGGACTTCGATATTGGTCTTATCTATGGTGATGAGCGCCGTTTGCAGCAGTTGTTCACAAATTTACTGGAGAACGCGCTGCGATACACCGATGCCAGCGGCGCGGTGAAGGTGCACGGTTGGGTAGAGAAAAACCGGTTGATCGTCACCATTGACGACAGCGCACCGGGGGTTGATCCCCAAAAGTTGCCGCGCTTGTTCGAGCGGTTTTACCGTGCCGAAACCTCCCGCAACCGCAACAGTGGTGGTAGCGGACTGGGGCTGGCTATCTGCCGGAATATCGTGGAAGCGCACGATGGGCAAATTGATGCCCAAGCCTCGGATTTGGGGGGCTTGCGCGTGACCGTTGCGCTGCCGGAGGCTGCATGAGTGACAGCAAGATCCTGATTGTAGAAGACGAGCCCAGCTTGTCCGGCATCCTGCGGGATTACCTGCAAGCGGCGGGTTACACCTGCGCACAAGTGTTTGATGGCGCAGAAGCCGTGGTGCAATTCAAGGCATATGCCCCAGATCTGGTTCTGCTGGATCTCGCTTTGCCTGGCAAAGATGGCATGGATATCTGCCAGGAAATCCGCGTCTTTTCTGATACCCCAATCATCATGGTCACGGCCCGGGTCGAGGAAGTAGACCGGCTTGTGGGGCTGGAAACCGGCGCAGATGATTATGTCTGCAAACCTTATAGCCCGCGGGAAGTGGTGGCGCGCGTCAAAGCGGTTTTGCGCCGTCATCAGCGCGCGCCAGGTGATGCCGTCGCAGCGGGCCTGGTACTTGATGAGGCCGCCGGCCGCGCCAGTTTGTTCGGGCAAGATCTGGGTCTGACCCAGGTCGAATTTCGCCTGCTGCGCACGCTGGCCTCAGAGCCCGGACGCATCTACTCACGCGATCAATTGATGGATCATCTTTATCTGGACCGTCGCGTCGTGACAGACCGTGCCGTGGACAGCCACGTCAAAAACCTGCGCCGCAAACTGGGCGAATCGGGTGATGCCTGGATTCACTCCGTCTACGGCGCGGGTTATCGCTTCGAGAGCTGATTGCTGCCAGCCGCTTGAAGCGGCTTGCGTGCGGGCCCGCCAGACACACTGGAAAACCCGTCGTCGAGCGTCTTCAGAAACGTCACAATGTCGCGGATTTCCGCATCACGCAGCACCGGTTTTGTGGGGTTGTGGTTAAACGGCGGGTCCGTGTGGTCAACGTTGACCCGGTAAGCCACCGGGAGGTCGTTGTAGGTATCGACCTTGCCGCCGGCCTGCCGCGGGAACCACTTTTTGGCGTTGCTATCGCGTTCGCTGTAAAAGCGCACGGCGTCTTCCATTGTATGGAAAACCCCATTGTGAAAGAACACGCTCCGGCCGGCCGAGTTACGCAGCGTAGGCGTTTTGAACATGCCGCAATACTGCGTTTCTTTGGCCATGTCCGTGCGCATCGGGCCGCACAAACCCATATCGAAGTAGGCCGGGTCGCGATTGGCGGGGATGTCCATATTGCGCGGTAAACCCAGCGCAACGAACGAATAATCTGTAAACGCCGCAGGCCGACCGCCAGGGCCAGGAGACGCAACATGGCACTGCGCGCAGTTGCCTTTGTCCGGATCACTAAATGCCGTCAGCCCGCGCAATTCAGCCGGGCTGAAGGTGGCATGGCCCGACATGACGGCGTCAAACTTGCTGGTGAACGGGTGAAAGCTGGGGTCTTCGGTTTCAAACGCTTCCAGGGCTTCGCCAGCATGAACAAACGCTTTGGCCGGATCAGCCCAGACGTTGGCACCATAGACGCGCGCAAAATTGTTGGCGTACGGTGCACGACGCAGTTTGGCCACCACGGTTTCCCGGCTGGTGTTGGCCATTTCATTGGGGTTGAGCATGGGCATTGCCATCTGCTCTCGCAAAGAGGGCATGGACCCGTCACGCATAAAGCCGCCCGTCGGGCCTTCGTCGTCGCTGTCTTCTGAAGCCGGCACGTAGTAATGGCGGGTAAACAGCGGCGTGAACGTCAGATAGCGCAGCGAAGGCACGGCACGGGCGCCGGCGTGTTTCATGTCGGCACCCCCCGGTTGCACCGCCAGCCCGTTGGTTGGCCCGTAGGCGTGATCAGGGCTGTGGCAGGTGGCGCATGACATCTGGCCGGAACCCGATAATGTCGCGTCAAAGAAAATCTGCTTACCCAGTTCGGCAGCCGGGCTGAGCTTGTCAGGCACGGTCGGGTAGCGGACCCAGGCCGATGGCTTGGGTTTGGGCGAGGGAGTCGGCGTAGCGCCCGATGCGTGACCACAAAACAACAGAAAACCCGCCGCGAAGGCGGCGGGTGCAAAGGTCTTCAAAGTCATGGATACCAATCAGAAGTTGAACATGGCCATCAAATCACCCACCGCCGTCTTGTTGGTTGGCAGATAGGCTTTTTGCGCTTGCACCGGGTTGGGCAGACGGTCACGGCTGCGGTTGGAGAGCGGCGAGAGCTTCCAGTTACGCTCAATGAATTTCAGCACCGAGGCGTGATCGTAGTAGGTGTGATCAACCATGCCAGCGCGGGCATACGGCGACACCACGATCATCGGGATGCGCGGGCCATCACCAAAGAAGTCCAGGTTCTGGATCGGGCCGGTATCAAAGTGGCCGCCGCCTTCATCGGTGGTGATCAGGATGGCGGTATTGGCCCACAGCGTCGGGTTGGCCTTGACCTCATCGACGATGTGCTTGAGGTAAGCCTCAAGGTCAGCTGGCGCGGAGTAACCCGGGTGGCCGCTGGCCAGGTTCTTGGGCACCACATAAGACACAGCGGGCAGCGTGCTGTTGGCCACATCGTGATCAAACGTCGTCAGGTTGACGAGGTTTGCCTTGAGTGCGGCGTTGGTCATGATTTTGCTGGAGGCCACCAGCGGATCACCAATCACGTTGTACTGCGCAGCGATGGCGCTCGGGGAGAACTGGGCCAGTATGCCCGGGTTCGCCCCCACGTAGGCCACGGCCTGGGTTTGCGTCATGCCCTGCTGGGCCATCAAGTACGAAATCGCCAGCAGGGTGCTTTCTGTCGTCACGTCAGCCGCATCACGCCCGCCGGTATACCACTTCCAGCTGATGTTTGCGTTGGCCAGTGCTTCGGCAATCGTCGGCACGGTCTGCGGCGGGTAGTTGTAATTGTTGGGGCCAATCGGGTTGATGGTGCCGTCTGTGGCATAACCCGGGTTGTAGTTGTTCACCAGGTAATACTTGCCGGCATCACAGTTACTGGCCACGCCCTTGGCCGTCAGGAAACCCAGAATGGCTTGAACGCCCGGCTGGCTGGCATCGCCACAGCCCACGTAAGAGCCGCCCGAATACCCATCCTGCGTATAGAAGTTGTCCGTGCCCGAGGTCGGGTCCGGGTTCGGGTTTTCGATCTGGTTGGCCGGAGGCGTGGCAACGGCACCGGCGTTATTGAAGTAAGGCATGTCCCCGGTTGCAACCTGGAAGAAGTTCATGCCCGTGCCGCCCATGACGGACTGGTGATAGTTGTCGCTGATGGCGTAGGTTTTAGCCAGCGTATTGAAATACGGCGCGTCACCGGCGGACATATTCATGAAGCCCATCAATTCGCCACCCTGGGCCGGGTTGGACGGTGTAATGCCCGAGGTATCGCCCCCCTGGCCGGTCTGCGCGGCCACCCACATGAACATATCCAGCTTGCTGTTATCACCACCGGTCTGCTGCCACATCTGGAAGAAGCGATGGACCGGGTCACCGGTCGCAGCGCTCAGACCCAGTTGTGCGCCCAGCGCGGAGGAATCCTGCTGGGCGTATGGCACATACTTGCTGATCTGGAACGGACCATTGGGCAGGTTGGCCGGGAAACGGGTGTCAGCCACGCCGCCGGCGGTGCTCAGTGAGGAAAGATCAACAATGCCGATCTTCTCTGGCTGCAGCAAAGTGGCATAGGCGTTGCCACGGGTCGGGTTCAGCGTATAGGTGGTCTGGGTCGTGCCCTGACGTTGTGCGGCCTGGGCAAAGTTCGGGCCCGGCGTCCCATCGGCATTGACGATCCCTTGCGACAAGAGGTTCTTCACCGTTTGGTCAGAGGTGGTCTGGTAGGTTCCGAACAAACCGTCGAATGTCTGGTTTTCAGCCACGATCACAATCACGTGCTTGATCGGGGTGGTGGTCGCACCGTTGCTGATGCTCTGGGCCGCGACAATCGGGCCATTCGCCAGCGGATTGGGCATTTTGCCCGTCAGCGGCAACTGCAATGTCTGATAGGTGCTGGAGCCGTCTGCGGCCACCACCTGGCCATTGGCATCAATGCGTTGGCCGACGCTGATCGTGTTGTTATGTACCGTGATGTGCGCAATCTCGAACAACTTGTCGAGCGCCGAACCAATCTGGTAACTGGCGCCGACAGGATCATTTACCGCGCTCGAGGGGACACCCAGCGCGGTGAAGAGCGGCTGCAACACGGTGTCTACATCTGTGGCGGCCTGCGCAATGCTCGTGGCCGACAGGTTGGCTGCGGTCATCTGTGCAGCGGTCGGCACGGTCGTCAGCGTCTGACCCAGCGCACGCTGCGTCACCAGCGAGGTCAGCGGGTTCAGATTGGCCACCGTGGTTGTACCAGACGAAGCCAGAATGGCTGACAACACCGCCGGCGAGCCATCGGTATCGTTCACCGGCACGGTGAGCACAAAGGGAGCCTTGCCGCCTTTGAAACTCAACGTGAAGTTACCATTGGCATCGGTCGTACCAGTTTGTACCGTGGTACCCGTGGCGTCAGTCAGTGTGACCGGCACACCGACCACCGCAACACCCTGGGCCGCAACACCAGAAATGGTCTGCTGGGACGCGGAAGGAGACGAGGCAGATGAAGAAGAATCGCTACCACAGCCCGCAAGGGTCAGCAGGGCAGCGGCACAGGCAAGGGTCAGGAGAGTGGGTTTCATGTTGTCGGCGAAGTAATGGAAATAGTTATTCGCCAATACGACAGAACCACCGCTTGTACTGGCCGGCAGATGGTTGCAACTTTGTGTGTCATCACCGTGAATGGGATGTGTCATCGCAGTGAAGGATGTGTGACCTGCCCATTTGGGTTGCTCCCGGATGTTTGCCGCTGCTCCAGATCGGGCCGCGGCCATGCCTGGTACCAAAATGTCGCGTCTGGATGCCTGCGAACCCATGCAATAAAACACCCCGAATCACTGATTGCACCTGTGTCAGAATCGCGTTGTATTACATCCGGTTCTTTTGTTTGTTCCGCCATTGCCCTGTTCACCACCCCACACACTCAAGTATTCATGCTGGCTTGCTACAATTTCCCATTCCCGGTGACACACCGCTCCCAGACCTCCCCAGGACAAGATTGAATGCTGTCGGGCAGTTACAACCCTCTCCTTGTTTTGCTTTCCATCCTGGTCGCCATTCTTGCCTCTTACACGGCACTGGATATGGCCGGCCGTCTCGCCATGAGCACCGGCCCCGCGCGCCGGTGGTGGTTGGCAGGCGGCGCGACCGCCATGGGCATGGGTATCTGGGCCATGCATTTTGTCGGCATGCTGGCATTCAGCCTGCCTATTGCGCTGGGTTACGATCCGCTGTTGACCGCCCTCTCGTTGCTGATTGCCGTTTCTCTCTCGGCCTTTGCACTCTGGCGGGTTAGCCAACTGGCGTTGCCGCTACGCAAACTGGCTACCGGTGCATTGCTGATGGGCGCGGGTGTGGCCGCAATGCATTACACCGGCATGGCGGCCATGCGCATGGCGCCGGGCATCCAGTACAACCCTGGCTTGTTTGTGCTGTCGGTGTTGATTGCCGTCGGGGCATCCGGCGCTGCGCTTTGGGTGGCACACCACTTGCGCACGCAGGTACACGGCGCGCGGGCGTTGCGCGCTGCGGCGGCCGTAGTGATGGGGGCGGCGATTTCCGGCATGCACTACACCGGCATGAGCGCCGCAAGGTTCCCGTTGGGCAGCATCTGCACTGTCGCCCGCGGCGGGATGCAGGCCAACTGGCTGGCGTTGATGATCATCATCGTCACGCTGCTGGTTCTGGGTATGGCATTGCTGATTTCGGTGCTCGACATGCGCATGGCCGCCCGTACCGGGGCGCTCAGCAACTCGCTGGCACTGGCCAATGAGAAACTCGCCTATCTGGCCTTGCATGACAACCTGACCAAGTTGCCCAACCGCATGCTGCTGGAAGACCGTCTGACCCATGAACTGGGCGTCGCGCAACGCGATAACACCAGCGTTGCGCTGATGTTTCTGGACCTGGATGGTTTCAAACCCGTCAACGATGCCTATGGTCATCATGTGGGCGATTTGTTGTTGATTGAAGTGGCCAACCGGATCTCGGCACGGGTCCGCCAGCGCGATACCGTTGCCCGCATCGGTGGGGATGAATTTGTAGTTCTGGCCGGGATCAACGATCCCGCCGACGCGGGCGCGCTGGCAGAGTCTTTGCTGGAAGAAGTCCGCAAGCCGTTCATTGTCGAAGGTCTGCAACTGGGGATCTCAAGCAGTGTGGGCATCGCGCTGTACCCGACAGACAGCCTGAACCAGCACGATCTCATGACCCATGCCGATACGGCGATGTATCACGCCAAGCACGCAGGTCGGGATGCCTACTGTTTTTTTGAAACCTCCATGAACGTGAATGTTCATCGGCAATTGCAGCTGGTGCAGGATTTGCGTCAAGCGGTCAGCCGCCATGAACTGGTGCTGCATTACCAACCCAAATTCAAGGCCCCGTTGGGCCCGATTCTTGGCGTGGAAGCACTACTGCGCTGGCAGCACCCTCAACTGGGTTTATTGCAGCCCAGTGAATTTATCGAACTGGCCGAAAAAACGGGACTGATCGTACCCGTCGGTGCCTGGGTGCTGAACGAGGCCTGTCGGCAAATGGCGCAATGGCAAGCAATGGGTGCCGCGACGTCCTCCGTGGCCGTCAACCTCTCGGCCGTACAGTTTGGTCATCCGGGACTGGTTGATACGGTACGGGAGGCACTGGAACGCAATCGGCTGGACCCTCGCCTGCTCACCCTGGAGATCACCGAATCGACCGCCATGCGCGACGCAGCGGCCAGCGTGCATATTTTGCAGCAACTGCGGGACATGGGCCTGCAGGTATCGATAGATGACTTCGGGACCGGTTACTCCAGCCTGCTCTATCTCAAACGGCTGCCCGCCAATGAACTCAAGATTGATCGCGCCTTTGTCCGGGATCTTGCGCAAGACACCGAAGACGCAGCGATCGTTTCCGCCATTATCGCGCTGGGTCAGACGCTCAATTTGCGTATCGTGGCCGAAGGGGTCGAAACCCACGAGCAGCGCGATTTCCTGACCAATCTGGGCTGTGATTCTTTACAGGGCTATCTTCTGGGTAAACCCAAGCCGGGCAGCATGCTCCCGAGCCTGATGCTGCATGACGATGACGAGGACATGTAATCCATGTCTGATTGCCTTGGTGAGCCGCTCAACCCGGTCTTTTCCTGGGCATGATCTGTGAACAACAACCCGACATCGCAAAAGAAAAACCGCCCGGGCACACCGGGCGATTTTTTATTTCGCGTCGATCTACAGCAACATTCACCGGCGTTTATTGGCCAGGCGAACCCACCGATGTCGACTTGAGCGGTTCTGCAAAGCCACCATGTACACCCACAGCAGCGGCCACGTAGTTTGGCGAGCTGGTCGACAGGGTATCCCACACGGCAGAGTACTTGGCATTACCACCCGTAGAGAAGACCGCGCCTGCGTGGTTGCTTGCGGCAACCAGCGCCGGGTCTGCACCGGTGACCGTCGGGATCGCTTTGAGTGTACCGTCACCTTGCGTCGCGCTCAGTGCTGCACCGTAGTTCACGGCGGCGACCACGTTGCCGTTCGCGTCGTACACGATGACCGCATCACCCTTGCCCAGACCGATCAGGTTGGCTGGATCCTGGTTGACGTTCCACATCGCCACGACCGGTACCGAGCCAGTCAGCCCCCACGTGTTACGGAAGACGGCTTCGTCCGTGCCTGGCACGCCGGAAACCACGACCAGATGCTCGCCCACACCCAGGGTTGTGCCGGCAGCGAAGGCCGCGCTGTTGTTGGCATCGTTCACGTCGGCGTGATTGTCGCCCCACTTCCAGCCGGTCAGGTCGATCGGGGTGCTGCCATAGTTATACAACTCGAAGAAGTCCTGGCCGCCATCCGCGTTGGAGTTCACTTCCGTGATCAGGACCGTCGGTGCAGGCGCACCTGCAGCTGCGGTCGTGAAGCTTTGCGTCGTGCCGGCATACGCGTTGCCATACAGATCAGTGATCACGCCACTGGCCAGTTGCACGGTGTAGCGCGAGCTATCCTGCAGCGGCGAGGTCAGCGTGATGGTCATCCGGCCACCATTGAACTTGACTTGCGTGGTGTCGTTGATCGAGACGGTACGCGTATCCGAACCATTGCTGATCACCACATTCCCGCTGCCCGCCTGCACGATCTCGTTGAACTGCATGGAGAAGTGACTGCCAATGATGCCTGTCGCACCATTCACCGGCGCGGTGCTGGTCAGCGTCGGCGCGATCTGGTCAGTGGTACCGATGGTGGTGAACGAGAACGTCGAGGCGCTGGATACCGCAGCCACATTCGCGCCCGCAACCGTCTTGATCGCACCAGCCGGATAGGTGATGCCATACGTGGTGCCGGCCACCATGTAGAACTTCGGGTGGATCTTCATCACGCTGCCGTTGAAGGTCACTTGCGATGTGTCCGTCACAGCGATTGTCCGCGTGTCACCGGCGCCATTGCTCAGAACCAGATTGCCCGCCCCGGCCTTCACAGCCTGATCAAATGTCAGGTAGAGGTTACTGCCAATACCCACGCTGGTTTTGCTGGTGGTCGGCTTGAAGATGGTCAGACCCGGCAGGCTTGGGCCAGCGGCCTGTTCACCCACCGCATAAATGGTGCCATCCGGCGCCATGGTGACGCCTTCGTTCTGGGCAGTGGCGCTCATATACAGCGCGCTGATCATGTTGCCGGCCCGGTCCATCTTGACGATCCGGCCATCCGGCGCGCCAATGATCACCACGTTATCGTAATCAGGCGCACTGGCCGGGACGATATTCGACACGGAGAACACGTCGTTGAATGCCGACAGACCCGTCTTGGCTGCGTCAAACATCACCGGCGGATTATCCGTCGTTGCCAGGATAGGCGAGCCGTCCGATGCGGTTGCCGTACCACCGGCAAAATTGACCGCGGCCTGGAAAATATTGGTGGGTTGCGACTGGCGCACTGCAATATAGCCGCCGGTTTTGGTATCAAACGTCACGCCTTCAATCCCGACGTTACCCACCGTCGTCCCCAGCTTGACCGATTGCACATCCGCCCGATGCAGCGTGCCGCCTGCCACATAGGTAAAGAGATTCACCTGGCGCAGGCGCTCTTCAACCAGCACAAACTTGCCGCCGCCGACGTAGGTGATGCCTTCCGTATCCTGGAAATCACTGGCGTTCAGCGTCATGGAATCAATCACATGACCATCCACCTTCGACACCTGCACGACAGAGGTTGCACCATCACCAATCACAAACAGGGAGTCGGTGTCTTTGTCGTAGGTGACGCCAGAGGCTTCTGCGTTCAACAGGTTGGTGCCAGTCCCGACCGAGAGGGCAAAACTGCCTGTCTGCGTGTAGTTGTTCAGATCCCACGTGCTTTGCGGATCGGTAAAGGCCAGCGCGGGGACTTTGCTATCGACTGGAAGACTGCTGTCGGTGGGGGAGCTGGTGCTGGTGCTACCACCGTCGCTACCGCCACCACATGCGGCAAGGCTGGCCGCCAGAATCGCCGGGACCAGAAAATTGAGAGTTTTTTTCACGATGCTCTTTGGGAGGGGAGTTTTTATACGTAATCGCGACGTGTTCGGCTTCGTGCTCTTTGTCTTTGCCGAATCAGTGGCGGCTGATCAATCTTCGTTACCGGATCAAAACGGTGGCTTCCTCGTGGGCAAACAACGGGTCTTCTTCGGGTATCAGAAGACACATGAACCATCGGTAACGCGCGGCGGATTGTGGCAGTCGCAAATGTACGTACCGTGACAATCCGGTTACTTTACAAAGCGTTTACACACGAGCGTGCCTGTGCTCGCGATCCGCGACGCTGGCGCATAGCGGCTCTGGCAAGGCAGATTTTGATCTGAACAGATAAAAGCGCCCGTCGGGGCCCAGGTCTGAAAGAGGGTCAGCCGTGTGCTAAGGAGACGGGCTATCCGCCACCCAGGCACCGTGAAAACCAAATGGCACACGTACCGGCAGATGGATGATCGCGAGGGGAGCCCCGGTGAAATCCAGCGCATCCAGGATGACTACATCGCTGAGATTGCGGTTGCCGTCATAGACGTAAGACATGATCCAGCCGTCATCTTCCCGTGTTGCGCCGGGGCGTTGCACGAACACGGGCTCCAGCGTCACCCGGCCGGAACCATAGTCGTGGGTTTCAGACACCCCACGCAGCATGTCGTGTTTTCTGGCGGGGCCAAAGCTGAGCTGCTCGCCCCAATGGGCCGTATAGGCATACCGGTAGGCTTGCCCCTCAAAACGTCCGTTCATGCGTGGGAATTCGTTGCCACGTTCGTCCAGGATGGTTTCACTCAGCCTGCCGCTCTGACGTTCCAGCGTCCACCGCGCCAGCACCCCGGCTCCCTCACCAGGACCATGACGGTCGTGAACAAACAGACGCTGGTGCCGGATCAAGTCAATGATCGTTCGGTCGCCCTCATCCCACGCGTTGACGAAATGAAAGACAAAACAACGCGGCGCGGCAAACCATTGCAGCCGCGAGACATCACCATCCCGGGGCAAAAGGCCGATTCTGGCATCGCGGTTTTCATCCCAGAGCCACGGAAACGCAGCCAGCGCACGTTGTGGCTGGAAAGTCACAGGCAGGTCGGGGACGACGATGAACGACGCCGTAAACGCGAGGTCGTGAATCAGCGGAGTATGTGGCAAATCGATACTTGCCCTGGTCTGGGCGCGGCCATCCCGCCCGACGGACACATAACGAACCGGTTCGCCTGGTTCGTAGGTCAGCGCATGCTGCTCGCCTGTGACCGGATCAAATTTGGGATGTCCGGTAAAACCCGCCTCCAGCGTCCCGTCAAAGTCAGAACGCCTGACGCTTTCCAGTTCGTCATCGAGTTCAACGGGCAAACTCCCCGCTTCCGACACCGCATAGAGCCTGCCCCCAATCCGGGTGAAACTGGTATTCACCGCCCCGTCACGGTATTGCGGCCCGGGAATCGGCGCGAGCCCCAAGACGGCAGATGCGCTTGCATCTTTGATAAAACGACTCCGGAACCACTCCGCCTTCCCGTCACGCAGACGCAGGCCATGCGCCATGCCTGTTGCGCCAAACCAGTGATAGTTCGTTACATCCGGCGCCATCACCGGATTGGGACCAATGCGCAAAAAACGACCATGCAGCGCCTCAGGAATACGGCCAGTGACTTTCAGATTGAATGCCGTGGTTTCAGCCTCTATCGGCGCGAAATTGCCCGTCAGATAAGGGCTACCCGATGGCTGAGCATGGAGAAGATCATCGTTCATTGGCTTGGTGATTCCTGGCGTGACATGACAGACACTGCGCTGCATATGGCGAAATGGCTGTAAAAAATAAAGCGCCCAATAGCGGCGCTTTATTTTTAGTACGTCAATGCCCAATCCCCTTTGCCCCGATTGCCATCCCCTGCTGGTTTCCAGCTTTGTTTTTATTGCATTGATGCCGGTAGCGATCTTGCCTGCGCTTTTAATGCAGTGCGGGCCAGACCAGATTGCCGTGGCCAAAAACCAGCCCGGCCAATCCGGAATTGATACAGGGCGACACATTAAACAAGCTGGCAGTTATTGCAGGTGAAATTGATTTCATACGCGGTATATAAACCCCGTGTGAATAGACCGTGTTTATTGGTTCACCCGCAACACAACCAAACAGCGTGAGGCGGCTTCTGATTTCACCAAGGGGAATCTCATGAGTGTTTCTTATGTCCCGACCACGGGCGGCTCTACGCTGAGCCTGGGGCTAACCACCCCACGCATTGATGACTCGAACAAGCTGACGGGGGTTAATCCCCAGATTGCCCCGCAGCATGATTACATGGCGGATTTCGACCATGACATGACCACGTACATCAGGCCAGCAGCCGCCCTTGCCAACAATGCCATCCAGACCATCTACGACCAGCTAACGCAGGTTCAGGCCAGTTTGACGAAACAACACCCACAGATCGCTAACAGCAACTGGGATGTCGTACTGCAGGATGGCCAGCTCAAAGTCACCGGCAAGCTGTCGGATTCTGATCGTACCTGGCTGCAAAACTCGTTGAACGCCAACACCAATCTGGTGAATGCGGCCAGATCGTATAGCAGTGCCATCGTGACCTACTACCAGGGTGCGCCCGATCATCAGCAGGTCCCCTCCCTGATGGGGCAGGATGGCCGTGCGTACGATGGTGTCGCCGACAACATTAATGGCCGGCTGCCCCTGCGCTATATCGCCAACTGGTCGCTCGTTAGCAAGCCTGGCATTACGCAACAGGGCAGCGCCCAGACGGTAAACATCGCGCGCAAGTTCATCACTGCACCCCGTTACAAAGTCACGGCCTGAAAA
This sequence comes from Silvimonas amylolytica, assembly GCF_014645555.1. Taxonomy (GTDB): domain Bacteria; phylum Pseudomonadota; class Gammaproteobacteria; order Burkholderiales; family Chitinibacteraceae; genus Silvimonas; species Silvimonas amylolytica. The sequence continues at coordinate 14,011 of NZ_BMLY01000010.1, read as the reverse complement.
AGGAACGCCATGAGTGCTCTGCAGAACCCGACAGGACATTCCACCCGTCAGCCCTGACCAGGTTATTGCAGGGTTTGCGCTGTTGACGAATGAAAGCGGCCGCTTCAGCGTCCTAATTATCCTTGTTCCAGCGCCGTAGATAGGTATCGACGATTTCAATCAATCTGGCGCGATCAAAACTGGGGTCGTGTCCTGCGTGGACGGTCTGGATCGGCATGGCTTTCAGGCGCCGCAGCGACTGCGCGTAGATGTCCAGATCCATCCCCGGACCTTCATAAACCAGCGGGCCATCATAGATCAGGTCGCCTGAATACAACGTCGCAGTCGTTTCCTCCCAGATACAGATACTCCCGGGAGAGTGGCCCGGCAGCTGGATAATCTCAAAGCGCCGGTCGCCCAGGTCAATGATGTCCTGGTCGCTGACAAGATGCGTCGGCTCGGCCCCGCGCAAACGGTATTGGCGCGGGTCGTAACCTTCATACGGCATCGCATCGATCAGCAGCTCGTCAAAGGGCGGGTACCCGGCTTCAACGAACAGCCCGGCCAATTGGGGATGAATATCCGCGCAGACCAGCGTCGTCACGCCAGAGGGGTGCGCCATCTGGTGAGCCTCAGCACCATGCACCCACCGTTGTTCAAATTCATGGATAGCGCCGATATGGTCGATATGCGTGTGGGTTGCCAGCGCAATGACTTCTTTGTCGCTGAACAAGTCCGGAAAACTGGGGCGCAGGGGCACAATGCCCATGCCGCTATCAATCAAGAGGTCTCTGTCACGACCGCGGATATGCCAGAAATTGGCCTGCTCAAGCGGATGGACATGCGGCTCCCAAAAGCGCGTAACGCCGTTTTCCAGATCCAGACGTTCATACCAGCGCGTGGCCACCGGGTAGGGCCTGTGCGTACCCCATGCCGGCGCGTTCATGCTTTTTCCTCAATGGCACGGCGAGTGGTTTCGATGGTCTGGTTGTCCAGCGCCGAAATCACGTTTTCACCATTCGCGATCCATCCAAACAGATGCGCTTCACTGGCAATGATCTGCAGCGTTGCATCGTGCAGCGCTGGCTCGAAACTCGCGCAACAATCAGCCAGCGTCAGGCAGGAAAACCCGCGGTCGACCGCCTCCCGCAAGGTGGAATGCACGCAGCACTGCGTGGTCACGCCCGCCAACAGCAAATGGGTGATGCCCTTGCTGCGCAGCAGGTGCTCCAGATCCGTGGCGTAAAAGGCACCGTATCCGGGTTTGTCGATAATGGGCTCACCCACGGCGGGCTGCAGTTCATCAATCAAATCATGACCGAACTCCCCACGCACCATAAACCGACCCAGTGGCCCGGACGAGCCGACCTGGGCCCCGGCCTCGAGCGTGCGCTGCCGCTTCGTTGCGGATAAATCCGCCAGATCTGCACGGTGCCCTTCACGGGTATGGAACACGCTCACACCGTGCCGGCGTGCCGCACCCAACATGTTTTGCACACGGGGAATGATGGCGCGCAGCGGGGCCAGGTCAAACCCGCTGACTCCGCTGGCACCTTCCGGTGCCAGAAAGTCGCGCTGCATATCAATCACAATCAATGCGGTCCGCTGCGGGGCAAAATCAAAATGTCGATCGTAATGACACGAAACCGAAATCATCATCGCTCTCTCAATGCAACTGAACGAAAGAGGCATCGACCATATCGCTGCCCTTGAGGGTCTTCGGAATCGTTTTGCGGCTGCTGTAGAACACAGAGATATTGTCCAGCGTCTGCGCTGCCACCGGGCCATGCAACAGCTTGGCATTGCCAGCCATGTCATAGAGCTTGACGCCCACCAGCATGTCTTTCACTTCGCCGGGTTTGACTTCCAGCCGTTTCGCCACGAGTGGCATCGCTTCATCCGGGTTGGATCTGACGAAAGCGGTGCCTTTATCCACAGCCGCCAGGAAAGCCGCAATGGCTTTGGCCTTGGTTTTGCTGGTTGCCGGGTTCACTGTCACTACGTCAAGAATGAGGTTGGGGACTTGCGCGCTGGAAAACACCACCTTGCCACCGCCAGCAACGGCTTGCGAAATCCAGGGCTCCCACGTGACGGCGGCATCCACTTTACCGGCCACAAAGGCCGCGCCCGCACTGTCCGGATCCATGTTGACGCTCTTGATATCGCCTGGCTTCATGCCCGCTTTTTCAAGCCCTTTGAGCAACAGCAGTTCATTGACCTCATTTTGGGTCACTGCGACCGTCTTGCCCTTGAGATCAGCAAGACTGGTCAAGCCTTTTTTAGAGACCACTGCGTCGGCACCATTGGAGGTGTCTGTGGCGTAAATAATCTTCAGATCCGTGCCACTGCGCGCATTCACCAGCACGACGTTGTCGGCCGTCGTGAGCGCCAGATCAATGTGGCCGGATACCAGCGGCGGAATGGCATCACTGGGGCCTTTGAAGGGCACAAATTCGACATCGACACCGGCTTGCTTGAAAAAGCCCTTTTCCTGCGCGACGAACACGCCGGCAGAGCCAACCCAGTTGTTGTAACCAATCTTCAGTTTTTCGGAGGCATGCGCTAGCGGGCTGGCAAGCCCGGCAGAAAGCAGGACGGCGCCAGACAAAAATTTACAGAGGTCTCGCATGATTAGCTCCAGATTGTTGAGGGTGCCGCGAGACCAGCGTCGCGCGGAGGAATATCTCGTGAGCTCATCCTATGCAGCGCACATCACCCGTTCAATTACAGAGCTTCAATGTTGACATCGGCCTGAGCGAAGTGAGTGCGCACGCGGTCATGGGCAGCGCCTTTGCCCTCAGCGCCCATGTCTGCAAGCACGACGTCAACGCTTTGCAGAAAACCCGCCAGTGAGCGCGAAGGCGTGGGTTGATGGGCCCGCGTGACCAGCGAAAAATCAGAATAGCGGGTGCACTGCCCGGGCAGCAGCGCCACCATGTCGCCCTGTTCGATCCAGTGTTGCGCATAGTGCTCAGGCAAGAAGCCGATGTAAGCGCCACTGCGAATCAACAGGGCCGCTGCTTCGACATTCGTGACTGTGGCAAAAATGGTGTCGGCATCGGTATCCAGAGGGACGAGCTCCTGGGTGCCAAGGAACGTTCTGATGACCTTGCGGGCCCGGCTGATTTCACGCGCTAGCGACGGGCCGGAGGACATCGTGGCGAGTGGGTGGGAGTGGTGACAAACCAGTAAATCCCGCTCGCGGTATAGCGGCTGGTAAGTCAGCCCCGAGAGCGGGCTACAAAAGATGCCAAACGCGACATCGATGCGGTTATCCAGCAGTTGCGCCTCCAGCTCCTGCGGCGACATCACCTGCAATGACACGTGCACCGCGTTATTGGGCTTGCGTGCGAACTCTGCCAGCGCCCGGCTGACCGGGCACGCCGGATCCGTAATGATGCTGTCGATCATGCCGATACGCAGATGCCCGCACAGCCCACCCTTCAACTCATCTGCCTGCAGCTGAAACTGCTGCAACGACTGAAAAAGCTGCACGACCTGCCGGTACATCAAATCGCCCTGATCAGTGAGCCGGAAGCCGCTGCGCCCACGGTGACAAAGCGTGAAGCCAAGGCGGGTTTCCAGCTGGGACATCTGCGTGCTGATGGTCGACTGGCTGATGTTGAGCAAAGCTTGCGCATTTGAAAAACCACCGGCCTCAACCACGGCACGAAAAACACGCAACAAACGCAGATCGATGTCACTGATGACCATGTTTACACCTGAGGGGAACACAGACAAAACATGGACGACCTGGATGGCGCCCATGCGTAGAGATGAAACTCACGGTAGAACGGTTCGACTCTACATCAAACCGGGAAACCGTAATTTCATAACCGCTTTCGTGTGGCGCACCGGCAAGCACCAAGAAGCCAGGTCCTGGATACCCTACCCCGCCGTATGGGCACCGACGGGATGCTCTACCCAATTGGCGTGAAAACAACATCATATCTTGCAGGGCATGCGGCCCTTGTAAGATACGCGGCAGCCTGGATCGCGCATGACTGCCTGTATTGATCAATTACGCCACTGAGCCGAAGCCCAACATGAAAACATTTGTGAGCACCCTGTGTGTCACCAGCGCCCTGGCGCTCAGCGCCTGCGTGGGCGATAGCCACGGTTCAGCCGCAGCCCCGGTGGCAACGCCGACGAGCACACCAACACCCGCACCAACACCCGCACCTGCGCCCGTCAGCTATACGATTGGTGGTACGGTTACCGGGCTCAGCAGCGGCACGCTCACCCTGCAGGATCATGGTGGCCAGACGCTGGATATCACCGCCAATGGCGCGTTTACCTTTGGCACAGCGGCCAATCCAGGTGACAGCTATTTTGTCACCGTCAAAACGCAACCTGGCACGCTGAACTGCCAGGTCAGCGCGCCCAATGGCAGCAATGTGGCGGCCAATGTCACCACCGTCAACGTGAGTTGCGCCGCGGCCCAGGTCACGCAGATTGCCCCCTTGACCTCGTTTGACAACGTCAGCAGCATGGCGGTGGACAATCAAAACAATGTGTATGTTGTCGGGGTGATCGGGGCAACCCCTGGCTACGTCTATAAAGTGACGCCTGGGGCGACCAGCGGCACGCCACTGGTGCCGGGCACATCGTTGCCAGGTCTGACCGGCGTCGCGGTTGACTCGCAAGGCAATGTCTATATTGCCGGGCCGCTGTCGTATGTGGCCCAGATCGCGCCCGGCGCCACCTCACCGACGCCGATCACCACAGGCACCACCTATGCCTATAGCGATGGCCTCGGTATAGATAGCAGCGACAATCTTTATCTAACCGACCACGGCGCAAACAAGATCTACAAAATCCAGGCGGGCGCCAATATCACGACGGAAGCGCCGATTGAGGTGGGCGCCATTGCGGGCCCTATCTCCGTTGCCGTGGATAACAGCAACAATTTATATGTACCGACCGGATTGACCGGTGGCCTGGCCAGGTTCGTGCCAGGCGTCACCACGCCGACCATCGTTCCGGCTACAGCGTCCCTTTCGCAGATTTACAGCACGGCGGTCGATCACAACGACACACTCTTTATCTCTACCTTTACCACCAACGGCTGCAAACTTTACAAGGTAGTTGCCGGCGCACCTGCACCGTCTGCCATCTCCTCAGGGACGACCACGCTTGGCAACGTCTGCTCTATTCAGGTGGACAGTAGCGGTAATCTTTATGTGGGAGATTATATGTACGGCAAAGTTTACAAAATCGTAAACCCGTAACAGGCAAGGAAAGCACTGCGGCCTGGTCGGCCCGCAACCCGGCGGGCAAACCAGGTACCGCCGCCACACCAGGCGCGGCCCGCCAGCAGCGGAATCCGGATTTGAACAGACAAGAATGGCCAGGTGACACGGCAGCTTGTCGTCGGTCATTCCCTCCTGAATTTCCTTTCCTTTAAAATCAATGAGTTGCCAAACTTCAGATTTTTGTCTCGCCCGTTATGCGTCATTTAATTCTGAAGTTTTCCGTGTTTCGGTCATTAGAAACTGGATTTTTCTAACCTACTGCTTTGCATGGATTTTTCCTGGCAAGCGTCAAAGCAAGATCTCCGAGCCGATCTGGTTGTATCAGCCCCGTCCCCTTTTTCCGCAACATCACACAGGCTCGTTAATGACTGCCTCGATCCGGTAGCCATCGGGGTCGATAATGAACGCCGCGTAGTAGCAAGACCCGTAGTGAGGCCGTAACCCGGGTAAACCATTGTCCCGGCCACCATGCGTTAACGCAGAGGCATGAAATTCATCGACCGCAGCACGCGAACCAGCCGCGAACGCCAGATGAAATCCCTCGCCAGGAATAGAGGCATATGCCGGCACCAGCTTGATGGCAAATTTATCACCGCCACCGGGATACCCATACCCTACCGCTGTGTCATCGGTCCAGGCTCGCACGTAACCCAATGACCGGAGCACAGCGTCATAAAAGGTAGCTGCCCGGTTGATATCTGAAACGGCAAATGAAAGATGGTGGAGCATTCGCCACTCTGTTTAGTTACTGTTGATGGTCAACCAATCTTGAAATGATTGCCCTGAAAGACCTGACAATCCGCCGACTCAATCGCACTCGAGAATAAACATCAGTTTATCGGGCCTCAGGCTTGACTGCCCGTCCTTTGGTTTTGTCTTGGGGGCGCAAACAGCACCGACGATGCCTGACCGGCCGCGCTCAATTCACTGTGAGTTGCTGATCTTGTCTCGTACCTGCATCAGCGCAAACCCCTGCAGGTTTAGCCCACACCACCAGTTTGGATCACCGACCTTCTGATCATGCTGCGCCAGCCCAATACCCGTGTCAGGCACCCTTGAGTGAAAATGTTTCATTCGTCATGAGTTTTGCGAAAAGTTACGCCAAATCATGGCCATAGTACGCAGAAGCAATTTCTGATAGCCATCAAAATCCATTCCATCGGCATTAGCGCCACGCTCAACGCAGTCTCAGATGCGCACTGGCGCTGGTTCTTCCATCCAGTGGACGGGCCTGTGACTAGCCCATTGCATTGAATATTAATTTTTACAGGAATTGAGGAATGCGATTTCTCAGGATCATCACGACACTTGTCTGTTTGTCTGCCTTGTTTGGTTGCGCAACGGGATCATCAATCGTTACTGGAAAAACAAGGCCCGCCGTAAGTCCTTCCCAAGTAAACATTTATCTCGATCCACCGTCCCAGTTTGAAACCATCGGCATCGTAGAGGCTTCCAGCGAGATCGAATTTTCAACGCAGGCGGCACAAGACCGGGCAATCAACGAGCTGAAATCCCAGGCCGCCAAATTAGGAGCCAACGGTGTTCTTCTCATGGGCGCTGAGAGCAAATCCGGAGATGCGTCCGGTTTTTACTCTGGTGGAGTGTTCTATGCGACCGCAAGTGAAAAGAAGGTCGTTCACGGAAAGGCAATATTTCTAACCAATGAGTAACCCTCAAGGTTATCTATGGTCATTTTCTGGTGAGCACCGCCCCATCTACGCGCGAACCCGACCTCCACTTTAAAGCGGGTCACCCCACTATGCTTGCCAAGGACCCAGCGATTTATTGAGTTTCTACGGGGCCGACTGGGCGACTAACTTTACTTACTTCAAACACATGCAATAGTTTATAACTTGGCCGTGTTAATTATAATGGCCATGTTTACCAAGCAGATGAGCAGCGATGGCGAAATCTCTCACATCAGAGTCAGGTGCCAAAGAACTGGAAAAACGGGTCGCCGAATTCTTCCGAAACTCTGGCTGGCTGGTCATCGATGATTTCCCCTCATTCAGCAATGAACCCGTTGGCTTGCTGATTCAACGGGAATTGGTCCGGTACAGTGTTGCGATCAAATCCCTCGCCGAGAGTCGACCGGATCGGGTGATCCCCCTTCTAGCACAAGCTATCCTGATTGCGACGACAAATGCGCGAAACAACATTGGGTCTCACCCACTTGCGGTCGTCTACGTTGAAAGTGCAACCCCATCGCTGGCGAGGGCAGTTGGCGCGTTCAGGGAGAAATACGCGTCCGATGTGTCTGTTGGGATCATCTCTGGAAACGGACTGAGGCAATTTCGGGGAGCGGGGCTTGAAGAACTAAACGCGGAACCCTTGGAGAGAAGGAAAAACAGCAATTCTTCAACCAGTACCCCCGTAAATCTGTTCTCAGACCTCAATCAGTGGATGCTGAAAATATTATTGGCGCCGGACATTGCAGTCAGCCAGCTACACGCGCCCCGACAAAAGTATCGAACCGGTGCTGAGTTGGCAGCTGCAGCACAAACATCCCAGATGAGCGCTTCCCGTTTCTTGCAGCAGCTTCGTAACGAAGGATTTCTGGATGAGTCCTCGCGATCAATCAATCTGGTGCGACGCCGTACACTGTTCCAGCGTTGGCAGGCGGCAACGATGAGGCCCTCACAAGAGCTGCCAATGAAATTCCGATTCCCGGGCAAGAGGGATGAGCAGATCAAGTCGCTATTTGCAAAACTGAAGAGTGAGGCCTGTCTGGGGTTCTTTGCTGCTGCGGATGCACTGAACCTGGGACACGTCATTGGAGTGCCACCTTATATTTACGTGCCCACACTGCCTCGCTCTGAAGACAGCGACTGGCGAGTGCTCAGGGTTGCATCAGCTATGGAACCGCCCGATGTCATCCTTCGGCAGGCATCCACCCCGAAGTCAATCTTCAGAGGGGCCATCCACCAAGATGGCGTGCATGTCGCAGATGTTCTTCAGGTCTGGCTGGACGTAGCAAACCACCCTTCACGAGGCACAGAACAAGCCGCTCTGATTTACGACAAGGTCATTCTCCCTCTTGAACGCAATGGGAAATGAGCGAACGAATTTAAATGGCTGGCAAGACTGGTTCTCACTCTCTCACCTAGCCGTCTCTACACAACTAGTGGGCAAGAAACGATAAGAGGTTAACGGGTGCAATTCATTGCAAATGGGCCTGATATCCCAGATGAGCTGTTACAAGCTCACGAAGATGGGCGCGTAGTTTTCTTTTGCGGAGCCGGAATTTCGTATCCGGCAGGATTGCCAGGATTCGGTGGACTGGTAGAAGCAATTTATAAGCTCACCGGCACCACCTTCAAACCTATTGAAAGCGAAGCTTTCAAAAGAGGGCAGTTTGATGCCACTCTTGATCTCCTTGAACGACGGCTGCCCGAGCAACGGTTAGGGATGCGTCGTGCATTGGCAGAGCGGCTCAAACCCAATCTACGGCTTAAAGGTGCTACAGATACGCATGCAGCCTTACTTCGGTTAGCGCGGGTTGGTACTTCGTTGCGGTTAGTGACTACGAACTTTGATCATCTGTTTCACGCAGCTGCAAAGCGCACAAAACAGGCATTTCAGACCTATTCAGCACCGATGCTACCCATCCCCAAAAAAAGTCGTTGGGACGGTGTGGTCTACCTACATGGACTCCTGGGCGACAAAGCTGATGACGTGGCACTAAACCGTTTGGTTGTCACAAGTGGTGATTTTGGTCTGGCATATCTTACTGAGCGTTGGGCATCTCGCTTTGTCAGCGAACTATTCAGGAACTACGTCGTATGCTTTGTCGGGTACAGCATTAACGATCCAGTTCTTCGCTACATGATGGATGCACTAGCGGCAGACCGCATGCAGGGAGAAACAACACCGGAAGCGTGGGCATTTGGTGACTGCAATCCTGGGCAGGAGAGTGAGAAAAAGATTGAATGGGAAGCCAAAGGGGTTACCCCAGTCCTCTATGAGGTACCCACTGCTTCACACGATCATTCCGCGCTTCACAAGACATTGCAAGCCTGGGCCGAAACCCATCAGAACGGGGTTTTGGGTAAAGAGCAGATTGTGGTGAACCATGCACTTGCCCGACCATCGGCTAGCAGTAAACAGGATGACTACGTGGGGCGGATGTTGTGGGCCATCGCAGATAAAACTGGATTGCCTGCTCAACGATTTGCAGAACTGAATCCCGCACCATCGCTGGACTGGTTTCTAGAGGCGTTCACGCAAGATCGCTTCAGGCATGCTGATCTTGTTCGCTTTGGTGTGACCCCCGACGCCTCAGTGGATGACAAGCTCAAGTTCAGCCTAGTCCACCGGCCTTCTTCATATTCAGCGGCCCCTTATATGTCCTTGGTGTCGCGTATGGCAAACGCGCCTCGGTGGGACAACGTGATGTTTCATCTTGCGCGCTGGTTGCTGCGCCATTTGAACGACCACCGATTACTCATCTGGGTAGCCCAGCAGGGGGCGCAGTTGCCGGACCACTGGATCAACATGATCGAGTTCCAGTTCGGGAAAATTCTCAAGCTTGAAAATGAAGGCAAGGTTGCCGAACTGGCGGAAATTCGCGAGCAGGCACCTAATGCCATACCCAATCAGATCATGCGATCGCTCTGGCGGTTATTTCTCTGTGGCCGAATAAAGTCGACGGCATACTCACCGGATATTTATCGCTGGAAGGAACGTTTGAAGCGTGACGGGCTGACTACAACACTGCGGCTGGAATTTCGCGAAGTCCTTGCCCCAAAGCTGACTATCCGCGCGCCCTTCCGGTTGGTGGAGGAGCAAGACTCTTCAAGCGAACCGGGGAGGTTGAGACATCTTGTTGACTGGGAGCTCGTCCTGAACGCCGATCACGTAAAAGTGACGCTCTTCGACTCAGCAGATGCGGGCTGGGCAGATGCTCTTCCGGCGTTGCTTGATGACATTGAGCTCCTGCTGCGTGACGCACTGGATTTATTGCACGAACTGAACGAAGCGGATGAATTTCAGGATCGTTCTCATTGGGACTTGCCATCTATTAGCTCCCACTGGCAGAACCGTGACTTCAGGGAATGGGTGTGTCTAATCGAATTGTTACGCGATGCGTGGCTGCATGTTCTCGAAGAAAATCTTGCGCGAGCCCAGTCTGTAGCTTCGGGCTGGTTTGAGGTGCCCTATCCCACATTCAAACGTTTAGCACTGTTTGCAGCAAGCCAGGACAACTGCATTGCCGCAACAACGTGGAGCGGTTGGTTGTTGCGTGATACAGCTAAATGGCTGTGGGATGGGCAGACACAACGTGAGGTAATGCGTCTCTTGGTTCTGCAAGGAAAACATCTGTTCCAAGCAGATCAGGAAGCACTTGAGCAAGCCATTCTTGCTGGTCCACCACGCGACATGTTTGTCTCTGATCTCGAAGAAGATAGATGGCAACACATAAAAGACTCCACGATTTGGCTGAGGCTTGCAAAGCTACAACAAGGTGGTGTCGTCCTTGGGGGAGCCTCCTCTGCCTATCTCGATGCAATCACTGTTGAAAACCCGGAATGGAAGCTCACTGAGAATGAGCGTGAGGAATTTTCTACATGGATGAGTGGTACGGGTGACCCCGATTATGTGCAAGAAATCGACTTAGTTGTAACCCCCACCAAGCGCGGCCCACTCGTGGCGTGGCTCCAGCAAACTCGATCAGGAAACAGACCTTTCTACCAAGATACGTGGCGTCAGGTATGTCGCAACCATTTTTGTAATAGTCTTGCGGCGCTATGTGATCTTGGACGACAAGGGATATGGCCCGCTGGACGTTGGGGTGAAGCCCTGTATGCATGGGGTGAATATAGGCCTGCGCTTCGCCGCTGGCTTAGCGTTGCCCAAGTCCTCAGTCAAATGCCTAGTGAGGTGTTGGTGGAGTGTGCCCACGCAGTTACCTGGTGGGTTATGGCCGTTTCCAAAACCATAAAGAAACCAGAACATGAATTTCTCAAACTGTGTGAAAAACTGCTGACTTTTCAGTTTGCTGCTGATTCCACGATGACGACAAATGGTCAGCCGATAGACAAACCCGTGACGGAGGCACTCAATCACCCCATTGGACATATCACTCAGGCTTTGCTCAATGTATGGTTCACAAGTGAACCGAATGACCACGACCTGCTACCCGCTGAACTTAAGCCACTGCTCACTCAACTCTGCGATACCCGGGTAAAGCAATATAGGCATGGCCGTGTTTTGCTTGCTTCGAGGTTAATCGCATTTTTCCGAGTAGATCGTCCATGGACAGAAATTAACCTGTTACCGCTTTTTAGCTGGAGTTCAGACACCAAAGAAGCTAAATACGCGTGGGAGGGTTTCCTGTGGTCCCCTCGTTTGTATGCTCCCTTGCTCAACGCACTTAAACCTGACTTTCTGGCAGCTGCCGCTCGCTACGAATACTTGGGAGAGCATGCGCGGCAGTACGTTACTTTTCTGACCTATGCGGCGCTTGAACCGGTCCCCGGTTTTGCTGAAGAGGACTTCCGTGCCGCAGTGGAAGAACTACCACCCGAGGGATTGCTTCAGTGTGCACATGCGCTGACACAGGCGCTAGAAGGTGCAGGTGACCGCCATCAGGAGTATTGGAAGAATCGGATTCAACCATTCTGGAAGAATGTTTGGCCGAAATCCCGAGAACTTGTTTCTTCCAAAATCTCCGAAGCAATCGCGCGGCTGTGCATTGCTGCACGAACGGAGTTTCCTGTTGCAATCACGTTGCTAGGGGGGTGGCTGCGCCCGATTGAACATCCATATTACGTGATGCACCTTCTTGTGGGATCCGAGTTGTGTAAATCTTTCCCTGATAAAGCGCTGATTCTGTTGGACGCAATCATTGATGGACGAAGTTGGCCGCCGAGTGAGCTAGGTCCCTGCCTGCAATTGATTTCAGCAACCAACCCTGAGCTTGCAAAGGATGCTCGCTACCAACGGCTGCATGCGTTATCGAGACAAATGCTAGGTTAATACTGGAAGAAGCTAGCCATTAGGCTGATTTTCATGCAAATGCGACGGGCTGAATCCAACCTGCCTCTATGGCACTGGCTGGTTTCTTAAAGCCAACCAGTGTCACCCATGGATTACCTGACGTTAATCACGGCAGGGCAATCCACCCCCTGACAGCCTCTATACAAATCCATCAGCATGATGAGCGCACCTAAGACAAACGGTGCCTAGCGAGCAAAGTCGCCGAAGCCGCTCCAGCGTCAGGAGACGTGCTTTATGGACAACGTGGACAACGCTGCAAGGTGCTCCCAGGGTCCGAAGCGTCTACTTTGGCCGATAAGTAGTCGAACCTACAAAACTGCTAAGTGGTGGCAGCGGCAACACCATGTCCGGAATCCACGCGCGGTTTACGCAAGGCACAAAAAACAAGGCGGCCCGGTTACCCCAAACCCGCATCCTGATACAACGGCACGTTTGTGTAGCGGGTTAACGAGTCGCCGCAGCTGGGAGTGCCGCCAGACCGGCCAATAGTGCCTTGTGAAAGGCTTCCGGGTCTTGCATTTGTGGTGCATGCCCCAGGTCTGCAAATTCGACCAGCGTGGCATGTGGAATCTGCCGGGCGGCTGCTTTACCCAACTCCGGGTAACGGCCCAGCGTGGCGCGGATGGCTGGTGCGGCCAGGTCTTTGCCGATGGCAGTGGTGTCTTTCTGGCCAATCAGCAACAAGGTGGGCATACGCAGCTGCTCCAGTTCATAAACTACGGGCTGGGTGTAGATCATGTCGTACAGCAGGGCCGAGTTCCAGGCCACCCGTTCACGATCCGGGCCACGGTACATGCCGGCAAGCATCTGCACCCACGGCTCGTAGGCGGCCCGCCATTGACCCGCATAGTACGTGTTCTGCTCGTAATTACGAATACCTTCTGCGGAGGTTTTGAGTTCGCGCGCGTACCACTGGTCCACGGTGATGGTGGGAACGCCCTTCGCTTTCCAGTCCTCCAGCCCGATCGGATTGGCCAGTGCCAATTGCTCTACCCCGTCCGGGTACATTAATGCGTAGCGGATGGCCAGCATGCCGCCGGTGGAGTGGCCCAGCAGGGTAACCCGGTCAATGCCCAGCGAGGCCAGCAGGGCATGGGTATTGTTGGCCAGTTGCTGGAAAGAATACTGATAGTGCTCAGGCTTGCTGGATTTACAGAACCCGATCTGGTCCGGCGCAATCACCCGATAACCCGCCGCGGTCAGCGCCTTGATGCTGCCTTCCCAAGTTGCAGCACAGAAGTTTTTGCCGTGCAGTAGCACCACGGTGCGGCCATTGGGCGTGGCCGGTTTTACGTCCATATAGGCCATGCGCAATGGCACGCCCTGAGAGGTAAACCCGAACTGCTGCACCGGCGCCGGATAGTTAAAACCCTGAAGCTCTCCCCCGTAGACCGGAGCGTCTTGTGCAAATGCCGGCAAGCTCGCCGCGGCGTACAGGCAAAGAGCAATGGTCAGTAGCTTGAGTTTCATCGTGGTTGTCCGGCTTTGAATGATCGGGGGGGTCCGACCAGCTAGTACGCAGATGGTTCCACCCTGTGTATTCCGATGGTGTTGATCAATAGTTCCGGAGATACTGCGGTGGCATGCCGGTCCTGTTGCGTGATCCGCTCAGCTTCGTCGATAGGCAGAAAAAAAGCGCCTAGAGGCGCTTTTCCGGGGTCACGCCGAAAATGCATAGCTCGCCGTTCATTTGGTCAGAGATGATTTGTCTGCTTATCGGTGTGGATTCAACCGGTCGATGCAACAGCCTGTTGGAATCGTTCAGCCGGTGTTTCATA
>NZ_BMLY01000009.1 GCF_014645555.1 Silvimonas amylolytica | reverse complement strand
GCCATCCGTGAAGGTGGCCGTACTGTTGGCGCCGGCGTTGTTGCCAAGATCGTTGAGTAAGGCATAAATCATGCAAAACCAAAAAATTCGTATCCGTCTGAAGGCATTTGACTACGCGCTGATCGACCGTTCCGCTCAGGAAATCGTCGAAACAGCCAAGCGTACCGGTGCCGTTGTCAAGGGTCCGGTTCCGCTGCCGACGAAAATTGAGCGTTTCGACGTTCTGCGTTCGCCGCACGTGAACAAGACCTCCCGCGACCAGTTCGAAATCCGCACTCATCTGCGCTTGATGGACATTGTCGATCCTACCGACAAGACCGTTGACGCGTTGATGAAGCTGGATCTGCCGGCTGGCGTGGACGTCGAAATCAAACTGCAGTAATTCAGCAAGCGGGGTCGCAAGGCCCTACCGCTGATCTGCCGGAGCGCAAATTGAGGGTCGCGGTGAGCTAAGTGCTTGCAACGGCAGGAAATTTAGTGCTAACATCTCGGGCTTACCGTTTTTATGGCGGTAAGCTCGTTTTTTTTAATTAACGGTTATTTGCCGGTCAATCGAAATCGGCCCTGAAAAGGAAATAACTATGAGCTTAGGTCTCGTCGGACGTAAAGTCGGCATGACCCGCATTTTTGCTGATGATGGCGTGTCCATCCCGGTAACTGTGCTGGATATGTCGGCCAATCGCGTCACGCAAGTCAAGACGCCGGAAACTGATGGCTATGCAGCTGTTCAGGTTACTTTCGGTGCAAAGAAGGCCAATCGTGTGAACAAGGCTGAAGCCGGTCACTTCGCGAAGGCAGGTGTTGAAGCAGGTCTGGATCTCGTTGAGTTCCGTATTGCTGCAGACAAACTGTCCGAGCTGAAAGCAGGTGATTCGCTGTCGGTTGAACTGTTCGCTGTTGGTCAATTGGTGGATATCTCTGGCACCAGCCAGGGTAAGGGCTTTGCCGGTGCCATCAAGCGTCACAACTTCTCTTCCAACCGTGCTTCGCACGGTAACTCGCGTTCGCACAACTCGCCGGGTTCCATCGGTATGGCGCAAGATCCGGGTCGTGTTTTCCCGGGTAAGCGTATGGCCGGTCAACTGGGTAACGTCAAGCGTACCGTGCAGAACCTGGAAGTCGTCCGTATCGACGTTGAACGTCAACTGCTGTTGGTGAAGGGTGCTGTCCCTGGTTCCAAGGGTAATGACGTTGTCGTTCGCCCGAGTGTGAAGGCAGGTGCGTAATGGAACTGAAAGTCATTAATGCAATTGGCGAAGCACAAGCTGCTGCCGCCGGCTCCGATGCCCTGTTTGGTCGTGAATTCAATGAAGCACTCGTTCACCAGTTGGTGACCGCGTACTTCGCGAATGCCCGTAGCGGCAATCGCGCTCAGAAAGACCGCGAACAGGTAAATCACTCCACCAAGAAGCCGTTCAAGCAAAAGGGCACTGGTCGTGCTCGTGCTGGTATGACTTCCTCGCCGCTGTGGCGTGGTGGTGGTCGTATTTTCCCGAACAGCCCGGACGAAAATTTCAGCCACAAAGTTAACCGCAAGATGTACCGCGCCGGTATCGCGACCATTCTGTCGCAACTGGTTCGCGAAGATCGTCTGGTTATCGTTGACGACATCAAGCTGGATGCACCGAAGACCAAGGCCTTCGTGCAAAAGCTGGATGCTCTGAAGCTGGATTCCGCGCTGATCATCACGAAGGAACTGGACGAAAACCTGTACCTGGCTTCCCGTAACCTGGCTAACGTCCTGGTTCTGGAACCGTCGCAGGCCGATCCGGTCAGCCTCGTGCGTTTCAAGAAGGTTGTGCTGACCCGCGATGCGCTGGCCGCCTTCGAGGAGATGTTCGCATGACGCAATTTACTGAAAATCGTTTGCTGCAGGTTCTGCGTGCGCCGGTCGTGTCTGAAAAGTCGACCCACGTAGCAGAAAAGGCTGAGCAGATCGTGTTCCGTGTTTCCACGGACGCAACCAAGGCCGAGATCAAAGCTGCTGTTGAGCTGCTGTTCAAGGTCAAGGTTGAGAGCGTTCAAGTTCTGAACGTGCACGGCAAGGTCAAGCGCCATGGTCGTTTCACCGGCCGTCGTGCTAGCTGGAAAAAGGCTTATATCAGCCTTGCTCCGGGCCAGGAAATCGACCTCGCGGCTGCGCAATAAGGAGACTGAGAAATGGCATTGGTAAAAGTAAAACCGACGTCCGCCGGTCGCCGCGCAGTAGTCAAGGTTGTTAATCCTGACCTGCACAAGGGTGCCCCGTACGCACCGCTGCTGGAATCGCAATCCAAAACCGCAGGTCGTAACAACCGCGGTGTGATCACTACCCGTCATAAGGGCGGTGGCCACAAGCAGCATTATCGTATTATCGATTTCAAGCGCAACAAGGACGGCATTCCGGCGACTGTTGAGCGTCTGGAATACGATCCGAACCGCACCGCGAACATCGCGCTGCTGTGCTACGCCGACGGCGAACGCCGTTACATCATCGCCCCGAAGGGCGTGAAGGCTGGCGCCGTGCTGGTATCGGGCGCTGAAGCCCCGATCAAGGCCGGTAATGCACTGCCGATCCGCAATATTCCGGTGGGTTCGACCATTCACTGCGTTGAACTGCAACCTGGCAAGGGTGCCCAATTGGCGCGCTCCGCTGGTGTTAGCGTTCAGTTGCTGGCTCGTGAAGGCATCTACGCTCAGTTGCGTCTGCGTTCGGGTGAAATCCGCAAGGTTCACGTTGACTGCCGCGCTACCCTGGGTGAAGTTGGTAACGAAGAGCATAGCCTGCGTTCTTACGGTAAGGCTGGTGCCAAGCGCTGGTTGGGTATTCGCCCGACCGTTCGTGGTACTGCCATGAACCCGATCGACCACCCGCACGGTGGTGGTGAAGGTCGTACTGGTGAAGGTCGTGTGCCGGTTAGCCCATGGGGCCAGCCGACCAAGGGCTACCGTACCCGTAACAACAAGCGTACGGACAATATGCGCGTTCGTCGCCGTCCTGCGAATAAGGGGTAATTGAACATGGCACGTTCTATCAAGAAGGGCCCGTTCGTTGACCTGCACCTCATCAAAAAGGTTGAGGCTGCGCGCAACTCGAACGACAAGCGCCCGATCAAGACCTGGTCGCGTCGCTCGACCGTGCTGCCTGATTTCGTCGGTCTGACGATCGCCGTGCATAACGGCAAGCAGCACGTTCCGGTATACGTGAACGAAAACATGGTTGGCCACAAGTTGGGCGAGTTCGCACTCACCCGGACTTTCAAGGGTCATGCCGCCGACAAAAAAGCCAAGCGCTAAGGTGATGACATGCAAGTATCCGCTGTACTGAGCAATGCTCGTCTCTCCGCCCAGAAGGCTCGTCTTGTCGCTGACCTCGTGCGTGGCAAGCCGGTTGAGCAAGCACTGAACATCCTGGCTTTCAGCCCGAAAAAGGGTGCCGTGCTGATCAAGAAAGTGCTGGAGTCCGCTATCGCTAACGCCGAGCATAACGAAGGCGCCGATATCGACACTCTCAAGGTCGCTACGATCTATGTGGACAAGGGTCCGTCTCTCAAGCGTTTTGCTGCTCGTGCCAAGGGCCGCGGCAACCGCATCGAGAAGCAAACCTGCCACATCACGCTGACTGTTGGCGACTAAGGAGCGAAAATGGGTCAGAAAATCCATCCGACGGGTTTCCGTCTGGCTGTAACCAAAAACTGGGCCTCGCGTTGGTATGCCAACAGCCGCAGCTTCAGCAAAATGTTGACGGAAGATGTCGAAGTCCGCGCATTCCTGAAGAAGAAGCTGGCTAACGCTTCCGTTAGCCGTGTGGTTATCGAGCGCCCGGCCAAGAACGCCAAGATCACTATTCACACCGCTCGTCCGGGTGTTGTGATCGGCAAGAAAGGCGAGGACATCGAAGTTCTGAAGAGCCAACTGCAGGGTATCCTGAAGGTGCCGGTTCACGTGAACATCGAAGAAGTCCGCAAGCCGGAAATCGACGCGCAAATCATCGCCGACAGCATCGCTTCGCAACTTGAAAAGCGTGTGATGTTCCGTCGTGCCATGAAGCGTGCGATGCAAAACGCCATGCGTCTGGGTGCCCAAGGCATCAAGATCATGTCGTCCGGTCGTCTGAATGGTATCGAAATTGCGCGTACCGAATGGTATCGCGAAGGCCGCGTGCCTTTGCATACCCTGCGTGCCGACATTGACTACGCGACTTCGGAAGCGCAGACCACTTACGGCATCATCGGTATCAAGGTTTGGGTCTACAAGGGTGAAGTGAAGCCTGGCGAAAAGGCAGCGCAAGAACCGGTAGAAACCCGCAAGCGTGAACGTAAGGGGCCTCGCAATGCTGCAGCCAACTAGACTGAAATACCGCAAGGTTCAGAAGGGCCGTAACACCGGTATCGCTACTCGCGGTAACAGCGTTGCTTTCGGTACTTTCGGCCTGAAGGCTATGGGTCGTGGCCGTCTGACCGCGCGTCAGATCGAGTCCGCTCGTCGTGCTATTACTCGCTACATCAAGCGTGGCGGTCGTGTGTGGATCCGTGTATTCCCGGATAAACCCATTTCGACCAAGCCGGCTGAAGTGCGTATGGGTAACGGCAAGGGTAGCCCGGAGTACTGGGTTGCTGAGATTCAACCGGGCAAAGTGCTCTACGAACTGGATGGCGTCGCTGAGGAAATCGCTCGCGAAGCGTTCCGCCTGGCTTCGGCCAAGCTGCCGTTCGCAGTGTCCTTCGTCTCTCGTCAAGTGGGGCAATGATGAAAGCTGCTGAACTTCGTCAAAAATCCGAAGGCGAGCTGAAGAGTGAACTGACTGCGTTGCTGAAAGCGCAATTCAGTCTGCGTATGCAGCACGCCACGGGCCAACTCGCCAAGACCAGCGAGATCAATCGTGTGCGCAAGGATATTGCGCGCGTTCGTACCATCCTGGCACAAAAGGCGGCTTAACATGTCCGAAGCGAAACTGAAGCGCACGCTGACTGGTCGCGTTGTGAGCGACAAGATGGACAAGACCGTGACCGTGCTGGTTGAGCATTTGGTGAAGCACCCGCTCTACGGCAAGGTTGTACGTCGCTCCAAGAAGTACCACGCACACGACGAAACCAATCAGTATCACGAAGGTGATCTGGTCGTTATCGAAGAGGGTCGTCCTCTCTCGAAGACCAAGGCCTGGGTGGTAACTAGTCTGATTGAGAAGGCACGTATCGTTTGATGTGAGGGTTTCCCGCTCCGGCGGGAAACTTAAATCATCTCAAATGGTTGCACGGGCATTGTACTTCATGTACAATGCCCGTTTTTCCATGTTGCAACGGAACGGGATTTTCCGCTTTGTTGCATCGTTTTCCCCAAACGGGGTCCAAAACTGGCCGCGATTTGCTCGGCTTCGGTCGAGCGCTAGCTTCGACTTGTCGGGGTTTCGCGGGTTAAGTTGGAGGTTTTTTTCCAATGATTCAAATGCAATCCATGCTGGAGGTTGCAGACAATACCGGTGCGCGTTCCGTAATGTGCATCAAGGTGTTGGGCGGCTCCAAACGTCGCTATGCATCCGTTGGCGACATCATCAAGGTCAGCATCAAAGACGCTGCACCGCGTGGTCGCGTCAAGAAGGGCGATGTTTACAACGCCGTGGTAGTTCGCACTGCCAAGGGTGTTCGTCGTGCTGATGGTTCGCTCATCAAGTTCGACGGCAATGCCGCTGTCCTCCTTAACGCCAAACTGGAACCGATCGGTACCCGTATCTTTGGGCCGGTTACGCGTGAACTGCGTACCGAGCGCTTCATGAAGATCGTGTCGCTCGCGCCCGAAGTGCTGTAAGGAGAAGCTGCATGAACAAGATTCGCAAAGGTGACGAAGTCATCGTCATCACCGGTAAGGACAAGGGCAAGCGCGGTACCGTGCTGCGCGTGATCCCGAATGAAGACCGCATTGTTGTTGAAGGCGTGGCCGTGGTGAAGAAACACCAGAAGCCGAACCCGATGCGCGGTCAGCAAGGCGGGATTGTCGAAAAGAACGCTTCTATTCACGTGTCCAACGTTGCCATTTTTAATGCGACCACCGGCAAGGCCGATCGCGTTGGCTTCAAGGTGCTGGAAGACGGCAAGAAGGTTCGCTTCTTCAAGTCCAACGGCGAAGTTGTTGGCGCTTAAGGAGATAGACAATGACTGCCCGTCTGCAAGACTTTTATAAAGAAAAAGTTGTGCCGCAACTGGTTGAACAGTTCGGCTACAAGTCGATCATGGAAGTGCCGCGGATCGAAAAGATCACCGTCAACATGGGTGTTGGCGAAGCGGTTGCTGACAAGAAAGTGATGGAACATGCTGTTGGCGATATGGAAGCGATTACTGGCCAGAAGGCCGTCGTGACCAAGGCCAAGAAGTCCATCGCTGGCTTCAAGATCCGTGATGGCTACCCGATCGGTTGCAAGGTAACCCTGCGCCGTGAACGCATGTACGAATTCCTGGATCGTCTGGTGTCGGTTGCGCTTCCGCGCGTTCGCGACTTCCGTGGCGTGAATGGTAAGTCTTTTGATGGCCGTGGTAACTACAACATGGGCGTCAAGGAACAGATCATTTTCCCGGAAATCGAGTACGACAAGATCGACGCGCTGCGTGGTATGAACATTACCATCACCACCACCGCGAAGACCGATGATGAAGCGCGCGCGCTGCTGGCCGCCTTCAAGTTCCCGTTCAAGAATTGAGGCGAACACCATGGCAAAACTCTCATTGATCAATCGTGAGGAAAAGCGCCGCTCTACGGTTGCCAAGTTCGCAACCAAGCGCGCTCAGCTGCTTGCGATCATCAACGACCAGAACGCGTCCGAAGAAGACCGCTTTGCAGCGCGTCTGAAGTTCCAGCAACTGCCCCGCAACGCCAGCCCGTCCCGCGTGCGTAACCGTTGCGCCCTGACCGGTCGTCCTCGCGGTACTTTCCGCAAGTTCGGTCTGGCTCGTAACAAACTGCGTGAATTGGCCATGAAGGGTGAAATCCCCGGCATGACCAAGGCTAGCTGGTAATCGGGACAGGAGAAGAAATATGGCAATGCATGATCCTATCGCCGATATGCTGACCCGCATCCGTAACGCTCAGCGTGCGGACAAGGCGTCGGTAACTATGCCGTCTTCCAAGTTGAAGGTGGCTATCGCTCAGGTACTGAAAGACGAAGGTTACGTTGAATCGTTCAGCGTCGCCGGCGATGTAAAGCGTGAACTGACTATCGAACTGAAGTACTACGCCGGCCGTCCGGTTATCGAACGCATTGAACGCGTTTCGAAGCCTGGTCTGCGGGTGTACAAGGGTTCGGAAAGCATTCCGCAGGTAATGAATGGTCTTGGCGTGGCGATTGTTTCCACGTCCAAGGGTGTGATGACCGATCGCAAAGCACGTGCCAACGGTGTTGGTGGCGAGCTTCTGTGCTTCGTTGCTTGATGAGGTGAATTAATGTCTCGCGTAGCAAAAAATCCGGTCGCTATCCCGTCGGGCGTTGAAGTCAAACTCACTGCCAACGAGATCGCAATCAAGGGTCCGAACGGTACCCTGGTTCAGCCGCTGACTGGCAATGTGTCGGTCAAGGTCGAAGACAATAGCGTGGTGTTTGCCGCCAACGGCGAAAGCAAAGACGCCCGTGCTATGTCCGGTACCATCCGCGCGCTGGTAAACAACATGGTTGTTGGCGTTTCCAAGGGTTTCGAGCGCAAGCTGACCCTGGTAGGCGTGGGCTACCGTGCTCAAGCTCAAGGCGATTTGCTGAATCTGACGCTGGGCTTCTCTCATCCGGTCGCGCACAAAATGCCGGCTGGCGTGAAGGTTGAAACCCCGTCGCAAACTGAAATCGTCCTCAAGGGCGCCGACAAGCAAGTTCTTGGTCAGGTTGCTGCTGAAATCCGCGCTTACCGCGCTCCGGAACCCTATAAGGGCAAGGGCGTGCGTTACTCGGATGAAGTGGTGACGCTGAAAGAAACCAAGAAGAAGTAATTGAGGCTGAATCATGGACAAGAAAGAAACTCGAGTTCGCCGCGCACGTAAAACCCGTGCAAAGATTGCTGAGCTCAAGGCTGTGCGCCTGTCTGTACATCGTACTAACAGCCACATCTACGCCCAGATCATCGATGAAACTGGTGGCAAAGTGCTCGTTTCCGCATCCTCCCTGGAAAAGGAAGGTCGCGGCGATATCAAGAACGGCGCCAGCGTTGACGCTGCTGTTCTGATTGGCAAGCGCATTGCCGAAAAAGCCAAGGCTGCAGGTATCGAAAACGTGGCATTTGACCGTTCAGGTTTCAAATACCACGGCCGCGTGAAAGCGCTGGCAGATGCTGCCCGCGAAGCCGGTCTGGTCTTCTAATTGAGTTCGGAGTTATCAAATGGCTAGAAACGAATCGGAAGATCGCTCGGACGGCCTTCGTGAGAAGATGGTTGCGGTTAACCGCGTAACCAAGGTTGTGAAGGGTGGTCGTATCCTCGGTTTCGCCGCACTGACCGTGGTTGGTGATGGCGATGGTGGCATCGGCATGGGCAAGGGTAAGTCCAAGGAAGTGCCGGTTGCTGTGCAAAAGGGTCTGGATGAAGCGCGTCGCAAGATGTTCAAGGCGCCGCTGAAGAACGGTACCGTTCCGCACGCAGTGGTAGGCAAGCACGGTGCAACTACCGTGTTCATGCAACCCGCATCTGAAGGTACCGGTATCATCGCCGGCGGCCCGATGCGCGCTGTGTTCGAAGTGATGGGTGTTCATAACATCACTGCGAAGTGCCACGGTTCCACGAACCCGTACAACCTGGTTCGCGCAACGCTGGACGGCCTGTCCAAGCTGCACACCGCTTCGGATATTGCTGCCAAGCGCGGCAAGACCGTTGAAGAGATTCTTGGGGTGGCGGAATGACTGACGTCAAGAAAGTAAAAGTAACGCTGGTGAAGAGCCTGATCGGCCGCCTGGAAAGCCACAAGGCCTGCGCCCGTGGTCTGGGCCTGCGCAAGCTCAACAGCAGCTCCGAAGTGATCGATACCCCGGAAAACCGCGGCATGATCAACAAGATCAGCTACCTGCTGAAAGTGGAGGGCTAACATGGCTAACACTATGGAACTGAATACCCTCGCTCCGGCAGCCGGCGCCAAGCACGCCAAGCGTCGCGTTGGTCGTGGTATTGGCTCGGGCCTGGGCAAGACTGCTGGTCGTGGTCACAAGGGTCAGAAGTCCCGTGCTGGTGGCTTCCACAAGGTTGGCTTTGAAGGCGGTCAAATGCCGCTGCAACGCCGCCTGCCCAAGCGTGGCTTCGTCTCGCTGGCTAAGGGTCGTACTGGTGAAGTTAACCTGTCTGACCTGCAAGCCCTGCCGGTATCCGAGATTGATCTGCTTGTTTTGAAGCAAGCTGGTCTGGTCGGTAACCTGACCCTTCGGGTGAAGGTGATTCTGGCTGGCAAGATCGAGAAGGCTGTGACGCTGAAAGGCATCGCTGCTACCAAGGGTGCCCGTGCTGCGATTGAAGCAGCTGGCGGCAGCATCGCTGAGTAATTGCTGAGAGGCTAAAACGTGGCGAATCCCGCTCTGGCTGGTTCTGCAAACAAGTTTGCAGATCTGAAGAAACGGATCTGGTTCATGCTGGGCGCGTTGATTGTGTACCGTATTGGTGCTCATATCCCCGTGCCCGGGATCAATCCGGTCGAGCTGGCCCGGTTGTTCGAGTCGTCCCAAACGGGTCTTTTGAACATGTTTAACATGTTCTCGGGTGGCGCGTTGTCGCGCTTTACCGTGTTCGCCATCGGGATCATGCCTTACATTTCCGCGTCCATCATTTTGCAGTTGGCCGCGGAAGTGTTGCCTCAGCTCAAGCAGCTCAAGAAGGAAGGCGAGGCAGGTCGTCGCAAGATTACGCAATACACGCGTTACGCGACGGTCCTGCTGGCCACTTTCCAGAGCTTCGGTATTGCTTCGCTTTTGTTGAAGCAGCCGAATCTGGTCGTTCTGCCATCGGTGCAGTTCGTTCCCCTCACTATCATTACGCTGGTGACCGGGACGATGTTCTTGATGTGGCTGGGTGAGCAGATTACCGAGCGTGGTATTGGCAACGGTATTTCGATTCTGATCTGTGCAGGTATCGCTTCTGGCGTACCGGCTGCGATCGGCAAAACACTGGCACTGGCTAATCAGGGTTCTCTGCCCATTCTTTTGGTGCTGGGTCTGTTTGTTGGTGTTGTGTTGCTGACCGCTGCCGTGGTGTTTGTCGAACGTGGGCAACGTAAAGTGCCTGTCAACTACGCAAAGCGTCAGGTTGGCAATCGCATTATGCAGGCCCAGAGCACGCACCTGCCGCTCAAGATCAACATGGCTGGGGTGATCCCGCCGATTTTCGCTTCGTCGATCATCCTGTTCCCCGCCACGGTCCTGTCGTGGAGTGGTAACAGTGAGCGATTCTCGTGGCTCAAGTCGATCGGTGACATGCTCCATCCGGGTCAGCCGCTGTACGTGATCCTGTACGCTGCCGCGATCATTTTCTTCTGCTACTTCTATACGGCGCTGGTTTTCAATCCCAAGGAAACCGCGGACAACCTGAAGAAGAGTGGGGCAATGATTCCTGGCTATCGTCCGGGCGAGCATACCGCACGCTACATCGAAAAGCTGATCCTGAAACTGACTTTGATCGGTGCGTTGTACATCACCTTCATCTGTCTGATTCCGGAGTTCCTGATTCTGAAGTGGAACGTACCGTTCTATTTTGGTGGTACTTCGCTGCTGATTCTGGTGGTGGTGACCATGGACTTCATGGCTCAAATGCAGTCCTATGTGATGTCGCACCAGTATGAAAGCTTGCTCAAGAAGGCTAACTTCAAGGGCTGAGCTTGAGAAAGACCGGTTCCGGAGCGTGGTCGGAAGACGCGCTCCGGTACTACTGGATGGGGTGCTTGAAATGCCGCGAGGCGGCCTGATGAGTTATCCCGACAAGGACATGTGGGTCCTGTCAAAAGATCCTGATGGGGTGGCGCGTTGTTTTTAACATATCGTCATCTTCCTGATTGACTGGAAAGACGGCTATAATCCGTCCTCTTTGACAGGGACCGCATCGTATTCCGGATCAAATGCGATCCGGAATTTCATTTTGAAGAAAAGGACAGACCATGAGAGTTCAAGCATCGGTCAAGAAAATCTGCCGCAACTGCAAGATCATCCGCCGCAACCGCGTTGTGCGCGTGATCTGCACCGACCCGCGGCACAAGCAACGCCAAGGCTGATTTGAGGCAATCGGCTTTTCGCGTTATAATCTGCAACTTTTTAACCTGGGGTAAGAAGTATGGCCCGTATTGCTGGGGTTAACATCCCTAACCATCAGCATACTGTGATCGGCCTTCAAGCGATTTACGGTATTGGCCGCACCCGCGCATATTCTGTATGCACGGCTGTTGCGATCGATCCGACGAAGAAGGTGAAAGATCTCAGTGAAGCTGAACTTGATAAACTGCGCGACGAAGTAGGCAAGTACACCGTCGAGGGCGATCTGCGCCGTGAAGTAACCATGAGCATCAAGCGTCTGATGGACCTTGGCTGCTATCGTGGTCTGCGTCACCGCAAGGGCCTTCCGGTTCGTGGCCAACGCACGCGTACCAATGCACGTACCCGTAAGGGCCCGCGCAAGGCTATTGCCGGCAAGAAGTAAGCTGGTAACTAAAGGATTTTGTAATGGCTAAAGCAAACACAGTGCGTGTACGGAAGAAAGTCAAAAAGAGCGTGTCTGAAGGTATTGCGCATGTTCATGCGTCCTTCAACAACACGATCGTGACCATCACTGATCGCCAAGGGAATGCTCTCTCCTGGGCTACCTCGGGCGGTGCTGGTTTTAAAGGCTCTCGGAAAAGTACACCCTTTGCAGCACAGGTTGCTGCGGAGCACGCTGGTAAAGTTGCCCAGGAATATGGTGTAAAGAACCTTGAAGTTCGTATCAAGGGTCCGGGTCCGGGTCGTGAGTCCGCGGTTCGCGCACTCAACGCTCTGGGTTTCAAGATCACCAGCATCTCGGATGTGACACCAGTGCCGCACAACGGCTGCCGTCCGCCCAAGAAGCGTCGTATCTAATTCCCGGAGTAAATCATGGCTCGTTATATCGGACCCAAGTGCAAGCTCGCACGCCGTGAAGGTACGGATCTTTTTCTGAAGAGCGCTCGTCGCTCGCTCGATAGCAAGTGCAAGCTGGAACAAGCCCCAGGCCAGCACGGCGCCAAGACACCTCGTCTGTCTGACTACGGTGTTCACCTGCGCGAGAAGCAAAAGATTCGTCGTATCTATGGCGTGCTGGAACGTCAGTTCCGTCGTTATTTTGAACAAGCCAGCCGCAAGAAGGGCTCTACAGGTGAAAACCTGCTGCAGATCCTTGAAACGCGTCTGGACAACGTGGTTTATCGCATGGGTTACGCCTCGACCCGCGCGGAAGCCCGTCAGCTCGTCTCTCACAAGGCAATCGTGGTGAACGGCGAAGTTGTCAATATCCCGTCTTACCAGGTGAAAGCCGGCGACGCTGTTAGCGTTCGTGAAAAAGCCAAGAAGCAAGCGCGTGTTGTTGAAGCACTGGCGCTGGCCGAAGGCATCGGTTTCCCGGGTTGGGTGCAGGTTGACTCGAAGAAGATGGAAGGTGTCTTCAAGAGCATGCCGGAGCGTTCCGACCTGTCCAGCGATATCAATGAATCGCTGGTCGTCGAATACTACTCCAAGTGATAACCAGCACCGGAAAAGGCTAAGGGATACTGATATATGCAAAACCTCGCTAATGAGTTGCTCAAGCCGCGCATCATCGACGTGCAGGCCCAATCCAGCGCGCAGGCGCGCGTGGTCATGGAGCCGTTCGAGCGCGGTTATGGCCATACGCTCGGTAACGCCCTGCGCCGCATCCTGCTGTCTTCGATGCCGGGCTACGCCCCGACCGAAGTCAAGATCGAAGGTATCGTCCATGAATACTCCGCGCTTGATGGCGTGCAGGAAGATGTGGTCGATATCCTTCTGAATCTGAAGGGCGTGGTGTTGAAGTTGCACGGTCGTGAAGCCGTGACGCTCACGCTGTCCAAAGACGGCGAAGGTCTGGTTACTGCTGCCGATATTCAGGTGCCGCATGACGTGGAAGTGGTTAATCCCGGTCACGTGATTGCGCACCTCTCGGCTGGCGGCAAGCTGAACATGGAAATCAAGGTGGAGAAGGGCCGTGGTTATCAGCCCGCCCCAGCACGTCTGGGTCGTGATGACAACCGTACTATCGGCACTATTCAGCTCGATGCCTCGTTCAGCCCGATTCGTCGGGTAAGCTATGCGGTTGAAAGTGCGCGTGTTGAACAGCGTACTGACCTGGATCGCCTGATTCTCGACATCGAAACCAATGGTGTACTGACACCGGAAGACGCAGTCCGTCAGGCTGCTCGTATTCTGGTTGACCAGTTGTCCGTGTTTGCGGATCTGGAAGGTACCCCGGTTGAAGAAGAGAAGCCGGCAGCGCCGCAGATCGATCCGATCTTGTTGCGTCCGGTGGATGATCTGGAACTGACCGTGCGTTCGGCGAACTGCCTGAAAGCTGAGAATATTTATTACATCGGGGACCTGATCCAGCGTACTGAGACAGAATTGTTGAAGGCGCCGAATCTTGGTCGCAAGTCCTTGAACGAAATCAAGGAAGTGCTGGCGTCCAAGGGCTTGAGCCTGGGCATGCGCCTCGAAAACTGGCCTCCAGTCGGCTTGGAAAAGCCCTGAGCGGCCAACGGAAAGGAATTGACAAATGCGTCACCGTCTTGCCAATCGTAAACTGAACCGCACGTCGGCTCACCGTCAGGCGCTTCTGCGCAATCTGGCGAATGCGCTGCTGCGTCATGAAGTTATCAAGACCACCCTGCCCAAGGCGAAAGAGCTGCGTCGCGTTGCCGAGCCGCTGATCACCCTGGGTAAGGCACCGAGCCTGGCCAATCGCCGTCTGGCTTTCAACCGCACTCGCGACCGCGAGATCGTGGTGAAGCTGTTCGACGTTCTGGGCCCGCGCTACGCTGCTCGTAACGGTGGTTACCTCCGCATTCTGAAGTACGGTTTCCGTCAGGGCGACAACGCTCCGATGGCACTGGTTGAACTGGTGGACCGTCCGGAAGATGCAGAAGTGGTTGAAGCTGAATAATCGAAAGATTGTCAGTTTTACTGGAAAGGCCAACCTTCGGGTTGGCCTTTTCTTTTGTCTGGCGTTTGCTCGTGCTTATTGCGAAAGGGTAGCCAGAATCCGGCTTTCAGTTTGGGGTGTATCCTGCACGCCCGAGAGGGCCGGGTAACCTGTGAACTGTGGTGTATTTGCGGTGTGCGTTTCGTGCTGGGCGAGGGTTTCGCTGGGGGAGTGTTGTGTTTCGCTTGCCGGAATGAAAAACGCCGTGAACCTTTGCAGGATTCACGGCGTTAGCATTTGGCTCCCCGACCTGGGCTCGAACCAGGGACACACGGATTAACAGTCCGTTGCTCTACCGACTGAGCTATCGGGGAATCGGTAAGAGGGGCGTATTCTAGCTAATGATTCGCCGTCTTTCAACTGTAACGTTCAAATCATTTTTAATTGTTTGTTTCTGACCGCCTTTTATTGCACTGGCCGGCAGATTTTTGGGGCTGATGTATTCTGAATTGCATTGGCGACCCGTCGTTTTTTCTGACGTGCAATGATGTCTGGCGGCGTAGGGCGTGTTTGTGGGCTCTCTCGCAGCGTAAGCTTGTTTGCCGGTATGGCGGTACCAGTTGGCGGAGGGTGGGTGCCGCCTGACTTCAGAGGGCTGGATGGCTGGCTATGTCGCGCGGTATCCTGCTGCCGGAATCTGAATCGTAACCAGGATGTGTAGCCGGATGCATGCAATCGCAAGTTGGACAATCGCAGAAACGCTCGATGAAATGAAAAACGCCGTGAACCTTTGCAGGATTCACGGCGTTAACATCTGGCTCCCCGACCTGGGCTCGAACCAGGGACACACGGATTAACAGTCCGTTGCTCTACCGACTGAGCTATCGGGGAATCGGTGAGTTGCGTATAATAGATACGATCCCCGTGGCTGTCAATACGTATATAAAGAAAAACGTGAGGAACGCATGCAAAAAATAAAAACATTATTGATTTCGCTGGTGATTTTGATTGCCATTGTCGCAGCCTTGCCAGTTATTTTGCCGCTGAACATGTTCCTTTCTGATGCGGCGACCAAGTTGCAACAGGTCATGCATGGTGCGGTGCAGATTCGCCTGGTACGCTTTGACTACACGCCGAGGCCCGCGCTGGTACTGCAGGATGTCACCCTGGAAAACGACCCAACTGTTGGTCACATTGAGTTCATTCGCATCCCGCTAAGCTTTTATAACCTGACGCACTGGGGAACCGCCGTGCGCGAGGTCAGTGCGGAAGGCGCCAAGTTCAGTCCCGCGTATGCCGCCAAACTGGCAGATCGTATGCGCCCGCGTCCAGGCGATGCGCTCGCGCATATTGATGATCTGCAACTGCAACACGCCAGTATCGTGCTTGATAGCAATGAGCTGGGCCCTGTTGATGGGGTATTGCGCTTTGATAGTGGGGGTAATTTGGCCGGATTATCAGTGAGCGATGCAGCAGGCCAGTCGACGCTGGATATCCAGCCGCAGGGCAAGGATTTTTCGGCGACCTTCGTCGCGCGGCACTGGACAGTGCCACTGGGCTACCCGGTGGTGTTCGATATGCTCCAGCTCAAAGGTGTCATCAACCAGGGCGGGTTGCAGATTTCTGAAATTCAGGGCGAGTTGTATAGCGGAGTGGTAACGGGCACGGCGCAACTGGACTGGAGCAACGGCTGGAAGCTGTCTGGTGCATTGCATGGCAGCAGCTTGCAGTCTGAACCGCTGTCTACCGTGTTCAGCCCGGCTACGCATCTTGCCGGTCGCCTGGAAGGCGATGCGACTTTCAATTATGAAGCAGACAGCTGGACACACTTGTTCGATAAGCCGGCAATCGTAGCCGATCTGCACGTGCGGGATGGTTATCTGCATAACTTCGATCTGGTTGCACCGCTGAAATCCAGCGCCCCGGTGGTCTATGCGCGCGGCGGCCGGACCGCGTTTGATGACTTTACTGCCAAGGTGGCGGTACAACCTGACCACGTCGACATCACGGATGTGAAGCTTGATAGCGGGAAATTCACCGCAACGGGTCAATTGCACATCTCGCGCGGCGGCAAACTTCAAGGTGCGGCACAGTCCCGCCTTGCGAGCGGAGGGATTCTGGCTGCCAGTACAGTGCGGATTGGAGGCTTGCTCGGTACGCCAGCATTCAGTTCTTCCGGCGCCCGCCGTGCTGGCCACGATGATCCGCTGGATGCCGCTGCGCAGGTTCAGCAGAACGATCAGCACGCAGCCGAACCAGCCGCGTCAGCTGCACAATAGGCGCGTTTGGGCGTAGATTGACTGGGGGTGGTCTGTCGGTTTGCTGTTGCAAATCCGGTCGATCACCCCCATTTTGCTGGTTCGGGTTAACGAATGAACAAGAGAGTGAAAGCATGAGCTGGGTAGATGCGTTGCCGGGTGCCGAGATCGAAAACGGCGTGGTCCGTTCTTTTGCAGGCGAGTTAAATGAAGCTGAAGCACTCGCTCACGGTACTGTGATTTCGCCGCTTAGCCAGTTTGGCTTGATCCGCTTTCGGGGTGAAGAAACCGGTACCTTCCTGCAGGGGCAGCTTTCCAGCGACGTGCGTCAACTGGAAACCGGGCTGGCGCAGTACTCCAGCTATTCCACCCCCAAGGGCCGGATGCTGGCCAGCTTTCTTGTTTTCCGCATGGGCGATGATTATTTGCTGCAGATTTCGCGTGATTTGCAGGCGGCAATCCAGAAACGACTTTCCATGTTTGTGATGCGCAGCAAGACCAAAGCGGATGACGCTTCGACAGAGATCGCACTGATTGGCGTGGCCGGCCAGCATGCGGCTGCCGCGGTGAAGGCCGTTGCGGGTGACGTGCCAGTCGCTGACTTCGCCCATCATGCCTGGTCGCAAGGGGTGGTGTTGGCGTTGCCCAACGGGCGATTTGAAATGGCCGTGGCTGCACAAGAGGTCCCCGCAGTGTGGCAGGCATTGCAACAAGCTGGTGCAACGCCGGTGGGCGAGCCTGTCTGGCGTTTGTCTGAAGTGCGTGCAGGCACGCCGTGGATTACCGCCAGTACTCAGGAAGAGTTTGTGCCGCAGATGGCCAATATGGAATTGATCGGTGCGGTCAGCTTCAACAAGGGTTGCTACCCCGGTCAGGAGATTGTGGCGCGTACGCAATACCTCGGCAAACTCAAACGTCGTATGTATCGCGTGCGTGTCGAGGCCGAAGTGACGGCGGGACAAGACGTCTTTAGCCCGGAAATGAATGGGCAAGCTTCTGGCAAGATCATGCTGGCCGCCCCGGTGGGCAAAGGGACCAGCGAGGCGCTGGTTGTCGTGCAGACAAGCTCACTGGAGCATGGTTTGCATCTGGGTGAGGTAAGTGGCCCGCAAGTGCAGGTGCTCGATTTGCCCTACGAAGTGGCATGACCTCTGGCCGGCGATCCGACTCTCCCTGTCGTGTGAAAAGCACGGTTGCTGCGGTTTCGTCTATAATCGCGCGACTGAATGAAATGACAAGGGTTAAAGAATGGGTTTTCTGGCCGGCAAAAAAATCCTGATCAGCGGGTTGCTGTCTGATCGCTCGATTGCTTATGGCATCGCTGAAGCTGCCAAGCGTGAAGGCGCTGAACTGGCGTTTACTTACGTCAGCGAAGATCTGAAGCAGCGTGTGGTTGATCTTGCCGCTGATTTCGATTCCACCCTCGTGCTGCCCTGTGATGTGGCGAGCGACGAGCAGATTGAAGCGCTGTTTGTAGAACTGGGCAAGCACTGGGACAAGCTGGACGGTCTGGTGCACTCCATTGGTTTTGCACCGCGTGAAGCGCTCAAGGGCAATTACCTGGATGCCGTTACCCGCGATAACTTCAAGATCGCGCATGACATCAGCTCCTACAGCTTTGCCGCGATGGCCAAGGCGGCACGTCCGTTGCTGGCCGATAACGCCGCGCTGATCACGTTGTCTTACCTGGGCGCTGAGCGTGCCATCCCCAACTACAACGTCATGGGTCTGGCCAAGGCATCGCTGGAAGCCAACGTACGCTACATGGCCGCTGCGCTGGGCGAACGCGGTATCCGTGTGAACGGTATCTCGGCGGGTCCGATCAAGACACTCGCTGCATCGGGCATCAAGGATTTCGGCTCGCTGCTCAAGCGTGCTGCTGATGCCACACCACTCAAGCGCAACGTGACCCAACTGGAAGTCGGCAATGTCGCAGCCTTCCTGATGTCGGATCTGTCCTCCGGCATGACTGGTGAGATCATGTACGTCGATTGCGGCTTTAGCATCGGCGCAGGCGCACTGGGCGACTAAGTCATCTCATCCTGGTGTACTTGGTGATCAGAAAAAGCCCGGGTTTAACCGGGCTTTTTTGTTGCCCGGTTGCATCAAGCGGGATTTTTGCTTGCCACTCAAGGCACTATTGCAACACGTGTGTACATTCGGTCGCGATTCAGGGTTCCACTACGCCGGAGACAAACGCATAATGAAGACTGCTTGAGTTGTCTCAGAGAAGTGATGCCATGTGCCAGTTATTGGGCATGAACTGCAATGTGCCTACCGATATCGTGTTCTCGTTTGAAGGGTTCCGTCAGCGCGGAGGGGTGACTGATCACCACTCGGATGGCTGGGGAATCGCGTTCTTCGAGGATGACGGCTGCCGCATGTTCCTCGACCACCAGCCTTCTGCACTGTCGCCACTGGCTGAGCTGGTTTACCGCTACCCGATCAAAAGCACCAATGTCGTCGCGCATATCCGCAAGGCGACGCAAGGTGTGGTGTCGCTGGCTAATACGCACCCCTTCAAGCGTGAGTTGTGGGGGCGGTACTGGCTGTTTGCGCATAACGGTAACCTGACCGATCTGCCGCCGTTGGGGAGTTCACGCTTTCGGCCGGTAGGGACGACCGACAGTGAATATGCGTTTTGCTGGATCATGAACGAGCTGGCTTTGCGGTTTGTCGACAAGCCAGCGCTACCGGTGCTCCATGCCACGCTGGCCGAGCTGACTGAACGCCTGGCAGGTCACGGTACGTTTAACTTTCTGATGTCAGATGGCACGGCGCTGTTTGCCCGTTGCGCAACCGATCTGCATTACATCGTGCGCTGCGCACCGTTTGCGACGGCACATTTGTCAGATACCGATGTCTCGGTCGACTTTGCCCACTATACCGGGGTGAAGGATATGGTTGCGGTGATCGCCACCCAGCCGCTCACAGACAACGAAAGCTGGGTGCGCATGCAACAAGGTGAGTTGCTGATGTTCATTGACGGGCAACCACATTCGTTGCCCGTCGCTGAAGAAGTTGCGGTGGCTGGCGCCGGTCAGTAGCCCGCTTCGACCAGCATTTCACGCGTCAGCAAGAACACAAACCCATCGCCGCTGGTGGTATCGATCCATACAAATGGCAATGTGGGGTAGGCCGCTTCCAGCACATCGCGGTTGTGGCCGATTTCCACCATCAACACACCCATCTCATTGAGATACGTCGTAGCCGATTCAATGATCTTGCGTGTGATGTCCAGCCCGTCATCGCCGCTGCCCAATGCCATTTCTGGCTCATGGCGATATTCCTGCGGCAGCTCGTCCATGGATGGCGCGTCCACGTACGGTGGGTTGGAAACGATCAGATCGTAGGTTTCGCCTTCCACTTCGGTGAAAAGGTCAGAGTCGATCAGGTGAATGCGCTCGCCCAGGTTGTATTCGGCGACGTTGATTTCCGCGACATCCAGCGCATCGGGCGAAAGATCAATCGCATCGACTTCTGCATCCGGGAAATGGTCGGCGACCAGAATCGCCAGACAACCCGATCCCGTACAAAGATCCAGCGCACGGTGCACCAGTTCCGGGTGTTCAATCCATGGCTCCAGCGCGCCTTCACGCAGGATTTCTGCAATGAATGAGCGCGGAACAATCGTGCGCTGGTCGACATAGAACTTGTACTCGCCCAGCCAGGCCTCATGCGTGAGATACGCGGTAGGAATGTGTTCTTCGGCGCGCTGGCGAATGGCCTCGATCACCTTCTCCAGTTCTTGCGACAACAGGCGTGCATCCAGAAAGGGCTCCAGCCGGTCCAGTGGCAGACCCAGCATCGACAAGATCAACCAGGCGGCTTCGTCATAGGCGTTGTCGGTGCCATGGCCATAGAAGAGGTTGGCATCCTTGAACCGTGAGACGGCAAAGCGCAGGCAATCGCGCACGGTAACAAGCTGGGAACGGGCAAGATCGTACATTGGGGGTACTCGATAGGCGGAATGCCTCTAGTGTAGCAGGCTCGTCAAGCCCGACGACTGCACAATACCGGCACACCACACGCCCCGGATCCTGGCGTAATGTCGTCGTTTTCAAGGAGCAGCCATGGCCGAGATCAGTTTGAGTGTGAACTACCGCAACCAGATGCTGGCGGGCTCTGCGCACTTGCCAGAGGCCCGTGCCTCGGGTGATGCGGTGTTGCTGCTGCATGGCTTTACCGGCTCACGCATCGAGTTTGCCTATCTGTTCGTCGAGCTAGGGCGTGATCTGGCTGCGCAAGGGATCACCGTCTTCCGGTTCGACTTTGCAGGTTGTGGCGAAAGCACGGGGCGTTTTGCCGACTTGTCGATTGCCGATCAGATCATGCAGACGGACACCTTGCTCGATGAACTGGCCGATCGCTATCCCGGTCTGCGCTGGCATGTGCTGGGTTACAGCATGGGTGCACTGGCTGCGGCGAGCGTTGGCGCACGGCGCGGTGATCTGGCCAGCATCGTCTTGCTGGCACCCGCAGGAACGGTGGGGCAATACCTGCAGCAGGTTGTGGCCAGCTCACCGCAACTGGATAACGGCAGCGCAGATTTCATCGGGCTGGAAATCAGCCAGGTCCTGGTGGCCGAGGCGCTCGCATTTGACCTGAACGCCACGCTGACCCACGCCCATTCTTCAGTCATGGTGATTCACGGTGGCAAAGATGTCGTGGTCAAACCGGAAACAGGCCAGCAGGCCGCGATGGCGGCGGGCGGCCGTTTTGTATTGATGCCCGAGGCGGATCACGGACTGTGTTTTGGGCCGCATCGCAAAGAGATGGCGCAGACGGTCGCGGCGTGGGTACTACAGAAGGGCAGTGAATAATCCGTCTGTCTTACAACTGATCAAACCAGTCTGCCTCTGGAATCTGCCCGAACACCTTGCGCAAGCCAGTGCTCCACGCTTTGCGGGTGCGGTTGAACCAGGCGTTATTTTCTTCGATGCGGTAGGGTTTGACCTTGCTAAACGCATCGGTCTTGCAACGCAAGACGTCGATCGGCAGGCCCACAGACAAGTTGCTGCGAATGGTCGAATCAAACGAGATCAGCATGCATTTGAGCGCTTGTTCCAGCGGCGTATCGTACTGGATCACCCGGTCGAGAATCGGCTTGCCGTATTTGGATTCACCAATCTGGAAATACGGGGTGTCTTCTGATGCCTCGATGAAATTGCATTGCGGGTAAACGTTGAACAGACGGGGTGCTTCGCCGCGAATCTGCCCACCCACGATGAACGATCCACCAAAATCCACGCCCTGCGACATGCTCACATTGCCAGACCCCTGACTATCGCGGCTGACCACTTCACGGGCAGTTTCACCGACCAGGATCGCTGCTTCGTACAGCGAATTCACGTTCAAAAGATGATGCAACTCTTGCTGGGTGCGGGCCTGCAGCAAATTGATGACGCTTTGCGTGGTGGCCAGATTGCCAGCAGTCAGAATGATGATGGTGCGCTCGCCCGGTACCTCGAACACATGCATTTTGCGGAACGTAGCAATGTGATCCACCCCGGCATTGGTCCGGGAATCAGATGCAAACAGCAGCCCGTCTTTCAGGCGCATGGCAACACAGTAAGTCATGGACCGGCTCGTTATAGGCTGGGGCGAATCATCATTGTACTGCGCGGCAGGGCTGGCACTGGCAAACCGTTTGCGTGGTCTGTTGCGCGAGCGTGACGGCGCCGATCGCTATTGCTGCTGTTGTTGTTGTTGATGTTGCTGAAAATGCAGGATCGAGCGTACCCGGGTGTGGCTCACCATGGTCTCCGCACCGCCACCCCGGCGCAGTCCGCGTACCGGGCAAGCGTCCAGGTAATCCAGACCAATCGCCAGGCGCACGTAGCGTTCATCCGGAATACACGCATTGCTGACATCAAATGCATACCAGGCACCATCGGTCAGCGCTTCTACCCACGCATGACTGGCCACGTGATGATCGTTTTCGGTATAGAGATAACCGCTGACATAGCGGGCCGGAA
Organism: Silvimonas amylolytica; assembly: GCF_014645555.1. GTDB lineage: Bacteria > Pseudomonadota > Gammaproteobacteria > Burkholderiales > Chitinibacteraceae > Silvimonas > Silvimonas amylolytica. Next base: position 87,044 of record NZ_BMLY01000009.1, on the reverse strand, counting down.
TGCCAAGATAACGGCAGACTGCAATGAACACATGCGCGTGATCCTGGCAGACGCCCAGGCGCTGGGCGAAGGACTCTTGTGCCGGCGTACTGGCATCCGTCTGACCCGGTGTGTACGGCATGTGGTCCAGCAAATCGGCCATCAAATCCATCAGACCATGGCGACCATGTTTTTCGATCAAACGCTGATAGTTATGCGCAAACGCCTTGATGGCGTCATCGGCCGTGGTCAGTGAGGTCGCCTGCCGGAACACCAGCGCCGGGATCACGTCGCGTTGAGGTATGGGCGGGCGAGTTTCCACCACGCCTTGCGCCACGATACGGATCTCGGTCACGGGCTGGTCCAGGGTCAGTACGTGCTGCTCATTACCGTACGCATCAATGGTCAGGTCTGTCGTGCCTGGCATTTCCAGTTGCCAATGGACGGTGGTCTGATCCGGGTCACGCCTTGGCGACAGGCGCAGCAACTGCACGCTATGCGAGACGGGCGTGTCGTAGCGATAAATCGTTTCGTGATGGATTTCCAGATGCATGCCGTTTCCGTCAGGCCACCCGCAGGTAGGCCTCATCAATGGTGTTGCCCAGTGCGTTGATCTCCACGAGGCATTCACTCAGGTATTCGTGCAAACCGTGCTCCAGTATTTCATCGACCTCGGTAAAGCGCAGATCGTTCAGCAAAAGGTGTGCTTCTCGCTGAACCAGCCGACCATTGTCACCTTCGATCTGTGCCACGATCTTGCAGATGGCATCCAGGCACGCGCAGAGCGAGCGCGGCAGGCGCGGAGACAACACAAGCAACTCGGTCACGGATCGCATCTCAACGCCTTCGCGGTACATTTCCACGTAAGCCTCGTACGCCGACAATGCCCGCAATAACGAACTCCATGCGTAGTAATCCTGCGCATCTTGCGGGTTTTCCTTGTTGGCCTGGGCAATCAGACTGGCTTTCACATCCAGCAGGCGGGCTGTGTTATCGGCCCGTTCAATGAATGTGCCCAGCCGGATAAAGCTATACGCATCGCCGCGCAAGATGGTGCCGTAGGCAATGCCTCGAAAGACGTGAGAGCGTGCTTTCACCCAGTCAAAAAAATCCCCGACATTGGCAATGCCATTGGCTTCAAAGTTCTTGGCTTCCAGCCAGGTGGCGTTGATGTTCTCCCACATCTCGACGGTGATCTTGCCGCGCACCGCATGGGCGTTTTCACGCGCGTGGCGGATGCAACTGAGGATACTGGCCGGGTTGTCCCGATCCAGTGCCATGAACTGCAAGAGCGCCTCCGCCGTGATTTTCGGGTAGCGGGCAGAGAACCGATCCAGGGTCTCGGTAATCACCAGCGGTGCGCGCATTTCGGCACGGGCCCCTTGTGATTGCGGCAGTAACGAGAGGCTGAAACTCACATCCAGCAAACGCGCCAGGTTTTCGGCACGCTCAAGGTAACGGGACATCCAGTACAAATGGTCGGCAGTGCGGCTGAGCATCATGATGAGTGTCTCCGTATTGTTCAGGCTTCCAGAATCCAGGCATCTTTCGTCCCGCCGCCCTGAGATGAATTAACCACCAGCGAACCTTTTTGCAACGCCACGCGTGCCAGCCCGCCCGGCACGATGCGCACGGTGTTGCCCGACAAGACAAATGGCCGCAAGTCGATATGGCGCGGAGCGATACCTTCTTCAACAAAGGTTGGGCAAGTGCTGAGCGAAAGCGTCGGCTGCGCAATGTAATTGGCCGGGTTGGCCTTCAACAGATCGCGGAAATGTTCGATCTCTGCCTTTGAGGCCTTGGGGCCAATCAACATGCCGTACCCGCCCGCACCATGTACTTCCTTGACGACCAGCTCATCCAGGTTGGCCAGAACGTGGCTTAGTTCGCTCGGGTTACGACATTGCCAGGTGGGCACATTGAGCAGCAGCGGTTCTTCATCCAGATAAAAGCGGATCATGTCCGGCACGTAGGGGTAGATGGATTTGTCATCGGCCACGCCAGTGCCAATGGCATTGGCCAATACCACGTTACCAGCCCGATATGCCGCAATCAGACCCGGCACACCCAGGCTGGAATCGGCCTGGAACACCAGCGGGTCAATGAAGAGATCGTCCAGCCGGCGGTAGATGACGTCCACCTGCTTGGGGCCGGCCGTGGTGCGCATGTAGACCTTGAGGTCTTTGACGAACAAATCCCGGCCTTCGACGAGTTCCACGCCCATTTGCTGTGCCAGGAAAGCATGCTCGAAATACGCGCTGTTGTAGTGGCCCGGTGTCATGACCACCACCGTCGGGTTATCGGCGTAACTGCTTTGGCGCAGTGTAGACAACAAGAGTGTGGGGTAGTGCTCGACCGGCGCCACCGCGTGTTTTTCAAACAACTCAGGAAACAACCGCATCATCATCTTGCGGTTTTCCAGCATGTACGACACGCCGGAGGGCACGCGCAAGTTGTCTTCCAGCACATAGTAGTTGCCGTCACCATGACGAATGATGTCGATGCCCGCGATATGCGCATACAGGTTGTGTGGCAGATCCAGCCCGCACATGGCAGAACGGTACTGCGCATTCACCAGTACCTGCTCGGCCGGAATCTTGCCGGCTTTGAGGATGTGCTGGTGATGGTAGATGTCGTGTAAAAACGCATTGAGCGCCGCGACCCGCTGCTTGAGGCCGGCCTCCAGCAGTTGCCATTCCTCCGCCGGAATAATGCGCGGAATGGTATCGAAGGGGATCAGTCTTTCATTACCGCTTTCATCCCCATGAACAGAAAACGTGATCCCGACACGGTGAAACAACAGTTCGGCTTCTTTGCGACGCTGCCCCAGCATGGCGGGGGTTTGCGCGTTGAGCCAGTCAAAAAAAGGTTTATAGTGCGGCCGGATTGAATGATCCCGGTCCAGCATTTCGTCAAATCCGGTTTGGGCAGGCAAATCGATCTGGTGCATGGTACGCACTTCCATGATGGGTACGTGACGATGCGCGCCGACGGGGCCGCGCCTGGCAGAGGCAGCGCTTGCTGCTGCTGTTGTTCTTGCAAACCCTGTGCCAGCTTTTGACCGGGGTTTTGCACGCAAAAAGACCGGTTTTGTGCGTGATGCTGCACTGCCTTGGGGCGAACATGCGACGACTGCACCGCACTGGTTACACTAGTGCACCGCGCCTTCAGGTTAGACCGGGTTGCCCGTTTGCGCTGTCAGCGATGGGCAAACGCTGGTATCAGGGTTCTCCCACGTGGCGAAAGTCCCGATGCGGTTCAATGCTGCGTCGCGCAAGAATGACAACAATCGTTCAAATGCCAGTGCAACCCCACAAGGAGCGCGACCGTGCCCAGAAACGCGTTATATGCCCAATCCGGCGGTGTAACCCCTGTTATCAATGCTTCTGCGTGGGGTGTGATCTCTGCCGCAAGACGCCACCCGGACAAGATCGGCACGCTGTACGCTGCGCAAGATGGCATTCTGGGGGCGCTGACAGAGTCGCTGATCGACATCAGCGCTGTGGCTGAAAGCCAGTTAACCGCGCTGCGTCACACGCCGGGTGGCGCGTTTGGTTCCTGCCGCCACAAGCTCAAGCACGGCAGCGAACTCAAGCGCTTGTTCGAACTGTTTGCGGCATATGACATTGGCTATTTTTTCTACAACGGTGGCGGAGACTCTGCCGACACTTGTCTGAAAGTGGCTGAATACGCGCAATACCAGGGTCTGGACCTGACCGCCATCCATATCCCTAAAACAATCGATAACGATCTGCCGCACACCGATACTTCGCCTGGGTTCGGGTCTGTGGCCAAGTACATTGCCACGACCACCCGCGAGTGCGGTCTTGATCTGGCGTCCATGTCGTCCTCTTCGACCAAAGTGTTCATTCTGGAAGTCATGGGTCGCCACACAGGCTGGCTGGCGGCATCGGCGGGCCTGGCCAGCCGGACCCCGGCTGAGCCGCCCCACCTGCTCTTGCTGCCCGAAGTACCGTTTGATGCACAACGCTTTTTGCGGGCAGTGAAAGAGACCGTCAATCACATTGGTTATTGCGTGGTCGTCGCAGCCGAAGGCATTCGCGATGCTGGCGGCCATCGCCTGGCAGAGTCGGGCGGGACCGATGCATTTGGCCACACGCAACTTGGTGGCGTGGCACCATTGCTGGCCAATATCATTCGTGCCGAACTGGGCCATAAATGCCATTGGGCGGTGGCCGACTACATGCAACGGGCTGCGCGCCACCTGGCCTCGGCCAATGATCTGGAACAAGCGATTGCAGTTGGTGAAGCCGCGGTGGACTTCGCGTTGAATGGTCAGCGCAGCGTGATGCCGGCCATTGTGCGTGAGGCCGACCAACCTTACCGCTGGCATATTGCGCCGGTCTCGCTCAAAGAGGTGGCCAACAAAGAAAAGGCCCTGCCTGAGAGCTATCTGCGTGACGATGGCATGCATCTGTCGGTGATGGGGCGGGCGTATTTCGCACCGCTGATCCTGGGAGAAACCCCGCCGCCGTTCGACCACGGCCTGCCGGATTATCCGGTCTGGCATTTTCCGCTGATGGAAAAGAAACTGCCGCCATTCGAGATCCTTTAAGGCGGCGGTTTGCCGGAAAAAGCGCCCAGCATGGGCGCTTTTTTTATTGCCGCTTATCCAGACCGTTCGCCAAATCTGCCGATCATCGGGCTGTGCATTGACTTGCCATCGTCATTTAATTAGCCTTTTGGATAAATAACCAATTGGCTAAATAAACATGGAACAAGATGCATTGAGCGCTGTTTTTGGCGCACTGGCAGACCCAACGCGCCGAGCCATCCTGGCCCGGCTGGCGCTGGGCGAAGCCAGCGTGAATGAACTCGCGGAACCCTTTGATATGGCACTGCCCAGTGTCTCTAAACACCTCAAGGTGCTGGAGCGGGCAGGGTTGGTGGTACAAGGCCGCGCGGCGCAATACCGGCCGCGCCGGCTGGCGCCGGAACCGTTGCGTGAAGCAACGGGCTGGCTTGATCAATACCGCAAGTTCTGGGAAGACAACCTCGACCGGATGGCGGCATACCTCGACGAACTGCAACGCAAGGAGCAAGGCCATGAACGCGAAAGTGGAACTTGAAACACCGTTGTCTGCCGGTGCCCATGAACTGGTGATGAACCGTATCCTGAACGCCCCGCCAGCGCGCGTATTCAACCTGTGGCAAGACCGCGCCCATGTGGCGCGCTGGTGGACGCCAGCCGGTGAGAACGGCAGTCCGGGAAACTCGACCATCCTGGATTTTGACTTTCGCGTGGGCGGGCTGTTCCGCGTCGCATTCAAATCTCCGCGTAGCGGCGACGACATGATCATCCGTTGTGTGTACCGGGAAATCGTACCCAACGAAAAACTGGTGTTCAGTTTTGAGTGGGAAAAGGGGATGTCTTTACCCGTCGACATGCAAGTGACCGTCCTGTTCACACCGCATGGAGAAAAACAGACCCTGCTGACCTTCCGCCACAACGGTATGCCTTCTGAGACCATGTGCGCCGATCATGAGCAGGGCTGGGCCGCCGTGTTCGACAACCTGGCACGTGCTGTGGATGCTCTGCAAGCCTGAACGGAAAACAGTTGATGTGGATTCATGCAAAAGAAAACGGCGCTTTGTGCGCCGTTTCTCTTTGGATCATCTGTCTGCGTGCTGATCCAGCCATGCCGCGACCGCCATGAGACCACCCCGGTTGTCGCAAAAATCCGGTACGGGCAGGGCATCAGCGGGCGTTAACCACTAATGACGCTGGTCTACAGGTTGGCATGGCTGCTCAGGCGACAGGCAGTGTTTTGACAAAGCGCTGCTTGATGACTGCATAACCACACGCTTCATAAAACGGGTGGGCAGCAATGCGATATTCGCTGCTGGTGACTTCCATGTGTGTTACTCCGCGTGCCGCGCACCAGGTTTCACCAGCGGCGACGAGCGCAGCACCAACGCCCAGGCCACGGCCGGCTTCGGTGACGACCAGTGCGGTGATGCGTCCAAGGTTGCCGTCGTCATGGAAGAACTCCAGAACATGCAGGCTGATCAGGCCGATCACGATGCTATCGCGTTCTGCGACGAAGACGCCCTCATTGGCAGAGGCCGCAAAACGGGCGAGTTTGTCGGTCAGCCGTTCTGCCGACAATTCATAACCTAACTCTGGCAGCAACGCAGACAGCGCCGGCGCATCGTGCAGGGCTGCCGGGCGGATCAAGATGTCGTGATGAATCATGCGTGTTGATGACCTTGTTCGCGAAGAAACGCCTGTACCGCGTCACGTACCGCATTCGGTAATCCGGGTTGCAGACAGTTGATGGGGCACACGTCATCCATGCCGCGCAGCCAGGTCAACTGGCGCTTGGCCAGCTGGCGGGTGGCGGCAAGCCCCTTCTCGCGCAGCTCCGGCAGGCCAAACATGCCATCCAGGTAATCCCAGGTTTGCCGATAGCCGACGCAGCGCATGGAGGGCAGATCAGGCGTTAGCGCGTAGTGCTCACGTAGCCGGCGTACTTCATCAATCAGGCCGCCATGCAACATCTGGTCAAAGCGGATGGCGATGCGCTCATGCAATACGGCGCGGTCATCCGGCAAGAGTGCCAGCTTCAGCAATGTGTATGGCACCGGGCCTGCGGCGGGTTCTGCCAGCAGTTCAGACATAGGCCGGCCAGAGAGCATGCAGATTTCCAGCGCGCGCTCGATGCGTTGCGAGTCACCTGGCTCCAGCCGTGCTGCTGTTGGCGGATCAAGCCTTGCCAGCTTTTCATGCATGGCGGGCCAACCCAGTTGGGCGGCTTCGGCGTGCAGTTCGGCCCGCAGTGCCGGGTTGGCCTGTGGCAAGTCGTGTATACCGTGTTGCAGCGTATTGAAGTACAGCATCGTGCCGCCGACCAGGACCGGGACTTTGCCGCGAGCGGTGATGTCTTGCATCAGCGCAAGCGCATCGGTACGGAATTGCGCTGCAGAGTAAGCGTGTTCCGGGCTGATGATGTCGATCAGATGATGCGGTGCCCGCGCCAGTTCGTCGGCGGTTGGCTTGGCGGTGCCAATGTCCATCTCTTTGAACACCAGCGCAGAATCAACAGAAATCAGTTCAACGGGCAGGCCGGATTCAATCAGTCCGATGGCGCTGGCGGTCTTGCCACTGGCGGTCGGGCCCATCAGAAAAATGGCGGGCGGGAGGGGCGTATTCATGCGTGACTCCGGCGGCGGGAGAACCAGTTCAAGGCCAGGCTGGTGGTCATGGCGAGCACGGCGGAAGGCAGTGCAGCCCATGCACCAATGTGTTTTGCCAGCGGCACCAGCAACAAAAAGCTTAAGGCAAAGCCAATCAGCCCGATCAAAAAGCCGCGCACTTGATAGACCACGCCATTGCTGTCACCCCGTGCGCGGGTGAAGGCGGGGATGACCGTCGCGGCGACCGGGCCGCCAGAGAGCACCCCCGTCAGCGAGGGGCCCAGTTGTTGCGACAGCGTGGTCAATGTAGCGACCAGGGCCAGGGCGACGGCCATGCGCGCGATCAGTTCACTGTGCGGCAACGGTCGGGCGACAGGTGCTTCTGTAATGCGGGGCAAAAGATAGAATGAAATCCACAGCGCAGGGATAGCTCCCCAGCGTACCCAGTCTTGCTGTGCCAGACCACTGGCTGCAAGCGTCCAGGCGGCGGCCAGGTAAACCAGCCAGCCGCAGGCCAGCATGCCGGCCCAGCCAAAGCGCCGGCTGCTCCAGCCCAGCGCAATCATGTACACGGCGTTGGCCCACAGGCCGGATGGTGCGCTGTACGCCGTGGTCATGGTGTAGTCCTGACCATAAGCCAGCCACAAGGTCACCATCACGCAGGCCGCAATCAGCGGCAGACCGCCGATTACCCCGGCGATCGTCGGGCCCCAGCGTTTACCCGCCAGGCTGGCCAGTGCGATGACGATCGGGCCGGCAAACAGTTTGGCGATCAATACCGAGTTCATTCCTCACTGGCCCCGCATGAACATCTTGTCCAGATCATGCATGGTCAGGCGGAACCAGGTGGGCCGGCCGTGGTTACATTGGCCGGAACGTTCAGTGGCTTCCATTTCGCGTAGCAGCGCGTTCATTTCCGGAATGGTCAGCGCGCGGTTGGCGCGTACGGCACCATGGCACGCCATGGTGGCCAGCAGTTCATTACGGCGGCCGGTCAACATCTGGCTAGCGCCGACTTCACGCACATCTTTGAGGACGGAACGCGCAAGTTCCACCGCATCGGCATCTTTCAACAGCATGGGGATACCGCGGATGGCCAGTTGCGTGGGGGAGGCGACCGATATATCAAACCCGAGTTGCGCCAGGGCATCACGGTGATCTTCCACGGCGGCCACTTCAAACCGGTCTGCGCCAAATAGATGCGGGATCAACAGCGGCTGGCTGGGCATCTGATCCAGATCCAGTGCGTTCTTGAGCTTTTCATAGACCACGCGTTCGTGTGCGGCGTGCATGTCGACCACAATCAGCCCCTCAGCCGCTTGCGCCAGGATATACACACCGTGAATCTGCGCGACGGCAAATCCCAGAGGGGGAATGCCGTTTTCGTCCTCTGCGGGCATCACTGCGCGCGGTGCGGCCATCGGCAGGCCTGGGTTATAGGTGGGCGGCGTTGCCAATGTGGTGGTATCGGCCGGCTGCCATGCGGGTACCGGCTGCGGCGCACCCGGGTCGCGCTTGAGATCGCCAAACATGCGGTCGTACACGGCCAGCGGCTCCTGGACGACCGGGATATTCATTGGCGTTTGCCGCCACACGGGCTGGTTATAGGCTGGGGCAGGGGCAGGCGGTGCATACGGCGGGGTGAGGATTTCGCCGGTTTCCGGATCAACGCCTGCCGGGGCCGTGCCCGCTTTGGTCCCCGCCAGTGCCTTGGTCAGGCTACGCAGCATGAAACCGTAAATGGCTTGGGATTCGCGAAAGCGCACTTCGATCTTGGTTGGGTGGACATTCACGTCCACACCTTCCGGGTCCAGCTCCAGGAACAGGCAATAAGCAGCGTGACGGTCATGATGTAACACATCACGATAGGCCTCACGCAGGGCGTGGGCGATGACTTTGTCGCGCACAAAGCGGCCGTTCACAAAGAAATACTGTGCGTCGCGTGACCCTTTGCTGAGGGTCGGGCTGCCGGCCAGACCCCACAAGCGCAGTGGGCCGGCGCGCTCTTCCACCTGTACGGCCGATTGCGCAAATTCATCGCCCAGCAAGGCAGCGCAGCGCTTCAGTACATCGCCACGCATCACGCGCAGGCTGGCGCGGTTGTTGTGGATCAGCGTGAATTGCTTGTCCGGATTGGCCAGCGCCAGGCGCTTGACCATGTCTTCGCAATGGGCGAACTCGGTGCCATCGGACTTGAGGAATTTGCGACGGGCCGGTGTCTGGTAATACAGATCATGCACTTCAATGGTCGTGCCGACCGCCAGCGCGGCGGGTTCGGCATCGTGCAGGCGGCCATGGTCAGACTCAACACGCCAGGCATGTGCGGCCCCGTTGAAACGACTCGTCAACGTCAGGCGCGAAACGGATGCAATCGAGGCCAGACCTTCGCCCCGGAAACCGAGTGTGGCGACTTTTTGCAGATCATCGAAGTCCCGGATTTTGCTGGTTGCGTGGCGATGCAGCGCCAGTGCCAGGTCTTCGCGCTCAATGCCAATGCCGTCGTCAATCACCTTGATGAGTTTGGTGCCACCGGCAGCCAGTTCTACGCCAATGTTTTCGGCGCTAGCATCCAGGCTGTTTTCCAGTAACTCCTTGAGGGCAGAGGCAGGGCGCTCGACCACTTCGCCAGCGGCGATCTGGTTAACCAGTTGGTCGGACAAAAGCTGGATGCGGGGCATGGCAGGCCAGGATGGGCAAAGACTGGATTATACCAGTGGCAACTGCCGTACTAGCGAGCCACATTATTAGATATTGGTTATATTGATGTGAAAACTAATTCTTCCGTGGAATATTGAAAACATTTGGCCACTGGCGCAATCTGCTGTTTTCCCCCAAACCCAGTCACACCGAGGAGCCGTAGCGATGAAGTTTGATACCCTGGCCATCCACGCCGGTTTTGATGGCGACCCAACCACCCGCGCCGTCGCGGTGCCGATTTATCAGACCACCAGTTACTCGTTTGATGACACCCAGCATGGTGCAGATTTGTTCGACCTGAAGGTGGCCGGCAACATCTACACCCGCATCATGAACCCGACGACGGATGTGCTGGAAAAGCGGCTGGCAGCGCTGGAAGGCGGGATAGGGGCGCTGGCGCTGGCATCCGGTCAGGCAGCCATCACCTATTCGATCCTGACCATCGCCGAGGCTGGCGACAACATCATCGCAACCAGTACGCTCTACGGCGGTACTTACAACCTGTTTGCCCACACGCTGCCGCAATACGGCATTGAGGTACGCTTTGCCGATGCCAAAGATCCGCAATCGGCCGCCAGATTGATTGATGCCCGGACCAAAGCCGTGTTTGTCGAATCCATCGGCAATCCGCTGGGCAACGTGGTGGATTTCGCCGCGTTTGCCGATGTCGCGCATCAGGGAGGCGTGCCGCTGATTGTCGACAACACCGTGCCGACGCCGTACCTCACCCGCCCGTTTGAACATGGGGCCGATATCGTCGTGCATTCGCTGACCAAATACATTGGCGGCCACGGTACCAGCATTGGTGGGGCGATTGTCGACTCGGGCAAGTTCCCGTGGGCGCAACACAAAACCCGCTTCAAGCGTCTGAACGAACCGGAAGTGAGCTATCACGGCGTGGTGTACACCGAGGCACTGGGTGAGGCCGCCTATATCGGCCGCGCACGGACCGTGCCGTTGAGAAACATGGGCGCAGCGATTTCGCCATTCAACGCGTTTCTCATCCTGCAGGGGCTGGAAACCCTGGGCTTGCGGCTGGATCGTCACTCAGAAAACGCGCTCAAGGCGGCGCAGTTTCTCAAGACACATCGCGCGGTGGAATGGGTGAATTACGCCGGTTTGCCAGAGCACCCGTCGCACGGACTGGTGCAGAAATACTTTGGCGGCAAAGCCTCTGGCTTGCTGACCTTTGGCGTGAAGGGCGGCCGCGCAGCCGGAGCACGCTTTCAGGACGCGTTGCAACTGATCACCCGGCTGGTGAACATTGGCGATGCGAAAAGTCTGGCATGCCATCCGGCCAGCACCACTCACCGGCAATTGTCGCCCGAAGAACTGGCCAAGGCAGGTGTAACGGAAGACACCGTGCGCTTGTCGATCGGGATTGAGCATATCGACGACATCATTGCCGATTTGCAGCAGGCGCTGGATAAGGCCGCCTGACCGGTTTTCCGGCAGATAAAAAAACGCCAGCTTATGCGCTGGCGTTTTTTTATCTGCCGATCTTCGGCAATCAAGCCGCAATCGGCGCTGGCAGCGGCTCTGGCGGACGACGCCGTTCCACAAATAGCGAACACCCCGGAGTTTGCTTGGCCATGCTCTTGGCGTGTGTGGCCGCTGCGGCGATCTGGTGATGGTTCTCAAACTGGCCGGGTTCGACTTCAACTACACCGGCAGACAGCGTCACCAGCGGTTGTTGTTGCATGACACCACGGCGATCTGGCGCATCGTAATGGCCGGCAGCCAGATGCTCGCTATAGAAGAAGCCGGTGACGCGCTGGGCGAATTCTTCCAGCAGTGCTTCACAGCGCTCGTGCCAGTCGCTGGAGCGGAAAATCACGACAAAGTCATCACCGCCAATGTGGCCGACAAAGTCGGTTTGCGGGTCGGCGGCGCGCATCAGCAACTCGCCAGTCAGACGGATCATGTCATCGCCGCGGACGTAGCCATAGACATCGTTGTAGGGTTTGAAGTAGTCCAGATCGAAATACACCATCGTGAACGGACGGGCTTCATCGAGCAGCGTTTCCAGCTTTTCCTGAATGGGCACATTGCCCGGCAACAAGGTCAGTGGATTGGCGTAACGGGCGGCGCGGATTTGCAACTCGGTAATGGCGCGCACCAGATCATGGCCGGTACCCATGCCTTGATAGTGGCCATTCTGGGTAATGATGAAGCCGTCCGCCAGGTAGCGGCGTTCGGCCGTGGTCACCATTTGAGAGAGTTCTTGCAAACTCATCGACTGCTCGACAATCAACGGCGCGCGATCCATCAGATGCGAACACGCGCGGGAGCCATGCAACTCATGCGAGAACGGGCGAGAGAAAAACTCCAGCACTTCGTGGCGCTTGAGCAAACCCAGCGGCCGCTGGTTTTCTACCACGGGGATCGCATACAGTTGCGGCGCTTCAGTAAAGCGCTGGAACACTGCGTCACAGGTTTCGGAAGGTGGCACCGTATCGACGGTGACCAACAGACCACCCGCATTGCGGTGGCCCTGGCCTGGCAACGGTGGGGTAGGGGACTCGGACAAATCCAGCGCAATATGCCGCGGCGGGTGGGCCAGCGGCTTGCCAATGTGATAACCCTGGGCAAACGCGATACCAATGCGCTGTACCACTTGCAGTTCTTGCGGGGTCTCGATGCCTTCGGCTACCACACGGGTGCCGATGTTGAGCGCAATGTGCTGGATTGAGCGCACAAACTGGCGCTTTTGCGCATCAGCGGCAAGACCCTGTACAAAGTATTTGTCGATCTTTACGAAGTCTGGCTTGAGTTCGGACCACAAGCGCAGCGACGAAAATCCCTCGCCCAGGTCGTCCAGCGCAATCCGGAAACCCATTTCGCGGTAATGCAGCAGGGCTTCTTTCAGTTGTTCGTAATCGTGCGTGGGCTGGGTTTCGGTGAGTTCAATCACCACGCGCTGGGGCGCCATACCGGTTTCGCGCAGGATGTCGAGCGTGGCGCCAGGGTGAAAGTCCGGATGAGAGAGACAAGCCGGGCTGACGTTCAAAAACAGGCGGCCCGGCAAGTTCTGCGCCACAAACGATTCAATAATCGCACGGCGGCAGGCGAAATCCAGCAAAGGCAGAATGCCCACCTGTTCGGCACAGCGGAACAGATTGATGGGAGAGTGCAGAAAACTGGTAGACGGACCGCGAATCAGCCCTTCATACCCGAATGCTTCACCGTCGTGCAAAGAAGCAATGGGCTGGAACAATGCCGACAGGCGTTTTTCCCGGATGATTTCTTCCAGATCGCGCCGAAGATTGTCCAGATTCAAAAGGGGGTTCATAAAGGCTGCTCGGGTATTCATCCCGGCAAGGCTGACACAGCCCGATTACGAATCCATGACAAGCGTGTAGCGGCTTGTACACGCGTGAAGACTGACACTTTAGCAACACCCTCGCATCTGGTTGCGTCGTGTTCAGTCGACTTCACTAAACTTGATATTTACAAGCAACATCATTTAAATTACATTTGCAATTATCACATAAGAAATAATAAATCAGGGGGACTTCTCATGAGCTACCAAGCGCGTATTGCCAGGTTTTGCCAGTCTTTTGACGCGGCACCACAAAAAGAAATACTCCTCTCCCGGACGCTGTTCAGAGCAGCTGCAATGCTGGAGATGCGTATCAACGAGGCGCTGGAACCGTGTGGCATGAACATGCCCCAGTATCTAGCCATGGCCATGTTGCTGGCCGATGAAAACGCCCCGCCGACCAACCCTTCCGAAGTGAGCAAGTTGCTCGACATGACGCGCACCCAGGTCACCCGGCTGATGGATAGCCTGGAAACCGCAGGTTGGGTTACGCGTACGCTCGACAAAGAAGATCGCCGTCGCATGATGCTGACGCTGACGCCTGAAGGCAAAACACAGTTGAACCGTGCTGTGCCGGTGGTGCATGCGGTGTATCACCGCGCCTGGTCTGTCTTCGATAACGACAGTCAGGACCAGATTGCGGCCGAGCTGACACACTTTCATGAGGGGCTGGAGAACCAGACCGCGTGAAACGCCTGGCGCCATACTGTGCGCCCAAAGACAAGCGCTGGGTCATGGCGCTGCTTGGGTTGACCACCGCAGTCGAGTTCTTTGAAAACAGTCTGTTTGTTTTCAGCAGTAGTCATATCCAGGGCGGTATTGACGCAGGCCCGCAAGAGTTCGTGCTCGCCGTCGCCGCCTATGCCTGTACCAGCATGCTGGTGATCATGAAACAGGCATGGCTGGCCCACCGCCTGGGGTACCGCAATTTTCTGGGTGCTGCGCTGGCGCTGTTTGCGCTGGGCGCGTTGCTCTCCGGCTTTTGCAATACACCTGATCAGTTAATCCTGTGCCGCGCCATTCAGGGGCTGGGCGGCGGTGCGCTGTTTACCAGCAGCCGCATTCTCATCAATCTGATGTTCACGCCCAAAGAACGGGGCACTGCGATCCGGTATTTCATGATCGCCATTTTTTCGGTCTCAGCCCTGGCCCCGGCTTTGGCCGGTACATGGATTGAAAACTACAGTTGGCGCTGGGTATTCTGGGGCGTGGTGCCGATGGCGGCGGTGGCCGCGCTGGGTTGCCTCTTATGGCTGCCGGTGGTGGTGCCCAAGCAACAGCACGGTGGGGATTTCACCCCGATTCCGCTGATCATCTTCGGCGTTGGTGTGATCAGCGTGCAACTGGCACTGTCAGAGGCGCGTTTCGATTTCTTTGCCTATCCGGTGCACTTTGGGCTGTTTGTGCTGGTTGGTGTGGGCACGCTGTCCTGGTTTACCTGGCACCAGTATCGGCACCCATCCCCGGTGTTTGTTCTGCGCGGTTTGAACAACCAGGTTTATCTGACTGGCCTCGGGTTGTATTTCATCCATTACTTCCTCGCCAATTTCAGTAACTATCTGTTCCCCATTTACGCCGAGCGTGCCCAGGGCGTGCCGGTCGAAACAGCCGGTTGGCTCAACACCTTTGCTTCGGTCATCAGTTTTCTGGTGATTCTGGCGTATTTGCGCTGGGCGTCACGCTTCAAGCAGAAAAAGCCATTGATGTTGACGGGCGTGTTCGCGCTGGCCGTGTGTAGTCTGGTGTTCTCTTTCATGCCCCCTGGCATGCCGCTCTCGGCGTTCTTTTTGCCCTTGGTGGCCAAAGGATTGTTTGGTGTTTTGCTGGTGATCCCGGTGGCGGGGTTGACCTACCGGGAGCTCAAGGCCGAACAGTTTGCACATGGGTATCGCAACAAGAACCTGTTACGACAATGGTCCGGCTCTCTGGCCCAGGCCGTGGCGGCGATCATGATGCAAAACCGGCAAGCGGCGGTGTATGACTATTACGCTGGCTTTGCCAATGAGTTTAACCCTGCCTTCAATCACATGATTGCCACACTCAAGGCGGTGTTCGTCCGGGAGGGGATGCCTGCTGACGAGGCGACTCGCGCGGCGTTGGCGCAAGTCGCCGGGGTGGTGGATCACCAGGTGTTGCTGATTGCCTGCAATGATCTTTATCGCGTGCTGGCGCTGTTGGCGGTGGTGTCGGCGGCGATTATTGCGGCACAGAAGAAACTGCAGTGAGGGAGAGCCCGGCGGTACGGTTGTTTTAACGTCGGGCAATCCCGGGGTTTGAAACGCCTTTGAGCCTCACGCTGAAGACGCTAACACGTCCTTACCGCTGCTGGACCAACGCTAGCTTCACCCCCAGATAAACAAACACACTCCCCATCACCCGGTTCAACCACATCGTAAAGCGCCCCGTGCCGCGCAAGCGTTGCGCAGCCTGATGCGCAGACAGTGCCAGGAAATGGCACCACAGCATGCCGTTGAAGTTGAAGATCAGCCCGAGAATGATGAAAGACAGTGCGGTATGCGGTGCGTCGGAGTTGATGAACTGAGGTACAAACGCCAGAAAGAACAAGGCGACTTTCGGGTTGAGTACATTGGTCCAGAAACCCTGCCGGAATATCTCCCACAGTGTGGCTGGCGGAATGACCGGGCTGTCGGATTGGTCGGCCGCCGTATGTTTCGCCCGTGAACGCAGCATGCCAATGCCGATGTACAACAGATACGCCGCACCCATCAGTTTGACGATGGTAAACGCCATCGCAGAGGTCGCCAGCACAGCAGACAAGCCAAATGCCGCAGCGAAGATATGCACCATGGTCCCCGCACCAATGCCCAGTGCTGCGGCGGAACCGGCTCTGAAGCCCTGGGTGACGCTGCGGGTCACAATGTAGAAGGAGTCTGGGCCGGGGGCGATGTTCAGCAAAAGGCCGGAGAGGATGAACAGGGCGAGGCTGTGAATGCCGGACATGGTTTCTTTCCTGCGAAAGAGTCAGAAGTCTACCGCCATGCCCGGGTTTGGCCAGTCACAGTTTGCTGGCTGATCAGCCGAGCAGTTTTTGTAGCAACGCAAATCCTTGAGGCCACATTCCCAGGTCGCTGCTGCTGTTAATGTGCCCCAGCGGGCCGACCTCGACCACTTCACTGCCCCAGTTGGCAGCAAACTCACGCGCTCGGGTCAGGGTGACGTATTCATCGTTGCTGCTGGCGACCACAATCGTTGGAAACGGCAAGGGTATGGTCACCATCTTGCCAAAGCCGGTCGTGCCTTCCGGGTAACTGGGCGCTTCAATATCGCTGGGACCAACCAGCAAGGCACCCTTGATCGGGCGCTTGTGTTGTTCTGCCCATTTGCCAATCAATGTACACGCCAGACTATGGCCGACCAGGACCGGTGGCTCGTCACATTGCGCGATCGCGGCATCAAGGTTGGCGACCCAGTCCGCGCAATGGGGCGTTTCCCAATCGGCTTGTTCAACACGTTTGAAATCCGGGTGGGCAGCCTCCCAGTGGCTTTGCCAGTGTTGAGGGCCGGAGCTATACAGGCCGGGCAGGATCAGAACGGGGGCGGTCATGGTTGCTGGTTCTCCAGTCTGGTCGATCAATAAAAAAGGGGGCAAAAGCCCCCTTGTCATGCGTGTTCTGTTTACAGGTTGAAGCGGTGCGTGATCGGCATGCGCCAGTCTTTACCGAAAGCACGGTTGGTCACACGCGGGCCAACCGGGGCCTGGCGGCGCTTGTATTCGTTGATCTTTAACAATTTGACCACGCGCTCGACATCCGCAGTTTCAAACCCGCGTGCCACGATATCCGCTTTGGAAAGGTTATCCTCGACGTACATCGCCAGGATGGCATCGAGGATTTCATACGCGGGCAAGCTGTCCTGATCTTTCTGGTCCGGGCGCAGTTCAGCCGAAGGCGGGCGGGTAATGATGCGATCGGGGATGACATCACTGACGGTATTGCGCCAGCGTGCAAGACGGTAAACCAGCGTCTTGGCCACGTCTTTAAGCACCGCAAAACCGCCGGCCATATCGCCGTAGAGTGTGGCGTAGCCCGTCGTCATTTCTGACTTGTTGCCGGTGGTGAGCACCAGCTTGCCGCTCTTGTTGGAGAGCGCCATCAAAAGCGTACCGCGAATCCGGCTTTGCAGGTTTTCTTCGGTGGTATCTTCCTTGAGCCCTTCGAACTCTGGTGCAAGGCCACCCATGAAGGCCTCGTACATCGGCCAGATTTCGATTTCGGAATACTTGCAGCCCAGGCGCTGAATCATCTCGCGCGAGTCATTGACCGAGATATCTGCCGTGTAGCGTGAGGGCATCATGACCGCATGGACTTTGTCGGCACCCAACGCATCGCAGGCAATCGCAAGCACCACAGCCGAGTCGATCCCGCCGGAGAGGCCCAGCAAAATGCCGGGGAAACGGTTCTTGCCGATATAGTCCCGCACGCCGGTGACCAGCGCCGCCCAGACACTGGCTTCTTCAGACAATGCCGGCACGATGGCCGTTGGCAAGAGATCGCCACCCTTGAAGTCGATCACTTGCAGGGCAGACTCAAAAGCCGGCAATTGTGCGACGAGTTTGCCTTCGCGGTTCAGCGCAAAAGAGTGGCCATCGAACACCAGTTCATCCTGGCCGCCGACCATATTGACGTACACCAGCGGGATACCGGTTTCTTCCACGCGCTGGCCCAGCACTTCCAGTCGCGTGGTTTGCTTGTTCAGGTGGTAGGGCGAGGCATTCAGCACCAGCAGCAGTTCTGCGCCAGCTTCACGTGCTGCGCTGGCGGGATCGATATCCCAGGCGTCTTCGCAGATCACAATGCCGATTTGCGTGCCGTTTTGTTCAAACACCAGTGGTTGCACGCCCGGCGTGAAGTAACGGACTTCGTCGAATACTTCGTCATTGGGCAACAACATTTTTTCATAGCGGCCCAGGAGATGCCCATCGCGAATCACCGTTGCGCAGTTGAAGCGGTCTTCGCCGCTGCCATGCGGATGGCCGATGACCAGCGTAATGCCATCTACTTCATCAATCAGGCGGCCAATCGCTTTGCGGCATTCGTCCAGAAAAGCCGGGCGCAATAACAGGTCTTCGGGCGGGTATCCGGTCAATGCCAGTTCGGGCGTCAGGATGAGGTCTGCGCCTTGTTTGCGCGCCTCGGTCACGGCGGCGAGGATCAGGTCCAGATTGCCGGGCAGATCGCCAACGACAGCATTGATTTGGGCAAGAGCGATGCGCATGCGGGTTCAGATCCGGTGGGCGTAAAGCGTGATTGTACGCCGGGCGGGCGCACCGGCGAAGGGCCGGCGCGCGTATCAGGGGGTCCCGGTGTTGCTGGCCCCGGTCAAGGTATCGACTGGTGCAGCGCGATGGCCGGGGATTCGGTCTGGGTGGTGTGCCAGATACAGCGTGCCGAACAGTATGGCAATCAGCAGAACCAGATGTAGCCACGCCCAGCGCCGGTTGCGCGAGACACCTTCTGATGGATCTTCTGTGGCGACGAGGAAAGGCCGGCCATCACGGCTGGCGCGCATGACATGGGCAGGCGCTTGCATGTTGACCTCAGCGGTTTCGTCGCTGACTTCGCGCTCCGCCGCGTGTCGTGCGGCGGTCCATTCGTTTTCGTCAATCTGGCCGTTACGGTCGGTGTCAAAGCGCCGCAGTAAATCGGCCCGATCCCGTTTCCACTCTGCCAGCTTTTGCGACACGGCCAGTTTCATATCCACCGGTTGCTCACGCACAGAGACAAACTCGCCAATGGCGTAGATGGGTTCGCCTTCGCAGATCATGCGGGCGGTATAGCGCCAGTTGTCTTTGTGTTCGACCATGGTGTCGGTACTGCGGATTTCTGCGCTATCCGGGTCGATCAGGCAGCGACCGGTATCATCCGCCAGCAAAAAGCCATGCGCGCTTTGCAATGTGTCCACGTAGCGGTATTCGCCACTATTTTGCATGCCGGACATGCGCTGTTCCACCACCACTTGATACCACACGCAGCGCATGTCTATGCCAGGGCAAACCAGTGGGCCGTCATCCAGCGCCTGGGCAAACCCGGCCACTTGTACATAACCTTGCGGTGCGGAGCCAATACGCGTCAGGGGCGTGCCCCCCATGAGCATGTAGCGTCGGCGATGATGCACCCAGGCGAAGCCGGACATGACTGCGATCAGGCATAGCAGCAGCAGAAAATCCCGCGGGCGATGAACGTGTGATGCACCCGTGGTAAGCACCACGGCCTGGGCTGCCAGCATGCAGCCGCCGAGGGGCCAGCGACGCAAACGGTCTAGCCAGAGGTTGTCAAAAGGAAGCTGAAGCATGGTGCCTGGTATGGAGTGAGTAAGCCGGGATATCAGCGCTGAAACAGGGTGCCAACTGAGACATCTTGTTTGTCGTGGCTATCGAATTCCAGTAGTTGCGCTGGCTTGAAATGAAAAGCGTTGGCGACGATGACGTCCGGGAACTGTTCGATGCGCACGTTGTTGACGTTCACGGTGTCATTGTAGAACTCGCGGCGATCGGCAATATCGTTCTCCAGTTGAGTAATGCGTCCGACCAGATGCTGAAACTGCATATTGGCGCGCAGTTCCGGGTAGGCCTCAACGGTTGCATAAAGAGCGCCCAGACGGTTGCGCAGTTGTTGCTCGGCCGCACCCAGCGCCACCATGTCGCGTTGCTCGCGCGCTTGCGCCACACCGCCGCGCGCCAGCATGATTTTCTCCAGGGTTTCGGCCTCAAACTGCATGTAGTGCTTGCAGGTCTCTACCAGCTTGGGAAGTTCGTCGTGGCGCTGCTTGAGCAACACGTCGATATTGGACCAGGCCCGGCCGATGTTGTGTTTCAGGCTGACCAGGTTGTTGTAGATCATCACGAAATACACCAGCACAACCACGATCAGAGCGAAGAAAATCAGGAGCGGCATCAGGGTTTTTCCGTATGTTCTGTGTTGGGCACATTAACCCCGGGTGTGCAGTGCCGCAAGCCTGGCGCGGCGGGTGTCGCCAAATTGGAACGGCAGATTGGCCATCAGGACTTGCTTATGCATTTGGCATGTCGAAGCACGTAAAAAAGCCCGGCCAGGCCGGGCTCTCCGAGGGGGATCAAGCCCCAATCACGCAATCAGCTCTTGCAGCGCGTTCACCAGCGCTTCGCACTGTTCGTCTGTGCCAATACTGATGCGCAAGTACTGGTCAATCCGTGCTTGTTTGAAGTGTCGTACCAGGATTGCTTTGGCGCGCAGATCAGCCGCGAGTCTGGCCGCATCGTGGCGTGGGTGGCGCGCAAACACGAAGTTGGTCGCTGAGGGCAGCACGTCAAAACCCAGTAGTTTGAGACCGGCTACCAGATTGTTGCGCGTAGCAATCACGGCTTGGGTTGTGCGCTGGAAGTGGCTCTCGTCTTCGTACGCGGCCACGCCTGCAGCAATGGCAATGCGATCAAGCGGATAGCTGTTGAAACTGTTCTTCACGCGCTCCAGACCTTCGATCAAGGCCGGGTGGCCAACCGCAAAGCCGATGCGCAAGCCTGCCAGCGAGCGGGACTTGGAAAGTGTCTGGATGACCAGCAAATTGGGGTAGCGCTTGATGAGCGGAATAACGGTCTCGCCACCGAAATCGATATACGCTTCGTCAATCACCACAACCTGGTCCGGATGGGCCTGCACCAGGGTTTCAATCTCGGCAGCGGTGAGCGCAATGCCAGTCGGGGCGTTGGGGTTGGCGATGATGATGGCGCCGCAATCCTGGTCGTAATCGGCCGGGTTGATGCGCATCTGATCATCCAGCGGCACGAGCTTGCTGTTCACCCCATAAAGACCACAGTACACCGGGTAGAACGAGTAGCTGATATCTGGATGCAGCAGCGGCTTGTCATGCTTGAGCAACGCCATGAACACATGAGCCAGCACTTCGTCTGAACCGTTGCCAACAAACACTTCATTGGGCGCAATACCGTGATAACTGGCGATGGTCTGCTTGAGACGATCCGAGTTCGGGTCCGGATACAGGCGCAGCGCGTCACTGCTTTCTGCAGCAATGGCTTCCAGCACGCGCGGGGACGGGCCGTACGGGTTCTCGTTGGTATTGAGCTTGATGAGATTGGCAATCTTGGGCTGCTCACCCGGTACATACGGGGTCAGCGTTTGGACGATGGGGCTCCAGAAACGGCTCATGGCATTGGTTCACGAGATCAGGTTGATGGAGAGACATCCTACCACGAAGCGGTGCCCGGACTGCGGCGGTGCAGCAGGGGGCCAGCCCCCTGCTGCCCATGCGGCTAGCGCTTGAGCACGGTACGCAGCCCGTCCAGATGAACCTGGCGCAACATGCCGTAGTTATAAAAACCAACCTCCTGGATCCCCATGGCATGCAATCCGGCCAACGCCGTGCCGGTTTGGGCGCCATCACCCAGATCCGGTACGCCAGGGCGCAGGATGCCGCGCACACGGCGGGCATCGCCAACACGGCGGATGGTGTCCAGTGCATCGGCCAGCACACGGTTGGCATCAGGCTCATAGAACGGCACTTCAATGCCGTCGGCGGCAAAAGCCAATGCTTTGAGGTCTGTGCCTTCCAGCCAGGTCTGCGCGGTTGGGCGTTGCACGGTCGGGATCACATAAAGGGCAACTTCAGTCGGGATGGCTGCGCGGATACGGCTGACAATGCCCGTGACGTGGCGCTGGCGCATACGCAAAAAGGCGGCCAGCTCAATGTCATCGAGGATATCTGCCGCTAGCCAGGAGGCGGCCTGGTCTGCGCTGGCGTCGGCCGGACCGTTCAGATAGCCATCTACGCGATCGCGAATGCGGCCAGCCAGACCTGCCGCATCGATGCCGTCTTCACGCGCACGGGTTTGACAGGCGTCGCAAAAGCACAGACCCATCATGGTATCCAGCCACAGGTTGCTGCGTACCTGGGCGAACTCGTGGTGATACCCGTGTGCATAGGGCGTCCAGCCGGGCGATTCCAGCGTCAGGCTTTGCCAGGGTAAAGCATTGGCCAGATCCGTGGCCAGATCCGTGGCATAGTCGATCAATTGTGGCTGCATGGGGCAGGGGGCATACACGTAACCATCCCCCCAGGCGTTCTTCACCGTGAGTTCCGGGTGTGCTTCGCCCATGCGGCTGTTATGGAACAGGATGGTCCAGGCCGAGAGCTTGAGGCGGCCGTCTTCAGCCAGGTCATACGCTACCTGGCGTACGGCGGCGTCAGAGTGGGGGCGCGGCTGAATGGCGCGGTAGCGCGCGGGCTCGGGGTTGAAGTACACCGTGCCGTCTTCCGGGAAATACACCTTGCCCGCGCCCGATGAACGAGGGCGCAGGAATTTGCCAGTGTGATAGCTGGCGGCAAGGCTGAGGCCATCCACACCCAGATCCAGGATTTCATCCACGGATGACCGGGTGTCACGCCCGGCCAGATCCCAGGCATAGGCATACAAGGAGTGGCGGGCTGCAGGGCGACGTGTGTTCATGTTTTATCGACTCGTTCTGAGGGTTTCGTTCTCTGTGCAAGCGATTGTGAACCCCTCTGATGCGCTTTGCGTAAATAAACGTTACAGATGAGACTGCTGATCGCCGTAAGTTTCAGCCCTGTGTGCATTGAGTCAGAAAAAAGCCGGTTCTGCCAAACGGCAAGATTTGCGCATGATCAAAAACTTGCCCAAGTGGCGTCGGTGCTGGTTTTGACCGCCCGGCGTGACGCTTTGGTGACACCGCCCAAGCCGTTGCGGTTGCCCAAAAAATAAGCAGGCGGTAGAATTCCGGCCTTTTCTGCGACAGCGGTCACCATGCAGATCGGCCCTTTCCCCTTACAAAACAATCTGTTCGTAGCGCCCATGGCGGGTGTGACGGACAGACCGTTTCGCCAGTTGTGCCGTCATTTCGGGGCAGGCTACGCCGTGTCCGAGATGATCACGGCCAACAATGCACTGTGGGATAACGAAAAGACGCGCCGCCGTATGGATCACGCGGGCGAGCCCGGGCCGATTGCCGTGCAGATTGCCGGCTCTGACCCGGCCATGCTGGCGCAAGCGGCAAAGCTGAATGTAGAACTGGGCGCGCAGATCATTGACATCAATATGGGCTGCCCGGCCAAGAAGGTCTGCAACAAGCTGGCCGGTTCTGCGCTGCTTAAAGACGAAGCGCTGGTGGGCGAGATTCTGGATGCCGTCGTTGCCGCGGTAGATGTGCCGGTGACGCTGAAAACCCGTCTAGGTTTTTGCAACGGGGAAGAAAACGTACTGCGCGTGGCCGAACGCGCACAGGCAGCCGGCATTGCCGCGCTGGCGCTGCACGGCCGCACGCGGGAAGACATGTACAACGGCGCCGCGCGCTACGGGCTGATCCGTGAAGTCAAATCCATGCTGCGTATTCCAGTGATTGCCAATGGCGACATTGATACGCCGCAAAAAGCCAAAGCCGTACTGGCCGAGACCGGTGCCGACGCGATCATGATTGGTCGTGCGGCGCAGGGCCGGCCCTGGTTGTTCCGCGAGATTGCACACTTTCTGACCACGGGTGAAAACCTGCCGCCGCCAGAGGTGACCGAGATTCGTGCTGTATTGTTGCAACACCTTGACGAGCTTTACGCGTTTTATGGCGAGTATTCCGGTTGCCGGATTGCCCGCAAACATATCGCCTGGTATACCAAGGGTCTGAAGGATGGCAACGCTTTCCGCCAGGCCATGTACAAGCTGGACTCGACTGCCGCACAGCATGCTGCTGTGAGCACTTTTTTCGACGGTCTGGCCACACTGGGCGAGCGGCTGATTTACGAAATGGAGGAGACTGCCCGCGACGCGGATGACGCGCTGGCGGCAGCATGACGGCAGGCCACAAGGCCGCCGCATTTATCACTAAAAGCCCCAGGCCAGACCTGAGGGCAGTTTCAGGGAAGTAACCATGAACCAACCAGCCACTTGCGTCATTACGCAGGAAGAAGATCCTATCGCCGAATCTATCCGGTCCTCGCTGGCCCGGTATTTCGAGGATCTGGATGGTGAAGCGCCGTGCGCGCTGTATGACATGGTCCTGGCGCGCGTTGAAAAACCGCTGCTGGAGCTCGTCCTTGACCACGTTGCCGGCAATCAGACCCGCGCCGCAGAAGTGCTGGGCATTAATCGCAACACGCTGCGCAAAAAGCTGCAGACATACGACATGCTCTAAAACAGCAATACGTGCCACCGCAAAGACGGGGCACCCGGTTTCACTGTGATTTGTTTTGTTAGTGTTTTTTGATCTTTACCTCCACGGGCATCAGGAAAAAACAGCAATGACCATCATCAAGCGTGCGCTGATCAGCGTTTCCGACAAAACCGGTGTACTCGAATTTGCCAAAGCCCTTGCGGGTTTCGGTGTGGAGATTCTCTCCACGGGTGGCACCGCCAAACTGCTGGCAGAGAACAATGTGCCGGTCATTGAAGTGGCCGATTACACCGGCTTTCCCGAAATGCTGGATGGGCGCGTGAAAACGCTGCACCCGAAAATCCACGGCGGGATTCTGGGCCGCCGCGATCTGGATAGCCACGTCGCCAAAATGGCCGAACATGGCATCGGCAACATTGATCTGGTCTGTGTGAACCTGTACCCGTTTGAAGCCACCATCGCCAAGCCGGATTGCAGCTTTGATGACGCCATCGAGAACATCGACATTGGCGGCCCGGCCATGGTGCGCTCCGCAGCCAAGAACCACGCCCACGTTGCTATTGTGACCGATGCGGCTGACTACGCCCCGCTGGTTGCAGAAATGAAAGAACATCAGGGCGGCCTGACTCTGCCGACCCGCCGTGCGTTGGCCAAAAAGGCTTTCAGCCACACAGCTGCCTATGATGGCGCGATCTCCAACTACCTGACAGCGCTGACCGAAGAGGGCGAAAAGAAAGCCTATCCGGAACGCCTGAACCTGCAATTTGTGAAAGTGCAGGACATGCGTTACGGCGAAAATCCGCATCAGTCCGCCGCGTTCTACCGCGATCTGGACCCGGCTGCGGGCAGCCTCTCGCGATACTCGCAACTGCAAGGTAAAGAGCTGTCGTACAACAACATCGCTGACTCTGATGCTGCATGGGAAGCCGTCAAGCAGTTTGAAGAGCCGGCATGTGTGATCGTCAAGCACGCCAACCCGTGTGGCGTTGCTGTGGGCGCAGATACGTTCAGCGCGTATCGCCTTGCGTTTGCGACCGATACCACCTCTGCCTTTGGCGGCATCATTGCGTTTAACCGCGAAGTGGATGGCGACACCGTGCAAGCGGTGGCAGCCCAGTTCCTGGAAGTGCTGATTGCCCCGGGCTACAGCGCAGATGCGCTGGCGCTGTTGGCCAAGAAGCCGAACGTGCGCGTCCTGACCGTGCCGCTGGAGTCCGGTGAGAACAAGTTTGATGTGAAGCGCGTAGGCGGTGGCTTGCTGGTGCAAACGCCGGATGTCCACGCACTCAAACTGTCGGACCTCAAAGTCGTGACCAAAAAGGCGCCGACTGATGCCCAATTGAAAGACATGCTGTTTGCCTGGCGCGTCGCCAAGTTTGTGAAGTCCAATGCCATCGTGTTCTGCGGCCATGGTCAGACGCTGGGTATCGGCGCCGGTCAGATGAGCCGTGTGGATTCCACCAAAATCGCCGCCATCAAGGCCCGCTCTGCGGGTCTGGAGCTGCGTGGCTCGGTGGCAGCGTCGGATGCCTTCTTCCCGTTCCGTGATGGTGTGGATGTCATTGCCGAGAACGGCGTGTCGGCCATCATTCAACCGGGTGGTTCCGTGCGTGATGAAGAAGTCATTGCCGCCGCCGATGAACACGGTATTGCCATGGTGCTGACCGGCATCCGCCATTTCCGTCACTAAGCTTTGCGCTACACGCCGGGTATCGTCATTGCATTTGATGGCGGTGCCCGGTGAGCTTCATATCCGGTTGTCATGTTGCGGGTTCACACTGGCAATCAGAACAACCGGTTCAACCTGATGTCTGTTGCTGCGTTAATGAGCAAGCACTGCCACCCTCGCAGGCTGGCGCCCGTTTTTTTTCAGCCCTTTTGGCTTGCTGGAAGTTGACTGGGCCGCTTGGCATGGGCGCGGCAGGCTGTAAAATGCCGGCAAAGCGCGCATGCTGCGGCGCATCAGGTTTACGGATCGTGCCAATCAGCCCGCCGCTGGTTAGATCCGTATAGCTTCAATTCACCAGAAGAAACTCGTCTCTCATGAAAAAAATACTTGCTGCCTTGATCTTGAGCCTTGCTGCGCCCCTGGCGTTAGCCATTGACTGCACCGGCATGGGAAGCTGGCTCGACCAGGCCTGTACACACGTTTCTGATGTGTATCAGAACGGCAAGTCGGATATTTATGTTTCCGGCTACACCTGGCATGACCCGCACCAGTACACCGAAGAAAAGCTCAATGAACTGAACAAATGGGGCTGGGGTGGAGGCTATGGCCGACACGTCATTGATGACAAAGGCAATGAAGACATTGTGCTCGGTTTGATGTTTTCTGACTCACACAAAAACCCGGAATTCATGGTGGGTTATGCGGGCCTGTGGTTT
Source organism: Silvimonas amylolytica (assembly GCF_014645555.1). Taxonomy (GTDB): domain Bacteria; phylum Pseudomonadota; class Gammaproteobacteria; order Burkholderiales; family Chitinibacteraceae; genus Silvimonas; species Silvimonas amylolytica. The sequence goes on along the minus strand of NZ_BMLY01000009.1, from coordinate 60,371 downwards.
ACCGATCCGATCCTGGGTGGGTTGTCATTTGGCGGTGGATATTCAGTTGGCATGACTTCCCGCCGGGATATCTTCGGTGGCATTCCTTTCCCGATTGCGTTGCCGGTCGCGTCAATCCGCTATCGCCAGCTTTACATCATGGGCACCTGGATTCCGAGCCTGGGCGGCGTGAACAACGGGGATGTAGCTTTCTTCTTCAGTCGCTACGCATTTGAATAATCAGGATATACACATGAACGTGCTTGTAATCGGCAATGGCGGACGCGAACACGCGCTGGCCTGGAAACTGTCGCAGTCGCCCCGCGTGGGCAAGGTATTTGTGGCGCCAGGCAACGCGGGCACCGCGCTGGAGCCCAATCTGACCAACGTGCCGATCACCGACATTGACGTGCTGGTGGCCTTTGCCCAGCGCGAGCAGATCCAGCTGACCGTCGTTGGCCCGGAAGCGCCGTTGTCCAAAGGTGTGGTCGATGCGTTCCGCAAAGCCGGCCTGAAGATTTTTGGTCCGACCAAAGCGGCGGCCCAACTGGAAAGCTCCAAGGATTTCGCCAAGGCCTTCATGAAGCGCCATGGCATTCCGACTGCCGATTACGAGACCTTCTCTGACGCCGCCAAAGCCCACGCTTATATCGATGCCAAGGGCGCGCCGATCGTGATCAAGGCCGATGGCCTGGCTGCGGGCAAGGGCGTGGTGGTTGCCATGTCGTTGCAAGAAGCGCATGACGCTGTCGACAGCATGCTGTCTGATAACAAGCTGGGTGATGCTGGTGCCCGCGTGGTCATCGAAGAATTCCTGACCGGCGAAGAAGCCAGTTTCATTGTCATGGTTGATGGCAAAAACGTGCTGGCGCTGGCGTCCAGCCAGGACCACAAACGCCTGAAAGACCACGACGAAGGTCCCAACACCGGTGGCATGGGCGCCTACAGCCCGGCCCCGGTTGTGACCCCGGAAATCCACGCTAAAGCCATGCGTGAAGTGATCATGCCGACCGTACAAGGCATGGCGCGCGACGGCATCATTTACACCGGGTTTTTGTACGCTGGTTTGATGATCAGCCCGGAAGGCCAGTTGAAAACGCTGGAATTCAACTGCCGCATGGGTGATCCGGAAACCCAGCCGATCATGCTGCGTTTGAAGAGTGATCTGGTGAACCTGGTTGAGCATGCCGTAGAAGGCTCACTCGACAAGGTTGAAGCCGAATGGGATCGCCGCGTTGCATTGGGCATTGTCATGGCTGCTGCCAATTATCCGGACACCCCGCGTACCGGCGACGTGATCACCGGCGCGACCCCGGAGGTTGAAGACGGGCACGTCTTCCACGCTGGCACCAAGCTCAATGCAGACGGCCAGCCGATGACCAGTGGCGGCCGCGTACTGTGCGTGACAGCGTTTGGCGAAACCTTCAAGGCTGCCCAAAAGCGCGCCTATGAATTGTTGGCCGGCGTGAACTTCGATGGCGAGCAGCACCGTACCGACATCGGCTGGCGCGCAATTACCCGCAAGTGATTGCGGGCGTGTGTCAGATACAAAAAGGCCGTCGTGATGACGGCCTTTTTGTTTGATGGCTGATGTTCAGCCCAACCAATCCTTCCCGATCAGAAAATCACTCAACAATCGGGCTTCCGCCGACCCTTGGGGCGGATGCCAGTCATAACGCCATTTCACAATCGGCGGCATCGACATCAAGATGGATTCAGTACGCCCGCCAGACTGCAAACCAAATAGCGTGCCGCGATCCCACACCAGGTTGAACTCGACATACCGACCGCGGCGGTACGCCTGCCAGTCGCGTTCGCGCTCACCAAACGGGTACTCGCGACGGCGTTCGACGATGGGGACGTAGGCCTGCAGGAAAGCGTCGCCAACGGCCCGGATAAATGCAAAACCGCCCTCAAAACCCAGTTCTGACAAATCATCAAAGAAGATGCCGCCTATGCCGCGCGGTTCGTTGCGGTGTTTGAGGAAGAAATACGTATCGCACCAGGTTTTGTATTTGGGGTAGTACTGCTCGCCAAACGGCGCGACGGCATCGCGGCAAGTGGCGTGGAAATGATGGGCATCTTCCTCAAAGCCGTAGTACGGGGTCAGATCCATGCCACCGCCAAACCACACCACGTCGTCGTGGCCTTCGGCGTAGGCGCGGAACATGCGGACATTCATATGCACGGTCGGTACGTACGGGTTGCGCGGGTGAATGACCAGAGAAACACCCATGGCTTCCCAGGCGCGGCCAGCCAGTTCCGGGCGGTGCGCGGTCGCCGAGGGCGGCAGCGTCTGGCCTTTGACATGAGAGAAATTGACTCCGCCGCGCTCTATCAACCCGCCATCTTCGACCAGCCGGGAAATCCCGCCGCCGCCTTCCGCGCGATCCCATTGGTCATGCCGGAAGGTGTGCCCATCCAGGTTTTCCAGCGTGGCGACAATGTTTTGCTGCAGCGACAACAGATAGTCGCGCACCTGGGAAGCGGACATGGGGTTTTCTCCGGATGCAAAGAGGCAAATGGTACGTGATTCGTGCGCCTTCAGGCGCGTGGAGGCAAAACAAAAGCCCCGCATTGTGGCGGGGCTTTGGTGTGAACCGGGCTGAGTGGGGGACTCAGTTCTGGGTCGGGATGCCGTGCTTGATCTCTTTGATCTTGTTCTGGGCATCGACGAACACCAGCGCCGGGTGATGGCTGGCCAGTTCAGTCTCGTTGTATTGGGCAAAGGTGGCAATGATCAACAGATCACCCACTTGCGCCTGACGGGCTGCCGAGCCGTTCAGCGAGATGATGCCCGAGCCACGCGCGCCCTTGATGGCGTAGGTGGAAAAGCGTGCACCGTTGTTGATGTTCCAGATGGTGACTTCTTCAAATTCGCGGATGTTCGCTGCCTCGAGGAGATCTTCATCGATAGCGCAAGACCCTTCGTAGTGCAGTTCGGCATGGGTGGCCGTGACACGATGGATCTTGGATTTGAGCATGCTGCGGTTCATGGTAAAGCTCCGACATCACTTGTAAGGGCGCGATTATAAATCGCAAATATCGCCGGTGTACTGGCACTTTCAGCCATCCAGCCGTTTGATCAATGAATGATCGATCAGGCGCGGTAGACCAGACAATCATCCAGCAAGAACTCACCTGGGCCTGGCCGCGCGTTCAGCAGCACACGGTCAAAAGCCATCTGCTGACCATCCACTTTGACCCAGGCCGGGATCACTTTGCCTTGGTAACTGCCTACGCTTTCGGCTGCGCGGATGATTTCTTGCGGGCTGATCGGGGCAGGCGGTGCGGCGGCTTCTGTGGCTTGGGCCAGCATGGCCGCAGCACGGGCAATTTCAGCCTCGCGCTCGCGTGGTTGCACCGGCAGGTTGCGCAGGAACCAGCCAAACAGGAACGCCGGCATGATGACCCGTGTGACACGCTTGTGATTATCTACGCGGCAAGCTACGCCAAATTGCTCGCCGCACTTGGGGCATTGCGCTTTGGCGGCGATGGCCAGGCTGTCATCAAGCAAGCGGGCGATGCCAAACATGTCTTTGGCGCCCAGCATGTGACCGCAGCGCACGCAAGGTTTGGAAAACTGCCGGATTTGCTCGCCATTGGCAAAGCGCATCGGCAGGTAGTAGTTCAGAGGGCGTTTCTGCTGCATAAAAATCTTCCCGATTTCACGAGTCCAGGTGGCCGTTGCCAGCCATCCCTTACATCGTTGCCAGGCGGCAATCCAGATTCAGTTCCAGCCAGTCGGTTTTCAGTCGTTGTAGTACGACTGTTGAACCGGCCGGTAATTCCGGCAATCCTGGCACGCGCATCACCAACGGCATGCCATCTACACGCACCAGGTTCTCTTTGATGATCGAGCCAGAGAACTCGCGCATGTTTTCCTGTTCCATGTAGCGCAGACACCAGTAGCGCTCCATCTTGTCCTGGAAGTCGGCGTAGGCGGCGTAGGCGGTGTCGAACGCGCCAATCGCTGCAAACAATTCCGCATCGTTTTTCTGGAAACGTGGCTTCGTACCGCTCACCATGGCGATGATTTGCTGCTGGTTCACAAAGTCCACCGCACGCCGTAGCGGCGAAGACGACCAGGCATAGAACTCAACGCCCAGGCCAATGTGCGGGCCCGGCTGTGTGGTCATGCGCACGCGGCCGTTGTTTTGCACTCTATAGATGCCGGCGATCTCGGCATCTTTCAAATCCTTGCCCCACTGACTGTTCACCAGAATCATCATTTCGGCGACCAGCTTGTCCATGGGCGAGCCACGTTTGCGTGGCAGAATGCGCACGCGTTTCTCGCCGTTATCCAGCGTGTCGACGTAGAAGCTGTAATCAATGCGTACCGGCGCATTCGGGTCATCTGCGCGACCACGGCGGCCTTCCAGGTTGCCGGCAAAGCGCCACAATGTGGTCAGTTCGGCCTTCCAGGGGAAGTCCGGACCCTCTTCCTTGCCGGCGGTCAATTCGTTAAACAGGGCTTCGATCTGGTCGTGGCGCAGGTTGGCCGCAATGGGTACCTGTTCGACCACGGTGCGATGATTGAGGATGTCAAACCCGGGTGAGACTTCCAGGTACATCGACACCGCCGGGCGCGAGGCGCCTTCTTGCAATGTGAAAACCTGGACTGCCGAGTCAGGCAGCATGGTGATTTTGTCGCCCGGGAAATACACGGTCGAAAGGCGGTCGAACACCAGCTTGTCCAGTTCGGTATCCGGTGCGATGCCCAAAGCCGGCGCGGCAATATGAATGCCCACTTGCCAGTTGCCGTTGGGCAGTTTCTTCAGGCTGAGTGCGTCATCGATTTCAGTCGTGGTGACATCATCGATGGAGAACGCCTGAACATCAGCCACCGGCAAATCGGTAGGCAAGGTGACGGTCTGGCTGACCACCGCCTCGCGGCCTTTGGGGAAGGTTTCCAGCAAGAAGCCCTGCAGGAAGTAATCGGCCACATCCGGGATCGCACCCACGCTTTGCAGCAGGCGGGTAGGGCTGGTGTGGGCTGCGTCGGCGGCTTGCGCCAGCGCTTTGTATTCAATGCCGTTTTTGTCCGGACGATGCAACAGACGGTTGATGATGGGCTGAAATGCCTCCGGCAGCTTGCCGGCGACCAGCTCTGCTTGCCAGACTGCCATCTGCTCGGCTTCACGCTGTTTGCGCTCAAGGCCTGCCAGCGCGGCCTTCAGGTTTTCTTCCGGTGCAGCCTTGTAGCGGCCCTTGCCCTTTTTGTAGAAGTACATGGGAGCGGCAGACAGGCGCAGGACGACGGCGATCTGCGATGCGGCCGACGGATTGGCGCCAAAGTACTCGGCTGCCAGTTCTTCAAAGCCAAATTCGTGCTCGCCGCACGTTTCCCACAAGAGGTCCAGATCAATCTCGGCGGCCAGTGTATCGGCCTGCGGTAGCACTTCATCCAGGCCAGGACGCTCAAACTTGAGCAGCACGTTGCCGTTCTTGACCTTGCTGCGCTTGCCTCTCACGTCTTCTACCATCAGGCTCGCCGGTTGCGATTCCTTGACCGTAGCGACCTTGAAGCTACCATCCTCTTCGTAAAAAACGTGCATAACAACCCTTTCTGGAAAGCACGCGATTATATACCAATCGGATTGCGTGCTTTCGCGTAATTCATTGTCAAATCAATTGATAAGGTGCCATTGAAGGCACGCTTGATCACTGCTGTACTTACTCGCCCAATTGGGCCAGCAACTCGGCCTGTTGTTCGTTGACCAGTGACTGGGTCAGCTCTTCCAGGTCGCCATCCATAATCGCGTCCAGCTTGTAGAGCGTCAGGTTGATCCGGTGATCGGTCATGCGCCCCTGCGGATAGTTGTAGGTGCGGATACGCTCACTGCGATCACCGCTGCCAATCAAGCTCTTGCGGGTAGCGGCTTCCTTGGCCTGGCGCTCACGGTCTTGCACGTCTTTGATCCGCGCTGCCAGTACTGCCAGCGCGCGAGCTTTGTTCTTGTGCTGGCTGCGGTCGTCCTGACACTCCACCACGATCCCCGTCGGGATATGTGTCACGCGCACTGCCGAGTCGGTCTTGTTGATATGCTGCCCGCCGGCCCCGGAGGCGCGGAAGGTATCGATACGCAGCTCGGCCGGGTTGATGTTGATCTCTTCCGCTTCGTCCGCCTCCGGCATCACCGCCACGGTGCACGCAGAGGTATGAATCCGGCCTTGTGTTTCCGTCGCCGGGACACGCTGCACGCGGTGACCACCGCTTTCAAATTTCAGGCGTGAATACGCGCCAAAACCGACAATGCGGGCGATCACTTCTTTGAAACCGCCCAGGTCAGACTCGTTGGCCGACATGATTTCCACCTGCCAGCGGTTGCGTTCGGCGTAACGGCTATACATGCGGAACAAATCGGCAGCAAACAGGGCGGATTCATCGCCCCCCGTACCCGCGCGAATTTCCAGGAAAATGTTGCGCTCGTCGTTCGGGTCTTTGGGCAGCAGAGCCTTTTGCAGATCCAGTTCCAGTGCTTCGATGCGTGCCTTGCCCTCGGCCAGTTCTTCCTCGGCCAGTTCTTTCATATCCGGGTCTGACAGCATCTCTTGCGCAGTGGCGATGTCCGCCTCGGCCTGGCGGAACGCTTTATACAATGCCACCACGGGCTCCAGTTCGGCATGCTCACGGGTGAGCTTGCGATACTGGTTCATATCGTTGGTTGCGCCTTCGGAGGCAAGCAGGGCGCCCACTTCTTCGAGGCGGTCGGAAAGTTGGGCCAGTCGGGCCAGAATCGATGGTTTCATTGTTCTTGTTGGTAAACGTTCTGATTAAGCCGTTCCATATAACGCTCTGGGCGCGCGGCTTCGGTCCAGCCAAACTGGCGGTAAAGCGCATGGGCATCGGCGGTGAAGAGCATCCAGCGGCGCAAGCCGGTCAGGTCTGGATGACTGTGTATGCATTCCATCAGCCACTTGGATAAACCACGTCCGCGATACGCTTCATCGATAAATACATCGCCCAGATAGGCGATGGTGGCGCCATCGGTAATTACGCGGGCAAAGCCGACCAGGGCATCGTCATGGTAAATGCCAAAGCACAACGCACCGGCAACCGACCGGCGAAATACGCCTTCCGGCATACCTTTGCCCCAATAAGAGCGGCGGCCGATAAAGTCGTACGCGGTATCGATTGGCAGGCGCGCAGGGTCGGTGTCGACCTCAAACGCGCCCGTATCAAACTGGCGTTGCCAGCGGGCGGTCTGGAACAGTGACATCAAAGCTATTCCTCGTCGTGGAGGCGGAAAAGGCGGCGGGTCGCGGTGACGAGGGCGGTTTGTTCTTCGCCGTCAGCCGCGTTGAGAGAAGCCAGCGGGGCGTGCAGAAACTTGGCGGAAAGCTGTGCGGTGAGCTTTTCCAGTACTTCTTCGGGGTTGTCTCCGGCAGCCAGGCGCTTCTTGGCTTTGGCCAGTTCGGCGCGGGCGGCACGGTCGGCATGATCGCGCAAATCGCGAATGGTCGGTACCAGTTCGCGGCTGGCCAGCCAGTGATTGAATTCGCTGACGTGATCGGTGATCAACGCTTCGGCAGCGACGACCTCGCCCTGGCGCGCATGCACGCCCTGGCGAACGACTTCTGACAAGTCATCCACCGTATACAGATAAATGTCGTCCAGTTCAGCGGCTTCAGGCTCGACATCACGCGGGACGGCCAGATCAACAATAAACAGCGGCCGGCGTTTGCGCAGTTTGAGCGCGCGCTCGATCATGCCTTTGCCAATAACGGGCAACGGCGACGCCGTGGAACTCACCACGATGTCAAACTCATGCAGGCGCTCGGCAATGTCGGTCAACAGGATGGCTTCGCCACCATGCTCCCGGGCGAGCAACTCGCCACGCTCCAGCGTGCGGTTGGCCACCGCCATCTTTTTGGGTTTTTGCGCACAGAAGTACGTGGCGCAGAGCTCGATCATCTCGCCCGCACCCACGAACAGCACATTGCATTCAGATACGGACGGAAAAATGCGTTCAGCCAGTTTGACGCCAGCCGCGGCCATGGAAACCGATGCCGAACCGATCCGTGTTTGCGTGCGGACGTCTTTGGCCACCTGGAACGCGCGCTGGAACAAACCGTTGAGCAACACGCCCATGCTGCCGGACTCACGCGCCTGGCGTTCGGCATCTTTGAGTTGGCCCAGGATCTGCGTTTCACCCAGCACCATGGAGTCGAGCCCGGCGGCGACGCGGAAGGTATGGCGAGCGGCGTTGACCCCCTCATGCACGTACAGATAGCTGTTGAGCTCTTCTGTCTTGCGGCCGCGGCTGGCGGCGTACCAGTCCAGCAGGGCGGACGGATCACGGGCGTTGCAATAGAGTTCTGTGCGATTACAGGTGGAGATGATGGCGGCCTCAATGACGCCAGGCTGTGCCACGAGGCCAGGCAGCGCGGACTGCAGTTCGGTAGGCGAAAACGCAAGCCGCTCCCGCACCGACAAGGGGGCGGTTTCGTGGTTGACGCCGAGTACGAACAGGTTCATCGCTGCGGGGAGAATTCAAAACGCATTAGTATACCGTGATTGTGGAGGGCCTGGCTGAAGGGAATGCTGAATGGCTGATGGATCAAAGGGTTGAAGTTTTTAGGGAAAGATGGCGCCTGGTTGCGGGGCCCGGTTGCAGTTTGACTTGGGCAACAGGGCGTACCTCTTCACTTCTTCCTCATTCCGGCCTTGAGCCGGGATCCAGCCCGGACCAGGCAGGTGGCCTTGCGCAGGCAAGAACCTCTCACCTCGCCCTCCATGCGTTAAATGACGGCCAGAAAAACACAGCCCCCACCGGCCATAAAAGACCAGACGGGGGCTGCAGCCTTCGGAGAGAAGCGGTTTACTGCGCGCGTGCCGCAGCGGCGATCTTCTGCGCAGCGGCTTGCGCTGTCATGCCATCATCGTTCCAGAACTGTGCGGCGACGTCATAGATCGCGCCTTCAGCGGCTGGAGGGATGGCCATGTCATGCGCCCAGGACGGGACCAGCGTGCCCTTGGCGGCGGCATTTTTGAAGTCGGCGGAGGACTTTTTGGCGCAGTCGTCAAACTTGGACAAGTCCATGCCCTGACGTGCCGGGATAGAGCCCTTGTACAGGTTGAATATTTCCTGGAATTGCGTGCTCATCAACAGTTGAGCCAGGTCTTTCTGGCCTTTTTGTGCGTCTTTGTCTTTCAGCTTGAAGAAGGCAAAAGAGTCGACGTTGAAGGTATAGGCATCCGTGCTACCCGGGGCAGCGACACACAGGAAGTCTTTGCCTGCCTGTTTGCCCGCGACAGCAAATTCACCCTTGGCCCAGTCCCCCATGAACTGCATACCTGCTTTGCCGTTAATGACCATGGCGGTAGCCAGGTTCCAGTCGCGGCCATTGGCGGCTTTATCGGTGTACGGTTTGATGCGTTTGTAGGTTTCCAGCACCTTGATCATGGTTGGGCTTTTCAGCGCGGTTTGATCTAGCTGTACGAATGCTTTCTTGTAGAAGTTGGCACCGCCAACGCCCAATGCCACGCTTTCCAGCAGCTCGGCTTCTTGCCAGGACTGACCACCAATGGCGACTGGCAAAATGCCGGCTTTTTGCATGGCATCGGCCGTTTTGAAGAATTCATCCCAGGTGGTCGGGGCTTTGGCGTTGGCTTTTTTCAGGAGGTCCGCGTTGATCCACAGCCAGTTCACACGATGCACATTCACCGGGGCCGCGACATACTGGCCTTTGTATTTCATGACATTGGCCACCACAGGCGGGAGGAGTTTGTCCCAGCCTTCGGTTTTGGCCACATCATCAATCGAAACCAGCACGCCCTGGTCACCCCATTCCTGAATGGCCGGGCCCTTCAGTTGGGCTGCAGCGGGCGGGTTGCCAGAAACCACGCGGGTTTTCAGTGCGGTCATGGCGTTTTCACCAGCGCCGCCGGCCACGGCGAAGTCTTTCCACTTGTCGCCCTTGGCTTCCAGCATGGTTTTGAGTTCGCCTGCTGCTTTGGCTTCGCCGCCGCTGGTCCAGTAATGCAGCACTTCCACTTCAGCCGCTTGCGCGGTGGCAGCCAGACTCAACAGCGCGGCAGCGCACAGGGTCAGTCGTACTTTCAGCATGATCGATCTCCAATATTTCGTGTGCCTGCGAGGCGATGCCGGCAGGGCGTGAGTGCGCAGTCCGCTGGTCGTGTGCGTGTCATGGGCGCTGAAATGTTGTCGGATTTTGTCGACTACATTGATGGTAATGTTAACGTTAACAGTGGAGCGACCAACAATAAATGAATACCCTGATGATGGGCCGGGTTGTCCGATGTATCGGGAAAATCCGGTATCCTGATTTCCGTTTCAATTTTGTTGCCGTCAGCACACCAAGATTTTATGCCGCGTAAAGCCAACCAGAATGCGTCTCGCGCAGCCACCTTGCACGATGTAGCGGGCAAGGTCGGGGTGAGTGCGATTACGGTTTCGCGTGCGCTCAATTCACCTGATCTGGTCTCTGAAAAACTGCGGGAGCAAATTCTCGCCGCAGTGGATGAACTGGGTTATGTGCCCAATCGTTCGGCTCGCACGCTGGTGTCGTCGCGCTCGCACACCGTGGCGGTGCTGATCCCCTCGCTCTCCAATACGGTGTTTATCGATACGCTGGCCGGTATCAATGAAGTGCTGGACCCCAAGGGCTATCAGATACTCATTGGCAATACGGCGTATGACGATGAAAAGGAAGAGCGCCTGTTGCGGGCGTATCTCTCGCACGCGCCCGATGGCGTGCTGCTGACCGGTACCCGCCAGCGCCCGGAAATGCGTCAGCGTCTGGCCAGACTGGGCATCCCGGCTGTGCACATGATGGAACTCGATCCATCCAACGAGCGTTTTTGTGTGGGGTTCTCGCAAGATGAAGCGGGACGGCAGATCACCCGTCACTTGCTGGACCGCGGCTACAAGCGCATTGCCTTTTTCGGCGCGCGGCTTGACCCCCGGGTGATGCAGCGGCTGGATGGTTACCGCAAAGCACTGCAGGCCGCCGGCTGTTATGCGCCTGAACTGGAATACCTGAACCCGCGCCCGTCCCGCATTGGTATGGGCGTAGAAATGCTGGAAGTGCTGCGCCAGGAACATCCGGATTGTGATGCTGTGTTCTGTTGTAACGATGACTTGGCACTGGGTGTGCTGACTGGGTGTCATCGCACAGGCATCAAGGTGCCCGAACAACTGGCGGTCGCTGGCTTTAACGATCTGGAAGGCGCTGCCTGGGCCATGCCGACGCTGACCAGCGTGCGCACGCCGCGTTACAAGGTTGGCTTTGAGGCAGCCAGTTTGTTGCTCGGGCTTATGGAAGGCCAGACGCCAGCGCAAAAACAACTGGATCTGGGCTTTGAATTGCGCTTGCGTGGTAGTAGCTAAAACTCGCTGCCACGTTGTTGATCTCACCTTGAAATTGAATTTCCCGCCTGCCCATCATGCCTGCTGCGCCATTTAATGATTTCCCCGTCGATACTGACATTCCGCCTTATGGCATCGACACCCGCACCGAAAGCGCCTGGCAATGGCTGCAAATGGTAGGGCAACTGGTGGCCAAAGAACTGGCAGCCATGCCGCGCGGCACGCTGGCGCTCGTGGAGGAAACCGATAGCGTGTATTGGGTGGCGGTCATTGAAGACCAGCTTTATCTGGCCACTGCGACCATCTTTGATGGCGAAATCTTGCTGGACCAGGCCGCGCTGCTACGCGCGCTGGCAGGCGTGAGTATTGAAGAGTTGACCTATCGCCGCATGGCATTGGAGCAATGGCTGCTCAGCCAGCCGACCATGCGACTGGCTGATACGAAACGCTTGCAGATGTGGAGCAAGCTACCCGGCCCCGGAGATTGGGAAGCGGACTAAGTCCCCGGCTTTAGAACCAGCCCCCAATCAGACGGGTGCCCTGATAAAACACAAAACACAACACCCACGCCAGCCCCAATGACCACGCCACCGAGCCAGCCGTAAACCAGGCGCTCTTTGACTCTTTGTGCATGGTCGCCACGGTGGCCACGCACGGTACATAGATCAGCGTGAACAACATGAAAGAGATGGCGGAGACCGGGTCCATGCTGCTGGCCAGGTGGGCCGAGAGGGCGTTACCTTGCACGCCGGTGATCACCGAAAGCGCGCCCAATACGACTTCCTTGGCGACAAACCCGAAGATCAGTGCAATCGACATCTCTGAATGAATGCCAATCGGCGTGAGTACCGGTTCCAGCACGTCCGCTACCATGGCAGCGTAGCTGTGATGCTCGTTCGGATAATGGGTCAGGAACCAGACCAGCAAGACACCGGCAACAATCATGGTCGAGGCCGTGCGCAAAAAGGCGCGGGTCTCACCCCATCCGCGTAGACGAATCTGTTTGAACAGCGGCAGGCGAAACGGAGGCAGTTCCAGCGCAAAGGGTTCGGAAGACGTAAAGCGCTTGCGCAACAACCATGCGGTGCCCAGTGCGATCACGATGCTCGCCAGATATAAGCCCAACAGCACCCACGGCGCTTGCGCCGGTGTGAACAAAGCTGCGCACAGGAACAGGAAAATCTGCAAACGCGCTGAACACAGTGCGAACGGAATGGTCAGCATGGTCAGGCGGCGGGCTTTCGGGTCACGGATCACCCGGGTGCCCATCAGCGCGGGCACATTGCAGCCAAACCCCATCATCAGCATGACAAAGCCACGGCCATCCAGACCGAGCCGCGCCATGAGCCCATCCATCATGAAAGCGGCACGGGCGAAGTAGCCCGAGTCTTCAATGACGGCCATCAGCGAGAAAAACAGGAAGATCAGCGGCGCAAAGGTGAGTACGGTGCCGACGCCGTCATACAAGCCATCAAGCAAGGCCCCGCGGACGATCTCCGGCGCGCCGGCCAGTGCGGGCTCCAGCCAGGAAGACTTGATCCAGTCAATGCCACTGCCCAGCGCGTCTTGCAACGGTGTGCCAATGGCAAAGGTGAGCTGGAACAGGACAAACATGGTCAGCACAAACAGCGGCAGGCCGAGTGCCGGATGCAGAATCCAGCGGTCGATTCTGGCTGTGATGCTGGCTGGCATCGTGGGTGGACGGCTCACGTGATGATGATGGAGGTGCGCCTCCTCGTCGTGAAAGGCCGCTGCTGCTCGCAAGCACGTGAAGTCCAGATTGACTTGCTGATTGCGGCTCGTCAGATCGATCAACGCTTGTTTCAAATCAGCAATACCGTCGCCGCGCTTGGCAGAGATCAGCAACACCGGGCAGCCCAGTTTCTGGCCCAATGCGGCGGTATCAACCGTGATACCCGCGCTGCGGGCCTCATCCGCCATATTGAGCGCCACAACCATGGGGGCACCCAGCGCCTTCAGTTGCAGGGCAAGACCCAACTGGCGATCAAGCTGCGTTGCATTCAGCAAGACAATCACGCCGGTCAATGCGGTGTTGGCCAGAAACGACTGGGCGATGCGTTCATCTTCTGCACCGCCCGAGAGATCATAGATGCCGGGTAGATCGATCATCTGCACCATTTTGGCGCCGAGCAAAACCCGGTGTGTGGCCAGATCAACCGTCAAACCCGGCCAGTTGGCAACGCGGGCATTACCCCCGGTAATGCGATTGAACAGCGTGGATTTACCCGTGTTGGGCATGCCAACCAGCGCGATTCGTTGCATGATCAACCCTCCCGCACAGGCAGGGTCTCAACCTCAATGGCACGAGCATGCTCGCGTCGCAGCATGAGTTCTGTGCTGCCGATCCGCAACTGAAGCGGGCCACCCAACCAGCCGCGTCGCAGCACCGTGACCTCGCGTCCTGGTCGCAGACCCAATGCACAAAGGCGTTGGGTGAGTTCGGCGGGGGTATGTAGTTTTAATACACGGGCGGGCGTTTCTAACGACAGCTCGAACAGAGGGCACATGCTGCATCTCGCTTTCAAGAATCATTCTCATTATTGAAGCATGATGACCGCATGAATTCTGTGTATTGATACCTATCAAGCACTTCATTGCAGAGGTAAAAATAACAGGCGCATAACAGATGTAGTTTGCTGATTTGTGACTGACATAAAACATACGTGAAATTATGTAGTCATGATGATCTGACAAACATACAACGGTTTCCCGACGAACGAACGGCATTCGCACCGTTTTCTGTCATTTTTTGGAAAAAATGCCTCTGATCAGGGCAGAATTTCTGGCAATATGATTGCCATTTTGTGCGCTGCGTTATACCAACGCGCTCGCGCACCGTGCGCTGGCTACCCCGCCAGCCTCGTCGACGCCAGCTCCGTGAGATCCGGACTAGCCGCTCGACCCTGTAAGAGCCTGTTTACAGTCTTTGCATACCGGCGCCGGGCCATGTACTGGTCAGGCACAAGACGTGCGACGCAGCCAATAGCCCGCTATTGGCAAGGAGTACAACGCAGTGGATGGCCTGTTCATGGCCCGGCCCTTCGGGTTCGGCATGCCAGTGGCTCTCTACGGCGTTGCCAGTCACTTGCGGTACCTAGTACCGCGGCGCAACTGTCGCCTTGTATACAGCCACTGGCATGCCGAACGCTGGCGAGCAAAGATTGTAAACAGGCTCTGGATTATCGAATTATCGGAACCAGGCTGACGCAATGTCGGCCTTTTTTGACCTGTGCGTCGCCCGCCGAGATGAACTGGGTACGGGTGCGCTTAGCCAGAAGGAAAGACCGTGATGGATCACGTGATGCCCCAGCAGCAGGGGTTGTACGATCCCGCACACGAACACGACGCCTGTGGCGTTGGTTTCGTCGCCCACATGAAGGGCCAGAAGTCTCATTCGATCGTCGAACAAGGGTTGTTGATCCTGAAAAATCTGGATCACCGTGGCGCCGTGGGCGCTGACCCGCTCCAGGGCGACGGTGCCGGTATTCTGATCCAGATTCCGGATGCACTCTATCGCGAAGAAATGGCACGCCAGGGCGTGACCTTGCCCCCGTATGGTGAATACGGTGTGGGCATGGTGTTCCTGCCGCAAGAAGCCGCCTCGCGCGAAGCCTGTCAGGAAGAAATCGAGCGCGCCGTCCGTGTGGAAGGCCAGGTGGTGCTGGGCTGGCGTGATGTGCCGGTTGACCGCGCCATGCCGATGTCGCCGACCGTGCGCGCCAAAGAGCCGGTGATTCGCCAGATCTTCGTTGGTCGCGGCCCGGACGTGCTGGTGACCGATGCGCTCGAACGCAAGCTCTACATTATCCGCAAGTCCGCCAGCCATGCGATCCGTCGCCTGAAGCTGACTCACGGTCATGAATTCTATGTCCCGTCGTTCTCGGCCCGTACCGTGAACTACAAGGGCCTGTTGCTGGCTGATCAAGTGGGTGAGTACTACCACGATCTGGCCGACGCCCGTTGCGTGTCCGCACTGGCTCTGGTTCACCAGCGTTTCTCGACCAACACGTTCCCGACCTGGGATCTGGCGCACCCGTTCCGCATGATTGCCCACAACGGTGAAATCAACACCGTGCGCGGCAACGTGAACTGGATTACCGCGCGTGAAAAAGCCATCAGCTCGCCGGTGCTGGGCAAGAGCCTGGAAAAAGTCTGGCCGCTGATTTACCCGGGCCAGTCTGACTCCGCCTCGTTTGATAACGCGCTGGAATTGTTGGTCATGGGCGGCTATACGCTGGCCCAGGCTGTGATGATGATGATCCCGGAAGCGTGGGAAAAGCACACGCTGATGGACGACAATCGTCGTGCCTTCTATGAATACCATGCCGCGATGATGGAGCCGTGGGACGGCCCCGCCGCCGTGGCGTTTACTGATGGCCGTCAGATTGGCGCCACGCTGGACCGTAACGGTCTGCGTCCGGCCCGTTATCTGGTGACCAATGACGATCTGGTGGTGATGGCGTCTGAATCCGGCGTGTTGCCGATTGAAGACAGCCGCATCAACAAGAAGTGGCGCCTGCAACCGGGCAAGATGTTCCTGATCGATCTGGAACAAGGCCGCATTATTGATGACGGCGAGATCAAGGGTTCGCTGGCCAATGCCCGTCCGTACAAGGAATGGATTGGCAAGATCCGCATCAAGCTCGATGAAGTGCAAGACGCTACCGAACTGCCGGGCGCGCCCTGTTCTACTGTGCTCGATTGCCAGCAAGCCTTCGGCTACACCCAGGAAGACATCAAGTTCATTCTGGAACCGATGGCCAAGCTGGGCGAAGAAGGCACCGGTTCGATGGGTAACGACGCCGCGCTGACCGTGCTGTCGAACAAGGCCAAGCCGCTTTACGCCTACTTCAAGCAACTGTTTGCGCAGGTCACCAACCCGCCGATCGACCCGATCCGTGAAGATCTGGTGATGTCGCTGGTGTCGTTCATTGGTCCCAAGCCCAATCTGCTGGACCCGTCTGACATCAACCCGCCGATCCGTCTGGAAGTCTCTCAGCCGGTGCTGTCGGCTGGCGATATCGAGAAGATTCGCCACATCGGCAAGTACACCGGTGGCAAGTTCCGCTCGCACGAACTGGACATCTGTTATCCGGCCGCATGGGGCCCGGCAGGTATCGAGGCACGTCTCGCGTCGCTGGCTGCTGAAGCTGAAGATGCCGTCAAGAGCGGTGCCAACATCCTGATCGTGTCTGACCGCAAGATGGATCGCAACAATGTCGCGATCCCGGCGCTGCTGGCCACTTCCAGCATTCACCTGCATCTGGTGAACGAAGGCCTGCGTACCAGCACCGGTCTGGTGGTTGAGACTGGTTCCGCGCGCGAAACCCATCACTTCGCCTTGTTGGGTGGTTTCGGCGCAGAAGCCGTTCACCCGTACCTGGCGATGGCTACCTTGGCCGATATGGCCGGTGGCGATGCAGAAACAGTTGCCAAGTACCAGAAGCATTACATCAAGGCGATCGGCAAGGGCCTGATGAAGGTGATGTCCAAGATGGGCATTTCCACCTACATGTCCTATACCGGCGCACAAATCTTTGAAGCGGTTGGCCTGAAGAAGTCGCTGGTGAACAAGTATTTCACCGGTACACCGTCCAACATCGAAGGTCTGGGTCTGTTTGAAGTCGCTGAAGAAGCGTTCAAGCTGCATCAGGCTGCGTTCTCGGCTGACCCGGTACTGGCTAACGCGCTGGATGCCGGCGGTGATTACGCCTTCCGTATCCGCGGTGAAGAACACCTGTGGACACCGGATTCGATCGCCAAGCTGCAACACGCTACCCGTACCGGCAAGACCGAGACGTACAAGGAATACGCCGCGCTGATCAATGATCAGACCAAGCGTCACCTGACCCTGCGCGGCTTGTTTGAATTCAGCGCAATTGGCGATGCCATCCCGCTGGACGAAGTCGAGCCAGCCAAGGAAATCGTCAAGCGTTTCGCCACCGGTGCCATGTCGCTGGGTTCGATCTCGACCGAAGCACACACCACGCTGGCCATTGCCATGAACCGTATCGGCGGCAAGTCGAACACGGGTGAGGGTGGTGAAGATGCGCGTCGTTTCATTCCGCTCAAGGCGGGTGAAAAGCTGTCTGAAGTGATCGGCAAGGGCCGGATTGAGCGCGACTACACCTTCCAGGAAGGCGACAGCCTGCGTTCGGCCATCAAACAAGTCGCTTCCGGCCGCTTTGGTGTGACTACTGAATACCTGGTTAACGCTGACCAGATCCAGATCAAGATGGCACAAGGTGCCAAGCCGGGTGAAGGCGGCCAGTTGCCGGGTCACAAGGTGTCCGAGTACATCGGCTTCCTGCGTCACTCGGTACCGGGCGTGGGTTTGATCTCGCCGCCGCCGCACCACGACATCTACTCGATTGAGGATCTGGCTCAGCTGATCCACGATCTGAAGAACGTGAACCGCAAGGCGTCGATCTCCGTCAAGCTGGTCTCCGAAGTAGGTATCGGTACCGTGGCTGCGGGCGTGGCCAAGGCCAAGGCTGACCACATTGTGGTGGCAGGTCATGATGGTGGTACCGGCGCTTCGCCGCTGTCGTCCATCAAGCATGCCGGCACCTCGTGGGAACTGGGCCTGGCTGAAACCCAGCAAACGCTGGTGCTGAACCAGTTGCGTGGCCGTGTGCGTGTGCAGGTTGACGGTCAGATGAAGACCGGTCGTGACGTCGTGATTGGCGCGCTCCTGGGTGCAGATGAATTTGGCTTTGCTACCGCACCGCTGGTCGTCGAAGGCTGCATCATGATGCGCAAGTGCCACCTGAACACCTGCCCGGTGGGCGTGGCGACGCAAGATCCGGAACTGCGCAAGCGCTTCTCCGGCCAGCCGGAACACGTGGTGAATTACTTCTTCTTTGTTGCTGAAGAAGTGCGTGAAATCATGGCGAAGTTGGGCGTACGCAAGTTTGACGAGCTGGTTGGCCGTGCTGACCTGCTGGACAAGCGCGCCGGTATCGAACACTGGAAGGCTCAGGGTCTGGACTTCAGCCGTGTATTCCATCAGCCGGATGTGCCCGCTAGCGTGGCGCGTCTGCATGTGGAAAACCAGGATCACGCCCTGGAAAAAGCACTGGACAACCAGTTGCTGGCGCAAGCCGCCCCGGCACTGGAAAAAGGCGAGAAGGTCAGCATCACCACCAGCATCAAGAACATCAACCGCACTGCGGGTTCGATGCTCTCTGGCGCAGTGGCGGCCCGTTACGGCCACAAGGGTCTGCCGGACGACACCATCCACGTCACCCTGAACGGCACCGCCGGTCAGAGCTTTGCCGCGTTCCTCGCCAAGGGCGTGACGTTTGATCTGGTGGGCGAAGGTAACGACTACGTGGGTAAGGGTTTGTCTGGCGGCCGCATCATCATCCGCCCGAACGCCAACTTTGCCGGTTACACCGCTGACAACATCATCTGTGGCAACACCGTGCTGTACGGCGCGACCGAAGGCGAGGCCTTCCTGGCAGGTGTCGGTGGCGAGCGTTTTGCCGTGCGTAACTCCGGCGCAACCGCCGTGGTGGAAGGCACCGGCGATCACGGTTGTGAATACATGACCGGTGGCACTGTGGTGGTACTGGGCAAGACCGGCCGCAACTTTGCGGCGGGGATGTCCGGCGGTATCGCTTACGTCTACGACGTAGATGGCGATTTCGCGGATCACTGCAACATGGCGCAAGTGGCGCTGGAATCGGTTGCACCGGCAGCGGAACAGGGTGATGAACCCAAGCATCGCGGTCAGGCAGACGAAACCTTGCTCAAGGCGCTGGTTGAACAGCATCTGGCCGCCACGGGCAGCGCCCGTGCCAAGGCGATTCTGGCCGACTGGCCAGCCGCCCGTGCCCGCTTTGTCAAAGTGTTCCCGAACGAATACCGCCGTGCCCTGAAAGACATGGCCGCTACTGCCAGCGCCCCGCAAAAGGAGATCGCATAATGGGTAAGCCGACAGGTTTCCTCGAGTTTGAGCGCGTATCCGAGAGCTACGCGCCGGTTGCCGAACGTGTAACGCACTACAAAGAGTTCGTACTGCGTCTGGCCGATGACGCCGCCAAGACACAAGGCGCGCGTTGTATGGATTGCGGCATTCCGTTCTGCAATAACGGTTGCCCGGTGAACAACATCATTCCGGACTGGAACGATCTGGTTTATCGCGGCAACTGGCAAGAAGCGCTGACCGTACTGCACTCGACCAACAACTTCCCGGAGTTCACCGGCCGCATCTGTCCGGCACCGTGTGAAGCCGCCTGTACCCTTGGCATCAATGCTGACCCGGTGGGCATCAAGTCCATTGAGCGTTACATCGTCGACAAGGGTTGGGAAAACAACTGGATTGCGCCGCAAATCGCCCCGGTGAAAACCGGCAAGACCGTCGCCATCGTCGGTTCCGGCCCGGCCGGTATGGCTGCGGCCCAGCAACTGGCGCGCGCCGGTCACAGCGTGACCGTGTTCGAAAAGAACGACCGCGTCGGTGGCTTGCTGCGTTACGGTATTCCGGACTTCAAGCTGGAAAAGAGCGTTATCGATCGTCGCATGACGCAAATGGAAGCCGAAGGCGTGGTGTTCCGCACCCGCACACTGGTGGCTGTGGACGGCAAATTGCCGGCCGGTATCGTCAACGATGCCACCACCGTCATCAGCCCGGATCAGCTCAAGGCCGAGTTCGATGCTGTGATCCTGACTGGCGGTTCTGAAGTACCGCGTGATCTGCCGGTACCGGGTCGTGAACTCACGGGCGTGCATTTCGCGCTGGAATTCCTGATTCCGCAGAACAAGACGGTTGCCGGTGACGCGCCGAATCCGATCAGTGCTGAAGGCAAGCATGTCGTGGTGATTGGTGGTGGCGATACCGGTTCTGACTGCGTGGGCACCTCCAACCGTCATGGCGCTGTCGCCGTGACGCAGCTGGAAGTGATGCCGATGCCGCCGGAGCAAGAGAACAAGTCCATCACCTGGCCGTACTGGCCGGTGAAGCTGCGCACTTCGTCGAGCCATGACGAAGGCGTAGAACGTGACTTCTCAGTGATGACCAAAGAGTTCATCGGCGAAAACGGCAAGCTCACCGCGATCAAGTGCGTGCGTCTGGAATGGCAAGCGGGCAAGCCGGTGGAAGTGCCGGGCAGCGAATTCGAGATCAAGGCTGACCTCGTGTTCCTGGCCATGGGCTTTACCAACCCGATCGCCAGCATTCTGGAAGGCTTCGGTGTCGAGCGTGATGGTCGCGGCAACGCCAAAGCCACCACGGATGGCGCCGGTTGCTACGCCACCAACGTCGAGAAAGTCTTCGCCGCCGGTGACGTGCGTCGTGGCCAGTCTCTGGTGGTGTGGGCGATCCGTGAAGGCCGTCAGGCCGCGCGTGAAGTCGATGCGTTCTTGATGGGTTCTACGCTCCTGCCGCGCTAAGGTGTTGCTGGTTTGGCGTAAAGAAAAACGGCATCTTGCGATGCCGTTTTTTTATTTCTGCGTGACACCAACCTCAGTTGGTCGGGCTGAGCCACTGTGCGGTGGTCATGGTGATCCTGCCTGCACCGGCCTTGCTGTTGGGGCCGCTCAACAAATCCTTCAGCTGGCTGACTTCATGCATGTGCGCGGTATAGGTGGGTGTCCCGTTGTGCCATGCAAAGGCGATCTCCGGTGCCTGGTTTGGTCCCAGGGTCGAGTTAGCCCCATGGCTGTTCCCTTCCCACGTCGCCCAGACATTGCCCAGCGTATCGGTATAGGTCGATTGTTGTGACGCGACCGGCATTTGCGATGCCAGCAGCGAATGCATGACATCAAACGCCCGGATTGCACCGGTGTATGCCGGGTTGGACGGGTCCGACTGGTTGTTCCGCAACGGGGTCAGCACGCCAATATACGCGCTCTTGGCGATCTCCATCGAACCGCCCTCGGTAGAGATCGAGCCATTGGAGATGATCTCGAAGTGGTACTTCTGCGTACCGCCATTGCCATCCAGGTCTTTGGACAACTGTGCATTCTGGGTGACGATGTTGTCACGCCATACCTTGGTCAGCAGATTGTCTGAACTATCTGCATACAGGTTGTAGATATGCACGTCTCCGCTGCGTAGTCGGGGCATCCGGTCTTGCAGGTTCTTGAAATAGTCGTGATGCAAGGTGACGGTGTAAACGCTGGACTCTTTCAGATCAAGCGCACCAACAAGTGAATTTTTCTTTTGTGGTGTGGCAACGCGGATGATGTCGTCCTCACTGAAACCGGCTTTACGCAGGTAGTCGTACATCGGGTTGTTGGCCCGGTCTGCCTCAATCGCATCGAATTCATGCTGCATGAAGACCGGGTCTTCCGGCACGATTTCGCTCCAGGAGACGGTCACGCCGGTGGTGCCACCGGTTACGCTGGATGCGCCCTTGATGTCGGTGATGCCGTCATAAGCTTTGGTAAACGTGCAATGGTCGATCCACACGCCGTTCACCACGCCGCCGCCATCACCGGTGGTGATGAAGTCCCAGTCGTTCTTGTCGTAGTTGCCTTTGGTGAGTTCATCCCATTCCCACATCTCGGCAAACTTCAGATTACGCAAAATGATATTGCCGCCGTTCTTGATGTTGAATTCGGCGTGTCTGATGGTCGCGCCATTTTTTGAAAAGATCGTCAGACCACTAAACGCCTGGATGTTGATCAGCGATGTTCCTGCCGCCCGCATGGTTGTTAGCGTGGTGGCCGGCAGGTTGGAGGGGTTGTTTGTTGTCATGTTGCCGGTCTGGTTTGCTGCGCCGATTTCATTCCAGCCCAGGTTCAGATCCGCGGTAATTTCGATGACCTTGCACGGCGTCTTGGCGGTGGATTTGATGTTGTTGATCGCCGCGGTGAACTCGGTGGCATTACTGACCTTGCAGTAATTGGTGCTGGTTTCGGCAATCACGCCACCACCCGTGACGTTGGCACTTTGGGCGTAGCCTTCCAGGTTGAACAGCGAGAGGCTGCTGGTGGGCGCCGGGTTTGCCATGGCAACCGAGCTCTGCGTGAATTCGGTCGCGCTCGGGGTTGATGTTGGCGTCGGCGTCGGCGTCGAAGTTGGTGTAGGCGCGGGAGTTGGTGTTGTTGTGGGCGAGGGGGCCGGTGTTGGCGTGGTGCTGGGCTGCGTGGTTGATGCGGGCTGTGTCGAGAGATTTACAGCGTCAAAACCGCTATCGCTGCCACCGCCACATGCACCCAGAGTCAGCGCGGCGACCAGGATTGAAATGTGGATTGTTGTCCGACGGAACTGCGCTTGAGAGTCATGCATATCGATCCTCCTGTTTTTATTGGGCTTTCTTCATCCTGAGATTGATCAATCAGTTGATACAGGACGAAACATTCTGGAGGTGTGATATGGACTAATCCCAGCGCAGAAAAGATCCAGGGCGGCAAAAATCAAACGGTCGTGGAAAGAAGCAGAGGGATCACGGCAAAAGTCAGGCTTTCATGTTTTTCTGGCTGGCTGAGTGTTGCAGATTGAACACGGTAAGTCTGGATACAAGAGATGATGTAGTAGAAGACAGAAACGGGCCCTGCCGGCCCGCTTCTGTTGGTATATGCAGCCTGCTGTCTAGAACGTGATCTGGGTGTCACCACCGCTACGGCTGGCCACCTGGATACTGCGGCTTTGCGTGCGATCTTCCAGCGTGGCGTTGATCTTGTATTTGCCCGCTGGCAATTTGGCGTACAGATACGGGCCGGTGGTGGTGGTCTCAAGCACTACATCACCCTTGCCGTTGGCGATCTGTACCTTCACGCCGGACTGGAATTCGCCGGTTTTGCCAGTGAATAGCAGATGAACGTTGTAGTCACTGCGTGTTGATTTGAGCTGCGCCATTTCTTCATCACCGATGCCACCGGTGATAAATGTGCCGCCATTTTCGGTTTGCTGGGGCTGCAGTGCTTGCGCCATGTCTTCGGCCAGGACTTGCCCGGTGTAAATGGCCAGCGGCAGGGCGCACAGCGCCAATAGGGACTGGATGCGTGTCATGGTGTTTTCTCCTTGTCGCAAAGGGCCAATGACCCTACAGGTTGGACGAGAAGAAAACGCGACGGTTGCATCCTGTTTGCCGCAACGTATTGTGGGATGTGGCCCACAAAATATAAAAAAACCGGCCCTGAGGCCGGTTTTGCTTGCGAACCCTTGATGCGTCTTTATTGATCAGCGCGTGAGCGTACCCGTAGGCGAGATCATGGTCAGTTCAACAAAGTTCGAACCCAGTCGGCGTTTGTCGGAGAAATCTACCGTAAAACCACCCAGATCGAATTTGCGCATATTGGATAGCGCGGTGTACACGCTGGCCCGGGTTGGGTTCTTGCCGGCGCGCTTGATGGCCTCAGTCAACAGGCGCGCAGAAATGTACCCTTCCAGCAAGGCGTAGCTCGGGTAGTCACCCGTTTTCAGGAACGGCTCGGCGTCTTTCTGGAAGTCCCGGATCAACTTGAGCTGAGCATTGGTGGGTGCCGGGAAAACCTGAGACAAGCCAATACCATGCGCGGTACCCACGCCGACGGCTTTGGTGACCTCGTCATACTGGATGGGCGACAAACCATACAGCTGCGAAGTGCCACCCAGCGCTTTGTATTGCTTGGTGAAGGTCGCAGCCGGTTTGGAGATCGCCACCAGCACAATCGCTTCCGGATTGATTTTGGCCAATGTTTGCGCCGCACCGTTGGTATCGCCTGTGTTTTTGTCGTACCAGGCTTCACCCGCCAGCGTCAGCTTGCGTTTGGCCAGTTCGTTCTTGAGCGCCGTGTACCCTGCTTCGCCAAAACCATCCTTCTGTGCCACGACCGCAATGCGGGTCACCCCGAGGTGGTCATTGAGCAACGAGACAATGCGTTCAATCTCGTCGGTATAGCTGGCACGGGTCTGGAAAAAATACGGGCTGCCCGGATTGCGGATGCTGTCGGCTCCGGAATAGGCGCCAACCAGTGCTACACCGGCGTTATCCAGCATTCTGGATTTGATCAGCTCTTGCATCGGCGTGGTGCCGTAGTAGCCAATCAGGGCGACAGCGTTTTCTTTTTCAAGCAGGTCGTGCGTGTTGGCTAACGTGCGGGTAGCGTCGTAGCCATCGTCGCGGGTGATCAGGTTGATCGGTTCGCCGTTGATGCCGCCTTGGGCATTAACGCGACCAAAATAGATAGAAGCCCCCAAGGCCAGTGCTTTGCCGGTGTCGCCGGCCAGCCCTGAAGTGGGAACAGACTCACCGATATTGATGTCGGCCTGTGAGGTAGCCGTGGCCATCAATGCCAGCGTAAGCAGGACATTGCGCAGAATCATGGATCTCCCCCAACTCTATTTTTTGTGTGGACTTCACGCCAAACCAGTTGCCGGATTTTTTCCGCGTCATCCTGATTTAACATTGGGTGATGTTATAGTGGCGACTCGCGTCTGGAAAGGAAATGACATGCGGCGTGGCGTTTATGCCGGTAGCTTCGATCCGGTGACTAACGGTCACCTCTGGATGATTGAACATGGCGTCCGTCTGTTTGACGAGATGGTGGTCGCTATTGGTGAGAATCCTGACAAACGGTACACCTTCAGCGTGGATGAACGGCTGGCCATGTTGCGTGAAGCCACGCAACATTTGCCCAATCTGCGCGTAGAGTGTTTTGAGAACCGTTTTCTTGTCGATTACGCCCGTGAGCTGAATGCGGACTACATCATCCGTGGCATTCGCGAGGCCGCCGATTATGAGTTTGAGCGCAAAATGCGCTATGTAAACGCGGATCTGGCGCCGCATATCGACACCATCTTTCTGATGCCCCCGCGGGAGATCGCGGAGGTCAGTTCTACCATGGTGAAGGGCCTGGTCGGCCCTGCCGGATGGGAGGATGTCGTTGGCCAGTACGTCCCCGAGCCTGTGTTCAAGCGCTTACTGGCCATGTCAGGCCGGCAGCGTGGCTAGGGCTGTTGCCTGGCTGCAACAACCGACCGGCGGTTATGGAGAAAACCCTCCTGGCTGCCGGTTAATTTTTTGTGTCAAAGAACATGCCGATCGATGAGTGGCATGACAAATGGATAGTACTTTGAATGCCTGATATCGCCAGTTACAGCAACCGGCTCGCCAAAAATTTCAAGCGCCTTTCCAAATGGGCGCGGCGTGAAGACCTGACTTGCTACCGCCTTTATGACCGAGATGTTCCTGAGTTTCCGGTCATCGTGGATTGGTATGACGGCCACGTGCAGTTGCAAGAGTACGACACGGGCTGGGTGCAGACCGAAGGCGCGCATGAAGAATGGCTATCGGACATCTGGTATGCCACGGCCGATGCGCTGGGCATTGATGAAGACCTGGTCGCCATCAAGACGCGCGCGCGCCAGCGCGGCACTACGCAATATGAAAAGAACGACGCCGAAGGCGAGCAGTTTGTTGTCACCGAGCGTGGTCTTAAGTTTCTGGTGAACCTGGATGCCTATCTGGATACCGGTCTTTTCCTGGATCACCGCAATACCCGGCAGCGGGTGCGAGAAGAGGCCGCGGGCAAACGTGTGCTGAATCTCTTTTGCTATACCGGCTCGTTCAGCGTGTATGCCGCAGCGGGTGGTGCGAAGAGCACCACGTCAGTGGATCTCTCTAACACCTATCTGGACTGGACTGCGCGCAATATGGCGCTCAACGGTTTTGACGGGCCGCAGCATCGCCGCGTTCGGACGGACGTACTGCAATATCTGGAAGAAACGCTGGATGGCGGCTGGTTGTATGACCTGATCATTCTTGATCCACCGTCGTTCTCAAACTCAAAGAAAATGCAGGGTGTGCTGGATGTTCAGCGCGACCATCGCTGGATGGTGGAAAGCTGTCTGGATATGTTGCATCCGGGCGGCGTGCTGTATTTCTCCAATAACCTGCGTAGCTTCAAGATGGATGAAGCCTTGGTGCCTTTGTGTCAGGACATCAGTGAGCAATCTGTGCCTGAGGATTTCCGCAACAAGCGGATTCACCAGTGTTTCCGCTTTCAAAAGTAGGCTGAAACAGTTTGGCCGGGTCAGCGGTGTGGCTGATCGGCCATATGGCATTGACCCTGAACCGTGCTCGGCTTACAGTCGCGCCATTGTGCTGTGTTGATGTGTGACCGTGAAAAAAGCGTTATTTATCTGCCTGTTAGCTGCCTCTGCTCTGGCATGTGCCGGTGCCCAGAAAGAAGAGGCATTGTCCACCTCTGTGCAAAGCGCCATGGCGCGTTCGGTGGGCGATGGCATTCAGCCCCGGCTGGTCTTTGATAACAGGGCCGAGGGAGAGGCGTGGCTGAATGAAATGTCGAATCGTCTGGTCAAGAAGATTCCAGACGAATTCATGCGCCGCAAGTTGTTGACGGCCGTGCAGTACGAAGCCACCCGGGCCGGGCTGGACCCGCAAATGGTGCTGGGCCTGATCAATGTGGAGAGCGGGTTTAATCGTTATGCGCTCTCCAGTGTGGGCGCGCGGGGCTTGATGCAGGTAATGCCATTCTGGGTGCGTCAGATTGGCAGTGCTGACCAGAACCTGTTCGACATGAATACCAATCTGCGTTACGGCTGCACGATCCTGCGTTATTACCTGGATGTGGAAAATGGTGATCTGTTCCGCGCACTGGGCCGCTACAACGGTAGCCTGGGGCGACCGGAATATCCCAACATGGTCTATGGGTCCTGGAAGAATCTGTTTGCGTGGAAAGACATTGGCGGCAATATCGCCAGCAAGTAATGTGCAGATGTCACCAGAGAATGAAATAAAAAACCCGGCACAGGCCGGGTTTTTTATTGGTCAAACTGCGCGAGCTCAGTGTGGCAGTTCGTCCGGTTTGAGCAGGCGCAGATAACCGCCAGACAAATCCACCAGGCCATCATCAACCCACACGTTTAGTTGCTTGTTGACCGATTCGCGGCTGGAGCCCACCAGATTGGCGATCTCTTGCTGCGTCAGTTTCAGATCAATCAGCACACCGCGATCAGTCTGATCACCATGCTGCTCGCCCAACTGGCGCAGCATCTTGCCCAGACGTTGCGGGAGATTCAGGAACAGGGTGTCTTGCAGCAGATCATCGGCGGAGCGTAGACGCTGGCACAGGGCGGCGATCAACTGGCGCATCACCTTGGGGTGCGACTCCAGATATTCCATGACCGATTCGCGACGCAGGACCAGCAACTCACATGGCTCCAGCGATTCGACGCCGGCTGAGCGCAGACCACCGTCGAGCATGGCCAGTTCGCCAAACACTTCGCCTGCTTCAAGCAGACTCAAAGTAGCCTCACGGCCGTCATCCGTGCTGCGGACCACTTTCAGGCGGCCGTGCAGGACGGCATACATTTCGTCCCCGGCTGTGCCTTGGGAAATCACGGCTTGCTTGGCGCGCACGGTACGCAATTCCGCATGCTGCGCCAGGCCTTCCAGTTCGTCGGGCGTCAGCTCGCAAAACAGGCTGCTGCCGGACAGGAGTTTTGCTTTATCCATATGAATTCAGGCGGGTTTTGTTGGAACGCGCTCATTGTGCACCAACACTGCGCCGCTGTCGCTTATCTTGCGTGCTGTGCCATTGTCATTATTGACGCTGAAGTGCCGGGGAGGATGATTAGTCAGCCAGCGTCACAATGACCGGTGTGTGATCGGATGGCCGTTCCGCGCGACGCGGTTCCTTGTCGATGACGCATGCGGTCACCAACGGCTTGAGGGCTTGCGATACCAGAAGATGGTCAATGCGCAGACCGGCATTACGCTTGAACCCATACATACGGTAATCCCACCAGCTGAAGGATTTTTCCGGCTGGTCAAACAGGCGGAACGAGTCGGTCAAACCCAATGCCAGCAATTGGCGGAAGGCAGAGCGTTCCGGGCCGGATACCAGCACTTCACCTTCCCATTTGGCCGGATCATGCACATCACGATCTTCCGGGGCGATGTTGTAATCGCCGGCCAGGATCAGCGCGGGGTGGATTGCCAGCTCACCTTGCAACCAGTCGGTAAAAGCCTTGAGCCAGGACAGCTTGTAGACGTACTTGTCTGAATCCAGGCTCTGACCATTGGGGATGTACGCGCAGACGAACCGGATACCATTGACGGTGGCGGCGATCACACGCTTTTGCTCATCAGCAAACCCCGGGATATTGATACTGACATCGGTAATTGGCGCGCGTGCAATGATCGCCACGCCGTTGTAGGTCTTCTGGCCGGCAAATGCCACGTGAAAACCAGCGGCTTCAATCTCGGCCTGTGGAAACGCGGCATCTTCCAGTTTGGTTTCCTGAATGCCCAACGCGGTAATGCCAGGGTTGGCGGCCAGCCATTCCAGTACCTGGGGCAGGCGGATTTTCAGACTGTTCACATTCCAGGTGACAAATTGCATGGTGTAGGTCCGGAAAAACAAAACGCCGCAAAAGGCGGCGCATCGGTTGAAATCGGGGCGGGTGCGCCATCTGGCGCAACCGCTTAGTGCGCGGGTGGCGCTACATGATAACCGGCCTTGTCCAGAACGGCTTGCCAGAGTGACAGATCCCAGCCTTTATAGACATCGCCCCCCACAGCCAGAACTGGCAGGGGGCTATTGGTGTCGCCCGTCAGCTTGTAGAAACTGAGGACTTCCTGCTGGGAGCCTGAGATGGAGTGCAGCTCGTAGGGCACTTTGTTGCCATCCAGCAGTTCACGCGCGGCGTTGCAAGGTGGGCAGTTATCGACAACGTACAAACGAATGCCGGACTTGGCAGCCGCGGCTGCGCTGGCGCTACGCCCGTCGGTGACATTGGCTTTGATGGCGCGCAGGGTGGCTTGCGGGAAAATGGGGCGATCACTGTAATGCAGGTTGCCGTTGTCATCACGCCACTGGTAAACCGAAGCGGCTTGCGCAGGCCAGCCACTTGCCAGGAGGCAGGTCAGAACCAAAGCAAGAAGTCTGTTTTTCATCCCCTGATTATGCCTTATGCGGGTGGCATCGGTCAGGGGTAAAACTACGCATTCAGCGGAGCCGGACGGCCAATATCACCTTGTTTTTGTTGACGTTTATTGTCAGCAACCAATCGTCGCGTGACTGCGTGCAAAAAGGCAGGGCCGAGCGGGTTTGCCATTGACCTTTGGCATTGGGCGTAAAGTGAAAACGATTGGGGCCCATGTCCATGCCTGCCATTTTCCAGCTGGCTGTGGCTGCAGCGATCGGGGCGCCGTCCAGAGTCAGTGTGAACGGGCGTGACGGGCTGATGGGCTGGTCACTCTGAACGCGATATTCATGGCCATCACTATGAAAAAGGCAGCTTTGGGCGAGATCAGCGCAGGGTATGCTGAGGGCTTCTTCTGTACCGGTGCGTTGCCCCGGCTGGAGCCAGCCCTGGCTCCAGCCGAAATAAAACCCCGTTGCCAGCAGCGCGAACGCAGCACTGGCCCACGCGCGCCAGTTCACTGCCAGGCTCCAGACAGCAAGGCTACGCCGTGTGCGCCGTAGGTTTGTGACTCAGCGACATCGGTAGCCGACAATCCGCCGATGGCGTAGATCGGAAACGGCCAGCCTGCGTGGGTCAATGTATTGAAACCGGTCCAACCCATCGGCGCGGCGCCGGGGTGGCTGGCGGTGTCTTTGATATGTCCGGCCAGAGCGTAGTCGACACCGATCTGCTGTGCTTGTGTCAGTTCTACCTGGTTGTGGACTGATGCACCTACCCAATCCAGCCCGCGCGGGCGGTGGTGCTGTGCCGCGGCGGCACGCGCAGACAGGTGTACGCCATCGGCGCCCAACGCCAGCGCCAGATCAATACGATCATGCAGTAACACGTGCGCCCCGTGCGAGCGGGCACGCACCAACACGGTTTGTGCCAGATCGGCATATTCAGCTTTATTGAGTGAGGGCTCACGCAAAATGAGCCATTTCAGCCCGTGCGCGAGCGCGGCATCAAGACGCGCCAGCCAATGCTCTTTACCCAGTTGCGCTACGGCAGAAAGCGCCAGCGTGGCGGGTAGTTGCAGGCCGCGCATGATCGGGCCATTGGCAGGCAGGATGGGAGACACGGTCAGCGCGCGATTGGCTTGCCATGCAAATTGTTGGCCCTCACGGGGCTGGATCTCTCCGAGCCAGCCAGTCACGCGAAAGAAATGCAACCTCACTGTGGCATGTGGGTACGTGAAGGTCTGGGTCAGCCATGGGTGAGCGGCGGTGACCGTAATACCCATCTCTTCGTGCAGTTCACGTGAGAGTGCGTCCAGCGCGGTTTCACCCGTTTCCAGTTTGCCACCGGGAAACTCCCAGAACCCGGCAAATGGTTTGCCTGCCGGGCGGCTCCCCAACAAAAACTGACCGTCCGGCTTCACAAGAATGCCAACTGCGACATCCACAATACGTATTTGATCTGTCACTGGATGACTCCGTTGGCGAGGTCTATGTAGGCAACCGGAAAGAAAACATCTAAGATCATCTTTGCTTTAGTCACTAGTAAGTAATGGCTCAACCGTTCACAACCGGCGCTCATCGTGTCACAGCAAATCACCGAAATCCAGCCTGTTACCGTCGCCCAAAGCTGGCGACTGATCAACACGCTTGCCCGCGCGCCAGGTACGGTCTGCAGCATTGTGGCGGCCGCGCCGGAGCGTGTGGTGGGGGAGCATGCCTGGGGGCTGTCGATTCAGGTACTGATTGTGCAAGAGGACGGCTGGTATTTGCTGCGTGGCGCAGCCCCGACATCGCTGCAAGACCTGGTGGAAGGTTTGCGCCAGAGTGGCCGGCCGGCTTTTTTTGTTACCGGCAAGGTGCGTCCGTTGACATCCGAGTCTATGGAGGAAGCCGCGCGGCATTTGATCCATGTGCCGCCGCGGCTCATGTCTGAAGCCACCTTGCAGCAGTTCTACAAACTGTTCACACCTTCGATGGGTGAGACCGTGCGTTTTGTAGAACCGCTGTTACAGCCGGCGGAATAACCCGCCGATTGCGTCATGCACGATCAGTGGCTACCCGCCCAGTCCCGTGCAAACTGCCACGCAATCCGGCCGCTGCGCGCGCCACGACCTAGCGCCCAGTTCAGTGCTTCACGCTCCACGGATTCATTCCATGCGGTCTGGCCAAATTGCGCCAGCCAGTGTTGTACTGCGGTCAGGTACTCCTCCTGGCTAAACCCGTAGAACGACAACCACAACCCAAAGCGTTCAGACAATGCGATCTTTTCTTCAATCGCTTCGGCAAAGTGGATTTCATCGCCGACGTGTTTGGTTTGTTCGTTCTCGCTGAAGTATTCCGGAACCAGGTGACGGCGGTTGGATGTCGCGTAGATCAGCACATTGGCGCTGGGTGCGGCGATGGAACCATCCAGCGCAGTTTTGAGTGCTTGATAGCCATAGTCGCCTTCTTCAAATGACAAGTCGTCGCAAAACACCAGATAGTTTTCCGGGCG
Source organism: Silvimonas amylolytica (assembly GCF_014645555.1). Classification (GTDB taxonomy): domain Bacteria; phylum Pseudomonadota; class Gammaproteobacteria; order Burkholderiales; family Chitinibacteraceae; genus Silvimonas; species Silvimonas amylolytica. The sequence goes on along the minus strand of NZ_BMLY01000009.1, from coordinate 28,715 downwards.
GTCAGCAATCAGCGCGACGATATCGGGCAGATCAGTCAGGTGTGCCTTATCGACCTCAATCAGACGCAAGCCGGTGTCACGGAACTCGTTCCATGCTGCTTTCACGAGGGAGGATTTGCCGCAACCCCGTGAGCCGGTCAGCAATACATTGTTGGCCAGTTTGCCGTTCACAAACTGGCGGGTGTTTTCCACCAGACGCTGCTTTTGCAGATCAATATTTTGCAGGTCAGTCAGGCTGACCTTGTGCACGTGCTTGACCGCTTGCAGATAGCGATGACCATTCTGCACGCGCCAGCGATACGCCACCGCAGACCAATCCGTGGTCGGCGGGGCAGGGGGCAGAGCGGCTTCAAGGCGGTTGACCAGGGCTTCAAGCTGTTGCGAGAGTTTCTCGAAATGCGGGTCCAGTGGGTGGGCCATGTGTGTGCTCTTGACGTTGGACAATGGAAAATCGGCTGGATACAAGCGTACACGCTCATATCTGGCGGTTCGACCCCAACCATTATTTCAAATGGAATCAATTGCGCAAGAGGTTGTTCTTGCCGCAGAAAGCGTGTGTGCAGGCAGTAGCGGGTGAGCGCTGCCGGCGCAAGTCGGGCGGTGGATACACGCCGCAGATGTGTGGTGCCCGTGTAGGGCGATCCGGGGGCTTGCGGAAGGGGTACTTTACACCGGTCCACGTCGTCCGCTACATTTGAGCGTCATAAATTTTTTCGGAAGTCGTCGTGAACGCCGTTTCCAGTTCTCACTCCTGCATGACCAGTCAGCATCACGCTGAGGGTGTCGCACGTGTGAACGTGGCGTTTTCTGCCGTCTCCAATAAATCCAAAAAACAGATGCGCCGCTGACGGGCCATCTGTCCCGTCGGGCGCGTACCGACGGGACTGCCAGCATCAACTTGCCTGAAACACCGATTTGCAGACCGCCGGGACCGCCTCCAGGGACCGCTTTGCAAACCGTGTTTGAAACCAGAGAGGCAATGATGACTGTATCTACCGTAATCGCTCCATCTTCCCCGCAAGCTGCGCTTGAAGTGCAATCTCAAAGTGTCGACCCGCGCCGCGCATTTACCGGTGTCTGGGTGCCACTGGTTACGCCATTTCGTGATGGCGCGCTGGATGTCGCCGGGCTGGAAAAGCTGGTCTTGATGCTGCTGCGCCAGGGCGTTGATGGTTTTGTGGTGTGTGGCACCACAGGCGAAGCTGCGACGCAAAGTGAGTCCGAGCAGTTGACGCAACTGCGTCTGGTCCGGGCACTGGCTGGCAATGTGCCGGTGATCATGGGTGTGAGCGGCGCTGACACTCACAGCATGTGCCGCTGGATCGAGCGCATCGAAGCGCACGGCGCCAGTGGCTTGTTGATCAGCCCTCCCCAATATGTACGGCCATCTCAAGAAGGTATTCGCTTGCACTACGAGGCGCTGGCTGCGGCCACCAGTTTGCCCATCGTGCTGTACAACATTCCGTACCGTACCGGCGTGAACATGGAGTTGGCCACGATCAAGGCATTGGCGGCCAATCCGCAGTTTGTGGCGATCAAGGAAAGCGGGGGCGGCAACCTGGTGCAGTTGTCCGGGCTGATTGAAGAAACGCCTTTACGCGTTCTGAGCGGCGAGGATCATCTACTGTTTGTGAGTGCGTGCATGGGCGGGCACGGCGGGATTGCCGCAGCGGCTCACATCCGTCCTGACCTGTACCGGCGCATGCTGGCGTACGTGGCTGCCGGTAATTTGCCGGCAGCCCGACAACTGGCCAGTGCGTTGTCGCCGTTGATCAAGCTGTTGTTCAGTGAGCCCAACCCCGGACCCCTCAAGGCTGCACTGGAGATCATGGGCGTGATGCGTAACGAACTGCGCTTGCCCATGACGCCAGTGTCTCCCGCTTTGTACCGGCAACTGGAAGAAACCCTGCCGGCCATTTTGGGTTTATGAAACGACTAGAGCAGTGACGGCGCGGGGATATCCTCCAGGACGCCGGTTTCGCGCACATATTGCTGCCAGGCGTTCAGCAAGCCGCTGAGGATATCCGGCCGGGCTTCGGCCTGGTCGTGAATTTCGCCGGGGTCTTGTGAGAGGTCATACAGTTGCCAGCGGGAGGGGCCGGCCGGTTCAGGAATGAACACGGCTTTCCAGTCTCCCTGGCGGATGGCCTTGCGGCCAAACAACTCCCAACCGGTCACGTGGTCCTGTGGATGCGTGTGCTCTGAGCGTGCCTGCAGCCACGGCAGCAGCGAGCGTCCACGGACCGGCAAAACCTCACGATCCCGGAAGCGGGGAGCCGGATGCTGCACGCCTGCCAGTTCCAGCACTGTTGGGGCGATATCCATTACTGTGGCGAAATCGTGGCTGATGGTGTTCTGGCGCGCCAGTTTGCCGTAGTGCAACAGTGCTGGCACGCGGATCCCGCCTTCAGTCGTGAATGCCTTGTACAAACGTGCTGGTGCCGTACCTGCTTGCGCCCAGCGTGGGCCGTACCAGATATACGAGTTGCCCCGGCCCAGATTGGCCAGACTGTTATCGTAATGGGTGTCGATCACCTGTTGCAGATTCGGGCCAAACGCTGGCAACGCTTCCAGCAATGCACCTTCTGCACCGTTGTCGGACAAAAACAGGATGACCGTGTTGTCGAACTGGTCGTTGGCTTTGAGTTGTTCAATGACCCGGCCAATGTTCCAGTCCATGCGCTCGACCATGGCGGCGTAGACGGCCATGGTGCGGGCAGAGAAAGCTTTCTGGTCATCGGTCAGCGCAGCCCACTCAGCATTGGTCGCAATAACTGGATGCGCTTCGACGTTGGCATCAATCAGGCCGAGGTCTTTCAAACGCGCCAGGCGTTCAAGTCGCAACGCGTCTGGTCCGCTGTGATAGCGATGCGCGTATTTGGCGATCAGTTCATCGGGTGCTTGCAGCGGCCAGTGCGGTGCGGAGAAGGGCAGGTAGGCAAAGAACGGTTTGCCTTCTGGGATATCGGCCAGATAACCCAACAAGCGATCAGTGAAGTAGTCGCTTGAGTAGTAATCATCCGGCAGGGCTTTCACATATTCGCCGTCTTCTGCATATAAACCTCGGGTGCCCTTTAACAAGCGCGGGGTTTGGTCCGGCGAGATATCCGCTTCAAATCCATAATGATTGGCCGCGCCGGGCAGCAGGGCAAACGACTGGTCAAACCCGCGCGCATGCGGGCTGCGTTCTGGCGTCAGACCCAAGTGCCACTTGCCCGACATGATGGTGTGATAACCCGCGTCTTGCAGGATTTCGGGCAGCGCTGCGACCTGATCATTCAAGTAACCCTCATAACCCGGTTTGCCCGCGTGGGCAGGAGTGAGGATTTCGGCAAAGGTGCCCAACCCGGCCAGATGGTGATCCGTGCCCGAAAGCAGCATGGCGCGCGTGGGTGAGCATGCAGAGGCAGTGTGAAAGTCGGTGAAACGCAGGCCCGCGTAGGCCAGTTCATCTAGATGTGGCGTCGAGATTTCACTGCCGAAGGCGCCGATATCGGAAAAACCGAGATCGTCGGCAAGGATTACCAGAAAATTGGGTTGCGTAGTCATCATTTATCCGTGGCGAGAGGTCAGACAAAGGCCGTTGCGGCCAGTGACGGGCCGCACGTCTCCAGGCAGGATAAATATAACTAAAGGAAATTTAAATTGTTTTAAATATAATATTTATGAATATGCAAACAAGGGGCCGAGTGATGAATGCACATGCTTATAACAAAAACGGCCCAGACAAGTCCGGGCCGTTTTTTTGGGGCGGTCAAACGATGGATCAGCTGCGGTAATCGGCGTTGATCTTCACGTAGTCATACGAGAAATCGCAGGTCCAGACAGTCGCCTTTTCTGTGCCACGGCCCAGTTTTACGGTGATGGTGATCTCCGCTTCTTTCATCACGCGCTTGCCTTGCTCTTCAGTGTAGCTGGCTGCACGGCCCCCGTCTTTGGCGACCAGGACATCGCCCAGCCAGACTTCCAGTTTGTCGACATCCAGATCGGGCACGGCTGAGTAACCAATCGCACAGAGGATACGGCCCAGGTTGGGGTCGCTGGCAAAGAAGGCTGTCTTGATCAGAGGCGAACGGCCAATGGCATAGCCGACGGCTTTACATTCCTCGCGACTGCTACCGCCTTCCACTTCGATGGTCATGAACTTGGTGGCGCCTTCGCCGTCGCGGATGATGGCTTTGGCCAGCGTCTGGGCGATATCAAGCACAGCATCACGCAGTGTGGCGAACTCGGCGCTGGCTTCATCGGTGATCTCAGGGACACCGGATTTGCCAGTAGCGATCAGAATATAACTGTCGTTGGTTGAGGTATCTCCATCGACCGTAATGCTGTTGAATGAGCGATCCGCAGTGAACGACACCAGTTTTTGCAGTAGTGCTTGCGACACGGCTGCATCAGTCGCCACATAGCCCAGCATGGTCGCCATGTTCGGATGAATCATGCCGGCGCCCTTGCTGATACCGGTAATGGTGACCGTTTTGCCGCCAATTTGCACCTGACGGCTAGCCGCCTTGGGAGCGACATCGGTCGTCATGATTGCTTGTGCCGCTTGTGCCCAGTTGGCTGGTGCCAGATCAGCTTGCGCAGCGGGCAGGGCACCCATGATTTTTTCGTGTGGCAGCGGTTCCAGAATGACGCCAGTGGAGAACGGCAGGACCTGTTCCGGTGCAATATTCATCTGGCCCGCCAGCGCCACGCAGATGGCCTTGGCGCGTTCCATGCCATTCACGCCGGTACCGGCGTTGGCGTTGCCGGTATTCACCACGAGCGCGCGGATATCACCGCGGGCGGCCAGATGCTCGCGACACAGACGCACCGGGGCGGCACAGAACTTGTTCAACGTAAACACGCCCGCGGCGCGGCTACCTTCAGCCAGTCGCATGACCAATACGTCCTTGCGGCCCGGTGTTTTGACACCAGCAGAAGCAATACCCAGTTCTACCCCGGCAACAGGGTGCAGGCTGGACGGATCGAGTGCAGGCAGGTTAACCGGCATGGCGCGTGTCCTTTTCAAGTAATGAAGTGCGAATCAAACCCGCAAGCATACCGGATTCGCGTGATAATCGGCATGGTGGAGCGCACGCAAAAATGCCCGGTAGAACCGGGCATTCGGGGAAATCAGTTCCAGACTCGCCTAGTGCTGGGCTGCAAGACCCGGTGTGGCGGCGTTCATGATGGATGCCATGGTCCGCTCCAGGTCGATGATCTCGACCGGCGTAGTGCTGGTAGCCTCGGTATTGACCGGCCAGGACTGCGGCAACCAGTGTGTGCAGGCATCCGCCGTGATCACCACACGGTCAGCCCGCATGATGCCATTCAAGGTATAAACGCAGCCTTTTTCCACGGCCAGAATGGTGCGGCCAGGGAAGTAATCAATACGCTGGGACAGCCAGCATTTGAGTGTGCGTAGCGCTGCGCCCAGGTCGATCTGTTCTGCATCGCTGCATGGCGGAAAACCCGGAAGCGGGCTATTGGCCAGCCTTGCGGCACCGCTCAGGCAATCACGCAGTACGCGCGCTTCCAGTTCATCACGCTGCAAGAGCGACACGCCAGCAGCCTCTTCCTGACCACCAGGCACCCGTTGCCAGCGCTCTTGTGCAGGACGACCTAGCGGCAGCAATTGCGGCGGCAGACCCTTTTGCAGGATAAGGCCGGCTTCTGCCGGCGCGCGATCACCGGCGCCGCTTTCCAGCAGCGCCACGCTCAGGCCTCGCTGGTGGGCAACCCAGGCCCGGGAAAGCCCGGCCAGGCCACTGCCAACGATCACGATATCCCAGGCTTGTTCACGCATATCCCATCCTTGAGGGATTTCTACATCATTGTTGCAATTGAGGTTTTTGGTTGTTTGAAGACCGCTGCCCATTCATTCGACCGTTCAGTCTGGAGCGCAGCATAACGGCTATTTGCGACACCAGCACGACGGTTCGTCAGCTTATCTTGTAAGTTTATCGGCTTTGTTAAGCAAATTGGAAATTGCTTATACAGACGGTAGCAACAAGAGCTTGCGCAACGGGGTGGGAATGCCTGCGGCGAGGGCCTCATGGCGGGTAAACCAGCGTGTCTGATCTGACTTGAGCGCATTGGCGCCGACCACGTGCGCAGGCTGCGGCGTGATGGTCAATCTGAAGTGGGTGAACACGTGAACCAGCTCCGGCAAAACGGGTTCCAGCGCAATGTTCATCCCGTAGCGCCGGGCAAAGTCGGCCTCGGCTTCAAGCGTGGACGGGGTTTCCGGCAGAGCCCATAAGCCACCCCAGATACCGGTGGGCGGGCGTTGCTCCAGCAAAATGCGTTCACCGTCCCGCACCATCAGCATGACGGTCTGGCGTTCCGGGATTTTCTTTTTGGGCTTGGGAGCGGGTAGTTCCAGCTGTCGGCCTTCACGGCGTGCCACGCAGTCTTCTTGCATGGGGCAAGTGAGACAGGCGGATTTTTTGGGCGTACAGACCGTGGCACCAAGATCCATGATGGCCTGTGTGTAGGCAGGCATCTCCTGGCTGGCCGGCAAGAGCGATTGCGCCAGATCCCACATGCGGGTTTCGATGGCTTTGCTGGCGATATTGCCGTCGATGCCCGCCCAACGTGCCAGTACGCGTTTGACATTGCCATCCAGAATGGCAGAACGCGTGTTGAAACTGAATGCGGCAATCGCCGCAGCAGTGGAGCGCCCCACGCCGGGCAGGGTAACGATGTCTTCGGGGGGTTGCGGGAATACCCCTCCAAAGTCTGACATCACTTTTTTTGCGGCCGCGTGCAAGTTGCGGGCGCGAGTGTAATAACCCAGGCCGGCCCACAATGCCATGACGTCATCGTGCGGTGCCGCGGCCAGGTCAGCCACGGTGGGGCAGCGCGCCAGAAAACGTGCGTAATACGGAATGACCGTGGTGACTTGCGTTTGCTGCAGCATGATTTCCGATAGCCACACACGATAGGGATCGCTGACTTGCCAGGGGAGATCATGGCGACCATGGCTGGCATGCCAGGCAAGCAGGCGTTCGGCAAACGAATCAGTCACGGATTATTTCTTTTTGAGTGGCGTGGGCGTGGGCGCGGTGGCGGCGGGCTTGCCTTTCTGCTTCTGAGCCGCTTTCGCGGCTGCGGCCCTGGCTGCGGCGGCTTTTTCTGCGGCCGCCTTCTGGCGGGCAATAAATTGCTCTTTCACGCTGGCATAGTCGACATGATAGTCCGGTGAGGCCAGCGGACCGGACAACGTAATGGGCAGCGTCAGCCCCGCCAGGCTGGCCAGTTCTGGTAGACGCGAACTGGTGGAGGCCTGCATTTGATAGTCGATATACCCCTGACCCAGGTTAATGGCGCCGCTACCAGTCAGTTTGACCACACCCGTGCCAACGGCCAGATCGTTATTGCGTGCTACACCGTCTTTGATCTGCAGGCTGGCCTGCAATTGCGTGAAACGGGTACGCGCATCGCTGTCTGACGGTTGGGTGACTTCGGTACCCAGGAGCGCCAGTTGCTTGCTGGTATTGCGAAGCAGTGCTTCCACATCAATGCCGCGGATGGCCCCTTCTTTCAGCTGCAAATGGGCGCTACCGTTCGTGGTGCGACGCAAGTCTTCCAGTGAAGTACCCTTGGCGGAAATATCCAGGTCAACCTGACCACGCCCTTCAAAGCGGCTGGTGTCCAGCACATCAACCAGCAAGGTATTGATATTGGTGTCGCTCAGGCGCTGGCGGGCATGGAACAGCGGGATATCACCCGTCGTATCGATCTGCATGTTGCCCGAAAGGTGGCCTTCGTACAGCGTGGCTTGCAGCGGGTCCATTGTCAGCTTGCGATCACGGGCACTGAAGTTCATGGCGATGTCATCGACATGCAGGTTCTTGACGACCAGTTCGCCAATCCGTACCTGACCTTGTGCACGGGCATGCTGCAGCCAGGTGAAATCAATGTCCTTGCTTTGATCAACCTGGCGTGCGCCTTCGCTGACCACGGGCAGGTACGGGGTCAGGTCAAGCCGGCTGATATTGAAATCGAATTGATATTCCGGCTGTACAAAATCGTTCACACCCAGGCTCATCGACACCGGCTCGTGGTCCAGCTGCCCATGACTGGCCAGATGCAAAAATTCAGAACGCAAATCCAGTGTGCTGGTGCCGGTCAGTTGCAGCCCGATCTCGCCGCGCGGCAGGGCGGCGTTGCTATAGCTACCAGTCAGTTTGTAGGCGGGAAGAGAGAACCGCGCGCCACCCTGCATTTCCAGCGGGCTGACAAACTGGGCGGTGAATTTCTGGCCAGGGCTGTCGACGGCCACATCAATGCTTGCATTGTCTGCACGTAACAAACCACCTTGCAGGCCAGCTAGTCGCGGTACCTTCATGCTGGCTAAAAGATGATTGCCAGGGCTTTTCATGTCGACTTGAAGCTTGAGCTTGTCCAGCGACAATACATTGCGTGCGACCCCGATCTCCGGCAGATCAAGCTCGCCTGTCCAGTGCTGGTCTGCACGCTTGCCGGAAGCCGACACGTGCAGATCCCCGCCATTGAGCCGCAGCGGCTGCCAACCGTAGACCAGGTTACCAGCGACGCTGACTTCAGCATCAGAGATCCGTAATGCCGGTGCGCTTTCGCCCTGTTGCATCAGATTCAGCTTGAGGTCCGCCACCAGCAGGCGCCGCTCTTGCGCGTGGTAACGCATGGCAGCGGTGCCCTTGATGCGACCACGCCATTGCATGGCTTGCGAAGGCCCGATCTGCAAGTCACCTTCAAGGGATAATTCGCCGTTTTTCGGATCACCCAGCTTATCCATGTGCCATTGCAAGCGGGCAAGGCGGAAGTACTCATTAAGACCGTTGTCACGATAGACCAGATCGCCATCGTTAAAGGCCACCCGATCGATATCGAAATGGATACCGGCGCCGGTATCGCGCTTTTGCAGCAGATCATCAAAGTTGTAGGTGCCATCCGGCTGACGCTCGATACGGACTTGTGGATGATCCAGATCAAGCCGGTGTACGACGACGGAGCGCGAACGCACAAGTGGCCACATCGAGAGTTCAACCCGCACGTGGTCGGCCTGGGCAAAAATCTGGTCCGGGTGGCGTGGTTCACTCAGGGTGACCTTGTCCAGCAGCAGTGCCGGGCGTGGCAAAATCACAAGACGCGTCCGCCCCTGCACAGAAAGTGCACGCTGGGTATCATGCGACATTTGTGCTGCCAGGGCCGCCTGGGCGAAGTCTGCCTGGACGAACCAGGGGACAATGCCAATCACGGCAATCAATGCCGCAATCAGCAAAAGCACTAGTCGGAAAGGTCGGGAGTGACGCAGGTCCATCTGGAGCGATGCTGGTTTTTGTGTAAGTATGGGTTGCCGATGGTCTTGGGATTATCCCTAACAGGCCAGGATTAAGCAAAGAGCAGATGCTCTATGGATTGGTTCCCGCGCTCAGATGTGCTGACGTTCACATCCAACACATAACAATTTTGTCCGGAGTTGCAATGCCGTTTCGTACCGAGATCAAGGTCCGTGGGTATCACCTCGACCTGTATGGCCACGTGAACAACGCGCGATACCTTGAGTTTCTGGAAGAAGCACGGTGGGCAATGATGGAGTCTCACGGCGATCTGGAATGGTTCATGCAGCGCCAGTATGCGCTGGTCGTCAGCCGCATTGATATCCGCTACAAGCGCCCGGCCAGCATGGGTGATCTGCTGGTCGTTGAAACCCGCTCAGGTCCGATGGGTGAGCGCCACGTGATTGTGGAACAGCGCATTGTCCGCGCAGATAACGGCAAGGTCGTGGCGGAGGCAGATGTCACCGTCGCGGTGATTCATGCGGATGTGCAAGGCGCACTGCCCATGGAAGGCGATATCGCTGAACGCTTCAAATTGTTGGCCGGGGAGTGACCAACATGCGCCGTGTGATCTCCGTTGTGCTGGCGCTGTTGATGTTCACGCTGGCCGGTTGCAGCGGTTTGCCCATGAGCTGGGAAAAACCGCGGATTTCCCTGGCGGGTTTCACGCTCAAAGATGCCACGTTCTTCCAGCAGCGCTTTGTATTGGCTCTGACGGTGCAAAACCCCAACAATATCTCTGTCGCTGTGTCGGGTCTTGACGCGCGTTTGTCGGTCAATGGCATTGAAATGGCGCAGGGGGTTTCCAACGAACAAGTCACCATTCCGGCGCTGGGTGAAGTGACGCTCCATATCGAAGTGGTGAGCAATATTGCGCAACTGGTCAAACAACTGCGCGCACTCAAGGGCGATGAGGCACCGACCTACAAGCTGACCGGGCGGATTTATCTGCCGGTGAAGCCCGATGGCATTGCATTCAGCAAGTCTGGCGATATGCCCCCGCGTGACGACTGGTTGCCCAAAAACCTGCGCTTCTGAGGCGCAGGGACGGACACCGAAAAAAAACCGGCGCTGCGGCGCCGGTTTTTTTATACGCGCGGCAGGGCATGTTCTGTAAAGACAAGGCGGCCGGTCACGGTATAATCGTCTGTTTTGTCAGGCTGTTTCCAGATACCACCATGCCGCAAGCCCGAATTGAATCGCTGGACCACGAAGGTCACGGTGTTGCCCGTGTTGAAGGCAAGACCATTTTTGTCGATGGCGCGTTGCCGTTTGAGACCGTCACCTACAACACGTATCGCAAAAAGCCTAACTTCGAAAACGCGCAGGCGATGCAGATTCACACTGAAAGCTTTATGCGCACCAGGCCCAAGTGCCCGCACTTTGGAGTGTGTGGTGGCTGTTCCTTGCAGCATATGGAGTTCACCGCACAGGTCGCGGCCAAGCAACGCGTGCTGGAAGATAATCTCGAACGCATCGGCAACGTGAAGACCGAAACCCTCTTGCCGGCCATTTACGGCCCGCAGTGGGGGTACCGCCATCGCGCGCGACTCTCTGTGCGTGACGTCGCCAAAAAAGGTGGCGTGCTGGTCGGCTTTCACGAAAAGCGCTCGTCTTTCATTGCGGACATGACCGAATGCCATGTGCTGCCCAAGTTCATCTCGGATCAGCTGGTGCCGCTGCGTGAACTGGTTGGCAAGCTTTCTATCTTTAACCGGATGCCGCAGATTGAACTGGCCATCGGCGAGAACGTGACCGTTTTCGTGTTCCGCAATATGGATGCGATCACCGAGGCTGACGAAGCCCACTTCAAAGCCTACGCCGATCAATGGAATGTCCAGATCTGGCTGCAACCCAAGGGCCCGGATACCGCGTACCCGCTGTACCCTAAAGACGCTCCCGCGCTGACTTACGAGCTGCCAGAGTACGGCATCACCATGCCATTCAAGCCGACCGAGTTCACCCAGGTCAACCACGCGGTCAACCGCGTGATGGTGGATCGCGCCATGCGTTTGCTTGACCCGCAACCCGGTGAAGTCATCGCCGACATGTTCTGTGGTCTTGGCAATTTCACGCTGCCGATCGCCCGCCGTGGTGCCAAAGTGCTGGGCATGGAAGGCCTGCAACAATTGGTCGATCGCGCCTTTGAAGGCGCTCGTTTCAACAAGCTGGAACACCTGACCGATTTCAAGGTGGCCAATCTGTTTGAAATGACCGAAGAATGGCTGGATAAACTCGGTCATTTCGACAAAATGTTGATCGACCCGCCGCGCGATGGCGCCATGGAGCTGGTTAAATCCATCAGCGCCGAGCACGGCCCCAAGCGCATTGTGTATGTGTCCTGTAGCCCGTCTACCCTGGCGCGTGATGCCAACGTGCTGGTCAACGTGAAGGGCTACAAGCTCAAATCCGCTGGCGTGGTGAACATGTTCCCGCATACGGGGCATGTGGAGTCGATGGCGCTGTTTGAGAAGGATTAAGGGCCCCGCAGTCCCTATTTGAAGTCAGTATCAAAAAATGCCCCGTTGCGAAAGAAACGGGGCATTTTTTGCATGGAACTTCAAAACCAGCCAAGCCATTTTCCTGCGCCGAGCGCAGCCAGAAACAGCCCGAGTGCGACACACACACCGGGCTTGTGAAGAAAGTTGGGCAGTTTCTCTTTTCTCGCTGGCGGCATGTTCTTGACGGCTACCGCGTAATAAAAGAAAAATGCCGCGCCAATGAACCACCCAATGATGTCATACCAGACACCGAACGCCTGACTACCTAACGTTTGCCCCATTTCCCTTCCTGTTTTTGATCAATCGGGTATCGGGTTTGCAACACCCATGCGGCAGCTATCCAACCTGTTGCGCCGCAGGTGTTTTCCAGAAAAACAGCTGGTAAATGAGCGCCCCACACATGGCAACGGCGAAAACGGACATTCGCAGCAGGTCAAAGAGTCTGTAATCCGTATTTGCTGGATGAACTGCGTGTCCGGTAGAGATCACGGCATAAAAAGCGACACCAAATAGGGCGACAAGGCACAGTGTCAGAAACCGTAATAGAAACTGGACTATATCCCGTCCAAACAGGATGGCCAGAGCGCCCGTGTGCTCCCTGGCAGACTTTTTGATGATGAATATCAGGGTATTTGCAGGGATCAAAAAAAAGGTCAGGAATAGCAAAAGCGAAATCAGCGGAGGCACTCGCAATGTGATGTCTGGCCCAGGCAAAGAGAACACCATGAAGAGCGCCGCAAAGAGATAAAAGCCGGTGAGAGATTTCTTGTTCATTTCGAGTGTCTGCACTGCATTCATGTTTGTGAGGATGTGCGGCAGGGATATAAAAAAACCGGCAATAGCCGGTTTTTTTATATCCCTTGTCGCCAAGGTTCAAACGTAGGTATCAATCGCCCGCCCGATCGTGCTGATACCACTACCCACGGCAGAAACGCCGCTGCCAATCGCCGACACCGCCGTGCCCACCACCGTGGCGGCAGCGCCGACGGTTTCTGCGACTGCCCGCACAGGCAGTGAACCTACGCTCGTCACAAGACTGGGTGCGTAGGCGACAAGGGCGCTGGAAACAATAGAGTTCATGGGCGGGTCCGCTGACGGCTTCAAATAGGCTGCATCTATGCTTTTAATGTAACAGCTAAGTAGCGCTTTTACAGCTTTGTATCTGAATCAACACTTATGCTGTTGCGATATTCTTGCACATTTGCCGGTGGTTTTACATGCTGCCCAGCTTGTTCATCAATCCGGCTAGCGTGGCGCGGCCTTCGGTTTTGGTGACCTGATTCTGGCCTTTGTCGGGCGCCAATCGGCCAATAACGCGGATTTCATCTGGCGGTAGTTCGCGCAAAAAGCGTGATGGTTCCACGATCTGCCACTCACCCGCACGGCGGCGTTTACCGCAATAACTGATCGTCAGTGAGCGCTGCGCACGGGTGATGCCCACGTACATCAAGCGGCGTTCTTCCTCCACCATGCCGGACTCAATGGAGTTGGCGTGCGGCAAGATGTCTTCCTCGCAGCCAATCAAGAACACATGCGGGTATTCCAGACCCTTGGACGCATGCAGCGTAGACATGCGTACGGCATCGACTTCTTCTTCGTTACGGCCTTCCAGCATGGTGATCAGGGCAATGGTCTGTGTCACCTCAATGAGGTTCTTGCCCTTGTCTTCGCCGTGTTTTTTGACCCAGCCAACAAAGTCCTGCACGTTCTTCCACTTCGCCTCGGCAGGTTTGGGGTCATCACTGTCGTAAAGCCAGGTTTCGTAATCAATAGACTGTAAGAGCTCTGCCAATACCGAGCCAGCGTCTTCGCGCGCGGCGCGCGGCTGCATGCGGTTGATGAAGTCGCAGAAGGTGTGCAGCGGCTCGTATTGCTGCGGCTGTACCTGATGAACAAAGCCTTCCTCAAATGCCGCCGTGAATAACGAGATCTGGCGCTGGTTGGCGTAGGCGCCCAAGCGTTCCAGCGTGACATTGCCGACGCCGCGTTTGGGCGTGGTAATGGCGCGGATGAACGCCGGATCATCGTCCTCGTTGGCAATCAGGCGCAGGTAAGACAAGACATCCTTGATTTCGGCGCGATCAAAAAATGACTGGCCGCCCGCCATGACGTAGGGAATGCGGTGTTCACGCAGTTGCGTTTCGATAATCCGCGCCTGGTGGTTGCCGCGGTACAGCACGGCGTAGTCACTGAACTTGGTGTTGTTCAGAAACTTGTGGTTGAGCATGTTCATGGCAACCATCTCAGCCTCGGCTTCTTCGCTCTTGGCCTCGATCACCTGAATGGGGTCGCCAATCCCCAGATCAGACCAGAGTGTTTTCTCAAATAGCTTGGGGTTGTTGCTGATCACGGCGTTGGCACACTTCAGAATGCGTGCGACAGAACGGTAGTTTTGCTCCAGCTTGATCAGTTCCAGACTCGGAAAGTCCGTCTTGAGCAGCGCCAGGTTTTCTACATTGGCACCTCGCCAGGCATAAATCGACTGGTCGTCATCGCCCACCGCAGTAAATTTGCCGGCGGCCCCCGTCAACTGCTTGAGCAGCTCGTATTGGGTGTTGTTGGTGTCCTGGTATTCATCAATCAACAGATAACGCAGGCGCTGTTGCCACTTGGCGCAGACCTCTGCTTCCTGGGCAAACAAGTCCACCGGCAAGCGGATCAGGTCATCAAAGTCCACGGCCTGGTAGGCTTGCAAGGTGTCTTGATACTGGCGGTAGACCTTGGCCAGATGCAACTCGCCCTCAGAATCTGCGCCCAGCAAGGCTTTATCTGGCGATACCCGGTCTGCTTTGAGCATCGAAATGCGCGAGACCGTGGTGCGGATCAGTTGTTTGTCGGTGGTGGTGAGAATGTCAGAAATGATTTTCCACTGATCGCCACTATCCAGGATCGAGAACTGGGGTTTGTAGCCCAGATGCTTTGCTTCTTCCCGCAAGATCCGCATGCCCAGCGAGTGAAACGTGCTCACCGTCAGCCCGCGTAGTTTGTCCGGCGGCAACAAGGTGGCGACGCGTTCGTTCATTTCGCGCGCGGCTTTGTTGGTAAACGTGATGGCGGCGATATTGCGCGCGTCCATCTGCGCGGCGGTAATCAGGTAGGCGATTTTTTGCGTAATCACCCGCGTCTTGCCCGATCCCGCGCCCGCCAGCACAAGGCAGGGGCCGTCCAGGTATTTCACTGCGGCGCGTTGCGGCGGGTTCAGGTGGTCAAGATTCATGGGCTTTGATAATCAGGGTATTGCGGGCGGAGTGAGGCATTTTACCGGGGTTGCCCAAGACGGTCGCGGCGATCTGGTAAATGGTGTTGCTGCGCTAGAAAGAACCAGAGAACTGAAACCGTGCACCGGGGTGCCACAGGGTGACATCGGTAGCGATTTGCTCATGCGCCCAGGTGCGCCGCTGCAAGACAAGACACGGATCACCCGCTGGCATGCGCAGGTGCTGGCGGATGACGGCATCGGGCAGGCGCGCGGTGATGACGTATTCGGCGCGTTGCAGCGGCGCCTCCCGCGTCATGTAGTCACTGGGCGTGAGATGCTCGAAATCTTGCTCCAGATAACGCGGGTACAGGTGCGGGTTGACGTAGCGATCTTCGACCTGGATGGGCTCGTTGTTCTCGAAATGCACCATACAGGAGTGGTAGGCGTAGTCTGTGGCAGCGAGGCCCAAGGCGGTCAGGGCGGTCACGTCTGTGGTACGTTCCAGCAGCAAAACCTGGCTGGTGTGGATGTCGCCGCGGCTTTCAATCTCTGCTGCAATGCTACGGATTTCGATCAGAGTTGATTGGTAACGTTTGGGGTTCACAAACGTGCCCGCGCCCTGCACGCGATGAAGCACATGGTCTGCGGTCAGTTCACGCAATGCCCGGTGCACGGTCATGCGGGAAACGCCAAATTGCCTGACCAGATCATGCTCGGAAGGGATCACGCTGCCGGCGGGCCAGGTACCGGTTTCGATCTGCCGCCGCACGTAGTCCTTGATGCGGGCATAGGCAGGCGCGGGGCGTTGGACAGGCATGGCAGACTCAGACGGGGTGACGCCGCAATATAGCATGCGGTTGTCTAGACAGGCCGGCTTAGTGCGCGTGCTCGGGCGGAGACGTTGGAGACATGGGTTGCGAGATCACAATACAGTTGCGGCCGGCGTCTTTGGCTTGATACAGCGCGGTGTCTGCCCGCAGGGTGAGTTCTTGCAGACTTTCTTCCGCCGACCAGTGTGCCAGTCCGCCACTCATGGTGTAAGCCGTCAGATTGTCGCCAATGCGGACCGTGTTGGCCTCAACCAGCGCGCGCAGGCGCTCGGAGATCGAGCGGGCTTCGGCGGGGCTGGCCCCATAAAGCAACAGACCGAACTCTTCACCGCCTAGTCGGCCCAGGCAGTCTGCCGCGCGCAAAGCGCTGTGCATGATCAGGGTGAAATCACGCAGGACTTCATCACCCACGGCATGCCCGAAGCGATCATTAATGGATTTGAAGTGATCAATGTCCAGCAACAACAAAGAGACCGGTCGCCCGGTGCGCGCTGCCGTCGCCATCTGGCGTGTTGCTTGCTCAATAAACGCCTTGCGTGAGAGCGCATTGGTCAGAAAATCCCGGCTGGCGACTTCTTCAGATGCCGTCAGAATGGCGTCGTGCGCCATGACGACCGCGCCCATGGTCAGCCCCGGGATCACCACAGCCCCCAGTGCCAGGAAAGTCAAATTAAGGGCGGAGCTATCGTTGAACCAGTATTTCAACTCCGGGTGCTGCAGGTAGAGTATGCCGCGCACCAGATAGCCAAACGCCAGCAATACCGCGAACCCCCCGGTGAAGTCATGTCCGTGGGTGGCGCGGGTTTTAGGATGATGACGCAGAATGGTGTAGCCGATCAGCGCATCCAGCGTGCCGTGGTAAATGGAAGTCAGCACCACCCGCAGATGGAGGTAGTCGACATAAAAGCGCAGGAAGCCCAGGATGATCATGTAAACAACGAGACTGATCAACAATGGGCGAACGGGCACACTCAACTGCAAGAAGCGGCGGCAACCCGCATAAAAACCGCAGATCGCTGCGCCCAGCAGTGCGTTGCCCAGAATGATGGGAATAACAGGCATACCGAGCGGTGTGGCCAGGTAGCAACCCAGTGCAGCCAGCTCCAGGACGTTAGCCCACAACCATTCACGGACGCCGGGCAGGCCGCTGCGACGCAGCGACAGCAGCACCAGCAGCATCATGAAATTGAGCAATGCCGTTACAGCGATCAGAAAGGCGGGGCTCGTCATGCTTTGTTCCGGCTTTAGCTGCCGGCCTGATTGGTCAACGTATATTTTATGTAATGGTTATGCATGCGTCATTGTGGCAACGGCGGATTGACGCGTGTGCAAAAATCGTCCTGTTGGCACCGACGTGTGTCGTGCAATGAACAAAACGGCGAGCGCTTTCGCGGCGGACCAATGCGCAGGTCACGCCCCGGTCAGGCCGCCCGCGCTGTGATTTCCCGCATCGATCCAGGCCTGGTCCGATGCCGATACTCTCGTCGGGAATGCCATGCCCAGTCGGGACATGGTCGCAACCGAATAACGGTTATACGCCCAGGCGGGGCAGCCATTGTGTTGTGAAGTGATAGATTGAAATCATCCTTTCCCTCAACCAAAGGGCGGAGCCCGTTTCATGAGCACTCGCGCCATCCAGTTCTGGTATCGCGGCCAGATCCACAAAGTGGACAACGCCACGCCCACACGTACAGTGCTGCAGCACCTGCGGGAGGACATGCATTGCTCAGGCACCAAAGAGGGATGTGCAGAGGGTGATTGCGGCGCCTGCACCGTCGTGCTGGGTGAAACGGTGGATGGCGAATTGCGGTTGCGTGCGGTGAACAGTTGCATTCAGTTCTTGCCAACCCTGGATGGTAAAGCGCTGTTTACCGTCGAAGACGTCGGTACACCCGCGCATATGCATCCGGTGCAACAAGCCATGGTGACGTGTCATGGTTCGCAATGCGGGTTCTGCACGCCTGGTTTTGTGATGAGCCTGTGGGCCATGTATCAGAACGCACCGACCTGTCCGGGGCGTGAGGCTGTCATTGATGCGATTTCTGGCAATTTGTGTCGATGCACCGGATACCGTCCGATTCTGGAGGCGGCCACAGCGGCCTACGCGCTGCCGCGCAAAGCGCTCGACACCACGCCTGTGCTGGCGGCATTGGCCCGGCTGGCGCTGCTGCCCCCCTTGCACTATCAATCGCACGGGTATCACTTTTTTGCCCCACGTCGCCTGAGTGAGCTCCTGCTGATCCGCGCGGAACACCCGCAAGCCCGGTTGCTGGCTGGATCAACCGATGTCGGTTTGTGGGTAACCAAACAATTGCGTGACCTGGGCGACGTGATTTATCTCGGGCAGATTCCCGAACTCAAGCGCATCGAAACCGTCGATAAAGGACTGGAGATTGGCGCCGGTGTGGCGTTGGCCGATGCCTTCACTGCATTGATCCAGCAGGAGCCGCAATGGCTGGAACTGGCGCGGCGCTTTGCCTCCGTGCCGGTACGTAACGCGGGTACGCTGGGCGGCAATATTGTGAATGGCTCGCCGATCGGCGACAGCATGCCGGCGCTGATGGTGCTGGGTGCCCGGCTGGTGTTGTGGGGCGGAGACTACCGCCGGGAGATGCCGATCGAGGCGTTTTATCTGGGGTATCAACAGAATGCGCTGGCACCCGGCGAGATACTCGAAAAAATCTGCGTCCCCGATGCCCCGTCACGTGGACGGTTGTTCCGCACATGGAAAGTCTCCAAACGCTTCGAGCAGGATATCTCTGCTGTATGTGGTGCCTTCATGCTGCAAGTTGATCTGCATGGGCAAATCATGGATGCCCGCATTGCGTTTGGCGGGATGGCCGCCACGCCCAAGCGAGCGCCCAATGCCGAGATGGCGCTGATTGGCCAGCGCTGGAACATCGACACTGCCGAAGCGGCCGTCCTTGCGCTGGCTGATGACTATCAGCCTCTGAGCGATCTACGCGCCAGCGCGGACTACCGTAAAGAGGTTGCCGCTAATCTGTTGCGGCGTTTCTGGCTGGAAACCGGTGCTGGTGTGGCAATGACCCGGATTGGCCAGATTCATGAGGTTAGCGCATGAACATCCAGCGCGATCCCGGCCCGCCTGTGGCCACCCAACAAAGCGTGGGTAAATCATTGCCGCATGAGAGCGCTGCGCTTCATGTCACCGGCACGGCCACTTACACCGATGATCTGCCAGAACTGACCGGCACATTGCACGCCGCGCTGGGCCTCTCAACCATTGCCCATGGCCGGGTAATCCGGATGGAACTGGATGCGGTGCGGGCGTATCCAGGCGTGCAGGCAGTCATCATGGCCAGTGATATTCCTGGGGCCAATAATTGCGGTGTGGTCGTTCATGATGAGCCTATCCTGGCGGATCACGATATCCAGTTTTATGGTCAGCCGCTGTTTGCGGTTGCGGCGCGCTCGCACGATATTGCCCGCCGCGCGGCGCGGCTGGCGAAGATTGAATATGAGTCGCTGCCCGCCATTCTGGACATGGATGAAGCCATCGCCGCGCAATCCTGGGTACTGCCGCCCGCTGATATGGCACGTGGTGACGTGACCAACGCGCTGGCCACGGCAACCCACCGGCTGACAGGGTCTGCCAAAGTGGGCGGCCAGGAGCATTTTTATCTGGAAGGGCAGGTGGCGTTTGCCGTGCCCAGGCCCGATGACACCCTGCACGTCTATTGTTCGACTCAGCATCCGACGGAGATGCAGCACCTGGTGGCACATGCATTGGGCTGGCGTTCGCATCAGGTGAGCGTGGAGTGCCGGCGACTGGGTGGCGGCTTTGGCGGCAAAGAGTCGCAATCGGGCCAGTGGGCTTGTCTGGCGGCGCTCCTGGCCTGGCAGACGGGGCATCCGGTCAAACTGCGGCTGGATCGGGATGATGACATCTCCATCACCGGCAAGCGCCATCCTTTCCTGTGCCACTGGGAGGCGGGTTTTGAAGATGACGGCATGCTGTTGGGCGTCAAAATTGAACTGGCCTCCAACTGCGGGTTCTCGGCGGATTTGTCAGGCCCCGTGAACGATCGTGCCTTGTGTCACCTGGATAACGCGTATTACCTGGACGCAGTGGCCATCCGTAGTCTGCGTTGCAAAACGAACACCGTCTCTGCCACGGCATTCAGAGGTTTCGGTGGTCCTCAGGGCATGTTCATGATTGAAAGCATCATGGACGATGTGGCTCGCCACCTTGGGCTTGACCCGGTCGTGGTCCGTCAGCGCAATCTCTATGGCCCGAGCACGGGGAGCGAGCGCAACCTGACCCACTACGGCATGAAAGTGGAAGACAACATTCTGCCGCAGTTGCTCGCGCAATTGATTGAATCCAGTGATTACCACGCGCGACGCAAAGCCATTACGACGTTCAACACCAATAGCCCGGTTATTAAACGCGGGCTGGCGCTGACGCCGGTGAAGTTTGGTATCTCATTCAATGCCACGCTGTTCAATCAAGCCGGCGCCGTCGTCATGGTGTATGCCGATGGCACCGTCCTGGTGACGCACGGCGGGACCGAAATGGGACAGGGGCTGTACACCAAAATCCGCCAGATCGTGGCAGAAGTGTTCGGGTTGCCGCCGACAGATATCCGTTTTACCGCGACAGATACATCCCGTGTGCCCAACACCTCGGCCACTGCTGCATCAAGTGGCACGGATATCAATGGTCAAGCGGTCTATGCTGCCGCCGTGACCGTTCGTGGCCGCCTTGCGGCGTTGGTGGCACAAATGTGCAATTGCCAGGCGGATGAAGTCCGCTTTGCTGATGGCTGCGTTTACGCGCCCGGGTTCTCAGAAGACTTTGCCGATATCGCCCGCCGTGCCTATGCCGCGCGCGTCCAGTTGTGGAGCGATGGCTATTACCGGACCCCAAAAATTCATTGGGATGCCGCCACCCGTACGGGGCGGCCGTTTTATTACTTTGCTTATGGTGCGGCAGTGAGCGAAGTGGCGATAGATACGCTGACCGGTGAAATGAAGCTACTGCGCGCGGATATCCTGCACGATGTGGGACGCTCCATTAATCCGGCGCTGGATACCGGCCAGATCGAGGGGGGCTTCATTCAGGGCATGGGCTGGCTGACGTCTGAGGAGTTATGTTGGCAACAGGCGGGCGCGCATCGCGGGAGGCTGAATAGTCATGCGCCCTCCACTTATAAGATCCCTACGGGTTTCGATGTCCCGGACGTCTTTAACGTCGCCTTGTACGACGGCGAGAACGTGGAGGAATCCATCTATCGTTCCAAAGCCGTCGGTGAGCCGCCACTGATGCTGGCGTTGTCTGTTTTCTTTGCTGTGCGTGATGCCATCGCCGCCGGGTGTGGCTCGGGCAGCCGGCCACCATTGATTGCGCCTGCCACGCCGGAGAGCATCTTGCGCGCCCTGAAACAAGGGCGGGAGGCCGCATGAGCCACTGGATGCAGCAACTTGCGCAGCGATTGGCCGAGGGAAAGGATCAGGTGCTGGTGACGGTGGCCCGCGCCGAGGGCTCTACCCCGCGTGATGCCGGCACGGTGATGCTGGTTGGGGTGGACGACACGCATGACACCATTGGCGGTGGTCATCTGGAATGGGAAGCCATTGCCATGGCGCGTGTGTTGCTGGCGGGTGGCTCGCCACAAGCGTTGCTGCGGTTTAGCCTGGGCGCGAAACTGGGTCAGTGCTGCGGCGGTGTGGTCTGGCTGGTGCTGGAACGCATCCTCGTTGCTGACGCCCCGGCGTGGCAACAACGGGCACTGGCGCTGCGTGAGGGTCTTGTCGTCACGCGGCAGTTACAAAGCCCCAGTCACGGTTCAGATTGGCAATGCGCGCCCGCTGCCGGGCACGTTGCCACCACACAACTGGAGGGCGATCTCAAAATGTGGTCGCTGACGCAAACCTGGCTGCCATTCCCTTTCACCGTGATGTTGGTCGGCGCCGGGCATGTGGGTGCCGCGCTGGTTCATGTGCTGGCACCATTGGGCATCAAACTGTTCTGGATTGATGAGCGGGAAGACCTGTTTGGCGACCAGAGTGCCTGGCCGGATAATGTGCAGTGCATGGCGACTGACACGCCTGAGTCCGAGATCGCCGCAGCCGCGCCCGGCAGTTGTTTTCTGCTGATGACGCATAACCACTCGCTGGATTTTGAGCTGTGCCAGGCCATCCTCAAGCGCGATGACTTTGATTACTTTGGCATGATTGGTTCGCATAGCAAACGCGCCACCTTCGAACACCGCCTGCGGGATCGCGGCGTGTCGCCGGAACGTTTCAAAGACATGATCTGTCCGATCGGTGTGTCCGGCATTACCGCCAAAGAACCCGCCGCCATTGCCATCGCCGTGGCTGCGCAACTGTTGCAAGTCCGGGAGCGGCGGCAGGTGCTGGGCCGCCGGCTGGCGCACACTTCTAACGATCACTCACTGGTCGATCCGCCCTCGAGCCTTTCCCCAGAGCGCCTCTGAGCATGTCCAGCCATCTTGCGGCCTGGATTGCGCCCACTGTGACTTGAATCCATTTATCATATCTATATGGCATCTCCCGCTCATTTCATCGTCCGTGGCAGCATCCTGCATTTCTTGCAGGACCCCGCGCAGTACCCGGATGCGGAGGCATTCGAGTATCTGGATGATGGCTATCTCTGGCTGGCAGACGGCTTTGTGCAAGGCACGGGGCACTGGCAGCAACTGGGGGATATTCCGGCCGCTGCGCGGGACCATGCCACCTGGGCGGATCACAGCGGCCACCTGATTCTGCCTGGCCTGATCGATACCCATATGCATTACGTTCAGGCTGGCATGATCGGCTCTTTTGGCTGCCGCCTGCTGGACTGGCTGAACGATTACACCTTCCCCGCCGAAGCCGCGTTTGCAGATCCGGAGGTCGCCCGGGTAACGGCAAAATTTGTGATTGATCGCCTGCTGGCTCACGGCACTACCACGGCGTCTGTGTTTGGTAGTGTGCATCCGCAATCCGTTGATGCTTTTATGGCCGAAGCAGATCGCCGTGGTCTGCGCATGCTCTGCGGCAAGGCCATGATGGATAGATACTGCCCGCCCGAAGTGCGTGACACCGCAGAGCAATCCGGTCGTGACAGTGCTGACCTGATCAGCCGGTGGCACGGGAAGGGTCGGTTGCGCTATACCGTCACGCCGCGTTTTGCACCCACGTCGACGCCAGAACAGCTCACCATTGCCGGTGAGTTGTATCGTTCAAAGCCGGATTTGCATGTGCAGTCGCATCTGGCGGAAAACGACAAAGAAGTCGCTTGGGTGGCCGAGTTGTTCCCGCAACAGCGTGATTATCTCGACGTCTACGAGCACTTCGGCCTGACCGGCCCGCGCACTATCTATGGCCACTGTATTCATCTGACCGGGCGTGAACAGGCCGCCATGGCAGCAACCGGGACGGCTGCCGCATTCTGTCCGACGTCCAACCTGTTTCTGGGTAGTGGCATGTTCGACTACCAAAGTGTCGCTGGCGCTGGGGTGCGCGTCGGGTTGGCGACGGATGTCGGCGGCGGTACGTCTTTGAGCATGATCCGCACGCTGGCAGAGGCCTACAAAGTGTCGCAGGCGCGGCATCATCCGCTTTCGCCCATGCGTGGCTGGTATCTGGCAACACTGGGTGGCGCGCGGGCGCTGTATCTGGATCAATTCATCGGTAATTTCGCCTCGGGGCGGGAGGGGGACTTTATCGTCCTCAAGCTGGATGCCACACCAGAACTGGCTTTCCGGATGGAACGTGCCCACACCCTGGCCGAACGTTTGTTTGCGATGACCACGCTGGGCGATGAGCGCTGCGTAGTAGCGACCTACATCTTGGGACAACGCGCGCATTGAGCTTCGCTACAACGCGTACCGCGCGCTGGCGTGGTTATCTGTCCACTGCGTTTCGCTGGCAGCGCGGCCGCCAGGGTTCTGGCTATGACAAGATGTTGTTGTTCACAGCGCGCTGGCCCATTCCGTTTGATAGCTACCTGATCCGCTATCCGGACGGCGCGTATATTCCGCCACATACCGATCCTGTTCAGGACGGGCGCCATTACCGCTTGAACATCATTCTCAAGTCACCCCAGGCTGGCGGCGAGTTCGTATGTGCCACGCCGATTTACGCGACGCGCCGCATCAAGTTGTTTCGCCCGGACGCTTGCGAGCACAGTGTTACGCGCGTCGAGGGTGGCAGTCGCTATGTATTGTCTGTGGGCTGGATTCGCAAATAACCCGCTCAGTCACCACGTTCGGCCTCGCCTGATGGTGGCGATACGCCGCCCACGCGCTCGTGGAATTCGGCAATCGACTCTCTGGAATAACGCTGGAACTTCTGGTCTTGTTGTTTGAAGTTCACGTCTACCCAGCCCGGTTTGAACTCCAGCATCATGTGCACGGTTTCTGGCGTTTTGGGTAATGGCGTATCAATGGCGGAAGCAAACGGGTGGATCAGCTCAGGCCATTCCGCGTCATACACCCACAGCGCTGTGCCGCATTCGCCGCAAAAATGACGTTCACCGCTGCTGATATGGGCGTGCGCGTCTTCCGGATTTTTCACGCGGGCGTGGTACATCCGGATGTGTTCGCGCCCATGAATATTGAGTGTATCGGCCAGCGCGCCCAGGTTAATGGCATAGCCGCCACCCCCTTGGGTTTTGCGGCAAATACTGCAATAACACCGTTGATAGGGTAAGGGGTGAGGGCATTCGACAGTAAAACTGACCGCGCCACACTGGCAGGAACCTTCAAGCAACATGGTGCATTCCTTTTCAGGATGCGGCAGGCGCCGCGCTAAAGTGCAGTATGGCGCGTCGATCCATGTTTTGCGGCCCGGCGCAACGATGGTTGCCCTGCCAGAGATGTCTGACGGTGCGCCAATGAACAAGGAACTCACATGAATCTGGAATTGCAGTGGCTCGTCTGGAGTATCGCGTTGGGGCTCGTTCACCTGATGGCCTATGCCTGCGTGATCCTCAAAACAGAGGGCGTGATGTGGACTGCCGGCCCGCGTGACGAAGGTCAGCCGCAATACGGGCTTGCCGGACGGTTGGCGCGTGCGCAGCGTAACTATATGGAAACCTGGCCATTCTTTGCGGTAGCCGTTTTGCTGGCGCATGTGATGGCGCGGGAGTCTGCGCAGACCGCATTGGGGTGCCAGCTTTATTTCTGGTCCCGCGTGATCTATCTGCCGTTGTATGCCTTTGGCGTGCGCTGGGTACGTTCGCTGGCGTGGGTCGTTTCGATGTTGGGGCTGGTCATGATTCTGGGCGCACTGTTTTGATCTGGACGATTATTTCGCCCCATCCTTAAACCACCGGCCAATTTGCACACGTTCGTCATCGGTCATGCCAGTTAAATTGCCAAGCGGCATGGCTCTCATCTGAACGACTTGTTGATAGATTTTGGGTGCATTGGCCAGTACCGCTTCGTCAGTATCAAATTTGATGCCGTTGGGTGCCGCAGGCATTTTGGTCGGTTTCTCTGAATGACAGGCCAGGCAACGGTTGGTGATGATCGGGCGGATGTCGCCCAGCGTCGTGGTATGCGGCACTTGAGCGGCGGCTTGTGGCGCGCTGGGGGCGTGGGCCACAAACACGATCATGAGCAAAACCAGCCCGGCTGCCGGGTATTGCCACTTATATATCCCTTTGTGCCGCAGATTGAAGAAATGCCGGGTTAACGCTGCGGCCAGCAAAATCACCGCCAGAGTGAGGCCGGCTTGTGGGCCGCTATATATAAAAGCGTAGTGATTGCTCAGCATGCAAAAGATGACCGGCAACACCAGATAGTTGTTATGGACACTGCGCTGCTTGCCGCGTTTGCCATGGATCGGTTCCGGCGTCTGGCCGGCGCGCATGGCCGCCACCATTTTCTTCTGGCCAGGAATAATCCAGAAAAACACGTTGGCGCTCATTGTCGTAGCGATCATCGCGCCGACGTGCAAAAAAGCGGCGCGACCCGATAACAGATGGCACAGCACCAACCCCACGATGACCACAAAGCCGTAGTAGATCGCGCCAAACAACAAGGGGCTACGATTGAACAACAAACGGCACAACCCGTCGTACACCAGCCAGCCGATGACCAGCGTGGCGATCCCCGTCATGACTGCCGCACCGGGTGTCTGGATCACGCTGCCGGCATCGATCATGTAAACCGCGGCTTGCGAGTAATACAGTACGCCCATCAAAAAAAAGCCCGAGAGCCAGGTGGAATAAGATTCCCACTTGAACCAGTGCAATTCATCGGGCAGTTTTTTCGGTGCCAGCAGATATTTCTGCGGGTTGTAAAAGCCGCCGCCATGGACGGCCCACAATTCGCCACCCACCCCTTTCTCGATGAGCGCAGGGTCAACCGGTGGCTTGAGGCTGTTATCCAGCCAGATGAAATAAAAAGAAGACCCCACCCAGGCAATGGCAAAGATCACGTGCATCCAGCGCAGCAGCAAAGAGGCGCATTCGATCAGGTAACTGGCATCCATTGGCGCCTAGCTCCCCCGGTAGGTGGAGTAACTCCACGGCGAGACCAACAGCGGTACGTGGTAGCTCTCCGCCGGATTGGCAATGCCAAAGCGCAGGACTACAACATCCAGAAACGGTGGGTCAGGCAAGGATACCTGCCGGTGCCGGAAATAGGCGGCAACATCAAACTGCAGTTCATACACGCCGGCGGTGAGCAGATCTCCGCTTAGCAGTGGCTGATCAAGGCGGCCATCTGTGTTGGTGTGACCCTCAAACACGCTTTGCGGGCCGGCGGATGTGATGCGCAATAATCGCAAGCGCATGCCACCCGCAGGCTGCCCGTGTGCTGTATCCAGAACATGAACCGAGAGCTTGCCCATATGCCTGCCAGATTGTGGGAAGACGTAGTCGATTATAGAAGCCACATGGGCCGGTGCCCGACAGGCTGTGCGGCATAACGACTATGCCGTACCCCAGATAGCTGTGGGAGCCACGGCCGGGCGCGTTCATATGGCCAGGCGCAAGAGCTATATAAAGCACATCGCCTTGTTGTCGGGGCTGGCCGGCACATACAGTTGAAGCACCCCGCACACCCGGAGTTTGTATGGCAGTCATTTACTCACTGACAGCGTTATCTGCCATGTCGCAGTCAGACTTTGTGGCCGCATTGGGGGATTTATACGAACACTCACCCTGGGTGGCCCAAGGCGCATGGTCAGCGCGGCCATTTGCAACCACGGATGCCCTTTTGGCAGCGATGAGTTATTGCATGCGTTCGGCCGGTGTAGATCAACAACTGGCACTGATCCGCGCCCATCCGGAACTGGCCGGTCGGGCTGCAGTGCGAGGTGAGCTAACGCAAGACTCCAGATCAGAACAAACCGGCGCCGGACTGGATCAGTGCTCGCCGCAAGAGTTTGCGCAGATCCAGTTGCTCAATACGGCGTGGCAGCAGAAATTTGGTTTTCCGTTCGTGATCGCTGTACGCGGACTTGACCGTACGGCCATCATTTCCCGCATGCAGGAACGACTGACGCACGATGCACCGACAGAACAGGCAGAGGCACTGAACCAGATTGACCGCATTGCAGCTTTGCGTCTGGCTCAGCGCCTTTCCGGTGAATAGATGAATTACGCGGCCAATTGCTTTGCCCGCGCCTCAAGCATGGTGGCGCCATAGTTGCGCGCCACGGTGGCAACCTGCTCACGGAACCAGCGGCACTCGTCGCCATGGTGACTACGGTCGTGCCACAACATATAGAACTGCATGCGGGGGAATTCGATGGGGGCTTGCGACATGGCCAGCGGCATGTGATTACAGAAGTATTCTGCGAACATGCGTGGCCCGGAGAAAATCATCTCCGTTTGCATTAATAGATAAGGCACCAGATTGAAGTAAGGCACGTAGGCGACCACGTTGCGCTTGAGCCGTTCACGCGCAAGGTGCAGATCAATCACCCCCCGTTGACCCACCGAATACGGGTTGGGCACCAGATGCTCGGCTTCGGCATATTCGGCGATGGTGAGCTTGCGGCCTGCCA
The DNA here is from genome assembly GCF_014645555.1 of Silvimonas amylolytica. Taxonomy (GTDB): domain Bacteria; phylum Pseudomonadota; class Gammaproteobacteria; order Burkholderiales; family Chitinibacteraceae; genus Silvimonas; species Silvimonas amylolytica. The sequence goes on along the minus strand of NZ_BMLY01000009.1, from coordinate 886 downwards.
GTGGGTGGCCCTCTCGCATCAGACAAACCACTTCATCTTCAAACAAAGGCAGCATGCGCAGGTGTTCTGGCGGTTGGGGCCAGTTGCCAATAACCGCATCCAGATCGCCGTTCTCCAGAGCGCGCACATAATCGTAATCCTGCCCCAGTGAATGGAAGGCCACTTGCGATTGCGGTGCCAGCTTGCGCAAGCGGGCCACGATTTCACCAATGAGCGTGGCGTTCAGATAATCCGGCGTCGCAATATTAAAGATGCGGCGGGAGAGCGCTGCATCAAAATTCACCTGCTGCATGGCAATCGTCTCGATCTGCTGCAGGGCTATCTTCACCGGCTCCAGTAATGCTTTGCCCCGCTCGGTCGGCGTCATGCCATTGCGGCTACGCACCAGTAACTGATCACCCAGCATGTCGCGCAGGCGCCGCAAGGCAGTGCTCACCGCGGGCTGGGATTGATTAAGCCGGCGTGCAGCATTTGACACGCTGCACTCGGTCAGCAATGCGTGCAGTACACGCAGCAAATGCACGTCGATAGATTCCCACGAATATTGCCCGGCCATGACTGGCTCCTCGCCCGTTGGATGAATCTTGTAAAAGCAAACGCCGTTCCAGCCAGGACATCAGGTCATCAGTCGTGGCTGATCATGTGCATTCAGATAGATATATAGCGCCAGGGCGGCTAGAGAGATGTGCCAATGTGGTGCAAGCCATCGGCCAGAGGGCGCTAAAAGGGTGTAAACACGGGGGTTAAAAGCGGGAAAATCTGTCCGGACATTTTTCTGTCACAAAAGATTGCTTTTGAATCAGGGATTTGATGCAGAAGAAGAGGAAATATTGCAGGAAGGTGTTGACGGGTGTGGGGATGGTCCGTATAGTTCGGTTTCTCCGCT
>NZ_BMLY01000008.1 GCF_014645555.1 Silvimonas amylolytica | reverse complement strand
ACACTCCTCCTGCCTGCGCAGGTTCTAGTGTGTTGCATCGACCGGTTGAATCCACACCGAAGAGCAGTCGAATTACCTTCGAGCCGTTGCATAGCAAACTCGGAACTCACCCCTGAGCGACACTGAGGCGTATGTTGATTGCGGCTTGGCTTGGCTTGGCGCTGTTCAGGCCGGGGCGTACCTGCTGGAGCCGCTATTGCAGCAACACACCCTGGCATCGCTGCCCGTTCCCTCAAGCTGTGACACGATTTGCAGCAAGTCCATCTTGCGCAGCACATTTTCCAGTCATTGCAACAACGCGTCGCGTGGGTTGGGTAACCGGATCGTCCATCGTGACAGGCAAAGAGCGTGGATTGGCTATGGTCGGGATGGCGCTGGGGTGCAGCCAATTCGGTTACATGATGGCCGAAGACTAAAATCAGCAGGAATGCGCTAGATTGCTAATTCGCTGATTTTAAAGGGAGTGCCCGGGATCGGACTTGAACCGACAAGCCTAACGGCGGCGGATTTTAAGTCCGCTGTGTTTACCAATTTCACCACCCGGGCGGGGCAGATCAGAGGGGCGCATTGTAGCAAACTTGAAGCCTTCGGGGGGAATCTCGCTATGGGCTTTGCCTTGGCCGCCGTCGGTGTGGCCACGTCGGGTTTTGTGGCTATACTGCGGCGGCGTATCGCCAGGCTGGATGTTGTTCCGCTGGCTCTTTTTGTCTCTTGCCGGGCTGGGTTCTGATGGCATCAATCAAACTTCTGGGTGTGTCGGGTAGTTTGCGACAGCAGTCGTTCAATAGCGCCTTGTTGCGTGCTTGCGCGGCCATGTTGCCGGGTGAAGCGACACTTGAGGTGTATGAAGGGTTGGGGGCCTTGCCCTTGTTCAGCCCGGATGTTGAAGCGCAAGGTACGCCAGCGGCAGTGGCCCGGTGGCAGGCGGCGTTGAAAGAAGTGGATGGCGTGGTGTTTTCCACGCCGGAGTACGCGCACGGCGTGCCAGGGGCGTTCAAGAATGCGCTCGACTGGGTGGTGGGTAGTGGTGAACTGGTCGGCAAGCCCATGCTGCTGCTGGGGGCGTCGTCCTCTGAGACCGGTGCGGATAAATCTGTTGCGCACGTGTTTGGTACGCTCAAGGTGATGACGGGTGATCTGGTGGGCAATGGGCCCGTTTGTGTGGGTAGCGTGGGGCGCAAACTGGCCAATGGTGAAGTGACGGATGCGGCCACGCGAGACGCGATCCAGCTGCGGTTACAGATGTTGCTGGCGCGAATCAAGGTGGTGCGTGAGGCCGGGCAGGCATGAGCGCATCAGCGCGTTACCCATAAAAAAACCGCCATATTCTGGCGGTTTTTTTATGGGTGAACACCGATCTCAGACGCTGGGGATCAGTGGCGCAAAGCGATCACGCCCGTCTTCCAGTTTGCCATTGAACATGTCGGTCGGGCGGACCCACAGGCCTTGCTCATGCGGCCAGAGGTGTTCATACACCGTCATGGACTCTAGCGTTTCAGAATGCCGCGCCAGACCGACCACGCGGTACAAACCGCCTTTGTAGTGGCGGTGGGTGGCCAGTTGCAGGGCTTGGGTTTCAGTCATGGTCAGTTCCGGCGGTTGGATCAAAGCTGGAATTGTTCCACCAGACCATGCAAAGCGCGAGCCCGATCATTCAACTGGCGCACGGTACCTGAGGCATGCTGTACCGCCGCGTCGGTCTCGTTAGAGAGCCGGTTCAGTTGCTCAGCGGCCTTGGCCATTTCATTGGTCGCCACCGATTGCTCACGGGTCGCATCGGCAATTTCACGAATGCTCGATACCACGTGTTCCATGCGGCTATGAATGCCACCAATGCGATCGGCCACCGCGTGGGATTTATCCACGCCAGCGCTCACCGATTGCCGCGTGCTGGACATATCGCCCAGCGCAGCCTGGATCTGGTTGTCGGTCTCGCCAATCAGGCCGCCGATCTCCACCGTCGCTTTGGCGGTGCGTTCGGCCAGTTTGCGCACTTCATCTGCCACCACGCTGAAACCACGACCGGCTTCACCGGCGCGGGCGGCTTCAATCGCTGCGTTCAGCGCCAACAGATTGGTCTGGTCCGCAATTTCCTTGATCACATCGACGATATGGGTGATCTGGCCAGAGCGCACACCCAATGCTTCCAGCGTATCTGCCAGCGCGTCGACAGAGCGGGAAATCGCGTCGATCTCATTGGAGAGTTGCTGCACTTCGTCGGCCGATTGCAGCGATACCGCGCCGGTTTCGCTGGCCGTGCCTTCGCTTTGGCGGGCGCCATCGGCAATGTGATTGATACTGACGGTGATCTCTTCAATGGTCGCCGCGGTAGCGCTGGAAATATCGGCCTGGCGCTGCGATTCGTTGGATAAACGCTGCGTGACGTCGTTCAGATCACGCACGCCGCTGGTGAGGTGTACGGCGTTATCGCGCACATCTACAAACAGCGTACGCAGGCGTGAGACAAAGCGGTTGAAGGCTTCTGCGGTCAGGCCGATTTCATCACGGCGACCGACCGGAATGGTGCGGGTCAGGTCAGCGTGGCCGGTGGCGATTTCAGCCAGCGCATCACGCAGGCGGTTCAACCCGGCCAGCATGCTGGTGAGCGCTGCGGTGGCCAGAATAATAGCCAGTACACCGACCACGGCGCCAGAGACCAGCAGTGTAATCAGCAAGCCATTGAGCGGTGCCAGCATGGCTGATTTATCGCTGACTGTGGCCAGAACCCAGTCGGTGCCGGGCACGGCCGATGCGGTCACATATTTGTCTGCGCCGCCAATGGTGATCTCGACCAGATCATTTTGCTTCTCTGCATTATCCAGCGCATCCGGCGTGAGGCCCGGCATGATGTCAGAGACCGCCTTGAGTGTGGTGTCCGGGCTCGGGTGTGCCACGATCTTGCCATCGTGCGTGGCCAGGAACGCATAGCCATCGCCGCGCAATTCAATACCGGTCACCACCTTGATGACGTCTTCGAGCGCCACGTCACCACCGATCACGCCAGTCAGCGAACCGTTCTGCGTGACCGGCGCAGCAAAGGTCACACCCAGTTTGCCGGTAGAGGCGAACACATACGGGTCAGACACGATCGGACCATTGGCTTCAGCCGCTTTTTTGTACCAGGTGCGCCCGGTCGGGTCATAGCCAGCAGGTGGGTGCTTGTCCACAAGGTTGTAGATCATGCGCTTGTCAGCATAACCAGCGAACAACTGGTCGAACTCACCCGCTTGCTTGCCGACCAAAAGGAAGGGTACGGGATCGGCTACACCGGGCGCTTGCGCGGCCACGGCGGTGACGGCATTGCGGTGCTGGGTAACCCAGCGTGCCAGGGCGGCGCTGTTGCCATGCACGGCAGTGTGAATTTCATTGCGGGTGCCAGTGATGATTTCTGACTTCATGCGCAAAAAAGCCACGCAGGACAACACAGCAATGACGACGGCCACGAGCAGGGCCACGAAAACGAGCAATCTGGATTTGAGTGACATAAGAACCAATGCTTTAAAGACGACGGGCAACCGGACATTAAACCGCATCCGCTCCCCGTATGTTATTGGGATATTCCGTAAGGTTTGATGACAAATTAGTTCTGATTCGCCCCGATTGCGTTCGATTTGCTGTCATGCCGACAAACGGAGTGGCTTTTGCCTCTCGTAAATCTGGTGACCTAAACCTGCCTTGCCGGATGCCAGATCGCTTCTAGAATGAATCGTCGCGCTGATAACCTGATAGGGGAAAAAATGGAAAGCGACCTCGTTCGCCTGACTGAATCGGTCTCTGCTGCCCGTAGTCTTGAAGATCTCGCAAGACCTTTGCTGGAAATGCTGCATCACCTCACCGACTACGAATCCACCTATGTGACGCGTATCGATACCGAGGCTGCCACCCAACTGGTGGAGTTTGCCCGCAATGTTGGCGCGCTCAATATCGGCGAAAACATGACGGTGCCATGGTCAGATACCTTGTGCAAAAGGTCATTCGAAGAAGGCCGTCAGTACACCGATGATGTCCCTGGCCACTGGCCCGATTCCGTCGCCGCCAAAGCGCTGGGTATCAAAACCTATGTCAGTTCACCCATCCGGAACGCTAACGGCGAATTGCTGGGCACGTTGTGTGCCGCCAGCAAACGCCAGATGCCGTTGTCGGATCGCGCGCGCAGCGCGATTAATCTGTTCTCCAAACTCATATCCCAACACATGGAACGCGAAGCCGTGCTGGAACAACTTAAGAGTGCCAATCAGCGTCTCGCACTGTTCGCGCTGACAGACCCTTTAACCGGTATTCCTAACCGGCGCGCAATCAGTGACGAACTCTCCCGCTTGCTGGCGGCGGCCCGGCGTGAACAGACCACCGTACTGGTCGGGCTGGTTGATCTTGATAGTTTCAAGGACGTGAATGATCTGCATGGCCACGAAGGCGGCGATCATCTTTTGCGTGAGATCGCCATCCGCCTTTCTGGCGCAGCCCGGGGTACGGATATGGTGGGTCGGCTGGGTGGCGATGAATTCGCGGTTGTTGGCCCCGGGCCGGCCAATCGGGGTGATGCGCACATTGCCACCATTGCGATGACCGAGCGTTTTTCCAGTGCAGCCAGCGGTGTGTTTGGTATTGGCGGTAAAACCGTCAATTACCCCGGTGCCAGCGTTGGTTTTGTGGCGGTAGATGGCTCTGTGTCGGTCGACCAGGCACTGCGCCTGGCGGATAACGAGATGTACGCCATCAAGCACCGCCGCAAAAATATGGAGAACATCCGGTAACGTGGCTCAGGCGCGTTGCCGTATCAAGCGCCTGTCCCCGATGCGCAGGCCGGTCAGCAACAACAAGGTGCCAGACAACACCAGACACTGCACGCCCAGCGTCCAGAATACGGTGGGTGCCGCCAGGTGGCTGACCAGTAGCGCGCCCAGGAACGGCGCCAGAAACTGGATGGTTTGTTGAACCGATTGCAGTGTGGCGGTTGCTGCGCCGACCTGATCGCCAAACTGGGAAACCAGATAAACATTGCGCTTGACCGCGATCGCCGCGCCGTTAAGGCCAGTCCCGAAGAAACATAAACCCAGTCCGAAAATCCCGACGCCTGGCGGCAATAACAATGCGCAACCTAGCGCCAGAAAGACTAGCGCTGCCACCATGCCCAGCCTGATCAACCCGTGCAGTGTGGCTTGTCCACTACTACGTCGTGCCAGCACCAAACCACCCAGAATGCCGCCCGCCGCCGCGCAAGACATCAAGATACCGACTGCGCCTGAGCCATATCCGCTGTTCTTGAGCACGAGCGCAAACTGGCTGTTCACCGCCAATGTCAGCCCGCCATAAACCACTACGCTCGCAAAAAACGGCCATGCGCGCCAACCAGGGGTGTGCACTGGCGCTGCTTTGGCTGGCGCCGGGCGGGCGAGGGGGGCCGCAGTCGGCATGATCATGAAGGCGCCCGTTGCCAGAGCCAGCAAGACCACAGAGAGCAGCATGGTGTGCTGATCGCCGACCAGTGCAGCCGCCGCCGCACCCACTGCGGGCGCCAGAATTTTGGAGAGATTGCGTGACAGGGTCAGCTGTGAAAAAGCCCGCCCCAATTCATCATCAGCCATGCTGGCACGCGCCTGGACATTAATGGCCGGGTCCGCAAAGCTGACCGCCATGTACTTGATGCAAACCACGCCGATGAACAGGGCAAACGAGGGCGCCCATATCAGCCCCAGCGTCGCCAGTACCACCACCAGGGTTGATACACACAACACGATCTTCGGTTTGCAAGTGCCGGTGATGCGCCCAACCCACCGTGTCATCAACACCGATGGCAGCAGCGATGCTGCATTCAGAATCAGCAGATCGGTGGCTGTCCCGTGAAAGCGGTAGACCGCGATGTTGAGGATGGCCAGAAAATTGACCCACCCGCCAAACTGCGAAAAAAAGTGACCACAAAGCAATGGCGTGAAGCGTGAGTTGAGCATGTTCGGACTGAATGGGCGAGGTTGAAAGCCGGGCGCGGGGGAGTGATTCTGACATGAAATCCGCCAGCCTCTGCGTGCGACAAAAAGGACTGTGGTGTAACCGCCAGGGCTACAAAAAAAGCCACCCGAAGGTGGCTTGTTCAGGCTGGTTCAGCGTGCCGCCTGGCATACGCTTTCCATGCGCCAGTGCCGCGCCAACGTGCGTGTCTGGCCGGTGACAGTAATCATGGTAGAGAGCCGGATATCGCTGCTGGATGCGCCAATCTGGATGTCGAACTCGCCGGGTTCCACAATACGCTGGCCGCTATGGCCGGTGAAATTGAGCATGTCTACCGGTATGCGTACTTCCACTGTTTTACGTTCGCCAGCGGCCAGTTCAATCCGCCCAAACGCCTTCAGCTCTTTGACCGGGCGGACGGCGGAGGCCAGTTTGTCGCGCACATAGATCTGCGGGATTTCCACGCCGGCGCGTTGGCCGGTGTTGGTAATGTCAAAAGTGAGGACGACATCTCCCGTGTTGATATCGACTTGATCGGCACGTACAGCCAATGTGTCGTAGGCAAACGTGGTGTAGCTCTGACCGTAGCCGAAGGGGTAAGCGCTGCCAAAGTGAAAGGCAATCGGCGTGCCGGCACTTTTGAGTTTGTGGTTGTAGTAATACGGCACAGCACCGACGTTTTTGGGGATAGAAATCGTCATGCGGCCGCTGGGTTCGGCGATGCCGGCCAGTACCTCGGCCAGTGCAATGCCGGCTTGCTCGCCGCCGGTAAACGCCATGACCATGGCCGCCACGCGCTGCTCCAGCCCCTGCAGGTTGTACGGCCGGCCGCCGGTGAGCACCACGATGACTGGCTTGCCCGTATTGACCACGGCTTCAAGAAGTTGCTGCTGTACGCCAGGCAGGTTGAGCGAATCGGCATCGGAGCCTTCACCCACGGTGCCGGTCTGGAACAAGCCGGCCAGATCACCCACGCAAACAATGGCGACATCGGCATTGTTTGCGGCTTTGACAGCAGTGTCGATATGTTCTGCGTTCTGGCTCACCGGGGACGCATGCGCCAGTTCGGTGCTATTGGCTACATCGCCCGGGAACACCGGCGAACCATATTTGCGTTCTTCCAGAATGGCGCAACCCTGCGCGTAACTGACGTTCTCTGTACCGAAGATCTGGCGTACTCCGGCCAACGGTGTGACGACATGGGGCTCGGCCTGCGCCTGCTGGTCTTTGCTCAGGATCAGGTGCACTGGGAAGCTATAGCCACCCAACATCGCAAGGCTGTCATCGGCGGTCGGGCCAATGACCGCAATCCTGGGCTGGGAGGCCGGGTTCAGCGGCAAGGTGCCGTTGTTTTCCAGAATGACGACCGACTGCCGGGCGACTTCACGCGCCAGTTCCAGCGCGCGTGGGGTGCGCAGGCGGATGGCATGTTCATCCACGTAGGGGTTTTCGAACAACCCCAGGCGGAATTTCTCGGTCAGCACGCGGCTGACGATTTCATCAATGCGCTCTTCTGTGATCAGACCGCGTTTGAGTGCATCGGCCAGGCGCGTGGTGCAGTCGTCGCCGGGTAGTTCGATATCGAGGCCCGCGTTGAACGACAGCGCTGCGGCTTCGGCCGGGTCGGCGGCGACACCGTGGTGCTGGTACAGCAAACTCACGCCCACATAATCGGCCACCACAAGGCCATCAAAGCCCCATTGCTCACGCAAGATGTCGGTCAGCAAGTGGTGTGATGCGTGGCAGGGTTCGTTATCGATGTCGTGATACGCCGGCATGACCGAACCGGCATTGGCCTGCTTGACCGCCATTTCAAACGGCAACATGAATGTATCGTTGAGTTCACGCCAACCCAGATGAACCGGTGCGTGGTTGCGTGCGCCCTCAGAAAAGGAATGCCCGACGTAATGCTTGAGCGTGGCCAGCAGATCACGCTCGTCACCCTGCAAACCGCGCACATAGCGCGTGGCCATGACACCGACCAGATACGGGTCTTCGCCAAAGGTTTCTTCGGTACGGCCCCAACGCACATCGCGCGAGACATCTAGCACAGGTGCCAGGCCCTGGTGGCAACCAATGCTCCGGGCTTCGTCACCGATGACGGCCGCCATCTGTTCAATCAACCCCGGATTCCAGGTCGCGCCAAAAGCCAGCGCAGACGGAAACAGGGTTGCGCCGCTGGCCATCAGGCCCACCAGGCACTCTTCATGCGACATCACCGGAATGCCCAGCCGCGTGTTTTCCATCATGGTTTTTTGCAAGGCGTTGAACGCACGCACGCCTGCAGCGGCATCAATCTTGTGACTGCCCAGCGGGCGAGTGATCTGGCCCAAACCCAGTTGCAGCCGCTTTTGCAGCGATTCCTGATCGCTGGCGCCGGTAAAGCTGTCCGCACGGACGGTGTGTTTGCCGTCTTCAGACAAGATCAGCCAGAAGGCGTGCATCTGCGCCACTTTTTCTTCGGGTGTCATGCGGGCCAGCAGGTCTTGCACGCGGGCGCAGACAGGTTGGGATGAGTCTTTATAAATGGCAGTCATGATGTTTCCTGCGGCCGGCTGGGGCCTGGTTTTTGTATGGATGGGTCGTGCAAACAGGGGGTGTCTAGCCTTTGAGCGCCCCGGCCATCATCCCTTTCACAATTTTCTCCTGCCCAAAGGCATAGGCCGCAATCAGGGGCAGGGCCGTCAGGGTCACCACGGCCATCATGCCGGGGATGTTGGAGGCAAACTGGCTTTGGAAGTCCCACACGGCCAGGGGTAAGGTGCGGTGGTTGGGGGTAGAGGTCAGCACGTAGGCAAAAATGAATTCATTCCACAGATTGATGCCGTTGTAGATCGCTACGGTGGAGAGCCCCGGCCCGCACAGTGGCAAAAAGATGCGGGCGAAAATGGCGATCGGTCCGCAGCCATCCAGTTGTGCGGCTTCTTCCAGTTCACGCGGGATTTGTTTCATGAAACCGGTCAGGATGAAGATGGACACGGGCAGGCTCATCGCCACATAAGGCCCGATCAGTGCAAACATCGTGTCGTACAGCCCGGCCTGGCGCGTCATCAAATACACCGGCACCAGGGTGACATGCAGCGGCACGATCATGCCGGCCACAATCAGCCCGAACAGCGGCTGGTTGAACTTGAAACGCAAGCGGGCAAGGGCGTAAGCCGCCATGGCACCGAACAGCAAAATCAGCGCAATGGACACGCCAATCACAAAGACGCTATTGCGCAGGTAGATCAGAAAGTCCCCCTGCAAAACGGCCTTGTAGTTGATCAGATCCAGATGCGAAGGCAGCGCCCAGATGGGCGTAGCAAAGCTGTCTTCCTGGGTTTTGAAACTGGTCATGACCATAAACAGGAACGGCAGCAGCGTGACGGCCAGCCAGAAAAGACCCAGGGTCGGGACCACAACCCGGGATGGTGCAAAGCCGCGGCGTGGCAAAACAGGCGTGGTCAGCATGTTAAACCTCCGGCTCGAAACGGCGGGTCAGGCGCAGCGCCAGGCTGGCCACCAGCGTCACCACAATAAACATGGCCGAGGCAATGGTGCTGCCGTAACCCAGCTGGAATGAATCAAACACCGTGCGGTACATGTAGGTCGCCATCAGTTCGGAAGAATGCTCGGGGCCACCGCCCGACATCACGAAGATGAGATCGAAATATCGCAGCGAACCAATGATTGCCAGCAGCGCGCCGGTACGCAGCGTGCCGTACAGATGCGGCAGTTTGATATGCCAGAAGATGGTCCATTCGCTGGCGCCATCGAGGAGTGCGGCTTCTTGCAGTTCATCCGGAAACGACGCCAGCCCGGCCATGAACAGCACCATGTAAAACGGAATGTTTTGCCAGCACACCACCGCAATGATCGAGCCCAGCGCGTAGTGCGTATCGCCCAGCCAGTCATGCGCAAAGGCATCCATATGCAGCGCTTGCAGGATCAGGTTGATCGGCCCGAAGTTGGGGTCGTACAGGTTCTTGGCCAGCACGCCCAGCGCCACGCTGGACATGAGTAGCGGTAGAAAATAGACGATCTTGAGCACGCGCGAATAGCCGCCGGCTTTATCCAGCAAGACCGCCAGAGCCAGAGCGATAGGTAACTGGATAACGACGGAAAACACCGCCAAAAGACTGTTATTGCGCAAGGACAACCAGAAGATAGGGTCTTGCAGCAAATACAGCCAGTTATCCAGCCCGACAAACTTGCCCTGCGTACCCAGGCCATTCCAGTTCAGGAGTGACAACTGAAAACTCGAGAGCAGCGGGTACAGGAGGAAGACCACCAGCATGATGACGGCTGGGGCGAGAAAAAAGGTGGGGACGAGCCAGGCTGGCCAAGCCCGGACCGGGCGGGCTAGCGGTAAGACCTGGGTTTCGGTGTAACTTGTCATTGGCGGTTCTCGGGTGATGCGGTGGTCATGCTTTTATTGCAAATGCGTTCATTGCAAAGGTGATGAGTTGGCCTTTTTACTGTCTCGTCATTCCGGCCCTGAGCCGGAATCCAGTTATGTCGTTGGCAGATGCCACTTCGTAGCCCGGATGAAGCGTTAGCGGGAATCCGGGGTGGCGGACCTGGTTTATATTGTTGTGAGGTTTTAGCGCCCTGCGGCGCGTTGTTTACATACCCGGGGGTGCCCGGACCCACGTCACTTTCTTTGCTTCGCCAAAGAAAGTAACCAAAGAAAGGCGACCCCTGCGACAACGCCCTTCGGGCTCCCTGCGCTTCTCGCAAAGTCCGGCTGGCTCCAGGGAACTCGGGCTAAAGCCCTCAAACACCCTTACGCCGAAACCCCGGACTCCGCTGCGATGCTCGGCGCTGCCGGAGGGGACACGTCAAAAGCAAATTCAACGGCAACCCCAACTTCGTCTGCTTATTCCGGCGCGCTGTATGGCTTAACCGCGCAGCGCGCCGGCGACCCCTTATTTCAACTCCGTCTTCGCCGCAGTTTCCATCTGCTGCGCAGCCTCTTGCGGGGTCATGGACAGCCCAAACAGCGCTTGCAAGGTGTCCTTGTGCAACTCACCCATCTTGGGTGGCAGTTCCTGGTCGTACCAGAGCTGAATGCTTGGCGCTTGTGTCACCAGGGCCTGAATCTGCTTGAGGTATGGGTCAGATACAGCCAGCCCCTTGAGCGGAATCAGGCGCTTGTCCGCCAGGCGGGCCTGGGCAGAAGCGTCGTCGGTCATGGCCTTGATCAGTTTGAAGGCGGCATCCGGGTTTTTGCAGGCGGTGGAGATGCTCATGAAGTTGTCGCCCACGGTGCCGATCACGTCTTTTGGATCACCCTTGCCACCGGTGACGGACGGGAAGGCAAAGAAGCCGACCTTGCTGACAAAACCGGGGTTTTCGTTCTGGATGGTGGACAGCTCCCAGCTGCCCATCAGTTCCATGGCGGCTTTGCCGGAGTACATCAAGCGGCGGGATGCACCAATGTCGTAATCCAGCCCGTTGTAGCCCGGCGCGAAGGCACCGGCTTTCACGAGTTCCTGAATGCGTTCGCCCGCTGCAATAAACGGTTGAGCGGTAAAGCTGCCGCCCGGTTTGCGCTCTACCGCATTGCGGAAGGTGTCCGCGCCACCAATGCGGTCCACGAGGTACATGTAATACATCGACCCTGGCCACTTGTTCTTGTTGGCCAGTGCAAACGGTGCAACGCCGTTGGCTTTGAAGACCTTCACCACATTCATCAACTCATCCCAGGTCTGGGGTGGTTGCAATTTGTATTTGGCAAAGAGTTCTTTGTTGTAAAACACCACGGCGGCGGTGGTGTTCTCGGATGGTACGCCGTAGACCTTGTGGTCAATGGTGGCGGACATGAAGCCCGTTGGAATGAAGCGATCACGAAAAGCCGTGTCTTTGGCCAGATACGGTGTCAGATCAACGACCTGGCCGGATTTCACGTACTCCCGTAGCGGGCCGCCACCCCAGGTGGCAAACACACACGGCGGCTGACCAGCGCCAAAGGCGATCTTCAATTTGGTCTTGTAGGCGTCGTTCAGAATGTGGGATTGCTCGGCCTTGAAGCCAGGATTGGTGGCTTCAAAACGGACGCCGGCGTCGTTGATCAGTTTGGCGGCGGCGGTGTTGGTTTGCAGGTCCCACTCGGTAATGACCTGATCGGCCGCGCTGGCGCTGGCAGAGGCCGCCAGGGCCGCAATACAGAGCAGCGCGGACAGCGTACCGGTTCTGGCTTTTTGCATTTTTTCCTCCGGTAAAGCGGTAATTGGGCAGAGTCGCTTGAGGCGGAGGAAACGTTATGTTTTAACGTTATGTAGCGTCAATTGGATAACTACATCGTAACGTTGTCATACAGATGAACGGCAAGTTACGAAAGTCATTTTGCTGCGTTCATTTTTTTACCAATTCGTTGAAATATTGATGTTTTATAGCGTGTTTCATGATTTTTATTGCGGTGCGTCATGGCAAGGGGTATGCCGTGGGGTTTGATGCTTATAACGTAGTTTGTAACGTATACTCAATAGCGTGCAAAAACACACCGAACAGGGCGCTTTATGAGCAAGAATGACGTCTCGTTGATGGCCATCGCCAACGCCGCCGGGGTATCGCAGATGACGGTCTCGCGTGCGTTATCCAACAAACCGGGCGTATCACGTGAACGGCGGGAAGAGATTTTGCGGATCGCCGCAGAGATGGGGTACGTGGTGAACCGCACGGAGCAAAAGTCCTCCAGCCGGCGCAGCCACGTGATCGGCCTGGTGACGGCCGAGTTACATAACCCGTTTGTGAGTGAACTGGTTGCTGGCGTCGGCCGCGCGGCCCGAACAGCGGGTTATGAGTTGCTGGTGTATTCGCTGGTTGAGCCTGACCAGCCACCATTGCCGCGCGTGATCAAGCTGATGCAGCAAGTCATCGACGGCATCATTGCACTCTTGCCCTACGAACACAGTTATCTGGAAGTCCTGGCCGATGCGCGCGTACCCATCATCACGGTCGATCAGTACGGGCGCTTTGTGCGTTTTCCGTCGATAGCCTCTGATAGCTATGCCGGTGCTTGCCTGGCTGTACGGCATTTGCTCGGGCTGGGGCACAAGCGCATTGCCTTTCTGACGGGGGATGAGCGCCTGGCCTCTGCGCAGGACCGACACCGGGCCTACCTGGATACGCTCACCCAGTCGGGCATTGCAGTTGACCCGCAGCTGATCATCCCCGGTAACTATTCGCTGTCGCGCGGGCAAAGCGCGGTGAAAACGTTGTTGGCGTTGCCAGATCGGCCTACGGCTGTGTTTGCTGCCAATGACATGAGTGCAATTGGTGTGATGGCGGGCTTGCGGGAGGCCGGTTTGCGGTTGCCGGATGAGATGTCGGTCATTGGTTTTGACGACATCCCCGGCGCGGCGCAATGTCATCCTGCGTTGACCACCATCCGCCAGCCGATCCAGCAAATGGGGCGCTCTGCGGTAAACACCTTGCTGGCGCTGATCGCAGGACTGGAAGCGGCCTCCCCGCAAATTGTGCTGCCAACTGAACTGGTGGTGCGTGCGTCCACTGGCGTGCCGCGGGGTGGGTGAGGAAGCGCTCCGCGCCGCAGGGAGGAGCCTAGCGCCGTTGTTCTTCTGCGCGCAGCGTCAATACCTGGACGCCAGTGCGAGTAACGGCCACCGTATGTTCAAACTGTGCGGATAACTGGCCGTCGCGCGTGACCACCGTCCAGCCGTCGTCCTCAGTCCGCACCGCATGCCGGCCCTGGTTGAGCATGGGTTCAATGGTGAACACCATCCCTTCTTGCAACAGCAGACCCGTTTTCGGCTTGCCCCAATGAAGGACTTGCGGGTCTTCGTGCATTTCCCGGCCAATGCCGTGACCGCAATATTCGCGCACAACCGAATATCCGTTCTGGCGTGCATGCCGTTCAATGGCATGCCCCACATCGCCTAGCCTTGCACCAGGGCGCACGGCGCTGATGCCCTTCCACATGGCTTCATAGGTCACTTCAACGAGGCGTCTGGCCAGCGGAGAGACCTCGCCCACCAGGTAAGTTTTGCTGGAGTCGGCGATATAGCCGTTCTTTTCCAGTGTGATATCGAAATTCACAATGTCGCCGCTCTGCAGTACGTCTACCGCGGATGGCACACCATGACAAACCACGTTGTTGCGAGAGGCGTTCAATGCATACGCGTAGCCGTATTGGCCCTTGCTGGCCGGGCGCGCTTTGAGTTCCTGCACGATGAACTGATCGACCAGATCATTGACCTGCATGGTCGACATGCCGATCAGTTCCAGCGCGTTCAGAAAGCCAAAAACATCGGCCAGCAGACGGCCAGATTCAGCCATCAGCGCAATTTCTTCCGGCCGCTTGGTCATGCCGACGCTACTTTAACGGGCTGCGGCACGATGCCCGCCGTGCGTAATTCCTGCGCGACGATTTCGTTGAAGCTTTGCGTCGGGTTCATTTCGCACAGCATGCCGATCTTGATCCAGAACGCGGCCTGCGCGTTGATGGAGCGGCACGATACGGCGCTGGCTTTGCGCAGTTGATCGTGCAGATCGTCCTCAATGTTCACAATGCCCATACCCGTCTCCGTATATACGTTCCATATATGAATCATATATTGTTCATGTATCCCGAGGCAAGTAACCGGCATTTGCCGGTGTCCGTATTCGCAATAAAAAACCCGGTCACAGGACCGGGTTTTTTTGTCACAGCATTGACGATACTCAGGCCAGGTTGAGCGACACCGGCAACGCGCTGGCCGTGATTTCCACTGCAGCGCCCAGCGGTGTATCACGAACGGTCACGCCTGCTGGCTGCGCGCCCGCCTTCAGGTTGCGCAATACCAGCCGCACCACGCCTGCTTTGCCAGACTGCGCGACACGCAGTTGCTGACCCATGCGGGTGACGGACACGGTGCTGATCTCCTGGCCAGTCAGGTCGCGCAGCGTGGCTGCGGCGCTGGTGTGGTCGTCAAGCGCAAACAAATGCAGTTCGTGTTCAGCGACGTAATCGTAATCCGGACGCTGATCATTGCGCCCCAGTGCGAGCAGTGTGTTCGGACGCACGTACAGCGGCAGACTCATAAAACCATGCTGCTCACGTTGCCAGCAGCCGCCTTGGGCTTCGGTATTGCTGAATAGATGTGTCCAGCGGCCTGCGGGCAGGTAGAAATCCACATGGCCTGCTGCGTTGAATACCGGAGCCACCATCAGCGCATCGCCCAGCATGTATTGGCGATCCAGATAATCGCAGGCCGGGTCTTGCGGGAACTCCAGCATCATGGCGCGCAACGTGGGTACGCCCTGGGTGGCCTGGACGGAGGCGTCATACAGGTACGGCATCAGGCGGGATTTCCACTCGGTAAAGTGGCGCACCACGGCCACCGCCTCGTCATCAAACAACCAGGGCACCCGGTAGGATTTGCTGCCGTGCAAACGGCTATGGCTGGACAAGAGGCCGAACACCGACCAGCGCTTGTACACATCGGCGGGCGCGGTATTTTCAAAGCCGCTGATGTCGTGGCTCCAGAAGCCAAAACCCGACAGCCCAAGCGACAAGCCACCGCGCAGTGTTTCAGCCATGGATTCGTATGTCGCGCTGCAATCACCACCCCAGTGCACCGGCAACTGCTGGCTGCCTGCTGTACCAGAGCGCGCAAAAACCACCGCATCGCCCACGCCGCGTTTTTCGACCAGCACATCAAACACCACCTTGTTGTACAGGTAGCTGTAGTAGTTGTGCATCTTCTGCGGGTCAGAGCCGTCGTGGTACACCACGTCGGTGGGGATACGTTCACCAAAGTCAGTCTTGAAGCAATCTACGCCCATATCCAGCAGGCGGCGCAGATGGCCGGCATACCACTCGCATGCGGCCGGGTTGGTGAAGTCCACGATGCCCTGACCGGGTTGCCAGCGGTTCCATTGCCAGACGTCACCATTGGGTTTGGTCAGCAGATAACCCTTGGCCATGCCTTCGGCAAACAGCGGCGATGGTTGTGCAATGTAGGGATTGATCCACACACAGATCTTCAATCCGCGCGCTTTCAGGCGTTTGAGCATACCTTCCGGATCGGGGAAGGTCTCTTTGTTCCAGGTGAAGTCGCACCAGTGGAAAGCCTTCATCCAGAAGCAGTCAAAGTGGAACACATGTAGCGGAATGTTGCGTTCTGCCATGCCATCAATGAAATGATTGACCGTGCCCTCGTCGTAGTCGGTGGTAAACGACGTGGTTAGCCATAAACCAAACGACCAGGCCGGTGGCAGGGCAGGGCGACCGGTCAGGCGGGTGTAGCGATCCAGTACCTGCTTGGGCGTGGGGCCGTCAATCACAAAGTATTCCAGTGCCTGGCCGGCCACGCTGAACTGCACCTTGGCGA
Organism: Silvimonas amylolytica; assembly: GCF_014645555.1. Lineage (GTDB taxonomy): Bacteria > Pseudomonadota > Gammaproteobacteria > Burkholderiales > Chitinibacteraceae > Silvimonas > Silvimonas amylolytica. The sequence continues at coordinate 151,269 of NZ_BMLY01000008.1, read as the reverse complement.
CTTTCTCGCTGGCTACTTCAAAGCTGACGTTTTCCGGGTGATTCACGAACACGCCGTAGCCACGATTGGTGAGGTAGAACGGTACGTTCTTGTAGGCTTGTTCTGTGCTGGTGCCACCATCGCGGTTCCAGGTGTCGACCACCTGGCCATTCTTCACAAACGCGGTAAAGCGCTCGCCCAGACCGTAGACGTTCTCGCCCACACCCAGGTCCAGCCGCTCGAACATATACGGTGCACCGCCTTCATTGTTGTCGATCACCTGGCCGCTGGCACGGAAACCGCTGCCGGTGATGCGTTCACCGGCGCGCAAGAAGTCGATGGCCCAGTCGCCGGTCTTGGCAATGCGCACGGTCAGATTGCCGCTCGTGAGCGTGACGGCTTCATCGGTATTGGTGATGCTGACCGGGTGCGACTGGCGATTCAATTCAAAGTGCGGGCCGGTATTGGCGACGCCCTGGAAATGCGCCATCTTGATGCCAATCACGCCTGGCAGTGGTGAATGCACGCGCAGGGTGATCAGGCCGGTATCCAGTTGATACGCGCGGGAGGTCACGTCGCGAGGGGCGGCGTAGATCAGCAGTTCATCACCCACAATGTCCACGCTGTGGACCTGCACGGCGTACATCAGGTTGAGGCCATCGCGGATGAGCCAGTTGCCGTCGCTGATTTTCATGGTGGTTTTCCGTTGTAAGTCTGGCATGGCCGGAAACGTTTCCGGAAGTGCCTGTAACATTTGTTCAAAGATGTCGGGTCGGGTGGATTGCTGCGCGAATCCCCCCGACGATTTCAAATTGCTTTTTCGGTCTCTTTGTCGAAGACGTGCAGGTTTGCCGTATCGATAAACAGGTTCACCTTGTCCCCAACCACCACGGGCGCTTTGCCGCCGTGGGTGATCAGCATCGGTGTGTCGTTGCTGCCTTCGGGCTGGACTTCAATAAACGTCATCGACCCGGTGCTTTCTACGTTCTCTACCTGGCAGCGCAGAATCTGGCCGTTGCCTTCCAGTTGCAGGTGTTCCGGGCGCAGGCCCAGCCAGACGGGTTTGCCTACGGGTAGTTCGCGGCCAATGTTCAGAACATGGTTGGTACCAAACTGCACGCTACGGCCATCTGCGCCAATGCGGCCCTCCACAAAATTCATGGCTGGCGAACCAATAAACCCGGCGACAAACTTGTTGGCGGGTTTGTCGTACAGATCAATCGGCTTGCCTTGTTGTTCGACCTGACCGGCACGCAGCACCACGACGTGATCGGCCATGGTCATGGCTTCGACCTGATCGTGCGTCACATACACCGACGTGGCATTCAGGCGGTTGTGCAGCTTGCGGATTTCCGAACGCATATGTACCCGCAGGGCGGCATCCAGGTTGGAAAGTGGCTCATCAAACAAGAACACCTTGGGGTTACGCACAATGGCGCGACCCATGGCGACACGCTGGCGCTGACCGCCAGACAACTGCCGCGGCATGCGTTCCAGCAAATGGGTCAGGCCTAGCGTTTGCGCTACGCCGTTGATGCTGTCTTTGATCACTTGCGGCGCGCTGCGCTTCAGGCGCAATGAATACGACATGTTTTTTTCGATATTCATGTGCGGGTAGAGCGCGTAGCTCTGGAACACCATGGCGACATCGCGCTTGCGCGGCGGGGTTTTGTTCACCACATTGCCATCAATTTTCAGCGTGCCGCCGGTAATCTGCTCCAGCCCGGCAATCGTGCGCAACAGCGTGGATTTACCGCAGCCGGACGGGCCGATCAGTGCCACAAACTGGCCTTGAGGCACGGCAATATTGATGTCCTTGAGGATTTCAACCGGACCGTAGGCTTTGTACAGATGTTCAATTTCAATACGATTCATGATCAGTCATTCCTGGCTGCGCAATCAGAGGATGCGAAGTAGAGCGAATTCATTTGAGTGCCCCTGCGGTGAGCCCGGCCACAATGCGCCGCTGCAGCAACATGAAAGCAATCAGAATGGGCGTCACAAAGACGGCGGAGTAGGTCATGATCCCGATCCAGTCGATTTTGGTGGCGCCAATAAAGGCAGACAGCCCCACGGTGGCGGTCTGGTACTGGTCATCCAGAATCAGCGAGCGGGCGTAGACGTATTCGCCAAACGACTGCAGGAATACGAGGATCGCCGTCACCAGAATGCCGTTCACCGCCAGTGGCAAGATCACGCCAAAGAACGCACGGGAAGGGGAGGCGCCATCGACCAGCGCCGCATCACGCAACTCACGCGGGATCTGCACAAAGCTGGCGCGGCACAAGACGATGTAGAACGGTAGCGTCTTGGTGATCTGCGCAATCACCACGGCCAACCGTGGCGTCTCCAGCAAGCCCAGACCTTTGAAGGCGGTGAAGATCGGTGTGACCATCAGGCTGGAAGGCAAGGCCTGCAAGACCAGCACGGCGAAAATGGCAAAGGCGGTCCAGCGGTTTTGCACGCTAGCCAGCGCATAAGCCGCACCGGTACCGACAAACACGGTCACTGCGGTGGTACCGCAGGCAATGATGAACGAGTTCCACAAGAACTTGCCCATACCGCGCTCGGTAAACACCTGCCAGATGTGCGACTCGCCATGCGCCGGCCAGAATGTCGGCGGTGTCTGGAACATCTCTGCCGCGCTTTTGAACACGGTGATGTACATCCAGTACAGCGGGAACAGATAGACCGCGGTGACGATGAGCGCGATCACAAACAGCACGTAGCGCTTCATCACACCATCCTCTCGCTGCGGGTAGAACGTACGTAAAACACGGCGATGACCAGCACCAGCACCAGCATCAGCGTGGCGACGGCAGAACCGGCCGATACTTCAAACGTCTGGAACGACAATTGCCAGGACCAGTACTGCGCCACTTGTGACGAGTTGGCCGGGCCGCCCTGGGTGAGCGCGGCGATCAGATCAAACTGCTGCATGGTCATGATCGCGCCCAATGAGATCACCGCACCCAGCGTGGCTTTCATCATGGGCAGGGTGATGCCGAAGAAGCGCTGGAAAGCATTGGCGCCATCCAGTTCGGCGGCCTCATACAGGTCTGCCGGAATAGCCGCGATGCCCACGGACAACAGCAGCATGTTGAACGGCACGCCCAACCAGACGTTGGCGATGATCACGGCATAGAGGGAATAGCTCGGGTCAGAGAGCCAGAAGATGCGTTCATGCATCAGGCCAGAGGTCAGCAGCAGGTGATTGAGTACGCCAAAATCGCCCGCGAACAGCAGTTTCCAGATCACGCCAACCACAAGGCCAGGCATGATCCAGCCTGCCAGAAACAGGCCGCGCATAAAGCTGGCGAGCGGAAAATCCTGGGCAAACAGCAGCGCTAGCAAAAAGCCGATGACTACCTGGAACGTGAGCGACAAACCGACGAACAACAACGTATTGATCAGCACCTGGTGCATTTCAGGACGGCTGAAAATGTCGCGGTAATTGGCAAGGCCCGCAAACGGGCGCAAGAGCGTGGCGGGTTCCATCAAGTCGACTTGCTGGAACGACAACATGATGTTGTACAGCAGCGGCAGGCCGGCAAAAACCAGCAGATAAAGTAGCGCGAACACCGCCAGTGCGATTTCGAAACCACTTCTTTGCTCAAAGTGGCTCAGGAATTTTTTCATGGGTTGCCCCGAAATACGTGGCTACCAGGGTGGTAGCAAGACAGGCTCGAAACTCAAAAAAGCGGCCGGGCGCGGACAACGACCGGCCGCAAGAGGAGTCGTGAAACGTTATTTCTTGATCGACTGCACGGTCTGGTAGGCCGTGTTCATGGCCTGTTCTGGCTTGGCCTGATGGGTCAGCACAGACTGGACTGCAGTAGAGATCGCCTTGGACACTTTCGGCCATTCCGGATTCGGGCCACGCGGACGGGCGTACTGCATTTGCTCGTTGAAAGTCTTGTAGGCATCAGGCCATTTCGGGTTGCTGGTTACAGTGTCTTTGGACGGCGGCAGCATGCCGAACTCGTTCCAGTTACGGTTACGCTGGGAGTACATGTACTCCAGGAACTCGAATGCGGTTTGCGGATTCTTGGCCGTGCGCAAGATGGCATGGCTTTGTTCGCCCAGGGCAGACGCACGTACACCACCGGCCTTCTCCGTCGGCAACAGGGCTACGCGCCATTTGAATTTGGCTCCCTTTTCAACTGCCGGCAGTTCCCACGGGCCATTGATGTCCATGGCGGCGTTGCCGTTGATGAAGGTCGCAGCGGCTTCAGACTGGCGATGGCTCAGGGTATCGGGCGAGGCCAGTTTGTCATCCAGCAGTTTTTGCCAGAATGCGGCAGCACGGGCCGCGCCAGGGTTGTTCAGCTTGTCCCAATCGGCGCCGGTGGCCTGAATGAAGGGCAGGAACTGGAACACACCTTCTTCATCGCCCACGGCAGAGAACGCCAGACCGTAAACATTCTTGGCCGGGTTGGTCAGTTTTTTGGCATAGCTGTACAACTCATCCCACGTTTGCGGCGGCTTGTTCGGGTCCAGCCCGGCAGCCTTGAACTGGTCTTCGTTGTAATAGAGTGCCAGGGTATTGGCGCCGCGCGGAATGGCATAAACCTTGCCGTTCCACGAGGCATTTTTCAGCGGGCCGGGGAAAATCTGTTTGACGTCGATGACCTTGGATTTGGCCAGATAAGGTGTCAGATCCAGCAGCGCATTGCGGGCGGCAAACATGGCGGTATTCGGGTTGTCGACCGGGATGACGTCCGGGCCATTGCCCGACATGACCGCGCGCATGGCTTCGTCATTGAGCGCAGAGAACCCGACCTTGCGCACCGTCAATTGCACATCCGGGTGCAGTTTGACGAACTCACGTGCCATTTTTTCGGTGTAGTTGTCCGGTTCGTCTACGGCCCAGACCGACAAGCTGGCGGCCAGGCTAGCAAAAGACGTCAGGGAGAATGTCAGGCCCAGCGCCAGGGCAGTGGCGCGGATGTTCTTCTTCATAACTCCTCCAGAGTGTGCAAAGTCGTTGCCGCTAATATATTAGCTGGCATTGGTGACGCTGCGGGCGTCACTCGTGCGTTTCGCTTGCGTTACGGAGCGCGTCCGGGTGGCAGCCCGGCGCGATGTTGTGTTCAGTCCGAATGCGCTTGCGAGATGAATGTAGCGTTTTCTGGAGCGTTACGGAAACGTTTCCGGAAAACGTGGAGGGGATTTTTGATCTGCGCAAGAAGGGTGTCAAGCGGGGTGGTGAAAAAAGGAATTGGCGTTGCGAAAAAACGGTAAGGCAGAGTACTGATGCCGTGCGCGCAACTGACCCGCCCGGTAGCGTGGATTCAGGGTTTTTGGTGCCTGACCCGGGTCATCCGATCATCCCGCCATCGCTGTCGCGCACCCGCAACTGCAATGGCCAGAGCTGTTGCCGGGGTTCTTTCTGATGTTGCAGGGCAAATTCCGGCCATTGCGCCAACAGCGCGCTGGCCATATGCCGCCCCAGTTCATACGAATCCACCGTATAGCCCGACAGGCGTGGCGACAGATACTCCGGTACGTCGCCCGCCAGCACGCCACCGCAAATAGCGAGGTCTTTGCCCGGCGTGCGGCCGAGCTCATGCAGTTTGCGATAGGCGCCGATGGCCATGCTGTCGCTCTGAAACATGATGGCCGTGGGCGGTTCAGGCAGCGCGAGCAACGCTTCAGTGATCAGGTAACCACCGCGTTCAGACAACTCGTTGATCTGCACGCAAGATTCATGCACCGCTAGCCCATGCGCCGCCATATTCGCACGCCAGGCATTCAGGTAAATGTGCGCCTGCATGGCATCGTTACCGGGAATACCAATGGCGATGCGCTGGTGCCCGAGGGCGGCCAGGCGGGTAATGGTCGCCGCAGCGGCGGATTCAAAATCCAGATCAATCCACACATGATCGCCAGCAGATTCGCTACGCCCGAACGCCACGAACGGAAAGCGGCGACTGGCAACGTAATCCAGGCGCTCATCCGTACACCGCGTGCCAGCCAGAATCACGCCATCGACGTGCCGGCGTTCGACCACGCGGCGCAGGCGGGTGAATTCTTCCTCATAAGACTTGCTGCCATACATCACCAGATCCATGCCGTGTTCGGCCAACACGGATTGCAAGCCATCGGCTAGCCGCATGAAGAGGGCCAGCGTGTAGTTTTCCTCTTCCAGCCGCGCTGGCAGCATCAGCCCGACGGTGTTCATGCGCCCTTTGCGCAGGCTTTCAGCCGCGCGGTTAGGCGCATAGCCGTGGCGTGCAGCGGCTTCACGCACACGCTGACGGGTTTCGTCGCTGACTTCGTCGCTGTCGTTCAGGGCTCGCGAAACGGTAGAGACCGACAATTTCAGTTCGCTGGCGAGTTTGCGGATGCCCATGCGGTAAACCTTGCTGCTCAAAGAGACACATTGAAAGGGAAAACGCTGGCAGCGTAGCGCGTGATGGCGAATGGATACAAGCGGTGCAGGCGCAGTCTGCGGCTAGCGTGCAACGCGCTGACCGCAATAAAAAGAAGGAGCGGCCGACAGGTTTAGCGTGCGGGGCCGGTCGAATCGCGTGCGACCAATTGCGGGCGGGACGTCACCAGCATGGGGCGGGCGCCATCGGCCGGCTTGCCCTTGATCAGGCTCAATAGCAGGTTCACGGCCATCTCGGCCGCTTCTGCTGTCGGTACCGCCACCGTGGAAAGACTCGGCCGGATTTGATGCGCCAGGTTGATGTCGGTAATGCCGATGACAGATAAATCCGCAGGCACGCGCAGGCCCAGATCGGCTGCGCTTTGCAGCACGCCAATCGCCGGCAAATCGTTAGAGACAAAGATCGCTGTCACTTGTGGATTGGCGGTCAGCAACTGGTGCGCCGCTTCGTGGCCGGCTTCGATCGTATCGTGGCCAAACACCGTATGTTCGGCCAGATCGTCAATGCCCGCACGCGCCATGGCATCGGCAAAGCCGCGATAACGCCAGATATGGTTGCCGTTGCGTTCACTGCCCACGACCGCCGCGACACGACGATGCCCCAGGTCAAGCAGGTGCTCTGCCGCAATTTCACCAGCACGGTAAAAATCGACGGCAATGGAGGGCAGTGCGGGCGGCTGCTCTGGCCGCTCCCACATGCACAACACGACGGGCGTGCCGCGACGTTCAGCGGCCAGCAACACGTCCTGTTCCACAAAGTCTGCATTCATGACCAGCACGCCATGGGCCAAAGAACCACCCACTTGATCCAGATAGGCTCTCTCCAGTTCCGGGTCGTCATTGGTGTTACAGACAATCAGAAAGTAGCCCTGCTTGCGTGCAGCTTGTTCAGCGGCCAGCGTGAATTCCGGATAGAACGGGTTGGCGATGGAGGACACCACCAGCGCCAGCGTCAGCGGCCGGCCTTCAACCAGCGCGCGCGCGTGCAAGTTGGGCCGATAACCCAGTTCTTCGGCCAGCGCCAGTACGCGTTTTTTGGTGTCTTCCCCCACCTTGCCACGACCACGCAGGACGTTGGAAACGGTGGCCGGTGTAACCCCGGCTAGCTGGGCAATCTGGGCAAGTGTGGCCATACATGAGTCCTGCACGCTCAAAGCGTGAGCAGAAAGATTAAACGATTAATTTCATCTGATCAGATTACAGATCAAGCGTCAATCAAGCAGCTTGAACCTGGCAATGCTGGCAAAAGTGGGCAGTTTGCGACAAATCTGATGGCTCTTTTGTAACAAATCGGGCTGCTAAACCGCATTCAACCGTTGACATAGGTGTAAACCCTTATTGTCGATCGTGCGCTGACAAGAGAAATTCGTAGCAGGTAAAACGTTTAACTACAAATTAATCCACCCGAAACGACGCTCAAAGGCCCGATTTTCGGTGTATAAGGCGACCAGCGGACTCAACGGTATGCATTTTTCTGAAACAGAAGTCAAGCAACTACATGCGCAAGACATCACGGCCAGTGCGGACGTGCATGTTCATGTGCCGCTGGAAAACTCAGCGCCTGAGACCGGTTTTTTGTTGCAGAACTGGCAAACGGGCCCGCACGGTCATATCGGCATCAATAGCCGTTATCTGACCCGTGATGGCCTGCCGTGGATGCCCATCATGGGTGAGTTTCACTATTCGCGCTTCCCGCAGTCTGAATGGGCCGCCTCGCTGGCCAAAATGAAAGCGGGTGGCATCCAGATCGTCGCCAGCTATGTGTTCTGGAATCACCACGAAGACGTACAGGGCGAGTTTGACTGGCAAGGCAACAAGAGCCTGCGTGCCTATGTGCAAGCGGTGGCCGATGCCGGTCTGTTATTCTGTCTGCGCGTTGGACCATGGGTGCATGGCGAAGCGCGTTACGGCGGTTTCCCGGACTGGCTGATGGAGAGCGTGCCGGCCAGCGCCCGCCGCAGCAATGCGCCGGCTTATATGAAACACGTCAGCCGCCTGTATGCCGAGATCGGCGATCAGGTACGTGGCCTGATGTGGAATGATGGCGGCCCGATTGTCGCCGTGCAGCTGGAAAACGAATACGACCGTGTTGGCCCGGAATGCGGCGCCGAACACATTATTGAACTGAAGCGCCTGGCGATTGCATCCGGCCTGATGGTGCCGCTGTATACCGTCACTGGCTGGCCAACGCTGGATATCCCCGCACAAGAAGTGGTGCCGGTCTCTGGCGCATACGCCGATGGCTTCTGGCAGGGCTCGACCGATCCACTGCCGCCATCTGGCGTATTTGTGTTTGATACCGAACGCACCATTGGCGAGATGGGCAATGTCGGCGGTACGCCGGCGGAAGGGTTGATTGATCCACAGCATTACCCGTTCTTCCTGGCTGAGGCTGGCGGCGGCATGCATCAGTCTTATCATCGCCGCCCGGTAATCAGCACAGAGGACGTTTATGCCACTGCGCTCACGCAGATTGGCTCTGGCGCGAACCTCTACGGTTATTACATGTACCACGGCGGCACCAACCCCGTGGGCAGCCGTGGTTACCTGAACGAGACGGTCGATACCGGCTACCCCAACGACGTGCCGCAACTGGGTTACGACTTCCACGCACCGCTGGGTCAGTACGGGCAGATCCGGCCGTCCTGGGGCAAGCTGGCGCTACTGCATCACTTTGTTGCCGCCTATGGGCCGCAACTGGCGCCGTTGCCGGCGGTATTGCCGCAAGGCGCATCGCGTGATGCGCATGACCGCAAGCTGCGCGTGTGTGTCCGCGCTGATGTGGAAGGTGGTTTTGTCTTTATCAATAACCACGTGCGCCATCACCCGCGTCCAACCTTTGAAAATACCCGCATTCATGTACAGATCGGCGATGAAACCGTGGCTTTCCCACCGGTGACCTTTGCCGATGGCGTGGCCACCATCTGGCCGGTGTTGCAACGTCTGGGCGCTGCGCGTCTGCGTTACGCCACCGTGCAGCCGCTGACGCGTCTGTCGCAAGAGGCGGTGCCGTGCCATGTCTATGTCGCCATGGATGGCATCCCTGCAGAACTGGCGTTTGAAGCGGCCAGCGTGCAGCGCATTGACGCGCCGGCCGAATGGCAACAACGCGATGGCACGCTGCTGCGCGTATTGCCGCAAGTGGGCGATGCCCCGGTTGACATGCTGGTGACCGATACCAACGGTCGCCCGCATCGCATCATCCTGTTGAATGAAAGCCAGGGTCGCGGTTGTACGCCGACGCAGTTGCGCGGTCGCACGCGCCTCGTATTGAGCGAAGCAGGTAGCTGGGCGGACGGCGACGTTATTCATGTTGCCGCCGCAGCCGGGGCGATGACCGCCATTGATGTGTTCCCGGCCGATGGCATTTACGTGGCCGATCGGGGTTTTGCCCGCTTCAGTTGCCTGCAACCGGGCGCTGCCAGCGTGGCCGTGACGCCGCGCCTGATTCAGCAAGCCACGCCGCAACCGCTGCGCTTTGGCCCGCATATCAGCTGGCGACCAGGCCCGATGCCGCAAGCACCTGATGACGCCATTTTTTCGCAGCACGCTGCGCACTGGACGCTGGCTGTGCCTGATGCGGCAGATGCGACCGCGGTGTGCCGCTGGTTGCTGCGTATCAGCTATGCCGGTGACGCTGCACGTTTGTACGCCAACGATGTGCTGATTGATGACCAGTTCTTTGATGGCGCCACGTGGGAAATCGCACTGGATCGTCATATCGCAGAAGGTCAGTGGCCGCGTTTGCGACTGGAGGTTCTGCCTGCGCACAAAGAGGCACCGATGTTCCTGGAAGATGCCGCCCGCAAGGTGTTGGCAAACGCGGGCGTCCCGGCGGCATTGATCTCGGCAGAACTGGTGCCGGTGTATGACCTGACCTTTGACCTCGGCGGTGTTGCCGTTTGATTTGGAGCACCTGATAAAACCCGCCTGGCTGCGTTGCAGCGGGTTTTGTTAGCCACTCCCGGACCTGATTCAAGAAGGAGGCCATGTGGCCAGCGTTTCACTGCAGAACGTCTGCAAGATTTTTGATAACAATCCGCCGACCATCAACGATGTGTCGCTGGAGATTGCCGACGGCGAGTTTTGCGTGTTCGTCGGCCCGTCCGGCTGCGGCAAATCCACGCTGTTGCGCATGATTGCCGGTCTGGAAACCGTCACGTCTGGCGAGTTGTTCATTGGTGGCAAACGCGTTAATGAACTGGCACCGTCCGAGCGCGATGTCGCCATGGTGTTTCAGAACTACGCGCTGTACCCACACCTGACCGTGGCCCAGAACATGGGTTTTGGTCTGCGTCTGGCAGGGGTCAGCCGAGAAGAGATTGACCAGCGTGTCGGCGGCATTGCCAGCATGTTGCAGATTGAACGCTTCCTGGATTCCCGCCCGCGTGTGCTCTCGGGTGGTCAGCGTCAGCGCGTTGCCATCGGCCGTGCACTGGTCCGCGAACCGGAAGTGTTCCTGTTTGATGAGCCGCTTTCTAACCTGGATGCCAGCCTGCGTACGCAAATGCGCGTGGAAATTGCCCGCTTGCATCGTCAGTACGCCAAGGCCAGCGCGATCTACGTAACACACGATCAAGTCGAAGCCATGACTCTGGCTGACAAGATTGTGCTGCTGCACAGCGGGGCGGAAGTGGCCAGATACGGCAGCGTGGCGCAGATCGGCTCGCCGCTGGATTTGTACGAGCATCCGCGCAACCGTTTCGTGGCGGGTTTTATTGGCTCGCCCAAAATGAACTTCATTCCGGGCCGTGTGACTGCCATCAACCAGGGTGGTGTTGAGGTCACGACGGTAGACGGTTTTGTACTGCGCGCAGCGGTGAACCCGGGTGCCTTGACGGTGGGGGCAGAAGTGACCTTCGGTATCCGTCCGGAACACGTCGAACCAGGTCATGCCGGTGGCGCGAATGTGTTTGTACGTGAAGTGCAATGGGTGGAGCGTCTGGGCGAAAGCACCTACGCCTACCTGCGCGGCGACACCACGGTCCCGCTGATCGCCCGTCTGCCTGCCAGCAGCCGTGTGAACACGGGAGAGCAATTGGCGGTGTACGCGCCAGCGCACTGTGCGCATCTGTTTGATGCGGATGGCATTGCGTTGCAAAGACTGGTCGGTTGAAGACCGGGGAACATGGTCTGCGACCAGGTTTTTGAAGACCGGGTGGGTTCAATCCCCCCGCAGCGAATCCGGTGTTTGCCGGTTTCATTCCTGAAGTGATTGATGGTGAGAGGGCGAATATAAAATGGTATACAAGACTCTGACGAACCGGCTTGCACGCCTTGGCATGATCGTGGCCGCAAGCGCACTGGCCCTGCAGGCGCACGCCGCCGAACCGGGCAAACTCCTGATTTGGATTAACGGCGACAAAGGCTACGACGGCATCGCCAAGATCGCGCAGAAATTCACCAAAGACACCGGCATTCAAGTGACGGTGGAACACCCGGAAGACGCCATTGCCAAGTTTGAGCAATCGTCTGCTGCCGGCAAAGGCCCGGACATCTGGATGTGGCCGCATGACCCGGCTGGCAACTGGATTGCCGGTGGTTTGATCTCCCCGATCCAGCCGACCAAAAAGACCATCGACAGCATCGACCCGCTGGCATGGAAAGCCTGGACCATCGGCGGCAAGACCTGGGGCTACCCGATCTCCATCGAAGCCGTGGCCCTCTTGTACAACAAGGACATGGTGCCGACCCCGCCCAAGTCTTTTGATGAAGTGCTGACCCTGGACAAGAAACTTCAGGCCCAGAACAAGCACGCCATCATGTGGAACTTCACTGAAATTTATTACTCGTGGGCGCTGCTGGGTGCTGACGGTGGCTACGCGTTCAAGCGCAATCCGGATGGTTCGTACAACTCCAAGGATGTCGGCGTGAACAACAAGGGCGCGGTTGAAGGCGTGGAGATGATCCAGAAGCTGATCGCAGCCGGCGCCATGCCCAAGACCACGTCTTACGCTGAAGCGGAAGCCGCCATGAACGAAGGCCGCACCGCCATGATGATCAACGGCCCGTGGGCATGGAACAACCTGAAGAAGAGCAAGATCAACTTCGGCGTGGCCCCGATTCCGGGTATCAACGGCAAGCCAGGTGCACCGTTTGTTGGCGTGCTGGGTGCAATGATTGCTACCGCCAGCCCGAACAAGGAAATCGCGACCGAATTCCTGGAAAACTACCTCTTGTCGCAAGAAGGTCTGAAGGATATGAACGCAGCCGTACCGCTGGGCGTTCCGGCCAACAAGCAGTTCTACAACGAACTGAAGGGTGACCCGCTGATCGCCGGCACCATGGCTGCCGCCCGCGCTGGTACCCCGATGCCGTCCGCACCGGAAATGCCGCGCTTCTGGACTGCCATGAAGGCCGCGCTGGAAAACGTCACGCAAGGTCGTCAGACCGCACCGGTCGCGCTGGATCAAGCTGCAAAACGTCTGAAGGGCGATGCGCAGTAAGTGATGGTCCCCGGCCAACAAGGCCCCATTGGCCGCGTTACGCTCACTTGCCGTACCCATATGTACTGTCTGCGTTCGCGTGCCTTGCCACTGGGGCCTTGCTGGCCGGCTTTAGATGATGTTGTTTGCCTGGGTTGAAAAACCTTCGCAAATCGACGGTTTGCGGGGTTGCAGTGGTTGTTGGGGTTGGGGTTGTTTTTTGACTTTCTCCCCCTGTCGAGCGATTTGCCGATGGAGTGGAGGGAGACCTCGGGCTCCCGACCGACTGAGGGAACGCCGGAGGCGCAAATCGCGGGGGTCGCCTTTCTTTTGCCTACTTTTCTTTGGCGATCCAAAGAAAAGTAGGGTGGTCCGGGCACCCCCGGTATCAAAACGCTTTTCAAACTTGCGCCGCAAGGCGCTGAAACTGGTTGCCGCACCGCATACACCCTCCCTTTACTCGGGGTATTGGGAGGGTGTATGTCGGGACGGCACCACCAGGCCGGATAAATACCTGGCCATGCACGATAAAAACGGGTCGGCCGCGAAAAGCGGATCTATCCGCTCAAGACTTTTCCGGGGTATTTCATGAGACGTTCGCCTCTGCATTACGGGCTGGCGGCATTGGGTGTGATCAGCCTGCTGGCTGGCCTTGCACTCGTACCGCTGTTTTACCGCGCGCATCAACCATTGTTCGCGCTGGGCATGGTTGTCTTGCTGGGGGTAGCGGTATTCATTTACACCTCACCGCGCTTTTACCCGTACCGCTACGTCGTGCCAGGCGTCATGGCCGTGGCCGTATTCATTGTGTTCCCCATGGCATACACGCTGGGGATCAGCTTTACCAATTACAGCTCGCAGCACTTGCTCTCTAAAGAGCGCGCTACCGACGTGCTGCTGCAAAAGCAGATTGCCGGTGACCAGAGCTTTGATATGAAGCTCTACACAGCGGGCGATCGCTATCAGTTGTTTTTCCAGAGCGACGATGACGACAGCAAGAAGTTTGTCACCGCGCCGTTTGAACTCAAAACCGGCAAGGACGAAAACCACGTTCCGCTGACTGCCGCCACGGCTGAGCCCAATGGCCAGCCCGTGCTGCTCAAAGACTTGTTCAAGCTGCAAGCTGGTCTGAAGAACACCGTTGCCGTTTTGCCGACCGGTGAAGAACTGCGCCAAAGCAGCCTGCGCCGCTTTGCTCAGAGCAAGCCCGCTTACAAACTGGCTGCTGATGGTTCGCTGGTGGGGACGGATGGCAAATCCGTGCTCAAAGCCAATATGAAAACGGGCTTCTATGAAGACGCCCAGGGCCAGCAATTCGAGCCTGGTTTTCGCAGCAATGTCGGCTGGAACAACTACTGGCGCGTGTTTAACGACCCGGCATTCCACCAGCCGTTCTTGCGCATCTTTGCCTGGACCATTGGCTTTGCCTCGCTCAACACGCTGTTTACCTTTGCCATCGGCATCATCCTCGCGGTGCTCTTGAACTGGGAAGCGCTCAAGTTCCGCGGCACGTATCGCATGATGTTGTTCTTGCCGTACGCCGTGCCTGCGTTTATCTCGATCCCCGTGTTCAAAGGGTTGTTCAACGAAAACCTGGGTGAAATCAACATGGCGCTAGGCCTGTTTGGCCTGCACCCGGGCTGGTTCTCTGAACCCAACCTGGCGCGCGCCATGGTGCTGATCGTGAATACCTGGCTGGGTTATCCGTACATGATGATTCTGTGCATGGGCCTGATCAAAGCCATTCCGGAAGAACTGTATGAAGCCTCGGCGCTGGCCGGTGCCGGCCCGCTGATGAATTTCTTTCGCATCACACTGCCGCTGATTTTGCGGCCGATTGCACCGCTGTTGATCGCCTCATTTGCCTTCAACTTCAACAACCTGACGCTGATTGCACTGTTGACGAGCGGCGGCCCGGACTTCCTGGACACCCAGGTGCCCGCTGGCGCGACGGACTTGCTGGTGTCGTACACCTACCGGATCGCTTTCCAGGATTCCGGCCAGAACTACGCACTGGCCTCCGCGATTTCTTCCATCGTGTTCTTGCTTGTGGCGACGCTGGCCGTGGTCAACCTCAAGCTGTTTAAAGTCAACAAGAACTGAGAGGCGCACACCATGCCTGTCGTACTGAAAAAATCCACCCGCTGGCGGGTACTCGTAGCGCATATCGGCCTCATCGCCTTCATTGCGCTGACCGTGTTCCCGTTCTTGATGATCATCTCGATCTCATTGCGACCGGGCAACTTTGCCGGTGGCTCTTTGATCCCGCATTCCATCAGTTTTGAACACTGGAAACTGGCGCTGGGGATGTCCTACGTCGATGGCGATGGCAACCTGGTCAAACCGCCGTTCCCGGTGCTGTTGTGGATCTGGAATTCGGTGAAGGTGGCGTTCATCAGCGCAACCGTGTCTTTGGTGCTGTCGATCACCAGCGCTTACGCCTTTGCCCGCATGCGCTTCAAAGGTAAGGGCACGCTGCTCAACAGCTTGCTGCTGCTGCAGATGTTCCCGTCGGTACTGGCGCTGGTCGCCATTTACGCCTTGTTTGATCGCATTGGTTACTACGTGCCTTGGCTGGGGATTGATAGCCACTGGAGCCTGGCGCTGGCGTATACCGGCGGCGTTGCTCAGCACATCTGGCTGATCAAGGGCTACTTTGACTCTGTCCCTTATGAGCTGGAAGAGGCCGCACGCGTAGATGGCGCCACGCCGTTCCAGGCCTTTGTCTACGTGCTGTTGCCCATGGCCGTGCCGATCCTGGTGGTGGTGTTTGTGCTGGCCTTCCTCGGCGGCATGATCGAATACCCGGTGGCGTCTGTGCTGCTGCATGACGAGCAAAAACTGACGCTGGCGATCGGCTCACGCCTGTTCCTGTTCAACCAGCGTTACTTGTGGGGCGACTTTGCGGCAACGGCCATTCTGGCCGGTATTCCGCTGACCGCGATCTTCATGATCACCCAACGCTGGCTGGTTTCTGGTCTGACCGCAGGTTCCGTCAAGGGATAACCATGTCCACAACCGTTTTCTGCATGCCGGCACTGCTGGCAGGGGCCGTGCTGTCCGCCAACCTGTTTGCGGCCGGTACGGTAGAGGTTCAACCGGTCCCCAATCTGCCCAAAGATTTCATCATGGGCGCGGATGTCTCCACACTGGATCAGGTAGAGAAGGCCGGTGGCAAGTTCTACAACCTGGCTGGTCAGCAGCAAGACGCCCTGGCGATACTCAAGGCCAATGGCGTCAACTGGTTGCGCTTGCGCTTGTGGCACACGCCGGTCAACGCGGCGGATGTGATCGAAGACGGCAAAGTGATTGCCCACAAAGGTGATCCGGTCGGCGGTGGTAATAACGACCTCGCCACCACCGTACGCCTGGCCAAGCGTGCCAAAGCGTTGCAATTGAAATACCTGCTGGACATCCACTACAGCGATTTCTGGGCCGATCCACTGACGCAAACCAAGCCTGCCGCCTGGCAAGACCTGCACGGCGCAGCGCTGGAAAAAGCGGTGTACGACTACACCGCCAATGTCATGCATACGCTGGATGACGCCGGTGTTGCGCCAGATATGGTGCAAGTGGGTAACGAACTCAACGGCGGCTTCATGTGGCCGGATGGCAAAACCTGGAAAGCCAAACCCGATGAAGTCATTGGCGGCGACGCCGGTTTTGTCGCACTGATGCGTCAGGGCATTGCGGCGATCCGGGCCGATGATGCCCGCTTTGCTGGCCGGCACACGCGTATTGCCATTCACCTGGCCAACGGCACCAGCAACGATCTATATCGCCGCGTGTTCGATATGTTGACCCATGAGAAGGTCGACTTCGACATCATCGGCTTGTCTTACTACCCGTATCTGCATGGTGGCGTGGCCGATCTGCGCGCCAATATGGATGACATGGCGTTCCGTTACGCCAAGCCCGTGGCCGTGCTGGAAACCAGCTACGCCGCCACGCTGCAGAACGGGGATGCCACGCCCAATATCTTCAACGCGGATTCCCAAAAGGTCATCGGCTACAAAGCCACGCCGCAAGGGCAAGCCAGCCTGGTGCGCGATGTCATCGACGCCGTCTCGCAAGTGCCGGCGCAGCGTGGTCTGGGCTTGTTCTATTGGGAGCCGGCCTGGCTACCCAACGTGGGCTGGCGCACGGGTGACGGCAACGGCTGGGACAACCAGATCATGTTCGACTTTGACGGCCACGCGCTGCCTTCGCTGGCGGTCTTCAAGCGCGTGCGGGAGAAGTCTGACTACCAGCCCAAATTGCTGCAGCCCGGCCCGATTGAGCTGACTGCCTTTGTGGGCGAGCCCTTTGTGCCGCCAGAAACCCTGCGGCTGCCCTTCAGTGACGACGCAGAACGCCCGGTACTGATCGATTGGGCCAATGTCCCCGCCGGCAAAACCAGTGCACCGGGCGAGTTCACGCTCAAGGGCGAGATCACCGGCCAGCCCGATGTCACGGCGCACGTCACGGTCTCGCCACGCCGCAACCTGTTTACCGACGCCAGCTTTGAAAACGGCAAGCTCGACGACTGGACGATGACCGGCGACAAAAGCGCCGCCAGTAACGAGCGCAATCCGGGCAATGCACACAGTGGCCAGCAATCGCTGCATTACTGGGCCTCTGGCGCCTTCAAATTTGAGGCCAGCCATACCTTCAATGGTCTGAAGCCTGGCATCTATCACTTCAAGGCCTGGGCGGCCGGCGGCGGGGGTGAGAAATCCTTGACGTTGTTTGCCAGAGATTGCGGCGGCGAAACACAAAGTGTGGCGATGCATAACAACGGCTGGCAGCAATGGCACGGCTATCAAATCAACAACATCAAGGTCGGTGGCGAGCGTTGCACCGTCGGCGTGGCAGTGGATGCCAATGCCGGTAACTGGGGCAACGTCGATGACGTGGAATTCGCGGCCGACTGATCCCCCGGTCTTGCCAATCAAGTGTTCAAATCAACATTGCAGAGAACAAACATGATGCAACTTGGCGTTTGCTATTACCCCGAACACTGGCCACAAAACCAGTGGGAATCCGATGCCCGCCGTATGGCCGAGATGGGCATTACCCATGTGCGGATCGCTGAATTTGCCTGGTCACGCATGGAGCCGCGTCAGGGCGAGTACGACTGGTCCTGGCTGGATCGAGCCATTGAAGTGTTGACCAACGCTGGCTTGAAGATTGTGCTGGGCACGCCCACCGCTGCACCGCCGTACTGGCTGTGCAAAGCCATGCCTCAAATCATGGCCGTGCGTGCAGATGGCAAACCTTGGCGCTTCGGTTCGCGCCGCCACTATGATCTGTTCAGCGCAGATTACCGGCGCGAGTGTGCCCGCATTACCACCGCCATGGTCGAACGCTACGGCCAGCATCCGGCTGTGGTGGCCTGGCAGACTGACAACGAACTGGCCTGCCACGACACCGTGCCAAGCTATTCGGATGAAGCCAGAGCCGGGTTCCAGCGGTGGCTGGCTGCCAGATATGGCGACATCAACAAGCTCAACACGGCCTGGGGCAATGTGTTCTGGAGCATGGAGTACCCCGCGTTTGAGGCTATCGACTTTCCGGTACAAACGCCGACTGATGCCAACCCGTCGCACCTGCTGGATTTCCGCCGCTTCTTGTCTGATGAAGTGATTGCCTTTCACCAGCTGCAGGCAGACATTCTGCGCAAGCACGCACCAGGCCGGGATGTGCTGCATAACTTCATGGGCTTGTTTGGCGCGTTTGACCACTACCAGTTTGCCAAAAACGGCATCGACGTTGCTGCGTGGGACAGTTATCCGCTGGCCCGTACCGAAACCCAGGCGCTGCCTGAAGAAGAAAAAGCACGCTGGGCGCGCACCGGCCACCCGGACATCTCCGCGTTCAGCCACGATTTGTATCGTGGCGTTGGCCGTGGCCGTTTCTGGATCATGGAACAGCAAGCCGGCCCGGTGAACTGGGCGCCGCATAACCCGGTGCCTGCGCCTGGCATGGTGCGTTTGTGGGCATGGGAAGGGTTCGCCCACGGCGCAGAACTGGTGTCCTGGTTCCGCTGGCGTCAGGCGCCGTTTGCCCAGGAACAACTGCATTCCGGCCTGAATCTGCCCTCTGATGGTTTCTCGCCCCGCGGCGAAGAAGGCCTGGCCGTGGGCAAAGAGTTGCGCCAGTTCCCTGCGGCCGCCAACAACACCAAGGCCCAGGTCGCCATGGTGTTTGACTATGAGTCACTGTGGCTTTGCGACATCCAGCGCCATGGCGCGAGTTTTGACTACCAGCTTCACCTGCTGGCCTGGTATAGCGCGCTGCGCCAGTTGGGGCTGGATATTGACATCCTCCCGCGTGATGCAGACTTCAGCGGCTACGCCATGATCGTCGCCCCGACGCTCACGGTGGCCGACCTGCCGCTGGTTGAAAAGGTGAGCAAATCGGATGCGCTGTGGTTGTTTGGCCCGCGCACGGGCTCACGCACGGCGGATTTCCACATCCCCGCCACCTTGCCGCCTGGCCCGTTGCAAGCCGTGATGCCGATCCAGGTGCTGGAAGTCGAGTCTCTGCGCCCCACGCTGCGGCCGCAAACCACCATTGCCGGTCAATCTGGCGCGGTAGAGCGCTGGCGTGAGAACGTGCGCCCGATCGGCGATGTAGAGGTATTGGCCCGCTTTGAAGACAACTGGCCGGCACTGCTGCGCAAGGGCAATGTGCAGTACGCAACGGGCTGGTTTGAGCCTGCTTTGCTCAAGCACTGGCTGGCCGAATGTGCACTGGAAGTGGGGCTGGAAATCACCCATCTGGGCGCCGGTCAGCGCTTGTCACGCCGCGGTGATGTGACCTTTGCCTTTAACTACGATACGGAAACCTGGCAAGCACCGGTGCCCATGGATGCGGAGTTGTTGATCGGTACCGCCGAACTGGGGCAAGGCCAATTGTGTGCCTGGCGGGAATGAGGGTGGTCAATGGCTAACAGAAACGCGCTGCTTGTCGGCGCGTTTTTTTATGCCTCCGGCAAGGTGCTATCCCGCAACATCTCTGCGACCAGCCTCCAGAACGCCTCCACCAACGCGCCCGCATCCCCGGGCGGGCGCATCAAGCCAATCAACCAGCTGGCTGCCTCATCCTGCAGGGGAATGACCCGTACCCCAGGGTCATCAATCGAGGTGGAGGACGGCACTACACCCCAGGCCACCCCCGCCGCGGCCAGCGCCACTACAGAGACAAAATCCTGAACTGGCTGAATCTGCGCAATACGTAAACCTTTGCCCGCCAGGTAGTTCATCAAATGCGTATGAAACGCTGGTGCGCGGTGATGCTCGATGATCGATACCGGCTGGCTGGCCAGTTCTGGCAGTGTCAGCGCGGGGGACCAACTGGCGGGGATCACGGCCATGAAACGGGCCGCCACCACGGGCAAGTGTGGCCAGCCTGCTGGCGCGGGTAGTCGGCAGAAAGCCAGATCAAGCCGGCCTTCAATCAGCGCCTGGATTTGATGGTGGCTGGATAAATCGTTGAGTTCGATCTCTACACCGGGCCGTTCAACCCTGAAACGCGAGATCGCCGCGGGGACAAACAGCTTGGTGCCCACACCAAAACCAATCCGCAAGGTGCCCGCACTGCCACATAACGACGCACGTGCTTTGTAGCCCAGCGCATCGGCGGCGTGGATCAACTTGCGCGCATCAGCCAGCAAGTCCCGGCCAAGCGGGGTGAGGCGAGTGCCTGCATTGCTACGGCTGAATAGTGCGCCGCCCAGATTGTCTTCCAGCCGTCGTATCTGCTTGGAGAGGGCGGACTGCGTGACGTGCAGCCGCTCTGCGGCATCCGTGAAGTGCAGCAAATCTGCCAGGGTAACAAAAGCACGCAGGTCTCTGAGTTCCATGATTCCATGATGGAATGAAGTTGCTGAAAATATATCATTGGCCGGAATGAGATGGCTGCGCGCAAGCTGTGCGGTATCCCGCATATCGGAGGTCATCATGCATCACGCCAGACTCACACCCTTCCCGCAGGGCTTTCTTTGGGGCGCAGCCTCTGCCGCCTACCAGGTCGAAGGCGCTCACGACGCAGACGGCAAAGGGCCATCCGTGTGGGATGTCTTCACACACCTGCCCGGTAAAACCTTCCAGGGCAGTAATGGGGACGTGGCGGTAGATCACTATCACCGCATGGAAGAAGACGTGGCGCTGATGAAGGAAATGGGCCTGACGGCGTACCGGTTCTCGGTCAGCTGGCCGCGCATTTTCCCGACTGGGCGCGGTGAAGCGAACGAGGCGGGCATGGCCTTTTACGAACGCCTGATTGATGCCCTCATCGCAGCCGGTATCGAGCCCGTGCTCACGCTCTATCACTGGGATTTACCGCAAGCACTGCAAGAGGAGTACGGCGGCTGGGAAGACCGCCGCATCATTGCGGATTTTGAGCACTACTGTGTGGCGCTGTTCCAGCGGTTTGCCGGCAAGGTGAAATACTGGGTTTCGCTCAATGAGCAGAACTACAACACCACCAATGCCTATCAACTGGGTACGCACCCGCCTGCCGTGCAGGATCGCAAACGCTTTTTTACCGCCAATCACCACGCATTCCTGGCCAATGCGACCGTGATTGCTGCGTTCCGCAAACATGTGCCCAATGGCTTGATCGGGCCCAGTTTTGCGTATTCACCCGCGTACCCGGCCTCTTCAGCACCGGCCGATATGCTGGCCTTTGAAAACGCCGAGGAATTCACCAACTGGTGGTGGCTGGATACCTATTGCTTTGGCCGCTACCCGCAAGCCGCGCTGGCCTGGCTGCAAAAAACCGGTGAAGCGCCGGATATCCAGCCGGGTGACGTCGCCATTTTGCAAGCGGGTTTGCCAGACTTTGTCGGCGTGAATTACTACTACACCACCACGTTTACCGATAACCCGCGTGACGGCGCGACGATGCAACGCATCAACACCACGGGCCAGAAGGGGACCACGCCATCCAGCGGCGTGCCGGGTTTGTACCGCACGACACCGAACCCGCATCTGCCCACCAGCAACTGGGACTGGGCGATCGACCCCACCGGGCTGCGCATTGCCCTGCGCAGATTGGCTTCACGCTATGACTTGCCACTGATGGTGACTGAAAATGGTCTCGGGGAGTTCGACAAACTGGAAGCCGGCGACAAGGTACATGACGATTACCGTATCGACTACCTGCGCGCGCATCTGCAAGCCTGCCAGGAAGCCATGAGTGATGGCGTACAACTGCTTGGGTATTGTCCGTGGTCGTTCACCGATATCCTCAGCTGGCTCAATGGCTACCAGAAGCGCTACGGCTTTGTGTACATCAACCGCGATGAAACTGACGCCAAAGACCTGCGGCGCATCCGCAAGGACAGTTTTTTCTGGTATCAGACAGTGATCGCCAGCAATGGCCAGAAGCTGTGATGGATTGAGCAAAATACGTAAACAAAAAGCGCGACCGAAGTCGCGCTTTTTGTTTTCGGAGCGTACCGGTGATCAGCCCGTGATCTGGATCTGCATGCCGGTGCTGGTGTACACCGGTGTGGCTTTGAAACCAGCTACGTTCACGGTGGTGAACTTGCCTTGCAGTTTACCGGCGGTGATGACGGTCAGCGTGCTGCCCACCGCCGGGGCAAAGCCGCTGGCGAATTTCACATTCAGCGTGCCACCGACCAGGGTTACCGTCCCGCTGGCCTTCAATTGGCCCTGACCATTGTTGCCCAGATTGGCTTGTGTGCTACCGGCAGCCAGTTGGGTGTAGTTCACGGTGGTCACCGGGCTGGTGGCGTTGAACACGGCCGTGCCGCCAGCCACATAGACATCGCCATTGCCAAAGCCGGTCACCGAGTCTGCTTGCAGCGTACCGCCATCAATCTCTGTACCGCCGGTATAGCTGTTGTTGCCGTTGAAGACGAGTGTGCCGGTGCCAGAGAGGCTGAACTTGCCCTTGCCGGCAATATCGTTCTGCCAGTAATCCAGCGCGTTGAATCCACCTTGTGTGGCATCCATGGCCACGCTGACGTCACCGTTGAATGCACCATAGCCATCGGCAGCGGCAAACAGGTTCAGGCGGCCCCAGCCTTCTTTGTCATCCATGACCGGGTAGCCAGAGGCCACTGCGGTCGTCTTGAGCACGATGCGACGCTGGTCAGCGCTGAGGTAGGGCAGGCGGGTTTCCAGCAGGATTTCGGCATCCTTGGGCACTTGTGCGGTCTTGCCGGTATCGGCGATCTGCGGGAAACCATAGGTCAGGCGGCGCAGGTAATTGGCCTTGTTGGTGGCGTGATCAGCGAAGCGATCCGTACTGGTGGTGCCAGAGTGCGCGTACTGGTTGAACGCAGCCAGCGTGGTGGTGTTGGTCGCAGCCATCAGCGCGGTATGCGCTTGCGTGACAGCGGCCTGGCGGGTGGCGGCGGTGTTGGCGACCAGGTTGGCGGCGACCAGGGCTTCAGACTGGATACGACCGCCCATGACATCCAGCGGGGAATGCATGCCGGCAATGATGCGGTTCTCGCCCAGTTCCAGCGCACGGGTTGCCATTTCCTGGAAGCGTTCTGGCACCAGATAGGCCATGGCCAGACCATCGCGACCCGCTTCGGCGGCGTGACCGCTGGGGAAGCCACCGTCAACGTTCGGTGTACCGCTTTCCGCAGGCACCAGCGCCGGGACGACGATCACGCTGCTGCTCCAGCGCCACGGGCGGGCGTATTTGTAAAAGCGCTTGGCGGGTTCGGTCGAAGCATTGTTGCCCATGCTGCTGATCAGATCCACCGCAGCGCCAAAGCTCGTGTTGCCCGAAGACGTACCTACACCGATGTTGTTACCGTTGTCGTTGTACAGCACGGTGGTCGCATCAGAAGCCACGCTGGTGATGGTTGTGGTTTGCTGGGCGGCGGTACGCCAGGCGCCCGTCAGTGGGCCCATGCCATCCGTGACGCTGTAGCCTTTCTGGCGGCGGTCATCCAGGTACGCGGCAGTTGCTTGATCGGCTGTGCGGCTGGTGGTGGCGTTGATGACGTAATTGATATTGGTACTGAGGATGGACGCGTTGACGATGGTGCCGTCGGTGGAGTCCCCCGGAATACCTGTCCAGCTTGATGCCACCACAGCAGGGTAGCTGCCGTTTGCGGCGGCGGTCACGCCGGCATCGACGATCAGTGTGCTGGGCGTCCACAGCGCCAGGTAGCCATCCAGTACACGCACGCCAGCATTGGTGGCATCTGTCGCGTAGCGGGCATCGCCGCGCTGGTTGGTGTAGGCGTAGTCCACAAATGGCAGGATGCTGGCTTCGTCCTGGACCGGCGCGGTATCAGCGGTACCCAAGCCCTTGGGGGCTGCCGGCACAGAGAAATTATCAGGGCTGGAGGTGGCGGTTGAGTCATCACTACTACCACCGCAGGCCGCCAGGGCCAGGGTAACAGCAAGGGCGATGGGCAGAAGGGCGGCGGGCGGTGCGTATCGGTTGTTATGCATTTGGGTACCAGGCGTCGAAGAGAGAAACCCTGCAGTGGCAGGGCAAGAAAAAACGTCTGATATATTAGAAAGTTCATGTGATACATCAGTGACGGAAAATTGAAGATCAAATTGCAAAATTGTGGCGGCGCGTCATATTGTGCAAACCCGCATGCAGACTTGATACAAACCGGTTTGAAATAAATTCTGGAAAAGAAGCGCAAAGCCGTCAGAAATGCACTGCAGCATGACTGTAACCAGAGTGTCATTCAGGTAGAAAACGGGCAATTGTAGGCAATGGCCTACGTTTGGCGGCTGGGTGAAACAGCTTTGCTTGCAAGCAATGACAGCTTGCTATACTTGCGCAGGGCAAATATCCCGGGGTGGTGAAATGACACCATTGCAGCAATGTTATTACCGCAAGGCGATAGAACATCTGTATGCCTGGCCCGAAGATTTTGACCGGCTTAATCTGGCGATGTCGGCCATCGCGCAGTTGAGTGGCGCTGGTGTCGGGCACTATGTGGCCGTTGATCTGGCCACCCGGCAGTTGACCGAGTCATGTATTACGGTGCCGGCCCTGATCAAGGCTGATCAGGAATATCGTGACTACTTCGGCACCATAGACCCGCGGATTGAGTGGTATATCAATGCCGCGCTCGCGCAATGGCGGTGCGATCAGGATCGCTATGATTTGCGCTTTGTGCGCCAGAATGAGTTCTACAACGATTATTTGATTCACTATGGCTTTTGCCGTACCACTGCAACCGTCTTGCGCCGGACCGAGCGCATTGTGGAGTGCGTCGTGTTGGTCAAGGCCAGAGACGCACCAGATTACACGGCCAGCAGTTTGCAGCTGCTGTCCTGTATTTCATCACACATGGTGCGTGCCGCTCACCTGCGGGCGCGTCTGCGTGAGCTGGAAGCCCAGCAGAAGGCTTCAGAACAAACCTTGTCGGTATTGCCGTTTGGGGTAGTCTGGCTGGATCAGCAAGGGCAGGTGTGCTGGATGAACGCCTCTGCAAGATGCAGTCTGGCCAGCAGTGACGGATTGGGTATTCGCCAGAATAAATTATTTGCCAGCAACACGAACGTAGACCGTTTGTTGCAGCTGGCATTGCGACAAAGCCTGTGGGCCACACCCAGAACAGGTCAGGCATTGCGCGTGAACCGGCGAGATCTACCATGGCCGTTGTTGGTCTCTATCCTGCCCATGACGCGACCCACGGGCGAAGCATGCGGCGTGGCCGGCCAGGGACCTTGTGCGCTCGTGATCATCCAGGACACAGCCATCCGGGCAATGACGCAACCTCATCTGCTGGCACAGATGTTCGGGCTGACACCCGCCGAAGTGCGTTTGGCTCAGGCCTTGCTGGAGAACACCACAGTGGAAGAGTTCGCCACTTCGCAAGGCGTGAGTCGCACGACAGTGCGCACGCATCTGGCGCATCTGTTTGCCAAAACGGGAACCAGCCGCCAGGCAGAACTGGTCCGCATGCTGGGTCTCATCATCGGGTTCGTGACAATGGATGGGTCCAATACGGCATTACTGTCCTGACCACTCAGCAGACAAAACAAAACGGGCCGCATGTGCGGCCCGTTGCAGGTCAGGTCAGGCTTACGGTGCCGGGTTGGCCAGGCTACCCCACAACGTGCCGCCTGCCAGTTTGCCGGTTAGCACCTTGATTTTGGAGTTCGCCCAGGTGATCGCGCCCTGGTTAGCTGTATCGGTCCGGTCGATCTCATCTGTGGTCGTGTACACCGCGCCCAGTTGTGGCACATGGTGTTCCACATCATTTTCGGTCACGTTATAGCTATTGCCGGTCTGCGTCTGCGTGAAGGTGGCAGATACCTTGCAGGTCGCAAATGTGCCCAGCGGTGTGGTGATCGAACTGCGACCGTTATAGGTGTAGGCCCCCTGGAAGACGGTCTGGTTGACTGACCCCGGGGTGGTCCAGCTGTTTTGCTCATACTGGTTGATGGCCGAAGTGATGGTTTCACCCTTGCGCAGGCCATTGAACCAGACCAGCGGCATGCTGTGCGGGTCATAGAACACGCGCTGGAAGTAGCTGCCATCGACTGGCGCGTTGCTGGCGCTGTTTGGATCACCATCTTGTTCCCAGCCCGCCGGCGCACCGAACGGATCGAGCCAGGTATGCCCGTTCAGTGCCCACATCACACCGTTGTTGCTACCCGTGGGGCGGGTCGTTGGTGCCACAGAACCGGTGCCCGTCCAGCTGCCATTCACGAGGTAGCGGTTGGTCGCATCGCTGCCGCCGCTCAGGCGCGTTGGCTGACCCGCCACGAAGGCATAGTAAAACTGGTTGCTGACCGGCGTGTCCTGGATGACCAGACTGGAGTTACGCCACTCCCAACCTGTTGCTGTGCCGCTGGTGTAGGTAGTGACCAGGTCCTTGTCCAGACGGTAAATGCTTTGTGCGGCGTGCGTGGTATCGCTGCTGCTGGCCAGGCCGGCCGGCAGCGTGGTGCTCTTCAGGCAGCTTTCCAGCGTACTGTCATCGGGCACCAGCGATTGCCCATAGTTGGTGTTGCCGACCACAGCACCGATCAGATCGCGGTTATTGGTCATGACATAGGTGGTACCGCCGCTGCCATTGGAGTTCTTCTGGCTGTATTCGCGACGCACCGCACCGATCGTCGGCGCCGTATACATGATGGTTTGATAGCTGATGTTCACCTGGTTGTCCGGCCGGGTGAGCGTGCCCTTGGTGGTGTAGCTACACACATTGAGCGAGCCCAGCGGCGTGGTGATCGTTTTCTTGCCACTGTAGGTGACGGTGTAGTTCTCTTGCCACGGCGTCTGGTTGCCATCGTTCAGCTGATATCGCGTCCGTTGATACGACTGCCCTGAGCCAGTGAGCCCATCCAGCGGTGCTTCTGCCGTCTGGCCGGCTGCGTAATAAAAGCCAGACAGATAGTTGTTGTCGGCGCCCGCTGCGGACGGGTTGTCACTGCTGCCATGTTCTTGATAACCCAGGTAGGCGCCACCGATTGGGGCGTAGTAGTCGTCCAGATTCAGGAACCATGCCAGCGGATTGCCATTGCTACTACGGACAATCAGCCGGGTCGGGGTGACCGCCGCAGCGAGCGAGCCATTGCTGTCGAGGTAAGAGGCCGTCTGCCGTGGCTGCATTTCCCACAGCGCGGCGTTGTTCGTGCCTTCGGTGTCTGCACCGCGTGAAGCGCTCCAGGTCGTATTGCCACCGCCATCCAGATCGGATTGCTGGTAGCTGGTGGCGATCCAGCGTGCGTTGATATCCGGCAGCGTAGAGAGCGTACTGGTGGTGACACTGGCAGGCAGCGGGCTATTGAGCGTCAGGTCAGTCAGGCAACCGCCGTAGGTGGAGGTGTCGATATGCGCTGACGGAGGCGTGCCGCCAGAGGGCGGGGTCCCGCCGTTGTTCTGGGTGGTGGTTTGTGCCAGTTGGGCAATGAACGCGCTCAGGCTGGGCAGGGTGGCCGTGGTGTTTTCCAGGACCTGGTCCGCTGAATTGCCAGCGACAATATGGGCCGTGAAAAAATCACCGATATTGGTCGGATCAACACCCGCAGCAGTGAGTGTGTTTTGCACCATGGTTCTGGCGTTGGCAATGGCCGTTGCGTTGATCAGTGCCGAGGCCTGATGGCTAGTGCCCACCAGGTCAAAAAAGTCGGCAGGCAACTGGCCCGACAACGCAGCAACGACCATGCTGGTCAGCGGTGTGACATTGGTGGTACCGCCACCGGTTGAAATCGAATACAGATCACCGCTATTGCTGCTGGCCTTGATCACCAGCGGCGGCACAAGCCCGGCCAGTGTGGCTTGCGAGAGCGTGTAGTTGCCATTGCTGTCTGCGGTGGTGGTCACCGTCTTGCCGTTGCTGTCTTTGACGGTGATGGCTGCACCAGCGACGACCTGGCCCGTGGCGACGGTGCCGGTCATGGCGGCGGCCTGCGTGGCCGTAGCCGGGTTGTCAGAACCACCGCCGCCGCAACCGGCCAGCAGGGCGGTGGCGATCACACACGACAGTAACGGAGGGAGCGCCCGGCGCAAGGCGGGGCGTGTACGTTGGGATTTCATGGCTCATCTTCCTGATTCTGGGTTGTTATGTTTTCGTGCCTTTGATCACACCGGACACCGGTCTGTGCCAGGTTCCATGTTGTGATGCACGCTAGCGGCGATTGTAGGAAGCGCCCGCCGGGCCTGACCTCATCTGAATGAATGAGGCAGGCCCGACGCCGGTCGGGCCGTGTAAATTCGTGTATCCGAAAACACGGTGGACTGACCGAAGGCATAACTTTGTCATCTGGATGAATGAGGTCAAGCGCAGGCATGGTGCGCCATACTTCCCGTCGCATCGTTACAACACCAAAGACGGGCATGCAAAGGCGGGGGTGATCATGAAGCAGTGGCTGTTTTGCAGCGGGTTTTCAGCGACCTTGCTGGCTTTGGGCCTGGTGCTGGGCCAGCATAGCGTGGCGAGTGACGAAGTCGTGGTGTTTGAAGACAGCTTCAGCACCGCCCCGGATGCACGCTGGACCGGGCAAAAAGGCGGTTCACACGGCGGCAAGGTGGTGGATAACCCGATCGGGGAAGGCAAGGTGCTGACCTTCAAAAAGCCGGTCTTTGGCGGTGATCTCTTTACCGCCAAACTCATCGGGCCGGGGCATTATCGCTTGAGCGTGGATTACCTGGTGAAGGGGTGCCCGGATGACCGATGCGGCGGTGCAATTGCTCTGGTGGATGAGAGTGGCAAAGAACTGAAGTTGTTGTTCGGGCCATTCAATGTAGAGGGCACCAAAGCCTATCAAGGTGCCAAGTTTGACCAGGTGGTACCGCCCACTGCCACCTGGATGCCGCTAGAGGCAGATTTCATTGAGCAGGAGCCGTTTCGACTCTTGCTGGAACACTGGAATGCCGACGGTGCGAAAGAAGGGCACGTGTATTACCGCAATCTGAAGCTGGTAATGCAGAACCCCTGAACCTGGCCCGCCCGCGTCCGGTCATGTATCAGTCTGTATTGATATGCAGCCGTAAATGCAGGCTGCGATACGCCCGGGGCGATGTACCGGTCGCGCGCTTGAATACGCGGCGGAAATAGCCAGGGTCATCAAATCCGCACTGCAGGGCGATCTCGTCGATAGTGTGTTTGCCATCAGACAGCAGATTGGTGGCGTGGCGCACGCGCCGGGTGTGGATCGCTTCGGTCAGCGTGCACTGGTAATGCTTGCGGAACACGCGTCCCAGGTAGTCCGGATTGCACGCCAGTTGTGCCGCCAGGCTGGATGCCGTAATCGGCATATGAAAACTGGTACGGATCAGCGCCTCAGCACGTCCGGCCAGCACGGCAGACTGGCTATCGAGTTCACCGCCCACTGCGCGTGATGAAGTGACCTCCCACAACATCTGCATGGCCATCAGGTTCATCGGTACCGCACGTTCACCCAGCAAGGCTTGTTCATTGAGCAAGCGCCGGAATAAACCGGTCATGTGTTCGGGCCTGCTGACATAGGCGTGCTGGGGCACCTGCAATTGTGTGGCATCGCTGCACATCAGTGGTGCAGGCAACGTTAAATGCACCCAGAAAAATTGCAGGTCGGGTGGGAAGGGCGCCGTGCCGCCGTGCTCGCGATCAGGCCACAGCAGGAGGGTTTCCTCCTCTCCCACCTCAAAACGACGGCCGGATTCTTCAATCGAGAGCATGCCGCGTTTGACATAAATCAGCTCAAACGAGTCGATGATCCGCCGCGGATGCGTGCCTACGCCACGGGAAATAAACAGCCCGCCGTTAGAGACATGCACTGGCATATGGACATTCAGGCTAAGTTGCGTATCCATGGCTTAAAAGTCGGAATTGTCCCGTTCTGCAAGGTTTTCGTCATCTTGTCGGTCATTACGGCGGGCGTCAACATGCTCACACGTCATTGCCCTCATGTGGGGCAGTCGGAATGGCAACAGACCATCTCCCGGTGGCGTCCTGGTCGATAACATGGAGGAGACAGAAAATGAAAATTTCTGCTTTTGTAAAACGACTTGCAGGTGTACTGGGCACTTCCGCCCTGGTAGTCAGCGGTAATGTGCACGCAGAAGAAATCAGCTTCTGGGTACGTGCGGCTGATCAAGCTTTTGTAGAGCCCATGGTCAAAGCGTGGAACGACAAACACCCCACCAAGGTGGCGCTGACCGTGATTCCCAGTGACGATTTTGTCACCAAGTTTGGCACCGCAGTGGCTGGTGGTGGCGCGCCGGACGTGGTCGCCATCGACCTCATCTTTGTGCCCGCGTTTGCACAGGCGGGGCAGTTAAGTGACCTTTCCGCCGAGGTCAAAGGTCTGCCATACGCCAAGGAGTTGTCGCCCTCGCACATGCGGTTGGGTGCCTATAACGGCAAGCAGTATTCCGTGCCATTCAGTGCGGAAAGCTCCATCCTTTTGTACAACAAACAACTCTTCAAACGCGCTGGCCTGAACCCGGATGTCCCGCCTAAAACCATGGCGGAAATCCAGGCTGCGGCCAAGAAGATCACCGGGCTGGGTGGCGGGGTCAAAGGGTTCTATTTCTCTGGTGCTTGTGGTGGCTGCAATGTCTTCACGCTGACCCCATACGTCTGGGCATCTGGCGGAGATGTGCTGTCTGCCGATGGCAAGAAAGAAACGCTGGACAACCCCGCCCTGCGCAACACGCTCACCATGTACCGCCAAATGTGGACAGATGGCTTGATGCCCGGTGGTGCCAAAACCGATAACGGCAGCAACTTCATCAACCCGTTCTTCACCGGCAAGATCGGCATGATGGGTTCGGGTGCGTTCTCGATTGGTCTGCTGAAAAAAGAACACCCCGAAATCGACTTTGGCGTCGCACCATTGCCGGGTGCCAAGGGTGGTTCGGCCAGCTTTGCCGGGGGCGATTCGATTGCCATTCCGGCTACGTCAAAGAACAAGAAAGCCGCATGGGAGTTCATCACCTGGTGTCTGTCGTCTGACGTGCAGATCGACCAGTTTGCCAAGGGCGGCAGCATTCCGGTGCGCGCTGACTTCGCCAATAACACTTATGCCAAACAAGACCCGCGTGTCGGGATCGTGTCGGCCGCCATGCAATCTGGCAAAACGCCGTATTCGCCTTATTTCAACCAGCTCTTCAACGATCCCAACGGCCCTTGGCTGGCCATGATTCAGGAAGCCGTGTTCGGCAAGGGCGTTGATCCGGCGATCAAGGATGCGCAAGGGCGCTTCAAGCAGATCCTCGGCAACTGAGCGGCACTTACGTTGAAACCCTGCATCTGGCGGCAGGCAGGTTCTGGCTGCCGCCAGTGCAAAGGTGAGAACAGATATGACTCTGCTGACACGCCCTGTTCCGGCACGGCAGCTTGCCGGGTACTGGTTCATCCTGCCTTGTCTGACGGTGACGACGCTGTTTTTTATCGTCCCGCTGTTCATGACGATCTGGATGTCATTCAATCACTGGCCCTTGCTGGGTCACCCTGAATTCAGTGGTCTGTCCAACTACGTTGACCTGCTGCAGGATTCCTCGTTCTGGGCCAGTTTGTGGTTCACCGTCAAATACACCCTGGTGGTGACGCCGGCCATTTTCATCCTGGCCTTTGCGCTGGCCTTGCTGGTGCATCGCAGTGTCGGATTTGTCGGGTTTTTCCGCACAGCATACTTCTTGCCAGTCGTGATCGGCATGACTGCCGCCAGCTTGTTGTGGACGTGGATGTTCAACGATCAAGTGGGCATTTTCAGCGCCATTCTGATGGACCTGCATCTGATCGATGAACCCATCCAGTGGCTGGCCGAGACCAACTCCGCGCTCGGTTCCATTGTGGTGATGGTGCTGTGGAAAGCCACGGGTTTCACCATGGTGATCTTGCTGGTCGGTATGCAGGCTATTCCGGAGGACCTGTATGAAGCGGCCAATCTGGATGGTGCAGGCCGCGTGCAGCAAATTCGCTATATCACCATCCCCATGATGCGCCGCACCTTTGCGCTGGCGCTGATCATGTCCGTGATTGGCTCTTTCCTGGCGTTCGAGCAGTTTTACGTGATGACGCGTGGTGGCCCATTCAACAGCACCATCACCGTGGTGCACTGGATTTACCGCGCATCGTTCACGTATTTCAAGCTCGGATATGGCGCGGCCATGTCGGTGGTATTGCTCCTCATTCTGGTAGCGCTCTCGGTGCTGCAGATGTACCTGTTGCGAGAAGACAATGACTAACTTCGTCCCTATCGCGCTGGAAGCGCCCGCGTTGTCGGTGGAGATCGCGTCCTCCAGCAAAGTGTTGAAGCAGCGGCTGGTCGACACCGCGTATTACGTCATTGCCACGGTCCTGGCGCTGATGTTTCTGTTCCCGATCTTCTGGTCTTGCATGACGGCCCTGGAGACCTCGTCGGAAGCCATGGCCTCGCCCCCGCATTACTGGCCCAGCCGGTTTTCATTAGAAAACTTTGCCAACCTGGCGCATTACGGCCAGGGCATCGGGCAGTACTTGTGGAACAGCACCGCCGTGGCATTGATGACGGTTTCGGCCACGGCGGTGTTGTCCACGCTGGGTGGTTACGGGTTCTCCAGGTTCCGTTTTCCGGGTCGCAATCTGATTTTCATGCTGATCCTGTCGACGCTGATGATCCCGTTCCAGTCCATCCTCAACCCGCTATTCATCTTGCTGCGCGCCATGCACCTGCAAGACACCAAGGTCGGGCTGGCGCTGGTGTACACCACGTTCCAGCTACCGTTTTCGGTGTTCATGATGCGCAACGCCTTTGATGCTGTGCCAAGAGAGATCGAAGAAGCGGCGGTGCTGGATGGTTGCCGGCCATTGACGATGTTGCGCCTTGTCATGTTGCCGCTGGTAGGGCCAGGTCTGGTGACGGTCTGCCTGTTTGCTTTCTTTGGCTCCTGGAATGAACTGCTGGCCGCGCTGATTCTGATTTCCGACGCGCGCCAGTTCACCTTGCCGGTGATGCTGCTCAACGCACAAAGCGGCCAATTGGGTGCCGTGAACTGGGGGCTGATGCAAGCCGGCATCACGCTGTCCATCCTGCCTTGTGCAGCGCTCTTTTTGTTACTGCAACGCTATTACATCCACGGCCTTGTGGCCGGTGCTGTCAAGTAATGATTCAAAAACAAGGGGTTGTGTATGAATTCGCCTGATCGGATCAGCAAATATGCCGTTGACTTCAGCCGTTCCTGCCATGTGCAACTGCGCCCGGTGCCTGTTGGCGCTGTCACGCTGGGCGGAGATTTCTGGCAGCCGCGCATGCAGCGCAATATCGCCGTCACCCTGCCGTCACAGTACGCGCTGCTGGAGAGCACAGGCCGGCTGAACAATTTTCGCCGGCTGACGGGGGAATGCACCGACCCGTACGCCGGTATTTTTTTTAACGATTCGGACATCTACAAGTGGCTGGAAGCTGCGGCCTGGGCCCAGGTACACGGCCCGGTTCCTGAACTGGAAAAATATGTCGATACCGCGATCACGCTGATCGAAAAAGCGCAGGACAAAGATGGCTATATCAACACGTACTTCAGCCTGGAGCGCAAACACCTGCGCTGGACTGATCTGAGAGACTTGCATGAGATGTATTGCGGCGGACATTTGATCCAGGCCGCCGTGGCGCACCACCGTGTGACCGGGAGCGACCGGCTCTTGAACGTTGCTACACGTTTTGCCGACTTGTTATGCGAGATCTTCGGCCCGACCGAACAGGGCAAACGCGTGGCTGTCGATGGCCATGAAGAAATCGAAATGGCGCTGATTGAACTGGCGCGCGAAACCGGCAATTCCCGCTATCTGCAACAGGCCAGATTCTTTATCGAGGCGCGTGGTCAGCGCACGTTGACCGGCGGGCGCTGGGGAGTGGACTACTTTCAGGATCACGTACCCATCCGCGAGATGACCACGCTGTGCGGCCACGCTGTGCGCGCGCTGTATATGGCTTGCGGTGTGACAGATCTGGCGCTGGAAACCGGGGATGCCAGCTTGCTGGATGTCCTGGAAAAGCAATGGACCAATCTCGTCACCCGGCGCATGTATATCTCTGGGGGGTTGGGTTCCCGCCACGATGGCGAGGCACTGGGCAAGGATTTTGAACTGCCTAACGAGCGCGCCTACACGGAAACCTGCGCGGCCATTGGCAGCATGATGTGGAACCACCGTCTGCTGGCCGCCACAG
Source organism: Silvimonas amylolytica (assembly GCF_014645555.1). Lineage (GTDB taxonomy): Bacteria > Pseudomonadota > Gammaproteobacteria > Burkholderiales > Chitinibacteraceae > Silvimonas > Silvimonas amylolytica. The sequence continues at coordinate 116,887 of NZ_BMLY01000008.1, read as the reverse complement.
GCAACGCCCGTTATGCCGATCTGATCGAATGGACGCTCTATAACGGCATGCTGCCGGGCTGGGGGCTGGACGGAAAACACTATTTCTATGTGAACCCGCTGGCGGATGACGGCGAACATCACCGCCAGGAATGGTATGACGTCGCCTGCTGCCCCCCGAATGTTGCGCGCACGCTGGCCGAGTTGCCCGGCTACGTTTACAGCACCAGCGAAGATGAAATCTGGGTCAACCTTTATATGCACAGCGAAGCCCGGATTCCGCTGGGCGATCGGGTGGTGACGCTTTCCCAGCTCAGCAACTACCCGTGGGATGGCCATATTGACCTGAGCGTGGGCACGGCGGGCAGCTATGCCATCAATGTCCGTATCCCGGGCTGGTGCCAGGAGGGGGCCTCGGTACGCGTGAATGGAGATGCACTGGCCAGCCGCGTTGTTCCGGGCGAGTACCTGGCCATTGAACGCTTGTGGAAGCCTGGCGATGTGATCGCACTGGATTTCCCCATGACCGTCCAGACCTGGCAAAGCCACCCGCATCTGCATGACAACGCGGGGCGCGTGGCGCTGTCACGCGGACCGGTGCTGTATTGCCTGGAAGAACTGGATCACTCTGGTGGCGACCTGCAGGACCTGGTCATCAAAGGTGACGTGCCACTTCAGGCCGTGTTCGAGCCAGGCTTGCTGGGTGGCGTGACGGTTCTCAAAGGCGAGGCGACGCGCAAGCTACCGGATGACGCCTGGCGCAACACGCTGTATCGGCCAGTCTCAGCAGTGACCAGGTCGGGTGGAGTCAGCCTGCCGGTGTTGGCGATTCCGTACTTTGCCTGGCAAAATCGCGGCGCATCACGCATGTCGGTGTGGCTGGAGCATGATGGCCAATGTGGCTGCGCGGGCTGAGGAAAACACCATGGCCAGCCTGCAACTCAGACATATCGGCAAGCAGTACGACAACACCGGGCCGGAGATCATCAAGGACCTTTCCATGGATATTCACGACGGCGAGTTTGTCGTGTTTGTCGGCCCGTCCGGCTGCGGTAAATCCACCATGCTGCGCATGATTGCGGGGCTGGAAGACATTACCAGCGGCAGCTTGATGATCGACGGTGTACGTGCCAATGACATCGCGCCCTCACAACGGGGGGTAGCGATGGTGTTCCAGAGCTACGCGCTCTACCCGCACATGACAGTGGGGGAGAACATGGGTTTTGGGTTGAAGCTGGCTGGCCATGACCCGCAAGAAGTACGCGAGATCGTTGGCAAGGCGGCAGAGATTTTGCAACTGTCGCACTTGCTGGACCGCAAACCCCGAGCGCTCTCCGGCGGGCAGCGGCAACGCGTCGCCATCGGCCGCGCCATTGTGCGCAAGCCCAAGGTGTTCTTGTTTGATGAGCCACTCTCTAATCTGGATGCCGCGTTGCGGGTCAGCATGCGGATCGAACTGGCCCGGCTACACAAAGAACTGGGCACAACCATGATCTATGTGACGCACGATCAGGTTGAAGCCATGACACTGGGCACGCGCATCGCGGTATTCAACCAGGGCACCGTGGCACAAATGGGGCCGCCGGTTGAGTTATATGACCGGCCGGCCAATCAGTTTGTGGCTGGTTTTCTGGGTTCGCCGACCATGAACTTCATTGCTTGTACACCGGCCTCTTCGAGCCGGGGTGAAGGCGCGAGTGTAGAGATTGGCGGCGGGCATCGTGTGACCGTGCCCAATATCATGCTGGATCAACAAGGTTTGCCCGCCACGCTTGGTATCCGGCCGGAGCATGTGCGCATTACCACCGAGTCTGAAGGGCTTGCGGCACGGGTCGATTTTGTAGAACACCTGGGAGACCATCAGGTGGTGCACGGCAAGCTTTTGCACACCGATCAACCTGTGGTGGCCAAGGTACCCATGTCAGTCAGTCTGGATGACGCCAATCCGGTGGTGGGGCTGGCGTTTAATCCGGCAGCGTGCCGCCTGTTTGATCAGCAAGGCGTCGCGTTGGTTTAAACCACAACGGCCTGTCCGCCTGGCAGGCCGTTGTGCGTTGGTGATGCAATTTAGCAATTGCGGCTAAGTGCCGAACAAGCTGATGCGCAATACTGCACGGCATGAACCCGCGACAATCCCAGGCGCTTTACCGAGAGCGCATCGCCCGTGCCGTGGCCGCCATCGTGCGCGACCCGCTGGCCGAGCACACGCTGCAAGGTCTGGCCGCGCTGGCGCATTTTTCGCCGTTTCATTTTCATCGGGTTTATCTGAGTGTGACGGGCGAAACCGTCGCCGCCACCATTCGCCGCGTGCGGCTGGCGCAGGCCACGCGGCAATTGGTGCAGCGTGAACCCAGCGTGACGCGGATCGGGCAGGATGCGGGTTATGACAGCCCGCAGGCGTTCTCCAGGGCGTTCCGGCAGTTTACCGGCGCATCGCCGCAGGCTTTTCGCAGCAGGTTGCGGCAACACCAGGGGCCGCCGGTCTTGCTGGAAACCCTGCCTGCCATGCAGGTACAGGCACTGCGTCATGTCGGCCCGCCTGCAACCATCCCCCACACCCAACGCCAGCTAAGGCAAATGCTGGGACCAACCCCGGTACGCACCTGGCTGGGTCTGGCTTGGGGTGATCCGCAAGTCGCCGGTGACTTTACCTACTACGCGGGTGCCGTGTTCGATCCCGCGACATTGATCCAGGGGATGACTCAACTGGAGGTGGCCTGTGGCCTGTATGCGATCTACACCCTGGCCGGCCCTTATGCGCAGATTGGCGCAGCGATCAACGCACTCTATGCAGTGTGGCTACCGCAAAGCGGCTATGAGCCGGAAGACCGGCCCGTACTGGAGCACTACCTGAATTCCCCCCGAGATACCGCGCCGGAAGCACTACAGACCCGGCTGATGATCCCTGTCCGCGCCATCAATGCGGCTGCCGGAGCAAGCGTATGAATCTGTTGTCTCAAGTCTTTGTTGCCGCGGTCATGGCGACGGCCAGTCTGGCTGCATCTGCCGCCGGTTTCGCCTGGATTACCGTGCCGGCCGATGCCACCGGCCCGGCATTGACGGGGGCGGTCTGGTACCCGTCGGCCGCGCCACCAGGCGCGCTGGCGCTGGCGCCCTTTACCTTGAATGTGGCCAAAGATGCGCCGTTGCAGGGCGATCATCTGCCGCTGGTGGTGATGTCGCATGGCACAGGCGGCAGCGCGCTCGGGCACCAGGACACTGCCGCTGCACTGGCTGATGCCGGTATGGTCGTTGCTGCCATCAATCATCCGGGCGATAACTTTCAAGACCTGAGCCTGCAGATGCATGTCGCGCCGTTTATATCCCGGCCACGTGATATGTCGCGACTGATCTCCTGGATGACGCATCAATGGCCAGGCGCCGGGCATATCAACGATCAAGCGATCGGGCTGTTTGGATTTTCACGCGGTGGCTACACGGGCCTCGTTGAAATCGGTGCCGTGCCGGATCTGAAACTGGGTGAAACTTTTTGCGTGCACCAGCCTGATTTACCTTTCTGCACTGAAATCAAAGGCCCGTTGCCCGCTTTCCCACCGGCGGACCCCCGGATCAAAGCCGCGGTGATTGTTGATCCGTTATCCGTGTTCAGCGCGGCGGGGTTGGCCAGAGTCAGCGTGCCTGTCCAGTTGTGGGCTTCTGAATTTGGGGGCGATGGTGTGACGCCAGAGCGCGTCGCGGCCATTGGCAAAGGCTTGCCGCAGGCGCCGGAGTTCTACAGCGTGCCGGGGTCAGGCCACTTCAGCTTTCTGGTGCCATGCCCGGCGCAGCTGGCATCTGCCCGACCGGAACTGTGCAAAGACCGCCCGGGGTTTGACCGGGTGGCCTTCCATCAGCGCTTTAATGCTCAGGTCACCGCGTTTTTCCAATCACATCTGGATCCGGCGCAGCCAGCAACGCATTGATGTCCACTGCCGCGGCCATGGCCTTGTTGCCGGCATCGCCAGGATGCAGGTGATCGCCCGAGTCATACGCTGCTTTCAGATGTAGTGGATTGGCCGGGTCTTGCATCAGTGCATCGAAATCGATCACTGCATCAAAGGTGTGGCTGGTTTTGATCCAGGCGTTGACCTGCTGGCGCAATGCATCTTTTTCTGGCTGGTAGTAGTTATCCAGCGGCGTGCCCGGTAATGCGCCGGCAAACGGGGTGAGCGTGGCGCCGATAACCCGCACTCCATGCAGGTGCGCCTGCCTGACCAACTGCGTATAACCCGCAGTCAGCATGGCACTTGGCGGACGCCTGGCTTGCGGGGCAAAGGCCGTGCCGGGCCAGCTGATGTCGTTGATGCCAATCAGTACAATGACTGTATCCACGCCGGGCTGTGCGAGTACATCGCGCTCAAACCGTACCAGCGCGCTTTCGCCCATGCCATCAGCCAACAAGCGCCCGCCAGAGATCCCGGCGTTGATCACCGCAATCCCATGCGGTGCCAAGCGCTCGGCCAGTGCGTCAGGCCAGCGAGTATCTGCATTGAGGCTGGCGGCGGCGCCGTCGGTGATCGAATCGCCAATAATGGCTACAGTGCGCGCAGGCTGCGGGGTTTCAATCAGGATGTCGCTGAGCAGAATGCGGGCGCTGGTACTTTGCACGCCAGCGGTTTCATCCTTTTCGGGCTGCGCGCTGGTCGTCTGGTTCCCTGGCATGATCCACGCGGTTTCCCGGCCATCCCAATGAAAGGTGGTCAGCGGCGTTGGTCGAGGCAAATACAGGTTGACGACCAGCCTGGCCAGCGCGGGCACCGGCAAATCAAGTGGATCGCTGATCAGGGTTGCACCGGGAGCGATCCGGGCGACGGGTTTGCCGTCAAACAAAAGCGGGTGGGTGGCCGCGCCAACCACGGCAACACTGGCGGCGCCCAACTGGATGGGTTGCGTCCCGTAGGTATTGGAGAACACAAGGCGCACGCGTTGACCACCCAGACTGATACGGACCACTTGGCGCACGGTCTGGTCATGCAGTGATTCGGGCACACGAGTGGGCAAGACAAACCCGGCACGCCAAACGCGTTGCGGGCTGGCGGTCCAGGTGGCCACCCAGTGATTGCCGGGCTGTTCTGCCCAGGCGGGCGCGGTGACCAACAGCGTTGCAATCCACAGCGCCGTACCCAGCCAGCGCGGTGCGGTCTGCCTGATGAAATGAGCTAAATGTGGCTTCATGATTTGTGACTTCATCGTTTAAAGGTGACTCAATGATGAAATCAACGACATGAATGAACTAGACTCTTCGCAGGAACAACATTTGTGACGTCAATTCATGGCCAGACTGGATATCAACCGCGCCGGCGAAATGGAAGTTTTTGTCCGCGTGATCGAACTCGGCGGTTTCTCTGCCGCTGCCCGCGCCTGCAACATGACCCCATCGGCCGTCAGCAAGCTGGTCTCGCGGCTTGAACAACGGCTGGGTGCGCGGCTGATCAACCGTTCCACCCGCCAGTTGCAACTGACACCCGAAGGCTGTGTGTTTTACGAGCGCGGCATTCGCGTACTGGCTGATCTGGAAGAAGCCGAACGTTGCGCCAGCAGCCACAGCACCCCGCGCGGACGTGTGCGGATCAACGCCAACGTGCCATTCGGCCATCACTTTCTGTTACCGCTGGTGCCGCAGTTTCTGGCGCAATACCCGGATGTCACGCTGGATATTGTTCTGACCGATGAAGTGGTGGACATCCTGGAGCAGCGCACAGATGTGGCGGTTCGTGCCGGGCCGCTCAAATCATCCAGCCTCACCGCCCGCAAGCTGGGCCAGACCCGCATGATGATCGTCGGTGCGCCAGACTACCTGGCCCGCTGTGGCACACCCACCACGCCGGATGAGTTGCTGGCACACAACCGCCTGGGCGCCAATTACGCGCGCGCCCAATCCGGCTGGCCACTGCGGTATGAAGGTGAAGACCTCATCCTGCCGGTGACCGGCAACGCGCAAGCCAGTGACGGCGAAGCACTGCGTCATCTGGCACTGGCTGGCTTGGGCCTGGCGCGGCTGGCGGCGTTTCAGGTGCAGGATGACATCGCCGCAGGGCGGCTCGTGCCGGTGCTGGAGCACGCTAACCCGGGCGATGAAGAAGAAGTCCACGCCGTGTTTGTCGGGCAGGGTGGTTACTTGCCATTGCGGGTGCGGGCGCTGCTGGATTTTCTGGTGGAAAAGGTCAGATTGTGAACAGAAGGCACCCCGCATTGGCAGCGAGGCGCCGTTGGCTCAGTTCGGGTCCAGGTAATACACTGCAGTGGGCGTTGCTAGCCAGATACGGCCGCCGACAACGGTATAAACGCTATTGCTGAGCGCATCGGGCAACACGTAGTCGCGCCACGTTGCGCCATGGTCGGTGCTGGTATGCAGGGTATGCCGGAAATCGGCCGCGCTTTTGGCAATGTCTGTTTTGTCTACGGTATCAATCAAGAGCAACCCGGGTGTCGCCCGAAAACGCGCAATCAGGCCTGGTTGCTTGCGTATCGCGCTGATTGCATCGCGCTTGACTGCAAACAGGGTGCCCGGTTCGGTTTCGTTGTCGGGCACGTGCAGCAGGTAGCCGGTACGCCCATCATCCTGAATGGATTGCAATATGCGCCCGTCAGGAGGCAATGTAGCGACGACGCTGTCCCGCTCTGGCGCGTACGGCAACACGATGGCATGAATCAGCGCGGGATGTTCGCCTTCTACATAGATAATGGTCCGGCCAGCGACGTGGACCAGAGACTGGCCGACATTCAATCGGGTGTGGGGCAGTGCATCGACCCAGCTTTTTCCTCCATCCTGCGTCTCTAGCACTTGCGTGGTGAAGTCAGGTTTCGCGTCCTGATGATATGTGCTGGCCAGGAGGAAATAGTGAGTCCCGCTTTCGGGATGAAGCGAGCAGCTGACCGGGCCGGTGCACGACACGGGCAGTGGGACAGGTGACCAGGTTGTGCCTTGATCGGCTGAACTGGCAAAGGTAGACCACCGGCTGTCCAGATTGTCGGCCGCATATTGTTCAATCTCTGCAGTCCATACGCCCTGGTGTTCTGCCTGCACATGCGCCACCTCGCTGGATGCAAAGATCTTGGCTGTCTGGCATTCACGGGTGGACGCAGTACAACGCATGAGTGGATTCCCGGCCCCTGATTGAGCGCTCTGCCATTGCCAGCGCATATTCACGCCGATCATGGCCGCATCATGGTTAGCGCCGATACGCAGATAGTCCTTCGCTTTGGCGGGCAACGGGAATGGGGCGGGCAGCAACTTGCCGGCGAAATGCCAGGGGCCGCAGTCGCCTTCCGTTGCGCCAGGGGCGCAGGCTGCACCAGTATTTGCGGCGGCAGGCGCAGCGGGTTGGCCCCACGCCGTATGAAGAGCCAAGCCAAAAACAAGTGCGCTCAACAGCGCGACGGGACGAATACGATCAGGCTTCATTTTCGGGGGGACTGAACCATTAGCATTGGATGTGCGACGGGCAGCACGCAGTCTACCAGCCTGATTGTTTTTGCAGCGAGGCTGGCCCGCCAGATTGTTTCATCCGGCGGGTTGGTGCCATTACATCATCAGAACGTCGTTGTCACACTACCAAACACGCTGCGCCGCGCGCCGTATTGCGGGGCGCCGACGCCCACGCCGGTGCCGTCTCGCAGCAGGTAAACGTGATCAAACACATTGAGCAACGCCAGTCGCCCTTCAATCTGCAAATTGCTGGCGGTTTTCCAGGTATGCGTATAGGTGGTGTTGAATACGGTGTACGAAGGCAGCGAGGCGCTGTTGGGCGCGCCGCCGCCCGGTGTACGGCGCAGGCCACTGCCAAACAACATGTCACCACTGACCAGGTTCTGCCCAAACCGATAGCCGACGCCAGATGACGCCGTCCAGGTCTGGTCGTGGTCCAGGTAGATATTGTGGTTGGCAATCCAGGCCAGCTCATCCGGATCAAACAAAGACTGGCCGGACACAATGTTCTTGCCCTGGGCTTTCTGGTACGCCACGTTCAGATAGCCATTCCATGGCCCGCTGCCGTAGGTGGCCGAGAACTCCACCCCGCGCGCATAGCCCTCTGCATAATTGAAGGGGGAGAGGATCAACGCCTGGCCAAACTGGCCTTCATCGAGCAGGTTTTTGATGCGCTTGTAGTAGGCATCCAGCGCAATGGTGAGTGCCGGTGTGAGTTTGTGGCTGGCGCCCACATCAAAGTAATGCGTGCGCTCTGCCTTGACGCTATCCGAAGTCGATACCGCAGGCTGGTTGGTGGTGCCGTTGTACAGATCAATGCTCGATTGCGCCGCCAGCTCTTGCGGCGGCGGCGTGAAATAACGCGAATAACCGGCGTGGATCAGCGTGTTATCACTGGCTTGCCAGGCCAGGTTGATACGGGGGCTGAACTGGTGTTCCTGGGTGAACGCGGAAACTTCATCAAACCGCAGCCCGTAATTGAGCGTGAACGCCGGGTTGATCCGCCATTCATCTTGCGCGTACACGCTCACCAGGCTACCGGTTTTGCTGCTGTTATCGATGACGGTGGTGGGGGCGTTGCTGGTTTGCGTGCCATCTTCATCCACCGCAAAGACCGATACGGTGTTGTTGCTGGCCGTCCCCTGGCGTTGCAATTGGGTGCCTGCCCGCAGCGTGTGTGCGGGGTTGATGCGCCAGGCGGCATCCAGTTGTACACCATTGGCAGAATTGGAGCGGAAGGTATCAGAGGCGACGCCGTTGTAGACCAGATCGCCAATCTGGTCTGGATAGAAGTGCAGATCTGAATACTGGTGGAAGACGGACAGCTGGTAATCGACCGCTTCAAAGCTTTGTTGCAAAGACAGTGCGACAAAGCGGTTGACCTCGCGCTGGCGCTCATCCACCTGGCTGGATGGATAGGTGTTGAACCCAGTGGCAGGATCGCTCACGCCGGCCAGGGCATAGGCCGGGTCTTGATCCGGATTGGCCGGGATTTCATAGCGCCCGTTGTAGGTGCCAAACAGCAAACCGACACGAGTTTGGTCATCCACAAAGTATTGGAAATTGCCAAAGCTGCGCGATTGCCAGGTGTCGTCATGCAGCGGGTCACGTGTGGGCTGCGGGTTTTCCAGCCCGGCAGAACTGGTCAGATAACTGCCAGACACGTAGTAGTTAAGCCGTCCGGCACTGCCAAACAGGGCGGCGCTGGGCGCGAAGGTATCGTTGCTGCCCACTTCCACCCCCACGCGGCCACCCGGCGTGATGGGGCCAGAACGCGTCTGGATGTCCACCACGCCTGCCGTACGCAAGCCGTACTGGGCGGGCAGTGCGCCGGTCAGGAAATCCAGGCTATCCACATAACGCGTATCAAATGCCGAGCCAAAGCCGGAGATCGCCTCGGGCAATTGCACGCCATCCACGCGGTATTGCACGTTGCCGTGATCATCCCGCACATGCAATGAACCCGAGCCTTTTGAGTCTGCATCCACGCCTGGCAAGCGCAGCAGAATCTGGTCGAACGAGGCGGCATCGCCACGGCCGAAGCTGTCGATGGTGCTGCGATCGATGTGATAGACCGTGGTGCCGACATCGGGTGACAGCTCGATCCGTGCATTTTTTAAACGCTCTGCCGTGACGGTGAGGCTGGGCAAATCAGCATCGGCGGCTGCGGTGTCAGCCTGCGCAATTTGGGGCAACGACAAACCGGCCAGCAGCAGGGCCAGCGGGCGCAAGGGGAACGGGAACATGGATTTGCTCTCTCTTTGATGATGCCGGGGATGGCGAAACCGAATTTGCAACAATGTTGCATTTGCCGCGCATGCTACCGGAATAAATACAAAATGCAACATTGTTGCAAAATGAAGGGGCAAAAAAAAAGCCTTCGCAAGGAAGGCTGCAGGGTGTGCGGAGGCTGTTGTTATTCAGGGTTATCCGCCGGCCTGCAAGGCAATGCAGGCAATCGGGTTGGCTGCGCCCTTTTAGCCACAGCAATTGTTGCTGGACGAGTGGATGTACCTTGCCCTGTGGGCCGGCCGGCCCGCATGCACGGCCGGCCGGCCTGGGTCACAGTGCGTATTTCAGTTGCGCATAGAAAGTACGTTGCGGGAACGGGTGATACAGGAAGTACTTGCGGTTGTTCAGGTTGTCGATACCGACAGCGCCTTGCCAGTGGGTGTCGATCTGCCACGCCAGGCGTGCATCCAGTACCAGAAACTGGTCAAAGCCTTGATAGGTGGATGCGTTGACATCGCTGTTGTCCACGGTGGCATACATCCGTGAGCTGTATCGGCCCGCCAGAGTGGCTGCCAGCCGTTCATCAAAGTGCCAGGTGCCTGCCAGCGTGGCGCGCCAGGTCGGGATATACGGCACCTGCTTGCCTACTGCGCTACTGCCGGGTGTGGTTGATACAAAACCGTCATCGGCCACGATGCGGCTATCCGCCCAGGTCACACTGCCAGAGAGCGAGAGTGGCCGCACAAACACGTGATCTTGATCCAGCGCCAGTTCCACCCCCGTTTCCCGCGTGCGGGTCACATTTTGTGTGAATGACACGGGTGTGGCGTAGCCGGCGATATTGGCGGTTTGCGAGATCAGTGCATCAGAGACGGACTCATCAAACACGGACAAGCGCAGCGGACCATTCCCGGTATCGCGCACGATAGCAAGCTCACCCGACAGCACGCTTTCCGGTTTCAGATACGGATTGGCTTGTACATAGGTCGTACCGGTCTGCACGCTTTGATATAACTCTCCCACCGTTGGGAAACGCAGTGCTTTGCCAAACGACCCCGTGACTGTCCAGGCTTCGCTGGCTGCCCAGGTCATCGAGAACTTGGGCGAAAACCCGCTATCTGTCACGCCTGGCTGGTTGATGCCGATGCCCGTACCTTTGCTGGTGGTGGCGAAGTTGTAGCCGTCAAATGCGTGCCATTGTTCATAACGCAGACCCAGCGTTGCAGAGAGGTCTGGCGCCAGACGCCAGACATCTTGCGCCCAGAACGCGCTGGTACGCGTCTTGCCAAGCGCATTGCCATACAGCGCGCCGTTGTCGCCAGAGACCCAGTTGCTGGTGGTGTACGTCGGGCTGGACAGTTTGAACTGATCGGCATGCACGCCTGCGCTGAAGGCGTGCGTGCCACCCGGGCCATCGGGCCGCCATATCCCTTGCACGTCGCCGGTCACCCAGCCGGTACCTTGCATATCGGTGGTGCGGCCCGGCCCGCCACTGAGGGCTGCGGGGTAGAGGCCGGTGGAAAGGCGGCTTTCGTCTTCCAGATAAGTGAACTGGCTGATCGCCACTTGCCAATCGAACACACCCGGGTGACGTGTGCCAACGGTGAGGCCCTGCATCAGATGCTGCTGCTCCACATTGTTGCTGGAGAACTGGCCGGCGAGGCTGCTGGCTGAATACGCATAACCGCCCAGGTTGATGCTGCCACTACTGGCTCCATAGTACGGCGTGCCCTCGGCCGTTTGTAGCCAGCTTTGCGCCGTGGCTTTACTGCTGTTCTGCCAATAGCCCAGGGTGTACAGCGCGCGCACATCGGTCGGGAAGTCATAAGCCAGCTTCAGGCTGGCGTTGTCTTGCAAGGTATGGACCAGGTTGCCCGCACCAAATACCTGAATGGCTCCCCCTGTGCGGTTGTGGTCTGCATAAGCGCCGGTCACCACCGGCAAGTTGCTGCTGGCCGGCGTGATGGACTGGCTGACTGTGGCAAAGCTCAGCGGCTGGCTAAAGCTATCGAGGTGGCTGGCAGAGAGCCACCATGACCAATCGCCACTGCGGTTGCCAATATTGGCGCTGTATTGCTCGGCGGGCTCCGTGCTGCTGTAGCCGTACAGCTTGAAAGGTTGTGTACTGACGGAGACATCCACGCTGCCTTCCAGTCTGGTCGGCATACGCGTGGTGATCTGCGTCACCGCGCCCCAGGAATTGCCCGGAAACTGTGCTGCAAACGGGCCGTACATGACGTCAATGCGGTCGATCTGGTCTGGCGTGACCATGAACCACTGTGGCGATCCGTTGCCGTTATTGTTGTTGATCAGGGTGGATAGCAAGAGGCCATCAGCGTAAATCAGGCTGCGGGCGCTGGCATTGATACCGGTTGTCCGCGTGGCCATTGGGGCTTGGGTATCGCCAATGAAACGTTTGCGTACCAGCACGGATGGCATGTACTTGAGCGCGTCTTCAGTATCCGTAGCGTTGATGGATGTACTGATGTCTTTACGGGTGACGCTGGCCGTGGTCTGTGGCAACTGATGTTGCTCCGCCCAGGATTGCTGGCCGGTGACATCAATGCGGGTCAGCGTGGCGGAGTCGTCGGCAAGCACGTTCAGAGTCAGGCTACCAAGCGCGAGCGCCAGTAATGTCGGGGCGTGACGGTACGCACCCGGACGGATGGATTGCGAAGTAAACATATGGGGTTCTCTGCAAAAAATAACCGGCAGCCAGCAGACCGCGCGGCATGGGCGGGCTCACTGGCCGGTAAAAGGTCAGATCAATGCAGAGGCGTGAGGAGGGGCGCGCGTGCGCGCCAGCGGGAACACTGCGGGCTCAATGGCCCGTACCCGCAGGTGCGGCAACTGCAGCACGGCCACCAGGGGCACCGCTGAGGGCGCCACATGCGGCAGGGTGGGCAGCAGCAGATGCGTAGCCTGCAAGGTGCAGTAGTCACACGCAGCCATGGCATCCGGGCTGGTGCCATGATCAAGCAACTGTTCGCTGTGCGGGCTGACCACGGAACACATCGCCACGGCCATGGGCGTGCTGCGGCCGGCCATAAGCAGTTGGCTGACCACAGGGGCCAGCACAAACAGGCTCATGGCGATCAGGCCGAGCCAGACAGCAAGCAGTTTGCGGGTGCGAAGGTTCATGGGGTGGGCTGCGTGAAGTGTTCACATAGCCTGAAAAAGTAGAAAAACCGTACTTCAGGGGCGAAGCAACGCCCGCAATATAAATGAGAATGACTCTCTTTTGAAACGATATTGCCTGTGCTGTGGCGAAACCGCCGCGCCCGCAGCTAGCGGGCGGTTGCCTGTGCTGCCGTTTCTGCGGCCAGATACCTGCCCGGCGTGGTGCCCAATGCACGGCGAAACATCTCGATAAACGCGCTGACGTTGTCATAACCCAACTCCAGCGCGATGTTGGTCACCGGAACCCGATCTGCAATCAGCTCCAGTGCCCGCAACAGGCGCGCTTGTTGCCGCCATTGCGCAAAGGTCATGCCTGTCTCGGCCCACCAGTGTCGGCTGAGCGTTCTGGGCGACAAACCGGCCCAGGCGGCCCAGTCTTCCAGATTGCGGCTGTTGGACAGGTCGGCTGCCAGCGTATCGGCAATGCGTATCAGGCGCGCGTCTGCCGGTTGCAGTAAACCCAGTGCTTCTGGTCGCGAGTTGGCCACCTCATCCAGAATGACTTCCGCCACCCGCGTTTGCACGGCATTCAGCGTTGTGCCGGGCCAGGTTGCGGCGCGACGTGCTGCTTCACGCAGCAAAGGTGTGGTCTTGATTGAGCGTGGTTCGGCTGGCAATTCAGCGCAACGGTGTTCGGCGACAAACACGCTCCATCCGGCAAACGGGCCAAACGAGCGCAGAGAATGCATCCAGTGTGGCGGAATCCAGATGGCATGCACGGCGGGCACCACCCACTGTTGCCGGTCCAGCCCGATGGAAATCAGACCATGCAAAGCGCCGACCAGTTGACCACGTTCATGGCTGTGTGACGGCGTGACCCGCACTGCGTCGCGCGTGAGTTCTGCTGCTGCCAGAAACGGGCCCGCAGAAGAAAGCACCAGATCGGGTCGGATAATCAGATCTTCCATGGCCCAAATACCGTATCGAATGACCTCCATGCCGGAGACCGACCAGATCAGTATGCCTAGACTGGCTACAACCTCACAACAGGAGCACACACCATGCGTGCTGAAGATTTACTACCCGATGAGCAAAACCGGATTGAACTCGCGGGTACCGTCATCCGCAAAGGGACGGTGGGCGCATTCCTTATGAATGCGGCGGTCTGGCTCGATCCGCATGCAGGGGTTGTTAACCGCAGTCAGGCCGAAGCAGATCTGCAAGCCGCACTGCCAGCGTTGCGCGCGCTGGGCCTGTTTGAGGTACTGGAAGTGCGCGATGCGGCCTTGCGCCAGTGGCTCGCCACGCGCTAATCCCGGTTTTGATTTACCGCATCCGCATCCGCACTTGTATCAGGAGTCATCATGAAAGCCGCTGTTGTTACTGCCGCAGGTCAGTTGCCTGTATTTACCGATTTTGAACAACCCATCGCCAAAGAGGGCCAGTACCTTGTACGCGTGGCTGCATCGGCGCTCAGTCAGCTGGCGCGCGCCAAAGCGTCGGGTACGCATTATTCCTCCCATGCGGTTTTCCCGTTTGTGGCGGGGGTAGATGGCGTGGGGCGGCTGGAGAACGGTCAGCGCGTGTATTTCTTTTCTCCTCAACCCCCCTTTGGTGCGCTGGCTGAATACACCGTGGTTGATGCCATGCAGTGCGTGCCCGTACCTGATGATCTGGATGACATCACCGCCGCAGCTGCCGCGATTCCCGGGATGTCATGTTGGGCGGCGCTGGTCGAGCGGGCCGGTTTCATCAAGGGCGAAACGGTGCTGGTGAATGGCGCGACCGGGGCATCCGGCCGTTTGGCGGTGCAAATCGCCCGGTATCTGGGGGCGGGCAAGATCATCGTGACAGGGCGCAACCCGGTGGCACTGGAGTGGCTCCGGTCAGCCGGTGCTGACGTGGTGATCTCGCTGGATCAGTCCGAAGACCCACTCAGTGCAGCACTGGCACCGCACTTTGCAGCGGGTGTTGATGTGGTGCTGGATTATCTGTGGGGCCCGAGTGCCCGCGTCGCGTTGATCACTGCCGCCAAAAACCTGCCTGAGGGTCGCCAACTGCGTTTTGTACAGATTGGCTCAATGAGCGGCGCAGAAATCAGCCTGCCGGCAGCTGTATTGCGCGCCACGGCCATTCAGCTGATGGGCAGTGGCATTGGCAGTGTTCCGTTACCGCGCTTGCTGCACGTGGTCAAACAAGTGCTGGCGGCCGTGATCCCGGCGCAATTGCAGGTCAAAACCCAGGCCGTACCGCTGGCCGAACTGGCAGGCCACTGGGCACAGGCAGATAGCCAGTTGCGTACGGTGTTTACCTTGGCGTGAGCGCATTCAAGCTGTCTGGTCTGACCTGACGGTTATTCTCTGCTAGCCTGAGTTGGCATTGATGACGCTACAAGAGACCTGACATGAGCAAAACAGAGGCTGGCCCGGATGGGCAATTGCGTTGCCGCTGGTGTACCGCCACGCCGGAATACCTCGATTACCACGATCAAGAGTGGGGTTATCCGGTCAGCAATGATCAACGACTGTTTGAAAAGCTAAGTCTGGAAGGATTCCAGTCTGGCTTGAGCTGGCGCACCATCCTGACCAAACGCCCAGGTTTTCGCGCTGCTTTTGCAGCGTTTGATTTCAACCGTATCGCCGACTTTACCGAAGCCGATGTAGAGCGTCTGGTTCTGGATGCGGGCATAGTGCGTCATCGCGGCAAGATTGCGGCCGTGATCAACAATGCAAAGCGCGCGCAGGAAATGGTGGCAGAGGAGGGCTCGTTGGCGGCATTCTTCTGGCGCTATGAGCCAGCGACCCTGCGCGTTCCGGATGGCACGGCCATGGCGACCTCGGTCGAATCAGAGGCGCTCTCCAAAGAACTCAAAAAGCGTGGCTGGAAGTTTGTCGGACCGACCACGGTGTATGCCTTTATGCAGGCCATGGGTCTTGTGAATGACCACGCGCCCGATTGCGTGATCCGCACGCAGGTGGCTAACGCGCGGGCAGCCTTCAGTAAACCGGCTGGCCAACCTTGGCCCAAGCCCTCGTAATCAGGTCTTTTCCCGCAAAAAGCCAGCACAGGTGTGCTGGCTTTTTGTTTACCTGCTTTTGTCACAAACCAGATACATACATCCCGTTGCATCGTTTTATTGATAACGATTATCATTATTGAAACAACGATACCGATGCTGCCACACCCATGCTGGCTGGCACGATCCCTGGATACCCACTCGCGCCCATGTCGGCCCTTATTGAAAACCAGCCCGCCGCCAGCCGGCAGCAGCGGGCGTTCTGGCTCAAGCATCTGCACCGCTGGCACTGGATCAGCTCGGCTCTGTGTCTGATCGGCATGCTGCTTTTTGCCATCACCGGCATCACGCTCAATCATGCAGCGCAGATTGAAGCCCACCCAACGGTAAAAAAGCGTGACGCCCATGCACCGGTACCGTTGTTGCAAAGCCTTAAACAAATCACGCATGCCGACAAAGGCCCGGTACCACTCCAACTGGTGGCCTGGTTGCACAGCGCCATGGGCATTGAGGCGGCGGATCGTGAAGCCGAATTTTCTGCGGATGAAATTTATATCGCACTCCCCCGCCCGGGTGGCGATGCTTGGGTGAGTGTGGCGCTGGCCGATGGCACCACGCATTACGAACTGACCACCCGTGGCTGGATTTCTTACCTGAACGATTTGCACAAAGGCCGCAACACCGGCAAGGCGTGGAACTGGTTTCTGGATGCGTTTGCCGTGTCCTGTCTGGTGTTCAGTCTCACCGGGCTGTTTTTGCTGAAGCTGCATGCGGGCGGCCGCGTTGCCACCTGGCCATTGGTGGGCCTGGGTGTTGTGCTACCGCTGGTGCTGGCTCTGCTGTTCATTCATTGATCAACGTTACTTTTCAAAGGTTTGATATGCGTCGTTTACTCACGGTCACGTTGACCGGTATGGCTGCCGCGCCGCTGGCGGGCACTGCATTGGCTGCAGATCTCTCGGTCAAGGTCGAGCTGCCGCAACTGTCGGTCGCGGAATATCACCGACCCTATGTGGCCATGTGGATTGAACATGCCGATCAAACCCCGGTCTCGACTCTGGCGGTGTGGTACGACGGCAAGAAACCCAACGCTGAAGGCACCAAGTGGCTGAAAGATCTGCGCCAATGGTGGCGCAAGTCCGGGCGCGATCTGACCGTGCCCGCAGATGGCATTACCGGTGCGACCAAAGTACCGGGTGAGCAAGCGCTGACCTTTACCGATGGCAAGGCCCCACTGGGCAAGCTGGCCGCAGGTGATTACCAGTTGGTCGTTGAAACCGCGCGTGAAGCCGGTGGCCATGAATTGGTGCGCGTGCCATTTACCTGGCCACCCAAAGCACCGGCTACGGCCAGCGCCAAAGGCGAGCACGAACTGGGTAGCGTCACCGTCAACCTCAAGCCGTAATGTCAGGAGCCGCCATGAAACTGTCCATGAAAAAGTTGCTGCCGGCATCCGTCATCGCCATCGCCGCGCTGTTGCCGTTTGAAGCGCAGGCCCACCGCCAATGGCTGCTGCCGTCGGCGACGGTCTTGTCCGGTAGCGATACCTGGGTCACGGTCGACGCAGCTGTCTCGAATGATCTTTTCTATTTTGAAGACTTCCCGCTGCGCCTGGACGGCCTGCAAGTCACGGCACCAGATGGCACTCAGGTGAAGCCGGAAAACACCAGCACCGGCAAACACCGCAGTGTGTTTGACCTGAATCTGACTCAGGAAGGCACATACAAGATTGCAGTGGTCAGTGACGGCTTGTTTGCCAACTACAAGCTCAACGGTGCCAACAAACGCTGGCGCGGCGATGCGCAAAGCTTCGCCAAAGAAGTGCCGGCCGATGCGCAAGATTTGAAAGTGACGCAGACCCAAAACCGCGTGGAGTCTTTTGTCACACGCGGCAAGCCGGGCACTGCTGCGCTCAAGCCGACGGGGCAAGGTCTGGAACTGGCGCCAGCTACCCATCCGAATGATCTGGTTGCCGATAGTGCAGCCCGCTTTCGTTTGCTGCTGGATGGCAAGCCGGCCAGCAACGTCAAAGTGAGCATCTTGCCAGGCGGCAAGCGTTATCGTGACCAGACAGGGGAGTTCAACATCACCACGGATGCCGACGGCCAATTCAGCGTGAAATGGCCTGCGGCCGGGATGTATTGGCTGGGTGCGGAAGTGACCGATGCCAAAGCCTCGCTCAAGCCGGCCACTGAACGTCGCGCGTCTTATATCGCCACATTTGAAGTGATGCCACAGTAATCGCCATGGTTGTGTCCGCAGAACTGAATTCGCCTGACGTGAGGGTGCTGATCCCGCCGACGCTCTCGCAAGATGCAGCGCAACCGGCACCGGGGCACGCACGCTTGTTGCGTTTTGCGGGCGATACCATGGGTACCACCTGGCGTGTGCTGTGTCTTGATGCGGATGATCGGCTGACCGTGACCGTGCAAGACGCCATACAGGTCGTGCTGGACCAGATGGTGCAGCAGATGAGCAACTGGCGGTCCGATTCAGACATCAGCCGCTTCAATCAGGCGGCGGCCAGCACTTGGGTGCCGCTGCCGCCAGATTGTTTTCACGTGGTTGCAACGGCGCTTCAGGTGGCCAGACTCAGTGGTGGTGCCTACGATCCGACTGCCGCTGCGCTGGTTAATCTTTGGGGTTTCGGACCGGCGCCGCGCCGCGACCGTGCGCCCGATCTGACTCAAGTGCTGCGTGCCCGCGAAGACTGTGGCTGGGGTCGGCTTGAGGTAGATGTGGCACGCAGCTGCATTTATCAGCCTGGTGGTATGGCCCTGGATTTGTGTGCCATTGCCAAGGGCTTTGCGGTCGACGCCGTCAGCGCCATGCTCAGTGAGTCAGGCTTGGTTCATCATCTGGTAGAGATCGGCGGTGAATTACGCGGCGCTGGCATCAAGCCAGATGGATTGCCCTGGTGGGTTGACCTGGAAGCGCCGCCATTCGAAGAGTGCACCACGCCAAACGTAGTGCCGCAGCAAGATCGTATTGCCCTGCATGACCTGGCGGTCGCGACCTCTGGCGACTACCGGCGTTATTTCATCGACCCCGCACAGCGGCAGCGCTACGCCCATACCATTGATCCGCGCACCGGCTACCCCGCCAGCCACGCGCTGGCCTCGGTGACCGTGATTCATGCGCAGTGCATGATGGCAGATGCCTGGTCGACTGCCCTGACCGTGCTGGGCCCGCAGGCGGGGCTGGATGTGGCTAACCGGCATCAGCTTGCCGCGCGCTTCATTGTGCGTACGCCAACGGGTTTTCGCGAAACCCTGAGCGCGGCCTATGCCGCCATGCTTGAATGACCGCTCGCACTCACCCCAGCATCGCAATGGGCCCGGCCGTGCCGGTCTGGTCATTGTTATTGGTCATCGGCGTGCTGGTCTTTTGCATTGCCAGCGCCCATCCGATCAAAGCGCTGGGTGTCATCCTGATATACGCAGGTGCTTGTGGTCTGATTTTCAGCCGCCACGGGCGACGCAAGCACGCTTCATCCGAACACGCTGCTGCCCCCGATACCACCCTGATCGTATGGGCCAGCCAGACTGGTTACGCGGAACAACTGGCGCAACAAACGGCTCGCTCGCTGGCGCAAGCGGGAGTAGCTACCCGCAGCCTGCCGCTATCAGCGCTTGATCCGGCCCAACTCAGTACCTGGCACAAGGCTTTGTTTATTGTCAGCACGACGGGTGAGGGCGATGCCCCGGATGCCGCAGCCACTTTTATGCGCAAAGCACTGCAGCTGCCTGTCCCGGCGCTAGCGCGGCACAATTATGGTCTGTTGGCGTTAGGAGATCGCAGTTATCGCCACTTCTGCGCTTTCGGTCATGAATTGGCGGCATGGCTGAATCGCCATGGCGCGCAAACGTTGTTTGATCTCATTGAGGTGGACAATGGTGATGCTGGTGCATTGCGGCACTGGCAGCATCAACTTTCCGCTCTGGCTGGCGGCAAAGACGTGGCTGACTGGGAGGCACCGCAGTACACAGACTGGACGCTGCGGCAACAGAGGTTGCTGAACGCGGGTTCAGCCGGTGCGCCAGTATTCATGCTGGAACTGACCCCGTCCGATCATGTATTCCCCGAATGGCAAGCTGGCGATATTGCAGAGATCGGCCCTTGTCATTCCGATCAATTTGTACGGCAATGGCTGGCAGAGCTTGAGTTCCCGGATGATCACCCCGTGTTGCTGGATGGCAAGATTGTCTCCCTGGCAAATGCGTTGGCAACCCGCATGAAGCCGGATATCCCGTTGCAAGGCAGCGCTCAGGAAGTGGTTGATCGCTTGCCGCGTCTCGCTCATCGGGAATACTCCATCGCCTCCATCCCCGCAGAGGGTTGCCTGGCATTGCTGGTACGCCAGGCTCATCATCCCGATGCCGGGCGAGCAGATGGCCTTCGACTGGGCCTCGGTTCTGGCTGGCTCACGCAATACGCCTCTCAAGGTAGCCAGATTGCATTACGCATACGCACCAATCGCAGTTTTCATCCGCCAGCAGATGACCGTCCATTGATTCTCATCGGTAACGGTACCGGTCTGGCGGGACTGCGCGCGCACCTGAAGACCCGGGCCGCACGTGGGCATCTCCGTAACTGGCTCATCTTCGGCGAACGCAACGCAGCCCGGGATGCCTTGCTGGATCATGAACTGACCCTATGGCACCAACAGGGTGTGATCGCACGACTGGAGCGGGTGTGGTCGCGTGATGGGCAGGCCATACGTTATGTACAGGACCAGATCAGTGCTGCTGGTGCGGATATTATCCGCTGGGTGGAAGAGGGTGCTGCCATCTATGTCTGCGGCAGTTTGCAAGGCATGGCCGGCGACGTGCATCGCGCGTTGGCTGATCTTCTGGGAGAGGACTGGCTCACGGTGCTGGCTGAGGAAGGGCGCTATCGGCGGGATGTGTACTGAGACGGCGGGGCAAACAAAAAAGCCATCCTGAAGGATGGCTTTTTTGTTGATGCTGGAGGCGCGAGCCGGAGTCGAACCGACCTACACGGATTTGCAATCCGGTGCATAACCGCTTTGCTATCGCGCCAGGCTAACTGGCAAAAAAGGGAAAGTCATTGCTGCTTTCCCTTTTTTAGAATTTGTGGAGCGGGAGACGAGGCTCGAACTCGCGACCTCAACCTTGGCAAGGTTGCGCTCTACCAACTGAGCTACTCCCGCATAGTTGTCAGCACATAAATCGATACAGTGGAGCGGGAGACGAGGCTCGAACTCGCGACCTCAACCTTGGCAAGGTTGCGCTCTACCAACTGAGCTACTCCCGCACTGTTTCGCTGCTGTGCTGCAACGAGGAGCGCATTATGGCTGGCCCCCTGAGGCCTGTCAACACCTCTTTTTGCAGAAATCCGAAAAGCGGTGCTTGATCCGTCACGTGCTTATGCTAATCTGGCTGACCCGGTATTGCATTGCGGGATTCGCAATGCGCAAAAAGTGCCGTGGTGACAGACAGTTGCGTCAATCTGGACGCTCAAGACCAATCGTTGTGCCCGTTTGCGGGAAAGCCCGCAAATTTTTTACATGGAGGAACGCCATGTCACGCCGCGTCGTCACGCTCGCGCATTACTATACCGAGCCCCACATCCAGCAAATGGCCGATAAAGTCGGCGATAGCCTGGAACTCTCCCTTTATGCCAAAGAATGCGAAGCCGACACCATTGTGTTTGCCGGCGTGCGCTTCATGGCAGAAACCGCCAAGATTCTGAATCCGCAAGCCGAAGTCATCTTGCCGGATCGCGGATCGACCTGTTCTTTGGTCACGCAGACCGACGTCACCGCGCTGAAAGCCTGGCGCGAAAGCTACCCCGATCACGTGCATGTGTCGTACATCAATTCATCCGCAGAGCACAAAGCCCTGTCTGACTGGATTGTGACCAGCCGCAACGTCGACGACATCATTGCCCACCTGTATGCCGAGGGCAAAAAGGTGATTTTCTCGCCCGATCGCAATATGGGTGCGTATCTGAATTTCCAGTACGACTACGACATGCCGCTGTGGTCTGCCGTGTGCGAAGTGCATGACAAGTTCAACCAGGCTGCGCTTGACGAAGCTTTTGCCGCGATTAAGGGTGACAAGTACCTGATTGCCCATCCGGAAAGCCCGCTGCCGGTGCTGCAAAAGGCCGATTACGTGGGTTCGACCTCCGGCATGCTGAACTGGATCAAGGCATACGACCAAGCGCCGGACGCTGTCATTTTCGTGGCAACTGAAGATGGCATCCTCTACAACATGCGCAAGGCCCGTCCGGATATGAAGATTGAACAGGCTCCGATCTATGCCGGTTGCCAATGCAATCAGTGCCCGTACATGAAGCTCAACACGCAGCAAGCGGTGGAGCGCGCGCAGGCCGGTGAAGGCATCCGTATTGATTACCTTTCTGAGGCGCAAATGGATGCAGCGCGCTTGCCGATCGAGCGCATGCTGGATTTCAGCCGCCGCTACTACCAATAAGCGGATTGCCAAGGGCTGTTGCGACAGCCCTTTTTCAATTCTGGCCGCCAGCCCCGGATCAGGAGAGTGATGGTTTATGCGTTTTGACTATCTGGTTTTCATTGGCCGCTTTCAGCCTTTGCATCTGGGCCACATGAAAGTGATTGAGGCCGCCATGCAGCAGGCCGCCAAGCTCATCATCATCTGTGGTTCTGCACGCCAGGCATTGAGCCCGCGTAACCCGTTCACGCAGGATCAGCGTGAAGACATGCTGCGCGCCGCCTTGCCCGCAGAATGGCAAGACCGTGTGTTCCTGGTCGGCTGTTCTGATCGCATGTACAACGATCAGCAATGGGTGACGGAAGTGCAGAATCTGGTCGACAAGGTGATCGCGGTGGATACCGCCAATGTCGGCAGCCGGGAAGCACAGTTCAACATCGGCGTGATTGGCAGCCCGTCTCGCCGCCATACCTGGTATCTGGATCTTTTCCCGCAGTGGGAACGGGTAGAGGTTGAAGATGAGCCAGATATTGATGCCTCGCACATCCGCCAGGGCCTGTTATGTGATGGCGGCCAACACTTTGCCGACTACGCCCGCAAGATGCCGGCCGCGGTATATGACTGGCTGAACGCGTTCCGTGCCAGCGCCACCTGGCAAACGCTGGCTGATGAATACCGCTGGCTGCAAGAGCACAAAAAGGCATGGTCAGTCGCGCCTTACCCGCCGACGTTTGTCACTGTGGATGCCGTGGTGATCCACTCTGGCCACATTTTGCTGGTGCGTCGGCGCAACTTGCCCGGGCGGGGCTTATGGGCGCTCCCCGGTGGATTTGTGGACGAGGATGAGCCCGTTCGCGATGCCGCTATCCGCGAACTGCGCGAAGAAACCCGGCTGAAGGTGCCCGCCCCAGTGCTGGCAGGGTCGATTCGCGCCAATCGCGTGTTCGATCATCCGCGCCGCAGCTTGCGCGGCCGCACGATTACCCATGCGTTTCTGATTGAACTGACGCCAACCGGCGATGGCCTGCCCAAGGTCCGTGGCGGCGATGATGCTGACCGCGCGCGCTGGGTGCCGCTGTTTGAATTCACCCGGATGGAAGCGCAGTTGTTTGAAGATCACTTTTATATAGTGAACTGGTTTTTGGGGCAGATTTAGGTCAAATAGACTTTCCTATCGACTTCACCAAGCGATGCTGCCCGAAAACTCGCCAAAGGAAGGCTCCTACAAGGAATTGAGTATTTCTTTTTTCTTTTCCGAAAATTCCGTTTCGTTTATAAGACCAGCTTCACGCAAAGCTACCAGCTTGCCAAGCCTCTCCTCTGCGCTCGTACTTATATTAGGTGTCCTGTCAGCGCTTGAGGCGGCAGCACACGCAGCACCGATGTCGTTCATTAATGCGATTTCGTCAAAAATGGTCTGGCCCTTTTTATCCCTCGTTAAATTCGAGTAAATCCGGCCAAGTGCGAGGGTGGTTTGTTTGAGATCAGCGTCGGTTGGTGAAGATTTGAGCTGTTCAAGTGAATTGACGTAGGCAACTCTGGCTGCTTCTTTCTCTTTCTCTTTTTTATGAGCCAGATAAATTGCACCTACAAAAATAAGAAGTAAACCAACGACTATCATCATGCCCATGAAAGTAGATTCCTTTTGAAAATGCCTAGAGTGCGGTGATAAAAACAACGATTTTTATCTTAACCATTGTCTAGTCATGTGGATTTGATCAAAAGGGGTATGGGCTAACGAGATTCAGGCTCCAGTTGACAGGCGCATAGAACGAATACAATGGGAATTTGGGAATTTGGGAAGCGCGTGGGATTTGGTAGAAGTGGTGATCATCACCGCCGCATCGCCCCGCCGCCGCCCGTGGGCCATTGCACAAACTTCCAGTCCTGATAGCTGTTCTTGTTGGCAAACGTCGCGTAGCTGGCGGGGAAGTTGTCCTGCTTGAGCGGTTTGTCAGTCGCTTTGCTGTAGACGCCCATGATGCCGCCGCCGGGTGCGGCGATATACAACCAGTCTTCACCCGTGATGGGGTCTTTGTAGGCCTTGCGCAGGAAGCGGCGGGGGAAGGGGACGCGCGGGTCCGAGACAAGGTCATCCAGCGTTTTGGGGTATTGCGCTGGTTGGCCGGTGGCGGTCTGGGCAATGTAGCCCGCCAGTGCGTGGCCAATCTCATCACCTTCGACCAGCAGTTCCTGTTCTTTGAGGCGCCGGATACGCGTCTGCCAGACTTCGGCGACTTCGGCCAGATAAATGCCCGTGATCAGCACCATCATCAGCGCCCAGGCGTAGGCAAAGCCGCGCTGGCGTCGCATCTCACCAGTCCTTGTAGGCAGTGCCGTCATGCGCGTTGCCGTCGGCGCCGCTTTTTACGTCATACACTCCAGTCCCATTTTCCGGGGACACAATAACCCAGGTGTCGCGCTGGCCGGTGATGGGGTCCAGCGGCACTTCGCGCAGGTATTTGCGGGTAACCAGTTCATCCAGATTCGTCGGGTAATGACCGGTGTCGGCGTCAAATTTGTCGATGGCGTCACGCATCGCCACCAGGTTGTGGCGTAGCACCACTTCCTGGGCACGGTCTGTCTGCTGGAAATACCGGGGCACGACCAGCGTCAGCAGGCTGGCCATGATAGCCAGTACCACCAGGAGTTCGATCAGGGTAAAGCCGGCATGGGCGGCGCGAGAGAAGGGGCGAATCAGCATGAATCAACGGCTACCACTGACGGTACGGTTGACCATTCAGGCCCACCGTTTCTGATAAAGAATAGACGTCGTACACGTCTTTGCCTTCTTCCGGCGAGTCCGGCGGACTGGCGTAGCTGCGCTTGCCCCAGGTTTCATCATTTTTTTTGCTTGGGCAATCACAAAACGGATCACGCGGAATGCGGCGCAGGAAATACATCTTGTTGCCAGCCGGGTCTTTCATGTCTTTCACGCCCTCAACCAGCACGTTGAGTGTTGGCGGGAAACCGGTATCTTCGATGGATTTGGTGATACGGCCATCATCGACCGCCTGTTTATAGGCGTCGATGGCCGCACGCATCTGCCACAGATCGCGCCGCAATTCTTCTTCACGTGTGCGTTGCGCTGCGATCTGCGTGAGCGGGAGTGCTACCGTGGCCAATACCGCCAGGATGGTGAGCGTCACCATCAGTTCGATCAGCGTGAAGCCGGCTTGCGGTCGCATGAGTGTGTCCCGGCGTAGCGCTTAACGCCGCCCCATGCTGCTGCGTACTTGCGGCACGGGCGTCCCGCTTGGTACGCCTGTGGGTTGACCGCTTGGCTGCGGTGCAGGTTGTTGCGGCAAGGGTTGCGGTTGCGGTACGCCCGGCAATTGCTGCTGCGGTACCGGCATGACCGGTTGCTGAACCGGAGCTGGTGCCGGCATGCTGCCGTCAGAACCATTGGTGATGTTCACGGTCGACTTGCTGCGTAGCAAGAGCGGCTCTGTGGTCATCTGGCCTTCGGTCCCGCTATCGAAGGTCGTGATGTATGAACTCGGGAGTGGCAGGTTGCGCACAATATGTGGCGTGATCAACAGGATCAGCTCAGTCTTGTTCTTCTGGGTGGATTTGGTGCCAAAAATGCGATCCAGAATCGGGACTTCGCCCAGCCCCGGGATGGCTGATCCGGAAATCTGGTCATTTCGCTGCAACAGGCCGCCCAGTACCTGGGTTTCGTTATCGTGAGAGGCCATCACGGTCTCGGCGTGGCGCGTACCGATCTGGTACACCGTCAGGCCGGTTTGCGTGGTGATGGTGTTGGTGACGTTAGAGACTTCCATCGTCACTTTCATGCTGATGTCACCCTCGACCGAGATCGTGGGTTCAACGTTCAGTGTCAGGCCGACATCCTGGTAGTTCACGTTCTCGCTGGTCACGCCGTTGCTGGTGGTGTTGGTAATCACTGGCAGACGGTCACCGATCAGGATCTTGGCCTTTTCCTTGTTCTTCACCCGGATATTGGGCGAAGCCAGCACGTTGGTGTTGCCCTTGTTGTGCTGCAGATTGGCGGTGATGGAGGGCGAACCGAAGTTCATCAGTACGTTGCTGCGGTTGATATTGGACAGCTGATCCAGCGTGAGCGAGCCAGTGTAGGTGCCGGTGGTGGTCGTGGTGCCATCCGTGCTGGTGCCGGGTACGCCCAGTGTGGCGGTGATCGCGCCAGGGTACTGGATGCCCAGATTCAACAAGTCAGTGCTGGAGACTTCCAGAATCTGCGCGCTGATGTCCACTTCAGACTGCGGCAAGTCAATGGCATGCACCAGGCGCTCGGCCACTTCAATGGCTTCGGGCGTGTCGCGCATGACGATCATGTTCAGACGATCATCAATGTAGACGTCACGCGTTTTCACCATCTGCTTGATCATGGCCAGTACTTGTTTTGGATCGGCATTGCCCACGTAGAACGTGCGCATCACCAGATCCTTGTAGTCGCGGTCTTTGTCCGGGCGCTTGGGGTAGATCAGGATGGTGTTGTCGTTCAGGATCTTCTTGTCGAGCTGATTGGTGGTCAGCAACAGGTTGATCACGTCCTGCACCGTGGTGTCGCGGGCAAAGATGGTGGTTTTCAGGTTGGGCGGCACGTCACGATCAAAAATGAAGTTGACCTTGCCAATCCGCGAAATGATGTCGAACACGCTAGTCAACGATTGATCGCGGAACTGCAATGAGATCGGGCTTCTGAGCGCGGCAGCCAGCGTCGGTTTGAGCGTGTTGTTGCGCGTGATCTTGCTCTGGATTTCATCCTTGAGGCGAATGGCCTGGATGTTGCGCGGATCATCCGACAAAACCTGATCCACCACGACCAGCGCGTTTTCTGGCTGATCGTTCTTGAGGGTTTGCGCGTATTTCAGCATCGAGTTATGGCGCAGATCGCCCTCAATCATGCTCACGCCTTCTTTCGCTACGGCGTTGCCTGGTTCCCACTGCAAAACATGCTGGAACGCTGCCAGTGCATTGGCACTATCGCCAGCGGCACGCGCGGCCTGGCCTTGCTGCACCAGCAGTTGCACATAGGTTTGTTTCTGGCGCTCATAGGTGGCGCGCAATTGCAGATCATCCGGGTGGGCGGCCAGTTCAGTCTGCATGTACTGCATGGCCTGTTCCGGATTGCCCTGCAGGATCATTTGCTTGCTCACGTCAGGCGCGCTGGGGGCACAGGCAGCCAGCAACACGGCGGTCAGTCCGTTGGCCAGGGCACATCGCAGGCGGGATTTCGCAATCATGGTCATCTCTTGTCTGCGCCGTTCAGGGCGCTCCTCCGACGGGAAGTGTCTGCACTTCATTCAGCGGCAGATAGGTCAGCACGACTGCATCGCGGGTGACTTTATCTACACGGTAAATGCCTAACAGCACTTCTCCTTGTTGTACGCGTCCCAGCGCATCGCAGCGCTGGCAGATCACATATTGCTGGCCACCCGCTTCGACCACGATCTGGTCACCGCGTGGATCATTCCAGGTCGCGACCACACGCAGTGGCAATGGGGGCGCCACTGGTTTGGGGGTCGGCGTGGGTTTGGGGGTTGGCGTGGGCGGCGGTGGCAACGGCTGCCAGTTTTGCCGTGGGAACAGATCCACAAACGCGACAGCTGACGCGGCAGACGCTGCTGATGCGTTCGATGCATTTCTGGCGGTCACGACACCACTGGCCGCGCTGGCCATACTGGCAGCTGCAGCGGTCGCATCGTTACTGGTCGCTGCTTCGCTGGCAATCTGGTTGATACGGGCAGGCCGCGCACGAGACTGCACGACGGCGCTGCTGGCGTTATCAGCATCTTCCTGCCGACCTTGCCACCAGGTGTAGCCAGTCAGGCACAAGGTAATGCCCAGCACAATCTGCAAGGGACGCGACAACATCAGCGCACCTCCGTCAGATAACTGAGCTGCAACTGCATCGACAGCAAATCGTCATCGATACGGCCACGTGTCATGACCAGGGTTTCAACCCGCACACCGGGCAGTGCTTGCAAGTCCTGGACCAGACCGCGGATGTCCACATACTTGCCCTGCGCCGGAAACTGCACGCCGTAGCGCACCAGATGACCATCTGCCTCAGCGGTTGATTTGTAATCGCTCTGGCTGATCATGATGCGGTGCTTGTCGCCCAGCGTGCTCACCTGACGCAGAAAACCGGTGAACGTATCGGGTGTTTTCAAGGGTTGCAAACCCGCCGTGGCAGAGGCTGCGCTGGCGTTGCTGCGCAGTCGGTGGGCCTGGTCTTCAACATCGGCTTCGCGCCGGTCCAGATCGCGGTTAAAAGGCACAACCGTCTGCCGGTAAACCAGAACGCCGGCGACAATCAGTGCCACCCCAACCCAGCCCAACAGACCGGCGTATCTGGGCCACTGCCGCAGTGTCCAGATCACTTGTGCCTGCTTCATGGTTGAGGCTCCCGCCACACCACTTCCAGCACCGATTGCGTCGGCTTGAACGGATCAGTGATCTTCACGCCTTGATGCGCCATGTTTACACGGGTGATACCTGGATTTTTTTGCAAGGTATCCACGAGGGCAAGCGCATCGTTCAGCGTGCGTGATTCCATTTCCAGCTTCAGATCGTGATCCGCCGTGTTGACCTCGATCTTGGTGTAGGCGATGTTCGGGCCCCAGGTTTTTTCCAGCAGGTTAAGGCCGGTTTCCGGGCTGATCATCTGGCCGCGGCGAACGGTGGCAATCTTGGCATTGGCCGGGATTTCCTTGCGCGCGGCCTGCTGTTGTTGTTCCAGATGCTTCTTCTGCCACGCGACCTGGTCTTCGCGCTCCGCGATCTGGTCGCGACGCTGTTTGGCAATGTCTTGCTGTGTCAGCGCCCAGAGCAGCACCACCACGCCAAGGGTGGTCATAACCAGACCAATCCATGGGGTGTGTGTCGGTTTTCGGTGGAAATCAAGCTGAATGGGTTGCATCAGGGCTGGCCCGCCAGAACAGGTTCAGCGGCTTCGCGCCAGTCGGCCGGCCAGGCAAAACGCGGATGCACGCCGCCCAGAACTTGCAAGCTCACGCCTTCGGCAGTGAGGGCAGAGAGCTGAATGTCGGATGACACCACGTAGACCTGACGCGGCATGAAGTCCGAAACCAGCATGGCAGCATCACGGACCAGCGCGGCAATCATTTCGCCATCCGGGCGCGGGTTGAGCGCAAACGGAAGCGTCACACTGGCTCGCCAGCCGCTACGCCAGAACACACAGGTGCTGTGTTCGGCTTCGATTAGCAAGAGGGCAAACTCTTTACCCTTGAGTGATTTGTGATGGCGGTTGATCGCCGTGGTCAGCAAAGGCGCGCATTGGGTCAGCCTCAGCTTCTGGGATTTGGCCATATCAACCAGCGTTTGATACAGGCCTTGATCCATGGCCGCAGCCAGCCGTGGCCGACCATAGACGCCTTCGGCTACCTGGATACGCCAGGTTTCTGTGCCCACACCATATTGCTGGCCCAGCAGTACGCGGGCATAGCCCTGCCAGTCGGCGTCACGCTTGAGGTTGTCTTGCCAGGGCAGCACGGTATAACGCACCCAGGGCGCGCCTATCATCAATTGCAGGGTGTCGATACCAAAGCGCCCGCGCGGGCTTTGTGCCAGCAGTTGTTGCAAACGGGTGATGGCGCTTTCGGTGGATTGTTCGATCGGGGCGCGGCGGCGTTGTGGCAAGGCCTTGCCAAAGGCCGGGCCACTGGCCAACAGCACATGACGACGCGAGAACCACGCGTGATGGTTAATCCAGGAATGTGACACGATTCACCTCCTGCAACGTGGTTTCTCCGCGAGACACCGCCGCAATCGCGGCTTTGCGCATACTGATAAATCCTTTACTGGCGGCCATGTGCTTGACTTCGACCGCCGGTGCGCGGCTGGCAATGGCTTGTTTGAGCGCGTCATCCATGCGCAGGACTTCAGCAATCGCTTTGCGGCCCAGGTAACCCGTACCCCGGCAGGCCTGGCAGCCCGCCCCTTTTTTGAATCGCCAGCCCGCCGTTTGCACACGGGTGACGCCGGATACGGCCAGCAGCTCGTCATCCGGATTGTCATCGGTCATACAGTGCGGGCAGATCTTGCGGATCAGCCGTTGGGCGACTACGCCAATCAGCGCATCGACAAAACTGTGGGTTTCAACGCCCATATGCAAAAAGCGGTCGAGCACGCTGAACACATTGTTGGCGTGGACGCTGGTCAGCACGAGGTGACCCGTCAGGGCGGCTTGCACCGCAATATTGGCGGTTTCACCGTCACGGATTTCCCCGACCAGAATCTTGTCCGGGTCATGCCGCAAAATGGAACGCAGACCACGCGCAAATGACAGGCCTTTTTTGTCGTTCACCGGAATCTGCAAAATACCCTGCAACTGGTATTCCACCGGGTCTTCAATGGTGATGATCTTTTCTTCGCCGGTGTTGATCTCGGAGAGCGTGGCATACAACGTGGTTGATTTACCCGAGCCCGTTGGCCCGGTCACCAGCAACAAACCGTAGGGCTCGGTGGCCAGGCTACGGATGTTGCTCATGGTGGTGTCATCAAACCCGAGGATATCCAGACGCAACTGTTTGAAGGCGTCCCCGGCGTTTTGTTTATCCAGCACCCGCAATACGGCGTCTTCGCCCCAGATCGAGGGCATGATCGACACACGAAAATCCACCTCGCGGCCATTGGCCAGCACTTTGAAACGGCCATCCTGCGGAATACGGCGCTCGGAAATATCCAGTTCAGCCAGCACCTTGAGGCGAGAAATCACCTGCTCGGCAGTCTCGACGCCGGCCGCGCCACCAATGTGAAGCAATACGCCATCAATCCGGTATTTGATCGACAGACCGGTGTTGGTGCTTTCCAGGTGGATGTCTGACGCTTTGGCTTTCAACGCGTCATACAGCGTGGAGTTCACCAGTTTGACCACCGGGTTGCTGTCTGCTGCCAGTGTGGCCAGCGAGATTTCCGGTACGCCCACATGGCCGTTCTCACCCTCAACACCGACCGCCAGCTGATCCATGGCGCGGTGAGAGGTCTCAAAACTTTCCAGCCACGTGCGTACGTCGTCGTAGTGTGCCAATACGGTGATATACGGCACGGTGACGCGTTGCTGCACCCAGTTGCGGGTCACCCGGTTGAACGGATCACCGAGGACCAGCCGCAACGAGCCATCGACGTCTTCTACCATCAAACACTGGTGGCCTACCGCATCGCCATACGGCAAGAGGTCATAACGGGGAAATTGCGCAGTCAGATCTTCGCGGCCCAAGGCCGGCAGGCCCAGGTAACGGCTGACTTCCTGGCGGTAGCCGTCGTTATCCAGCCCCAGCGTTTGTTGCAGCAACAGCGGCACGCCAGCTTCGCCCGCGCTTTGGCGCAGGTGGCTGATGAGTTCCAGGTTGAGCGTGCTCATTGCATGCTCCCGGCCAGCTGGAAGATCGGCATATATAACAGGAACACAATGGAGCCAATCAGCACGCCGATCAGCAGCATCAAAATGGGTTCGAAAAGACGCGTGAACATTTCAATGGCGCGATCCAGTTCTTCATCACAAAACTGCGCCGCGCGTTCACTCATGGTGGCCAGTTCACCGCTTTGTTCGCCCACGCGCAACAGGCGCTCGGCCACGGGTGTAGTCAGCCCGTAACGGGGCAGGGTGGAAGACAGCGACTGGCCGGATTTGATGTCCACAATGGCCTGGCCCAGCGCCAGACGCATGGGCGTGGGTAGCAGTTGCGCCGACATCTCCATGGCTGCGACCAGCGAAACCCCGCCCGACAGCAACAAACCCACTGTGCGGAAAAACCGGGTGAGCGAGAACAATCGGCGGTATTCATTCATGCGTGGCAAGCGCCAGAAGGCTTCGGCCAATGCCAGTTGCACCGCAGGGGTGCGCAGCAACACCACCGCCAGGATGATGGTGCCAATGATGCCGCCAAACAGGATGTCGCCGTGCTGGTGTACCAGTTCACCCCACCACAGCAACACTTCTGCCGCGAACGGCAGGTTCTTCATGCTGGCGTAAATCTGGCTGAATTTCGGGATCACATAGAACAACAAGAACAACATGATGCCGCCGCCAATGGTGATGATCACCATGGGGTAAATCAGCGCGGAGATGATTTTTTTCTTCACCGCCGCCAAGCGTGATTCGTAATGGTGATAACGCTTGAGTGCGTTGGCCAGATGCCCGGTTTTCTCCGCAGAGCCGACGGTGGCGATATACAGCGGCGGGAAGTGTTCCGGCATTTGCGCCAGCACGCGGGAGAATGTCAGCCCCTGATACAGGCCATCAATCATCAAACCCAGTACCACGCGGTTGCCATCGGCGGCGCTCTTTTCCTTGAGCGTTTCCACGGCTTCGACCAGCGTCAGGCCCGCTTCCAGCAGGGCAATCAGCTCTTGCGTGAACAAAGAGAGCGCGAACTCGCTCTTGCCCATGGTGAGCCGTTGCACCGGACGTGCAGAAACGAGAGCCGCACCCTGCGAAGCGAGGCGCTCTTTGAGCTCCGCCTCGTTGGCAGCGTCCAGCTCCAGTTCCTGCAGATGACCGGCAGAAAGGGCAGTGACCTTGTAGCGCATGGCGCAAGTCCGGCGCGCTTACTGGAAGTAAGAGATGTCGGCGTCCTCATCCGTACCGCCCGGCTTGCCGTCGGCACCATAAGAGATGAGGTCGAAATCGTGGCCGTTTTCGCCGGGGCGGCGATACACGTAAGGCCGATCCCATGGATCGTTCGGCACGTCCTTGGTCAGGTACGGGCCTTGCCACTTGGGCTCGTCATTGGGCTTGGCGTTAAGCGCAGCAAGACCTTGCTCGGTGGTGGGGTAGTGGCCCACATCCAGCCGGTAATGGTCCAGCGCATCCGCCAGAGATTTCATCTGGCTGGCCGCGGTTTTGATCTTCGCTTTGCCAACCTCGCCAAACAGCTTGGGGCCGACATAACCGGCCAGAAGGGCAATGATCAACAACACGACCAGCAATTCAAGCAGCGTAAAGCCGCTGTTACGCATACGACGATATTGCATTGCTTGTATCTCTACTTGTTTTTACCTTCTTGGCTGCGCCTTTTTGATCTGGCACAACTCCATCCTCGAATCGCATCGTATACGGCGGGTAAAGCAGCGGCAAGCGAGAGGGAGCACGGCAGGAAGAAGGTATGCTTAAAGAGTCAGTACCCACCACGAAGCTCACGGGGAGCTGACGGGCAGCAAACAGAATCTACAATGACTTGGCAAAAAAGGGTCAGAAAATCAGGCCTTTGTCAGTTAGAGACAACAATCTGCTTGAAGTGTTACAGATTATCGGAAAAACAACGCCGTTGGGCCGATGCAACAGCATGAAAGTATTGTCAGCTATTGTTGGGGACAGGATGAAGATAACGGCGTGCCTTGATGAAAGACCATCTGCCAGTGCGTGTTCCGGTATTGCCAGATAGAACTACGTAACGAACTTGCCCCTTTGCGGTGGGTTGCCGCCAGGCGTTCTACTCGGTAGGTAACCAGTGCAGTGTCAGGCGCCAGGCGGGTGAGGACAAAACGGCTGATCCGGCGTTCTGAAAACTGTTCATTCGCCAGGGCTTCGATCACGGCACTTTTGTGCCATAGCGTGCCGTTAATGCCGTGCTCAAAATAGTCATCTGCCAGCAAATGCCCCAGCTCGGCCGCATCTGCGCGGACAGATTGCTGGTGCAGTCGCTGTTCCAGATGCAAAAGATGGTCGGCCAGTGGGTTGTCGGTCATATCTTTGCCAAAGTCATCGTGTATGGATATATAGCCTGAACCGATCATTCAGGCGAGCTCACCCGTAGCCACTGTTTCACACCAGGAGAACCCATGACAGCCCCCGCAACTCTTGCGCCTGATGCCACTGCCGTTCGCACCGCGCTCTGGCGCGCGCTGCATCTCGAAGTCGATGCTGCGCCGGCCGTGCTGCACGATGATGTCGGCCTGAAACTGGCAGCACCGGAAGAGGGCTGGCGTGAGCGTCCGGACATGCATGCGCAGCGTACTGCGCCGTTCAGGGCTTCTATCATTGCCCGCGCGCGCTTTATTGAGGATTGCGTCATTGACGGGATCAAGGACGGGTTGGCGCGCCAGTATGTGCTGCTGGGGGCTGGTCTGGATTCATTTGCGTTGCGCCGGCCGGACATTGCCGCGCAGATGAACATCTTTGAAGTCGATCAGCCGGGTCATCAGGCCTGGAAACAAGCGCGGCTGGCAGAGCTGGACATGACGCCCCCGCCCTCCGTGCATTTTGTGCCGGTGGATTTTGAAGCCGGCGATGACTGGCTCAAGCGCCTTTGCAAAGCCGGGTTCAGCACGGGGGGGCCCGCCATCGTGACCTCGACAGGCGTCAGCATGTATCTGACGCATGAGGCCGTTGTGGCCATGCTGCGACAAGTGGCTTCGCTGGCAAAGGGCTCGCAGTTTGTCATGACCTTCCTGTTGCCGATCGAGATGGCGGATGAACCACTGCAACCCATCCTGCGCATGGGCGAGGCGGGCGCCGCCGCCAGTGGCACGCCCTTTATCAGTTACTTCAAGCCGCAAGACATGGTTGAACTCGCGCTGCAAGCGGGTTTTAGCGAGGTCAAACATGTCTCTGCAGATGACCTGGCCGGGCTTTACTTTGCTGATCGTACCGATGGCCTGCGCCCGCCAGCGCGTTGCGAGGAGTTGATCGTGGCGACGGTGTAAGCGCCGTATGCTGCTGTGTTAGATTGGCTGGCATCCGCACAAACATAACGATACCGCCATGAGCCTCTCGCTCAAGAATGTCCGCTATTTCATTGCCGTGGCCGAGGCCGAATCCATCACTGGCGCGACCCAGTCGCTGAATATTTCGCAGTCGGTGGTGACGGAAGCCATCAAGGCGCTGGAGGCTGATCTGGGCGCGCAGCTTTTTCAGCGTCACGCTCGTGGCATGGTGCTGACGCACGCCGGTCACCAGTTTTTGCGCCACGCGCACCAGATCCTGGCCACGGTGCGCAACGCACAAGAGGCGCTGTCGGCCCGGCCAGATACCATGACCGGCCACCTCAATGTCGGCGTCACCGCCATGATGACGGGCTACTTCTTGCCCTACCTGCTGGACCGTTACCGCCGCGTGTTCCCCAAGGTAGAAGTACGGGTAATTGAAGACCAGCGTGATTACATCGAACACTTGCTGGTCAATGGCGAGCTGGATGTCGCGGTGCTGCTGGTTTCCAACATCGAGAACAAACAGGCCATTGAATCTGAAGCGTTGATGAAAGCCTCCTGGCGCTTGTGGCTGCCCGCCAATCATTCTTTGCTGCAGCTCTCCAGTATCTCGATCAAAGAGATCGCCAATGAAGCCATGATCATGCTCAAGGTCGATGAACTGGAAGACAACACCACCGCCTACTGGCGCGCTGCAGGCTTGCGGCCCAATACGGTCATGCGTACTGCTTCAGTGGAAGCTGTCCGTAGTCTGGTTGCGACGGGTGCAGGTTTGTCGATTCTGCCGGACATGCTTTATCGCCCCTGGTCGCTGGATGGTGATCGGCTGGAAGTGCGCAACATCATGGAAGAACTGCCCACGGTAGACATTGGCATCGCCTGGCGGCGTGGCCTGCGTATGTCTGAAGCCACGCAGAATTTCCTCGTTGTAGCGCGTGAACACAGCCGCGCTCACGCCAAATAACCATCTTTTTTAGCGATAGATCACCATATTCGTTCTGTTTTTCCGAATTTAATGCAGTCTGATTTAACGCAATAAATCGGTCTCCATACCGTCAGCAGAGATATGCACCAGATAAATGCAATGCATCAATCTGGCAAAAAATGTAGTGCGTATCAGTTGGTTACATGTAAACAATGGGTTTGCAGCCTGATTGGGCTTGTACTTTGCGGCTGAAACTACGCGCTGTTTTGGCGCAGTGCGTCATGTCGACAAACTGAAAGGTATCGGTAAAACAGATAGTTTTTATCTGCAAAGCGCGCTTTGCGGGTCGCCCCGGCGCTCACAGAATGGTCCGCAGCAAGTTCAAGCACACAGAACCGGACCATTCCTGGAGAGGATCATGAAGCAGATGAAGATCACCGCATGGGTAGTAGGCTGTGCATTTCTGAATAGCGCGGCCTTCGCCGCACCCGTCAGCACATTGGGCAAGTCAGAAGGGCAGGTCAATATCATCGCCTGGCCGGGTTATATCGAACGCGGCGAATCCGACAAGAAATACGACTGGGTGACCGAGTTTGAAAAAGCCACCAGTTGCAAAGTCAACGTGAAGACGGCGGCGACCTCTGACGAAATGGTCTCGCTCATGAACCAGGGCGGTTATGACCTTGTGACAGCATCGGGCGATGCCAGTCTGCGCCTTGTGTATGGCAAGAAAGTGCAAGAGATCAATACCGCGCTGATCCCCTCCTGGCACACCGTTGAAAAACGCCTGCAAGATGCGCCGTGGCACACGGTAGATGGCAAGCACTATGGCGTGCCGTATCAGTGGGGTGCCAACTTCCTCGCGTACAACACCAAGGTTTTCCCGAAAGCCCCGGATTCCTGGTCGGTGGTGTTTGAAGAACAAAAGCTGCCGGACGGCAAATCCAACAAGGGGCGTGTGCAGGCGTATGACGGCGCAATCTACATTGCCGATGCCGCCATGTACCTGATGGCCAAGAACCCCTCTCTGGGCATCAAAGACCCGTACGAGCTCAACGAAAAACAATACGCCGAAGTACTCAAGCTCCTGCGCGGCCAGAAACAACTGACCCACCGCTACTGGCATGACGTGACCGTGCAAATGAATGACTTCAAGAACGAAGGCATTGCCGCGTCATCCGGTTGGGGCTACCTGATCAATGCCCTGCAGGGCGAGAAATTCCCCATTGCCGGCACCATCCCCAAGGAAGGCGCTACCGGCTGGGCAGATACCACCATGATGCACGTGAATGCGCCGCACCCGACATGTGCATACAAGTGGATGGACTGGTCGCTGAACAAGAAACTGCAGGTTGACCTGGCCGAGTGGTTTGGCTCTAACCCGGTGATCACCGATGGCTGCAAGAACAAGCCCGTGGGTGGTTCTGATGTGTGCGCCAGCAACGGTTATGCGCGGTTCGAGCAAATCCACTTCTGGAAAACGCCGGTCGCCAAGTGCAAGACCCAGGGGACGTGCGTGCCGTATAGCCGCTGGACGCAGGATTTCATTGCGATTATGGGCGGGCGGTGAGTGGTTGTTCCGGTTGAGGTTTAGCGCCTGACGGCGCGGGTAAAGGCGTTTTGATACCGGGGGCGCCCGGAGCACGGTACTTTTCTTTGGACCGCCAGCCTCGGCGGCCCCAAGAAAAGTACCCAAAAGAAAGGCGGCCCCCGCGATTTGCGCCTCCGGCGTTCCCTCAGTCGGTCGGGAGCCTAAGGTCTCCCTCCGCTCCATCGGCAAATCGCTCGACAGGGGGATAACGTCAAAAGCAACCCCAGACCCAACAGCAACAGCAACAGCAACAGCAACAGCAACAGCAACAGCAACAGCAACAGCAACAGCAGGGATCACTGGCGCACGGTGGGTTTGGCCGTTGTCCCCTTGACTGCGCCGAGCATCGCAGCAGCGCGTGGGGAATTCGGCGAGGACTGTTTGAGGCCGCAGGCCGAGTTCCGCAGCCGCCCACGTGATGCGAGAAGCGCAGGGAACCCCGAAGGGGCGGAGTCGCAGGGATCGCCTTTTCTTTGGGACCTTTCTTTTGGCGACCCAAAAGAAAGGTCCTTGCTGTCGGGCAACCCCCGACACCTCAATAACCGCGCCGCAGGCGCAAAAAAAAACCGTAAAACCGCATTGCAAACCGCGCAGCAAAAATAGAACCACGCAAGTTGAGGTACACAGCAAATGACCACCACTGCAGTCCAGTTCACCAACGTCTCCCGCCACTACGGCACCGTCAAGGCGGTTGATGATGTTTCCATCACCATTGCCGATGGCGAGTTCTTCTCCATGCTGGGCCCGTCCGGGTCAGGCAAGACCACCTGTTTGCGCTTGATTGCCGGGTTTGAGCAGCCGACCTCCGGCAGCATTCTGATCCACGGCAAAGAAGCCGCCGGCCTGCCGCCGTACGAGCGCGATGTGAACACGGTGTTCCAGGATTACGCGCTGTTCCCGCATATGAACATCCTGGATAACGTCGCCTACGGGCTGATGGTGAAAGGGGTGGGCAAGAAAGAGCGCTACAAAGAGGCTGAAGCGGCATTGGGCATGGTGGCGCTGGGGGATTTTGGCGGTCGCACGCCAGGGCAGATGTCGGGCGGGCAACGGCAACGAGTGGCGCTGGCACGGGCCTTGGTGAACCGGCCGCGCGTGTTGTTGCTGGATGAACCGCTGGGTGCGCTGGATCTGAAACTGCGCGAGCAGATGCAGACCGAACTTAAAACCCTGCAACGCAAGCTGGGCATCACGTTTATCTATGTCACGCATGATCAGGGCGAAGCGCTGTCGATGTCTGATCGCGTGGCGGTGTTCAACAAAGGCAAGATCGAACAAGTCGATAGTCCACGCAATCTGTACACCAAACCGGCTACGCCGTTCGTGGCGGATTTCGTCGGGACATCCAATGTGATTGAGGGCGAACTGGCGCAGGTTATCACTGGCGCGGCGCAAGCCTTCTCGGTACGACCAGAGCATATCCACTTTGCGCAGCCCGCCAGTGCGGATCATCTGGGTACGCAAGGCACGCTGATTGATGTGCATTACCACGGTGCCACCAGCCGCTTTGAAATCAAAGCAGCCACCGGCCAGTTGCTGGCAGTGACGATTTCCAACCGCGATGCCGAAGACCCGACACTGCCACGACCAGGGGATGCAGTAGCGCTGTCGTGGGCGCGTCAGGCCATGGTGCCCTTGTCGGCGGGAACACGGTGATGACCATGGCTGCTACTTTGCCCGTCACCGCGCCTGTCGTGACCGCCCGCAAGGGTGGGCCACTGCGTGCGGTGTCCAGCTTCCTTTATCGGCGCAGTACGCTGTATCTCTTGCTGTTACTCACGCCACCGCTGCTGTGGTTTGGTGTGGTGTATCTGGGTTCATTGCTGGCGCTGCTGTCGCAAAGCTTTTACACGTTTGATGACTTCACCATGGGCGTCACGCCCGATTTCACGTTGGCCAATTACAAGGCGCTGTTCACCGACGCTGCCAATTACGACATCGTTTTGCGCACATTGGGTATGGCGGCCTGTGTGTCGATTGCCAGTGCCATTCTGGCGTTCCCGATTGCGTACTACATGGCGCGTTACGCTACCGGCTGGCGCAAGGGGTTCTTCTACGTGGCGGTCATGCTGCCGATGTGGGCGAGCTACATCGTCAAGGTGTATTCCTGGACGGTGATCCTGGCCAAAGGCGGGATCGTGTACTGGATGATTGGCAAACTGGGGCTGACCCATGCGCTGGAAGCCGTGCTGGCGTTGCCGGTCGTTGGCGGGAACTCGTTGTCTACCTCCAATCTGGGCCGGTTTCTGGTGTTCACGTATATCTGGTTGCCGTTCATGATTTTGCCCATCCAGGCGTCGATTGAGCGGATTCCGGCCAACTTGCTGCAGGCCTCTGCTGATCTGGGTGCGCGCCCGCAGCAAACTTTTCGCACGGTGATCCTGCCGCTGGCCATTCCTGGCGTAGTGGCGGGCTCCATCTTCACGTTTTCGCTGACGCTGGGCGATTTCATCATCCCGCAACTGGTCGGCCCCAGCGGTTTGTTCATCGGCACCATGGTGTACACCATGCAAGGCTCGATCGGGAACATCCCCATGGCGGCAGCGTTTACCGTCGTGCCGGTGGTGATCATTGGGGTTTATCTGGCCATTGCCAAACGCCTGGGAGCTTTCGATGCACTCTGAGCAAAAACCATCGTTGCTGCTGAAACTGGCGGCGTGGGGCGGGTTGGTGTTCCTGCATTTCCCCATCTTTGTAGTGGTGCTGTACGCCTTTAACACCGAAGAGTCTGCGTTCAGCTTTCCGCTGCAAGGGTTCACGCTGCACTGGTTTGCAGATGCGTTCGGGCGGCAAGACATGCTCTCTGCCGTGTGGTTGTCGGTCAAGGTCGCCACCATGGCGACGATCCTCGCCATGGTGCTGGGTACGCTGGCGGCGGGTGCGTTGTACCGCAAGGATTTCTTCGGCAAAGAGTCCATCACGCTGATGCTGATCCTGCCGATTGCCTTGCCCGGCATCATCACCGGTATTGCGCTGTTGTCCGCCATCAAAATGGCCAATCTGGACCCGAACTTCTGGACCATCGCGATCGGTCATGCCACTTTCTGTGTGGTCATCGTTTACAACAACGTCATTGCGCGCTTCCGCCGAACCTCATTCAGCCTGATCGAGGCCTCGATGGATCTGGGCGCGGATGGCTGGCAGACCTTCCGCTACGTGGTGCTGCCGCAGATTGCCACCGCCTTGCTGGCCGGCGCCATCCTGGCGTTCGCGCTGAGTTTTGACGAAATCATCGTCACCACCTTCACCGCCGGGCAAGAACGCACGCTGCCCATCTGGTTGCTGAACCAGCTGGGCCGCCCGCGTGATGTGCCGATCACCAATGTGGTCGCGATGATGATCATGCTGATGACCGCCATACCAATCTTTGGTGCGTGGTACCTCACCCGCGGCACAGAAAACACCGCCGGTGCCAGCAAATAACCGTTACGAACAACCCGAATACACAAGCAACACGGCCGTCACGTGCGGCCGGAGCAACCCCGGAGACACAAGAATGGACAAGACCATGCACACCAAACTGTTGATCGGCGGCGACTTTGTGGCCGGTCAGGGTGACATCGAGGACATCCTCAACCCTGCGACGGGTGACGTGGTGGTCAAGGTGGCGGAAGCCTCGCTCGATCAAGTGCAAGCTGCCGTCGCCGCTGCGCAGAAAGCCTTCCCGGTCTGGGGAAAAACCACGCCGCGCGATCGCGCCACGCTGTTGTTACGCCTGGCTGATGCCATTGAAGCGCGCGCTACCGAGTTTGCCCGGCTGGAGTCGCTGAACTGTGGCAAGCCCTACCTTGCGGCGCTCAATGATGAAATCCCGGCTGTGGCCGATGTGTTCCGTTTCTTTGCCGGTGCCTGTCGCACTCAGCATGGCCAGTTGGCGGGCGAATATCTGCCTGGTTTTACCAGCATGGTCCGCCGCGATCCGCTAGGCGTAGTGGCCTCGATTGCGCCCTGGAACTACCCCTTGATGATGGCCGCCTGGAAAATCGCCCCGGCCATCGCCGCAGGCAATACCGTCGTGATCAAGCCATCCGAGCAAACCCCGCTGACCACGCTCAAGCTGGGCGAATTGATTGCGGAAATCTTCCCGGCTGGCGTGGTGAATATTGTGACGGGGCGTGGTGATACGGTGGGCTCGCCGCTGATCTCGCAGCCGGCTGTACGCATGATCTCGATTACCGGCGATGTCTCGACCGGCCAGAAAATTCTGGAAAGCGCTTCAAAGTCCCTCAAGCGCACGCACCTTGAACTGGGTGGTAAAGCGCCAGTGATCGTGTTTGACGATGCCGATCTGGAAGCCGTGGTCGAAGGTATCCGCACCTTTGGTTTCTACAACGCAGGCCAGGACTGCACCGCCGCCTGCCGTATCTACGCAGGCCCGAAAATCTACGAAAAGCTGGTGGCCGACCTCAGCAGTGCTGTCAGCAGCATCAAGATGGGTGAACAGCACCTGGAGGGCGTGGAAATGGGCCCACTGATTTCTGAACGGCAGCGCAGCCGCGTCGCCAGTTTTGTCGAACGCGCTGCCAGCCAGAACCACATTGAAGTCACCACCGGCGGCAAGCTGGGCAATAGCCGTGGTTTCTTTTTCGAGCCAACCGTGATTGCAGGCGCGCGCCAGGAAGACGAAATTGTCCGCCGTGAGGTGTTTGGACCTGTGGTTTCCGTGACCCGGTTTGACCAGGTGGATGACGCGGTGAACTGGGCTAACGACTCGGAGTACGGCCTGGCCAGTTCAGTGTGGACACGAGATGTGAACAAGGCGATGAAGGTCGCCGCCGAACTGCAGTACGGCTGCACCTGGATCAACACCCATTTCATGCTGGTGAGCGAAATGCCGCACGGCGGGATGAAGCGTTCAGGGTACGGCAAGGATATGTCGGTGTATGCGCTGGAGGATTACACGTGTGTGCGGCATGTGATGGCGAAGTTTGAGTAGTTGGTTTTTGCTGGGGCTGGTTGGGGTGTTAGCGCCGTTGGCGCGGATGTTTACATATCCGGGGGTGCCCGGGACCACCCCACTTTTCTTTGCGTCGCCAAAGAAAAGTGGGCAAAAGAAAGGCGACCCCAGCCTGGCGGCCCTCCGGGCTTCCCTCGGTTGGTCGGGAGCCTGAGGTCTCCCTCCTCGCCCTCGGCGCTTGGCTTTAATGGGGGAGAACGTCAAAGGCAACAGCAACAGCAAAAACCACGGCGGCTGGCACACAAAGGGTTTGGCCGTTGTGCCCTTGACTGCGCCGAGCATCGCAGCGGGGCCCGGGGTTTCGGCGAGGGGTGTTTGAGCGAAGCGAGTTCCCGAGCCTGCCGGGCCACGCGAGAAGCACAGGGAACCCGAAGGGCGCTGTCGCAGGGGTCGCCTTTTCTTTGGGACCTTTCTTTGGGGCCGCCGAGGTTGGCGACCCCAAAGAAAGGTTCTTGCTGTCGGGCAACCCCCGACACCCAAACAACCGCGCCGCAAGGCGCTGAAACGAGCAACAAAGCTTAAAACGGCAACAAAGCTTAAAACGGCAACAAACATAAATAAGCAAACAAAAGGCCGGCATACGACCAGCCCCCAAAAACCATGTGCGAGAGACACATCCACATCAACCGGAGTCGATGAACCATGCAATCCATCCTGAAGTCTCTCTGTACCCTGCTGGCGCTATTTGCCACGCTCAGCTTCGCCCCAGCCGCGCAGGCGGCAACCAAAGCGGATCCACTCTCCATCGTCCACGCCTACATGGATGGCTGGAACAAGCACGACCCCAACCTGGCTGCCATGAACCTGGATTTCGATGTCGAGTACTACGATGCCACCGTCGGTGAGTCTCAATTTGGTGTCGTCCCGGCGCGCGATAACGTCATCAAGTTCTTCATTGCCGCTCTGCCGGACCTGAAATGGAAAATGGTCGGCGACCCCGTGGTCAGCAAGGATTCCATTGCGTTCCGTTGGGTGTTTACCGGCACCAATACCGGTATTCCGTTTGAGGGCGACAAGCCCACTGGCAAGGCCATTGAACTGAATGGCCTGTCGCTGATCCGCGTGAAAAACGGCCGCATTGTGTATCAGGGTGATTTCTACGACGCCCTGACCCTCAAGAAGCAACTGGGCCTGATCAAGTAACGCACCCGGTTGATCTCTCTCTCGCACGCCTGGGGTATCAGGCTGCTTCAGGTGGCGGGTTTTCCGCCACCTTTTTTTCATCCCGCTTTTCGGCCAGCGCAGAACGCAGTAGTTGCTGCGCCAGCGCGTGAATTTCATCGATCAGGGCCGGGGGCGAGATCACGGTGAACTTGTAAGGCATCTGTGCCAGTTGCCGGGCCATCCATGACAGCGTATCCGCCTGGCTGCGCAAACGGGTGCCATCCGGGGTGCTTTCCAGAATGCCCAGATCCGCATACACATATCTGCGGGTGTCTTCCAGCGGGGCATGCAAGATGACTTCCACTTCAAAATCACGCGGGATGATGGCCATGGTGTGATTCAGAAACGCCAGCACGTCAAAGCCCTCAGGGCGCAGGAAACTGGCAGGCACGGGGCG
This sequence comes from Silvimonas amylolytica, assembly GCF_014645555.1. Lineage (GTDB taxonomy): Bacteria > Pseudomonadota > Gammaproteobacteria > Burkholderiales > Chitinibacteraceae > Silvimonas > Silvimonas amylolytica. The sequence continues at coordinate 72,981 of NZ_BMLY01000008.1, read as the reverse complement.
CACAGCCAGCATGCGGTCCAGCCGGAATGAGCGCATTTCCTTGCGCAGATGACAATACCCCACCGCGTACCAGTGGCCATCACGCCAGGCCAGGCTGTAGGGATCGAACTGGCGTTCGGTCAGTACGCCGCCGGTCTGGTATTTGAGTTGCACGCGCTGCTGCAATTGCGCGGCAGTGGAGAGTGCCATCAGCGCGGCGTTATCTTGCACAGCCGGGGTACGGGTCAGGTCTAGCGTGACTGTTTCAGCCACGGCGCGTAACTGGTGGCGCAGCATGTCGGGGAGCACGCGTTCCAGTTTGGCCTGTGCACTACTTACGGCTGGCGCCGCTTGTGCCAGGCCCAGACTGCGGGCTGCTTGCAGCCCCAGCGAAAGCGCCAGGGCTTCTTCATTGGTGAACATCATCGGCGGCAGCTTGAAGCCGTGCATCAAGCGATAACCCCCATCCCGACCCCGCTCGGCAGTGATGGGGATGCCCATTTCCTCCAGCCGTGCGATATCGCGCCGCAAGGTGCGAACGTCGATCTCCAGCCTTCGTGCCAGTTCACTGCCGCTGACCAGGCCTTGGGTCTGCAGCACCTCCAGCATGGCCAGCAAGCGTTGGGATGAATGTGCCATGACCTGAATAGTACGCACGAATCAGGGCAATTTTTGTCCTCATTCGCGCATAAAGTTTGTTTGCGGCAAAGACCGCACCCGCGCAACAAGAAAACAGCTTTGAACACTGGAACAGGAACGCAGGAGCAAATCATGGATGGCTTGGCAGGACTCTGGTTGATTTTCGGGCAGGCAATTGCCGCCCAGTTACGCGGTTGGCTGGCGCACCGGATGCAGGCACGCTGGTGGTTGCCACGGCTGACCCTTGTGCTGATGCTGGCGCTGGCTTTGTGGCTGATTTACACCAACTTGCCCGCGTGGCGGCCGGCACCATTGCATTTTTCCATGGCGATCGACATCGACCTCTTCGAGAGCTGATCTGCAACCCGTCCGGCGCAATGGCGTACAAACCGCTAAAATTGCGGTTTTACTGCTGTGTGCCGGATTAAACCCATGTCTTTTGACACGCTTGGCCTGATCGACCCCCTGCTGCGCAACTTGCAGGCACTGAATTACCAGAAGCCCACGCCTGTACAGGCCAAAGCGATTCCAGCCGTATTGAGCGGGCGCGATGTGATGGCCGCTGCGCAAACCGGCACCGGCAAGACCGCCGGCTTTGCCCTGCCTGTTTTGCAACGTCTGGTGCAACACGGCCCGGCGGTCTCCAGCAACCGCGCCCGCGTGCTGGTGCTGGTCCCCACACGGGAACTGGCCGAGCAAGTGCTGCAGAGTTTTACCGAATACGGTCAAGGGCTGGATCTGCGTTTTCTGGCGGCCTATGGCGGGGTCAGCATCAACCCGCAAATGATGAAACTGCGCAAAGGGGTGGATGTGCTGGTCGCCACGCCAGGGCGATTGCTGGATTTGCATCGCCAGAATGCGGTGCAATTTGATCAGGTGCAAACGCTGGTACTGGATGAAGCCGACCGCATGCTCGATCTGGGCTTTGCGCGTGAACTGACCGCCGTGTTTGCTGCCTTGCCTACCCAGCGACAAACGCTGCTGTTCTCAGCCACCTTTACCGATGAAATCCGCAGTATGGCCGCGGGGATCTTGATCAACCCGCTCAATATCAGCGTGAGCCAGCCCAATGTCACGGCCAGCAAGATCAAACAATGGGTCGTGCCGGTCGACAAAAAGAACAAGCCAGAGCTGTTCATGCATCTGGTGGCAGAAAACAAGTGGGAACACGCACTGGTATTCGTCAAAACCCGCAAGGGTGTGGATTACCTGGCCGAGTTGCTGCATCACGCCGGTTACGTTGTCGACACCATTCACGGCGACAAACCACAACCGGCCCGGCTGCGCGCGCTGGAGCGCTTCAAGGCGCGTGAAGTGCAAATGCTGGTCGCCACCGATGTCGCCGCGCGCGGGCTGGATATTGATGATCTGCCTTTGGTGATCAACGTTGATTTGCCCATTGTTGCGCAGGACTACGTGCACCGTATTGGCCGTACCGGTCGTGCCGGTGCCAGCGGCGTGGCTGTGTCTTTGGTGTGCGCTGATGAAGCCCCGCAACTGGCGGCGATTGAAGCGCTGATCAAGCAAACGCTGGCCCGTGAAGAAGAACCGGGTTTCGAGGCGGAACACCGTGTGCCGGAAACCAGCAGCACCGGCCAGGTCATCAAAAAACCCAAGAAACCGAAGAAACCCAAAGTGCCTCAAGGTGCACCGCTGGGCAGTGCGGACCAGGTTTTGCGCAAGCAACCAAAGCCACAAGGTCGTGGCGATGACCGCCGTGGTGCGGGATCGCGCGGCGCGGGTAGTACACAAGGGGCTGGTGGCGACAGCGCCAATCCGTTCAGCCGCTTGAAGCCCGGCAGCAAGCCGGCAGCCGGTAAACCGGCGGCCAGCAAGCCGCGTAGCGGAGCGGGGAAACCGGGGGGTAAACCCGGCAGCAAGCCCACTGCGGGCAAGGGCCGGCGTCAGCCCTGAACCGTGGACTAGAACAAGCTAGCGGTTTGCGGGCCGCTGGCTGCAATCGGCGCGGCTTGCGCCGTCATTAACGCGGCAGGGAAGGGGCGCAAGAAACTGCGCGCCAGTTCCGGGTCTTTGCAAGCGAGCCAGGCGTCGTATTCGCCGGGCGGCACAATCACCAATGAGCGCTTTTCGTCATCCGGCTTATGAAAACGCCGCATCAACGGGTGATCATCGGCATTGATGGTGATTTGGGTAAACGAGTAACTCACACCCTCATCTGCTTCGCGCCAGGCGCGGATCAAACCGGCCACCGCAAATGGCTCGCCGCTTTCCATACCGATCCGCCAGCGTACCGGCCGCCCTGATTCATAGTTGGGTTCAAAGAAACCAGTCATGGGCACAAGGCACAACTGCCCACGTAGCCAGGGTTGCCGAAAACTGCGGGTCTCGCCCAGTGTTTCTGACCTCGCATTCATCGTGCTGTAGCGCACGCCTTCAGGCAGACGGCGTTTGGGGATCATGCCATAACTGCCCATCAACGCCCGTCGGGCATTTTCTCCCGCAGCGATCAGCGGCGCGGCGTAGTCCTGCCAGGTTTCTGCTGGCCAGGCGTCATGCTCAATCGCCAGTTCGGTACTGAAGTATTCCTTGATCTGCTGGCGTGTGGGCGGGACGAAATTAACGCACATGTTCGGGATGCCATGAATCGATAGGGCCATTGTATCCGCTGCTGTAGATGCACTGGCACTGGCCGTTCATCAAGCGTGTTCACTGGCGTGATCACTTTGAAGCAGAACCTGAGGCACCGGAGATTTTCCGGGTAGTGGCAGAGCGCCATGGCGGCCGAACATGGCGCGATGCCGAAATCCGCATGCAGCAGGCCCAGGTCGGGTCACGACTTACTTTGAAGCTCCGGCCGGGGCATCCAGTTCTTTTGCGACGTAACTCGCCCAGTCAAACCGGGTATCCGGAAAGTTGAGACCCGCAGCCCGACTTTGCGCCAGCAAGTAGCCGCTGTTCACCATCTGCAACATGGCTTCATCCATTCTGGCCAGCAGCGGCGAGCCTCGCCATTTGTTGGATAACGCAAAGTAGCCAGCCGAATTCTGGATGTGTGGCTGGACGGGCTTGATTGCAGAGAACTCGGGTTTGGCAATGCGCGGCGCAAAGTCGCGCTCGTTGCCGGCCACCAGCGAAATCCGGCCGGTGAGCAACAGACGCAAGGCCTGGTCTGACGAGTCGACTTCGACCAGGTTGAGTTGATTGCGAAACGCCTCAAAGCGCTCGCCCAGTGTCCAGCCACGGACCATGGCCACTTGCTGGCGCGGTAGACTGGCGATCTGTCCGTCCCAGGTAAACGGCACTTTGGCCAGCCCAAAGAACAGTGCGTCGTCAAAATAAAAGGGCCGGCTCAGGTAAGCCATATCGTGCTCACGCAGATGGGTGCGATAGGGGCCGATCAGCAGATCGGCTTCATTGCGTGCCACCAGCGCTTGTGCGCGTTTCCAGGGTAAGAGATCCACATTGCAGTGAAACCCGGCGCGTTTGCCCAGTTCAGTCAGGATATCCAGGGCGAAGCCGCGCGGGCCGTCTGGCGTGTTACGGGTCAGTGTGGTGAATTCGGTCCCGACGCAACGCAGTTCGGTGACGGCTGCGGCGACGGGCCAGGCCAGCAGCAGGCTGGCGGCCCAGAGCATGCGCAAGGTATGGATCGCGCTCATTGCCCGGACCCGGCCGGGGGCGCAGAGCCATTTCGGTCACACATGACGATGTCCCCCTTTTGTTTTGGCAAGTATAGAACGCGGCTCAATCCGGCCGTTGTGCACAGAAGAAATCTCCGACTACGGGTATGCCAGATTCGTTACGGATGGCGCCGCTACTGTAGTGGGTAATGACAAGTCCGCGCTGTTTCAGTTGCTCGTGAACCCAGCGGGTGCGGTGGCTGTAACGACCACTGGTATTCAATTGCCAGGGTCGGCCGGCGTCATCGGTCAGTGTCTCCGTGGTGAAGATCAGCCGAGCGCCAGGCTTGAGCGCATGGGCCGCCGCCTCAAACAACAGATCAAGGGCGCCAATGTAGATCAGCGTATCCAGGCAAACCAGCAAATCGAACGTATTGGGGTGACTGACCAGAAAAGTGTGGATATCAATGCATTGCAAGTCGGTGTAATGACCTTTGGCCGCGGCTTTTTCAAGCATGCCAGTGCTGAGATCAACCCCGGTCAAGATGCTCGCCCATGGGGCCAGGATGCCACCTGCCAGACCCGTGCCGCACCCTAGATCAGCGACCTTGAGCGCATGCGGTGCAGCCGGTTGCGTCGCCAGGTAATCAGCGAGCCATTGCGGGCCGGCGTAAGCCAGACGGCCAAGAATATGGTCGAAATTGGCAGCAAAGCCATCAAACGTATTCTGTACGTAGTCCGGCGTACAGCATGAGGGTGACTGCTGCTGATAAGCCGCCCGCAAATGCAGGGCTTGCGGGTGATCGGGCTCGGCGGCCAGCCAGCGCTCGAACACGGCCAGCGCTTCATCGGTGTGCCCCAGTGCATGCCATGCTTGAGCCAGCATGACCCTGGATGTCACTTGCTCCGGTGCGGCAATCAGACCCCGATGATTGAGCGTGCGTGCTTCAGCGTAGCGCGCTTGACGCAGGCACAGGGTCGCGTGCTGATACCAGGCATCCGGGCAAGCAGGGTTGATGTGTTGTGCCTTGATAAAACACTGTTCTGCGCTGGCTTCGTCACCCGCGTTTTCAAAGGTACTACCCAGGTTGGTCCAGTAAAAATACTGGGTAGGCGCCATCGCACATGCACGCTGCAGCGCATGAATGGCCGCGTGGTACTCGCCCAGTCTGGCCAGCGTGATACCCAGATTGAATTGCCATTCGCTGTGGCTATCGTCCAGGTTGAGGGCTATTTGCAGATGGGTTCTGGCTTCCGGTAGACGATCTTGCTGTTGTAACAAGAACCCTAACCAGTGGTGGAGGTCGGCCCGGTCTGGGGCTTCTTGCAGCAACTCGAGATAACCCCGTTCTGCCTCAGTAAACTGGCCTGCCAGATGTTGTTTCAACGTGATGTTCAAGCGCGCTTCTAATGCGGTGTGATCGGGCATGCCGGTTCCGTGAAAAACGCGGGTGAAGTCGGGGCTTATGTTGGGGGCATATTCCCACAGATTGCACGAAGTGGGCAGGGGGCCGGTTCGTTACAACACAATGCTGGCACAGGGCCTGTGCGTAGCGGCGTAAAGGTTGCCGCCCGTTCAGTCCGGACAATCCGGTGAAAGCCCCGCAGGCAGAGAAAGACCTGCGGGCTATCCGGCACAAGGGTGTTACCAGCCAATGGCCACAATCAGGTGCTGCGGGTTGTTACATCCGACATCTGAAGAATGGCTACCCACATCGTCATAAGAGAAGCCGTACGCCAGCCCGGCGATACCATGGGTGTGCCAGAACCTGGCGTACTGGTTTGATGGTTCGGCCGGGTAGAACGCGCTTTGGGGCTCGGTGCTCCAGAAACTGGGGTTCACCAGCGTGCCATCCGCTTTGAAGGTGCCGGGTTTTTCGGCCACGTGGCGCTCCACCGCCGCGATCAGATCGGGGCGCGAGCCATCAGCAAACCGCAAGAACGGCGTCGGCTTGGGCACGATGTTTTCATCAATCCCGTTGGCTGCCCAGACTTGATCGATATACGCGTTGTAATACGCCGCATTGGCGCCGTTCGCGCCAAAGTTGCTGGCGGTGCCGGGTTCCACAATCCGGTAGGGCGCGTACTGGGTAGCCGTGCTGGCAAAGGTGGAGGACACCTCACCCAGATACTTCTGGAAAGTCACCGAGCGATCTTCCAGGAAGGTGCCATAGTCTTCGCCGCGCTGGACATCTGTGCCATCCGCGCATTGCAGACGGATCGCCAGTTTCAGGCCAAATGCATCCACGCGCGTGGTGTCGCCGTTGAAGTTCCACGGTTGTGAGCTATTACTGCGGCCCACATTGAACTCGATGAAGTCGTAGTAACTAGTGTTGCTGGTGGTGGCGGCGGCCTGATTGGGGGCGATGAAGAAATACATGCGAGCGGAATTGATGCCAGGCATGTCGTAGACCGGTTCGTCGGCAATGGAATGGAATTCGTTGACCTGGCCACCGCTGGCGTTGGTGCCGGAAATCTTCCAGAACACCTGTGCATCCGGATATTTTCCGCCAGTCTGGTTCACAAACGACACCGTCATGACGTTGCTGGCAGCGGGCAACCCGGCCACGTTGCCCCAGAATGCGGCAGGCGGCGAACCATCTGCGTTCGGGTTGATGTGCGCTTTGGCGAGGGTCGATGTCGTGACACCAGTGGCACTGGCGACGGCCACGCCAAAGGTGCTGCCATCGTCAGTACTGACTGCGCTGGTGGCGAAGTAGCTTGAAGCGGTGGCGCCCGCAATGGCGACGCCGTTTTTATACCACTGCCAGCCTGTGGCACCCGGAGCAGTCACGAAGAAGAACGCGCGTTGTCCGGCAGAGACGGTCTGGTCTGCGGGTTGCACGGTAATTTGCGGGCCGCTTCCACTATTGGCGAAAGGGATTGTCGGGGCGCTGGTTGAAGTGCTGCCGGTGGTATCGCTACTACCCCCGCCACCGCCACACGCGGTCAGCAGTGTGAGCAGGGCAAGACTGGTCAGGCCGGGCGCAATACGCCGGCAACGGTTTGTTGAGCGGATCATGGAAAACCTTTGTCCTGGGTGGTTATGTCGTTATGGTTTGATGCGCAGGTGCAACAGGGCCCGCCAGCGCCTTCATTGAACGCGATTTGCTGGCGTTTTCTTCCCGTTTTTCGTGCGGGCGGTGCGTGCGACGTGACAACCGTTGCCGGTTGTTCTGCTCAAAACGGTTTGATGTTTTGAAGTGCGCTGAACACATACCGTTTTGTATGTTTTTTGAAACCGTTTTCAACAATATTGACCAATTCTTGATAACGCTAACAGTGCCGTTCGTGGTTTGAGGCAAGCCTCTTATCAGAAAAAACCGTCCATATGAACGTTTTTTGACCACTTTTTTGCAGTTTGATGGTTTAGAATCACCAAAAAATTGCAATGCTTCTGTTTGTTGCACCGCATTGGTGCAAAATGCTTTGAGAGCGCATTGTGAGGGAAGAGGTTGCTTTGGCGATTTTGGTGTAGCCAGATTTGAAATCGATTTCAAATTTTGCCAGGTCGTCAAAACAAAAAAGTGCATGCGGGCCAGGGGTTTACTGGCTTTTCATGCCGATATGTGCGCACAAGCGCATGGTGGAGATGAAATCAATTTCATGATCCGCATCTGGCCGCAAGTAGTAATTCAAGCGGCGGACGAGATCAGATCGGGATGAGCAAGGCGCGCAAAGCAGATCCGGATGCCCGCATGGGGCGGGACGCAGGATCGCTGCGCGGTATTCGTTTGGTCGTAGCGTCAGCGGTTCTTGCTGACGAAGTTCCAGTTCCAGTTCCAGTTCCAGTTCCTGTTCGTGTTGTGGCTGTGCAAAAAGATCGTCAACGTGGCTGACCGCCTCTTTCGGGGCGGCGTACGCCCGTTGTCGCACCATCAAGCAGTATGCGAGGGGTCGTCCATGAAACTTTACGAAACGAGGGCGTTCAGGCGGTTGGCAGGCTGCCTTGTCGCCGTTTCGGTGTTTACAGGGCTCTGTGCGCCCGCCGCTGACGCGGTGACGCTAGCGCCCTCTGAGCGCCAGAAAATCAATCTCGGCGAAACGCCGTGGAAATACATCAAGGATCAAGACCCGGCTACGGCCATGCAGACCGGGTTCGATGATTCGTCGTGGCTTTCGGTCGGTATTCCGTATTCCGCCAACCAGCTCGATACCTTTATCAACACCGAATCCGGTGGTGGGGAAGGGGATCTGGATGGCACCAAAAACTGGTATCGCAAGCATTTCACGCTGGATGCATCCAACAGCGGCCGCAAGGTGCTGGTGGAGTTTGAAGGCGCACATACCGGTGTGCAGGTGTACGTCAACGGCACGTTCATTCCCGGCACCAGCGCCATCAACCCGCAAGCGACGCACGTGGTCGGGTTTATCCCCTTCATGGTGGATATCACCCCGTACGTGAAGTTTGATGGCTCAGACAACGTGCTGGCGGTGAAGGTGGCCAAGGGTGATACCTTCTTCGAGTCACCCGGGTTCTCTCAAGCCTTCCGTTTTGGTCAGTCTGATGCAGGTCTGTTCCGGCCGGTGTACATGTACATCACGGACAAGGTCCATATTCCGCTCAACGTGTATGCCGGTCAGAACACCTGGGGTACGTATGTCGCGACGGTGAGCGCCACAGATGCCCAGGCGACCATCGACGTGCAGACCAACGTGCTCAATGAGGGCACGACGGCGCAACCGGTGACGCTGACCACCCAGATTGTCGATGCGGCCGGTAATGTGGTGGCCAGTGCGCAAGCGCAGAAAACCATCAGCCCCAATGGCACCGGCGCGTTGCAACCCACGTTGTTTGACCAGACCCTGACGGTGAACAATCCCACGCTCTGGTATCCAAACAACAGCCCTTACGGCAAGCCGTACATGTACAAGGTGTTCCACACCGTCAGCATCAATGGCGTGGTGGTGGACTCGGTGCAAAGCCCGCTGGGTATCCGGACGATCACCTGGGATAAAGACCTGCCCAGTATCAACGGGCATCGCATGTTCCTGTGGGGTGGCTCCAGCCGCTATGACTACCCGGCGCTGGGTACGTCTGTGCCAGAAGAGCAGCAATGGCGTGATCTGAAGCTGATGGCGGATGCGGGTGGCAATCTGTGGCGGCCAGGGCATTCGACATCCAGCCCTGAGTTCGTCGATGCTGCTGATGCCTTGGGCATTTTCATCATCCAGCCTAGCGGCGATGGCGAAAACGGTTTTGCCAATGCCTGCACCACACCGCCGTGTGATATGCAGACGCTCAAGACTGAACTGCATCGTGACATGATCGTGCGCGATCGCAGTCATCCGTCCATTCTGGCGTGGGAAGCCGACAACGGCGCCACGGACACCACCTTTGCGCAAAGCCTCAAGGCCTTGTCGAAGGTGTGGGACCCGATCAACACCCGTGCACAGTCTGACCGCACGCCCAATCCGGCCAATGGCGACATTCTGGGTTGTACGATGGAAGGGTGCGAAGTCCTGACCAAGCAAACCTATCCGGGTAGCCCGGCGTGGGGTGCGGAATACTGGGGTGCCGGTACGGCCCGCCAGGCATGGGACTATGAACTGGCTTTTGCTGCGCCATTTCTGGATAACTGGCGCAAAGGCGTGGCCATCAACGCCTTTGGTATGGCGCAGTGGTATTTCGCTGATTCCCCGGGGGAGAGCAGCACCTATGTAGAAGGCACTACGGGGCCGGGCGTTCGCTCGCTAGGCGCGTCCATGGTCGACATGAACCGCTTCCCCAAGCTGTTGTATTACGTCTATCAGGCTGCATGGACGCCTTATTCCATCAAGCCCGTGGTCAAACTGGCGCACCACTGGAACCGCTCCGGCAATATCCAGGTGAACGCTTTCAGTAACTGTCCGTCTGTGCGTTTGCTGATCAATGGCACCGCCCAGGGTTCGGATCAGACGCCTAATCCGTGGAACTCTGATTCCAGCGCCAACCTGACCCAAAGCACCACCAAAATGCCGTTCCAGGTGCACTGGAACGTGAACTGGGTTGCGGGTACGGCCACCGCGCAGTGTCTTGACCAGTTTGGTGCCGTACAGGCGACAGACACGCTGACGACCGCTGGCGCAGAAAACCGTATCTTGCTGACGATGGTGCCGGAACTGACCAAACCGGATGGCACGACTTTCGCGGTCACCGCCAATGGTTCTGATGCCGCCTTTGTAGTGGCCAAAGTGGTCGATGCCCAAGGCAATCTGGTGCCGACTGCCGCGGACAACATCAACTTCACGGTGAGCGGCCCGGCCACGTATATGGGCGGGTCCGAGCAATATGTCACCGCTGGCCAGCCGTTGACCTATCACTCGCCGGGCGACCCGCAATTGCAGGTTGAAGGCGGCATGACCAAGATCGCCCTGCGTTCGCAATTTACCGCCGGCTCGGTGACGATCACGGCCACGGCGCCAGGTCTGCAAACCGGTACGGTCAGCTATACCATCCAGGCTGTCTCGCACCCGACTCCACCAGCCAGCGCACCGTCCATCATTGCGCAACCGGTGTCGACGTCGGTCACATCTGGCCAGCCTGCCTTGTTCTCGGTGACGGCTTCCGGCGCAGCACCGCTGACGTTCCAGTGGTACAAGAACGGCACAGCGATTTCCGGTGCAAACGGGGCCAGCTATAGCACCCCGGCGACGGGTTCGGGTGATAACGGCGCCAGCTACACGGTGACCGTCACCAACAGTCTGGGCAATGTGACCTCCAGCGCTGCAACGGTGACCGTCGTTGCTGCGGCTGCACCGGTGATCCAGACCGCCCCGGCTGCGCAGAATGTCGATGCCGGCCAGACTGCCACTTTCAGTGTCGCAGCAACCGGTTCGCCAACGCTGCAATATCAGTGGCTGAAGAATGGCACGGCCATTAACGGTGCCACCAACACCAGCTACACCACGCCAGTGCTGACGACAGCCAACAATGGTGAGATGTACTCAGTGAAGGTGACCAATCCGGTCAACACGGTGACGTCTGCCGCTGTGAGCCTGACGGTGAATGCCGCCCGCGTGCCGGCCATTACCACGCAACCCAACAACATCACGGGTATTCCGGGGCAACCGGTTACGTTTACCGTGGCCGTGTCGGGTTCGTCGCCGTTCCACTATCAGTGGCAAAAGAATGGCACCAATGTCGGTACCGATTCGGCTACCTTCACCATTCCGACCGTACAGAACACCGACGCGGGTAATTACACGGTGACAGTGACCAACGTGGCTGGCTCGGTGACCAGTAACGTCGCCACGCTGACCATGGCACCTCCTGGCGTGAACCTGGCGCTGGGCAAGGTCACGGCGGCCAGCAGTTATGAGAACCAGCAAGGCAACCCGGCTTCCAACGTGGTGGATGGCAGCACGACCACCAAGTGGGGTTCGGCCTTTGTTGATCCGTCGTGGATTTCGATCGACTTCGGTGCTGTGACCGCGTTTAACCGCATCATCCTGCGCTGGGAAGCCGCTTATGCCGTGGCGTACCAGATCCAGGTGTCTAACGACAACGCCAACTGGACGACGGTTTACACGCAGACTGCCGGCACAGGCGGCAACGAAGACTTCAGCTTCCCAACGGCCCGCGCCCGTTATGTGCGCATGTACGGCACGCAGCGTGGCACGCAGTACGGGTATTCGCTGTATGAGTTTGAAGTCTACAACGTGGCCAATTGCGGCGATGCCAACGAGCGTTACACCATCGTTGATACCGCCAATGTGCATGACAACCAGACCGGCCTGACCTGGAAGCGCGCGCAATACACCTACACGACGCAAGGGGCGCAATTCACCCAGCAAGTCGCGGCCGGTTATTGTGCTAGCCAGAACACGCGCTTGCCGACCAAGGATGAAGCACTGGCCATCAGCGGTGCGAATGCGGCTTCTTGCGCGTTCCCGTCGCCGTGGAATACCTGGACTTCGACTAACCAGGACAGCACGTACTCCTACTGGGTGTCGTCGGCTGGTAACGCCAGCGTTGCCGTTGCCAACAACTTCCCGGGCTGGGCGCTGTGCACTTCCGGGACTTCGGCCCCGGCACCGACCATCACCACTCAACCGGCTAACCAGAGTGTGACGGCCGGCCAGACTGCAACGTTTAGCGTTGTGGCCAACGGCAGCGGTACGCTGAGCTATCAGTGGATGAAGAACGGTTCGGCGGTCGCCACGACCACCACTGGCTCTTACACCACACCGGCGACCACCTCGACTGACAACGGCGCGGTGTATTCGGTGGTGATTACCAGCTCGCAAGGCGGCAGCGTGACCAGCGCCAACGCCACGCTGACCGTCAATGGCGGCTCGGGCGGCGGCGGTACCACCATCAACCTGGCACTCAACAAACCGGCTACTGCCAGCGGCTACGAGAATCAGACCGTAGAACCGGCCTCGGCTGCGTTTGATGGCAGCACCACCACCCGTTGGTCCTCGGCCTTTGTTGATCCGGGCTGGATTGCGGTTGATCTGGGTTCGGCCAAAACCTTTGACCACGTCATCCTGCGCTGGGAAACCGCCTACGCGACGGCCTACCAGATCCAGGTGTCCAACGACAACACCAACTGGACCACTGTTTATACCCAGTCTGCGGGTGTCGGCGGGGTAGAGGACTTCCACTTTACGGCTGCCACCGCGCGTTATGTGCGTATGTACGGCACAGCACGCGCCACGCAGTATGGTTACTCGCTGTGGGAATTCGAGATTTATTCGACCGCAGCGCCGACCATCACCACGCAACCGGCTAACCAGAGCGTGAGCGCTGGCCAGACGGCGACGTTCAGCGTAGTGGCAACCGGCAGTAGCCTGAGCTACCAGTGGCAAAAGAACGGCGCGAACATTGCCGGTGCCACCACGGCCAGCTACACGACCCCTGCCACGGCCAGCGCTGACAGTGGTGCCGTGTTCACCGTGATCATCTCTGATACCAATGGCAACAGCCTGACCAGCAGTGCGGCCACGCTGACCGTGGGTTCGTCGGGTAGTGGTGGTTCGGGCGGGACAGGGGGTTCAGGCAGCAACCCGGGTACCAACCTGGCACTGGGCAAGACCGCCACCATCAGCAGCAATGAAAACCCGGCGTTCTCGCAAGCGGCCTTCGTGACGGATGGTGATCTGACCACGCGTTGGTCGTCGGCCTCGGCTGATCCACAATGGGTACAGATTGACCTGGGTTCTACCCAGAGCATTGGTCGCGTGATCCTGTACTGGGAAGCTGCCTACGGCAAGGTCTACCAGATTCAGGTGTCTAACGACGCCCAGAACTGGACCACCGCCTACACCCAGAGCAACGGGCAGGGCGGTACGGAGGACATCTCGTTTGCCACTGTGAGTGGTCGTTATATCCGCATGTATGGCACGCAACGCGGCACGCAGTATGGCTACTCGCTGTATGAGTTCCAGGTGTATGCCACCCAGGCCGCAGGCGGTAATACGCCAGCCGTAACCACCCAGCCGGCTAGCCAGGCCGTGACCGTGGGCGCCACCGCGCAGTTCTCGGTGACAGCCACCGGTACCGCGCCGCTGACCTACAAGTGGTACAAGAACGGTGCAGTGATCACTGGCGCGACCAGTGCCAGCTACACCACGCCGGCAACGACTGCGGCAGACAGCGGCGCGACGTTTGATGTTGTGGTGACCAATGGCAGCGGCTCAGCAACATCGGCCAATGCCGTACTGACGGTGAACAGCGCTGCGGGTGCCAATCTCGCGGCAGCCGCGGTGACCGCGAACGCAAGTACCGCAGCACCGTCGTACACCGTGTATCCAGGTTTTGTGGGGATCGATCTGCAAAACAACACGCGTGGCGCCTGGGCCGATAACCAGATCTACGTCGCTGTCATCGGGCGTGATCCGGCTACCGGCCAGTTCGCCTGGGTCAGCCCGGATGGCACGATCACCGACGCCAAAGTGTCTGACAACACCGCAGCCAACCACCTGAGCAAAAACGGCCAGAACTACTCGAACTACTTCTTCACACTGGCGCAAGCCAAACTGTTGAAGTTGCCCAAGATGGATTCGGGCCGGGTGTTCGTGTCGCTGGGTGGGCCGATGTACATCACCATCTTGTCTGACGTGAACGGCAACGTCGGTTTCGCCGGGCCAAACCCGTTGAACCCGACCGACCCCAACATCAACGTGTATTACGACTGGTATGAGTTCACCTATAACGACACCGGCCTGTGGATCAACACCACACAAGTCGATGAGTTTGGTATTCCGTTGATGGTGGATGTGTGGGGTGCCAATGCCACCTTCCATATGCAAACGGGTACGGGTGAACCGGTGGCGTCCATTTACAACGAGTTTGTGAATGAAACCCCGGCTGCTTTCCACCTCACACAGCCTGCCTTGCCGCGCATTCTGGCACCGGGCAAGAGCTCGTTTGATGTGGGCCAGCCCAATGCCAACTACTTTGATGCGTACGTGACACAGATCTGGAATCAGTACACCACCAATACCCTGACGGTTGATATGTGGGGCGGCAGCCGCCGCTTTGCCGGCAAGGTACAAGGCAATACCATGGTGTTTACTGAGGTCAATCTGAATAACGGCGCGTATGTCGGCGGCACCTACAACGTCAGCAAACCCACCACCCAGGACATTCTGGAAGGCAAGGGCACGCTGGCAACCGGCAATAGCACTGAGCTGGCACTGGAGGCGCAAATCTGCGCGGCCTTCAACCGCCACATCATGGAAGACGTGACCAAGTGGTCGACGCCGTCTGCGTGGTACCAAAGCGCACCGGCCAACTACTACGCGCAGTTCTGGCACAACCACAGCGTCGGCGGCCTGGCCTATGGCTTTGCTTATGACGACGTGTCCAACCAGAGCTCAACCATCATGTCGCCGACACCGGAACATGCTGCATTTGGCATTTACTGGTAAGGGTTGATTGGCAAGTTGAGCGCAACAAAAACCCCGCTTCGGCGGGGTTTTTCTTTTGGGCTGATCGCGTCGTGAAGACCTAATTGGCCAGGTGAACCCCCAGCTTTTCGCAATCCGCACTGTTCAGCCCCAGGTTGTATTGCGTATGTTCCAGTGCGTTGTTCAGCGCGGCGCGGGCTTTGTCTTGTTCATCCAGTGAGGCGCCCAGATGCAACCGGTATGCCTTTCCCTCTGCGGCGCCAACGGCATCGTGCGCGGCCAGGTCGGCATCCAGCAGGGCAGAGAATGCCGCGTCTTTGGTGCCGGGAATGCTCTTGAGCGCCTGGATGGCCACGTAATACACATTGCATGATTGGCGGGTACGTTCTTCATCCGTGCCGCTGGGTGTGCCCTTAAGCAGTTCAGTCGCCTTGTTCAAACGGGTGGTTGCCAGCTCGATCTGCGCTAGTGCAGGGGCGTCGATCGCCCATGCCACGGCTGCGAGCGTAGAGAAGGTCAGGGCGAGAAGGGTCAGGATTGTTTTCATGATTTTCTTTTGCCGGTGCGGCATGGGCGGTAATGCCAGGCCGGGTGAGTGTGGCAAATCCGTACGGATAAACGGCGAGATTAGCGCCGACGGGGCTCAGGGGCTTGTTGAAGCGGCCGTAACCAGCTACAAGAAAAAGAGGTTCCCTTTTTACTTCAAGGGTTTGGCTGGTTTCATTGATCCGCTGCCTAAAGTTTGGGCGGCGGGTACAGCGCGGGCTGGCTCTTGATGATGGCCAGTTCCATGATCGAATCCACAAACAGGGTCAAGATGGTTTCGGCTTCATCCATATTCATGTCATTGGGGCTGGAGAGCATAAACAGTTTCACGCCTTCGACAAGGCTCATGAAACCCATGGCCATAACCTCGGGCGAGGTAGGCGGTGTAGCACCGGCCAGTTGGTAGAAGTGCGAAATAATCGTAGCGACCTGACCGCGTTTTTCAACGAGGAGGGCAGATAGCTTGACCTGGAACTGTGCATCGCGCGCGGCGAGCATGCGAGCCTCCGTCCAGTTCATGAAGCATTCGTTGTCGCGGTACATGCGCGCGTACATCTCGCGGATGCGCTGGCGCAGTTCCTCCGGTGGCAACGGTTGACCCATCAGGCCAGCCATTTCATCAACGGCTTTTTGGTGATCGTTGCGAAGAAGTTCGATAAACAAATCGTTCTTGCTATCGAAATTTGAATAGAACGCGCCGCGTGTATAGCCGGCGGCTTCCGTAATGTCCTCGACGCTTGAGGCAGCAAGCCCTTTGCTGGCAATGAGTTTTTGCGCGGACTCCAGCAGGCGCTGGCGCGTCTGGTCGCGGCTCTCTTCTCGGGTGAGGCGTTTACGGGTCATGAGTCGATGTTATCACACGGTCAGAATGGGCTGACAGGCGCGGCGGGGCGCTGTGGTAAAGCCTTGCAGCCGCGCCGGGTACTTCGAGTATTGCAGTCGTCACGAGAAATTCAAGAATCCGATGTTGTATTCAGATACATGTGTGTATTAGGATGCAATGACAAATGAGTAGCTGATGTAGATATCCGACTTCAGGAGTGGCAGTGACCATGAAAGACCCGTTGTCCCACGCCGTACCCCGGCGCGCATTTTCGCTGGCGCTGGCCTTTCTTGTGGCGGGGGCATTGAGCGCCTGTAAAGACGCCGAGCCACCTCCAGCGCCGCTGGCAGTGGTCGTGGCCGGCCCGGTTCATGCCCAGACTGCACCCGATAGCGACAGCGCGTTGCATTACCCTGTTGAAGTCGCCGCCCGTTATAGCAACGTGATGTCGTTCCGCATTGATGGGCAGATTGTCAGCCGCGCAGTGCGCCTGGGCGATGCCGTGCACCAAGGCCAGGTAGTAGCCCGGCAAGACCCCACGGACGCCCAGAAACAGGTCGCGAGTGCCCAGGCTCAACTGGAAGGCGCTGAACACAAGCTGGTATTTGCCAAACAGCAACTGGACCGGGATCACGCGCAGGCCAAACGCAACCTGATTGCCACCACGCAACTGGAACAAACCCAGGATAACTTTACCGCCGCTCAGGCTGCGCGGGATCAAGCTGCTGCGCAATTGAAGCTGGCGCAAAACAATCTGCAATACACCACGCTGATGGCAGATCACGATGGTGTGATTACCAGCGAAAACGCCCAGACCGGAGAGGTTGTCAAGGCTGGGCAGGCCGTGTATGGCCTGGCGTGGAATGGCGATACCGATATCAACCTGGATGCGGCCGAGCGTGATCTGGGCAAGATGGCCGTCGGCCAGGCGGCATCGGTCACGTTTGCGGCGTTGCCAGACAAACACTACGACGCCAAGGTGCGTGAGATCTCCCCGGCTGCGGACCCGCAAAGCCGTACCTATCGTGTCAAGCTCACCTTGCTGCATCCTGGTCCGGAAGTGCGCCTTGGCATGACTGGAGATGCGATGCTGCAACCGGCGGGGAGCAAGAGCGCCGCCGTGGCGCATATCCCGGATGCCACTTTCCGCGTGCCGGCCACTGCGATCTTCCATCAGGGTAAAGACCCGGCCGTCTGGGTGGTGAAGCCAGGTAATACGCTGGAACTGCGTCCGGTTAGCGTGGCGGATTACGGTGAGCGTACGGCCACCGTGTCTGCTGGCCTGAAAGATGGTGAGCAGATCGTGCTCGCCGGTGTGCACACCGTGTTTGCGGGTGAGAAGGTCAAACCGGTCAAACCGCTATTTGAAGGTGAGGGAGACAACAGCCAGGCCAGCCAACCCGCCACAGCAGTGACGGCGGAGGCTGCGCAATGAGTGAGCCGCACGACCAGCCTGATCGGCACGTGGCCCCCGATACGCCGCGGCAGGAGGCCTCAGCGGGCATGCCTGCGGCGCACGCGCCGGATCACCCTCAGCCGCAGCACGAAGAACCACCGATCACGCCTGCCGAGGCGAGCCACCGGTTTAACTTGTCTGCCTGGACGCTGCATCACCAGCCGCTGGTGATCTTTTTGCTGGCGCTGATCACGCTGTTTGGCGTGCTCAGCTACGGCAAGCTCGCACAATCGGAAGACCCGCCGTTCACGTTCAAGGTCATGGTGATCCAGACCAACTGGCCGGGCGCCACCGCACGCCAGATGCAAGAAGAAGTCACTGATCGCATTGTGCGCAAGCTGCAAGAAACCCCCAACGTGGATTTCATGAGCAGCTATTCGCGCCCCGGTGTGTCCATGATCTTCTTCAATATCAAGGACTCCGCTCCCGCCAAAGATGTGCCCGATACCTGGTACCAGGTGCGCAAGAAAGTAGGTGACATCGGTTACACCCTGCCACCAGGCGTCCAAGGGCCGTTCTTCAATGACGAGTTTGGCGACGTTTACACCAACATCTATGCCCTGCAGGGGGATGGCTTCAATTTTGCCCAGATGCACGACTACGCCGAGCGCCTGCGTTCTGAACTCTTGCGCGTGCCCGGTGTGGCCAAGGTCGACTTTATTGCTGACCAGGAACAACGCATTTACGTCGAGATTTCGAACACGCAGATGGCCAAACTGGGCCTGACGCCGCAGCAGATTGCCGACGCGGTGAACGCACAGAACGCCGTGGCGGCCGCAGGTACATTTTTCACTTCCGATGATCGGGTGTTCGTGCGCCCCAGTGGTCAGTACAAAGACGTTGAAACGCTGGCCGATACGCTGATCCGCGTGAACAACCGCACAATTCGCCTGGGTGACATTGCCACCATCAAACGGGGTTATACGGATCCGCCAGCGCAGTACATGCGTTTTAACCAGCAGAACGTGCTGGGCATTGGCGTGACCATGCAATCGACCGGTGATGTGATCGCGCTGGGCAAGGCGCTGGATGGCGAAATGGGCCATCTGCAAGCCCAGTTGCCCGCAGGCCTCAAGCTGGTGGAGGTCTCCAGCATGCCCCATGCGGTGTCGCACTCGATTGATGACTTTGTCGAGGCGGTCGCCGAAGCCATCGGCATTGTGCTGGTGGTCAGCCTGATCAGCCTGGGTTTACGCACCGGCATGGTGGTGGTGATCTCCATTCCGCTGGTGCTGGCCGCCACGGCCCTGGGCATGCATATGTTCGGCATCGGTCTGCACAAGGTCTCGCTGGGTACGCTGATTCTGGCGCTGGGCTTGCTGGTGGACGACGCCATCATTGCAGTTGAAATGATGGCGGTGAAGCTGGAGCAAGGTTACGACCGTCTGCGTGCTGCGGCATTTGCCTACAGCAGCACAGCGTTCCCAATGCTGACCGGTACGCTCGTGACGGTCTCTGGTTTCTTGCCGATTGCGCTGGCTGAATCGGCCACGGGTGAGTACACGCGCTCGATCTTTGAGGTCTCGGCCATTGCATTGATTCTCTCGTGGCTGGCCGCGGTGATTGTGATCCCGTTGCTAGGCTACCGGATACTGTCTGAGCACCCGACGCGTCGCGCTTTTGGTCACCACGAAGACGGGCCCAATGCCGAACACCATGACATCTACGACACGCACTTTTACCGCAAGCTGCGCCACGTGATTGGCTGGTGCGTGAAGCAGCGCGTGGTGGTGTTGCTGGTGACGGTGGTGATGTTCGTCATCGCCATGGCCGCGTTCACGCTGGTGCCGCAGCAATTCTTCCCCAGTTCAGATCGCACAGAGTTGCTGGTTGATCTGCGACTGCCAGAAGGCGCTTCGTTTGCCGCCTCATTGCGTGAAGCGCAGCGGCTGGAAAGCATCATTGCCAAGCGGCCTGAAATCGACCATTACGTCGACTTCGTTGGGGCTGGTGCGCCACGTTTCTATCTGCCGCTGGACCAACAACTGGATTCGCCCAATTTCTCGCAGTTTGTGATCACTGCCAAATCGATTGATGACCGCGAAAAACTGGCGCATGACCTGACCGACATTCTGCACAATCAGTTTGCTTCGGTGCGCACGCGTATCAGCCGGCTGGAAAACGGGCCGCCGATTGGCTACCCGGTGCAGTTCCGCGTCACCGGCCCCGAGATTGGCACGGTGCGTCAGTATGCAGAGAAAGTCGCGCAGATCATGCGGGCCAACCCGGATACCACCAACGTCCAGTTTGACTGGGACGAGCCTGGTGAGCGCTCGGTGCATTTCGAAGTCGACCAGACCAAGGCGCGTGCGCTGAATGTGTCGTCGCAAGATATCGCCAACTACTTGCAGATGTCCCTCTCGGGTTACACCGTCACGCAGTTCCGCGAGCGCGACAAACTGATTGCGGTGGACTTGCGTGCGCCAGAACGTGATCGTGTTGATCCGTCCCGGATCGAGCGTCTGGCCATGCCGACGCAAGAGGGCACAGCCGTGCCGCTGGCAGCGCTGGGGCATTTCAGTTACGGCGTGGAGTATGGCGTCGTGTGGGAGCGCGATCGCCAGCCCAATATCACCGTGCAATCTGATGTACAGCATGGTGCGCAAGGGATCGACGTGACCAACGCGATTGATCCAAAACTCGATAGCCTGCGCCAGAGCTTGCCAATTGGTTACCGCATCGAGATCGGTGGCGCGGTGGAAGAAAACGGCAAGGCGCAGGGTTCTATCAACGTACAGATGCCGATCCTGGTGATCGCCGTGCTGGTGTTGTTGATGGTGCAGTTGCAGAGCTTCAGCCGCGTGTTGATGGTGGTGCTGACTGCGCCGCTGGGCCTGATTGGCGTGGTTATTGCGCTCTTGCTGTTCCATATGCCGTTTGGCTTTGTGGCCATGCTGGGGACAATCGCCATGTTTGGGATCATCATGCGCAATTCGGTGATCCTGGTGGACCAGATCGAACAAGACATCAAGTCTGGTCACCCGCGTTTTGATGCCATTATCGGCGCCACAGTCAGACGGTTCCGCCCCATTACGTTGACGGCCGCCGCCGCTGTGCTGGCGCTGATTCCGCTCCTGCGTTCCAATTTCTTTGGCCCTATGGCCACGGCACTGATGGGCGGTATTACCGTCGCCACGGTGCTGACGCTGTTCTATCTGCCCGCGTTGTACGCCTTGTGGTTCCGTGTGAAACGCACGGAAACGGCAGAGAAGGACGCATCATGATCCGTTCAACCAGACTGATGACCCGAACCCTGAAACCGCTGGCATTGACCAGCCTGACGCTCTCTCTCGCTGCATGTGGCGCGTTTGGCCCGGATCGCAACCCGCCCGTCATGCCGCAACCGGCGCACTATGCCATTGCCTCGCAACCCGCTGCGTTTGATGCCGACGGCACGGCGCAAACACTGGATGTCGGCGGCGCCCCGGTGCCGCAATGGTGGATGGTTTACAACTGCCCGGAACTCAACGCACTGGTGGACGAAGGGCTGGCCAACAGCCCGTCGCTGAAGTCCTCTCAACGCACCTTGCAAGCCGCACGCGATGGCTTGCGCTCGCAGATTGGTGAGTCTTTGTTCCCGAGCGTCGACGTTGGCTTCGCGCCGCAGCGTGAACGCGGCCTGGGCTTGCCGGGGTTGAGTCAGGAAACCTTTCTCTACAACGTGTTTGAGGCGCAAATCCAGGCCAGTTATACGTTTGATTTCTTCGGCGCCTCGGTGCTGGCCGACCGGGCGCTGGCAGAGCAAGTAGATCAGCAAGCGTTCCAGTTTGCCGCCACCCGGCGTGGGCTGGCGACCAACATTGTTGTCGCCACAATCAACGTCTCTGCCCTGCAAGAACAGTTGAACAATACGGCGCAAATGGTTGCGTTGGGCGAAGAGCGTGCCCAGCAAATGAAAGACCGCTATGAGCTGGGTAGCGCATCGCATGATGACGCGATGGCCGCCGAACAAGACGCCGCCAACACGGCTGCGACCTTGCCGCCCTTGCGTATGCAACTCCTGGCAGCACGCCACGCCCAAGCGGTACTGCTGGGGCGCGCACCTGATCAGGCGCCACCGGTATTGCCGCTCGCAAAGTTCAATCTGCCGCACAACGTGCCGGTTGCCATCCCCAGCAATCTGATCCATCAACGCCCGGATATCCTGGCCGCCGAGGCTGCCGTCCGGGCGACGGCGGACGAAGCCGGCGCAGCGACTGCATCCATGTTCCCGACGCTGACGCTGTCGGCCAACTACGGGCACGGCGGCTTTGACTGGACGACATTTACTTCGCCAGCCGGGTTGATCTGGGGTGTGGGTGCCCAATTGACCCAGCCGATTTTCCATGGCGGCGCGTTGGTAGCACGCAAGCATCAATACGAAAACCTGCACGAAGCGGCTGTAGCCGCCTATCAGCAGACTGTGCTCTCGGCCTTTGAAAGTGTCGCCAATAGCCTCGTCTCGCTGGAAGAAGACGCCAACACCCTTAAACAGACGCTGCGTGCGGAAAGTGCCGCGGCCGACATGACCAGTGACACGCAGGCCCGGTATCGCCTTGGTGCGACGCCTTACTACGCGACATTGACCGCCAGTCAGCAAATGTACATGGCACGTAACCAGTCCGTTCGCGCACGCGCAGCGCGCTTGAATGACACGGCGGCGTTGTTTGATGCCATGGGGGACCCGCCGGTGGAGATGAAACCACATGGCTTGTTTGGCATACGGATGCCGGAGCCGTACGACGCATCCGGGGTGGCGGTGGCGCAGTAGGTTTTTATGGGCCTCACCTTTGCCGGTAAGGCCCGAACCACGATGGGCCTCTGAGGCGTGGCCTGTTGCCACCAGCGTGCCCGGAAATCAGGAATACCTGTTGGCGTGGGATGCGCCGCGCCAAGACTGTCCACGCATGCCGACAGGCTCTTGCGCTCAAGGGGTGTTGCCGAATGCTTTGGATTCGCCCAACGGGTTGTCCATCGTGGCGAAGCCAGGGCATCTCATCGGGATTTGTTCTTGAATTGCACGAGCGCGTTTTCGCAAGTTGCATCGGGGTGCGGGGTGACGTCGCCATAAACGTTGGAGATGCTGATGAGCTTGCGTTGTAAAAACGGAAGCACCGGGTAGCGTTGGTACAGTGTGACGGTGTATCCGGCACTACTGCCTGCAGATCCCCATTGTTTGCCCGTGCACTGGATATCCGGGGTAATCCACTGGCTAGTGCCTGGCGCCGCTTCTTCATCTGCGGCGATAAACCCTAGCCCCAGCGCGCCGACGGTGGCCAGCAAACAACCACCAATGACAGGAAGAATCGCAATAACAAAGAGAAACCGCAGCACGTAGGGGCGAGCGCGCAACAGTAACGCCGTCATACCGCAGTAGCTGCAGTAAGCCAGTACCAGCACCAGCGCATTGGCCAGCGGGGCGGTGAGACTAAGCCCGCCTGCAATGGCGGCACCGACAACAAGCGAAGGGAGCGCCCAGACCCACCAGCGCTGTTTGCGCGGCCGTAACCACAACACAAACCCGCCGGCAGGAGCGAGCAGCAGTCCACTCCAATACACCAGAAAGAGAGGCATCAAGCGGGCCTTTGATTGTTATCTGTGAAAGAGGTCAGCCAGTGGAGGCCCGATTGCTCAGGCCCGTGCCGGCTCAAGGCGCTACAAACATCCGTGTATCGCCTACGCGCACAAACTCCGACCCTGCTGGCGAATCAAGCAGATTCACAATCGAGTCATCGATATTCAGCAGTGCCCCCAGTGTCACGTAAGAGACATTCGCCGGGCTGTTCATGTACGCCTCAGTTTCGTCACCCGCCGTCATGCACCAGCCGCTGTCTTCCTTGCTGTCGGATTCTTCACGGTACAGAAAGCCCACGGGGCGGTTTAGCTTCATGACCTCGTTGGATACGAGGCAGTAGGTCTGATATTTCGCCAGCGGGTTGGCACTGGTGTCGTTCTCAATACGCAGGATATGGCCGTGAGCAAAGGCAACGGAGTCGCCACTGCTGATGCCCGCCTCGGTAACGGGGCTATCGAACGTGCCACCAAACTGGCCCGCACCAGACACCAGCTTGATGGTCACGGCTGCAGGCAAAGGTTGTGTGCCGCCAGCGACTTTGACACCCAGTTGCACGCGCAGGCCAGGTACCAGCGCGCGTAGTGCGGCTTCAGAGGGGGCGTTGAAGGTGTAGGGGAACTGCGCGGCGACGGCGGCGGCGCCATCCAGAGACCAGTTGGCCATGTCGGATCATCCGTTTGCTATGAATGAGCAGGATGATACGGTGCATGGCAGACAGACAAAAGCCCGGATTGATCACCTCTCCGGGCTTTGAGCTGGGTAAGCGCCTGCCCGCTACGGTGGATCGCGAAACCGGGTGTTGCGCACGGCACCCACAATGCCAAGGCCAATGGCAATAATCAGGCCCGCGATGAGCCAGTGATCAGGCACGTGGGCCAGATGGGCAGCGTAACCCAGGCCGGCTATGGCAATCACCACACCAATGAGATAAAGCGCAAAAGAAGACATGCAGCCTCCGGTTTCGGGCTTTTGATCTGGCCAGTGTGCCTGTTTGTGCAATGGGCTGCCGTCGGTGGCTGCGGGGGCTTTTTGTCAGATGTGACTGACGGGGGTATTTATATGAAAAAACCCCGCGGCAAGGCCAGCGGGGTTTTGTTCTATTGCCGCAACCCTGCGGCAATCAGCGCAATCAGGCAGCAAAGCGTTGGGAAACGACGTCCCAGTTCACCAGCTTCCAGAAGCCGCCAAGGTAGTTCGGGCGGCTGTTGCGGTAGTCGATGTAGTAAGCGTGTTCCCAAACGTCACAGGTCAGCAGTGCCACGTCAGCGGTGGTCAGCGGCGTTGCAGCGTTGGAAGTGTTTACCAGATCAACGGAACCGTCGGCCTTCTTCACCAGCCAGGTCCAGCCGGAACCGAAGTTGCCAGCGGCGGAAGCGTTGAAGGCTTCCTTGAACTTGTCGAAAGAACCCCACTTGGCATCGATAGCGGCAGCCAGGGCACCGGTCGGAGCGCGGTCAGCGCCGGCAGTGTTCGGCGCAAAGCCCAGCCAGAAGAAAGTGTGGTTCCAGATTTGCGCAGCATTGTTGAACAGACCGCCGGCCGGAGCCTTCTTGACGGTTTCTTCCAGGCTGGCGTTTTCGAACTCGGTACCCTTGATCAGGTTATTCAGGTTCGTGACGTACGTCTGATGATGCTTGCCGTAGTGGTATTCCAGAGTTTCTTTGGACATGTACGGGGCAAGAGCGTCGAGTGCGTACGGCAGTTCAGGCAGTTGATGCGCCATGGGATTCTCCTCGGTTTGGCTGGGAATGCGGACCCGGTCTGTGCGCCCGTGTGGCGGCCGGTATCCACACCGTTAAAACTTGGACAACGTGATCTGTGGAAATGCGATCTTATAACAACCAGCTAACAAGTTGGGTGACAGCCAGTTGTTTTCAAGTACCGCATTGCTGTTTGCAGGCTGACACGGCCGCCACGTTTGGGCGTCAAGGGCGGGTGTGGTATCTTTGCCGGCCGAAGTACCGTGTGTTGCACGTACTGTCTATCCTGTCATCATACGAAAAATCCGGAGCGATACCGTGCGTGACGGGCTGATCCACCGGTCGGCCCCCGTCTGACAGTGTATGTTCCGCTGGATGGAGCTTATGACTTTTCTGGCATTGATTCTTGCGCTGGCGCTTGAGCAGTTGCGCCCCATCAGCAGCCGCAACCCTGCGTATCTGGCCTTCATCCGCATGGCCAATAATCTGGAACGCAGCCTGGATGCTGGCGAATTCCGCAATGGCGTGTACGGCTGGCTGCTGGCCATGATTCCGCCGCTGGCTGTCTCGCTGATCGTGTACTTTGTCCTGGCGCATCATAGCCAGCCGCTGGCTGTAGCCTGGACCGTGGCGGTACTGTATTTCACCATGGGGTTCCGCCAGTTTAGCCACGCGTTTTCCGGCATCTCCCGCGCTTTGCAGGCCGGCGAGACCGATGTCGCCCGCTTGCTGTTGTCCGACTGGACAGGTCAACACACCTCTGAAATGAGCGAAGACGAGATCTCTCGCGTTGCCATCGAACAAGGGCTGGTGGATTCCTTCCGGTACGTATTCGGAACGGTGTTCTGGTTTGTCGTGTTGTGCTGGTTTGCCGGCCCGGCAGGCGCTGTGCTGTATCGGACTTCCAGCCTGCTGGCGCAAAAATGGGGTGCGTTTGATAACCCCAATGCCTTTGGTCGCTTTGCACGCTGGATTCAAGACTTGCTCGATTACGTCCCCGTGCGCCTCACTGCGGTGAGCTTTGCCATCATGGGTGATTTCCAGGATGCCGTAGATTGCTGGAGTGCGCAGGCCCGCACGTGGGCCGACTACACCAGTGGCATTTTGTTGGCAGCTGGTGCGGGTGCCATTGGTATCAAACTGGGTGATGTGCTGCATCAGGATCACACGGTCAAGTTCCGTCCGGAACTGGGTTTGGGCGATGCAGCAAACCCGGATTATCTTGCCAGTGCGGTAGGGTTGATCTGGCGTTCGGTGTTGCTATGGCTGGCGTTGATTCTGTTGATTTCCGTGGCCCACTGGGTGAGTTGAACCCTGTTCGCATTCGTTTGTCATCCAGACCTGTCAATGTCTCGTTAGTCTGAGCTGAGTGTGGAGCTAACCGTGCCGCAAATCCGGATCGCAGATCAAACCCTGAACGTTGCCAACATCTTTTGTGTTGGTCGCAATTTTGCCGCGCATGCCGCGGAAATGGGCTCGACCATCGGTGAAGAGCCGATGGTGTTCATCAAGCCAACGTCAGCCATCTTGCCGGAAGGCGAGGCTATTCCGCTGCCGTCCTGGTCCAGAGAAATTCACCATGAAACCGAACTGGTGGTGGCGATTGGCAAGGGTGGCCGCAATATCGATCCCGAAGACGCCATGAGCCATGTCGCCGGTTATGCGCTGGGGCTGGATCTGACCGCGCGTGATGTTCAAGCTGAAGCCAAGAAAAAAGGCCAGCCCTGGACCCTTTCCAAGGGTTACTACGGCGCGGCAGTGTTGACGGATTTTGTGCCGGCCACTGCCATTGCCAATCCGGCTCAGACCACCTTTACCTTGCATATTGATGGTGAATTGCGCCAGCAGGCCGATACGCGCCAGATGGTGTTCACCGTGCCCACGCTGATCGCCTGGATATCCTCTCGTTTTGGTTTGACCGAGGGAGATCTGATCTACACCGGTACACCCGAAGGCGTTGGCCCGATCCTGGCCGGCCAAACGCTGCAACTGACCTTGCCTGGCGTGATTGATCAGCGCTTTGTGGTGGCCAAATGAAGCTGCTGCGGACCGGCGTCGATGATCTGCCAGCGCTGCAATCCTGCTTTTTTGCCTCCGTATCGGTACTGGCCGCCAAAGACTATACGCCCGAGCAACGGCGGGCCTGGGTCAGCCGTGCGCTGGATAACGCCAATACCTGGCGAGACAAGCTGGTGAGTCAGTTTGGCTGGAAAGCGGTAGAGAACGAGGAAGTGCAGGGTTTTATCCTGCTCGTGCCGCAAGATAATCTGATCGACTGGTTGTATGTCTCGCCAGCTGCCGCCAATAACGGTGTTGCGACCAATCTGCTGCGCGAGCTGGAGCGTACCGCCCGTACGCTGGGTATTCCGCATCTGGAAACCCATGCCAGTGTTACCGCGCAGCCCTTCTTTGAGCGGCGCGGTTATGAAGTCGTGGAAAAAGAAGAAATTGAGGCCGGCAACTGTGTCTTGCCCAGAGCCTTGATGCGCAAAAAGCTCTGAGCGTTGCCGGATTGTCCTCAGGCGACAGCCGGCAGGCTGGACAAATCCCAGCGCGGGCGGCAGTTGTAGCTGTAATCGGCTTCGGCAAACTGCAAGCGCATCGCCCCGGCAAAAGCAATCATGGCGCCGTTATCGGTGCACAGATCCAGCGGTGGATAGAACACTTCAAACTTGCGGCGCTTTGCCGCCTCGTCCAGTGCGCGACGTAGTTGCTTGTTGGCACCGACGCCGCCCGCAATCACCAGTCGCTGCATGCCTGTTTGCTTGAGCGCGGCCAGGCACTTCTTCAGCAGAACCTCAACAATGGCTTCCTGGAAAGCTGCGCAGATGTCTGCGACGGTTTTTTCATCCAGTTCAGCTTGTTGTTTGACCAGATTGAGTACTGCCGTTTTCAGGCCGGAGAAGCTGAAATCCAGATCGCCGGAATGCAGCATGGGTCGCGGTAGCTTGAAACGTGTGGCATCGCCTTGATCGGCAAGTCTGGATAAGGCTGGCCCACCTGGGTAACCCAGGCCCAGCAACTTGGCGGATTTATCGAACGCTTCGCCTGCGGCATCGTCTACTGTTTCACCCAGCAACTCATACTGGCCAATGCCACGCACGGCCATCAGTTGAGTGTGGCCCCCAGACACCAGCAAGGCGACAAACGGAAAGGCGGGGCGTGGATCAGCCAGTAAAGGTGACAACAAATGACCTTCCAGATGATGCACATCGACGACCGGTTTTTGCAGTGCAAACCCCAACGCATTGGCAACGCTGGCGCCGACCAGCAGCGCGCCGGCAAGGCCTGGTCCGGCCGTGTAGGCAATGGCATCAACATCATTGAGCGTCAGGCCTGCTTCGGCCATGCACGATTCGGTCAGCGGCAGCACGCGCCGGATGTGATCACGCGACGCCAGTTCGGGCACCACGCCGCCGTATTCGGTGTGCATGGCAATTTGCGAATGGATGCGATGCGCCCTCAGGCCGCGCTCGGTGTCATAGAGCGCAACCCCGGTTTCATCGCACGAAGATTCAATACCTAGCACCAGCATGACTTTGACTTTTTCCTAACATCTTGTATCAAGAGCGTTATCGTACCCGTTCACGCCACACCCGCAAAGCACAGGGTTTTGACATCTGGATTTACTTGGTGGATAATCGCCAGCTTTCTTCCGGGCAATAGCCCTAAACAAACAGGATTTCTGCTCGATGCCTTCTGTACGCGTTAAAGAGAACGAGCCCTTTGAAGTTGCAATGCGTCGCTTCAAGCGCTCTGTTGAAAAAACCGGTCTGCTGACCGAACTGCGCTCCCGTGAATTTTACGAGAAGCCAACTGCTGAGCGTAAGCGCAAGCTTGCCGCAGCTGTGAAGCGCCACTACAAGCGCCTGCGCAGCCAGCAACTGCCCCCGAAGCTGTACTAAGCCGGGTCGCAATCGAATATTGAGAGGCCGCACACGTGCGGCCTTTCCGTCTTTGTGTCGTTCGCGGCGACATCTGTCAGTCCGACACCTTCAGTTCATAAAGGAAACATCATGAGCCTCAAGGCACGTATTACCGACGACATGAAGACGGCGATGAAAGAGAAGCAGACGGAGCGTCTTGGTACGATCCGTCTGTTGCTGGCTGCCATGAAGCAGCGCGAAGTGGATGAGCGTATTGAACTGGATGACGCCGCCATTGCCGCAATCATCGAAAAGATGCTCAAGCAACGCAAAGACAGCATCTCGCAATATGAAGCTGCGCAACGCCAGGATCTGGCCGACAAAGAAAAATTCGAAGTCACGGTGCTGACTGAATATCTGCCTGCACGCATGTCGGATGAAGAAGTTGCCACCGTTGTGAACGCTGCCATTGCCACGCACGGCAAAACGCCGGCGTCCATGGGCAAGATCATGGCTGACTTGAAGGCACAACTTGCTGGCAAGGCCGATATGGCCGAGGTCAGCAAGCTCGTCAAAGCTGGCATGCAATAAGACAAGACAGGGCACCCGCGTCGATCAAATTTCGCTTTTGATGGCGCCGGTGTGCCCTGGTCTGGCACGCCGATGGCCCGTATCCCAGAGTCGTTTATTCAGGATTTGCTCAATCGCGTAGACGTTGTCGACGTGGTGGAGCGCTATCTGCCGCTGAAAAAAGCCGGCCAGAATTACTCTGCCTGCTGTCCGTTCCATAAAGAAAAATCACCGTCGTTTACTGTTAGCCCGACCAAGCAGTTCTACCACTGCTTTGGCTGCGGCGCGCATGGCTCGGCGGTGAATTTTGTTATGGAATACGAAGGGTTGTCATTCCCTGAGGCCGTGCGCAAGCTGGCTGAATCCGTCGGCTTGCAAGTGCCGCAGGAAGCTGCCGCGATCGAGCCCAAGGGTGAGCCTGGTATTTACGACGTACTCAAGACGGCGAGTGATTATTACCGTCAGCAACTCAAGAGTGCGCCGCAAGCCATTGCTTATCTGAAAGGGCGTGGTCTGGATGGTAAAACGGCGGCCCATTTTGGTCTGGGTTATGCGCCGGCCGGGCATGCGCTCAAGCAGATTTTTGAAGATTACGACTGGAACAAACTGCTGGCGGAAGCGGGTTTGATTGGTGAGGATGAAGAGTCCCATCGCCGTTACGACCGTTTCCGTGACCGCGTCATGTTCCCGATCCTGAATCAGCGTGGTTCTGTGATCGGCTTTGGTGGTCGGGTGATGGGTGATGCCAAGCCCAAGTACCTCAATAGTCCGGAAACGCCGGTTTTTGAAAAAGGCCGTGAGCTCTATGGCCTGACTCAGGCTCGGGCTGCCATTCGCGCCAATGGTCGCGTGCTGGTCGTTGAAGGCTATATGGATGTCGTGATGCTGGCGCAGCACGGCGTGGAATACGCGGTGGCAACGCTGGGTACTGCATGTACGCCGCATCATGTGCAAAAGCTGCTCAAGCTGGCTGATGAGGTTGTGTTCTGTTTTGACGGGGACAAGGCGGGCCGCAAGGCAGCGTGGCGTGCGCTGGAAAACAGTCTGGAGTATCTGGTGGACGGCAAGCGCCTGGCGTTTCTGTTTCTGCCGGAAGAGCACGATCCAGATAGTTATGTGCAGGCGTTTGGTCGTGAGCGTTTTGAAGAGGTTGTGACCCAGGATGCTGTACCCCTGGCGCAATTTCTGCTTCGTGAACTTTCCGCACAAGTAGAACTGGACACTGAAGAAGGGCGTGCCAAACTGGTTCATCTGGCCAAGCCTTTATTGACCAGGGTGCAAGCCCCGGCGTATGCGCTGATGGTAAAAAAACGCCTTGCGCAATTGTGCCAACTGGAACTCTCGGAACTTGAGCCCATATTGAGTACAGGGCAAGGCAACAGTGGCGTGCAGCAACAGCATGATCACTACGTATCCCGGCAGGGTTATGTACCCATGCCTCAGGATGAGGGCTGGCAGCCCGTACAGGCATATGAAGGGGCTGGCGACGCGCCACAGTATGGTGATGGCGGACAACAGCGCTTCAAGCGGCGTGGTGATGGCAACTGGAAGGGCAAGCGTAAAGGCTCAAAGTGGCGTAATGATGACGATGAGCGTCCATTTTTACCGCCGCGCGTCCAGCCAGACATGGTGCAAGGTCTGTTGCAACTGGTGTTATACGAGCCAGTACTGGCCACCGGGGTTGAGCCTGTCTGGTTAACCTGGCCGGACAACGGCGATGATCTGTTGCTGGATGTACTCAAGTCCGCCCGGCAACATGGGGCCCGCATGAACTCCTCGCAATTGCTGGAGCTGTGGCGGGAGTCCGAGCACTACACGCGGTTGGCTGCACTGGCCGCAAAAGGGACTGAAAAGTTTGACCGCTGGCCGCCGGAAGAGCGCCAGTCGGAGTTTGTGAATTCGCTGGCAGCGGCCGGGCAAAGTCTGGTGCGCGCGGCTACACTAAACCGAAAGGCAGAACTGGAACACAGGCAGGCCCATGGCGGGCTCTCCGATGCTGAAAGGCAGGAATATATGATGCTGTTGATCCAGTCCCGCTCGTCGGCTAACTGACATGTTGTGCATATACCATTGCGCAATAAGCCCAATCTGAAAAGTACAGATTGGAACAATTGGAAAATGAATCTTCTGATTCCATGTGGATCAGAGGGTTATCTGATATAATCCTCGGTTTTTCCGAATCTTTCTGAGTCTCACGAGTCATGGCGGCAGAACACGAATTCGATAAAGAAGACACCGAACGCACCGATTTCCGCGCTGGCGGACGGGAAAGCGACGATGAACCACTTGATCCTGAAGCCCGAAAGGCCAAGTTCAAGTCCCTGATCGTGCTCGGTAAAGAGCGCGGTTATCTTACATACGCTGAAATTAACGACCACTTGCCTGAAGACATGCTCGATGCCGAGCAGATCGAAGGCGTGATCAGCATGATCAGCAATATGGGCATCCAGGTCTACGACGAGGCACCCGATGCCGAAGACCTGCTGATGTCCGATGCCACGCCGGCCGTTGCGGACGACGATGCTGTGGAAGAGGCCGAAGCGGCACTTTCCTCGGTGGACTCCGAATTCGGCCGGACTACCGACCCTGTGCGGATGTACATGCGCGAAATGGGGACGGTGGAGCTTTTGACCCGTGAAGGCGAAATTGAAATCGCCAAGCGGATCGAAGATGGCCTCAAGCACATGATCCAGGCGATTTCGGCTTGTCCGACCACCATCACCCAGATTCTGGAGCTGGTGGACAAGGGTCTGAACGACGAAATCCGCATCGACGACATCATCGACGGCTTTATCGACCCCAACGCGGTTGAGGAAGAAGAGCAGCCGCCAGTTGAAGTGGCCGAAGAAGAGCTGGGCGAGGACGAAGAGACCGAAGAAGGCGAAGAGAGCGATGAAGATGGCGCCGCCATTTCCAGCGCCAATCTTGAGCTTCTGAAGGAACAGGCGCGTGAGCGCTTTGAGCCGGTGCGTGCAGCTTATGCCCGCATGGTGGCGTCCCTGCAGAAAGACGGTGTGCAAAGCAAGGGTTACCTGGAAGCGCAACAAGTCATTTCCGACGAATTCCAGAATATCCGCTTCTCTGCGCGTCAGGTTGAAGCCCTCTGTGACCATCTGCGTACCATGGTTGATGAAATCCGCGGTTTCGAGCGCGAGATCATGGATCTGTGTACACAGAAAGTGCGCATGCCGCGCGAGCACTTCATCAAGACTTTCCCGGGTCGTGAAACCGATCTGGAATGGGTGATCGAAGAGCTGTCTTCCGGCCAGGCTTATGCCGAGGTGCTGGAGCGCTATCAGCATGCCATCATGGAAAAGCAGGGCAAGCTCAAAGAGCTGCAAGAGCTGGCCATGCTGCCGATCAAGGAGCTGAAGGAAATCAACCGTCAAATGTCGACGGGTGAAGCCAAGGCTCGCCGCGCCAAGCGCGAAATGATCGAAGCCAACTTGCGTCTGGTCATCTCGATTGCCAAGAAGTACACCAACCGTGGCCTGCAGTTCCTCGATCTGATTCAGGAAGGCAACATTGGCCTGATGAAGGCCGTGGACAAGTTCGAATACCGTCGCGGTTACAAGTTCTCCACGTATGCAACGTGGTGGATCCGTCAGGCCATTACACGTTCCATCGCGGATCAGGCGCGCACGATCCGGATTCCGGTTCACATGATCGAAACGATCAACAAGATGAACCGTATCCAGCGTCAGATCCTG
The DNA here is from genome assembly GCF_014645555.1 of Silvimonas amylolytica. Taxonomy (GTDB): domain Bacteria; phylum Pseudomonadota; class Gammaproteobacteria; order Burkholderiales; family Chitinibacteraceae; genus Silvimonas; species Silvimonas amylolytica. The sequence continues at coordinate 39,721 of NZ_BMLY01000008.1, read as the reverse complement.
CAGGAAACCGGTCTGGAGCCGACGCCGGAAGAACTGGCCGGCCGCATGGAAATGCCGGAAGACAAGATTCGCAAGATTCTGAAGATCGCCAAAGAGCCGATCTCCATGGAAACCCCGATTGGTGACGATGATGATTCGCACCTCGGCGATTTCATTGAGGATTCGGTAACAGTGGCGCCGGCAGAAGCTGCGGTCTACGCCGGCCTGCGTGAAGCCACGCGTGAAGTGCTCGATACCCTGACTCCGCGTGAAGCCAAAGTGCTGCGCATGCGTTTCGGCATCGATATGAGCACGGACCACACGCTGGAAGAAGTGGGCAAGCAGTTCGACGTGACCCGTGAACGGATTCGTCAGATCGAAGCCAAGGCACTCAGAAAGCTGCGTCACCCGACCCGTTCAGAACGCCTGAAGAGTTTCCTTGAAAGTGTGAGCAACGAGCCGTAATATCACGCCTCCCGGTCGGGTAACTGACCGGGAGTTTGTTTGATATCGGGCCTCTAGCTCATGCTTGGTTAGAGCAGCGGACTTAACAAAACGTCTTTCCTGCAGCCTGCAAGGTATGGATGACGTTGTATGGGTTGCCTTGGGGCACGTTCACTCTGCCCTTTGGTAGAACTGCTCAAATTCGGGGAAGCCTCTGGTGTGGTTCAACCGCAGCCGTGGTAATCCCGAGCGAAGCCTGCCGCTGTTGAAGGTGGCGGGAACGTGTAGAGACTGTACGGGCAGGTCGTAAAGACAAGAGACAGTCCAGACCACAAACCCGAAAGGGGCGGTGAAAACCGTAGCTGGTACGCATAATCCGTTGGTGCCGGGTTCGACTCCCGGGGGGCCCACCAAATCATTCAGTCATGAAACTTCATGACGCCAGAAAACCCCGTTGAAGCGTTGACTTCACGGGGTTTTTTCTTGCCGCCGCCGCTAGCCACGAAGCATCAAGTGCCCCTGCGGGATGTCCGCATTCATGGGGTGCGGAGAGGGTTGTGCGCACCGAATTGAGGGAGGGATGCCTGCCCCGAATGATTTATCCAGTGAACGGTATTGTGCGGACTTGTCTTTAGTTTCGTGTTGCCAGCCAGTAATTGGCCATGCCTCACATGGTCACCAAACCCCGCACAGGCGCAGGCCTGGCGGGTTTTTTTGTGGCCTGAAAAACGGGGCCGGGTCACTGCAGATACTGTCGGCTCTTGCAGGTGCGCTGCCATGGCGCATTTCTATAGTTATTGAATCCTGTTTGGACTTAATGAGTGACTGCTTATGGGCCTCTTCGAGCGCAGATGCGTCATTGTCGTGACGGTCGTGCTACCCGTCTTGCTGGCGGCGTGCATGTCTGGCGGTGATGATCCGGCCTCTGTGGCCACGCTTGCAGTCACGCCCGCACCTGATTCAAACCCCACGCCGACGCCAACGGCTTCGCCGCTGCCCGTTATCGGGGGAGTGCTCCACGGTTTGCAAGCGCTCACGGCGTTGCAATTACAGAACAATGGCGCAGATACATTGGTGCTCACCGCCAACGGTGCCTTTTCATTCGCGACCCCAGGTCGCGTTTATGCGGTCACCGTGGCCACCCAACCATCGGGGTTTCAGTGGTGTTCAGTCGCCAATGGCGTGGGCAGTACCTTATTCAGCCTCAACACAGTTGATGTGTCGTGTGCATCTGCGGTCGGGTTTGTCTCTACCATTGCTGGCAGCGCCAATACGCCAGGTCGGCAGGATGCGCAGGGCAGTACGGCTCGTTTTTATTATCCGCTGGGTCTTGCTGTGGATCATGCGGGGACTGTGTATATCGCTGATTTTTATAATCAGCAAATACGCAAAATGACTGCCGATGGCACGGTCTCGACCCTGGCGGGGTCAGGCGCCTATGGCCATACAGACGCTCAAGGCACGAATGCGTCATTCTTTTTTCCCGAAGGTGTGGCCGTGGATGCCGCGGGCAATGTGTATGTCGTTGATACTGATAATTATGTAATTCGCAAAATTGCACCGGATGGGACAGTCAGCACGCTGGCGGGATATCCTGGTACTCAGGGCAGCAGCGATGGTCAAGGGGCAGGGGCATCCTTCAACTTGCCGGGCGGTATCGCAGTTGATAGCAATGGCGTTGTTTACGTCGCAGATACCGAAAATCATGAGATCCGCAAAGTCCTGGCAGACGGAACGGTGTCGACGCTGGCGGGCTCTACGGCACCAGGCGCAGCAGATGGCACTGGCGCTGCGGCCTCCTTCAATGAGCCCGCAGCGGTAGCGGTAGATCAGAACGGCAATGTCTTTGTGGCAGACGCCAGTAACAATGAAATCCGCAAAATCACGCCCGCTGGAACGGTCAGCACTATCGCTGGTTCAACAACAGCAGGAAGCGCAGATGGCACGGGTTCTGCGGCCGCATTCAATTCGCCGCACGGCATTGCGGTGGATGCCTACGGCAATCTGTACGTTGCGGATCTGAACAATCGCAGTATTCGCAAAATCTCTCCGGGCGGTGTCGTGAGTACACTTGCTAACGCAAACGGGAGCCCGGGTGTTGCCGATGGCAAAGGGGCTGCGGCTACATTTGAGTTTCCTTGGGGGATTGCCACGGATACGGCGGGCAACTTGTATGTGACTGATTATGCAGCTTCAACCCTGCGCAAAATCACGCCCGCACAACCCTGATTGCCTGACGCCTGGGTAAGGCGCGGGAGGTGGAGTGGGATTTGTGTTGCACTGCACAGCAGCATTGCCTGTAGAGAATTCTGACTGTATCTTTCTGTTTGTATTCATTAATAGAAAGCGTTCAGGCTCATTCTGTATAGAGAATCAGTGCAACGCCTACAGACAGGATTACCTCAGTGACTGCCCCCACCCCCGTTCGCCATGATGGTGCCCCTTTGGCTGTACTGGTCTGTGAAGCCTTGCCTCGTTCTGGCGAGAACGGTCCGGGTAGTTACAATATGACTGTGTTGCGGGCAGTGGCGGCATTGGGCTACCGCTTGCATCTGATCGTCACCGGCTTGAATGTAGCGGGCGGGGTGATCGAGCCGGAGTTACCCTGCACCATCAGCTACCTGCATGCCCGGCAAGTCGGGCGCTGGTTGTTCCCGCTTTCAATCAGTGCCGGGGCACGCTGGATCAAGAACAGACTGGGCCTGAAAGTACGCAAAGGCGCATCGGACAAAGTGGCGTGGATAGGCCGTTTTTTATCGGAAGGCGAGGTCGCCCGCGTTGGCGCAAGCCTGCCTCCGGTTCCCGTGGATTTGCTGCTGATAGATACCATCTTCCGGGCAGATGCGGTGCGGGCGATTCCGCAAGCGCATCGCAGAGTCCTGATCGCCCATGACATCTTTCACCAGCGCTGCGCTTCTTTTCGCGCCAATGGCTTTTTGCCCCGGCCCGCCGTCGAAGCCGGGCTGGAAGCGCAGAAAACGGCCTTGTTCGATGCCATCATTGCCATCAACCCGCACGACGCCGCTGAACTGGCCATGATGGCGCCAGACGCGCGTGTGAGCACCATCCTGCCTGTGGTGGCCAATGCCGGGCAGACCCGGGTGCGAACCGGCGAGCATGAGCGAGAACCTCACCGGATCTTTTATCTGGGCTCCAGGGCGTACCACAACGTAGATGGCTTGCGCTGGTTCCTGGAGCACGTATGGCCTGCGGTACGAGCCAATGTGCCGGATGCTCATCTGGATGTCGCCGGTGGCGTGTGTGGCGAGTTCTCTGCGGGCAATCAACCGGGTGTAACACTACACGGGCGTGTAGATGATCTGGCGGCGTTGACTCGCCATTGCAGCTTCGCGATCAACCCGGTGCTGATGGGCAGCGGTATCAAAATCAAAATGGTGGATTACTTCTGCCTCGGGCTCGGTTGCATTACCACCGCCAACGGTGCGGCTGGCTTTCCAGAACAGCCCGCGCCGCCCTTTGATGTGGCCGAAGGCAAGGCTGACTTCGCCGCTGCTGTGGTGGGTGCCATGCAGCGGACTGACCATGCCGCCCAGTTGCGCGAGCGTACCGTGGCATATACCCCGCATTTTTCGCATGAAGCTGCCGTCGCCAGGTTGCGTGAATTGCTCACCCCAGCCTCATCCGTCCCTTCTTCTGCGTCGGTCATCGCAGCGGCACAGCCATAGCCGCGTTTCCCTTGTCTCTGCTGTTGTGTGTGTGGGAGTTCACACACGCCGTTGCTGACAGTCAGAAAGCTTGAAGCTTGTGTTGCCTTTCTGCTGTTTGCGACGCTTGCCATGTCGCCAGGAGGGCCTCGCGGGGCGGGTTTTCCCGGGTTTCTGCAAGTTACTGAAATGACGATATTTTCTGATGAAACATTACCGTTTTTTCATAAAACGATCAGATTTAACGTATATCTTTTTCAGCAAGGACGATGGTTTGTTTAAATAATCAATAATTATTTGAAAGGTTGTGGTAAAAAATTATAAAGAAGCAACGTTGTGCCCGGCACGCCCGAACAGGTGGGAATGGCCGGTTGGGGAGGTAAGGCTGCACGCGCAGGAGCACGGGTGCAGACCATATACAAGCTGCCAGGAGAATTTTGATGAAAACAAGACTGAAGTTGCTGCCACTGGGTTCTGTATTGGCCTCGGCCATGTGTGCGGCTGCGTATGACCCCAGTGACTCGATCAGTACGTATGCCCAGTTGGGGTACATGTACGACAGCAACGTCTTTCGCCTGAGTGATTCGCAAGACCCGGAGCAGGCTCTGGGCAAGGATCACCGCGGTGATTCCATCATTACCCCCCAAGTGGGTGGGCATATTGCGGCGGATGTATCGCGCCAGCAGTTCACGCTTGATGCCAACGTCTACGCGCCGCGTTACATGTCGTTCAGCGATCTCAACTATGTCGGCTGGAACAATAGCGTTGGCTGGAACGGGGAGATTGGCCACAGCTGGTTCGGCTCAGCGTCCTTTGGCGATCAGAAAGTCGTTTCCGATTTCGGTGACGTGCTGCTGAACCAGGAAGACCTGATGCGCACGCTGACGGGCAGTGCAGAGGGTGGCTACCGTATCAATAGCAGTGTCTCGTTGATCGTGGATGCCAGCCGCGCCCGGGTTCGCCATAGTCAGGAAACCACGCTTGATCTGTACAACACGCAGTACGCCGGCAAGGTGCAATACACCACAGACCGGGGCGGTGTGTTCTCTTTGGGTGAGCGTTATCAGACGGTCGATTACGAGAACCAGACCTTCAATGGCTTTACCGTCAACCAGGACTATACGCAGCGCATTACCCAGTTAACCGCGTATTACCCGTTTGATCCGCGCTTTGATATCGCTGGTGGCTATGGCTACGTGAAAATCCATACCGATACCACAGATCAGTCCGACTGGCAGGCCAATGCCACGCTGAACTGGCACACCACGGATCGCACCAAGCTTTCTTTCGGGTATTCCCATGCGCTCAATGCGCCGGGTAGCACTTACGGCGAGTCGATCAAATCGCATTATCAGCTGGGCGGTGAGTGGAAGGTCACAGACAAGATTGTGACCAACGCCTCCCTGGCTTACGACAAATATGACTATCCAGCCTCGTTGAACGTCGCCGCGTACAACGACAACGTCAAAACAGCCTATATCGGGGCTAGCTGGAAGCCCCGCCCTTCAATTGACACCACCTTCTACGCTTCTTGGGCCAACCGTGATTCCAACGTCGAGATACGCACCTACGACGACTGGCAACTTGGCGCAACAGTCCAGATACTTTTTTAAGTTAGCTTAAGTCACCTTTAAGGTTGTAAGAAATAAACTAACAGCAATGGAAAGTAAATCACTTGTTTTTTGATTGAAGCGGATGTAAAAAGCTTTCTGGAAGTTTCTTGTTGCGTCGCACAACGGATTGTCCTGAAGAAAGGCGTGCCCTTGAAAGCCTTATTCCTTCGGGGTTGTAGGACTGACAATGACAACGACCCGCTTGCATGGTGACGGTTTGACCGCCGTAGCGATGGATGCGCCGTGACTGGCCCCGAGGTGGGGCCGGTTCACATTGGTATTCGGGATCTATCAGCATTTGCTGACATTGCTTCTGTCTTGTGTAAGCAATGTGGATTGGTTCAAACCCCCTGGACACGGAGTTGAAGCCATGGAACGACTTGTCAATCGCACGCCCAATGTAGAGCAAATGGCTCAACCGCTGACCCATGGCGGTGGGGGCAATTTGCTGCATTTTTCCGCGCGGGAGTCCGACGCCCCGGCGGTCGGCATGCTGAATGACCGGTTTGAAGAGTTTTCCAAAGCGGCGCCGATTGCCAGCTTGTTCAAGCTGGTGATCGACCCGGTGATGGTGGTGGCCACACTGCTGGTGCTGGCCCGCGCGTTTGATCTGGCATACGACGGTTACGTCATCATCCTGGCAGTCATCGCCTTCTTGCTGTCGGCCTTGATTCTGGAAGGTACCTTTTTGTTTGTGCCCGGCTATTCGCGGCCGCTGCTGGGTATGGCGCGCTTTGCCACGGGTTGGCTGCTGATCTGCGCCCTGGTGATCATGATTGGCTGGGCAACCCATTGGTCGGTGTATTACGACGAGAACTTTGTGCTGGCGTGGATGATCCTGGCGCCGGTCAGCCTCGTTGCCACGCATTGGCTGATTCGCGTGGGCTTTCTGTTCAAGGAAGGCCGGGCACAAGCCAATGCGGCCACCCGTAAAGTAGTGGTGATCGGGGCCAATAAAATGGGCCGCGCGCTGGCTCGCCGCATTCAGCATAGCGCGCTGCAGAACATGACCTTTCTGGGCTTTTTTGATGATCGCGGTCTGGATCGGCTGGAAGGGGTGAAAGAAGAAGAGATGCTGGGTGGACTGGATCGCCTGCCTGAGTTCATTCGCAGCAACGACGTACACGAGTTGTATATCTCTCTGCCGATGACCAAGCAACCGCGCGTCATGCAAATGCTCGATGAAATGCACGACACCACGGTCTCTATTTTCTTTGTGCTGGATTTCTCCGTCTTCGATCTGATTCAGGCGCGCTTTGAACTGGCTGCAGGCATGCCGGTCGTGGCTGTGTGCGAAAGCCCGTTCCTTGGCTTGCGGGGCCTGGCCAAGCGGTTCTCTGACATTGTGCTGGCGACGTTGATTCTCTTGTTGATCTGGCCGGTAATGCTGGCGGTGGCGATTGCCGTCAAGCTCACATCCAAGGGTCCGGTGTTCTTTACCCAGCAGCGTTATGGCGCTGATGGTGAACGCATTACGGTCTACAAATTCCGTTCCATGAAAGTGCACTCTGAACACGCCGGCACAGTGACCCAGGCCACTCGTAATGATCCGCGCCTGACACCTATTGGCGGCTTTTTGCGCCGTACCTCGCTGGATGAATTGCCGCAATTCATTAATGTGCTGGAAGGGAAAATGAGTATTGTCGGGCCGCGTCCGCACGCCAATGCGCATAACGAGATGTATCGCAAGCTGATCAAGGGTTACATGATGCGCTACAAGGTCAAACCGGGAATTACCGGTTGGGCCCAGGTGAATGGCTATCGTGGTGAAACAGAAACACTGGAAAAAATGCAGAAGCGTATTGAATACGATCTGGATTATTTGCGTAACTGGTCATTGTGGCTGGATATCAAAATCATTCTGGCAACCGTCATGATGATTATCCGCGACAAAAACGCGTATTAAGCGCGTACTTGATGAGGGTCCTGGGGGATATATGAATAAGCGGTTTGGTTTCAGTTTTATTCTGGCATTGGCGGTGACTGCCGCTTTGTCGGGGTGTAAAAATGATACGCAGGCGCCGCCCAGTCAGGTGCTGGCTCGTGTCAATGGGGATGAAATTACCGTTAACCAGCTCAATTATCTGCTGGCTTCGCAAAAAACGGTGGACGACCAGACCAAGCAACGCGCGCTGGATACCCTGGTGACCCAGGACGTACTGGTGCAAAAGGCGGTTGAAGCCAAGCTTGATCGTGACCCTCGCGTGCTTTCCAGTATCGAGTTCTCTCGCCGGCAGATTCTGGCTCAGGCCATGCTGTCCAAAGAAGTGGGTTCGGCACCGCAGATTACCGATGCAGACGTCCAGAAGTTCTACACCGCCCGCCCGGAGCTTTTCGAAAAGAGAAATATCTACATCCTTGATTCTTATATTGTTCCCGGTTCTGCAGTAACGGATGCACTGAAAAAGCAGCTTGATGCCGTGCATACCGTGCAGGACATGCGCGCCACGTTGCAGGCCGCTGGGGTGACTTTCAAAGAAGCGCAAGAACGTACTGTTCCAGAAAAAATGCCTGAACAACTGCTGAAGATCGTCACCCCACTCAAGGCCGGTGATGTTGCTGTCATGGTGCAGAACGAGCAGGCCATGTTGTTGCTGGCGGAGCACGTAGAGCCCGCCCCGGTTTCACTGAAAGATGCCACGCCGGCCATTCAGGCTTATTTGCGGCAGGAGCGCGCGGCAAAACTGGCACAACAGAAAATTGACGATTTGAAAAAAGCGGCAAAGGTGGAATACGTGCAGCAATTTGCCGCTGCCACACCGCAGGCCGCTCCGGCTGCCGAAAAAGAAACACCGGCAAATGACAATGACCATATCAAATCAGGGATGGGTCTTAAATGAAAAAACTGATTACATTTTTTGCACTCTGCGTGCTGGCCATCACCATGCAAGTCAAGGCGGCCGATACGGGTGAATATCGCCTGGGTACGGGTGATGTATTAAAGATATCTGTTTATGACCATCCTGAACTGGAAAAAGAAATTCAGGTGAGTCAGGAAGGCACAATTACTTACCCGATGATTGGCACGGTTTCAGTAAAAGGTAAAACCTTTTCTGAAGCGGAAGCACTGATTGCCAAAAAGCTGATTGACGGCGATTTCATCAAGAAACCCAACGTCAATATTCTGGTTTCCCAATACAAAAGCCAGATGGTTTCAGTCGTTGGTGAAGTCAATCACCCCGGTCGTTTCCCGCTGGATGCCTCTATCAACGTGGTCGATCTCCTGGCTATGGCCGGCGGGATTTCGTCTAACGGTGGCGACAAGGTGTTCCTGGTGCGTGATAACCAGCGTACCGAAGTCATGCTGCCACGCCTTGTGACGGGCGGAGAAGGTGCCTCGGCGCTGGAAACCAAGCTGAAAAATGGCGATGTGATCTATGTCCCGCGCATGGCGATGATTTATGTGTATGGCGACGTCAATCGCGCTGGCGGGTTCCGTCTTGAACAGAACATGTCGGTGATGCAGGCCTTGTCGCTGGCCGGTGGTTACACCACGCGCGCTTCGCATTCCAGCCTGGTCCTGACCCGGACTAGCGTAGACGGCAAGGTTACCCGCAAGGATGCCAAGCCTGATGATCTCTTGCAGGAAAACGATGTCGTTTTCGTGCCGGAAAGCATTTTCTGAGTGTCATTGAAGGGAGAGAGCGATGACGATCGGACAACTTCTACAGATTCTCAAGGCGCGTAAGCGGCTGGTGTTTCTGGTGCTTTTTGTGATGGTCGCGTTGATGGTGGCCATTGTGATGTTCTTCCCGCCGCGTTATGCAGCGGAAGCCATCCTGACCATTGACGTTGGTTCTGTCGATCCGGTGAGTGGCCAGACTGATGCTGAAACCAGTGCGCCGGGTTATCTGGCTACGCAGGCCCGGATCATCGAAAGCCACAATACGGCGATCAAGGTGGTCCATGCGCTCAAGCTGGGCGACGACAAGTCAGTACAACAGTCCTACATGGATGCCACGCAAGGCAAGGGCACCATGGATGACTGGCTGGCCGACCAGTTGCTGCAACACGTGAAAGCAACGGTGGCACGTGATGGCAACATCATCACCATCAAATACACCTCGCCCGACCCCAGGTTTTCTTCGTTGATGGCTAACGGGTTTGCCACGGCATACGTGCAAATGGTGACGGATCTGCACTCGGGTACAGAACAGCAGAACAATGCGTTCTTCCAGTCTCAGCTCAAGACCTTGCAGGCCAATCTGGCTACGGCTCAGCAAAAGTTGGCAGATTTCCAGCAAAAGAACGGAATTATCGCCACAGATGAAAAGCTGGATGTCGAATCCCAGCGACTGACCGAACTCTCTGCCCAGATGGTGGCTGCCCAGGCCCAGGCGCTGGAAGCGCAGTCCCGTGCACGGGGCCGGACCAACCAGCCGGATGTAATCAACAATCCGCTCGTGCAGAACCTGAGAGGGCAGGTGGCCCAGCTGGAGGCCAAGTTCAATGCACTGGCCGCCAAGGAAGGCAGCAACAACCCGGCTTATCAGCAGTCTCTGGCTGAACTCAATGAAGCCAAAGCGCAATTGGCGCAAGCCATGGCGACTTATAGCCAAGGGTTGTCCAACAGTGCCAGCAACGCGAGCTCGCGCTTTGCCGGTCAGCAAAAAGAAATGGAAATGCAGCGTGAAAAACTGCTGCAAATGAAGACGCAACGCGCCCAGTCGCAGATTCTGGAGCGTGAAGTGGAAAGCGCACAGAACGCGTTTGATACCGCACTGCGTCGCCAGACGGAAACCTCGCTGCAAGCCCGCGTAACGCGTGGCGATACCGGCATGCTCAAGTCCGCACCTGAGCCCCTGGGGCCGTCATTCCCGCGTGCTGAGATCATGATCCCGCTGGGGATCATCCTGGGCTTGTTGTTCGGCGGTGCGCTGGCCGTGATTGTTGAACTCTCCAACCGTCGCCTGCGTTCTGTGGTGGATGTCGAGCTGCTGCTCAACCTGCCAGTACTGGCCACGATCAGCCCCAAGCACGGAAAAGTTGCTCTTTTGCCGCAACGCAGTGCAGCCAAACTCACGCTTAATCACGGAGCAGGCTCATGAAAAATGAACTTATCGTCGCCGAAGCCGCAGATCAGTCCGCGCGCATTGGCCAGATTCTCCTGAGTGACGGCAAGCTGACCCAGGCTCAGGTTGACCAGATTACCGAAGTGCAGATGGAAACCGGCATGCGCTTTGGCGAGGCGGCCATCAAACTGGGGCACGTGACGGATGAAGACATTCGCCGTGCCGTTGCCCGACAGTTTGACTATTCCTGGCTGGATGCGCGCGATGGCGCCTATGACACGTCGCTCGTCGCGGCCTACAAGCCGTTTTCCCGCGAGGTGGAGCAACTGCGTAACTTGCGCAGCCAGTTGGTACTGCGTGAAGACGCAGTGGCGGAACGTTGCTTCGTGGTGGCCAGTGTGGACGATGAATCGGCTTCAAGCTGGGTGGCCGCCAATCTGGCGGTGGTGTTTGCCCAACTGGGTGAGCGCACTTTGCTGATCGACGCCAATCTACGCACGCCACATTTGCAAAAGCTGTTCCGTCTGGGTACTGGTCACGGTCTGGCCGATATTCTGGCCGGTCGCTCTGGCAATGAATGCATTCAGCACCTGGGGCAACTGGGTGATCTGTCGGTGCTGACCTCTGGCACTGTGCCGCCCAACCCGCAGGAACTGTTGAGCCGGCAAGCTTTTCGCGGTCTGTTGCAAGAAGCCCGGCCGCACAACGACGTGATCATTATTGATAGCCCGCCGTTGACCGACGGCGCGGATGTGCAACTGCTGGCTGCACGCGCCGGGGCTGCTGTGCTGGTTGCGCGGCGCCACAAGTCTTCGGTGCGCACCATGCTGCAACTGCGCGATGAACTGCTGGTGACCGGTGCCACGGTCCTCGGCGTGGTCATGCTCAACTAAGCCCGGAAAGTTTGCAAAAGGCCAGCCTTATGGATCGCATTCCGGTTACTCCGCAGTTTGCCCTGCCAGGTCTGTTCAACGGACGCCGCCTGGCTGTGCTGGCGTTTGCCAGTGCGCTGCTACCCACGCTGTATACGCTGATGAATACGTTGTGGGCCACGCCTGATCAGGAACATGGTCCGATTATTCTGGTGCTGGTGTTGTGGCTGTTCTGGCGCAAGCGCGGGGCTCTGGCGGCGTTGCCGGATCGATCCAGCGGGTTGGGCTGGGCTGCGCTACTGGGTTTTGCGCTCAGTTACGGCTTGGGCCGCTCGCAAGGTATTTACTTCCTGGAAACCGGATCGTTCATCTTGCTGGTATCCGGATGGTTGCTGCTGGAAAAGGGCTGGGCTGGTGTACGGGTGATGTGGTTTCCACTGTTTTTCATGCTGTATTTGCTGCCTTTGCCCGGGCCCGTAATTGATGCGATCACCGCAGGACTGAAAGAGTCGGTGTCACACGTGGCAGAAGCGGTGTTGTATTGGGCTGGCTATCCCATTGCCCGCAACGGGGTGGTCCTCAATATTGGCCAGTACCAGTTGCTGGTGGCGGATGCGTGTTCCGGTCTCAACTCCATGTTCAGCCTGTCGGCGCTGGGTTTCCTGTTTGTGCATATCACGCAGCCGCCCCACTGGTGGCAGCGTGTGATCATCATCCTGGCGCTGTTGCCCATTGCCTTTATTGCCAACGTCGTACGCGTGATGGCGCTGGTGTTGCTGACTTACTACCGCGGTGACGCGGCCGGTCAGGGCTTCATGCACACCGCAGCGGGGTTGACCGTGTTTGTGGTGGCACTGGTGCTGGTCGGCACGCTGGGTGAAATCCTGATGCGCATGGGTCGTCACGCGACCAAAAGGAGCCTGCAATGACGCTGGCCTTGCCCACTTTGCAATGGCGCCCGGTACTGCTGGCCGTGTTGATTACTGCTGGCCCCGTCCTGGCCTGGACATTTACGCCGCATCATCTGATGGCAGATGGCCGGCAGGGCGTTGAGCTGGAAAACACGCTTCCCGCGCGCATTGGCGAATGGCAGATGGTGCCCGGCGGCGATAAAGCCGTGATCTCGCCAGACGTGCAGGCGGCGCTAGACAAGTTTTATTCACAGACGCTGTCCCGCATTTATGTGAACCCGCAAGGCTATGCGCTCATGTTGTCCATTGCCTACGGCAAGCAGCAAACCGATTCGCTGCGTCTGCATAACCCGGAAGTCTGCTACGCGGCGCAGGGCTTTGCGCTGTCAGACCGCTCCAACGCAACCGTGCTCAATCCGTCCGGGCCGTTGCCCGTCAAGCGTGTGCTGGCTCAGGCTGGGCCGCGTATTGAGCCCATCACCTACTGGATCACCGTGGGCGATATTGTCGCCAACGAGACGACGCATCGTAAGTGGCTGCAGATTGAATATGGCCTGAAAGGGCAGATTCCGGACGGCGTTCTGGTGCGTGTCTCCAGCATCGATGCCGATACCGGTCGCGCCTATGCCATGCAGGATTCGTTTATCCACGCCATGAACAAAACCCTCTCGGCAGAGGGGCTGCGCATGATGATGGGGCAGCATTCATGACGGCAATACGGCAGATGCGCCCACAGCCCTCGCTGGCGTTTCGCGAAGAGCAAGCCAGACCCAAGCCGGATAAGGCCTGGAAGCGCTTTCGCAACTATTGGTTGTTTGCCAATAGCTTCATGATGATCAACCCAGGCGTGTTGCTGGGTCTGGGCAGTCTGAACTCGGTCGAACGCTTTTTGTTCTTGCTGACGGGGATTGCCTATTTGCGGACGCGCAAGCCGGACTGGACCAATCTGGGCTTGTTCGGCGGCATCGTGGTTCTGACCTGGGGGTTTGGTTTGCTGACCAGTTTCCCGGACTTTTCCTGGTTCCGTTACGCCCAAGCCATCATTTCCTTCTTTGCCGTGATGTCGTTCATGTGTGCCTGGCCGACCCAGCGCGAGCGCAAGCTCATGTTGTGGACGCTGACCATCGTGCCGATTGGCATGGTGGCGCTGGGCGGTGTGTACCAGTTGGGCGGGATCGGTTCAGTTCTGGCGCATGACTACACCGGCGTGACCCGTTTGCAGGGTAACTCCATTCCGGCCTTTCTGGCTGCGGCCGGGTTTGCTGGCAGCATCGCGGCGGCCTTTCTGACCACCCTGTTTGATCGCCGCTGCATTGTGCTGACCGCGATCAATCTGGCCATCACCATCCTCACGGCTACACGGATGCCTTCTGCGGCAGCCCTGATCGCCGTCAGCGTCATTTTGTTCTCTGGCCTGCGTTCTGGCGTGTGGCGGCTGATTCTGGTGGTTTACGGTATCGCGGTGCTGGCAACCTTTTTTGCCGTGTTCGGCGGGGAACTGATTACCCGGCTTGAAGCGGGCGGCTCCAGCGGTCGCGAACTGATGTGGAACTCCCTGCTGGCCTCGCTAGAGCGTTACCCGTGGACGGGCGTGGGCTTTGGTCACCATGGACTGCTGATCCCGGAGAGTGTTTCGCACTTTACCGGCACGGTTGCAGCCCATAACGAATACCTGCGTATGGCTGTAGAACTGGGGTATGTCGGTGCCGGCATCTTCCTGGTGTTGTTCCTGGCCATATTCGGCCGTCTACTGCTGGACCCGCGCAATGGCAACCGTCTGGCGTTCTTTGTCACCGTGGCCATGTATCTCATGGATTCGTATTCCGACAACACAATCACCGCGACCAGCTGCTTCATGATTCTGGTCGCCGGCTTATGCGGCGTCGCCCTGGCAGACCCGATTCACCAGAAAAAGCGCGAGGCCCCCGTTGCCATGACGGGCTGGGCCGGACCACAAGCCATGAATGGCAATCCGCGCGTGCGTGCCGCACGCCGGGTCACAAGCTGAATGAAGGTGGAGGAGTTCCTGGCCGGCCGGGAGGCTGGACCAGCACAAGAAACCAAACAGGGCAAACCTGGCCACAAGCGGGGTTTGCCTGGATCGACAGACTGGACAAGGGAGAAACCTGACCATGCAACCGTCTTGCAACGATTGCGTTTTGGCCACCGGAGGCATGCATGAGTGCCTTTGACAGCCAGTTGATGCCCGCGTCGACCGGCCAGGGCCAGAGAGAGGCAAGTGCCGCTGCTGCACCTGTGCCCGCCGATATCTCGGTGCGCTTTGCACTATTGCGCTTTCCGCTGATCGTGGCGGTGGTGTACATCCACAGCTTTGTGACTACGGTCGGGCTGTCGTCCTTTCGTATTGGCAACATGTATTCATCTCCCACGTCCTGGATGGTGCGGGAGTTTTTCTCTCAGGAACTGTGCCGCCTGGCGGTACCCGGTTTTTTCCTGATTTCCGGATACATGTTCTTCTGGAATTTCCAGGGCACGCTGCAAGGCTATGCAACCCGTCTGAAGAAACGCGTTCCGACCCTGCTGGTGCCCTACATCTTGTGGAACCTGCTGGTGATCGGGTTCTACGCTGCATTACAAAGCGTGCCGGCCGCCAGCGGCTTTATCTCCGGGCAGAACGTACCGGTGGCCCGTTTCGATGCCATGGACTGGCTGAATGCTTTCATCGGCTGGCGCACTTACCCGGCGGCCTACCAGTTCTGGTTTATCCGTGACTTGATGGTCATGGTGCTGCTCTCTCTGCCGCTTTACTGGCTGCTGCGCTACGCCAGCCACGTGGTCATGGCCTTGATGCTGGCGGCGTGGTTTTTGCAGTTGTTACCCGGTATTCCGCCATTTGATGAACCGCCGCTGTTTTTTGTTGCCGGTGCCTACATCGCGTATCACCGCATTGGTCTGGCCGGACTGGACCGGCTCGGCCCATGGCTGAGCGCACTGACGCTGTTGCTCGCTTGCGTGTCGACGGCCAATGAAGTCAACGATCTGGGCTTGGGCGCGGTACCCCACCAACTGATGATTCTGTCCGGACTGGCCAGCATTTACTGGCTGGTCGGACGTATCTCTGAGCAATCTGCGTTGTTCAGGGCATTGATGTGGGGCGCGGGCGCCAGCTTCTTTGTGTTCGCCGCCCATGAGCCACTGATGATGGGCGTGCGCAAACTGATCTATTACGTCGTGCGCCCGGATGCTGATGGCGCGCTGCTGCTGTATTTCCTGATTCCGCCGTTGGTGATCGCCATTTGTCTGGCCGTCTGGAGTGCCATGCGTATTGTGATGCCGCGCGTTCTGGCGGTGCTGACCGGAGGCCGTGTATGACCCCCATCCCCACTGTGATCCAGAATTCGCAGGAAGCCATGCTCGATTTTGTCCTGCTGACCACGTGCGACTATCAAGGTGGCCGCCGCGATGAACTGGAACGGCTGATTGAGAGCGTGAAGAACAGCGTGGCCGAACATGGCCTGCGGGTACGCCATTACCTGCTGCTGCAACGTTGTCAGGCCGACGAACCAGCCCCTGAAGTACCTGAATATACTGAATTGATGCGCGTGGACCGGCAGGTGTCACTCTCGGCCGCGCGCAACATGATGCTGCGACGCGTGCATGCCGATGGCGTGCTGGCCCATGCCCGGACGGTTTGTTTTCCGGATGACGATGCCTGGTATCCGGACGGCACTCTCAGTGCCATCGCCACGCTGTTTGCCCGGGATGCACAGCTGGGGGTCATCATTTGCCGCTATGCCTCCAGCCCGGTGACCATCAAAGAATGTCCGGGCGGGTTGGCGCTGGCCCGGCGGCCGGGTTCTAAACAATTTGTGATCAATGCGTCCTCCAACACCCTGTTTGTGCGGGCGTCGGTGGTTGAACACGTGCGCTACTTTGATGAGCGTCTTGGCGTGGGCGCTGCACTCAACGGCGGCGAGGATCTGGATTTCGCCCTGCGCGCCCGCGCCCATGCCAAGGGCAATGCGCTTTGGCTGGATGCACCGCTGGTTGGGCATCGTGACAAAAACCGGACGCTGCGGGCCCGCTACTTTACGGGCAGCTTGTATGCCATCGCCCGTTCTTCGGGTGACCCGGGCGTTGCGGTGCAGGCGCTGCGCAAGATTGCCGTCGGCCTGTACATGGTAGCGACCGGCGACTTTGCACCGCGCGACTGGTTGCATTCGGTCCGTGTGGGTTTGCAGGGCCGCTCTCAGCCAGAACCGGAGGTCAGTAGCCAATGACCCAGGAATCTGCATCCGCCATGTACCCCGGCCAGATCCTGGCCAATGCCCCCGGTCGGGAAGCGGCCAGCACGCGCTGGCCCGATATCGAGCGAGGCAAGGGGCTGGCCATCATTCTGGTGGTGCTGGGGCATTTGCTGCGTTACGACACCTTGTCTGAGCCGGCCTGGTATGAATGGGTCAAGCACACCATTTATTACTTTCATATGCCGTTCTTTATGTACCTGAGCGGGTTTGTGTTTTTCCTGACGGGGGCGCAGACCACCTGGGGCAACGCGTTCGGCCAGTACATGAAACGCCGGGCCAATCGTCTGTTGCTGCCATTCGTGCTGTTTGGCGTATTGATCATTACCGGTAAGTATCTGGCGGGCTTTTATCTGTATGTGCAAGACCGCCCCGATGGGTACTGGGCAGGGTACTACCACCTGTTCTTTCAGACTGAAGACAGCCCGGCTCTTTCAGTCTGGTATGTGCTGGTGCTGTTTGTGTACTCCTTGCTTACGCCGGTGCTGTGGCGCTTGTCTGGCGGCCGCATTTTGTTGTTGGTCGCGCTGGCTGCCTTGCTGCATTTTGCGCCCGTCACAGACGACTTTTATCTGGACCGGATTGCCCGTTTCTTTGTGTTTTTCCTGGCGGGCGGCGCCATGGCGCTGTATCGGGCACAAAGCCTGGCCTGGCTGGATCGCATGACCTGGGTGGCGCTGGTGCTGTTTGTGTGCGCAGCGATCAGCATGAACGATGGCCCCTACACCATGTTTGTTGTGGGTGGACTCTCGTTGTTTGCTTTGCATGGTCTCGTCCGCTTGCCATTTCTGGGGCAAGACAAGCTTCTGTATTTCTTTGGTCGCAACTCCATGGTGATTTATCTCTTCAACACGATCTTCATCGGTCTGGCCAAAGGGGTGTTCATCAAGTTTTTTCCATACACCGGCAACTGGATGTTCTTGCTGTTGCTGGTGACGTTCTGCGCCGGGCTGCTGTTACCCGTGCTGCTCAAACAAGTGATAGACCGCTTTGTGTTTCTCAAGCCGGTCTCTCGCATCATTGCCTGAGCCAGAGGTATTGCCATGTTCCGGTTTGCTAAACCCGTTGATGATCATCTGGCCGGCCTTGCCTTGATCCTGGAGGTCCTCGCATGAGCAGCCAGATCGAGGGAGTCGCGGTGCTGGGCAAGGATGCCGTTGCCGGCAAGGTGCGCTCCGGCCTGATCTGGTCGGCAATCCGCAATTGGGGAGGCCGGCTGGTTGGTTTTGTCATTTATTTCCAGCTGGTGCGCTTGCTGGAGCCAGCCTCTATTGGTGCCTTTGCCGCGGCTTTTGCTGTTTTTTCTTTCCTTGAACTGTTTGTTGATCAAGGCCTGGGCGATGCGATCGTGCAGCGGCCGAATGTGTCCCAGGGGCAACTCAACACGGTGTTTCTGGTTAACTTTTTGTTGTCCCTGGTGGTGGTGGGCTGCATCTGGTTGCTCGCACCGGTGATTGAACATGCGATGAACATTCCGGGGCTGATCTCCATTTTGCGGATTGGCAGCCTCTCCTTGTTGATCAATGCGCTGGGTTTTTGCCAACTGGCGTTGTTCCGGCGGGATTTTCAGTTCAAACGTCTGGCCATGCGCGGTCTGGTTTCGACCATTGCTGGCGGTGTGGTGGGTGTGGTGCTGGCGAGCCTTGGCTTTGGTGTCTGGGCGCTGGTCGCGCAATTGCTGGTGGCGGCGGTCACGAATCTGGCCATGTTGTGGTGGCGTTCGCGCTGGTATCCGTCCCGTGAACTGGACTTCAATGGTCTGGGGCAGATGAGCCGGTTCGGGCTCAATATTCTGGGTATCCGCGTGATCGAGTTCGGGGCCTACCGGGTGCTGGATCTGGCCGTGGGTTTCTGGATGGGCGTGGTTGCGCTGGGCATGTATTCCGTGGGCTCCAAGTTGTATTACATCTTTGCCCAGTTGCTGGCTTCCGTCTTGCTGGATGTCGCCATGCCGGCTTTTTCGCGGATTGCCGGAGATCGGGTTCGTTTACGTGAGGCGTATTACCAGTCGGTGTCCATGACGGTTTTCTTTGCCGTTCCGGTATGGATACTCGTGGCGGTGCTGGCACCGGAAATGTGTCACGTGGCGTTTGGCGCACGTTGGGCTGGCAGTGAAAACATTCTGTTTCCGCTGGCGCTGGTGGGTGCGGTGCAGTCGATCCAGTATTACGACAGCACCATTCTCAATGCTTGCGGCAAGCCATCGCACTCGCTGATGTTGTCATCGTTTAAAGCGGTGGCTGTGCTGATCAGCATCTGGTTCTCTCACCGGTATTCCCTGCAGGTGATCATTCAAGGCTACGTGCTGGCTCTGCTGGTTCCCATGCCGCTGAGCTTCTGGTTGACGCGTTCCGCCTTGGGCTTGTCATTGCCGGAGCTACTGAAACGGATCATGCCGTTTGCCTTGGCCGTGCTGGTGATGGCGGCAGGGGTGGCATTGCTCAAAGAGCCGTGCGCCAGCATGCCCGCCCTGATGGCGCTCGTGTTCAAAGGCTGCGCCGGTGTGGTGTTGTACATCGCCACCCTTTGGTTGTTTGCCCGTCAGCGCCTGCTGACCTTGCTGTCCACTGTGAGGAGCATGAAACGTGGCACGGCCTGATCTGGCACACCGACATGTTCTCTTTGGCTTGCTGGCGTTATTGCTGCTGCCGGGCCTTGCCCTGGCGGCAGAGGACGATCAAGCAGTGCGCGCGCGGATGGCTGAAGTCAAGGCAGGCAGCGGTCCGTACGCGCCAGCCCGTCAGGCGCAGGAAGACTGGAACCGTGCCCGTAATCTGATGGGCAGTGATCCAGCCTGGCAAGATTTCATCAACCAGCGCCGTTATGCGCTGAATGCCTGGATGAAAGATCAACACGATGATCCTGCTCAAGCTGTGGGCTGGGGCCATGACTATGTGGATCTGAACACCGGTGCCTGGTTAACCTGGACGCCATCGACACCGATGCCGGCGGCGACGGGCAGCAATCAAAAACAGATCGCGGCATGGGTCGCGCTGACGCGCATGTACAACCTTGATCGCATGCTGGATGCCGCGCGCTTTTACAAGATGAACGGGGACACCCGCTATCGCGACTGGGCTGCCGCCCAGATGGACTTCTACGCCCGTAACTACCAGAAGTTCCCGCTGCAAACCTGGAATGGCCAGTCGCGCATGTTTAGCCAGGCACTGGATGAATCCGTGCAGATGTTTGCACTGGTCGAGATCGTGCGGCTATTGCGCGGCGGTGTGGATCAATCGCGCATTACCGACTGGCAAAACAATCTGTTTGCGCCCATGGTGGATTTGCAACTGCAATCCCGCCGGCAGGTGCACAACATCTCTGTGTGGGAGTCCGCGGCAGTCACTGCGGCTGGCATGGAGTTTGGTAAACAAGACTGGATTGCGGCGGGTACGCAGGGTCCGTTGGGCTTGCGCGGGCTGCTGGATGCGGGCGTGTCACCGGATGACTTCTGGTTTGAGGGCACGCTGTCTTATCAAGAATATGTCGTCCAGGCTCTGGTCTCGGTATTGACGGCGGCCTCTTTGCGTAACCAGCTTGATGGGCTCAAAGATGTGCTCTGGCGCGCACAGAACCTGATGATTGCGCCAGCACAACTGACTTTCCGCCCCGGCGTAACCCCCGCCATGAACGATACGCAACCCAACCGGGCCAGCCCCAACCGGCCGCTGTGGTTGCAATCCTGGCGTGTCTTGCCGACCTGGATGGGGCTGGCGGATGCCGCAAAAACCAGGGACTGGAGCACACTCCTTGACGCGCCGCCTGCGGTCACGAAGCCCGAAGCGGCCCCGGCTGTTAAAACGGCCCATTTTCCGGGGCTGGATGCCATCCAGCTGGTCAATGGCCAATGGCATGCGCTGCTGGTTTATGGGCAGAAGTCCCGCTCGCATGCGCACCAGGAAGGCTTGAACCTGCAACTGCAATATGGCGACGACTGGATTTTGCGCTCGCCCGGGACGGTCGGTTACGGCTCACCGTTGCATGCGCGGTACTTCCGCCTTGGACCATCGCATAACGTGCCGCTGGAAGAGGGTGACGGGCAGCTGCCGTATCCCGCCGAAGGGCGTTTTGTCAGCCTGACGGACAGCGCCGCCGCTGCTGCGCAACCCGCCTGGCGCAAGGATGCTTCGGCCCAGCGCCAAGTGTCCATTCGCGGGGAGGAGCTCACCGATACGGTCGAGATCACCCGCCAGCAGCCTACGCAGGCGCGGCTAGGGATGACCTACAACACCAATTGCCAGGTGAAGGCCGATGCCGCAGCCAATGGTAGCGACGCCTTGCCGGCCTCTACGGCGTTTTCGTACTGGAAAAACACTGCTGTGTACAACGTGCAAGGCAGCTGGTCTGCGGTTTTGCAATGCGGTGCACACAGTTATCGGTTGAGTGTGTCCGGGCCGGTTTTGCAGCGCGTTTTCGTGGGGGCGGTGCCTGATTCCGTCAAGCCCTGGACGCGGACCGGTATCTATCTGGAAGGCAATGCGGCTACGGCGCGTTTTGTCACCCGTTTCAGTCCTTTGAATTGAAGCTAGTGAGACACGGTTCATGCGATTGACTTTTATTTGTGGCGAACTTCCATACCCACCCAATCATGGCGGCACCGCAGATATGTGGCGGCGGATTTGCGCGCTGAAAGAGGCCGGTGTGAAGGTGCGCATTGTGTGTTGGCATGAAGCCGCCGCAGATGACGCTGCACTGGTCAGCTATGTAGCCAAAGTGCGGGAAGTGGCCGAAAGCGTTGCGGTTTACCCCTTTCAGGAAAGTGGCAGCAGCAAAATCTGGCGATTGGCCAACTTGTTTTCATTGCCTTGGGGCGCTAGCGCGCGTGCTTTGTCGGGCAAGCATTTTGTGGCCTTGCTCGCTAATGAACGAGCCGCAGCGCCAGATGCGGTCTGGCTTGACGGTCTGTTTGGTGGCGATGTGGCCCTGAAGCTGGCCGATGCGTTGAAAACCCCGCTGTTCTACCGTTCACAAAATATTGAGCACCGTTATATCGGTTACCAACTGGCCAGCGCGAAGGGAACCAAGGCTCGTTTGCATTGGGGCCTGCGCAATCAGGGCATTCGTCAGTTCGAACTCAAGGTCATGCAAAGGGCGCAGGCATTTTTCGATATCTCGGTGGATGACCTGGCCTGGTGGCGGCAAGAGGGCCTTACCCACGGCTACTGGTTGCCGCCGCTGGTTGATACCGGCATGACCAGCGCGCTGAGTGCGCCGCTGACTGTTCCGGCGACTTACGACGTGGGTTATCTGGGCAATTTGTTCATGCCCAACAATGTCTTCGGAGTCAGCTGGTTTGTTCAGGAGGTCGTGCCCTTGCTGCTGCGGCAGCGTCCTGATGCACGCATCTTTATTGCCGGCAACCGTCCTTCAGAACAAATCCGTGCGTTGCTGGCCACTACACCGCACGTGGTGTTGATCGAAAGCCCGGCTGATGCGGTACCGGTACTGCGTGACGCGCGTGTGCTGATCAACCCGGTGTTTGCCGGTAGTGGCGTCAATGTGAAGTCGGTCGAAATGCTGTTTACCCCGGCTCACCTTGTCAGCACCCCCAAGGGGTTGGCGGGTTTGCCGCAAACAGTAGTGGACTGCTTCCAGGTGGCGGATCAACCGCAAGCCTTTGCTGAGGCCATTCTCAAAGCGTTGCAAGCGCCCTCTGCAGAAGGAGCGTCCAGCCAACGGCAACGGGCGCGGCAACTTTTTCTGCCAGGGCGCATTGCCGACATTCTGCCTGTTTTGCAGGCCGCGCCCAGTCTGCGTGAGCACCCGGGAGCACTGCGGGACACACCGCAGCCCCAGGAAACAGCGCAATGACAGATTTGTTTATTTCTGACCGGAGAGACTTGTAAAAATGTCAGCCCAGGTACCGACCGTCAGTATTGTGGTTCCCAGTTACAAACGCGCGCATCTGCTGGAACAGACGTTGCCGACTTATCTGCAAGAACATGTGATCGAACTGATTCTGGTCGATGACTGCTCGCCGGATAACACGCAAGAGGTCGTTGCCCGGCTCACGGCCAGCGACAGCCGTATCCGTTATGTGCGCCAGGATCATAACCAGGGCCAGATGGCCGCCAAGAATCGTGGCAAAGCGATGGCGCGTGGTCAGTACATCTATTTTGGTGATGATGACTCCGTGCTCCTGCCCGGATCCATCACGGCGTTGCTGGAAACCATGCAGAGCCACCCTGGCAGCGTGGTTGGTACTGCCTCTGTGTACATGAACCACAACGAAACCTCGGCCGTTGCCGCTGCGGCGCGTCGTCTTCGAGTGCAAACCCCGCTGGAAGTGGTGAATCTGCGCCATTTGCATTTTCGTTTTGATTGCGTGGCAGACCGCCTGCTTGACGTCGCGGTATGTCCGAACTGCTTCATGATCGAAGCCGGACAGGCACTCAAGCAAGACTTTGACAGCATCTACAAGGGCAATGCCTATCGCGAAGAAACCGACTTCATGTTGCGCATACGTGCCCAGGGCGTGCCCATGTGGCTGGACACACGTGCCGTGCAGGTCAATCTCCCGGTCAAGATGTCCACCGGCGGTTCACGCAAGGGGTTCTGGCGTACCGAGTACTTCGTAATGGCCAACTCTTTGCAGATGATCAAGCGTAACCGGCAGATCTTGCAGCAACTCGCTCCCGGCTTTTCTACGACAACGGCCATGACCGCCTTGCTGGGTGAACGCATTGGCGGCGTGATCCGGCGTAACCGTAACCGTGGCAGAAAACTCTGGAAGATGCTCAGCGCCAGCGCATGAGCATGCTCCCGAATCATTTTTTTATTTTAAAAAGAGGTACAGGAAAATGAAAATCAGCATCTTTGGTATGGGTTATGTGGGTGTGGTGGCTGCCGGGTGCCTGGCAAGTGAAGGCCACACAGTGATTGGTGTAGAACCTAACGCGGGCAAGGTAGAACTGATCAACAAGGGGGTGCCACCCATTGTTGAAAAAGACATCGCCGAAATGGTGGCTGCTGCCGTCAGCGCTGGCCATTTGCGTGGGACCACGGACGTGCACGCTGCCGTGTTGGCGACTGAAATGTCGTTCATCTGCGTGGGGACTCCCAGCCAGCTTAATGGTGCGCTGGATCTACGCTATGTCCGTCGGGTTTGCGAAGAAATTGGCCTCGCAATCAAAGAGAAAAGTGACTTTCACATTGTCGTGGCGCGCAGCACCATGCTGCCTGGCACCATGAAAGACGTGGTAATCCCGACGCTGGAACAGTATTCCGGCAAGAAAGCAGGCGTGGATTTTGGCGTGTGCAATAACCCTGAGTTTCTGCGCGAAGGCACGGCCGTGTGGGACTATCGCAATCCGCCCAAAACGGTCATTGGCGAAACAGATCGCAAGAGCGGCGACGCGCTGGCAGCCTTGTACGCTGACTTGAAAGCGCCGCTGATCCGTACCGATATCGAAACCGCAGAAATGGTGAAATACGTCGATAACGTGTGGCATGCGCTGAAGGTGTCGTTTGCCAACGAGATCGGCAATATCTGCAAGAGCCTGACCATTGACAGCCACCATGTCATGGACATTTTCTGCAAAGACACCAAGCTCAATCTATCGCCGTATTACCTCAAGCCAGGTTTTGCGTTTGGCGGCTCTTGCCTGCCCAAAGACGTGCGCGCACTGACCTACAAGGCCCGTAGCCTGGATCTGGATGTGCCCATCCTGAACGCCATTCTGCCCAGCAACGAACGCCAGATTGAACGCGGCTACAGCATGATTACGGCCAAGGGCAAACGCAAAATCGGCGTGCTGGGTTTCTCGTTCAAGGCGGGTACCGATGATCTGCGTGAAAGCCCGATTGTCGAAGTCATTGAACGCCTGATCGGCAAGGGCTATGACCTCAAACTGTATGACCGCAACGTCAACCTGGCTGCACTGACCGGCGCGAACCGGGACTACATCTTCAATATGATCCCGCATATCTCGCGCATCATGGAGCAATCTCTGGATGCCGTGCTCGACCATGCCGAAGTACTGGTGATCGGCAACAATGCTGCCGAATTCCAGGATGCCTTCACGCGTCTGCGCCCCAACCAGGAAATCATCGACTTTGTCCGCGTGATGGATCACAAGAGCGAGGAGGGCAAGTACGATGGCATCTGCTGGTAAAACTCGCAAGGTACTGATTATTGTAGAGAACCTGCCATCCCCGTTTGATCGTCGGGTGTGGCAGGAAGCCACCACGCTGCGCGATGCCGGGTATGAAGTCTCTATCATTTGCCCGACTGGCAAAGGCTATGAAAAGCATTTCGAGGTGGTAGAGGATATTTATATCTACCGCCACGAACTGCCGCTGGAGGCTGAAGGCGCCAAGGGCTATTTGCTGGAGTATTCCGCCGCGTTGTTCCATGAGTTCAGGCTGGCATTCAAAGTACTGTTCAGCCGTGGTTTTGATGCCATTCATGCTTGCAACCCGCCCGATCTGATTTTTCTGGTCGGCGGGTTTTTCAAGCTGTTCTTTGGCAAGAAGTTCTTGTTTGATCATCACGACATCAACCCGGAACTGTACGAAGCCAAATTTGGCAGGCGGGATTTTTTCTACAAGCTGATGGTGTTGTTTGAGCGCTGGACGTTCAAAACCGCCAGTGTGTCGATAGCCACCAACGAATCGTACAAACGCATTGCCATAGAACGCGGCGGTATGGACCCGGCCAAAGTGCATGTGGTGCGCAGCGGCCCCAAGCTTGATCGCCTGCGTACCGTTCCGCCGGTGCCTGCGCTCAAGAAAGGGCGGGATTTTCTGATCGGGTATGTTGGGGTGATGGGCAAGCAAGAGGGGATTGATTACCTGTTGCGTGCCATGGCCTACATCGTGAAAGAGAAGAAACGCACCGATATCCAGCTAGGGCTGGTGGGGGGCGGCACGTCGCTGGATGAAATGCAGGCTTATGCAGAGGAGCTGGGTATTGCTGATTACGTGACCTTTACCGGGCGCGTGCCGGACCAGCAATTGCTGGAAATGCTCAATACGGCAGATGTCTGCGTGAACCCGGATGTGGCCAATGAGATGAACGACAAGTCCACCATGAATAAAATCATGGAGTACATGGCGCTGGCCAAACCGATTGTGCAGTTTGATCTGACCGAGGGCCGTTTCTCGGCGCAAGACGCTTCTTTGTATGCCAAGCGTAACGACGAAGTGGACATGGCCGAGAAGATCCTCACCCTGCTGGCTGACCCGGCCTTGCGTAAAACCATGGGGGATTACGGCCAGCGGCGCGTGATGAATGAGCTGGAGTGGAAATACGAAGCCCCGAAACTTCTGGCGGCTTACGATGCCTTGTTTGCATCATCCCGGGATGCCGCGCAAATCAGCGCGCCGCAGCCCGCCAAAGAAGCTGCTCGCGGCGAGTAACGAGCCAGCCAGTGTGAAAAAAAGCCCGGGAGGTTCCGGGCTTTTTTATTGGATATGTGTGGTTGGAAACTGTGCTCCAATACCCGCACATAAAAAAACGGGCCCGCGACGGCATTCGCAGGCCCGTTTGTGTGTGTCACCCCGAAGGGCGAAACGTGACTTAAGCAGCGACTTCAGTGGTATCCACGCGAGCGGAGTCACCCAGCTTGCGGCGACGTGCACGTGCAGCAACCAGAGCCACCAGACCCAGACCCATCAGGGCATAGGTTTCTGGTTCCGGAACCGGAGTCAGCGTGCCCGAAATGCCATACTCACCCAGGGTGGAGCCGGACTTCAGTGTGCCAACAACTTCCAGTGTGTAGGTCACGCCTGGCAGGAAAATTGCCGGGAAGTCAGTACCAGGGTCACTCGGGGTGGTGCTCAGACCGCGTGTGCCCATCAAGGTGGTGCCATCCCACAGTTTCAGGGTGGCATCGGCGATGTTCAGGGCATTGACCAGGGCCAGCTGGCTGAACACAACGGCGGTAGCTTTGGAAGGGATATCGGTACCAAAGGTGATGAACTGGTCAAAAGACGGACCATTGACATAGTTCTGGATCACAAACTGTTCCGGCGGAGTAGCAATGCCGGCATCTGTGATGGTGGTCAGAATGTTGCCGTTGATATCAATGGTGCCACTCTGATACACCGTGAGGGCGAAGGCACCTTGAGCGGCCCCGATAAAGGCCAGACCTGCAACTAAAGTACGAAGTTTCATGACCCACTTCTCCTGATTCGTTGTTGCTTAGTGCTAAAAAGACCCGCGGCAGAACGGGTCCGGTTAGAGCCCGGAAAAACGTATGGTTAAAAGCGGTCTCAAGCAGTGGGCAACTTGCTTGTGACTGAATCCTCGGGATGCCCCCCCGTGGTCAGGCTCAGTGACATGTTTTGTTGGGTCTAATGCCGTGTCACCTTGCGATGTACTGACGAGTTCCTTGACTCATCGCATCAGGTCAAATTCTAACAAGTAAGTAAACTGCTTTCAAATACTATTTATTAAATTTAACTTAAATCGAAAGAGTTTGTAAGTTTGTAAAAACTGGAATGATATTTGCTGCGACGCAATATTTACAAACGCTAGATTTTTGACAAGAACTTTTTTAAAAAAAGTCTTTATAAATAATTAGTTTGTGTGATTTACTTGATGAATAGCATGATTTACAAACGTAAGAAACTCTAGTTTTCTTCCCTAAGTCTTACCAAATTTTGTAAGATTGTTGCTTTCCGGGAAATTGCCGTTTATCGGTTTTGAAAGACCAAAATTGTATTATTTTAGCCAAAAACCGTTTCGTGTAAGGTTTGTGTGAGAATGACAAAGAGCTGGAGCGTGTTTTGCCGGGTAATCGACAACTACGGCGATATCGGAGTTTGCTGGCGCCTGGCACGTCAGTTATGTGGCGAATACGGCCAGCAAGTCACCCTTTGGGTGGATGATCTGGTTGCATTTGGTCATATCGCGCGGGTAGTAGCTGATGCTGACGAACAGGTGCTGGAGGGCGTGCGCGTCTGCCATTGGCGTCCGGATGCCCGGCCGGCGGATACAAGCGACATCGTGATCGAGGCCTTTGGCTGCGAATTACCCGACAGTCAACAAGTGGCCATGCGTACTCGCACCACGGCGCCGGTTTGGCTGAACCTGGAATACCTGTCTGCTGAAGATTGGGTGGCCAGCTGCCATGGGCTGGCATCACCGCAAGGTGGTGGTCTGAACAAGTATTTCTTTTTTCCTGGCTTTGCTGCGGGTACCGGAGGCGTGCTGGCTGAGCGCTCGCAGCTGGCTGCCCGGGCAACCTGGCAAACCCGGGACCGCACCTCGTGGTTGGCTGGCTTGGGTGTCAAGCAGCCAGATGCACTCACGATCAGCTTGTTTGGTTACGAGAACGACGCCATCACAAGGTTGATTGAACAACTGTGCGGCAGCGGCGAACTCATCAATGTACTGGTGCCCGTGGGCCGGGTTTTGCCCCAGGTCGCCTCAGCCATCGGGCAGGGGGTGCTGACACCGGGTCAGCATGTGCAGAGAGATGCACTGAATATATATGTAGTGCCCATGCTGCCGCAGGCTGATTACGATCACATGCTGTGGAGTAGCGATCTGAATTTTGTGCGCGGTGAAGACAGCTTTGTACGAGCCCAGCATGCGATGCACCCGTTCGTGTGGCATATCTACCCGCAAGACGATGCCGCTCACGAAACCAAGTTGCTGGCATTCGTTGACCAATACACGCTGGGCTGGCCTGAAGAAGATGCGAAAGCGTTGCGGGCGTTCTGGCTGGCGTGGAATCGGGGTGATCTTGCGCCAGGTCAATGGGCAGCGTTGCGGGCTTTGCTGCCACAGTGGCAGTTGCGGGCACGCGCCTGGTCAGCGCATCTGGATAGCCTTGGCAATCTTGCCGGCAATCTGGTCAAATTTGCTAAAACCAAGTTAAAATAGCGGGTTAACAGATTTCAGTTTTATTTGCCGCCCGTTGTGAGTGCTGTAAAAAGCGCGCCGGGGCAGCATTCGCAAACCCCATCCTGCCTTAGGCAATCAGGAAACTTTCGCAATGAAGACCGCTCAGGAAGTCCGCTCTGGCAACGTGATCATGGTTGATGGTCAACCGCTCGTTGTACAGAAAACCGAATACAACAAGTCCGGCCGTAACTCGGCAGTTGTAAAGATGAAGATGAAGAACCTGCTGAACGACAGCCCGTCTGAAGCAGTGTACAAGGCCGACGACAAGTTCGACGTTGTTGTTCTGGACAAGAAAGATTGCACCTACTCGTACTTCGCTGACCCGATGTACGTGTTCATGGATACCGAATACAACCAGTACGAAGTCGAAGCCGAAAACGTCGGCGACGCTGCTGCGTTCATCGTTGACGGTATGGAAGAACACTGTGAAGTGACCTTCTACGAAGGCAAGGCGATTTCCGTTGAGCTGCCGACCACCATCGTGCGCGAAGTGGAATACACCGAACCTGCCGTCCGTGGCGACACGTCCGGCAAGGTGATGAAGCCTGCCAAGCTGAAGGGCTCCACGGTTGAGATCCCGGTTGCTGCTTTCGTTGAAATCGGCGACAAGATTGAAATCGATACCCGCACCTACGAATTCAAGCGTCGCGCCTGATCGTTGTTGCTGTATCAGAAAAAAACCCGCCAATGGCGGGTTTTTTTACGTCCTGATCTGGCCCGCTGTGGTCTGTTACGGTACGGCCCAGCCCAATGCGGTAATCACTGCGGCAAACTCTTCGGCCAGCGGGCAGTGCAGTGACAGTGTTTCTCCCGTGATCGGGTGGGAGAACTGCATATCGCTACACGCCAGAAACAGCCTGTTTACACCCAGTTCTTCGGCAAATTTGCGATTGTGGATGCCTTTGCCATAAGTGGCATCGCCGATGATGGGGTGGCTGATGTGTTTCATATGGCGGCGTAACTGATGACGCCGCCCTGTTACGGGCGCCAGAGCCATCAATGCATAGCGCGTGTGTGGATAACGATCAACCGTCCAGGGCTGCTCAGTGATCGCTAATCGTTCAAAGTGCGTGCACGCCGGCTGGATAGGGCCTTGTGGTGCGCCATTGCGGATTTCAGACTCATCGAGCTGTTTGGCGAGCGCGTGGTCTATGACGCCGGTTGCTGCGGGCCAGCCGCGCACAATGGCGTGGTATTTCTTTTCCACACTCTGCGCTTCAAATGCCATCGCCAGGGCGCGCCCACTTTCTGGCGTCAGCCCGAACAAGAGCAGGCCTGATGTCCCTTTATCCAGCCGGTGTGTCGGATAGACCCGTCGCCCCAGTTGGTCGCGCAATAACTGGACGGCGAAACGTGTTTCGTGCCGGTCCAGCATCGAGCGGTGTACCAGCAACCCGGCAGGCTTGTGGATGGCGACGAGATCTTCATCCTGATAAATGATCTGCAGCATGCCAGCCGTGTCAGTCGTGCCCAAACGCGCGTTCGCGCAGCGTCTTGAGCTGGTCGCGCAGCTGTGCGGCTTTTTCGAATTCGAGATTCTTCGCGGCTGTCATCATGTCTTTCTCCAGGCGCTTGAGTTCGCGTGCCAGGTCTTTCTCATCCATCTCGGCCACGACGCGTTGACGCTTGGCTTCCAGGCGCTCTGCCGCAGCTTCTTCGGCGTTGTAAACCCCGTCGATGATGTCCTTGATGCGCTTGGATACGGAGCGCGGCACGATGCCGTGTTCTTCGTTGAATGCCACCTGTTTGGCGCGACGACGTTCGGTTTCGTCGATGGCGCGCTTCATTGAGTCTGTGATCACGTCGGCATACAGAATCGCCGTGCCGTTCAGATTCCGTGCAGCACGACCAATGGTCTGGATCAATGAGCGCTCGCTGCGCAAGAAGCCTTCTTTGTCGGCATCCAAAATGGCCACGAGTGAAACCTCCGGAATATCCAGGCCTTCACGCAGCAGGTTGATCCCGATGAGCACGTCGAACACCCCCAGCCGCAAGTCACGCAGGATTTCCACGCGCTCGACCGTATCAATATCGGAGTGCAGGTAGCGCACTTTCACGCCGTGTTCGCCAAGGTACTCGGTCAGTTGTTCTGACATGCGCTTGGTCAGCGTGGTCACCAGTACGCGTTCGCCCACGGCAACGCGTTTGCCGATCTCGGACAAGAGATCATCTACCTGTGTGCCCACCGGGCGGATTTCCACGCGGGGGTCGACCAGACCCGTCGGACGCACAACTTGTTCTACGACCTGGCCCTGGTGTTCTTTTTCATAGTTGGCTGGCGTGGCGGAAACAAACACGGTCTGCGGCATCATGTGTTCGAATTCTTCGAACTTCAAAGGCCGGTTATCCAGCGCCGAAGGCAGCCGAAAACCGTAATCCACCAGGTTTTCCTTGCGCGAGCGGTCGCCCTTGTACATGGCGCCCACCTGGCCGACCAGCACGTGAGATTCATCCAGGAACATCAGGCAATCTTTGGGTAGGTAATCGATCAGTGTCGGCGGCGCTTCTCCGGCTTTCTTGCCAGAGAAATGGCGCGAGTAGTTCTCAATGCCCTTGCAAAAGCCCATCTCGTTGAGCATTTCCAGATCAAAGCGCGTGCGTTGTTCCAGCCGCTGCGCTTCGACCAGCTTGTTTTCACGGTGATAGAACGCCAGCCGGTCGCTCAGTTCGGCCTTGATGGTGTCCACTGCACGCAGCACGGTGGCACGCGGCGTGACGTAATGGCTGGCGGGGTAGACGGTGAAAATGCCCATGCGCTGTTTGATGTGGCCGGTCAGCGGATCGAACAGGTGGATGGTCTCCACCTCATCATCAAATAAGCTGATGCGTACGGCCAGTTCGGCGTTTTCTGCCGGGAAGATATCAATGACATCGCCCCGTACACGGAAATGCCCGCGGCTGAATTCCATTTCGTTGCGTTGATACTGCATGCCCGTCAGGCGTTTGATGATCTCACTCTGCGGGCGGGTTTCACCTTCTTTCAGGTGCAGGATCATCTGGTGGTATTCGGACGGATCGCCAATACCGTAAATGGCTGACACGGTGGCCACGATAATGCAGTCGCGCCGCTCCAGCATGGCTTTGGTGGCAGAAAGCCGCATCTGTTCAATGTGCTCGTTGATGGCCGAGTCTTTCTCAATAAACAGATCTTTGGAGGGGACGTACGCCTCGGGTTGGTAGTAATCGTAATAAGAGACGAAATACTCCACCGAGTTTTCCGGAAAGAACTCACGGAACTCGGAGTACAACTGGGCAGCCAGCGTTTTGTTGGGGGCCATGACAATGGCGGGACGGCCCGTCTGCGCGATCACGTTGGCCATGGTGTAAGTCTTGCCAGAACCCGTTACACCCAGCAAGGTCTGGTACTTGAGGCCGTCGTCCAGCCCATCGAGCAAGCTGGCAATGGCGGCAGGTTGATCACCGGCCGGAGGAAAGGGCTGGAACAACTTGTAAGGTGAACCGGGAAATTCAACAAACACGTGGCACTCCTTCGCGCGGGGCGGACCTGGGCCGATGACAAGCGCGTTATTCTACGCCCTTGTTGCACCAAATGAAACGATCGTTCTACGTTGGTTTCAAAGCAAGATGTGGCCGGATGTGGCTCAAAAAAAAGACCCCATGCGAACATGGGGTCATGATGGGCTGCCGAGGTCGGTCGACAGCAATACTCAGGCTGGCTGTTTACAGTGCGCTATGGCGCAACTGATCCAGAATGGCCGGGTTTTCCAGGGTCGACACATCCTGGGTAATCTCTTCGCCCTTGGCAATCACGCGCAGCAAGCGGCGCATGATCTTGCCGGAACGGGTCTTGGGCAGGTTATCGCCAAAACGGATTTCGTCCGGCTGGGCAATCTTGCCGATCTCATGGGCGACCCATTCACGCAGTTCCTTGGCGATGCGCCTGGCTTCTTCGCCTTCCGGGCGAGCTTGCTTGAGCACCACAAAAGCGACCACGGCTTCACCCTTGATTTCGTGCGGTTTGCCGACCACAGCAGCTTCTGCCACCAACGGGTTGGCAACGAGGGCGGATTCAATTTCCATGGTGCCCAGACGGTGGCCAGAGACATTCAACACATCGTCGATACGGCCCATGATCCAGATGTAGCCATTCTCGTCGAAGTGGGCTGAATCACCGGCCAGATACAGCTTGCCGTTGAATTCTTCCGGGAAATACGTTTTCTTGAAGCGCTCGGCGTCATTCCAGATGGTCCGGACCATGGACGGCCACGGGCGCTTGATGACCAGTGCACCGCCCTTGCCTGGGTCAACCGGCGCGCCGGCTTCATCGACGATGTCGGCCATGATGCCCGGGAGTGGCAGAGTGCAAGAACCTGGCTTGGTTGCTACTGCTCCGGGCAACGGGGCAATCATGTTGGCACCGGTCTCGGTTTGCCACCAGGTGTCGACGATCGGGCAGCGGCTGCCGCCAACGACTTCGTAATACCAGATCCACGCTTCGGGGTTGATCGGCTCACCCACCGTGCCCAGGATGCGCAGGCTTGAGAGATCATGCTGTTTGGGCAGATCAGCACCCAGTTTGATCAGCGAACGGATGGCCGTCGGCGCGGTGTAGAACGTGGTGACCTTGTGTTTGGCGATCATGCTCCAGAAACGGCCAGCATCCGGGTA
Organism: Silvimonas amylolytica; assembly: GCF_014645555.1. Lineage (GTDB taxonomy): Bacteria > Pseudomonadota > Gammaproteobacteria > Burkholderiales > Chitinibacteraceae > Silvimonas > Silvimonas amylolytica. The sequence goes on along the minus strand of NZ_BMLY01000008.1, from coordinate 6,477 downwards.
GGTCGGCACGCCTTCAAATACCACTTGCGTGGCGCCAATGGCCAGCGGGCCGTAGCACACGTAGCTGTGGCCGGTAATCCAGCCTACGTCAGCGGTACACCAGTACACGTCGCCTTCGCGGTAATCGAACACCCACTTCATGGTGACCAGCGCGCCCAGCAGATAGCCCCCCGTCGTGTGTTGAATGCCTTTGGGTTTACCGGTTGAGCCAGAGGTATAAAGGATAAACAGCGGATCTTCTGCGTTCATCCATTCCGGCTCACACTGCGCCGGCTGACTCTGGGTCAGTTCATGCCACCACAGATCACGACCGGCCTTGAAGGCGACATTGTCATGATCGGCTCGGCGGTAAACGATCACGTTTTTGATCGACTCGCTGCCTTCCAGACCCAAGGCTTCATCCACCACGGCCTTCAGCGGTACCGGCTTGCCGCCACGCACGCCTTCATTGGCGGTGATGACCAGAGTGGCTGCGGCATCCTGAATGCGGTCACGCAGTGCGCCGGCAGAGAAGCCACCAAACACGACAGAATGGATCGCGCCGATGCGTGCGCATGACTGCATGGCGACGACGGCTTCGATGCTGTGCGGCATGTAGATGACAACGCGGTCACCCTTTTTGACGCCTTGTGCCTTGAGCGCATTGGCAAACTGGCATACCTGAGCGTGCAACTGGCGGTAGGTGATGTGTTTGGACGAACCGTCATCGGCCTCGAAGATGATGGCGGTTTTGTCGCCACGTGCATCCAGATGGCGATCCAGACAGTTGTAAGAGATATTCAACTCGCCGTCTTCAAACCATTTGAAGAATGGCGCATTGGTTTCATCCAGTACCTTGTTGAACGGTTTCTTCCAGGTCACCAGATCGCGTGCCAGTTCAGCCCAGAAACCTTCGTAGTCGTTATTGGCTTTCTCACACAGGGCGTTGTAGCCCTCCATGCCAGAAACATTGGCTTTGATGCGAAAGTCTTCAGACGGCGGGAACAGGCGGTTTTCCTGGAGGACAGAATCGATAGTGCTCATGAGTTTTCCTTTTTTGCACGCCAACGTAGGTAATTTTGTGTATGCCGACTGTAAACGGCACGCCGCAAGCAATCCAATCGTGTTTTTTTATGCGGAGAATCAGTTCCGCTGATAGTGCGGTGCAGCATCAGGATGGGTGTATCGATGGCGGGGAGGATGCATTTTGAGAATGCCATTCTGCTTGCGTCTGGCATATCACAAGCGCCCGGATTTACATGGATCGGTCTTGATCGGATTGCTAGATTTCGCGGTTTTTCAAGCAAAGGAAAAGGCGAAATCATGGCACGCAAAGCGTTGGGCGCCGAGTTTTTGGGGACGGCCATTCTGGTGTTACTGGGTTGTGGATCTGCAGTATTTGCGGGCGAGTTCATTGGTTACGCCGGGATCTCGCTGGCGTTTGGTCTGGCGATCGTCACTGTGGCGTATGGTTTTGGTCATCTGTCGGGTGCGCATGTGAATCCGGCGGTTACGCTGGGCGCCTGGGTGGCAGGTCGCATGCAACTGAGCCATGCAGCGGGTTACATCGTGGCGCAATGCCTTGGGGCACTCGCTGGGGCAGGGGTGATCTATTTGATCGCTTCCGGCATGGGGGCACATGCCGGGCAGTTTGGCCAGAACATGTTTGCCCCGGGCGCGCTGCAAGCCGCACTGGTGTTTGAGTTTGTGGCCACCTTCATTTTTGTGCTGATGATCCTGGGGACCACTTCACGGGTGGATAACGGTCTGGTGGCAGGTCTGGCCATCGGCCTGACATTGACGGCAATCCACCTGGTGGGGATTCCGCTGACTGGCACTTCGGTAAATCCGGCGCGTAGCCTGGGGCCAGCGTTGTTTGCCGGTGGCCAGGCGCTGGCGCAATTGTGGTTGTTTATTGCCGCGCCGGCTGTGGCAGGCGTTGCTGCGGGGATTGTCCATCGGCGGGTTCTGGGCCAGCACTGAGCCCGGCGTCTTGCCAATGAAAACGCCCCGCATTGCGGGGCGTTTTCGTTTCTTCTTCTTGTTTGCAGTGTCGTACCTTCTTTTGAGGTCTCGTGTACTCCATCCATCCCGTTGTTACGGTACTGCTTGCTTTCAGATGCTTAGTGGTTCGATGCACCTTCGGCGCCCACGCCTGTCATCGAGCGGACGAACTGGGCCGGGAAGGCGGCATGTTCGCGCTGGGCAGCGGCGCTGGTATCCAGTTTGGAAACCAGGTAGATCACGAAGAAAGCGAGTGGCATGGAGAAGATCGACGGGTTGTCATACGGGAAGATCGGGGCGGCATTGCCCAGAATCTTCACCCAGACCGTCGGACCAGTCACGATCATGGTGACGGCGCAGATCAGGCCGATCGAACCGCCAGTGACGGCACCACGGGTCGTCAGGCCACGCCAGAACATGGACATGAACAGCACCGGGAAATTGGCCGAGGCTGCCACCGAGAACGCCAGACCGACCATGAATGCCACGTTGGTTTTCTGGAAGGCGATCCCCAGCAAAATGGCGATCACACCGAGCGTCAGCGTGGCGTACTTGGAGACACGGATTTCCTTGGCTTCGTTGGTATGGCCACGGGCAAACACGTTGGCGTACAGATCGTGCGATACGGCAGATGCGCCAGACAGGGTCAAACCCGACACCACGGCCAGAATGGTGGCGAAGGCCACAGCCGAGATAAAGCCCTGGAACCAGTCACCGCCGACGGCGTTGGCAAGGTGAATGGCTGGCATATTGGCGCCACCAATCAGTTGCGTCACCGCTTTGCCTTTTTCCATCACGGTGGTGGTGTATTCCGGCTTGCCCATGACCAGCATGATTGCGCCAAAGCCGATGATGAAGGTCAGGATGTAGAAATACCCGATGAAACCGGTCGCAAAGAAGACAGATTTGCGTGCTTCTTTGGCGTCTTTCACCGTAAAGAAACGCATCAGGATGTGTGGCAGGCCAGCCGTGCCGAACATCAGGCCGACGCCCAGAGAGATGGTTTCAATCGGGGTCGTGCCGCCCGGTGCCATGATCGCTGCGCCCTTGGGGTGAGCCTTGATGGCTGCAGCAAACAGGTTATCGAGACTGAAGCCTGTCGCCGAGAGCACCATGAAGGCCATGAAGGTCGCACCGGCGAGCAACATGACTGCCTTGATGATCTGTACCCAGGTGGTAGCCAGCATGCCGCCAAAGGTTACGTACAGCACCATCAGTACGCCGACGATAACTACCGCATAGGAATACGGCAGGCCAAACAGCAACTGGATCAATGCCCCGGCGCCCACCATCTGGGCAATCAGGTACAAGGTCACGACCACCAGCGTACCCACGGCCGCAAACGTGCGGATCGGCGTTTGCTGCAGGCGGTAAGAGGCAACATCGGCAAAGGTGTATTTGCCCAGGTTACGCAGGCGTTCGGCCACCAGGAACGTAATCAGCGGCCAGCCGACAAGGAAGCCCAGGGAGTAGATCAAGCCGTCGTAACCCTTGGTGAACACCATGGCCGAAATACCCAGGAATGACGCGGCAGACATGTAGTCGCCTGCAATCGCCAACCCGTTTTGCAGACCGGTAATACCGCCGCCGGCCGCATAGAAGTCTTTGGCAGAACGGGTACGCCGCGCAGCCCAGTAGGTAATACCCAGGGTGAACGCGACAAAAATGACAAACATGATGATGGCGTGCCAATTGGTGGAACGCTGGGTGACCGGGCCTTCAATGGCACCGGCTGCCAGCGTTTGTACGCTGGCAGCAAGGGTCAGCGCAGCCAGACCCAGGCGGTTGACGATACCTGTTTTCATCGACGTGCATCCTCGACAAGTTGTTGATTGAGCTGATCAAACTCGTTATTGGCGCGGCGCACGTAAATACCGGTCAGTACAAAAGCCAGTACGATCAGTGCAAGGCCAAGCGGAATGCCTAGCGTCATGACCCCGCCTGCGGAAACGGGGGCGCCCAGTACGGCAGGCTCAAAGGCAATCATCAGGATCAGCCCGAAATAGGCCACCAGGATCACCAACGTCAACAACCAGCTCAAACTGCTTTTCTTCTGTACCAGTTCGTGAAACTTGGGATTGTCCTGGATTCTCTGAATCACCTGGTCATCCATGTTGCTCTCCTCTCATCGGTGCGGAATACCCTGCAATGGTGCATGAGCACGTTCTCCCGACGTGTTGGACTCATGCGTGCAAGGCCCACGGCTAATGTATGAGTAGCGCCAGGCATAAGCTAATTGCAAATTCTGATGTGCGAAATCAGGATTGCTTATGTTGCGTTGCACGAATCTTACGTAAAGTGGCGTAGTTGCTTGATTGCAACTACATGCCGCACAGCTTTGCGGCGTCCGCCAGCGATCTGCGCAATAATCGGGCATATGGAAATCTATCAACTGCGTACATTTGTTGCGGTTGCACAGCAGGGGCACCTGACGCAGGCGGCCGAGTTGTTGCATCTTTCCCAACCCGCGGTCACCGCGCAGATTAAAGCGCTAGAAGAAGAGCTGGGTATGTCGCTGTTTGAGCGCTACCCGGGCGGCGTGCAACTGACGGAAGCTGGCAAGGCGTTTTTGCCGGATGCAGAGCATATCCTGTCGGTTTCGCGTGACATGCTGTATCGCGCGAAATCCATGTCAGCCGAGCCGCGTGGCAAGATTCGTATCGGCACCGTGGGTGTGCCAGCGCGCTTGCGTATTGGTCCGTGGCTGGCTTTGCTGCGCCAACGCTGCCCGCTGATCACGGTGCAGACCACGCATGGCATTTCCGGCGTGATTCTCAATGACGTACGCAAGAAGATGCTCGATGGCGGCTTTTACTTTGGTCGCAACCCGTTTCAGAACGTCAACACGGTGCCACTGGCGGAGTTGGGGTTTTGCGTTGCCATGCCGGCGGCCATGGGGCATGAACATCATGAGTCTGACTGGAAAACCCTGGGCAAACTGCCCTGGTTGGGTTTGTCGCAATTCATGAGCCTGTGTGGCATTACCCAGGAGTTGTGGCGCACGCACAATATCGCACCCAAGCGGGTGGGAGAATTTGACGACGAAGGCACGTTGGTGGAGTTGGTGAAGGCGGGTCTGGGCATCTCGCTGCTGGCAGAGCGTACAGCGCGGCGGTTTGCGGCAGACGGGTCGATTGTGCTGTGGCGCGGTGGCGAGATTGCCATCTCTGCACCATTGCAGTTTTTGTATTCGGCAGAGCGGCAAAATGACCCCATGATTGCCATGCTGCTCGATACCCTGCGCGAGGTCTGGATGCCGGAATGAGCGCTGCTGGATGGCGCGACAAATAAAAAACCCGCTCAAGGAGCGGGTTTTTTATTTCCGGCACGGGACCAGGGAATCCGTTTGCCGTTGGAAAAGCCAACGACGCAGCTGAATTACTTCAGCTTGATTTCCTTGTAAATCACGTGCTTGCGAACAACCGGATCGTACTTCTTGATCTCGAGTTTTTCGGGAGTGGTGCGCTTGTTCTTGGTGGTCGTGTAGAAATGACCGGTACCGGCGCTGGATTCGAGCTTGATTTTTTCACGCATGATCGTTTACCTGGTTACAGTTCGCCGCGGGCGCGCAGGTCAGCCAGGACGGCATCAATGCCGTTCTTGTCGATGGTGCGCAGGGCAGCATTGGATACGCGCAGGCGCACCCAACGGTTTTCGCTTTCAACCCAGAAACGGCGAGATTGCAGGTTCGGGAGGAAACGACGCTTGGTTTTGTTGTTGGCGTGGGAAACATTGTTCCCGGTCATCGGACGCTTGCCGGTGACTTTGCATACACGTGCCATGGTTAGGATTCCCTGACTTCTGGAAAAAACACGATTTATATCACGACTTGGTCTATTTGTTCAAGCCAAATCAGCGGGCGACATATTCTACACGCGACAGGGCTGTGCTGTGTAAACAAGCAGTTAAGTCTTGTCGGTCCAGGCCAGATGCGTTGCCGCTTTGGCCCTTGGCGCCCGGTTTCGTGATGTCGGACGCGTATGCTAAAGCGGGAAGGCGCATTTGGGAATAGTTGCGAGAGCAAGTGTGGCTTGGCTGTTAAATATTTGTGACGAAATGCCGTTAATCCCACGTTTTACCCATGCTCGCCGTCCTGGTGTGATCAAACGCTTTTCAAATTGTCTTCGGGCACGGGCAGCGGATCACGCTCACCCAAAACAAAAAGCGCCAGGTTTCCCCGGCGCTTTTTGTCTGGCCAACCGCAGAAGGTCACTCCCCGGTGGCTGGCGCCAGTACCGTCCGGTTGCCGTTGCTTTCCATGGCGCTCACCAGACCTGCGTTTTCCATCTGCTCAATCAGGCGGGCTGCCCGGTTGTAGCCAATGCGCAGTTGCCGCTGGACGGAGGAGATGGAGGCACGACGGCTTTTGAGCACGAATGAGACGGCTTCGTCGTACAGCGGGTCGCTTTCCTCGCCACCGGCTTCGGCCCACGGTGCACCGCTGCTGCCAGCCGCCGCTTCAGCGTCCAGCCCGCCGTTCAGAATGCCTTCCAC
>NZ_BMLY01000007.1 GCF_014645555.1 Silvimonas amylolytica | reverse complement strand
ACATTGCCAGACACCCCATAGAAAGCGCCCGTACAGACACCTGTACGGGCGTTTTGCTTTATGCGCCCCGGACAACTCCACGCTCTTCCTTGCAGATCTACTCGGTTGGCAACCGATTAAGGATCTTTCGCGCGTAGTCGATCGTTTCACTCGCGGTCAACCCAATCGCCGCGGCAAATTCTTGCCGCCACAAATCTGCACCAGCGCCGTGCAGAAATACGCCAAATTTTGCTGCTTCCAGTGAGCTCATGCCTTGAGCGATCAACGCAGCGATCATGCCGCCCAGGATGTCTCCTTGTCCTGCGGCAGCGAGTGCGGCATTGCCCGAACCATTGATGCTCACGCACTTGTTGTCGCACACCACGGTCCCCGAACCCTTGAGTACGATAACGGCCTGATAGCGCTGAGCCAGTTCTTGTGCCGCCTCGAGGCGGTCTTGCTGCACTTGAGATGTTGGGCAAGCCAGCAATCTGGCCGCTTCGGCAGGATGGGGGGTGAGGATCGCAGGGACATGACGTTCGGCACACAATCGGGCCAGTTCGGGCTGACTGGACAATACATTAAGCCCATCCGCATCCAGTACCAGGGGCTCCTGCCGACCGAGTAATCCCGCGACAAGATCAATGGCTTCCGGGCTTTGCCCCAATCCAGGCCCTGCTAACCAGACGTCATGCGATTGGTTGAGTGTCTCTCGCGCGGTGGTCAGCATGAGTTCCGGCGCGACGAGGTCTACGGCCAAGGCTGAACCCAGTAAGCCCACCCGTACTTTGCCGGCTCCTAGTCGTAGTGCCGCCCGGCCCGCCAGCAGCGGGGCGCCGGCCATTCCCGCCGCACCGCCCAGAATTCCCAGCGTACCGTAGCTTCCTTTATGACTAGCTTGATACCGTTGCAACTTCGGCGGTAGCGTATCAGGTTGATAAAGTTGTAGATCTCCGGTTGGAAACGCATTGGCCGGAATATCCAGATTGAAAACCAATACCTGGCCGCCATAATCCTGACCTTCTGCTGTGTGCAGGCCAGGTTTGTCACCAATAAAAGTCAACGTGGTGTGCGCGTGTAATGCCTTGCCACGAATGGCGCCAGTGTCCGCATCCAGACCACTTGGAATATCAAGGGCGATGACTTTTTGCCCGCTGGTTTCAATTCGCGTGAACAGGTTGGCAACTGTCTCCGGGACGTCCCGGCTAAGCCCGATGCCAAACAGCGCGTCAATGACGAGATCATTGTGCTCATCCCAGCTGTCGTCAAGCGTGCCACCGGCGCGATGCCATAGTTCCAGGGCTCTGGCTGTCGGGGCGGAGGCCGCACGGCTACTGCCAAGATAGTGCACCCTGACCTTGTAGCCGCCTTCTTTGAGGTGGCGCGCTACGGTCAGGCCATCGCCGCCGTTATTGCCTGGGCCAACCAGCACCACCACGCGGGTTTCCTGCGGAAAACGCGCCGCCACCCATTGCGCCGCCGCCAAGCCTGCTCGCACCATTAACTGGGCGCCTGCCGCGACCTGGGTTTGTTCGATGTGACGTGTGGTTTTGCTGTTGTATAGATCGTGAGTCATGGCCGGGCCTGCCTCATTACATTAAAGCAGTTACGGCCCCGCAGGGCCGCATCAGGTCAGAGCATCAAGGCACTCAGAGTGCGGTCCTGTGCCAGCAAAGCCAGGACATCATCCAGACTGGCTCGCTCTTTTTCTTCGCGTCTGGGGTTCTGGCGCTCAGCAAGCCGCGGACGTACATGCAGTTTGACTTGCGTATCGTCATACCAGAACGCCAGTGTCGGGTAGAGCGCATGGCGGTGGGTTGGGGGCGGTTCCAGATGCTGATACTCGATCCGCTCATTCAAGAGAAATATCTCAACGCTCTTGGGGTCGTCGGTATACATCAGCAGGTTGATATCAGAATGACTACCCGCAACACCAGATAGCACAGAACCTGTTAGCCAGGGATTAAAGCTGCGCAATAACCGCATGACCGTCGCTGCTTTCTGTCGCAATTCCTGCAGACAGCCGTCGTGTTCGGGCTGGTAGATAGCACGATAACTGGCCAGTGCGTCCTCAATTTCCTGATTGGAGGGCAGAACATGCGCATCCGAAACCCCTAAATGGCGCGCGGCTTTTTTCTTGGCTAGCGCAAAGTCATGCATATGGTCTTCGGCGATCAGGCGAGCGGCATGATGTGCTATTTCGGCGCGCAAGGTCAGGGTGTGACGGTCGGCTGAAAAAGATTTACCCATGATGGCGGTTCTCCAGGTGGCGGTCAGGGCGGTTGAGCATGGCAACCAATTGCCGTCTGTGGCTGCGGGGATCAGGGCTGTCGCTGGGTGGGAACCTCCGGGAATGGTCTCGGGGGAGTAAGAGCCTGAACCGATTCAAGCTCTTACTGCATAACAGTAAATCATAGCGCGAAATTACGCGAATCCGGTTTGCTTGCTCCTGTCTAAAAAAGCAGGTCTTTGATTTCATCAAGCGGCTGGGAGGCGACTGAGCCGCTACCTAAACCCAACTCCGGGTTGGTCTGCGTGTATTCAGCAAAGAAGTATTCTGTGCGATCGCCTTTCTCGGTCTGGATGGTTTGCGCAACAACACCATCCGGAACGGGATATTGTCGTTCTGGCGTATCTGCCAGTGCTTTGCCCATGTAGTTGATCCAGATGGGCAATGCGGCCGCGCCACCGGTTTCTGAGCCGCCCAGAGAGCGGGGTTGATCAAACCCGACCCAAGCCACCGTGACTACGTCCGGAGTGAAGCCTGCAAACCATGCGTCATGGGTGTCATTGGTGGTGCCTGTCTTGCCAGCCAGATCCATGCGCCCCAGCACGCGGGCTTTGCTACCAGTCCCGTAGCGCACGACGTCTTGCATCATGCTGGTCATCACAAAGGCGTTACGAGCCTCTAGCGTGCGTTTGGCATTCTGACCAGCCACTTGGGGCGCAGTTTGTGCCACCAGGTTACCCCGCGCATCGAGGATCTTGTCGACGTACCACGAATAAACACGATAGCCGGTATTTGAGAATACAGAATAACCTTCCGCCAACTGCAAGGGAGTGACGCTACCGGCACCCAGCGCCATGGTCAGGTACGCCGGGTTCTGCTGAGGCGTGAAGCCAAAACGGGTGTCAAATTGCTGCGCGTACTGAGGGGTGATTGACTGCAGAATACGGATCGACACCAGGTTCTTGGAATGCGTCAGCGCATTACGAACTGTCATCATCCCTTCGTATTTGCCGTCATAGTTCTTGGGTTCCCATTTCTGCCCTCCAACCTGGTCCGGGTTAATAACGATAGGTGCATCGTTGATCAGTGTGGCCGGAGTGACGCCTTTTTCCAGTGCCGCGGAGTAGACGAATGGCTTGAAGCTGGAGCCAGGCTGGCGCCAAGCCTGGGTGACATGGTTGAAGTTATTGCGGTTGAAGTCATAACCGCCCACCAACGCTTTGACCGCGCCATTCTGGCTATCCAGTGAAACCAGCGCGCCTTCAACTTGCGGGAGTTGTGAAATGGCCCAGCCATCATCCTGTTTGACCACGCGGATGATGGCGCCCGGGCGGATGCGTGCCGTCGGGTTGGCTTTGTCAGTCAGTGCAAAGCGGGCGAATTTGAGGCCGTCGCCTTCAATGGTGATTACCTCGCCGCCTTTGAGCCAGGCCTTCACGCTCTTCGGAGATGCATTTTGCACAATGGCTGCTAGTTGTTCGTCCGAATCCTTGATGTCAGTAGTTGCATCGTCCAGGGCTTCTTCATTACCAGCATTGAAAAGTTCTGGGTCTATAAAGCCTTCAGGGCCCCGATAACCATGACGGATATCGTAATCAATGAGTCCTTTTCGCAGCGCAAGATACGCGGCTGTCTGGTTCTTGCTGTCGAGCGTCGTGTAAACCTTGAATCCGGCGGTGTACGCGGCATCCTTGTAACGGTCGAACATCATTTGCCGTACGGATTCGGCCACGTAGTCGGCGTGTACCGGGAAATCCTGGATCATGCGCTTGATGGTAAGGGGGGTGGTCAGTGCGGTGTTGTACTGTTCGTCGGTGATGAAATGCAACTCGTGCATGCGCCGTAATACATATTGCTGGCGTAATGTAGCGCGTTTGAAATTAGCAACTGGATTGTAGACTGAAGGGCCCTTGGGCAACCCGGCCAGCATGGCAGCTTCAGCAACATTTATTTGTTTGAGGTCTTTGCCGAAATAAGTTTGTGCAGCAGATGCAAAACCGTATGCACGCTGACCGAGATAAATCTGGTTCAGATAAAGTTCCAGAATCTGGTCTTTGGAAAGATTGTGTTCGATTTTGAATGCAAGCAGCGCTTCGTTGAATTTGCGCGTTAATGTTTTTTCGTTTGACAGATAAAAATTGCGGGCTACCTGCATGGTGATGGTGCTGGCGCCGGACTGGACATGTCCGGGAATCATGTTGCCAATCATTGCGCGTGCAACGCCCATGTAATCAACGCCACCGTGCTGGTAAAACCGCTCGTCTTCTGCGGCCAGCAAAGCTTGTTTCATTACGAGGGGAACCTGGTCTATCGGTACAAATGCGCGACGTTCTTCGCCGAATTCGCCGATTAACACCTGATCAGCGGTATATACACGCAACGGAATTTTGGGGTGGTACTCGGTTAAAGCTTCGAGTGAAGGTAATCTGGGGTAGGTCAGAAGGACGGCAAAAAAGACCAGACCGACGGCAAAAAGAATAAGTCCGGAGAAGATGCCAAGGCAAATTAACAGAATTCGTTTTGTCATTTTCTTCATTAAAGGCTGCATTACAAAGTTTTTAAGATATAGGCAGCCTGTTGCAAAAATAAACGTAAATACCAGGCGCTTCTTTACAGGTCTGGCCGCAGCTTGTTAGGATTTTCACGCATTCTGACAGCATACCATCCTACTTTCCTGTTTTTAAAAGGAAATTGTGTTGAATCTCGACTTTCTCAAACCAAAGGCGCCGCCGTTGATCGGAGTGGATATCAGCTCCTCGGCCGTCAAGATGGTCGAACTGGGTCAAACCGGGCGCAACTATAGCCTCGAGCGCTATGTGATCGAACCACTGCCGAAAGACGCTGTGACCGATGGCAACATTGCCAATATGGAAGCAGTGGGTGAGGCCGTGCGTCGCGCATGGAAGCAGATGGGTACCCGTTTGAAAAACGTGGCGATTGCCTTGCCGGCAGCGTCCGTCATCACCAAGAAAATTCTGGTGCCCGGTGATCTGTCCGAACGTGATCTGGAAACGCAGGTTGAAACCGAAGCGAACCAGTACATCCCCTTTTCGCTGGATGAGGTGAACCTTGACTTCCAGGTGCTGGGCGCTGCGCCCAATGTGCCGGAAGAAAACGAAGTCCTCATCGCTGCTGCCAAGAAAGAAAAGGTGGAAGAGCGCGTGGCCGCGATTGAACTGGCCGGTCTGAAAGCACTGGTCGTGGACGTTGAGTCATACGCCACCCAGGCCGCGTTCGAGTTGATGCGCCCGCAACTGCCCAACAATGGTGACAACCAGATCGTGGCCGTGGTGGACATCGGCGCTACCGCCATGCACATGAATATTTTCAAGGATGGTCAATCGATTTACAGCCGCGATCAAGCCTACGCCGGCAATCAGTTGACCCAGGAAATCCAGCGCAAGTTCAACATGTCTTCCGAAGAGGCCGAGTCTTCCAAGAAGCAGGGCGGTCTGCCGGAAAACTACGAGCCGGAAGTACTGCAGCCGTTCATGGATACCATGGCGCTGGAAATTTCCCGCTCCTTGCAGTTCTTCTATACATCCAGCAACTACAACACGGTCGACCATATTTTGCTGGCCGGCGGTTGCAGTGCCATTCATGGTCTTGATGATGCGGTGTCGAGCCGTACCCAGGTAACCAGCACCATGCGCGCCAATCCGTTCTACGGTATGGCGACGGGTAAGGTGCGTGGCAAGCAGATCCAGCTGGATGCTCCTTCTTTGTTGATCGCATGTGGTCTGGCCATGCGGAGGTTTGACCCGACATGATCCGCATTAACCTGTTACCACACCGGGAAGAGGCGCGCAAAGCGCGGCACAACCGGTATATGGCGATGCTGGCCATCGCTTTTGCTGCCGCTGCGGGCGTGGTGGCCCTTGGCTATTTTTATTATCAGTCCCGCATTGATACCCAGACCGAGCGTAATCAGTTCCTGACTCAGGAAAATGCCAAGCTGGATCAACAAATTGCAGAAATTGACAAACTGAAGCAGGAAAAGCAGCAGTTGCTTGACCGCAAGAAAGTGGTAGAGCGCCTGCAGGCTAACCGTTCTGAAGACGTGAAGATGCTTGACCAGCTCACGCGCCAGACACCGGAAGGCATTTACCTTAAGAACGTCAAACAAACCGAGATGGTGCTTAACCTCAATGGTTACGCGCAGTCTAACGCCCGCGTTTCGACCTACATGCGCAACCTGGCAGACTCGCCTGTGTTTGAGCAGCCAACGCTGATCGAAGTGAAGTCGGCGCAAGTAGGCAATCAGCGTTTGTCTGAGTTCACGCTGACTGTACGTCTTGCCCGACCCAAGGATGACGCATCTGGCCCGGCTCCTGCACGTAGTCCTGCATCTGCGCCTGGAGGTGCCAAATGACCCTTGATGAATTGCGAAATCTTGACCCCAAGGACATGGGGAACTGGCCGCGTGCGGCGCAGATCGGTCTGATTGTTGTGTTGGTGGTGGTGGTGTTGGTCGCTGGTTATTTTCTGCTCTGGAGTGACCAGATGGATGAACTGGCCACCGGCCAGCAGCAGGAAGAGGCGCTCAAGGCCCAGTATCTGGATAAGGCCCAGAAGGCGGCCAACCTGGAGGCCTACAAGCAACAGCTGAAAGAAATTCAGGACTCATTCGGCGTGCTGTTGCGTCAGTTGCCGACCAAGTCGGAAATGGAAACGTTGCTGACCGAAATCAACCAGGCTGGTGTTGGTCGCGGTTTGCAGTTTGACCTTTTCAGACCGCAGGCTGAAACCAAGACCGCTGAGTTTGCGGAGATGCCGATCGATATCCGCATTACCGGCAGCTATCACGATCTGTCCGCCTTTGTGAGTGACGTGGCGCAACTGTCGCGCATTGTGACATTGACCAACATTGAGCTGACGGTGCCGAAGTCCCCCGACACATTGGCCATGGCTGCTGTGGTGAAGACTTATCGCGCACTGGATGATGCGGAGCAGCAACAGGTGCGTCAGGCTGAAGTCGACGCGAAGAAGAGGACACGATGAGTATTCCACGCATGGAACATCAGCATAAACGCATGATGCTGCGCGGCCTCGCTGTGTCGATGGTTGCGTTGCTGCTCGCCGGTTGTTTTGGCGATGAAAACAGTGATTTGAAGGCCTGGATGCGTGAGCGTTCAGAAGGCATGCGCGGCCATATTGAACCCCTGCCTGAAGCGCGTCAGTACACGCCTTTTGCTTATAACGCGTTCGATGTGGCCGATCCGTTCAATCCACACAAGATGGATGCCGCCCGCAAGAACAACAGCGCCATGGCACCCGATACCAACCGGCCCAAGGAAGCGCTGGAAAACTACGATCTGGAAAAGCTGACATTCGTTGGCACGCTGCAGCAGGCCAAGACGATACAAGCGTTGATTCGTGCGCCTGACGGTAATTTGTATCGAGTCAAGGTCGGTAACTATATGGGGCAGAACTTCGGCAAGATCATGGCGATCACCGATGCCGAAGTGAAGCTGAAAGAAATCGTCGAAGACAGTGGTGGAGACTGGGTGGAGCGCGATACGTCGCTTCCCCTGCAAGAGGCGGAGCTAAAGAAATGATCAAGGCATCTAACCTGCAACGAGTGTTGCTGGCCAGTGGCTTGCTGGTGGCATCATGGGCGTTTGCGGCAGATATCACCGCCGTGGATGTAACCACAGTCTCTGCTGAAAAGCAGGTCATCAAGCTGACTTTCAACGGTGATGTACCTACGCCGACCAGTTTTTCGGTGAATACGCCGCCGCGTATCGCTTTTGATTTTGCCGGTACAGGTAATCAGGCGGGCAAGAACACGGTTCAGGTCAACGGTAGCGCACTGCGACTGATTAACCTGGCTGAAGGCTCGGGCCGCACTCGCGTGGTGTTGAACCTGCAAAAGCAGGCCGGCTATACCACCAAGGTCGACGGCAAGACGTTCCTGATTACGCTGGATGGGGCTCAGTCTGCCAACGCAGGCGAAGCGCGTCCGGTGCATTTCTCTGATGTGAAACCATCTGCGACCACCCAGTCGATCAAGGGCGTAGACTTCCGCCGCGGTCAAAATGGCGAAGGCCGCCTCGTGGTGGACTTGTCTGATCCCAACGTAGGTATCGACATCAAGCCACAAGGCAAGAGCCTGGTGGTTGATTTCACCAAAGCCACGTTGCCTAAATCCCTGGAGCGCCGTCTTGATGTGACCGACTTTGGCACGCCAGTGAACAAAGTCGACGCATTCAGTCTGGGTGACAACGCCCGCATGGTGATTGAACCCAAGGGGAACTGGGAATACTCGGCGTACCAGACCGAAAACCGCTTCATTGTTGAAGTGCGCACGAAGGTTGATGACGACAAGCTGGCCAAGGTCAAACCGGCCTATAAGGGCGAGAAGCTGTCGCTCAACTTCCAGAACGTAGAAATTCGCACCGTTCTGCAAGTGATTGCCGAATTTACCGGCCTGAACATCATCACCAGTGATTCGGTGAGCGGTAACCTGACGTTGCGTCTGAAAGACGTACCTTGGGATCAGGCACTGGACATCATTCTGCAAGCCAAGGGTCTGGATCAGCGTCGCAGCGGTAACGTGCTGTGGATTGCCCCGCGCCAGGAACTGGCCGACAAGGAAAAGCAACAGTACGAAGTCCAGAAGGCTACCGATGATCTGGAGCCGACCCGTACTGAGTCGTTCCAGTTGAAGTACCAGAAGGGCGATGACATCAAGAAGATGCTCACCGATGGCCAGCAAATGCTGTCCAAGCGCGGTAGTGTCGTGGTTGATCAACGTACCAATACGCTGTTTATCTCGGATGTCTCGAGCAAGCTGGAACAAGTACGCGGCATCATCAACAAGGTCGATATCCCGGTTCGCCAGGTGTTGATCGAAGCGCGTATCGTTGAAGCGTCCGACACGTTCAGCCGCGAATTGGGTGCACGTCTGGGTTGGGCTGCGTTGGGTCACACCGGTAATACAAATATCGGTACTGCGCCTAGCCTGAACAACTTCACGACAACCAATAGCGACGGTAGTACCACCAATATTGGCGGTGGCTCGACAAGCAATCTGCTGAACGTGAATTTGCCGGCAACTGGTCTGGGCGTGGGCAATGCTTCTACCTTCGCTCTGGTGGCTTCCAGCGCCAACTGGTTGCTGGGTCTGGAACTGTCGGCCCTCGAAGCCGATAGCAAAGGCAAGATTATCTCCAGCCCGCGTCTGGTAACGGCTGATCAGGTGGAGGCGGTGATTGAAGATGGTCAACAGATTCCGTACTCGCAAAGCGCGCAGAACGGTGCCACGACCATCGCCTTCAAGGACGCAACCCTGTCGCTGCGTGTCACGCCGCAGATCACGCCAGATGGCAATGTGATCATGGATGTGAAGGTGAACAAGGATAGCGTTGGCCAGAACACCACCAACGGTCCGGCCATCAATACCAAGCACATCGAAACCAAGGTGCTGGTTGAGAACGGCGGTACGATCGTGATCGGTGGTATCTACACCCAGACGCTGTCCAACTCGGTCGACAAGACGCCGCTGCTGGGCGATATCCCGGTGCTGGGTAATCTGTTCAAGTACAAGATTGATACCGACAACCGCGCAGAACTGTTGATCTTCATTACCCCGAAGATTCTGCAGTCTGATCTGACCCTGCGCTAAGTCGTTGATGTAACACCCTGGAAAAGGAGAGCTACGGCTCTCCTTTTTTGTTGCCTCTATGTGCGATGACGGCAGCTGTCGTCTGGCCAGCGTGCCTTGCTACGCCGGGTTCTGTACAATTGGCAATTATGAAAATGCCAGGCAACTTCTTCCTTGTCGGCCTGATGGGCGCGGGCAAGACTACGGTGGGTCGGGCGCTGGCGCGCGCGACCGGGAAAACCTTTTACGATTCCGATCATGAAATCGAGGCGCGTACGGGTGTGCGCATTCCCACGATTTTTGAAGTGGAAGGCGAAACCGGTTTTCGGGCACGTGAGTGCGCTGTGATTGCAGAACTGAGCACCATGTCGGATATCGTCCTCGCCACGGGCGGCGGTGCGGTGCTGAACCCGGACAACCGGGCCGCGCTGCGTCGCGGTGGTCTGGTGATCTATCTGCGTGCCAGCGTGGATGATCTCTACATGCGTACCGCGCACGACAAGAACCGTCCGCTGCTGCAAACCGCCAATCCCAAACAACGCCTGGCTGAACTGTTTGAAGTGCGCGACCCGTTGTACCGTGAAGTGGCAGACCTGGTCGTGGATACCAGTCGCCAGACCGTGCAGCATCTTACTCATCAACTTTTGCAGCAACTGGAACAGAAAGCGTATGCGCACCGTCAAGCTTGAACTCGGCCTGGATTCTTATGACATCGTGATCGGTCGTGGTCTTTTGGCCCAAGTGGAACGCATTACCGCGTTGTTGCCGCAAAAACGGGCTGCGATTGTCACCAATACCACGGTGGCTGCGTTGTATCTGGCGCCATTGCAAAAGGCGCTTGAAGCGGCTGGCGTGCAGATCATTCCGATCGTGCTGCCTGATGGTGAACAATACAAAACCTGGGAAACCCTGAATCTGATTTTTGATGGGTTGCTCACAGCGCGTGCTGAGCGCAAGACCACGCTGATCGCGCTGGGTGGCGGGGTGATTGGTGACATGACGGGTTTTGCTGCTGCGGTGTACCAGCGCGGCGTGCCGTTTATCCAGATTCCGACCACCTTGCTGGCGCAGGTAGATTCATCCGTGGGCGGCAAAACGGCCATCAACCACCCGCTGGGCAAGAACATGATTGGCTCGTTCTACCAGCCACAACTGGTGCTGGCCGATCTGGCCTCACTGGATACCTTGCCGGATCGCGAGTTCTCTGCCGGCATGGCTGAGATCATCAAATACGGTCTGATTGACGATCTGGCGTTCTTTGAATGGCTGGAAGCCAATATTGAACGGCTGATGGCACGCGATACCGATGCGCTGACTTACGCGGTTGAGCGCAGCTGCCAGAATAAAGCGCGCATTGTAGGTGAAGACGAGAAAGAACATGGCGTGCGTGCGTTGTTGAATCTCGGGCACACGTTCGGTCATGCCATCGAGACCGGTTTGGGTTACGGCGCCTGGTTGCATGGAGAAGCAGTTGCCGCCGGCATGGTGCTGGCAGCACGTGCCTCGCTCGAACTGGGTCAGATCACCGATGCAGACCTCGCGCGTATCATCGCATTGCTGGAAGAGGCCGGTCTGCCCACTGTGGCCCCGGCGCTTGGCTATGCGCGTTACGCCGAACTGATGGCGCAGGACAAAAAGGTGGACGCTGGCAAGATCAAGTTCATTGTGATGCGCAAACTGGGCGAGTCATATATTGGCACGCTCTCACCCGAAGTCATCAGCGCTGCGCTTCAGGCAGGGTGCTCTGATGACGCTGCCGCTTCCCGCGTGGCGTAGTCTTCCAGTGTTTCGTCCAGTGTGAGTCGCATCTGGTCGATCAGCTCGGCCAGATACTTGCCGTCATGCGTATACAACGGCGTGACGACATGCTCAAACACTTCTACCAGCTTGATGCGCTTGAGCGAAATGGCCGATACCCACGCGCCATCGCGTACTTGTTCCACCCAGCCTTTTTCCAGCATGCGTTCCAGCAATGCATGTGCGGTATCCAGCCCCAGGCTCACGTTACGCCGTAGCTGATTGATATGCATGATCTCGCCGCGATGGCGTGCGCGTGATAATTCAACCAGAATGCGCAACGATTGTTCGAACTTGGTCCCGGCATGGCTCTGCCAGGTCCAGGCATTGCCATGCCAGTATGACAAGCTTGCTGAAAACACAGCGCCGCCCAGTACGATCACCCAGCAGACATAGAGCCAGGTCAGAAAGATCGGGAAGCTGGCAAACGCGCCATAGACGAGTTTGAGCGTGACGAACTCATTGATGTACAAGCCGAACAGGCCCTTCATCAACTCCAGCAATATCCCCACTACCATACCGGCAGCAATAGCGTGGCGGCGCGGCACATAGCAATTGGGGATCATTTTGTACATCAGGCTAAGCATGGCAAAGGTGACCATGGTCGGGCCGATGCGGACGGTGCTGTCGAAGATGTGAAACCCGCCAATCAGGCCACGATGATAGAACCAGGACGTCATGGTCAGGCTCAACCCCAGGCCCAGCGGGCCCAAGGTGAGCGTGGCCCAATAGATGAGCGTACGCGTCAGTAGTTTGCGTTGTCGCCGTACTGCCCAGATCTGGTTGAAGGTCTTTTCAATATTGAACACCAGCAACAAGGCGGTGACCGCTAGCCCGATCGTTCCGAAAGCAGTCAGTTTTTCGGCGTTATCCGAAAACTGCTTCAGGTAAACGCTGATGACCTTGGCTGACGCGTCAGGCACCAGATTAATCACAATGAAATTGCGAAAGCGCGTGCTGTAATCGCTGAACATCGGGAACGCAGAGAACAGCGTTAGCGCAATGGTAAACAGCGGAATAATTGCCAGTAACGTGGTGTAGGTCAGACTGCCCGCAGTTTGCATGCAGCGGTCTTCCAGCAGGCGGCGACCGACGAATTTCAAGAAGCCGTACAGGCGGCGCCAGTGCTGTAAAGTCAGCCATGGCTGTAGCTGTTGTTGTGCCGACGAAAGAAATCGCATGGGCGTGGAAGCTTCCTGCATAAATGATGCTGTCAACGTTTGGCGGGAACTTATAATACGCGAGTTTAACCGTGTCGCCGCAATGTGGACTTGCCATTGTCATGGTGAAGTTCACATGCGTCGGAAACCCCCCGCTTGCTTTAACGGAGTTCTCTTTGGCCGACATTCTGGTTCTGTATTACAGCACGCACGGCGCGACGCGCCAGCTCGCCCAACTGATTGCCCGCGGCATTGACGCTGTGCCAGGCGCGCGTGCCCGCCTGCGTACGGTGCCGCGTGTCTCCACCGTGTGTGAAGCCACTGAGCCGGCTGTGCCGGAGTCGGGAGCACCTTACGTGACCGAGCAAGATCTGACCGAGTGTATTGGTATGGCGGTAGGCTGCCCGACGCGTTTTGGCAATATGGCGGCACCGATGAAGTACTTCTGGGATTCGACCATCAATGCCTGGCTATCCGGCCTGCTGGTGGGTAAACCCGCCAGCGTCTTTACCAGCACAGGGTCGATGCATGGCGGTAACGAGGCCACCTTGCTGACCATGATGATCCCGCTGCTGCATCACGGCATGATCATGGTGGGTGTGCCGTACTCTGAAGAAGCACTCTCTGCGACAGAAAGTGGTGGGACGCCCTATGGCGTCAGTCATATCGCTGGCGGTCGTGGAGAAAAGCCCGTCACTGAGCATGAACGAACGCTTGCCATTGCGCAGGGCAAACGGTTGGCGCAGATCGCACTCAAACTGGCCGCCGCATGACGACCGCAGACAAACGCGCCTGGGCGCAATGGACTGCCGTGATCAGCGTGCTGCTGCTTGTGGTGCTGTGTGTTGCCTGGGAGTTGTGGCTGGCACCAGCCCCGCCGGGGCGTGCATCGCTGGCGTGGAAAGCGCTGCCTTTGTTGCTTCCGTTGCGGGGGTTGCTGCATGGCCGGCGCTATACCTATCAGTGGGCTTCCATGTTTGTGTTGTTGTGGTGGACGGAAGGTCTGACGCGCGCATGGAGTGATCATGGGCTGTCACAGCAACTGGCGGTGCTGGAGGTCATCCTCAGTGCCGTGGCCTTTCTGGCGATTTCTTTCTATGCCAAGTGGACGCGTCCCAGCGTACTGGAAGCCGAGATTGAAGCAGCGGAAAAACAAAAACAGGCCTGATGCCTGTTTGATGGGGTAAAGCCTGCGGGGAAAATAATGCCGGAGCCGTTCAATTGGCGGGGAAGTGTTGCTTCCTGCCATTGAGGGTATCGAAACTTTCGGTAAAAGCTTCGCCCGAACTGCCTTTTGGGCAGTGGGTTTCCGGCAACACCGCAATATTTGAAGACGGCCCGCCCAGCGGGCCGTTTCATTTGCGCCGATGCGTCGATCAACGTCTTAAACGGGTTGCGGATGCGTACGCGTGATATTGGCGTGTAACTTGTTCACGGCAGAGATATAAGCCTTGGCGCTGGCCACCAGGATATCGGTGTCTGCACCCTGGCCATTGACCACACGGCCATCCTTGGACAAACGTACCGTCACTTCGCCCTGACTGTCAGTGCCCTGGGTGATCGCGTTGACCGAATACAGCTGTAATTCAGCCCCACTGTTGGCAATCGATTCAATGGCTTTGAATGCGGCATCAATCGGGCCGTCACCATTGCACTCAACCCGGTGTTCTTTACCGTTCTCATTCATGACCAGCGTAGCGCTCGGGGTTTCACCGGTTTCGGAGACCACTTTCAGCGATGTCAGGCGCCAGGTTTCCTGTTCCTTGTTCACCAATTCATCCGACACCAGGGCATGCAAGTCTTCATCGAAGATCTCGCGCTTGCGGTCAGCCAGGTCTTTGAAGCGAGCGAAGGCGGCGTTCAGCGCTTCTTCGCTGGCCAGTTCAATACCCAGTTCGGCCAGCTTGGTCTTGAAGGCATTGCGACCGGACAGCTTGCCCAGCGTCAGGCGGTTGGTCGACCAACCTACCGATTCCGCACTCATGATTTCATAGGTTTCGCGATGCTTGAGCACGCCGTCCTGATGGATGCCGGATTCATGCGCAAACGCGTTCGCGCCCACAATGGCCTTGTTTGGTTGTACCGGATAACCCGTGATGGTCGAAACCAGCTTGGAGGTTGGCACGATTTGCGTCGTGTCGATGCGGGTCTCTACCGCGAAGATATCCTTGCGGGTTTTCACCGCCATCACGATTTCTTCCAGGCTGGCGTTACCGGCACGCTCACCCAGACCGTTGATCGTGCACTCAACCTGACGTGCGCCGCCCAATACAGCGGAAAGCGAATTGGCAACAGACATGCCCAGATCGTCGTGGCAGTGTGCTGACCAGATCACCTTGTCGCCGCCTGGCGTAGCTGCAATCAGATTGCGGAAGAACGCTTCGGTAATGCCCGGGATGGCGTAGCCGACGGTATCTGGCACGTTGATGGTCCGCGCGCCGGCTTTGATGACTTCACCAAAAATATGGGCGAGGAAAGCCGGGTCAGAACGCAGCGCATCTTCGGCGGAGAACTCAACGTCATCCGTATATTCGCGCGCAATGGTCACAGCTTTGACAGCGGCTTCGACCACCTGGTCCGGATGCATGCGCAGCTTCTTTTCCATATGGATCGGGCTGGTCGCAATAAAGGTGTGGACTCGGCCACGTGCGGCAGGCGAGATGGCCTCGCCGGCGGCGCGCACATCACGCTCATTGGCACGGGCCAGCGAACAGATGGTGGATTCCTTGATCATGCCGGCAATGGTGCGGATCGATTCAGCATCGCCGGGGCTGGCAGCAGCAAAACCGGCTTCGATAATGTCTACACCCAGACGTTCCAGCTGACGGGCAATGCGGATTTTCTCTTCGCGGGTCATCGAGGCGCCGGGAGATTGCTCGCCGTCGCGCAAGGTGGTGTCGAAAATGTAAAGACGATCGCCCATGTTCGGTGTGCTCCGTGTAGCCGGTGCGGCATCTGCGCCGGTAAAAAACGACTGGATGTCAAAAGCGCGCCCTTGACTGGCGGCGAGCCGGGAAATGCGATTCAGTGCGGAGAGGGGCATGCTGCCGCGTTCGCGCCATTTGTAGATGGCGGCACGGGAGACAGGATCGTCGGGGAAGAGGCGGTTGAGGGCATCGGCCAGCTCGCTGGGGCCGCCAAATTGCTCAATCAAACGTTCAATGTCCACAGACATGTCATGCTCCAGACCAGTTATTGGGCTCAAGCATAAAACGCTGTGGACATTTGGTCAAACTGTTTTGTCCAATATTTGTCAAATCCTGGTGAGTTGCAGCACCGCATTCGACAGTTGGTAGACTTAATGTCTAATTTTGGCCGTTGCCGTGACCATTGCTGCCGTTATTCTGGCGTTCTACAGACTTCTTGCCCCGGCGCAGCAATTGCCACAGCGCCATGACATAGCCCGATGCGCCATAGGCCAGGAACAGGCAGAACAGTACTAGCGGCGGTTTGGCCACGATCAGCATCAACAGGAGCACCATCACCAGCAAGGCCACAAACGGCACGGTCTTGCGCATGTTGATTTCCTTGAAGCTCCAGAAGCGCACGTTAGACACCATGGTCAAGCCGGCAAACAACGTGAGCAGCAAGGCAAAGAAAGGTAGCGCATCGCTAATGGAAGATAACTCATCGGCGTATTCGTGGCTGATCCACACCAGACCGGCCACCAGCGCCGCAGCAGAGGGTGAAGGCAGGCCCTGGAACCAGCGCTTGTCACCGGTTTCGATATTGGTGTTAAAACGTGCCAGGCGTAGTGCAGCACCCGCGCAATAGACAAACGCCACCATCCAGCCCACTTTGCCGAACTCACGCAGTGCCCATTCGTACACCACGAGGGCTGGCGCCACACCAAACGACACCATGTCAGAAAGGCTATCGAATTCGGCGCCAAAGGCAGATTGGGTACGGGTCAACCGGGCCACCCGACCGTCCAGACCATCCAGAATCATGGCAATGAAAATAGCCACGGCGGCAGGCACGAACATCTTGTTCATGGACTGCACAATGGCGTAAAAGCCCGAGAACAAGGCTGCCAGTGTAAACAGATTAGGCAGCAGGTAAATGCTTTGACGGCGCAGCGTCTGACGGCGTAGTGCGATTGGACGTTTGGATTGCATAGGCGTATCCCTTGCTTGTTATAGGCGGTCGGTCGCTAACAGAACCATGCTGGCGGCAACGCCGTTTTGAATCAGTATGGTTGTGTTGGCGGTCCGGGCAATGCGCCCGGACTCGCTACAGCATCAGGCCAGTTCGGCCAGAATGGTTTCGGTGGCGGAAACCTTGTCACCAATAGTGACGCGCGCTTTGGCGGTCAACGGCAGATAGACATCTACGCGAGAGCCAAACCGGATGAATCCATAACGCTGGCCACGAGAGAGTTGATCGCCCACTTTCGCGTAACACAGGATGCGGCGGGCCACGAGGCCGGCAATCTGCACGAACGTCACTTGGGTGCCATCCGCAAGGCGGGCCAGCACTGCATTGCGTTCGTTTTCCCGGGATGCTTTGTCCAGCGCGGCGTTCAGGAAAGAACCTGCGTTGTATTCGATGTGTTCGATTGTGCCGTCAACCGGGCTGCGGTTGGAGTGCACGTTGAACACGTTCATGAATACGCTGATCTTGAGCGCTTCAACGTTGCGGTACGGGTCCATGGCTTTTTCGACCACAACGATGCGACCGTCTGCCGGGCTCAGAATGGCTTTGGGGGCTTGCGGGATCTCGCGTGCCGGGTCACGGAAGAACTGGATAACGAATACGGCGATGATCCAGAACGGAATCGACCAGGCCCCGGCCAGTGCGCTGACAACAATCGCCACGATCAGGCTGATGGCAATGAACGGCCAGCCTTCGCGGGCAAGGATAGGGTGAGGGTAGTGTCTGTTCAAATTATTCCCCGAGGGTCTGGGCGTGGCAGGCATCATAAAGGCGCCAGAGGCCGCGCTGATCACAAATAGTCAAATAGTAGATTGTAACCTGGGGGCCGGGGCTGCGGCATGCCGCATTGTGGTGCGGATGGCTAACCGGTCAGGATGGCCCGGTAAAGGCCATAGCAGAAAATGTCTTCCGGCTTGCCGCAGCTCACGCCCCATTGCGGACGCATGCCTTCACGCACAAAGCCGGCCTTTTCCAGCAATGCGATTGACGGTGCATTGCGGGTGAGCACGGTGGCATCAAGGCGCTGCAAGTTCATCTCGCCAAAGCCGTAGCGCAGCATGGCGCAGGCGGCCTCAAAAGCATAACCACGGCGCTGAAAGGGCAAAGCGATCCAGTAACCCAGTTCGGCGCGATGGCCTTGCCGGATATCATGCAGTTCCACGCAACCTATCAGTTGCTTGCCTTCCCGCAAACGCACAGCCAGATAAAGCGCCTGACTGGCCGCAAACAATCCGGGGTGGGTAGTAATCCACTCTGCCGCAGCGCCATCAGGGTAGGGGCAGGGCGCGTTATCCAGCATGCTGATCAGCGCATGCTCGCTTGCAAAGGCCTGCACGAGGGGTGCATCGGCCGCAGTAAAAGCACTTAGCGTCAGGTTTTGTGTATTGATTAAAGGAAAATCGCCCACGGCCTCATCCTTGCATTGGTGTGTGCAGGATAATGCGCGTGGGCGAGATCGCGTTGACTGGTCGGACTTATGGTCGGGCCAGACGCGAGTGATGACGCGAATACGCGAAATAAACCACAAAGCCGATAGCGATCCAGATGCCGAAGGCTTTCCAGGTGATGGGTTGCAGCGCGCTCATCAAGAACAGGCAGAACGCCACGCCCAGAAGGGGCACCACAGGAACGCCTGGGCAACGGAAGGCGCGGTGCAGGTCCGGGCGCGTTTTACGCAGCACGATCACGGCAATCGAAACCAGGGCAAATGCAGACAGCGTGCCAATGTTGATCAGCTCTGCCAGCACATTGAGTGGAATCAGCGCGCCGATAATACCGAATACAATGCCGACCACCCAGGTAGTGATAAACGGCGTGGCAAAGCGCGGATGAACCTTGGCCAGTACTGCGGGCAACAGGCCGTCACGGGACATGGCAAAGATCACGCGGGTCTGTCCGTACATCATCACCAGAATCACCGTGGTCATGCCCAGAATGGCGCCCAGATCGATAAACCCGGCGACCCAGTTCTGGCCCGCCACTTGTAGTGCCAGCGACACGGGATGATCCACGCCGGCAAATTGCTGGAACGGCACAATGCCGGTCATGATGGCAGAAACAGCAACGTAAAGGATGGTACATACCGAGAGCGAACCGATAATGCCGATGGGCAGATCGCGCTTGGGGTTTTTCACTTCTTCAGCCGCGCTGGATACAGCATCAAAACCGATAAAGGCGAAGAACAACAGGGCCGCTGCATTGAATACGCCATGGAACCCGAATGGCATAAATGGAGTCCAGTGCTCAGGCTTGACGTAACCCACGCCGACCACGATGAACAACAGGACGATGCCGATCTTGATCGCCACCATGATGTTGTTCAGTCTGGCGAAGCCAGAAACGCCAATCGACACTAGCGTGGTAATCAGCATCATGATGACAAAGGCGGGCAGATTAAACAGTGTTGCCTTGCCAGGAATGGCGCCAGGTGCAGCGGTCAGCGCAGTGGGCAGATCAACGCCGAACCCGTGCAGCAGCGACTGGAAGTACCCCGACCAACCTACCGACACGGCAGATGTGGCCAGACCGTATTCCAGCATCAGATCCCAGCCGATAATCCAGGCGACGATCTCGCCCAGCGCAGCATAGGAATACGCGTAGATGGAACCGGAAACCGGGATGGTTGAGGCAAACTCTGCGTAGGCCAGTGCGGACAAACCGCAGGCGATGGCGGCAATGACAAACGACAGCGTCAGCGCCGGGCCGGCGGTGAGTGCGCCCGTGCCGGTCAGCACGAAAATACCCGTGCCGATAATGGCGCCAATGCCCATGAGGACAAGGTCGGTTGGACCGAGTGCTTTTTTCAGGCCGGAAGCGCCGGATTCACTGACTGCGACCATCGCATCAATGTTTTTGGTACGAAAAATGCTCATGTGTTTTGCTTTCGAAGTTGCGTCGGGACCGCCAGGTGCCAAAGGGCACCTGCGAGCGGTCAGTGGCTCGCCTCGTGGGCTAACAGCTGCGGCGACAAATCATGAAACCGGGGTGTGGCCAGGACAACGCGCCGCGAGAGGAACCAGAACGCCAGTCATTACCGGTTAGTCCGGCTTGCTGGTGATGTCAAGATTCACTTGGAGGGGTACTCGCACAGTACACCCCCGATCGGGTGCTTGTAAGGTTGAAAATCCCCACTTGCTTTTTTCTGGAATTGCATGATTTGTATGCCATTTTTTGATCAAAATGTGGGTAATGTCGAAAAATTGCTCAAAGCTGATCAAAACGCAGGACAAGGAGAAACGGATGTGGGCTGACATTTGTTCGCAGCTGGCAGCGGCCACGGGCCGACCATTACAGTTTCATCGCGCTGATGTGGTGGCGGGCGGGGATATCAATGAAGCCTGGCGTTTGCGCACCAGCGCGGGTGACTGGTTCGTCAAACTGAACAACGCATTCCGCCACGATATGTTTGAGGCGGAACGCGCGGGCCTTGCGGCGATGGCGCGCGGTATCCACGTGCCATCGCCCGTGCTGTGCGGGGTGTCGGGCGAACATGCCTTTCTGGTGCTGGAATGGCTGGATCTGCGGCACAGGGGGGACGAAGTCGCGCTCGGGCGGCAATTGGCACAATTACACCGGCTGACGGCGCCCCACTTCGGGTGGCCACACGACAATACAATTGGTGCCACTCCCCAGCCCAATGGCTGGATGGACAATTGGCAGGATTTCTTCCGGGAACGCCGGCTGGGTCATCAGTTTGCCCTTGCCCAACGCCATGGCATCAGCTTGCGTAATACCCGCTTGCTCCTCGATTGCCTGCCGGCCTTTCTGGGAGATCATCACGTTGTTCCGTCGTTGCTGCATGGCGACTTGTGGGGCGGCAACGCAGCCTGGCTGGCTGACGGCAGCCCGGTGCTGTTTGATCCGGCTTGCTACTATGGAGATCGGGAAACCGATCTGGCACTGACCAGCTTGTTTGGTGGTTTCAGCAGCACGTTTTATGAGGCCTATCACGCCACCTGGCCGCTGCAACCGGGTTTTGAGCGCAGGCGGGACCTCTACAACCTGTACCACATGGCTAACCACGCCAACATGTTCGGCGGAGGATATATCCAGCGCACTCAGGCCATGATTGATGCGCTGATTGTGAACATTCAGGCTTGAGCTGATTTATTACCTCATCGTTTAATGCCTGCCCCGCGTTGTAACGCGGTCCACTGGATAAACACAGGGCCAAGCCCAGGCTCGGCAACGCCGGGCCCAGACTGGAGAATGCATGCAGGTTACCTTGCAGGCCATGATCAGCGCGCCGCCAGAGCGTGCCCCCGTTTTACTGCGCGAGCTGGTTGAGGCCATGCGGCCACGCCGGGTCGATGACACTCAGGCCGCCATCAATGGCGTGCGCTCGCTGGCCTATTTGCTGGAGCAATCTCCGGATATTCGCGCTGGTGTGCGTCGCTGCTTGCTGGCCGTCCTTTCACGCAGCGAACAAGTACAGTTCTTTGCCGACACCGGCATTTTATCCAACGAAAGTTTTTTCTCTGCCGTATCCCGGCGTATTGGTGATCGCCTGTTGCCGCCCGCGCCCAATCCAGGTTCCTTGCGCGATCTGTTTGGCGGCGTGTTCTATCACCATAATGACTATGTCTGGCTGGAGAGCGTGCCCCAGGACATCTGGTTTAGCCTGGGCAAGGCGCTGCATATTGAAGAAGAAACCAACGTCGAACAGATCATGCTGATTCGGGGTCAGTTGCTCGACGCGATTGAGGTCTTGTCGACCCGGATTGCAGCGATTGGTCTGGAGCCGGAAATCACCCGCAGCCAGCCAGAAACAAAACGCGCGGTCTCGCCTTTTGTGCAGCAAAACCTGGAAGTTCATAGCTTTATTGCCCACAACCTGAAGGCAATGACCGAGAAAACACTGCCGCAGGAAGACGAACGCCATATCCTGGTGTTGTTGGAGCAGTGTGAAGAAGTGATTGGCCGTGTGCGCAAATACGCCATGCGCAACGGGGTGTCGGTCAGCCTGACCTACCATCTGCTGCGCGTCACGCAACATATCGAGCGCCTCAAGGCGCTGTTGCGATTAGTGTCGATCACCCGGACACGTGAAAAGAGCGAAGCCATTCTGGGCATCAGTCTGACCCTGGTCCGCGCGGAAAACCGCAAGCATTCCCTGCGTGATGTGTTTGCCGAAAACACGGAGATGCTGGCGCTGCAGGTCACCGAACATGCCAGCCACACCGGCGGGCATTACATTGCAGAAAGCCGCAAGGAATGGCGCGGGATGTTCCGTTCCGCAGCAGGTGCCGGATTGATTGTCGGCTTTATGGCGCTGCTTAAACTGTTGTTTGCCAAGGCACACTTGCCGCTTTTGCTGGAGGCACTGGCGTTCGGTCTGAATTACGCCTTTGGTTTTATGCTGGTCCACATCCTGCATTTCACCATTGCCACCAAGCAGCCGGCCATGACCGCCGCACGCATCGCCGCCACCCTGCATGAAGGTACACGCTCAGGCAAGCTCAAACCGGGTGACATTGATGAACTCAGCGAGTTGATCATCAAGGTATTTCGCACTCAGTTCATCGCCATATTGGGCAACGTACTGGTGGTGTTGCCCACCGCGTTGCTGATTGCGCTGGCGTGGGTGTGGAGTACCGGGCACCCGGTGGTGGATGCCGATAAAGCCCAGCACTTGTTACACGATCTAAATCCGGTCGAGAGTCTGGCTCTGTTTCATGCCGGGATTGCCGGTGTATGCCTGTTCCTGGCTGGTTTGATCTCGGGTTACTACGACAACAAGGCGCTCTATAACCAGATCCCGCAGCGTATCGCCGCGCTACCCTGGTTGAACCGGTTGGCCGGCGAACAACGCGCGCGGCGTCTGGGCGACTATCTGGGCAATAACCTGGGAGCGCTAGCGGGTAACTTTTATTTCGGCATGATGCTCGGCACCATCGGCACGATTGGCGTGCTGTTGGGGTTGCCGATCGATATCCGCCACATTACTTTTTCATCGGCGTATCTCTCATTTGCGGCCGTGACCTTTGATTTTGCGCTGGACTGGCACGTGGTCGCGATCAGTGCGCTGGGTATTGCGCTGATCGGGTATATCAACCTGGTGGTCAGCTTCGGGCTGGCGCTGTGGGTGGCGCTGCGTTCACGCAAGCTGACCTTGCGTGCAACCCGGCCTATTGTCGGCCGCCTGTTGCGTCGCGCCGTGCGCCGTCCGCAGGATTTCCTGATCCCGCCGCGGCAGCCGGCAAAAGAAACCATCGTGACCGAATTGAAAGGGGAAAATGTTGTTGAATGGGTTCAACGTCGCCGTACAGGCACTGGTCGATGACGGCAAAGTGATCTGGCCGGACTTTCTGAACGAAGAAGAAGTCCGGCTTTTGCGCGCAGAAATGGACGCGCGCCGCACGCGCTTTCACGCAGCCGGTATTGGCCGGGAACAAGGTTACGTGCGCGACACGGGTATCCGTGGCGACGACGTGCTGTGGCTGGATAACGATGATCCGTCATTGCCGGTACCGGTGCTTGCGCGCCTGGAGGCATTGCGGCAGATATTCAACAGCGAGCTGTACCTTGGTGTCGCGGAATTTGAGGCTCATTTTGCGGTCTATCCTTCGGGAGGCTTTTACAAACGCCATCTGGATCAACACCGCAATGCGGATACCCGCGTGGTGACCTTCGTCCTGTACCTTAACGATGACTGGCGTGACACGGATGGCGGGCAGTTACGCATTTACCTGGATGGTCCGCAAAGGGGTACCTGGCAAGATGTCACGCCTTATGGCGGTACGCTGGTCCTGTTTTTGTCAGACCGCTTTGAGCATGAAGTCATTCCGGCCACGCGTGAGCGACGTTCATTGACGGGCTGGTTCCGGCGCCGCGCCATGTGAAAACTGGTGTGAATCTTGCGACGTCAGGCAAACAGTGTGATGCCTATAATGTGTTGATTACGCTTGTAAATTCTCAGAATTATTGTTCGTAAATCAAACGGCGTCTCGGGAGAAAACTCATGAAATTCGTCAACACGATGGTGATTGCGGTCGCCGCCGCTTCGCTGGGGCTGGCTGGTTGCGCCAGTGATTCCGCCAACACCTACAGCCGCAGTCAGGCCATGCGCACCGCCACGGCGCAGGCCGGAACGGTGGAGAGTGTTCGCAGTGTGCGTATCCAGAATGACACCAATGCCATTGGGACCATTGCTGGCGGTGTGATTGGTGGGGCTGCGGGTAGTCAGATCGGTGGCGGCAACGGCGCGATTGTGGCCGGTGTGCTGGGTGCGATTGCCGGTGGGGTAGCGGGTAACCAGATCGAAAAACAAGGGACTACCCAGAATGCGTACGAGCTCACGGTACGACTGGATAACGGCCAGCGCCTCGTGATTACGCAGGCCGCCGACATGGCTTTCTCTGTGGGCCAGCGCGTTGATGTCGTCAGCGATGGTCAGACCACACGCGTGGTGCCGACTTCGCAACAAGCGGTGCCGGTACAACGTTGATCCGGTTCGCGCTATAAAACAAAGGGCCCGCAAGGGCCCTTTGTTTTGTCTGCCAGAAGCGCGGGTTAGCGACCCAGACGCTGACAGATTGTCGATACTGCGCCGGCTGCATTGAGCGTATAGAAATGCAGACCCGGCACGCCAGCTTGTAACAGCCGGTCACACAGTTCGGTGATGAAATCCAGACCCAAAGCACGAATAGACGCGGAATCATCGCCAAACGCTTGCAAGCGCAGACGCAGCCAGCGCGGGATTTCTGCACCGCACATATCTGAAAAACGGGTGAGCTGACTGAAATTCTGGATAGGCATGATGCCCGGCACGATGGGGATCTTCACGCCACGGGCGGTGACTTCATCTACAAAGCGGAAGTACGCATCGGCGTTAAAGAAATACTGGGTAATTGCCGAATCTGCACCCGCATTTACCTTGTTCACAAACGCACGCAGATCCGCCTCGGCGCTTTGCGCTTGCGGGTGGTATTCCGGATAGGCTGCGACTTCAAGATGAAACCAGTCACCATGCTGTTCACGAATAAACGACACCAGTTCGTTGGCATAGCGGAACTCGCCCACATCCCCCATCCCGGACGGGATATCGCCACGCAGCGCGACAATATGGCGGATTCCGTTATCGCGATAACGCTGGAGAATTTCACCCACGTTGGCTCGGCTGGAACCAATACAGGACAAGTGCGGTGCAGCAGCGAGACCTTCAGACTGGATATCCAGCACCGCATTGAGTGTACCGTCTTGCGTTGTGCCGCCAGCACCAAAGGTCACTGAGCAATATTCAGGTTTGAATTGCGCCAGCTGGCGGCGCGTAATGCGCAGTTTTTCGGTGCCTTCCTGGGTCTTGGGCGGAAAAAATTCAAAGCTGAGGGGCGGCTGGCTCACGGTGTCTCTGGCGCTAAAAATGAATATCAGTGCGGCATCTTAACATTGTCCGACCAGCGCTGGCGTGCCGCCTGTTTCATGTGCACTTGAGCCTGTTGCATGCATCCTGGTGTGTAGGACATATCAAACAGGAGAATGCGGCGTAGACCTCATCCCCGGTTTTGTGCGTATGGTCCTACAATGCATTCATCATCCTGGCTCCGATTGCCCCACGCCGATAATACCAATGCAAAACGCGATGCATGACCTGCCCGAACTGACCCGCAGCGAATTGGCGGCCCGCCTCAATGCACTGCGGCTTGCCCAGCGCAGCCAGCCCATGCCGGATTGGTCGATGCGGGCTGCACGGTTAATGACCTTGCAGCGGTTGATTGTAGAAAACCGCGCAGCCCTGATCGCTGCCGTTAACCAGGACTTTGGCCAGCGGCCCGCGCAGGAAACCGAGTTGCTGGAGTTAGTACCGGTGCTGGCAGGCATTGAGCATGCGCTCAAACAAGGCAAGCGCTGGATGCGGCTGCGCCGCCGCGCGGTAGGGTGGCGTTTGTGGCCAGCCAGTGGCTGGCAAATGCCGCAACCGCGTGGCGTGATCGGTATTGTGGTGCCATGGAACTACCCGCTGTTTTTGTCGCTGGGCCCGCTGACCGGGGCGCTGGCGGCAGGCAATCGCGTCATGATCAAGTTATCTGAGTCATCCCCGGCGGTGTTTGCACTTATGCACAAATTGATTGGGGATTATTTTTCGCCGGATGAGGTGGTGGTTTACGGCGGCAAGGTGGAAGAGGCGCGTGCCTTTGTGTCACTACCGTTTGATCAGATTCTGTTTACTGGCTCGACCGATGTGGGTCGCAGCGTCATGACGGCTGCCGCAGGAAATTTGACGCCGGTAGTGCTGGAGTTGGGTGGAAAATCGCCCGCGCTGATCCTGGATGAGTGCGATTTCGAACAAGCGGTCTCCCGCATTCTGTATGGCAAGCTGGTCAATGGGGGGCAAACCTGCGTTGCACCAGATTACGTTTTGCTGCCGGCCGGGCGTGAGACTGACTTTATTGCCGTGGCGCGGCGCTGGGCCGAGCGGCTGTACCCGGCGTTTCCGCGCGATTTTGCCAGCATGGCGACGGCCAGCCAGTTCAAGCGCATGCAGACCATTCACGATGAAGCGCTGACCTTGGGCGCTTTGGCACACGGCTTGTTGCCCACGGCGAATGCAGATGCGGTGACACGGTTTTTTCCGCCATTTGTCTACACCGGGGTGCCAGACGAATCACGGCTGTTGTCTGAAGAGTTGTTTGGGCCCTTGCTGCCGCTAGTGCCCTACCAGACGCTGGATGAGGCGCTGGACTGGATCAACGATCGACCTCACCCGCTGGCGCTGTACGTGTTTACACGATCACGTCGCGCAGCCCGGCAAGTGCTGCAACGTACGCATGCGGGCGGTGTGACGATCAACGATACCTTGCTGCACATTGCTGCCGCTGAATTGCCGTTTGGTGGTGTGGGTGCCAGTGGCATGGGCGCGTACCACGGCAAAGATGGTTTTGACGCTATGTCGCACCTGAAACCGGTGTTGCGGCAAGGCCCGATCCGCGCGCTGGACTGGCTGGCGCCACCTTATGGTGCGCAGTTTGACCGACTTGTGAAATGGCTGACGCGCTGATCACGATAAAAATTCCGTGATTGCGGCTATAACTCAATCACCACTGGCCGGGCAGTAGGTTTCGACTGACATGGCCGGTATCGATGAAATGGTTTTGAGCAGTGAGCAGTACCTCAGGGGGAATACCCGATATCCACCAGCCTGGGTATGCCAGCGTGCGGCAACCCGACGGAACAAAGAGTCCCGGCCAGACAGGATATCGATAACGTCACTTGAAAGGAGAACCCGACATGAACAAGACCTGGTTATTGATCCCCGCAGCGGTTGCCCTCTTGGCCGGAGCCCCGGTTATGGCGCAAGAGATGAACGACACCAGTGCACTCTCTGCGCCCAAGAAGTCGCCGGATGAACGCCGCGCTGAAATTCGCAAGGTTACGCAGGAAACACTGGACACCGTCTACCAGAAGCACCCGACGGCCAAGGAAGCGATTGCCAAGTCGGCCGGCTATGCCGTGTTCAACAATGGCAGCGCCACGGTGATCTTTGCCGGTGCTGGTGGCGGTTCGGGTATGGCGGTGGACCCGGCGACCGGGCATGAAGTCTTTATGCAAATGATCCAGCTTAAGGGCGGGATTGGTCTGGGTGTGAAAAACAGCCGTTTGGTGCTGGTCTTCAATGACAAAGCCTCTTTCCACAAATTCGTGACCAAGGGCTGGGTACTGGGTGGCGAAGCTGCTGCCTCGGCCAAGGCCGGTGACGTAGGCGGCGGCCTGGAAGGCGCGCGTTCGCTGGGTAATGGTGTGTACGCCTACCAGTTCACCGAGAACGGGGCGGATGCCGAAGTAACCGTGACAGGCACCAAGTACTCGATTGATCATGATCTGACGCCCAAGGCCAAGAAATAAGGGTCATTTGCGTCAAAAAAAGGGGCCTTCGTGGCCCCTTTTTCATGTGTAGCGAAGGCGCTAGATCAAAGCTTGCTGATCAGCACCTGGTCGATCTTGTGATGGTCAATATCGACGACTTCAAAGCGGAACCCTTCGTATTCCATGGCTTCGGCTTTTTTGGGGATGCGCTTGAGCCGCAGCATCAGAAAACCAGCCAGCGTGTCATAACTGTCTTCATCGGCCATGTCATCCATCCCGATGGCGCGTTTCAGATCGCCAATGGGCGTCATGCCGTCGGCCAGCCATGAGCGCTCATCCCGCCGCACAATCTGGTCTTCATCGCTGTTATCCACAATGCTGCCGATCAACTGGCCCGTCACATCATTGAGCGTGATCACGCCGACGACCAGAGCGTACTCATTGATGATGACCGCAAAGTCTTCCCGCGTTTCACGGAAGCGATCCAGCATATCCGCCAATGACAAAGTATCGGGCACAACAAGCACGCCTTTGACGGCGATCTCCCGCAAGACGGTCAACAGTGGCGCCTGAGGTGTTTTCAGGATGGCGTGCAGCAAATCTTTGGCATCGATATAAGCAAACACGGTATCAATGCTGCTGTTCTCACACAGCGGAAACTTGGCATGTGGCTGGGCCGCAATTTTCTGGCGAATGGCGGTATCGGTATCGGTCATCGAGAAATACACCACGGCCTCGCGCCCGGTCATGGCCGAGGGCAGGTACCGCTCGGCCAGCTCGAACACGTTTTCAATAAAACGATGTTCTTGCTTGTGCAAGGTGCCGGCCTCTGCGCCGGCGTCGACCAGCGCCACGATCTCATCTGCCGTCACGGTTTCTGAACGTACTGTCGGCATGCCGGTGAGCGTGAGGACCAGCGTGGCGACGCCATTGAATAACAGCACAAACGGCTTGAGCAGCGTTGAACACAAACGCATGGGCCGCACGATGGCAATGGCCACTTGCTCCGGCGCTACCATGCCCAGTCGCTTGGGAATCAGATCAGCAAACTGGATAAACAGGCTGGTAGTAATAAAGAAGGTCGCCAGAAAGGCCAGATGTCCAGCGGTATCCGGATTGAGCGCATTGAATATGCGCAGCAGAAACGGCGTGAACGTGGCGTCGCCGACAATCCCGCCCAGAATTGCCACGGCATTGACGCCAATCTGCACCACGGTGAAGAAGTCGCCCGGTTTGTCCTGCAAATCAATGACGGCCTGCGCGCGCGGTTCTCCTTCCTCGGCCAGCATTTGCAGTTTGAATTTGCGGGCAGAGGCCAGCGAGATCTCCGACATGGAAAAAAACGCGGACAGTGCAATTAGCAGGACCAGCAGAAACAGACCTGTGGCGATACTCAAGTGGGCCCCCGAAGACAGAATGTCATTGTGTTTTTGATCTGGCCCGATGCCTGGACTCGGGATGGTCTTATCAAAATAGCCTATAACCACGGCCCGCGGGAGGGTGTACATGCAATTGTGCACAAACAAAAACGGCGCTTTGAGCGCCGTTTTTGTGATGAAGCCAGACCGGGGTTACAGACCGGCATCCGCGCGCAGCGCTTCGGCCTTGTCGGTACGTTCCCAGGAGAAGTCCGGCTCTTCACGGCCAAAGTGACCGTAAGCGGCGGTGCGGGTGTACACCGGGCGCAGCAGATCGAGCATTTGCACAATGCCTTTCGGGCGCAGGTCAAAGTGCTTCTTGATCAGGTCTACAATCTGCGCATTGGACAGCTTGGACGTGCCCCAGGTGTCGACCATGATCGAAACAGGTTTGGAAACACCAATCGCGTAGGAAATCTGCACCAGACACTGTTTGGCAATGCCGGCAGCAACAATGTTCTTGGCAACATAGCGGCCCGCGTAGGCAGCGGAACGGTCAACCTTGGACGGATCTTTACCGGAGAACGCGCCACCACCGTGCGGTGCGGCACCGCCGTAGGTATCAACGATGATCTTGCGGCCAGTCAGACCGCAATCGCCCATTGGGCCGCCAATGACGAAACGGCCTGTCGGGTTGACCAGGAATTTGGGTTCGTCTTTCAGCCATTCTGCCGGCATGACTGGCTTGATGACTTCTTCAATCACCGCTTCAGACAGTTGGGCGTGGCTGACATCCGGATGGTGCTGTGTGGACAACACGATGGTGTCGACGCACTTTACCTTGCCGGTTTCAGCGTCATACTTGAGTGTCACTTGCGACTTTGCATCCGGGCGCAGCCACGGCAGGCGGCCATCTTTGCGCAGCTCGGACTGGCGCTGGACCAGACGGTGTGCGTAGTAGATGGCTGCTGGCATCAGTTGTGGGGTTTCGTCGCAAGCGTAGCCGAACATCAGACCCTGGTCGCCAGCGCCCTGGTCCAGATCCATCCCCTGGCCTTCGTTCACGCCCTGGGCAATATCGGGGGATTGTTTGTCATAGGCCACCAGCACAGCGCAGGTCTTGTAATCAAAACCGATGTCAGAGTGGTCATAGCCGATGCGCTTGACGGTGTCGCGCGCGATCTGGATATAGTCGATATTGGCAGAGGTAGTGATTTCACCAGCCAGAACCACGAGGCCCGTGTTTACCAGTGTTTCGGCGGCCACGCGCGCATATTTGTCCTGCGCCAGAATGGCGTCGAGGATGGCGTCGGAAATCTGGTCAGCAACCTTGTCCGGATGGCCTTCGGAAACTGATTCAGAGGTAAACAGGAATTCGCTCATGGGCTTGATGGTCCTTTATGCCATGTCTGTAATGGGTGAAAGTCGTTAGAATCCGGGTTTTGCCCGAAAGGTCCTTACACATGCTGGTGCGCCTGCTCAGACCGCTTGCATATACACCATTATGCATCCTGCAAGCCATTGGCGCAGGACTTGGCTGGATCGCATGGTGGACTTCTCCGACCTATCGGCGCCGGCTTAATGACAATTCAAAGCGGGCGGCGCAATACGATACAACCATTGATTATATCCGATTAAGGCGCTCAAGTATTGTAGAGCACGGCAAAGGGGCGGTGGAGTTGCTGGCCGCCTGGTTGCGCACGGTGCCTGATGTCGCCGCCATGGTCACCGAAGTCAAAGGCCGGGCCGCGCTGGATGAGGCACTGGCAAGACCGGAACCCATTATTTTTGTGTCACCGCATCTGGGTGCCATCGAAGTCTGCGGCGTGTACCTGGCCCACGAAATGCCGCGTGCCCTGGCGGCCCTGTACCGGCCACCCAAGCTCAAGTGGCTGGAGCCCTTGATGCTGGCCAGTCGTGATCGTGCCAACGGCCGTGCTGCGCCAGCGAATGCACAAGGCGTACGCATGCTGCTCAAAACGCTCAAGGAAGGTCAGGCGGTATACATCCTGCCCGATCAAGCGCCCGGTGGCGGCGAAGGGGCATGGGCGCCATTCTTTGGTCACCGCGCTTACACCATGACGCTGTTGTCGCGTCTGGCGCGTTCCAGTAAAGCCACTGTGCTGTTCTGCTTTGCCGAGCGTCGTGCATGCGGGCGCGGCTACATCATGCATATCGAGCCTATGCAAGGGCGCTTTACCGGTGATTCGGTGGCGGATGCCACCACACTGAACCACAATCTGGAAAGGCTGATTCTGAAGGCTCCCGCCCAGTATTTGTGGAGCTACAACCGTTATAAAACCCCTGCCGGCGCACCGGCTCCGGAGTCTGAATGAGTTTTACCGCCCGTTTGCTGGCCGCGTTTTTCTGGCTGTTGCACTTATTGCCCTTTACCGTATTGCGCGGGCTGGGCGCTGGCCTTGGCACGTTGCTGTATTACGCCGCACCACGGCGCCGCAAGATCGGCCTGACCAATCTGCGTTTGTGTTTTCCCGAGTGGACCGACGCCAGGCGCAGCAAGGTGCTGCATGAACATTTTCGCTTGTTGGCGACGTGTGCGGTGAGCTATGGCGTGCTCTGGTTTGGTAGCAAGGCGCGGGTAGAAAAACTGGTACGTCGTGAAGGGTATGAGCACTATCTGGCCCATCAGGACCAATCCATCATTTTGCTGGCCCCGCACTTTATCGGTCTGGACTATGGCGGTATTCGCCATACCGTCGACCACTGGGGCGCGAGCATGTATTCGGCCTCGCACCAGAATCCGTTTGATGAACTCTTGCTGATGGGGCGCAGCCGCTTTGGTCAGCCGCTACTGATCAAGCGCAACGATGGCATCCGCGCCATTGTGAAGGCGTTGCGTCAGCATACAATCCCGTTCTATTACCTGCCGGATCAGGATCTGGGCCCCAAAGAGTCCATCTTTGCGCCGTTCTTTGGGATTCAGGCGGCCACCATTCCGGCGCTGTCGCGGTTGTCGCAGATGGGCCGTGCGGTGGTGATCCCCATGATCACGCGGCTGGAGAAAGACGGCTTCGTCACACGCTACTACCCGGCGTGGACCGATGATTTCCCCTCTGATGACTTGCTGGCCGATACCTCACGCATGAACAAATTCATTGAAGATCGCGTGCGGGAAATTCCGGCCCAGTATTACTGGATGCATCGTCGTTTCAAGACGCGCCCAGAGGGCGAGAAGTCGCCTTACTGAGACTCGCCGCGCATTACGCTCACACCTGGATGAGCATCAGGAAAGAGAGCGGATTACGCGTGATTGCCACGCCGATAATCCAGGCAAACACCAGTAAAGCCGCGACAAACGCAATCGCCCGCGTCTTTCTGGTGCGGCCGCGTTTGAGCGCGATCATCCCCAGCCCGATGTACACGACCAGTCCGATCAGTTTGGCGGTCAGCCAGGTTTGCTGCCCCGGATACTGATGACTGAACACGGCCAGCGTGACCCCGGCCGCGAGTAACACCGTGTCGATCAAATGAGGCAACACTCTCAGCCAGATCTGACGCAGATGGGTCGACCCGGTCAGCATTAGCACGCCCCGATAAAGAAACAACAAGCCCGACAACAGCACACAAGTGACGTGAATCTGTTTGATGATCAGGTAATACGCCATGTTTTCTCCGTATCGGGCGCGGGGACCGCGGGCTGGGCCTACAATTCTGATATTCTGCCGGCTTCGCCGAGAGGCGACCAGTCACAAGGAGATGAATCATGACCGAAGAAACCCGTCGCGATGAAAGCGATACCGCCGGCACGCCTGATGATGGCTCGATGCGGCTGTCCAAACGTATGGCCCAACTGGGGCTGTGCTCCCGCCGCGAAGCTGATGATTACATCGAACGAGGCTGGGTGAGGGTCGACGGCGTCGTCATTAACGTGTTGGGTAGCCGGGTCAAACCGGATCAACAGATCTCTCTTGATAAGCCAGCGCAGCAAGCACAAGCCAACCGCGTCACCATTCTGTTGAACAAGCCGGTGGGCTTTGTCTCGGGCCAGGCAGAACGCGGCTACAAACCAGCCTCAACGCTCGTGACGCTGGATAACCATTGGGATGGCGATCTTTCTGGTGTGCGCTTTCACCCCCAACACATGCGTGGCCTTGCGCCGGCGGGCCGGCTGGATATCGATTCGGTCGGGTTGCTGATCCTGACTCAGGATGGCCGCATCGCCAAAACGCTGATCGGCGAAGACTCCACTGTCGACAAAGAATACCTGGTGCGCGTGGCGGGCTCGCTCTCCAATGACGGGTTGCGTCTGTTGAATCACGGACTGGAACTGGATGGCGAGAAACTCAAACCCGCCATCGTGACCTGGCAAAACAAAGACCAACTGCGATTTATTCTGCGTGAAGGCAAAAAGCGCCAGATCCGCCGCATGTGCGAACTGGTCGGCCTGCGCGTGGTTGGCCTCAAGCGGATTCGTATCGGGAATGTGCGGCTGGGCCAATTGCCACCGGGCAAATGGCGTTACCTCGCCTCGAACGAACACTTTGAGTGAACAGGCACACCGGCATGCAACGCGCTGATGTCCTGTTGGTTGAGCTCGGGCTGGCGGCTTCCCGCACGGCCGCACAAGGTTTGATTGATGCCGGGCGTGTCTCGGCGGATGGCAAGGTGGTCAGCAAATCCAGCTTGAAGCTTCCGCCCGATGCCGAGATCAATATCACACCGGATGAAGCCGACCGGTATGTCTCGCGCGGTGGCCTCAAGCTGGCGGGCGCACTGGCGCATACCGGGCTGGATGTCACTGGAATGCTGGCGCTGGACGTTGGGATCTCGACGGGTGGTTTTACTGATTGCCTGTTGCAAGCCGGGGCGCGCAAGGTCATCGGGGTGGAGGTAGGGCACGATCAGTTGCACCCGCGTTTGCTGGCAGATGCCCGGGTCATCCAGTTTGAAGGCGTCAATGCCCGTCACCTGACTGCAGATTTGGTCGCTCCTGCGCAGGATGGCCCGATTGAGGTCGTGGTCGGCGATGTGTCATTCATCTCGCTGACGCTGGTTCTACCCGCCATTGCCAGCGTGTTGCAAAGTGGCGCGCATCTGCTGTTCCTCGTGAAGCCGCAGTTTGAAGTGGGGCCACAGCGTATTGGCAAAGGCGGCATCGTGCGTGACGACGCCTGTTACCCGGAAGTCGAAGAAAAAATCCGCAGTGCCGCAGATGCGGCCGGCTTTACCGTGCTCGATTATCTGAACAGCCCGATTACGGGCGGCGACGGTAACCGCGAATTTTTTATCTACGCCGTTTTCCGCTAACCACCCGATCGGGTCGGCTCGCTCAGGCCGGTTGTTCCAGGCAGTTCACCATCCAGGGCGTGCCAAATTTGTCCACCAGCATGCCAAAGCCCTTGGTCCAGAACGTGGCCTGGAACGGCATGGTGATCTGACCATCGGCAGCCAGGCCGTCAAAAACCTTTTCTCCCTCTGCGACGGTGTCTACGGCGACAGACATCGTGAATCCGCTCTTTTTGGCAGAGGCACGCTCTGGCGAACAGTCCGCCGCCATGAATTGGGTACTGCCCGCAGAAAAATTGCAATGCATGATCTTGTCTGCCCAGGCCGG
Organism: Silvimonas amylolytica; assembly: GCF_014645555.1. Classification (GTDB taxonomy): domain Bacteria; phylum Pseudomonadota; class Gammaproteobacteria; order Burkholderiales; family Chitinibacteraceae; genus Silvimonas; species Silvimonas amylolytica. The sequence goes on along the minus strand of NZ_BMLY01000007.1, from coordinate 194,194 downwards.
GTCCACCGGTTCTGAACCTGGGGCATCCTTGAAACGCATCATGAACGTAATTTGACCGCCCAGTATTTCTCCGTAAAAGAGCAGCGCGGCTTCACAATCACCATTAAAAGTAAGGTACGGCTGTACTTGCATGATGAGACTCCTGAAGGGTTTGCGGACCAGATGCAGTGGGCGTGCAATCCAGCGTATGTCTGAATTTACTCAAACCTTGATGGGTTAAGAACTACGCGACGTAAGTTTCTGACAAAATCGGGAAAGTAAAAACAACCGCCCGCCCCGATTATGCGCCTGCCTGATGCCCGTGGTTTCGTCTTTGCCCTGTTTACCTTTACCTGGCTTGCTGCCTCCGCGGCGACCATCTCCACGTTCTCACCCCAAAATGAAGTACGCACTGTAGAGCAGGTCCGCGCTACTTTCTCCGCGCCGATGGTCCGGATGGGCGATACGCGCGCAGCAGCACCCTTTACGGTCGATTGCCCTCAAAAAGGGGATGCGCACTGGATTGATGATCGTAGCTGGGTGATGGATTTTCCAAAAGGTATTCCTGGAGCGACCACATGTCGCTTTACCGTCAGGCCGGATTTGCGCGCGGTATCCGGTGAAGCCGTGACGGGTCAGCAAAAATTCAGCTTTACCACAGGCCCGCTCGCTGTCACGGAAAGTATGCCCGGCGAAGGCGCTCAGATTGAGGAAGATCAGGCATTTCTGTTCCAGTTTAATGGCCCCATTGGCGCTAAAGCAGTGCCGATGTTCTGCCTGGTGGAAGGCTCGCCAGAGCGCTTGCCCATGCAACGGCTGACGGATGCCGATAAAGCAACCCTGCTGAAATACGCGGGATGGGAGAAACAATCTGGCAGTATCGATGCCGTCCATTGCACCCAGCGTCTGCCTGCGGGCAAGAAAGTCAAAGTCGTCCTCGATCGCCCGGGGAGTGCTGAAAAACAAACGCTCAACTTCACCGTACGCGATGCGTTTACGGCCACGCTCAACTGCCAGCGTGAAAATGCCAATGCGGCGTGTATTCCGTTACGACCGGTCACGCTGCATTTTTCTGCAGAGGTCACCCGTCAGCAAGCCAGCCAGATTGTGCTGCAAACCCCCAACGGTGATCGCCATCCTGATTTTGGCCGTGAACGGGATAATCTGGTTTATGAAGCCACGTTCAACCCGCCGTTCCCGCCCAACGCCAGTTTCAAACTCAAGCTGCCCGACGGGTTTACCGACGCCAGTGGCCGTGAGTTGACCAACAAGGGGTCGTTTCCGCTGGGTTTTGGCACAGCTTCTGCGCCGCCACTGGCCAAATTTGCGGCTGCACCCTTTGGCATTGTGGAGCTCAATGCCGATCCGGCTATCGCGGTCACGTTGCGTGACGTGGAGGCTGATCTCAACGTCAAACAAATCCAGGTTGGCATGCAGAGCCTGACCGTCAGTGATGATCAGTCCATCATGAACTGGCTGGCTAAAGTTGAACGCTGGCATGAGTCGTCTGTGGAGCGAGGCGGCAAGTCTGTAGAAACCCGGCGTTTGTCGATGTTGAATGGCCAGCCTGGCGTGCAAAGCATGAACGTCCCGACGGCCCCGGATAAAACCGGCAAATGGCCGTTTACAGTGGTCGGTGTCCCCGCGCCAGAGCCCGGTTTGCACGTGGTCGAATTGCAGTCTCGTTTACTGGGTAAGTCTTTGTTGGGTCTGGATGCGCCCATGTACGTGCGTACGGCCATGTTGGTGACCAATCTGGGCGTGCATTTGAAGCGAGGTCGAGATAATGCTGCTGTGTGGGTTACGACGCTGGACCGTGCCGTGCCGGTCCCTGATGCCCAGATCAGCATATACGACTGCCGTCGCCAGTTGCTCTGGCAAGGCAAGACCAATACCCAGGGCGTCGCACGCGTTGAGCGTCCGCTGGAGGAAGCCGGCGCATGCCCGGATACCTCGCTGTCGGGTTTGTTTGTCGTTGCGCGCAAGCAAGATGAGAAAGGCCGCAATGATGTGTCGTTCGTGCGCTCCGGCTGGGATCAGGGCATTGAGGCCTGGCGTTTTCCGTATCCGACCGACACCAGCCCCCAACCCTCTGTACGCGCGACCACCGTGCTTGATCGCCCGCTATTTCGTGCTGGCGAAACAGTATCGATGAAGCATTTCATGCGGCTGGAAACCAGCACAGGTCTGGCTTTGCCGCGTAACAGCCAATTGCCCGATCAGCTCGTCATTACGCATGACGGCAGTGGGCAGAGTTTTACTTATCCACTCAGTTGGCGGCAGGGGAGATATGCGGAGTCTACATTTGCGATTCCCAAATCGGCCAAACTGGGGATGTATTCAATCTCGTTGATCAAAAAGCCGCAACGAAGCGCAAACCAGCGTGGCCCGGCCAGTATCGAGCGGGATGGCATAACGCTGTATACGGGGTCGTTCCGGGTGGAAGAGTTCCGCCTGCCCGTCATGCGCGGTCAGCTTTCGGCCGATGCCAAGGCCACGATTGCACCAGGCACAGTGCCACTGAAGGTGTCTCTATCTTATGGTACCGGTGGGCCGGCCAAGGGCTTGCCTGTCCAGGTCAGTGCCATGTTGCGTAATCGTTATGACCGTGCGGAAGGCTATGAACGGTTCAGTTTCGATGCGCCCGATACGGGTGAGGCATCGGAACAAAAGACCTTGAACAACAAGGTAGTACTCGATAAGGCGCCACTCACGCTTGATGCCAATGGCAACGGCAAGACTGACGTGAGCGGTTTGCCCAGGATCGATCGCCCGTACGACATGGTGGTTGAAGCCACCTACAGCGATCCCAATGGCGAGGTTCAGACACTGTCACGCACCGTGCCCTTGTGGCCCGCCAACGTGCGTGTGGGTTTGTCGGTTGAAGACTGGATGACGGCTGGCAAGACCACGACGGTTAAAGGTGTCGTAGTTGATACCAACGGCAAGCCACTGGCCAATCGCAGCGTGACGGTGAAAGCGGTCGAACATACCTGGTTGTCCAGTCGCAAGCGCCTTGTGGGCGGTTTTTATGCCTATGACAGTCATGAGACCACCAAAGACCTGGGCCAGGTTTGCGATGGTAAAACCGATGGTCGCGGCCTGATGTTCTGCGAGGTAACGCTGAAAAATGAAGGCAGCATTGAGTTGATCGCGCAAACGGCGGATGACGCGGGTCATTCCGTCGCGGCGGCGCAGCGTATTTGGGTCTCCCGCGAGGGCGAGATGTGGTTCGACGTGGATAACAACGACCGCATCGACGTACTACCGGAGAAAACCGGCTATCAACCCGGCGACACCGCACATTTGCAAGTACGTATGCCGTTTCGCAAGGCCACAGCCCTGCTGGCGATTGAGCGTGAGGGCGTCATTGATACGCGGGTGGTTGAATTGTCTGGTAAAGACCCCGTGATTGATCTGAAGATTGAGCCGCAATGGGCGCCCAACGTGTATGTATCCGTGCTGGCTGTGCGCGGCCGGGTGCGAGATGTGCCGTGGTATTCGTTCTTTACCTGGGGTTGGCGCAGCCCGCTGGAGTGGTGGGATGCTTTTCGTCATGAAGGGCGCGATTACCAGGCGCCTACGGCCATGATTGATCTTTCCCGCCCAGCCTTTAAATACGGAATCGCAGAACTGACGGTGGGAACGGCGGGCCATAAACTGGCCGTCACTGTGACGCCAGACAAACCGGTCTATGCCATCCGCAAAACAGCGATGGTGAAGGTCCAGGTCAAGCTGCCCAACGGTCAGCCGGCCGCAGGGGCTGAAGTGGCATTTGCGGCCGTCGATGAAGCCCTGCTGGAACTGCAACCCAACGACAGTTGGGATCTGCTGAGCGCCATGCTGCAGCGGCGTAGCTACGGGGTGGAGACATCTACCGCTCAGTTGCAGGTGGTCGGCAAACGGCACTTTGGTCGTAAAGCGCTGGCGCCTGGCGGTGGTGGCGGCTTTGCGCCAACGCGAGAACTTTTGGATACCTTGCTGCTCTGGCAACCCCATGTGGTGCTGGATAAAACCGGCAGTGCGACGGTTTCCGTGCCCATTAACGACGCGCTCACCCGTTTCAAGCTGGTTGCCGTGGCAGATGCTGGCGATGCCTATTTTGGTACTGGCCAGGCCACAATCACGGTCACCCAGGATCTGCAAATCACCGCGGGTGTTGCACCCTTGGCCCGCAGTGGCGATCAACTCGATGCCGGCATCAATATCCGCAATGGCGCCAGCCGTCCCATGTCCGTCGTTGTGGAAGCGCAAGCAGTTGGCCTGTCTGGTTTGAGCGCGCAGAGGATACAGATCCCTGCCGGCGAAGCGCGTGAAGTACGCTGGCCGGTTACCGTGCCGGCGGGTGTGGATCATCTGCAGTGGACTTTTGCCGCCCATGAACAAGGTGGCGACAAGGCGCAGGATAAACTGGCGTTCAATCAGCAGATCGAACCCGCGACACCTGTGACCGTGCAACAAGCCACGCTGCGTCAGCTTAATGCGCCGGTGACCATTCCGGTGGCGTTGCCGCCTGGGGCAGAAGCCGGACGCGGCGGGGTGTCGGTACAGTTTCAGGCGATACTGGCGGGCGATATGCCGGCCGTGCGGGACTGGTTCCTGCGCTACCCCTATAGCTGCCTTGAACAGCGCTCTTCCATTGCGGTCGGTCTGAATGACAAGCAACGCTGGAACGGCATCATGGCTGATTTGCCTGCCTACCTGGATGCCGATGGTCTGGCGCAGTACTTCCCGGTGCAGGAAGGTAGTCCGCCGCATGGCAGCGATACCCTCACGGCCTACGTACTGGCACTGGCTAACGAGAACGGCTGGACGATTCCGGACGATTCGCGTGAGCGGATGTTGACTGCACTCACCAACTTTGTAGAAGGGCGTCTGAAGCGGGACTTCTGGATGCCGCGTGATTCGGGCGATGCACGCCGTCTGGCCGCACTGGAAGCCTTGTCGCGCTATGGCCGGGCCCAGCCGCGCCAGCTCGATACGCTTACTTTGCAGCCCAACAGTTGGTCTACCACCATGCTGATCGACTGGCTGTCTGTCTTGCAGCACATGAATAACGCACCGGACCGTGCAACCCGTATGGCGCAGGCGGAGCAACTGCTGCGTGGCAGATTGACCTATCAAGGCACGCGTCTGGTATTTTCAACGGAGCGCGATGACTACTGGTGGTGGCTGATGAATAACCCGGACGTCAATTCCGCGCGCCTGGTTCTCGTCGCCAGCCAGCTTCCATCCTTCAAGGACGATATGCCGCGGCTACTGACCGGGCTGCTGGGCAGGCAGGATCACGGTGCCTGGATGACCACCAACGCCAATGCCTGGGGCACTTTGGCTGTCAGACACTTCAGCGCATTGTTTGAAAGCCAGCCGGTGACCGGCCAGGTTAATGTGAGTCTCGGGACTTCAAAACAAACCGTACCCTGGTCATCACCCCAGCCACCGCGCACGGATTTGTCCTGGCCCGCGGGTGGGCAAGGCACGCTTTCACTCACGCAACAAGGCAGCGGGACGCCCTGGGCTACGGTGCAGGTGCTGGCCGCGCTGCCGCTGACCGCGCCGCAGGTAGCTGGTTATCACATCAAAAAAACCGTGACGCCTGTCGAAACAAAAACGCCAGGTCAGTACAGTCGTGGTGATGTGTTGCGTGTGAAACTGGAGGTCACGTCCCAGGCAGATATGACCTGGGTGGTGGTGGATGACCCGGTGCCGACGGGGGCCAGCATTCTGGGCAATGGTATGGGGCGTGATTCGGAGATTGCCACGCAGGGTGAGAAGCAAGGGGGGAGCGCCTGGCCGGCCTACGTAGAGCGGCGCTTTGCCGGTTATCGTGCTTATTACGAGTACATTGCGCGCGGGACATTCTCGGTGGAGTACACCATGCGACTGAATAGCACCGGTGCCTTCAAGCTGCCACCGACACGTGTCGAAGCGTTGTACGCACCGGATGTCTTTGGAGCGGCGCCCAACCCGGTATACAAGGTGGGTGATGCGCATTGATCCGTTTCAGGCGGGGCTGGCGCTGTGTGTGGCGCTGGCCAGCCTGCCGGCGTGGGCGCTGCCCGATTTTACCGAGGTGAAATCGGGTTGGCGTTCATCTGACGTGATATTACTGGATCGCCACGGGCAACCCCTGCAACGGGTACGTGTCGATCAAAAAGTACGCAAGCTTGACTGGGTGGCTTTGTCAGACATCTCTCCTGCCATGCGCCAGGCCCTGGTGATGTCGGAAGATCGTAACTTCTATAGCCATAGTGGTGTGGATTGGTCCGCCGTGGCTGCGGCCAGTTGGGGTAATTTGTGGAACAAGCGCACACGAGGTGCATCTACCCTGACGATGCAACTGGTCGGGCTGCTGGATGACGATCTGAAGCGCAGCAACCAGGGCCGCTCCCTCAGTCAGAAGGTACGCCAGGGTTGGTCTGCTGAATGGCTGGAGCATCGCTGGACCAAAGCCCAGATTCTGGAGGCTTATCTCAACCTGGCTGGTTTTCGTGGAGAAATAGTCGGTCTGGACGCCTTGAGCGCCTCACTGTTCGACAAATCTCCCTCCGGGCTGGATGCGCACGAATCAGCGATCGCCGTCGCACTATTACGGGCGCCCAATGCGGCACCTGCTGCCGTGGGTACGCGCGCCTGCGGCATTCTCAAAGATATGGGGCGTCAGGCTGATTGTGATCAGATCCGGGTCGAGGCCCAAGTGGCGCTGGCCCGGCATGGCAATGGTTATCAACAGGATGACCAACTGGCGCCGCACTTCGCCCGCAAACTGTTGGCACGCGGGCCTTTACCGGCTGGCGCCGTGGTGCGCACCACGCTGGATGCAGACCTGCAGCGCTTTGCTACGGTCACGTTGCGACGGCAAGTGGCCGAACTACGCCAACGTAACGTTGAAGATGGCGCACTGGTGGTGCTGGATAACCGCAGTGGCGATATTCTCGCCTGGGTAGGCTCCAGTGGGGATCTATCCCGGGCCAGCGATGTCGATGGCGTGACGGCGTTACGCCAGGCCGGGTCGACGCTCAAGCCATTTTTGTACCAGCTGGCGCTACAGGGGCGCTGGCTGACCGCCGCTTCACTGATCAACGACAGCCCGCTGGACCTGAATACCGTCAGCGGCTTGTATGCACCCCAAAATTACGACAAAGACTTCAAGGGGCCGGTATCCGTGCGCACCGCCCTGGCGTCATCTTTGAACACGCCAGCGGTGCGTACTGTCGAGATCGTGACGCCAGCACGGCTGCGTGAACGATTGGTCGCGCTGGGTATGAACAGTTTGACCGAATCAGGTGATTACTACGGCTACAGTCTTGCGCTGGGTGCGGCTGACGTGCGATTGCTGGATCTGGCCAATGCCTATCGCACACTGGCTACGGGCGGTATGCAAAACCCGTTGCGCTGGTTGGCCACGGATACTGCACAAGCCAGCAAACGCCTGCTGGATGAACAAAGCAGTTTTATCATCAGCGATATCCTTTCAGACCGTACCGCCCGTGCGCGCACGTTTGGCCTGGAGAGCGCACTGGCTACGCGCTTCTGGACCGCGGTAAAAACAGGTACCAGCAAAGATATGCGTGATAACTGGGCGGTGGGATATTCCCGGCGTTACACCGTGGCGACCTGGGTGGGTAATGCCAGTGGCGCGCCAATGTGGGATGTCTCTGGTATGCATGGCGCTGCGCCGGTGTGGCTGGCAGTGATGAATCAGTTGCACGCGGACACACCCTCTGGCGCTCCCCTCCCACCGGCCGGTATTCATGCCCTCCAGATTCATTTCGAAAACAACGTCGAAGCAGACCGGCGTGAATATTTCTTGCCAGGCACCGAGCATGACCAGATATACATGGTGAGCGATGATGCCCGTGCGAGACCTGCCGGTATTGATTACCCGGTAGAAGGCGCCATTTTTGCGCTCGACCCGGATATCCCCCCAGCCAACCAGCGTATTGTGTTCCGCGCCAATGGTGCGGCGAAGCCGCAGTGGTGGTTGAATGGCAAACTGTTGGGACGCGGCCAGACCTGGGCGTGGTTCCCCATGCCGGGGCGGCATGTCCTTGAACTGAGAGATAACGCACGTCTAGTGCAACAGGTGCATTTCGAAGTCCGTGGTGCTTTTTTGCGGCAAACGCCTCCACGCAACGCCAGTGGCAAACATCCGGCGCCAATCACTTGAATGCACCAATAAAAAAAGCCGGCAGAAGCCGGCTTTTTGCGATGCGGAGGGTGAGTCCGGATCAATCATCATTACTGTCATCGTTCGGATCGTAGGGCTGCTTGCCGTACATCTTTTCTCCGGCTTCCACATCCACTAGCAAGGCTTGTACGGCTGGTTCGTTGGGGAAGCGTTCGATTTCATGGCGGTAGTAGCCAAGGCTATCGGGGAACGAATACACCGCTTCACGCATGCGTTGGTGTGCCATCTGCTGGTCACCCATCAATGCGCGCATGATGGCCTCATCGGACAACTGGCCGGGGTACGGGTGCAGGCGATCCAGTTGGGCGACAATGCCCAGCTTCCAGGCCATGTCAGAGCGGTTGGCAACGACGAAGTTGGAAAGACCGTACTCGGCGAAGTAATCCAGCAATGGGTTCTTGCGCATGTCTTCCAGGATCTTGATGCGGCGCTCGTTTTCCTTGACCTTGCTGCTGCTGTCGATGATCGGGTAAATCTGCAGGTAAAACACCAGACCGGCAATGCCGAGGCCCAGTGTCGCCACGCCGGCAGCCAGGCCGCCAATGCGCGATTGCATGGATGACAAACCGCGACCTGGGGCGCCGTCGTACATCAGGAACAACATCAAGGCGAATGGCCCGAAGAAGTGGAAGTACCACAGCGGGTATTCCACCAGGCTATGCAGGATTGATACCAGGACCAGCGCAGTGCCGAACATGGCAACCGGGTCATGGCGACGACGCCAGATGCCAAAGAAGGCCAGCAGAATGGGCACGACCACCACAAAGGCACCGACAATGCCGGTTTCTGCCATCAGGTTAAGCAGCGAGTTGTGGCAGTGCGTGAACAGGACCGGCTCCACCACTTTGGCAAATTCCGGAATGACCTGCAGACGTACGCTTTGTGCGCCGTAGGCGCCCCAGCCCACACCGAGGATCGGGTTTTCGCGGAAAGCGATCAGCGCCTTTTGCCATTCCACCAGGCGGCGCGCGCCGTTGGAGTCCAGTCGATCCAGACCGGTTGGGACTTCATTTTTGGCATGCAATGCAGACTGGAACAGGTGATTGATCTGCGGCGCGACAAACTGCATGGCAATGATCAGAACTGCCGAACCAAACAACAACACGGCAAAGCGACGGTTGTCGCCGCGTGACGTGAAGTACAGTGCCGCGCCAAAAACTGCCCATGCACCGGCATAGAGGAAGATGGAGCGTGACCCGCACCAGGCCATCGACAAAGCCAGCCAGATAGCCAGAACCCAGAAGGCCCAGCCTTGCAGGCGTCGGGTTGCACCCAGCCAGGCGGCTGCAGCCAGACCCCAGGCCAGGTAGTGGCCATACATATTCTTCTGACCGATATTGCCGAACACCAGGCCCGAACCACTTTGCTGTACGTGGATAATCTGCGGAATGGACAGGCCAGTATTGAACAGCGCCCCAATCAGCAGACCCCAGGCCAGTGCGACAGCCAGGGGTTCCAGACCATGTTCGTCCCGTGCCAGAGAAAGGCTCCAGACGGTGAGCGCAGCGCCAATCATGTAGCTCATCGGGATCGTGCGTTCTGACCAGTAGATCACTGGCATGGCCACGATCTGGATGGCCAGTACGCCCGCGAGGGCGAGCCACGGCCAACTGGCCAGCGGTGGCCCGGTGCGGCGGCTGTTGGTCGGCAGCGTCGCCGCAGCCATGATGATCAGTGCACAAAAACCGTATGCGGCCAGCTCAGATGGAAAGACCGGGTTGGGTGGATAACGGTAAGGAATCGCGCAAGGTACGCAGGCAAGCAAAAACAGCAGGGCCTGGTAGATACGAAGTGAAGGGTGCGTTTTCATTGTTCTTGGGTGTGGGTTTGATTCGAAGCGCGTGTCCCGGTCCAGCGGGCGACGACGCAACCGGCTTCATATAAAAGCCAGAGTGGAACGGCAAGCAAGCATTGCGAGAGCGGATCGGGTGGTGTGACCACTGCAGCCACGATGAAAGAACCCACGATCACATACGGACGCCAGCTCACCAGTTTTTCGACGGTGACAACGCCAATGTGGACCAGCAGCACAATTGCCACTGGTACTTCAAAGGTGATGCCAAAAGAGATGAACAGCCCCAATACAAAGGAGAGGTACTGTTCGGAATCTGGTAGCCACTGCATGGAACTGGGCACATGCGAGGCGACAAAGGAGAAGACAGTTTTGAAAACAAAGAAATACGCAAAAGACATGCCTAGCAAAAACAGCAGGGTGGATGAAACCACCAGCGGCAGGATCATGCGTTTTTCGTGGGTGTAGAGGCCCGGTGCCACAAACGCCCACACTTGATAGAGTGTATGCGGCATGGTGATGATGACGGCCGTTAGCGCAACAATCTTTACCTGCAACAGGAACGGTGCAGCAATGCCGATCGAGACCAGTTTCTGGCCTGGCAGCACGGCAGTCAGTGGTGCGACCAGAAAATCGTACAACTGCTGCGAAAAATAAAAACAGATGGCAAAGCCGACGAAGAACACCAGTGCGCTGCGCACAATACGGGAACGCAACTCGATCAGGTGAACCAGCAGTGGCTGAAAGTTATCCTCAGTCATGAATCAGCGGCGATCTCGCGCCGGCGTGGGGGCGGCGCTGGGGACAGAGGGTTCGAACAGATCAAGCTGGCGCTCGTCATGAGCGCCTGCATGGATCTGTGGGGCGGGAGCCGGAGCTGACACGGCAGATACAGGGGCAGGTTCTGCAACAGGGCGCAGCGCCTGGTCGGCGGTTGTCAGCGCAAACGGGTCGGGCTCAGACTGCGTCGTCGCGGGGGGCTCGACTGGCGTATTCATAACGACAGGCGCGGGCGTCTCAGACGGCGCAGCCAGCAATGCCGCTTTCGCATCAGCCAATGGTTGATGGATGGTATTGCGTAATTCAGCGCCTTGCGCCCGCATTTCCGCTTCAAGCTTTGCGAGTTCGGTCTGGGCGATTTCCCGGTCCAGATCCGCTTTGACACTGTTGGCAAAACGCTGGGCACGCCCGACCAGCAAGCCGAGAGTACGCGCCACCTTGGGCAGTCGCTCCGGCCCGATAACCACAAGGGCAACCGCGCCGATCACTGCCATTTCACCCAGACTGATATCAAACACCGCCCGTGTCGTCCTGTCGGCGGATTAACGCTTGTCGCGGTCGGCAGCGTCGATCACGCGGCCGGCTTCAGCATGATTATCAGCTGGCTTTTCGCCTTCGCCATTCATGCCTTCTTTGAAGCCGCGAACGGCAGAACCCAGATCCTTGCCGACGTTGCCCAGCTTTTTGGTACCAAAAACCAGGACGATGATCACTAGCACGATCAGCCAATGCCAGATGCTAAACGAACCCATTGTGTTGTACTCCTGGCGTTATGCGCCGCAGGTTGAACCATCAAACCCCTGACCATCAGGGGTTTGTTCTTTACACGCCGATTATTGCGTGTTGATGGCAGTCAGATCAGGCGACATGACATTGCCACCAAACACGTGGACGTGCAGATGGAAGAACGTTTGCCCACCGCCGTGGCCGGTATTGATGACGGTGCGAAAACCGTCTTTCAAACCTTGCTCTGCGGCCAGTTTGGGCGCCAGCAAAAGCATCTTGCCCAACAAGGCTTGATGTTCCTGACCAGCGTGCGCCAGCGAATCGACGTGGATTTTGGGAACAATCAAAAAATGCACCGGTGCCACTGGATGGATATCGTGAAATGCCACGACTTCATCATCGCTGTAAATCTGCTTGCTCGGGATTTCACCGCTGGCCAGCTTGCAGAACAGGCAATCGCTCATCAAGTTTCTCCCAATACGCCGTTGCGGCGCCATCATTCATAAGACCTGGTCGGCCCCGATTCAATCCTGGGCAGGACGCGACGCTTTCTCTTCAATGCCGGAGATCCCCTCGCGGCGGGCCAGTTCGGCCAGCACATCTTCAGCAGAGAGACCTTCGTTGGCCAGCAGCACCATGGTATGGAACCACAGATCAGCAACTTCACGGACCAGATGGAGCTTGTCGCCATCCTTGGCGGCCATGATGGTTTCAACCGCTTCTTCGCCCACTTTTTTCAGGATCGCTTCCTGACCTTTGTGAAATAGCTTGGCGACGTAAGAGGTGCTGGGGTCTGCCTCGCGGCGGGATGCCAGCGTGGCGGACAAACGCTCCAGGATTTCAGCGGAAACCATGCTTCGCTCCAGATACAAAGCATCAATTATAAGGGGGTTTGATTACGAAAGGACGCTGCGGTTGCAATGCGCATGTTTAAAGTTGTACGAACATCCGGATGAATTGACCATTCAGACAAAAAAGCCCGTTACGGCAACGGGCTTTTTTGTCTGTTTATGTGCACTTAATGCGAATGACCATGGCCATAAATCGCGTTGGGATCTTTAAGGACCGGATCAACCGTTTCCCACGTGTCGCCGTTCAGTTTGCGGAAAAAACAGCTTTCGCGGCCGGTATGGCAGGCAATGCCGCCTTCCTGTTCGATCACGTAAATCAATACATCGCCATCACAATCCAGACGGATTTCCTTGATGCGCTGAAAATGGCCAGACTCTTCGCCCTTATGCCACAGTTTCTGGCGTGACCGCGTCCAGTAGTGGGCGGTTCTCTTGTCTGCAGACAGTGCCACGGCCTCGCGATTGGCAAAAGCGAACATCAGCACGCGGCCGGTGTGCTCATCCTGCGCGATGACCGGCACGAGCCCGGCCGCATCAAATTTGATCTCGTCCAGCCAGCTCACAGGCGCACCTCAATCCCCGCATCGCGCATGGCTTCTTTGGCCTGGCGCACGGTGTATTCACCAAAGTGGAAGATGGACGCGGCGAGCACTGCATCGGCGTGGCCTTCTGTGACCCCTTCGACCATGTGCTGCAAATTACCCACGCCGCCGGAGGCGATGACCGGGATATCCACTGCGTCGGAAATCGCGCGGGTCAGCGGCAGGTTAAAACCAATTTTGGTGCCATCGCGATCCATGCTGGTCAGCAGGATCTCGCCTGCACCCATTTGCTGCATCTTGATGGCCCACTCCACCGCATCCAGACCGGTGGCATTGCGGCCACCATGAGTGAAGACTTCCCAACGGTCGTTGTTCGGAGTGACTGCCTTGGCGTCAATGGCGACCACAATGGCCTGGCTACCAAAACGAGCAGCGGCATCGGCCACCAGTTGCGGGTTGGTAATGGCCGAGGTGTTGATGCTGATCTTGTCCGCGCCCGCATTGAGCAGGCGGCGTACGTCTTCCACCTTGCGCACGCCTCCACCCACGGTGAGCGGGATGAATACTTCGGAAGCCACTGCCTCAATCACCGAGAGGATCAGGTCGCGGTCATCAGATGATGCGGTGATGTCCAGGAACGTCAGCTCATCCGCGCCTTGTTCGTCATAACGGCGAGCGATTTCCACCGGATCACCGGCGTCACGCAGTTCGACGAAATTGACCCCTTTGACCACGCGGCCAGCGGTGACATCAAGGCAGGGGATAATGCGCTTGGCTAAAGGCATGTGGATTTTCCAGACGCAACACCGCAACCGCCATGGCGAATGACCATAGCGGCAGCGGCGGGTGGTTTTAAACAGATCAGATCAGGCGGCGACGGCTTCGTCGGCCAGGTCTTGCGCAGCCTTGAAGTCGATGGTGCCTTCATAGATGGCGCGGCCGGTGATGACACCTTCGATGCCTTCACTTTCTACTTCAACCAGCTTTCGCACGTCGTCCAGATCAGTCAGACCGCCAGAAGCGATCACCGGAATGGTGAGTGCCTGAGCCAGCTTGACGGTGGCTTCGATGTTGACGCCAGAAAGCATGCCATCGCGACCGATATCGGTGTAGATGACGCTTTCCACGCCGTAATCCTGGAAGCGCTGAGCCAGATCAATGACATCGTGTTCGGTGATCTTCGACCAGCCATCGGTGGCAACTCGGCCATCTTTGGCATCCAGACCGACAATGATGTGACCGGGGAAGGCATCACAAGCTTCGTGCAGGAAGCCTGGAATCTTCACGGCCGCAGTGCCGATAATGACGTAGTCGATACCCGCGTCCAGATAACGCTCGATGGTGTCCAGATCGCGAATGCCGCCACCCAGTTGCACCGGTACCTCGCCCGCAACCTCCGCCAGGATGGCCTTGATGGCATCCAGGTTCTTGGGCTTGCCGGCAAAGGCGCCGTTCAAGTCCACCAGGTGCAGGCGACGACCACCTTTATCGAGCCAGTGGCGGGCCATGGTGGTCGGGTTTTCCGAGAAGACAGTCGCGTCTTCCATCAGGCCCTGACGCAAACGAACGCAGGCGCCATCTTTCAAATCAATTGCAGGAATAATCAGCATGATGCAGAAACTTCAATGAAGTCAGGTTGTTAGTGTGTCGCCGGCGCTTGGGGCGCTTTTTCAGGGGCGACCATCCCAGTGTACAAAATTTCGCAACAATTGCAGCCCGGCGTTGTGGCTTTTCTCCGGGTGGCATTGAATTGCAAAAATATTATCGCGTGCTACGGCCGCTGCAAAACGGTACGGATAAGCCGATTCGATGACGGTAATGTCATCAGATGGCTTGAAGTGGTAGCTGTGCACGAAGTAAAAGCGCTCACCTTGCGGAATGCCTTGCCACAGCGGATGCTCACGGGTAATGAACATTTCGTTCCAACCCATGTGCGGCACCTTGAGTTTGTGGCCTTCGTCGTCGTGCATGCGTTCCTTGGGGAAGCGCATGACGCCACCAGCAAACACGCCCAGACCCGGCGTGTCACCTTCTTCACTGTAGTCGAATAGCAGTTGCGCGCCGACACAGATACCCAAAAACGGCTTTTGGCGCGCGGCATCCAGCACCGCACCCTTCAGGCCGCTTTCTTCCAGATGGCGCATACAGTCGGGCATGGCGCCCTGACCGGGAAACACCACTTTGTCGGCTGCAGCGACCTCGATCGGGTCGTCAGTCAACACAATGCTAGCGTCATTGCCGGCAACGTGCTCAATGGCTTTGGTCACGGAATGCAGGTTGCCCATTCCGTAGTCAACGATTGCGATACGCATTTCAGAGGTTCAACGAGTGAAGGGTTAACCGACCAGAGTGCCTTTGGTCGAAGGCGTGACGCCAGCCATGCGTTCATCGTATTCGATTGCCATACGCAATGCACGACCGAATGCCTTGAAGATCGTCTCTGCCTGATGGTGGGCATTTTTGCCCTTCAGGTTATCGATATGCAGCGTGACAGCGGCGTGATTGACGAAACCACGGAAGAATTCGCCAAACAGATCAACATCAAAACCACCGATCGCCGCACGGGTGAACTCGACACCATATTCCAGACCAGGACGACCGGAGAGGTCGATGACGACGCGAGACAGTGCTTCATCCAGTGGCACATAAGCGTGGCCATAGCGGCGAATACCCTTCTTGTCGCCCAATGCTTTAGCCAATGCCTGGCCGAGCGTAATACCGACGTCTTCCACGGTGTGGTGGGCATCGATATGCAGATCACCCTTGGCGACGACATCCAGATCAATCAGCCCGTGGCGGGCAATCTGATCCATCATATGTTCCAGAAAGGGCACGCCGGTATCAAACCGGGACTTGCCGGTGCCATCCAGATTGATGGTCACGGTGATCTGGGTTTCTAGCGTGTTACGGGTTACTTGTACTTCGCGCATTCGTATTCTCGTAATCGGCAATAGCCCAACTGGGCGCAATTTGCGTAATTGTCCACGACTTTGCCGCCCAGGTGAAGCAAAAACGGGTCAAAACTCTGTAAAAACAGGGTAAAAGGGATTGTCAGGCCAAAACCCGGTCGCCGTGACTGGGCGGTTGCGAGGTCACCAGAAAATGCGTGTCGGTTTGCGACACATTGCGCACCTGATGCGCTGCGCCAGCCGGGATCACCAGACCTTCTTGCGCGCTCAGGGCGGTCACCACACCCGCGACCTCGATCTCAAGACTGCCAGTGAGGACATAAAAGAACTGGCTGGCATGCACATGGTAATGGCGTGCTTCCGCTCCACCCGGCCCGATCCGCTCTTGAATCACGGATAAGCCAGGAGTGCGCATCAGATGCCAACCGTCTTCACCCTCGCCCCAGTGGTAATGCGGCGCGGTTGCCGCAGAAATCTTTTCACTCATCTGCGTTTCCTGGTATTGGCGGCAGCCCGCAAGGCGGCACCAATGCCTTCACGCGCCCAATCCTGCAGGGCTTCGGTATCTTCCAGTGCTGACTCGGGCAAAGGGTAATAAGACAGATGTTTCTTGCCGTCTTTGACGTCGTAGCGGAAAGGTTGCAAACCGGCCTTTTCAAATCTGGGTCGGTTGGTGTCATCCACCTTCACATAAAACACGTCGTCAGAGAGGATGGCAAAGAACACACCATCGCAATACAGCCCGTAGCCACCGAACATGGACTTGGGCCGCAAACTTCCCAGCGGCGCGAGTTGCTCAAGTAGCCAGTCCAGATATTCGCTTCTCGCTGGCATACCGTCGCAACCCGATTATTGTTTGTCGTCGAGGCGATATTCCGCCGCTTTGGCGTGTGCCTGCAGCCCTTCGCCATGGGCGAGTGTACTGGCAATACGGCCCAGTTTTCGGGCGCCGGCAGCCGAAACCTGAATCAGGCTGGAACGCTTCTGGAAGTCATACACCCCCAGCGGGCTGGCAAAACGCGCAGTGCGCGCGGTCGGCAGCACGTGGTTGGGCCCGGCACAGTAATCACCCAGTGATTCTGAGGTGAATTTGCCAAGGAAAATTGCACCGGCATGCTTGAGTTCTGGCAACCACACCTGCGGTTCTGCGACCGATAGCTCCAGGTGTTCCGGCGCGATCCAGTTGGCGATATGACAGGCTTCAGCCAGATCTTTCACGTGAATGAGTGCGCCGCGACCAGTCAGCGATGCGCGGATGATTTCGGCGCGTGGCATGTCAGGTAGCTGACGTTCAATGCTGGCGGCTACCTGGTCGATAAACCCGGCGTCTGGACACAACAAGATGGCCTGGGCGATCTCGTCATGCTCTGCCTGACTAAAGAGGTCCATGGCGATCCAGTCCGGATCGGTGGTGCCGTCACAGATCACCAGAATTTCGGACGGACCGGCGACCATATCAATGCCGACAATGCCAAAAACACGGCGCTTGGCCGCAGCGACGTAGGCATTGCCTGGGCCGGTAATTTTGTCGACCTGCGGAATGGTTTGCGTGCCATAGGCCAGCGCGCCCACAGCTTGCGCGCCGCCAATGGTGAAGGCGCGGCTAACACCGGCGATATACGCGGCAGCCAGTACCAGATCGTTACGTTCGCCGCGCGGTGTCGGTACAACCATGATGATTTCACTGACACCTGCTACATGCGCCGGAATGGCATTCATCAACACGGAAGAGGGATAAGACGCCTTGCCACCAGGCACATAAATACCGACACGATCCAGCGCTGTGACTTGCTGGCCCAGCATGGTGCCGTCTTCATCGGTGTACTGCCAGGAGGCGGCTTTCTGGTGTTCGTGATAACGGCGCACACGAGCGGCAGCGGCTTCCAGTGCATCTTTTTGCCCTTGCGGCAGACGCTCGAACGCGGCTTTCAGTTCCGCTTGCGATAGTTCCAGGTCGGCCATCGTGGCGGCGGAAAGACTGTCGAAGCGTTGTGTGTAGTCGATCACCGCCGCGTCGCCGCGCTGTTTGACATCATCAAGGATGGCGGCCACGCGGGCGTCGACTTCCGGATCCTGGGACGACTCGAAAGCGAGCAGGGCCGAGAGTTCTTGCTGGAACTGGGCGTCGCGGGAATCAAGGCGGCGAATCATGGCAGATATCCGGTTTGGCAATGGGGGAGAACAATTATAACTGCTGTGTGTCACCCTGTTTTACAAGGGCCAGGCAGCAATACTGACAAAAAAGGTGGATGGGTTGTGGTCCATCCACCTTTGACGGTTTCGCCGGTTCAATCGCGACGGGCTGCAACCGTGGCGGCGAAGGTATCAATGATCGGTTGCAGGCGATCTTGTTTGAGCTTGAGCGCTGCCTGATTGACGATCAAGCGTGAACTGATGTCGCGCACGTCTTCTACGGCCACCAGGTTGTTGGCTTTGAGTGTGCCGCCGGTGGAAACCAGATCGACGATCGCATCCGCCAGACCCACCAGCGGGGCCAGCTCCATCGAGCCATACAGCTTGATCAGATCCACGTGCACGCCTTTGCCGGCAAAGTGTTCGCGCGCGCATTCTGTGTATTTGGTGGCGACGCGCAAACGTGCACCTTGCTTGACCGCGCCTTCGTAGTCAAAACCGTTCTGGACGGCGACCATCAGCTTGCAGCGCGCAATTTCAAGATCCAGCGGCACATATAGACCGGCACCGCCGTGTTCCAGCAATACGTCTTTGCCAGCAACGCCCAGATCGGCCGCGCCATATTGCACGTAGGTCGGCACATCGGTTGCACGCACGATGATCAGGCGCACATCTGGATGGTTGGTGCCAATGATCAGCTTGCGCGAGGCTTCCGGCGCTTCAGCGGGCACGATACCGGCCGCAGCCAGCAGGGGCACGGTTTCTTCGAAAATGCGGCCTTTGGACAGCGCAATCGTAATCATATGTTGTCGTACTTTCTTGATTATTTGAACAATTTTAGTGTGAGGGGATAGCGTGAGCGCCAACCATTGACTGCTTTGGCTCCCTCCCACAGGCTGAACATGGCGGAACCGATCGCAACCCACCAGATCGGGAATACGTTATGCACTGCATAACTCATGATCATGGCAAGCGCGTAGAAGCACCCCATCAATAACTGGAAATTGGCTGCCTGAACGGCGTGCTGTTCGACGTATTCCGAATGGACGCGGGCAAATTGCAGCACCAGGAACGGAATGATCAACGCCAGGACCGGCAGTGGCAGGTACGGAATCCAGAAAATGCCGGCCAGATGCGTGAGCATTGCAACGGTCTTTTCGACGCCGTTGGGCGGCTGCAGTTTGCCGTCGCTGTCATCACTGGCCGGTTTGGGGTTAAGCGTCAGCATCAGGCAATTCGCTCAATGCTGGCGCCAATACCGCCCAGTTTGGCTTCGATATGTTCGTAGCCACGGTCCAGGTGATAAATGCGATCCACAATGGTTTCGCCTTCTGCAATCAAGCCGGCGATGACGAGCGAAGCAGAAGCGCGCAGGTCGGTGGCCATGACTGTGGCACCAGAGAGTTTCTCTACACCGCGCACGACGGCCGTATTACCTTCGGTACTGATGTCCGCGCCCATCCGCATCAGTTCCGGTGCGTGCATGAAGCGATTTTCAAAGATGGTCTCGGTCATCACTGCCGTGCCTTCGGCAATGGTGTTGAGCATCATGAACTGGGCTTGCATGTCAGTCGGAAATGCCGGGTAGGGCAGGGTGCGTACATTCACGGCTTTTGGACGTTGTTTCATGTCCAGGGCGATCCAGTTATCGCCAGCTTCAATGTAGGCGCCTGCTTCACGCAGTTTGTCGAGCACCGCTTCAAGGATGTTGGCGCGGGTGTTGCGCAGCACAACACGGCCTTGCGCAGCGGCGGCCGCACACAGGAAGGTGCCGGTCTCGATACGATCTGGCACGACCGAGTGCGTAGCACCATGCAGTGACTTCACGCCTTCAATCGTGATGGTGTCGGTGCCGTGGCCGCTGATTTTGGCGCCCATGGCGATCAGGCACTCGGCCAGATCGACCACCTCCGGCTCACGCGCGGCATTTTCGATAGTGGTGATGCCTTCAGCCAGCGTGGCGGCCATCAACAGGTTTTCTGTGCCGGTGACGGTCACCATGTCGGTGACAATACGCGCGCCCTTCAGCTTGCCCTTGGCCTTCACATAGCCATGTTCGATGACGATCTCTGCACCCATGGCTTGCAGGCCCTTGATGTGCTGATCCACCGGACGTGCGCCGATGGCGCAACCGCCAGGCAAAGAGACTTGTGCTTCACCGAAACGGGCAAGGGTCGGGCCCAGTACCAGAATCGAGGCGCGCATGGTCTTCACCAGGTCATACGGCGCGCACAGGTTGGTCACGGCGTTGGCCGTCAGTTCATATTCGTGGACGTTATCCGTCATCACGCGCACGCCCATGCCCTGCAACAGCTTTTGCGTGGTTTTCACATCACGCAGTTGCGGCACGTTGGTCAGGCGCAGTGTATCGGCGGTCAACAAGCCCGCACAAAGAATCGGCAATGCAGCGTTCTTGGCGCCAGAGATGTTGATTTCGCCTGCCAGCGGATGGCCGCCGGTGATTTTGAGTTTTTCCATGTTCTTTTGCCCGCTCCTGGCGGGAGGGAATGCGGTTAACGTGCGGCCACCTGGCCGCGCAAATTGCCGATGTTCGTATCTGTCAGAGGTATTTCCACAGCAACCAGGCCACCAGCGCAATCAGCCAGGGCAGGTTGGTGAGGGCGATCAGCTTCTGGGTACTGTGGTCGCGCGTGGTGCGCTGCGTCCGGACGGCCTCGTCAATCTTCGCCTTATGGGCGTTGATGCCATCCAGATTGAAGCGGTTGTCGCTGTTCACAGCGCGGCCCATTCGGCCGGCGTGGCGGTCTTTTCCAGCGAGAGCGCATGCAGTTCGCCAGAATCGATCACATCCTTGAGGGCCTCTTTGACAAGGCGGTGTCGCGCCAGTAGTGCAAGGCCCTCAAAACGGGGCGAAACCACGCGGGCGTAGAAGTGGTGGCCATCACCCTTGACCTCTGCCACGGTGGCGTCGAGTCGGGTGATTAGCAGGGTCTGAACTTGCTCGGGAGTCATGTCTGTCTTTGCTTTCTGGCTAGTGCCTTAATTTATAACCGGATTTTATCAGTTGCCAGCCTAGTGTGGCGAGTGCCAGCAACGTGAATCCGCCAACAGACAGGCTTAGCCATGGTGAGACGTCAGCCTGGCCGAAGAAACCGTAACGGAAACCGTCAATCACATAGAACACCGGGTTCCAGTTGGATACGCCTTGCCAGAACGGCGGCAGGCTGTGAATTGAATAGAACACGCCAGACAGAAACGTCAGCGGCATGATCAAAAAATTCTGGAATGCAGCCAGTTGATCGAATTTCTCGGCCCAGATGCCGGCGATCAAACCCAGGATGGCCATGATGCTGGAACCAAGCAGTGCAAACACGATGATCCACAGGGGGTGCTGCACCGGCGGGATCGTGAAGAACAGCGTTACCAGTAACACGCCTGCACCGACGACGACACCGCGTAGCACCGCTGCGAGTACGTAAGCGGCAAAGAACTCAAAGTGCGAGAGCGGCGGCAACAAGATGAAAACGAGATTGCCGGTAATCTTGGACTGGATGATGCTCGAACTCGTATTGGAGAACGCGTTCTGCAGCATGGACATCATCGCCAGGCCCGGAATCAGGAAGGCCGTGTAGCGCACGCCCGGGTAGGGCTCGACATGGGCGTCCAGAACATGGGCGAAGATCAAGAGATACAACAGCGCAGTGAGGATCGGCGCCAGTACGGTTTGGAAGCTGACCTTCCAGAACCGCAGCAACTCTTTGTAGAAAAGGGTGGAAAAACCTTGCATGGGGACGTGTTCCATGAGAGCGGGCGATGGGCGTTAGCCCGCAGCGCCACGCCCTTGCATCATTTCGACAAAGATATCTTCCAGATCCGGCTTGGCGATTTCGACGTCTCGCAACGTGGCGCCGTGCATGCGGATCTGTTCCAGAATGCCTTCAACCTCGGATAGATCAGACAAACGCAGTTCGTACTGACCTTCTTTTTCCGCCAGAACCTGGTCGGCGAGGCTCAATGGCAGATTGCCCCCTGCCAGCCGCACGCGCAGCGTACGTGCTTTGCCACGATTCATCAGTTTGGCTTTGTCTTCCAGGGCAATCAGCCGGCCTTGCTTGAGCATGGCAATGCGATTGCATAATTCTTCGGCTTCTTCCAGATAGTGCGTGGTCAGCACGATGGTGTGACCTTGCTCATTCAGCCGACGTACGAAGGCCCATAGCGTCTGGCGCAATTCCACGTCGACGCCCGCGGTGGGTTCATCCAGGACGATGACGGGAGGGCGGTGTACCAGTGCCTGAGCGACCATCACCCGGCGCTTCATGCCGCCTGACAGCGCGCGCATATTGGCGTTGGCCTTGTTGGTCAGACCCAGGTTTTCCAGAATTTCATCAATCCAGGCGTCGTTCTGCTTGAGGCCGAAATAGCCAGACTGGAAGCGCAGGGTTTCGCGCACGGTAAAGAACGGGTCAAACACCAGTTCTTGCGGCACGATGCCAACAGCGCGACGGGCATCGCGATAATCTGCGACAACGTCCCGCCCCATGATCGATACCTGGCCGCTGGAGGCGCGCGCCAGCCCGCCAAGGATCGAGATTAACGTGGTTTTGCCGGCCCCGTTCGGGCCTAGCAAAGCAAAGAAGTCGCCCTCTTCAACGTTGAAACTGACATTGTTGAGGGCCTGCAGATCGCCGTAGTGCTTGACGATATTCTGGAACTGGATGGCGCTCACTGCTCTGCCTTTGTGGGGGTCGACGCATCTGCCACTACGTGCTCTGCGGCAACCTCTGACGCTGCTGCAACCTTGGGTACGGCACTTGCTTCCTCTGCTGGGGCTACCGGTTTGTCGACGGAAGCAGCCGGCTCGCTGGCATTGGCCGCAGGTTTGGCTGCAGGGGCCGCGTCGTCAGGACCATCATCGTCATCCGTTTCGCCCAATTGCAGCGCATGCGGGGGTTTGCCGTCGTAGACCTTGTACCAGCGGCGTTGCAGATAGGCATCGCGGATATATGCATAGGGATCTGGCTGGGATTCGATCAGTGCATCCAGTGGCAGAACCTGTGCGCGCAGATTGATGCCATCGACTGCGGCCCATGCGACCTGCTCTCCCGTGGTATTGAGATAACTGCCCGGACCATAGAACCAGCGTACCGCCGGATCAACCGAGTCGCGCAGCGTGGTCGGGCCAAGGAACGGCAGCATCAGGTATGGGCCTGAGCCAATGCCCCAGTGCCCTAACGCCAGACCCAGGTCCTGATCCGGCTTGGGCATGTTCATGTCGCTGGCCCAGTCGAAAATACCCAAAAGACCAATTGAGGTGTTGACTGCCACGCGGCCGAAGCTCACGCCCGCATCCTTGAAGCGGCCTTCCAGTACGGAGCCCAGCGCGGAGAATAGATCGTCAATGTTGCCAAAGAAGTTGCTGGTGCCTTGTTTGACCGGGCCGGGTGCATAGTCGGAATACACCGTGGCGACGGGTTTGACCACCGCACGATCAACTACGTTGTTGACCACGAAGATGCCACGGTTTACGGGCTCAAGCGGGTCGTAGTTGTTTTTGGGGCTGGCACAGGCGGTGAGCAGCAATGCTGCAATGGGCACGAGTCTTCGCATGATCGGGTATCGGGTCATGGGTTCAGTAGTCAGGGCTGTATTGTAAGTGGTTTCTTGCAAGCTATCAGCCTGAGTTACAAAGGATTATGACAATGAGGAAAAGTAAAAACCCCGCGCTACGGCGGGGTTGAGCCAAAACCGGTCAGGCACTGACGGGTAGCAAGGATTGCACGTCATAGAGCCGTATCAGTTCGGCTAGCGAAACGGGCATGTTTTTGATCGTCAGCCGGCCCTTGCGGGCTTGGGCCATGCGCTGCCAGTGCAACAACACGGACACTGCGGCCGAATCCACTTCGGCTACCTGGGTCAGATCGAGCATCATTTCGCTTGCGCCCGCAGGCCACGAAAACGCCGCCAGCTGAGCGCTGGCAGTGAGCATCGTGAGGTTGCCTGTGACGATATAGGTACTCATTTTGCCGCGGTGCCGCTCTTGGTCGCGTTCGCGTTCTGGGCGCTCAATTGCTGGATCAGGCCATCAATACCGTCTTTGCGGATTACCGTGCCAAACTGATTACGGTGGCTATTGATGAAGCTGATGCCTTCGACCGAAATGTCGTACACCTTCCAGCCGTTATCTGCTTTTTCGAAGTTGAAATCGAGACCGATCGGTTTCTGGCCTGGCAGATTCACTTCAGTTTGCACGGTTTGCTCGTCTGGCGTATCACCCGGACGCGAGCCTTTCACGTCGACCGAAGAGTTCTTGTAGATAGTCAGCGCAGAAAGATAAGTGCGAACCAGCATGGTCCGGAATTCTTTGGTCAGCGCAGCTTGTTGATCCGGTGTTGCACTCTTCCAGTAGCGGCCCACAGCCAGTGCGGTCATACGGTTAAAGTCAGCCAGTGGCACCAGCTTGGCGTCAACCTGATCACGGACGGATGCCGGGTTTTTGTCGCTCTTCTTGAGGATATCAAGGACGTCACGGCTGACGTTGCGCACGATTTGTTCAGGCGTGTCGGTTGCTGCAGCAAAAGCAGCGGGGAGCAGTGCGGCGGCACACAAGGCCACCAGCCATTTTTTCAGCACGGTCATTATTGATTTCCTGCGTTTGTTTTATCGCCACTGTCTTCCGCTTTGGAGAACAGGAAACGACTGATCAATTGTTCAAGCACAATGGCTGACGAGGTCAGTTTGAAGGTGCTGCCTGCGGTCAGCATTTTGTCGTCAGCGCCAGGAGTGATGCCGATATATTGCTCACCCAGAAGGCCGGACGTCAGAATTTCTGCTGAAGAATCACGACTGAAATGATAGTGATTATCCAGCGCCATCGTTACCTTGGCCACGTAACGGGAGGTATCGAGCTCGATGTTTGTGACCCGGCCCACGACCACCCCGGCACTTTTAACGGGGGCGCGCACTTTCAGGCCGCCAATGTTGTCGAAATTGGCTGTCACGTTGTACGTGGAACGCGCAGGTAGAGCACTCTGGCTGCTTACGCGCAAAGCCAGGAACAGAATGGCGACCACCCCAGCGGCAATAAACAGACCGACCCAGAAGTCGAGCATGCCTCGTTTCATCAGATTCCCCGGAACATGAATGCGGTCAGGATCACATCCAGACCAAGAATAACCAAAGCCGAAATCACCACGGTGCGGGTGGTCGCGCCCGACACGCCTTCAGCAGTCGGTGGTGCGTCATACCCTTCAAACACCGCGATCAGCGACACCGCGATACCGAATGCAATGCTCTTGATCACGCCGTTCATAACATCAAAACGCAGATCCACCGAACTTTGCATTTGCGACCAGAAGATGCCGGAATCAAGTCCCAGCAACTGCACACCAATCAGATAGCCGCCGATGATGCCCATGGCACTGAACATGGCTGCCAGCAAAGGCATCGAAATCACGCCGCCCCAGAACTTGGGTACGACGACACGGGCTATCGGGTTCACTGCCATCATTTCCATGGCGGACAATTGTTCCGTTGCCTTCATCAGGCCGATTTCCGCCGTAATGGCAGACCCGGCGCGGCTCGCAAATAACAGGGCACCCACCACAGGACCGAGTTCACGGACCAATGACAAAGCCACGAGGACACCCAGTGCAGATGACGCGCCAAATCGGCTGAGCGTGTCATAGCCTTGCAAAGCCAGCACCATGCCAACAAACAAGCCGGACACCACGATGATCAGCACGGACAGCACGCCCGCGAACCAGATCTCGCGCATCGTCAATCGAAAGCGCGTCAGCGCTGTTGGCGAATGACGCAGCACCGAAAGCAAGAAGCGGCCGGCAAAACCGGTCTTGATGAACGCGTTGGTAAACGGCTCACCGATGGCCGAGAAAAACCGGACAAAGAAGTTGCCAGTACGATCAGTCATGGGGCTGCTCCAGTCCCAGATCAAGCGCATAGTCGGGCGCCGGCTTATGGAACGGCAACGGGCCGTCGCGTTCACCATTGATGAACTGTTTAATGAATGGCTCGGTCGAAGCGCGGATTTCGTCCGGCGTACCCTGGCCGACCACACGGCCTCCAGAGAGGAAATACACATAATCCACCAGTGCCAGCGACTCTGCGACATCATGCGTGACGATGATCGAGGCTGCGCCGAGTGCGTCGTTCAGTTCGCGCACCAATTGGCCAATGGTAGAAAGGGAAATCGGATCAAGCCCGGTAAAGGGCTCGTCATACATCATCAGCATCGGGTCCAGCGCAATCGCCCGTGCCAGCGCCACACGGCGAGCCATGCCGCCGGACAATTCAAATGGCATCAGGTTACTGGCACCGCGCAAACCCACAGCCTGCAGCTTCATCAGAACCAGATCGCGAACGACGGTCTCGGGTAGATTGGTTCTTTCACGCAGCGGAAAGGCCACGTTGTCGTAGACCGAAAGATCGGTGAACAGGGCACCGAACTGGAACAGCATCCCCAGTTTGCGGCGCATGGCGTACATGCGGCTCTCGGAGAGCTTGCCGACGTCTTCGCCATCCACCTGCACGGTGCCGGACTGGGCCCTCACCTGGCCGCCAATCAATCGCAACAACGTCGTTTTGCCAGAGCCTGATCCACCCATGATCGCTACCATCTGGCCGCGCGCGATCGTCAGCGATACATCTGTGAGAATGTCGCGGTCGGAATAGCCAAAGCGAACCCGGTCGAGCTGAACAAGCGGGGATGTCATGCGGGCCTGGTTAGACTGATGAGTACAAAGGCTGTCTATTTTAGGTTGAAAGCCGCTTTGCCGCCAGCCCTATGAAGATGTCATGGGCGGCTATATGTCCTGGTCCTGCATGGATCGACAGAGAGAGGACAGCCAGATTGCGGTAAATTTTCGGTGTAAATCAGATTTGGGCTACATATTCCTGACAAAGGGTCAGGTTTTGCAGCTTTTCCTGATGGCGTCATCAATACACGGGTTCGGTGAATGGACAAAAACGGCAAAATTCACATTTTGCGTAGTTTTACTTCATTTTCTGTGGTGCCACGTGGGCGAACCGGGCCTGGAATTACTTTGCTTCCCGTGTCCGCTGATCTTTCACGTGATCTATAAATGCCCGGAGCTTGGGCATGACCTGGTGCCGACCGGGATAACAAAGAAACACACCCGGCAACGTGGGAGCGACCGGGTCCAGTACCTGAATGAGTCGGCCGGTTGTGATCGCATCTGCGACCATCGGTTCAGGTAGCTGGGCCAGCCCGATGCCTTCTATTGCCGCACCCAGCATGGTCGGAAAGTCGCTGGCGATCAGAGGTCCTGCCACGACGATCTCTGTCGTTTGGTCCATGCTCTGAAACGACCAGGGGGCGATCGCTCCGCTGGATCGACGCCAGCGCAAGCAAGCGTGCTGGCGCAGGTCACCCGTTTCTCGGGGAGGGGGATGTCGGGCGAAATATGCCGGGCTGCCTACAACCACAAGGCGAAATGGCGGCGTCAATGGCACTGCCACCATATCGGCATCAATGAGTTGTCCCATCCGGATGCCCGCATCAAACCCTTCTGCAGCGAGATCGACCACTTCTTTGCTGACGGAAATCTCTACTTCGACCTCAGGATAAGCCTCGTGGAACGATGCCAGCAGCGGTTCCAGCAGGAGCGGAACGATGGCGCGGGGCACAGAAAGGCGCAGTAAGCCCGTAGGGCGCTGGCCCAGGTCACGCGCGACTTCACGGGCGGCCACAAGCTCTTCGAACGCGGGCTTGGCGCGTGAAAGAAAACGTTCACCAGCTTCCGTGAGCCCCACGCTGCGTGTGGTACGTATGAATAGCGCCGCGCCAATGCGCGCTTCCAGCAAACGCACCGCTTGACTGATGGCAGAAGGGGTGACCCCAAGCTCGGCTGCGGCTTTTCGAAAGTTGCGATGCCTCGCTACGCTCAGGAATGCTTCTACGCCATCAAGGGCACCCTGCCTGACTGTGAAGTTCTGCTTCATAGCCCGTCAACATTGTGGTGAATAGTCGCTTGTGCGAAACGATGTTACACCTATCGTGTATGCCGATGGCATGTGTTCTGGCCTTCGTGCGACCCGCCTTGTCACGCCTGGAACCCATCGTTGATCTGGAGCGCCACTGATGAATTCTTCCTCTGTTGCTGCCGTCATTGCTCCCTCCTGGCAGGCCTGGCGTAGCTTGCTGTACCTCACGCCACTCACGCTGCTGTGGGTGGGCGTGAACTACTGGCAGCCAATTATTCCGTCCAGTGGGTTCCAGACCACTGCGCATCAGTGTGTGACGCAACTGTTGATTGCGCTCGGCTTGTGGCTGGCTCTCGAACGCACTGAACTGACCTCTTCCCAGCGTCGAACCACCTGGCTTTTGATCTTGATTCCACATGCGTTGTGGTTTGCCATCATCTGGAGCGCTGCCATTCATGGCGTCTTTCGCCTGAATCATGTGCCACCACCGTTGCCGTTTCTGCCCCTGGCCATCTTTGTGCCGGTGATCATTGGCCTGCCACTGTTGTTGCTATCCCGGCGCGTGGGACAAGTGCTTGATGCCATGCCGGCAGAATGGCTCGTTGCCCTGCAGTTCTATCGCGTATTTGGTGGGTGGGCCATTGCCGCATGGTTGCATGGCACGATGGCCAGCGTGGATGCGTTGCCGGCGGGAACGGGAGATGTGCTGACTGGCCTGTTCGCTATCCCGGCAGCCATGATTGTGGCAACGGGAACAGCCAGGGGACGCAAAGTGGCTGTGACCTGGAATTTGTTTGGCCTGACTGATTTTGCAATCGCCGTGATCTTGGGGCTGATCACAGCACCTGGGCGTTTTCAGTTGATCACGCCAGAGATGCCGAGTCTTAACGCCGGCCTGTATCCCTACGTGCTGACACCGGCTTTTGTGGTGCCAGGTTCAATCTTGTTACATGCACTCTCTTTGCGTCAGTTGTCCCGGCGGCGCACCAGGTAACCGCCACATTCACGTTCTCAACCGATCGTTTTTGATTCAGACACGGGCATGCCGTGCAGGAGGAAATATGTCACCCGAAACGCTCTTTCGCTTGCACCTGGTGCTGGGCTACCTGGTGTGGCTGGTTTGCTTTTTCACCTACGTATGGCCTCGACTCCGGTCGATGGCACCGTTCGAAGCGCATCGCGCCATTGCGACCCTGCACAGTTTCCGGTTTTTCGGCCTGGCTTTCATGTTGCCAGGCGTGGTGAGCGCTGATCTCCCGGCCAGTTTCGCCGTAGCAACGGCGTATGGCGATCTGATGACCGGCCTGCTGGCCACTTTGGCATTGCTCATGGCAAGAAAACGGCCGCTGTTCTGGTTATTGGCCGTCGCATTTAATCTGGTAGGCCTGGTGGATATCCTGTTTGCCTACTACCACGCGATGGTGGCCGGTATTCCGCAGCATGCCGGGCAGCTCGGGGCCATGTATGTGGTCCCTGTGCTTTACGTGCCCTTGCTGGTTATTACCCATGTCACCGCGTTTTATTTGCTGATGCGCACAAGGCGGGCGCCGCGTACAGCGGGGCAGCAAAATCATGTCCAGTACACCTGATCAAGCGTGCTCTGGTCAGGTGTTTCTGGCTCGCGAGAAACACAGATAACACACAGTACTCCGCGCTTGCCGAGGCATCGAACCGACGTGGAGGGCTTGAATTCTGTGAATTGTCGGTATTAACCAGTATCAAATCAGGATGTTTTGCCAGCGAGTAGTGTTCCGCCACTTTCATCGCCGGCCTGGCCCACAAGCCAGATCATTGAATGCGCAAAACGGCAAGATCCGCGTTTTATATAACCTCGCTTCTGTTGTTGGCGGGCTGTGTCAGTCCGGGCAATCCGGTCGCGATGCCTTCTGGCCACGTGACCGGGTCGTTGCCACCGTGGCGCCCCGCCCAGGAGGTCAGCAGTGAGCCGGCGCTGGCGGTTGTGCCCAAATCCCACGTCTATTCAGTCGTGGCCTACAAGTTGCCGGTGACTTCGTTGCTGTTCACGCTCGCGCGTGACGCCAGAATCAACCTTGATGTGTCACCGCAGTTGACCGGCGAGGTGTCATTGAATGCCCATGACCAGACGCTCCCACAAATCCTGGAGCGGATTTCTCATCAGGTACCCTTGTACTGGTTCATGAACGACGGCGTGTTGACCGTCATGCCGGATCAGCAAATCTGGCGTACCTATCACGTCGACTATTTTAATTTGTCTCGCAGCGTGAAGGCCTCGGTAAGCCTGGCCAATTCAGTTGGGCGTAGCGCGGGAGTCACTGATACCGCCACCGACCACAACATCAATAGCTCCACCACGGACGTTCAGACCACATCAGATAATGCATTCTGGGTACGACTGGAAACCCAACTGAAAACCATGCTGCAGGTCAACGTGCTTGCGGGCCCGGATCGTGCTGCAGTAATGACACCAGGCATGCTGGCTGCAGCGGCAGCGGACACCGCAGTACGCGGACAGATCGGGCTGGAAGCAGCTGAACGCTTGTCCCGCATTGAGAAGAATCTGGCCGACGCCAGCAAGGGGCGAACTGAATCGCCACCGGTTGCCGGTGTCCCAAGTCGTCCCGACGTGGGTAACCTGGTGCTCGTTCATCCTGAAACAGGCGTGGTGTCGGTTTTTGCCAAAGCGGCAGACCATAAACAGGTAGCGGAATACCTGCACGCGCTGGAAAGCAGTGCTGCCCGTCAAGTGCTGATCGAGGCGACTATTGTCGAGGTATTGCTTTCTGATCGCTACCAGGCCGGTATTGACTGGGGCTGGTTAACCGCCACGGACAAAGGTTGGCAACTGGCACAGCAAACCTTGGGTGCCAGTCTGGTAGACCCGCCACTCGCCCTGGTCGGGTACAGCAGTCAAAGCTTTAATTTCACCGTGAAATTGCTTGAACAGTTCGGCCGGACGCGAGTGCTTTCCAGCCCCAAGATTGTTGCGCTCAATAATCAACCGGCCGTGATGAAAGTGGTGGATGAGCAGGTTTACTTCACCCTTGAGCAAACGGAAGAGCAAAACAGCGACGGGCAGATTACGAAGCGTCGCTATGAAAGCAAATTGCATACGGTCCCGGTTGGACTGGTCTTGCAGGTGCTCACGCAGATTTCCGGCGCGGGAGAGATCGCCCTGAATGTGCGTCCCACCATCACCAACATTCGCAGTTGGGTGGATGACCCGGCGGTGGCACTGCTTTCGCGCGATGCGGCCAAACCGGTGGTCAGCCAGGTACCGATACTGCAGATACGCGAATTCGACGCCACGCTGCACGTGCCCTCCGGACAATTGGCCATTCTGGGCGGGTTGATTCAGGACGTACGCAATGACGGCCGCACCGGTATCCCTGGTTTGTCGCGCATTCCTGGGCTAGGTGATCTGTTCAGTTATCGGGACGACACAGCCAGACGCGTAGAGTTGGTGATCTTTCTGCGTCCACGTGTGCTCGACAATCGCTCTGAAATGCTGGCCGATAGTGGTGTACACATACCGGATAACCACTTTTTTGATCCGGCAGTAGGGAGCGATTTGTCTGCCTGGCAGAGTGGCAGTGTGAATGCACCAAGGGTGCAGCCATGAAACAGAAAGTCACGCTGTTCCTGGCATGCCTGTTGTCACTGTTGGCCATTGCCGCACGGCTTTTCTGGCCTTTGCCGCCTCTGGCGCCTGTTTTATCCGCGACCCCGGATACGGCCCGGCTGAGTGCGGCCTACCCGGCATGGTTGAAAAGCCACGGTGCATCGGGTGCTGCAGCCGTTGCGTCAGCTGCCAGGGATCGCCCATGAACCCGCAACAGCAAGCGATGGCGGATATGCTGGTGGATTGCGGTCTGATCGATCAGGACGGGCTTGCAGTCGCGACAGCCGAACAACGCCACACGGGGCTTGCTCTCGGGCCTCAACTGGTGGCGCTCGGTTTGCTGGATGAAGCCCGCCTGGCCAACGCGATTGCTGGGTTTGGCAATGATGTAGAACCTGCTCCGACCCAGTTCGAGCCCGATGAAGCTGCCATTGTGCAGGTTCCGGAGAAGCTCGCTCGTGAGTTGCAGTTTTGTCCGGTGCGGTGGCAGGCAAGCGACAACGTGTTGCTGATTGCCGTTTCAACGCCGATGCCCTTCGTCGCGCGTGATCGCTTGCGGTGGCGGTTGTCGGGTGTATCTGCCTTGCGGGTGTGCCACGTTACTCAGTCTGTGTTGCAGTGCTGGTTGAACGAGAGCTATCCACGGCGACTCGAGATCGAGCCTTTATTGGTCGCGATAGACGCAGGTTCTGGCGCAGGTGCCAATCCAGTGGCTAACCTGGTCCAGCAAATGCTGGATCACGCTGCGCATTGGCGCGCTTCAGATATTCATTTCGAGCCAGAAGCCGCATTTGTTCGTATCCGTTATCGGGTTGATGGGGTGATGGTGCCCATACGGATTCTGCATATCCGGTACTGGAGCCCGATGCTGGTTCGCCTCAAAGGTCTGGCCGGAATGGACATCACCGAAACCCGGCTGCCCCAGGACGGACGATTTAGTCTGGATGACGGCACTCGGCAACTTGATATTCGTGTAGCCAGCTTGCCTGTGGTGCATGGGGAAAATCTGGTGCTTCGACTACTGGAGCGCAACCGGACATTGCTGCAACTGGAAGACCTGGGTTTGCAGGGGCATGCCTTGCAGTCATTACGTGAGCTGATCCGGCGGCCCGCTGGTTTGATCTTGCTGACGGGGCCGACTGGATCTGGCAAAACCTCCACGCTGTATTCCATCCTTGCGCACCTCAACAACAGCAGCGTCAACATCATGACGCTGGAAGATCCGGTGGAATACAAGCTGGCAGGCGTTCGGCAAAGTTCAGCGGGAGATAGTGGTCAAACTGGCTTTGCTGAGGGCGTACGCGCCTTGTTACGGCAAGACCCGGACATCATCCTCATCGGCGAAATCCGGGACACCGCGACGGCCCAGGCCGCACTGCGCGCCGCCATGACAGGCCACCTGGTCTTCGCGACGTTGCATACCAATTCCGCCATCGGCGCATTACCGCGTTTGCAGGATCTGGGCGTCAGCACGGCTTTACTGGCAGACAACGTACTGGGTGTGATTGCCCAGCGCCTGATCCGCAAACTCTGCGCGCATTGCCGTCAGCCAGACACAGATGCAGATTTCGCTGCATCGGCCGGGCAGCCTCACGGTTATTCCGCCACCGGATGCCCGCGTTGCGATCAGCGTGGCTATCGTGGGCGTGTTGCGGTGATGGAACAACTACTGCTGACACCCGAACTCGTAGATTTGTTCTTGCAGCCCGCCCAGCGAAGCAACGCGCTGGAGCAGGCCCGGCGGATGGGTTATCGCTCGCTGCAGGACGAGGTCGCCGGATATGTGACCGCAGGAATCACCGATCTGGCCGAGGCTCGGCGTGTGATCGACTTTGCTGATCAAGCCAGGTAAAAGCCATGCGTTATCGCTACCTCGCCATGACCATTGAAGGCAAACGCCTGCATGGTGAAATGCATACCGAATCGCAGGCCCAATTGCAGACCGAACTAGCCTTCCAGGCGCTCACGTTGCTGCGTGCCCGACCTGTGAGGGCCTCCAGACGCAAAGAGGCCGGCTGGCGTGCCCGGGCTGATTTTTGTTTTCACCTTGCGCAACTGCTGGCCGCCGGAATCCCTTTACTGGAGGCGCTGGAACTTCTGGTGGAGGCGCTGCCAGCGGGGTCACTCACTGATGCGCTGCCGGATGTGCTCATGCGGATTCGTCGCGGAGCGTCATTTTCTGCCGCTTTGCAGAGCAATCCCCGGTGTTTTGGCGCACTCATGGTTTGTGGCGTGCAGGCCGGCGAAACCAGTGGGCGGCTGGTTGAGGTATTGCAAGACCTGAAAGATAGCTTCCTGTGGCGGGACGACATGGGCCGCCGCACGCGTAAAGCCTTGTATTACCCAGCCTTTGCGGGGGCGGTGATGTTGGTGGCCACGGTGTTTCTGCTCACTAGTGTGGTGCCGCAAGTGCGTGAATTTGTGACAGATGCTGGCGGCACTCTGCCCTGGTCCACGTCTGTTTTGCTTGCCGTGAGCGACGGGCTAGTGCGCTTTGGTATCTGGGTGGCTCTGGGTTTATCTGGCCTGGCGGCGATGGTGTTGTTCACCATGAGGTACTCCTCCGTGTTTGCCTTGCAACTTGATCGCACGCTATTGCACTTGCCCGTTGTGGGTCTGATATTGCGACATGCCGCCCTGAGTCAGTACGCCCGCCATCTGGCCATGTTGTATGACGCTGGCGTCCCCCTGCTGCAAGCGCTGGACATTGCCTGCCAGACGCTCAGCAGACCCGGCCTGGCCGTTGCATTCAAACAGGTACGTCCGCGGGTGGAGGCCGGTGCAACGTTATCGCAAGCCTTTGCCAGTCTCGATATGGTGCCGCCTTTGTTGATGGCGATGCTACGGACAGGAGAGGCGACCGGGCGGCTGGGCGAAACCCTGCGCCAGGCCGCCCGCTATTATCAGCGTGAAGTCGAAGACCGCGCACAGCGCGTGCAAACCTTGATTGAGCCGATATTGACCCTGGTCTTGGGTGGTTTGCTGGCGTGGATCATGCTCGCGGTGCTCGGCCCGGTGTTTGACAATCTGGGCCGCATGCGATGACCGCAAAATACCTGTTGCTGGTCGGCGCCCAACAACACGCCTTGTATGTCTGGAAGGGTAGCTATTGGCACTCGCAAAGTGCTTCGCCGACCTCGATCCAGATACCAAGGGGCGCACTCTGGCTGGTACTGGATTTGCCTTCAGAGGAATGTCTGTTGGTCAGTCAGCCTGCTCTTCAGCGCAGTGAACTTCAGCCGTGGTCGCGTGGGCAACTACAACAGCAGTTTCCGGGCTGGTTCTGCGGCCAGGTACGGTTGAATGCCTCTATCGGGCAGGCACTTTTGCATAGTCTGGCTATTACGGACGGGAGCACGGCACTTGAGGCGGCTCTGATGCAAGCGACTGAGACTGGAACAGAGTTGCACGCTGTATGTTTTTATAGTGACTTGCTGGCGCGTGAGCGTGATTGCCCCAACACGCGACGCTTGATCCTCGCTGTGGGGCTGAATGGCGGCATTCGCCATGTGCTCGCTGATGCGAACGAGGTGCTGTTTACCCGCTTGTGTCAGGACGACAAACAGCAAGACGTAGCCCTGCTGGCTACGTGTGAACATATGCAAGAAGCTGGCTTGTGGCCCGGTCCGGGCGAGGTCGAACTCTGCGTAGATCCTTCCTGCGACATAGCGGATTCGACGCTGCGTACGTTGCTGTGTGAACGCTGGCCGACGCTTCAGCTTGCCCCGGTCGTGACGCGAATTCCTGCTCATCCTTTGCAGCTCGCCCCGGCAAAACTGTCGCAGAGAAGATTGTGGCTAAACGGGACACTGCAAAAGCGGCAGCTTAGGCAAAGGCAGGCCCGCTACAGTTGGTTGGCGGGTGCGCTGTGCATGTTATTGGCGCTGCCCTATAGCGCCACGCTGTTCTATCTGTCTGTACAAATGACAGATCAGGCGAGCGCGCTGGCCTCCCGGCAGGACAGGCAAACCGGTACCGCCATATTCCCGGCGCTAGACAACGCAGCATTACAGCTTCTTGATCACAAGGGCGAGTCTGTTCCGCGCATGCTTGATCAGTTGCGCCGGCTCAGTCACCTGCTGACACAACTGGAGCCAGCTCGTGTTGAAACGCTGACGTGGCAGTCAGGGCCGATCGATGAACTGACACTGACCATCCGCACTGATCCGGCACAGGATGAATCCTCCGCGCTGATCAGTCTGCGGAAGGCACTCCCCGACGTCGAGGTGGATTACCTTGCCGGTGCACCGGGCGCTGCCTCACCGCCCGCTCTATGGCGTTGGGATATGCGATTCTCATCATCCGCGGCCCAACCATGATCAGGCCATTTGACGTTTGGCGAAATGGTATTGCAGCAACGCTGAGTGCACTGACGTTGGCCACCAGCGCGACATGGGGCTACATGCAGACGCAGGGCCGGCTGGAAGGCTGGCTGGTTTATCAGCAACAACTCGAACAGCGCAACGCGGGATGGCCTCCGCTCAGCCCGCTGGCGCATCAGCAACTTGCGGTATGGGCACAAAAGCAATCCCTGCAAGGACTCCGCAGTAAAGACTGGACGGCTTTGGCAGGTCACGGGCTTGATGCAGATTTTAAAATTACGCACGCGGAGATCAGATCGGGTGCGAAAGCTGCTGGGGTAAACGGCCTGTATAGAAGTGAATTTTTGCTGGATTTCGTGGCCTGGGCTCGCCATGAAGAAGCGCTGGAACACGGTTGGGCAAAGTTGGCCGGGTTACCCGGTCTGCTGGATGTTCAGCGGTGCAGCTATCAGCGAGAGAACAACGGTATCTCAATGGCATGCAGCGTCACCATCAGTGGCCTGAGCACAAAGGCATCGCCATGAGGTGCGTGCGTGTTGCCTGCTTGTTATTGGCTTTGGCTGCTCCGGTCCTGGCGGGAAGTTGGGGTACGCTGTTTTTTTCGGATGCGGAGCGCCATCCGGTCGCAGCCGCATCGCCGGTGTATGCGATCCAGCACGTATTCAGCGGTCAGACCGTGGTAGATGGCCGGGTACGCAACTGGGTTGATGCAGCGTCGACGGCGGCGCGAATCCCGGCTGGCAAACGGGTTGGTGACACCTGGCGGGACCAGTGATGAGGCATCGCGTTTATTCCATGCAACAACAACGGGGCATGATGGCGCTGCTGGTCATGACGATGCTCTGCACAGTGCTCTTGTGGCAAATCCGGGGTCTGCTTGGGACGCTGGACCCTGATCAGCGTCGGCAGGAAATTACCCGGCAAGCACTGGGTGAAGCGCGAATCGCATTGCTGAACTGGGCTGTGCAAAACGGCGGGCTGGGTGGCAGTGGATCTGCCAATCTGGCCCGGCCAGGGGCATTCCCTTGTCCCGATACCCATGCGCCTGATGGCGCTCAGGCTGGGTACCAGGGAGACAGCACAGGTACCTGCAAAAAAGTTGCGCTCCGGATTGGTCGTATTCCGCATAAGTCGATGCAACAGCCGCTCTTTATTGACGGCAGTGGCGAGCGTTTGTGGATGGCCGTGGTGGAAGGATT
The DNA here is from genome assembly GCF_014645555.1 of Silvimonas amylolytica. Lineage (GTDB taxonomy): Bacteria > Pseudomonadota > Gammaproteobacteria > Burkholderiales > Chitinibacteraceae > Silvimonas > Silvimonas amylolytica. Next base: position 157,245 of record NZ_BMLY01000007.1, on the reverse strand, counting down.
TGAAGACAGTAATAGCGCCATCCTGAATCCGGATTACACGCCTGCATCAGCCTGGTTCCAGGGACGCATGGCAGATGGCGGAAGCTGGTTAACCAGCGATGGCAATCCGGCCGTCATCGTCATCATGGCACCGGGGGGCGCGCTGGCCGGGCAGAAACGGTCAACTGCCGCGGATAGGCTTCTGTCATCCAACTATCTGGAAAAAGCCACGCTGGATGGGCGGGTGTTCAACAACACCGATCTGGCGAAAGGGCTGTTTGTCTCCGGCCCGGTGCGCGACGGGAAAGGTGCACTCATAGTAAATGACCAGATTACGGTGATCCGGCGCAATGAACTGATGCAAGCCGTCAGCGCTCGTGCGGCAGGAGACTATCAACGCTTGCTGACCTGGTGGCAGCAATACAAAGGCAAAGGACGCTTGCCCTATCCGGCCCGGTTTGATGACGAACACTGCACGGAGGTCGCCTCGGCCCAGCCTAAAACCAATACCCTGGGCTGCGAGCCGGATGCTACGGTGTGCCGTGGTCGTTTGCCGAAGTCGATCTGGTTGGTCAATGAGTTATCCAGCGCGGTGGGCGCCAGCCAGATTGATCGGTTCAAATGGATGTACCGCAATCGCTGGGAGCAGTTTTTCTATTACAGCGTTAGCTCGCCTCTCTTGCCCGGGCCGGTTTCAGGTTGCGCAGAGCGACTGCAACTTGCTGACGCTGATGGTCTGCGGTCGGCTGCTGCGGTGATCATCAGCGCAGGTAGTTCGCAGTCCGGGCAGGTCCGCTTCACAGCGGGCGATAAAGCGGATCTTGCCCAATACCTGGACCCGGTTGTCGGGTTTGTGGATCCTCGTACTGGTCAGTCTGACCCGGCAATCAATCAGCGCGGCTGGCACTCGGGGGATGCGCCCGATGCACTACTGGCCGTACCCGATCAAAACAGTAATGACCGTCTATACCGACTGGTTTTACCTGGACAGGACAATGGGCTTGAAACGCAGCAATGGCTTCTCACTCATTGAACTGACCGTGGTTTTGACCGTGCTCGGATTGCTGCTGGGTGGTGCGCTGAACGCGATCAGGCTCTCGCAGGAAGCAGACCGGATTCGTGCCGCGCAAATGGGCTTGCAGGTTGCCAGGCAGGCACTCGTTGGGCACATGTTGCGAAATGGCCGCTTACCCTGTGCTGCCAGCACCGGCCCCAATAGCAAAGGGCTGGAAGAACGGGACACGGATGGCCGCTGCGCACACCTGCAAGGCTATTTACCCTGGGCGACGCTGGGCCTGCCGCGCAACGACAGTTGGGGACGCCCGTATACCTATCGCGTGAGCGAAGCGTTTGCACAGCCCAACACCCGCAAGCAAGACCAGCCGTTGCTGGCTGCCGGCATGGTGTTCCATTTGCTGACTCAAGGCGATCTGGAAATTCGCAGTAGTGGTGGTAGTGATGATGATCTGACCCATATTGCGGCGGCAGTGATTGTCTCTCACGGTGCCCACGGGCCCGGCCCGCTAGAGTCTGGCGGTCATGGTGATGAAGCCATCAATACAAGCGATAGCCCGGTGTTCATCAGCAAAACTCAGATTCTCCAACCGCCAGAAGAGGCTTATGACGATCTCACGGTCTGGCTCGGTTCCCCACAGTTGATTGCTGCCGCGCTCGAAGCCGGGCGACTGCCGTGATATTGAACACAATAACAAGTTGTCCACACCGCACGAAAACAGCCTGCATTGACCTTCAATTTTTATGACGAGGAAATGCACATGGCAATCCCAGGCAATTTGCGTATGCACCGACAAGCTGGCTTCACATTGGTCGAAATGGCCACGGTACTGATCATTATTGGTCTGTTGCTGGGTATGGCGTTCAAGGGGCGAGATCTGATTGACGGCGCGCGCGTCAAAAGTCTTTACGCGAATACGAGCAAGATTCAGACCGCCATGCAGGTGTATTACGAACGCTATCAATCGTGGCCGGGCGACGGTTGTACCAGCGAGACAGCCAAACCTGGTGAATGCGCTGGCGACATCGGCAATCCCAAGGATGGGTTGATCAGCAGCGCCGCAGAGGCAGGTGCTTTCTGGAATCAGCTGGTTAACCAGACTGGCATGCTTGCCGCTAAAGACCAGCAATTGCCTACTGGCGGGAAATGGGTCGTGGCAGCAGGTCAGAAAGGGGTAGGGGGTACCGATGCGGATACCACCTGGCTGGTCGCAGGTGCGTTAGGGAGCGATGCGGTGGATGGGCGCTACGTGTGTGCGCTCGATCAGCAATTTGATGATGGAGACCCCACAACAGGTCATATTCGCAGCGACGCGACCTACAAGACGGGCGATGACTGTTGGACCGCGCGGCCTGCGGCATCGTTGGCGGTCCGCATCTTGCCTTGAACGATGCTCTTACCAACAACAAGGCTGCCCGCTGAGTCGGCTTTGTTGTTGGTAAGGCGTTCACCCATGCAATGCCGCGCCGTATTGGCGAAGCCACTGTCGGTGGCGCTTCCAGTCGGGAATGATTTTTTCCACTTCTGCCCAGAAACGGGGAGAGTGGTTCATTTCTTTCAGGTGTGCCAGTTCGTGCACGATCACGTAGTCAATGACGGCGGGTGGGGCCTGCATTAACCGCCAGTGAATGCGCACGTCGCCTGCCGCGGTGCAAGAGCCCCAACGGGTACTGGCACTGGTGAGCAGAATACGACGCGGGTTCACCTGCATGTGCGGTGCAAAGTGAGCAGCGCGCTGGCTGAAATAGATGCGGGCGGTGGCGCGGCTGAAGCGGATGAAGGCGTCCCGAATGGCTTCGGGCGTTTCAAGCTTGCTGGCCAGAGCCAGGACATTGTCGGTCACCTTGCTGCGCGGTGCAGGAGCGGTGATCAAACAGGGCTGGCCCAGCCATTGGACCGCCGAGCCATTCTGTAACTGCTTTGGCGCGGCCGGCGGGGTATTTTTCAGTCGCGCCAGATGGCTACGTATCCAGGTGATCTTGGCATGGATGGCACGTTCGGCATCGGCGATTGTCGCGCGAGCAGGGATGATCAGCGTCAATCCACTGTGGTCAATTTTCAGGCCAATAGAGCGGCGGCGGGCGCTGCGGGTTAGCTGGTACTCCAGCACCTCGCCGTTGGCAAATTCAAGCTTGAGCGTGCCCATTTTTCGGAAAGCACGGCCCCGCACCCTGGATGCGGGCCTGTTCAGTTTCGATCCAGTTTTCCACTTCTACAGTGACTTCTTCCGGTACCCGGCCAGCGGTTTGAATGACCGGACCGATCGACATGGTCAGTTCGCCCGGGTATTTCAAAAAGGAATTACGCGGCCAGAATTCGCCCGCATTCACCGCCACCGGCACCACCGGAATATCCAGGCTGGAGGCCAGACGGGCACCGCCATGTTTGTACTTGCCGCGTTGCCCTGGTGCAATGCGCGTACCTTCCGGGAAGATGGAAATCCACAACCCATGGTCGACACGATCACGGCCTTGTTCCATCAGCAAGCGCTGAGCTTCGCCACGATTGGAGCGATCGATCGCAATCGGCGCAGCGGCACGCAGACCCCAACCAAACACCGGAATCATGAATAGTTCGCGCTTGACCACGAACACGGCCGGTGGGAACACCAGTTGCAGACCCATGGTTTCCCAGGCGGACTGGTGTTTGCACATGATCATGGCCGGGCCTTTGGGGATGTTCTCCATCCCGACAATACGATAGCGCAGCCCGCAAATCACTTTCAGGCACCAGACCAGGATATGGCACCAGCCCGAAATGATCTTCACCCGGGTGTACTTGGGCAGCGGCAGAATCAGAAAACAGATCACCGCGTAGATTGGCGTTACAACACAGAACACCAGCCAATAAATAATGGAGCGCAACAACACCATGACAGGGAGACTTCCTTGCTTATCGTTATTCAGGGCCAGAGGTAGCAAACAGCTGAAGGTTCAGTTACCAGCAAGCAAATGGCGCGCCACAGCGGCCAGATCGTTGAAGACCAGTGTCCCCACCGGCAATTTATCCGCGGCTTCGGTTTTTGTGCCATTGCCGGTGCGCACCAGGATGGCGCGTCCACCAGCGGCAACAATACAGTCCAGATCGCGCTGGCTATCGCCAACCATGATGCAGTCAGCGGGCTGGATGTTATAGCGCCGGACAATATCCAGAATCATGCCGGGTAGCGGTTTGCGGCAACCACAGTGGTCTTCCGGTCCGTGTGGGCAGAAAAAAACGGCGTCGATATGGCCGCCCGCTTCATTCACTGCCTTGTACATGCGGGCATGAATACGGTTCAGCGTTTCGACGGTGTAGTAGCCGCGTGCTACGCCAGACTGATTGGTGGCTACGACCAGCGACCAACCCGCGCGCGTCAGCTCACCCATGGCTTCAAGGCTGCCGGGAATGGGAATCCACTCTTCCGGCGATTTGATATAGCCAGGGTCATCCTCGTTGATGACGCCGTCACGATCCAGAATCAGCAGTTTGAGTTGCATGTGAGGCATGATCGTTTCCGCGTCACCCGAGGGTTATTCAGCCAGCAGCGACAGTTCTGCCACGCGATTCATCAGTTCAGCCAGTCCTGCCAGCAAGGCAAGACGGTTGTTACGCACAGCCAGGTCATCCGCCATCACCATGACGCCATCAAAGAAGGCATCAACCGGTGCTTTGAGGGCGGCCAGTTGTTTGAGCGCGCCGGTGAAGTCCTGTGCCACCAGTGCATTGTTCACCGGGCCTGTGACAGTTTGTGCAGCGTTATGCAGCGCGGTTTCAGCAGGTTCGACGAACAGCGCCGGGTTCAGCGCCGGAATTTCGCCTTCCACTTTCTTCAGGATATTGCGAATGCGCTTGTTGGCGGCAGCCAGGGCTGTGGATTCGGGCAGTGCTTTGAATTGCGCAACGGCATCCAGGCGCTTTTGCACGTCATCCAGACGAGTGAGCTTCAATGCCAGTACGGCATCAATATCAGCCGTCGGGTAGTCCGCAGCCAGGTAATTGCGCAGGCGTTCTTGCATGAAATCAAACACACCGTCAGCCGCATCGTGGCTAATCACGCCGGCGGGGAAGGTGGCAGCAGTCGCGACCAGCAAAGATTTGAGATTGAGCGGTTGGCCCAACAGCATGCGCAGTACCCCCAATGCCGCACGACGCAGACCGAACGGGTCTTTGTCGCCAGTCGGGATCAGGCCGATACCATAAATGCCGACGATGGACTCCAGCTTGTCAGCCAGCGCGACAGACAGGGCAATGGGCCCTTCTGGCAAGGTGTCGCCAGCGAAACGCGGATGATAATGCCCTTCAATCGCGCGGGCGACTTGCTCGTCTTCGCCATCAATGCGGGCATAGTGCATGCCCATGATCCCTTGAAGCTCCGGGAACTCACCCACCATGTCCGACACGAGATCAGCCTTGGCCAGGAACGCAGCGCGTTCCGCCAGTTTGCGATCCGCGCCTAATGCTGCGGCAAACTCCCCTGCCAGGCGGGAGAGGCGTTCAACACGCTCGTATTGCGTGCCGATCTTGTTGTGATACACCACCTGGCGCAGCTTGCCGACGCGACCTTCCAGCTTGATCTTCTGGTCTTGCTCGAAGAAGAAGCGGGCATCAGACAGGCGCGCGCGCAATACGCGCTCGTTGCCATGAATGATGTGTGACGGGTCGGCGGTTTCCAGGTTTGAGACGACAAGGAACTTTGGCAGCAGCTTGCCGTTGGCATCCAGCAGCGGGAAGTACTTTTGATGCTGCTGCATGGACAAAATCAAGCATTCTTGCGGTACTTTGAGGAAGTCTGCGCTGAATTCGCCTGTGTAGACCACCGGCCATTCAACCAGCGCGGTGACTTCGTCCAGCAGACCGTCTGAAGGCGCAATGGTGGCATCAATGGCGTGGGCCGCGTGGGTCAGGCGGTCTTCAATCAAATGACGACGCGCTGCAAAACTGGCGACCACTTTGCCTTCTTCAAACAGCGTGCGTGCGTAGGTGTCAGCGTTCGCCAGGCTGATTTCATCCGCCTGGGACAGAAAACGGTGACCGCGGGTGACGCGGCCGGCATCCAGGTGCAGTGCCTTGGTCGGGATGACGTCTGTGCCATGCAGGGCGATCAGGCCGTGGATCGGGCGGATAAACTGACCATCACGACTACCCCAGCGCATCATTTTGGGTGCGGGCAGTTTCTTGAGTGCCAGTTCAACGAGGCCGGACAACACGTTAGCCAGCGGCTCGCCGGTTTTGGTCGTGCGGAACACGAACACATCCTGCTTGCCATCGTGGCCTTTTTCCAGCTGGTCAGGTGTCACACCGCACGAACGGGCGAACCCAGCGAGGGCGGGAGTCGGCTGGCCATCTTTGAAACCGGCCGCGACGGCCGGACCCTTTTTCTCGACCGCTTGATCTGGCTGCACGGCCAGCACGCCAGGGATCGATACCGCAAGACGGCGCGGGCTGGCAAACGGATGGAACTCGACGTCTTTGCCCACGAAACCCAGGCGGGCGAGTTCATCAAACAATGTCTGGGCAAACGAGGCGCCCAGACGGGGCAACGCCTTGGGCGGCAGTTCTTCAGTAAAAAGTTCGATCAGCAGGGTTTGCGACATCGTTGTTTACTCGTTCGTATTTTTGGCTTGGTCGTCTTCGTGTTTCATGATCTGGCAGACCTGCTTCACGAAATCCGAACCATAGGTATCGGGGGCGGGCGTTTCAAATTCCCATTGGTAGCCGGGCACGTCATAACGGGCGACGATTTCGTCATCTTCCGAGCGTAGCTCTACGGCAACGCCGGCCATGCGCCCGCTCGGGCAGTCAATGGCCTGGCGCATGTATTTCTTGCGATAAACGCCTTTGGACGTTCCGTCGACCTGATTGTTTTTGAAGTGCTGCAACATCCACACATAGGTGTAGTTGGTGTCTGCATCCCGTTCGTGATGGCCAATGGATTTGATATCAGCCAGCACTTCAAAATCGGCCATGTCGCCATACGAGCGCCAGTCGCCTTCCCTGGGCACCGGCTGTGGGCCGTGGGTGCCATCGTCAAACTTGCCGCAAGCAGTCACAGCAAGGGCGATGAGAAGGAGGGCGGCGTAGCGACGCATGGCGTCTTCCTGGATCAGGCCTGCGTTTTGCACATAGGGAAACCCAGTGCCTCACGCGAGTCGTAATACGCTTGCGCCACAAGTCGCGCCAGCGTGCGGATACGGCCGATATAGGCGGCACGTTCAGTCACCGAGATCGCACCGCGCGCGTCAAGCAGGTTAAAGCAGTGCGCGGCTTTCAGGATCATCTCGTACCCTGGCAACGCCAGACCGGCTTCCAGCAGCTTGCCGGCTTCAGCCTCAAAGCTATTGAAAAGGCTCAGCAGTAACTCGACGTTGGAGTACTCGAAGTTGTAGGTCGACTGCTCGACTTCGTTCTGATGATAGATGTCGCCATAGGTCACGACCTGACCATCCGGATAACGGGTCCAGATCAGGTCGTAGACGTTTTCCACGCCTTGCAGATACATGGCGAGGCGTTCGGTCCCGTAGGTGATTTCACCCAGCACCGGTTTGCAATCCAGTCCGCCCACTTGCTGGAAGTAGGTGAACTGTGTGACTTCCATACCGTTCAGCCAGACTTCCCAACCCATGCCCCAGGCGCCCAGCGTCGGGTTTTCCCAGTCGTCTTCCACAAAACGGATGTCATGTACGGTTGGGTCAATACCCAATTCGCGCAGCGAACCCAGGTAAAGATCCTGGATGTTGTCCGGCGATGGCTTCAGAACAACCTGGAACTGATAGTAGTGTTGCAGGCGGTTGGGGTTCTCACCGTAGCGGCCATCCTTGGGACGGCGCGATGGTTGTACATAAGCGGCATTCCACGGTTCCGGGCCAATGGCGCGCAGGAAGGTGGCAGTGTGCGAGGTACCCGCACCCATTTCCATATCATAGGGTTGCAACAGGGCGCAGCCCTGGCGCGCCCAGTAGGTTTGCAGCGTAAGCAGGATTTCCTGGAAGGTCAGCATTCGTTGTTTTCTCGGCCGCAGCGGGCGTTGTGTCACTCTAAACCCGCTGATTCTACTTGCATTTGGGCCTGTTCGGCTATGTTGGTGCGGCGGCTTCGTCAGCAAGGCGTGCCATGCACCAGGCGCGAAAGCGCAGCATGCCTTGTGTGGGAATCTTGTCCCGCGCCCGGATCAGGTAAAAATGCCGTGTCAGATTGAGCGCTGGCGTGGCAATTGCGCACAGATCGCCGCGCTCAAGTTCACCGGCCACAGTGCGTCTTGACAGGCATGCCACCCCAAGGCCCGCACGCACTGCGCCCTTGATTGCTTCGCTGCTCCCCAATTCCAGGGCCACTTCCAGGCTGCCCGCCAACGGTGCCAGTGCGGCGGACAATACCTCACGCGTCCCGGAACCGGGCTCGCGTAGCAGCCAGCGCTCTGCCACCAGTTGCCTGGGGGGCGCGATGATGTTGGCAAGCGGGTGACCGGGTGCGGCCACCACGACCAGTTCATCACGCAACCAGGGTTCGGCCAGAATGCGCGCGTCGTCGCAAATGCCTTCGATCAAACCCATGTCTGCCTCAAAAGCCGCGACCGCCACGACGGCATCGGCAGTATTACCAATCGCGAGCTCAATCCTGTTGGTCGGCGCCTGCTGCAAAAAACCCGCAATCAGTTCAGGCATGACGCGATTGCCGATGGTGGAGCTGGCATACAACCGCAATCTCGCCGGCGCATCGGTATTAAAGCGCGTTTCGATTTCTCTGGCCTGAGCCAGCAACGCCTCCGCTTGCGGTAGTAGCCAGCGACCGTGTTCGTTGAGCTCCAGTCGGCGTCCGACCCGGTCAAATAGTTGCACGCCTAGCCGGCGTTCCAGTTCGCCCAATGCGCTGCTCGCTGCTGACTGGGATAACCCGATCTGATCCGCTGCCGCTGTCACACCGCCAGCGCGCGCGGTCGCAAGAAAAATCTCCAGCTCGCGCAAGGTGAGTTTGATCATCTGTTTTTCCGATGGGTTTCAGCTGAACTATTGGTTATTAATATATAACCAAAAACAATATCATGGCGTTGTCGATCAGGAAGCGCTGAGGCAAGTCATGGAAAACATTGAAAAAAGATCATCTCTCGGATCTGCCGGTGTAACAGGCGTAACGGCGGGTTGGGTTAGATTTGTGCCGGGGCTGGCGCTCACGCTGGCCCTGGCGGTCGTCGCCATGTGGCTGGCGGGATTGCCGACGTTATCAAGCACGGGATTATCCGCACTCACGCTGGCCATTGTGGGTGGCATGGTATTAGGCAACACGGTTTATCCGGCCATGGGCGATACTGCAGGCGCAGGCGTTGGGTTCTCCAAGCAAAAGCTCCTGCGGCTGGGCATCATTCTTTATGGATTTCGCCTCACATTTCAGCAAATTGGTGCCGTGGGCATTTCTGCCATCCTGATTGATGCGCTGGTACTCACCAGTACGCTATTCATTGCCTATCAAGTGGGCACCCGCTGGCTCAAGCTGGACAAGCAAACCGCGTTGTTGATCGGCTCAGGCAGTGCCATTTGCGGCGCAGCGGCTGTCCTGGCGACGGAGCCTGTACTGCGTGCCAAGCCCTCAACCGTTACCATCGCGGTGTCGACGGTGGTGGTATTCGGCACGCTGGCCATGTTTGTCTACCCGGCGTTGTACCCAATGGTGCACCACTTGGGCTGGGCGGTTTCGCCTCAGGCATTCGGTATCTACACCGGTTCAACCATTCATGAAGTAGCGCAAGTGGTGGCAGCTGCCAGCCAGGTCAGCACGGCCACGGCTGATACCGCAGTGATCGCCAAGATGATCCGCGTCATGATGCTGGCCCCGTTCCTGATCATTGTGTCCTGGTGGATGGCCCGTGCTCCACAGGCGCAGCATGACGGGCAACGTGGCGGGATCACCATTCCGTGGTTTGCCGTGTTATTCATTGTCATGGCGGGCGTGCATTCTTTGGGCTGGATGCCGCAACCGGTGGTGAATGCTTTGCTGCAGATCGATACCCTGCTGCTGGCCATGGCAATGGCGGCGCTCGGGCTCGATACCCGCATCACGGCCATCCGCGCTGCCGGGGTCAAACCGTTGCTGCTGGCGACGGTGCTGTTTGGGTGGCTGATTGCCGGCGGTGCAGTCATTAATGTGGCTGTGCGTACCCTGTTGCACATTTGACCGGAACGCGCAGGTACGGCGTGAGCGCTATCAGCCAACGCCGTACCTGCTGACACAAAAATGACCTGTGACACAAGGTCTGGCTTGCCCTATGCTTGGGCAAAACACCGGCGTACCGCCCGCGTACCCGCGCCAATCAACGCCCTTGAGTTACCGGTTTCATGAAATTTCCCCTCTTTGCATGCCTTGTGGTGGCCAGTGTGGCCGCCCACGCCCGGATTGATCTCTCTGCCTTGCGTGAGGCCGCGCGCAGCCGCGATATCCCTGCACTGACGCGTATTGCGGACAGTGCGCAGGGCGATCCGCTGGAAATGTATCCGCGGTACTACCTGTTAACGACGCAGATCACCACGGTCGCGCCTGAAGATGTGGATGCTTTCCTGGCTCGCTACGAGGGTTCGCCGCTGGCCGACCGTTTGCGTCAGGATTGGCTCAAGGAACTGGCTCGGCGCCAGGACTGGACACATTACCTGGAGGATTACAGCAAGCTCGACTCGCCATCGGTCGATCTGCAATGTTTGAATGCCCAGGCGCGTTTTGTGGTCCAGGGCAGTGCCGATGTCTCGCGCTTGCGCGGTTTATGGTTTACCGAGAAAGGCCAGCCGGAAAGCTGCGCGCCGGTATTCGAGGCCTTGTTTGCTGCGGGCCAGCTCAATCAGGAAGATGCCTGGACGCGAATCCGCATGGCGCTCTCGGCCAGCCGGACCGATTTTGCAGCGCAACTGGCCCCGCGCGTCGGGTTTCCGCCAGAACTGACCGTACGTGCGCTGGGTCAGGCCGGTAATGCCAACCAGGCTGCCAAGGTGTTGGGGCGACTGGATTTCAGCCGCCGTGCCGGCCGCGAGACCGCTCTGTTCATCATTCAGAAGTCCGCCCGGACTGATCCGGACGCAGCGGCAGACATGATTGAATCGCTCAAGACCAGGCTGAGCGAGAATGATCGCCGTTATGCCTGGCAGCAAATTGCAGAAATCGCCGCCAAAAAGCAGCACCCGCTGGCGAGTGGCTGGTTTACCAAAGGCGGCGTAGAAGGGCTGGATGCAGATGGCCGGGCCTGGTCGGTACGCGCTGCACTACGAGCTGGCGACATGAATGCCGTGCTCGATCGTATTGCGGCCATGCCGACCGAACAAGCCAACGAAAACGCATGGCGATATTGGTATGCCCAGGCGCTCAAGCGCGCGAATCGGGCGACTGAAGCTGCGCCCATCTTGTTGCAATTGTCGGCAGGTGATGATTTCTATGCATTGCTGGCGCGTGAAGAGTCCGGCCCTGCGCTGGCTGCCGCACCAGAGAGCTACGTCCCGGTGGATCAGGATGTACGCAATATTGCCGCTAAACCCGGTGTGATCCGCGCGCTGGCGCTCTATGACCAGAACTGGCGCGTGGAAGGCGTGCGCGAGTGGAACTGGGCAATGCGGGGACTTTCTGATCAAGAACTGGTTGCGGCGGCAGTACTGGCCGAACGCAACAAAATCTATGATCGTTCAATCTACTCCGCCGAACGCGCCCGCACGCTAGCGCCGCTGGGTCTGCGTTACCCCACTCCCTATCGCAGTCAGGTCGAGCGCGAGGCGCGTAGTCAGGGGCTGGACCCTGCCTGGGTCTACGGTTTGATCCGTCAGGAAAGCCGCTTTGTTGCTGATATCCGCTCTGGCGCTGGTGCAACCGGCCTCATGCAACTGATGCCAACGACGGCGCAATGGGTGGGCCGCAAGAATGGGCAAAAGAAGATCGATCTTTCCTCACTGACTGACCCGGACGTGAACGTCAGCTACGGCGCGTATTACCTCAAATACATTCTGGATCGTCTGGGTGGGCAGACCATTCTGGCGACTGCGGGTTACAACGCCGGCCCTGGCCGTGCCAAAGCCTGGCAGGATGATAATCGTCAGCTTGACCCGCTTGTCTATATTGAAACCATCCCGTTTGAAGAAACCCGCGACTACGTGAAAAAGGTGATGACCAATGCGCAGTTGTATGGCGCATCTTTTGGCGAGACCACACCGTTTCATCAGCGTTTGACCCCGGTGCCAGGCAAGAATGCGGACGCGGAGAACATTGACGCCCCTTGATCGCAACGGGGGGACCGGAGGCAAAACATGACCTTGCAGGCGATACGGCCCCGTGTGTTGTTGATTGGTGGCAGTGGCTTTATTGGGCGCGCCCTGACCGCACGCCTGTGCCGGGATGGTTATGAGGTGACCGTGCCTGCGCGTGACCGCGAGCGCGCCCGTGCCCGCTTGCTCACATTGCCAGGGGTTACCGTGGTACAAGCCGATCTGTTCGATGGCGCCACGCTGGATGGGCTCGTGCCTGAGCAAGGCGTGGTGATCAACCTTGTTGGCATCTTGCAGGGCACCCAAAAACAGTTTGAACACGCCCATGTGACCCTGACCCAACGTATTCTCGCGGCTTGCGAGCGTCACGATGTGCAACGCTATTTGCATATGAGCGCGCTGGGCGCAGAGCCGAATGGCCCATCCATGTACCTGCGCAGCAAAGGTCAAGCCGAAGAACTGGTCGCGCAAAGCCCGGTGGCCTGGACCATCTTCCGGCCTTCGGTTGTATTTGGTGCTGAAGACCGCTTTCTGAATCTGTTTGCCCAATTACAGCGCATAGCGCCCATGGTTCCGCTGGCATGTGCACGGGCGCGTTTTCAGCCAGTCTGGGTACAAGATGTGGTTGAGGCCTTTGTGGCGGCCTTGCAGCACCGGGACTGGATCAGGCAGCGCTTTGATCTGGTTGGCCCCAAGGTCTACAGCCTCGCTGAGTTGGTGCATTACGCTGGTCGTATCAGCGGCCATTCCCGCGCAGTGATTCCGCTGCCAGGTTGGGCTGGACAATTGCAGGCCACGTTGATGGCCCTGATGCCAAACCCGCCGATGTCCCGCGACAATCTCAAATCCATGCAGATCGATAATGTCTCTAGCCAACCGTTTGCGCCGGTGAGACTGGGTTTTGAGCCCACGGCGCTTGAGTCTGTCGCACCGGCCTGGCTCTCGCCGCAGGCTCGCAAAGGGCGCTATGCCGCGTGGCGAAGCGGCGCTCGGCACAAACGCTAGCCCGCAAGCAAACAAGTTCCTTTTGCCGGGGCGTTGATGCGCCTACACTGGGTTCACCCATTTTCCTTTCATCGCTCGTTATGTACAGGAGTGTTGTTCCATGGCTCAAATCCTGATTGGCAATTTGCCGCCGGATGCTTCGCTTGAAGATTTGCGTACCATGCTGGTTGAACTGGGCGTACCCAAACTGGGCGAGATCACCATGGCAGAAGGTGCGGAGCGGACCGCAGCCCTTGTCACCATCGATCTGCCCGATGTTGATGTCGGTGCGATTTCGCGACAACTGGAAGGCCATCTCTGGCGTGAACGGCAACTTCGTTGCGCACATAGCACGCTGGGTTGGGGTAACTGATCACGAGGCCGGGTAAGCCGGCCGCACCGGAGAGCGCAATGCGCATTGCAGTTTTTGATACCAAACGTTATGACCGTAGCGGCCTCGAGGAGGCTGCGGGCAAATTTGGTTATGAACTGACTTTTTTTGAAGACCGACTCAACCGCAATACCGTTCCGCTTATAGCCGGTCATGATGTGGTCTGCCCTTTCGTGAACGACCGGTTGGACCGCGAAGTACTAGAACAGATGGCAAAGCTCAATGTTCGGCATGTGGCTTTGCGCTGCGCCGGTTTCAACGGTGTGGACATTGTGGCGGCGGCAGAACTGGGCATCACAGTGACCCGCGTGCCGGCGTATTCGCCAGAGGCCGTCGCAGAGCACGTATTTGCCCTGTTGCTTACACTGGTACGCAAGACCCACCGCGCCTACCAGCGCGTGCGCGAAGGCAATTTCTCGCTGGATGGCCTTGTCGGCTTCAATCTGCAGGGCCGCACCTTTGGTGTGATAGGCGCAGGCAAGATTGGTGTCGCTGCGATGAATATCGCCCGTGGTTTCGGCTGCCGCGTGCTGGCGTATGACCGCTATCCATCAGCGGAGCGTGCGGCGCAGATCGGTTGTGAGTTTGTCGATATCGACACGTTACTGGCGCAAGCGGACATCATTTCTTTGCATGCCCCGCTGACAGCGGAAACCCATCACCTGATTGATGCCACGGCACTATCCAAAATGAAGCATGGCTCAGTCATCATCAATACCAGTCGTGGCGGGTTGATTGATACCAAAGCGCTGATCAAGTCGCTCAAAACGGGGCGCCTGGCGGGTGTCGGGCTTGATGTATATGAGTATGAGGAAGGTGTGTTCTTTGAGGATTTGTCCCACCAGGCACTCAAGGATGACATGCTGGCCCGGCTCACCACATTTCCCAACGTCATGATCACCTCGCATCAAGGGTTTCTGACGGATGAAGCACTGGCAGCTATCGCGCATACAGTGATGCAAAACATTGCTGATTATCAAAATGGACAGCCGCTGGTGAATGCAGTAAAACCCGGTGCATGAGCTCACCCCACCGGTTTTCACGCTGGCTTCCGCTGATTCCCGGGCTGCTGGCCGGCGTGTTTACGCTGGCTTTTGCAGCCTGGTTGCTGCAATCACGAGACGAAGCATCCAGCCAACGTTCCACCCTGCTGGAGCAGGATTTGCTATGGCAAAAACAGGCCATAGAGCAGCAAATCACCTTTGACGTCCAATCGCTCAATGGCCTTGCCGCCACGCTCAATGTCACCGACGTCAACACCGCCATTTTTGAAGCGCGCGTTCAATCGCTGATCCAGACCAGCCCGGAAATCGCCAGTTTCTCGGTGCAGGATGGCAAGGGCACGGTGCTATGGCATGCGGCCACGCAGAACAATTGGTCCGTGCCTTATGAGGGCAAGGGCGGTTGGAGTGATATCAATACTTCACATGGCGAACCCAAGGTGACTTACGCCGTGCTCGCGCCTGATCGCAAGCGCTACGTGGTCGCCGTGTTTGCCCTTGATGCCTTGCTGCAGCAGCAAGTGCCGTGGTGGATTGCCCAGCGGTATCAGATCTCGTTGCTGGACGCGCAAGATCACCCCCTCGCCGCCAAGTTCCAGCGCCAGCTGGATACCACGGGGCTATCGCATACCATTCAGCTCACCGCGCCGCCGCTCGCCCTCAAGCTCAAGGGGGATCTGTACGCGGGTTCCGTCTCCGCAACAGGTGATATTCTGCCGGCGCTCATGCTGGTGCTGGCGA
The DNA here is from genome assembly GCF_014645555.1 of Silvimonas amylolytica. Lineage (GTDB taxonomy): Bacteria > Pseudomonadota > Gammaproteobacteria > Burkholderiales > Chitinibacteraceae > Silvimonas > Silvimonas amylolytica. Next base: position 141,927 of record NZ_BMLY01000007.1, on the reverse strand, counting down.
TTGCGATGCTGGCTTCCACCGCCGCGCTGAACCGGATGATCCGTGTCCGCGCCCAGGCCGAAGAACGCCTGAAGGCGGAAGTGGCATTCCGGCACGCGGTTGATACCTCGTTGGTCTCGGGCATGATCGCGTTTGATCGACGCGGCCGCATCATTTACACCAATCGTGCTTTCGGTGAGATGGTGGGATACAGCGCTCAGGAACTACGTGAAGTCCGCCCACCCATGCCGTACTGGCCGCCCGAAGAAATCGAACGTTGTCAGGCCACCTACGACGCCATCATTGCTGGCCACAACGAGCCGGCCGGTTTCATGGTGCGTTTGATGCGGCGTAACGGTGAGCGATTTGACGTGCGTATTCATGCTTCGCGTCTTGTGGATGGCGATGGCCATCACATTGGCTGGATGGGCTCACTGCACGATGTCACGGAAATCCGTCGGGAGCGTGAAGCGCTACAAGCCTCGCATGAGCGTTTCGTCGCCGTGCTGAACGGTCTGGATGCCTCAGTGGCGGTGACCGATGCCGAAACCGGCGAGTTGTTGATGTCCAACCTGCAGTTTGATCGCGCTTTCCAGTTGCCGGATTTACGCGGGCGTTGCTGTATCGTGCCACTGGTGGTGCGCCGCGCTGAACCACCAGTGGATGCCGAGTGGTATGACACTTATCGCGATCACTGGTATCAGGTCAAAAGCCGGCAAAGCACGTGGGTGGATGGTTCTGCCGTATGGCTGGAAATTGCCACCGATATTACGGCGCTTAAATCAGCCACCGAACGCGAACGGCAGCAGAATGAAGCACTTCAGCAGACTGGCCGGCTGATCAGTATGGGCGAGATGGCCTCCAGCCTGGCCCATGAGCTCAATCAGCCACTGGGCGCCATCGCCAGTTATGTCTCGGGTTGCCGTAACCTGTTGGGCAGCCCGGAGCCCAACTTGCCCCAACTGGGGCAGGCGCTGGATAAAATGGGCGAGCAGGCCAAGCGGGCCGGCCACATCATTCGGGGTATCCGCGAGTTTGTACAACGCCGCGCCCCGCGTCGCCAGCGCTGCGAGATCAATACGCTTCTGGATACAGTGCTGGGTTTGCTGGGGCACGAGATCGTGCGACGTGGCGTGGAAATCAGCATTGCCCAGAATGAAGGTATTCCACCGATCTTTGCTGACGCGGTGATGCTTGAGCAGGTCTTGTTCAACTTGATCAAGAACGCGCTGGAAGCGATGGATTCAACCCCGCAAGACAAACGTACGCTCGCGATTGGCTTGCTGCGGGATGAAGGCGTGCTGCGCGTCACGATTTCTGACCGGGGTAGCGGTATTTCGCCGGCCCAGCGCGAGCAGCTGTTCAAGCCGTTTTACTCGACCAAAGACACCGGTATGGGGATTGGCCTGAATATTTGCCGCTCCATCATTGAACATCACCACGGCCGCATGTGGGTGGAAGAGAACCCTGGCGGTGGCACACGCTTCATCTTTACGGTACCGTTCCCTGGCGTTGAAGAACTGATTGCAGCCCAGGAAATGTAGTCTGAAAACACGTACTACTTTTTTAGCCGGCCCAAACGCGATATAAAGGCGCTCTCTTCGCTACGCGTAATACAGACTCAAGGAGCTTGACCATGAAAGCCAACAACTTCGGCCGCATTGCCATCGTTGATGACGATGATGCACTGCGTGACGCGCTGGCCTGGCTTTTTTCCACGCGTGACCATGAAGTCCAGGCATTTGCCTCGGCGGAGTCTTTCCTCGCGGACTACGCGCCGGAGCGCTTTAGTTGCCTGATTCTGGATGTACGCATGCCCGGCATGAGCGGCACTGAACTGTTTGAACGACTGAAAGAATACGCGTATACCCCACCGGTCATCTTTCTGACCGGCCACGGTGATGTACCGATGGCGGTGGCTGCCCTTAAGGGGGGCGCGGCAGATTTTGTCGAGAAACCCTTCAGCGATAACGAGATTGTCGATCTGGTCGAAAACTGCCTGCAGGCCGATACACTGCGTCGCAACCAGTGGCAAGCCAAGCATGCGGTCGAGATTCGTCTTTCTACGTTGACCCCGCGTGAGCGTGAGGTCATGAAACTCATCCTCACCGGCCGTCTGAACAAACAGATTGCGGATGATCTTTCCATCAGCATGAAGACGGTCGAAGTACACCGGGCGCGTATTCTGGAGAAAATGCACGTCAAAACCGCAATGGAGTTGGCCGCCCTCCTGCGTGATGCGCAGATCAACACGCAAGAAGCAGAGTAAACTGACGCGCTGGCCGGTGCATGCTGGCCAGTTTGTCTGACTACGCCATATTTAATTGCCGCATGAATCAACCACTGACTGTCCCTCTGAAAAAAGCCGGTAAGGCCAAAGTGTCTTTGCTTATGGTGGTTTCCCCCGCCAAAACGCTCGATTACACCTCGGATCTGCCGACAGATCGGCACAGCAAACCAAAACATCTGGAACACGCTGCCTCGCTGGTTGATCTTCTCAAAGCCATGACCCCGGGCCAGATCGGCGATCTGATGGATATTTCGGACGAGCTGGCAGTACTGAATGCGGGTCGTTTCCAGTCCTGGCGTATGCCGTTCACCCGCAAGAATGCACGGCCGGCTGTGTTCGCCTTCAAGGGGGATGTCTACGAAGGGCTCAATGCCGGCAGCCTGGATGACGCTGCGCATGATTATCTGGAGCGCCATCTACGCATTCTTTCCGGTCTGTATGGCATCTTGCGGCCCTTTGACCTGATCCAGCCTTACCGTCTGGAAATGGGCCGCCCGCTGGCCAATCCGCAAGGCAAGAATCTGTACGCATGGTGGGGCAATACACAGACTGACAGCATCAATGCCGACAAACCTGCCGTGCTGATCAACCTGGCTTCGGATGAGTACTTCAAATCAGTTAAACCGAAGCTGCTGCATTGCCCGGTGATTACGCCGGTTTTTGAAGACTGCAAAAACGGTCAATACAAGATCATCAGCTTTTTTGCCAAACGTGCACGTGGCTTGATGGCGCGTTATGCCGCCCAGCATGCGATTGAGAACCCCGAGCAATTGAAAGGGTTTGACCTGGAAGGCTACGCGTTTACAGCGGATGAGAGCGATGCCACCCGCTGGGTGTTCCGTCGCCGCCTGGTTGACCAGGCAACGCCGTCTGCCTTGAAATAACGCGTTAGCTCGACAGACCAGGTTCATCCTGAACCATGACTCGCCCTTGGGTCAGATCACGCAAAGCGTCTGCCGCTGCGGCGTACTCGCTGACAGGTAGCTGGATAACCAGTGTCACACGCTCGGCATGGTCTGCGTTGATCAGAGTGGCATTGTTTTGCCCCAGCCAGTGCCGGATGCGTGCTTCATCGGCGTAATCAGCCTTGACGATGAATGTGGCCTGGGCGATGCGTTCGACCAATGTGGCCTGTTGCATGGGTTTGGCGATGGCGTCCGTATATGCGCGTACCAGTCCGCCCGCGCCCAGTTTTACGCCCCCGTAGTAACGCACCACCATGGCTAAAACGCCATCCACTTGTTGGTGGCGTAGCACTTCCAGCATGGGCCGGCCTGCAGTGCCACCTGGTTCGCCATCATCCGACATGCCAGATTGCCCGCCCGCCAGGAGTGCCCAGCACACGTGCGTTGCGGCGGGGTGATTGGCGCGCATTGCATCGATCAGCGCCATGGCTTCAGCGCGGTCGCTGACCGGCTGGACGCTTCCCAGAAAGCGGCTTTTCTTGATCTCAAGCTCAACGCTGACCGCGGCGGCGAGGGTATAGGTGGGCATTACATACGCCGGGTGGGCAAAACTTCATTTTACCAGGTTCGTGATGCGAGATAACCGGCAATAGGGCGTTAGACGATGTTGATGGCGGGTTGCGCGGCCAGTCGGGTAAACAAAGCGCCCGCGTCGGCCTGGTTTAATGGGAGCAAGAGGTGTTGATTGATCAGGGTATACAACTGTTGTGGCGAGCTAATGAGCGTTTCGTGTCGCACGCCGTCACGCAACTCGGCCATACGCAAATTGTTGAAGGTGATGCGCCCATGACCGGTGAGTCGCAATGCCATCAGATTGTGCAGGAACGGCGAGGCCGGAAAGGTGGATGAATAGTGGTTGGACATGATCCAGTCCGCCATCCAGGTTTCCTGGAGGTCAAACCAGTAAAGCGTTTCCCAGTTGTCATGGCGGCGGGTCTGCATCAGATAACCATCGCCGTAACGGTGATAGCGCAGGGTATCGAGTTGCACGATCGGAACATCCTCGATCAATGGTGCGGTGTCCGTGAGGCCACGCGCGCCAAAGCTCACATCACACATCCAGCGCTGGCCATCAATCAGCACCGAGACCACCATGTGCGTACGCGGGCGCTCCTCCACGATGGCGCCTCCCGCCAGCATTTTGCCAAGATGCACGTGTACGTCGTAGCCCAGTTCACGCAGTAGCCGTGAAAACAGACCATTGAGTTCAAAACAGTAGCCGCCACGGCCACGTGTCAGTACTTTGTCGGCAACCTCATCCGGGTCCAGCAGGGGCAGGCGGCCCAGGAGGACATCCACGTTGTTGAAGGGGATACGTTGCTGATTGGCGGCGTGCAAGGTTCGCAGGCGAGCCAGCGGGTCCTCGGGGAGCGAAGTCAACCCAAGGTAATGCAGATAGCGCTCGACAAAGCTCATAGAGGCTCCTTCCTCAATCAAGTCATCATATGCGACCAGACGTTCGGCGCTAGCAATACGTAATAAAAAACCCGCGACAGGCGCGGGTTTTTTGTGGCGGTCTGGCTGGTTACTTGTCCAGCAGAATGCGCAACATACGGCGCAGCGGCTCGGCAGCACCCCACAACAACTGGTCACCGATCACGAACGCGCTGATGTACTCCGGGCCCATGTTCAGTTTGCGTACACGGCCTACACCAATATCAAGCTTGCCGGTAATGGAGGCCGGTGTCAGTTCTTGTTCGGTGATGCTGCGATCATTCGGCACCCACTTCACCCACTGGTTGGTGGATTTGATCAGCGCTTCGATCTCGGACAGCGGCAAGTCTTTCTTCAGCTTGATGGTCAGTGCCAGGCTGTGGCAACGCATGGCGCCAATCCGGACGCACAGGCCATCCACCGGAATGGTCTTGTCTGTGCCGAGGATCTTGTTCACTTCGGCTTGACCCTTCCATTCTTCCTTGGACTGGCCGTTCTCCAGTTGCTTGTCGATCCACGGAATCAGGCCGCCAGCCAGCGGAGCCGGGAAGAACTCGGTCGGGACATCATGACGGATGGCCTGGGCCACCTTGCGGTCGATCTCCAGAATGGCGGAGGCCGGGTTGGCCAGTTCATCGGCCACGGCGGAATGAATCACACCCATGCCCTTTACCAGTTCGCGCATATTGTTAGCGCCGGCACCGGATGCCGCTTGATAGGTCATGGAGCTGACCCATTCGACCAGCCCTTCACGGAACAGACCGCCCACACCCATCAGCAGGATGGAGTTGGTACAGTTGCCGCCGGCAAAATTCTTGATGCCATCAGCAACCGCTTTGCGGATCAGGCCATCGTTAACCGGGTCCAGAATGATGACGGCGTCGTCTTCCATGCGCAGGGTGGAGGCGGCATCAATCCAGTAGCCGTTCCAGCCGGACGCACGCAGTTTGCGGAATACGTCGTTGGTGTAATCACCGCCCTGGCAGGAAATGATGACGTCCATGGCCGACAGTTCAGTCAGGTCATTGGCGTCTTTGAGCACGCCGGCATCCTTGCCGAAATTCGGCGCCGGTTTGCCAGCTTGCGAGGTAGTGAAGAATGTCGGATCAATCAGGTCGAAATCTTTTTCTTCCTGCATACGTTGCATGAGCACAGAGCCCACCATGCCGCGCCAGCCGACCAGACCTACCTTCGTCATCATCTTTTATCTTCCCGGAAACAGTTTGCAAATCAAGAGGGTGAACGATCGATATTAGAGAAATTCCCCATTGTTGACCAGTCTCATCTGGCAATTGCACTGCAATGCAGCATTCGTGCCAGACGAGTGGGCGCCCGGTGATTGGCATAAGTCCACATCCGCAAGCCCTCATCCCTTAACATCGGTCTTTTTGCGGACGTTGAAAACCATGCGCGTATTGTTGCAACGGGTAAGCCACGCCAGCGTGGTTGTGGAAGAGCAAACCGTCGGCGAAATTGGCGCTGGCCTGCTATTGCTGATTGGTATCGAACCTGCCGATACGGCAGAAGATCTGGCCTGGATGTGCAACAAAGTGTGCAATCTGCGCGTGTTTGAAGACGATGCCGGGGTGATGAATCGCTCCGTCATGGAAACCGGTGGGCAGATCCTGGCGGTATCCCAGTTCACTTTGTTTGGCGCTTATCGCAAGGGCAACCGCCCCTCCTGGATGCGGGCGGCCAAGGGTGATGTGGCGACGGGCATGTTCGATGATTTCGTTGCGAGGTTGACCGCGCAGTCAGGCAAGCCGGTTCCGACTGGCGTGTTTGGTGCAGACATGAAAGTAAGTCTGCTCAACGATGGACCAATCACGCTGATGCTCGACTCTAAAAATCCGGAATGAGCGGTTTTGGGGCGGAAGAGGTGAATGTCTGGATTTGTCCGCTTCTGGTCGAAATCAGACCTTCTTTCATGGCACTATCACGCTTAAAGTGAGGCTGTACCTCAACCAAGGAGCCGCACCATGAAATCTGCCCTGATCGTCATTGATGTCCAGAAATCGTTCATGCACCGGCCGTTCTGGACAGAAGAAGACTTGCCTGTATTTCGGGAAAACCAGCTGGCGCTGATCGCCGGCTACCAGGCTCGCGGCCTCCCGGTCGTGCAGATTTTTCACCATGCCCAAGGTCCGTTTGATCCAGCCAGCGGGCTTTGTGTGGGGCTGGACTGGCTACCACATCACGCCGATGCCACTTTCAACAAGCACGTACATAACGCACTGACCGACAGTGGATTGTTGCAATGGCTTGAAGATCATGGTGTTGAACATGTGACGGTGAGTGGTATCCGTACGGAACAATGTTGTGAAACCACGGCGCGTGTGGCCTTTGATCTTGGTTTCAAGGTGGACTTTGTCTCCGAGGCCACCTTGACCTGGGCCATGACTCACCCTGACGGCAGCACACTCTCTGCGGCTGAGATCAAACATCGCACTGAATTGGTGCTGTCCGGTCGCTTTGCACGCATTGTTACCGTTGAAGAATGTCTGGCAGGGCTGGATGAACGCGTCACCGCTTGATGTCTGGCTAATTGTCACCGACGGCTTGCTGATGCTTGATCTGGCGGGGCCGGCAGAAGCGTTGCGCATGGCGGGAGTCGAACACTTCCGTCTGCATTTTGCCGGGCCGCAAGCGCGTGCCACGACATTGGTCGGTGCGACACTGGCTGATCTGGCGCCATTACCGGATCAGATAGCTGGCCCGGCCCTGGTGTTAGTGCCCGGCCATGAGCCAGGTTCGGATGGTGCCGGGGGTGATGCGATCGTGGCCTGGCTGCGCCGTGTGCTACCACAACCGGGCGTACAGTTGGCGACGGTCTGCGCCGGCGCGCTTTATGCCGGTCGGGCCGGCTTGCTGGATGGCCGCCGCTGCACCACACATTATGCGCACACACAAGATCTGCAAACGCTGGCGCCGGCTGCAAAAGTCGAGGCTGGTCGCGTCTTTGTGCAAGATGGTCCGATCTGGACTTCTGCAGGCGTGACAGCGGGCATCGATCTGGCTCTACAACTGATTGCAACGCTGGTGTCACCGCAATGTGCGGCGGATGTCGCCCGCAGGCTGGTCGTGTATTTCCGGCGGGGCGGAGATGATCCACAACTCTCCGCCTGGTTCTTGCACCGTAATCATTTACATCCGCTTGTCCACCGGGTGCAAGAACAACTGGCCCATGACGTCGCAGCAGACTGGTCACTAGAGACCATGGCTGAACTGGTCTATGTGACACCCCGGCATCTCACGCGGCTTTTTCGGGAGCATGCTGATGTTGCTCCCACGGCGTATCTGCGTCTGTTGCGGGTAGCGCGGGCGCAATCGTTGCTGGCGGATTCACATTTGCCCATGGAGCGTGTAGCAGAACTCTCCGGCTTTGGTTCTGCGCGGGATTTGCGTCGTGTGCTGGCCCGCGTACGTCAGTAAGTCAGCGGCCATGTGGCAGCGGCGGGCTTGACGCCGCTACTGTGCCAGGCGTACAAATAAGACTTCGCGCCGATTTGATCCGCCAGCTTGCGGGCGCGTTATAAATGCTGCTAAAGCGTGCCGCGACCTGCGTCTGGCACGCAGGTTTTTTGTTTTTCGGGTTTTTGCAGTTTTGCTGTTTATGCCGCGCGAAAGCGTGGCCGCGCCGAGTTAAGCGACAACTTGCGGGGCGCGCCGGAATGAATCCGGGAAATACCGCTAAAGCGTCGGCCGCACAGGAGGCGGTCTGCCGGTTTGATCTGGCGGAGCGCTTCGGACAGGTTTTCAGCATACCGGTGGCCGTCGTTGGTTTTTTCAATCAACTGGAGGTCACCATGTACGACTGTATCGTTCCCGAGTTCGCCTTGTTTCAACAACGCCGCACCAAACCGCAAGCCGTCTTCGAGTTGCGACTCGAATACCGACGCTGGCTGCATTTGAAATCTGCTGCTGGCGCGGGTCCCGCACCCTTGTCCAAAGCGGCTGCCGTGGCCGTGGCACTGGGTTATCGCGCCGAGCCGCTGGATGATGGCTCGCTGGCGGTGCTGGATATCGAACTTGAAGCCGCGCTGTTGTTGTGTCAGCGCCTGCCGGAATTGATCGGTCGATATGAAGTTCCTGCGCGCCTGAATCGTTCATAAGACGAAGGGCGGCGCGTCACCGCACATAAAAATCCAGAAACACGAAGGTTTGCATGACTCTGCCACGTATCTGGCGCGAGATCCGCGCTACATGGCATCTGGCATGGCCCATTATGGTGGGCCAACTCGCTCAGGTGGGAACCGCATTTGTCGATGCCGTGATGGCTGGCCATGTCTCGGCTGGTGATCTGGCTGCGGTATCTGTTGGGGCGTCGATCTGGATCACGCTGATTGTTACCATGATTGGCCTGCTACTGGCCTGTAGCCCGCTGGTGGCGCACGCCGTCGGCGCGAATGATCGCGAACACATTCCGGGCCTGGTGCAGCAAGCGTTCTATCAGGCCGTGTTCTTTACCCTGGTGGGATGGGTGCTGGTGTGGCTGGCCATGCCCGTCTTCGATCACCTTGGCCTCACCCCGGATGTCGCCGACAAGGCGCGCCGCTTTTTACGGGCGGTCTCATTCGGGTTGCCAGCGTTTGCATTTTTCCGGGTTTGCTACAGCTATTCGGCTAGCTTGAACAGCACCAAGCCCTTGATGGTCATTGCGTTGGTGGGGCTGGCGCTCAATGTGCCGGTGAACTACGTGCTGATCTATGGGCATCTGGGCTTTCCGGCGCTGGGTGGCGTGGGTTGCGGGTATGCCACGGCGTTCTGCCTCTGGGCCAGCGCGACGATGATGCTGATCTGGCTGAAAATTTCGCCGGTTTACCGCGACACCTATCCACTGCGGCACTGGGGGCGTCTGGACTGGCACAGGCAAGTTGAGTTGCTCAAGCTTGGCGTGCCGATGGGGCTGATGTTCTTTGTAGAAGTCAGTGCGTTTGCGGGTATTGCCCTCTTGATTGCCCGATTGGGCACGGTGCCGGTGGCGGCCCACCAGATCGCGCTGAATTTTGGCTCAGTGTTATTCCAGGTGCCTGCCGCCATTGGTACGGCACTGACCGTGCGGGTGGGACAGGCGCTCGGCGCCGGCAAACCGGAGGACGCCCGTTTTATTGGATGGGCTGGCTTCAAAATGGGCCTGGTCTCTGCGCTGGTTGCTGCGCTGTTCACCGGCTTTGGCCATCACTGGGTTGCATCCTGGTATAGCGAAGATGCACAAGTGCTGGCGCTGGCGGCTATCTTGCTCATTTACGCGGCAGTGTTCCAGTTGTTTGACGCCACCCAGGTGATCGCAGCGGGCATTTTGCGTGGCTACAAAGTCACACGCACGCCCATGATTATTCACCTCACCGCGTTCTGGATTGTCGGATTGCCATTGGGGTATGCGCTTACCTTCGGTGCGGGAGACCTGATTGAGGGCCGCGGTGTGATTGGCTATTGGGAAGCGCTGGTTGTTGCCCTGGGCTTTACGGCGTGCCTGCTGACATGGCAGTTTGTACGTGTCAGCCGGCGGGCACTGTTGCCGCTCCCGCCGCTCTGATCAGCCTTCGTCACCCCAGCGCTGCATCAGTTGGTGTGGCACGGCCAGTTGATCCAGAATCCGGGCCACCACGAAATCCACCAGATCGTCGATAGATTTGGGGTGATGATAAAAGCCGGGATTGGGCGGCAGAATCACAACACCCAGTCGCGCCAGTTTGAGCATGTTTTCCAGATGCAGGGCAGAGAAAGGTGCCTCGCGCGGCACCAGCACCAGCTTCTTGCCTTCCTTGATCATGACATCTGCTGCGCGTTCCAGCAGGTTATCAGAGACGCCGGCGGCAATGGCGGCAAGCGCGCCCATGGTACAAGGGCAGACCACCATGCCATCTCCGGGATTGGAACCGGAGGCCATGGGCGCAAACCATTCTTGTTGTCCGAATACTTTGAGCGGCGCGTCCGCAGGCAACTTGAAGTGTTCGCGCAACCAGTCAGCAAACTCTGCCGCGCGGCCCGGCCAGGTATATCCCAGTTCCTGGCGAGCCACGATTTGCGCTGCTTGAGTATAAAGGACGTGCACCCGGCAACCGGCAGCCAGCAGGCATTCGATCAAACGCATGCCATAAGGCAGGCCCGAAGCGCCGGTCAGGCCGACGGTAATGGTTTTCATGATGTAGCAGATTCCTTCAGCAGGCGTGCGCAGATCAGGCCATTTGCGAGGCCAAAGACGAGTGCTGCGCCAAAAAACACCGGGGCAAGGCGGATTAATCCGTTATCGGGGATCAGCCACAAACGTGCCAGTCCCAGTTGTCCGGCAATGTGTGCAAACGCTGCAATCAAAGAGAGACTAACGGGGCCGAACCCGCGTCGCGGCAAGTGTTGCGCTATGCCCAGCACCAGCAGACTGACAATGCCACCACATAAACTCAGCGCGAAACCGGGAGAGAGAAAACCACCCAGAACCAGCGCGCCGCCAAAAATACGCAGTAACGATACCCAGGCCGCATCTCGCCAACCGTACCGCCAAAGCACAATCAACGTAATGATGTTGGCAATGCCGGGTTTGACACCAGGCAGCGGCGAGGGGAAGCCGGCCTCAACCACCCCTAGCATGATGGCCAGTGCTGCATAGCGGGCAATGCGCAGATCATCCGCGCCAGCGCGTACTGTGCGTTCAGTAGCTGAGGCTGTCATAGGCGCGCGCTTTGCTGCCGGTTAGTTCTATGCTGGTGCGGTTAGGCAGGCAGATGGCGGTCTGCCCGGTTTCAGTCAGCCAGCCCGCCTTGACGCAATACTGGCGCGGGCTGGGGTCTGCCGCAATGCGCACACGTCCCCGCGCGATTTCGACAGTGGTATCGCCCAGCGGGCCGGGCACCAGCAGGGTTCGGTCGGCAGCCAGATCCAGTTCTGCAAAGAGCTTGCCAGATTGATACACACGGACATGGGTGGCCGCATCGGTATTCCAGGCAAACCACGCTAGCACGACGACCAGCGCTGAGCTCAGTGCGACGGTGACCCAGTCGCCTGGCCGCAGCAAGTGCCACTCAGGTTTTGACATGCGGTTCACGGTGGCGCACCAGCACCTGGCGCTGGTTGCCAAAGTGCCTGGCCAGTTGCTCGGCAAGGAACACGGAGCGATGCTGACCGCCGGTGCAACCAATGGCGACCGTCACATAATTGCGATGGTCACGATCGAATTCGGGAATCCAGTGCTCCAGAAAACCAATCAGATGCGTCAAGTAGCGGCCCACTGACTCCTGACGCTTCAGGAATTCGATGACGGGTTCGTCTTTGCCAGTGAGCGGACGCAAAGCTGGATCGTAATGCGGGTTGGGTAGACAGCGTGCGTCAAACACAAAGTCTGCATCCAGCGGGATGCCATGTTTGAAACCAAACGACTCAAAAATGAGCGTCAGGCGAGATTTGTCCAGCCCGACGAAATCGCGTACAGAGGCTCGCAATTGGTTGGCTGTGAGAGAACTCGTATCAATACGGTACGCATTGACGAGGAAATACTCCAGGATCTCTCGTTCCAGCGCGATGGCTTCGGTGATGGTGAGGCGCTCACCAGCCAGCGGGTGACTGCGGCGTGTTTCAGAGAACCGCTTGATCAGGACTTCGTCTGAAGCCTCAAGGAACAATAACCGGACATCAATCTTGAGTTCCAGCATCGCTGCCAGATAGTCCGGAAATCCGGCCAGATTATGTGCGCTGCGTGAATCCACAGCGATGGCGACCTTGGGGTATCCATCTTCATCCAGCAAGGCCGCGGTTTGCGGCAGGATGGGCGAGGGCAGGTTATCGATGCAGAAATAGCCCAGGTCTTCCAGAACACGCAATGCGACGCTTTTGCCTGCGCCGGAGAGCCCGGAGAGCAGAATAACTTGCTGACCCTTGTGCGCCATTACTCGCCCAGCTCCATAAAGCGTTGGTGGCGTTCAATGAATTCGCGGGTGGAATCAATGCCGCGCAATTGCAGGATGTAGTTACGCACTGCAGCTTCAACCAGCACCGCAAGGTTACGACCTGCCGCCACGGGGATGACCAGTTTGCGGATTTGCACACCCAGGATTTCCTGGGTCGCGGCCTGCATCTGCAAACGATCAATCGGGGCCAGTGTTTCGCCGCCCGCCTTGGCCAGATGCACGATCAGCTTGAGTGTCTTTTTGGGCCGAACGGCGGTTTCGCCAAAGATGGTACGGATATTGAGTACACCAATCCCGCGCACTTCCAGAAAGTCGCGCAACATGGGTGGACAGCGGCCTTCCAGGGTTTCCGGATTGGTGCGGTACACCTCGACCACGTCATCGGCCACCAGTCCGTGACCGCGTGAGATCAACTCCAGCGCCAGTTCGCTTTTACCCATGGATGATTCGCCAGTCAGCAACACCCCCACTTCCAGCACATCCAGAAATACGCCGTGAAGATGCGTTGACACAGCCAGCGCTTTGGCCAGGTAATAGCGCAGGACATCCATCAGATAAGGCGACTGCTCGGTGGATGTCAGAAGCGGGACATGATGCCGCTCGGCACCTTCCCGAAGGGTGTCAGGTACCTGTTGGCTATTGGCGACAATCATGAGGGCCATCTCGTTGGCGAACAAACGCTCAACCGAGTCTTTCTGGGCTTCTGGTGAGAGGCCGGCAAAATAATTGACTTCGGCAATCCCCAGCACCTGTACGCGGTTGGGGTGAATGAAGTTCAAGTGCCCAACCAGTGCCAGCCGTGGTTTTTGTTCGGCGGCATCATTGGTCAGCAGATTATTGGCGCCAGATTGACCAGCGACCCAGGTCAGCCTGAGTTTTTCCGCGTTATCGATGAATAACTGTCTAACGGTAATCTGCGGCATACGGTTCCCAGGTGGAAATCAACTTGAAGGCCGCATCCACGTCGCTGGCTGTTGCAAGTTGGTCGCGCACGGTCTTGTCGGAGAAAAGCTGGGCCAGCTCGGACAAAATTTGCAGGTGCAAGTCCGTAGCTGCGGCGGGAACCAGCAACACAAAGATCAGTGTCACGGGTTTGCCATCGGGTGCATCAAAAGGCACCGGGTTTTTCAGGCGGATAAAAGCGCCGCTGGCCTCCTTGAGGCCTTTGATACGGCCGTGGGGAATGGCCACGCCCTGGCCCAGGCCGGTCGACCCCAGTTTTTCGCGGGCAAACAGGCTGTCGAAAATGACGCTGCGCGCAATGGCATGGCTGTTCTCGAACAGCATGCCTACCTGTTCGAATATCCGTTTTTTGCTGCCAACGTCCATATCGAGAAAGACGTTGCTGGCAGGCAGGATTCTGGAAATCAGACTCATCGTTTAGCCGGCTCGCTGACCTGGTGAGTGGCAACGCGTGTTGCCGCATCGCACCATTAAAGGGGTACCGTGAACGCGCAAACTGCGATCGTCGGTCCGGTTTGCATTTTCAATCAATACTATTGTACCGCCCCGAGGCCATAAACAAAAACGGGAACCCGTTTTCAAGGTTCCCGTTTGTTGCATCAAGATGCTGGTTTATATCGAAAAAGTCATTCTTCTTCTTCGACGGTTTGCTGATGTTTGATGGCGTCGCCACGGTGATCCATCAAGCACTCTTTGTGTTTGACGATCTGCCGGTCCAGTTTATCGACAAGGAGGTCAATGGCGGCGTACATGTCCTTGTCGACTGCCTCAACATGAATGTCCTTGCCGCGCACGCGCACGGTGACATCCGCTTTCTGCTGTAATTTCTCTACAGAAAGTATGGCGCTGACGTCTACTACCTGGTCAAAGTGTCGCACTATCCGGTCCAGCTTGCTGGTCAGGTACGACCGCAGGGCCGGGGTCACTTCAACGTGATGTCCGCTAATGTTGAGGTTCATGGCATTCTCCTTCTGGTTGAGCCATTAAAACCAGGGGCGGCTGATGCAACCCAGCTGGCTGGATTGTTTCCAGCCGCTCCAGGCCAAGCAATTACAGGTTTTTGCGCAAGTTAACAGGTGGAACGTTCATACCCTCCCTGTATTTGGCAACGGTTCGTCGCGCAACCACGATCCCTTGCCCGGATAAAGCATCGGCAATGGCGCTGTCGGACAGCGGCCGGGTTTTGTCTTCGTTCTGGATCATCTGGCGAATCAGGGCCTTGATCGCCGTTGCCGAGCATTCGCCACCGGCTTCGGTATCCACGTGACTGCCAAAGAAATATTTGAATTCCAGCAAGCCGCGTGGGCTGGCCATGTACTTTTGGGTGGTGACCCGGGAGACCGTGGACTCGTGCAGATCGAGTTCCATGGCGATGTCGCGCAGGACGAGCGGGCGCATGGCCACTTCGCCATGCTCGAAGAACGCGCGCTGACGTTCCACGATGGCCTGCGCCACACGCAGTATGGTCTCGAAGCGTTGTTGCACGCTCTTGACCAGCCATTTGGCTTCCTGCAGTTCGCGCGCCAGCACTCCGCCCTCGCTGCGTTGCAGGATATCTGCGTACACCTGATTGATACGCAACCGCGGCATCGCGGCTGGATTGAGTCTCACCTGCCATTGCCCCTTGATCTTTTGCACCAGCACGTCAGGTACAACGTAGCGTGGTGTCAACGCCGCCCATTGTGCTGCAGGGCGCGGATTCAGACTGGTGATCACGGTTTGCGCAGCTTTGAGTGCTGCGTCGTCACATTTCAGTAACCGTTTCAACTTAGTGTAATCACGCCCCGCCAATAAATCGAGATGCTGTCCGACGATTTGTCGGGCCAACACGCAAGCGGGGGTCGATTCGAGCTGTCGCAACTGCAAAGACAGCGCTTCAGCCGTATTGCGGGCACCCACGCCAACCGGGTCAAACTGCTTGAGCCGGGCTAGCGCTACTGCCAGATCATCAATTTCAAGCTCTAATTGAGAGACGATCTCCGGCGGAATTTGTTCCAGCAATTCTTCGAGGGAAAACGGTAAAAATCCCTCTTCGTCGACGGCATCAATCATGAATGCCAGCGCGGCATGGTCGCGATCTGGCAGGCGTTGCACGCCGGCCTGGTCGAGCAAGTGCTCACGCAGTGTCAGTTCACGGGCGACCTGGGTTGCCGGATCGAAGTCGTCGTCATCGTCACTGCTACGTGAGCCGCCACCCCATTCCATATCGTCGCCACCAGTGCCATAGCTATCGTCGCTGGAGCTGTTGTTATCGGTCGAGTCGGTGCTACTGGAATTTTCGGCCGAGTCTGAAGAACTGCTGCCGGCACTGTCTTGTTCAAGCAACGGATTTTCCAGCAGATAGCGTTCGATCTCGGTCTGGAAGTCCAGCGTGGAAAGCTGCAACAGCTTGATAGACTGTTGCAGTTGCGGGGTGAGGTTGAGTTGCTGCGAAAGGCGCAGTTGAAGGGATTGCTTCATGCTGCGGGTCTGGGGGCGAACGGTGGTGGTGGGGCAGCCATGCAGGGTTACATCCGGAAGTGTTCGCCCAGGTACACTTTGCGCACCTGTTCGTTGGCAATGATCTCTGCGGGATGGCCCGAAGCCATGACTGCGCCTTCAGAAATGATGTAGGCACGATCACAAATGCCCAGTGTTTCCCGCACGTTATGGTCGGTGATCAGCACACCAATGCCACGATCACGCAGGTAGGCAATAATGCGCTGGATATCCATCACGGCGATCGGATCCACGCCAGCGAACGGTTCATCCAGCAAAATAAAGCGCGGATCAGCAGCCAACGCGCGGGCGATTTCCGCCCGGCGTCGTTCGCCACCAGAGAGGCTCATCGCGCCGCTGTCACGCAGATGGGCAATGTGCAGTTCATGCAACAACTCTTCCAGTCGCTCTGCCCGGCGGGCGGTATTTTTCTCACGCAACTCAAGTACGGCCAGAATGTTCTGTGCCACGGTCATCTTGCGAAAGATGGATGCTTCTTGTGGCAGATATCCCAGACCCAGTTGTGCACGCTCATGCATGGGCAAGCGGCTGATATCCTGACCATTCAGGCTGATCTCGCCGCCGTCGGCGGCCACCATGCCTACGATCATGTAAAAACTGGTGGTTTTGCCGGCGCCGTTGGGGCCAAGCAGGCCCACGACTTCGCCCGCGTCAACGCGGATCGAGACATCACGTACAACCGTGCGCTTGCGATAACGCTTCATCAGTCCGGTTGCGTTCAGGGAAGCGGTTAGCGGTTGGGTCATGGGGCCGTTGGGGGTCTGGTTGGCGCTCATTGTTTCTCGCTTGTGGTATCGCTCGCCGGCGTGGCTGCAGGCTTGGCGGCCGGCGCGCTGGCATCTTTCTTCTTGGGCACGATGGTCACGTTCACGCGGCCAGCACCGGTTTTGTTGCTCGTGGCTGCGTACTGATCGGTATTGAGGTTGTAGGTGATTACGTCGCCAAACACTTCGTTCTGGCCTTTGCGTACCCAGGCCTTGTTGGTCAGCACCAGAAAACCGGTTTTCTGGTTGTAATCGTAATGCAGGGCCTCAGCATCAACCCATTCACCATCGTCGGCCTGTTGCCGGAATTTCACCGGACGGCCGTCACCCTGGGAGTACTGCATGCCGTCGGCATCCTGATGCACTGTCAGTTTGTCAGAGCGCAGTGTCATGGAGCCTTGCGTCACGATCACGTTGCCTGTGTATACGCCCGTGTTGGTTTTCTGGTCGTACGTGGCCGAATCGGCTTCGACCTTGAGCGGTTTCTCGCGGTCGGCGGTCGAGGCAAATGCGATGGTCATGGCCAGCGCCAGGCTGGCGAAAAGGACGCTATTTGCTGCTGCGTGGCGCAGGGACATAAAGGGTGCTCACTCTGGATTTGAGAAGAAGGGTCTGATCGGTGATGTCTGCCTGAAAACCGACCCCGTTGGCGTGATAATTGTTGCCCATGTCAGCGACAACTGGTGCGTCGGACCAGGCCAGGCCCGGTTTGGGTTGATACCAGACCTGCGTGCCCTTGACGATCATTTCGGCATGTTTCTCATCAGGCTGACGAGTGACCGTGACCGGATCTGGCGCCCAGAACTTGTCACCGCGATTGATCGACTGCACGCGCGTGGTGACCAGATCGACCCTGGGCTGGCCCGGAATAGTGGATACCAGATGCGGGTTGTCGAACCATGCCGAATCATTTTCTTCGTAATGGCTGGCTTTGTCGGCATCCAGTCGCTGATAAGGTTGCCCCTTATCGTTAAAGCGCACGGTGTGCGAGTGCTCGGCGATCAGGTTGGGTTCATTCGCAAGGCGCGTGTCGTTCAGGGCGGGCAGCGTGGCAGCCGTGTTCAAACCCCAGACCAGCAAGGCCAGGAAAATAATCAGGACAACCGGCAGAAGTCGCGAAGACAAGCTGTTCACAAAACGTCCTTACCGAAGATACCAGGCCATGATGCCATCGAATGTGCCTTGTGCCTGCATGATGCTCTCACAGGCTTCACGGACTGCACCGTGCCCGGCGCGCGCGTCTGTCACATAGTGGGCGTTGCTGCGAACAATGTGCGGCGCATCCGGTACCGAGATCGCAAAAGCGACACGCCGCATGACGGGCAGATCGATCACGTCATCACCCATGTAGCCACATTGTTCCTGAGTCAGGCCGGTCGTTTCGAGCAACTCGGCGAAGGTGGCCAGTTTATCGCTGGCTCCCTGGTACAGGAGTTCGATATCCAGATTGCGCGCACGGTGTTCCACCAGCTTCGATTTGCGACCGGTGATGATGGCTACCTTGACGCCGCTATCTTGCAGCATGCGGATACCATGGCCATCCAGCGAGTTAAAGGCTTTCAGCTCTTCACCGGCGTCGGTGTAGTACAGGCTGCCGTCGGTCATGACGCCGTCTACGTCAAAAATCATCAGGCGCACGGCTTTTGCGGCTTGCGAATTCATTGTTTGTCCTGTTTCTTGCCGGTCAGACTACGCGGGCGCGCAGCAGATCATGCATGTTCAAAGCGCCGGCCAGTTTGCCACCAGTGGTAACCAGCAGGGCGCCAATTCGGCGTTCTTCCATGATGCGGACGGCTTCGGCTGCCAGCTTGCCCGCTTCTATGGTGATGGGGTTGAGCGTCATGACTTCAAGTACGCGGGTCTGGTGCACGTCAACACCCCGATCCAGCGCGCGACGCAAATCACCATCGGTAAAAATGCCAGCCAAAACGCCGTGGTCATCCATGACCGCAGTCATACCCAGACCTTTGCGGCTAATTTCCATCAGCGCATCGCGTAGCGGCGTATTCAGATGCACCGTGGGCAACTCATCGCCCTGGCGCATCACATCGCTCACCCGGACCAGCAGGCGTCGGCCAAGACTACCGCCAGGATGAGAGTGGGCAAAATCTTCTGCGCTGAAATCACGTTCCTCCAGCATCGCCACGGCCAGCGCATCGCCCAGCGCCAGGGCGACGGTGGTGCTGGCTGTGGGGGCAAGGTTGAGCGGGCAGGCTTCCTGTTCAACGGAAGAATCGAGCCAGATTTGCGCTTCACGCGCCAGCGTGGATTTCGCATTGCCGGTCATGGCAATCAGGGGCACGCCCATACGCTTGATGCTGGGCAAAATGGTCAGCAATTCGTCGGATTCGCCCGAATATGAAAGCGCCAGCACCACGTCGTTGGCGGTGATCATGCCCAGATCACCATGTGCGGCCTCCGCCGGATGCAAGAAGAGCGCAGGCGAGCCGGTGCTGGACATGGTCGCGGCAATCTTGCGGGCAATATGCCCGGATTTGCCCATGCCGGTCACGACAATGCGGCCCTGGCAGGCCAGCATCAGTGCGCAGGCCTCACCAAAAGTGGCATCAAGTTTGCTGGCAATGTTCTCGATCGCGGTGGCCTCAATGGACAACACATGCCGGGCGCGATCCAGAAAACGGGAGTTATCTGTAGATGTCATGGTGATCAAGTATAAAAGACCGGGCACGAAAACTGCTAGCGACGTTGTGACAAGACAGGCTGGCCGGTATGCTGTTTAGCTATACTCAGAGCCTCTTTCTTTGTTAACCAGCGCCGTCGGGAGCCACTATTCACCTCTCATCGCTTCTTTTGCTGCTGGCCGCGGCCGTTCTGACGGTCGTTGCGTGCCGGAGCCTGAAACTGCCTGCCATGCTGGGTTATCTGGTGGTCGGCATGTTGATCGGTCCGCATGCGCTCGGCTTTATCGATACCTCTACGGGCGCGGAACACCTGGCCGAATTTGGTGTGGTGTTCCTGATGTTTACGTTAGGTCTGGAATTCAATCTGGCGCGATTGATGGCAATGCGCAAGGTGGTATTCGGCCTTGGGTTCACGCAGGTGCTGGCAACCGCGTTGCTGGTCTGCGCGGTTGCGCTGATCGGCGGGGGTGACTGGAAAACCGGCATGGCGCTGGGCGGTGCACTGGCGATGTCCTCCACCGCCATGGTGTCCAAGCTGCTGGCGGAACGCAATGAATTGAACGCCCCACATGGGCTCAATGCAGTCGGCGTGTTGCTGTTTCAGGACCTGGCGGTGGTGCCCATGTTGATCATGACGCCCGCGTTGAGTCGACCGCCAAGCGAAATGTTCTACGCGCTGGGTCTGGCTGTTCTGAAAATCGGCGTTGTGTTGTTCTTGCTGCTGTATCTGGGCCAGAAACTGATGCGGCCCTGGTTCAATCTTGTGGCCCGGCAGCATTCCAGCGAACTCTTCATGATCAACCTCTTGTTCATCACGCTGGGTATTGCCTGGCTGACTGATCTGGCTGGTTTGTCGATGGCGCTGGGGGCATTCCTGGCAGGTATGTTGATTGCCGAAACCCAGTACCGTTATCAGGTGGAAGACGATATCCGGCCATTCCGTGATCTATTGCTGGGGCTTTTCTTTGTTACGGTCGGCATGAATCTGGATTTCCACACGCTGTTGCGGCAGTGGTGGTTGGTCATCGTGGTGCTGGGGTTGATGGGGCCGGGCAAAATGATGCTGATTGCGGGTCTGGCACGGCTGTTCGGGTCTGCACCTGGCCCGAGTCTGCGGACAGGGTTCACGCTGGGGCAGGGGGGGGAATTTGCCTTCGTGTTGCTGGCGCTGTCAGCCAGCAACGGGCTGATATCTGCAGAGTTGCAACAGGCGACGATTGCGGGGATTGTGCTCTCCATGCTGGCGACGCCCTTTGTGATCCAGCACAGTGACAAACTGGTGCTGCGTCTTGCCAGTTCAGAATGGATGAACATGGCTGCCAATCTGCACCAGATCGCCGTGCGCTCCATGGGTGCACAAGGGCACGTCGTGCTGTGTGGCTATGGCCGTAGCGGGCAGTCACTCGCTCGCTTGCTCTCCCAGGAAAACATCCCGTTCTTTGCGCTTGATCTAGATCCCGAAGTGGTCCGCGAGGCTGGCGCAGCGGGGGATTCGGTCGTTTATGGTGATGCAGCCAAGCGTGAAGTGTTGCTGGCTGCAGGCTTGATGCGGGCCCGTGCCCTGGTCGTGACTTATGCGGACACTCATTCTGCCTTGCAGATTCTCGAACTGGCCAAGCAACTGCGGCCGGATTTGCCGGTGATTGTGCGTACTTACGATGAATCTGACATCGACAAACTCAAGGCTGCGGGTGCGGCCGAAGTCGTGGCAGAAATTCTGGAAGGTAGCCTGATGCTGGCCTCTCATACCTTGATGCTGCTTGGGACACCACTTAACCGTGTGCTCAAGCGTATTCGTGAAGTGCGGGAAGCGCGCTACCAGATGTTCCGCGGCTTTTTCCGTAGTGTGAATGATGACCTTGAAGGTGCGGAGCGCTCACAACCACGCTTGCATAGCGTGCATTTGATCAAGGGCGCATCAGCTATTGGTCGCAAACTTGCTGATCTGGACCTCAACGCCATGCACGTAGATGTCAAAAACCTGCGTCGTACCAACCTGCCCGCGTCCGTGCCGGAGCCAGACATGGAGTTGCAAGAGGGAGATGTGCTGGTCCTGTTGGGGGAGCCTGAAAATCTCTCTGCCGCGGAGATGTTGCTGCTGGGTGGCGGGCGACGTTAACCGGGTGTCTGCTCGTTTATCCCGGCAAGAAAAAAGCCGCAGCTTGTTTGCTGCGGCTTTTTCATTCCTGAACGCATTGGCTGCTATTAACGCTGGGCGATTCGGGGCCTGCGACCGATCTTCACATCCAGCGTTATGTCCTTGCCATTGCGGAACAGATGCATGGGCGCGGTTTCGTCTGGCTTGAGTGCGGCCACTTCATTGAGCATGGCGGACGAATCCTGGATGTCTTTGCCCGCGACAGACAGCAGGATGTCGCCGGGTTTAATGCCGGACTTTTCAGCCGGGCTGCCCCGCACCACGCCCGCGATCAGCGCACCGTGCGCCTGTTTGAGCTTGAAACTGGCGGCCAGCTCAGGCGTGACGTCCTGTGCTTCTACGCCCAGCCAGCCGCGTGTCACCTTGCCATCTTTGATAATGGCTTCCATCACCTGTTTGACCGTCGAGGCAGGAATGGCAAAACCAATGCCTAGCGATCCGCCTGATTGCGAATAAATCGCAGCATTGATACCGACCAGATTGCCATCGGTATCCACAAGCGCACCACCCGAATTGCCCGGATTAATCGGCGCGTCGGTCTGGATGAAGTTTTCAAATGTGTTAATCCCCAACTGCGAACGGCCGAGCGCAGAAACAATCCCCATGGTCACGGTCTGACCGACACCAAACGGGTTGCCGATGGCCAGTACCACGTCGCCGACTTGCAGCTTGTCGGTGTCAGCAAATGCGATCGGCGGCAAGATACCTTCATCCACCTTGATGACGGCCAGATCGGTATCGGGATCCGCACCGACGACCTTCGCCTCTGCGGTACGCCCATCGGCCAGCGCAACTTCGATTTCGTCTGCCGATTCGACCACATGATTGTTGGTGATGATGTAGCCCTTGTCTGACACGATCACACCGGAACCCAGGCTGGACGCGCGCTGCGCATCATCGTTGCCAAAGAAACGCCGGAAGGCCGGATCGTTGAGCATGGGGTGGCGGGACGAGCGCACTTCCTTGGATGTGTAGATATTGACCACGGCCGGCATGGCGCGATGGGCCGCGTGGCTGTAGCTGGTAACGACATGAGAAGCCGGTGCCGATGCCACGAGACTTTGGGGCGCAGAGGCCGCATTCCCTTCGCGCAGGGTCACTACATCGCGGATCGCGCGCTGCGGTAGCCACTCGGGATGCAGGATCGTGGCAAGGAACCAGATCGCAAGCCCGACCGTAGTGGTTTGTGCGAAAATCAACCAGAGTTTTTTCATAGGAACGCGGTTCAATGCCGGTGAACAGACAGGTACTGGAAAAGTATATCGAACAATATTTATCCGTATCGCGCTTTCGGGATTATTGTCCCAACGGCTTGCAGGTTGAAGGCCGCGAGCCGGTTGCCCGGCTGGCCACCGCAGTGACTGCAAGCCTTGCTGCTATCGAACTTGCGATCGAAGCGGGTGCGGATGCTTTGCTCGTGCATCACGGATTTTTCTGGAAAGGCGAATCCCAATCCATTGTACGGACCAAAAAGGCCCGAATCGCTGCTTTGCTCGCTGCTGATCTTAACCTCTTTGCTTACCATCTGCCGCTTGATGCGCATCCGGAAGTCGGTAATAACGCAACGCTGGGGCAATTGATGGGTGTGACCGCCGACACCTTCTTCGGCGATCAGATGCTCGGTGCGGTCGGCACATTCAATGTGCCTGTGACTGTCCGCCAACTGGCGAACCGGCTGGAGTCGGCCACTGGCCGTACACCACTGATACTTGGGCCAGCCGAAAGAGAGCTTCGCCGCATCGGCTGGTGTACGGGCGGCGCGCAGAGTTTCTTTCACGAAGCCGCTACGCTTGATATAGATTGTTTTGTATCGGGTGAAAGTTCTGAATTTGTCACCCATCTTGCGGCCGAGTCCGGCGTGACCTATCTGGCGGCCGGGCATCATGCCACCGAGCGTGGCGGCGTGCGCGCACTGGGCGATCATCTCGCTGATCGCTTTGGTCTTGATGTCATTCACCTTGAAGTGCCCAACCCGGTATGAAGAATTTGCTCCAGATCAATTTGCACCAGATATTTTCCCTGCATGCTGCGCGTGCCGCTGCCCTGGCTTGTCCGCTTTTGCTGGTTGCCTGCGCCACGCCCCCAGGCGAGACCGCGGGTACCAACGGCAAAACAACAGCCGGTGCGTCGGCGCCTGAAACAAAACTGCCCGCACCAGGCCCGACGCCGACCGTACTCATTACCGGCCGCAAACCCCAGGCTATTCTTGATGACATCGTGAAGTTCCGGACTGGCAAAGGCATGAGTGTGCGTAGTCGTTCCAGTATGAGGGTTGAGTTTGCAGAGAGTGTTCCAAACGCAAGTCAACCTACGGAAGCACGAATGCTGTATTTGTTGAGCCCGGCCAGCAAAGGGCTGAATCTTTCGGCAAGAGTGTTTCAAGTCAGCTATCCTGGAACGGCCAGGGAGCGCGTTGCAGAAGTCACCAGTGTTGTAGCCGACAAACTTTCAAAAGAACTGGCTGGTTACAACACCAATAGTGGCTGGTAAGCCATTGTTGTACATGCGGCTTTTAGTTAAGCCGCACGTCGGGTAGAATTTCTGGCGTCTTACAAGCAGCATCGGCCTCGACCTCGCTGCAGTGTGGCCTGGTCTTTGTTTCTTGCGTTCCATTTCCAATAATTTGTCAGGGATGGGGTTATGAGTGACCAGCACGTTGATAGCGGTAAACGGCGGTTTCTGCTTCTGGCCAGTAGTGGGGCGGGCGCAGTCGCTGTTGCAGGAATCGCAACACCCTTTATTGCCAGTTTCCTGCCATCCGAGCGCGCCAAGGCGGCGGGCGCTCCGGTTGAGGTAGACATCAGCAAGCTTGAAATGGGCCAGAAGATCGACGTCGAGTGGCGTGGCAAACCTGTCTGGGTTGTCAAACGCACCAAAGAAATGCTCGATAACCTGCCCAAACTGGACAGCAAACTGTCCGATCCCAAATCAGACTCCAGCGATCAACCCGACTACGCGCATAACGCATGGCGTTCGCTCAAGCCCGAGATCTGGATTGCGGTGGGCGTCTGTACCCACCTGGGCTGTTCTCCGACATATCGCCCTGACATTGCCCCCGCAGATCTTGGCGCTGACTGGCTGGGCGGCTACTACTGCCCCTGTCATGGCTCGAAGTACGACCTTGCCGGCCGGGTTTATTCCGGTGTGCCGGCGCCCCTGAACCTGCCGATCCCACCTTATAAATTCATCTCCGACACCAGTTTGCGTATCGGCGAAGAAACCAAATAACCGGCACCTCTACAGAGGCTTCAGACATGAGCAAAGCACAACAGCTACTTAACTGGGTAGACGATCGCTTTCCGCTGACGGCAACCTGGAAGGCGCAGATGTCGGAGTACTACGCGCCCAAGAATTTCAATTTCTGGTACTTCTTCGGTTCATTGGCGCTGCTGGTACTGGTGATCCAGATTGTCACCGGTATTTTCCTGACCATGAACTACAAACCGGATGGATCTCTCATTCCGGGCACCAGCATTTCGGTTGCGTTCAATTCCGTCGAATACATCATGCGTGATGTGGCGGGCGGCTGGATCATCCGCTACATCCATTCCACCGGCGCCTCGATGTTTTTTGTCGTCGTGTACCTGCATATGTTTCGCGGCCTGGTTTACGGTTCTTACCAGAAACCGCGCGAACTGATCTGGGTGTTCGGCTCTCTGGTGTTCCTGTGCCTGATGGCAGAGGCCTTTCTGGGATATTTGTTGCCGTGGGGGCAAATGTCGTTCTGGGGCGCTCAGGTGATCGTGAATCTGTTCTCATCGATCCCCGTTATTGGCCAGAGCCTGTCCGAGTTCATCCGTGGTGACTATGTCGTGTCTGATGCCACGCTCAACCGCTTTTTTGCCCTGCACGTGATTGCTGTACCGCTGGTGCTGCTGGCGCTGGTGGTGTCGCACCTGATCGCGCTGCATGAAGTGGGCTCCAACAACCCTGATGGCGTGGATATCAAGAAGCACAAGGACCCGCGGACTGGCATTCCGCTCGATAGCGTTCCCATGCACCCGCACTATACGGTCAAGGATATCCTGGGTGTGGTGGTGTTCCTGATTGTGTTCAGCACTATCGTGTTCTTCAAGCCCAATATGTTTGGCTATTTCCTTGAAGACAACAACTTTATTCCGGCGGATCCGCTCAAGACACCGCCACACATTGCGCCCGTCTGGTACTTCACCCCGTTCTACGCGATCTTGCGTGCCGTGCCGTCGTTCCTGGGCACACAGGTCTGGGGTGTGCTGGCCATGGGTGCTGCGGTGATCATGATTGCGCTGCTGCCGTGGCTGGATCGTGCGCCGGTCAAGTCGATTCGCTACCGTGGGCCGTTCTTCAAGACAGCGGTAGTCCTGTTCCTGGTCGCGTTTATCGGGCTTGGCATTCTGGGTGCACTGCCACCAACAGACATTCGTACGATTGTGTCGCGCATCTTGTCGGTGGTGTACTTCGCCTTCTTTGTCGGTATGCCGTTTTATACAAAGATGGACAGCTACAAGCCTGTGCCGGAACGGACCACCAACAGCACAACGCAACAGAAGATCCGTTTCTTCATATACGTGGCGATCACCTTTGTGCTGGCCGCACTTTTTGCCAAAGTGATCTAAGGACAACGCACATGAAACTGAATCTGCGAGCTTGGCTTGTTGCTGCAGTACTGTGCCTGCCCTTGACGGCATTTGCTGAGGAAGGCGGCCCGGAACTGGATAAAGCCCCCGTCAATCTGCAGGACGTCGAATCGCTGCAGCGTGGCGCACAGACCTTTACCAACTATTGTTTGTCCTGTCACGGTGCAGCGTTGCTGCGCTATAACCGGCTGACCGATCTGGGCCTGACTGAAGACCAGATCAAAAAAAACCTGATGTTCGCCACTGATAAGGTGGGTAACCCCATGCGGGTGGCCATGCAGGTGAGCGACGCCAAGGTCTGGCTGGGGGCTGCACCGCCAGATCTCTCGGTCGAAGCACGGGCCCGTGGTGCGGACTGGCTATACACTTATCTGCGCTCGTTCTATCGCGATGACAGCCGCCCGACGGGCTGGAACAACGCGGTATTTGATAAGGTTGGCATGCCACACGTGCTGTGGGAGCTTCAGGGTATCCAGGTGCCGGTTTACAAGACCGAAAAGGTAAACGGCAAGGATGTCCAGGTGCTGGATGGGCTCAAGCTGGAAAAAACCGGCTTGTTGACTCGGCTGGATGGCGACAAGGTTGATGCCGCCGAGTACGACAAGCGTGTGGGTGATCTGGTGAACTTCATGGTCTACATGAGTGAGCCATCCCAGATTCACCGTGAGCAGATTGGCTATGCCGTGCTCTTGTTCCTCTTGTTTGTTCTGTTCCCGCTCGTCTACCTGCTCAAGAAAGACTACTGGAAAGATGTCGAACACTAAGTGCTTTTCAGACAACAAAAAAACGGGGCTGCGGCTCCGTTTTTTTGTTGTCTTCAGG
This sequence comes from Silvimonas amylolytica, assembly GCF_014645555.1. Taxonomy (GTDB): domain Bacteria; phylum Pseudomonadota; class Gammaproteobacteria; order Burkholderiales; family Chitinibacteraceae; genus Silvimonas; species Silvimonas amylolytica. The sequence goes on along the minus strand of NZ_BMLY01000007.1, from coordinate 114,894 downwards.
GCGTAGTGCCCACCACGCTGTTGTATTTTTATTTGCTGATATTTGTTTTTGTATTCAATTGCTTATCAAGCAATTTCTGGCTTTGTATCAGCAAAATCTTTACAATTCAACGTTTTGCATTCCAGCATTCCGGAGAAACCCGCCCATGATGAAGCTGTATTCCGGCACGTCCTGCCCGTTCAGCCACCGTTGCCGTATTGTGTTGTTTGAAAAAGGCATGGATTTCGAGATCATCGACGTCGATGTGCATAGCAAGCCGGAAGACCTCGCGGTCATGAACCCGTACAACGAAGTGCCGGTTCTGGTCGAGCGCGATCTGACCCTGTATGAGTCCAATATCATCAACGAATACATTGATGAGCGCTTTCCGCATCCGCAACTGATGCCGGTTGATCCGGTTATGCGTGCTCGTGCCCGTTTGATGTTGTTCAACTTCGAACGTGAACTGTTTGTGCACGTCAAAACCCTGGAAGACGGCACAGCAACTAAAAAGGCGCAGGATACTGCTCGCGTGACCATTCGCGACAACCTGACCCAGATTGCTCCGCTGTTTGCCAAGCAAAAGTATATGCTGGGTGAAGAGTTCTCTATGCTGGATGTTGCGATTGCCCCGTTGCTGTGGCGCTTTGAGCATTACGGCATCGAAGTGACCAAGCCGCTGGCTTCCATCCTCAAATACGGTGAGCGTCTGTTCAGCCGTCAAGCGTTCATCGATTCGTTGACTGCCAACGAAAAAGCGATGCGCAAATAAACATAGAATGTGAATGATGCGGGCCGCCGTTGCTGGCGGCCCCGTCGTTTTGCAGACCGTCGGGGTACATTCATGTCTTCTGTGTCGACCAAACCGTACCTGATTCGCGCTATTCACGAATGGTGTTCGGACCATGATTTCACGCCTTACCTGGTCGTTGCCGTACGCGGTGAAATGCAGGTACCGATGGAGTACGTGAAAAATGGTGAGATCGTACTGAACATCAGCTATAACGCCACCCGTAATCTCAACCTGGGTAATGACTACGTGTCGTTCTCGGCCCGTTTCAATGGTGTCTCGCGGGACATCATGATTCCGGTGGGGGCAGTCGTGTCGATTTTCTCGCGTGAAAATGGCGAGGGTATGGGCTTTGAATATGAAGCCCCGCCTGAAGAGGCGCCGGTAGCCAACGCCACTTTGCAAACAACGTCCACCAGTCATGAAGCAACAAAGCATGACGATGATGACGACGAGCCGCCGCGCCCACCCGCAGGCCGCTCGCACTTGCGCGTGGTTAAATAAAGAGCAGCGCAACGCAACGTAATCGCAAAACCCCGTCCAGCCGGACGGGGTTTTTTATTATCCGGGCCATGATGCCGCCGTGTCTGGTGGTGAGTGGTCCAGTGTGGGGCATGCTCGTTCATTTTGATGTAACAATGCACCAAATGTGATCTTTTTTGATGTTTTGTTCATTCTGTTTATTTGAAAAACTACATAAAACATCCGTTTTTGTTGCTATGAAATTGTTTTAGTCTATTTATGTTATTGATTTTTATGAATTAATTTTTGTAAAAAGTTGGGGGTGGCAAATCTTATGGATATGACGATGTAGTTTTTCCGACAAACGTATGAAATTTAGTTACGTAGTCAAACTACATTTGATGTATGATGAAGTCATTGAATAAGTCGCCCTGAAGGAGAACTACCATGAGTATCAGCATCCCGTTTTTTGGCAAGATTGGTTCTGACGACGTCAAGCTGCAGCCGAACATGCGTGTGAATCGTGCTGGTGGTCTGGTTGGTCCGGAACAGGTCGATGGCATTGTGATGTACCAGGTGGGCGGCCGCGCCAAGGTGTGTTGGGGCCCAGGCAACTCGCGCATGGAAAAGGTCACAGACCTGACCCTGATCGTTGAGTAACGCGATCTCCATAGCGACAGTACTGGTATAAAAAAAGCCCCGGCATGCCGGGGCTTTTTGCTGCAAGAGAGAAGCTCAGGATTCGCCCGCGATCGCTGCGACTTCAGCTTCGCTATCGTTACCCGCATCCAGGTCGGCCTCTGCGGCGGCGACTTCATCGGCCACGGCAGCCATGGAGCGACGTTGCAGCACGGCAGCATAAAAGCCATCTGTACCATGCTTGACCGGCGTCATGCGCAGGTCCGGACCATCGAGCGGCAAGTCAATTTTCTCTTTGGCCAGAAGCGTGCGGACATCGATGCGCTCAAATTCTGGGTGGGTGGCCAGGAAGGTATCGACGATAACGCTGTTTTCTGCTTCCAGAATACTGCAAGTTGCGTAAACCAGTCGGCCACCTGTCTTCACAAGACGTGCTGCTGAAGCGAGGATGGATGCTTGCTTGGCGTTGAGTTCAGCCACCGATGTTTGCGACTGGCGATACTTCAGGTCTGGATTACGGCGCAGTGTGCCCAGGCCAGAACAGGGGGCATCAACAAGTACGGCATCCATCTTGCCGGCAAGACGCTTGATCTTCTGGTCGTTTTCTGAGGCGATCAGTTGAGACTGCACGTTGGACAAACCGGAACGCGCCAGGCGGGGCTTGAGATTAGCCAGACGCTTCTCAGAAACATCAAACGCATACAGGCGGCCGGTTGATTGCATTTGCGCACCCAGCGCCAGCGTTTTGCCCCCGGCCCCGGCGCAGAAATCAGTCACCATTTGACCGCGACGAACACCGGCCAGCAGTGTCAGCAGCTGACTGCCTTCATCCTGGACTTCATACAGGCCGCCCAGAAAGCCAGGGTGACGTGAGAGCGCAGGCTTGCCACCAAGGCGAATGCCCCAAGGCGAATAAGGTGTTGGTTCGGCCTGGAAGTGTTCAGTACGCAGTTGTTCCAGCAGCGCGTCGCGCTTGTTTTTCAGCAAGTTGGCACGCAAATCCAGCGGAGCGGGTTGGCCCAGGCCCAAACCCAACTCCAGGATTTCTGCATCGCTGCGGCCTTCAGCCTGAAGTGCCTCAACAATCCACTGTGGGAAACCGGCGCGAACGCCGAGCGGTGCATCGGCCAGTTTTTTGGCTTTCCACTCTTTGGCCAGTTCCAGCTGATCTTCGCGGTAGAACGTGGACAACTCTTTGAGCGTGCGCTTTTCTACCGCCGAATGCCAGGCCAGCAACCATAGACGGGCGCCGGCATATTCACCCGCAATCCATTTCAGTTTGGGCAAGGCGCGCAATACGCCAAACACGGTTTCGGCGATGATGCCGCGATCCCGTGCGCCCAGTTTTTTGTGCTCGCGAAAAAGGCGCGACATGCAGACATCTGCAGGCGCAGTGAATGGCAGGATTTGTTCAAGCGCGTCGAGGACAGCGTTGAACTGAACAGAGGTAAGCAGCATGTTTTTGACTTGATCGTGTAATTTTGCAAAAAGCCACAGCGGAGCAAACGCACGCTGTAGCCAGAAACCGGCCAGACAGTTTGTTGGTTAATCTTTGCCGGAAGAATCCGTGGGTGCCGGTGCATCCAGCACCGACTTGCCGTCTATGGTGATCTCCGTCGCCCACAAATCCAGCGGCGCGTCATTGCCCAGATTGAAGATCATTCTTACAGGCAGGTTAGACCATTGTGGGGCCAGCCAGAAATCAAATACGCGATCTTCAAAGGTGCCCCGCAACAAGATGACCTTGACGACCTGGCCACCGACCCGCCAGTTTTTCTCCCCTTGCACCTCAAAGGCAACATGGGGATAAATCTTGCGACCGCTCACCATGGAGAAACTGAAGTTCTGGCTGCGGACACCACCAATGGCGAACTGGAAAGCGGTGGAGAACAGATCCTGAGTACCTTTTTCCAGCGTTTCGGTGCTGGTTTTGTCGCCATCATGCAGTGTGATCTGGTGGTTGGCCCAGTCAAAGGTGGCTTCATTCTGTAATTTGCCATCACGGATATCCGTGAAGTGTTCCGGCTCAAGGCCGCTCTTGCCCAGACGGCCGTCGCTGGTAAAAGCACGAGTACGACCAAACAGATTGGCCCCCAGCTTGAGCGAATATCGGCCCTCGGTAGCCTGCCAGTTCAGCCGCATGGGAATGGGCAAGCCGTGATACACATAAGTAATGACCAGATCATGCGGAAAATCTTTGGCCGGCCGAACCGGCACCTCTGCAGCTTGCGTTGGCCATGTCGCGAGTGCGAACAGCGCAAACAGTAAAGAGAATACATATTGCTTCATGAATTGATCCTTGTTCAGCCGCGCGGACCGTGCGGCTGGTCGAGGCCGGGCGTCGGTGATTCCAGCAGTGTTTTGCCGTCTGCGTCGATGTCGCTGGCAAACACATCATAGGTATCCTTGCCTGCATTCAGAATCATGCGCACTGGCAAATTGTGCCATTGCGGTGCCAGCCAGAAATCAAACACGCGGTCTTCAAACGTACCTCGCAGCAAGATGGCATCCACGTCTTTGCCGGACAGTCGCAATGTTTTCTCGCCCATGATCTGGAAGGCCACGTTCGAATAAATCTTGCGTCCACTCGCTAAAGAGAATGTGAACGACGGCATGCTTGCGCCCTGTAGGGCGAACTGAAATGCAGCAGAAAACAAATCCTGGTCACCCGGTTGCAATGGGCCCTCAATGGTTTTGTCGCCATCATGCAGCACGAATTTTTGTTCCGACCAATCAAACAGGGCTTCGTTCTGCAGCTTGCCATCTCGCGTGTCGCTGAAGCGCTCTGGCGCCAGTCCACGCTTGCTGATTGTGCCCACGCTGCTGAATACCCGGCTGCGCCCGAGCATGGCTGCACCGATATCCAGTGTGTATCGTCCGTCGCCGGCGGTCCAGGTCAGCTTTGCCGGAAATCCTTTCCAGCGATAGGTAATGTGGACTGTTTTGGGGAAGGCTGCGTTCACCGATGGCGCCGCTGCAACGGCCGGGCTGGATGCGCGCGTAGCCGCGACCGCAGACGCCGCGCTGGCTTGATGGGGTAATGCGGCGGCGGCAACCGTGCTGGCTTTTGCCGGCGCACTGGCATTGCCAAACCAGGATTGGGGTGCCGAGGCAGCGGCACTGGCTATTGCCGTACTGCTGGCAATGGGCGTACTCGCCGCCGCACTCGCTAACCGGATTGCGGGCTTGGGTTTTCGTTTTGGCACGAGCCGGGGTGTTGGGGGTGGCGGGGGTTCCGCCTTGGCAACGACCACTGGCTTGGGCGGCACTTTCGCTGCAAACCACACAGTCTGAATGTCCGGACGCTTGATATTCTTCAGCTCGTCCGCCAGTTTTTTCTCGTCTTCCCAGTCCTGGCTTTTGAGCGTTCGCGTTGGTTTGCGCAGTTTTTCGTTGGGCTTGTCGGGAGACGTGTTGGTGAACCAGTCGTAAATCAGATCGCCAGTTGCGGAAAAGATGTGCGTCAGCAATGACAGCACAAAGGCGAGGATCAGCAAAAAGTGGGGAGCGCGCCAACGGTGGGACGCGCCGGTTTTGCTCATGCGTGCGCCGGGCTCACATGTACCCGGTGGCCATCAATGGTCAGCCGGTTTTCCACAAACCAGCGTACGGCCAGCGGGTAGAGTTCGTGTTCTTCTTGCAGCACGCGTTCAGCCAGGCGTTCTGCGGTGTCGTCTTCCAGAACCGGTACGGCAGCTTGCGCAATGATCGGGCCGTGATCGAGTTCTGCGGTGACGAAGTGGATGGTGCAACCCGCCAGCTTCACACCCTCGTCGATTGCGCGTTGATGTGTGTTCAGACCGGTAAATGCAGGCAGTAGCGAGGGGTGGACGTTAATCAGGCGACCTTGGTAGTGATTAACGAAGCCCGGCGTGAGAATACGCATGAAACCGGCCAGCACTACGAGGTCTGGTGCATGGCTGTCAATCAGTTTGGCCAACTCGGCATCAAACGCGTCCCGGCTGTCAAAGTTGCGGTGATCCAGCGCAGCCGTGGCAATGCCGCGCTCTTCTGCCCAGGTCAGCCCTTCCGCGGTTGGGCGGTTAGAGATGACAGCAGCAATGCGGGCACCGGGAATGGCGGCTTCGACGATCTTGCGCATATTGCTGCCGCGACCGGAAACCAGAATGACGATGTTTTTGGACATGAGAGGCGCGGGAGGAGTGGGGTGAGGTGTGCAGGAAGCCCCCGCGCACCTCACATCCTGAACTGCGATCAGGCGACCTGGGTCTGGTGTTCGTCGCCGTTACGTTCGCGTACGGCGCCGATACGGTAGACGGTTTCGCCTTCGGCCTGCAGCAGTTTGGTGGCTTCATCGGCGTGTTTGGCGCCAATGATCACGACCATGCCGATACCGCAGTTGAAGGTGCGGTACATTTCCGCCGCAGCGACACCGCCTTTCTCTTGCAGCCACTGGAACAGCTTGGGCATGGCCCAGCTCTTGGCGTCAATCTGTGCCACTGTATTTTCCGGCAGAACGCGCGGCACGTTTTCAGAGATGCCACCGCCGGTAATGTGGGCCATGCCCTTGACCGGCAGGGTTTGCATCAGCTTCAAGAGCGGCTTCACGTAGATGCGGGTCGGTGCCATCACGACATCAGCCAGCGACTTGCCGTTTTCGAATTCAGCTGCGTAGTCGGCTTCAGAGAGATGCAAAATCTTGCGAACCAGCGAATAACCGTTGGAGTGCGCGCCATTGGAAGCCAGGCCCAGTACGACATCGCCCGGCTTGATGGTCTTGCCAGTGATGATGTTGGCTTTTTCGACAACACCCACTGCAAAGCCGGCCAGATCGTATTCGCCCACCGGGTACATGCCTGGCATTTCAGCGGTTTCGCCGCCGATCAGGGCGCAACCGGCTTGTTCACAGCCATGGGCAATGCCACGGATCACTTCGGTGGCTGCATCGACATCAAGCTTGCCGCAGGCAAAGTAATCCAGGAAAAACAACGGTTCTGCGCCTTGCACCAGAATGTCGTTCACGCTCATGGCAACGAGGTCGATACCCACGGTGTCGTGACGGTTCAGTTCAAACGCCAGCTTGAGCTTGGTGCCCACGCCATCCGTACCGGAAACCAGTACAGGTTCTTTGTATTTCTTGGAGATTTCCACCATGGCGCCAAAGCCGCCGAGGCCGCCCAGCACTTCCGGACGCATCGTGCGCTTGGCATACGGTTTGATGTTTTCAACAAGTTGATCGCCCGCGTCGATATCAACGCCTGCGTCGCGGTAGCTCAAGCCGGTGGGGGTGGTGGTCATGCGTATGGCCTCGTGGTCCAGATCAGGTGGCAGGTCTGCTGCGGGGGCTGGTTGGTGGCTGAAAGTGCCGTTTAAACGGGCCGATTACCCCGTTCGTGGCGGGATTGCCTCGTTGCGGCTAGAATTGACAGCCTTTTTGCCAAAAAGCCCGGTCTACAAAAGGCCAGTATTTTACCGCATCTTTAGATGAAACGCCCGACTCCCCGTCTGTTTTGCCTGCAAAATCGTCAGGTTGCCTTCGTGCAACCGGTGGCGGGGCACGCCTGCGCCTGGCAAAAAGAGGAGGGCGCATGAGCGAACAACTGATTCTTGACCTGTATCTGCCGCAGCCACCCAGCTTCGAAGGTTTTGTGCCGGGCGAGAACGCAGAACCGCTGTTCATGCTGGCCGAGTGGGCGGCTGGTGCGACGGACATCCGCTTTTTGTACCTGTGGGGTGGTGACGGCGTGGGCAAATCTTACTTGCTGGATGCTGCCGCTCGCCGCCTTGCCGGCGCGCTGTACATCAACGCTGCGCGCGAAACGCTGCCAGATTTCATCGACCCGGCCGCAGCGCTGATTGTGGATAACGTCGGAGCGCTTGATCCGGACCAGCAGATCCGGTTGTTTGACCACTACAACACCTTGCGCGAAGGCAGTGGCCGTTTACTCGCGGCCGGATCGTTACCGCCCATGCAGCTTGATTTGCGGGATGATCTGACCACTCGTCTGGGTTGGGGCCTTGTGTACCAACTCAAGGCGTTGTCTGACGCAGACAAAATTGCGGCGCTCAAGGCGCAAGCGCGAGAAGCGGGTTTTGAGTTACCGCCAGAAGTGGCCGACTATCTGTTGCGCCACACCGCGCGTGATCTGGCCAGCTTGCGGGCGGTGCTGGACCAGGCCAACCGGTATGCGCTGTCTACCAAGCGCCCGGTCACGGTGCCACTGATTCGGGATGTTCTTGCGGGTGATCGCCACGTTTGAGCATCAGACCGATCGCGCTCAGCGATCCGGTACCGGTGGTCGTTCCACAAAATGCACGCTGCTGATCAGGTCGTTATCCACACGATAGATCGCCACAGCGGTCACAGTGTGATTTTCCAGGCCGGTAATGATCTCGTGATCAATGACCGTATTACCAAACACAATGCGGTTTTGCAGTTCGGCTTTGAGTGTCGGCCGGTTAAAGCGATGTAACCGGTAGAACGCGGCCAGCGCATAGCGTCCTTCCATGCGCGTCTCGTTGGAAGGCCAGCCCGCAACGCGCACGTCTTCCGCATAACAGGCGACAAAACGATCTGTGTCGTGGTCGTTGTAGGCATCGAGTTGCGCCTGCACAACCGCTTCGGGCGACTTGATGGATTCATCCGTAGACATGGCGTAACCCCTCTTTCTGATCAATATAGTTCAGACCAAAGGGGCCTACAGCAGGTCTCCGCCGAGGTTCAGCCCTGTACTTGCAAAGGCACATCCGGGTTGACGAAGGGCTCACCGGCAATGAGTTTGTCCATCATCTTTGGATCATGCCATTCCGCTTTCACTTGCTCAGAAAAGACCAGGTCTTCGAGTTTGATCAGACCCATACGCGCGTTTTCTGCGTCTTCCCGGAATGCCTGGGCGTAGCCGGTTTCGGTTTCATGGGCGATTACCGAATGCAGGCGCACATCGCTCTCACCGTTACGCATGACGGTGTTCTTGAGAATGGCGTCGATCACGACAAAGAAAATGCGCGCAAATTGCTCGGCAGAGGGCGACACCGGCACGCTGATCCAGCGGGCAGAGAACTCTTGCGACAGTCGAATGTACTCAGGATCGTCCTTGTCCCAGAAACAGATCGCGTGATCAAACGCGTCGATGACGTCCTTGATGGTGCCCTTCATCAAGCCGAAGTCGTACACCATCTGGCCGTTATCCAGCGCGTGCGCTTCCAGCAGCACTTCCACTTTGTAACTGTGGCCGTGGATGGAACGCCGACAGCGGTCGGATGAACAATTGCGCACGATATGCGCGCTTTCAAACTTGAATAGCTTGCGGATCAGCATGAATAAAACCTGAGTAATGAACTCGGGTTTTATCAGAATCTGGTCATCTGCTCAAGCATGTGGGGTGGTGCGCTTCCCGACGGCATCCGGATTGCCGATAGATCAAGCATGCCCGTAAGTTTTGTAAGTAGTTTGCTGTATGCCAGTGTTGGTTATTCAATAAAACTTCATCTGGTTGACATCCGGCTGTCGCAGACCAGCGGTGGTGGCCGGTTCACTGGTATCGGCGGCCCATCCATCAGTAACTGCTTTTTTTGTGGTGCAGCATGCGCAATATGGGCAAAAACAAGCAATGTATCGGCCCGATACTTCCGCTGATCCTGTTTGTGCTGCATTGCAACAAAGCGCCGGGCGAGCACTGGTATTGCTGGCAGAAAACCGCACAAAACCCGTGATGGCTGTCCGTCTTGACACCTTTCTGCCCCATACCGCTAATCGATATCGCACCCGCGAAATGGCCATAAACGCCTTGGCGGGTTCGGCGCCGAATCTTTGTTTCCTTACAAAAACGGCGCCATCAAGGTCCGTCAGATACAAGAACGGATCATCGCGACAGAGATTAAACGGATTGGAGACTGAACCATGAAAAGCAAGCGGCTGGCCCTCGCGGCCGTGCCCATTGCCCTGGCGGCCGTATACGCATTTGGCGCATACCCTGCCTGGCAAGACGGCGGTACTTATACCGCAGGCACCATCGTGTATTACAACGGGCATGACTATCAGGCCCTGGTAACCCAAACCGATTACGTGGGTGCCAACTGGAATCCGGCCGCTACACCAAGCCTGTGGAAGGATCTGGGTGCCGATACCGGCGGTACCCCAACCCCAACTCCAACCCCGACGGCAACACCGACACCGGCGCCCACGCCGACGGCCACCCCAACGCCTGCCCCGACACCCACGCCGACGCCAGCACCAGCACCAACACCGACGCCGACGCCGACGCCGACGCCCACACCGACGCCATCGGGTAGCTGTTATGCCGCCTGGAGCGCAAGCACGGCGTATAGCACCGGCGCGACCGTGAGTTACAACGGCGTGAATTACAAGGCCAATTTCTGGACACAAGGCAACAACCCGAGCACCAGCAACGGTGCTAGCGGTACTGGTCAACCGTGGACCATCGTAGGCAATTGCGGTGGCACCACACCAACGCCGACGCCAACGCCAACGCCAACGCCAACGCCAACGCCAACGCCAACGCCAACGCCAACGCCAACGCCGACACCGACACCGACACCGACACCGACGCCGACACCGACGCCGACACCGACACCGACACCGACACCGACACCGACACCGACACCGACGCCAGCACCGACCCCGTCGGCGAATGCCTGCCGTCCGGATGGCCTGATCCCGGGGGCCAGCAATGTACCGTACTGCAAGGTGTATGACGCCAATGGCCGTGAAGTACTGGCCAATGGTCTGAATCGACGCATTGTGGGTTACTTCGCCAGCTGGCGGACCGGTGTGGATGGTTCACCGTCTTACCTTGTGAACAACATCCCCTGGAACAAGGTGTCGCACATCAACTATGCGTTTGCCATGGTTGACCAGAACACCTACAAGATCACCATCGACACCAGTGCCACCAGCCCGGAAATCGGTCTGACCTGGCCGAATGTCGCTGGCGCGAGCATGGATAGCACGCTGCCGTACAAGGGCCATTTCAATCTGCTGGCCCAGTACAAGAAGCAGAATCCAGGCGTGAAGATCATTATGTCGATTGGTGGCTGGGCTGGCGGTACAGGCTTCTACACCATGACCACCAATGCCGACGGCAGCATCAACACCGCCGGTATCAATACGTTTGCCGACTCGGTCGTGGCCTTCCTGCGCCAGTACAACTTCTTTGATGGCGTGGATATTGATTACGAACATCCGACCACCAATAACCAGGCCGGCAATCCGGACGACTTCAGCATTTCTACCCCGCGTCTGAAGGGGCTGATGACCAGCTATAACGTGTTGCTCAAGACACTGCGCCAGAAACTGGATACTGCCGCAGCGACTGACAACAAGTACTACATGCTGACCATTGCCGGTTCGGCTTCGGGCTGGATTTTGCGTGGTGAAGAGAACTTGTCTGGCCTGCAGTATCTGGACTACGCCAGCCTGATGTCGTACGACCTGCATGGTGCATGGAACCAGTATGTCGGTCCGAACGCCGCACTGTATGACGATGGCAATGATGCTGAACTGAAGGCGGGTGGCGTGTATGGCGCTTCGCAATACGGCGGCATTGGCTATCTGAATACCGACTGGGCTTACCACTACTACCGTGGGGCGCTGCAATCGGGCCGTATCAACCTGGGTTTGCCGTATTACACCCGCGGCTGGAAGGGCGTGACTGGCGGTACCAATGGTCTGTGGGGTACCACGCCGACGGTCAGCAGCACGGTCAGTTGCAAGGGCATTGCCACTTGCGGTCAGGGCGCAACCGGTATCGATAACGTCTGGTATGACCTGGATACCAGCGGCAACCCGGTACCGGGCGGCGGTAACCCGTTGTGGCACGCGCTGAACCTGCAAAACGGCATCGTGCCGGATTACCTTGATGCCTATAAGGTGACCGACAAGACCATCACCGGTACCTATGTGCCGAACTACAACTCGACGCTGGTCGCGCCGTGGTTGTGGAACGCCACCAAGCAGGTGTTTATCTCCACCGAAACCGAGCAGTCCATCCAGACCAAAGCGCAATACATTGTCGATCGCGGCATTGGTGGCGCCATGATCTGGGAACTGGCCGGTGACTACGCCTGGAACGCCAGCATGAACGGCGGTAAGGGCGAGTACTACATGGGTAACACCCTGACCACGGATATCTACAACGCCTTCACTGCTGCCGCGCCGTATGGCAACAAGAAAGCGGAAACCACGCTGCCGACCACTTCGGCCGCTGTGGGGATCATCCTGGATCAGTGGCCGATGGGGGATAACAACTACCCGATCACGCCCAAGATGGAGATCACCAACAACAGCACCCAGACTATTCCGGGTGGCAGTACGGTTGAGTTCGATTACCCGGTATCTACACCCGCCACGATGGCAGACCAGTCTGGTTTCGGTCTGACTAACACCACGGCTGGCTACACCGGTCCGAACAACATTGGTGGTTTCAAGAACAACTATAACCACGCGAAGTTCAGCATCCCGACCTGGCAAACCATCGCCCCGGGGCAAACGGTCACCGTTGCACTGAACTACTATCTGCCGATCTCTGGCCCGTCCAACTACGTGGTCACCATTGGCGGGAACAAGTACATCCTGCAACAAGAGAACCCGGATGCAACCGTGGGTTACAAGTAAGGTGCTTTGAATGGTTTGGCAAACTGGCTTGACTGGTTTGCCAGCCATCAAACATGCAAGGCGGGTCGTTCTGACCCGCCTTTTTTTCATGAATGGTCTTCGTCCATTCGTCGGTATTTGTCGCTCGCCTGATGCAGTGTCGCCTTGTGGCGACAATGCTAATGTCCTGATTTTGCGGGATTGCCTGAGAAGGACAATGGAGGGTGTCGCTACATGGCGACAAATAATCACCATTATGCCATCCGATTCTCGTCGTCAAGCTGCTGGTCGTCGCCATGTGACTGATTAAACACATGTTTTGCAAGCTGGCCCGATTCTTGCTGTAAATGACGTCCGCTCTATCAATACAGACAAAGACAACAATGAATCGCATTGCATTGGCAAGTGGTGTGGCCGGGTTGCTCTTGCTTGTCGCCGCACCGGCACAAGCCATGTATACCGCGTGGCCGTTTAACGGACGGGTGATCAATCACAGCATGCAGGATGTCAAAGCCTGGGATGGCGAGCACGACTTTTACACCATCCGCGCTGGCATCACTTCATCCAACCTGTATGACGTCGACCATATCCAGCTGGCAGGTGATGCTGACTGGTGCAAGATCGGTGCCAATACCGTGACGGTCGCGCCCGATGGCCGCATTAGTGGTTGCGAATGCCGCGTGGCCCACGCTGCGGATGAGTGTGCGCCAGCAGAACAGCGTTCGCTGTTGTCGCAAGTGGTTTCCGTGTTCTTTGGCCGGCAGCGCACAGAGACCGTCGTGGCCTATCTGACGCGGGTAACGCCATTTCGCTGGGGCTGAGCTGCGTTTTGTCGTTTTAGCGCAAAGTGCAGACATGAAAAAACCGGCCATGAAGGCCGGTTTTTTATTGGACGTTGACCGCAATTACTTGGTCAGTTCCAGCAGCTTGTCGAAAGCTTCATCAAACAGCTTCAGACCTTCAGACTGCAGTTGCTCGCCGGCCAGGTTGTAGTTGATACCCAGCTTGCGCAGTTGGGCCATCACTTCAACAGCGGCTTCAGTGTTGGTTTCCAGCTTGTCAGCAGCAACGCCGTGATCGCGGAATGCGTTCAGGGTGGCATCCGGCACCGTGTTCACGGTTTCCGGGCCGATCAGCTCTTCCACGTACATGGTGTCGCGGAAAGCGGCGTTCTTGGTGCCGGTGGAAGCCCACAGCAGGCGTTGCGGGTGAGCGCCCTTGGCCTTCAGATCAGCAAAGCGGCTGCCGTGGAACAGCTTCTTGTAGTGCTGGTAAGCCACTTTGACGAAGGAGATCGCAACCTTGCCTTGCAGGGCCTTGGCTTCAGCGGAACCAATCTCTTCCAGCTTCTTGTCGATCAGGGTGTCAACGCGGGACAGGAACACCGAGGCCACAGCGCGGATGTGATCAACCGGCTGGCCAGCAGCGATACGGGCTTCCAGGCCACGGACGTAGGCGTTCAGCACGTCGTCCACATGAACCAGGTTGAACATCAGGGTGATGTTCACGTTGATGCCCGAAGCAATCAGTTCTTCAAACGCGATCACGCCAGCGGAAGTCGCCGGAACCTTGATCATGGCGTTCGGACGGTTGATAGCTGCCCACAGGCGCTTGGCGTTGTCGATGGTGCCTTGCGCGTTGTTCGCCAGGTGCGGGGAAACTTCCAGGCTGACATAGCCGTCCAGGCCCTTGGTGTCGCGGTACAGCGGGGCGGTCAGATCGCAAGTGGCCTGGATATCCGGCACAACCAGTGCTTCGTAGCGTTGTTCTGCGGTCAGGTCTTGCTTCTTCAGTTCAGCCAGGTCGCCAGTGTAGAGCGGGTCGGAGCTGATGGACTTGTAGAAGATCGCCGGGTTGGATGTCACACCTGCGATGTCATCTTCTTGAATCAGACGAGCCAGTTCGCCAGACTTCAACAGACCACGGGACAGGTTATCCAGCCAGATACGTTGCCCGAAGGGCTTGATGGCAGCGATTCTACTCATTGCATTCACCTCAAATTCATACGTTGTCATAAAAGGGCGTGATCGCCAGACTCATTTGTCATTATCCGCCATGTATAGCGGTTTGACATGCAATCACTTTGAAGATTTCGCCCCGTCGGCGCATCAGATAAGCCCGACGGACCGATAGTATATGGGGCTCTGCCCTGGAAATAAAACAGTGAAGTCGGGGTTTTCCCGATGAAAGCGCGTTTTTAAGCGAAATTGGCGACTGCTGAACCGATTTTGCACGGCGCAAGTGACCGGTTTCGCAGGTTTTTCAGTCTGCCAGCAAGCGATGCGGCGGGAAGCGCACCGAAAATTCGCTGCCTTCGCCCAGGCGGGACTTCACCGCCAGTTGCGCTTGGTGCCGCTGCAAAATGTGTTTGACGATCGCCAGCCCCAGACCGGTACCCCCCGTGGAACGGGAGCGACCGCGATCCACCCGGTAGAACCGTTCAGTCAGGCGTGGGACGTGTTCCGGTGCGACGCCAATCCCGGTGTCCTGCACGCTGAACACAGGTTGTTCGTTGTCGACTACCCAGTTGATGGTGATGACGCCACCCTGCGGCGTATAGCGGATGGCGTTGGAGACCAGGTTGCCAAACGCCGAATGCAACTCGTCATGGTTACCAATCAAGCGTGCCGGGGCCAGCGTGCCGATGCGCACTTCGTGCCGGCCTTGCGAGAGACCCACTGCTTCGTCATGCATTAGACGCATCAGTTGTGGCACATCGACTTCTTCTTCTTTCATCTGTTGGCCGTTTTCCAGGCGTGACAGCGTCAACAGATCATCTACCAGGCGCTGCATGCGCTGGGTTTGATCGTACATCAGCTGCAACTGCTGCCGGCGTGTGGCTTCCTCCAGATCCGGCATATCGATCATGGTTTCGATGAAGCCACCGACCACCGTCAGCGGTGTGCGCAACTCGTGCGAGACGTTGGCGATGAAGTCGCGGTGCACAGTCTGGACGCGATCAAGCTGGGTGATGTCGCGGGATAACAGTAGTTTGCGCGTGGTATCAAACGGCACCAGCTGGACCGACAGCACTTGTTCTTGCGGCCGGGTAGTCCGCAGCATCAACGGGTGGGCGAAATCCTGCATGCGCAGGTATTCACGCAGGCTGGGCTGACGCACGATGTTGGTGACGATCTGCCAGATGTCAGTGACACGATCAATGCCCAGATGCTGGCTGGCGGCCTGGTTGCACCATTCCACGCGGTCATGCTCATCCAGCATGATCACGCCATCAGGCAAGGCTTCACCGGCACTGGTAAAGCGCTCGAGCATGTGAGCCAGGCGATCTTGCGTTTTGCGTTGCGAACGTACTTGCTCGTACAGGCGATCGAACACGTCCTGCCAGAGCAAAAAGCTGCCCGGCACGTTATCGACGCGCGGGTTTTTCATCCAGCGCAGCAAGCGGGCAAGGTTATAGAGATGAAATGCGGTGGCAATGCCCAGAATGCCCGCCGCCAACGACAAGCCCCAAACCGGGCCGGCAGCAGCAGAAACAATCAGGGCGAACAGCAAAATGCAGAGGTAATAAATGGTCGAGCGCAGCCAAATCATCGAAAAAATCCGGAAAAGCGGGACAGGTTTAGAGGCGCTGACAAAACCGGGCAGGCAAAGGCGTTGGCACCTGCCAGCTTTGATCTGCGCGTCTTATGCGGTCGAGATTGGCACGATTTTATTACGATTCTTCCACCAGCCCCTATCTGACTGGTGGAAAATTTTCCTGGACCTTACTGCGCGGAGAGACGGTAGCCGGTGCCGCGCACAGTCTGGATCAGGCGATCATAACCGCTGGTTTCCAGGGCAGAACGCAGGCGGCGGATGTGCACATCCACAGTGCGTTCTTCTACAAACACGTGATCACCCCAGACTTGATCCAGCAACTGCGCACGGGAATGCACGCGTTCCGGGTGGGTCATGAAGAAATGCAGCAGACGGAACTCGGTAGGGCCCAGATCAATCGGGTCGCCATTGCCGGTGACACGGTGGGTTGTCGGATCAAGGCGCAGACCTTGTACTTCAACCAGATCATCGGTCACTTGCGGGGAACGGCGGCGCAACACGGATTTGATCCGTGCCTGCAGTTCACGCGGGCTGAATGGCTTGGTGATGTAATCATCGGCACCGGTATCCAGGCCAATGATCTTGTCTTGTTCGTCTGATCGCGCGGTCAGCATGATCAGCGGAATCTGGCGGGTGCGCTCTTCGCCGCGCAGTTTGCGGGCAAATTCAATGCCGGTCATGCCGGGCAGCATCCAGTCCAGCAGGATCAGGTCAGGCAGGGCGTTACGAACGATATGAGCGGCAGATTCGGCTGAATCGGCGCGCATCACATGGTGGCCGGCCTGGGTCAGGTTGAATGAAATCAGTTCCTGGATGGCTGGTTCGTCTTCGACAAGCAGGATGTTGGCTGGCATTGGGTAAATAACCTCACGGGGGTAGCGTTCTGGGCGCGTCTTGCTGCCATCCCGAAGGAGGCTCATCTCCTGATGCAACTGACCGTTACTGGCCAGTTTTGCTCTTTATATAAGACTGGGGGCGCCCGAAAATTGTTGCGAGATTAAGGCTCAAATGTGAACAGAATATTACAAGTTTGCGTAATGCGGCCTTATGCCGACGACATATAAGGTCGAAAAGGAGCGGACTGGCGTCCTGCCTTGCTTTGCGCCTGATCGCTGATTTTGTTAAAGATTGACGAAATTGTGGTCAATTGTTGACATTAATCATGACGTTGAAGCGGATATGATTTTTGCATCGACAGCAAGCGTGCCAGATGACGAGGCGCCAGATGGGTCGCAGCATGCGCACGCAACTGTTTGTACAAAAGGAATCAAATGATGAAATCCGGATTTTTCCATCGTGTTGTCGCTGTACTGGTTGCGGTCTCGACCACCATGTTGTTTACCCACGTATTCGTGGCGCTCTGATCCGTTCAGATATCGATATTTCAATTGCGGTGTCAAACCGCACGCATGCAAACATGCAACGCGCAAAAGCCCCGGACAGGGGCTTTTTTATTGCCCTGACAAATGCGCCCGAGCCCGCACGCGGCCATAATGTGGATATCTGCTGAATGCACCGCTGCAAGGAAATCCATGTCTGTTCCCGCGCGCACCGCTTATCTCAACGGCCAGTTTGCGCCGCTCGACACCCTGCAGGTCTCGGTGATGGATCGCGGCTTTTTGTTTGGCGACGGTGTGTATGAGGTTATTCCGGTGTATAGCCGCCAGCCGTTCCGGCTGACTGAACACCTCAAGCGGCTGGAAAGCAGCCTGGCCGCCATCAGTCTGCCCAGTCCATACACTCAGGCGCACTGGGCCGAACTGATCAAGACGGTGGTCGCGGCGCAGGATTTTGATGATCAATCCATCTATTTACAGATCACGCGGGGGGTCTCCTGGCCGCGCAACCACGTCATGCCGGCCGAGGTCATGCCGACCGTGCTGATTTATGCAGATACGCTGATCCCGCCGCCAGCGGCACTGATTGAGGCGGGCGTGACGGCCGTATCTGCGTCAGATATCCGCTGGTTACGCTGCAATATCAAGGCCACTTCGCTGCTGGCCAACGTGCTGCTCCGCCAGATGGCGGTGGATGCCGGCGTGGCTGAAACGGTACTATTCAGGGATGGCCTCTTGATAGAAGGCGCCTCCAGCAACATCTTTGTGGTCAGCCAAGGCGAAATTCTCGCGCCGCCACCCTCACATTTGATGCTCACCGGAATCACTTATGACTTGATTCTGGAACTAGCCCGGCAGCACGGCATGCCACATCGGGTATGCGAAATCACTGAACAGCAGGTCCGTGATGCCGATGAAATCTGGCTGACTTCGTCTTCCAAAGAGGTTCAAGCCGTGATCCGGCTGGATGATCGTGTGGTAGGGCAAGGCAAACCTGGCCCGGTGTTCCGTGAGATGCACTGCCACTATCAGCAATTCAAGCGCGACGTCATGCGCAACAAGGAGTTCAGACATGACCCAAGTTAACATCACCGATCTGAATCAGGACCAGCCAAAGCTGGAAAACCTGGTTGAGTTTCCGGTACTGATTCCGGTCAAAGCCGTGAGCCACAAGCAAGTGGCGCAAGAAGAGTTTCAGGCCATGCTGGTCGATCTGACCGCGCAGCATGTGCCAGGTTTTGTGGCAGAACTGGTGACGATTCGCCCCAGCAGCCAGGGCAATTATTTCGCCGCTACGTTATCCATTACCTTTGACAACGTTGAGCAAGTGCACGCACTGGATGCCGCCCTGAAAGCGCACCCGCTGGTGCGGATGGTTCTGTAAGCGGAGCGGGCTGTGCGGCGCGAAGAAAACGTTATTCTGCAAAGTGACTGGGCAAGCGCGAGCCCGGTCACGGTCAATGGCATTGCGGTGCGGCCCTTGGGCCTGCAAGCCTACGAGCCCACCTGGCACGCCATGCAAGACTTCACCGATGCGCGCACGCCAGACACGCAGGATGAACTCTGGCTGCTGGAACACCCGCCCGTCTACACCCTTGGGCAGGCGGGCAAGCCAGAACACATCCTGCAGCAAACAGATATTCCCATCGTCAAGATTGATCGCGGTGGCCAGGTCACTTACCACGGGCCCGGTCAATTGATTGCCTACACGTTGCTGGACCTGCGCCGCAACAATCTGGGTGTGCGTGAACTGGTGCGCAAGCTGGAGCAAAGCGTCATCAACCTGCTGGCAGACTTTGATATTGAAGCCTACGGCAAGATCGATGCACCAGGCGTGTATGTCCAGGATGACCTGGGCGAGGCCAAGATTGCGGCGCTGGGTTTGCGTATCCGCAACGGCTGCGCGTTTCATGGCTTGTCATTCAATGTCGGGATGGATCTGACCCCGTTTGGCTGGATCAATCCTTGCGGTTATGCCGGTTTACGTGTCGCGCAGCTCAATGATTACGGCTTTGCCGAGACACCTGCATCGCTTGCGGGTAGAATGGCCGACAAAATTCTGCAACAAATCAACTGACTAACGCTGGCCAAAAGCCGGGGTTGAAGCTGCCGATGACCGAAGAGATCAAAACCGCCGCCGCATCCAATGCCGCAGGTGTGAAGCACAAGGGCGAATCCAAGACTGCCCGCATTCCCATCAAGATTGTTCCACTGGAACAAAAGCTCAAAAAGCCGGACTGGATCCGTGTGCAGGCGCCCAGCCTGAACAGCCGCTTTTACGAGATCAAAGACATCCTGCGCTCGCAAAAGCTGCATACGGTGTGTGAAGAAGCGTCCTGTCCCAATATTGGCGAGTGTTTCGGCAAGGGCACGGCCACCTTCATGATCATGGGTGACATCTGCACCCGTCGCTGCCCGTTCTGCGACGTGGGCCACGGCCGTCCGAACCCGCTGGACGAGAACGAGCCAACCCATCTGGCCGAAACCATTGCTGCACTGAAGCTGCGCTACGTAGTGGTGACTTCCGTGGATCGTGATGACCTGCGCGACGGCGGTGCCCGCCATTTTGTTGAATGCATCAACAAAACCCGTGTAGCCAGCCCTGATACCCAGATTGAAGTGCTGGTGCCGGACTTCCGCGGTCGTCTGGATATCGCCGTCGATATCTTTGGCGAGGGCTTGCCAGACGTGATGAACCACAACCTGGAAACGGTGCCGCGCCTGTACAAGCAGGCTCGTCCGGGGGCGGACTACATGCACTCGCTCAAGCTCTTGAAGGACTTCAAGGCCAGGTATCCGCATGTGAATACCAAGTCCGGCATCATGGTGGGTTTGGGCGAAACCGATGAAGAAATCCTGCAAGTGATGCGTGACATGCGCGATCACGACATTGATATGCTGACCATCGGCCAATACCTGCAACCTTCTAACGGGCACCTGCCTGTGTTGCGCTATGTGCATCCGGATGTATTCAAGATGTTTGAAGAAGAAGCCTACAAAATGGGCTTCAAGCACGCGGCCGTGGGGGCGATGGTGCGTTCCAGCTATCACGCCGATCAGCAAGCGCACCATGCAGGCGTCGTCGCGTAAAACCGACTGATGCCAAATACAGATGACGCCGGGCCAGCCCGGCGTTATTTTTTGTCTGTGCCCAAAGTTTTACGGAGTTTTCATGACCGATACCCCGCGCCACAAACTCACCATGACCGTGCTGATGATGCCGGAGATGGCTAACTTTTCTGGCAACGTACATGGCGGGCAATTACTCAAACTGCTGGACGAAGTGGCTTATGCCTGTGCCAGCCGCTATGCCGGCACTTATGTGGTGACGCTGTCAGTTGATCAGGTGATGTTCAAGCAGCCGATTCATGTCGGTGAACTGGTGACATTTCTGGCGACTGTGAACTACACCGGTCGCACCTCGATGGAGATCGGGATCAAGGTGATTGCCGAGAACATTCGCGAGCGCACAGTGCGACATACCAATAGTTGTTACTTCACCATGGTGGCGATGGGGGATGACGGCAAGCCGGCGATGGTGCCGGAGCTGGTGCCGGCGGATGAAATTGAGCGGCAACGCTGGCAGGGGGCCGAGGGGCGGCGGGTGGCGCGGTTAAAGAAGAACGGCTAACGGGTTTGGTTGGGGTTTGTAGTTGCAGTTGGGGTTGGTGTTGTTTTTGACTTTCCTCCCCCGTTAAAGCCAGGCGCCGAAGGAGGGCGGGAGACCTTAGGCTCCCGACCGACTGAGGGTAGCCCGGAGGGCCGCCAGGCTGGAGTCGCCTTTTCTTTGCCTACTTTCTTTTGGCGAAGCAAAAGAAAGAAAGTAGGGTAGCTCCCGCTACCGCGGGTATCAAATGCTTTTACTCACGCCGAAGGCGCTAACACGCCAATACAGCAAGCAAGATCACCAGTCCGGTTCATTCTCCCCCCGCCACATCAACGCAAACCCCAGCAAGAACAGCATCGTCCCATATGGCCACAAATCGCTGATCAGCGCGGCCAGCCCTCTAAAGTGCATCAGATGCCCGTAGTTCCAGCGGAACAGCGGCAAGATGGCAGAGAGTTGCGGGGAGAGCGGCCACATCCAGCTCACAATCACTGTGCAGAAGAGGCACAACGCCCCGACCAGTGCGCGCCAGGGGCGTTTGAGTTGCAACAGCACGGCCAGTAGTGGCAGCGCGGCCAGGCCGCCCAGCACGACGTTATGGTTGATCCAGCTAAAGAAGTCTGACCATTTGAGCATAAGGCCGGCAAATACGATCTTGCTGGCCAATACGCTACTCAGCAGCGTTGCTACGGCCCAAGGCGCCTGCCGGCTGTGGCGCATGAGGACAGAGACAAACAGGCACACGCCCAGCGTGTTGAGCATCATGCCGCTGCCTTCCAGGATGTCCAGAAACAGGGCCGGGTTGTTCAGCGGCGCGATGATGGGTTGTGGAATGCCGCGAGGTTCATCCACGACGCCAAAGAACGGGACTGACGGGTCGAACTGGGTGATCAGCCATAGCCCCAACCAGACCAACCCCCATTCGGCACCCGCGCTTGGGAAAAGGTACGAGTGCCGAAACACCAGCCAGCGTCGTTGCGAGCGGCGCATGACCAGCACCAAAGAGATCACGGCACCGATCGCCGCACCAGCGCCATTGGAAAGAATGTCCATATTGGACGCAACGCGCGTGGGGATGAATTGCTGTACGAACTCGACAAAACAAGACGTCATCACGCCGATCAGCACTGCCAGTGCCGGGCCCGCCCAGCGCCAGCGGCGTAAAGCCAGACCGGCTGACAGGCCAAGCGGCATGTAGGCCAGCACGTTGATCAGATTGTCGAAAAACGTGAAGTAATAAGGCAGCGGGTAGGTGTAGAAGGCAAAGACGGGCTCACCGGTAAAACGCCAGCCGGTAAACGGGTAAAACGAGACCAGTAGCACCACCAGCAGATAGCACCAGAAGAAGTACCGTGCCACGCGGGTCGGGGCGTTACGGCGGGCCAGGAAGCTGATGGGTGGGAGTGCGCGCATAGGTAAACAGAAAAGGGGTGGTCTTATGAACCACCCCACAGAGCTTACCGGGCGGTCTTCACTTCCGTCCAGAGGCGGTTCAGATCACGCAGCGGTTTGCCTTCCAGCGAGTTGAGCTGGTACAACTTTTTCATGTTGTCCGGCGTCGGGAACACGGCGTTGATCTTTTTGATATCCGGGCTGACAAACTGGGCCGCAGCGGCGTTCGGGTTGCCAGAGCCAATCATGTTGGTCAGTTCGGAAGAGTTCTTGCCATCCAGCATGAAGTTGATGAACTTGAACGCCAGATCCGGGCGCGGCGCACCCTTCATGACCATCATGTTATCCACGGACAGGGTATTGCCTTCCTTTTGCAGCGAGTAGGCAATATTGAACGGGCGCTTGGCGGTGTGGGCATCCGTGTTGGCCTGGAACATGTCGTTGGAGTACCCATGCGCCAGCCAGATGTTGCCGACGGTCAATTCCTTGATGTAACTCTGGTTATTGAACGCAGCCCAGTACGGCTTGGCCTTGATGATGGTTTCCTTGGCCTTTTGCCACTGGTTGATATCCGTGCTGTTCGGATTAAAACCGTTGTACATCATGGCCGCGGCGAACAGTTCTTTCGGGTCATCCAGTACAGTGACCTTGCCTTTGATCTTTTCCAGCACCTTCGGATCAAAAATGGCAGCCCAGGACGTCGGGTCGATGCCCAGTTCCTTGATCTTCTTGTCGTTGTAGCCAATGAGCGTGGTGGTAAAGGCGTACGGTACGGAGTACACGTTGCCCTTGTCGAACTGGCTGTTCATGAACGCCGGGTTCATGTTCTTCAGGTTCGGGATCTTCGATTTATCCAGCGGTTGCACCAGGCCTTGCTTGATCAGCGGCGGCAGGGCGAAACCCGTCGGCACAACGATGTCATAACCCTTCGCGCCAGCGGCCAGCTTGGCCAGCATTTCTTCCATGGCGCCGTAGTAGTCCTGAACGACTTTGCAC
This sequence comes from Silvimonas amylolytica, assembly GCF_014645555.1. Classification (GTDB taxonomy): domain Bacteria; phylum Pseudomonadota; class Gammaproteobacteria; order Burkholderiales; family Chitinibacteraceae; genus Silvimonas; species Silvimonas amylolytica. The sequence continues at coordinate 91,561 of NZ_BMLY01000007.1, read as the reverse complement.
TTGCAGTCGGCCTCGAAATGCTTGACCGTTTCCGGCGCGATGTAGTTGTTCCAGTTGTAGATGTGCAAAACATCGTCAGCTTGTGCGGTGCCCATGGCCGCACCGGCAGCCAGCATCAGGGCCAGAAACTGTTTTTTCATGGCGGTTTAACTCCAGGTCCGGAATCACAATGAAAAGGCGCGGGATACGCTGTCCCACGCCTGGAAAAACGGCGATTATGCCAGATCGAGGAGTCAGGAAAACAGACCTCCAGGCATTGTCGTTTATTTGCGCACTTTGTGGCTGGCCAGCATGGTTCTGATGGGGCTGATGACAAAGTACGCCGGCAAATAAATTGCCCGCCCCCTTTTCAGGGCGCGGGCAACGGGGTGCTCCAGAAATAATGCGCGCGATCAGTGGCTGGCGCGCAAAGCACCCGGGGCGATTTTGGCTGCGATCACAATCAGCGCCAGCGTCAGCAGCATCAACAGAGACGAGATCGCATTCACTTCTGGCGTCACGGCGATCTTGAGCATGGAGTAAATCTGCAGCGGCAAGGTAGATGCACCGGCACCAGCCACAAAGTAAGTGATCACAAAGTCATCAATCGACAGCGTGAATGCCATCAGCGCGCCAGCAATGATGCCTGGCAGGATCAGCGGAAACGTCACCCGCCAGAACGCCTGCAATGGACCTGCGCCGAGGTCACGCGCCGCTTCGACCAGCGATTCATCCATCCCTTGCAGGCGCGAACGCACGACGATCGCCACGAAGCCGATACTGAAGGCAATGTGAGCCAGACCGATGGAGAGGTACCCCATGCTGAAGTTGAGCGCCACAAAGAACATCAAGAGCGACAACGCCATCAGGATTTCCGGAATGGCAATCGGCGTCAGCACCAGAATCGGCAACAGCCGCAGCTTGTACTTGTACATGGCCAGACCGGCCAGCGTGCCAAAAAACGTGGCAAAGATGCTGGACACCAGGCCAATCAGCAGCGAGTTGCGCGCCGCCGTCAGCATCTGGTCATCCGCAAACAATACGCCGTACCAATGCGTAGTGAAGCCCACCCATTCCGCGTTCAAACGGGAGTCGTTGAACGAGTACACCACTACGATGACCAGCGGCAGGTACAAGAATCCGTAAACCAGCAACGAGGCCGCCCACAGCCATTTGCTTTGCTTAGAGTGCATTGCGTTTGCCTCCACGGCCCAGAACAGCCATCAAGCCGGCCATCAGCAATACCGACAGGGTCAACATGATGGAAAGCACGGAGCCAAAAGGCCAGTCGCGTGAATCCAGGAACTGTTGTTTGATCAGGTTCCCAATCATGATGCCGTCGGTGCCGCCCACGAGATCAGGCACGGCAAAGATGCCCAGCGCAGGGATGAACACCAGCGCTGCGCCCGCGTAGACGCCAGGCAAAGACAGTGGCCAGGTCACTTTCCAGAAGCGTTGCCAGCGCGATGCGCCCAGATCTTGCGCGGCATCCAGCAGTGCCATGTCGTGCTTTTCCAGGTTGGCGTACAGCGGCAACACCATAAATGGCAGGTGCACGTAGACCAGCACAATGATCACAGCGAACGGCGTGAACAAAAACTGCTGCGGGGCAATGCCCACCACGCCCAGCAGCGTATTCACGAGTTTGGCGAAGTAACCCTGCGGGCCCAGGATGATCATCCAGGCGTATACGCGGATCAGGAAGTTGCTCCAGAAAGGCAGGATGACCAGCAGCACCAGGAGGTCACGCCATTTCTTCGGGCTGCGGGCAATCAGCCATGCCAGTGGGTAAGACGCCAGCAAACACAGTAGCGTGGTCAGTAGCGCATAGCCAAACGACTTGATGAACAACTCGATGTAGACCGCTTCCTGGAAAAAGCGTGCGAAGTTATCCAGCGTCAGGTAGTCATGCCAGTTTTGACTATTGACCAGCAAGACGTTCTTGCCGGTCGCCGGGTCTGCGCCGAACAGTGGCATCAAGCCGCCGTAGTCGCCAGGGAACCGGAAAGCGGCAAACGCCATCATGGCCGTCGGGATGGCAAAGAAGAAAATCAGGTACAGGAGTGGTGGCCCGGAAATCAGCCACTTTGCCAGGTTTTTTGAACGCGTCATGGGTCAACGGTCCTCAAGCCAGCAGGAAGTGGCCGGCATCAAAACGCCATGCCAGTTCAACCTGATCGTTGTCATCGAAGAAACGTGCGCGGCCTGGTGCAGCGTTAGGCAGCATGGTTTCAATGCGCGTACCGTTTTCCAGCTCGACGATATATACAGTCACGTCGCCCAGATACAAGCAATCATGCACCTTGCCCTTGAAGTGGATTTCGTCGGGCACATCGGCCGGTAGTGTCGCGCCCAGTTTGATTTTTTCTGGCCGCAGCGTCAGCGTGCCTTGCTGGCCGACGGCGGCGCCGGCCACCGGCAGCACTTCGGCAATGCCCACGCCAGCGATCTCGACCTTCATCCGGTCTGCCGCAATCTCGGTAATCGTGGCATCCAGCAAATTGCACTGGCCGATAAAGTCCGCCACAAAGCGGCTCTTCGGGTAGCTGTAGATGTTCTCGGGGGCGTCCAGTTGCTCGACCTTGCCCTGACTCATCACGGCAATACGGTGTGACAGCGCCAGTGCTTCGCCCTGGTCGTGCGTCACGTAGATAAACGTGATGCCCACTTCTTTTTGCAGGTTGATCAGCTCCAGCTGCATTTGCTCGCGCAATTTGGCATCCAGCGCAGAAAGCGGTTCATCCAGCAGCAGCACACGCGGGCGGTTCACCAGGGCGCGGGCAATAGCGACACGCTGGCGCTGGCCACCGGAGAGCTCATGCGGAAAGCGGCGCGCAAACTGGGTCAGGCGGACGTCTTCCAGCACTTCGGCAACGCGCGCCTTGATCTGCTCTGCGGGTACTTTGGCCATCTTGAGCGGGAACGCGACATTGTGTTCGACCGTCATGTGCGGGAACAGCGCGTAGCTCTGGAAAACCGTGTGGACAGGGCGTTTTTCTGGCGGCACACCGTTAAGCGGCTGGCCATCCAGCAGTAACTGGCCTTCATCGGGTTCTTCAAACCCGGCCAGCATACGCAGCAGCGTGGTTTTGCCGCAGCCCGACGGGCCCAGCAGGGTAAAGAATTCGCCCGCCTCAACACTCAGGCTGACATGGTTGACGGCGGTGAAATCGCCGAAGCGTTTAACCACGTCCCGAATCTCAAGCAGTGCCATGATCTTTCCCGGAAAAAAACGGCGGCCATTTTACCCAGGATGCGACCAAAAGGGGCACAAGTTTTTGTTTAATATGTATTTGTTGCTGCTAATTGCTGAATACCTGAAATTGAAATTCGTGCCAATTCATTGACTTGCAACAATCCCTGCAGAAAGGGGTTATCAGACCGCACGTCAGAAGGCCGCCCGAAACGCCACAACCCGCGCGGCCAGCGGCCTCGCACGGTATGATGAACCCCTTGCGGCTGAGGTTGGCCGATCTTCTGTTGTTGTCACGGATTACCCCTGGAAAACCTGATCATGATGGACTGGAACCGCCTCCTGACCGCCGATCGGCTGGGCGCCTCACGCCTGCCCGCGCACGATGCGGAATTCTCGCGCAGCGATTTTCACAAGGATCACGATCGCATCGTGTTTTCCTCCCCGTTTCGCCGGCTTGGGCGCAAAACCCAAGTACACCCGTTAACCGAGAATGACCACGTTCACACCCGATTAACACACTCCATCGAGGTCGGCTGTGTCGGTCGCAGCCTGGGCATCCTGGTTGGCGAGAAGCTGAAAGACAAACTGCCCGGACATATTTCTCCCTACGACCTGGGGGCGATTATCCAGGCGTCTTGCCTGGCCCATGACATAGGCAATCCACCGTTTGGGCATGCCGGTGAATACGCGATCCGTGACTGGTTTCGCCGTGATGAGCACGCCTACCTGCTGCAGAATCTGACGGCGGGTGAGCGCCGTGATCTGCAAACGTTTGAAGGCAATGCGCAGGGGTTCCGGGTGGTGACCCAACTGGAAAACCATCGTTTTGAGGGCGGCATGCGGCTAACGTTCGCTACGCTGGGCGCGACCCTCAAATACCCCTGGACAAGCGAACATGCCGGGGAGAAAGGCAAGTTCAGTTGTTACCAGTCTGAGCAGTCGTTGCTGGAAGAAGTGGCGCACACGCTTGGTCTGCCGTTGCTTGCACCGGGTAAATGGGCGCGGCATCCACTCTCTTACCTGATGGAAGCGGCGGATGACATTTGCTACGCCATTCTGGATCTGGAAGACGGCATTGAGATTGGCATGCTGCCTTATGAGGTGGTCGAACCCATCTTGCTGAAAATTTGCGGGGGCGATCATGAATTGTTGCGGCTGGAAGTCGCCGCCGCACCTTCGACCCGGCGCAAGATCTCGTTGTTGCGCGGCAAGGCGATTGGCCGTTGCGTGCAAGAGGTCGCCGAAGCATTCATCAAGGTTTATCCACGCTTGATGGATGGCGGTTATCAAGGCGATCTGATCAACGACTGCCCGGCCAGCGTGCGCCATGGTATTGCTGAATCCAAACAGCTCGCCCGTGACCGGATTTTCAACGCTCGTCGCAAGGTGGAAATTGAGGTTGGCTCCTTCACTTGTCTCGATATCCTGCTTGATGCATTCTGCAACGCCGCTTACCAGCTGAAGATCTCGCCAGAGTTGCCGTTCCGGATGAAGCGCATTCTGGATCTGATGGAATACAACGCCCCGAAAAAGGAATGGCCGATCTATCAGACCTACCGGCGTGTGCTCGATTTCATCGGCGGCATGACGGACAACTACGCGACCTATCTCGCGCAGCAGGTCGGCGGTATGGGGCGGTAGCGCGTCCGGATCTCTCCCACCAGAACAACAATATCAATGAGCAAAAAATGAAATTGCAGTTACTGGCCATCGCACTGATGGCCACGGTTTTCTCAGGTTGTAGCGTGGTGACGACCACGGTCGCGGTGGGGGCGGCGGCTGTCAATGTCGCGGCCACCACGGTGAATGTCGCCACGACCACTGCAGGTGTCGCGTGGGATGTCGGCAAGGCGGGCGTGAACGGCGCAAGCTGGGCGATCGACAAGGCGACAGCGGCACCCGCCGCCGCGCCAGCCCAAACCGCAACTGTCCATGTTACGGAGCCGGTAGCGACCCCTTGAACAATCAGGCGGCCGCAGTCAGCCCGGCTTGCAGGGGCAGACGGATGATCATGGCAAGGCCGCCCTCTGGTCGATTGGTCGCGATAATGGTGCCGCCGTGTGCTTGAACCGCGCGCTGGGCAATGGCCAGACCGAGCCCATAACCCGGTTGGCGGTTCTCGCCATCGAGTTGCACAAAGGGCTGGAACATCAATCCAAGTTGATCCTCCGGCGCACCGGGGCCTTGATCGGCGACGCTGATCTCTAGCGTGTGGCCTGCCTCAGCAAGGTGGACTGCCATATCAATACGCTGACCGGGGCGGGAGTATTTGAGCGCGTTACGTACCACGTTTTCCACGGCCCGGTAGAGCGGTTCTGCACGGCCACGCAAAATGGCTTCCTGATTATCCAGTGCCGGGTCCATCGTCAGGGCAATGTCTACCCCCGCGTTTTCAGCTTCAAAGCGCGCGTCGGCGACGATGGTGTCCAGTAATTCGATCATGTCGAAGTAGTGATCAGGATCGCCCGTCCCGGCGACTTCCAGCCGTGACAGGGTCAGCAACTCACCCACCAGTTCATCCAGGCGCTTTGATTCACGTTCAATGCGGTCCAGGCTGGTCATCAGATTATCTGGCTGTTTGCGTGCCAGCCCGACGGACACCTGCAAACGTGCCAGCGGCGAGCGCAGTTCGTGCGAAACATCGTGCAGCAACTGGCGTTGTGAATGCACCAGCTGTTTGAGGCGTTCCGCCATCCGGTCAAAGTCATGCCCAAGATCAGCAATTTCGTCACGGCGCCGACCCATGCGCGGTGCGATGCGTTCGTCCAGATCACCATTGGCGACGCGATCGAAGGCGCGTTGCAACAGCCGGATGGGCCGAGTCAGATACCAGGCTAGCAGGGCGCTGAAAATCAGGCTACCGAAGGCGCCTAGCCACAGCAGTTGCGGCGGCAACCACTGGCGTGGCGGGGTACGGCGCACCATGTTTTCGTCGAGCACCGCAAAAATCATCAGGTTACGGTGATCTGGCGTTTGTGTTTGCAACACACTGGGCATGCTCTGATCGGGCTCACCTTCAGCCGGGCGCGGTGTGTTCTTCAGATAATCGTGTGCCATGGCCAACGCGCGTGCGGGTACTGGACGGCCAAATACATCCTTGCCATCGTCATCCACCGCCAGCAAGTTGGACTTGGCAAACCGTGGCCAGCTGCGGGACACCTCACGCAGGGCTTCGATGCCGCCATAGTGCAATACGCTGGCGGTCGATGTAGTCAGCACGGACATGCGTGGATTCGTTGCCAGTGCGTCTTGCATGCCCGCACGTTGCTCGTCGTAAATCGCGAAAATGGCGGCGACGCCAAAGAACACGCAAGTGAGCGTGAGCCAGAATCCGATCAGGATTTTCCAGAACAGACGACCTTTGGGCATTTTCATTCAGACTCGGAGAGAAGAGGGAGACGGGCCCTGGACCACGCCAGTTAAGGTCGTGTTGCCAGCGTTTGGCCGGTTTGCCTTTATTCGGTTTGCCATTGATAACCAATCCCGCGCACGGTCTGGATTGGCGTCCGGCCGTCCGGGTAATTGCCCAGTTTTTGCCGCAGATTGCTCATGTGTACGTCCACGCTACGGTCATATCGGGTAAACGGGCGGCCCAGCGCTTGCTCGCACAGTTCATTCTTGTTCAGTACTTTGCCTTGCGCACGCAGCAGCATTTCCAGCAAGTTGAATTCGGAGCTGGTCAGATCCAGTGTCTGGCCATCCAGCTCAGCGCGCCGGTAAGCCGGGTGCAGATGAAGCCGGCCAGAAACCAGCGGGATATTCGGGTCTTCTTCCGGGGCTTCTGCGCTGCCGGTGCGGCGCAAAATTGCACGCAGACGGGCTACCAGCTCGCGCGGCTGACAGGGCTTGGGCACGTAATCGTCCGCACCGAGTTCAAGGCCAATAATGCGGTCGATATCATCGCCCTTGGCGGTCAGCATGATCACGGGAATCCGGCTTTTTTCACGGATTTGCCGCAATGTTTCAATGCCACCCATGCGCGGCATCATGACGTCGAGCACCATGATGGCGTACTTGCCTGACAAGGCGGCCGCGACGCCAGCTTCGCCATCGTGCACGGCATCGGCTTCGAATCCTTCGGTGCCGAGATATTCTTTGAGCATGGTGCAGAGCTCGGTGTCATCGTCCACCAGCAAAATACGCATGATGTTTTCCCTTAGCTTCTTTTCTTCGTTACGACGGCCCGACGGGTTTTCCGTTCTCTTGTCCAAACCTGGCCCGAGAGAATAAACGCAGCCGGATCAATATGTTCGCCGTATTGAATCTCACGTGATCCGGTTCACATCTTCGCCGAATTAGCCCCCATAAACCAGCCTGGAGGGGCTCGCTTTACGCAATCTTTGCACTTTGATAACCCACCTTTACCAATGGGCCGAGCATAGTGGAATCACGCCACACGGCAACGGCAAGGCACACCGCCCCGCCGGCCGTAAACGGCGATTCCACTTTTTTGGAGATCACCATGTTGAAGATCAAATACCTGATTGGCGCTGCCGTAGTCGCTGCTGGCTTCGCCGCCGCGCCTGCCATGGCCGGTGGGCATGTATCGGTCAGCATCGGTCTGGGGCTGCCGGTAGCGGTCGCACCCGTTATGGTCGCCCCAGCTCCGGTTTACGTCGCCCCGGCCGTGCCGGTGGTGGTCGCACCCCGTCCGGTCTACGTTGCACCGCGCCCTGTCTACTACGCACCGCGTCCGGTGTATGTGGCGCCGCGTCCGGTTTACTACCGTCCAGTGCCAGCGCATTGGGACAATCATCACGATAACGGCTGGCATAACGGCCAGCGCGATCATCGCGGTTGATACCGTAAAACCCCGGTTGAAAAGGGCTGATACTTAACTTTACTTCACCTTTTCAATCGATTAACACCGCTTAACAAAGAGGCGCCGGATAATGCAAACATCGCCGGCAGACCTCTGCCAGACCCGATAAAACCAAGTCGTGTACAAAGGAGCAAACCATGTTCAAGACTCGTAATCTGCTGACTGCTGTTGTAGCCGCTATGGCGCTGGGTGGTGCCATGACTGCTGCCTTTGCTGATGATGCTGCCGGCGGCAACCCGCCTCCGCCTCCGGGCCATCATATGCGTGGTGGTCCTCATGGCCCGCATGATGGTTTCTTCTTCAAAGATCTGAATCTGACTGATGCGCAAAAGGCCCAGGTCAAGCAATTGATGCAAGCCAACCGCCAGAACATGAAGCAGGAAATGGACGCCATGCGCGCTTCGCACCAGCAAGAACAGGCACTGCTGTTCTCGCCAGATTACAGCGATGCCAAGGCAGACCAACTGGCGCAGGCTGACGCCCAGCAAATGGTTGCTGCCCATGCTGCCCGCATCAAGTTCCAGCATCAGCTCTATGCAGTGCTGACCCCGGCTCAGCAGCAACAACTGCAGGCCAAAATGAAAGAGCGCGAAGCCAAGATGGAACAATGGCGCGCCAAGCATGACCAGAAGGGTGATGCACCCCAACAGTAAGCAGTAAACCAGGGCGCCCGCTCAGGCTCCTGGGTACAAAAAAAGCCACGGCGTTTGCCGTGGCTTTTTCTTTGGAACGAACCTGGGATCAGTGCGCCAGAATCTTGGACAAAAACGCTTGGGCGCGCTCGGAGCGCGGGCTGCCGAAGAACTCGTCTTTGTTGGCATCTTCAATGATTTGGCCGCGATCCATGAAGATCACACGGTTTGCCACTTTGCGGGCAAAGCCCATTTCGTGGGTCACGCACATCATGGTCATCCCCTCTTTGGCCAGTTCAACCATGACATCCAGTACTTCGTTGATCATTTCCGGATCCAGCGCGGAAGTCGGCTCATCGAACAGCATGGCGATCGGGTCCATGGCCAGCGCGCGGGCAATGGCAACACGCTGTTGCTGACCACCAGACAACTGCCCCGGATGCTTGTGCGCATGCGCTTTCAGGCCCACGCGATCCAGCAGCTTCAAGCCTTTTTCGATAGCAGCGTCTTTGTTGCGACCCAAGACTTTGGTCTGGGCCAGGGCCAGGTTCTCGGTAATGGTCAGATGCGGGAACAGTTCAAAGTGCTGGAACACCATACCCACGCGGCTGCGTAGCTTGGGCAGGTTGGTTTTCGGGTCGCCCACCGAAATACCATCGACCGTGATCGTGCCTTGCTGGAAGCTCTCCAGGCCATTCACACATTTGATCAGCGTAGATTTGCCAGAGCCCGACGGGCCGCACACCACTACGACCTCACCTTTTTGCACTTCGGTGGAGCAATCGGTCAGCACCTGGAAGTCGCCATACCACTTGCTGACGTTCTTGATGGAGATCATACGGTCATCCTTTTTTGCAGACGCTTCACCAGGCGCGAAGCGCTGAAGCTGATCACGAAATACACGGCACCGGCCAGCAGGATGTACTGCTGCAACTCACCGGTGATGTTGCCTTTGGAATAGGCGACGTTAAAGAAGTCGAGCACGCCCACTGCATAGACCAGCGACGTATCCTGGAACAGGATGATCGACTGCTGCAGCAGCAGCGGGGTCATCTTGCGGAATGCCTGGGGCAACACGACAAGGCGCATGGTCTGGCCATAGGTCATGCCCAAGGCATAGGCGGCGTTCATTTGCCCGCGAGAGATGGACTGGATCCCCGCCCGCACGATTTCGGCGTAGTACGCGGCCTCAAACATGGTGAAAGCCACCAGGCACGAGGTGAACGCGCCAATCGGGCGGTTGGTGCCGGTGACCCAGCCAATGATCAACGGTACGGCAAAGTAGAACCAGGAGATCACCATCAACAGCGGGATCGAGCGGAAGTAGGTGACATACGCGCCACCAATGGCGGCCAGCACTTTGTTGTGCGACAGGCGTGCCAGCGCCAGCAACGTGCCGAGGAACATGCCGCCAACAACGGCCATGATCAGCATCTGCAGCGTGACTTTCATACCCTCCCACAGGCCGGGCAGAGAGCCTTGCAAATCAGAAAAATGCAGCATCTTATTTGCCTCCCAATGCGATCAGGCCCGGCACGCGCAGACGCTTTTCAACCCAGCGCATGAAGAACATCAAGAGCATGTTCACGACAAAGTAAATCAGTGTGCCCAGTGTGTACGCTTCAAACTGGTTGGCCGTGAAGTCCACCAGTTGCTTGGTTTGTGCCAACAACTCTGGCAAGGCGACGAGCGATGCCACGGAAGAGTTCTTGATGATGTTCAGGAACTCGGAAGTGAGCGGCGGAATGATGATCCGGAAGGCCTGTGGCAGCAGCACCTGGCGATAAACTTGCGGCAGTGCCAGACCCAAAGCCAGCGCCGCATTGGTTTGCCCTTTGGGCAAGGCCTGAATGCCGGTACGGACTTGTTCACAGACGCGTGCAGCGGTGAACAGGCCCAGGCAGACTGTCACTGTGATAAAGGCGTTGGTGACAGGCGAGATATCCTGTTTGAGCCAGTTAGAGAGATTGTCCGGCAGCCAGTCGGGTATGACGTAGTACCAGACAAACAATTGCACGAGCAGCGGCACGTTGCGGAACAGATCGACATAAGCACCGGCAATGCGCGACACGATCTTGCCCGGCACAGTTCGCATAACGCCTAGCACCGTACCCAGAATAAGCGCGATCACCCACGCTGACAGTGCCACGCCCAGCGTCATCATCAAACCGGAAACAAACCAGTTCAGATAGATTTCGCTGCCGACACCAGTGGGCTTGAAAAAGACGCCCCAGTCCCAGTGGTAATGCATGTTGTGTCCCCCTTGTACGCTGAGCGATTCACCGCAACCGGTGAGCTATTCGCTTCAGATTAGCCCGTGTTGCTACGCCGGTTTTGATCAGTCGCCCTTGTCCGTGCAAGGGGCCTGAGTATGTCTCAGGCCCCGCGGTGCGTACTGGTTTCTTTATGACAAAAAAGGGGGCAATTCGCCCCCTTTATGTGGGAGTGCAGCGATTACATCTGCTCCGCCGACTTGTCCGTCGGGTTGGCAATCAGTTGCTTGAGTTCATCGCTCATCTGGAAGTTCAGGTTCAAACCCTTGGGCGGGATGGGTTGCTGGAACCACTTGGTGTAAATCTTGTTGATTTCACCGGACTTGTAGGTGGCCTTCAGTGCGTCATCCACCACCTTCTTGAACTGCGGATCTTCCTTGCGCATAGAGCAACCATAGATTTCGTACGATTGCGGCTTGCCAACGATAGTCCAGTCAGACGGTGCCTTGGCCTTGGCCATTTCGCCAGCCAGCAGTGCATCATCCATCATGAAGGCCACGGCGCGGCCAGATTCAAGCATCAGGAAGGATTCGCCATGATCCTTGGCGCTGATGATGTTCATGTTCATCTTTTTGTCGACATTCATGGCCTTGAGCAAACGCTCAGAGGTCGTGCCGGCAGTGGTCACCACATTCTTGCCGGTGAGGTCTGAGAAGTCCTTGATGCCGGACTTCTTGCTCACGAGGATACGGGTGCCAATTTCAAACATGCCCACCGAGAAAGCAACCTGCTTCTGGCGTTCAATATTGTTGGTGGTGGAGCCACATTCAAAGTCGACCGTGCCGTTGGTGACCAGCGGGATACGGGTCTGGGACGTCACGAGGTTATAACGCACGTTCAGGTTTGGCATGTTCAACGTTTTTTTGACGTTGTCGACAATCTTTGCAGCCAGATCCATGGCGTAACCAACCGGCTTTTGCTGGTTGTCGTAGTACGCAAACGGGATGGAAGAATCACGGACACCGACAACGATCTCGCCGCTTTCCTTGACCTTTTTCAGGGTGCCGGACAGTTCTTCAGCGTGAGCGAGGGACATGCTACAGAGAGCAGCAATAGCAAGCGCGGCGGGCACAAGTTTGAACATTTTTCTTCTCCACGGACTGTGACGGGTTATGACGGCAGTATAGGGACGCATTGTTTCAATTGCCCTTGGTGATATCCCTGAATCCAAGGGGTGATGTTGCGGCTCACGGACACAGTTTCTTTTGGTCTTGATATAGCTGCAACTTGCGGATTTTACTAATAAAAACCAGAAGGGCCGGGGGTCGGCCGGCCCTGGGGAAGTGCGTATGTGCACCTTAACCGTGCATGGGGGCCAGGATCTGCCGCAGGAACTGGCGGGTACGCTCGTGTTCCGGGTGCTGGAAGAAAGTCTCTGGTGCACCTTGTTCGAGCATCTCGCCGTGATCAAGGAAAATGACACGGTCTGCAACTTCTCGCGCAAAGCCCATTTCGTGCGTGACGACCATCATGGTCATGCCCGACTCAGCCAGTCCCTGCATGACTTTGAGCACTTCACCGATCATTTCCGGGTCCAGCGCGCTCGTTGGTTCATCAAACAACATGACTTTGGGCTGCATGGCCAGGCCGCGGGCGATGGCGACCCGCTGCTGCTGGCCACCGGACAACTGGCTGGGGTAGGCATCACGTTTGTTGGCCAGACCAACGCGTTCCAGCAATTCTGTCGCACGCTGGTTGGCATCGCTCTTGCTCATTTTGCGAACACGAATCGGCGCCAGCGTGATGTTCTCCAGCACCGACAAGTGCGGGTAGAGATTGAAGTGCTGGAACACGAACCCGACTTCTTCGCGCAAACGATTGATATCTGTTTTCGGACTATTGACCTGAACGCCATCTACCCAGATTTCGCCATCATTGATGGCTTCCAGTTGGTTGATGGTACGGATCAGGGTGGATTTGCCAGAACCCGACGGACCGCAGACCACGACTACTTCGCCTTTTTTCACTTCCAGGCTGATGTTCTTGAGCACATGGTGATCGCGGCCATACCACTTGTTGACCTGGTTGAAGCGAATCATGGTGCTGTCTTCAGCATTCATTGGCGATGCCCGGTTGGTATTGAGTTCTATTGGCCGGAAACGCTGGCCGGTTCATGGCTGTGAGTGACTGAATTTACGACAATCCAGATGCTTTGACCACGCGGGTTATCGCTTACGCACCGGCCTCTTTGCGCTGGGCAAAAAGCCAGTTGGCCAGGCGCACGTATTGTTCAACGGTGATTTGTTCCGGGCGCTGTGCCGGATCAAGATCAAGCGCGATCAGTTGAGCGTCATCAACGACTCCCCGCAGGTTGTTGCGCAAGGTTTTACGGCGTGCGGCAAATGCGGTTTGTACCAGTTTCTCCAGCGTGGCCATGTCATCGACCGGCCATGGTGGCGTTGGCCACGGAATCATGCGGATGACTGCGGAGTCCACCTTGGGGGGCGGATAGAAAGCCGTTGGTGGCACATCCAGCATGTATTCGGTGGCAAAGCGCACTTGCAGCATGATCGACAAACGCCCGTAGTCGGCAGTGCCCGGTTCTGCAGCAATACGTTCGACGACTTCTTTTTGCAGCATGAAATGCATGTCGGCAATGGCGTCGCCAAATTCAGCCAGATGAAATAATAGTGGCGTGGAGATGTTGTAGGGCAGGTTGCCGGCCACGCGAATGCGTGAACCCGGCGCGATCTCGCGGGCCAGTGCGCCAAAGTCGAACTGCAGCGCATCCACATTGTGAATGGTCAGTTGTTCTGGCTTGAACCGCTGCTGCAGGTGGCTCACGATGTCCCGGTCAATTTCCACCACATGCAAATGACCGGCGCGCGCCATCAGGGGCTCGGTCAGGGCGGCCAGACCCGGGCCGATTTCCACGACAGGCTCACCTGGTTTGGGATCAATGCAGTTGACGATGTCGTAAATCACGCCCTGGTCTTGCAGAAAGTTCTGCCCAAAGCGTTTGCGTGGAATGTGGCCCATGCGATGTGTTTACCTGAAAGCTTGAAAAAGGCGGATATCCGCTCCTGCATGGCTGGAACGACCAGCATGCGCGGGGTACACGCTGAAGAGATTATGCGGCAGCCCGGTCTTTTGCGTGTGCCAGTTCAATGGCTAGTTGCGTCGCGGCGACGAGGCTGCCCACGTCAGCTTTGCCGGTGCCTGCCAGATCCAGTGCCGTGCCGTGATCGACCGACGTTCTGATAATGGGTAGACCGAGCGTGACATTGATACCACTACCAAAACTGGCGAACTTGAGTACAGGCAGACCCTGATCGTGATACATGGCCAGCACGGCATCCCCGCGTTGCAATTGGGCGGGGTTGAAGAGGGTGTCGGCGGGTAGCGGACCGATCAACATCATGCCTTCGGCACGCAGTTTTTCCAGCGTGGGGATAATGATGTCGATTTCTTCGTGACCCAAATGGCCTGATTCACCCGCGTGCGGGTTCAGGCCCGCCACCAGAATGCGCGGCACGGCAATACCAAACTTGTGTTTGAGATCGGCGTGCAGAATGCGCAGTGTTTCAGTCAGCGTTTGTTCTGTGATGGCGGCGGGGACCTCTTTGAGCGGCAGATGCGTGGTGGCGAGTGCCACGCGCATTTGTTCGCAGGTCAGCATCATCACCACGCGGGGTGTGTGGGTGCGCTCAGCCAGATATTCGGTATGTCCATAGAAGAACCTGCCGCTTTGGCTGGTTTGCCCTTCGTTGATCACCCCTTTGTGCAACGGCGCGGTGACGATGGCGGCGAACTCGCCAGCCATACAGCCATCGACGGCACGATCCAGCAGATCAAGCACATGCTGTGCATTGCGGGTGTCGAGCTTGCCGGCAGTCACGGGGGTGGCTACGGGGACATGCAAAACGGAAACCGGCGCATTCTCATCTGGCGTGTAGGCAGGCCAGTGACCCTCGCTGCCAACACATGCCGCACGTGCTTGCAGCAAGTCGTTATCGCCCAGCAGCACCAGTTGTGCAGGCAGGTTCATCTGCCCCAGCGCGGCGAGCAATTCCGGGCCTATGCCGGCGGGCTCGCCACTGGTGACTGCAATGCGGGGCAGATTAGACATGCGTGACTTTGGTCCTGCAGGGTTATTCGTCTTTCAGGCGCATCTCGACATATGCGCTATCACGCAGCTGGCGAGCCCAGTTTTCATACTGTTCATCGGCCTTGCGTTTACGCAGTTCGTTACGCACCGAGGAACGTTCACGATCTGCGGTCACATCTTGATCACGGCGCTCAATCACCTGGATGAGGTGGTAACCAAACTGGGTGTGAACAACCTGACTCAGTTCGTCTGGTTTCAGCGCGTTCATGACCTGTTCAAACTCAGGGACGGTTTCACCCGGGTTAATCCAGCCCAGATCGCCACCCTTACTGGCGCTACCGTCTTCAGAGAAGGCGCGAGCCATGTCTTCAAACTTGGCGCCTTGCAAAATGCGGTCGCGGATCTGGTTGAGCTTGGCCTTGGCTTCGCTTTCAGAAATAAGTTCGGTCGGGCGGACGAGGATGTGGCGCACATGGGTTTGCTGCACAACCTGATGGTTTTCCTGCTTGCGGACTTCCATCAGCTTGACGAGCTCAAAGCCAGCCGGGCTGCGAATGATGTCAGTCAACTGGCCTGGTTGCATTTGTTGCAACAGGGCGACCATCTGCTCCGGCAGGCTACCTGAGGCATACCAGCCCAGCTGACCGCCTTCGGTGGCATCTTTAGCCGTGGAATATTGTGCGGCGACCGTGCCGAAGTCCTGGCCGGAATTAACGGCCTGGCGGGCTGCAACGATCTTCGCGCGGCGGGCCTGCACCTCATCGGGCGTGGCGTTTTCCGGCACGGAAATCTGGATGTGCGCCAGACGATAGTCCATCTGCGGCTTGTTGGCGTTGAGCTTCAGGTATTCGTTGACCTCGGCATCGGTCACCACGACACGGTTATCTACTTCGCGCTGACGCAGGCGTTGCAGGATCATCTCGGTGCGGATTTCCTTGCGGAACTGGACCCAGGGGATGCCTTGGCTCGCCAGCGCAGAACGGAACTCCGGTACGCTCATCTTGTTCTGTTTGGCCAGTGCCGCCGTGGCCTGATCCAGTTGGGCGTCGTCGACTTTCATGCCCGTGGAGGCCGCAAACTGCACTTGCACTTGTTCGTTGACCATGCGTTCGAGCACCTGACGTTGCAGGATGTCGGCCGGCGGCTCCGGAATGTTCTGTTGTTTCAGATTCTGTTTGACCTGGGCGACACGGGCAGAAAGTTCATTAGCCGTAATGACGTCGTGATTGACCACAGCCACGATGCGGTCCACGGTCTGGACCTCGACCGCGCGGGACACCGGTGCTGCAACGGAAAACACCAGTGCAACCAGCGCGAAAAAAGAGCTCAGCTTCATAAAGTCGATCACTTGTTAGAACTACCAGAAATGTCGGAATAACCCGGAATAGCTGTCCGCAGCGCAGAAGTCGGGTTGGTGCCCAGCCCGCCCAGCGCGCCCAGTTGAAGCAGGACATAGTACGTGTTGCTGGTGCCGCCGTCAGTCGTCACATAACGCTGCGCCGCGAGGCGAAGCGCCCAGCAGCCCGCATTGTATTCAACCCCGGCCAGCGTATCCAGAAAACGGTTCGGGTCCGACTTGATCAGGGAATAGTTGACGTGACCAATGCCATACCAGCCCGCGCCCATGGGCCATTGGCCGGAAAGGTCGATCTGTTTGGTCAGGGGCGCTGTATACGTGCTGTAGATGTAACGCAGGTTCAGCACCTTGGCGACGTCTGGTCGCCAGGACAAATTGAGCGAGTTGTACGAGGCGGTGTGATCCTGCATGTTGTACTGGATCTCATACTGCGCATTGAGCTTGCGAATGATTTCGCCACCCAGCGAGACCAGCAGGTCCGATTTGGTGCTGTCGGGCAGGACGCTGTCATCCAGTGATACGCGCGGACTCTGGAAATAAAAACGCTGGCCGATGGTGGCGTTCAGGCGTTCGATACCCGTATCAGACTCAAAAATCCGTGAGGTCAGTGCAACGGTAATCTGATTGGCATCGTTGATGCGATCGTTACCGGTGTAGCGGTTTTCGGAGAACATCTGCGAGTACGAGAAGTCCGTTTGTGCCGAATCAAAATTGGGCAGATTGGACTGATTTTTGTACGGGATATACAAATAGTACGCACGTGGTTCCAGCGTCTGCGTGAAGCTGTCACCCTGGATGTCCAGATCGCGTTCGAACACCAGCCCGCTGTCCAGGCTCATGATCGGCAGGACACGGTTTTCGCTACCCATGCTGTCGCCCTCAGCCGTGGATAACTGATAGTTGGTGGCATGCACGCCGATCTTTGGCGTAATAAAGCTGTACGAGGTCAGGAAAGGCACCGATACGCTGGGATAAACCCAGGTGCGGTACCCGTTGGTTTCGCTCGGATGCGTAAAGTTGGTGAACTCCGCCTGGACATTGGTCTGGATCCGGCCGTCCATGAACGTTGGCGCGGTAGAGAAATCAATCTGCGGCGACAACGCATACGGAATAGCAATCGGATTAACCGTGCTTTGTAGCGTCTGGTAATGCAACCAGTCGATTGAGGTAGTCCAGCCATCTCCGCCGTAGCTCAGTACCCCCTGACGCGGCAGGTTAGTCTGCGATGCGACCGCAGCACGGTCGCCAAAATCGTTGAAGTAGTTGTCGTCCGAGACCTTTTCGATATCCAGCGTCAAATGCAGGCGATCGGTCAGGTTTTGTGAGTGTTTCCAGAAAATATCGTAGCGCGTCATGTCGGCTTCTTTGTCCTGCAGCGCGTCTGTGCGCAGGATGCCGTTGTAGCTCGGTTCCAGATAACGGAACTCGGCGCCGACCATCAGACCACGGCGGCTGAAATAGCGCGGGTAGAAGGTGGCATCCATATTGGGTGCGATATTCCAGTAATACGGGATGGTCAGATCAAGACCGTTCCGGTTGTTCAACGCCAGCGCAGGAGCCAGGAAACCGGACTGTCGCGCGTCACTCAACGGGAAATTGATGTAAGGCATGTACAGGATCGGCGTGTCGTAGAACGTGATCCAGGCGTTGGTCGCCTCGCCTTTGTTCGTGTTGTAGTCCAGCCACATATTGTTGGCGTGGATAAACCAGTCATCGTTGCCTACCGGGCAAGTGGTGAACCGGCTTTTTTGCAAGTGATATTGCTTGTCACCTTCAAACAGCAAGTTGACAGCATCGCCGCGACCCAGTCCCTGGGCGATCTGGTAGTCCGGATCGCTCATCGAGCCTTCCTTGCGATCCATGTAGTAGTCGAGTTCGTGACCCTTCATGACATCGCCCTGATGCTCCATGCGCACGTTGTCGCCGGCTTTCAGGTGCTGGTTGGCTTGATCGTAAGTGGCCCAGTCGGCGTAGTAGTACTCGTCACCCTTGGTGATCTGCACATCGCCTGTGGCTTTGGCGTTATCCGGTTGCTGGCCTTCGACGTGATCGGCCTCAATCGAGACGGGCACGTCTTGTGTCGAAGTGTCATCAGCAGCGTGTGCTAGCGCGCCAAACAGCGCAAACATCAGGACTGAGCAGCGAAAGGGAGGAGTGGCAAACATGCGGGCCGGGGCGACGTGCTGATAGAATTGCCGGATTCTACCGCAATGCAGTCCCTATCATGCAGCAAACCGTTCACATTGCTGCGCCCGGAACACCGGAGCGCGCTGATCAAATCAAATCCTGGCTCAGAGCTGTCACGCTGACAGAGCCGCAAACCCTCAAGCCTGGCGGCTCGGACGCTAGCGTGCGCGTGTACTGGCGCGCCACCTGGCCTGATCGCACACTGATCGTCATGGACGCTGATCCACAGGCGTTCAACGTGCAGCCGTTTCTGGCGATCCAGCAACAACTGGCCGCAGGCGGTATTCACGTCCCCGCCGTGATTGCCCATGACGAAGCCTTGGGCCTGACCTTGCTGGATGATCTGGGTGATATCTTGCTGGCCGATCTCTTGAGCGGCGAAGCGGCTGCCAAAGCCTGGTATCTGCGTGCGATTGATACCCTCGTAGATATTCAGAAGCACATGGCGTTTGACCATCTGCCCGCGTTCGATGCCAGTTTCTTGCGTCGCGAGATGGAAATCGGCCGCGAGTGGTATCTGGGCAAATATCTGGGGGCAGAGCTTGAAGGCAAAGCGCTCCAGACGTGGGAGCGCACCACGGCGTTGATCGTGGCGCAGTGCATGTCGCAGCCCATGGGCTTCATGTTGCGCGACTATCACTCGCGCAATCTGATGGTCAAAAACGATGATCTTTATGTGATCGACTTCCAGGACGCCGTCAAAGGTCCGCTCTGTTATGACGTCGTCAGCCTGTTCCGTGATGCCTATGTCGAGTGGGATGAAGGTTTTGTGCTTGATCTGGTCATTCGCTACTGGGAAAAGGCCCGTGCCGCAGGCGTGCCGGTCAACGCAGACTTCGGGGACTTCTACAAAGCGTTTGAGTGGCAGGGTTTGCAGCGCCACCTGAAGGTGCTGGGTTTGTTCGCGCGTTTGCACCTGCGCGACGGCAAAGACCGCTATTTGAACGATCTGCCGCGCGTGCTCGGCTACATGCGCAAAGTCTGCCAGCGATACGATGAATTGACTGGTCTCTACCGTATTCTGCTCAACGCGCAGGGCGAAAAAATCGATAGCGGCTTTACGTTCTAAACCTGTGAGGCGTAAAGGGGAGGCGTGAAGTGCACCTGCACGATCGCCTGCCGAAGCCCCGGATTTTACTCCTCACCTTGACCCTCACTGTCTACACACTATGCACGCAATGATCCTGGCGGCCGGGCGCGGCGAGCGCATGCGGCCGCTGACTGACACCTGCCCTAAACCCTTGCTGGAAGTAGGCGGCAAGCCGCTGATTGCCTGGCATATCGAACGCTTGGCCGCTGCTGGCGTCACCCGTCTCGTGATTAACCATGCCTGGCTTGGGCATCTGGTTGAAGCGCGGTTGGGTGATGGCAGCCAGTGGGGCGTGCATATTCAGTACTCGGCAGAAACCTCCGCGCTGGAAACTGCTGGCGGCATTGCCCACGCCTTGCCGCTACTCGGTGACGCGCCATTTCTGGTCGTCAATGGCGACATTTTTACGGACTACGACTTTCGTCGTTTACAACCGGCGCTGGCTGCCATGGCACGTAATCCGCAGCAGACCGGCCACCTGGTCCTGATGCCCAAAGCCGATTACCCGACCGGACGCGATCTGGCCGTGGATGCACAGGGTTTTGCCAAAGTCAGTGAACCGGGTGATGTGCCGATGACCTTTGCCGGCATCGCGGCGTATTCCCCGGCGTTTTTTGCCGATGTACCGCGCAATGCGCCATCCCCGTTGTTGCCGCATTTTCTGCAGGCCATGCATGCAAAACAAATGACGGCTGAGGTGTTTTCTGGCCAGTGGCTGGATGTCGGTACGGTGGAACGACTGGCTGCCGCCAATGACCTGGTGCGCATCACAGGCCAGTAAGTGCGAAATTGACAGGCCGTCGGTAAAACTGCCTGATTTTCCTCAGCATTATTCACTTAGCATGCTTAAATGCCATTGGTATTCTGATGGCTATCAAATGCTTCAGGTGGAGGTGTGTCATGCAAGTCGGCTCAGTAACCCAGGCGAGTAGCCTGCAGTCATTGCAACAGTCCCGCAGCGCGACGCAATTACCGGCGGACACCAACAGCCCGACGCAACTGCCTGCGGACGCCAACAGTACCAGTCAAACGCGCAATCAACTCACCGATACGCAAAAAGACATTGCCAGCACGCTGTATCTGGGTAAAACGGCGGAAACCAGCATGAAGATTTATATGGCGGTGGCCGCAGATCAATCGGCGCAAACCACGGGTAGTACCACCTGGACCATCCAGCCAGGCAGCAGCAACAACCTCAACATCATCATTCCAGGTTCGAATGGCCAGTCGGAAACGCTACCGTATGCACCGGGTAGCGTACTCAATACCAGTGCCTGACCCGCGTGTGTGACTCAATCAACAGCGCGTTGGCCTTTGCCCGCGCTGTGATTGTTTGTGCCGGTCTGATCACGCTTCATCAGTTCCCCGCCAAATCCTGCATTGTTTTTTGCTGCATCGCACCGTAATCTGAAAGACCTGTCAGATCACGGAGTTATCATGGCCACACGTGCATTGTTGCAGGATCAGACGGCCCGTCTGAAGACTCTGCAAAGCGATCTGCGGCACGCATTTGACCCGTTCGGTCTTGTCGCGACCACCCTGAAGGCCCAACACGCCTGGCTGACGCACCCTACCGAACTGGCTGGCGCGCTGGCCTTCTGGTACGACGATTTCAAACAGTGGGGCGATTACACCTGGCGGCGCTGGCTGGGTCAGTCAGTCGACGATGTATTCCGGGTGCACCCGGAAGATGCCCGCTTTGCTGATGCCGACTGGACTGAACACCCCGCCTGGGACAGTCTGAAAGAGTGGTACCTCTTTAATACCCGCTGGTTACAGGATTCGCTGTTTGCCACGCCGGCACTGACGCAAAGCGAGCGCAATCGCTCCGCCTTCTGGTTGCGGCAATGGCTTAATGCCGTGGCGCCCAACAATTATTTCTTCCTGAACCCGGTCGCCATGGCCAAAGCGCTGGAAACCCGCGGCGACTCGTTGGCCAAAGGGCTGCAAAACCTGGCCAGGGATGCTCAGCGCGGTGAAATTGCCATGACTGACCCTGATGCGTTCAGGGTCGGGGAAAACCTGGCATTGACGCCCGGTTCGGTGGTCTACCGCGGGCCGCTGCTGGAAGTCATTCATTACGACGCCGTCACACCGGACGTGTACAAGATTCCGCTGGTCATCGTGCCGCCGTGGATCAACAAGTACTATGTGCTTGATCTGGATGCCAAAAAGAGCATGGTCAAATACCTGACGGAACAGGGTTTTTCGGTGTTCATTGCCAGTTGGGTCAACCCTGGCCCATCCGCCGCAGATGTCAGCTTTGATGACTACATCACGAACGGCATCGACAAGATCGTGGAAGTGGCACAGTCCATTTCCGGCAGTGACACCGTGAACCTGACCGGTTACTGCATTGGCGGCACGCTGGTTGCCACCTATCTGGCCTGGCTGGCCAAACGCGGCGATGCCCAAAAGATCAACAGTGCCACGCTGCTGACGTCGCTGACGGATTTTTCCAAACCCGGTGACATCGACATCTTTCTGGATGAAGAGGGACTGGCGTTTGTGGAGCGCACCATCGCGCAGAAAGGCTATCTGGATGGCCGTGAAATGGCCGCCAGTTTCCGCATGCTCCGGCCCAACAGTCTCGTGTGGAACTACTGGGTCAGCAATTATTTGCTGGGTGAGACACCCATGGCGTTCGACGTGTTGTACTGGAACATGGACACCACGCGCATGCCGCAGAAAATGCACTGCTATTACCTGCGCGAGTTCTACTTCCATAACCGGCTGATCAAATCTGACGTGCTGACCATTGCGGGTGAATCGATTGACCTTTCCCGCATTGAAACACCGCTTTTCATGGTGTCGACAGAGGAAGACCACATTGCGCCATGGCAGCAAACCTGGGCATTGACCAGGCTGGCCAAAGGACCGGTGACGTTCACGTTGTCCAGTTCAGGGCATATTCTGGGGATCGTCAACCCACCTGCACCCACCTCCAAGCGGAACTACCGCCAGGCTGGCGTCAAACGGGGGCAAGCCCCGGAGGAGTGGGTTGAGCATCTGCAGAAAGTGGCAGGCTCCTGGTGGCCATCGTGGTCGCAGTGGCTGCAACCACTGAGCGGTAGCAAGGTCAAACCCAAGCTTTCCAACCGGCAATACCCGCGGATCATGGCCGCGCCAGGTCAATATGTAATGGAATGACCTTATGCTCAGGTGGCTAGCGCCTGGAAACACCGTTCAATCGGCCGTTAAAACGCTGTGAAACGACCTGTTCTGGTGCGTCTGGCCGCCTGATTTGCCGGTTTTGCCCGCTGCGTTTAAAACGTAACGAGAATTGCTTTGGCTACGGGTTGTCCCCAAGGGCATGACTCGGGGATAATGTCGGCCAGTGCGAAGGCGCGACCAAGGGAACCCCTGATCAAGCCACCTCCGGGTCGTGCGAGCCCGCTTCAGTTGATCTGCCGCGTTGTAAATCCTCGCCGTAGTCTTGCTACGGCTGTGGTTTACGCCTTGCAGCTCTGCCTGAATCAAGCCCGCTCGAGTCCCGGAAAGGCTTGATCAGGGGTTCCTTCGCGCCAATTTTATTTTCCACAACTCGAAGCTGTTTCGAATCATTCACGAGAGGAATTCTCATATGGCAACGCGTGCCGATCTCGCTAATGCCATCCGCGCCCTGGCGATGGATGCAGTTCAAAAAGCCAACTCCGGTCACCCGGGCATGCCGATGGGCATGGCGGAAATCGCCGTGGCCTTGTGGGGTGAAGGCAACTATCGCCACAACCCGCAGAACCCGCACTGGGCTAACCGCGATCGCTTTATCCTCTCCAATGGTCACGGCTCCATGCTGCAGTACGCGCTGCTGCACCTGACCGGCTACAACCTGCCGATCGACCAGCTCAAGCAATTCCGCCAACTGCACAGCCAGACTCCGGGCCACCCGGAATACGGCTACACCGAAGGCATTGAAACCACCACTGGCCCGCTGGGTCAGGGTATTGCCAACGCTGTCGGTTTTGCGCTGGCTGAAAAACTGCTGGGTCAAGAATTCAACCGTCCTGGTTTCAACGTCGTTGACCACCGCACCTGGGTTTTCCTGGGCGATGGTTGCATGATGGAAGGCGTGAGCCACGAAGCCTGCGCACTGGCCGCCACCTGGGGCCTGAACAAGCTGGTTGCCTTCTGGGATGACAACAACATCTCCATCGACGGCCACACCGACAAGTGGTTTACCGAAGACATCCCGGGTCGTTTCGAAGCCTACGGCTGGCACGTGATTCGTCCGATCGACGGCCACAGCGTTGAAGCTGTCCTGAAGGCCATTGAAGAAGCCAAGACCATCACCGACCGTCCGACGCTGATCTGCTGCAAGACCATCATCGGCAAGGGTTCGCCGAACAAGGCCGACAGCCACGACAGCCACGGCTCGCCGCTGGGTGATGCTGAAATCGCCGCAACGCGCGCTGCCATCGGCTGGAACCACGGCCCGTTCGAAATCCCGGCCGATGTGTACGCTGGCTGGGACAAGAAAGAAGCCGGTGAAAAGTGGGAATCCTCCTGGAACACCCTGTACCGCGAATACGCCAAGACCCATCCGGAACTGGCGGCCGAATTCGAGCGTCGTAACGCTGGCCGTCTGACTGCAGACTGGGCGCAAGTGGTGAAAACCGCTGTGGCCGATGCCAACGCCAAGGCTGAAACCATTGCGACTCGCAAGGCTTCGCAAAACGCCCTGAACGCCTTCGTGCCGAACCTGCCGGAAATGCTGGGTGGTTCCGCTGACTTGACCGGTTCCAACCTGACCAACGTCAAGGCCAGCGTGCAACTGACCCGCGAAGCAGATAACAGCCTCTCCGGTAACTACATCAGCTACGGTGTGCGCGAGTTTGGTATGAGCGCCATCATGAACGGTATCTTGCTGCACGGCGGTCTGCGTCCGTACGGCGCGACCTTCCTGATGTTCAGCGAATACGCACGTAACGCCCTGCGTATGGCTGCCCTGATGAAGATCCCGCAACTGTTCGTGTTCACGCATGACTCGATCGGCGTAGGCGAAGACGGCCCGACCCACCAGCCGGTGGAGCAAACCGCGACCCTGCGTTACATCCCGAACATGAACGTATGGCGTCCGGCCGACACCGTGGAAAGCATGGTGGCGTGGGCTCATTCGATTGAAGAGACCAAGACACCGTCGACCCTGATCTTCACCCGTCAGAACCTGCAATTCCAGGCTCGCTCGGAAGAACAGATCGCCAACATCTCCAAGGGCGGTTACGTTCTGCGTGACGCGGCTAACCCGAAGGTTGTGCTGATCGCTACCGGTTCCGAACTGGATCTGGCTGTGAAGGCACACGAAGCCCTGGCCGCAGAAGGCGTTGCATCGCGCGTGGTTTCCATGCCGTCGACCAACGTGTTCGACAAGCAAGACAAGGCTTATCAAGCCAGCGTTCTGCCGGCTGGTGTACCGCGTCTGGCGATCGAAGTGGGCGTGTCCGACTTCTGGCGCAAATATGTGGGTCTGGAAGGCGACGTACTGGGTATGGATCGCTTCGGTGAATCCGCACCGGCTCCGTTGCTGTTCAAGGAATTCGGCTTTACCGTTGAAAACGCAGTGGCCAAGGCCAAGGCGATCATCAAGTAAGTCGTTCCCTCGTTGCCGCATTCATGTGGCCATGAAAAAAACGGGCACCTGCGGGTGCCCGTTTTTCTTGCTCGGCGCTCTTATAATCCCGGATGTGAAAACACCTCGACCGTCCCGAACCCTGTTGCTGGCGCTGCTCTGTGCGCTGATTGCCCACGGCTGTCTGCTGCTTTGGCGCGGTTGGCAGGCACGTGGCGTGCAGCCCGCACACAGGGTGTCCGTGCAACTTGTGGATACTGGAAAGCCAGCAATGCCACAACCGGTTGCCGCCGCGCAACCCCGTGAGTCTATGTCGGAGTCCCCGGTAAAAAACCGGCAGCTCGCCGACAAGCCTGCCGTGATCAGTACTCGCTCGTTGGTGACGCCAGACCGCAAAACCGCCCCGGTTCATTCGTCAGTGGCCGCATCTGTAAAAGCCAGTGGCCCGACCACAACTCCGCAGACCGATAAGTATGTAGATGTAGAGCGGGCTGGCAGTACCGGTGTCAGTCAGAGCGATATACCGCCCCTGGCCGTGGGGACGACACAAACGAGGGCCAGCGACACCAACGAGCCCATTCGTATCATCAGCGCTCCCAAGCCACCGCTTCCTGATGCCGCGAGGCGCCGCGGTGAAGCGGGTACGGTGGTGTTACGCATCCGTGTCAATGAACTGGGCGCGGCGGATGTGACGATCGAGCAATCCAGTGGCTCGCCCCGGCTGGATGCTTCTGCCCGCAACACGGTGCAACAAAGCTGGCGCTTCTCCCCGGCGGTGCATGATGGCCGCAGGGCCGCAGCTGAGATCATTCAGCCGGTCGAGTTCCGGCTCACGGATTGATCTGGCTGGCTCATCCTTGTTTCTGGCAAACAATGCAAAGTGCATGCCTCAGCGCACGGGATTTGCCATGTTAAACTGCGCATCTTTCTGTTCGGCCACGGATATTCTTCATGCTCAAGCTTTCCATTAACGGCCAGCCGCGCGAGTTTGCCGCCGTACTGACCGTGGCTGATCTGGTGCAAGAACTGTCACTGACCGGCAAGCGTGTGGCCATTGAACGCAATGGCGAGATCGTGCCGCGCAGCACCTTTGCCGATACATCACTGGCTAGTGGCGACGCGCTTGAAATTGTTGTCGCTGTTGGCGGCGGTTGACCTGCGTTTTACCTGGTTTTCTTTCCTGCTTTACCCGTTTTCATCTTCTTTGCGAGGTCGCTCATGTCCGATATGTTCCAGATTGCCGGCAAAACCTATTCATCGCGTCTGCTGGTGGGCACAGGTAAATACAAGGACTTTGAAGAGACGCGTCACGCCATTGAAGCCTCCGGTACAGAGATCATCACCGTGGCGATCCGCCGCGTAAACATCGGTCAGGACCCCAGTCAGCCCTCTTTGCTGGATGCCGTACCGCCCAGCAAATACACCTATCTGCCCAACACCGCCGGTTGTTACACAGCTGATGACGCAGTGCGTACGCTGCGTCTGGCACGTGAACTGCTGGATGGCCACAAGCTGGTCAAACTGGAAGTACTGGGTGACTCCTCAACGCTCTACCCCAATGTGCGTGAAACCCTTCGTGCCGCTGAGACACTCGTCAAAGATGGGTTCGATGTCATGGTCTACACGTCGGATGATCCGATCATTGCCAAGGAACTGGAACAGATTGGCTGCGTAGCGGTCATGCCGCTGGCGTCGTTGATTGGCTCTGGCATGGGTATTCTCAACCCGTGGAACCTGCGTTTGATTATTGAAAACGCGAAGGTGCCGGTGCTGGTCGATGCCGGCGTGGGTACCGCGAGCGATGCCGCTATTGCCATGGAGTTGGGCTGCGATGGCGTACTGATGAACACCGCCATTGCCGGCGCGAAAGATCCGGTGCGCATGGCGCGTGCCATGAAGCTGGCCGTGGAAGCGGGTCGCGAATCCTTCCTGGCAGGCCGCATGCCGCGCAAGCTGTACAGTGCGGACCCCTCCAGCCCGATCTCCGGCCTGATTGGTGCCAAGTAATGGCACTGGTGACCCGATACGCGTCGCTGGATGATCTGGACGTCGTTGCGCCATTGTTCAACGACTACAGGGTGTTTTATCAGTTGGCCTCTGATCCGGCCCTGGCGCGCAGGTATCTGGGAGAGCGCCTCGCCAGGCTGCAAAGTGTCGTCTTGCTGGCCGAACTGGAGGGGGTCGCCGTGGGCTTCATTCAGCTATACCCCGGGTTTTGTTCATTGGCCGCAGCGCCGTTCTGGTTGCTGAATGATTTGTATGTGAGCCCGGCGGCGCGGGGGCATGGCGTTGCGCGCGCGTTGATGGAAAAGGCACGCCAGCATGCCCTGGCAACCGGTGCTGACCGGCTGGATTTGTCCACCGCGCACACCAACGCCACCGCCCAGGCACTCTATGAATCATTGGGCTACCAGTTAGACCAGACCTACCGTTATTACAGTCTGCCGCTGGCCCGCTGATCCTCAAGTGTGGCGTAAAGCGGGCCCAGGCTTTAACATGCCCGCCAGTTGTTCAAAACGCCGCACGGTTTGTGCGGCGTTTTGTTTACCCCGTGCCGCCTTACTGTGCCGATGCCGGGTAGACGGGCTACGATATTTGAATATCTGATTGAAATTGATGCTGAGTAAACCGAGTTTTTATGGATAACCCTCATTACATGCGCCGTATCCGCAGTTTCGTGCTGCGGCAGGGGCATTTGTCGACTGGCCAGGAACGCGCCATTGCCGAGTTCGGCCCCAAATACATCGTCGAATACAAACCTGAACCGCTGGATCTGGATGCTGCCTTTGGCCGTCATGCGCCGCGCATTCTGGAGATCGGCTTCGGGATGGGGCAGGCGACCGCGCAGATCGCCGGTCACGCTCCAGACAAAGACTTTCTGGGCTGTGAAGTGCATACCCCGGGTGTGGGCAGCTTGCTCAAACTGGTGGGTGAACAGAACCTGACCAACATTCGCATTGTGCAACACGATGTGGTGGACGTTCTGGAACACATGATCGCCCCGGCTGCGCTGGACGGTGTGCACGTGTTCTTTCCGGACCCATGGCACAAGAAACGCCACAACAAACGCCGCTTGATCCAGCCGGATTTTGTGAAGCTGCTGGTCAGCCGTATCAAACAAGGTGGCTACGTGCATCTGGCGACGGACTGGGAAGACTATGCCATCCAGATGCTGGAAGTGCTGAGCGCTGAGGCCGCGCTGCAGAACACTGCCGAAGCCTATGCGCCGCGCCCGGAGTATCGCCCGCTGACCAAGTTTGAACAGCGTGGTATCAATCTCGGTCATGGCGTGTGGGACCTGGTGTTCAAGGTTCGTTAATCACACTGTGCGCCAGATCGGTCGCGCTGCGTTTATCTATATATCATGGCGATGTCGTCTCTTGCGGATGCTGCACATGCCTTTGAATTTACGTCCGATCTGTCGTTATCTGCTGGCCCTGGGCGCGTTGGCGAGCGCACTGCCAGCCACTGGTCTGGCTGATGCGCAATCGCCCGGTCCGGGTTATGCCGGTTATCCGGGCCGCACCGCCAGCATGACCAGTGCGGCAAGCAACTCGGGCGCGACCGCTGCGGGTGCGGGTCAAGACGGCGCCATGGCGCTGGTCGGAGATCAGGTTGAGGCGCCGCGCTGTGCCGCCATGCCGTACAAACGCAAAGTGCTGGTGACGCCATTCTGGCTAAGTCAGCCATCCCAAGCGGTTGATCTGCGCCAGTTGCAGGGCGGCATGCAGGATATTTTCCAGCAGCGGCTTAGCCGCGCTGGAGGGTGGCTGACCAGCGCCAGCAAACAAGAAGTGCCATTTGATTTGCTGCCCCGTTACGACGCCCCGGTCTTCTTGCCCAATCAGGTGCGTTTGTTAGGTCGCCAGTTCGGTACGCAAATGGTGCTGGGCGGGATCGTGCATGATGTCTCAACCGAAGGCGAAACCTACCGCTTCACCCACGGTACGGATATGCGCCCGGGTGAGCGCAAGCTGGAGGCAGATGGCCCAATCATTGATTTCTTTGGTATCGGGCTGAAATCAACACCCTCATTGCGGCATGCCGATATTGAGGTGTTTTTGTTTGATGCCATCTCAGGCTCGCTGATTACGCAGCGGCGCGTGCAAGCCGAGGTCTCGGGTGAGATTCTGGCGCGTGACAGCCAACCCGTGGGCTCTGCGGGTTTCATGAAGACAGATTTCGGCAAAGCATTGGGCAAAGTGGCGGATCAACTGGTCGCCGCCATGCAAGCGGATGCGGCATGTGTACCGTTCTCTGCCAGGGTCACCCGGGTGGATAACGGGATTGCATATGTGGATGCCGGCGCGTTGAGTGGCATTGCGGCGGGAGATCGCTTCCAGTTCTTCCGCCAGAAAGCGGGCATGCAGTTTATTGAGCCGCCAGGCTCCAACCCCGGATATGGTTTCGGGCTGCCAGAGGACCGGGCTGGCACGGTGACTGTGCGCCAGGTTCAGGCGCAATTTGCGGCTGTGGGCATCGAGAAAAACCAGGCGCAGCCGGGTGACTTTGTGCGTTTCGCCCCCAAGCCGCTCAACCAGCCCGCGGCACCTGATCAGACTGCGGCAGATACCGCGCCCCAGCCTGATCCCAATGGTGTCGAAGTCAGAAAACTTAACCCCTAACTGCAGGGGGTAGGCTCCAGGACGGTACCCTTCAGTGTGGCGCTGGCTTTTTGCAGGGCGTCACGCTGGGCGTCCGTTACCGATTTAAAGACAAAGCTGGAATGACGCAGGGTGTCGTCTTTGTCACGCAACACAGCAGACTTCACCCCTTTGGCCCGCAAATCCGCCAGCCGGCGCTCGCCTGCTTCATGCGTGGAATAAACGCCCAGCGAGATCGCGTTCTGCCACTTGCTGCCGTTATTGACCACAAAGTAGTCATCAATTTCCAGTTCAGCCAGTTGTTCCGCCTTGTGTTTGGCCGCGTCCAGGTCTGGTTGTGGCGGGATGTACACCCACACCTTGGCGTTCGCCCCCAGGCTTTGCTCGCTGGCCGCAATTTTCATCGTTTTCAGGCGCGCGCGCGCGGTATCGGCTTGGTCTCCTGTTAGCCCGGTCCAGCGCAGACAGGCTTGCGGCGTGTTGCTCGCCTGCACGGCTGGCGTGGGCGGTGGGGACGACTTGACCGGCGTTGGCGCTGGGGTTGGCGTGGGTGTTGGGAGTGGGGTGGGGGCCAGTGTAGGGGTGCTGGCATTTGCGGCTGAAGCGTTGTCGACCGCTGGCGCAGGTGTCGCAGCGGGCTGACTGGCAAAGCCTGCGTTACCCGTCACGATATGGACTTTATCTGCATTGATTTCGTGCAGCGGCAATCCGGGAGGCAGTGCGTTGGGAAAAACCCGGTCCAGTGCAAAAAAGGCAACGTTGATGAGGACCAGAATGGCCAGAATCCATTTCATGCGTCAGGTTCCGTGCGAAGAGGTTGGGTACTGAAAGCCAGCGCAGCAAGGCCATGCAGGACCAGATTTTCTACGCGTTTGTGAGGGGTCGTGATGAAAGCTGAAAGGCGCTCCGCGTCGCCCCCGGTCAGCACCAGGCGTGGCTCTTCCGCCCGGCCAGTCAAGCGCTTGAACATTGCTTCAATGCTGCCGCTGAGTGCACTGATACAACCGCTTTCGATCGCGTCTTCGGTCGATGTCGGGTAATCGTGCACGTGGCCATCCGCCAGGGGCAGACGGGCGGTGCCCTGAAACAAGGATTGTTTCATCAGCCGATAGCCAGGCTGAATACTGCCACCCAGGTAGACGCCGTCAGCAGTGACCGCTTCGACGGTCAGCGCGGTACCGGCATTGGCAATGACGAGCGCTTCATCCGGGAAAAGGCTGCGTGCACCCAGCACCGAAGCCCAGCGATCCGGGCCTTGTTGGGTGAGTACGCGGTAACGGTTTTCAATGCCCAGTGCTTCACGCGTGACGGTCAGCCACTCAATCTTCAGACCCCAGACATCCAGTACGGCGCGGTCCAGAAAATCCCTGATATGTTGCTGGCCCACGCTACAAGCCAGTACGCGTTGCGGGCACGGCAGCGCGTAGAACGACTGGTGCCATGTCGTGTGCTCTGCCGCTTCGACTTCAACCAGATCACGCCAGTCACGGCGCGCGTGCGCCTGTACCCATTTCAGACGGGTGTTACCCAGATCAAGAAGCAAGATCATGGTTAGTTGCCTGCCAGGCGCAGGCTGACATCGCCCGCGTGAATCAATGTTTCAACGCCAGCGGCATCGGCCAGACGCAGCGCGCCGTCCGGCGTGACACCGGCAGCCGTGCCAGCCTGGTGTTGACCATCGGGGCGGCTGAGTGTCACCGGCAAACCTTGCCATGCATGACGGCGCTCCCAGGCCTCACGGAAATCACCAAAACCATTACGTGCAAAGCGTTCCAGGCCGTGTTCGAGTTTTTCCAACAGTCGTGCCAGCAGATCATTGCGAGAGACATTCAGGCCATGTGCCAGCAGACCGGTGGCGACCTGATTCACCTCTACCGCCGGAGGCAACAGATTGAGGCCAATACCGATCACTGCCCAGGCGGGCCCCAGTGCATCACCCGTCAATTCAATGAGAATGCCACCCGTTTTGGCGTTGCCGATCAACAGATCGTTGGGCCATTTAAGTGCAATGTCATTCACGCCACATTCGGCCAGGGTTTCGGCAACGATGCTGCCAATGGCCAGCGGCAAACCGGCTAGCGTGGTTGCACCACCAGGAAACGACCACGCCAGGGAGAACATCAGACTGGCACCCAACCGGCCTTGCCAGCGGCGCCCCATGCGACCACGACCTTGCTCTTGCCATTCTGCGGCTAGAGTCAGGCCATGCGCTGGCGCGGCCAGCAACTGGCGGTTGGTCGAGTCAGTGCGATCAGCCACATCGACGTGTAGCACGCCGTGGCGTGGCAGCAAACGCTGGATCTCACGCGCGTCCAGCCAGTCGATGGGTTCAGACAGGCGATAGCCCACGCCGTGTTTACGTTCCAGCGTGACGCCATAGTTCTCCGCCAGCGCCAGTGCGGTAGACACGCTGGCGCGGGACAAATCCAGTTGCTGGGCAATCAAGGCGCCAGACACGTAGCTTTCGGCATTCAAATGCCGCAAACAGGCAAGGGTATGGTTCATGGTGCCGATTTTAGCGCAGCCGCCAGACAAAGTGCGGGGGCGCTGAGGTCGGCGTGGTGGGCGGTGTTGTTTCCTTGCCCGATGGCAGTACCCATAAAAAAGCCGGCTTGCGCCGGCTGTCCAAACCACGCTGTCTGCGGGTCAGCGTGCTTCTTCAAACGTTTCAACCACATGATTCTGGTTGGTGTAGATACAAATATCGCCGGCGATTTCGAGTGCCTTTTTGACAATGGTGGCTGGGGGCAAGTCCGTGTGTTCCAGCAAGGCGCGTGCCGCAGCCTGGGCGTAGGCACCGCCAGAACCAATCGCAGCAATGCCTTGCTCGGGCTCAAGGACGTCGCCATTACCGGTAATGACCAGCGTTGCAGTGGGGTCGGCGACAATCAGCATGGCTTCCAGTCGGCGCAGCATGCGATCGGTCCGCCAGTCTTTGGCTAGCTCTACTGCAGCGCGCGTCAGGTTGCCCTGGTGTTTTTCCAGCTTGGACTCAAAGCGTTCAAACAAGGTGAACGCATCGGCAGTACCGCCAGCAAAGCCGACGATCACCTTGTCGTTGTACAGCTTGCGTACCTTGCGTGCTGTACCCTTGATCACCACGTTGCCGAGTGTGACCTGGCCATCGCCCCCCACCGCCACTTCACTACCACGGCGGACCGAAACGATCGTTGTTCCGTCAAATTGCTCCATGAATTCTTCCTGCAATCAAAGGTTGTTGAAGAGCAAGTGGGGACGTATGCGGGTCTGTTCAAGCGGCATAAAGTAACAAGCCCGGCGATCGGGCCGGGCTTGTTGATGTGCAAGGTATGAGCGGATCAGTTGCCGCCGATCTCGATCAATTCGCCCACGCCCATCAGGTGCAGCATGCCGGCTACCAGTGCGTTCGCGCTGGCAACCCGGACTACCGCGCCGGTCTGGACCAGTTCCATCGCCAGGTTCAATAACTGGCCGGCCGTCTCGAAATCAACACGCGTTACGTCGCGGAAATCGAGCACCGGCTTGTTTTGTGTCGCGGCAAAAGCCCGGATGCTTTGAATCTGCACCGCGGCGCCTTGCAATAAAGCGCCAGACAGAACAAGGCGATCCGGCGAGTGGGTTGAAGGCGTTGGCGTCGCAGCGGCAGGCTCAGGACGAGCGGCTGCTTTGGACGCCGGTGCCGTAAACACCGCAGAGCCATCCCATGAGGGGGGCGATACTTCATACGTCACCGCGTAATCAATCGCCAGGTTCTCAAAGGCTTCCTGGTTGCCGGTGGCCTGAGTGGTTTCCAGCAATAACAGCCAGTAGGGCGCTTCTGCTGGGGCAGTGCGGCCGGTTTCAATCTTGCTGCTCAGCAGCTTGATCATGGTTTCGGCACCCGCAATCTGCACCACACCACCCACTTTGCGAACACTTTGCCAGCCAAACAGCAATTCGGCCGCAGCCATGCTATCGATGGCGGTCACCTTGGCCATGTCCAGCTTGACTTGCGAACCGGATTTGCAGGTTTTAACGAGGCGATCTACCTCTTTCGACGTGTTATCGCCATTGAGTGAGGCGGGCAAAGAGATATACCCCGCTCCGCCGCCTGCGGGGCTCGTACCTGCCCGTGGTGCAGCTGCAGAGGCCACGCCTTCACGCCACAGTGGAGGCGTCGATTCAAATTCCACGACGTACATCAATGCCAGTTCATCAAATTCGGCACGTTTGTTCAGTTGCTGATAGAGCTCGAACAGCATCGCCCAGCTCTCATGCCGGCGTTGGCCGGTGATGCCTTGCAGGGCGTTGCGCAGACCGGTCGCAGCAGCAGCAGTCTGACCATTGGCATACAGCACCACGGCTTCTTCTTCTTCCGCGGTCAGGTGCGTGCCGCTATCGGCCACTTCAATGGTGAGTTCCTGCAGGTTATAGCTGGATGGCTCTGGTGCGGGTGCCGCGACAGCAGGCGCCTTGCCGGGTGCGGCCGGTGCTTTGGGGGGCGCTGTTGCTGGTGCCGGCGCGCTGGCCGGGGCAGTTGCGGCGTGCGCAGGCGCACCCGTTGCCGGGGCGGGAGCGGGCGCGCGTGGTGAGGTCACCGGGCCGCTTTGCTGCGGTTCCGGCTTGCCGTCACCCTCTTTTTTCTTGAAAAACGAAAAAACCACGTTGATTAATCCGGGTTTGAATTCAAAATCTGGTCGGGTCTAAGCACTGCCCGATCAAGTGAAATACGACATGGCACAAGCTTGGCGGCCCCACCATAATGGCCGCCCGGTAATGACATTTGCAAAGCCGGCCAGGTTCAATGCATGTGATGGGCACTCAAATATGCCCAACACATATCTTTCCGATAATCATGATTTTAAGCGGTAAGGCTCGTTGGCGGGAAGCCTGCTTACAAGTCTGGACTGCCAGAATGCCGGTTTGGTTTGTATCAGCGGCGTACAAGGCACCCCTGTCAGTGATATTTGCTCCCTCCGGTCTCACTTGGCCCAGCCGTAAGAATACGCCTATACCTTAGTTAGATGCGGCTCGATGCATACAATCGCCGCCCATTTAGTAACCATAGCCTGAATTTCGGTCCAGCCCTCTACGGAATTGCCCTGAATGCCTGCTCTGCCAGCAAGGATGACCCATTTTCTCAAGGCCCCTGGCCGTATCATGCGCTGGCTTACGTGGCTGGTGATATTTCTGGTCGCGATATCCATTATCGGGTTTTTGCTCTTGCCGTGGCTGGCGCGACCGCAAATAGAAAAAGCGCTCACCAGCGCGTTGCATAGGCCAACCACCATTGCCGGCATGGCGTTCAATCCGTTCACGCTACAAGCGCGGCTGGATGGTCTGGATGTGCGTGAACACAACAAAACGGTGTTATCGGCAGCCCATATCACGGCAAATCTGGACTGGGCATCCGTCTGGCGGCGCGGCCCGGTGCTATCAGCACTGACGCTGGATCAACCTTATGTCTGGGTTCAGCGTGTATCCGGTCAGCAATACAACTGGTCTGATCTGCTCACATCTTCTGCCCAGCCGCAGCCGAAAAAAGATGAAGGCACGCCGCGGTTTGCGTTGTACAACATCAGCCTGAATAACGGACGTATCGATTTTGATGATCGCGTGGTCAACAAAACGAACCAGGTCACGGCCATCAATCTGGGTATTCCGTTCATTTCAAGCCTGCCGGTGTTTGTCGAAACAGTGGTTGAGCCGCATCTGGCTTTCAAGCTCAATGGCTCGCCGTTCGATATTCGCGGGAAAACCACACCGTTTGAAAACACCCGTCAGACCACGGTCGATCTCAAGGTCGATGGTCTCGATATTCCATCCTACTTGCAATATGTACCGGTTGAACTGGGCTTGCGACTGCCCGCTGCGAAGTTTGATAGCCAGTTGCAACTTGTGTTTCGCCAGGAAAACAACGAACCACAGTTGCGCCTGACTGGTTCTGCCCGGTTGCGGGATGTGAGTCTGACCGATGCACAGGGTCAGCCGCTGTTGTCGCTCCCCAGGATGAACACCGTGCTGGCGGATGTTCGGCCGCTGGCTAACGTGTATCACCTGCAAAGTGTCGAGACTGAGGGTTTGCATGTGACGGTGACGCGTGCTGCAGATGGCAAGCTTAACTGGTTGGCCGCGCTGCAGGCACAAGACAAATCTGCACAAAAGGCACAGGCAAAAACAGCCAGCGCGGTTGCGAGTGAACCGGTGAGCGCAGAGAAGAGTGCGCCACCGGATGTGGCCGTGGGCCATATCGCGCTGCGGCAGTCGCATGTGGACTGGCAGGATAATATGGTCAAGCCCGCATTCAGCACGGCTGCCAGCCCGCTGGATATCACGGTTGACCACCTGGCACTGGCCGGTAAACAGCCGGCGACGATCAAGCTGGTCGCCAGCACGCCCGCCGGAGAAAAAATCAGCCAGGAAGGGACGCTGACCCTGCAACCGCTGGTTGTCGACAGTCAGATCAGCATTGATGCGCTGGCATTGGCGCGATACCAGCCCTACGTGGCACCGTATATCAATGCAGCCATTACCGACGGGACACTGGACTGGCACGGCAAGCTGCATTACGACGACAGCGGTGCCTTGCGCATAGAGGGCATGGATACCGCGCTCAACAACGTTCGGCTTAATCTGCTCAATAGCAAGGAAGGCAGCGCCCAGATTGGCAAGTTTTCGCTGACCGGTGCGACGCTGGATCTGGCAGAGCAACGTTACCATTTGGGGCAAGTGGCGCTGGCTGACCCGGTCTGGAACGCCTCACGCGGGACTGACGGCCAGATCGACTGGACTCACTTTATCAAACCACAGCCAGCCGGTTCCGCCCATGCGGGAAGCGCTAAAACCAGTGCTCCGGCCAAGCCGCTGCGGGTCACGGCCAGTGGTATCGCCGTCAGTAACTACACCTCTCGCTTTGTCGATCATCAGTTGCCCAAACTGCCACCGCTGACCCTCAAGAGCCTGTCTTTGCAGACCGGGCCGATCGACTACCCCTCAGCGACGCCCACGGAGGTCAAACTGCAAGCGCAGGGTGGCAAGGGCGGCAAGTACGACGTGTCGGGTTCGGTGGCCAATACGCCGGCCGCCGGCAAGCTCAAACTCAATTTACAGAATGTCGATGTCGGTTACGGCCAGGCGTATTTCTCGCAATGGCTGAATGTGACGGTGCCGACCATCAAGGTCTCGGTCAAGGGTGATCTGGTCTTTGGTACCGCACCCAAATTCACCGGGAGCTACAAGGGCAATATCCGGATCAGTGATTTGTATTCGCTGGATAAAGTCACCGGTGAGGACTTCCTCAAATGGAAATCGCTGGATGTCAGCGGTATTGACGCGCGCTTTGAACCCATGCGAGTGGACATCAAAACTGTTGCCCTGCAGAACTTCTACTCACGCCTGGTGTTGTATCCGGACGGTCACCTGAACCTGGCCGATATCGTGATCAAACAAGGCCAGCCACGTGGCCAGCGTGTGTCACTGACCAATATCGAAGCCAACGCTTCTGCACCGCAGGCAGTGACCCCGACACCCACGCCTGCCCCCAAACCAGGCGCCGTTGCCTCTGCGCCGGTCAAAGCACCTGCCAAACCCTTGCCGCCCATTCGCATTGGCACCATCAAACTGGCCGGCGGCAATATCAATTACACCGACAATTTTGTGAAGCCGAACTACACCGCCAATCTGACTGATATGGGCGGCACGATCACCGGTTTGTCTTCTGCGCAGGACGCCCGTGCGGCAGTGGACATCAAAGGCAGTGTGGACCGGATTGCACCCGTGGCCGTGAGCGGTCAGCTCAACCCGCTATCGCAACAGCTGTATCTGGATATCAACGCATCGGTCAAAGGCTATGAGTTGTCGGCGGCTTCCACCTATTCGGCCAAATACGCCGGTTACGGCATCGAGAAAGGCAAGCTGTCGATGGATGTGCACTATCAGATTGCCGACCGCCAACTGAAAGCGCAGAACAAAATCCAGCTTGATCAACTCACCCTGGGTGACAAGGCCAATAGCCCGGACGCGACCAAGTTGCCGGTCAAACTGGCGCTGTCTTTGCTCACCGATCATAACGGCCAGATCAACCTGGACCTGCCTATTGCCGGCTCGCTGGATGACCCGCAGTTCAGCGTTGGCGGCTTGATCATCAAGGTGATCGTGAACCTGCTGGAAAAAGCCATTACCGCACCGTTTGACCTGCTGGCCAGTGCCTTTGGCGGCGGTCCCCAGTTTGCTTATGCGCCGTTTGAACCTGGCTCTGCAGTCCTGGATAGCCAGGCGCAAGATAGCCTCGCCAAACTGGAAAAAGCGCTGAACGATCGCCCGGCCATCAAGATGGAAATCACGGGTTGGTCTGACCCGACGCTGGATCTGGAAGGGCTGCGCAAACACATGGTGCAATCACGCATGAAGGCGATCAAGGCGCGGCAATTGACCGAGCACGGCGAAACCGTGACTGATGAATCTGCATTGGAAATCACGCCGCAGGAGTACCCGCAACTGCTGGCGCGTGTTTACAAGCAAGCCAAATTCCCGGACAAGCCAACCAACATGATCGGGATGGATAAATCCCTGCCCACCGAGGAAATGGAAAAACAGCTGTATACCAAACTGCCGGTGAGTGATAACGACCTGCGCCAGCTGGCAGGGGACCGAGGCCTGGCGGTGAAGAATTTCCTGCAACAACACGGTGTGGACGCGGCCCGTTTGTATGTCACCCAGCCACGTGTGGATGGCGGCGGCGTAGAAAAACCCAAAGATGGTGGCCCCAGAACGCGGGCTGCATTCAAGCTGGGCTAAATCACCGTTCGCACACAACAAGACGGGCGCCTGTATAAGGCGCCCGTCTTTTTTGGAAGGAAGGCTGCGTATTTAAATGGGCATGCGCAAAAACACCTGCGTCACGCCCAGCAGCGGCCACTGCAAAGCTTTTTGCACATTCGGCTTTAGCAGCAAGGGCTTGAGCAACATCTTGATGGTCATGTCCACCGGCAAATTGCGGCGAATCATCCCGCTGACCCGTTGATTGATCTCATGCCGATAGCGCCCGGATGCGGTCGGATTATGGTGATTGAATACATGACGCAGCGCGATCTCTGCATCGCTGTTACGCAACTCCAGAAGGCGCCGGTACAACGTGCCGAGTGTTTTGCGGCGCGTCAGGCATTCACTCTCGCGGTAGCGCAAAAAGAAGTGGTAGAAGTGCTTGTAGTGGGTGACTTCATCGCGGCGGATGAGATCGGTGATCTGACGCAGTACCGGCTCATCGGTACAACTCATGATGGCACGATACAGGCTGGAGGTGCCGGTTTCTACCACGCAGCGGGCTGCCAGTTCTTGCGCGCGGGTGGGTTCAAGTTCTTCGGCCACGCACAAGGTCGCGTATTCCTTGAAGAAGTCATCAAACGCGGCCTGCCAGGGGAATTCTGGCCAGACATGTTCTACGTATGCACGCAGCGCCTGGCCATGCTGCATTTCTTCTTTTTCCCAGCGGCTTTGCAACCAGCTGCTGACCTCAGGATCACCTGAGAAGAAGTCCACCAGATTGCTGGTGTACAGATCGGCGCCGCTCTCAATGAACGACGACGCAATCAAGAGGTAGAACAAATTTTCATTGTTCCGGATCCGTGGCAGATCGACCTGTGACAGGTCGATTTCCTGGACATTCCACGCAAGTTTGTCGGCAGCGGGTTGTGTCATGAGCCTTCTCCTGACGAGCCGGCTGCAGGGTATACAGCGGCTTTCGGTGGGCGATTTGCACAAGCTTTATGCAATCAACGTTTTCCCGCAGTGCGGGATGACACTCTTTTTTTAATGGAAACGCCGCTGCTTTGCGAAGAGCGAATCTGACTTTTTACATACCGGTTTATTCCTACAACAGCGTCACGCCAGGTAGTTCGTTTGCGCTGACAGTACGCACGATGCTCACGAACTCCTGCAAATACGCCACTTCTGCGCGTTCGGCCGCAACGGCGGCATAAAGTTCGCTGGTCAGACCCTGTTCGGTCACTGGTTTGGCGACGACATAGCCGCGCTCCAGATAGGGTTGTACGCTCCAGTGTGGCAGTGCAGCAATGCCACGCCGGCTGGCCACCAGTTGCAAGATCGCCACTGTCAGCTCGGTCGTACGGCGGGGCGGGTTCACGCCGGCCGGGCGCAGCACTTTGCGGATCAGATCCAGCATGTCGTCAGGGACTGGATAAGTGATCAGCGTTTCGCCGGCAAAGTCGGCGGCATCCAGCCACGGTTTGGTGGCCAGCGGGTGATCGCGCGCGACCAGCGCGATCATTTCACTCACAAACAAAGGGTGATGCACCACGCGCGGTTCGGGTTCCAGTTCGGACACAATCGCCAGGTCTGCGCGGTCTTCAAAAATCAGCCCGACCGGATCGGCATGAAAGCCAGAGACAATATCCAGTTCCACCTCCGGCCAGCGCTCGCGAAAAATATCCATCGCCGGCATCAACCAGTCAAAACAGGTGTGGCACTCAACGGCAATACGTAGCTGACCCGCTTCACCTTCCCGCAGCTTGGCGATATCACGCTCGGCCGCGTTGACTTGCGGCATCACGGTTTGCGCCAGCAATAACAGTTTTTCGCCTGCTGGCGTGAAGGCCAGCGAACTGCCCTTACGGATCAGCAGTGGCACACCGTAGTGATCTTCCAGCAAGCGCAACTGATGTGAGATTGCTGATTGCGTTAGATGCAGCCTTTCCGCCGCACGCGTGATGCTCTTGTGATCATGGATGGCAGCCAGCGTTTTCAGGTGTCGCAGTTCCAGCAGCGATTGCATGATTAACTCTCATGATATTGGTGAATATTTTGAATTTGAATCATAGTCGCGTCGCGTTCATGATGACAAGCCAAATTCATGGATAAGGAGAAAATCATGACCAAGGCTCATGTTCTGGGTTTTCCGCGCATTGGCGCGCAGCGTGAACTGAAGTTCGCACAAGAAAAATTCTGGCGTGGCGATATTGATGAAGCGGCGCTGACCAAAACTGGCGCTGATTTGCGCCGCACGCACTGGGCCTGGCAGCGTGAAGCGGGTCTGGATTTTGTCGCAGCCGGGGATTTTGCCTGGTATGACCAGATGCTCAATACCTCGGTCTTGCTAGGCGCGATCCCCGCGCGCTT
Source organism: Silvimonas amylolytica (assembly GCF_014645555.1). Classification (GTDB taxonomy): domain Bacteria; phylum Pseudomonadota; class Gammaproteobacteria; order Burkholderiales; family Chitinibacteraceae; genus Silvimonas; species Silvimonas amylolytica. Next base: position 50,716 of record NZ_BMLY01000007.1, on the reverse strand, counting down.
TGGCTTTGACGCTCAAAAGCTCACGCTCAAGCAATACTTTGAACTGGCCCGTGGCAATGCCGGACAACCCGCGCTGGAAATGACCAAATGGTTTGATACCAACTACCACTATCTGGTGCCGGAACTGGATGCCGAGACCCGTTTTGATGGTGGCGTGGACTGGTTTTTCTATGAAGTGGATGAGGCGCGCTCGCAAGGTCACAACGTCAAGCCGGTGTTGATTGGCCCGCTGACCTTCCTGTTTTTGGCCAAGAGCAAGACGCCGGGTCTGGATACGCTTTCCTTGCTCGGGCGCGTTGTACCGGCCTACCGTCGTATTCTGGAAAAGCTGGCTGCGCGTGGCGTGGAGTGGGTTCAGATCGATGAACCCATCCTGGCGCTGGAATTGCCCCAAGCCTGGGTAGAGGGTTTTGCGCCGGTGTACCGTGAGTTCTCTCAGGCTGGCCTCAAGATCTTGCTGGGTACTTATTTTGAAAGCGTGGCGGATCATGCCGCACTGCTGGCCAGCCTGCCCGTAGCGGGCGTGCATCTGGACCTGGTCCGCGCGCCGCAACAACTGGATGCGTTCCTTGCCACATGGCCTGCAGACAAAGTCTTGTCGCTGGGCGTGGTCGACGGCCGCAATATCTGGGCGAATGACCTGACGGCATCGCTGGCTACGCTGCAGCATGCCAGGGCGCAACTGGGCGACAAATTGTGGGTCGCCTCCAGTTCTTCCTTGCTGCACAGCCCGGTTGATCTAGGGCACGAAACCGCACTCGATCGTGAACTGATATCGTGGCTGGCCTTTGCCCGCCAGAAGCTCTCTGAAGTGGCCAACCTCAAGCGTGGCCTGACTGAAGGGACCAATAGCATCGGCGCAATACTGGCCGCATCGGACGCCGCCCAGGCGTCGCGCCGCAGTTCTACCCGTATTCATCAACCGGCGGTCAAGGCCCGGGTTGCGGCCCTGCAGGCACGGGATTCCCAGCGTGCCTCGGTGTTTGGTGTACGCCAACAAAAACAGCAGGCCTGGCTGAACCTGCCACCTTTGCCAACGACCACGATTGGTAGCTTCCCGCAGACGGCAGAAATCCGCGCTGCCCGAGCCGCTTTCAAGCGCGGCGACCTGCCGGAGGCCGATTATCGCGCGGCGATGCAGGCTGAAATCCGTCTGGTTGTCGAGAAACAAGAGCAACTCGGTATCGATGTACTGGTACATGGCGAGCCAGAGCGCAACGACATGGTCGAATACTTTGGCGAGCAGCTCTCTGGCTTTGCGTTCACCCGCAACGGTTGGGTGCAAAGTTATGGCAGCCGTTGCGTCAAGCCACCGGTCCTGTTTGGCGACGTTTCCCGCCCGACCCCCATGACGGTTGCGTGGAGCCAGTACGCGCAAAGTCTGACCAGCAAGCCCATGAAAGGTATGTTGACCGGCCCGGTGACCATCCTGCAATGGTCCTTTGTGCGCAATGATTTGCCGCGTAGCGAGATCACCACGCAGATTGCACTGGCCATCCGTGACGAAGTCGTGGATCTGGAACAAGCGGGTATCCGCGTGATCCAGATTGATGAACCGGCCTTTCGCGAAGGTCTGCCGCTGAAAAAGCGGGACTGGTTCAAGTATCTGGACTGGGCGGGCCAGGCATTCCGGGTTTCGGCCAGTGGCGTCGAGGATGAAACCCAGATCCACACGCACATGTGCTATTCCGAGTTCAACGACATCTTGCCGGCCATTGCCGCGCTGGATGCCGATGTAATCACGATCGAGACCTCGCGCTCAGACATGGAGCTGCTGGCCGGGTTTGGGGAGTTTGCGTACCCCAATGAGATCGGCCCGGGTGTGTATGACATTCATAGCCCGCGCGTACCGCCAGTGGATGACATGCTGCGTTTGATCCGCAAGGCTGCTGAAGTGGTGCCGGCTGAGCGTTTGTGGATCAACCCGGACTGCGGCCTGAAGACGCGTGGCTGGCCGGAAACCGAGGCGGCCTTGTCGACCATGCTCGATGCCACCCGCCGCGCCCGGGCTGAACTGGCGCGCGACGGTAAGCTGGCCGCGGACAACAGCCCGTATCGAGCCCATGAGCACAGCGGCAATTGCGATTGTGCGCACTGAGTTTGTTTGTTGGTGATGTAAAGAAAAGCCCGGTCAAATGCCGGGCTTTTGCATGGGAGGGGCGGGTTTTGATCGGGGTTTTCTTGCAGTCAAGTCCATGATCAAGAAAGTAAAAATGTCATCGGCATTGTGTTGAAAGTGGGGCGTGTCGTAGTTCCAACACCCCCGCACGGTAGTCGAGGGTCCCATCATAAAACCGGTTAGAATTCTTTGCGTTCCCGCATATAACCGCATAACAAAAGCAAGATTATGGACTCAGTCCTCGCCTACGCCAGAGACCCCAACCTTGATAGCAACCAGAAACGGATCGTGCGCGTTCCGGTGCGTTGGCGTGCCGCGCTGGTTGGCGGCAACCTGAAACGGCACGGGCGCAGTGTGAATATCGCCGCGGGCGGGATGGCCATGCATTGCGAACACAACTTGCCGGTCGGCTGGACGGGTGAGCTTTTTCTGGAAGTTCCGCCTCAAATGCCGGTGGCGCAGGGCGGCGTGATGCAGTTTCTGCAGCTGGAAGTGCGCGTGATCTATGCCGTGCACGATGGAGCATCACAATGCTTCCGGCTCGGGCTGCAATTTACGGACACCGACAAAGCGGCCGAAACCCGATTGATTGATGAACTGGTCAAGCGCTACCCCTCGCAGGCGCGCGCATTGCGCTAACCGCGCCTGGGGTTTAATCCCGAACAAAACACCCCGGCACGCCGGGGTGTTTTGTTTTCAGAGTGTCACGTCAAGCCACCTGCCGTGCCGCGCGGGCTGGCATCGGCGCTTTCATCAGGGCCAGATAGGCCACGCCACCCAGCGCGCAGCCGATAAACCAGTTGAAGTCGGCCAGCGATTTGATCCCGGCAAAGGTGATCAGCAAACCGGCTGCCACGGATGGGACCAGGGCCATCACCGCGCGCTTGTTCACGCCACCGTCATACCAGTAGGCAGAACTCGGGCCGTCTTTGTACAGATCTTCCACTTCGATCTTCTGTTCGCGCACCAGGTAAAAGTCCGCCAGCAAGATACCAAACAATGGGCCGATGAACGCCGCCAGGGTGTCGAGCGTGTAATGGATGACGTCGGGCGAATTGAACAGGTTCCATGGAGTGATGAACACCGAACCAATCGCCGCAATGAAACCGCCAGTCCGGAACGATACCTTGCCCGGATTGCAGTTAGAGAAATCAAATGCCGGTGACACAAAGTTGGCGACGATATTGATACCGATCGTGGCCGTGACAAAAGTGAACGCGCCCAGTACGGCTACCGTGGTGTTGTCGATCTTTGCGACCACCTGGATCGGGTCGGTAATCATCTGGCCGAAGACTGGAATCGTGCCTGAGGTGATCACGACCGTGACAATGGAAAACGCCAGGAAGTTGATCGGCAAACCCCAGAAATTGCCGCGTTTTACCTCTGAAAACGACTTGCCGTAGCGGGAAAAATCGCCAAAATTCAACATCGGGCCGGAGAAGTACGACACAACCAATGCAATGGCAGTGATCATCGGGCCGATCACGGCCAGGCCGTGGTACTTCACTTCGCCCAGATTCAGTGTGATCTTGCCTGGGCCGGCTTTCATGACAATCCATACGGCCAGCGCGGCCATCACGATGTAGACCGCCGGGCCTGCCCAGTCGATGAACTTCTTGATGGTCTCCATGCCGTTCCAGAACACGATCGCCTGCAACACCCACATGGTCATGAAGCCCATCCATCCCAGATAAGACAGACCGGCAAACTGGCTGTGACTGAGTGACTCAAGGCCAGGGAAGAAGCGCACCAGCACAATCGTCAGCGCACTGGAGGCCAGAAAAGTTTGAATGCCGTACCACGCCACGGCGATCAGCCCGCGGATCACCGCGGGGATATTTGCGCCCCACACGCCAAACGCCAGCCGGCAGATCACCGGATAAGGTACGCCGGCTTGCTGGCTGGGCTTGGCCACCCAGTTGGCAAACAGATTGACCAGACAGATGCCGGCCAGCAGCGACACCAGCACCTGCCAGCTGGACAGACCCAGCGCGAACAGACTGCCGGCAAACACGTAGCCGCCCACGCTGTGCACATCGGACATCCAGAACGCAAAGATGTTGTACCAGTTCCAGTCCTGCTTTTTCAGCGGTCCCAGATCTTCGTTGTAAAGCCGGTTGCTGTAACCGGCCGGGATTTGCTCAGACATTGAATGACTCCTGACCTGTTGAATTGCCATGCCGCATGGGGCCAGGGCCGCATGCAACGCATTTTGTATACAATCAGATGCATCGACCCTTGTACTGCGTCATTCGAAATTAGACGGGTCTGCAGGAGTGGTTGAGCAAGAAGCGTTCCAGGGTGACATCAATGCGTCATATAACACGCATATTGGCGATCTATGTCAGGGTGGTGCTACGATGCTGGTCATCCAAATGGAATAAATTTTGTATACAATCATAAGAAAAAACGAATACAAAATTGAATCAAACTGGTGCAAGGCGCACCAGAAACTGGCATCAACAAGGGTTAAAACATGTCTGGCAGAACACGCGACGAAGCCATTTACGAGAATCTGCACACCGCCATTTTCGAAGTCCAGTTGCCGCCTGGCACGCGCTTGCCAGAAGATGATCTGGCGGAGACCTTTGGCGTGTCGCGCACCGGCATCCGCAAGGTACTGCAACGGTTGGCGCATGAACGACTGGTGGAGATTGTTCCCAACAAGGGCGCCTCAGTCGCGCAGCCTTCCGTCAAAGAAGCACGCGAGGTATTCGCCGCCCGCCGCATGATTGAATGCGCGGCCCTGCCGCAGGTCATTGCGCATGCCCGCCCCGCGCAAATCAAGGCACTGGGCGAGATCATGGACAAAGAAGACGCCGCGCAACTGGCCGGCGACCGGCAGGCGGCGATCAGACTATCCGGCGAGTTTCACCTGGCGCTGATCCGCATTGCAGATAACGACACGTTGTCCCATTTTTTGCGGGAGTTGGTGACACGATCTTCGCTGATCATTGCCACTTACGGTGCCCCGATTGCGGTGTCTTGCCGCCACAGTGAACACGAGCAGATTCTGGACCTGATCACCCGGCGTGATGCCGGCGCCGCCGTACTGTGGATGGAGCAGCATTTGCTGGAAGTGGAGCGCAGTTGTTCGTTTGCCAGCGCAGACGCCGAGCCTGACTTGAAGGCCATTCTGGGCAGTATCGCCAAAAGGCGTGGCACAGGTCTTGCATGAGATACCCACAAAACCCTGCTGACCGGGTTGCCTGAACCTGGCGTGCCTGTTCGCACTTTCCGCAGGCACGCGCCTTGTCAGAACCGCTTCGCGGGATTTTGTGTGCGCCCTCACGGCGTCAATGTTTATCGACCAGGACACCACCATGCGCATCCGCATCATCAACGCTAACACCTCCGCCGCCATGACCGACAAGATGGGCGTGGCCGCACTCAATGCCGCGCGGCCGGGCACCGAGATCATTGCCGTCAACCCGGCCAGCGGCCCGATCACGATAGAAAGCCACTTTGATGAAACCATCGCGGCCGTCGGTGTGTGTGAAGAAATCCGCGCGGGTGAAGCTGCAGGCACAGATGCCTATGTGATCGCGTGTTTTGGCGACCCCGGTCTATACGCTGCACGCGAGTTAACCAACGCCCCGGTGATTGGCATTGCCGAGGCCGCATTTCACGTCGCCAGCCTGATCGCCACGCGCTTTTCGGTCGTCACCACACTGAGCCGCACCAGCATCATGGCCGAGCGCCTGTTGCATGAATACGGCATGGGCAATCGCTGCCGCAAAGTGCGCGCGGCAGAAATCCCCGTCCTGGCACTGGAACATGAGGCAGACGCGTCTTACCGGTTAATTGAAGCAGAATGCATTCGCGCGCGGGACGAAGACCAGATCGGCGCCATTGTGCTGGGGTGTGGTGGCATGGCCGATCTGGCCACGCGCTTGTCTGCCAGCATTGGCCTGCCGGTGGTGGAAGGCGTTGCCGCAGCGGTGGCGCTGGCCGAATCACTGGTTACACTGAAACTGCAGACCAGCAAATTTGGCGATCTGGCCGCGCCACCCGCCAAACCATTTACCGGTGAATTTGCCCGTTATTCCCGCTGACCTTTCCGGACCGTTTCATGACGCAAGCGTACCCGCGTGACCTGATTGGCTACGGCCGCAACCCGCCGCAAGCGCAGTGGCCCGGCAAGGCGAAAATTGCCGTGCAGTTTGTGCTCAATTACGAAGAGGGCGGTGAGAACTGCGTGCTGCATGGGGACAAGGGTTCTGAGCAGTTTTTGAGTGAGCTCTTCAACCCGCCGTCCTTTGCGGATCGGCATTTATCCATGGAATCTGTCTACGAATACGGTTCGCGCGCTGGCGTGTGGCGGATTCTGAACGAATTTGAAAAACGCGGCCTGCCACTGACCGTGTTTGGCGTATCGATGGCGCTGGAACGCAACCCGGAAGTGACGCAAGCGTTTGTCGAACTGGGCCACGAGATTGCCTGCCACGGCTGGCGCTGGATTCACTATCAAGACATGCCCGAGGCGGAAGAGCGCGAGCACCTGCGCATCGGCATGGAGATCATCCAGCGCCTGACCGGTGAGCGTGCCGTAGGCTGGTACACCGGCCGCGACAGCCCCAATACCCGGCGGCTGGTGGCCGATTACGGCGGTTTTTTGTATGACTCGGACTATTACGGCGATGACCTGCCGTTCTGGACGACAGTGACCAAAACCAATGGTGAGCAAACCCCGCATTTGATTGTGCCGTATACGCTGGACACCAATGACATGCGGTTTTCCCTGCCGCAAGGGTTCTCACAGGGCGATGACTTTTTTACCTATCTGCGCGATGCGTTTGACGTGCTGTATGCGGAAGGGGAGGACTGCCCGAAGATGCTGAGTATTGGCATGCATTGCCGCCTGTTGGGGCGACCGGGGCGAATGCGCTCGTTACAGCGGTTTCTGGACCACATTGAGAAGCATGATCGGGTTTGGGTTTGTCGCCGGGTGGATGTGGCGCGGCATTGGCGGGAGGTGCATCCAGTTGGTGGATGAGGGCTTTTGCGATGGTGGCTGTAGGGTGGGTTCGGAGCGGTAGCGACAATCCACCGTGGTTGCTTAAACCTGTTGTTAGCGCCTGCGGCGCGGTGTTTTGAATGTCGGGGGTTGCCCGACAGCAAGGACCTTTCTTTTGGATCGCCAACCTCGGCGGCCCCAAAGAAAGTGCCCAAAGAAAAACGACCCCTGCGACGGCGCCCTTCGGGTTCCTTGCGCTTCTCGCGGTGCCCGGCTGGCTTCAGGGAACTCGCTTCGCTCAAACACCCTTCCGCCAAAACCCCAGGCCCCGCTGCGATGCTCAGCGCGGTCAAGGGGGAGGCAAGTCAAAAACAACAGCAACTGCAACAGCCAAACCGTCTGCCTGCAAGAATGATTTGTTTGCGTCCCACTACATCGTCATTCCGGCCCTGAGCCGGAATCCAGTTCTAACCAACCGCGCCGCAGGCGCTAAAACAAAACAAAGCCACTCAACAACCCAGGCCCCGCATCCATGACCACCGACACCTCCACACTCCCCACCTGGACCAAAACCAGCATCAATCTGGCCGACCCGCGCCTGGGGGCCCTGCCCATCACGGCCAGCGATGAATTCTTCGCCCCACTGTCCCGCATGCTTAACCCTGAACCGGCTGTGTTCGTCCCCGGCAAGTACGACGACAACGGCAAGTGGATGGATGGCTGGGAAACCCGTCGCAAGCGAGTGATGGGGCATGACTGGTCCATCATCAAGCTCGGTCGCAAGGGCGTGCTTGCGGGGTTTGATGTGGATACCAGCCACTTCACCGGTAACTACGCACCCGCCGTGTCGATTGAAGGCACGGATGCCATCAGCGATGATCCAGCCGTGCTGGCCAATGCGCAGTGGACTGAGGTGCTGACCTCCACCAGCCTCTCTGGCAATAGTCACCACTATCTGCCCGCCACCGACTCAAGCGCATATACACATCTGCGCATCCACATTTACCCGGACGGCGGTATCGCCCGTCTGCGTGTGTACGGTCAGCCAGTCGGTGCGTTTGATGAGCCGGGCAAAGTGTATGACCTGGCTGCACTGGAAAATGGTGGCCGTGCGGTGGCGTTCAATGATGCGCACTTTGGCGCGGCATCCAATCTCTTGCTGCCAGGGCGCGGCATCAATATGGGGGATGGCTGGGAAACCCGCCGTCGCCGCGAGCCTGGCAATGACTGGTGCATTCTCGCCCTGGGCGCGCCGGGGGTTGTGGAGCGCATCGAAGTCGATACCGCTCATTTCAAAGGCAATTACCCGGATCGCTGCATGATCCAGGCCGCCTGCATGGACGGCGGGACGGATCAATCCATCATTACGCAGAGTATGTTCTGGCCCGTGCTGCTGGATGAACGCAAACTGCAGATGGATGCGATCCACACCTTTGCCGATGGCATTGCTGCGCTGGGGCCGGTGACGCATGTGCGGCTCAATATCATTCCGGATGGCGGTGTGTCGCGGCTACGTATCTGGGGCAAGGTGGCGCGATGAGCGTGGTGCTGACGGTTGAACCGCTGACGGCGGAGGCATTCGCGCCGTTTGGCGATGTGATTGAGGCCTCTGACAGCACCCGGCATTTCCCCATTAATGGCGGCAATACCGAACGTTTTCATGACCTGATGACGATCGCTACCGATCCGCAAGGTCACGCCATCGTCAGTATCTTTCGCGGCCAGCCGCGTAGTTTGCCGTTTGCGCTGGTCATGCTGGAGCGGCATCCCAAAGGTAGCCAGGCCTTTATGCCGCTCTCTGGCCGGCCGTATCTGGTGGCGGTTGCGCGGCCGGGGGAGGGCGTGTCGGTGGCCGATGTCCGGGTGTTTCTGGCGCGCGGCGATCAGGGCGTGAACTACGCGCCAGGCACCTGGCATCACCCTTTGCTGGCGCTGCATGCGGTCAGTGATTTTCTGGTGATCGACCGCGCTGGCCCCGGCGGCAATTGCGATGAAATCGTGCTGGCGCCACAGGGTGTGATCCCGGCCTGAGCAGTGGCGCGCTTGCCGGTATAATGCATGCATCAACAACACAATAAATGCGTGCGCCCGTGATCCGGAACGCCCGCTTCATGGAGTTTCGATGCAATCCGCTTCTTTGCAGCAGTTTTCTTCCCGCCGCCAGCGCCTTTTTGAGCAACTCGCCCCTGGCGTGTTGATTCTGCCCACCGCGCCAGAACAAACCCGCAATGCCGATTCCACGTTCCCGTTTCGCTACGACTCCAGCTTTTATTATCTGAGCGGTTTCCAGGAGCCGGAGGCCGTGATCGCACTGGTGATCGGTGAAGAAACATCCAAAGCGGTGCTGTTCTGTCGTCCCAAAGACGAAACCCGGGAAATCTGGGACGGTTTTCGTTACGGACCTGAAGCGGCCAAAGCCGAGTTTGGTTTTGATGAGGCCTACACCATTGACGAACTCGATACCGAGATCGTCAACCTGTTGAAGAACCAGCCGCGTGTGTATTTTGCGCTGGGTGCTGATGCCACCTGGGATGCACGTCTGTCGGGCTGGATCAATGGCGTACGCGCGCAATCGCGCACCGGCGTGACTGCGCCGACCGAAGTGGTTGATGCGGCAGAGATCGTCGCCGAAATGCGTCTGTTCAAAGACGCCCACGAAATCGACGCCATGCACCGCGCAGGCAAGATCAACAGCGTGGCACACATCCGCGCCATGCAGGCCGCCAAAGCGGGTATTCGCGAATACGTGGTCGAGGCTGAATTGCAGCACGAGTACTACCGCAGCGGTAGTCGTTTCCCGGCGTATACCTCGATTGTCGCCAGCGGCCCGAACGCCTGCGTGCTGCATTACGACAAGAACGATCGCCTGATGCAGGATGGCGACCTGCTGTTGATTGATGCCGGTTGCGAAATCGAAGGCTACGCCAGCGACATCACCCGCACCTTCCCCATCAATGGTCGCTTCACGCCAGAACAGAAAACCATCTATGAACTGGTGCTGGCCGCCCACGCCGCCGCGCTGGAACAGGCCAAACCGGGCAATCGTTACAGCGCCATGCATGATGCCGCGGTCAAAACGCTGACGGCGGGTTTGATCGAGCTGGGTTTTCTGACCGGCACGGCGGAAGAAGCCATTGAGAACAAGACGTTCCGCCAGTTTTATATGCATGGCACCGGCCATTGGCTGGGGCTGGATGTGCATGACGCCGGCCGCTACAAGATTGATGGCGAAGACCGTGTGCTGGAAGTTGGCATGGCATTTACTATCGAACCGGGCTTGTATATTCGGCCGGCGGACAATGTGCCCAAGGCATATGAGTACATTGGTGTGCGCATCGAAGACGACATCGTGCTGACCGAAACCGGCCCGTTGATCCTGTCTGATGATTGCCCGCGCACCGTGGCCGATATTGAAGCCATCATGGCTCGTGCAGCCTGAACCAACGACCTTCCCCATTACAACGGAACCAGAACATGATCGTCCGTCACCTGCCTTGCCACGTTGATATCGCCATTGTTGGAGGCGGCCCGGTGGGTGCGCTGGTGGCGCAGCGGCTGGCGCGGCAGGGGCGCAAAGCCATTGCTATCGAAGCACGGCAAAGCGTTGACGACGGTGCTACCGACCCGCGCGCACTGGCGTTGTCGTGGTCCAGCTACCAGAACCTGCTGGAAGCCGGGCTGTGGCAGGAACGGCTGGCGCCCACGGCCATTCAGCGCGTGCATGTTTCGCAGCAAGGCTCGATCGGCCGCACTGAACTGACGGCAGATGAACTTAATCTGCCAGCGTTGGGTTATGTGGTGGGATATGAAAAGCTGGCCAGACTGGCGCTGGAACAACTGGCCACCGGCCCGGCGCAATTGGCGCTGGGTACGCGTGTGACTGGCGTTCGCAGCCTGTCGCGCTTTGCCGAACTGCAACTGGCGACGCAAACGGGTGCCGTCAGCATGACAGCACGTCTGGTCATTCTGGCCGATGGCGGCAAGTTGGTGAGCGAGATCGACGGCGTACAGCAAACGGTAAAGTCTTATAACCAGCACGCCATTCTGGCCACGCTGACGCCGACGGTGCCGCACAACAACGTGGCGTATGAACGCTTTGCCGATGACGGCCCCATGGCACTGCTGCCCTATGGCGATGACTACATGCTGATCTGGACGCAAACGCCAGAGCAAGCCGAAGCCCGACTGTCGCTGGATGACGAAACCTTCATGACCGCGGTCGCTAACCGTTTCTCTGGCCGAGTTCCCGGTTTTACCGCGGTCGGCGCGCGGCGCAGCTGGCCACTGGCGCTGAAAACGCTGGATTCGGTAGTGACGGATCGCATGGTGATGATTGGCAACGCAGCGCAGACCTTGCACCCGGTTGCCGGCCAGGGTTTGAATCTGGGCTTGCGGGACGCATCGACACTGGCCGACGTGATCTCGACCATGCCGGGGCATACATTGGGCGAGACCAGCATGCTGGAGCGGTATGCAACTTTGCGGCGCAAGGATGCGGGCTCGGTGACCGCGTTTACAGATAACCTCATTACGCTGTTTGAACAGCCCAATGTACTGATGAAGCATGCCCGTAGTCTGGGGATGCTGGCGCTGGATCAGATCGGACCATTGCGGCGCGGATTCACGCGGCGGCTGGTGTACGGAGTGAAGTAAGTGCCGGATATAGAAAGGGCGGTTTGCCAGGCAATGCCGCCCTTTTTATTGGTGCACTAACCAAACTTCACTGTCACGCCCGTCGCATCCTGTACTTCCTGTCGTGTTACCCCGGGCGCCAGTTCTCTTACCACCAACCCTTCATCCGTCACTGCCAGTACGCCCAGATCGGTAATGATCAGGTCTACCACGCCCACACCGGTTAGCGGCAAGGTGCATTTGGGCAGCAGCTTGAGTTCAGTCGTGCCGTCCTTTTGGCGCGCCACGTGCTCCATCAACACGATCACCCGGCCCACGCCTGCAACCAGATCCATCGCACCGCCCATGCCTTTGACCATCTTGCCCGGGATCATCCAGTTGGCCAGATCGCCAAACTCACTCACTTGCATGGCGCCCAGAATGGCCAGGTTGATCTTGCCGCCGCGGATCATGCCAAATGAATCAGCGCTGGCAAATGTCGCAGAGCCAGGCAGGGTGGTAATGGTCTGCTTGCCGGCGTTGATCAGGTCTGGATCGACCTGATCCTCGGTCGGAAAAGGGCCAATACCCAAGAGACCGTTTTCAGACTGCAGCCACACTTCAATCCCGGCCGGGACGTGGTTGGCGACCAGGGTTGGCAGGCCGATGCCCAGGTTTACATAAAAACCGTCGCGCAGTTCATCAGCGGCGCGGGTGGCCATTTCATCGCGGGTCCATGCCATGCTCAGCCCTCCTTCGCAGCGGTGATGGTGCGTTGTTCAATGCGCTTTTCCGGGTGCGGGTTATGCACCAGCCGGTGCACAAAAATGCCAGGGGTGTGGATCTCGTCCGGGTCCAGCTCGCCGGTTTCGACAATGATTTCCGCTTCGGCCACGGTGATCTTGCCGGCGGTGGCGACGTTAGGATTGAAGTTGCGCGCGGTACGGCGGTACACCAGGTTGCCCGCCTTATCGGCTTTCCATGCTTTGACCAGCGAGACATCCGCGACCAGTGCGGTTTCCATGACGTACATCTTGCCGTTGAACTCGCGCGTTTCCTTGCCAGCGGCCACAAGGGTGCCATAACCGGTGGGCGTGAAAAACGCCGGGATGCCTGCACCACCAGCGCGTAGTTTTTCAGCCAGGGTGCCTTGCGGGGTGAATTCCAGCTCTAGTTCACCGGAGAGGTACTGACGCTCGAATTCTTTGTTTTCACCCACATAGCTGGAGATCATTTTGCGGATCTGCCGCGTTTCCAGCAGTTGCCCAAGGCCAAAGCCATCAACGCCCGCATTGTTGGAAATCGCCGTCAGGTCACGCACACCAGAATTGCGCAGTGCAGCGATCAGGGCTTCTGGAATGCCGCACAGACCAAAGCCGCCGACGGCAATGATCTGGCCATGGGCGACGATGTCTGCCAGCGCGGTTTTTGCATCGGGATAGAGTTTGTTCATTGTGTGAAGGTGCTCCTCGTTTTATCGGATGGTGGCGCTTATTGCGCCGTCCATCCGCCATCCATGGCCCATGCGGCCCCGCGCACTTGTATCGCTGCATCGCTGCATAAAAACAGCGCCAGTTCGCCCAGTTGCTGTGGAGTGACAAACTCGGCGGAGGGTTGTTTTTCCAGCAAGAGATCGCGCGAGGCTTGTTCCACGCTGATGCCCGTTGCCTTGGCACGGTCGGCAATCTGCTTTTCTACCAGCGGGGTCTTTACCCAGCCCGGACAGATGGCGTTGCAGGTCACACCAGTCTGCGCCAGTTCCAGGGCGGCGCTTTTGGTCAGACCGACAATGCCGTGCTTGGCTGCGACATAGGCGGATTTCTGGGCCGAAGCCACCAGCCCATGGGTGGAGGCGATATTGATAATCCGCCCCCAACCGCGTTGTTTCATGCCCGGGATTGCCAGGCGCATGGTGTGAAACGCGGCGGAGAGATTAAGCGCAATCACCGCGTCCCAACGCTCGGGGGCAAAGTCTTCCACGCTGGCTACATGCTGGATGCCCGCGTTATTGACCAGGATATCCACGCCGCCAAACTCGCTCTGTGCGTAGGTCATCAAATCGGAGATTTCTTGCGGCTTCATCAAGTCGGCACCGTGGTAACCGACACGGCCGGCATGGTGGGTGACGCTTTGCTGCGCGGCCAGTACATCGCCAAAACCATTAAGGATAATGTTGGCGCCGTGGCCGGCCAGCACTTGTGCAATGCCAAGGCCAATGCCGCTGGTTGATCCGGTAATGAGTGCGGTTTTGCCTTTGAGGTCTGTCATGGGTAAAGCTCCTTGTTGCAACAGCGGCGACGGTCAGACCAGACCGGTCAGGTAGTACACGGTGATCACAAAGAACACGGCCAGCGTCTTGATGACGGTAATGGCAAAGATGTCGCGATAAGACTCGCGGTGGGTGAGGCCGGTGACGGCCAGAACCGTGATGACGGCGCCGTTGTGCGGCAGCGTATCCATGCCGCCCGAGGCCATGGCGACCACGCGATGCAGGACTTCCATAGGAATATGCGCGGCATTGGCAGCGGCGATGAATTGTTCTGAAAGGGCCGCCAGCGCCAGACTCATCCCGCCTGAGGCCGAGCCGGTAATCCCGGCCAGCGTACTGACGCTGATGGCTGCGTTGACCAGCGGATTGGGGATGGCTGAGAGCGCATGGCTGACGGCGATAAAACCGGGCAATGCGGCAATCACACCGCCAAAACCATATTCCGATGCCGTGTTCATGGCGGCCAGCAAAGCCCCGGCGACCGCCTGTTTGCTGCCTTCTTGCACCTTGGTGCGTACGGCACCAAAGGCAGTCAGTAGCACAAACAGGCAGCCAAACAGCAGTGCGCCTTCAACCGCCCAGATTCCAGTCACTGACGGGATCGCTGTTGTGACCGGCTTGGCCAGACCGGGCAAGGCCAGCGTGTGGCTGGTGCCGTACCACAGTGGGATGAGCCGGGTCAGCGCAAAGTTGACGACGCCAATCAACACCAGCGGCGCAATCGCCAGCCAGGGCGAAGGCAAGTTACGGGTATCTACCGGTGCGGGTTCATTGTGCAATTGCGTGCCATAACCTTCACCCGCCGCAATCAGGTGTCGACGGCGATAGTTCAGGTACAACAGACCCACCACAAAGATGAACAGGGCGCCAATCGTCCCCAGCCACGGCGCGGCCCAGGTCGTGGTTTTGAAGAAGGTTGTGGGAATAATGTTCTGGATCTGCGGCGTACCGGGCAGCGAATCCATGGTGAACGAGAACGCACCCAGCGCAATCACGCCCGGAATCAAACGCTTGGGGATATTGCCCTGGCGGAACAATTCGGCGGCAAACGGGTAGACCGCAAACACCACCACAAATAGCGATACACCCCCATAAGTCAGCAGCGCGCAGACCACCACAATCACGGCGATGGCTTTTTCCCGGCCAATCCAGCCGATCACGGCGTTGACGATGGCCTTGGAAAACCCCGACATTTCAACCAGCTTGCCAAACAAAGACCCCAGCAAGAACACCGGGAAATACAGTTTGACGAAGACGACCATCTTTTCCATGAAGATGCCGCTGAACACCGGCGCGACCAGGGTCGGGTCAGTGAGCAAGACAGCGGCCAGCGCGCAGATCGGCGCCATCAGGATCACGCTATAACCGCGGTATGCGGTGTACATCAGCAAGGCCAGTGCGGCCAGAACAATCAGCAGAGCCATGTAACTCCTCCAGTGGCTTTTTTGGTAAAGCCATTTATGAGTCAGGCGCCTTGGGCGGCCTGCACGCAAAGACTGCGTGACAAGGATCTAGCAGATTCTGTACCAGCTTGAAATTGACTACGAAATGCGGGTTGTGGCCGGTTTGGTGAGGCGTTTGTCTCTAAACGTAGACGCCTGATTGTGAATGTGCGGTCGCAGCAAGTTGAGAGAGATCAACCGGGGTAGGCGGGAAATATCAATTTTGTCTCTATTTGTGGACGATTTCTCATATCTAAGACAAAACGATGGGGCTGGTGCTCCCCGAATGCGACACGGCCACCTCTTGATGGGTGGCCGTGTCAGTGGTTTCTGTAAATCTGGTAGTGGTTGAGCAGGTGCTACCTGGTCGCCGGGGCGGGGGCAGTTACAGTAACAAGGAGTTGATCAACGCTTCGTCTGTCGAGGCTTGGGTGACCTGCGCTGCGGCCTGTGGATTGGCGGCGAGAATCTGTGCCCATTCGCTATCTACGGATGTGGCTGTACCCGACGAGGCTGCGTTGCTACTGCTGGTGGCACCACTGGCGGCAGTTGTGCTGGCGCTGGTCGTGCCCGCGTCGCTCGTGCTGCTGGCGCTTGTGCCGCTATTGCCTTCCAGTTGCGAGATCAACGAATCAAGCGTGGATTGCGTGCTATTTGCAGTATCACTGGCACCAGATAGCAACGAGAACAAGTCATCCGTGCCGCTGCCAGAGTCACCGCTGAGCAGCGGATCACTGAGCGTATTCTGCTCAATGATCTGGTTTAGTTCGGTCAACAATCCGGCAGAGTTATAGGTCGTCGCATCCGTATTGCTGTTACTGCTGCCTAGCGTCACTGTCGTGCTGGGGCTGGCGGTGCTGGACGTGGCCGCTTCTTCTGCAGCCAGCACGGTATCGAGTAGTGAATCCGTGGAGGATGTATTGCTGGTGGTGCCGCTGGCAGCGGCGCTCCCCAACAGGCTGGAAATCGAGGTGTAGTTACTTGATGAGATGCTGCTGGTCATGGGCGCGTCTCCTTTCGTTGCTGCGGTCAGGCTGGCCTGGACGGAAGGCCACAAAATGGCATTGCAACAGATGCTTGTATCTGGCGTTTGTCCAGGCATGCCAGATTTGTATCACTTGTGTACCTAACGCCCCAAAACGATAAAAGGCATACCGCGCCAGACGCGATATGCCTTTTTTTTTGCAGCAGACGGTCGGGCGCCGACGACTTAATGCATGTCAGGCACCGTCAACTCCTGGACCAGATGATCCGCACCATACACATACTGAAGCGCTTGCAAGATGGCGCCACTATGGACGGCAACCGTCCGGTTGCTGACCGGGTCGTAATAGAACGCGCCACCCAGTGCATGAATGTTGCTGTCAAATACCAGACCGACAATCTGCCCCTGCCGGTTGATCACCGGGCTGCCAGAGTTGCCGCCGATGATGTCATTGGTGGTGACAAAATCCATGCGCTGTTGCGGGTTCAGGCGGCTTTGCGCCGCAATCCAGGTGGGTGGCAGCGCGAAGGGCTCAGCACCTGTCGCACGGTCATACAGACCGGCAAAATGGGTGAACGGGGGGACCTCATGGCCGCGTTCTGACCAGCCACGCACTTCGCCGTAAGACAGACGCATGGTGAACGTCGCATCCGGATAGGTTTTGTCACCGAGTTGGGCAAACCGGGCCTGGGCAATCAGTTCTGCATTCTTTTGTTCGACCGCTTCGACATCGTCCTCATACTTCATGCGCACCGCGCGTGCGGCGGGATCAACACGCCTGGCCAGCATGATGAATGGATCCGTCGAGGCCGCTATGGCGGTTTTGCCGCCTTGCCACAAGGACTGCCGCTGGGCGACATCACCCAGACGCGTGCCGGCAACCCATTGGCGGGCGACTTCTTCGGGCGATTGTTTGCCAAGTACCTGCTTCACAAATGGATCATCGGTACCCAGGATTTCACGCAGCTTGGTCAGCGATGCGGTCAGTTTTACACGCTCAAAATCCGGGTACAGCGGGGCGGTTGAAAACAGACGTTGTTCCAGTTGGGGCAACGCGGCTTCGGTGAATTCGGCCAGGCGTTGTTCATCGGGCCGGGCACGCTCATCCGCACCACGCACCAGCATGCGCGCAATCTTGAAATACTGACTGTTAAACCCGATGCCGATTTCCTTGGTCTGGTAATCCGGTTCAATGTCACGATAGACCGTTTGCGCCTTGGCGATGGCATCCCAGGCCCCACTCACCCTGGCTGACAGCGCTGGATCTTTAGCCACAAAGGCGCGCAGCGCTTGTTCCTGCTGCTGTTTTTGCGCGATCAACGCTGGATCTTGCAGCGCCTGCAACTGACCCAGGCGGCCTTTGTAGGTGTTCTCGACGTAGAACAGATCCGTGGCGGCGATGCGGGCTTTTTCCGGGCTTTCGGCGCTATATTGCGTGAGCATGCCGCGCAGTTGCGCCATGTTCAGCAACAAGTGTTGCAGGCTGATATCGCGCTGGGTCTCCAGTTGTGCCACCGTCAACAGACGCTGCGTGCGTCCCGGGTTGCCAATGACAAACGTCAATTCACCTTCCTGTGCGCCGGCCGGGTTAAACGGGAAGTAATCCTTCACAACCGCCGGCTTGCCGTTCTCATAGGCGCGCAGCAACGACATATCAATGGCATAGCGCGGGAAATTGAAGTTGTCCGGGTCGCCACCAAAGAAACCGAGTGATTTTTCCGGTACGAACACCAGGCGGACATCCTGATAGCGGTGGTATTGGTAAAGGTCGTACCGCCCGCCGTGATACAAGTCGACCACGTCGCAACGGGTTGTGGTCTTGTTGTCGCCTACGCAAGCGGCAGTTAGCCTGGCTTTGATGGCGTTTTGTGCATCGCGGAACTGTGCGCCAGACAAACCAGCTGTGGCGGTTTTCACCTCATTGGTGACATCGCTAATGCGGTCAAGGCGGTTCAGTTCGATTTCCGGGCAGCGTACTTCCTGTGCGGGTGTGGCGGCCAGAAAGCCGTCTTTCACAAAGTCTTTCTTGATGCTGGATAACTGCTCAACGCAGGACAGCGCACAGTGGTGGTTGCTCAGTACAAGGCCAGTTGGCGAGACAAAAGATGCTGAACAGCCACCGGCGATCCGCACTGAGGCGTGCATGACCTTGTCGGTCCAGGCCGCGTCCGGGGTAAAACCGTACTGTTGCTCGATAGCCTGCACGGGCAAATGATCCAGCGTCCACATTCCCTCAGCGGCAAGCCCAAAGCTGGGCACCAGGAAACTGCTCAAAACCAATAATTTGCGCAAGATTTTCTCTCTCTTGTCAGGAAGGCGGTGGATAGGTCCGCAAACCGTCTCGGGTGGCAGGACAGGGCCGGTTGGCATAGGTCATGCCTGTGTAGATTGTTACGTGTCTGTCGCCAATGACCAATATGCAGATTTCAAGAAATGACTACGCAACAGTCCATCTGCCGTCATTTGCTTATGAAGTTATTTTTTGTATTACCAAGTAATGCTTAGCAATATTCATGTTGTCGGCATAAGTGATCACACTGTGTCTTGTTCGCAGCACCAACGGGTTGCTGCCAAAACTAGATACAGAACGGAGATCACCACCATGAAACGCACAGCTGCCATCCTGCTTGTTGCCGCTATCGTTGCCGGTTTTGCCACTTACGCCGCGCTCGATATTTCGGATCGTCTCAATACAGCCCAGTTGGAGATTGACGCCGCTGTGAGCATGGCTTCCGCGAGTCACAGTGCGGGCATGCTGACCGCGCCGGATACACTGGAAACCGCCACGCAGGCTGCGCAAGCCTCCCTTTCGTTTCTGAAAGCAGGCGGGCAATGATGACTGAGCCGATTCATGCGGAACAAATGAAAAAAGGCGGAACGGGGCCGTTGGGCTTCTGGCTGGTCTTTGTCGCCAGTGCGGCGTTCAGTGGCTTGCTGGCATTCAATGCCGTAGCGGGGTTGATCAGCACCTCCGGCCGTTCTGCGCAGCCGATTGCACATCCAGGTGACGGCCATGGCTTGCGGCCACGACCGGGCCACGTGCTGGCGGGGCAGGTGTCGCAATCACCGCGTTGACTCAACGCACTGCCAGCAATTGCCTTGCGGATTCACCAATCCGGCGAGACATGATTTCCATGCGCGGGGACTGGACTTTCCAGGCATGCCAGAACAACGCCAGATCGACCGGGTGCGCTGGCGCCAGATCAACCAGCGTGCCCTCGGCCAGTTCCTTGCGAACCAGCAGTTCTGGTACGAGGCCGTAACCCATGCCATAGCGGATGGCCGTGTAGTGCGGATCGCACCCAGGCACGTAGTGGCACGGATAGGCGCCTGGCGTCAGGCCCAGACGGTCTTGCAGGAAATTGGCCTGCAACGCGTCTTTACGCGTATAGGCCACGACCGGTGCCGTACGTGCGGCAGCGCGGGTCAGTCCTTCGGGAAACCAGCGTTCGGCAAAGGTGGTGCTGGCTACCATGCGGTAGCGCATGATGCCCAGCGGATCCGCAAAACAGCCTTTCATCGGACGCGGTTCAGTGCTGACGCAACCTGTGGCCATGCCGGTTTCCAGCACGTCATAGGTGTGATCCTGGTCTTCCACAATGAGATCAAGCAGCACTTGTTCGTGTGCAAGTAACTCAGCCAGCGCAGGGAAAAACCATGTGCCCAGCGTGTCGGCGTTGACGGCGATGGTTACAGACAAAGGCGCGTGCCGTTGTTCTGCCAGATCAGAGGCCAGGTCTTCTTCCAGCAGCATGACGCGCCGCAGGTGTTGTAGCAGGCGTTGGCCTGTGCGGGTGGCACGCACGGGTCGGCTACGAATGACCAGCGCGGCGCCCATTTCTTCTTCCAGCGCCCGGACGCGTTGCGAGATCGCAGACGGCGTGACATGCAAGCGTGCACCGGCTTGCTCGAAACTGCCGGTCTCGATGACGGTCAACAATGCTTCTGTCTGCTTGGGATCAAGTCTCACTGCGCGTTCCTGGGTGTGTTACGGGATTGTGAACAGTGTCTCAATGAAGAATTTTTAAGGGTAGCGGATATATCTTAAACCTGGTTCATCAAAG
Source organism: Silvimonas amylolytica (assembly GCF_014645555.1). Lineage (GTDB taxonomy): Bacteria > Pseudomonadota > Gammaproteobacteria > Burkholderiales > Chitinibacteraceae > Silvimonas > Silvimonas amylolytica. The sequence goes on along the minus strand of NZ_BMLY01000007.1, from coordinate 30,269 downwards.
ATCATCACTTTTCTGATAATCCGGCGAGTCTGACTGGAAAAACATATGAATTCATCCAACTCACCCCGTCCTCCACGTCGTTGGCTACGCTGTTTAGCACTGGGCACAGGGTTGCTGCTGGGCCTGACGCTGGTACTTGCTTGCGCGGCGGGCTGGTGGTTATGGCAAGTATGGCAAGGTTTGCCCTCCATCAAGGAGCTGGCGGTCTATCAGGCGGCACAACCCCTGCGCATCTACGCCAATGATGGCAAAACACTGCTGGCCGAATATGGTGAAGAACGGCGCGACGTGCTGCCGCTGTCGGCTATCCCCAAACGCATGCAGCAGGCTTTGCTGGCCATTGAAGATGCCCGGTATTACGAGCATGGCGCAGTCGATTTCAGCGGCATGGCGCGCGCCGCTGTGGCCAACGTGGTCAGCGGGCATCATGGGCAGGGCGCCAGTACAATTTCGATGCAGGTTGCGCGTAATTTTTATCTGACGCGTGAAAAAACCCTCACGCGCAAAATGACCGAGATGTTGCTGGCGTTCAAGCTGGAACAGGAATACGGCAAAGACCGTTTGCTTGAGCTGTATATGAATCAGGTTTATCTGGGCGAACGTGCTTATGGTTTTGCGGCGGCCGCGAACATCTATTTTGGCAAACCGATTGGCGAGATCACGCTGGCGCAGGCGGCCATGCTGGCAGGCTTGCCCAAGGCACCGTCTGCCAATAACCCGGCCAACAACCCGGAGCGGGCAAAGCAGCGGCAGCAGTACATCCTCAAACGCATGCTGGAACTAGGATATATCAGTGCGGCCGATTACCAGAGCGCGCTGGCCGAGCCCTTGCAACTGGCGCCGGATCACGCCGCGATCCGCGAGGCAGCCTGGCCGGTAGAAGCCGTGCGTCAATGGGCGATAGCCCGTTATGGCGAACAAGCTTATTCGCTTGGGCTGGACGTCACGACCACGATCAATCTGGCGGCACAAAAACATGCTGACGCCGTGGTGCGGGCACATTTACTGAATTTGCAGGCGGCGAGCGGTTATCGCGGGGCGGTCAAAACGGTGACGTTGCCACAAGACGGGCCTGACGCCAGGACGACGCGTGCACTGCTTGCAGATACTGCTGATAGCGGCAGCGACGTGCTGGCTGTGTTGGTGACTGGTCGGCAGGGCGACGTACTTAATGCGGTGCAACGAGATGGTTCACCGCTGGAACTGACAACCGACAAAAGTGCGGCGACCAGCAAACTGGCACGCGGCGCCATCGTGTACGCCCGGGATATCGGCAAGCCACGCTGGCAGTTGATTTCCTTGCCGCTCATGGAGGCCTCGCTGGTGTCGCTGGATAGTACGACGGGTGATATCGAGGCGCTGGTTGGCGGTTTTGATTTTGACCGCAACAAGTATGACCGCGCGCTGCAGGCGTACCGCCAGCCTGGTTCCGCCTTCAAGCCCTTCATTTATGGCGCGGCCATCGAAAAGGGGTATTTTCCAGGTACGCTGGTCGATGATACCCAGCGCCAGTTGGGCCGGGAGGACACTGGCGCTCAGCCGTGGCGGCCGAAAAACTACGGCGATAACTATGAAGGTTTTATCACGGTACGACGGGGGCTGGCGCGCTCCAAAAACCTGGTGGCCGTGGGGCTGATGCAGGCAACAGGCGCGCAATATGCACAGCAATACGCCATGCAGTTTGGGTTTGATGCTGCTCGCAACCCTCCGTCATTACCGCTGGCGCTGGGTTCGGGTTCGGTCACCGCAACGCAAATGGCGGCGGCGTATGGCGTGTTCGCCAATGGCGGGACTTTGCATCCGCCTCGTCTGATCAAACAAGTGCGTCAACGGCAAGGCAAGGTACTGATCACTGAACCCGCGCAGCCGCAGGGCCGGCGCGTCGTGTCTGAACGCAATGCCTGGATGGTCGACAGCTTGTTGCGCTCGGTGGTGCATGAAGGAACGGGACGCGGGGCGCTGGTACTGGGGCGTGATGATCTGGCAGGTAAAACCGGCACCTCTAACGATGCCCGGGACGCCTGGTTCGCAGGCTATGGCGGGGATCTCGTCACTGTGGTGTGGATGGGCTACGACCAGCCACGCAGCCTGGGTAAACGCACCGGCGGCACGCTCTCTTTGCCGGTCTGGGTGGATTACATGAAAACCGCAGTGGCTGGCCGCCCGCGGCTGGAGCGCCCGGTGCCAGATGGCGTAACCCAAACCATGGATGACTACGTGTATGCCGAGTACGCGCAGGGCACGTGTCTTGATGATGCACACGGTTTTATTCGCAGTGCGCTAAAGTGCGCACGAACGTCACCGGTTGGCGAGGCATCGTCGGTATCGAACGCGGCCCGGGACCAATCTGAACGCGACGCGATTATCCAGATGTTCTCCAATGACGACTGAAGCCATGCTGCTGCATTACATCTATCTGGTTGCGATTGTGGCTGAAGCCATGTCCGGTGCCATCATGGGCATGCGACGCGGTATGGATCTGTTTGGCTTGTGTCTCGTGGGTACGGTGACGGCGTTGGGCGGTGGGTCGATTCGTGACATGTTGCTGGGGCATTATCCGCTGGGTTGGGTGGCTCACCCCCAGTACCTCGCGTTTACGATCACTGCCGCCCTTGTGACCGCCTTGCTGGCGCGCCATGTACACCGGCTGCGCATTTTGTTCTTGTTGGTCGATGGCCTTGGATTGGTCGCCTTTTCCATTCTGGGGTGCGATATCGCACTGGGCGTGGGTGTGCACCTGGCGGTCGCAATTGTATTTGGCATGATTACCGGCATCTTCGGCGGCGTGCTGCGCGACATTCTGTGCAATGAAATCCCCTTGGTGCTGCGGCGGGAGATGTACGCCAGCGTGTCGCTGGTGACCGGTGCCATTTATGTTGGGCTGCACAAGCTGGGGGCTGATCCTGGCGAGGCGCTACTGGTGGCACTAGGCACTGGTTGTGTATTTCGCGCGCTGGCTATTCGTTTCAAGTGGGAACTGCCCGGGTTTTCTGGTGAAGGGATCCGTGGCTTTGAATAACCAGTCATATCAATGAGGGCGGAATCTGTCCGCATTCGCGGCATAGAATAGCGGCAGTCCAATATTGAGCCCCGACCCACCGTGCAGACGCTCTCGCTTGCCGCAGCCCGTACCCTTCACCTGAATGCCCAGGGGCTACTGACGCCACCCCGGCGCAAAGCCGTCAAAGCAGATGTGCTTGGTGCGATTGGCCGCATGTCGCAATTGCAAATCGATACCATCAGCGTGGTCGCACGTAGCCCGTATCTGGTGCTGTTCAGTCGGCTGGGGCCCTATGATCAAGCCTGGCTGGAGCAACTGCTGGCCGAACGGCGATTGTTTGAATACTGGTCACACGAAGCCTGTTTTCTGCCCATTGAGGACTATGGCCTGATGCGTCATCGCATGCTCGATCCCTCCGGGATGGGCTGGAAATACGCGGCCAACTGGCACCAGCAACATCAAGCAGACATCGATGCGCTCATCGAGAGAATCCGTATCAATGGCCCGGTGCGCTCGGCTGACTTTGTGCGTGAGCAGGGTACCAGCAATGGTTGGTGGGACTGGAAACCAGAAAAACGTCACCTGGAAGTCTTGTTCACCACGGGTGAATTGATGGTGAGCGAGCGCCGCAATTTTCACCGTGTGTACGATCTCGCCGAGCGCGTGTTGCCCGACTGGAATGACGCCCGTGATCTGCCTGACCCTGCCTCGGTGCAACGTGAACTGATCCGCCGTTCTTGCCAGGCCTTGGGTGTAGTGCGCGCCGACTGGGTGGCTGACTACTACCGCTTGCGCAAGGTGTCGTGGTTGAAAGAGCTGCACACGCTTGAGGAAACAGGCGAACTGGTCCCGGTGAATGTCCCGGGTTTCAAGCAACCGGCATGGGTCCATCAGCACCAGGCGGGGTTGATGGATGCGGCCAATGCCGGTGAGCTCACGTCAACCGTGACCACGTTGTTATCGCCGTTTGATCCGGTGGTGTGGGATCGCAAGCGTGCTACGGCCCTGTTTGGTTTCGATTACACGCTCGAATGCTATACGCCTGCGCCCAAGCGCAAATATGGCTACTTTTGCTTGCCGATCCTGAGCCGGGGCAAGCTGGTGGGGCGGCTGGACGCAAAGGCGCATCGTGCGCAAGGCGTGTTCGAAATCAAAAGTCTGTATCTGGAAGACGGCGTGCGCGTCAGTGGGCGTCTGGTGGCTGATGTTCAGCGCGCCATTCAGCGTTGCGCCGATTGGCACGGCACGCCGCAGGTCCGTTATGACAAAGTCCCCGCAGCATTTCGGGCACCGTCAGGCGACTGAAGGCGTGGCCAGGGCTGGCGCATTTTCGACAATACGCGCCAGCTTGCGTACGGCCTGATCGAGCTCACTGTTATACGGAGTGCCGCAACTGATCCGCAGGAACGAAGCAAAGCGGGTCGAGTTGGAAAACAACACGCCCGGTGCGACACGGATGCCCTGGTCCAGCGCAGTTTCAAACACGGCTTGAGAGTCTCGACGATCCGGTAACTCTACCCACAAGCCAAAACCACCCGCCGGGACAGTGAGGCGTGTGCCGGCCGGGAAATACCCGGCAATGGCCTGCGCCACTTGCTGACGCTGGGTGAACAGATGGGTACGCAGGCGGCGTAAATGGCGATCAAACGCACCAGAGCCCAGAAAACTGGCTGCGACCAATTGCGACAGCGCCTCGTTGGGTCGGGAATGCGCGTACTTGAGCATCTCTACGCGGCCGCGCCATTTGCCTGCGCTCATCCAGCCCACGCGCATACCTGGCGCTACCGTCTTGTGCAGGCTGGCACAGTGAATGACATTGCCGGTCTGATCGCGACTTTTCAGTGCTGGCAGCGGCGTATCGTCATCCGTCAACAAGGCATAAGTGTCGTCTTCAATCAACGCGATGCGATTGGCCTCACACCAGGTCACCAGCCGGTCTTTATGGGCCTCCGGCATGATGGCGCCCAGCGGGTTTTGCAGATGCGGCACCACCACAACCGCCTTGATGTTGCTGTAGGTTTGCGCTGCCAGTTCAAGCGCCTCCAGCGAGATCCCGGTTTCCGGGCTGGTCGGGATTTCCAGCGCGCGCATGCCCAGGCTTTCCAGAATCTGCAGTACGCCGTAGAAGGTCGGGGACTCTACGGCGATGATGTCACCCGGTTGCGCGACGGCGCGAATGGCCAGATTGAGCGCCTCGGTACAACCGTGGGTGACCACGATGTCATCAGCAGTGAGGTTCATTGACGCATGCATGGCGCGCTTGGCCAGCACACTGCGCAAACCGGCATGACCGTTGCGCGGAACCGCACGGCCGTAAAGCTCCGGGTGCTGGCGCAACGCGCGCACGGCCGCCTGGCGCAGCGGCTCGTTTGGGTAGAGCTCCGGCGCGCCACAAGCAACACCCAGATTAGTCTGCACATTGGCACTCATTGCCCGGGCCAGAATGGCAGAGACTTTCTCGTTGATGCCGGCATACTGTGCCGTATCAGGCAGCACAATGCGCGGTTCAGGAACGCGGGCGAGGGCGCTGCGCGATTTGTGGCAAATAAAGTATCCCGAGCGCGGGCGTGCTTCCAGGATTCCCTGACTTTCCAGATAGCGGCAGGTTTGCAACGCGGTAGAAAGGCTGACGTCGTGGCGTTCCATCAAGGTACGCACGGAAGGCATGCGCTCACCCGCACGCAAAGTGCCGGCCTCAATGGCCTGACGATAATGACTGGCAAGCTGGCGATAGAGCGGGAATTGGTCCATGGGCTCATTCTGTGCCTGGGGCCTGACCCATAACAGATACAGATTTTTCTGGACTGCATCGTAACAGATGCAGTTTGTTGGGCTTGTTGTGCAGAACAGAATCCGTGCGTGTGCCTGTTGGCGGGTTGGTGGCCTCGATAACCTGTATGACATATCCCACCCGCCGGAGGTCACCAGCATGCCACGCTTGCCTGAATCCTTTCTCACCATTGAAATGCTCAACGGCCAGACCTTCCAGTTTCATGGCCGCCCCGGGATGGCACTGCACGTCCTCTCTGGCCGCGTGCATCTGGCGGAAGCCCCGCGCTGGCTGGCAGAAGAAGTCATGCAGATGCCGCGCTACCTGGACAGCGGTGACGTCTATACGCTGCAAGAAGAGGGGTGGTCCACGTTGTACGCCGCAGAGAGCGGCCAGTTACGCTGTGTCGGGTTTATCGTGCCCGAGCGCCCGGCGTGGATGGTCGGGTTGCTGCGTATCGGCGGACTGATCCGGGCTGCCTTGTCTCGCCGTCGTCAGCAAACGGCATGGGTCGGCGAGCGCTGAGTCTCTTGACTATATGTCCAGTTAACCAAAACCCGCCGCCTGGCGGGTTTTTGCTTGCGTGGTAGCAACACGACAAAACGCAAAGTGCTGCATTGCAGCCAGAAGGTAGTCGGGCTACTCTGCCAATAGTCGGATATGCCTCTTGCATCGCGTCTTTTCACCCTCAATTCCCTGAATAATCGACGCTAAAACCCTGTGCGTGCCCGTCGCGCCAACACCCACTGTGCCAAACATGGATTTGCATCTTTTGCTGGGTCTGACCCAGCACTACGCTTTGCCGCTGACGTTTCTGGTGACGCTGGTCTCGCGCGCCGGCTTGCCCCTGCCCGCTTCGCCCTTGCTGGTGATGGTGGGCGCCCTGTCTGTGGCGTCCGGGGAGTTCGCGCTGGCGCTGTTGCTGGCCGCGACCCTGGGCGGTGCAATGGGCGACATGGTCTGGTTTATCGCAGGACGCCGCCTGGGACGTCGCGTGCTGGGTGTGATCTGTAAAGTCTCCCTCTCGGCGGATGTCTGTGTGCGGCAGAGCGAAACCCTCTTTGTTAAATGGGGCGGTATTTCGCTGTTCGCTGCCAAGTTTGTCCCCGGTATCTCTGCGGTAGCACCACCGCTGGCGGGCGCGCTGGGTTGGTCCTGGTTTTCTTTCCTCAAATGGAATATCGCTGCGTCGCTGTTCTGGTCGGTGGTGTTCCTTGGCCTTGGCGCGTTGTTCAGCGATGAGCTTGATCTGGTCCTGAGCGTTCTGGCCCAGCTGGGCGAAGGCGCGGTCTGGTCGCTGGCCGCACTGGTGGTGATTTATCTGGTTGGCCGGGTGATCCGCCGTCGCCGTGCCGCCGAACAATCAGACAACATGCCGCGCATTTCTGTTGAGCAACTGCGGGCTGATCTGGCCGCCGGGCGTGATCCAGTGATCATCGACGTGCGTTCGGCCGAAGGCCGCCTGCTTGATCCGCGGACTTTGCCCGGTGCTTATACGATTTCTCTGAGAGAGATCGGCACAGCGGCATCCATCTTGCTGCCGGATCGAGACATTGTGGTTTATTGCAGCTGTCCAAACGATGTCACTGCGGTCGCTGCCGCCCGTGAACTGCGAGGTATGGGCTGGACGCGCACGCTGCCGCTGGCTGGTGGACTGGAAGCCTGGTTCGAGGCCGAGCTACCAGAACTCTTGCACCCGGCCACGCCTGCCACGACCTGAACGCGCGTCGCCACAGCGCTGTGCCCTGGTTGTCTGCTTACAGCCTGTTACGCTGAAATATCAGTTCGATCGGTACAATGCGGGACACCACTTACAAGGTGGTGCCTCCGGTTTCACGCATGTCCCGCCCGTTTATTATTCCGCTGATTGTTGCCTGTGCGCTATTCATGGAAAACATGGATGCCACGGTGATTTCCACCTCGCTCCCCGTCCTGGCGCGAGACCTCGGCCAGAACCCCATTACGCTCAAACTTGCGCTGACCGCTTATGTGGTCGGCCTGGGTGTGTTCATCCCGGTATGTGGCTGGGTGGCAGACCGCTTTGGCGCACGTACGGTGTTCCGTACAGCCATTGGCATTTTCATGGCCGGCTCCCTGTTGTGTGCGGTGTCCAGTTCGCTGGCCGCTTTTGTCGGCGCGCGGTTTTTGCAAGGCATGGGCGGCGCGATGATGGTTCCGGTCGGGCGTATCATCATTTTTCGGGCCGTGCCACGGGCGGATCTGGTGAAAGCCATTGGTTACCTGACCATGCCAGCGCTGTTCGGCCCGGTGATCGGGCCGCCGCTCGGTGGTTTTATCACTACGTATTTTCACTGGCGCTGGATTTTTCTGGTGAACATCCCGGTTAGTCTGCTGGGGCTGTATCTGGCTGGGCGCTTTATCACCAACACTCGCGAAGACAGCCAGGACCCGCTGGACGTGCCCGGCTTTATCACCTCTGCGCTGGGTAGTTCGCTCACCATGCTGGGGTTGGCCTTGCTGGGCAGTCATCTGGTCCCGCTTGGCTGGGCGGTCGCCATGACGATCGTCGGGGTGGTGATCATGGTGTGGTATTTCAAAGGTGCTGCACAGGCCAGCCGTCCGCTGCTTGATCCGCGCTTTTTGCAGATTCCCACCTTTCGCGCCAGCGTGCTGGGTGGTTCGCTGTTCCGCATTGGTTTGGGGTCTGTGCCCTTTTTGCTGCCGCTGGCGCTGCAGGAAGGCATGGGGATGAGTGCGTTTCACTCGGGCATGATCACTTGTGCTTCGGCTTTCGGCGCGTTGTTCATGAAGAGCATCGGGCCGCGTGTACTCAAGCGCTACGGGTTTCGCAATGTGTTGATGGGCAACGCCTTGCTTGCGGGGCTGGCGCTGGCGTCGTTCGGGTTGTTCACGTCGGCCATGCCCATCTGGCTGATCCTGGCTATTGTCGTATTGGGCGGGTTCTTTCCGTCCTTGCAGTTCACCTGCCTGAACTCAATCGTCTACGCGGATATTCGCAGTGAAGATGCGGGCCGTGCCACCAGCCTGGCCAGTGTGGTCCAGCAATTGTCGCTGGGTCTTGGGGTGATCATTGCGGGGATGACGCTGCAACTGTCCAATCATCTGCAAGGGCACGTCCATATTACGGAGTCAGACTTCTGGCCCGCGTTTGTGGTGGTCGGGTTCTTCTCGATTTTGTCGATCCCGGTAACTCGCCGCTTGCCCCATGATGCGGGTGCGGAAATGGCGCAGCGCTCCTGAATCAGTTCTGCAATAAAAAAGCCCCTCTCAGAGGGGCTTTTTATTGGTTAACGGGGTTCAGAGGCGTGCGGTTTTGACGGATGAAAATTCCCTGATTACCCGGACCACCTGTTTAGAGCCCTCACTGATGCGGATGATCGCATCTCCTGCCTGATTGGCCAGGTTCACGCCATCGTTCGCCTGATTGACGCACGCTTCCATACTCTGGATGGCCGAACGTGTGCCTTCCTGGATTTTGCTGGTCATACCGGCAATTTCGGTGGTCGATTCACCGGTACGTTCTGCCAGTTTGCGTACTTCATCGGCTACAACCGCAAACCCGCGTCCTTGTTCGCCGGCCCGGGCGGCTTCAATGGCTGCGTTCAAGGCCAGCAAGTTAGTCTGATCGGCGATTTCCTTGATGGTGTTCACAATGCTGCTGATCTGGCTGGATTTTGAACCCAGGTCTTCGATCAGTCGGGAGGCTGACTGAACATTGCTGGCGATGTCGTGCATTTCCTGGGCCGCGTTCTGGATCACCTGTTTGCCTTGCTCTGAGACAGCATCGGTCTCTTCAGAGATCTCATACGCGTGGCGCGCGTTTTGCGCATCGGCTTCTTGTTGCTCCATGCGCAGGGTAATGTCATTGGCAAACTTCACGACTTTATAGGGTTTGTGATCACTATCGAAAATGGGGTTGTACGTGGCTTCCAGCCATAACTCGCCACCTTGTTTGTTCATGCGTTTGAACTGACCGGTCATAAACTGGCCGCGATTGAGTGCACGCCAGAAATCGGCGTACTCCGGGCTGTTGCGGTAATCCGGCTGGCAGAACATGCGGTGGTGCTGCCCCTTGATTTCATCCAGCCGGTAACCCGTAGCTTTGAGGAAGTTCTCATTGGCATTGATGATGGTGCCATCCATGTTGAACTCGATCACCGCCATAGAACGGTCGATGGCGCTGAGCATGTTCTCTTGGGCCAGATCATGCTCAATCTGCTGGGTGATGTCCTGCGCAAACTTGATGACCTTGATGACCTGACGGTTGTCATCAAAGATCGGGTTGTAGGTGGCTTCCAGCCAGATGCGATGACCATCTTTGGCGATGCGCTTGTAATGGCCGCTGAAGTATTCGCCAGCAGCAAGGCGCCGCCAGAAGTCGGCATATTCGGGCGAAGCAGCATAGGAACTGTCACATAACACCCGGTGATGCTTGCCTTGTAACTCGCCCCGTTCGTATCCGGTGACTTTCAGAAAATTATCATTGGCGTTAATGACGGTGCCATCAGGCAGGAATTCGATCACGGCCATGGAGCGATCCAGTGCTTTCAGGAACGCTTCATGTTGTTTGAGCAAACTGGCTTGCTGTGACAGCTGACCCTTCATGTGCTGATTAAACATGCGATCTCCTCGGATTCAATGGCATTCCAGGGCGACAATCAAGACTGCCTCTCAGGCCAGGACACCGGGTACGAGGTGTACACATTGTTCGCCAGAACCAGGGTTCAGGGCGCTCCGGTTATACCGGCCCAATGGTTACTATATGCGACAGCAATGCAATGACAATCTGATATCCATATCAGGGTGCCGATGCTGCATTCCTGAGCACAGGCAGTGCACCTGGCCGGTATGAGCCACCTGCGCCAAAAGCAGTTGGATGTTGTTCAGGCGGGCGCGTTTGCCGGGGTCTGGCGGCGGCTGGCGTAGAAAAGGGCGGTCACGGCCAGAACGAGCGTGAGCGCGGCTTCTTGCCAGATTAACGCATCGCTACTGATGGTTTTCATGGCGACACCGGCACCCAGCGGCCCGAGAATGGAAGCGCCTGTATAGCTCACGGTAATCCAGCGCATAACACGGGCAATTTGCCCTGCCGGACGGGTTGCTGCGGCATACACCGCCAGCGTCAGGAAAGCGGCGCTCACACCCCCCAGCAAAAATACCCCGATGCCGATGAACAACGTTGAACCCGCCAGCAGTAAACCACTGGCCAGCAAGGCCGTCACGCTGGCTGCCAGCACCGCGCTAGCCAGCCCGGCCCGGTCCGCCAGCCAGCCCACGGGAATCTGCCAGAGCATGGCGCCTACACCGAGGATCGTGAGCAACGTTGCGGTTTGCGCGGCAGAAAACTGATGGGCTGCAGCAAATTGCGGAAACAAGCCGTACAGCGCACCGGCACACCAGCCCCCGACCAGCGCCGTAGCCAGTCCGAGGCGTACGACCGGCAAGCGCAACTGACCTGGCGTGGCGGCCTTGGTGGTGGTTTCATCGTGATGATCTGCCTGTGGCGCCAGCCATAGCGGTAACGCCGCGATCAGGCTCATGACAATCCCGGCCACAAACGGCGCATTGCCATTGCTGCCCAGCATCAGGGTCAGGGTCGGGGCAATGATTTCAGCCAACGAGATCAAGGTTTCATGCGCGCCGACCACCCGGCCGCTCCAGGCGGGCGGCACGAGCCCATACAGCCAGGATTCATTGGCGATCCAGCGCATCCCCAGTCCCGCACCGATCAAAAAGGCCGACCATAACCAGGCAGGCCAGTGCGACCACGGCATGAGTGCAAACCCGGCGCAGCCGACCAGCAAGCCGGTCAGTACCGCGTAGCGCGGGCCAATGCGTGCACTGAGCCAGGGCGTCCCCACAAGCCCCACCAGCATGCCTACCCACTGCAACGACGCAAATAAACCTGCGCGGGCCGGATCAAGGCCGTGATCGGCCAGCCACAGTGGCAGCACCATAAAGCCAAAACCAAACTGGCCGATCTGCGCCAGGCTGGACACACTGGTCAGGGCAATGATGGCACGCCAGTCGGCGCGATTTACGGCGGTCATGAGGTGATTTCCCGAAGCGGAATGGGCAAGTCTGCCGCGCGGTTTTCCACCGGGCAACCTGCGGCCAGGCACGGGCCATCATCGCAAAGGCGGCATAAGCGCATGGAATGCGGGCTGTCGCGGGTTTCATGCCAGAGCATCTTGATCAGTAATTGTTCCAGCTGGTGTTGTTCCGGCACATCAAGCCGGCCGACCACGCGCGACAGCATATGATCCCGGGCCCGCATGATGCGGTGGAGTTCCAGCTTGCCGTTTTCGGTGAGATTGAGCGCGGCGGTGCGTTTGTCACGGCCCGCATCTTTGCGTACAAGGCCGGCCTCGACCAGACCTGCCACAGCGCGTACGGCCGCAGGGTGGCACAGGTCGAGTACCTCCCGCAGGGTTTCGATTGAACAGCCAGGGTAAGCATGGACTGCGTTGAGTGCGGCGCGGGTAGTGAGCCCATGCAAGGGCGCGGGTGCCGGTAGGTCTTGCAGTTCATCCATTACATGCAAGGCCAGCACACCCAGCAGGTTTTCAACAGGAAGCGCCATGATGCCCTCGTCACCCGATGCACACTGATGTATGCATCATGCATATGAAGTGACGCAACGGACAGAAAAACCGTCTGCCTGCCGGGACAGACGGTTGATGGGCGGATCAGCGGCTGGAGGCGTTGGAGGTAGTGTAGCGCCCGGCAGCAGCGCCAAAGCGAAGGGTGTTTTCCGTGCCGCCAGACCAGGGCTCCAGCCGGTCACCGACCACCTGATCAATTTTGTCCAGCCGTGCCCGCGGGCTGGGGTGAGTGCTGAACATCATTTGCAGATTACCGTCCTGCGGGTTGAGCGCATCCAGCGTCTGCAGCACGGCGGGCAGCGCATAAGGGTTATAGCCAGCGCGGGCGCACAGCACCATGCCGTTGATGTCGGCTTCGAACTCATCGCTCTTGTCCAGACCACGCACATAGACCTCAGAAAACCCCGAAGCCAGGTTGGCACCAATCTGTTGCGCCTGCTGATTACCCTTGTAGGCGACCACGCCTTGCAGCGCGTTGGACAACGCATCCTTACCCGCAGCCGACTGGATGGCGCGGATGTGATGATGGCGCAGTACATGGGTTGACTCGTGCCCCAGCACGCACGCCAGTTCGGCCTCACTATGCAGTTGCGCCAGTAGCCCCTTGGTAATGAACACCACGCCACCGGGCATGGCAAAACTGTTGATCGTGTTGGTGTCGATCACGCCAAAGCGCCAGCGAATGCCAGTGGCACCGCTCTGGCTGGCCACCCAGACGCCAACATCATTCACATAGCGCTGCAAATTGGCATCGTTCACCAGCGGTGCAGCGCCCAGCATGTTGGAAGCCAGACCGTTTCCAATCTCTTCTTCTTCCTGCGGGCCGATGGTGCGGTTGGCGTTGGTCAGATTCTTGACTGTGCCGCCAATGGCGTTGACCAGATCCGGGTTGTTATTGAGCTGGTTGAGAATGTCGTTCAGATTGGCCGCGTGCACAGGCATCGCGCAGGCCGCACCCAGGGTCAAGGTCATCAAGGTGTGGGGGATCATTGGTCGCCTCCTTGCGTGGCCGCGCTGGTCGGACTGATATCCGGTACGTTGTTCTTATGGCTCAGATTGGCATTCCGGGCGCTTTGTGCCGCCTGGCTACTGCTGATGGCAAAGCTGTTCAGTCTGGACAACTGCTGCGGATCAGGGTGGGTCGATGTCACTTCCCCATTGGTCAAACCCTTCACCCCCGTGGTAACAGTGGTACCGGATGAGCCAGTTGTAATGACCTTGCCGAGAGTGCCCAACGTGCCGCCGACCGTACCGCCGCTTGTCCCGGTTGACGTGCGTACGTTCAAAAGCTTTACCCAGCCGCTTTGGCCGCTGGCCGCTTTCACCTGCAACCATGCGCCCTGGCGGCTAGTGATGGTTACGGTGCTGCCGCTGGCAGCGCTGCCGGTCGTGGCGGCATCCAGAAACGGTTTTTGTTTGAGATCTGATTTACGGATCAGTACGCCGTTTTCAGCCAGTGCATGACCGGCCAGGGCCAGGCAAAGGGTCACGCCCAGTGCCAGTGGCTTGATCAGTTGTAACAGGTGCGGTTGTGTTGTCATTGTTTTTCCATGGGGGCGAACAACTGTACGGGTTTGTCGCGACCTTTTACCTGGTGCTGGCCGTGATCAATAAAATCAAACTCACACTCAGAGCCGCAGGCCTGGCGCGTGGCTTCTGAAACCAGCACGCGCGCAATCCCTTTGGTTTGTCCTTCAATGCGACTGGCCAGATTCACCGTATCGCCAATGACGGTGTAATCGAGCCGCGATGGCGCGCCTATGAAGCCCACCACAGCCGGTCCGGTATGAATCCCGATGCCGACATCGAATTCAACCTCCAGATCCGTGAGCGTCTGGCGGAAAGCTTCCAGTTCGCGGGCCATATCGATGGCGGCGGCGACGGCGTGCTGTGCATGATCCGGGTCATCTGCCGGGGCGCCCCAGAAGGCCATGATGCAATCGCCAATGAACTTGTCCAGCGTACCGCCGTGCTTGAAGACCACTTCGACCTGGCGGGTAAAGTACTGGTTCAAGAGCGCCACAATGTATTCGGGCGGGCGGCTTTCAGAGAGGCTGGTAAAGCCCCGGATATCGGAAAACAGCACGGTGATGTTGCGGGTTTGCGGTTGCATGCTGGCTGCAACATCACCGCCCTCAACCAGCGCACTGGCGACGCGCGGATCCAGAAAACGCCCGAACATCTGCATGGTGCGCTCGCGTCGGCGCTTCTCGGCCAGCCAGGCTTGCAAAGCACAAAGGACGTAGCACATCCACGCAAACAGTAGCGGCGCAAAGAGTGGCAGCAACCAGTGTTGCCCCAATGCCAGCCAGCCAGCGGCGAGGCTCCCGACGGTCACGATCAACAGCCCGGCACCCAGCCCCAGCGTGTTCAGGCCACGGGCAAAACCTGTGACCAGGAGTGCGCATAGCACAAACGCCCAAACCCCAAAGCCCGCGCGATGTGGCTGCCGCAACCAGTCCTGATGCTCAAGATTGTCGATGGCCGTCGCCAGAATTTCCACGCCAGGCCAGGTCGCGGAAAGGGGGGTCGGGCGCAAATCTTGCAGGCCCGGGGCAGCGGTGCCGATGATGATGATCTTGTTGGCGAATTCATTGGCGGCTCGCTTGGGATGCTCGCTGTTGAAGTCCAGATAGACATCGCTGTAACTCACGCGCGGGTGCGGCGCAGTCCAGTTCAGTGTGATGGTGTTGCTGGCTGGTAGCGGCCAATGCTGGTCGGTGGCCAGTTGTGCGGGCAGTGAAGGAATTCGCCAGCCTTCGGTGTGCTGTTCCAGCCGGTAGCGCCGGCCAATGCCATCGGTATCGGCAAGGAAATTGATCAAGCCGCCGCGCCACGTATCTTGTGGCAACACCCACGGCAACAGCAGGGGCAGGCTGGCATTAGCATTGGCGTTTGCGGCCCGCTGCAGCCCTAGCGAGGGCGGCAGATTACGCAATAACGGCCCCGTGCCATCCGCCATCTGCACACTGGGTAAATACAGTAAACCGGCGTGCTGGCGCGCGGTGTCCTGGAACAATTTGTCGCTGTCGGCCCGGAAGGTGTCGGGCTCGTTGAACATCAGATCGAAGATGATGGCTTTGGGCTGCTGGCGTGCCAGCGCGTCGAGCATCTCTGCATGCAGCGCGCGCGGCCACGGCCAGGCGCCGGCTTCATCTGCCAGTGCGGTCAGACTTTTCTGGTCAATATCAATGAGGACAATATCGGAAGACGGCGAGCGGGTGCCGGCGTGTCTGGCCAGCAAACGATCATTGACGGCATGATCAAGCTCGCGGGTGAGATGCAGGCCGCCGTAGTCTGCGGCAATCAACAGCAGCATGAACAGCAGAACTGGCCAGAAACCGAAGCGTTGTTGCCACATGGATAGGGAGCAGGTTGTGATCTTGCGCAGATTTATATCATGCGCAGCGCACTGACCCAATCAGGCCTGACGCAAAGTATTTTCCTGCTGATGCTGTGCCGGGTTGCGCTGGTGTCCGCGCACCTCACTGGGCGCAAAACCGAAGCGTTTGCGAAAGCGGATAGCAAAACGGGATTGCGACTCGTAACCGGAGTCCAGCGCAATCTGCGAGACCGGGTGATCAGTGCTTTGCAGCTGGATCAACGCCAGGGACATGCGTACGTCGACCAGGAGATCCGACAATGACATGCCTTCAGCGGCCAGCTTGCGTCGTAGTGTAGCCTCGCTCATCGCCAGTTGTGCGGCCAGATCCGGCCCACGCCAGTCATCCGCAGGGGATGCCTTGATCAGTGCGCGCACACGTTGGGTGAGCGTGGCGGGGGCTTCTGGTTTGAAGCGAACCCCACCGTGCACGGCCAGGCAGAGCAACACTTCCTGCATTCGGTGGGTTGCAATGGCCGCAGGCATGGCGTCATCCGCCAGCGCCGACCGGGCATGTTCGATGGATTGCAGCAAGGCGGGGTCAGGGCATGCAATAACGCAGGCATCTGCGACGGCGACTTCTCCCATGGCTGCGGCATAGGGTGTTACCACGGCGGGCTCCCAAGCCAGCCAGACTGACTCATAGACACCTTCATGCGGCCGCCGGTTGGTGACATCAAAGGTCTGGCCCGGCGCAATCATGATGGCCTGGCCTTGCGCAATCAGCCGTTCCTCGTTGCCCCAGCGCATCAGTTTGCTGCCCGCAGTGACCAGGATCAGCATGGCCATATCAATGGGCACGCGCGCCATCTCCAGCCCGCCGTATTGCAGGATTCGTGCGCTGGCACCAATGCCAGGGCGGGTAGTGATGGTGCGTTCCATAGGTTGTCTTGAGTGAGGTTGCAAACGGCCCCGCCGCGGGTCGGGGCCGTTCTGCTCAGCGGCCGTACCGCGCGGTGAAACTGGCCTGACCAAGCGTTTGAAAATGCGCTACGAAACCGGCTACGGCGGGTGTGACGCCCGGTTCAACGGCCAGTTTATCGACATTCAACGCGGTGACGGTAATGACATAACGATGTGTCTCACCGGTGGGCGGGCAGGGGCCGAGGTAACCGGGCTTACCGGTGTCATTGCTGATTTGCATGACACCAGCGGGCAACAGCGTGGCCTCATTACCGGCGCCGCGCGCCAGATTGCTGGCGCTAGCCGGGACATTAGCCAGCACCCAATGCCAGAAGCCAGAGCCGGTCGGCGCGTCTGGGTCATACATGGTCACCAGAAAGCTTTTAGTACCCGCTGGTGGGTTATGCCACGCCACAGCGGGCGAGGTATTGCCACCCTGACAACCAAAAGCACCTGCGATCTGGCTGTTGTTGAATACGCCGGATTGCAGGTCGGGACTGGTGACGGTAAACGGGTCAGCCATGGCGATGACGGAGATAAACACACCACTGGCAATGAGGCATGCTGCAATTTTTGAGGTCATGCTGGGCTCCTGGAAACGTTGCGGGGTATTTCCAGTTTGCCCATGTGTACACCAGACTACGGTTCCGTAATTGGCAAGTTTGGTGCTGATTCGATCAATCGATGGCACAAAAAAGCCCGTTCTGCGAACGGGCTTTTGTTTTGCTGGTGAGGTGTGAACGCTTTTTTATTCTTCTTCGTCCATCAAGGCCGTGGTGTACACGTCCTGGACGTCGTCCAGACTTTCCAGTGCATCGATCAGCTTTTGCATCTTCATGATGTCGTCGCCGACCAATTCGGTATCACCTTGCGGCTTCATGGTGACTTCACCCATTTCGGCCTTGAAACCTGCAGCTTCAAGCGTATCGCGAATGCCGACGAATTCGTACGGCGGGGTGATGACTTCGATGGAGCCATCGTCATTGGTGATGACGTCTTCCGCACCGGCTTCCAGCGCAGCTTCCATCAGGGCATCTTCATCGGTACCCGGTGCGAACACCAGATAACCACAGTGCTTGAACTGGAACGCCACGCAACCGTCGGTACCCATGTTGCCACCGTACTTGGAGAACGCGTGACGCACATCTGCAACAGTACGGGTTTTGTTATCGGTCAGGCAGTCCACCATGACGGCAGCGCCACCGATACCGTAACCCTCGTAGCGGGTTTCAACGTAATCAACGCCTTCCAGATTGCCCGTGCCACGATCAATGGCGCGCTGGATGTTGTCTTTGGGCATGTTGGCCGCAAGGCCCTTGTCCACGGCCAGGCGCAGGCGTGGATTCATGTTCAGATCGCCTCCGCCCATTTTGGCGGCAACGGTGATTTCCTTGATCAGGCGCGTGAAGACCTGGCCGCGCTTGGCGTCCTGACGGCCTTTACGGTGTTGAATGTTCGCCCATTTGCTATGGCCGGCCATGATACGGATTCCTGAAAACAGTAAAAGAAAATAGCCCGTGATTTTAGCACAGCGGCCGTAAACAAGAGAGTCACTGGTATTTACAACCAGTGCGAGAGTCGTCCAAACCCATAAGCGAGCAACGCGCTGACCAGCACCAGCAGAGCGGCGCGGCGACGCCCGGCCCTGGCCACAGTCAGGGCACTCCAGAGCACACATAACGCCAATGTGCCCACGAGTGGTAGATAGGCTGAAGCCAGGGCAGCTGGCAGCGTCACGGCCAGCCAGGTCCGAATGGCGTTCAAAATGTACTCGCGCCGCGTGGGCGGCGGCGGGGACAGATCAGGCAACAGACTACCCAGCATGGGCAAGGCGGTGAGGGGCTCCGTGTGCAGGCGGCTGATCAATTGCCCTGCCTGGCGCGGTGCAATGCCGGTGGCGACCAGCATGGCTTGCAGGCCCACGACGTCTTCCGGGCCGGCCAGGTCGGGTAATTCATCGGTGCCGTTGATATCCGGAGTGATCGGAGCGGGTGTCTTGCGCAGGATATTGAGCGCCAGCCATATCGGCCCGAGGAACACGCCCAGCCACAATGTGAACGCCACCGTGGCAGGCAGGCGCCCAAAACCTGCCAGCAGCATGGGCGTGATGGCGGTAAAGAGTGCGGCATCCTGCATGACCTGGCGAGTGCGTCTTTGCAACAACTGCATTTGCGGGGCATACAGACCGGTGCCTTCGACGCTGCTTTTGAGCAACGCCGCCCAGCACAACAAGGGGCCGAAACGGCGCAACAAGGCACAGATAAACTGGCTTGTACGCGAGGCCGCCTGGGCTGGATAGAGTGCGGCGATCTCCAGCCAGTACCATTGTCGGGCTGTACCAGACTCCAGATCAGACAAGGTCAGGGCGACTTGTCGTGGATCGGCGCGCAACTTAGTGCAGCCAGTAGTCGAGCACCGTACCGGCAAAGATCACGGCACCGATCCGGTTATTGGCCAGAAAAGCCTGAAAGCAGGGTTGGCGTTCGCGCCCGCGAATACGCGGGTACTGGTCAAACAGTACCAGCAGCAGGGCGGCAGCCAGACCTGCGGCATAGGCCATGCCACGTCCGGCCAGATAGCCACCCAGTGCCATCAGCGCCAGAAAAGCGAAGTGGCAAAGCATGATGGCGGCGACGTCAAACCGGCCAAAGGTAATGGCGGAGGTCCGAATCCCGATTTTCAGATCATCCGGGCGATCCGTCATGGCATAAGCGGTGTCGTAAGCGACGCTCCAGAACACGTTGGCCAACAGCAATAGCCATGCGAGTGCAGGCAAGCTGTCGGTAAGCGCGGCAAAGGCCATGGGAATACCAAAGCCGAAGGCGATGCCCAGATAGGCTTGGGGAATGGCCAGAAAACGCTTGGTAAAAGGGTAACTGGCGGCGACAAACACGGCCGGGATCGACATCCATTTGGTGAGCGCATTCAGCGGCAAGATCAGCGCGAAGGCGATCAACGCCAGGATGGTGGCAAGCCACAACGCCTCTTTGGTGCTGACCAGCCCAGCCGCCATTGGCCGGTTTTTGGTGCGTTCAACATGACCGTCGAAATCGCGGTCGGCGTAGTCATTGATCACACAACCTGCCGAGCGCATCAGGAATGTGCCGAGCACAAAGATGACTGCCACGAGTGGGTCCGGGTGACCCGCGCCGGCAAACCACAAGCCCCACAGGGTAGGCCACAACAGCAGTAGCGTGCCGATGGGTTTGTCCATGCGGGTCAGTTTCAGATAAAGCGACAAGCGCGATGGTTTGGCAGTGGTATTCATGGGTCGCAAGCGAGCAGTTATTGCAAGCGCGCAGTGTGCCGCAAAGCACGGGGCGCTGAAAAGCCGTACAGAACTTCCCTGGCCGCAAGCGGGCGTGTAATCCGCTCGCTTCATGGCACGTTAATGACAAAGCTGCCCGACAAAGCCGGCCCGGCCCACGTCGGCGCAGCAGACAGAATCCAGAATATTCCGCACTGCCGGAGTCAACAAACAGGGAATCCGTTCATCGTGAACACGCTTTTCAACTGGGTAGCCATTGCCGGTACCTGCGCTTTGCTGGCTGCTTGCAACTCGGGCGACTCCACGTCCTCCAACCAGCCTGCTCCGTCGGGGTTCAAAGTCCAGCCCGCTGATGGTGCAGCCATCATTACCTGGAACCAGGAACTGAATGTCAATTACTGGTTGTTTGGGGCGCAGTCCTCGTCGGTCACGGTACAGAACGTGTTGTCGCAGCCGGGGAGCATCCTCATTGACGGGGTGACCTCGCCGTACGTCTCGACAGGCCTGACCAATGGTCTGGTGTATTCCTACCTGATGAACGCCAACACGGGTTCAGACAAGGCCGGCCCTGCAACAGCAGCAGTTTCGGTAGTGCCGGTGGCATCTGGCTATACCTGGACAAATGGTGCGCCGATGGCCGCCGCCAATATCTATGGCCAGACCTTTAACCTGGGGACCTACGTGGCCGTGGGGGCTGGGGGCGCCGCCTTGACCAGTAGCGACGGGGCGACCTGGACACCACAGAGCACGGGGACCACGGAAGACCTCTACGCCGCCACCTATACCTCATCGCTGGCCGCTGTGTATGTCGCGGTGGGAGCCAACGGCACCATTGTCACCAGCCCGGATGGCGTTACCTGGAAGGTACAGACATCAGGTTCGATCACCTCAGCCAATCTGCGTGCCGTCACCCAGAACGGTTCGTACTACGTGGCTGTGGGTGACAACGGCACGGTAATGACCTCGACCAATGCCTACGACTGGACACTGCAAGCAGCACCGACATCCAGCAATTTCTACGGCATCACCTATGACAGCACCAACAGCACTTTCTATGCCGTGGGTCAGGGCGGTTTGTTGATGTCCAGTACAGACGGCTGGCAATGGACGACGTTGAACTCGGGCACGACCCAGGATCTCTACAGCATTGCCACTGGCAATAGCCTGTGGGTGGCCGTCGGGGCCAACGGTACGATCGTGCAAAGTGCAGATGCGGGTACGTGGTACCCGCAAACCTCCAATACTTCGGAGAATCTTTATTCCGTGGTGTATGGCTCGCAATTTGTGGCGGTTGGCGGTGGGGGCATCGCGCTCAATGGCACGACGACGGGGACGGCATGGACCGGCTCCAACCCGCAGACGTCCTCTGATCTGCGTTCGGTCAGCTTTTTCTATTACCGCTTGCTGGCGCTGGGTACGGGTGGCACCAATACGCTGTCGTATTGATCTGTTTCATGCATAAAATAAAACCCCGGCGCAAGGCCGGGGTT
Source organism: Silvimonas amylolytica (assembly GCF_014645555.1). Taxonomy (GTDB): domain Bacteria; phylum Pseudomonadota; class Gammaproteobacteria; order Burkholderiales; family Chitinibacteraceae; genus Silvimonas; species Silvimonas amylolytica. Next base: position 8,868 of record NZ_BMLY01000007.1, on the reverse strand, counting down.
TTTTTATATTTTTTCGTGGTCAGCCGATTGTATTCGGACCGAAAGGCACATCAAACGCGGGTGGCAGAAACACTTCCGTCACCAGTAGTAAATCAGGCCCGGTCGCAAAGAGTGATCGTCTGGCCCAGAGACCACGCGGCATCGGACCTGCAGCGGCCTGCGCCTGTTGCCACAAGGGATGACGTTTATCGACCCGTCGCCACGCCAGCGGGCTGCGGCGGATGGTCGGATCGGCAAACAACATTGAGCCCAGCGAACGATTGCCGATACCCCGCAAACGGCGAAAGCCGCGTCGCGTCGCTGCACGTGTGGCCACGCTGTGGGCGTAGACCAGCGGCGTATCGCCACTCATCAAAAGGACATCGCGAGTGACGGCTTTTTGTTGGCGCTGGATATGTAACGTGCGTAGTTCATCGTGATGGACGGCGCGCGCATTTTGACGCAGCACGCGCACGGAAAAACGCGGGAAGTGGGCAACAAGACGGGCAGTGAGTGAGCCACGTTCGGTCAGCCACGGCTTGAGTTTGCGTGGCGCGATGCACAGCGGGTGATGCCAACGGGATTGGTGAGGCATGGATCAGAGACAGGTTCGGGGTAACGTTCCGGTGCGCCATTATATGCACTGTTCGGGCAACTGACCGGATCAACTGCACCGATACAAGCAGCACCTTCCCGTTTTATCATCGGGGCGATGGATAATACCGTTTCTTCTGTACCGGCTGCGGCCACCGGGCCAGCCGCCGGATTCTGGCAAGGCGCGCGCGATACCTTGCCCATGCTGGTGGGTGCGGCCCCTTTTGGCGTCATCTTTGGCACGCTTGCATCGACTGCCGGCCTGCCGGTGTGGGCCACCATGATGATGTCGTTAGTGGTGTTTGGTGGTTCCAGCCAGTTTGTCGCGGTCACGCTGCTGGCCTCTGGAGCATCCATTCCGGTCATCGTCGCCACGACCTTCATCGTCAACCTGCGTCACGCGCTCTATAGCGCGACACTGATGCCACACGTGCAGGTGATTTCCAAACCCTTGCGTGCCTTCATGGCGTGGTTTCTGACAGATGAAACCTTTGCCATTGTTTATCACAAAGTCGACAGCGGTGAGCCCGTGCGCGTCGGCAGTTATTACATGGGCTCTGCAAGCGCCATGTACAGCAACTGGCAATTCTGGACTGCGGTAGGTATCGCCATTGGCCAAAGCGTGCCAGGCATTGCAGGCTGGGGACTGGAGTTTGCGATGGTGGCCACGTTTGTCGGTATTGTTGTGCCACTCTTGAAAAGTCGCTCTCAAGTCGCCGCCGCGTTGAGTGCAGGCGCGGTCGCGCTATTGGCCAACGGTTTACCTTATAAACTCGGGCTCATGGCGGCGGCATTTGCAGGCATTGCCGTCGGCATGGCGGTGGCCTCGGCGGAGGGCAAACCGTCGTGATCTCCATCGTACTTTTGATTGTCGGCATGGCTGCCGTGACCTACCCGGTGCGTGTCAGTACCTGGCTGGGCAAGGGGCATATTCCGCACCGGCTTAAACAGGCCCTGGCCTACGTGCCCACGGCGGTCCTTACGGCCATTGTGGTGCCGACCGTGTTGTTTCAGCACGATCACCTGGCGCTGGATTGGCGCAATGCGCAGTTGATCGGTGCGATCGTTACCGGGCTGATTGTCTGGCGCACGCGCCATCTGCTCTGGGGTATTGGCGGCGGGCTGGTCGTGTTTGGGGTGTGGCAATGGTTGTTCTGACGAGAGACGCATGACAGACCTGTTCCAGCAACTTGAAGCCGACCTGGCCGAACGCCGTGTTGCACATCTATACCGGCGTCGTCCCGTAGTGGCCACGCCGCAAGGCCCCACGGTGATTGTTGACGGTGTCACCCTGACCAATTTCTGCAGTAACGATTACCTTGGCCTTGCCGCGCATCCCCATATTGTGGCTGCCGCTCAGGCGGGGGCATCGCGCTGGGGGGTAGGGAGTGGCGCTTCGCACCTTGTCTGCGGACATCAAGGCGCGCATGAAGAGTGCGAACGCAAACTGGCGAACTTTGTTGGCAAGCCGGCTGCCCTGACCCTGGCGACCGGTTATCTGGCTAACCTGGCGGTAATTACCGCGCTGATTGGCCGTGAAGATGCCGTATTCGCAGACAAGCTTAACCATGCCTCACTCAACGACGCATGTCTGTTGTCCCGGGCTACGTTCAAACGTTATGCCCACAACGACCTTGCCATGCTGGAGCGCCAACTGGCCCAGACCGAGGCCCGGCGCAAGCTGATTGTGGTGGATGCCGTATTCAGCATGGATGGTGACACAGCACCGTTGGCGGGTCTGCTGGCACTGGCGGAGCGCTACGATGCCTGGCTGTTCATGGATGATGCCCATGGCTTTGGCGTACTGGGAGAAGGCCGGGGCAGTATGGCGGCAGCCTCGCTGGCTTCTCCCCGGATTATTTATATGGCGACCCTGGGCAAGGCCGCCGGCGTAGCTGGCGCATTTGTGGCAGCAGAAGAAATCGTGATCGACTATCTGATCAATATGGCGCGGCCGTATATCTACACAACGGCGGCGCCAGCGCTGATCGCCGAAGCGGTGAGTGCCAGCGTGGACGTGATTGCCCAAGAAGCCTGGCGGCGTGAACGTTTGCAGGCGCATATCGCTTTGCTGCGAGCGCGCCTGACCGGCGCTGGATGTGCACTGATGCCATCCGGCACTGCCATCCAGCCGCTGGAGATGCCATCCAGTGAGGCGGCGCTGGGGTTGTCAGCGGCGCTGCGCCAGCGTGGACATTGGGTTGCCGCTATCCGTCCACCCACGGTGCCTACACCGCGACTGCGTATTACATTGTCTGCCGCGCACGAGACCGCAGCCGTCAGTCAACTGGTTGACGATCTGCTGGATCTGTTACCCACCGTGAATTCGTCCCGGAGCTTTTCTTGAGCGTTTACTTCGATTCTCTCGGCCACGGCGACAGCGTGGTCTTTCTGCATGGCTGGGCCATGAACCGCATGGTATTCAAGCGCGCAGCCGAGCAGTTGGCCGGTGATTTCAGTTGCGCCCTGGTTGATCTGCCTGGGTGCGGCAGTAGTGCGACCATCAGCCCCTATACGCTGGATGGTCTGGTTGCGGCGGTCGATGCCACTTTTCCATTTCCGGTGCACGTGGTGGGCTGGTCTTTGGGGGGCGCAGTTGCAACACGCTGGGCACTGCAGCGACCAGAGAAAATCCGCTCGTTGAGCCTTGTTGCGTCCTCGCCCAGTTTTGCCCAGCGTGAAGACTGGCCGCAGGCCACGCCTTTGCCCGTCTTGCAGCAGTTTACCGACAATCTGGCGGGTGACTGGAAAGGGACACTCAAGCGGTTTATCTCGCTCCAGACCATGGGCGGCGGTGAGGCACGAGCCATTGCCCGAGAACTGGTCGATGATCTTTTCAGCAACGGGGAGCCAGATGCTTCTGCCTTGCAACGCGGTCTGGATATCCTGCGGGAGACAGATTTACGACCGGAAATCGGTGGGCTGGATCTGCCGGTAATGCTGCATTTTGGTGATCGGGATGCCATGACGCCGCTTGCGGCGGGTGAATGGCTGGCACAGAACATCAAAGGTGCACAGTTGCATGCCTATCGCGGCGCCGCGCACGTGCCATTCCTATCGCATCTGGACGAGTTTGTGACGAGGCAACGGACGTTTTTGCAGTCGGTCTGAGCTGATCAGCACATGAAAAACCCGGCCAGGGCCGGGTTTTTTGTTGGCGTGAGCAGAACACTCAATGCGTGAACTGGCTGAACACCCAATACAGCGAGCCTGACAGCAGCATCGCCACAGGCAGCGTCAGTACCCAGGCCATGACCAGATTGCGTACGGTTGACATCTGCAGGCCGGATTTATTGGCTGCCATGGTGCCGGCAATGCCGGATGACAACACATGCGTGGTCGAGACCGGCAGACCATAGGCATCCGCAGCACCAATTGTTGCCATGGCGACCAGTTCAGCGCTGGCGCCCTGGGCGTAGGTCAGGTGTGTTTTGCCAATTTTTTCACCCACGGTCACTACAATGCGCTTCCAGCCCACCAGCGTACCCAGACCCAATGCAATGGCGACTGCCACTTTCACCCAAGTGGGGATGAACTTGGTCGCGCCATCGAGCGACTTGCGATAGTTGGCCAGGACCGATTTGTCCGCTTCATTCAGGCCGCTATGGTCATCCTTGAGCATGATGCGCAGTGCTTCAGAGTTCAGATACATGTCATTGCGCACGTTCTGGATCACGGCATGAGGCACTTGCTGCAGGTTGTCGTAATGACCAATTTGTTCAGATACCGCATCAGACAAAGCAGCAACTGATGCCGCGGTTTGCGGTTGCATCTGGTGAGATTGCACGTAGCGTTCGACATCGGCGCGAAAATCAGCCGGGGCCTGACCGTTGGCGTATCTGGCAAGCGTGTGGGATGCCTGTTGCGATACAGCCTGGAATGTCAGCACATCTTTTTGTGGCATGGCGCGATTCAGCGCATAGGTCGTTGGCAAGATACCGATCAGGATCAACATGATCAGGCCCATGCCTTTCTGGCCATCGTTTGAACCGTGAGCAAAGCTCACGCCCGTACAAGTCAGCACCAGCAAGCCGCGAATCCACCATGGGGGGGCCTTGCCCGGCTTCGGTTCTTTGTACAGCGCCGGTACTTTCACCAACGCCTTCAGCACTACCAGCAACAGCGCTGCAGCGATAAAACCGATGATCGGAGAGAGCAACAGTGACTTGCCCACATTCAGCGCCTGGCCCCAATCCACGCCGCTGGTATGGGTAGTGCCCGCCGCCATGAACTGGTTAGCCAGACCCACGCCGATGATCGAGCCAATCAAGGTATGCGAGCTCGAAGCAGGCAGACCCAGCGCCCACGTCCCCAGGTTCCAGATAATCGAGGCCAGCAACAGCGCGAAGACCATGGCAAAGCCGGCATTGCTGCCCACGTGCAAAATCAACTCGACTGGCAACAAGGAGATGATCCCGAAAGCCACTGCGCCGCTGGACAGCAACACGCCCAGAAAGTTGAAAAAGCCGGACCAGACCACGGCGAAGGTTGCTGGCAAGGTGTTGGTATAGATCACCGTAGCGACGGCATTGGCGGTGTCATGAAAGCCGTTCACAAACTCAAAACCCAGGGCAATCAACAACGCCAGGCCCAGCAGGCCATAGGGCAGCCAGCCCGTTTGTTGAGACGCGCTGGTGTCGATGTCGTTAACCAGGCTGATCGTCGTAAATGCCAGGCCGGCTACCAGCAGGACCAGAAACAATACAGCGGCAAAAGGGCCGTTCTTTTTCTCAAGCTGTAGACGGCTACTGCTGGCGGACAGTGCAGAGTCAGCGGTCGTGGCGTCAGACATGACGAATCTCCGGGTTGATGGGGTAACGTAACCCCATGAACCTACTCACGATTTGTTGCAGATTCGTGATGATGCCTGTTTGGCTGACTGCTGGTGTTGTAGATCAGAAATCCCTGTTAAAGATCGGCCGGCAAGCGGCCAGGTCAGGGCGAAAAAAAACGGCCTTACAGGCCGTTTTCCATTCTGGGGGCGCGTTCCATCAAAGTACTTATGACGTCCGGCACTTTGGCATTATCGAACAGGATGCGACACACGCCTTCGGTGATCGGCATATCGACACCCAGCGCCTGGGCTTGCTTGAGTACTTCACGCGCTGCGGGTACGCCTTCGGCGACGTGACCGAGATTGGCAAGCACGTCATCCAGATTGAGGCCTTCTGCCAGCAGCAACCCGACGCGCCGATTGCGTGAGAGATCGCCCGTTGCTGTCAGCAACAAATCGCCAATGCCGGCCAGCCCCATAAAGGTTTCCTGCTGCGCACCGACTGCGGCGCCAAAACGGGCCATTTCCACCAGACCACGTGTCAGCAAGGCCGCACGAGCATTCAAACCCAGATTAAGACCATCGCAAATGCCTGCGGCGATAGCCAGCACGTTCTTCACTGCAGCACCGATTTCGACACCAATCAGGTCGTCGCTGGCATAAAGACGCAGCACGCTGGTGTTCAATGCATTGACGGTGCGGCGGGCGAATTCCGGATCATTGGCGGCGATCGTGACCGCAGCGGGCTGGCCACGTGCCACTTCCTGCGCAAAGCTGGGGCCTGAGAGCATGCCACGCGGTACATCGGCCGGCATTTCCTCATCAGCCACCTGATGTGGAAACTTCATTGTGCCGGCTTCAAGGCCCTTGCATGCCCACAAAAGCGGTGCACGGTGATCCAGAGCGCGCAATGCCTTCAGCGTCGGGCGCAAGCCCGCCAGAGGTGTCACCACCAGCACGAGATCGGCACCGGCCACCGCTTTGGCAAAGTCGGCTTCTACACTCAGATTGGCCGGAAACGCGATACCCGGCAGATAGCGCGGATTACCACGCGTGGCAGCCATACTGGCGGCCTGCTCGGAATCTCGGCACCACAATACAACCTGGTGCTGTTCGGCAAAACGGATGGCCAGCGCGGTGCCCCATGCACCTGCGCCCAATACAGCTAACTTCATGCGCCCCAAACCTCTTCAATCCGGACGTACCCGACTACGCCATCACGGTGTTTTACCTTGAGCCAGCCAGCGTGGTTGTTGTCGAGTAGTTCCAGCAGAACGTCCTTGTCGGCATGCAACAGGACGGGAGAATCCAGATCTGCGCGCTGACGGACATCCAGCGGCTTCACGGCTTGAACAAAATGTCGGGTGGACAGGTCGGCTTTATGTACCCATGCCAGCGTGCCATCGCGATCGCGCACACGCACCCAGGCGTCCGTCTCGGACAGCACTTCAAAGGGGGTGTCGCGGCTGACGACGAAAAGCTTTTTGCTGGATTCTTGCGGCGCCTGATACAACACGACGCCATGGCGGGAAACCGAACGGATATCGAGGGCGTGCGCCGCACTGCCAGCCAGCATGGCCAGCAGTGCGGACATCCAGAACGCCTTAGTGGGTAGTCTGGTCTGCATCGTTTTGAGCAGCGGCGGCGGCTTGGGCGCGCTGTTGCAGATAGATGGCTTCAAAATTGATCGGTTGCAGCAGGAACGGCATGTAACCGGCGCGCGTGGTCAGATCAGACACCGCTTCACGCAGGTACGGGAACAGGATGCTCGGGCAACCGATGCCCAGCAGCGGGTCCATTTCTTCTGCCGGAATGTTCTCGATGCTGAACAGGCCCGCCTGAGTGACTTCAACCAGGAACAGAGTGCGCTCACCCACCTTGGCTTGCACGGTAGCGGTCAGCGAGGCTTCGTAAAAGCCGTTGTCAAAACTGGTTGCCGAATTTCGGAACTGTACCGAGAACTCTGGCTGTTCTTGCTCCATGAAGCTTTGCGGGCTGTTGGGCGACTCCAGGGAGACATCTTTTACGTAGACTTTCTGAACTGCGAAGACCGGTTGCTTCGCTTCTTGATTCTGTTCGCTCATCGCGATTCCTTCCTTGGTATTGCGCTTGGGTCGCGCGACTCATTCATATTCATCGTTAAACAATACATGTCTTGCATGCACTGACTTGCGAGCGCACCCGCGGGCGAAATCATCGCACGAAACGCCACAACGTGCACCGGGTGAAATGCGGGTCGCCGGTCTGCAGGTATTTTGCCTTCCAACATCATGATCAATGGCACAACGGGTTGATCCATAGGTCGGCACTGGTTTTCTATATACCGCTCAGGTAAGCCACATCACCGCCCGCCTGCCCGATCGTGCAGTAGCGTCAACGGGGGCTTGCCCGTCCCGTTGATTGCTACACGACGCCAGCCTGCAAAGCTGGCGATCAGGGGCAAATACAACAAATCCAGAAGTATGAGGAGTAGCAATATGAAGTTGTCGGGCAAGAATACATCAATGGGCTCGGTACGCGTTGGCGCGCTGACGTTGGCTGCGGCTTGTCTCGCGGGGTTATTCTCGGGCTGTGCCACGCATGAAAAAGTCGTCGTCAAGGAAACCGTGGTGGCCCAGCCAGTCGTACGCAAAATGCCGACGCCTGTTCATGAAGATCGCGGTACTGCGCCGGGCCCGGAGTGGGGTTGGGTTGCGGGCCACTGGAAATGGGAAGGCAATGACTGGTTCTGGGTTCATGGCCGCTGGGTGCAGCAGGCAGTGCCGCCCATGCCCGTCGTGATCGTGGAACAAGTACCGCCGCCGCCATCAAACCGGCACTATTGGGTACCAGGCCATTGGGTGTGGCAATTTAATGGTCATGGTGGCTGGGTGTGGGTGAAGGGCTCCTGGCACGTGTGATGGCAGGAACGCATACATATATAGATATGTAATTCGTGCACTAAAAACAAAACCCCGCCATGGTGGGGTTTTGTTTTGCGAAAGGGCGGTCAGCCAGATTACTTGTTGGTCGTTGCGCTGGGTTCGCCTGCCAACAGTGGCATCAGGCCACCGGCGCGATCAAGCGCAGACAGATCATCAAACCCGCCAACATGTGTGTCGCCAATAAAAATCTGCGGCACAGTGCGGCGACCGGTACGCGCCATCATCTCTTCCTTGCGACCGGCTTCCTGATCAATGCGGATCTTTTCAATGCTGGTCACGCCACGCTGGCTCAGCAGGCGTTCGGCCATCATGCAATACGGGCACACGCCGGTGCTATACATCAAGACTTTGGGCATCGCCTCTTAACCCTATATATATACAAGCGCTAAAAAGCGCAGAAAACGGACCGCAAAACGGCCAGGTACATGATCGATTATGAGGGTGGAATAGATCGAAACAAGGGGGGTGAATAGCTGGCTTGATATATTTGCGATCAAAATCGTTTACAGATCAGTCATTTGCCACAAATGGGTCAAGAATATTGCAGGAAGGTGTTGACGGGTGCGGGGATGGTCCGTATAGTTCGGTTTCTCCGCT
>NZ_BMLY01000006.1 GCF_014645555.1 Silvimonas amylolytica | reverse complement strand
TATGAAACACCGGCTGAACGATTCCAACAGGCTGTTGCATCGACCGGTTGAATCCACACCAATAAGTAGTCGAACCATCTTCGATCTATCTGCAATAAGCTCCTGCAGTCAGGCACTGACTATCCATCAATCCCAGGTCGCAGATCGACGCCCCACTTTTGAAGCAGACCCAACTGGCTACCTCAAAATACGCAAAAGTGGACATTTTTCCAGACCACTGCCAAGTCTAATCTTGCTCCTGTCAGCGCACCTTTACGCGCTCAATTCCACAGGAGCAAAACATGGAACAACGTCTCGATTTCTACAAAGCCAACGGCAATGCCATCAAGGCAATGGTTGGCCTTGAAGAGCGTATCGGCAAATCTGCCCTCGAAAAGTCCCTGATCGAACTGGTTCGCCTTCGTGCCTCACAGATCAATGGCTGCGCATATTGCGTAGACCTGCATTCCAGTGACGCCCGCAAGAGTGGCGAAACCGAACGCCGTCTGGCAACACTGGTGGTCTGGCGCGAAACCCCCTTCTTTACCGATCGCGAGCGCGCTGCGCTGGAGTGGACCGAAGCACTGACCCTGGTTTCTGCCTCCCATGTGCCAGATGCCGTTTGGGCCGCCGTTCAGCCGTATTTCAGCGAAGAAGAAATCGTCGATCTCTCCCTGCTGGTCATTGCCATCAACGGCTGGAACCGTCTGGCAATCGGCTTCCGTAAAACACCGGCCTGAGGACAAATATCATGCGCGCCTTTGAAAAAAACCTGAGTGTCCGGTTCATGTTTGCTGCAGCCGTCTTGGCCGCTGCAGCCTGGGCCCCGGTCCGGGCTTATGCCCATGACGCTGGTGAAGAAACCGTGACGCCAGTCATGAAGCAGGATATTCCGCCCCAATCGGGCGACCACGTCTTGATCATCACGGTGAATTACGCGCCGGGCCAGACTTCAAAGGCGCACATGCATACAGGCCCCATCTTCGCCTACGTGTTGGAGGGTCACATCACTTCTCAATTGGGTGACGAACCGGCAAAGACATATGGACCAGGTGAAAGCTGGTACGAGGCGCCGGGCACGCATCACCTGGTGTCGCGTAACGCGAGTGACTCTGAGCCTGCCAAGCTGCTGGTGTTCTCGATCCTGGATGGCAATCACCCCGTGAAGCAGCCCATCCCTGCGCAATAAATCCACACTGCCGAGCGCATTGGCAATACGTCGGTTTGAGGTGTGCGGCAGGCTGAAAGGCTTGCTGCCTCCCCTCCACTCTTGCGCCCGCCGGATTGAGGAAACGAACATGTTGACCACTACCCGTCGTTATCACGAAGCGCTGGCGCAAACCGAAGCGCGCGACTCAGAAATCCTGGGACTACGCGCTCAACTTGCACACAAAGATGCGCAATTTGCCGCGCAACAGGAAAAGCTGACCGGTCTGGACCTGCAACTGGCACGGCTCCCGCGGCTGTTCAGCGGACTGGCCCGTTTTGGCGATTCGCTGACCACCACGGGTAGCTCGCAACGGCGTCTGGCCAATATCCTCGCTGATGAGCGCCAGGCTGCGCAGCAACTCAGCACGCTCTCGCTGGATTATCGCGGCCACTTTCTGCAGATGACGCAGACCCTGCATGAAGTGAGTGCCAAGCGAGCCGAAACCGGCGCGGCCATCCAGCGACTGAATGACCATAGCGACCAGATCGGCCAGATGGTGGAGTTGATCGGTGCCATCGCCAAACAAACCAATCTGCTTGCCCTGAACGCTGCCATTGAAGCCGCCCGTGCGGGCGAAGCCGGCCGCGGTTTTGCCGTGGTCGCCGACGAAGTGCGCAAGCTAGCAGAACGCACCTCCACCGCTACAGCACAGATCAACGAAGTAATGGCGGAAGTACGTAAAGACACCAGCGATGCGTGGCAAAACGTGTCGACCAATGCCCAGCTGATGGATCTGATGCTGGAGCAATCCGCTGAAGCCACCGGCGGCATGGACTCCGTACTGGCATCGGTCCAGCAGATGAATGCCGGGTTGGTCGAGTCCGCCGGACTGGGGCGCGTTGAGATGGCCAACATGGAAGAAATCACCTTGAAGCTTGAGGTTTACAAGGTGTTGATGGGTATTTCAAAAATGACCTCGGCCGAATTACCCGATCACCATGGCTGCGCCCTTGGGCAGTGCTACGCCACCGACGAAATCCGCCAGCGCTTTGCCAAGGTGCCGGGCTACGCCGAGCTGGACGGGCCCCACAGCCAGGTTCACCAAAATGCCGCGCAGGCAGTAGATCTCTACCATCAGGGCCGGCTGGATGAGGCTTTTGCTGCGGCAGCCAGAATGGAAGAAGCGAACATGCAGGTCATGGCTGGCTTGCAACGATTACTCGCTTCTGCCAGTGCAGTTGCCTTTGACGGGCATGCGCCTGCGGCCCAATCGGGCAACACATCGCGACCGTCAGACTCGGCTTTTGGTAAGGCTGGCACCCCAGACCTCCCTCTGATTTCCGCAGACAAACCGGCGCGTATTGTTGGTGGCACATTCAAGACAACGGGCGGTATTGCATCATGAAGTCCAGCCTGAACACTACCCTCACTGCGAGCCTGCTGACGCTGTGCCTGTCATTAAGCGCTTGCGTTAGCCCGAGCGGCATACATGGTTCCGGCTTAATGATGTCGCCAGCCAGTTTGCAATCAGCGCAAAGCCTGCCTACAGAGGGAGGCCGCTGGCCGGATACCAACTGGACTGATGCGTTCGGCGATGCGCAACTCAAGCAACTGATTGCCGAAGCGCTGGCGGCCAACCCCAGTCTTGCCGAAGCACGCGCCCGCCTTGCGGCGGCACAAGCTTTCAATGAGAGCACGCAGGCTGACCGCCTGCCAGATGTGCGAGCCGACTATGCCTGGACCAGAACTCGCTACACCGAAAATGGATTGATTCCACCGCCCTACTCGGGTAGCTGGCAATCGGACAACCGGGTGGTGATCGGCGCGAGCTATACGCTGGATTTCTGGGGCAAGCTCAAGCAGGCTGATCTGGCGGCGTTATCGCAGGTGCAGGCCCAAACGGCAGAGACCGAGCAGGTGAAACTGACACTGGTGACGGCCATCACCCGCACGTACAACCAACTTGCCGGTTTGTATGCGCTGCGTGACCTCGCGCAGGAAGAAAAGCAGCGCCGTGAAGAGATCGAAAAGCTGACTCATCAGCGCTTCAGTTCCGGTCTGGATAACGCCATTGAGCGCGAAACCAGTACCAGTCTGAGTGCCGATAGCCGCGCAGACATTGTGGCACTGAATGCACGCATCACGGCCACGCAGTACAAACTGGCCGCACTGGCTGGCGCCGGGCCAGACCGGGGTTTGCAATTGGCGCGTCCGCAACAAAGCGCGTTTTCCACGCCCGCCATCCCCGACAACTTGCCTGCTGACTTGGTGAGCCGCAGGCCAGATTTGGTCGCTGCCCGCTGGCGTATCGACAGCTTCGGTCATGAGGTGGAATCGACACGGGCTGACTTTTATCCCGACATCAATCTCAACGCCGCGCTGGGTTTGAACGCCTTCGGCTTTAGCCGCTTTCTGGAGTCCTCAAGCCGGACGGTCGCTGCCGGCCCGGCCATTCACCTGCCCATTTTTGATGCAGGCCGTTTACGGGCCCAACTCAAACTGCGCTATGCCGAGATGGATCAGGCGATTGCGTTTTACAACCAGACCCTGGTGTCTGCGCTCGACGAAGCGGCCACCGACCTCAACCGCATTCATACTGTTTCCGACCAGATCGCCGAAGCCCAGACCGCGGCAACTGCAGCGCGAAAAGCCTACGCCATTACTCAAGGCCAGTTTGATGCCGGGCTCACCACCCAGATCAGCGTTCTGCGTGCTGACTTACTGGTCCTTTTTGCTGAACGGCAACTCATCAATCTGCAGACAGATCAGCGCGACGATGCGATCGCTCTGGCTGCCGTACTGGGCGGCGGCTTCAAGTCGCAGGCAGACCCTAACGCTGACCTTGCCAGCGCGAACCGCGAATGAACCTCCCGCGCACTTACTCAAACAGGTATCACCATGACTTCCACACCGACCACTGAAATCGCTGCACCGGCATCACGCAAACGCAAGGCAGGACTGCTGCTGGTTGCCTTGCTGGTGATCATTGCGGCCATTGCCTATCTTGCGTGGTATCTCCTCGTCGCCCGCTACAGCGTCAGCACCGACGATGCCTATGTAAACGGCAACCTGGTGCAACTGACGCCGCAAATTGCCGGGACCGTGGTACGCATCAATGCGGATGACACCCAGCATGTGACACGCGGTGAAGCCATGGTGGAACTGGATACTGCAGATACCCAACTGGCGTTGAGCAATGCAGAAGCCCAGCTCGCCCGCACCACCCGCCAGGTCAGCGCCACGTATATCAACAATCATTTTCTGGACGCCAATATTGCATCCCGGCGCGCAGAACTGACCCGGGCGCAGCAGGATCTGGCGCGGCGGCTTACCGCGATTGGTAGCGGTAGTGTTTCTGCCGAAGACCTCGATCACGCCCGCCGCACCGTCGACGAAGCCCAGTCAGCGCTGGAAGCCGCGCAACAGGCAGCCCATGCCAACCTGGCATTAAGTGGCGCCGGGCCGGTCGCGCAGCATCCGGACGTATTGGCAGCAGCCAGCAAGGTCCGCGACACTTGGTTGGCCTGGTCTCGTACCCGTATTGCTGCCCCAGTCAGTGGCTACGTCGCCCGCCGCAGCGTCCAGATTGGTCAGCGTGTGGCTCCGGGCAATCAGATGCTGGCCATCGTGCCGTTGGATGAAGTCTGGGTCGACGCCAATTTCAAGGAAGTCCAGCTCCAGCATGTCCGTATTGGGCAGCCTGTGGAGCTGGTGGCCGACGCCTGGGGTGGCAAAGTGGTTTATCACGGTCAGGTGGCCGGGTTCTCTGCCGGTACGGGTGCCGCGTTCGCCGCCCTGCCCGCCCAGAACGCGACCGGCAACTGGATCAAGGTCGTTCAACGGCTGCCAGTCCGGATTACGCTGAACCCGCGTGAACTGGCGGAACACCCTCTGCAAATCGGGCTATCGATGACCGTGGATGTCGATGTGCACCAGCAAACGGGTGCCAACATGAGTACGACAGCACGCACTGCATTTCATACCGACGTGTTTACCCAAGATCCGCATGAGGCGGACCGACTCATCGAGCAGATCATCACCGCCAATCTGGTGAGCGATCCGCGTCGCGGCCGCGGGGCATGAAATGGAACAAACTCTTCCTCCGCTCACCGGTGGCAAGCTGATTCTTGGTTCAGTTGCGGTCGCGCTGGCCACGTTCATGAATGTGCTGGACTCTTCCATTGCCAACGTCGCCATTCCTACGCTTTCGGGCAACCTGGGCGTATCGGTGGATGAAGGCACCTGGGTGATCACGCTGTTTGCAGCGGCCAATGCGGTGTCCATTCCGCTCACCGGCTGGCTCACCATGCGTCTGGGTCAGGTCAAGCTGTTTGTCTGGGCCATTTTGCTCTTCACCTTGTCTTCATGGCTGTGTGGTGTTGCCCCGAATCTCGTGTTCTTGCTGGCTGCCCGCATCATGCAAGGTGCAGTAGCTGGGCCTCTGATCCCGTTATCACAGGCGCTATTGCTGAGCTCATTCCCGAAAGATAAAGGGGCCTCCGCACTCTCGCTCTGGGCCATGACGGCGACGGTCGGCCCCATCGTCGGGCCGGCACTGGGTGGATGGATTACTGACGCCTATAGCTGGGCGTGGATCTTCTATATCAACATTCCGGTGGGCCTGTTTGCAGCGGGCGTGACCTGGGCCATCTACCGCGACCGGGAAAGCCCGACCCGGAAAATTCCGGTCGACAAAGTGGGTCTTGGCCTGCTGGTCGTGTGGGTTGCCGCACTGCAAATCATGCTCGATAAGGGCAAGGATCTCGACTGGTTCAGTTCTCCCGTCATCTGGGCATTGATGCTCACCGCCGTGATCGCCTTCGTCTGCTTTGTGATTTGGGAGCTCACTGACGCGCACCCGATCATTGATTTGAAGTTATTCGCCGGGCGCAATTTTCTAGCCGGCACCATCGCGATTTCAGTGGCCTACGCCGTTTTCTTCGCCAACCTGGTTTTGCTGCCGCAGTGGATGCAGACCTACCTTGGCTATCGCTCTGTTGATGCGGGTATGGCCACCGCGCCTTTGGGGATCTTTGCCGTCGTCCTCGCGCCGGTGATGGGTAAGCTCGTCCCCAAGTCGGACGCACGCATTCTGGCAACGCTAGCGTTTCTGGGCTTTGCCGGTGTGTTCTTCATGCGCTCGCATTACACCACCGTGGTGGACACCTGGGCGCTGGTCATGCCGACCCTGTTGCAAGGCATACCTACTGCTCTGTTCTTTGTTCCACTTACCGCCATCATCCTCTCTGACCTGCCTCCCGCCAGAATCCCTGCAGCAGCCGGGTTATCCAACTTCACCAGGGTCTTTTGTGGCGCTGTGGGCACTTCCCTGGCGGCGACGGCCTGGAGTAACCGGACCATCTTGCACCATGCGCAACTGACCGAGGCCGCCAGCACCTCCAGTCCGATCTTTGCCGACGCCATGAACATGCTTGAGCCGGTATTCGGCAAAAGCGCCCTGGCTTTTTACGAAAGGCAGCTCAACACACAAGCAGCCCAACTCGGCATCAACGACATCTTCTGGATTTCCGGCGTGATCTTCATCGTGATCATCCCGCTGATCTGGTTTGCTCACGCTGCACGCGGTTCCAGTGGCCCGGCAGTAGGCCATTGATTCACGCAAATACCAAGGCAACTGGTTCCCTGAAAATCCTGAAAACTGGCGATGTAAACCGCCGGGGCAACAACTTAGAGTGACGTATCGCTAACGCAAATCCGGCCCAAAACCGGTCCAATGGAGTGGATCATGAACCAGGTTTCCAATACCAATGCAACGCCCGCTGCCGCTGCAACACGTCCAGCCAGTCTGTCAGTACCTCTCAATGCGCATGCTGTGGTTGTCCGGGAATTTGGCGGCATTGACCAGCTGGACTACACCACCGTTCCGGTGCCGACCCCGGGCATGGGTCAGGTGCTCGTTCGGGTACTCGCCGTAGGTGTAGGGCCTTGGGACGCATGGGTTCGTTCCGGTCATAGCGTTGTACCGCAGCCGCTGCCATTGACCCCTGGCTCAGACATCTGCGGCATCGTGGTGAACCTTGGCCCGGATGTAGATCACCTCAAGGTAGGTGATGAAGTTTACGGCGTGACCAATCCGCGATTTACCGACGGGTACGCCGACTATGCCATTGCGCATGTGGACATGATTGCGCTCAAGCCGCAAAAGTTGGGCTACGAAGAAGCCGCCTCCGCACCGGTACTGGCAGTCACGGCCCATCAGATGTTATTCAATTACGCCGAACTGCAGCCGGGTCAACGGGTGCTGATCCACGGTGCTGCCGGAAATGTGGGTGCTTATGCCGTCCAGTTGGCCCACAACGCCGGCGCCTATGTGATTGGCACTGCCTCCAGTGCCAACGCGGACTACGTGCGCTCCCTGGGTGCGGACGAAGTCGTCATTGCGCGCACAGGTTCATTTGCCAGCTACGCCAACAATATTGATGTGGTCATTGACCTTGTCGGTGCAGTCACTCATGACGCGTCCTGGACGGTGCTGCGCGAAGGCGGCGTGCTGGTTTCTGCCGTCACCGAGCCGGATAAAGCACGTGCAGCCGAAAAGAATATCCGCAGCGATTTCCTGCTGGTTTCGGTCAAGACAGACGTCCTCAACGCCATTGGCGAGCAACTCAATGCAGACCGTCTGCATACACGCGTTGGGGAAGTGCTGCGCTTGTCAGAGGCCAAACTGGCTCATGGAATGCTGGAAGGCAAACCCCATCGCGCCGGCAAGATTGTTCTGATTCCCTGAACCCTCATGCCGTGAAACGGTAACGTCTGGAGCGTGCCATGTATCCCGACTCTTTATTCTTCGCCACTTTGCTGCTGATCGCCGTTCTCGCTTTGGTCATTGCGCCGGTTTCAGGTGCCGATGACGAGGCGAAAATCACCGCCGACATCCGTGGTCATTCGACAAAATCGAACGACGTCAATCCATAGCCCGCACGTCTTTCACGCTCATCCAGGCAGAATAAATACGCCAGAAACCCGGCAAAGTGCCGGGTTGCGGCGCTGCAGAGGTTTGATATGGGAATGCTCGTAGAAGGACAATGGTCGGACGTCTGGTTTGACACCAAATCGACTGGGGGTCGGTTTGTTCGTCAAAACTCGTCTTTCCGGAACTGGATCACGCCTGATGGCCAACCGGGGCCCAGCGGCGAAGGCGGGTTTGCAGCACAAGCCGGTCGCTATCACCTTTATGTCAGCCTTGCCTGCCCGTGGGCTCACCGCACTTTGATCATGCGCAATCTGAAGGGTTTGGCGCCAATGGTCAGCGTTTCATCTGTGCATTGGCTGATGCTGGAATACGGCTGGACCTTTGCCGAAGGCCCGGGTGTCATCCCTGACGACATCAACGGTGTCGATTACCTTTACCAGCTTTATCAATTGGCTGACCCGAAATATACCGGCAGAGCCACCGTCCCCATTCTTTGGGACAAACAGCGGCGCACCGTGGTCAGTAACGAGTCATCCGAAATTATTCGTATGTTCAACAGTGCATTTGATCAAGTTGGCGCGCTTGAGGGGGATTATTACCCTGCAGCACACCGCGACGTGATTGATGAACTGAATCAACTTGTCTACGAAGCCGTCAACAACGGCGTTTATCGTGCTGGCTTTGCCACAAGCAAGACGGCTTATGAAGAAGCGGTGATCCCGCTCTTTAGCGCCCTGGATTGGCTGGAGCTAAGACTCTCCAGCCGGCGCTTTCTACTTGGAGATCGCTTCTCTGAAGCAGACATCCGGCTGTTCACCACGCTGGTCAGATTCGACGCTGTTTACGTTGATCACTTCAGGTGCAACCTGAAACGTCTCGCGGACTATCCGCATCTGTCGGGATATTTGCGCGACATCTTCCATATGGAAGGGATCAAGCAAACCGTTGATTTCGAGCACATCCGGCGTCACTACTATGAAAGTCACCGAACCTTGAACCCCAGCGGTATTGTCCCCGATGGTTTGCCTCTGGACTTTACCCGCGCGCCAGCAGATTCATCCCGCATCGAATTTGCGAAGGTCCCCGGCTAATTCTGCTTGGGCTGTCCTTCGGCATATTGTCCTGCTCCAGGTTCGCCCGGAGCAGGACAGCACGCACTCTCAGCCTCACAGCTCATTCCACAACTGGCGCAGTGGTTGTAACCCGACTAAACAGATCCACAGCCAGCGCAATGGCCAGTGATGTCGTGCCAATAACAAACAGCAGGCGGTGATCACCGTTGCTGTGGTTGAACAGACTGCCATAGGCATACCCGGCCAGCGCCTGGGCCGCCGCAAACACGGTGGTTGCCCGGCTCCAGATCACGTTTTGCTGATGCGCATTGTGGGGCACGATGTGATGAACACGTGCCAGTACCAGCGGCACAATCCCCGGTGGGAAACTGCCAATCAATAGTGTCAGGACGCCGATGACGACCAGATTACTGGACCACGCCAGCAAGCCCACGACAAACGCCTGAACCAGCAATACCAGACGCAATGCCAATCTGGAACCCAACGCATCCGCCATCAAACCGTATACCGGCGGACCGAAGATGGCACCCACCCCATACAGAATCCAGAACAACGCACCAGTATGTGCACCGGCGCCCAGACCGCGGGCGATAAAGTCGACCAGGAACACCATGGTGGGAACCAGGCCCAGTGCCATCAAACCGTACTCGGCGTAAACCGTCGTCACCTGCTGACGGACCTGCACCCCAAGCCGGATGCCTGCTTCATGCGCCTTTGCGCCAGTCTGGAATTCAGGTGCGGGCCATCCCCACCAACTCGCTACAGTCAGCACCAGCGCAATCGCCCCCAGACCCAACCAGGTGGCATGCAAGCCAAAGCCCAGCAGCAACGGTACCACCGTGCCGGAACCCGCAACACCCAAACCCAAACCAAGAAAAACGGCACCGCTGGCCAACCCCCTTCTTGAAGGAGGTACATGCGGCAACACCGTGCCAGCAACCAACACCATGATCGCCCCACCGGCAACGCCAGACATGAGACGCCAGAAGAAAAACCAGCCCACCGACACCGGCCAGGCACATGCAAAGAACGCAAGAGTGACCAGCGCCATCATTAGCCGCAATGTCCACGTGTTACTGAGACGTGCCGCGATGGGCCGCCCCACCAATGCCCCGACCAGATAGCCCGCCAGATTTGCGGCCCCCAGATAAACGACATCGGCGGCAGCAAACCAGTGCGCCTGAATCAGCGGCGGTAACAACGGCGTATAGGCAAACCGGGCCAGACCAATACTGACCAGGCTGGCGCACAGCCCGGCAAAGATATGCAGCCACATGGTCGACTTTGCCGTCGTCACGGGTGCGGGTGATGCAATTTGGGTTGTCATATCAGACCCTCCCTCAGGAAGAAAAAAACCGGAACAGCTACCGCAATCACATCGATCCCGGCCTGCTCCAACCATGTTTGACACTAATGTCAATAATGGCACCCTAAACAATCTTGACACACGTGTCAAACATAAGTTTAATGATCTCTAACTAAAGACCTGGAGGGGCTATCAATGGCAGGGGTAAGGCAATTTGATGAGGAACAAGCCTTGGAAAAAGCGCTGGAATACTTCTGGCAAAAGGGCTTTGCCGCGGCATCCATGCCGGAACTGGCTGCCGCTACGGGCGTGCAGCGCGGGTCGCTCTACAACGCGTATCAGGGAAAAGAGAATCTATTCCTGAAGGTGTTCGAGATGTACTCAAACCGGTTCTTGCAACAGGTAGAACAAACCCTGACTGCACCTGATTTGCGCCAGGCCCTAGAGGCTTTTTTTGAGTTCGTGATCGGGTCCATGACCATGGGCGTCCCCACTCGCGGCTGCCTATCGACCAAAACAGCCTTTACGGGCGATCAACTTGAAGAGCCAGTGGCCGAGGTGCTCAGGGGAATGCTCGACCGACTGGAACGTATTCTTGCTTCCAGCCTGAGGTCCAAGGAAAGCCAGTCAGCTTTGACTTGCTCACCGGAGAGTGCGGCACGGCTACTGGTGACCTTTACCCGGGGATTGGTGGTTATTGAGCGTGTATATCAGGACACAGACCGTTTAAAAGCAACGGCGTTGTCCCTACTGGATATTCTCATTGCGTCGCGCAACGACTGAAAGTCGCATTACAGCCGTGAGCTAAGGTGAATACCCTCACCTACCAAAGCCTTGAGACGTGTAGCTTCCAGTTGAGCTCGCCCCAAATCCAAGACGCGAGCGTCCCCAATGGTAATGCGCAATGTCTTACCAACGAGCCGGGACTCAAACACGTACGCTCGAGAACCCGACTGTGTCACGCGCAAACCCAATCCTGGTGTTTTCGCATCCCAGAAAATGCTTTGCTGCTTCCCATCTTCGCAGCGGTACGCACTGATTCTCGTAACGGTAAAGTTTTCCTTCTTCATCTCAATCACCGTGTAGGCGCCATGTAGGCAAACCCTATCAATTTCGGTACCGGCAAGTCAACATCAGAATCTTCCAAAAATCCAACAAATTCATTAAAATCATGGCTATGCAGAAATAAATAAAGATCAATCCACATTGATCCATGAAAAAACACTCGGATTTCTAATCCGGACTTAATGGTTGGTTGATTGCAAGGAAAACCGGGCTTCTGCCCGGTTTTCTTTTTTCTGGCTGAGCTATTTCTTTATTCTGTTCCATGCGCCTGGCTCCGGCACCTGAGCGCTGGATATTCTGGTACACCCTGGCCAGACCTGGTTAGACTCATACGTCGTATCTCATACCCGATGCCTGGCGAATCCAATCATGAGTCCAAAAACCAACCTCGACCGCTTTCGAGCCTATCTACAGGCCTACGAACACAAAAATATCAACGAGATTGGCGCCATGTTTGCGCCCGACGTCGCGCTGCGCGACTGGAAGATCTCGGTTCGGGGCATTGAGGCTGCGCTGGCAGAAACGCGCTCCAATTTCGCTGCGGCGCAAAGCATTCAGATCGACATCCTGCGCCTTTATGAATCTGCCTCTTCGGTTGCTGGCGAATTGCGCATTCTGGTGGATGGTACGGTCGAACTGTTTGTTGTAGATGTGCTGGACTTCAACACCCAGGGCCAGATCAGCGCAATCCGGGCTTTTCTGGGCAGAGGCGACGCTTAAGCCCGTACACCACAGATACATATGCCGGCGTGACTTTTCCGGTTTTTCAGCTACCTTCAAATCAGGAGATGGCATACCTCCTGGAACCGCCCTGCGGGGCTGATGATGCCTGCATTTGACTGATGGATAGTCTGTGCAGGCATTTTTCATTCAAGCCGCGCACAGCCAGACCGGGAGGTATTCGATGACGATCCTGTCTTTGCTTTCAGTGGGTATTGGCGCCACGTTGGGCGCCTGGTTACGCTGGTTGTTAAGTACCTTGCTCAATCCAGTTTTGCCTGCCCTGCCACTGGGTACGCTGGCTGCAAATCTCATCGGCGGTTATCTGATTGGTTTATCGATTGCCGTGTTTGAGCACAATGTGCACATCCCGGTTGAAACACGTCTGTTTATCGTCGCGGGGTTTATGGGTGGGCTAACCACGTTTTCCAGCTTTTCTGCCGAAGTCGTGTTGCTGATGAATCAGCGGCAACTGGCGTGGGCGCTAGGCACCATTGCAGCCCATCTGGGTGGTTCACTGGCCATGACCGCATTGGGGCTATGGTCCTTCGGTCTCTTCGTGCGCTCTTCAATATGACAGACGTGCAGTGCCCCATTTATCACCGTGGTTGATTAATCATGAAGCTCGCTCCTGCTGCCATTGAACATGCCGAACAGATTGCCATCCTCCACGCAAATAGCTGGCAGGCCACCTATGCCGACGTCCTGGCACCAGATTATCTGGCACACACAGTCCCCGCTGAGCGCAAGGCAATCTGGCTGCAGCGGCTTTATAAGCCCAGGTCGAACCAGGTTGTGCTGATCGCGCATGCGAGCGGACGAGTGCACGGCTTTGCTTGCGCCTATGTTGGAGAACACGCGGAGTGGGGTTCGTATCTGGACAACCTGCATGTTGATCAAGCGTCTCAAAGGCAAGGGGTAGGTCGACGTTTGTTGTTAGAGATCGCCCGCCGATGTGAAGAACACAATCCGGGCCAGGGTCTGTATCTGCTCGTCAACCAGACCAATCAGAATGCCCAGAACTTCTATGCCCTTCATGGCGCCCAAAACGCCCAGGAATCGGTCTGGAATGCACCAGATGGCTCAACAGTGCCTACTTTTATCTACCGTTGGACCAACATCGCTACGCTGGCCGGCGCCTGATATGTCAGCCTGTGCAACAGGCTAATTCTCTTCAGCATTTCCGTTTTACGCCGCCGAGTTTGATTATCCGGTGTGCCCCTTCTCCAATCCCTGGCGTCTTGCCTGTGCCCTCACGCGCCGCGTAACAAAAAACCCCGCCCGATACTCCCCAACGCCCTGTTTTGTGGTTTTTGCAACGTCATCGCACCCTTTTGTTACCGGAGCATTGTGCACATGAACAAAACCGGTTTGGGCCCCCAATTGGTGGGCCTTCCCGTTCATTTCTTTGCACCAATCTGATGCAAACGATAAGCATATTGCCGTATTTGAAATCGGTTTCATGGCCATGCAGTATCCCGCAACCGCAGGCAAGCCGCTGATTTATATCTTCATTTGTAATTATCACTCTCTGGACAAGAGTGAGGTGTTTGGCTGCGGTACATCAACCCGGTATGGATTATCTGGAGCTGCCAATCCGGTCACCGAACCGGAAATATCACTCAATGAATACGCTGCGCAGCATGAGCACATGCAGATCGCGGCATCACCTGACCGGGGGCCAAAGAGTCCACACAAAGCCGGCATGTGATCAAAAACAGTCTGGAGGAGTTTTTGCATGAAATGTCGTACCCGGCAGTACTTTACGCTCGGCGCGCTCAGCGCACTGACGCTGGCCCTGGCAGCCTGCGGCGGCGGTAGCGGTTCAACGACCGAAACCTCAGCACCGGCGGTGACACCAACCCCTGCGCCGACGGCAAATGCCAAAGTGGACTTTGGCCCCAACGTGTTGATCTTTGACCCAGGCATGGACACTGCCTCGATACAAAGCCAGATCAATAATATCTACTCTCAACAGCACAGCAATCAGTTCGGCACCAACCGTTTTGCCCTGATGTTCAAACCAGGCAATTACCCCGTCGACATCAACGTAGGGTTCTATACCCATGTGATCGGTCTGGGAAGTTCGCCCGACGATGTTCAGGTCGATGACCTGCATGTCGAAGCGGACTGGCTGAATATGAGCCAGGATGCAACGCAAAATTTCTGGCGCTCTGCTGAGAACCTGTCCGTTCAGCACCCGGCTTCCGTTACGCCCTACCCGGTACGCTGGGCTGTGTCGCAAGCCGCGCCAATGCGCCGGGTGCATGTCAAAGGCGATGTCATCCTGAGTTCGCCCTGGTGTGGCTATTCCAGTGGTGGCTTTATCTCGGACACATTGATTGATGGCCAGATCAACTCGTGCTCGCAGCAACAATGGTTCAGCCGCAATACGGAATGGGCGTCGTGGGTGGGTGGTGTGTGGAACATGGTGTTTGTTGGCGTGCAAAACCCGCCCACACCGGGCACCTGGCCATCACCACCATTGACCGTCGTCGCACAAACACCGGTCGTGCGTGAAAAACCGTTCCTGACCATTGATGGCAGCGGCAACTACAGCGTATTTGTGCCAGCGCTCAATACCAACACGACGGGCACCACATGGCATGGCCGCACCGAGGCAGGTACTTCACTGCCGATCAGCCAGTTCTACATCGCCAAAGAGAACGTCGACACCGCGCAGACCATCAATGCCGCGCTGGCCAGAGGGCTTAACCTGATCATCACCCCGGGTGTCTATCACCTGACCGACACCATCCGCATTACCCGGCCAGATACGGTGGTACTGGGTCTGGGTGTGGCCACGCTGGAAGCCGATACGGGGCTGGATGCGATGGATGTGGCCGATGTCGATGGCGTGAAGATCTCCGGCTTGTTGTTTGATGCCGGCACAACGTCGTCGCCAGCATTGCTGAAGGTAGGCACCAGCGTGACCGGTGTCAGCCACGCAGCCAACCCCATCTGCCTCTATGACATCTATGCCCGCATCGGCGGCGAGATTGCCGGCAAGGCGCATACCGCAGTAGAGATCAACAGCAACAACGTGATCGGGGATGACTTCTGGCTGTGGCGTGCCGATCATGGTGATATTGGTCTGACCACCACAGGCTGGACCATCAACCCGGCCATCAACGGGCTGGTGGTGAATGGCGACAACGTCACGATGTACGGGCTGGCGGTAGAGCACTTCGAGCAGTATCAGACCCTGTGGAACGGCAACGGCGGCAGCGTGTATTTCTATCAAAGCGAAGAGCCGTACGACGTCCCCAACCAGGCTGCGTGGATGAACGGAAGCGAGAACGGTTACCCGTCGTACAAAGTGGCCGATTCCGTCACATCGCACAAGGCCTATGGGGTCGGGATCTACAGCTTCAACTTTGTAACCACCGGCCGCAACGTGGCATTGGCCAATGCCATTGAAGCACCGCAGCAACCCGGTGTGAGCTTCACTGATCTGATCACTGTCTCGCTGGATGGCACCAGTCTGATCAGCAACGTGATCAACAATACCGGTGGCAGCAATATCGGGCAAAACGGCGCGGTAGCCAGTTATCCATAACCGCGAGCGCTCATGAAAAAGCCCTGGGAATCACCCAGGGCTTTTTTTCGCCCCGGCGTTGAGGAACCACGCGCCGATCCATGCCAGGCATTGAGCCGGATGAGCTGAAAACCCTCGCGTTTTGGTCGCTCATCTCTGGCCCACTCCGCCAGAAAATTAGCCCGGCAGATCAAAAACTTGTACAGCTCTACACATGACTCTTGCTGTTTTGGCCCCCAAAACAACACAGTTTGTTATATCAACAGTATTTTATATAATTTATATAAATTTAATGAATTGCTTAAGATGCGGTGCATAGCGGCTGCTCAGCGATCCTGACCAGCCCGAGCAGGACAACAAACCGCACTCTTTTACCCTGTCGGAACAACATCATGAAAATCAAAACTCAGGTACTTGCTCTGCTACTGCTTGGTCTGGCCTCAGGCGTTGCCATGGCCGATAAACTGGATGACATCAAAAAAGCGGGTGTGCTCCGCGTGGCCGCATTTGACGGTAACCCGCCATTTGGCTTTGTGGATGAAAAAACCCACAAGATCATCGGTCTGGATGTCGATTACGCTCAGGAAGTGGCCAAACGCCTTGGCGTAAAACTTGAGATTGTCCCGACCAACCCGGCCAATCGCATTCCGCTGCTGACCGCCAATAAAGTCGATCTGGTCTTTGCCAACTTCACAATCACCCCTGAACGTGCCAAGGTCATTGATTTCAGCGTTCCCTATTTTGCCTCCGGGCAGCAATTTCTGGCGCGCAAGGGTGCGCTTAAATCGCCAGACCAGATTGCCAGCCTGCGGGTAGGTGCCGACAAAGGCACGACAATGGAAGCCACGCTGCGTGAGAAATATCCCAATGCCACGGTGGTGCTGTATGACGACACCCCGTTCGCGCTGACGGCCCTGCGCAACGGCAATGTCCAGGCCATCACACAAGATGGCTCCAAGCTGGTGGCCATCCTGGGCAACTTGCCGGACAAGGATAAATACGAAATCCCGGGGTTCTCCATTTCTGAAGAACTGGAAGGCGTGGGCGTACCCAAGGGTGAAACCCGTCTTGTGGCCTACCTGAACGACACCCTCAAGGATCTGGAAAAGAACGGCACAGCCAGCAAGATTTACGATCGCTGGTTTGGCCCGGACACCAAAGCGCCGCTGCCACGGCTATTCAAGATCGGCGACGCGCACATCCGCGCGCAGTAAACCGATCCCGGTACTTTCTTCGAGCTCTCCATCCACTTGTCTTGCAAAGACACCGCGCCATCTTGATGGCGCGTTTTTTTTGGAATGCCCAACTGCATCATGACTGTTGAGTTGCTTGCCCCCAAATATCTGACCTGGATGGCCAATGGTTTGCTCATGACCGCATGGATCGCGGTTATCGCCATTGTGTTCTCAACGTTGGCAGGGTTTACCCTTGCCCTGGCGCGGGATGCAAAAAAACCGGTGTGGCGCCTTCTGGCACGGTGCTACACGCTGGTGTTTCGCAACACACCGTTATTGATCCAGCTGTTTTTCTGGTATTTCGCGGCGCCCAATCTGTTGCCCGAAAACACCATGCTCTGGTTGAACACGCCACACCCTCTCAATCTGGCCGGTTGCACACTGGGCTGGCCATCGTTCGAATTTCTGGCGGGTACTTTCGGGCTGACCCTCTATGCCACAGCGTTTGTGGCTGAAGACATTCGTTCTGGTATTCGCGGCGTCCCCAAAGGGCAGTACGAAGCTGCCGCCGCCAGCGGGCTGACGCGCTGGCAAATGCAGCGCCATGTGATCCTGCCCCAGGCCTTGCGCCATGCCCTATCGCCCTTGTTCGGGCAGTACATGAATATCGTCAAGAATTCGTCGCTGACCATGGGCATCGGGCTGGCCGAATTGTCATACACCTCCCGCCAGGTCGAAGCGGCCAGTTTTCTGACCTTTCAGGCATTTGGAGTCGCTACCCTGGGGTATATCGGCCTCATTGCGATACTGGATGTCCTGGCGCGCCAGGTACAACAACGCGTTGCCCTGCCGGCGGGAAACTGACCATGGAAGCGCTTGAAGTCATTCACGCCAACCTGGATTACCTGCTGTGGGGAACCTGGCCAGATGGCCCACTGGGTGGCGCAGCCCTCACACTGGTACTCAGCGTAGTGTCCGGCCTGGCTTCTGCCGCAGGGGGGCTGCTGCTGGGCGTATTGCTGGCGGTATTGCGGGGCTGGTCACGTCAGGTTTTGCTCCTGGTGCTCGGCTTTTTGCGGGCCATCCCTGTACTCATGCTGATTTTCTGGGTGTATTTCCTGTTGCCCATTCTGTTTGGCCTGAACGTCCCCGGGCTGGTACCGGTGGTCTGCGCGCTCTCGCTGATTAGCGCAGCTTATCTGGCTCACGCTGTCAGCGCCGGAATTGCCGCACTCCCGCAGGGCCAGTGGAATGCCGCGTATTCATTAGGGCTGACACGGTGGCAGGTGCTGCGTTATGTCATCCTGCCGCAGGCGCTGCGCATGATGTTGCCCAGCTTTGTGAACCAGTGGATCACCCTGATCAAGGACACTTCACTCGCTTATGTGGTGGGCATCAACGAACTCTCTACCGTCGCCAGCCAGGTCAGCAACCGCGTCATGATCCACCCGGTGCCGGTATTCCTGTTTGCGGGTCTGGTGTATTTCGTCTTGTGCGCTGGCCTGAGCGCATTGGCCAGCTATCTGGGTCGAAGTCACCAACACGCCTCTCCTGCCATGGTTTGACTTCTTCAAAGCCCGCCGACGCGGGCTTTTTTGGGTCAGCGCCCGCACTGGCCCGATTGCAACAGTTTGCCCCAGGCAAAGTGCAAAACGGGACAACCAGGCCAGTCAAACCGTCAGCTCCGGTGCGTATTTCTGGCGTGCAGGGCTGGCACGCTTTCTGCAAGTACCCGATGACGTCACAGGCTGACATCACAACCTGAATTGACGCGGCTTTTCTTGCCCGGTTTGCGGGCCTTCTTATGCGCTTTGCGCTTGATGAGGAATGACAACATGTCTACGACAACTGCGCCTTCTGGCATTACGGTGACACAACTCGCGGGCCATATCGGCGCCGAAATCGGCAATGTGAATCTGGCCGGCCCGATCAGTGATGCGGCCATTCATGACATTCGCCAGGCATTGCTGAAGTGGAAGGTCGTGTTCTTTCGCGGTCAGCAGATTGACCATGCCGCTCAGGTGGCATTTACCCGCCGTTTTGGTGAAGTCACTTACGCCCACCCGCACGAAGACCAGCCCATTGATGGGCATCCGGAAATCCTGCCGATTGACCGCAGCCGTTATGAACGCCGCAACGGTCTGCGCCGCGCCAGTTATGAAAACCGCTGGCATACCGATGTCACAGCCGCAGTAAACCCGCCAGCTGCATCCATACTGCGGGCAGTCAACGTCCCTTCGTTTGGTGGCGACACCCAGTGGACCAACCTCGTTGCCGCCTATGAGGGCTTGTCTGCGCCCCTGCGCGCCCTGGCTGATACGCTCCGGGCCGAACACCGCTTTGCGGCCAATCTGCGTTTGCCGGCCGGCAGCAAGCTGGCGCAGCGTTTTGCCCAGAACCCCCTGGTCGCGATCCACCCGGTTGTACGCGTACACCCTGAAACGGGCGAGCGCGCACTTTTTGTTAATCCTGGATTCACGTCTCATATCGTTGATGTGTCTCCTGCGGAAAGCAGCAAGCTGCTGGAACTCTTCTTCGAGCAGATCACCCGCCCGGCCTACACCGTGCGTTTCCACTGGAACAATGGCGATATTGCGTTCTGGGACAACCGCGCCACCTCACACCTGGCACCGCAAGATCTCGATCATATCGAGGTAGAACGCGTGCTTTACCGAACCACACTGGTCGGCGACATCCCGGTCGGGCCGGATGGCTTTCATTCAGAACTGGTGGAAGGCGAAATCTTTGGTACGCGCGTACCCACGGCGCTGGAGCTTGCGGCGCGGGGCGAGGCTCAAGTCCAGGCTGTTTGATGTTGGGTCTGCAGGGGTAAAACAAAACCGCCACGTGGTTCGACGTGGCGGTTTTGTTTGTGGGCCCCAAACCCTCGCTTCAGGTGCTGGCAGACACCTGCAATGCCAAAGCGCTCAGCCGTGCCAACATTTCCCACGGATAAATACCGCGATCATGTCCGTCACTGAATACCAGTTGCACCGCGTAATGTCCCAACGCTTCCAGCCGGACAATGCGCACATCTTGCGACAACGCAAGTGGATGCCCCTGCCGGCGCGCGGATTCGCATTGGCTGCAACGGCAAGCACCGCGTAACGCGGCGTGAGTCAGCCGCACTGCGCCATCGCCCCAATCCAGAAGCAGCGCGGTTGGTGTAAGGACAACTTGCTGCGGCGTCAAGGTGTAGCGCCGTGCAAACGCACCAGTGCCAGACGCGCGGCTTTGCGCACTTCCGGGTCTGGGTCAGCGGCGGCCAGTGCCAGTGCCGGGGCGGCGACCAGATCGCCGATCTCGCCCAAGGCAATGGCTGCCTCTTTGCGCAGATTACCGGCAGGATGCGTCAAGGCTGCCTGCAAAGGGTGGATAGCCGCAGGCTCGCCAACCCGTCCCAACGCGCGGGCCGCACGCAGACGCACTTGCCAGAAATCGTCTTCCAGCGCGCCAATCAACGCATGGAGTGCAGACTTCAACCGTAACTTGCCCAGCGTGCCGGCGGCTTCCTCGCGCACTTGCCAGATCGGGTCTGTCAGCGCAGCCAGCAAGTCAGCCAGTACTTCATCCCCCTGTGCGAAACCCAGGGCGCCACTGGCGGCACGCCGCACTTCGGCGTCCTCGTCCTCCCTGGCCAGCTGACCCAATTGAGGCAAGGCAGACGTGGATTTCAGCCAGCCCAGCACGCCCACGGCTTCACGCCGGACTTGCGCTTCGGCATGCGTCAACGCAAGCAAGGCTGGCCCAGCGGCTTGCGGCAAGCGCAGTTCCCGCAAGGTGCGCAACACGGCAGCCAGCGCAAAAGGGTCTGAATGCCCTGCCCATGCCATTAATGTGTCGGCAGCTGCTCCGGTTTTGAGTTCAGACAGGCTTTGCGCGGCGGCATGACGTGTGTCTTCATCCGTGTCGAGCAGCGCACCAAGCAATACATCGACTACATCGGGTGTTTCCCAGCCAGCCAGCAAACGCGCAGCTTCAGCGCGCACCACGGCGGCGGTGTCAGTCAAGGCGGCTATCAACAGCGGCAGATTGTCTTCGTTTTCTTCATCCGCCAGTTCAAACAGGGCCACGCGGCGGATGGCGGCATCTGTGCTTTGCAAGCGAGCAGCCAGTGCCGGATCAAGGGGTGCAAACAAGGTATCGGTCATATCAAATGGCAAACTGGAGTTGATGTGCGGGCGGCGCGCCTAAAGGCGTCAGCCGCGGCAGGCTGGTGGCCGGTTCGTCATGGCGCAACAGTGAAAGACAATGCTGCTTCAAACTGGCAAAGCGCGCAGAGCCCGTGGTGTCAAAGCGCGGACGCGGTAAATCTACCGGCAGATCTTCAATAATGCGGCCGGGGCGCGGGCTCATGATCAGTACGCGATCGGCCAGCAACAGCGCTTCATCAATGTCATGCGTCACAAACAGGACCGTGGTGTGAATGCGCGTCCGGATCTCCAGCAAGAGTTCCTGCATCTTGAGCCGCGTAAGTGCATCCAGCGCGCCAAAGGGTTCATCCATCAGCAGGACACGCGGGTGGTTGATCAATACCCGGGCAATTTCTACCCGTTGCTGCATGCCGCCAGACAACTGGCCGGGGTAGTGCCGGGCAAAGCCGGCCAGGCCCACCAGATCGAGGAACTCTTGCGCCTGGCGCTGACGCGTCGCGGCATCGGTGCCCTTCATCTTCAAGCCAAACGCCACGTTCTGGCCCACGGTTTTCCAGGGAAACAGCGTATGGTGCTGAAACACCAGCCCCCTTTCCGGATCTGGCCCGGCTACCTCTTCACCATCCAGCAAGACCTGGCCGGCAGCCGGATTCAGATGACCGGCCAGCGCACCCAGCAAGGTTGACTTGCCGCAACCGGAGGGCCCCAGCAGGCAAACAAATTGACCGGGTTCGATGTCCAGACTGACATTTTGAACCGCCTCAAATGCGGCCGGGCCACGCCCCAGGTGAATGGACAATTGCCGCAGGCGAATAGCGGCAGGATGATCACGTGTTGTCATACACGCCCCTTTTGCCAAGGCATCAGCCACTGGCCGATGACACGAATCAGCACACTGCTACCCATGCCCAGTACGCCAATCAACAGCATGCCCACCACAATGCTGGCGTAGTTCTGCAAGGTATAAGACTCCCACGTGTAATAGCCGATCCCAAACTGGCCGGAGATCATCTCCGCCGTGACAAGGCAAAACCAGCACGTACCCATGCCAATCGACAGGCCGGTCACAATGGCAGGTGCGGCAGCGGGCAAGATCACCTCCGGGAAAACCCGCCAGCGCCCTGCTCCCAGACTCCGGGCAGAGGCCGTCAAACGTGGGTCCACGCCCTCTACGCCGTGAATGGTATTGAGCAAAATCGGGAATACCGCGCCAACAAAGGTGATGAAAATCATGCTGGCTTCAGACGAGGGAAAAACAAGAATAGAGAGCGGAATCCACGCCACGGCCGGGATCGGCCGCAATACTTCCAGCGGGGTGAGCAGTACGCGCCGCGCCCATTCAAAACGGCCAATCAACAACCCGGCGGCCACGCCCAGCACGCTGGCAATGGCAAAGCCGGCGCCCACCCGCAGCAGACTGGCGCGCAGGTGCAGCCACAGTTTGGGTGATTCAAGCAGCTCATGCGCGGCATCCAGTACCTCTAGCGGTGCGGGCACGTTGGCAAAGGTGACAAAACCCGCATGCCAGTGGCGCGTACTGGCCAGATGCCAGAGCAACACGCACGCCAGCAAAGAACCCGCTTGCGCTGCATAACGCCCCGCCGCGGGCCAGCGCAATGCCCAGGATGGTTTGGGTGGGTTGGACAGGGCAAGGCCCGTGGCGGTGGTCATGCGCGCTTCCTCAGTTGCTGGCCAGTTTGGCGCTCTGGCGGGCAGCGGCATAATCCACCACGGCGCCGTTGTTGGCTTTGGCCCAGGCCGTAGCCGCGTCTTTCGCCAGGAACGCCGCCAGTTGACCCTTGGTATCCCGTACAAACCAGGCCTGGCTGGCAAAAAGCTTGATGCCGCTGTTGTAATCCTGGGTGTAGATCACGCGGATCTTCTTGTTTTCACCCTCAAGCTTGCGTGCGTCGGCAAAGGCGTTTTCCGGCGAGGCATAGCTGCGCACATGCGCTTCCCCTGCCACCCATACCTGCGCCACACGCTTGATATTGGTGATGGGTTTGCCCGTGAGCGCATCGTTGGCCTTGAGCGGCAAACGGTCATAGTCCTTCAGGGCCGCGTCGTAATCCTTGCCAGAGAGCTTGAAGGCTTCGCGCAGATAACGGTCATCGACAAAGGTGTTGACGTCCAGGTTGGCGTCCGTCTTTTTCAGGTAGTGCAGCGTATCAATCGACGTCTTGAGTGCCTGGCGATATTCCGGCTTCCAGGTAAAGTCGCGCGTTTGCAGCCCCAATGGGCCATGGAACAAGTACGCCACCTCAGCCTCCACACCGGTGGTTTTCTCGATCAGCTCGCTGTATTTTTCCGGGTCAGCCGCAAACAGGCGATCGGCCTCCAGGGCCGCCCGCAAATAGGCCACCACCACTTCCGGATACTTGCGGGCGTATTCGGCACTCACCAACGCACCATGGAAGGTCGGCGCATTGGCCTGTGAGCCGTCATAAATCTTGCGGGCAAAGCCGCGATACGGGAACAACTCGGCAAACGGGACGAAATCCGCATGCGCATCAATCTTGTTGGTTTGCAGCGCGGGTGCAGCCACTTCCGGCGCTTGCGTCAGGATGGTGACGTCTTTGTCCGGGTCAATACCCCGCGCCTTGAGCGCCCGCAGCAACATGCCGTGAGAGGTCGAAGCAAACGGAACAGAAATTGTCTTGCCCTTGAGTTCGTCAATCGACTGAATGGGCGAATCCTTGGGTACGACAATGCCGTTACCGCTACCTTGTGTGCTACCGGACAACACGCTGATAAACAGGCTTTTCTTGCCCGCTTTATCAAACGCTGCACCATTGAGCGAACCGGGGAAATCGGCCATCGCGCCGATATCCAGCCGGTCGGCGACCATTTCATTGGTCAACGGCGCGCCAGAGGTGAAGTTTTTCCACTGGATGTCATACGTTACGTCTTTGTACTTACCGTCATGCGGCAGATATTTATCCAGCAGTTTGAGTTCACGGATCATCAGGCCACCGGTGGCGCAGTTGATTGTGGTGTCTTGCGTGCCAATGGCGACGCGGATGGTTTCGGCGTTCGCCATGCCCAGTGTGAGCGCCATCAAAAACGGGAGTGCTTTGAACAAATGCATGGTGTTGCTCCGGAGTAGTAGTTTTCTGCTTATCTGGTAAATCGTGTTCTGGTCTGTCTTTGTGGGTCCGGGCGTGTTTGCAGGAACGCGCTGGGGGACTGCCATTACGCGCCGAACTCACCCTGCAAATCGCCGGTGCTTTTGACTTTCGCCCTCTTTGGGGGCGCCGTCAGGCGCGATCTTTGGCGCTTGCTGGCAAAGGCCACCCGCTGCGGCCAACTGCCTCATCGCAATAAATACGGGATATCCACCTGCACTGCCCCGGTCGGGCAATCCTTCTCGCACGGCATGCAGTACCAGCACTCATCAAAAGCCATGTAAGCCTTGCCTTTGGTCAGGTCGATGGCCAGGACGTCCAGCGGGCAAACGTCTACGCAGACGGTGCAGCCTTTGTCTGCAATGCATTTGTCCTCATCAATACGGACCGGAACGGTGGTGCGCTGCTGGGCAAGCGCGAATACGGGCAGGCTCATGCGGGAATCCTCTCTGCGGTCTGGCTGGCCGGAATGCGCAACTGGTGATAGGCGGCCTTGTCGGCCTCGTTCATGGTGATGACGGCCGGTTCCAGCGCGCGCTTGAAGCAGGCCATGTCACCGTGTTCGTTTTTGTGCGTTTGCACGTGCACCAGCCACTCGGCATCGTTGCGCTCAGGAAAGTCCACACGGGCGTGGTACAGGCCCCAGCGGCTTTCGGTGCGGAACAATGAAGCACGCGCAGCCATTTCTGCGCAGTCCCGGATGGCGTAGACCTCCATGGCGCGCATCAACTCATGCGGGTTACGGGCAGAAAGTTGCTCCAGGTCGTCGCGGATGGCCTCAAAGCGCTCCAGACCGATCTCCATCTTGCGGGTGACCTTGGGCGGTTGCAGGTAGTCGTTCACCATGCGGCGCAGTTTGTACTCCACTTGTGCCGGCGGCAGGCCGGCCTCCCGCAGGAGCGGCGCAAGTACGCGATTGCGCTCGGTTTCGATCTGGCCAGCGTCAACCCTGGCGTGCTCATGCGCCAATGCGTGGCGCGCGGCAGATTCGCCAGCAAACTTGCCATACACAAACGCGCCCAGCATGTAGTTATGCGGCACGCATGCCAGATCACCTGCGGCGAAAAGCCCGGCCACGGTGGTCGCTGCGTGTTCATCCACCCACACGCCAGAGGCCGAATGCCCACTGCACAGGCCGATCTCCGAGATATGCATTTCCACCATGCGCTCGCGGTAATCCGTGCCACGTCCGGCATGAAAACGCCCACGACTGGGACGCTCGTTGGTATGCAGAATGGTCTCGATGGTGCTGATGGTTTCTTCGGCAAGATGATCCAGCTTGAGGAAAACGGGGCCGTTGCCACCGGCCAGTTCTCGCTGGAACTCCAGCATCATCTGCCCGCTCCAGTAATCACACTCGATGAACCGCTCACCCTTGCTGTTGGTGGTGTAGCCCCCAAATGGGCCAGTCACGTAGGCGCAGGCCGGGCCGTTGTAATCTTTGATCAACGGGTTGATCTGAAAACACTCAATACCCGATAGCTCAGCCCCGGCATGAAACGCCATGCTGTAGCCATCGCCGGCATTGGTGGGGTTTTCGTAGGTCCCAAACAGATAACCGGATGCCGGCAAACCCAGTCGGCCTGCTGCGCCCGTGGCCAGCACGACCGATTTGGCACGTATGATATGAAATTCTCCGGTGCGGCAATCAAAGGCAAAGGTGCCCGCTATGCGTCCGTCTGCGCCAGTCATCAGGCGCGTGGCAACCAGCCGGTTGGTGATCTCCACCCGCGTTTTCTTGAGTTGCCGGTACAAGACTTTCTTGATGTCATGCCCTTCAGGCATGGGCAAGACGTAACTGCCCATGTGGTGGACTTTTTTCACGGCAAAGTCACCGGTTTCGTCTTTCTCAAACTTCACGCCCCAGCGGTCCAGTTCTTCAATCATGGCAAAGCTGTTTTGCGCATAGGCCATGACGGTTTTCTGGTTGACGATGCCATCGTTGGCTGCGGTGATTTCACGCACATACTGCTCAGGCGTGGCGTGGCCAGGGATTACCGCATTGTTCAGGCCATCCATACCCATGCTGATCGCGCCACTGCGTTTGACGTTGGCTTTTTCCAGCAAAAGCACACGTAAATCGGGGTTGGCCTGTTTGGCTTTCACGGCGGCCATCGGCCCGGCTGTGCCGCCGCCAATGACCAGGACGTCTACAAAGTGTTCAATGGTGTTCATGAAAACGCTCGGTTGATGCGCGCTTCAGGCGCGGTTCAGACGCAGCCGGTACTGGAAGTTGTCCGGCCGGCAATAGAGATATTCAAAATCGATGGGGGTGCCATCACGGGTGTGGGTCAGGCGCTCGATACGCAGTACGGCAGCGTGTTCGGCCACCCCCAGTTCTGTGGCCAGCCAGGCCTCTGCCAGTTGGGCATCGATTGTCAGATCGGCGTGACCCAACGCCAGGTCGTAATCGTTTTCCAGGATGACAAAGATGTCGCGACTGGCAAGGTCTTCCCGCGCCAGGCGTACGCCGATGCGTGCCGCCACCCAGGTCACATCCAGTGATACGGGTTCGCGGTTCAGATACCGCACGCGGGCAATCCGGGTGACCGGTTCGCCTTCTGCCAACGCCAGACGCTGGGCGACTTCGGTACTGGCTGCCAGCGTGTCCAGGCTCAACAAGCGGTTGTGGGTTTGATGTCCCTGGCCGTGCATGGCCTCTGCAAAGCCTTGCAGGCTGCCCAGTTCCTGAAACGGCTTGGGCTGTGAGACAAACGCGCCCTTGCCTGCAACGCGAAAAATCAGCGCTTCTTTTTCCAGATCACCCAACGCCTGGCGCACGGTAATGCGGCTGACGCCGTATTGGCGCATGAGTTGGCTTTCTGACGGGACACGGTCATGCGGCTGATAACGTCCGGTGACAATGTGCTCACGCAATTCATCCCTGATCTGGCTGTAGAGCGAGAGATGCGGGCGGGTAAAAGTTTGTGGATTCAGCGACATGACGTAGCAACCTGTTATGACAGGTCATGTCATAGCAAGCGCTGTGCCACGCACCCAAGAAACCATAAAAACACAATGAATTCATAAGCCTGCAAAAAAACCGGTTTTATATTTGCGTTGACGCGCAGACCTCACCCGGCAAACAGATTGCTCGAAATCAAACACCATCCAGCACAATGTGCGCGATTTCACACACCTCCCCGACGCCCTTGACCACGCTTGCCCGCGTTGCCACGCACCCCGGTTTGCACAGCGCTGACGACTCTTCTATAGATAGAGGTGCCTGCTCGCCGAGCACCGGCAACAACACCGCCACCAGGGGGCACTTCCTTCATGCCTACGCAGCTTCGCCGCGCAGCCTGGCCGTCCTCAGTTGTACTTGTTGCAATCGCCACAGCGTTGTTGAGCACCCCGGTGCGCGCCGCGCCGCCATTCCGGGTGATTGGTACGAGCGTGGAGCGCAATGCCAATGCCGTTGTAGCGCTGATTGGTTATTCAGTCGTACCCGATGTCACAACCAGTTCGCTCTCCATCAGCAATGGCAGTACCGGCAATCCTGGCTTGTGGTCTACCCAGCTTGGCGGCGGCGCAACGATCAGTGATACGACGCCGCTCTATCTGGAAGGTGTGGCCGCCTACACGCGTTACGATCCGACGTTTGTGGCAACTGACGGAAGTGATGACCGCTTTCTGCCGCTGCGCTGGAATACCGTCAACGTCAGCGGCGGTATCGGTTGGGATTTCCCTGTGTCCGAATACATCAAGATCCGCCCGATTTTCAATATTGCGCTAGGCAAGGTGGTCAGCGATTTGTACGCCGGCCAGTGGATCGTCAATCACCGGACTGACCGTGATATCCAGTTTCTGGATGGCGGCACGCTCAACGCCTACGGCCTGGGCGGCTCGCTGATGATGGTGTACGAAGACTTCAAGCCGGAGCGCGAGCAAGAAGTGGAATTGCGGTATTCCAATATCGTTTTGCAGAGTTTTGACTCAGATACTGCGGTCCAGGGCCGCGCCGTCGCGCAGAGCCTTGGCGTCTGGGCGCGTTACCGGGCACCGACGGGCTTTACCGCGCTTGACCGGCCGATCCGTTATGTCCTGGAATTTGCCCACACGGAATATCTGGGGCAGTTACGCGGCGCGCTGGGCTTTGATTACCTGACGTCGCTCGGCGCGGGTTTCGAGCTGGATTCCAGCAAATACGACATCATCGTGACCCGTACCCGATTGGTGGCGCGCTATGTATTCGGCAACAATGTATCTGGCGTGTCTGTCGGGCTGGCAGTGAGTTTCTGATGCATTGAAAAAGGCGGTCAGCAGGGCTGACCGCCTTTTCGTCACCGCAGGTTCACCGGCGCCAACCCATTACGGCGCAGCAATCGGGAACCAGAAATCAAACTTGTCGAAGTAAGTTACCAGTTCGTTGAACTTGGCCTTGCTGCCGTCAAATTTCACTTCGCCGGTTTCAGACAGATTGCCCAGCTTCAACTGACCCAGGGCGATCTTGTCCAGCGTGGTGCGGTTCAAGGTGATGGTGGCATCAGCCTTGTCATACTGCTTGTCCTTGCTGTAGCCCAGCACGCCATTCTCTGCATACAAAGTGAACTTCTCTTTGGTATCCGGGAAGATCAGGTTGAAGTGGTAGGTATGATCGCCCAGCTTCGGCCCGTTGAAATGTACGCCCAGGAAGTCGAGGAACATTTCTGTGGTCATGCCACGGATGATGTCCGGTGAACTGGTGTTGGGTGTGGCGGCTTTCTGGATGCCGTTACGCAATTCCTGCGCACCAGACAGATAGAAGTCCCGGGCGGGGCCAGACTCGGCCTGATAACCCATTTGTTCCAGTGCATCGGCTTCCAGGTTTTTGGCGGCCTGGTTGTCAGGCTGGGCAAACACGATCTTGTTGGTCACGGTGGCCGACCAGCGATAATCACCCTTGTCAAAGGCCGCCTTGGCGGTGGCCATCATCTTGTCCACGCCGATCATCTCGACATACTTCTTGCCTTCTTCCACCGGCGGCAACGGGTTCAGATTGGCCGGATTGCCATCCCACCAGCCTTGATAGAACTGGTATGTCGAACGCACATTGTGCTTCAGATCGCCATAGTAACCACGGTTGTAGAACTCTTTGGCCAGGCTATCCGGTAGTACAAACTGGTCAGCAATTTCATGCATGGTCAGGCCTTCATTGGCCATACGCAGCACTTGATCGTTGATGTACTTGTACAGATCACGCTGGTCTTCCAGATGTTTGACCACGCGATCATTGCCCCACTGTGGCCAGTGGTGGCTGCTCATGGATACGACGGCATCCTTGCCCCACAGATCCAGCGTGGTATCCAGCGTCTTGCCCCACTTGGAGGCATCACGCACCTTGGCGCCACGCATGGTCAACAGGTTGTGCAGGGTGTGGGTGGCGTCTTCGGCCAGATCAATCAGCTTGAACTGCGGGAAGTAGAACAGCATTTCTGCCGGCGCTTCCGTGCTTGGCGCCATCTGGAAGACCACGTCAATGCCATCAATGGTCATCTTTTCGCCGGTCTTCTGGATCAACTTGCTCGGCTCGAACAGGGTAATGGTCCCAGCCGCAGTGGTCAGGCCCAGACCTGCGCCTACCGCGCCTTGCGGGTTCTTCGGCAGCAGGTTGCCGTACATGTACGAGGCGCGACGGCTCATGACATTACCGGCAAACACGTTTTCGCTCACGGCTTCTTCCATGAAGCCCTCCGGTGCCACCACCGGAATCTTGCCCGAGCGGACGTCCTCTTCCTTCACCACGCCGCGGATGCCGGCGAAGTGATCCACGTGACTGTGGGTGAAGATCACCCCGGTTACCGGCAGTTTTTCTACCTTGGCGTTGATGAGATCCAGCGCAGCCTTGGCGGTTTCGACCGAGGTCAGCGGATCAATAATCACCCAGCCGGTTTTGCCGCGAATAAAACTGATGTTGGCCAGATCAATGTTGCGGACCTGATAAACACCGTCGACCACCTTGAACAAGCCGCGCACCGAGAGCAATTGCTCTTGCCGCCACAAGCTAGGGTTCACCGTGTCTGGCGCCGGGCCCTGTTGCTTGAGGAAGTCGAACTGCGCCAAATCGATCACCGTATTGCCCTTATCGCCCTTGATCACTGGAGAAGGCAAATCAGCAATAAAACCGCGTTTGACATCGTCAAAGTCTTGCTTGTTATCAAACGGCAGGTAGTCCAGCAACTTCTGATTCTCAGCTTTGGTAAAGCTGGTCGCCGGCTTGGGGCCTTCGGCAAGGGCGGTGCCCAAAGCCAGCGGCATGCTTGATGCCAGCAATGTTCTCGTAAGCGGTCTCATTTGGAGCTCCATGAAAATCGAACCTGTTGATCCAGGATTTAGACCCTGCTATGTGGAGTGGACATATCCATTTGCGTGAACCTCAAAGCGGGGCCGGTTCAGACATGGCGTTTCGTTTTTGTTACACCTAACACACACCTCCCTGACATACATACCGGACAAACACCCAAAAAATACAAACGGTATATTTTCAATTTCTGAAATTAATCACGACACCGTGACGGGGTTTCACCCCTTTTCAAACGCTGAATCCCGCCACACGCCAGACGTAGCGGGTTGACCGTCAACCGGGGCAGCGCGTGCATGAGATCAGCCCGTAAACTGCAAAAAGATTCACTCCGCATTTGCCGCCGTCATGACGAAGCGATAAATTCACGGGCACGCGTATTGATTTGCGCCATACCCGCAATATCTGCAGCACAGAACTCCACCCGGATTACCGCCCAATGAATGCTGTCCGTAATGTGTTCAAGAACGATTCGCCCCCAACCAACAAACTCGCCCAGATTCTGGGTTCCGCCACAGTCCTGGGCCTGCTGTACTTTGGCCGCGATGTGCTGATTCCGATTACGCTGGCGATCATCCTTAGCTTGTTGATCGCGCCATTGATTCGCCGGTTACGTCGCTTTGGTCTGGGTCAGGTGGGTTCCATTGTCGTGGCGGTGTCGGGTTTATCGGTCGCGCTCACTTTCGTCGGACTGGTGATTGGTCTGCAGGTGATTCACATGGCAGCCAGCCTGCCGCAGTACGAAGACACCATCCGCAGCAAAGTTGTTACGCTGGATGAAATGACGCTGGGCAAGCTCAATCTGGTCACCGGGCAGGCCAATCGGGTGATCTCCCAGATGTTCGCCAAAAATGATGAGTCCACGCCGGATGCAGATGCCAACGCGCTGGTCTCGCCAGACGTCCGGACTAAACCCCTCCCCGTCACCATTCAAGAAAGCGCACCCAGCCCATTTACCCTGCTGACGCGAATTGCCGGTTCAGTCTGGGGCCCGCTGGAAACCGCAGGCATTGTGTTTGTGGTGCTGATTTTTGTGCTGCTTGAACACGAAGCATTGCGTGACCGGCTGATTCGGCTCATCGGTTCGGACGATCTGCGTGCCACGACCATTGCAGTCAACGATGCAGGTACGCGTTTATCGCGGTTTTTTGTGTCGCAGTTTGCGGTCAACCTGGCCGTGGGAACGCTGATCTGGCTGGGTTTAAGCCTGATTGGCCTGTCACAGGCATTGCTCTGGGGTGTGATGGCCGCGGTCTTGCGCTTTGTGCCTTATGTGGGCGTGTGGATTGCCGCGTTCTGCGCCACTTTGCTGGCGGCGGCGATCACCCCGGGCTGGGAAATGGCCGTGTTGACGCTGGGCTTGTTTCTGCTGATCGAGGTGCTGGTAGCACAATTGGTCGAGCCCCAGTTGTATGGCCACACAACCGGCTTGTCGCCGCTTTCTGTGGTGATTGCTGCTATTTTCTGGAGCTGGATCTGGGGCCCGGTCGGACTGGTGCTGTCGACGCCGCTGACCCTGTGTCTGGTGGTGGCCGGTCGCTACATCAAAGCACTCAATTTCCTGGAAATCCTGCTGGGTGAGGTGCCTGCGCTGACCATGCCAGAGAACTTCTACCAGCGCGCACTCTCTGGCGATGCAGAAGAAATCATTGCCAGTGCCCGTGCCTTTCTCAAACGCAAACCGCTGGCGGTGTATTGCGATACCGTGTTGCTCCCTGCGCTGCATATGCTGGCCATTGATTACGCGGGCAAGAGTATTTCTCATGTGGAACAAAAGCGCGTGGGGACAGTGATTGGGACGGTGATCGAAACCTTGAGCGGTTCGGGCAAAACCACCAAAGGGCCGCGCCGGCAACGCCAGTCCGTGCTGGAAGAAACCAATCTGGGCCGTCAGTTGCGTGCGCGCCGCGAACAACAAACCGGTCGCTGGCAAGGCCCGGTCAATGCGCCGTTGGGTTCAGTCGTGCTGGCCATCGGCCTGGGGTCCGCTGGCGATGAACTGGCCGCAGAAATCCTCGTGCGTATTTTGCGCACGCAGCACATTGATGGCCGTCATTTATCGCTGGAAGATTTGCAGGGACCCATTCCGGATGAGGTCAATCCGGATATCGTCGCCATGGTGTTTCTGATCAGCGTGATCCCGGAAAAAGAACGGGAAATGTTCGATGATCTCATCAGCAAATTCCGCGAACGTCTACCTCATGCACAGATCATGGCTGCCGTGATGTCGAGCCCCTTTGATTTGCGAGACAGCCCGCCGGCGATCGTCGAAACTGCAGATCAGACGTTCTACGCTTATGAGGAAATGGCGCAGGCGTGCATTGATGTCCCCAAAGCACCCGCCCTGGTATCCGCTGCAAAATAAGTTCAGGCCGCCAGCCAGTAGCGCCACAGAACGGCCTCTGGCAGCGTGCGGATCTCCTCAAACCCTGCCGGTGCACTTTGGTCGGCAGGCAATAGCAGACGCACTTCCCGCCAGCCGCGCGCCAGAGCCGCGCGCTCTGCTTGCGGCCACAATGCAAACCACGCAGGCTGCCCTTCCTGGGGTTGCTGCCAGATATGCAGACCTGAGCCCGCTTGCAGATGCGCCAACGCCAGCAATTGACCATCGCCCTGCCACAACGCCCACGCCAGATGATCATCAGAAGCGACCGGCGATGCAGGCAAAGCCAATTGCGGGGCGGCAAGGCGCGCTTGCAATGCGGCCATCGCGCTGACCGGCACCTCAGCCGTGTAGTGGCGCAGCCGGGCCGAGGCGTCTTCCAGGATCAGCACGTCAATGCCTGGGCGAATGCGCTCAAACAGATCAA
Organism: Silvimonas amylolytica; assembly: GCF_014645555.1. Taxonomy (GTDB): domain Bacteria; phylum Pseudomonadota; class Gammaproteobacteria; order Burkholderiales; family Chitinibacteraceae; genus Silvimonas; species Silvimonas amylolytica. Next base: position 270,615 of record NZ_BMLY01000006.1, on the reverse strand, counting down.
TCACATCTGCATTGCGCATGCGGACACAGCCATGCGAACCTGGCACACCCATGGGTTGGTCATCCGGCGTGCCATGGATGTAGATATACCGGCGCAGGGTGTCGACCTGCCCCAGCCGGTTAAATCCGGGCTGACGACCAGACAGCCAGATAATCCGGCTTAGTATCCAGTCTCGTTCCGGATGTTGCGCGCCCAGTTCTGCGGTATGGATTTCACCCGTCGCACGTCGCCCGCGCAGCACACTGCCTGATGGTAAATCATGGCCGATCATGGCGCGCGCCGTATGCAGCCCGCGCGGGGTTTTCATGCTGCCCTGCTGTTCGCCAATGCCGGCCGCCGCAGTAGAGACCATGTACTGCCGAATCAACTGATTCTGGTCATGCAAACAAAGGGTTTGTGCAGCAAGGTCGATCTCGATGTGCATGGGATATAACCAGAAACAGAGGTGCAGAAATGAAAACGGAGGCCAAAGCCTCCGTTTCAGGTCACGCAAATGCGCGGGTTACTTGATCAGGCCGTTATAGATGGTGCTGGCCAGTTCGCCATCCGGCGTGTCCTGAGAGGCTTCCCAAGCCATCATACCGCCCAGTTTCATCTTTTTCACGTAGTCGATCTTGTCTTTGATGACTTGCGGGTCGTCATACACCCAGACTTCGCCCTCCGACACTTTGACAATAGAGCGCGTCTTGTCGTCGCGGAACACATCGCCCTGCCTGGCCTTGATTTCGGCGTAACTTGCGGTGCCTTCATCCGTCGAGCCCTTGGCTTTGGCTTTCACACCCTGGTGAATGCCATGTGCATCCATGCTGACCGGCACCCAACCATAGCCGTAGAACGGGACACCCAATACCAGCTTGCCTGGCAGCACGCCCTTGTCGATGTAATCCTTGACGGCCATATCAATCGAGAGCCGATCCTTCGGGCCGGCAAACAGGTTGGACTGATACCCGGTCTGACTATCCCACGGGCCGGCAAAGTCATAGGTCATCAAGTTGATCCAGTTCACCGATTTCTGGATCTTCTCGCTCTCGATATTGCCGTACACATTGGCCGCCGCACTCGCTGCCACAGTCAGCAGATAACCCGGTTTGGCCTCATCAAGTTGCTTGCGGAATTCATCCAGTAACGCTGTGTAGTTCTTTGGATCTTCATCACGAACGATATTGCCTTCGTTACCCGCAGTGCCCGGGAACTCCCAGTCAATGTCGATGCCATCAAACACCCCTGCCGCAAGGCCGGCCTTGCCATCGATATTGCCCTTGATAAAGGTATCCACGCACGACTTTACAAACGCTTCACGGTTCTTGGGCAGCGCGGCATCAGAGAAATATCTGGACCATGTCCAGCCGCCCAGCGAGATCACGACCTTCAGGTTGGGATGCTTTTGCTTGAGCTGTTTGATCTGGTTCCAGTTCCCAAACAGACCATTACTGCCAGCATCCGGCTTGCCATCCAGCGTATTGGCGGCATCAATCGGCAGTTTGTAATCCTGATCCGGGTATCCCACAACGCACTTGTTATCGACCACATTGGCAAAGGCGTAATTGATCACCGTGAGCTGTCTGGCAAGGCCGGATGATTCCACGTTCTTGATGAAATAAGGCGGTGTGCGACCAGCGGCCCATGCCGGGTAATACGCTACAAACTGCGGTTTGGCCGGGGCTGGCACGCCACCGATCACCGCAGCCGCTGCAGCGACTGGCTTGGCATCGCCACCACCAGCATCATCTTTTTCTGTCAGCTTGAAGTTGGCAAAGAGCGAATCACCCGGATTACCCGAGCCATTGACCCAGTGTTCCAGTGCCAGGTGAAACGCGAACTTGCTCTTGAAATCAATGCTGTAGCTGTTCCATTGATTGTTGTCTTTGAGCACTTCGGCACCGCCGCCCAGCTTGGCCGCACCGGCCAGCCAGTTATCACGACCGGGAAAATCAGCCGTATAGCCCACCACACCGCCGCAACTGGAACTACATGTGCCCAGATAATCGAACGTCAGCGTGTATTTCTTGCCTTCGGCAAACTGGGTTTTGGAAAAGAGATCCCCCCCAAAAACCTTCTTGGTGAACTTGAGCGCCTTGGCGCCGGGGCGTAGCGGATCATCCACGATCACGCCATGCATGGGCACGGAGCCATCTCCGTTCTGACCTACCCATTGCGAGAGGTCACCTTTGAAATCTTCCTGGAACACCACTTTATCGGCGTGCGCAAGCGCAGCGGCCGCCATCAGCGGCAGCAACAATAGCTGTCTCATTCTTCATCCTCATTCGGGTATTTTTTTGCCTGATTGCGATGCAATCGGCGGCCCGTCTTTTGCTGCGCAACTGCTGCGGCCCTTAACGGCACACCGTGTTCGCAATCTTTTATTTACGACTGCGATTGATCGGCAGTCATGCTTGCGACTCTAACATGCATGCCGCCCGCAAGATGCGGACGTCATGTACGACGCGCAATTTCGGCAACATGAACGATGGGATATGTCAGCGCCTGTGAACCAGCGGCGTCGGGGGCGTGCTTCGCGCGTGATCCATCCGGGAAGAGATGCTATTGAGACGCTGCGCGTGCGTCCCGTTCGGCTTTCTGCTGCCGCCGGCGTTCAGCAAAGAACGCCTTGAGTTGGGCCGCAGCTTCTTGCGCCAGCAAGCCGCCCAATACTTCGGTGTGGTGATTCAGACGATGATCCATGAACGGGTTAATCACACTCCCCGCGCAGCCGGTTTTAGGATCATTGGTCGCAAACACGACCCGCGCCAGGCGGGCGTGCATCATGACGCCAGAACACATCAGGCATGGCTCCAGGGTCACGTATAACTCGCAGCCCGGGAGGCGATAGTTGCCCAGTGCCTCTGCAGCAGCGCGCAGCGCCAGCATTTCGGCATGGGCGGACGGATCGTGCCGCGTAATAGGCTGGTTGTGACCAGCGCCAATGATCTGGCCTTTATGGACCACTACCGCACCGACCGGCACTTCGCCCAGGGCTTCGGCTTTGGCTGCCTCCGCCAGTGCCGCATGCATAAAGGCGGTTTGCGCCTCGGTCCATTCGTGAATGATGGCCGGGGGTGTCAGTTCTACGGGGTCAAGCATGGCCTAGCAACTCGGCCGCGTGCCGGCGCGTGGTTTCCGTGATATCAACGCCGCCCAGCATGCGGGCAATTTCTTCAATGCGCCCAGCCTCATCCAGGGCGGCAACGTGGCTGACAATGCCTGCGTTGCCTTTGTCCTTGCTGACCTGGAAGTGTTGCTGACCGCAGGCCGCAACCTGGGGCAAATGGGTAATGCACAACACCTGATGGGCCTTGCCCAGATCCGCCAGCATGCGTCCGACAATTTCAGCTACACGTCCACCAATACCAACGTCCACTTCATCGAACACCAGTGTGGGCACGCCGGACAAACCGCTTGAGATCACCTGAATAGCCAGGCTGATGCGCGAGAGTTCGCCACCCGAGACAATCTTGCCCATGGGTCGCGCTTCGGCCTCGCCATGGGCAATCTGGAAGTCGACATCTTCCTGGCCATGGCCACCCGCAGGAACCGCCGTGAGCGCGACGGTGAATGTACTTTCTGCCAGCGCCAGCGGCTTCATCTGCGCCGTCACGGCTTTGGCAAATGGTGCGGCATGTTTTTGCCTCAACGCAGAGAGTTGAGCCGCAGTTTTTTCATAGGCAGCACGCGCTGTAGCCACGGCTTTTTGCAGGCGGGCAATGCCTTCGCCACCGCCCAGGTTTTCAAGTTGGGCGTTCCAGTCTTGCAAGGCTTGCGGCAGGCGATCTGGGGGTTCAATGCGATATTTGCGGGCAGTACGCCAGATGGCATCCAGCCGCACTTCCACTTCCTGGAGGCGTTGAGGGTCCAGCTCCAGGTGATCGGCGTAACGGCGCAGTTCACTCACCGCTTCAGACAGTTGCGCCTCAACCCCGGCTAGTAAATCCAGAGAGGGGGTCAGCAATTCGTCATAGCTTGCGAGTTCTTGTAGTTGGCGCGTGGCGCTGCCCAGCCAGCCCTGGCAGTTTTCGTCCCCGTCAGTCAGCGCGGTCAGCGCGGCTTGCACGCCATCAATCAAACTGGCGGCGTGTTGCAGGCGACGATGCTCACCCTGCAGTTCTTCCCACTCGTGCTCGCCCAGCGCCAGCTCGGCGACTTCATTGATCTGCCACTGCAGCCGTTCGCGTTCGGCTTCAAAGGCAGCCGCATTGCGGCTGGCGGCGGCGAATTCTTCCTCCGCACGCTGCCAGTCTCGCCAGTGACTGCCAACCGTCGCGGCGATATCACCAGCACTTGCAAAGGCATCAAACACGGCGCGTTGGGTTTCCGGGCGCAGCAGCAATTGATGCGCGTGCTGGCCATGAATGTCTACCAGCATTTCGCCGAGGGTTTTCAGTTGCGCCAGCGTGGCAGCCGTGCCATTGATAAACGCTTTACTCTTGCCCTGACTATCGAGCGTGCGGCGCAGATTGACGACATCAGCATCGTCGCCTGTCAGTTCTGCCTCTGCCAGCCATGCCCGTGCGGCGGCGAGCTTGCTGATGTCAAATTCGACCGCCAGTTCAGCCTTGTCGGTACCGTGGCGCACCATGCCCGCATCGGCGCGATCGCCCAGCAGCAGACCCAGTGCGTCGATCACAATCGACTTGCCTGCGCCGGTTTCACCGGTGAACACGGAAAGCCCGGACGCAAACTCCAGCGCCAGCTTGTCGACAATCACGAAATTCTTGAGGTTCAGAGAGAGCAGCATGGTCAGTCTGATTGAGCCTAGAGGAGCTTTTCGCCCCAGTGCAGTTTGTCGCGCAACATGTCGTAATAGTTGTACCCGACCGGATGCAAGATACGCAGCGTGTTGCGGTGGCGGCGGATGATCACCCGGTCTTTCTCACGCAGTTCGCAGTCAGACTGGTTATCAAAGTACACGCGCGCGTCAGAGTTACGGGTCAGTAAAAATTCGACTTCGCTGGTATCGTTGATCACGATCGGGCGGTTCGAGAGAGACTGCGGGCAGATCGGCACCAGCGTAATGGCCGGCAAGCTGGGGTGCAGGATCGGGCCACCCGAAGCCAGCGCGTAAGCGGTAGAGCCCGTCGGTGTAGACACAATCAAACCATCCGAGCGCTGGCTGTACACAAACTGGCGATCAATGAAGATTTCAAACTCGATCATGGCCCCGGTAGAGCCACGGCTGAATACGACGTCGTTGAACGCCAGCGCATTGACCGTGTCTTTGCTGCCATCTCGCTTGACGGTGGTTTCCAGCAAAATCCGCTCTTCCGGCACAAACGCCCCGGCCAGCATGCCGCTGATGGTGCGCTCCATGTCCTTGAGCGGGATATCGGTCATGAAACCCAGACGGCCCTGGTTCACACCAATGACCGGAATCCGGTATGGCGCCACCAGGCGGGCCACGCCCAGCATGGTACCGTCGCCGCCCAGTACAATCACCAGATCAGCCAGCTTGCCGATGGCCAGACGATCTACCACCGGGATGTCTTCAATGCCATGCTCAGCCGCCACCTCGGCCTCGATCAGCACGCGTGCCCCGAGTTCTTGCAAAGTACCTGCAAGCTGGCGCAGCGGCCCGCCCAGCGTAGGGGTATTGAAACGGCCGACCAGCACAATGGTTTTAAATAGACTCTGCATGGCTTGATCCAGACAAATACGGCTGCATTTAACCACAAGGGGCGGCACTTGGCACTTCAAGCGTCTCCCGCTACCAACAACGTACCGCAAGACTTTAACCCGAAACCTAAACCACATTAGAATCGGATCATGCTCAGTGATCGCGCCCAAATCCTTCTGAAAACGCTGGTCGAACGCTATATCGCCGATGGACAACCCGTCGGCTCGCGGGCGCTATCGCAGTATTCCGGGCTGGACATCAGTTCGGCCACCATCCGCAATGTGATGGTCGATCTGGAACAACTGGGTTTTGTGGCCAGCCCGCACACTTCGGCCGGTCGTGTACCTACGGCGTTGGGTTATCGTTTCTTTGTAGACGGCCTGATGTCGGTGCAGTCGCTCGAAAATATCGGTCTGACACCGGGCTCGCTACCGCTGGATAGTCCGCAGCGCACCATTACCGCAGCTTCCAACCTGTTGTCGCAACTGACGCACTTCGCCGGTGTGGTGGTATCGCCGCGTCGGCAGGATACAGTGCTCAGGCAAATCGAGTTTCTGCCGCTGTCTGACAAACGCGTATTACTGATTCTGGTCACCGATGACGGCGATGTGCAGAACCGTATCATCCAGACACAGACAGCCTTCCCCACAGCAGATCTGATCGAAGCGGCCAATTTCCTGAATGCCAATTGCGCTGGCAAGACCTGGCGAGAGTTGCGCATTTTTGTCGAGACAGAGGTTCGCTCAGTCAAAGGTCAGCTGGCAGAGCTATTGAACAGTGCCGTACTGTTTGGCCAGAGCGCACTGGATCACACCGCGGAAGATCTGGTGATTTCTGGCGAACGCAATCTGCTGGAAAGCGACGATCTGGCCAACAATATGGGCCGGTTGCGCCAATTGTTTGAGTTGTTTGAACGCAAAACTGCCCTGTTGCAATTGATGGAACTCGGCAACCGCGCTGACGGCGTACAGATTTTTATCGGTGGCGAGTCTGGTCTTGCGCCGCTGGATGAATGCTCGATCATTACAGCGCCGTATCGGGCCAATGGCCAGATCATCGGCACGCTCGGCGTCATCGGGCCTACACGTATGGCGTACGAACGGATTATTCCCATTGTTGATGTCACCGCCAAACTGCTCTCCAGTGCGCTATCCCAATGACGCTTGCAGACACACTCACTGACACCATCACTATCCGCCCGGCCACCCCGGACGACGCCCAGACACTGGCCGCCCTGGCCATCACGGTGTGGCTCAATACCTATGCCATTGTCGGCATCCGCCCCGCGTTGGCCAATTACGTATTCAGCACGTATACACAAGATCATTTTGAGCGCTTGATGCACGACGCCCGTTACGCCCTCCTGGTGGCGTGTCAGGGAGAACACCTGGTGGGCTATGCCGCGCTGGATTTCGATGCTGCTCAGCCCGCAGTACCGCATACCGACATTGAACTGCACACGCTCTACGTCTTGCCGCGCTTTACGGGTCAGGGCATAGGCAAGTCTCTGCTCAATGCCTGCGAGACACGGGCAACCGAACGTGCTGGCCATTGCGCGCTCTGGTTATCGGTCAATAGTCAGAATCACGCTGCACTGGCTTTTTACAACAGCCGGCAGTTCGAGCAATATGGCACCTTGTTTTTTGAACTCGATTCGGTAAGGTACGAAAACCGGATTCTGGCATCGGCCTGAATCCAGCCGTGATCTTGCCGTTGCCAGACTGCCTTCTGACACTGGCTCCCGCCCTGTCCTGACCCGGATTACCCATGCTCGTAAAGCTTCGCGCCGCGCTGTGTAGCGCCGCACTTGCCGCCCTTTTTGTTCCTGCCCTCAGTCATGCCGACGATGCCTTGCTGCAGCGGCCAGAGGTCCAGGCGTATATCGACACGCTGGTGAACACCCAGAATTTTGACCGCGACAATCTGACCACCCTGTTTGGCCAGGTCGTGACCAAGCCCAGCATCATTACCGTGCTGGACCGCCCTTCTACCAGCCGGCCCTGGTATCAGTTTCGCGGTAACTTCGTGAATAACCAGCGCATCGTAGGTGGCGCGCGCTTCATGCGTCGCAATGCCGACACACTGAATGCCGTAAGCGACAAATACGGCGTTCCACCCGAAGTCATTACGTCCATCCTTGGCGTAGAAACGCTCTATGGCCGTAATACCGGGACATTCCGCGTGATGGATGCCCTGACCACGATCGCGTTTGATTACCCGCGCCGTGCAGACTATTTCAAGGATCAACTCACGCAGTTCTTGCTGCTGGCACGTGAGGAAAACGAAAACCCGCTGACTTTTATGGGTTCCTACGCTGGCGCCATGGGTATGCCGCAATTCATGCCGTCCAGCTTTAGACAGTACGCCGTTGATTGGGATGGCAATCACCATCGCGATATCTGGGGCTCCGCCAATGATGCCATCGCCAGCGTGGCCAATTTCCTGGCCGCTCACGGCTGGCAACGCAACGGTGACACATATGTCCCGGTGAACGTGACTGGCGCTGAAGAAGACCTGCTGGCAGACAAGTTCAATCTCCACTACACCGTGGCCGAGTTGATGCAAAAAGGCGTACAGCCCCTCGACGAGACTGACCCCAACCAGCAAGCCGTGTTGTTCAGCCTGGAAACCGAACCAGGTTCCACCAGTTACTACATGGGCTTTAACAATTTCTACGTCGTGACGCGCTACAACCGCAGCACACTCTACGCCACTGCGGTATTGCAACTGGCCCAGGCCATCAAAGGTGCGTACGACAGTGGGCTTGATCTGCAAGATACGTCAGACACACCCACCCCAACGCCCAAGCCGACCAAACAAAAGCCGGTCAAGCCCAAGAGTGATGGCCGCTGGAAGTAATACGCCAGCGCCAACAACAAAAAAAGGACGGGGAAACCGTCCTTTTTTATTGTGCTTGAATGCCGGATTCAGCGATTCAGCAGGCGGTTTACTTTGCCGCCATCACTCGCTGACGACGCGTCTCGGCCAGCACAATACCGCTTGCCACAGAGACATTCAGGCTTTCCACTGAGCCGAACATCGGGATCGAGACCAGTACATCACAATGTTCGCGCGTCAGCCGGCGCATGCCGTCGCCTTCGTTACCCATCACCCACGCCAATGGGCCTGTGTGATTGAAGTGGTGCAGATCGGTATCCGCCTCACCTGCCGTACCGGCAATCCAGATTTCACGCTCTTGAAGTTCACGCAACGTACGCGCCAGGTTGGTGACCATCACGTACGGGATCACCTCTGCAGCACCGCATGCCACCTTGGATACCGTCGCAGTCAGACCCACAGACTTGTCTTTGGGTGCAATCACAGCGTGTACGCCCATGGCATCTGCCACCCGCAGGCACGCACCCAGGTTATGCGGATCAGTGATGCCATCAAGAATCAACAGGAACGGTGGCTCATCAAGATCGTCCAGTACATCATCTACCGTGATGTACGACTTGCCCGCGTCGATCAGCGCGGCCACGCCCTGATGGCGCCCCCCGTTGGTCAAGCCATCCAGCCGTTTGGCATCAACCAGATGCACTTTGCAGCCCTGACCTTCGGCCAGACGAGCCAGGTCTTTGGAGCGCTGATCCATGCGGCCCGCGTTCAGGTACAGCTCCAGCACGCTATCCGGGAAGCGCTTCAGGCGCGAAGTAACGGCATGAAAACCGTGTATGACTTTGTGATCCATGATGACCTGGCGAAAACTTGGCGAACGCATGAGTTTACAGCATTGGCCCGCAGGCGTCCGGCAGGCTGCCATCGCACATGCCTCGCCCCACGTTGCGCTCATACGTATAATGGCGTCTTTGCCGCCCGCCAAGTACCCGCCCCGTGTCCGCTCCCGCTCTTCCCCGCGCAGGCGACCGCCTGCAACTTGCCCTTCCGCCCGGTTCTGCCGACAGCCTTTTGCTGGCGCGCTACGCAGACCGCGCCCGTCCATTGGTGGTGCTGACTGACGCCGCCCATGAAGCGACGCGCCTGAAAGAAGAACTGGCCTGGCTCTTGCCTGAAAAAAACGTGGTCATGCTGCCGGATTGGGAAACGCTGCCCTACGATCATTTCTCGCCACACCAGGATTTGATCTCTGAACGGCTGGCAACGCTGTGGATGATCCGTGAGGGCAAGGCAGACGTGGTCATTGTGCCGGTACAAACCGCCATGGGGCGACTGGCGCCGGTAGAGTACCTGGCCGGGCACACATTCTTTATCAAGAAGGGTCAGAAGTTCGACGCTGAAAAAATGCGTGCCGATCTGGCCTTTGCAGGCTACAGCCACGTCACGCAGGTCTATAGCCCTGGTGAGTTTTCGATTCGTGGCGGGTTGATTGACCTCTACCCGATGGGTTCGCCCCTGCCGTATCGCATCGACTTGTTTGATGACGAGATCGAAACCATCCGCACTTTCGATGTCGATACACAGCGCAGTTTGTACCCGGTGCCCGAAGTACGCTTGCTGCCAGCACGTGAGTTTCCGATTGACGACGGCGGCCGCACGCGTTTTCGCCAGCGGTTTCGCGAGGTGTTCGAGGGCGATCCGTCCAAGTCACGTCTGTACAAGGATATTTCCAGCGGCGCCACCCCTGCGGGCATCGAATACTATCTGCCGCTGTTCTTTGAACACACGGCCACCCTGTTTGACTATCTGCCGACCAGCGCGCTCCTGGTGCTGCGTGGCAATCTGCATGAGGCCGCCCAACGTTTCTGGGCGGATACGCAAGACCGGTATCGCAATCTGTCTGGCGAGAAAGATCGCCCCATTCTGAAACCGGGTGACTTGTACCTGATCCCCGACACCTTTTTCGGCACCTGCAAGAACTGGCCACGACTGGAGTTCAGCGGCGCCGTTGAAGAAAACATTGCAGAGTCACTGCCCGCGCTGGATGTCGATCGCCGCGCAGACAACCCGCTGGCCAAGCTGACCTCGTTCCTGGATAGCTTCAAGGGCCGTGTACTGATCTGCGCCGAGAGTCTGGGTCGTCGTGAGACCATGGCGCAGTACTTTGCCGAATACGGCCTCAAACCTGCACAAGCAGAGAGCTGGCAAGGCTTTATCGATGGCAAGGAGCGCGTGACGCTCGCGCCGGCGGCCTTGTATCGCGGTTTTGTATTGCCACAAGAAAAGCTGGCGGTCATTACCGAAGGCAACCTGTACGCTTCAGTGGCACAGGCTCGCGGCAAGAAACAACAAAAGCGCAGCAACACCGACACCATGCTGCGCGATCTGTCCGAACTGAAAATCGGCGACCCGGTGGTCCACGAAGCCCATGGCATTGGCTTGTACCAGGGTTTGATCTCAATGGATCTGGGTGAAGGTGAAACCGAACTGTTGCTGATTGAATACGCGGGCAGCGACAAGCTCTACGTGCCTGTCTCTCAACTGCATGTGATCAGCCGCTATTCTGGCGGCTCCCCCGATGCTGCGCCGCTGCACAAGCTGGGCTCCGGCGCCTGGGACAAAGCCAAACGCCGGGCGGCGGAACAAGTGCGTGACACCGCTGCTGAACTCCTTAACCTTTACGCCCGCCGCGCCGCCCGTGAAGGGCACGCGTTTGACTGGTCATACAAGGATTACGAAGCCTTTGCCGAAGGGTTTGGCTTTGACGAAACCGCTGACCAGGAAGCGGCCATTGAAGCGGTGCTGATCGATATGCGCCTTGGTCGGCCAATGGACCGCCTGGTGTGCGGCGACGTGGGCTTTGGCAAGACCGAAGTCGCACTGCGCGCCGCCTTTGCTGCGGTTGCGGGCGGCAAACAGGTGGCAGTGCTGGTACCCACCACGCTTTTGGCCGAGCAGCATTTCCAGACTTTCTCAGACCGCTTTGCAGACTGGCCGGTGAAGATTGTTGAACTGTCCCGCTTCCGGTCAACCAAGGAAGTCGCCGCAGCCATGAAAGGCCTGGCTGATGGTCAAGTGGATATTGTCATCGGCACCCACAAACTGGTGCAGCCCGATGTCGTGTTCTCTCGACTGGGCCTCGTGATCATCGATGAGGAACACCGCTTTGGTGTGCGCCAGAAAGAACAACTCAAGGCACTGCGCGCCAACGTGGACGTGCTGACTCTGACCGCAACCCCCATCCCGCGTACTTTGGCGATGAGTCTTGAAGGCTTGCGTGACTTCTCTGTCATTGCCACTGCGCCCTCACGCCGTCTTGCGGTCAAAACCTTTGTCGCCAAGTTCAGTGAAGGCGTAATTCGTGAAGCGGTGCTACGCGAACTCAAGCGTGGCGGCCAAGTGTTTTTCCTGCACAACGAAGTCGAAACCATCGAGAACATGCAGCAAAAACTGGCCGCGCTGCTACCAGAAGCCCGCATCGGGGTCGCTCATGGCCAGATGCGTGAGCGCGATCTGGAACACGTCATGCGTGATTTCTACGCACAGCGTTTCAACGTGCTGCTGTGTACGACCATCATCGAAACCGGCATCGACATTCCCAATGCCAACACCATCATCATGAATCGCGCCGACAAGTTCGGTCTGGCGCAATTGCACCAGATGCGTGGCCGCGTAGGCCGTAGCCATCACCAGGCCTATGCTTATCTGCTGGTGCCCGACATGGAAGGCATGACACCGTCGGCCAAAAAACGGCTGGAAGCGATCCAGATGATGGAAGAACTCGGCTCAGGTTTCTTCCTGGCCATGCATGATCTGGAAATCCGCGGCGCAGGCGAAGTACTTGGAGACTCTCAATCCGGTGAGATGCAAGAGATCGGTTTCTCGCTTTACTCGCAAATGCTCAACGAAGCGGTCAAGGCACTCAAGAAAGGCGTCGAGCCTGATTTGTCCCAACCGCTGGGGGTCACCACCGAGATCAATCTGCACGCACCCGCGCTGTTGCCCAACGACTATTGCCCGGATGTGCACGAGCGCCTGAGCCTTTACAAGCGACTGGCCAACTGCGAAACCACCGATGAGCTGGATGATCTGCTGCAAGAGTTGATCGACCGTTTTGGCCTGTTGCCCGACGCCGCCAAGGTGCTGCTGGACTGCCATAAACTGCGCATGCTGGCCAAACCGATCGGCATTACCAAGATCGACGCGGCCGATAGCGCCATTGTGATCAGCTTTGCCAAGAACACCCAGGTTGATCCCATGAAGATCATCACGCTGATCCAGAGCAAGAAAAACTATCGCCTGGCTGGTCAGGACCGGTTGAGGCTGGAAGGCAACTGGCCAGAAGCGCCGCTGCGCGCAGTGCGAGTGAAAGAGTTGCTGGCAGAACTGGTCAAGCCATAAGACGGCAAGCGCAGCTTGTTCAGACAAAAAACCCGGCGTGAGGCCGGGTTTTTTGTTGTCGTCTGGCGGGCTCACGGCTCACAAGCCCGCCAACTCCTTGACATGTACAGCCACGCTGCGCGCCAGAGAAGACAGGTCATAACCACCCTCCAGCATCGAGACCACGCGCCCGTGCGCATATTCATCGGCTATTTTGACAATCTCTTGCGTTACCCAGGCATAGTCGGACTCGACCAACCCCATGGAAGACATGTCGTCCTCCCGGTGGGCATCAAAACCAGCGGAAACCACAATCAACTGTGGCTTGAACTCATGGAGTACGGGCAACCAGTGTTCGCTGACCATGGCACGAAAATCCGGCCCGGTGGTCGCACGCGGCTTGGGGGTGTTCTTCATGTTCTCGCCACGCGGTACATCACCGCAGTACGGGAAGAACGGGTGCTGGAACCAGCCCGTCATCAATACCCGCGGGTCCTGGCAGAAGATGTCTTCGGTACCATTGCCGTGATGCACGTCAAAATCAACCACTGCAACGCGCTCAACGCCGTATTCGGCCATCGCATGTGCTGCGGCGACGGCGACGTTGTTGAACAGGCAAAAACCCATGGCCCTGGCGTGTTCAGCATGGTGACCAGGCGGGCGTATTGCACAAAAAGCATTGCGAATCTGTCCGCGCATCATCATGTCTACCGCGCTAATACCGGCGCCGGCAGCGTGATAGGCCGCCCGCAGGCTAAAAGAGTTGATCGCGGTATCCGGGTCCAGATGCACATAACCATGCAGGGGCGACATCAGCGCCAGTTTGTCGAGGTATTCCCGATCATGCACGCGCGCCAGTTGCTCATAGCTGGCGGGTTCGGACTCAACATGCATGAGCGTATCCCACAAACCTGCGGCCATCAGCCGATCCTGAATGGCAGCAAGGCGCTCGGGGCACTCGGGATGGCCCTTGCCCATTTCGTGCATCGCGCATGCGCTGGCGCTGATATACGCGGTCACATCGTTTCTGGTAGCTGCTAAAGACAAACGCCAGACTCCTGTCCGTTACCGGATGCCGGGACTGCATGCAGAATCGCAAAATGGCGCGCTGGTCTAGTCATTCTGTGGCGCCGCTTGTCCCCGGAGTTTACGCGTTCGCAACACGCTCAGGCAAAGCGCTGTGCGTTGCCATAAACTGCACTCGCCGTTCTATATAAGTTAAATACAAGCTGATGCTACTGGCATATGGCGATCATCGACCCCATCTAGCCAACACCACACCGTTCCAGCGGTAAAGCCCACCATGCAACCCGCCCTGCGCAGAGAACACTGATGCTGCAACCCTTTCTTGCAACGCTGAAACAACTCAATACGCTGATTCTGGGCAAAGAAACCCAAGTGCGGCTGGCGCTGGCTTGTCTGCTTGCGCGCGGCCATTTGCTGTTTGAAGACGTCCCCGGTGTTGGCAAAACCACGCTGGCACATGCTTTGGCTGCGACGCTGGGTTTGCAGTTTCAGCGAGTCCAGTTCACCAGTGACTTGTTGCCGGCTGACCTTCTGGGTGTCTCGGTCTATGCCCGTGAAAGCGAGAGTTTTCGTTTTCACCGCGGGCCGGTATTCAGCCAGTTATTGCTGGCGGATGAAATCAACCGTGCACCACCCAAGACCCAATCTGCCTTGCTGGAAGCCATGGAAGAAGGCCAGGTCAGTGCCGATGGCAAAACCTGGAAGCTGCCCGAGCCGTTTTTTGTGATCGCTACGCAAAACCCGCAAAACCAGATTGGCACGTTTGCGCTGCCTGAATCACAGCTCGACCGTTTTCTGATGCGGCTAGAACTCGGCTACCCCAGCGTCGCGGCAGAACGTGCCTTGCTGGCCGGGGAAGATCGCCGCACCCTGCTCGCCCAGTTACAACCCACGGTACTGCCAGATCAACTGCTTGCGGCACAGGCCGCCGTGGCCAGCGTTCGCATTGCGCCGGCTTTGCTGGATTACGTCCAGGCGCTGGCAGCGGCAACCCGCACCAGCGAACGCCTGAGCTATGGCCTGTCGCCCCGTGCGTTGCTTGATCTGGTGTCCGCCACGCGCGCCTGGGCCTGGCTGGATGGTCGGGATTTCGCCATTCCGGAAGACGTGCAGGCGGTCTTCCCTGCTGTCGCTGGCCATCGTTTGCAAGCGCGCTTGCAGGGTCAAGCCGATGCACACACCGCGCGCGAATTGCTCGCGTCCGTGGCGATTCCCTGAGCACACAACGCGTGCAAATCCCGTTTGTTCAATCTTTGCAGCACCGCGCTCAACAGTGGATGGATCGGCGCCACCCGCCAGTTGCCGGTACGGTCAGAGTCAAACAGAACCGCGTTTACGTGCTGCCTAGTGGCTTTGGCATGGCTTATGCGTTCACTTGCGTGCTGGTATTGATCGGGGCGATCAACTACCAGCTTAGTCTGGCGTACATGTTTGCTTTTCTGATGCTGGGCCTGGGGCACGCGGGGTTGATCCAGTCGTTTCGCAACCTGCTGGGACTCACCATCACGGCGGGTATGCCTCCCCCGGTCTTTGCAGGTGGAGCCGCGCATTTTCCGGTTCAACTGGGTGATGCCCGTACTTACACCCGGCACAACCTGCGTATCCACGCAGGTCGTAACAAGGAAGCCGTACAAGCCAGCCTGGCGGCGGGTGGGGAAGCCCAAGTCTGGCTGCCTGTGCCAGCGCCTGTGCGCGGCTGGCTAACCCTGCCTCGCATCACCGTCGAAACCCGTTACCCCACGGGCTGGTGCCGTGCGTGGACACACGCTCATCTCCATGCGCAATGCCTGGTTTACCCCGCACCGGAAAAAAACCCGCCAGCATGGCCGGACGGAGTTGGCGAAGAACAAACCGGCTTGCGCGCTCGCGCTGGCGAAGAAGACTTTGCCGGACTGCGGCAATATCAGCCCGGCGACACCTTCCGGCAGATTGCCTGGAAACAGTCTGCACGGCTGGAATGGCTGGCAGTCCGTACGCACGATGCGCCGCACTCTTCCATGCTGCGCCTGCGCTGGGAAGACACCGCAGGCCTGAACACTGAAGCCCGGCTATCACGCCTGACTGCCTGGGTTTTGCTGGCCGACGCCTCCGGACGACCTTATACGCTGACACTCCCAGGCCGACATATCGAGCCCGCCAGCGGCACTCGCCATCGTGAAACCTGTTTGCGGGCGCTTGCGCTGTTTGGCCTGCCCGAGGGCAAGTCATGACACGTCGACAGATCGTCGCCATGCCTTTGTTAATGCCCCCGTTTTACATTCTGGCAGCCGCTGTGACCTGTGCGTTGGCGCCAGTGCTACTGCAGGTTCCGGTCTGGCATAGCCTGCTGGTCTTGCTACCCATCATCTGGCGCCTCTGGCTGGCACATGCCGGCCGACCGGTTCCCCGCCCCGTGATGCGTATTGGCGTTGCGTTGGCACTGTTTGTTCCGATCTTGCTGCAATACCACACCTTGATCGGGCGCGAAGGTGGCGTTGCGGCGCTGGGCAGCCTCGTCGCGGTCAAATTTCTGGAAACCAGCAATCAGCGCGATGTGCGTGTACTGACGCTCCTGGCATTCTTCGCATGTAGCACCGGCTTTTTGATATCGCAGTCTCCCTTCATGATGCTGTACGCGGTGGTGAGCCTGGTTTTGATCTGCTTGCAACTGCTGGTCTGGATGCGTGAGGACGGGCACTTTGGGTGGCCTGACTTCTTGCGTGTACTGCGCATGCTGGCAGAGGCGCTACCAATCGCACTGATTCTGTTCGTGCTGTTTCCACGTCTGGCCACCCCGCTTTGGCGCATGCCCAACGATACCCAGCAGGCCCGCACCGGCTTGTCTGACAGCATGGAGCCTGGCAGCATCAGCGATCTGACCCAGGACGATAGCGTGGCCTTCCGGGTCGACTTCGACAACCTGACACCTCAGCGCGCGCAAATGTACTGGCGCGGGCCAGTGATGGAATTGTTCGACGGCGTCAGTTGGCGCGCAGGCATACCGGGCCGCGTGCAGCCCGAAATTCTCATGCATGGCCTGCAATATCACTACACCATCACGCTTGAGCCCACCCAGCGCAACTGGTTAATGGCCATGGACATTCCGGTCCAAATCCCCTCCGATACGAGGCTGTCCAACAACCTCCAGGCCTTGTCGCGCGGCCCGGTCGCCCAACGGCAGCAATTCACCTTTACCAGTGCCACCCACTGGCAGATTCAGAATGAAGACGCTTTGCGTCTGAAACGGGATCTGGCACTACCCAAAGACATCAATCCACAAGCGCGTGCACTCGCTGCGCAATGGGCCGACCTGCCACCCGCACTGCGGGTAGGCGCAGCACTGGATTTCCTGCGGCAAGGACACTATCAGTACACCCTTGGCCCCCCATTGCTGACCGGCCGAAACCGCGTGGATGAGTTGTTGTTTCAAACACGCGCAGGCTTTTGCGAACACTACGCGGGCGCATTCGCCTTCCTGATGCGTGCTGCCGGCATACCTGCCCGTGTCGTCGGCGGCTACCTCGGCGGCGAATACAACCGCACTGGCAATTACTGGATTGTCCGGCAAGCGTCTGCGCATGCCTGGACGGAGGTCTGGCTTGATGGCCAGGGTTGGCAACGGGTCGATCCAACCTCCGTGGTTGCCCCCGAACGCATTTCACGCGGACTGCAAAGTGCCGTGCCGGCGACCGACCCGCTGCCTTATCTGCTGCGCAATGAAGATGGCTGGGCAGGCTCTGTACGGCTGCAGTGGGATGCGATCATGCATGGCTGGGATAAATGGGTCGTCGGTTACAACGCGGAACGACAAATGCGCGTGTTGAACCGGTTGGGCATCGACAATATGGTCTCAGCGCAATTTACGATCTTGCTTGCTGGCGGCTTCGGAGTGGTGCTGATCATCTATCTGGTCTCAACCCAGGATTGGCGACGCAAACGACGCACCGACCCGGCGCAGCAGCACTGGCTGGCATTTGAGCGCAAGCTGACCCGGGTTGGCGTGGTTCCTGCCGCTGGCGAGGGGCCGCTCAACTATGCCCGCCGTGCCGCTGCCCATCTGCCAGCCCAACAAGCCGAGATTCTGGCCATTGCCAGCCAGTATCTGGCTATCCGCTACGGTTTTGCCACGGATGCTTTACCCGGTCTGGCGCGCGCCATTCAACGCTTTCAAGTGTTTAATCCGGCGACCCGCGGCAAACCTCACAGGCAGAAGCAGACAGCGGAACTTTAACCGGTTCTTCGTCGCGAGCGGGCGTGGCTGTTATGATATGCCGCCTGTCCGTCGCGCCCCGCAGAGGGCATCAGGCCCCGCCAACGCCAACCAGGGACTCCGTGCATGCCTCGCTTTGCCAAAGAGCCAGAATACCGTCATGGCAGCATTGCCAGAACCGGCATCCTCTTGATCAACCTGGGTACACCCGACGCTGCGACACCCGCTGCGGTACGCCGTTATCTTCGCCAATTCTTGTCTGATCCGCGCGTGGTAGAAATTCCGCGGTTGATCTGGCTGATCATTCTTAATCTGTTTGTTCTGACTACGCGCCCGGCCAAATCTGCTGCCAAATACGCGCTCATCTGGACGCGGGAAGGTTCCCCGCTGCTGATGTGGAGCATCAAGCAAGCCAAATTGCTCAAAGGTTTGCTGGGCGAACGTGCAGCGCGTTATGGCGCGCCGGCACCTGCAGTCGCGCTGGGCATGCGCTATGGAAATCCATCGATCGCTAGCGCCATGGATGAACTCAAGGCGGCCGGGTGCGACCGGATTCTGGTCATGCCCATGTATCCGCAATATGCCGCCAGCACCACCGCCAGCGCTTATGACGCTGTATTTGCCCACATGGCATGTTATCGCAACGCACCGGAATTACGGCTGGTGAAGTCCTGGCATGACTATCCCGGATATATCACCGCACTGGCGGCCCGTATCCGCAAAAGCTGGGAAGAAAATGGCCGGGGTGAGCACCTGGTGATGAGTTTTCATGGCCTGCCGCGCTATACGCTTGACCAGGGCGACCCGTATTACTGTCATTGCCAGAAAACCGCACGCCTTCTGGCGGCGGCACTGCAGCTGGAAGAAAGCGAATACACCGTCGCCTTTCAGTCACGATTTGGCCGTACCCGCTGGCTGGAGCCTTACACCAGCGTCGCTCTGACCCAGCTTGCGCGGGGTGGCGTAAAAACAGTCGACGTGTTTTGCCCGGGTTTTGTCGCTGATTGCCTGGAAACGCTGGAAGAGATCGCCATGGAAGGCAAGCAGACCTTCCTCGCCGCAGGCGGCAAGACACTCAACCACATTCCTTGCCTTAATGATAATTCCGGCTGGATATCTGCTTTAGCTGACTTTGTAGCCATTCAACTTACAAACTGGCCGACGACAGGTCAAACCGGGGAGCCCCCGCTGGAAGCCGCGAAAATAGCCAATCTACGCGCTCAAAAACTTGGCGCGAAACAATAATGCAAAATAATTCTTGGGCAATTAGCCAATTCCAGTTACACTCAACGGTAAGCTTAATCTTACAACCGGAAGGAATCCCCTCATGAGCACTCGGCTCTTTCTCGCCGAAGACGATCTCATCCTTGCGGATGCTCTGAAAACCAGTTTGTCGCAGGCTGACTTCCAGGTCGACTGTGTCAACGACGGCTCTCTGGCGCTGCAGATTCTTCTTCACAATGATTACGATGTAGTCGTGCTGGATATCGGCCTGCCGAACATGGATGGTCTGACCGTGTTGCGAAACATTCGTCAGCACAAGCCTTCCCTGCCCATTTTGATTCTTACGGCGCTGGATGGTCTGGAAGATCGCGTTGCGGGTCTGGATGCCGGTGCGGATGATTACCTGGCCAAGCCGTTTGAGTTTGCTGAACTGGAAGCGCGCCTGCGCGCACTCTTGCGTCGCAGCCAGATCTTGCCGCAGTCCGTGCAGCAACTGGGCAATTTGCGTCTTGATCGTGCCGGTCAGCGTGCCTGGTGTAATGACACTCCGCTGGATCTCTCTGCACGTGAACTGACCGTGCTGGAAATCCTGATGTCGAACATCGATCGCGTGGTCACCAAGGAACAGATCGTTTCCGAACTGGGTTCGGACAACGCTGAAGTTGGCCTGAACGCGATTGAAGTGTACGTACACCGTCTGCGCAAGAAGCTCGAGCCGTGTGGTGTTGTGATCCGGACCATCCGCGGTCTGGGTTATTTGCTGGAAAAACAGCAGCCCCACTCGGCGTTCGATGCAGGCTAAGTATTCGCTCAAACGCCAGCTTCTACTCTGGCTTTTGATACCCCAGCTAGTCCTGTGGCTGGCTGGGGCGTTACTTAGTTTCCAGGTTGCCAGTCACTTTGCCAATGAAGTGATCGACAACAGCCTTCTACAACTGGCCAACTCTCTGGCCAGACAAGTTCATGTAGAAGGCGGCAAGGCCATTGCCCGCTTTCCCGAAGCGACGCACCTGTTGCTGGATACGTCACCGGACGACCAGTTGCTTTATGCTGTTTCTGGTTCCGACGGCCAGAAAATCCTCGGCAATTTCAGTTTCCCCGCTGCCGCAGACATCAAACAAAAACCCGGTAACGAGCCTGTATTCAGCAATCTGATGCAGCTGCCCTCGCCCGTGCGCATGGTTTCGATTTATTACCCGCTCGACAAAGCGGGCTGGATTCACATCGAAGCCGCCAAGAGTCTGGCCAGCCGCAATCATTTGTCACGCCAGATTATGCTGACCATCGCCTTGCCGTTAGGTGGATTGCTGGTAGTGATGAGCTTCCTGGTCTGGCTGGGTATCAACCGCGGCCTGCGTCCACTCAATGGTTTGCAGCGCCTTGTAGAAAAGCGCTCACCTCAGGATCAGGCGCCGTTCGAACTCAGTCACGCACCGCAAGAACTGCATGCACTGGCCAAGGCCTTGACGCAGCTTTTATCGACCACTCATGAAAGCGTCGCCCGCCAACGCCGTTTTATTGCGGATGCAGCCCACCAGTTACGCACGCCGTTGGCGGGCCTTAAGTCCCAGACTGAACTGGCCATGCGTGAAACCGAACCAGAACAGTTACGCGCCCGGCTGCACATGGTGCACACCAGCGCCACCCGCAGCATTCACCTCGTCAATCAGCTCTTAACGCTGGCGCGGTCAGAACCCGGCACGCAAAGTGGCATGCCGCGCGTAAAGGTTGATCTGGCACGATTGATCCGCGATCTGACTGCCGAATCTGTTCCCAGGGCTCTGGCCGCAGGGATGGATCTGGGCTGCGACACCGCGCTCAACGAAGCGGTCATCGAAGGCAACTCCGCGCTTCTGCGCGAGCTTTTTGTCAATCTGGTCGAGAACGCCATCAAGTACATCCCGCGCGGAGGCAATATCACCGTGCGCCTGACTGAAGATGACACTCGCTACGTCGTGGAAGTAGAAGACAGCGGTTCAGGTATTCCCGATGATGACAAACCACGCGTGTTTGAGCGCTTTTACCGGCGGGAGCAAACCGGCAATGGCTGCGGCCTTGGTATGGCTATCGTCAAGGAAATTGCTGAACGCCATGGTGGTTCGGTCAGCCTGCTCGATGCCAAGCCCCACGGCCTGATCGTTCATGTGGAATTACCCAAAGAACAGCGACGCCTCTCTGCCTGACCTGCAAAGAGCCTTTAGCCCTGCAGGTTTTACTCCCGGCGCAACCAGACAATCCGCGGAATATCTGTAGACTTGCGTTCCAGCAGGGCCGCATAGCGCAAGCTCACCCGCCCGAAATGGGCGTCAATCTCATTGATAAAGTACGTACTTTGCACAGACAAATCCGCCGAGACCACGGTGGGTTTGGCCACATCTGGCAACGCATTGATGAAATCTGTGGTGTTGGCAAAGTACGAACCTGCCCGCTTGGCAACGACGCCCTGAGCCTGCGTCACCGTCAGCCCAGGCACAACGGCAGCCAACACTTCCGCACTGGCAAAATTGACGTTTACCGCAGTCTGGATCGGCAATACGGTAACAAACGGGCGCAATACGTTGATCACATCGGGAGTGAAACCACGCACCCGACTCAAAGACCCAAGATCAACCAGGCGTTGATTGGCAGCACGATACGGCGGCGTGGCTTGCAGATATTCATTGTCCTCAGCGCCACCAGGACTGCGGGTATCCGAATCTGCATCTTCCCAGTCGACCAGCGCATTAACGAGGTCTGGCGAGACGGACAAAGAGGCAAACAGCTTCTTGCAAGCCGTGATTTCCACTTCATTGGCCTGCCCGGTATCGCTCACCAGGTTGTTCAGATTGAAAAACCCGTTCTGCTCCACGACGCGGCCGCCGGCACGTCCGTTTTCGACTGGAATGGACGGAATGGGAATATTCCATGGCTCCAGCATATGGTCGACTTGATTGAGCCGGTAGTCATCCTTGAGCGTCAGCCGCCCCAGGTTGATCGAGGCACGAACCACCCCCATGGCTTCGGCCTGATCCATCTGGTTTTCCAACTGACGAAACCAAAGTCCTTGCCGCCAGGCAATCCACGAAGCCAATGCCGCCACCAATGCAGCCAGACCTACGGCAGTAAGGATCGCGATGCCACGTTGGCGCGCGGCAGAAGTCACACGGGGTTGTCTCATGGCAGGGCGAAAATCCGGGTAACCGGGCCCTGCCCGGTTTGTTGGATGACAATGCGCACCGCGCGTGGCAAGACATCAGCGCTGCCTGCCACCGGCCATTTGCTTTGCCAGTTTGTGGCGCTATCCATGAACGAGACTTCAAACCGCTCCACGTGATCAAACATGACATGAATTTGCGGCACTGTTCTTGGTGCTTGATCCAGGCTATCCCACTGCATCATTTCCAGCCGGCCATCCTTAAGCCGATAGCCTACATGAATAGGCTCCTGATCCCGGTTGGCGCGCACCAGTTGCAGAAGCGGCCAGTCCGGATTATCTGGCTGGGCGTTTCCCTCTACGGGCGGCTGAGTCACACCACCACTATCGCGCCAACTGCGGCTCAACACCTGAGTTACATCATCATCAAAGCGGCCCAGCACCAGCGTCATATCACGCCAGTGGGTGGTTTCTGCATCCAGCCTGATTTTGGTATCAACCATGGTCGACAAGCCGCGAAAGGCGATCAGCGACATCACCGCAAAAATGGCCAGCGCGATCAGGATTTCGATCAGCGTGAAACCGGACTGGCGTTGGGTGGTCGGGTTATTGAACGCGCGCAAGGTAGCTCACCAGCGTCGCAGCGGCATGCTGCGGATCATTCTGTTCATAGACCGTGATTTCCAGCCGCCGGAAAGAACGGTTGGGGGATGGGCCAACGTTGATACGCCAGGTAAATGTCTCGCCCGCCTGGTCTTCCGCACCGCTTGATTGCCCGGTCTCCGGGAAGTCACGACGCGCCGTGAGCTCGGCCAGCCGGTTTTCTGCCACCCAGCCCGCAAGCATCCGGGTACGAAAATCCATTGCAGAATCAGTAGCAAAACTGGTGGCCTTGAGTGCCGCAACAAGAGCGATGGCGACAACCGCCAGCGCAACCATCACTTCAATCAGCGTAAAGCCGCGCTGGCGCTCAAGCATTCGGCTCGACCTTGTGCGCATTTACCCGCCCCATGACATCGCCTTCCAGCAACCATTGGTTGCTACCCACTTCCAGTTCAACGGTGAACGGCTGATTGACGCCCGAGGCCTCAAACACGATGCGCTCGCCCAGACGCAACTCTCGCAAGTTGGCGGTCTGCCGCGTAATGCGCAAATCACCTGGCAGCTCATAAGGCTTGAGCACCTCATGATTGGGAATAGCCTGCCAGTTGTTCTGATCGTCCTGGACCCAGAACTGGTAGCCATGCCCATCGGTCGACCAGCCGACTGTACGGCCACCGGCAATGGCTTCGTCGCGCGCATCCTCCAGCACGGCGGCAAGCCGGTTAGCCTCACGTTCGGCAATCTGGCCATCAGACTGGCCCAGCTTGATCACCGCCAGGCCAAGAATGATGCCAATCAGCGCCAGCGTGACCAGAATTTCGATCAGCGTGAAGCCGCGCGTAAGACGCCGGGGAGCAGACATTCAGGAAACCGCAGCAGCTGTCAGTTATTGTTGCCAGGAGCCAATGTCGGCATCGTAGCCTTCACCGCCTGACTGGCCATCAGCGCCATAGCTCATCACGTCGATTTCGCCGTGCAAACCCGGGTTGAGGTAAACGTAATCATTGCCCCACGGATCTTTCGGCAGTTTTTCCAGATACCCACCTGTTTTCCAGTTGGTTGGCGCCGGGGTTGCGGAGGGTTTCTCAACGAGTGCTTTGAGACCTTGTTCAGTCGTTGGATAACGGCCGTTATCCAGCTTGTAGAGCTTGAGTGCCTGAATGACCGAACGGATGTCCTGCTTGGCAGCCACCACGCGCGCATCGTTGGGGCGATCCATGATTTTGGGCACAATCAAAGCACCCAGAATGGCCAGAATGGTAATCACCACCAGAATTTCAATCAGGGTAAAACCGCGCTGGGCGGCGCCGGCGGCACGCC
This sequence comes from Silvimonas amylolytica, assembly GCF_014645555.1. Classification (GTDB taxonomy): domain Bacteria; phylum Pseudomonadota; class Gammaproteobacteria; order Burkholderiales; family Chitinibacteraceae; genus Silvimonas; species Silvimonas amylolytica. Next base: position 246,294 of record NZ_BMLY01000006.1, on the reverse strand, counting down.
GGGATGCTGCTGCAAACATGGAAATCCTCATTTGACCAATTGGTTCATTTCAAAAACAGGAAGCAAAATCGCCAGCACAATCAACAACACAACAATACCCATGGCCAGCACCATGATCGGCCCCAGCAAACTGGTAAAGGTGGCGACCCGGTTTTCCAGCTCCAGACTCTGCTGCGCAGCAGCTTTATCCAGCATGTATTCCAGGCGCCCGGTGGCCTCACCACTGCCGATCAAATGGATCAGCACCGGCGGAAACAAACTGCTTTGGGCCAGCGCACGTGACAACGGCACCCCTTCGCGCACCTGGCGGGCGGCTTCTTCCACGGCTTCTCTGAGCGGCAGATTGTTGATCACCCCGACTGCAGCTTGCAGTGCCTTGAGTAGCGGCACCCCGCTTCCGACCAGAATGGCCAGCGTCGAGGCCAGCCGTGCCGTATTTCCAGCACGCTCAAAACGGCCAAACAAGGGCACACGCAAGCGCCACGCATCAAAACGCCGACGCACTGATTCTTGCTTGAGCGCCTGCCAGCCGCCGACGCCCAAACCAATCAGCACCAGCAAAATCAGCCATCCCCAGCCCCGCACAGCCGCAGAAGCCCACAGCATGGCGCGAGTCAAAAATGGCAGTTCAGTTTTGGCACTTTGAAAGACCGTCACCATTTGTGGCACCACCCAAGTCAGCAGACCGACCACCACAATGATGGATACGGCCATGACCACTGCCGGATACACAAATGCCAACGCCACTTTGGACGCCAGCGCAGCGCGCGCTTCGAGGTAATCGGCCAGTCGTTGCATGACCGTTGCCGCCCGGCCTGATTCCTCACCCGCGGCAACAATCGTGCGATAAAGCTCCGGAAAAGCCTTGCCCTGCCGTGAAAGCGCCTGGGAAAGCGAGGCGCCGGCCAGGATTTCGCTGCGCAGCGCACCAGCTAATTGTTTTTCATGCTCATCTTCGCTTTGTTCGATCAGCACGGCCAACGCTTGTTCAACCGTCAGGCTGGCATCCAGCAGTGTGGCGAGCTGACGAGTCCATACCGCCAGACGTTGCCCTCCCAGGCCCTTGCGGCGACCGGCTTTACCGCGAGCCGTACTGATTTCGCCCAGTTCACTCACCCATAAACCCTGCTCGCGCAGCATGCTACGAGCATGGCGCTGGGTATCGGCTTCAATCATGCCGCGTTTATTGGCGCCGTCCTGACTGGTCGCTACGTAGCGAAAAGCGGTCACAACCCGATCTCCTCGGCGGTTGGTGCACTGGTTGGGGGTTCGTCGTGAATCCAGCCCATCTGGCTAGCGACAGCGGTTGCCCCGGACACCAGCAAAAGTGCCACGGGCAAAAAGGACAAAACAGCGATGATGGCACTGGCAAGTTTCTGGCGTGTGGCAATCATCAGTGCGCGTACGGAAACAGCCATGCCATAGGCCATCAATACAAATTGCAGCAGATTGCCGAGGCCAACAGGCAATTGCGCGAGTGCTGGCGCAACCAGTTCTGGCGTAGAACACAGCACCATCAGTGGAAACAAACTCCCTTCGAGCGGCTTGCGTTCGGTAATGCGATACCAAAGCATTAACCACACGGCCAGCAGCACGGTTTCCAGCCAGTTCAACGCCATAAAGAACAGCAAGCGTGCGCCTGCACTGGCGTCCAGGTCGGTGCTCGACGCAGCATCGGCCATGCCGATGAGACACAGCCACACTGCCGGCAACCAGGCAGCGTAGCTATATTCTTCGAGCGATTTGACGCGCATCAGGCAAATATCGAGCGCGTCCCGTAGAAAACGTGCAAGCACTTGGCGTCAGGCTCAGGCGAAGATCACGGTTTTGTTGGCAAACACCAGCACACGGTTTTCCAGGTGCCATTTGACGGCGCGCGACAGCACAACTTTTTCAAGATCACGGCCTTTGCGAACCAGCTCTTCCACGTCATCACGATGCGAAATGCGGATCACGTCTTGCTCGATGATCGGGCCATCATCCAGAATTTCAGTCACGTAATGGCTAGTGGCGCCGATCAGCTTCACGCCACGGGCAAAGGCGCGGTGGTACGGCTTGGCGCCATCAAAGGCGGGCAAGAAACTATGATGGATGTTGATCACGCGTTGCGGGTAGCGTGCGGTGAAGTCATGCGACAACACCTGCATGTAGCGAGCCAGCACGATCAGATCAACACCGTTGTCTTCCAGCAGTTTGCGCTGGGCTTCTTCGGCTTCGACCTTGTTGTCTTTGGTCACCGGAATGACATGGTACGGCACACCGTAGAATTCGGTAATTGCGCGGCAATCTTCGTGATTGGAGATGACCAGCGGAATGTCGCAACCAAGCTCACCGCTTTGATGGCGATGCAGCAAATCCACGAGACAGTGGTCATACTTCGAGACAAAAATCGCCATGCGCGGACGGCGTGTGGTCAACGCGACCTTCCATTGCATATTGAACCGATCTGCAATGGGCTGAAAAGCAGGCGCAAAAGCCGCCATATCCAGCGTAAAATCCGTCAGATCCCATTCCACCCGCATCAGGAACAAATCGTCAGTCACGTCCTGGTGCTGATCGGAATGAACAATGTTGGCGTTATAGGTGTACAGAAAGTTGGCGATGGCAGCCGACAGACCTTTGCGGTCTGGGCAACTGATCAGCAGCGTGGCGGTATTCATGCAGCAATCCGGTTGAAACTTTGTCAGCCGGTGATTCTAGCAGCAACCTTCACGCCATGGCATCGCACAATCATCGAAGCCGGCATTCTGACCGGATTTGCTGTGCACATGCCGCGTTTTCACTCATTACAAAACAAGCAGAACATGTTTCATATCGTCCTCTTCCAGCCTGAAATCCCGCCGAACACCGGCAATGTCATTCGTCTTGCCGCCAACACCGGCTGCACCTTGCACCTGGTCAAGCCCATGGGCTTTGAACTTGATGACGCCCGCATGCGCCGCGCCGGGCTGGACTACCATGAATTTGCCGAAATGCAGGTGCATGAAGGCTGGGATGCACTGATCGCTGCCCTGCCCGCTGACGCCCGTGTGTTTGCCATGACGACCAAGGGGAGCTCACTGTTTCAGACGGTGGTCTATCAACCTGGCGATGTATTTGTATTTGGCCCGGAAACGCGCGGCTTGCCACCTGAGATTCTGGAAAAATTCGCGCCGGAAAACCGCATTCGCCTGCCGATGTTTCCGCAGAACCGGAGCCTGAATTTATCCAATGCCGTGGCAGTGACCGTATTTGAGGCCTGGCGGCAGTCTGGGTATGAAGGTGGAGTTTGACTGACTCGGACCTCAGTGCACGTGCTCGCCGCCTTGCCAAAACAAAAAAGCCCCGATCACTTCGGGGCTTTTTTGTACAGCGACAACTGGATTACCGATTGCGCATAAAATCCGCTGTGCGAAAAAACGCATCTTCCAGGTGATCCCGCAATGCCTGCTCCATCGACAACTCATCCATCGCCGTATACATGCACAGCAACCACTGATCGCGAGCATCCTCATCCACCGCAAACGGCATATGCCGCGCACGCAACATCGGATGACCGTACTTCTCGATAAAGAGCGACGGCCCACCCAGCCAGCCCGACAGAAACTCAAACAGTTTCTGTCTGATAGGGGTCAGATCCGGTCCGTGCATTTTCCGTAATGGCACCACACGCGGATCGGTATCCATAATGTCGTAAAAACGGTCTACCAAATGCCGCAACGGCGTTTCGCCGCCCAGCATCTCGTACGGGGTGAGTTGCTTGACGTCTTCCACACTCAACCTTTGACCGGTTTGACGAGGCTGGCGGCCAGCTTGGCACGTTCGCGGGCTTGATCAGTGTCGTCACCTGCGGCGACAGCCACACCCATGCGGCGGCGCTCAAATGCTTCTGGCTTGCCGAAGAGGCGAACATCCGCACGAGGCACGGCCAGCGCCTTTTCAACGCCTTCAAAGGCAATGCCCTTTTCTTCCATGCCGCCATACACCACGGCGCTGGCACCCGGCTCACGCAGGGATACATCGACCGGCAGCTTCAGGATGGCGCGGGCGTGCAGTTCAAACTCTGAGAAGCGTTGGCTGGTCAGTGTCACAAGGCCGGTATCGTGGGGGCGTGGGCTCACTTCAGAGAACCAGACTTCATCACCCTTCACAAACAACTCGACGCCGAACAAACCACGACCACCCAGGTTGCTGGTGATCTTTTTGGCGATGTCTCGCGAACGCTCCAGCGCCAGCGGGCTCATGCGTTGCGGTTGCCAGCTTTCCACATAGTCGCCCTTCACTTGCACGTGACCGATCGGATCGCAGAAGAAAGTTTCCACTTCGCCGGATTGACCCACAGCGCGGACGGTCAGTTGGGTGATTTCGTACTCAAAATCAATAAAGCCTTCGACGATGACTTTGCCTTGATTCACACGGCTGCCGCTGGCGGCGTATTCCCAGGCTGGCACGACGTCTGCTTCGGAACGCAGGAAAGATTGACCCTTGCCAGAGGACGACATCACCGGCTTGACCAGGCACGGATAACCGATCTCGGCAATCGCGGCCTGCATTTCTTCGAGCGAAGATGCAAAACGATATGGAGAGGTCGGCAGGCCCAGTTCTTCCGCAGCCAGGCGACGAATGCCTTCGCGGTTCATGGTCAGATTGGTCGCACGCGCGGTCGGGATCACTTCGGCCAGACCATCGGCTTCAATGCGCAGCAGCTCTTCCGTCGCAATGGCTTCGATCTCCGGCACGATCAGGTGCGGGCGCTCTTGCTCGACCAGCGCACGCAGCGCCTTCGGGTCAGCCATGTTAATGACGTGGCTACGATGCGCAACCTGCATGCCCGGTGCGTCCGGGTAACGGTCGACACCAATGACTTCAACCCCGAGGCGTTGCAGGGCAATGATGACTTCTTTGCCCAGTTCGCCGCAGCCAAGCAGCATGACACGGGTGGCAGAGGTAGAAAGCGGTGTTCCGATACGCATGACAAACTCCTGGATCAATCAGACTGGGCATGAATTTGGAAGGGCCGAATCTTACCACGCTCGCAGCCTGGGTGGCTGCGTACTTGCCCAGCGGCTCAACGCCTGCAACAGACATGAAAAAAGGCCGGGAAACCGGCCTTTTTTCATGAACGTACACTGGTGATCTGGCGATCAGTCAGCCTGATACGGATAAGACTTTTGCGCCACACGCGAAGCGTCGTTGCGCGCTTTTTCATCCAGATTGATCGGGGCTTTGTCCCACAGCAGGGAACGGCCTTCGACCTGGCCCGTAGCCACGTCCTTGTGCTCGGACAGGTAGCCGCGCATGAACTGGGTGAATTCAGAAACGTAGTTAATATCTTGAGCCATGGATGCAAAACACCGTGTTTGTTTTTTTGCGATGCAGTGATTATACCGGCAAGCTGCGCAAAGCGGGGAGCACTTGTGCATGCAGCGCTGCATTGCCTGCAGCCAGCACGCGCCCTGCACTCCCCAGACGCAGCGGCTCGCCCTGCCAGTCTGTCATTGCCCCGCCCGCACCGATGATCACCGGCGCCAGGGCGGCATAGTCGTGCAACTTCAGGCCCTCTTCTACCACCAGATCAAGCCAACCCGCCGCGACTTGACCATACAAATAGCCATCACCACCGTAGACCGGATAACGGCATGTTTTAACCAGATCTTTGAATACGTCAGCGCAAGTCTCAAGGTGCTCCGGCCCGGTGGTGCCTATTTTTGCTTCGCCCAGATCGCTGATCTTGCTCGTCTCGATGACTTTGCCATTGAGCGTACTAGGTACACCGACGCCACCAATCCAGCGGTCATTCACGATGGGCTGGTTGATGACACCCAGCACCGGTTTGCCAAAGTGCAACAGACCAATCAACGTGACAAACAGCGGCCGGCCTACCGTAAACGACTTGGTACCATCAATGGGATCAAGCACCCAGACCCATTCGGCGTCCGTGTTTTCTTCACCATGCTCTTCGCCAATGATGCCGTCATTGGGGCGTACGGCACGAATCCGCTCACGCATGACGCGTTCGGCTTCGCGGTCAGCCACAGTGACCGGGCTGTCATCCGCTTTGGAGACAATGGAGACATCCTGGCGGTAGTAGCTGCGGATGGTCTGACCGGAAATATCCGCCAGTTCGTGAGCGAGGGCGATCAAATCCGGGGAAATCGTGGGTTGACTCATGGTGATCTATACCTTTTTGGCGTCGGCGCGCAGCCTAACACGATCTGCTGGCGGCAGGAAACGGATGAATTATCGCAGTGATCCCCATGGCGCTGTTCTAGAATATACGGTCAGCCCGACAACAAGAGGAAAGCATCATGCAGGGTAATCCTGATGTGGTGAAAGCGCTGAACACTGTGCTCACCAATGAACTGACCGCCATCAACCAGTATTTCCTGCATGCGCGCATGTACAAAAACTGGGGCTACAAGCGGCTCAACGACCATGTGTATCACGAGTCGATCCACGCCATGAAGCGTGCCGATGAACTGATCGAACGTATTTTGTTTCTGGAAGGCCTGCCCAATCTGCAGCAACTGGGCAAACTGATGATCGGTGAGAACCCGCAGGAGATGCTGTCCTGTGACCTCAAGCTGACCACGGGTTATCTGACCACCCTGCGCGGAGCCATTGAAAACGCCGAGCAGGCCCAGGATTACGTCAGCCGCGACATGCTGACAGAACTGCTGGAAGAAGAAGAAGAGTACGTGGACTGGGTGGAAACCCAGCTGGGCTTGATTCCCGAAGTGGGTCTGGCCAACTACCTGCAATCGCAGATTGGCGATTGAGCGGAGGCACCATGCAAGGCAAGACCAATGTTATCGATGCACTCAATCATCTGCTGGCCGCAGAACTGACGTCCATCGATCAGTATTTCCTGCACAGCCAGATGTACAAGAACTGGGGCTATCACCGCCTGTTCGAGCGCATTGACCATGAACGCCAGGACGAGATCGGCCACGCCACCCGGCTGATGGAACGCATTCTGTTTCTGGAAGGCATGCCCAATGTCGCCGCGCGGACGCGCCTGCGCATCGGTACCGATGTACCTTCCATGCTCAAGAACGACCTCGACACCGAGTACGAAGTCGCCAAGGCATTGAAGGACACCATCGCTCTGTGCGAGCGCGAGCAAGACTACGTAACGCGCGAAATGCTGGTGAGTTTGCTTGATGACACCGAAGTCGATCACGCGCACTGGCTTGAACAGCAATTGTTCTTGCTGGGCACCGTGGGCACGCACAACTATCTGCAATCGCAGATGGGTAGCGGCAGCCCTAGCTGATCAGCTTCGCAGTTTGCTGTGTTGTTAAACGTGACACAAAAGAAACGGCCGGGACAAACCCGGCCGTTTCTTTTGAAATCTGTGCGTTTCAGTGTGGCGATCAGGCCGCCATGGCATCCATTTCTTCCCAGCCACGGATGGCTTCTGCTTCGATTGCATCAAGCATCGTGTCTTTGGCGCAACCAGTACACTGACCGCAGCATGTGCCCGCGCCCGTTGCCATCTGCACTTGCGTAAACGTGCGCATACCTTGTTCGACGGCCTTGTGGATGTCTTTTTCGGTGACTGCGTTACAGATACAGACGTACATCGATGCCCAACCTCGTTACTGATAACTGTTCTCATTATCTAACAAGAACAATTCTCAATCCAGTCACAAAAAGGGGGCGCTGACAAACGGCACATATTCATGACAACAACATGAAAAGATCACCAGAAACCGCGGCTAATTGCCAGAAATAGATCGCGCTACACCCGTCGGTTCAATGAAACTCCACTCCGTGGCGGGCTTGGGCTTGTCGTACAGATAGCCCTGCATGATGTGGCAACCCATACTGGCCAGAATCTCGGCCTGTTCACGCAGTTCAACCCCCTCCGCAACCAGTTCCATACCCAGGGTCTGCCCTAGCGCAATGATGGTCTGGATAATCGCCATATCGCTCTTGTCGTTGAGCATATCGCGCACGAAGGATTGATCAATCTTGAGCGTATCCAGCGGAAAGCGCTTCAGATAAGCCAGGCTGGAATACCCCGTGCCGAAATCATCGAGCGATACATGGACACCGAGCGCCTTCAATTCAATCAAGGTCTCACGGGCGACGTCAGCCTCGCTCATCAGCGTACCCTCGGTGATTTCAAGCTCCAGCATGTCCGGGTTCAGGCCCGTGTGATCCAGCACCTCAGCCACCACCTCCGGAAAATTACCGGCAGCAAACTGGGCGGCCGCAATGTTGACCGACATTTTCAGCGCGTGCCCTTGCTCATGCCAGGCCGCAGCCTGTCTACAGGCAATTTCCAGCACCATTTTGCCTAGCGGCACGATCAAGCCGGTTTCTTCCGCCAGCGGTATAAACCGCCCCGGTGAAAGCAACTCGCCCTCGGTGCTGTACATCCGCACCAGAGCCTCAGCGCCGATGACCCGCCCTTCACGCGCATTGACCTTGCTCTGGTAGAACACTTCAAACCGGTTCTCCTGTAACGCTTCGCGCAAGTGGCGCTCCAGCAAATGCCGGCTGAGCACCAGGTCTTCCAGTTCGGTGGAGAAAAAACGGTAGCGATTGCGCCCGTCCTGCTTGGCACGGTGCATGGCCACGTCTGCATGACGCATCAGCGTTTCTTCATCAGAGCTGTCATCCGGAAACAGGCTGATCCCCACGCTGATTGACAGATCAAACCGGTTGCCATCCAGCTCAAATGGCTCGCTCATGGCAGCCAACAGCTTGGTGGCGACCTCATCGGCCTCGGTAATAGAGCGTAATTCAGGCAACAAAACCACAAATTCGTCCCCACCAAGCCGGCCGATGGTGCCGGTAGCGGAGAGTTCGTTTTCAAGCCTGTGCGCCACCTGCCGCAACAGATCGTCGCCAGCGGTATAGCCAATCGAGTCGTTAACGAACTTGAAGTAGTCCAGATCCAGCAACAGCATGGCAACGTGAGTCTGACTCCAGCGTGCTACCTGCAAGCCGTGAGAAATCCGGTCTTGCAATAGCAGCCGGTTAGGCAAACCAGTCAGTGGATCGTGACTGGCCAGATAGCTCATTTTGATAGCCATGGCCCGCGCTTCGCTGGCATCCCGAAACACAATGATGGCGCCAGAGATCTCACCGGACTGGTTGCGGATCGGCGCGGCGGAGTCCTCCACGGCCGATTGCTGGCCACTGAGCGCCACAAGGTTGCAATTGAGCGCCATGCCGACAATGCGCTCTTCTTTGAGCGCCAGATAGATTGGATTGCGCAGCACGTGGCCGTTGTTGGCGTCACGCAGCTCCATCACGTTGTCGATCGGCTTGCTGATCGCGTCGGACGAATGCCAACCCGTCATTTCCTCGGCAATCGGGTTCATGAAGGTCACCAACCCTTGCTGGTCAGTGGCGATCACCGCATCACCAATGGAGTTGAGGGTAATGCGCATGCGCTCCTTTTCTTCCCACAACGCGCGCTCGGCTGTAATCCGGTCAGTGATGTCTGTCAGCACCATCAACACGCCAGCCACCACCCCCATTTGCCAGTTGGGCACCAGCGTGGTTTGCGCAATGCGGCGCCGGGCTGACGATGGAAACAAGGTCATTTCCACCGAGATCGTGCGACCCTCCATCGCGCCGGTCCAATGCGGCCGCAGCTGCGTCATGGTCTCTTCATTGAGCACGCCATCCAGCGACATGCCCAGCATGCGGGCAGCGGAAATCCCGAACCAGTGTCCCAGCTGATCATTGCAATAACGATTAACGGTATCCGCGCCCCAGAACGCCACAAAGGAAGGCAAATGGTGGACAAGATCAGCCAGATCGCGGCGGGTTTGCGCCAATTCGTCTTTCTGGCGCTTGAGGGTGAGTTGATTCTGGACGCGCAGCCGGCAAATGGGGACATTAATCGGCTTGGTCAGAAAGTCGATACCACCCGCGGCGAGCGATTGCGTTTCGTAAGACGTGCCCTCATGCGCCGTGATGAAAATCACCGCGCACTCGCTGGTGTATGGGTTGGCCTTCAACGCATTACAAACTTCATACCCATCCATTCCCGGCATTTCGATATCAAGAAGAACCAGGTCAGGGCGACTGGAATCGGCGATACGCAATGCGTCCGGGCCATTGGTAGCGAACAGCAGATCAGCCATGCCATACAGTGCATGACTTATCAGCTTGATATTCTCGATTGCGTCGTCAACGATCAGGATGGTTGGTCGGGGCCACTGTTCTTCGACAGCAAACACGTAAGTTTTCTCTCCAGTGCGGCAGTCCGGTTATTGCTTTGCTATACAGTCACTTACTAATGCAATTTTTTTGCTGGTGACTTCTTATTAATTACTGGATAGCACCGATTACAGGGAAGTACAGAATTTTCACCGAGTCGCTTTCATGGTGGTCTAACAGGGCACATCACCGCTCCTGTCAGCTTCACCAGGATAGGCTCAATCAGGAGTGAAAGCGTTTGCAAATCAATAGCCCACGGTGGATGCCCGCAATCATTATTGCGCTGGGCCTCGTGTTGTCTGCCCTGCTCGCTCATCATCAGCAATCAGAAAATGACGCTGCTGCACATCAGCGGTTTTTGTCGCGCTCAAAACGCGCAGTGGAGCAGATCAATACCCAACTGCGTATTTACGAATATGGATTACGCGGTGCGCGCGGTGCGGTATATGGCGCAATGGGCGAAGACCAGGCCGAGGCCCGCTTTGCGCAATATGGCAACTCACTGGATCTGGATACCGAATTCCCCGGATCACGAGGCTACGGTTTTGTACGCAGGGTCAAAGCCGATCAGGAATCTATTTTTGTTATCAACCATCGCGCCAACGGCCAGCCGGATTTTCATATCTTTCAGATGCAACCTCATCAGGGCGACAAATATGTAGTGGAATATTTTGTGCCGCAGGTGGTGGCCAACCGGGTGGTCGGGCTTGATCTGGCCTCCGAACCCAGCCGCTTGAGGGCATTGCAAGAATCCATCGCCACCGGGCAAGCCACGCTGACCCGGCCCATCGGGCTCACTTTGCCCAAGGGCGAACCCAACCTGGGATTTTTACTGGTGATGCCGGTTTACCGGGAAGGCGCCCTGCCCGCAAATCCGGCGGATCGGGAAGATGCCACCCTGGGTTGGGTGTATACGCCTTTGGTGGTCAGCGAAGTAATGAAACACTTCGATTACCGCGATGGCGAGATCACAGTCAAGTTGTCTTCGCTAGACAGCGATGACAAGAACACCACCTTTTTCGCATCGCCGCTGAGCGATCACAAGCCGGAAGCAGGCTTCGTCTACGAGGCAGACATTCATCGCTATGGCCAGGTGTGGCACGCGCAAATTGCCGCGTTGCCCAAATTTGTGGATGACCTTAATTTGTTGTCCCCACTGGAGCCGGCATTGATTGTGCTGGCCTGCGCCATGTTGCTGGCGGGCGTGATCTACTTGTATTCGATCAACGTGGAGCGCCGCCTTAAAGCAATGGTTGACCAGGCGCGGCTGGCTGCGATTGTGGAAGGATCCAACGATGCCATTGTCAGCAAGACACTGGAAGGCGTGGTCGTGACGTGGAACCCCGCTGCCGAGCGCATGTTTGGTTACAGTGCCGCAGAGGCCGTGGGCCACACCATTCGCGAACTGGTGATTCCGGAAGACCGGAGCAGCGAAGAAGCCGACATTCTGCAGCGTGTGGGCCAGGGCGAAATCGTGCCCCACTTTGAAACCGTGCGCAAACGCAAAGATGGCAGTACCGTCGCCGTGTCGGTCACCGTATCCCCCATTCGCGGTGCGAACGGGCAAATTGACGGTGCCGCCAAAATCGTGCGCGATATCAGTCAACAAAAAGAGGCTGAGGCGCAAATCCTCAAACTCAATGCCACGCTGGAACAACAAGTCCAGGACCGTACCGCGCAAATCCAGGCATTTTCTGCCTTGCAGGCCGCCATTCTGGAAAGCGCTGGCTATTCGATTATCGCCACAGACTCAGACGGCGTCATCAAGCTGTTCAACCCTGCAGCCGAGCGTTTGCTGGGTTACCGGGCCGATGAAATGATTGACTTGCAAACGCCAGGCGTCCTGCACGATACGCTTGAGGTTGAACGCCGCGCACGGGAACTGACCGATGAACTGGGTTATCTGGTCGAGCCGGGCTTTGAGGCCTTCGCGGCTAAATCCCGCCTGGGCAAGCCAGACGCCAACGAGTGGAACTACGTTCGTAAAGATGGCAGCCGTGTCCCGGTGCTGCTGACGGTGAGTAGTTTGCGTGACTCTGATGGCCAGGTGTTTGGTTTCCTCGGTATTGCGATGGATCTGACCCTGCACAAACGTGATGAAGCCGTGCTGCGCCAGGCCAAAGAGAGTGCCGAGTCAGCCACACGTGCCAAGTCGGACTTCCTTGCCAACATGAGCCATGAAATCCGCACGCCGATGAATGCCATCCTGGGCATGCTGCAACTGCTGCAACAGACTGAACTGACCAGCCGCCAGCATGATTACACCGAGAAAGCCGAATCCTCGGCCAAGGCATTGTTGGGTTTGCTGAACGATATTCTCGATTTTTCCAAGGTAGAAGCAGGCAAGCTGGAACTGGACCCGCATCCATTCATGCTGGACAAGTTGCTGAAGGATATCGGGGTCATTTTGTCCGCGAGCGTGGGCAAGAAAAACATCGAGATCCTGTTTGATATCGATCCTGCCATCCCGGAACTGGTCATTGGCGATGCCTTGCGACTGCAACAAGTGTTGATCAACCTCTCCGGCAATGCCATCAAGTTCACAGAGCACGGCGAAGTTGTCCTGTCAGCGCGCCTCAAACGCCGGCGTGATGATCTGCTCACGCTTGATTTCTCTGTGCGTGACACGGGTATTGGCATGACCCCGGACCAACTCACTCACATTTTTGAGGGTTTCTCTCAGGCAGAAGTCTCAACAACCCGTCGTTTTGGTGGCACCGGACTGGGCTTGGCGATTAGCCAGCGTCTGGTCCGTTTGATGGGCGGACAACTGGCCGTGGAGAGCACCGCGGGCAAAGGCAGCGATTTCCATTTCGAAATCACGCTGAAGGCGACTGGAGAGGAAGTCTCGCTGGAAGACAGCCTGCCCGCACTGGCCAACCTGCGCGGGGTACGTGCCCTTGTGATTGATGACAATGCCAGTGCGCGTGAGGTGATCTCGCGCATGGTCGACTCACTGGGTTGGCGTGCGGATCTGGCTGCATCCGGCCTCGAAGCACTCGACCTGCTCAAGCAAAGTATTGAGCGTGGCCGCAGTTACGATGTGATCTTTGTGGATTGGGCCATGCCGGAAATGGATGGCTGGCAAACCGCAGAGCGCATCCGCGCCATCGCACCACCGGGCACCAGCCCGCTGATCGTCATGGTCACCGCCCACGGCCGTGAGATGCTGGCGCAACGACTGGCCAGCGAACAAGCGCTGCTGGATGGTTTTCTGGTCAAGCCCATTACCATCTCCACCCTGTTTGATGCCGTGGCTGACGCGCGGGCCAACCAGAACCCGGCCAATATCCCGACGCGCAAGTCCGGCGCGGGCCCACGCTTGACCGGTTTACGTCTGTTGTTGGTAGAAGACAACCCGACCAACCAGCAAGTAGCGAGAGAGTTGCTGAAGAACGAAGGCGCGCAGGTGGATGTCGCAGGTGGTGGCATTGAGGGTGTGACCGCAATACAAAACGCGCAGCCACAATACGATGCCGTGCTGATGGACATCCAGATGCCAGACATGGATGGCTATACCGCGACGCGTGAAATTCGCCACAAGCTGGGTCTGCGCGAATTGCCCATTATCGCGATGACCGCCAATGCCATGGCCAGTGACCGCCAGGCATGCCTGGATGCGGGCATGAATGATCATGTCGGCAAACCGTTTGATCTGAACCAGCTGGTTGCAGTGATTCGCCAGTTCACACGGCACACAAGCGCTGAGCCCGCGCTCCAGCCGCCACCGGCCCAAGTCCGCACGGGCGGTGTGATTCCACCTGCGGCCCTCAAACTGGCCGGAGAGCGTGGACTGGATATCGCCGCGGCGCTGGCGCGACTGGGTGGCGATCTGCCCTTGTTTGAATGGGCGCTGGGGAGCTTTTTGAGCACCAGCGTACAAATGAGTGAACAACTGGCGCAGTGGTGGCCGGGAAGCCCACAGGATGCATTGGCACGTCTTCTGCACACCTTGAAGGGCACGGCCGGGACGGTCGGCGCAACGGATCTGGCCTTGCAGGTTCGTCAGGTGGAAGGTGACGTGCGTGAGGGGCTGGATGACAAAATGCTGGGAGAAAAGCTGGCGCAGATCAATGCGGCGCTGGAAGAAACCTGCGGCAACGTCAAAGCCTTGCAGGCGATCCTGCAGGAAGCCAATGGCGAGAATTCAAACGCTGGTGCCGCCCCGGACTCAGCTCTGGCCAGCGATCTTGAAACCCTGTCGCAATTGCTGGCGTCTGCCAATATGGAGGCGATGCGTGTGTTTGATCAGCTCAAAGCCGGCTTGAACGCAGCCTATCCTGATCAGGGCGCAAAAATCAGCGATGCCATTAACCAGCTGGACTTTCAACGGGCGCGGGCGCAGTGCGAGGCATTGCTGGCACAACTGCGCAGCTGAAACCATCTGATTGAAGACCTCGTTGCCCGTGTCAGGCAGAAAGAAAAAGCCCCGCATTGCGGGGCTTTTTTTGAGGCTTCGGCCGATCAAGCGCCGAACGGGTGACGCATCACGATGGTTTCTTCGCGATCCGGACCGGTCGAGATGATATCGACCGGAGCTTCGCACACTTCTTCCACACGCTTGAGGTAAGCGCGGGCGTTGGCCGGCAGGTCTTCGAAACGCTTGATCCCGAAGGTGGACTCGCTCCAGCCCGGCATTTCTTCGTACACCGGTTCGCAACGGGCAATTTCTTCTGCACCAATGGGCAGGATATCGACGACCTTACCGTCAATCTTGTAACCGGTACACAGATTGATGGTTTCGATGCCATCCATGACATCCAGCTTGGTCACACACAGACCCGACACACCGTTGATCTGGATGGAACGCTTGAGTGCAGCCGCATCAAACCAGCCGCAACGACGCGGGCGGCCTGTCACGGAACCGAACTCGTTACCACGCTTGGCCAGACCGGCACCGACTTCGTCAAAGAGTTCAGTCGGGAAAGGGCCGGAACCCACGCGGGTGGTATAAGCCTTCACGATGCCCAGCACATAATGCAGCATCTGTGGCGCCACGCCAGCGCCCGGGGCAGCTGCACCGGCCACACAGTTGGAGGAAGTCACGTACGGATAAGTGCCGTGGTCCACATCCAGCAAAGTGCCTTGCGCGCCTTCGAACAGCAGCGATTTGCCTTCTTTGTTCAGATCGTACAGCGTACGGGAGACGTCGGACACCATCGGTCGAATGCGTTCGACAAATGCCAGAGTCTGGTCATATACGGTCTGGAAATCCAGCGCGGGAGCCTTGAAGTACTGGGTCAACAGGAAGTTGTAGTACTCCAGGTTTTCCTTGAGTTTGGCGGCAAAACGTTCCGGATGAAACAAGTCCTGCACGCGAATGGCGCGACGGGCGACTTTGTCTTCATAGGCCGGGCCAATACCACGACCAGTGGTCCCAATCTTGGCTTCACCCTTGGCGGCTTCACGCGCCTGATCCAGTGCAACGTGATACGGCAGGATCAACGGGCAGGCTTCGGAAATGCGCAGACGGCTGGCGACGTCGATACCGGCAGCGTCCAGTTCGTCGATTTCCTTGAGCAAGGCTTCGGGGGAAATCACAACGCCATTGCCAATGAAGCAATCCTTGCCCGGATGCAGAATGCCGGACGGAATCAGACGCAACACCGTCTTTTTGCCGCCTACTACCAGCGTATGGCCCGCATTGTGGCCACCCTGGAAGCGGACAACGCCCTGGGCGTGATCGGTCAGCCAGTCGACGATCTTGCCCTTGCCCTCGTCACCCCATTGGGTACCGACCACGACTACGTTTCTGCTCATTCAGAACCTCGATTTAACCAGATAGAACAATCATTTACATTCAGGCAGCCCGCTTTTTAGCAGACTCCCTGGCGAAAAGCCCGCGTATCAGACAAGCGGATCAACCTGCCACTGGCCGCCCTTAAGCACCAGACGGCGGTTGACGGCGACTTCTTCGGGCTTGACGCCCAGATCAACAATCACGGTTTCACCGGCGTCGCGCAGACGGCGCACGGCAGCAATCAGTTCAGCATCGTCACCAGCTGGCGCCAGAATGGCGGCACCTTGCTCCGGGAACGGTAACCGGCTCAGTTCACGCATATCCAGACTGAACCCGGTGGCCGGGCGCGAACGACCAAAACGCTCGCCCACGCTGTCATAGCGGCCGCCACGCGCGACTGCGTTAGCAAAACCATCAGCGTAAGCGGCGAACACCAGGCCTGTGTGGTAGTCACTGCTGCGCACCTCGGCCAGATCAAAGCGCACTGCAATACCTCGTGCCTTGAGTGCAGCAAACAGCGTTTCCAGCGCGTTCAAGGCTGCGGTCACGCCCGGCAGCGCCGGCAACGCGGCGCGCGCACGTGCCAATACATCGTAGCCACCGTACAGCGTGGGCAATGCTTGCAGTCCAGCGGCAAGCGCTGGATCCAGCGCTACTGACAACTCGCGCAACGTTGGCAAGTCTTTTTGCTGGAGTGCATGGAAAGTCTGGTCGCGCAGATCGCCCTTCAGGCCTGCCGCATCCGCCAGCGCATGGAACAAACCAATGTGCCCCACGTCCAGACGTGCCGTTTTGAGCCCGCCGAACGCAAGGCTCTCAAACATCAGTTCAATGACTTCCACATCAGCAGCAACATCAGCACAGCCATAGATTTCGGCACCAATCTGACGTGGCTCACGCGTGGATAGAATGCCGTCCGGACGCGTGCTGACCACAGAGCCGGAATAGCACAGGCGTGCCACGCCCTGACGATTGAGGATATGTGCGTCAATTCGCGCAACCTGCGGCGTGATATCGGCACGCAGCCCCATTTGCCGGCCGGTCATTTCGTCGACCAGCTTGAATGTCTTCAGATCCAGTGCAGGATCATCATGCAGGAACAAGGATTCAACATATTCGACCAGCGGCGGCATGACCAGCTCGTAGCCGTAGCGGGAAAAAAGATCGAGCAAACCACGGCGCATCGCCTCAATCTGGCGAGCCTCGCGGGGCAGCACATCGGAAATGTATTCCGGCAGAATCCAGTTACGCATTTTCAAACCAGGAGTGTTGCAGATTCTCAAAAATCCGCTTAACAGAAAATCCAGACAAATCAAGGCCCTGGCGCGCTGAACGCACCGGGGCCGTGATTTTCGTATCGTATTATCTCATGAATGCCGCTGTTAGCGGGCAAGAACCGCCACAAGGGCAGCGCCCAAAAGCAGCAACAGTCCAAACAAGCGGACTTGCAAATCATGCATTTGCGCGATCCAGGTCACGGTTTTGCGCCATGTTCCCGGAAACGCAAACGGCATCAGACCCTCCAGAACCAGCACCATTGCTAGCGCCTGCCAGAGGGTCGGTGTCACTTATTTGCCTGCTTTGCCAGTAGCACCCACGCCCGGATTTTTCATGTACTTGAAGAAATCAGAACTCGGGTCAACCACCATCATGTCAGACTTTTTGCTGAAGCTTTGTTTGTAGGCTTCGAGACTGCGGTAGAACGAATAGAACTCAGGATTCTTGCCGTAGGCATCCGCATAAATAGCCGCGGCCTTGGCATCCCCTTCGCCCTTGAGCGCTTGCGCCTTGCTGTAGGCGTCGGCCAGCAGCACTTCGCGCTGGCGATCTGCATCCGCCTTGATCTGCTCGGCTGCCGCCGCACCTTCGGCACGCAACTGATTGGCCACGGCCTTACGCTCAGACTGCATGCGTTCGTACACCGAGTTCAGCGTGCTGTCTTCCAGTTCGACACGTTTGATCCGGACATCCACCACGCGCACCCCAATACGAGCCGCGTCCGCATCGGCAACCTGCTGTACGCGTGCCATCACGGCGTCACGCTGGCCAGAGATCACATCCTGTACCGTGCGCTTGCCGAATTCGTCACGCAACATGTTGTTAACCGTATTGCGCAGACGGTCGCGGGCCTTGCTTTCGTCCAGCCCTACCGCGCGGTAGTAACGCTCAACGTCAACGATTTGCCACTTGATATAGCTATCAACCTTGACGTTCATCTTCTCGATGGTCTGAATACGTGCAGGTTCAGCTTCATCAATACTCTGAATGCGGCGATCAAAGTAACGCACGTCTTGCAACAGCGGCACTTTGAAGAAAATGCCGGGCTCCTTGAGCACGCGCTTGAATTCCGAGAACTGGAACACAACAGCGTACTGACGCTGGTCCACCGTGAAGAGCGCCAGGCTCAACACAAAAAGTACGACAAGAATGACCGCGAGGGTCGGAATAATTCGATTCATGACCTCTCCCTGTTAACGTCCGTCACGCCCGCCACGGTCTGACGCCGTGACGGCCGGCGTTGCGGCCGGAGAAGCGTCTGCCGTGGTATCAGCCGATACAGCCGGCTTGGCCACATCCGCAGACGGAGCGGGATTGGTCGACTGAATCAGCTTATCCAGCGGCAGGTACAACAGGCTGCCGTTGCTCTTCTGATCCACCAGAATTTTGGTGGTGTTCTGGAACATTTGCTGCATGGCGTCCAGATACATCCGTTCACGTGTGACCTGCGGCGCTTTGGCGTACTCGGTGGCCACCTGTTTGAAGCGGGACGCATCGCCTTCTGCCTGCGATACCACGCGCTGCCGATAACCCTGAGCCTCTTCCATCAAGCGTGCCGCCGTACCACTGGCCTTGGGTACCACGTCATTGGCATACGCTGTACCTTCGTTGATCAGACGGGCCCGATCCTGCCGCGCCTTCACGGCATCAGCAAACGCGGTTTGCACTTGTTCCGGTGGTTGCACGTCGGAGATGTTCACCCGGGCCACAGTAATCCCGGTGCCATAGCGGTCCAGCAGATTCTGGATCAGGTCACGTGTGTCTTCCGCAATCTTGCCGCGGCCTTCATTCAGCACGTAATCCACCTTGTTCTGGCCGACCACTTCACGAATTGCTGTTTCTGCAGCCTGCTTGACCATATCCTTGCCGTCGCGATCAACAAACCGGTTGCTGAAAGCAAAGTCTTGCGCGGACTTGAGCGTGTATTGCACTTCAAGTTGCACCTGCAGGATGTTCTGGTCGCCCGTCAGCATGATCGACTCATCACTGCCGTTGTCGCCGCGTCCACCCACTTCCAGACTGCGGATCTCAGTGACATTGATCAGTTCACGCGTCTCGATCGGCCATGGGTAATGCCACTTCAGACCTGACTTGTTGACGGTTTCGACATAGCGGCCAAAACGCAGGATCAGCGCATTCTCACGCTCATCAACCACGTAAAAACCGGAGGCCAGCCACAGCACAGCCACAATGCCGACAATGGCCACTACGCCGGTGCTACCACCAGGAATGCCACTGCGCCCACCCGGCTGGGAAGGAGGCCGGTTACCGCCCCCAAAGAAACGGGCCAGCTTGTTGGTGAAGTTACGGATGATTTCGTCCAGATCGGGCGGGCCGTCCTTGCGACCACCACCCCACTGCGGATCGTTTTGACTCATGGGATCTTGTTATTCCTCGACGGGTTGACTCATTGCATCGACCAGCGCGCCCCGCAGCAAATCGAGCCCTTCCCCCTGCGCGGCGCTTACACGAACCGCACGGATTTTATCATACTCGTCATGCTCGACTGCTGGCGCAAGCCCTTTCAGGTCGATCTTGTTCCAGACCATCAACTGCTCAATGTGTTCCGCACCCACTTCATTTAAAACTTTGTTGACTTCTTCCACCTGCATATCGCGCAGCGGATGATTCACGTCAACGACATGCAACAACAAGTCAGCATGCAACGTTTCTTCCAGCGTAGCGCGAAATGCAGCCACCAGAGTATGTGGCAACTGGCGGATAAAGCCGACCGTATCAGAAATGACCACTGAGTGATCCTGATCCAGGAACAGCTTGCGTGACGTCGTATCCAGCGTGGCAAACAGTTGGTTGGCCGCATAAATGTTGGCCTTGGTCAGCGCATTGAAAAGCGTCGACTTACCTGCATTGGTATAGCCCACAATCGACACGGAGAACTCGTTGCGACGCTCACGCGCCCGGCGTTGTGTCTTGCGCTGCTTTTGCACCGTTTCCAGTTGCGTTTTAAGGCGTTTGACACGAATCCCGAGCAGTCGACGGTCGGTTTCCAGCTGCGTCTCACCCGGACCACGCAAGCCCACCCCACCCTTTTGCCGCTCAAGGTGAGTCCAGCCGCGCACAAGGCGCGTGGACATGTGCGACAACTGAGCCAGTTCCACCTGCAACTTGCCTTCTGCAGTGCGAGCGCGCTGGGCAAAGATATCCAAAATCAGCGTGGTGCGATCGACCACCCGACACTGCATGGCTTTTTCCAGATTGCGTTCCTGCGCTGGCGAAAGCTGGTGGTTGAAAATCACCACCTCAGCCTCATTGGCGCGCACTGCCTCGGCGATCTCTTCAACTTTACCGGTACCGGCAAAGAAAGCGGGATCAGGCTTGCGACGACTACCCTCGACCATGGCAACCGGCGTCACACCAGCAGATTCAACCAGCTGTACGAATTCTTCCTGACCATCGCGATAGTCCGGTTCGTTGAAATCAAGACAGACCAGAACCGCACGGTCCCCGCCTTTGTGGCGTTCAAACATAAATTTTCTGGATAACCGGAACGAAGATGAGAAACAGGCGCTGATGACGATCCGTCAAAGCGCGGCCGTACTTTGCAATATGGCGGCACCTGGCCAGAAAAAAACCCCGGGGCCCAAACCACCGGGGTTTTTTCTGCCGGTCTGGCGATTTACGCTTCCGGCGTCGCAGCGGCTACTGTAGCCGATTGCGGATGCTCATGCGGGATGTTGACCGGGCGCGACGGGACAACGGTGGAAATGGCGTGCTTGTACACCATTTGCGTCACGTTGTTGCGCAGCAACACAACATACTGATCGAACGATTCGATCTGGCCTTGCAGCTTGATGCCATTCACCAGATAGATGTAAACCGGCACATGTTCTTTACGCAGGATGTTCAGGAACGGGTCTTGTAGCATTTGCCCCTTGGTACTCATGTTTTAATTCTCCGATGCGTTATTGTTGGTGGTGAATCGCAAATCTTCTAATTTGCTTTGCTTTTTACAACCTGTCTTACGCTTATAGTACAAAAGCTGTTAGCTGCCAATAGGCAAGTTACCATTGCCTAACCGTAAAACAGGTTACGGCCGGAATGGCTTTTTGGCCTTGTGTGCCGCCAGCTTCTTGCGGCTTTCTTCTTTTTTGCCCGCAACCACCTTGCGACGGCGCTCCATCAAACTCTGTTTTTTCGGCTCTTCCAGTTTCTCCTGGAAAGGGTTATCCCCGCGCTTGAACTGCACGCGCAAGGGTGTACCTTGCAACTTGAACATGGTCATGAAGCTGCGTTCAAGGTAACGCCAGTACACCGCCGGAATCTGTTCCAGCGCATTGCCGTGCACCACCACCACCGGCGGATTAGTCCCACCCTGGTGAGCGTAGCGCAGCTTGGGTCGAATCTTGCCGGAGAGCGGCGGCTGCTGACGCTCTACCATCAGTTGCAGCGCGCGCGTGAGTTTGGGCGTAGGAATCTTGATCATCGCCGCGTGATACGCCTGGTCGATGGATTTGAACAGATCGCCTACACCCTGCCCGCGCAGGGCAGAGATATAGTGGAACTTGGCAAAATCAAGGAAGGTGAGCTTGCGGTCGATTTCGCGCTTGATACGGTCGCGCTGCACTTCGTCCGCGGATTCCCACTTGTTGATGGCCACCACCAGCGCGCGCCCGGTTTCCAGTACAAAACTGGCCAGGCGGGCATCCTGATCCGACACTTCCTGCGTGGCATCGAGCACCAGCACAGCGACATTGGCGTCGGTGACCGCCTGCATGGTTTTGATGACGGAGAATTTTTCGATCACGTCATCAATCTTGCCGCGGCGGCGCATGCCGGCGGTGTCGATAATGGTGTATTGCCGATCATTACGCTCAAAATCGATGTACACCGAGTCACGCGTGGTGCCCGGCTGGTCGAACGCAATGACGCGCTCTTCACCCAGCACGGCATTCACCAGCGTGGACTTGCCCACGTTCGGTCGGCCAATCACGGCAAACTTGGGGTGATCGGCTTCGGCCGATTCTTCATCGACCGGAAAGCGCTCAAGTACTTCGCTGATGAGTTCACGAACGCCCTCGCCATGCGAGGCGGAAATGGCGGTCGGCTCGGTCAGGCCCAACTCGTAGAAGTCCGCCACCACAACGCCGCGGGTCATGCCCTCAACCTTGTTGACGGCAACCCATACCGGGCGCTGACTCTCGCGCAGGCGCTGCGCAATGATCTTGTCTTGCGGGGTAATGCCGGTACGGCCATCCACAATGAAAATCACGGCATCGGCTTCATCCACGGCCTGCAGCGTCTGGCGGGCCATTTCATGCAGGATGCCTTCGTCGACGACCGGTTCAAAACCACCCGTATCGACAACAAAGTACGGGCGATCGCCCACCTTGCCGTGACCATAGTGACGGTCACGGGTCAGGCCCGGCATATCAGCGACCAGCGCATCACGCGTTTTGGTCAACCGGTTAAACAGAGTGGATTTGCCCACATTGGGGCGCCCTACCAGGGCAATCGTTGGCTTCATGCGTTTTACTTTATACCAACCGAAAACACATCGCCCTTTTGGGACTGCAAAATCAGATGGTCAGAGAAGGTTTGCGGTGCCGCAGCGATGCGACTACCGTCGGTTGCGAGTTGTGCGACGAAACTACCGTCGTCTTCGTTGAGCAGATGAACGTAGCCTTCCAGATCGCCGACGGCGACATATCCACCCACTACGGCCGGTGCACTGACGATGCGGGCGACCAGCTTGTCTTGATCCCAGACGCTGCGACCGGTTTCACGTTCGTAGGCACGAACATGGCCCTGGTCATCGGTCAGAAACACCTTGTTGCCATCAAAAGCCACACCCGAATAGCTTGAGGCTTCACGTGACCAGATGGTGGAACCGTTGCGTGGGTCAAAACATGCTACGCGCCCCTGATAGCTCGCTGCGCAGACCGAACCACCGGTCAACAGCGGAGCAGAAACGATATCGGCTACGCGCTCAACTTCAGTCGCACCTTTAGGCTGAGATACGACCGTATCCCACAATACACGCCCGTCTTCGGTGGACAATGCCGCCAGATGCCCTGCCGGCAAGCCAGCAAAAACAACACCATTAGAGACAGTAAACGGCGCGTAGTTACGCAATGTCAGCGATGGCAGCTGGCGAGAATATTGCCACTTCACCGAGCCATCACTACTCGACAGCGCGGAGATTTTGCCGTCGCCAGTGCGAATCAGCACGACGTCATCGGCCACTGCAGGTGGCGCCACGATTTCGCTGGAGGCCTGGCTATTCCACAGTGGCTTGCCATTGGCATCAAACGCGTAAACCACGCCCTTGAGTGTGCCGACCACCACGATACCGTTACCCGCTCCCACGCCACCGGCTACGGGCTTTTCAAGGCGCACGCGCCATTGCATGCCACCACCCGTCAGTTTGTATGCAGTCAGCTTGTCCGGCGCCCCGGCTACAATGACAAGATCGCCCAGGTTAGCTGGCAAAAACCGCAGAAACTCAGCGTTACTACCTGCCGACGCGCGCCATTCCACCGCCGCGTTGACGGTGTTCTTGACCTTGGGCAGTGGCGATGGTGTTGGCGCGTTGCTGGGTGCGGCACAAGCTGCCAGCACCGCCGCAATCGCGGAGAGGCACAAACCACGTACAAACTGACGTTGCAAAGACATATCAGGAATTTCCGAGAGCAGCGAGTTTTACTTCAACCAGAACCGCATTAGGTGTGTTCTTTTCTTGCTTGAGCTTGGCCAGCACGTCTTTATAAGCGTCGCGTGCACCAGCCGCATCGCCCTTGGCGGCCAGCACATCACCACGCAACTCTGCAAACAGCGTCGTGTATGCAGCACCCTCACGGGCAGCCAGCACTTTCAGAGCGGCGTCATATTGTTTCTGGTCGAGTTCAATAGAGGCCAGGCTCAGACGAGCTGCATCACGCATGGCGGACTCAGAGGAATGCGCAATAACCCACTCCAGCTGGGTCTGTGCACCCTTGGTGTCGTTGGCTGTTGCTGCGCCCTTGGCAGACAACAGCGCAGCGCGTGTGGCATACGGGCTGTCCGGATAATCCTTTTTCAAGAGATCAGCCTGCGCCACAGCCTTGACGGGATCAGCCGCGTAAGACGACTGGAACACAGCATATTGGTCAGCCGCCGCTTGCGCCTGCTTGCCCGCCCACCAGTTCCAGCCAGTCCAGCCCAGATAGGCAACGAGACCAATCACGACCAGACCGGCGATGTATTTACCCCAGCTCTCCCAGGCAGCCTTCAGTTCGGCAATCTGTTCCTGTTCTTGCAAATCAAAAGCCATGCTGATTTCCCGTTGCAGCCCCTTGCTGCTTGTTATGTGGATAAATGCGGGCAACCCAAGCCGGCCCGCATGCGAGATCAGGTTTCGGATTATGCCCGAATTTGCGTAGCAAGGTCTGCCAAAGGCAATGTGACTTGTGCGCCAGCCTGCTCACCCTTCAACGTTTTGAGATTCGCTGTACCGCTGGCCACTTCTTCATCTCCGATCACGATGGCAAAACGCGCGCCGGACGCATCCGCCTTCTTGAATTGGGACTTGAAACTGCCGCCGCCGCAATGAAGCACGACAGAAAAACCCTCGCTGCGCAGTGAGTTCGCCAACTTGAAGGCCGCCACGCCTGCAGCTTCACCAGCGTGCACCAGATAAACGTCAGGATGCTGCGCCGGCGGCACAATACCCTGGGCTTCCAGCAACAGCAGCATGCGCTCAATACCAAGACCAAAGCCGACACCCGGACACGGCTTGCCGCCCAGTTGCTCGACAAGGCCATCGTAGCGGCCGCCCCCACCCACAGTCGCCTGGGTTCCAAGTTCGGCTGTCGTCCACTCGAACACGGTCAGATTGTAATAATCCAGACCGCGCACCAGACGCGGATTAATCACGTAAGTCACCCCTGCCGCATCAAGCAGAGACTTGAGCGTTTCAAAGTGAGCGCGGGATTTCTCACCC
Organism: Silvimonas amylolytica; assembly: GCF_014645555.1. Lineage (GTDB taxonomy): Bacteria > Pseudomonadota > Gammaproteobacteria > Burkholderiales > Chitinibacteraceae > Silvimonas > Silvimonas amylolytica. The sequence continues at coordinate 221,173 of NZ_BMLY01000006.1, read as the reverse complement.
AGAAAATCCAGCAAGCGCGGCGCATTGTTAGCCATGTCCTGCAATGCCGGATTTTTGGTATCCAGTACGCGTAGCGGATTGGTGTACAAGCGGCGCTGACCGTCCTCATCGAGCTGATCTTTAAAGCCTTCCAGGTACTTGATCAGTTCGGCGCGATGCGCCGCGCGCTCGCTGGCCTCGCCCAGGGTATTGAGCTCCAGGGTCAAGCCGGTCAGACCAAGACGCTTGAACAGGTCTGCCAGCATGACAATCTGCTCCGCATCCACGTCAGGGCCTTCAAACCCGAACGCTTCCGCGCCAATCTGGTGAAACTGTCGATAGCGACCTTTTTGAGGGCGCTCATGCCGATACATTTGGCCGATGTACCACAAACGCTGGGTCTGGTTATAAAGCAAGCCGTGCTCAATGCAAGCGCGAACAGTGCCGGCAGTGCCTTCTGGCCGCAGCGTCAGCCGCTCACCATTGAGCTTGTCCTCAAAGGAGTACATTTCCTTCTCAACAATGTCGGTATGCTCGCCCACACCACGTACAAACAGATCGGTAGACTCCACGATCGGGGTGCGAATCTGGTTGTAGCCATAGGCACTGAGCCAGTCACGCGCTACTGCTTCAAGGTAAAGCCAGGCAGGCGTGGCAATCGGTGCGCCCTTGGTCACGACGGGCAACGCGTCGTTCATGCCGCGAACGCCCTCGATGTTTTTACTCATTTGATCAATCCGGTATGGGTAAAGACACGCGCCGCCGGTTCAAGGGCGGCGCGCAGCGGTCAGATTTGTTTAAGCGGAATCGTACGCGGCGCAGCGGTTTCCCGCCGCTTTGGGCCACCCTCTTGATAGCGGGTGAGCACGTAGTCCTGCACGATCGCAAGAAATTCTTCGGTTACACGCTCACCTTTCAATGTCACGGTTTTTTCACCGTCGACATAGACCGGGCAGACCGGCACTTCGCCCGTGCCGGGTAGACTGATCCCGATATCAGCCAGCTTGGACTCGCCCGGACCATTGACCACACAGCCCATGACAGCCACCTTGAGGTCCTCAACACCGGGATACTGGAGGCGCCACACCGGCATTTGCTCACGCAAAAATTGCTGAATGCCCTGGGCCAGTTCCTGGAATACGGTCGACGTCGTACGACCGCACCCGGGACAAGCCGTGACCAGCGGAGTAAACGAGCGCAGACCCATGGTTTGCAGCAACTCTTGCGCCACCACTACTTCTTTGGTGCGATCACCGCCCGGCTCCGGGGTGAGCGAGATACGGACCGTATCGCCGACACCTTCCTGCAACAGAACCGCCAGTGCAGCACTAGAGGCAACAATCCCCTTGGAGCCCATGCCCGCTTCGGTCAAGCCCAAATGCAATGGATAATCACAGCGGCCAGACAGATCGCGGTAAACCGCAATCAGATCCTGCACGTGCGAGACCTTGCACGACAGGATGATTTTGTCCTTGGACAACCCCCACGACACAGCCTGGTCAGCGGAGTCGAGCGCTGAGCGGATGAGTGCTTCACGCATCACGGCCTCTGCCGGCAGCGGTTTGGGCAGCTTTGCGTTTTCATCCATCAAGCGCACAGCCAGCGCCTGATCCAGCGAACCCCAGTTCACACCAATACGTACCGGCTTGTCGTATTCGCAGGCCTTCTCGATCATGAACGCGAACTTCTCGTCTTTTTTCGAGCCCTTGCCTACGTTACCGGGGTTGATGCGGTACTTGGCCAGCGCCTCTGCGCAGTCCGGATAATCACGCAGCAGGCGATCACCGTTAAAGTGAAAATCCCCCACGATCGGCACGTCGCAATCACGCGCGGCCAACATATCGCGGATACGTGCCACTTGCGACGCGGCTTCCGGACTATTGACGGTAATGCGCACCATTTCCGATCCAGCACGCCACAGATCATAAATCTGATCTGCAGTCGCCCTGGCATCGGCAGTATCGGTATTGGTCATGGACTGCACAACGATCGGATGGTCGCTACCTACCCAGACGTTGCCGATGCGCACCTGCCGGGTAGCCCGGCGCGGGATATTGTCGGTAATCATGTATTTGCTTCTGCTTGTCTTTGCCGCACTGAAACTGGATATGACGAATGACGACTATTATTTCAGTTCAAAGTTAGCGACTTGTGTTTTCGTGTATTGCGTCAGATCCACGGTCTGGCCACGCAGCCACACACGGGTATTTGGCGCATTGCCAATCTTGATATGGTATGGCGGTACACCGCCAAGACTGCGGTCTGTACCTGCCACGAGAATATTACTGACAAGGCGCGTGCCGTTGGCATCGATCACCTGTACCCAGGTATCTTCATTCGCAACGATACGCAGTTCACCGTTACCGATGACCGACTGCACCGCTGATGCGGGTACCGGGGTTGGCGTAGCGGCTTGGGCCGTGACGGTCGATGCATTGGCAGGCACTACACCCGTTGCCTTCGCTGCAGCAGGCGTCGCCTGCGCGACCGAAGCCTCAGCCACCACTGGTGCAGAAGCAGCATCAGCCACAGCCGAAGCCACCGGCGCACTGGCAATTGCCAATTCAGGCTCGGACGCTTGTGGCTCCGAGGCCACTTGCGTTGCATTCAGTTCGGGCGACGGGGGTTGCTGCAAATACCAGAAAATCGCACCTACCGCGCCGCAAAACGCCAGCACAAAACCTGCCAGACCCAGTATCCGCCCCCCGCCACCGCCACCATTGCCGACAGAGAATGAATTGTTCTCTTCGACAAGATGAGGCAGCGCGACCTGCACACGCTCACGCGGTAGCAAGCTCTCGAGCTGAGCCAGCAAAGGGGCTGGGTCCAGTTGCAGGAGCTTTGCGTAATTGCGCACAAATCCGCGGGCAAAGGTGTTGCCCGGCAGTTGGTCAAAGTGATCGGATTCAATGGATTCAATCTGTCGCGACGACAACTTGAGTTGGGCAGCGACATGATCAAGGCCAAGGCCCAGAGCTTCACGCTGGGCTTTAAGGCGGGCCCCTGGCCCGTATGCTGGCGCGTTAGTTTGTTCTTGTTCGCTCATCACGGATATTTCCACCGGTCAGATTGGGACCGGATAACCAGTTGTGTACAGGTCCAGTCCGGCTTCAGTTGAGCTGACCGCTCAACAAGCGGGTGGTTTCAATGGAATCAGGGTATTGCGACTTGAGCTGATTAGCCAGACGGCTTTCCGCTTCAGCATTGCCCAGCGCATGCTCCAGCCGCAGGCCCATCCAGGTCAGCGCTGCACTTGGCTGCACCATATGTTGCAACTCGTTATAGTACTGGCGAGACTGGACATAATCCTTGGTGCGCAGCCCCTGCTCAACGAGTTCCTGGCGGGCGAGCACGTTATCCGGTCGCAAGCGAAGTGCTTGCAGGAAATATGCATTGGCGGCCTTTTCATCTTTCAGGCCAACCGCGCACTGACCGGCATTGACGTAGGTCTTGTCCGCACTGGCATACAGCGGGTTCTTCACCGCCGTCATGTAGTGCTGGATACCCTCTTGCTGGCGCGAGTGATTACACAGGTACCAGCCAAAGTTATTGTTAATATCGGAGTCATCCGGCGCAATATTCAGTGCTTGCTGAAAATTGGCAATGGCCTTGGTGTCATCGTGCAGCTCTGCGTAGATCAGACCCAGCACACCGTAAGCCGGCGCGTAACGACTATTGGAGGCCAGAGCCTCTTTGATCTCCTGCACTGCAATAGTGTATTGCGCGCGCTTGAGGTATTCCCCCGCCAGCTGCGTGTGCAGCAATGCGCGGCGATCAGCTTGCGACATATCGTCGCCGGAAGATGCAGCATGCACATACGGAGCTGCAAGGCTTGTCATGGCAAAGCAAATCAAGGAAACCATGTACCGCCGGATCATTCCACTTCCCCTGTATTGATATTTTTATCTGAACTGGATCGGGCGCGTCTCTTGTGCCTGTCGGTTAGCCGTACGACGCGTTTTGTCCTGTACCTGACCAGCCAGTTGGCCACACGCAGCATCAATATCATCGCCGCGGGTTTTGCGGACGGTGACGATATAACCTGCGTTCATCAGGATATCCCGGAACGCGAGGATAGCATCACGGCCGGAACGGTTGTAGCCCGAATTCGGGAAGGGATTGAATGGAATGAGATTCAGCTTACAGGGCGTATCACGCAGCAGTGCGATCAATTCGCGGGCGTGTTCGGGCTGGTCGTTCACTCCGGCAAGCATCACATATTCAAAGGTGATGAAGTCCCGCGGGGCTTTTTCCAGGTAGCGGTTACACGCGGCCAGCAACTGCGCCAGCGGGTATTTCTTGTTGATCGGCACGATTTCATCGCGCAGACGATCGTTGGAAGCATGCAGACTGACGGCGAGCGCTACCGGCACGGCGTCACGCAAACGATCCATGGCCGGCACGATACCGGAGGTCGACAGCGTGACACGACGGCGCGACAAACCGTACGCATTGTCGTCGAGCATCAATTTGAGGGCTTTGACGACATTGTCAAAGTTGGCAAGGGGCTCGCCCATGCCCATCATCACCACGTTGGTGACAATGCGGGAATCCTGGTTTACGGGTACGCCAATCCGGGCTTGTTCAGCACTCAGACGACGATTGGCCCACCACAACTGCCCAATGATTTCACCCACAGAGAGATTACGGTTAAAGCCCTGGGCGCCAGTCGAACAGAACGAGCACTCCAGCGCGCAACCCACTTGCGACGAAATACAAAGGGTGCCGCGATCATCTTCGGGGATGAACACGGTCTCAATGCCATTACCGACATTCACATCCAGCAGCCACTTGGTGGTGCCGTCGCTGGCAACATGCTCAGCCAGCATGGCGGGCGAGCGCACTTGTGCGCCCGCCGCCAGTTTTTCCCGAAAGCCCTTGGCGATATCGGTCATATTGCTGAAGTCTGCCTCACCGTGCTGGTGAATCCACTTCATCAACTGTTTTGCACGGAACGGTTTCTCACCATAGCTGATCATCAGCTCGGCAAGACCTTCCGCATCGTAATCCAGCAAATTAACCGACATACCAATTGCTCCTGCGGGTCTACGTCTTAGCGACCGTAAACTTCGCTGGCCGGGAAGAAGTAAGCGATTTCAATAGCCGCGTTTTCAGCGCTATCGGAACCGTGTACGGCGTTTGCGTCGATGGATTCAGCGAAGTCGGCGCGGATGGTGCCCTTGTCAGCCTTCTTCGGGTCAGTAGCGCCCATCAGATCGCGGTTCTTCAGAACGGCGCCTTCGCCTTCCAGCACCTGGACAAACACCGGGCCGGAGACCATGAAATCAACCAGATCCTTGAAGAAAGGACGTGCTGCGTGCACGGCGTAGAAGCCTTCAGCTTCAGCACGGGACAGTTGCTTCATCTTGGCAGCAACGACTTTCAGGCCGGCGGACTCGAAGCGATCGACAATCTTGCCGACGACGTTCTTGGCAACAGCGTCCGGCTTTACGATCGAGAGGGTACGTTCAATAGCCATTTGTTTTCCTACTCCAGGTTGATTTGACTTAACTTGTTTCTACGTGTTTACTTCATGCGGCAATGCTACTAACAGCACGGCATTGCTGCTGAATCGGGGGCCGAAAATCGGTGCTCTTCAGCCAAATAGCCAAACATTATAACAAATTCAACAACATTGCGGCAGATGAGCGACCAACTCGACCCCATCCTGCATCAGGCCGAGCAATCCCGGCTTAAACAGCAACTGGCATGGCGCCTTGGCATTGCTGCCGGCCTCATCATCGTTGTCCTTGCCGCCATCTGGCTGCTGGACCACAGTCAAAACGGCGAACCCGAGCCCACAATTACCACGCCACGCATTGCCTCGGCTGTCGGCACCCTTGCCACGCACCCGGCCAGCACCGTGGCTTCGGCCATCGCATCCGCGCCCGTCGCGGCTAGCGCGGTGGCCTCAGAACCAGCCACCGCTTCTGCAGTGGCCACTCCCTCGCCAACCCCTGCACCCACGACCACCGAGACGCCGGAGCCCGCACCGCAACAGGCCGTGACCACGCAGACGCCGATCAAAGCGCCGGGCCACGTTGCGCCCGCGCCAACGACCAGTCAGGTTCGTACCACACCTGCGCCAACGCCCATACCAACTCCGACACTGCCGTCCAAAGCTGCAGAACCCGCCTTGAACCTGCCACCTCCGGAAAAAACCACCGAGACCCCGGGCACACCAGGCAAATTCGAAGTGCACGCCGGCAGCAATGGCTACACCATTCAAGCTGGCGTATTCCTGCACGCTGCGAATGCCGACAAGCTACTCACCCAACTGCAATCCGCCGGTGTACCCGCATGGCTGGAAACCCGCGTACAGATCGGGCCGTTTAAAAACAAGGCAGACGCCGAGGCGGCGATTCGCAAATTGCGCAAATTGGGTATAGAACCCATCGTCCGGGAAAACCAGTAAAGCCTGGCAACAATCCTGCCCCAGACACTTTTCAAAAGCTTTTCAAGGGTTTGAAATGGGGACTTGCAACACTGGATGCAACATCTGTGACCATAAAAAAACGGGCTGGTGCCCGTTTTTTTATTTGATGTGATGCAATATCCAGCACGACAGACCCATCAAACCAGAGCAGCGGATCAGGCCAGCACAGGCGGCAGTTGCGGCAGCAGGGACTGACGTTCTTTGGTCGCAGCGCCACACAGCGCAAACCCCAGCAATTGCCCCTGACCGTTAATGAAACGAGCGTCGACCCCCTCTTCCGTCACATTTACTTGCCACTCGCCCAATGCGCCCACTGCGGGCGACGACACGACCGTCGGGCAAGCTGGTGTTTTAACCAGTACGGGCATCGCTGGATAAGCAAGGCTGGCGGCGTTTCCGGCAAGGACCTGAGCCAGTGCGCGCGCGGCGTGCATGATCGGCATGACAAAGGGCAGAAACAGTCCATCGACCTCTGCACAGTCGCCCAACGCATAAATATGGCCATCACTGGTCTGCAACTGGCGATTAATCACCACTCCGCGCTCAACCCGCAAGCCAGCAGCTTCGGCCAGTGTGTTATTCGGATGCAAGCCCACTGCAGACAACACGAGGTCAGCGCCCAGTCGCTCACCCGAACTCAGCTCCACTTCAAAGCCACTACCCGTCGCATGATGTACAGCACCTGCCAGCGCACCAAATACAAAACGCACGCCTGCAGCCTGTAATTTTGTGGCAAACCACTCTCCGGCTTGTGGCGGCAGCAGTCGTGGCAGTGGTGTAGTGGCTGACTCCACCACGACAGGCTCAATACCGCGCGCCAGCAGGTCATTTGCAAACTCACAACCAATCAAGCCGCCGCCGAGAATCACCACCCGCTTTACGCCGTCGAGCTTGCCAGCAAAATGCGCGAAGTCATCAATATGATTGACCGACAAGACTTCATCCGCAGCCTCACCACCCAGCCGCAGCCGGATCGGTTCAGCGCCCACCGCCAGCACCAGGTCGCGATAAGTCTGCACTTGACCGTCCGAGAGCATCAGCATCTGCTTTTCGCGATCAATACCCACCACCTCTGTGCGGGCAAAGATCGTCGCATTCAGTTCGGCCTCCATTTTCTCAGCCGACTTCATGACCAGCGTTGCCGCAGTCTTGTTGCTCGCCAATGCGTTGGACAGCATGGGCTTGGAGTAAAAATCCGCACCATCGCCAGCGATAATCACAAGTTCCGTTTCGGTATCCAGCTTGCGAAATTCCCGCGCAAGGTTGTAACCAGCCAATCCAGCTCCGACGATGACGACAGGCAATGCCATGAAAATCACTCCGGCGCGATCAGGTCAGCAAGACCCAACCCCGCTTCAAATCAGGTTTACGGTAAAAAAACAAACGCGGCCCGGCAAGCCACTTATCACGCCTGCCGGGCCGCGCCAGACATCATGCTTATCGATCAGGCGGCAACGGCTACCGTATCTTGCGCACCGAGGAACGTCACTTCAGGCAAATCACTGGCCAACATGGCGTTGCGAACCGCCTCTACAGCGGCAAGGCGCGGGAAATTACGACGCCAGGCCAACACCACTCGCCGCGTCGGCACGGGTTCAGAGAATGGCCGGATACTCAGCAAAGACTCATCCGCTGCAGTCACTGAAGTTGCTGGCAAGACCGTCACCCCGATTCCACCCGCTACCATATGGCGAATGGTCGTCAGCGACGACCCTTGCAGCGTCCGCTGCAGGCTGCCCGTCGGCAGGCTTTCACGATTCAGATCCGGGCAGGTTTGCAATACGTGATCGCGGAAACAATTACCAGGAGAAAGCAGCAAGACGTTTTCTTCCGCCAGCATTGACGCATCAATGGCTTTTTCTTTTTCCCAGTGATGACCTTTGGGCGTGGCGACCACGAACGGCTCGTCGTACACCGGTTGAGTCGCAATACCGGGCTCATGAAACGGCTCAGCCAGAATCGCCACGTCGATCTCACCCTGCTTGAGCATTTCAGCGAGCCGGCCGGTGTAATTTTCTTCGAGCAGAATCTGCATTTGCGGCGCAGCCTCGCGCAAATGCGGAATCAGATGCGGCAGTAAATACGGGCTAATTGTGTAAATGATCCCTAGCCGCAAAGCGCCTGCAAGGGGGTCTTTGCCCTGCTCGGCCAGTTGTTTGACCACCTGTACTTCTTCCAGCACGCGTTGGGCTTGCTCGACCACGCGCTCGCCAATCGGCGTGAGGGTGACTTCGCCCGCCGCACGCTCGAACAGCGTCACGCCCAATTCGTCTTCCAGCTTTTTGACCGCCACCGACAACGTGGGCTGCGACACAAAGCAACTGTTGGCAGCTCGGCCAAAGTGGCGCTCACGCGCCACGGCCACGATATAACGTAATTCAGTCAGGGTCACTTGCGCCCTCCTTGCCATGCGCGAATCAGCCACGCTGCAGCAATCAACGCCAGGAATAACACCAGCGTCCAGCACGGCAGCGACAAGCCCAGGAATTTCCAGTCAATCACGGCACACTCGCCATGGCCCACCAGCACGGAGCGAAACACCTGCAACCACGGCTGGTTATCCAGCATGTATTGCAAGCCAGGCCCGCACGAGCCCAACGATGATTTATCAGTCAGAAAATATTGCAGGTAAACCTGGCGCGCTGACACACTCGCCCCCGCCAGGCCCACCAGGGTCAGCAACGCTGGCCAGAACCAGGTAGCCCGCCGCAGCGGAAACAATGCTGCCAGCAAAGAGACCAGCCCAAACGAGATAATCCCGACGCGCTGGAAAATACACAGCGGGCACGGGCTCAGGAATTCTTCGTACTGCAAGTACAGGGCGTAGCCAATGGCGCTACCGCAGATCAAGGTCAGTACCAGAAAGCCCAGTCGCCAACGAACGAACATAATTCACCTTCTCACAGGAAACACGTTTGGGAAATTGCCCGGCAAACGCCAGTCATCGCGGGTAAAACGCAAACGGGCAGCATGACCTGCAGTGGAGATCGCCAGAATAGGCCTTTGCTGATCTGGTCGATTGATTTTATCAATCAATATTCTACCAGCAAAGATTATGCCGATGACAAGCCATCCGTATACGCGCGGCAAGCGTGATGACTCAGTCAGCCAGAAAGCACTCCAGTTCCTTGCGTCGCTTCATGGCGTCCCGATAACCCAGTTTGATGAGCTGGCGCACATAATCGCCGTGAAACAACAGGTAACTGGACAACACCGACCCCTGGCGACGAAAAGCCCCCAGACCGCCCAGCAAGAAACGCAGCCCAGGCGGAAAGCGTTTACGGTGTGGCATCACCAGTCGCTCTAGCGGGCGGGACGGCGCGATGGTCAATACTTCCAATGGCCGCAATGCAGTACGGTGCGCTGCTCGCACTTCTTCACTTAACAATGAGATCGTATTGTTGACTCGCTGAACCCGCTCCAGATCAGCTTCCAGCGAATCCAGAAACACGCTGTTAAGCAGATGCCCCGCCACCTGCGCCAGCGATGGGTATTCGTTGACCTTTTCCCGCCCAGGCAGCTCAGCATGCGGTGCCACACCAATGACCAGCAATTTGCTGGCACCCAGATGGATAGCCGGGCTAAGCGGCGCAATCTGGCGCACCGAGCCATCACCAAAGTATTCGCGGTTGATCCGCGCAGCAGGAAACACCAGCGGAATCGCACTCGAAGCCATCAAATGGTCAACCGTTATCCTGGCCCGCAAACCAATACGCGAGGCCCGCTGCCAAGTGTCGGGTAATTGCGGCGAGCCCTGATAAAAACTGACCGATTGGCCCGAGGTATAGCCCGACGCGGTGATTGATAACGCGAGCAGAGCACCCTCGTCGACCGCCCGACCGATGCCATCAAAATCAACCAGCTCACTCAATAGGTCGCGGAGCGGTGCGTTATCCAGCAAAGACTTGGGGTTGCGCTCGCCCAAGCCACCCGCCAGCATGGATACAGCCCAATGCCCTGCACTTTTGATCAACGCGAGGACGCTGGCCCGATACACCCGCTCCGGCGACAACAACAACCACGAACGTGCCAGATGCCGCACCGACGATTGAAACGCACTGGCTCTGGAGGCCAGCCCGGCAGCATTGATGGCCCCGGCTGACGCACCGCAAATAATCGGAAACGGATTGGCTTCGCCGTGACGCCAGATGCGTGCCACAGCGAGCAGCACCCCCACCTGATAAGCAGCACGCGCGCCGCCCCCGGACAAAATCAGCGCACACGGACCCTTTTCATCCTGCTGCGGTGTCGCTCCGGCATGCTCCATGCCGTCCTCCCATATTGTGGATTGCGGCCCCTGACCGCTTGTTCCGGTAGCGACGGCCTGTTTTTTTCACTGGCCGTATCACGCCCCGCTTTATGCTTTATGTATATATCTGCATATTGCCCCGACCAGATTGCAAGGGCGACATTGCAGGCGTAAAACCGCTTTTGTTTGTACAAATTGCAACACGCCGCCCGGTAAAAGGTGATTACGTCGGCATAGTCTTACCGTGCCAAACCCGGTATAATCGACTTTTGGCGTGAAAGGATTCGCAAATGCGCATCGTGCAACAAGCACTGACCTTCGACGACGTTCTGCTCGTCCCGGCCCACTCTGACGTCCTGCCCCGCGATGTCAGCCTTGGTACCCAATTCACTCGTGACATCCGGCTCAACCTGCCGCTGATCTCCGCAGCCATGGATACCGTGACCGAAGCCCCGCTGGCCATCGCCATTGCGCAGGAAGGCGGCATTGGTATCGTTCACAAGAACATGTCTGCCAAGCTGCAAGCCACTGAAGTCTCCAAGGTGAAACGTCACGAATCCGGCGTGGTGAAAGATCCGCTGGTCGTCTCCCCTGACATGCTGGTTCGCGATGTCCTGAACCTCTCCCGCCAGCATCGCATTTCCGGCTTCCCGGTCATTGATGCCAAAGGCCAACTGGTCGGCATCATTACCAACCGTGACCTGCGTTTTGAAACCCGCCTCGATGTCCCTGTCTCTAGCGTCATGACGCAAAAAGACAAGTTGATCGTCGTGCGTGAAGGCACCTCCATCGACGAAGCCCGCCACCTGATGCACGACCACAAGCTGGAACGTGTACTGGTGGTGAACGAAGGCTTCCATCTGCGCGGCCTGATTACCGTTAAAGACATTATCAAGACCAGCGAACACCCGCTGGCGTCCAAGGATGAATTGGGTCGTCTGCGCGTTGGCGCTGCAGTCGGTACTGGTGATGGCACTGAAGAACGCGTCGCCCTGCTGGCTGAAGCCGGCGTAGACGTCATCGTGGTTGATACCGCGCACGGCCACAGCGCCGGCGTGCTGAACCGCGTGAACTGGGTGAAGCGTAATTTCCCGAATGTACAAGTGATTGGCGGCAATATCGCCACCGCCGCCGCCGCACGTGCACTGGTTGATGCCGGCGCTGATGCAGTCAAGGTCGGTATCGGCCCGGGCTCCATCTGCACCACACGTATCGTGGCCGGTGTGGGCGTACCGCAAATCTCCGCTGTTGCCAACGTGGCTGACGCCCTGGCAGGCACGGGTGTACCGCTGATTGCTGACGGGGGCATCCGTTTCTCTGGTGATATCGCCAAGGCCATTGCTGCAGGTGCGCACACCGTCATGCTGGGTGGTCTGCTGGCAGGTACCGAAGAAGCGCCGGGCGAAGTCGAACTGTACCAGGGTCGCTCATACAAGAGCTACCGCGGTATGGGCTCTCTGGGCGCCATGCAACAAGGCTCCAGCGATCGCTATTTCCAGGAAGAAAACACGGCCAACGCCGACAAGCTGGTACCGGAAGGCATTGAAGGCCGCGTTCCCTACAAGGGTCCGGTCACTGCCATCGTTCACCAACTGGTTGGCGGCCTGCGCTCTTCCATGGGTTATCTGGGTTGCGCCACCATCGCCCAGATGCATGAGAAAGCCGAATTCGTGCAGATCACTTCTGCCGGGATTCGCGAATCTCACGTGCATGACGTGCAGATCACCAAAGAAGCACCAAACTACCGCGTGGAGTAATCTGCAGCGGTCAGTAACCAACAAAAAAGCCCCGCAATTGCGGGGCTTTTTTACGTCAGACAAGAGGCAGAGTCGTTACCTGTCTCTGCCGGCTTCGATCAAGCCACCTCAACTGCGTCGTGCGGCATCCGCCATCATTCTGGCGGCGTCGCTGGCACTCATGTTGCCGTTGCGCCAGAACTTCAGGGTTGTGTCGAAGATTGATGCCCGGGCTTCTTCGGGCAAACACTGGCTATGCGCCCAGGACGGCACGAGCACATTGGCATTGGCCGCCTGGGCAAATGACCGTGCCGTTTCTTGCGAATACCCATCGTAGCGGCTCATCGGCGTATCGGAACGTGCCGGCACGTTACCCTTGAAGAAATTGAACGCCTCCTGCCCTTCCTGGCTCATCAACATTTCGACCAGATCACGCTGAGCGTCGTGCATGGCGCCTTCTTTTTGCTTGAACATGATGAGCGAGTCACACGCAAAGCTGAATTCACCCGCGGCAGCCGGTGCGGCCCAGCCCATGTAATCCTTGCCCTGCGCCTGCCCAGCCTGCATGAATTCCGGCTTGGCCCAATCCCCCATGATTTGCATAGCGGCACGGCCGTTAATCACATCAACGGTTGCCAGATTCCAGTCACGACCCGCTGCATCTTCAGTGCAGTATGGCTTGAGGCGACGGAAACGCTCCAGGGCGCGCACCATGCCAGCGCCACCCAGTGCACTCGCATCAAGCTTCACAAAACAGTTGCGATGGAACTCTGCGCCTTCGGCCAGAATCACCGTTTCGAGCATGGTAGCGATCTGCCAATCCTGCTCACCCACTGCAAGCGGGGTGATGCCGGCCTCTTTCAGTGTTTCGCACAATGCAAAGAAATCATCCCAGGTGCGCGGCTGCTGTCCGCCCACTTTCCGGATCAGCGGCAAATTCACCCACAAGGTATTCACACGCGCGGCGCCCAGGGGCACGGCCACGTATTTGCCGTCTACCTGGATCATTTTATCCAGCACCGCAGGCAGCACGCTGGACCAGCGCTGGCGCTGGGCGATCTCGTTCAGATCAGCCAGCACACCCATTCTGGACCACTTGCCAATATTGATAATGCGATTGGCCGCTGCAGTCGGCGCATTGCCAGATTGCACGCGCGAATTGAGCGTCGCCATCGGGTCACCCCCGCTAGTCCGGGTGTCCATCCAGTGGTGGCCCTGCGCGTTCAAACGGGTTTTCAACTCAAACACGGCACGCGCTTCACTGCGTGACAGCCACCAGTGCAGCACTTCCACATCTGCCAGGTGAAACTTGCCGACAGCCCCCAGCAGGGTCTTGGCGCGTTCATCCACACTTTGCAATGTCTGACGGGCCTGATGCAATGCCGAGTCGGTCGCGCGCGTCATACCGCTGACGCGTTCAGTCGAACGCGCCATCGACTCGGTCGCGGACGATTGCTCAGCGGTCGCATCGGCAATCTGGCGAACTACTTGCGCGACTTCGTCCATCCGGCCGGAAATTGTGAGCATGTGTTTGCGAGCGTGCTCCGCCTTGTCAACGCTCTGCGATACGCCGGTAGAAGTGCGGGTCATGTCCGCCAGAACCGCATTGGTCTCAGCGTTAACGAGTTCGATACGGCGGGCAATATCGACCGTCGCCGAAGAGCTGCGCTCAGCCAGTTTGCGAACTTCATCTGCCACCACGGCAAAACCACGACCTTGCTCGCCAGCACGTGCTGCTTCAATAGCTGCGTTCAGAGCCAGCAAATTGGTCTGATCCGCAATTTCCTTGATGACAACCACAATGCCGCTGATTTCACGTGCACGCTGCGAAAGATTATCCATCGCCGTCCCGAGCGACTGCATCGCCGTCGCCACCTCACCCACCTCGGATGAAACACCCATAACGGCTTGCGCGCTTTCACTGGAAATGGACTGCGTATCCAGCACCGCGACATCCACATCACGGGCACGAGACGCGATGCTGGAAATGCTCTGCGTAATCTGCCCGACCGTGGCTGCAGAAGCCGAAGCGTGATCAGACTGCATGCGGGTATCGTTGGAAATTTGCGTCGTGACTGCGGTCAATTCATGCAGGCTGAGGGCCAGTGCTTCCATCTCCCGCTGGATTTCACGCAAAACTGACTGTTGTGTACTGACAAACTGATTGAGCGGACGACCCAATGTCGCCAGTTCGCCCTCTTCTGCAAAACGCACCGACAAACCGGCGCTACCACCCATATCGTGCAAACCGCGCTGCAATGCGTCCAGCGGGCGCAAGGCGAAACCCGCCGCCATCCAGGCGGCAGCAGCCAGCGCGATCAGACTGGCCAGCGCCAATATATAAGTGACGGCGTCCAGCGTCAGATTCTGCCCAAACAGGACATAGCCCAATGTCACGCCAAACCCAAGCAACGCCACCGCCAATACCGGCAGCAGCAAACGCATACGCATTGTCATTTGTACCTCCCCAAACCGCTTATAGCTTTATTGTTTCTGTGTATTTCTTGAACCGGATACTTATTGCCATGCCAGAGGGCAGCACGCCCCCGTGCTACTCTCCATATAAAACAAACCCGCCCGGCACACTGTGCGGCGGACGGGTTTTTTCACCAATCG
Organism: Silvimonas amylolytica; assembly: GCF_014645555.1. Lineage (GTDB taxonomy): Bacteria > Pseudomonadota > Gammaproteobacteria > Burkholderiales > Chitinibacteraceae > Silvimonas > Silvimonas amylolytica. The sequence continues at coordinate 206,157 of NZ_BMLY01000006.1, read as the reverse complement.
GGAAGAATACTTACATGCCCATTGGGGCCGCTCAGGCGCTATACCTGGCGGGCTCCAGCACCATATTCGGCGACGGAATACCAATGTGGTATCCCTGCAAATAATCGACGCCAATTTCGCGCAGCTTATCGGCGATCTCGGCGGACTCGACATATTCCGCAATGGTCTGACGACCCATGGCATGCGCAATATGGTTCACTGCGATCACCATTTGCAGACTGACGTGATCATCAACAATATCGCGAACCAGACTGCCATCGATCTTGAGGTAATGTACCGGCAACGTTTTCAGATAAGTGAATGATGAAAACCCGCTACCAAAGTCATCCAGCGCAAAGCGACAGCCGCGCGTACGCAGCGCCTCAATAAACAGCGTGGATTCCTTGATATTGGCAATAGCGCTGGTTTCAGTGATCTCAAAACAGAGGTTTTCTGGTGGCACACCTGACTCATCCAGCCGCTCCAGCACAAAAGCCAGCGTCTGACGGTTGAGCGATTTGCCGGACAAGTTGACCGATAGCATGGGTACAGGACGGCCCTGCCGCTCCTTCGCAGCCAGGTATCCAATTGCGTGCGATACAACCCAACGATCGATGGTGGCCATCAAATCATAGCGCTCGGCCGCAGGGATAAACGCCCCTGGAGAGATCACCTTGCCGTTCTCACCGACCAGACGCAATAACACTTCATAATGCAGTTCATCGGCATCGATCGACGAGACGATCGGCTGAAAATACAGCTGAAACCAGTTCAACTCGGCAGCCTGACGCAGCGTAGCCAGCAGTTGCAACTCGTTATGGCGCTGCTCAAGATTAACCTCACCACCACGATACCAGGACAAACGGTTACGTCCGGCCTCTTTGGCAGCAAAACAGGCCACATCAGCCCGGCTGATGACTTCCTGCAAATTGCGCGCCTCGGTATCCATCAGCACCAGCCCCATACTGCCGGTGACGGTAAACGGGCGGTCTTGCCAGACAAACCGGTACTGCTCCAGCGCTTGCAAAATACGATCGGCCAATTGCTGGGCTTGTTCGGTCGACGCGTCATGCATCAAGAAACCAAACTCGTCACCTCCCAACCGCCCTACTTGCACGCCAACCGGAACGATCTCAAGCAACTGCCGCGCCAGTTGGCGCAACAGTTCATCGCCAGCCAGGTGACCGCAGGTATCGTTGACCAGCTTGAACTGATCCAGATCCAGCTGCATCAGTACACAGGGTTTGCCACTTTCACGAACAATTTCACTGGCTTGTACCAGCGCGCCCATAAAGCCACGGCGGTTGGTCAGCCCGGTCAGTTCGTCGTGCGTTGCTTGATAGGCAAGACGCTCCGTCAACGCTTCAGCTTCGCTGATGTCGTGCAGCGCCACCACCAATCCGATACCGTGTTCATCCGGCACAGCGGCAATCGCCATTTCCACGCGATAACGCTGGCCCAGCCGGTTGACCAGGGTTGCCACTTCGCGGGTGGCGGTGTGACCGCCTTCCAGGGCTTCTGCCAACAAGCGGGATAAACGCGTACCGCTGGCTTCATCCACCGTCATCACGATATCGGTAATCGGACGCCCTGATGCTTCGGCAAAAGGCCAACCCGTGAGTGTTTCGGCCGCCGGATTCAATAACTTGACCTTGCCGTCTGCCGTGGTTGTCACGATCGCGTCGGCAACAGAACTGAGTGTGGCTTCAGCCAGTTCTTTTTCGCGCAGCAATTCGTGCTGGGCAGAATCACGCTCGTTCAGCCCTTGCAACAGATTGCGCCGCATGGCGTTGAATGCATCAGTCAGTGTCTGCAGCTCATCCGCAGTACCGGGTGGGCGGGCCAGCACCAGCGGCGCGGATAGCCGCTCATAGTTAAAATGCCGCGTATAATCAGCGATATAACGCAGATGTCTGGCAATAAGACGGTGATACAGCCAGATAAACGCCAGTGCCGCCGCACCCATGCCAGTAACCAGCAAGAACAGGATGCGTTTGAGTTGGTCGGTGATTTCGGCCTCGAGGCCGTCGAGCGTATTGACGAGGGTCAACTGCCCCAGGCGTACTGATTTGTTCGTCAGTGGATGCAGGTACTCCACCGGAAAGGTCATGCTGACTACGGAACGCTGGTCAGAAGGCAACTCACCTGCTTGATAGCGCGAACCGTCTGTTTCGACCAGTTCGGCATACCCAACCACCTTGGTTTGCAACAAGGAATTCAGTTGTGTACGCACGGCCTCGGTATTCACCAGCCACAGGTTAACGGCCAGTTGCGGACGCACGCTGCGCGACAGGGTTTCCAGATCAGAGCGGATTTGGGACAGGCTGCGTTGATATTCCTGACGGGCCAGGAAAAACGCCAGCGACGCGGCGACCAGTACGCTGGTAACCATGACGGCCAGTACCAGGCGCAATGCAAGCCGGTTTTCCCGGGAAAAAACGCGCAGCCGCGCGAGCAGTGGTTGCATCTCTATTGGGGCTTCGTTCTGAGAGTCCAATGACTGTTGCGGAGCATAATCGACGCCCTTCGCCGGTACAAATCATCGATATGTATTTGCACCCGCAACCATCCAATTCTTACTTTCAATGAAAGTATTTGATTTCTTATAAACCCATTAAACCATAGATTACCCGCGACCGATCAGCAAAACACCGTATGCGCAGCCAAAAACAAACACTTTTGGAGCAAGCAGTCTTACAACTACATTCCCTGATAACCAGGGCCACCACCGCCCTCTGGCACCAGCCAGATGATATTGCGCGCTGGATCCTTGATATCACAGGTTTTGCAATGCAAGCAGTTTTGCGCATTGATCTGCAATGCACGCTGCCCCTGGCGCTGCACGATCTCATACACGCCGGCCGGACAATAATGCGCTTCGGGCGCGTTATAGACATCCAGATTCTGGGTGAGGTAGACCTCCGGACGCTTCAGCACCAGGTGTGACGGCTGGTCGGACTCATGCCAGGTGTTGGATAGCTGCAACGATGAAGCTTTATCAAAGGTCAAGACACCATCGGGCAATGCATAGTCCAGTTTCGGCATTTCCCGCGCATTCTTGAGGCTCGCATAGTCCGGCTTGCCATGTTTGAACGTCCAGGGGAGCTTGAAGCCCAGTTGACCCAGCCACAAATCTGCGCCGGCATACAACGTACCCAGAAAGCTGCCAAAGCGGGACAGCGCCGGCTTGATGTTGCGCACCTGGCGCAGTTCACGGCCGATCCAGCTTTGGACAACACGTTCCCCATAGTCTGCCAATGTGTCGTGCGCCCTGCCCGCAGCCAGCGCGGCAAACACAGACTCAGCGGCCAGCATGCCGCTCTTCATGGCGTTGTGATTACCCTTGATACGCGGCACATTGACCATGCCGGCCGCACAACCCAATAACACCCCTCCCGGGAAAGCCAGCTCCGGTAAAGACTGCCATCCACCTTCGGTGATTGCCCGTGCGCCATAGCCGATACGTTCCCCGCCTTGCAACATGGCGGCAATGGCCGGGTGTCGTTTCAAACGCTGGAATTCTTCATACGGCTCAAGCGTGGGGTTGGCGTAATCCAGATGCGTAACAAGGCCAATAGAGACCAGATCCTCACCCATATGGTAAATAAATGCGCCGCCACCGGCCCGGCCACCCAACGGCCAGCCCAGCGTATGCAGGACAAGTCCGGCCTCATGCTGTTTGCCAGGGATACGCCACAATTCTTTGATCCCCAGGCCAAACTTCTGGATTTGCGTCTGATCACGCAATCCGAATTGCTGCTCCAGTTTGCCGGTCAGCGACCCACGTGCACCTTCGGCAACCAGCGTGTAGCGCGCGTGAATTTCAATGCCAGGGGTGTAGTCAGCTTTAGGCTGACCATCTTTGCCGATGCCCATATCGCCACAGACCACGCCGATGACCGCACCGTCGTCGCCGTAGACCGCGTCTGCCACCGCAAAGCCGGGGTAGATTTCCACACCAAGTGCTTCGGCTTCGGTCGCCAGCCAGGCACCAAATTCACCCAGGCTCACAATGTAGTTGCCATCATTACGCATAATGCGCGGGATCAGCAGATGCGGAATGGTCCAGGCAAGGTCTTCATCCAGCACCAGGAAACGATCATGAGTGACCGGCGTATGCAGCGGCGCGCCCCGTGCTTGCCAGTCCGGAATCAGCTCATTGAGCGCAATCGGGTCCAGCACGGCCCCTGATAACAAATGAGCTCCAACCTGAGCGCCCTTTTCCAGCACGCATACGCCCAGATCCTGTCCGGCAGCCAACGCCAGTTGCTTGAGGCGAATCGCCGCAGACAAACCGGCCGGACCGGCGCCAACGATTACTACGTCATATTCCATTACATCGCGCTGCATGAAACACCTGAATAAAGAAGTTATGTATTAATAAGTCAGTGAGCGAAGGTTATCGATATTCCACAGGCTGACCATCCGGTCGGCGCAGGACAATCTCGTCACTTCGCTCGACGTCACGGGCAGCATCGCGACAGAGGTCAATAAACGCCTCAATGCCCGCAGTGCGAAACTTCTGCTTGTGCAGTACAAAGTGGAACATGCGGCGAAAATCCAGCCCCGGAACGTCCAGCGGAACCAGACTACCTCGCCGGAATGCCTCTTTAAGCGTCAAGCGCGAGATACATCCAATCCCCAAGCCAGACTCCACCGCGCGCTTGATGGCTTCGGTATGCTCCAGCTCCAGACGCACGTCCAGTCGGCCCAGCACATGACGCATCGCAAACTCAAAGGTTTGACGTGTCCCGGAGCCAGGCTCACGCAAAATCCAGGGCACGGCCAGGATGTCATCCAGCGTGACCGATTCTTTCTTGGCCAGTGGGTGCTCAGGGGCAGCAAAGATGACCATCTCATCAGCCACCCAAGGAAACATATCCAGATCCGGGTGCTGGATTTCTCCCTCAATCAACCCCAGATCAAGTTCAAAGTGCGCGACATCGCGTACAACCGTGGCCGTGTTATGTACCGAGATATTCACGCGACTGCCCGGGTGCTGCCGCATGAACTCACCAACCAGCAAGGTGGCCAGATAGTTACCAATGGTCAGCGTGGCACCAATGCGCAACGGGCCGATGCCCGCCTCGCCCGCAAGGGTGGACTCAATTTCGTTGGCGCGATCAAGCAGCTCAATCGCGCGCGGCAACAACTGCCGGCTTAGTTCATTCAGTTGCAAGCGTTTGCCGTACCGATCAAACAGTCGCGTGTCGAACTGTTTTTCCAGTTCCGCCAGCGCTGTACTGGTCGCTGATTGGGATAGAGACAACGCTTCAGCCGCGCGCGACACGCTTTCTGAGCGCGCCACGGCAACGAAGACTTCGAGCTGCCTGAGGGTGTATCTCATATCTATTCCTTGGATATATTTTATTTAATAATTCAAATTTACAGATATTCTACCTGTGTTTAAGATTCGAAGCTAGATAACCAGCAGGAATATGAAATCATGACGGCTAGCGAAAAATATACGGCAGAGACGATCACGCATCTGCACACGTGGACGCCCAGCCTGTTTACCTTGCGCACCACGCGGGGCGACGCATTCAAGTTTGTGCCCGGCCAGTTTGCTCGCCTGGGCGTGGAAAAGAACGGCAAGATCGTGTGGCGGGCGTATTCCATTCTGTCGGCCGATTACGACGAGCACCTTGAGTTCCTTTCCATTGTCGTGCCTGGCGGCGAATTCACCAGCGAACTGTCACGACTCAAGGTAGGCGATACGATTTACGTCGACAAAACCGCCTACGGCTTCTTGACCCGTGACCGCTTTGAACAAGGCAAAGATTTGTGGATGTTGGCGACGGGCACCGGCCTGGCACCGTTCCTGTCTATTCTTTATGACTTTTCAGCCTGGGAAGAATACGACCGACTGATTCTGGTACAGAGCGTGCGTGAAAAAGCTGAACTGGCCTATGAAGAGACCATTCGCAGCTTTGCCACCCATGAGTACTACAGTGAATTCGCCCACAAACTGCATTACGTGCCGATTGTGACCCGTGAAGACGTCCCTGGCGCGCTCAAAGAGCGCATCACCACTTTGTTGGCCAACGGCGGTCTGGAAGAACATACCGGCGTTGCACTGGATCACGAGCGTTCGCGCATCATGATCTGCGGCAATCCGGACATGGTGGATGAAACCCGCAAACTGTTGGGAGACAAGGGCTTTACGCTAGCCCGCCGCAGCGCACCGGGCCACCTGGCGGTGGAACAACTCTGGTAAGCCGCGCTACATAACAAGGACAACATCATGAAGATACTGGTCGCTGTCAAACGCACCGTTGACCCGAATATCAAGGTGCGGATCAAGGCGGATCAATCCGATGTCGAGATTGCCGCCGCCAAGATGAGCATGAACCCGTTCGACGAAATTGCCGTGGAAGAAGCGGTACGCCTTAAAGAAAAAGGTATTGCAACAGAGATTGTTGCCGTGTCGATTGGCGCTGCGTCCACACAAGACACCCTCCGGCACGCGCTGGCCATGGGTGCTGATCGCGCCATTCTGGTCGAACACAATGCACCGCTGGATTCGCTTGGCGTCGCCAAACTACTGGCTGCGGTGGCCCGCACAGAAAAGCCGGATCTCGTCTTGCTGGGCAAACAAGCCATTGACGACGATTCGGCTCAAGCCGGCCCGATGCTGGCCGCATTACTGGGTATTGGCCAAGGCATCGCCGCATCCCGCATTGAACCAGCCAGCGGCTTTGTCACCTTGACCCGAGAAGTAGATGGTGGCCAGGAAACGCTACGCCTGCCGTTGCCGGCGCTCGTCACCAGCGATTTGCGTCTGAATGAGCCACGCTATGTGAAGCTGCCCAATCTGATGCAGGCCCGCAAAAAACCGATTGAAACCGTCACTGCCGAAACACTGGGCGTCGTGGCAACGTCACGCACCACCTTACTGAAGGTAGCCGAGCCCCCTGCCCGCAAGGCTGGCATCCGTGTCGGCAGTGTGGATGAACTGATTGAACGCCTGCGTACCGAGGCAAAGGTTTTGCCATGAGCACACTCATCATTGCTGAACACCAGAATGGCCAATTGCGGGCGATTACCCGTCATGCAGTTACAGCTGCCTCGCAACTGGGTGGCGAGGTCCACATTCTGGTTGCAGGTCACGCCGTTGGCGATGTCGCCACACAAGCAGCACAAGTGGTCGGCGCAAGCCGTGTTCTCGTGGCGGATAGCCTCGATCTGGTGCACCAACTGGCCGAACGACTTGCGCCACTCATCGCCAGCGTAGCTAGCAGGTACGACAACGTGGTTGCAGCGTCCGGGACTTTTGCCCGCAATGTACTGCCCCGTGTGGCCGCCCTGCTGGATGCCAACATGATTTCGGATGTCTTGCAGATCGTAAATACCGACACCTTTGTTCGCGGCATTTACGCGGGCAATGTCCATGCCACGATCCAGACCACCGACGCCAAACGTGTTCTGAGCGTACGCCCGACCGCGTTTGTCGATGCTGGCATTCAGCCCGCAGGCGCACCGGTTGAATCACTGCAATGGCAAGTCGCCGCTGTAGATGCACAACTCGCTGAATGGGTCAGTGCCGAGCAAACAGTCAGTAACGGACCAGAACTAGCGACTGCTCGTACGGTGATCTCCGGCGGTCGGGCACTGGGTAGCGCGGAACAGTTCCAGAAGTTGCTCACTCCCCTGGCCAGCAAGTTAGGTGCGGCGATCGGCGCTTCTCGCGCAGCGGTGGACGAAGGTTACGCGCCGAATGACTGGCAGGTTGGTCAGACTGGCGTCGTTGTCGCCCCCGAGTTGTATCTGGCGGTGGGTATTTCCGGAGCAGTACAACATCTGGCCGGCATGAAGGATAGTGGCATTGTGGTCGCCATCAATCAGGACCCGGATGCGCCAATCTTCCAGCACGCCGACTACGGCTTGGTCGGAGATCTCTTCTCTCTGCTGCCAGAACTGACCAGCAAGCTTTGATCAGAACCGCTCCAAAAAAAACGCCATGCAATGCATGGCGTTTTTGTTTTGCTGATCCGGCCTGGATCAGACCGGATCACAATCAGCAATTACTGCACGGTCGCTTTGGCACGCAGATCGCTGATCATCTTCTCAACCTTGGCACGTTCCAGTTGTTGAGAAATTTCACCCTTCACTTGATCCAGCGGCGGAGCCTTGGCATCACGCACATCATCCAGCTTGATGATGTGGTAACCGAACTGGGTCTTCACCGGAGCAGAAGTGATCTGACCCTTGGTCAACTTGGTCATGGCTGCGGAGAATTCCGGCACGAAGTTGTTCGGGTTGGACCAGCCCAGATCGCCACCTTGAGCACCGCTCTGCGTGTCGATGGACTTGGCCTTGGCCAGATCTTCAAACTTCTTGCCCTTTTTCAGCTGAGCCAGGATGTCGTTGGCTTCGGCTTCGGTTTTCACCAGGATGTGACGAGCGTGGTATTCCTTGCCAGCAAAGTTGGCCTTGATCACGCGATCGTATTCTTTCTGAACATCAGCATCGCTAACCGGGTTGGACTTGACGAAGTTGTTCACATAGGTGGAAACAACGATCTGTTGCTTGGCGGCATCCAGTTGGGCTTGCACGTCAGCAGACTTGTCCACGCCCTTCTTCACGGCGTCTTGATACAGCACTTCATTGGTGACCAGTTGTTGCTTGATACGGTCACGCAGTTCCGGCGAATCTTTCTGGCCACGTTCTGCCAGTTGCTTGACGATCAGGTCCACCTTGCTTTGCGGAATAGCCACACCGTTCACGGTGGCAACGCTGGCATCGGCCATGACCGAAGCGGAAATCACGGCACCAACAAGGGCGCCAACAAGAAGCTTGGTAGAACGCATTACGATTCCTTTGAATGTTGTCGGTTCAATGCAGCATACATATCAATTATGTCTGGAACACCGACGGCGTTCTCAGAGCTCATCCGGCGTCAGCGCCTTGATGCTGAGCGCATGTACGCGCACAGGCATCAAATCTGCCACCAATGCATACACTTTGCGGTGTCGGGCCACTTTACCCAGACCTGCAAAGGCCTGCGCCACGATCGTGACTTCGAAATGACCACCACCGCCGCTACCGGCGTGTCCGGCATGCGCGGCGCTGTCATCGTGCACGATCAGGGTTTCAGGTTCAAGAGCCGCCAGTCTTTGCTGCAGCTCGTCTTGAAGCGTGTTCATCATACCAGAGTTCAGGGAAGCACCTGTTTGAAGGGTTTCACGCTGGTTTGCCCGTAAACACCTTGATGATACGGGTCTTCGCTATCCCACTTTTGCGCGTCGGCCAGCGACTCAAACTCAGCCACAATCAGGCTGCCGGTGAAGCCAGCAGGCCCGGGATCAGGCGCATCGACCGCCGGAAACGGCCCGGCCAGCACCAACCGCCCTTGCGCCTTGAGTGTTTCGAGGCGAGCCAGATGCGCCGGCCGCACTGCGTTGCGCTGCACCAGTGTATCGGGCAAGTGTGTACCGATAATTGCGTAAAGAGGCATGTTTTTCAGTCCTTGTCCGACGGGTTGTCACCCTGGCCGGGCTCGTCGGTCATGTGCTTACTGAGAAAGAGCCCTTGGGCCACCAGGAATACTACTGTCAAACCCAACGTTCCGAACAGTTTGAAGTTGACCCAGGCACTGTAACTAAACAATCGGGCAATGCAGATATTGAGCGCGCCCATGACAGTAAAAAACCCCGCCCAGGCGTAATTGACGCTATTCCAGACCGGTTCGGGCAATGCCATCTGCTTACCCATCATGACTTTCATGAGGTTCTGACCACGCACCCACTGTGAGAACAGCAGCACTGCGGCGAAAATCCAGTAAAGGCCGGTAGGTTTGTACTTGATGATATCCGGGTCATCCAGATATAGCGTCGCGCCGCCCATGACCATGATGAGCACAAAGCTGACGATCAGCATTGCATCAACCTTGCGCCATTTAAGCCAGGCAAATGCCAACTGGATCACGCTGGCGACCATGGTCACCGCAGTGGCAATCAGCATGGCAATCTGGTCAGGCGTTTTGGGCGGAGTGGAATTCTGTGCCGCGAGAACGACTTGCGACAGGATGGGCACATGGCTGGCCAACGCCGCTGCGTGGGCCGGATCATGAGAACTGAAGAAAAACGCCAGAAAAAAGAAGATGACCGGGAAGAGGTCGAAAAAAGCCTTCATTGAGCACAACCATGCACTAGATGGCGCATTATGCATTTGGCTCCAGGCACTGACAAGGCGGCAGATAACAGGCAAAAAAAAAACGCCGCGACTAGCGCGGCGGAAATTCCACTGGAGATACACGAAGCATCAGCTTGCGAAGTGGATATTGCGCTCACGCCGGATATGACGCGTTGATACGGGTCAAGGTATTCCAGGTACAAATCACAAATGCAGTGGAAACAGCAGACAAAACAGGAGGTTCTGCGCCAGTCAAACAGCGAGAGGGATACGAATCAGCAGGATCGAGCGGGGAAAAACAAAGAAAAGGGAGGGGTGGCGAGCCCGACCCCCGGCACTGGCATCAAAAGCTGTGGCTGCTTCCTTCCGGACCTGACCAGGTTCACCTTTTAGCCATGCGGGGAGACCCGCCATCGAGAACAGACGACGACTATAACATAGGCTATCACCCCGCCGCCACTCATTCTGAAAATCACTCCAGGGTGGTTAACTCCCCTGCCCGATTCTCGATGAACAGCTGCCGGCGTTCAGAGAGGTCACTTGTCTGGGCGCAGACCCAGTGGAGTTTGGCCAGGGCAGCCTCAGGAGTCATGTCGTGGGCATTGAGCACACCGGCTTCCAGCAGCGTTTTGCTGGAAGCGTATAACCCCATCTGTACGGCACCGGACACACATTGCGTGCAATTCACAACTAATGCCCGCTTTGCCAGCTGAGCGATCGCGTCCGTCAAATCGGCTTGGGATGGCACGTTGCCACTGCCATAAGTTTCCAGTACGACGCCATCCAGCTCGGCCACAAGGAGTGCCTGCGCCAGCCAACCAGCGCTAAAGCCCGGCGCCAGTGTGAGACGAACAACACGGGCGTCGGCATTCACCGCCGTCACCGCAGCCGCTTTGGCAACCGGTAAAGCCACATTATTGAAAGCCCAGCCGTGACCAAATCGCCTGGCCAGGGGCTGACAGTTGGGGCTATTGAAAGCAGCGTTACGCTCACAATCCACTTTGCGGACTCGATTACCGCGATATGCCACGCCAGCGAACACCACCGCCACTTCCGCCAACGCACCACTGGCCGCAAGACTGATCGCATCGGCGACATTGCCCGGGGCATCACTATCCAGGGCTTCCCATGGGTGTTGCGCGCCGGTCACCACAATCGGCTTACCAAAACCAGCCAGAACAAATGACAGCGCCGATGCGCTCCAGGCCAGTGTATCGGTGCCATGCAACACCACGAAGCCATCAAATTGCTCTACTCGATCAACCATATCCTGCGCAATACGGTTCCAGTCTGCTGGCGTCATGTCACTGGAATCAAGTAGCGGCGTATATTCAATGACTTCCACCCCAGGATACTGGGCTTGCAGGGTGGTAGTCAGAAAGCCTGGTACAGGCGCGAGGCCATCGGGCCCTGGCCGCATACCCAGTGTGCCACCGGTATAAAGAATACAAATTTGCACAGTGATACCTCGAAAACGCGCCACCCGGTACAATCTTTATTCAGACGATGAGCCCGAATGGCAAAAGAAATGACGATTGTTGATAACCGCAAAGCGTTTCACGACTATTTTATCGAAGACCGGCTTGAGGCCGGGCTGCAACTGGAAGGCTGGGAGGTCAAATCCATCCGCGCCGGCCGCGTCGCGTTGAAAGAATCTTATGTGATCTTTTCCAAAGGCGATTTCTGGCTGATGGGTTCGCATATTACGCCGCTCAGTTCTGCCTCGACGCATGTTTATGCAGACCCTACCCGGCTACGAAAACTACTGCTCAAGCGTCACGAAATCATCAAGTGGGCCGAGAAAGTCGAGCGCTCCGGCTATACCGTCGCCGCGTTGAACATGCACTTCAAGAATGGCTACATCAAGCTGGATATCGGCCTTGCGAAGGGCAAAAAACAGCATGACAAGCGTGAAAGCCAGAAAGAACGTGAATGGGTACGTGAGAAGGCACGCATTGTGCGGCAGCACACCAAGCAAGGCTGACGCAATCCTGCGCCATCGCGCCCAACAAAAAGCCCGGTCAACGCCGGGCTTTTTGTTTTGTTCAGAAAGCGATCAGGAACGCGATTCATCCTGGCCCGTGATGCGGCTCTCGCTACCCGTCAGCAGTTTGCGAATGTTCTCGTGATGCCGGACGATCAGCAACACGGAGATCACCAAGACCGAATACAGGTATTCGCGTTGCGGTATGAAATACCAGGTGAGGATTGGTGCAATCACAGCAGCAATCAACGCGGCCAGCGATGAAATCTTGAACCCCTTGGCCAGGATCAACCATACCGCCAGCGTCACCAGTCCGACACGCCAGTCCAGTGCCAGCAAAATCCCGCCTGCTGTCGCAACACCCTTGCCACCCTTGAAGCGGAAAAAGACCGGCCACATATGACCGATGGCAACCGCAAGCGCCGCTGCGGCAATCACCGCGTCCGGCCGGGGCAAGCGCCACAGCCCTACCAGCAAGCTGGCAAACAAGACGGCGACCAACCCCTTGAGGGCATCGCCGATCAACGTCAGCAGCGCCGCTTTTTTGTTGCCAGAGCGCAGGACGTTGGTCGCGCCCGGGTTACCCGAACCATAAGTACGTGGATCGGCCATACCCATTGCGCGGGATACGATCACAGCGAACGAGAGAGAACCGATCAGATAAGCGGCCAGCACGACGATTAACGACTGCATTTGGAAATCCACTACAATAGCGAGTTTTCGATTGTAAGCGATCCGCAGCCGGGAACGTCAAACTGAACCCGCGCCAGGAGTGGTATGGACATCATCTTTTTGCACGGCGTACGCGCCAAAACCCTGATCGGCTGGTATGACTGGGAACGTGTCGCCCCTCAGGTTGTTGAGCTTGATCTGGAAATCGGGCTACCTTCAACCCAGGCTTGTGTCTCTGACAACCTCACTGACACCATCGACTACGACAAAGTCGTTCAACACTTGCGACAAGCCATGGCAGAACAGCACTTCTTGTTGCTTGAGGCCCTGGCCGAACATATCGCGCATCTGATTATGCAGGACTTTTCTGCGCCGTGGACCCGAGTTTCGGTGACCAAGCTGGGTATCTTGCACGAAGTAGGCCGTGTGGGCGTAACGATCGAACGCGGCCAGCGCAGTTGATCCTGTCCTGATTGCCTTTCAGCTTTTTCCGCTTGCGGCTCCGTCCAGGATGCCGGACTCTGATAACTAATCAAACATTCTGCGCGCGCCACACAATGGCGCGCGACACGCCGCAAGCCGTAAGAAAACAAATTGCGCAATGGAAAGTTTTCTTTCCTGGCCAAGGATTGCCCACCCCAACAAGGTGTATGGCGATTCTTGTCGGCTCCGCGTTTTGCGGTAACGGCAATCGCCGTTCTGACAGCCTGTTAGCTCAATAATACCGCCCGTACGGCGCCAGGGTGCGTAGACGGGCTGTATCGTATACACAAAAATCGTCGTTTTATCGCACTTGAAATTAGCAGTTTAAGCCCTTACTAATGTACGATTCATGGTTCACCCAAACAAAACCTGACAATCGATTGACCAGGGACTGTCGTTAATGCGTAGTCGTACCACCGGACCACGTTTTCTCCTCGTATTTTTGGCGCTTGCAATAGCAGTGACCGGGCCCGCTGAAGCGGCCCGGCTTGGCAGTGGTCGTTCAGCCGGCATGCAACGCAACCAGATTACACGCCCTGCGCCTGCGCAGCCGGCACCGGCCCAGCCACAACCTCAACAAACACAGCCTCAACGCTCTGTCGTCGTGCCTGCTTTGGCGGGCGCTGCCGTTGGCGCAGCGGCGGGTTATGCACTTGCTCGCAGTGGCGAGCACGCCTCAAGCGCAAGCGCCTCAGAACAGAGTGGCAGCCTGCCGTGGGGCTGGCTGATCTTGCTTGGCGGTTTGACGCTGGCCGGGTTTATGTTCTTGCGCCGCCGCGAGCGCCCCGTGATTGATCCCTATCCAGAAACCCGCCCGGTCCCCGGCTGGAATGACTCTCGTCTGAACACCCAGGGCAATCAGAAGGTTTACCGTATTGGCGAAGGATTGATGCAAAACGGCCTGAATGCACCGGCCAGCCTGCCAGATGGCACAGACACCCAGGCTTTTCTGCGTCATGCCAAAGCAAGTTTCCAGCATCTGCAAGCCATGAATTCGCCCGAACAACTGGATGAATTGCGCAAATATCTGACGCCGGAACTGTTTGCCGAACTGCAGGCACAAATCCAGGCAAATCGGGAGATCGCTGATTTCCCGTCTCTGAATATTGATCTGCTGGATATCACTGACGAAGCTGCCCGCGTCGTGGCCAGCGTACGTTTCAAAGGTCATGTCAGCGAATATGTGAATGCTCCCGTGGAGCCGTTTGAAGAGATCTGGCACTTCACCAAACAAAAAGCCCCGTCTTCACGCTGGTTGCTGGCAGGTATTGAACAACCTCGCTGATCGCACTTCGCTTCGCGCGTTTCGACAATCAATCACGCTTGATTCGTAAAGGGCCTGCAAATCAACTTTGCAGGCCCTTGCCGTTTATCCATTCGCGGCTCATCCCCACTTATTATCTGATTTTTCCTCATTCTTTTTTCGGACGTGCTCTTGCATATTGTCTGCGAGCGGGCAAATTGCTTTACAGCATCTAAAGTAAAGTATGGTTTAACCCGATATAGCCGTTAACCGATCAACTACGGGTTGCAAACCTTATGTCCAGACTCCGCTCACTCGCAGGTCTTTTTTTTGTCGTTACGGCACTCAGCGGCTGTGATCAGGTCAATACCATGCTGAACAAGCAACAAGCCAACGGCAAAGCGATTGGAGCGGCCTGTCGCCATAGCGGCAGAGCGCTGGAAGATTGCTTCAGCCGCAATCCGAAAGTTGCCAAATCGGATATCTTTGCCGGCTGGAAAGAAATGAACGAATATATGCTTGCCAAAAAAATGGACGTGGTGCCAAGCAGTGCTGAAGACTGCGGCCCTGATCCTGAAGACAAGAAAAAGGCAGCGCCTGAACAACACAACACATCAGCAGCCTCTGAGCCGGCTAAAGACGGCGAATGAGCACAGGAGATGTTTCATAGATGGATACTACTTTGAAAAACTTTCTCGGCCAGATTCCCGCATTTGAAGGATTTTCAGACGAAGACCTGGAAGTGGTCCTTCAGGCTGCGGTACGCCGTCATCTGCCCAAGGGCACCTTTCTGTTTCGCGAAGGCGACCCGGGCGAAGCCATGTATCTTCTCGTGGAAGGTCGCACGCGTTCTTTCACCAGCGATAATCAAGGCAAGGAATTTGTGTTCCTGATTGGTGAAGCCGGCGATGTGTTTGGTGAAACCTCAATGATTGATGATGAACCGCGCAGCTGGTCCACGCAGTGCGAGGAAGATTCCACCTTCCTGATGTTCACCAAGCAAGATTTCCGTACTGCGCTCGATGCCTATCCGCAAGTCAAAGACAAACTGATCCTGTCGCTGGCCCGCATGGTGCGTCGCCTTTCCGCCACCATGAAAAACCTGGCATTGCTGGATGTCTACGGCCGCGTGCGCGCCCTGTTTGAAGGCATGGTGCATGAGCAAGCCGATGGCACCATGATCATCAATGAGCCGCTGACGCAGCAGGCTATTGCCGATCGCGTTGGTTCTTCGCGTGAAATGATTGCCAGAATCCTGAAGGAACTGGTCTTTGGCGGTTACGTGCGTCTGGAAAACAAACGCATCATTCTGCTGCAGCGCATGCCAGAACGTTTCTGATTTACATCGCTGGATCAGGACAGAAAAAGCCGACCTGCTGGTCGGCTTTTTTATTTGTCGGGCATGAAGCCTCAAATGCCCTTGAGTGCTGCCAGCTCCGGCACCGTTGCCTTGAACTCGATCTCATCAATCGTATAGTTCACGACGTCAGCAATGACATAGCTGTCTTCTGCCAGGATTTCCCGCAATGCTTCACGGGATGGGACGTGCACCAGAATCACCCCTCCCAGCCCGCTGCGCTTGGGGCCGGCAGCCAGGAACACGCCCGCATCAAGGTAGCGCTTGACCCAAGCGGCATGACTAGCAATATGGGGTTCGACCGCGGCGGGGCTTTGGGCATAGCTGGCAGTAAGCACATACATGATCCGTTCTCCTTGTTGTGGCAAAACGCCTATCGTTTTGCAGGCACGAGACCATTGTCATTGCCAATCAAAAAACGATAAATATGCTATGTTTTTTAACACCTGCAACTCATGGTTTTAAATAAGCATATGGATCGATTGCAAAGCATGCAGATTTTTGTGCGGGTGGTGGACCTTGGCGGCTTTACCGCAGCGGCGAGAGAATTCGACATCTCAGCCACCATGGTAGGCAAGCATGTGCAGGCCCTGGAACAACGCTTGGGCGTACGCCTGCTTAACCGCACTACCCGCCGCCAGGGGCTCACCGAGGCAGGACGCGTCTATTACCAGCGTTGCCGCCAGGCCTTGATGGAGGTCGAGGCGGCAGATGCCAGTGTCGATATCTTGCGAAATGCCCCTCGCGGCGAGTTGCGCGTAAGTGCGCCGGTCTCGTTCGGTGCCAACCAGCTCTCCCCGACCCTCACCCGCTTTTTGCAAACATTTCCTGAAATCAGCGTGGCCTTGCATCTGAATGATCGCGTGGTTGATCTGGTTGAGGATGGCTACGATGCTGTCATCCGCATCGGCAAACTCAGTGACTCGGGGCTGGTTGCCCGCCCCTTGCGCCCCTATCGGATGCTCTTATGTGCCAGCCCGGACTATCTGGCCAGGTATGGCACGCCCGTACAGCCCGATGAACTGGCTCAGCATGAGTGCATGGACTTTTTGCGATGGGAAACCGAACACACCTGGCGCATGTTTGGCGAAGCCGGCGAAATTCAGGTGCAAGTTCCCGCCCGCCTGACCATCAATAATGGCCAGGCGTTGCGCAATGCAGCGCTTGCCGGGTTTGGCATTGTGATGCAGTCCGAACCCGTGCTTGCGGATGATCTGGCCACGGGACGTCTGGTGCAATTACTGCCCGATTTCACACCGCCGGCCCGCCCCATGCATCTGATTTATCAGGCGGACCGGCAGCCCACACCGAAGCTGAGCGAGTTCATCAACTTCATGCTGACGCACTTCGGAGTCTGATCGGCTGCACCCGGTTCCGTCAGAAATGCCCGTAACCCGCGTCAATGCGACCGCGAATTTGGCCGCAAAACAGCCTATTATCCAGGAAGAATAGATCGCCACCCGGTTTTCAGAAAACACGGAGGACAGGCAACTTGTCTCAGACCCGCTCATACGCGCCAGCCTGCAAAATTGATCACATCGCAGGTGCGGCATGATCGTTGCCCCTATTCCGCCAGACGAAGAAGCACGCCTGCAAGCGCTGAACCAGCTGAATCTGCTCAATAGCGACCCTGATCCTGCACTGGATCGGCTGACCCGACTGGCAGCCAAAGTATTTGGGGTCGAAAACGCGCTGATTTCACTCGTTGCTGCGGATTTCCAATTCTTCAAATCCTGTTACGGATTTACCGGCAAACGTACCGCGCGCGATGTCTCGTTCTGTGGTCACACCATCATCGAAGATGATCTGCTGGTCATGGAAGACGCACGTGTTGATCCGCGATTTCACGATAACCCTTCGGTCATTGGCCCACCGTATATTCGCTTTTGTGCCGGCAAAGCACTCAAAACGCTGAGTGGGTACCGCATTGGCTCGCTCTGCGTGTTCGACCCGCACCCGCGCAAGCTCGATGAAGCCGGGATCCACATGCTGGTTGACGTCGCGACGCTGGTGCAAAAGGAGTTGCACGCGCGTGAGTTCGCCATTCGTGCCTCTCTGTCGCAAGCACGCGCCAGTGAAGAAATCATCCACCAGGAAAGCCTGTTTCGCAGCACGTTTGATCAGGCTGCCGTTGGGCTGGCGCATCGGAGCCTTGATGGTGACTGGCTGCGGGTGAACGCGCGTTTTGCCAATTTACTGGGGTATAACGTCACCTCGCTGCTGGCGGTGCCGCTGGATGAGTTGCTGGATGTTGAGGCTGCCGCACGAATGGCCGCTCGGCGAGAACGTCTGATCAATGGGGGCGAGGTAGAACGCAGCGAAGAACAGATCTTGCATCGGGATGGCCACAAAGTCTGGGTGGAATTCACCTATTCATTGTTTCGGGGTGATACCGGCCAGCCGTGGTTCCTCGTACTGGTAGCGCAGGACATCTCTGCACGCAAGGCAGCGGAAGCGCGTTTGCAGGAGTTACAAGCCAGCCTGCAAGCCGAAGTCACGGCACGCACACAGCAACTCTCATCCGCCAACGTACAACTGGCGCGGGCCTTGGGCGAGTTACGGGTGATCCAGGATCAGACATTGATCAAAAAGCGCCGGTTGAGCGATACGCTGGACACCGCGCTGGAAGCATTTGTCGGCGCCACGCCAGAAGGCACGATTCTGGAGTGGAATCAGCAGGCGTCCGAAATCTTCGGCTGGACCCGCGATGAAGCATTGGGCAGCAATTTTGCAGATCTGATCATCATGCCAGAGCATCGGGACGAAGTGCGCGCCGCCGTTCGTGCTTATGTAGAGTTTGCCGATTTACCGCAATTGTTCGAGCGCGGCGAAATGCACGCCCGCCACAAAGATGGTCATCCTGTTGAAGTAGAAAAGACCGTGTCGCCGATCTGGGATAACGGTCGCTATTTGTTCAATATCTTTCTGCACGACATCTCGGCCCGAAAACATGCCGAGGCGCAATTACGAGAAAGCCAGGAACAGTTGCAGACCATCATGGATAACGTGCCGGTTCTGATCGGTTATATCGAATCGACCCTGCGTTGCCGGTATATGAACGCGACCTATGAAGACTGGTTTGGTCGCGATCCGCAGTTAATCATGGATCTGCCGATACCCGACGTGGTCTCACCGGAAGAATGGCAGCTGATTGAGGGCTTGATTCGCAGCGCGCTAGCTGGCAAGAAATGCGCGGGAGATATCCATCTGGATTCCGGCGACAAGCCTCGGGATGTCCGTCTGAGCATGGTGCCAGACGTGGCGCCAGACGGTCACGTGCGCGGCTGCTACGCGCTGGGTGTTGATCTGACTGATCGCAAACGCCTGGAAGAAACATTGCGCCGTGAAGCAATGGAAGACCCGTTAACCGGATTGCCCAATCGGCGCGCGATCTTGCAATTGATTGAGCAAGCATGCGAGCGTCAGGCACGGCATCCGCAGGCGCTGGCTGTGTTTTTTCTTGATCTGGATGGCTTCAAAGCAGTCAATGATCGCTTTGGACATGACGCCGGCGATGAGGTGTTGACCACGTTCGGACGCCGCCTGCAAGCCTGTGTACGCAAGACAGATGCAGTCGCCCGGTTGGCTGGGGATGAATTCACCATCTTGCTGGAAGACCTGCAAAACCCCCAAATTGATGCCACGCGTGTCGCACAGAAAATTGTGCAAGCCATGCAGCAGCCGTTTGATCTGGGCGAGCATCAAATCACGCTTTCGACCAGTATCGGCATTGCATTGCATCAGCCCGGCGAACCCGTTAACGCCGAAGAACTATTGTCTGCGGCCGATGCGGCCATGTATGAAGTCAAGCAAACCACCAAAAACGGCTATCGCTTCGCACCTGCTGTCGGCGGGAGTACCGAAGAGGGCAAGACCGCCTGACATCTTGCATACCAGGCGAACAACGTGAATGACTTTCAGTGCTTTTTACGAGCCGGACAGTCGTCGCATGGTTTGGTCGGGGAACACACTTTATCCAGGCTTTGCGAAAGCGCACACACCGACCGGCGGCAGGCCACAAAGCGGATGTTTTCTTCGTGCGCCATTTCGCGATAGTGGCGCATGACGTTATGTCCCAGAAAATCCGTGAACAGGATAATCAAATCCACACCCTTGAGCGTGGCAGGCTTGCGCTGATGGGCAGCATTACGGCCTGACACGTGTTTGTGGATGGCAATCCCGTACTGGTTCAGCACGTCCGGGATATTGCCAAGGGTATCTGCACCAACAATAAAAGCATTCATGAAGCACTCCATCGCCAGGTAACTGGTGGTGAAACACCGGAACACGTTGCCCGGTGATTCGATGGAATGCACTCTAATCTAAATGAGAATTGTTATCAACAATTATATATTACAGTTTTGTCAGCCACCCTTGGGAACTTCTGCAAGCGCTTGCTCACCACAAACATGCCTCATGGCTCATCTGCAAGTTGCAAAATGACTTTGCCCAGATTTTTACCTGCGCCCACGTACTGATGCGCCTCAGCCGCTTGTTCCCAGCCAAACACCTTGTCTACCGTTACCTGCAATGCGCCAGTGACAAGACGCGGTAGCACATAGTCACGCACCTGCCGGGATAACCGACGCTTCACCGGCAACGCTTGTGGACGCAATGTAGATCCGCGCACTGTCTGTCGCTTGACCAGTAGCAAGCCCATGTTTGCCTCGGTCTGTGGGCCACGCAGCATACCAATCACGATGATCTGGCCATCCGGATTCAAACAAGCCTGGTTATGCGGTAAGTAGTCCCCCCCCACGCCATCCAGAATCAAGTCAACGCCTCCGGCCAGTTTGATCTCTGCAGCAAAATCCTGAGTCTTGTAGTCGATCACCATGTCGGCTCCGAGGCGCGCGCAATACGCCCCCTTCTCTGCCCCACCCGCCGTGACCGCCACCCACGCGCCATGGGCTTTGCAAAGCTGTATGGCCGCGCTACCGACGCCTGATGCACCAGCATGGATGAGTACGCGCATATCTTCACGCAGATCACCCAGTTCAACCAGATTGAACCAGGCGGTCATCCAGGCCTCAGGCAAGCTGGCAGCGGAGACGTCATCCAGCTCGTCCGGAAGCGTGATCGCAACACCGGCATCAAGCACGCAGAA
This sequence comes from Silvimonas amylolytica, assembly GCF_014645555.1. GTDB lineage: Bacteria > Pseudomonadota > Gammaproteobacteria > Burkholderiales > Chitinibacteraceae > Silvimonas > Silvimonas amylolytica. Next base: position 185,198 of record NZ_BMLY01000006.1, on the reverse strand, counting down.
CTGTGCATAACCACCACCGCCCACCAACCCTGCAACGCGATCGCCAATGACAAAACCGGAGACATCTTCACCCAACGCGGCTACTTCTCCGGCGATCTCCAATCCCAAAATGGTCGAATCTCCGGGCGGTGGCGGATATTTCCCCTCACGCTGCATGAGGTCCGCACGATTGATACCCGCAGCTTTGACTTTGACCAGCAATTGACCCGGGCCGGGGCGTGGCAGGTCTACATTACCCAGATGCAGGGTTTCAGGGCCGCCTGCAGCGGATTGCACAATGGCTCGCATGACTGGTTCTCCAGAATTTTTATCAGGGCATCAGCATATGGGATGACCAGGTTGCGTGAAAGTTCGACTTGGCACGGTCTGGCTGCCAGACTGACAGACAAGAAAAAACCACGGCAAGCCGTGGTTTTTCAAAGGGCATACTCCCGGCGACCAAAGCCGCCGGGTTCACGCAGGAGGCTTAAGCCTCCGGTGCCACCGGGGCGGTACCAGCTTCATCGTTCAACACAGCCTTGATCGACAAACGTACACGACCTTTCTCGTCTTGCTCCAGTGCCTTCACGCGAACAACCTGACCTTCCTTGAGGTGGTCAGAGACGTTCTTGATGCGCTCGTTGGCGATCTGGCTGATGTGCACCAGACCATCGCGGCCCGGCATGATCGATACGATAGCGCCAACGTTGTTGTCCAGAATCTTGACAACCGGGCCTTCGTAGATCTTGCCGATTTCCACTTCAGCGGTAATTTCGCTGATGCGGCGCTTGGCTTCATCGGCGCCTTCAGCGCTGATGGAAGCAATGGTGATCGTGCCGTCTTCCTGGATGTCGATCTGGGTGCCGGTTTCTTCGGTCAGTGCGCGGATCACGGAACCGCCCTTGCCGATCACGTCACGGATCTTTTCCGGGTTGATCTTCATGGTGTACAGACGCGGAGCATGTTGCGACACTTCTGCGTTCGCGCCAGCCACTTCAGACTTCATGATGCCCAGGATGTGCAGGCGACCAGCTTGAGCCTGTTCCAGAGCGACCTTCATGATTTCCTTGGTGATGCCGTCGATCTTGATGTCCATCTGCAGCGCGGTCACGCCAGCGTCGGTACCCGCTACCTTGAAGTCCATATCGCCCAGATGATCTTCGTCACCCAGGATGTCGGTCAGCACGGCAAAACGGTTGCCTTCCTTGATCAGGCCCATGGCGATACCAGCCACATGCTTCTTCAGAGGCACGCCGGCATCCATCAGCGCCAGACAACCACCGCACACAGACGCCATCGAAGACGAACCGTTGGATTCGGTGATTTCCGACACCACGCGCATGGAGTAACCAAACTCTTCAGCCGTCGGCAGCACAGCGATCAGCGCGCGCTTGGCCAGACGACCGTGGCCGATTTCGCGGCGCTTCGGCGTGCCTACACGGCCGGTTTCACCGGTGGAGTACGGCGGGAAGTTGTAATGCAGCATGAAGCGGTCGGAGTACTCACCGGCCAGTGCATCAATCTTCTGCTCGTCCAGCTTGGTGCCCAGGGTGGCCACAACCAGACCTTGGGTTTCACCACGGGTGAACAGTGCAGAACCGTGGGTACGCGGCAGTACGCCGGTACGAACGGTGATCGGACGCACAGTGCGGGTATCACGACCGTCGATACGCGGGAAACCATCCAGAATCTGGTTACGAACGATCTTGGCTTCCATGTTGTGGAAAATGCCGCGGATCTTGTTCGCTTGCAGGGTATCGGTTTCTTCGGTGATCAGAGCAGCCTTTACCTTGTCCCAGGCTTCGCCCAGTTTGGCGGTACGGGCTTGCTTCTGGGCAATACGGAACGCTGCGCCGATATCGGCACCGGCGATTTCAGCGATCTGGGCTTCCAGCGCGCTGTCCGCAGTGGGTTCGTCCCACTCCAGCAGTTCCGGATTGACTTCGTCAGCCAGTTCGTTGATGGCCTTGATGGCCTTTTGCATTTCGTCGTGACCAAACACAACGGCGCCCAGCATGACTTCTTCGGACAGTTCTTGCGCTTCCGATTCCACCATCAGCACCGCTTTTTCAGTACCGGCAACCACCAGGTCCAGCTGGCTGCTGGCCAGTTCTTCCTTGGTCGGGTTCAGCAGGTACTGACCATTGGCATAACCCACGCGAGCAGCGCCAATCGGACCCTGGAACGGCACACCGGAAATAGCCAGTGCTGCGGAAGCACCGATCATGGCCGGAATGTCAGAGTCAATTTGCGGATCAAGCGACACGACAGTGGCGATGATCTGGATTTCGTTGAAGAAACCTTCCGGGAACAGCGGGCGGATCGGACGATCGATCAGGCGGCTGGTCAGAATTTCTTTTTCGGAAGGACGACCTTCACGCTTGAAGAAACCGCCGGGGATTTTACCCGCAGCGTAGGTACGCTCTTGATAATCAACGGTCAGCGGGAAGAAATCCTGACCGGGTTTTACGCCGCGAGCTGCCACGACAGTGACCAGCACCACGGTATCATCCATGGAAACCAGAACCGCACCGGATGCCTGGCGGGCGATTTCGCCCGTTTCCAGTGTTACGGTGTGTTTGCCGTATTGGAAAGACTTCGAAATTTTATTGAACACGGATTGCTATCCTTTTCAGTGATGCGCTTTTCGGCCACAAGCGCGTGCGATTGCCGCTGCGGTCAGGCCGGGAGACGATGCTGGTCGCGTTGTGTTCGGCGCAAGCCAGTACCATCCGGGACAAAAGAGCGAAGCCACAAGGCGATTTGCCGCTGCGCCAATGACGCGCAACCAGCATGCCGCTTCGCTTTCACAAGACCTTGTCCGTAACCGCCAGTTCCAGCACAGTCCAACACCCGTTTGTTTGCCGCCAGAACTGCGATTTGACAAACATACGGTACAACCAGGCTGCCTTTTCAATCCGGTACCCCGGAAAAAGGAAAAGGCACCTGCCTATTCATTCTGGTTATTTACCTGACCAGAATGAATGGGCAAGTGCCCTCTGCCCGCCTCACCATCAGGGCAAGGCGGCATGCCACAAACAAAAAAGTCGCAGTTTTCACTGCGACTTTTTCGCGGACCATTACTTGCGCAGACCCAGCTTCGCGATCACATCGCGATAGGTGTCAGCATCAGTACGCTTGAGGTAGTCCAGCAGGCGGCGACGACGGGAAACCATCTTCAGCAGACCACGACGGGAGTGGTGATCCTTGGCGTTGGCCTTGAAGTGAGGGGTCAGGTCGTTGATACGAGCGGTCAGCAGTGCAATTTGCACTTCCGGGCTACCGGTATCACCGGCGGCGCGTTGGAATTGACCTACGATTTCAGCCTTCTGGGCAACAGAAACAGTCATGTTATTACTCCGATAAATGGTCTCAAACCACCACTGCAGCGGTTTTCAGACCAGACAAGCAAATCCGAGCGACTAACCCGGGTTTGCTCCATTAACCAGCTACTGCACTCATTACTTACGCCGTAGCTAGCAGACGTTTGGGCCGCAGCACATCATCGGATGCCACTTCGCCCAAACCAAGGAACGCGCGATTATGCCCGTTTTGCGGCGAGCCGTAAAGCTGGAAGAGTCCCGCTCCATCGGGCCATTCCGCCCGACGGCCGACACTCATGCCATGCAAAATGCGGTCAGTGTCCTCAGGAGACAGTTCAATCTGCGGCAAATCGGTCACCAGCGTCTGCGGTGCCATCAAGCGTGCTTCGCGCTGCGGCATTTCAAGCAGGCCCAATTCATCCAGCCCAATTGCGTCATCCAGCAAAAACCCGGCCGTACGCGTACGCCGCAAACCAGCCAGATACGCCCCGCAACCCAAGACACGGCCAATGTCATCGGCCAGTGTGCGCACGTAGGTGCCCTTGGAGCAGGACACGTCCAGCACCAGTACATCACGCTCAAAGCTGACGATATCAAGCGAATAAATCGTCACGGCACGTGCCGCACGTTCAATCTCGACACCTTGTCGCGCGTATTCATACAGCGCCTTGCCCTGATGCTTGAGTGCCGAATGCATCGGCGGCACTTGTTCGATATCGCCGGTGAACGCCTTGAGAACCGCGTTGATTTGCGAGAGATCGCAGGTCACCTCACCACTACGCGTGATGCCACCCTCGCCATCTAGCGTGGTTGACACCTGCCCGAGTTGTAGCGTGGCGCGATAACCCTTGTCGGCGTCAAGCATACGCTGGGCAAACTTGGTGGCTTCGCCAAAACATAACGGCAACAGACCAGTGGCAAATGGGTCAAGGACCCCGGTGTGACCCGCTTTTTCTGCCTGCAAGAGCCAGCGGGCTTTTTGCAAAGCATTGTTGCTGGATACGCCAAACGGCTTATCCAGCAAAAGGACACCATCAATCTTTCGTTTCGCCATTCGCGAGACTCAGCCTTCCTGCTCGTCGTCCGGCGCCTTCGAAAGGCTGGCCGCCTTCTGGATCAAGCTGTCGAGGGCCATGCCACGCTCAACCGAGTGGTCGTATTCAAAATGCAGTTCTGGCATTTTGAACAGCGACAATCCCTTGGCCAGCTGGCTGCGGATAAAGCCCTTGGCCGCTTCCAGCTTGTCTGCGATGTCCGTCGCGTCTTCCGGCGTGCCGAGGAAGGTGTAGAAAATTTTTGCATGCGAGTAATCACGCGTGACTTCAACGTCAGTGATCGTGATCAACGAGGCCTTGGGGTGATCAAGCTCAGCGCGGATCAGTTCAGCCGTGTCGCGTTGCAATTGCTGCGACAAGCGATCGGCACGCGAGTAGTTCTTTGTCTGTCTAGGCATAGGAATGTGAAGCATCAGGCGTGGGGGTGAGGTGTAGCCCGCACGCGTTCATATAAAAGCAAAAGGCGCAGGCAGATGCCTGCGCCACCGGCGCGGGGGTGGAGGTTTTACACCTCACACCACCACCCTCACGCCTCACTCACACCATTACAGTGTGCGTGCGATTTCAACGATTTCGAAGACTTCCAACTGATCGCCTTCCTGGATGTCATTGTAGTTCTTCAGCTGCAGGCCACACTCGTAGCCAGACTTGACTTCCTTGACATCATCCTTGAAGCGCTTGAGCGTTTCGAGTTCGCCTTGATGGATTACCACGTTGTTGCGCAGTACGCGGACACCCGCACCGCGCTTGACCATGCCGTCCAGCACGTAACAACCGGCAATCGAACCCACCTTGGAGATCACGAACACCTGGCGGATTTCCACCAGACCGATCACTTGTTCCTTCTTCTCTGGCGCCAGCATGCCCGAGAGCGCTGCCTTCACGTCATCTACCGCATCATAAATGATGTTGTAGTAACGGATATCCACGCCTTCGTGCTCAGCAAGCTTGCGAGCGGCCGCATCGGCACGCACGTTAAAGCCCACGACCACAGCCTTGGAAGCCAGTGCCAGGTTGATATCAGACTCACTGATACCACCCACGGCCGAGTGCAGGATCTGGACGCGGACTTCGTCGGTCGAGAGCTTTTGCAGCGAACCGGCCAGCGCTTCCAGCGAGCCTTGCACGTCGCTCTTGATGATGATCGGCAGGCGTTGAACTTCGCCACCTTCGGCCATCTGAGCAAACATGTTTTCCAGCTTGGCTGCCTGTTGCTTGGCAAACTTGACATCACGGAACTTGCCCTGACGGAACAAGGCGATTTCACGCGCCTTCTTTTCGTCAGCCAGCACCATGGCGTCTTCACCGGCGGTCGGCACTTCGGACAGGCCCAGAATTTCCACCGGGATGGACGGGCCTGCTTCGGTAATCGGCTTGCCGTTTTCGTCCAGCATGGCACGGATACGACCGAATACACCGCCCGCCAGCAGCACGTCACCCTTCTTCAGGGTACCGGACTGAACCAGCATGGTCGCCACGGCACCGCGACCCTTGTCCAGACGGGCTTCAATAATGATGCCCTTGGCCGGCGCGTCAATTGCAGCCTGCAGTTCCAGCACTTCGGCTTGCAGCAAGATGGCGTCAAGCAGATTGTCGATACCCGTGCCTTGCTTGGCAGAGACTTCGATAAACTGTGTATCGCCACCCCAGTCTTCCGGCACAACTTCTTGTGCAACCAGTTCCTGGCGGATGCGTTCTGCGTTGGCACCTTGTTTGTCGATCTTGTTGACTGCAACCACCATCGGCACACCAGCCGCCTTGGCATGGTGAATCGCTTCAATGGTTTGCGGCATCACGCCATCATCAGCAGCAACGACCAGCACCACGATGTCCGTCGCAGATGCACCGCGAGCACGCATGGCGGTAAACGCTTCGTGACCCGGGGTATCCAGGAAGGTGATCACACCCTTCTCGGTCTCAACATGGTACGCACCAATGTGCTGCGTAATGCCACCAGCTTCACCTGCGGCCACTTTGGCGCGACGGATGTAATCCAGCAGCGACGTCTTGCCGTGGTCAACGTGACCCATGACGGTCACAACCGGAGCGCGCGGCAACAGTTCGTGCTCGCCCTTATCGTCGTCGCCCAGGTAGGTTTCCGGATCATCAAGCTTGGCAGCGACCGGGGTGTGGCCCATTTCTTCCACGACGATCATCGCGGTTTCCTGGTCCAGCACCTGGTTGATGGTCACCATCATGCCCATTTTCATGAGCGCCTTGACGACCTCAACACCCTTCACCGCCATCTTGTGGGCCAGATCAGCCACACTGATGGTTTCAGGCACGTCTACCGTGTGCACAATCGGCTCGGTCGGCGCCTGGAAGGCATGCGCGTTCGCATCATGCTGTTGCTGTCTGTGACGACCGCCGCCCTTGCGGGACTTCCAGTCGTTGCCACCGGTGGCATCGCCACCCTTGGTGCGCAAACCGCCGCCCTTCTTGCCGCCACCTGCACCACCACCTGCTTTGCGTTCCTCTTCCCAGCTACCCTTCTCGCCCTTCTTCTTGTCAGCAGGACGGGATGGTGCCGGTGCTGGCGCAGCAGCCTTGGCGGGTTCCGGGGCGCGCAACGGTTCGTTGCGCGGCTTGCGCAACTCAACGCGCATGCCGATACGCGGACGCGAATCATCCGAACGGGTCGAGGCATGGGCCGGAGCTCGCGCCGGGGCTGGAGCTGGCACTGGTTCCGCAACAACGGGTGCCGGGGCTGGGGCAGGAGCCGATGCCACAACTGCGGGAGCTGCAACCGGTTCAACCACAACGGGGGCATCTACCGGAGCAGGCACCGATGCGGCCTCAGCCACAACGTTTTCGACCGGAGCAGCATCAACGACTGCGGCTTCGGCAACGGGCTCAGGACGCGGGTCGCGGTGATGCTTGGCACGCATCTCTGCGGCCTGACGGGCAAACAGTTCGTTCTGGCGATTGGCTTCCGCCTCTCGCGCTGCACGCTCGTTGGCATCTACAATCGGCGCAGACGGTGCAGCATTGCTGACCGGTGCTTCAGCCTGAACGGCGGGCTGACCGCCTTCCGGCGTAACGACCACACGCTTTTTCCGGACCTCAACCTGAATGGTCTTGGCCTTGCCGGTCGCATCGGTCTTGCGGATTTCACTGGTCTGTTTACGTTGCAGGGTAATGCGCGGCTTGTCTCCAGCTGCACCATGCTTCTTTTGCAAATGGTCCAGCAGGCGCGACTTGTCCTCGGCCGTCACGGAGTCCGATTCACTTTGCTTGGCGACACCTGCCGCCCGCAGTTGCTCCAGCAATTCTTGCGACGGCATTTTCAGCTCTGCCGCGAATTGACTGACTTTCAGTTCACTCATGCAATTCCTCCCGCCTTATGCGAACCAATGCTCGCGGGCCTTCATAATCAGCTGTTTGGCATCGTCGTCGGCGATACCGGTCATTTCCACCAGTTCGTCGACAGCCAGTTCGGCCAGGTCGTCTCGCGTATGGATATCGTGTTCTGCCAGCTTGCCAGCCAGATCGGCTGTCATACCTTGCAGACTCTTCAGATCTTCCGTCTGGTGCTCCAGTTGCTCTTCATGCACGATGGCCTGGGTCAGCAAGGCATCACGGGCACGGGCACGCAGCTCGTTCACGGTATCCTCATCAAACGCCTCGATCTCGAGCATTTCATTCAGCGGCACATAGGCCACTTCTTCCAGCGTGTTAAAGCCTTCCTGCACCAGCACGTCGGCCACATCTTCGTCCACATCCAGCGCTTTGACGAACAGCTCGCGGACCTTGGTGAATTCGGCTTCGTTTTTCTCTTCAGCCTGATTCACCGTCATGATGTTCAGTTTCCAGCCCGTGAGTTCGGAAGCGAGCTTCACGTTCTGGCCGCCACGGCCAATCGCCATGGCTAGATTTTCTTCGTCAACGATCACATCCATCGCGTGACTTTCTTCATCCACAACAATGGAGCTCACGTCAGCAGGGCTCAGAGCGCCGATCACGAATTGCGCCGGGTCAGCCGACCACAGCACGATGTCGACACGCTCGCCAGCCAGCTCGTTGGTCACCGCATTCACACGGGTACCGCGAACACCAATACAAGTGCCTTGCGGATCAACACGCTGATCGTTGGACTTGACGGCGATCTTGGCACGCATGCCTGGGTCGCGGGCAATGCCTTTGAGCTCGATCAGGCCGTTTTCGATTTCCGGCACTTCCATCTCGAACAGTTTGCCCATGAAATCCGGCGCAATACGGCTCAACACCAGTTGCGGACCACGACCAAGGCGATCAATACGCAACAGGAAAGCACGCACGCGGTCACCCACGCGCAGGTTTTCCTTGGGGATCATCTGGTCACGCGGCAATACGGCTTCAAGCTTGCCCAGTTCGATAATCGCGTTGCCACGTTCGATGCGCTTGATGGTGCCGTTGACAACATGTTCACGACGATCCAGGAAGTCATTCAGGTTCTGCTCGCGCTCAGCGTCACGAATCTTTTGCAGAATGACCTGTTTGGCGGTTTGCGCGCCAATCCGGCCAAACTCGATCGGCTCGAGTTCTTCTTCCCAGGTATCACCCAGTTTCAGATTCTTGTCGTAATCCGGTGCATCCGTAATTGCGATCTGGCGCGATGGCTCTTCGTGGTCGTTGTCTTCCACCACAGTCCAGACGCGGAAGCTGCGATAGTCGCCCGAGTCACGGTCGATCGAAACACGTACATCTACTTCATCGTCGTAACGCTTCTTGGTGGCCGAAGCCAATGCCAGTTCCAGCGCGGTAAACACGACGTCTTTTTCAACATTCTTTTCACGCGCCAGTGCGTCGACCAGCAACAGAATTTCACGGCTCATTGTCTATTTCCCCCGGCAAAGCCCGGCCAGCTGTATTGTCGGTATTCACTCACCGTCTGGAATCAGAACTGCGGTTCCAGACGCACTTTATCGATCTGCGCCATTTCAAGGCTGATGCGCTCGCCATCGGCTTCAATTACAACGCGGCCGTCTTCATAGCCAATCAGTTTGCCCAGAAGACGCTTGCGTTTGTCCGGCAGCGGCAGGCGCAGCTTTGCACGCACCATCTGGCCGGCAAAACGCTCGAAATCAGCAGGCGTTTTCAACGCGCGATCAAGCCCGGGCGACGACACTTCCAATCGCTCGTAGCCAATGTTTTCCACCTCGAACAAACGCTGGAGATGGTTGCTGACCGTGGCACAATCTTCCACGGTGATGCCGCCCGGTTTGTCGATGAAAATGCGGACCAGCCCGTTCTGGGCCAGTTCCACATCCACCAGCTCGTATCCGAGCCCCGGGACGGTCAGTTCAAGCACGCTTTGCAGACTCACTGCCATAAAAACGCAAAATCCTTTTCGCAAACAAAAAATGGGCTGCTACAACAGCGCCCATTCTCAAGCACTCCCTACTGCGCAAGGGCCTCGATCAACTGATCGTAAAACGCCTCACCAGGGGATAAACCCGATTCTATCAGAAACAAGACTTTGGCGAAACTCTGCCGTAAACCCGGACGCTACAATGGATAACCCGCTTGTTGGTTGTACGTTCCGGCACTAGAGTATCGCCAAAACAAGAACCCCTCTGCAGGTTCAACATGGAGAAGAGATATATGGACCGCCCCTGGTTTTCCAGTTACCCCGCCGGAATCCCGCACGAGATCAACATGAACGAGTTCTCGTCAATCCCGGATGTGATCGCGCAAACGCTGGTCAAATACGCCGACCGGACTGCGTTCATCAATATGGGCAAGTCCATCAGCTATCACGAGCTCGATGAGCTCACCACCGCGTTTGCAGCTTACCTGCAACAGGATCTGAAACTGGCTCGCGGCACCCGCGTCGCCATCATGATGCCCAACCTACTGCAATATCCGGTCGCCTTGTTCGGCATTCTGAAGGCCGGTATGGTCGTGGTAAATGTCAATCCGCTTTACACACCGCGCGAGCTGGAACACCAACTCAAAGATTCAGGCGCCGAAGCCATTGTCATTGTCGCCAACTTTGCCCATACACTCGAAAAAGCGATCAGCGGCACGAACGTAAAACACGTGATCGTGACCGAAATTGCAGACATGCTGGACTTCCCCAAGCGCTTGCTGGTGAACAGCGTGGTCAAATATGTGAAGAAGATGGTGCCCGCGTACTCGTTGCCCGGCGCAGTCTCCTTCAATAGCGCAATCAAGATCGGCCAAGGCCTGCATTTCAGCCTGGTTCGCCTCACACACGACGATCTGGCGTTCTTGCAATACACCGGTGGCACCACCGGTGTCGCTAAGGGCGCCATGCTGACGCACGGCAATATCGTCGCCAATATGCAGCAGGCGCACGCCTGGATTTCTGGCGCCGTACGCGATGGCCAGGAACTGATCGTCACCGCCCTGCCGCTTTACCATATCTTCTCGCTCACCGCGAACGGCATGATCTTCACCAAGCTGGGCGCAACCAACTTGCTGATCACCAATCCGCGCGATATCCCTGGTTTTGTAAAAGAACTTGGCAAATATCCGGTCACGGCGATTACCGGCGTGAATACGCTGTTTGGCGCCCTCGTGAATAACGAAGAGTTCAACAAGCTGGATTTCTCCACCTGGCGCCTCACTCTGGGTGGCGGCATGGCGGTACAGCAGTCCGTCGCTGACAAATGGAAAAAAGTCACTGGCGTCACGCTGGTAGAGGCCTACGGCCTGACCGAAACCTCCCCTGCGGCCATGATCAACCCGATGACGCTGCGCGAATACAATGGCATGATTGGTTTGCCCATCCCATCGACGGACGCGCAGATTCGCAACGATCAAGGCCAGGTCTTGCCACCGGGCGAAGCCGGCGAGTTGTTCATCAAAGGCCCGCAGGTCATGAAGGGCTACTGGCAACGCAAGGACGAAACCATCAAGGTCCTCGGCGATGACGGTTTTCTGGGCACGGGCGACGTGGCCATCATGTCTCCGACCGGGTTCTTCCGCATCGCGGATCGCAAGAAAGACATGGTGCTGGTTTCTGGCTTCAACGTTTACCCCAATGAGGTGGAAGACGTGGTTGCCAAACACCCAGGCGTACTGGAAGTGGCGTGTATTGGTGTACCGGATGACAAATCCGGCGAAGCAGTCAAGATTTTTGTGGTGAAGAAAGATCCAACCCTCACGGAAGCGCAAATCATCGCGTATTGCCGTGAACAACTGACTAATTACAAAGTCCCGCGCCAGGTTGAATTCCGCGATCAATTGCCCAAATCCAACGTGGGCAAGATTTTGCGAAGAGAACTGCGCCAGGGCTAAATGAATGATCGGGAGGGAGTTGCCGTGAACCTGATGCCGTTTTTCAAACTCATGTCGGAGCGCCAGGCCTCTGATTTGTTCCTGTCGGCCAACGCGCCGATCACGATCAAAATCCAGGGTGTGTGCTATCCGGTCAACAATCAGGTTCTAGGTGCCGACCACGTCAAGCAACTGGTCTACCAGATCATGAACCCGCAACAAATTGCGCGGTTTGAAAAAGATCTGGAACTGAACATGGGCATGGCGCTGGAAGGCGTCGGCAGCTTCCGGATCAACGTATTCAAAAGCCGTGGCAGCGTGGCCATGGTGGTGCGCTTTATCAAGCCCAACGCCGCCACGCTCGAAGAACTGCGCATGCCGGGTCTGTTAAAAGACCTGGTGATGGAAAAACGCGGGATTATTCTGGTGGTTGGCGCAACCGGTAGCGGCAAATCGTCCACAGTGTCCGCCATGCTGGAACACCGCAACCAGAATCACTCCGGGCACATCCTGACCATGGAAGACCCGATTGAGTATCTGTATACCCACAAAAAAAGCCTCGTGAACCAACGCGAAGTGGGTGTCGATACGCACAGCTTTAACGACGCACTGAAAAACGCGATGCGTGAAGCACCAGATGTCCTGATGATTGGCGAAATGCGCGACCGCGAAACCGTGACTTACGCCATGCAATATGCACAGGCCGGTCACCTGTGTATCAGTACACTGCACGCCAACAATAGTTATCACTCGCTGGCGCGGATGGTGAACTTCTTCCCGCAAGAAGCCCGGGAAAGCCTGCTGTACGACCTTTCGACCTCGCTCAAGGCCATCATTTCGCAGCGCTTGATCCGCAACAAACAGGGCAAGTTGATCCCGGCCGTAGAAATCTTGCTAAACACCGCCCGGATTTCCGAGCTGATCCGTGATGGTCATCTCTCTGACATCAAGGAAGCCATGGAGCAAAGCCTGGCCGAAGGCTCGCAAACCTTTGAACAGTCGCTCTATCGCCTCTATCGCGCGGGCGAAGTGGATCTGGATGAAGCCCTGCGCAATGCAGACTCTGCCACCAACCTGTCCTGGATGGTGAACAACGCCCAAACGGTTGAAGAGCAAGATGCCGCCTCCAGCAAGAAGTCAGGCGAGCCCGAAGCGGCCGACTTGAACTTCAACATTTCCCTGCATTGATCAGCGTTAAGCCGCATAATCAGGGCCGCCCAAAAAGCGGCCCTTTTTATTGGGTAACGCCCTTTCCATTTGCAGCATGTGAGTACACCCATGAAGCTTTACGGCATTCCGAATTGCGACACCGTCAAGAAAGCCCGCACCTGGCTGACTGAACAAGGCCATGAATACGCATGGCATGACTTCAAGAAAAACGGCGTCAGCCAGGAGCTGCTGGCCGGCTGGATTGCCCAGATCGGCTGGGAGCCTTTGGTTAACCGTCAAGGCACGACCTGGCGCAAGCTTGATGATGCGACCAAAGCCAGCGTAGTCGATGCAGCGTCGGCCATGGCCGTCATGATGGCTCAGCCGTCTGTCATCAAACGTCCGGTACTGGATCGCGATGGTCAGATCACCGTGGGCTATAAACCCGATTTGTATGAAAGTCTTTTCCGTTAAGCCAGAAGCCGGCCTGACGCGTTAAGCAATCCATTGAACAATTGAACACACCACGAGAAAAACCGAAGACGATGAGCGATCCCACCCTGGAACTGACCGAAGCGCTGATGCGCCGTGCCTCTGTCACCCCCGATGACGCCGACTGCCAGACCATCATGGCGCGGCGGCTGTCTGATCTGGGTTTCCATATTGAGCACCTGCGTTTTGGCGAGGTAGATAACCTCTGGGCTCGCAAGGGCGATAGCGGCCCGGTGCTGGTGTTTGCCGGCCATACCGATGTGGTGCCTACAGGCCCGGTGGATCGCTGGCACTCGGACCCGTTTGCCCCGGAAATCCGTGACGGCATGCTATATGGTCGTGGCGCCGCCGACATGAAAGCGTCGCTGGCGGCGTTCATTACCGCCACCGAAGGTTTCCTGAAGGATCACCCCAATCACAAGGGTTCGATCGCTTTTCTGATTACGTCCGATGAGGAAGGCCCGGCGCACGATGGCACCGTCAAGGTCATCGAAACCCTGGCGGCGCGTAACGAGAAGATCGATTTCTGCATCGTCGGCGAGCCCACCAGTTCGCAACAGTTTGGCGATATGATCAAGAATGGCCGCCGCGGCTCGCTCTCCGGCCACCTGATTGTGCACGGCGTGCAAGGGCATATTGCCTATCCGCACCTGGCCAAAAATCCGATCCACAGCTTTGCACCTGCTCTGGCCGAACTGGTCGAAACCGAATGGGATAAGGGTAACGAATACTTCCCGCCCACGACCTGGCAGATCTCCAACATGCACAGTGGCACGGGCGCAACCAACGTCATCCCGGGCACGGTTGAAGTCCTGTTCAACTTCCGGTTCTCGACGGAAAACACCGCCGACACGCTGAAAGCCAGGCTGGAAAGCATTCTGGACAAGCACGGCGTCGAACATGAAATCAGCTGGACGCTCTCAGGCGAGCCGTATCTGACCGGCCAGGGTGAACTCGTCAGCAGCATTCAGTCCGCCATTGAAGAAGAAACCGGTGTGACACCAGAGTTGTCGACGACCGGGGGTACCTCTGATGGTCGGTTCATTGCCAAATTTTGCCCGCAAGTTGTCGAATTCGGGCCGCTGAATGCCACCATTCACAAGCTCAACGAATGCGTCGCCGTGGCTGATTTGCCCAAGCTCTCTGGTGTCTATCGCCGTGTACTGGAAAAGCTGATCGCCTGATTACCGCGATCGTCGCCTCAAGGAAAAGCCGCGAAATTCGCGGCTTTTTTCTTTCTGTTTTGGGCCTTCCAGCAACGTTCTGTATCAGTGCCGCTGTTTGCGGTAAATGGTGTTGCGCGATACGCCCAGCGCCCGGGCGGCGGCAGACACATTGCCCTCATGTTCGGCCAGGGCGGCATTAATGGCGGCTTGCGTCACTGTGGCAAGGCGTCCATTGGCCATGGCGCAATCGGCTGACTCGCCCTCTTCGGCCACGGCCACAAAATCATCTGGCAAATGCTCAAGGGTCAGCTCGGCCTCATCCCCCGCCAGTACACACGCCGTATGCAGTACGTTGTACAACTGCCGGAAATTACCAGGCCATGAATATCCGAGGAACAAGTCCATCACCTGCGCAGACAATGTATAGCGCACCTGCGCAGTACTTTCGGTATTGAGCATTTTGCGGATGACAGCGGCCAGATCGGTGCGCTCCCGCGTCGGCGGCAATCGCACTGTCAGACCCTGAATGCGGTAATACAGATCAGCGCGGAACTCACCGGCTTGCACCATGGCAGGTAAATCGCAATGCGTGGCACAGATCAGTGCAATATCAACCGGGATCGCCTGGGCGCTGCCCAGTGGCATGACTTCGCGCTGCTGCAATACACGCAGCAACCGTGCCTGCAAAGCCAACGGCATATCACCAATTTCATCCAGAAACAGCGTACCGCCATGCGCCTGCACAATCTTGCCGCGGTGACCCTTCTGGCGCGCGCCGGTGAAAGCCCCATCGGCATAACCAAATAGTTCGGATTCGATCAGCGTTTCGGGGATAGAGGCACAATTCACCGCCACAAACGGTTTGTCTGCACGCGGCGAATCTGCATGCATGGCCTGTGCCAGCATTTCTTTGCCAGTACCGGTTTCTCCCGTGATCAGCACCGGCACATCACGCCCCAGCACCTTGCCAACGCGCTCCAATACGCGGGCCAATTGTGCGTCGCCTGTATTCAGATAACCCAGCCGCGACAGCCGCGGTGCCGGGCGGCCAACTGACGGCAACGCCCGCATGCGTAATTGCGCCCTCGCCTGTACCAGCACACCGTTGTGCAGACACAGCGGCATCCAGCCCTCGCCCGCTGCGTGACAACGCGCCAGCACTTGCTCCAGACCGGGATCAAACAACCGATCGAACTGCTGCGCGGCGACTTCATCATCCAGACCTAACTGGAAGCGGGCGCTGGCATTCATGGCCAGTAGTCGGCCATCCAGTGAAAATACGGCGATCCCTTCCATCAAGGTGCCAACGAACTCTCTTCGACCATGAAACCCCAAGTACAGCACATCAGTAAATGCGTCTCGCAGGAGCTGGTTTTCCAGAGTTTGCGCGGACATGCGGACCAATGACATGGTGTGCCGGTGATAGCCCCGGCAATCCCCGGTGACATCAATCACGCCAGAAAGGCCGCCCTGGGGGTCAAGAATGGGCACGCTGGCACAAGTCAGAAACTGGTTCGCTTTCAGAAAGTGCTGGTCGCCATGCACGGTGGCGGGTCGTAACTCAGCCAATGCGGTACCGATGGCGTTGGTGCCCTGGTTTTGTTCTGTCCACACGGCACCGGGCTGCAACGCCACCTTCTCTGCCTTGGCCAGAAAGTCATCATCGCCCAACGAATGCAACACCAGACCAGAGGCGTCAGTCAGCACGATCATGCTGTGCGTATTGGCAATCTGCTGATACAGCGTTTCTACCAGCGGCAGCGCGTGCTGGTAGAACAAACGGTGGCGGTCTACCTCTTGCGCCAGCGCGTTGGGCGTGAGCAGGGCGTAATCCGGACGGGCATTCTCAGACAAGCCAAAACCGCGAGAGCGGGCATGAGCACTTTGCAGCGTGGCAATATCCAGCGGCAAAGCGTACGCCAGTGAGTCACCCGCAGCGGGGGACGGGGAAGCAGTATGAGGCACCGCAGCATTCCTCAAGTGTATAAATCCATGTTGCAGTGCAACCAGATTTTTCTTTCAAATCAAAGCCTTGAGTGTTCACAACTCAATGTAACACCTGTTGCAATATGGCGCAAAAGCGGCGTTGTACACGGTGGCGAGTCCAGAAAAACAATTTTGATATCAATGACTTGATGAATCTTCACCGGATCTTCACCACGTGGCACGCCCCTTGCAATAAACCGGTTAGCCCCGCCCGGGCTGGTACAGGTGTGACGCCTGACCCACTCAAAGAGGAGAACCGGTCAAATGAACCACGCTGAGATGAAGTTTTTGAACTTGCCGTTTCCGTACCGCAAACAATATGACAACTACATTGGCGGCAAGTGGGTTGCCCCAGTCGATGGCGCGTATTTCGATAATGTCTCTCCCATTACTGGCGAGCCATTCTGCCAGGTGCCACGCTCGCAAGCCGCTGATGTAGAACTGGCGCTGGATGCCGCTCACGCTGCCAAAGGTAGCTGGGGCAAGACTTCACCTGCCGAACGCGCCAACATCCTGAACAAGATTGCCGACCGGATGGAAGCCAATCTGGAATTGCTGGCTGTGGCCGAGACCATCGATAACGGCAAGCCCATCCGCGAAACCCGCGCAGCAGATATCCCGCTGGCGATTGACCACTTCCGCTACTTTGCCGGTGCGGTACGGGCGCAAGAAGGCGGCATCTCGGAAATCGACCACACCACCATTGCGTATCACTTCCATGAGCCACTGGGCGTGGTCGGCCAGATCATTCCGTGGAACTTCCCGATCCTGATGGCGACATGGAAGCTTGCCCCCGCCCTGGCTGCCGGCAATTGCGTGGTGCTCAAGCCCGCCGAGCAAACACCCGCGTCGATCATGGTGCTGCTGGATTTGATTGGCGATTTACTGCCGCCGGGCGTGCTTAACGTGGTCAGCGGCTTTGGCCTGGAGGCGGGCAAACCGCTGGCCAGCAACAAACGTATCGCCAAGATTGCCTTCACCGGCGAAACCACCACTGGCCGGTTGATTATGCAATATGCCAGCCAGAACCTGATTCCCGTTACCCTGGAACTGGGCGGCAAAAGCCCGAACATCTTCTTCGATGATGTGATGCGAGCCGACGACGCTTTCTTTGACAAAGCACTGGAAGGTTTTGCCATGTTTGCGCTGAATCAGGGCGAGGTATGTACCTGCCCGTCCCGCGCACTGGTGCAGGAGTCGATCTACGAGCGCTTTATGGAACGTGCGGTCAAACGGGTTGAGGCGATTCGCCAGGGGCACCCGCTGGATGGCAACACCATGATCGGTGCGCAGGCCTCACAAGAACAGTTTGAAAAGATTGTGTCTTACCTGGATCTGGGCAAACAAGAAGGTGCGAAATGCCTGACTGGTGGCGAGCCAGCCCGGTTTGATGGCGAACTGACCAAGGGTTACTACATCAAACCCACGGTGTTCGAGGGCAATAACAAGATGCGTATCTTCCAGGAAGAAATTTTTGGCCCCGTGGTGTCCGTCACCACGTTTAAAGACGAGGCTGAAGCCCTGGAAATTGCCAACGACACACTCTATGGCCTTGGGGCGGGCGTGTGGACACGCGATGTTAACCGTGCTTATCACTTTGGCCGCGAAATCCAGGCCGGCCGGGTGTGGACCAATTGCTACCACGCCTATCCGGCGCACGCGGCATTTGGAGGCTACAAGCAATCTGGCATTGGGCGTGAGAACCACAAGATGATGCTGGATCACTATCAGCAGACCAAAAATCTGCTGGTGAGTTACTCAGACAAGGCGCTGGGTTTCTTCTGATCCGACGTGATCTAACACTTCACGCTCAACACAAGGCGGGTTGTCATCTTGGCAACCCGCCGCCCACCCGC
Organism: Silvimonas amylolytica; assembly: GCF_014645555.1. GTDB lineage: Bacteria > Pseudomonadota > Gammaproteobacteria > Burkholderiales > Chitinibacteraceae > Silvimonas > Silvimonas amylolytica. The sequence continues at coordinate 166,968 of NZ_BMLY01000006.1, read as the reverse complement.
AAGGAGGCGCCATGGCAGACGCTGTCCCACGTGTCACAGCTACACCTGATGCACTCAAGTTGATTGACCAACTCAAGACGCAGCACGGCGAGTTGTTGTTTCACCAGTCCGGTGGCTGTTGTGATGGCAGCGCCCCCATGTGCTTCCCCAAGGGCGAATTCATGGTCGGTTCGTCTGACGTCTTCCTGGGCGAGATTGGCGGTGTGCCGTTTTACATGAGCGAGTCACAGTTTGCTTATTGGGAACACACGCAGTTAACCATTGATGCGATCCCGGGCAATGGCGGGATGTTCTCGCTGGAGCGGCCCACCGGGTTGCGTTTCCTGACCCGTTCAAGGCTGTATTCGGATGAAGAATGGGCATGGCTGGCACAACATCCGGCACCGCTGGCTGCCTGAACAATGGTGCCGCTGGCTTGTTTGTTTAATCCGCTTGCCAGACCGGCAACCAACCTGCTTCGCTCTCGGCGGACTGAAAAGCGGCAGCAACCCCGACGCCTGGCCATGCCAATAACTGGTCGCCCGCAACCAGCAATGGCGTCGTGCTGCGTACCCACGGTGCGATGCCGAGGGTTTGGGCGAGTGTTTTAAGCTGTTGCGCCGGGCCATCAGCCCGCAACCGGATCGTTCGTGCACCTTGCCATGGCGCCAGTTCAAACCCGGCCGCCAGATGCCGGGTGGCAATGCCGCCCTTTTCTACCGATTGCCAGGTCAATTGGCCACACCACGCCGATGTCGTGGTCGGGGCACCATCAAGCCAGTTCAGAGCCTGGATCGGTCCGGACTGGACATCCGCCCGTGTCACGTACAAGCGGTCCCGGTAACGCCGCACCGCCTGTTTACGCCAGATCAATGCGGGCTGACTATCCCCGGCGGCTTGCGTTGCGGTACGCCAGAGTTCGTCAAATGCCCGGGTATCTAGCACGAGGCCTTGCCCTGCCAGCCAATGACGCAAGGCATGGCGCAACCGTAACGGGGTGAGCGGCCCGTTCAACACGAAAGCACCTTCGACAACACAATGTGCCAAATCGCCCTGAGCGAGTTCATCCAGCAATGCTTGTGCTTCGGCGATATGCCGTGCGCTCCGCGTGATACTTTGCGCCAGCGAAGGAAATGCTTCCTGCGCAACCGGAATCACCTTGTGCCGCAAAAAATTACGGTCAAAATCGGTCTGCTGGTTGCTTTCGTCTTCGACCCACCGCAGCTCATGGGCCTGGGCATAGGCCAGTAATGCAGCGCGCGGCACGTCCAGCAGCGGACGCAGCAATGTAGTGCAATCACCGAGGGGACGTGAAACGGGCATCGCCGCGAGTCCTGGCAGGCCGCTGCCGCGTAGCAGATTCAGCAGCACGGTTTCGACTTGATCACCCTGATGATGGGCGGTCACCATGACGTCGACACGCGCAGCCGCAAACGCTGCATAGCGGGCATGGCGCGCGGCAGCTTCAATGCCGTGAGTACGTCGCTGCGCGAGCGTGACCCGCTCCACTACGCATGCCACCCCAAGGCTGGCCGCATAGTCGTGCGCAAACGCAGCCCAGTCGTCAGCGTGTGCAGACAGACCGTGGTGGACGTGAATGGCGGTTAATTCAAATGGGAGTGTGCTGCGAGCAGCAGCCAGAAGATGCAACAACACAACAGAATCAAGCCCGCCGGAAAGGCCAACGCAAATGCGGGCAGGCGGGCTTGTGTCTGTGCAAAAAGGCGCAAGGCGGGCGACGATCAAATCGCCCGACAAACGATCAGCCAGGATCAACTTCCTTGAACTTGCCATAAGCCATCAGGCGTTCAAAGCGGGTTTCCAGCAGTTCATCGATCGGCTTGTCCTGTACGGACTTGAGTGCGTCAGTCAGTGCTTTTTTCATGGCAACCATCATTTGCTGATGATTGCGATGAGCGCCACCTACGGGCTCGTTGATGATCTTGTCGATCAAGCCGAGTGTTTTCAGGCGGCCGGACGTGATGCCCATGGCTTCAGCGGCATCCGGCGCTTTTTCAGCTGTCTTCCACAGAATGGACGCACAACCTTCCGGAGAGATCACGGAATACGTGGAGTACTGAAGCATCATGACCTGATCGGCTACGGCGATAGCCAACGCACCGCCAGAGCCGCCCTCACCGATCACCGTACACACCACCGGCACCCGCAACGTGGTCATTTCAAACAAGTTGCGACCAATTGCCTCGGACTGGCCGCGCTCTTCCGCACCAATGCCAGGGTACGCACCCGGGGTATCCACAAAGGTGAGGATCGGCAGGTTGAATTTCTCAGCCAGCTTCATCAGGCGCAATGCCTTGCGATAACCCTCTGGACGCGGCATGCCAAAATTGCGGTACTGCCGATCCTTGGTATCGCGGCCCTTCTGATGCCCCATGACGATCACGCTCTGCCCATTGAAGCGGGCTACACCGCCCACAATGGCCGCGTCATCCGCATAATGACGATCACCATGCAGCTCTTCGAAATCGGTGAACAGGGCCTTGATGTAATCAAGGGTGTACGGACGCTGCGGATGGCGAGCCACCTGGCCGATCTGGGCCGCGGTGATCTTGCTGTAAATGGTTTTGGTCAGTTCCTGGCTTTTCTTTTCCAGGTGACCGATTTCCACAGAGATGTCGACTGCCGAATCGTCCTGCACATAACGCAGTTCCTCGATCTTGTTCTCGAGTTCGGCGATCGGTTGTTCAAAATCCAGAAAAGTGGTCTTCATGCTGTTTTTGTTTCCCTGAGAAGCCGCCAGGGCTTTGGGTATTGCGTAAGATTGCGTGGTGTTCCACTGTTGTAAAGCGCCCGCTCTAGCGGCTTTGGCGGCTTATTTGGTCTGGGGTGGAACCCAAAAATCACGCAACTATACAGCAACGTTCTGCCCTCCCCAAGCACGGCACGTCGGAGAAGCGGGCACATGGCCCTTCGGGGCCTCATGACAATTGGCTCAACCCTTGTTTGCCAAGGCTTTGCGGCAAATGCCTGCGCGCCAGCGTTGTCTACTTTGTAGCAGACCCCACCATTTGTCTGCCCAATCCCGGGCCAACGCGGCACTCAGGCATGCTCTGAACAAGGCTCACTGCCTCTCAAAGCGGTTTGCGGCTTTTCAGGCCGCCGGTGCAGCCAAACACGCAAATCAGCCCTAAAGTTCCCACGTGCGCTGCCGATAATTGGCATAATAAACGTTAATGCGCAGCCTGCCGTACCGGCGGGCGGGAAAGGTAACCATGAAAATAGACCAATCTGGCAAAGTATCCCTGCCGACGCCTTCGCGTTCCGACGCCAGTCGTTCGTCTTCGACTGCCAGTCAGTCCGCATCGACACAAGAAACTGCTGGCGCCGCCCAGGAAAACGTCACGCTGAATCCGGCTGCCGCGCAGCTGGGTCAAACTGACCAGACCGGTAGCGACAACAGCGTATTTGATAGCGATCGTGTTGCATCGTTGCGTCAGGCCATCAGCGAAGGCAAGTTCACCGTGCGCGCTGACAACATTGCCGACAAGCTGATTTCCAGCGTGCAAGACCTGCTGAGCCAGTAAATACTTGTGATGTCCGCAGCGGCCGTGTAAAACCGACTTGCGGACACACCCGAAACGCCCGCGTTATTGATTCCCTTCTTCGTAGCGACTACGCCCGTGGTTCAAACCCAATCCGTCATCGAATTGATCCAGAACGCTTCCACCGCACTGGAAGCGCTGCTCAAACTGTTGCATCAGGAACAGGACTGCCTCGTCAACAATCGCATTGATGAGCTCGGGGGTCTGCTTCAGGCCAAACAGCAAGCGGCTAACACCACCGAACAAGCCACAAGTCTTGTTGAGGCCTGGTTCTCTGCCAATGGCATTGCCAGCCAGCAAGCGGATGTCCAGCGCTGGTTTGAAGCCAACCAGCCCGACGGGATTGATGCCTGGAACAATCTGCGCGAGCAGGCACGTCAGGCTGCAGCCATCAACCGTAGCAATGGCCAGTTGATCGACACCCGTCGTCAATTGGTAGATGGTTTTGTAGCTGACCTGGTGCAAGACCGTGACGATGGCTCACAAGTCTATTCTGGTACCGGTCAGATCAGTGGCAGGCCAGGTTCCATCACCCGGGACAAAGCCTGATCTACTGGCTCCACCGGATAAAACAAAACAGCACGTCAATCACGTGCTGTTTTGTTTTGTATCCCGTGCGCTATCCATCAGTTGGTTGCCATGAGTGATCGCCCGCCTTCAAATCGTGCAGCAAACCATGGCGAATTCAGCGACTCCACCTTGATATGCCCTTTGCTGGATGGCGCGTGAACAAATTTGTTGTCGCCGATATAAACACCCACATGTGAATACGGCCGCCCAAGCGTATTAAAGAACACCAGATCACCGGCTTGCAGATTTTGCCGCTCTACTGGCCGGGACAAGCGCGCAATTTCTGCTGCGTTGTGCGGCAGTTTGACGCCGAGCGCGTTCTTGTAGATGAAATACACAAGGCCAGAACAATCAAGCCCGGCTTCCGGGTTGGCCCCACCAAACTGGTAGTTCACGTCCAGCAGGCTCAGCGCGTAAAGGACAACTTCCTGCCGATCTTCCGAGGGCACCTGAATCGTGCTCACACTCCGGTCAACCGGGCGACTGGCACTTGTTGTCTGGGCGGGGCGACTGACGGGCGTTGAGGAGCAACCCGCCAAAAGCAGCAGCAGCGCCGTCAGCAATACACCTCTTCGTCGGCAAACAACTGACTTCATGGCAGACCCGCTGGATACAGATGCTTGCGATTGTAACTGGCTACCAGCCAAAAGCCAGGCCCTGCCCTGCAAAAACCGCGCTGGGCAACAGTTCATTGCAATGGAAACTGTTTCTCATCTAATCAGTTTCTGGTCATTTCAACCTGATGTTCTACTTTTAAGGCAAGGCTGACGTTAGAAAGCCCGTGATGACTATTTGCAACCTTGAATTGAGGTCAACATGCCCTGGAACAATCTTTTTGAGGATTTTTTGGGTCGTATGCGCAGTCATGGCATTCCCCTGCGTTTGCAGCTCTGGAATGGCAAACATTTTGATTTGCACCCGGAACCACGCGTTACCCTGATTGCCAATACTGCCGGTAGCCTGCGCCATGTCATCAACCCCACTCTCGATACGCTTGGCAAAGCCTATGTCGAAGGAGAAATCGACCTGGAAGGTCACGTGCTGGACGTGGTGGATATCGCGACACAGCTGGCTGCCGCTGAAGGTGACGATACCCGCACCACGCCGCGCGCCGGCCGGCATTCTCGCGAGAGTGACAAAAATGCCATCGGTTATCACTACGACGTATCCAATGAGTTCTACAGCGCCTGGCTGGACAAGGAAATGGTGTATTCCTGCGGTTATTTCCGGACAGAAAGCGATACGCTGGATCAGGCGCAAATCCAGAAGATTGACCACATTCTGAACAAGATTAATATCCAGCCCGGCCAGACACTGCTGGATATCGGTTGCGGCTGGGGCGCGCTAATGGTCCGCGCGGTCAAGCAGTACGGCGCACGCGCCGTGGGCGTGACGCTCTCGCAAAACCAGTACGAATACGCCAGGGAACGAATTGCCCGTGAAGGCATTGCCGATCGCTGCGAGGTACGCCTGCAAGACTACCGGGATGTCACTGGCCAGTTTGACCGCATCACCAGCGTGGGTATGTTTGAACATGTGGGACTGAAGAACCTGGAGTCGTACTTTCGCCGCATCCACACCCTGCTGGCTGACGGTGGCGTAGTGATGAATCACGGCATTACCAGCACGGATGTCAATTCTGGTGATACCCCATTTGGGGGCGGCGACTTTATTGACCGCTATGTATTCCCGGACGGCGAGTTGCCCCACATTGCGCTCACGCTCAAAGAGATGTGCGCTGCCGGGCTGGAACCCATGGATGTGGAAAACCTGCGTCGCCACTACGCACTCACACTCAAACACTGGGCCGAACGTTTCGAGGCACACAGTGAGCACATGCGCAAACTGGCAGGAGAACAGAAATACCGCATCTGGCGCGTTTATCTGGCTGGCTGCGCATACGGATTCATCCATGACTGGATTTCACTGAACCAGATTGTGGCCGTGAAGGCCGGCGGCCCCGGGATGAACCGTTTGCCGCTCACGCGCGAGTACATGTATACCGGCCGCTAACCTCGGGACACAGCAATACCGGCAACAAAAAAAAAGAAGGGGGCGGACCTCACGGTACCGCCCCCAGGCTTTTCAGGGAGAGTCAATTACACTTCAGGTTCATCAAACTTCGTACTTCAGGTACTGCTACTGCTACTGCTATTGCAGGTCCTGCCGAACCTGCAATCAAACCAGACCGTTTACCGGATGCCGCCGGCAATCAGCCCAGATTGATCGGAACAAAAATCCTGGCATCACCACGCTGCACCAGCAATGCAACATGGTCACCTGCTTTGGATACCAATGATTTCAATTGATCTGCACTAATAACGTTGGTGCCGTTAATCGCTAATACAACATCGCCAGGTTCAATACCTGCCTGAGCGGCAGGACCGGCCACCTGTTCCACCACAAGGCCACCGGCAATGCCGGATTCCTGTTTTTCATCCGGCGAGAGCGGGCGTACCGAAATACCCAGCCGACCATGATCCTGCGACGGGTTAGCCGAGGCCACCCTGGTGTCCTTCGCTTCGCCCACTTTGGCGGTAACATCCAGCGTTTTGCCGTTACGCCAGACCTGCATGGTGGCATCGGCCCCTGGCGCAAGGTTGGCAATGGCCGGCGGCAACTCACTAGAGTTATCGACCGTTTTACCATTGAGCTTGAGCACAATATCACCGGCTTTCAGACCAGCCTTCGCTCCCGGGCTATCCGGCTCAACGCCGCTCACTAGAGCACCCGACGGTGTTTTCAGGCCAAACGACTGCGCCAGCGCCTGATTCACGTCCTGGATGGTGATGCCCAAACGGCCGCGCGTGACCTTGCCATGCGCCACGATCTGTTGTTCCACATTTCTGGCAATGTCGATCGGAATCGAGAACGACAAGCCCTGGAAACCGCCACTGCGCGAGTAAATCTGCGAGTTGATGCCGATGACTTCACCATTCAGATTGAACAGCGGGCCACCCGAGTTACCCGGGTTGATCGGCGCATCGGTCTGGATAAATGGTGTGTAGCCTTCGTCCGGCAGCGAGCGGGATTTAGCCGAGATAATCCCCGCCGTCACCGAGTTCTCAAAACCAAATGGAGAACCAATGGCCAGGACCCAGTCCCCAACGTGTGAACCAGCGGGTTCGCCCAGCTTCACCGTCGGCAAATTGTCAGCCTTGATACGCAATACGGCAATGTCAGTTGCCTTGTCGGCGCCCAGCACCTTGGCGGTGAATTCGCGTTTATCGGTCAGCTTGACCGTGACTTCGCTAGCATCTGCCACCACGTGGGCATTGGTCAGAATCAAACCATCCGGGCTGATGATGAAACCAGAACCCAGCGCATGCATGGGTTGCGCCTGGTCACCTTCCCCACCTTGTGGGCCAGGGATACCAAAGCGACGGAAGAAATCATAGAAAGGATCGTCCGGATCGACACCGGGCGATTGCTGCGTGCGGTTGGCTGTTTTGAGCTGGCCAGTCACGCTGATATTCACGACCGCCGGGCCGTAACGGCTGACGATATCGCTGAAATTGGGCAGGGACATCTGTGGCGAGGCCACACCGGTCACCGCTTGCGCGGCGACCGGTTGCGCACTGGCTGCCGCTTCCGGCAACAGGTGCGGGTTCATCTTTGCCACGGAGAAGCCAAGTACCCCAGCCAGTGCCAACGCAACAGCAGAGGTTTTCCAGGATCGAGGTGTCTTCATGGTGTTGCTCCTTTGCAGTCATCTTGGTGGACCGTTGCATCGGAGATTAAAACCGCCAGGCTTAAACAAGCCTTAAAGCCGCAGAACGAATGTTCATGCAGGCTGATTTTTGGGGGTAAATATTACCTCTACTGCCAGACCACCTAATGGCGAACTGCCCAGCACGACCCGGGCAGACTCCTTATGGGCCAGCGTTTTGACAATCGCAAGACCTAGACCGCTACCCGCCGCCGTTTCGCCAGGGCGCCGGTAAAAGCGATCGAACACGCGTTCTTGTTCCTCTGCAGGAATACCCGGCCCGCTATCGCACACTTTGAACACGGGCTGCCCTTGTGCCGTCAAACCGGTCGAGACATCCACTTGCCCACCTTTGGGTGTGTAACGGATGGCATTGCCAATCAGATTGGCAAACATGGTACGAACCGCTTCCCGGTCTGCCACAACGTGCGCGGTGCTGGCTGCAGGCTCAAGGCCTATATCCAGCGCGTTGGCTTCGGCCAGCGGCAAATGATCGGCCAGCACCTCGCCAGCCAGTTCGGCAAGATCAATGTCGCTCAGATTCTGGTTGCGATTATCGGGTTCAGCGCGCGCCAGCGTCAGCAGTTGTTGCAGCACATGTGTGGCGCGGTTCAAACCCGACTGCAGGGATTTGAGCGCTGCACGCCGTTCTTCGTCACTACCGGCACGCTCCAGCAATTGCAGCTGCAATTGCAAAGCGGTCAGTGGCGTACGCAGTTCATGCGCCGCGTCGGCCGTAAAGGTACGTTGCGCATCCAGCGTGCGGCCTAGCCTGGTCATCAGCATATTGATGGCGTTGACCAGCACCCCCGCTTCGACCGGCACCCGATTGTCTTCGATCGGTTCAAGCGCCGTGGGCGTACGCGCGGCCACCATGCCGGCCAGTTCTTCCAGTGGTTTTAATCCACGCCCTACCGCCAGCCAGCCAATCACCGCCAGCAAAGGCAGCATGGCCAGAAATGGCATGGAAGTACGGATCGCAGCCATCAGCGCCAGCTGGTTACGAATCCGCATGGGTTGCGCAACTTGTATCACCTCTGCGCCCAGAGGAATCGAAAATGCCCGCCAGGTCCCGTCCCGGGTTTCGACCGTGGAGAACCCAAGCTGCGCTTGATCCGGCAACACACGGTTAGGGTGCGACATGTAAATACGGATACCGCGTTCGTTCCAGACCTGAATCACGAAATCGAAATCACCGCGATCATTTGATGGCGCGGGCAGTGCCCGGGCAAAGCTCTGATCACGCAACGCCAACGCCATCTGCCGCAATTGATAATCAAACAGCGTATTGGCTTCCTGGCGGGAACGATAAAACGTAATGCCCGCACCCAGCGCGATGGCACCGCACAGCACCGCCAGCAGCGATGCCACCAGTTGTCGGCGGATCGAGATCATGCGGCAGCCTTGGGTACGAAATAACCGACACCACGCAGATTCTTGATCCAGTCTGGCCCCAGTTTGCGGCGCAAGGCGTGGATATACACTTCGACGGTATTGGAGCCGATCTCTTCGCCCCAGCCATACAAGCGCTCTTCCAGTTGTGCGCGCGACAGCGGCACGCCCGGGCGCTCTGCCAATGCTGCCAGCAAGGCATATTCACGCGCAGACAATGTCACCGGCTCACCCTTGAGCAAGACTTCACGCGTGGCCGGGTTGATACGCAACTCGCCCAGATCAATCACCGGGTCAACGCGACCGGCATGGCGGCGCAATACTGCACGGATACGTGCAGCCAGTTCATGCAGATCGAACGGTTTGACTACGTAGTCATCCGCCCCGGCATCAAGGCCTTCAATCCGGTTTTCCACTGTATCCCGTGCAGTCAGGATCAGCACCGGGCGGCCATCTTGTCGCCGCCGCATGCCCTGCAACAATTGCAGACCGGATTTGCGAGGCAAAGAGAGATCCAGCAGAACGAGTTCGTGCTCGCCGCAGTTCAGCGCGGTCTCCCCTTCGCCGCCATCACGGGCCCAGTCCACCGTCATGCCCAAGGGCTTGAGACCTTGCTGTACCGCCTCTCCGATCATTGCGTCGTCTTCTACCAGCAAAACCCGCACTGCTATTCTCCCGTTACACGATGACGCCTGTGACGCGCGCCTGAATGATCTGTATTGTAGCGAGCACCATTACGATTGGCGCAAGCCTCAACCGATCATAACCCGAATGCCGACTTCTTCCCGCCATGTTGCCATGTTGTTGTTCTGGTCCGCGCTCGCGGGCGTAGGCGGCGCGCTGGCAACCTGGCTGTTCCGCGAAATCATCTCGCTGTGCTTGTACTGGATCAATGGCGCCCAAGGCTTCGGCCTGGTCGAAACAGCGCGCGCATTGCCAGTGTGGTTGAGAGTGAGCTTACCCGCTGCAGGCGGCCTGGCCGCCGGATTGATATTGCAATATCTACTGACCGAGGCCCAGCGACGGGCCCGTGTCGATTACATGGAAGCCGTCACGGTCGGCGACGGTACAGTCAGTATTCGTGGCAGCATTGTGCGCAGTTTTTCATCACTGCTGAGCATTGTGTCTGGCGGCTCGCTCGGACGGGAAGGCTCAATGGTGCAACTGGCCGCGCTGGGTGGATCATTGCTGGGTCAGATCACCCGTATGCCGACTGGTGAGCGCCGGCTGCTTGTGGCTTGTGGCGCTGCCTCCGGGATGGCGTGTGCCTATAACGCCCCTCTGGCCGGGACGCTGTTCGTGGCAGAGATCGTGCTGGAATCCATCGCCATGCCCAGCCTCGGGCCGTTATTGATTGCTGCAGTGATCGGTAATCAGTTGTTTCATCACCTTTGGAATGCAGCCCCGATCTTTGAGATTCCGCCACTGGGCTTTGTCTCGCCGTGGGAAATGCCGGGCTACATCACCCTCGGACTATTATGCGGCGCGCTGGCCCCTTGTTTTCTGGGCCTGCTGAATGGTGCACGCAGAGGCTTTGCAGGGCTCAAACTGCCGCTGCCCGTCACACTGGCACTGGGCGGCTTGATCGTAGGGGTGATTTCGCTGTGGCGGCCCGAAGTCTGGGGGAATGGTTACAGCGTGGTCAGCGAGTTATTGAAAGGTGCCTGGCCCTGGCACATGGTGTTGGTGCTGTTGCTGTGCAAAGCAGCCTCGACCAGCGCCAGCATTGGCTCAGGCGCAGTAGGTGGGGTGTTCACACCGACCCTGTTTATGGGGGCAGCCATCGGCGTGCTCTTCGGCATGGCGTCGCAAACGCTGTTTCCACTTCATGTAGCCAGCCCAACAGTCTATGCAGTGCTCGGCATGGGCGCATTTCTGGCCTCAGCCACGCAAGCTCCGCTCATGGCCATCGTCATGATTTTTGAAATGACACGAGACTATGAAGTGGTTGCGCCACTGATGGTGGCCTGCGCACTGGCGTGGTTTGTTTCACGCTGGATGGGCGCGCCGACCATGTATCACTCTGGCAAGGAGAACGCGCCGCCCGCAGCGTAAATCATGGCTACGCAGAGATGAAAAAAGGCAGCGCCAGGCGCTGCCTTTTTTATGCCCTTGCCCGGCTTATTTCTTCAGGCAAGTACTCATAAAGGACTTGCGTGCATCGCCCTTCAGACTCTGCGCAGAAGCATCCGCATTACAAGACTTCATCTTGTCTTGCTGGGTGGCCGGGACCGAGGCCGCCGGTGCGCTGGCAGTGGCTTTCAGACACGTGCTCATGAAGGTATTGCGCGCATCGCCCTTGAGCGATTTGGCAGTGGCGTCGGCATTACACGACTTCATCTTGTCTTGTTGTGAGTTGGCAGCCATCACCTGGGTGGACAGCAACAGTGCGACAGCCAGCAGCGAAACACGAACGATCGTCATGGGAGTTCTCCTTATCAGGCTGCGGCGGGGCAGCGCTTGCCAGTGTAGCCAATTCACACAGGATTATCGCAAGGTACTCTGTAACATTGTTTTCAGCGCCACAACAGCCATGCGTCCGGCATCGAAAGCCTGCCGTTATCTTCCCTTCAGATCAAAACGGGTTACCCAGCGTGAGGTAATAACGCCACTGCCGGTTATCACCATACGCTGCGCCCAGATAAAGCGGCCCGAGGAATGAATCCACCGCAATAAACCCGACACCAGAGTAATGCCACCTTTCATCACCGACATCGAGGGCGGAGGTATACATTTTTCCGGATTCAGCCGCCAGGCCGATCATGGTGCGCTTGCTTTCCGTATTCAAGAATGGCAACGGTCGATACAGTTCCAGCCGTCCATAAATGAACTTGTCACCAATCAAACCTTGATATGGGTAGCTGGACAAATTCAGGAAACCACCCAACCAGCCAGTATCGATAAACGCATCATCCCCATTGCGGGTTGCCTGCGCTTTCACCAATACATAACCGCTGGTTTCGTCCAGAGAAAACGCCTGCCGCGCGTTGATAATGGCCCGGCCGTAGCTGGAACTCTCTGATGCGCCGCTCACCGCCTGATAGGCGCTGATATGCACCTGCGTGCCACTTGTGGGGAAATCGGCGTTATCCAGCTGATCAAAACTGAAGCTGGCGCGCAGGCCATAGTCGGATTGATACAGGTCAGGTAACGGCACAATGCCATCGCCTGTCCAGATGCCACCCACTACGCCACTGGCGTGCGCATGTTCTGCCATGATCCCGATACGGGCCTCCCCATAACGCGAGAACCCCGAGCCCAGATCAACCCCTGCCTGCTGCTTGTACAGACGGAATTGTCCGATCTCCGTATTGCCCTCGTACACCGCCAGGGGGCTGGACTGGATGGAGAAATTCGGTGCAATAAATGCGTATCCATCAATTTGCAGCGGTTGATAGAACTCTCCCGCCAGCGCCATGGTATCGCCAGCACGCAAAGACACCGAGGCCTCAGCCCCCAGCGCATTGAGCCAGGTCCGGCGATAACGCGCCAGCAACGCGTAGGGCGACGCATTTTCAAAGTCCGTACCCAGTGCAATACCAAAATTGAGGTAATTCGGACCCCAGTCTTTTTCAACGGGAATCAGCCGCAATTTCTGGCCGGCGCCGTCATCCAGAAGTTCGTAGTCCAGCTGCGAAAAATCACCCCGCGCGTACAGGCGTGACAGTTGATCGTGGAAATCCCCGCTATCGAGGTTCTTGCCCAGTTCGACATCGACATTCCGGCTCAGCACATCCGGATTAACACGATTCATGCGTTCGACCTGAATGCTGTCAATCGGCTTGGGTTGCAGACGCCGGTCCTCGCGCGCCTGTTCCCATTTATCGTACTGGGCCTCCGGCAAGGCATAACGTTGCAGGTTCACCAATTGCTGGCGCGTGGCTTTTTCGCCGGCAAGGATAAAGTCCTTTGCTTTGGCAAAGTCCGTACTTTCGAGATTGCCCAGTGACGGCGTGATCAACACGTCATCCTGCTTGAGACTGGCAATCTGCGGGCGCTGGTTCTGTACGATCATCAAGCGCGTGTACTGCGCAGCAACGTCAAAAATGGTGTTGATACCATCACGTTTGAGTGGGGGTGAAGCCACATCGACGGCAATCACCACATCGGCACACATCTTGCGGGCAACATCCACCGCCAGGTTGCGTGACAAACCACCATCAACCAGCAAATGTTCACTTCGCGCGACGGGTGGAAACACGCCGGGAACCGCCATGCTGGCGCGCATCGCGGTCACAAGATCGCCATCCCCCATCACCACCATCTCGCCGGTTTCCAGATCGGTTGCGATTGCGCGAAACGGCACGGTCAAATCGTCAAAACTCCTGGCTGTGCCGCCATAGGTGAGATCACGCAACAGGGTTTCGATTTTCTGGGTATCAATAGCTGACTTGGGGAGCGCCAGCGAGCCATCGTCTTTGACACCCAGATCAATGGGCGCCAGATGCATATTGTCATCTTGCTTCTGGCGGTAGGACATCTGCTGCCGCGGCAAGCCTGACTGGAACAAGGTATTCCAGTCTGTCTGCCCCGAGCGGTCGATCATGGTGTCGGCAGTCTGCCCTGCGGCATAACTGCCGCCGACCAGCGCACCAATGCTGGTCCCGACCACGCAATCAACCGGAATGTGGTTTTCAGCCAGTACCTTGAGTACACCAATATGTGCCAGACCTCGTGCGCCACCGCCCCCAAGCACAAGGCCAATCCGTGGGCGATGCGCCGGTGCGGATCCATCGCTGGCCGCTGGGGCGTCTTGCGCCAGCGCCGGCATTGCCGCAAACAGACCCGCCGCCAACCAGAGCCACTTTGTCATTCGCCCGATCTGCATATTCGCCATTTGGTTTTCATCCGGCATTGCCCGATGTATTTACGTTATTCGATATTCGGGCGCGATTCTAACCGAGTGCGTTTAAAAGCACGCATAAGGAAATACACAATCACAACGAATATTGTCGGCTGGGCATCACGGTTTTTCAGGTATGCGCTACTGTGCGCCCCGGTAACAACACTGAGAAAATCGGCAGCTTTACATTCATTGCCAATAATGAATGGACAGTTGGCATTTACGGATAACAAATCATGATTGCATTGCAACTGGCAGTGGTTCTGGCCGCCATTCTGATCGGGGCCAGACTGGGTGGGGTCGGTTTGGGCGTGATGGGTGGCCTTGGCCTTGCCTTGCTCACGTTTGCATTTCACCTGCGTCCAACCACCGCACCGATCGACGTACTCTTGATGATCCTTTCCGTCATCACCGCAGCCGGATGCCTGCAAGCCGCAGGAGGGATGGACTGGCTGGTTCGAATGGCAGAGCGCCTGCTCCGGCGCAACCCCAAGCGCATTACCTTCTTTGCGCCGCTAGTCACTTACACATTTACCCTGTTTGCCGGCACGGGCCACGTGGCGTATTCGGTGCTGCCAGTCATTGCTGAAGTAGCCAGGGATTCGGGAGTCCGGCCAGAGCGCCCGTTGTCCATCGCAGTCATTGCTTCACAAGTGGGCATTACGGCCAGCCCGATCTCCGCGGCGACTGTCACACTGCTGGCCATGCTCGCTCCATCTGGCGTGGGTTTAAGCCAGATCCTGCTGGTCGCCATTCCTGCCACCCTGCTCGGCGTGTTTGCGGGTGTGCTGGTGGCGAGCAGGCTGGGGGTAGAACTCAAGGATGACCCGGTCTACCAGGCCAGACTGGCATCTGGTGAGATCACACCCTCGCACGCCCATGAGGAGCAACCGGCCTTGCCGCGCTCGGCATTCGTTTCAGTCATCGTTTTCTTGCTGGCTGCGCTGTCTGTTGTCGTATTGGGCTCGGTCGATAGTCTGCGACCCCAGTGGGATGTTGGCGCGCAGGCCGTCAAGCTGGATATGCCAACCGCCATCGAAATCATCATGCTGTCCGCCGCCGCACTTATTCTGCTGCTGGGCAAGGTAGATGCAGACAAAGTCGTACGTGGCAGTGTGTTCCGCGCGGGCGCTGCCGCAGTGATTGGTATCTTTGGCATTACCTGGATGGGCGACACGTTTATCCAGGCCAATATGTTGTTTTTCTCGGCCGAGATCAAAACCATTATCACGGCGGTGCCATGGCTGTTTGCATTGGCGCTGTTTGTGATGTCCATCCTCTTGTACTCACAGGCAGCCACCATCCGGGCACTGATGCCACTGGGCATGGCGCTCGGATTATCAGCCCCCACCCTGATCGCCATGTTTCCGAGTGTGAACGGCTATTTCTTTATCCCCAACTACCCTACGGTGATTGCCGCGATCAACTTTGACCAGACCGGAACAACCCGCATCGGCCGGTGGTTGCTGAATCACAGTTTCATGCTGCCGGGTCTGGCCTGTTCAGTGGTCAGCGTGGCCGCAGGGTTTGGCCTGGTGCGGCTCGTGTTCTAGATCGCAGCCCGGCGCTTTCAGGCTTGCCTGATTTTGTTGCGGTCATGATGACGGCATTGTGGGCGTATGACTGCCTACGCCCACACCCTGAATACCCATCTGTTGCCTGCGACAGCACTCACGCCCGTACACATCGGCTCGCTTCACAATCCTGCGCAGGAAATGCTCTTGAGTGTTTTCGGGCAAGGCTGGCGTACACCCCTCTGGCAACTCACCCGCCGAGCCTGTGTGCCGATACCCAGAAGCGCAGATTACCAACCCGAAAACACACAACCCACACGATGTATTGATGTGCGAGCCTGAAACAACAACGCCGGCAATGGCCGGCGTTGTTGTTTGTACTGCAGCAAGATCGCGCCTACTTGCGTAGTTTCAGACCGGCCAGCGCCGCAGCCATCGCGCCTTGTGCTTCTGGCTGGCGCTGCATGACTTTTCGATCACCCTTGCTCATGTTCTGTGCAGACACACCACTATCGGGTTTCTGGCGCACGTCATCGCTCAGGCGCATGGTTAATGCGATGCGCTTGCGCTTCACATCCACCTCTTGCACCTTCACCTTGACCACATCGCCCGCCTTCACTACTTCACGCGGGTCCTTGATAAACTTGTGACTCATGGCCGAGATATGTACCAGGCCATCCTGGTGCACACCAATATCGACAAACGCGCCAAACGCCGTGACGTTGGTCACCACGCCTTCCAGCACCATATCCACCTTCAGGTCGGCAATTTCTTCCACACCTTCGGCAAAGCTGGCGGTTTTGAATTCCGGGCGCGGATCGCGACCCGGTTTTTCCAGTTCGGCCAGAATGTCTTTCACAGTGGGCAGACCAAAGCGTTCATCCGTGAAGTCAGCCGCATTCAGTTTCTTCAAAAAGCCGCCATCACCAATCAAACTGGTCACCTCTTTTTGGACCTTGGCGATAATCTTTTCGACCACCGGGTAGGCTTCCGGGTGAACCGCTGAGCGGTCCAGCGGGTTGTCGCCCCCCATGACACGTAAAAAGCCGGCGGCTTGTTCGAACGTCTTGTCGCCCAGGCGTGGCACTTTCAGCAGTTGCTTGCGATTCTGGAACGCGCCATTGGCATCGCGGTAATTAACAATCTGCGCCGCCAGCGTGGCATTCAGGCCTGAGATACGCGTCAGCAATGCAACCGAGGCCATGTTCACATCCACGCCCACCGCATTCACGCAGTCTTCCACCACGGCGTCGAGCGAGCGCATCAGATCAAGCTGGTTCACATCATGCTGGTACTGACCAACACCAATGGACTTCGGGTCAATCTTCACCAGTTCTGCCAGCGGGTCTTGCAGACGGCGAGCAATCGACACTGCACCGCGCAGCGACACATCCAGTTCCGGAAATTCTTTGGCGGCCAGTTCAGAGGCCGAATACACCGACGCGCCGGCTTCCGAGACCACCAGCTTGGTCATTTGCAGTTCCGGATACTTCTTGATCAGTTCAATCGCCAGCTTGTCGGTTTCGCGGCTGGCCGTGCCATTTCCAATCGCGATCAGTTCGACTTTGTGTTTAGCCGCCAGCGCCGCACAAATGGCGATCGACTGGTCCCATTGGTTGCGCGGCTCGTGCGGGTAAATCGTGGCCGTATCCAGCAGCTTGCCGGTGGCGTCCACGACGGCCACTTTACAACCCGTACGCAAGCCTGGATCAAGGCCCATGGTGGCTCGCGGGCCGGCCGGCGCGGCCAGCAGCAGGTCTTTCAGGTTGGTCGCAAAGACCTTGATGGCCTCGGCTTCAGCCTTCTCGCGCAGCTGGTTGATCAGTTCGGATTCCAGGTTCAGCGCAATACGGGCGCGCCAGGTCAGGCGCACGGTATCTTGTAGCCATTTGTCCGCCGGGCGGCCGAGGTTCTCGATACCGTAACGGCGGGCAATTTTCAGTTCACACACACCTGGGCCCACCGGCTTGGCGGTTTCGTCCAGTTCCTCTGGCAGCGGAAGCGCCAGCGTCAGAATGCCCTCGTTGCGACCACGCAGCACGGCCAATGCACGGTGCGATGGCACATCTCGCCAGGGTTCATCGTATTCAAAGTAATCAGAGAACTTGGCGCCCTCTTCTTCCTTGCCTTCCACAATGCGCGTTTTGATATGGGCCTTGCCTGCCACGTGTTCACGCAACTCACCCACCAGTTCCGGGTCTTCCGCAAACTGCTCCATCAGGATGGCACGGGCGCCATCGAGCGCGGCTTTGGTATCAGCCACGCCCTTGCCTTCATCAACAAAACTGGCAGCGGCCGTTTCAGGATTTTGCGTTGGATCGCTCAACAAACCTTGCGCCAGCGGATCGAGTCCTGCTTCTTTGGCAATCTGCGCACGCGTACGACGCTTTGGCTTGTAAGGCAGGTACAAATCTTCCAGACGTTGCTTGTTGTCGGCATCCAGCAACTGCGCTTTCAGTTCCGGCGTCAGCTTGCCTTGCTCATCCACGCTGGCAATCACCGCGCCACGGCGCTCTTCCAGCTCTCGCAGATAACGCAGGCGCACTTCCAGATTACGCAACTGCGTGTCATCCAGACCCCCAGTCACTTCTTTACGATAACGGGCAATAAACGGCACGGTCGCGCCTTCGTCCAGCAACTGGACGGCGGACGCCACTTGCGCCTCGCGGCACACGAGTTCGGTTGCAAGGCGGGAATGAATACTGGGCAGCATGCAGCGGGAATTCCTGAATACAGTTGAATTGAAAGCCAGGATGGCTGGCAACACGGTGGATTGTCGCTTCGCGCCGAATCCACCCTACCTAACGACGCACGCAGACGATTTGGCCGTTGTTGTTGGGGTTGCTTTTGACCTTCTCCCCCTTTCAAGGACTTTTCCGATTGAGGGAGGGAGACCCAGGCTCCCGACTGATTGAGGGAAGCCCGGAGGGCAAAAGTCCGGGGGTCGCCTTTCTTTTGGGTACTTTTCTTTGGCGACCCAAAGAAAAGTACCGTGCTCCCGGGCACCCCCGAGTATGTAAACGCCGTTCAAACCCGCGCCGAAGGCGCTAACACAAGCCACGACAATAGCGCGCAACCACCACCCGCCAAACCAGACGATTTTACGCCGACAACAACTCAGCGACGACTGCCAGTGCGCCCAGACGAGCGTTATCCACCACAGCCCACAAGGTCACGGTCTTGCCGTCTTCACTCACGTCCACGTTGCTGATCCAGACCAGGTCAGCGCCAATGACATCCTGCGGCGTCGCCACACCGCTCGGGCCTTCCACATCAAGCACAAACAGTCCCGGATTCGTACGCAAGGCGGCGATCACGGCATCACGGGTTGTGTCCTGAATCAGGCGAATAGACAAGGTGGCGCCATGACCAAAGAACAGCGGCGCTTGAATACGCTGCACGCTATCGAGCAACGGCGCACCCAGTTGCTGGTTCACCACGTTGCGAATGCTTTCCGATTGCGCGTGTGGCAGCGGAAACAGGTTGAAAGCCAGACGTTTGGGGAAGGCACCGTTTTCAATCTCTTCATTGGCGTAGAGCGCCCGAGTTTGTTTGGAGAGCGTTTCCACCCCGGTCTGGCCCTGGGCGGAGGCTGACTCCAGCAAAGTAGCGTGTGCACGCGCAATCGACAGACCAGTCAGCGCCGACAACGGGCGCGACAACACGGCAAATGCAGCCAATGGCGCAGTGGCATCCAGCAGGCGGCAACCAGCAGCCTTGGCCGCCGGTGCGTATTTCTTCAGCTCTTCCCGGCTACCCGCAAAGACCGCGACTTGCGCGACAGACCAGTCGAACTCTTCGACTTCCAGCACCGGGTAGTCTTCTCCCCGGAAAGAGACTGCCGTGCCTTCGTCGGCGACCGCCAGTGCATACAGTTCTTTCACCGAGAGGGCGCTTTCAGCCAGGACTTCCAGTAAAGTGGTCCCAAAGGGGCCATGAGCGCCAAGAATGGCAATCGACAACGGTGCAGACATGATGATTTCTCCAGGGCGGCAGGCAGACAGCCAATGTGTGAAACACCTTGTTCGGGGCGCGCGCCCTTTACGTGCGGCCTGAACAGTAACGTGTCTGCCAATAGATGAGGCTGTTGTAACCACGAAGGGTGGCGCACAACAAAACAAAACAGGGCGCAGATGCGCCCTGTTTTGCGAGCAATCGCGTATTTTACAACGCGGCAACCACGGCGTCGCCCATTTCAGAACAAGACACTTTTCGGGTGCCTTCTTCATAGATGTCGCCCGTGCGCAGACCATCGGCCAGCACTTTCTTCACGGCATTCTCGACACGTACCGCAGCGGCTTCATTTGCAAGGCTGTAACGCAGCAACATGGCCAGCGAGAGGATCGTCGCCAGCGGGTTGGCCAGGTTCTTGCCGGCAATATCCGGCGCAGAACCATGGCTGGGTTCATACAAACCCTTGTTGTTCTGGTCCAGTGATGCCGACGGCAGCATGCCGATGGAACCGGTCAGCATGGAAGCTTCATCCGACAGGATGTCCCCGAAGATATTGCCGGTCACCATCACATCAAACTGCTTGGGGTTACGCACCAGTTGCATGGCGGCGTTATCCACGTACATGTGGCTCAGTTGCACGTCCGGATATTCCTTCGCCACATCAGTGACGATTTCTTTCCAGAACTCGGTGGTTTCCAGCACATTGGCCTTGTCGACCGAACACAGCTTCTTGTTACGCTTTTGCGCAGCCTGGAACGCGACATGGGCAATCCGGCGGATTTCACTCTCGGCATAGCGCATGGTATTGAAGCCTTCGCGCTCGCCAGCCTCGTTCACATGCACGCCACGCGGCTGACCAAAGTAAATGTCGCCTGTCAGTTCACGCACGATCAGGATATCCAGGCCGGAGACCACTTCCGGCTTGAGCGTGGAGGCATTGGCCAGTTCCGGGTACAGGATGGCCGGACGCAGGTTGGCAAACAGATTCAGATCCTTGCGAATGGCCAGCAACCCGCGCTCAGGGCGCAGCGGGCGATCCAGCGTGTCGTATTGCGGGCCGCCCACGGCGCCCAACAGCACGGCATCGGCTTCGCGCGCCAGCTTTTGCGTGAACTCCGGATACGGCGAGCCGAACTGGTCATAGGCAGCGCCACCCAGCGGGGCTTCTGTCATTTCGATTTCCAGACCGTCATTGCGCAGCACATCAAGCACGCGGCGGGCCTGGGCGACGATTTCGGGACCAATACCATCACCGGGCAGGATCAGAATCTTCTTCATGCTTTGTTTTCACCAGAAATAAAAAAGCCCGGCTGCCCGACTGGTCCATGCTTGACCAGTCGCGCTCACGCCGGGCTCGATTTTGAAAAATCTCAGCTGTGCGAGAGCTTGTAGTTCACATCGCAATCCGTCAGCACGATCACGCGCGGATGGGTTTGCAACAACGTTGCCGGCACTTGCGTGGTGATCGGCCCATTGAGCGTGCGATCCAGGATCTCTGCCTTTTCCTGCCCCTTCACCACAAGGAGAATGGACTTGGCGTGCAGAATGGAACCCATGCCCATGGTCACGGCGTGTGTCGGTACTTCATCGAGCGAATTAAAGAAGCGCTTGTTGGCTTCGCGGGTATCTTCCTTGAGCGTTACCTTGTGGGTAAAGCGCGAAAGCGTGGTATCCGGTTCATTAAAACCAATGTGGCCATTGTGGCCAATACCCAGCAATTGCATATCTACCGGGCCTTGCTGATACAGCGCCTCGTCGTAACGACGGCATTCGGCTTCGATATCGGCGGCATTGCCGTTGGGCACGTGCGTGTTTTTGATGTCGATATCAATATGGTCGAACAGATTGCGCTGCATGAAACTGCGATAGGACTCCGGATGCGTGACCGCAAGGCCCACGTATTCATCCAGATTGAATGTGCGTACTTCCTTGAAACTGATCAGGCCTTGTTTGTAGCTTTTGACCATCTCCTGATACAGACCAACCGGCGAACCACCAGTGGCCATGCCCAGCACCGCATTCGGGCGGCCACGGACAACGGACATCATCAAATCAGCTGCAACACGATCTAGCTCAGCCTGGTTCTTGAACTTGTGAAGAATCATGGTTTCGTTTCCCCGTACTTATTTTTTAATCAGAATGTAAGACTCTGAAGCACGAACTATAGCAACTACCAACAAGTAGTGCTGCCGTCGGCCCAATAATACCGCCATTCTGCATTGCGCGGCGGCCACAACTGGCTACCGCGCAGCGTATGCGGCAATCCGGGGAAATTTCCTGCCCCGGATTGCCTTGGGGAAACGCAATCTTGCGTTATTGCCTTGCTGCCAATCAGCCAGCAAACAGCCAGGGCTGTGATTTGCGGTGGCGTTCTTCAAACGCCTTGATGTCGTCCGCATGCTGGAGCGTCAGGCCAATTTCATCCAGACCTTCAAGCAAACAATGCTTGCGGTGGCCAGTAATATCAAAACCGAACGACTTGCCAGACGGCGTGGTCACGGTTTGCGCGGCCAGATCAACGTTCAGGCGATAGCCCTCTGCCGCTTGCGTCTCGTTAAACAACAGATCGACAGCGTCGGCCGGCAGCACAATCGGCAGCACGCCGTTCTTGTAGCAGTTGTTAAAAAAGATGTCGGCAAAACTGGGGGCGATCACGACACGAAAGCCGTAATCATCCAGCGCCCACGGCGCATGTTCTCGCGAAGAACCACAACCGAAGTTATCGCGTGCCAACAGCACTTGTGCGCCCGCATAACGCGGGAAATTCAGCACGAACTCCGGATTGACCGGGCGATTGCTGTTATCCATACCCGGCTCGCCGTGATCCAGATAGCGCCATTCATCAAACAGGTTCGGGCCGAAACCGGAACGCTTGATCGACTTCAGAAACTGCTTTGGAATAATGGCGTCGGTATCCACGTTGGCCCGATCAAGCGGGCAAACGAGACCATTCAATTGTGTAAAAGCTTTCATGGCGTATGTCCTTTTAGACAGAACGCCCGACAAAAACCACGCTGGATCAGCAAGCAGTTTTTATCAGCCGTTCTTTACTTGCCCTGAATCTTCTCACCCACTTTTTGCACATCCTGACCAAAACCATGGACGGTATTACAGCCGGCCAGGGCCATTACGGACAGCATCATCAACAAGGCAAACAGTGATTTCATGGGTTCAAAGACTCCGCAAGATACATATATTCAACAAGCCGGGCGCGGGGCTCAGGCAAAGTTGCGGATGTCGACAAAATGGCCGGCAATGGCAGCAGCAGCAGCCATTTCAGGGCTCACGAGATGGGTACGCCCACCCTGCCCCTGCCGTCCTTCAAAGTTACGGTTAGAGGTAGAGGCACAACGCTCACCTGGTTCCAGACGATCCGCGTTCATTGCCAGGCACATGGAACAACCCGGCTCACGCCATTCAAAGCCAGCCTCGATGAAAATCTTGTCGAGACCCTCGGCTTCAGCCTGTCTTTTTACCAGACCGGAGCCTGGCACGACCATAGCGAGCTTCACATTCGCGGCCTTTTTGTGACCCTTGGCTACAGCGGCAGCGGCGCGCAAGTCTTCAATACGCGAGTTGGTACAGGAGCCAATGAATACCTTGTCGATCTGGATCTGTTCGATCGGCGTATCGGCTTGCAGGCCCATGTAATGCAACGCGCGCTCCAGACTACCGCGCTTGACCGGGTCCGCCTCATTGGCCGGGTTCGGCACTGCGCCACGCACATTGGTCACTTGCTCTGGCGAGGTACCCCAAGTGACTTGAGGTTCGATTTCAGCGGCGTTAAGCTCAACCACCTTGTCGAACTTCGCACCGTCATCGGACACCAGCGTCTTCCAATAGTCGACAGCCTGGTTCCATTGCTCTCCCTTCGGCGCGTAGGTGCGACCCTGGAGGTAATCCACCGTCTTCTGGTCGACCGCGACCATCCCCGCCCGTGCACCGGCTTCGATAGCCATATTGCACAGCGTCATGCGGCCTTCCATCGACAAGCTGCGAATGGCAGAACCGCCAAACTCAACCGCGTAACCCGTGCCGCCCGCAGTACCGATCTTGCCAATGATGGCCAGTGCGACATCCTTACCTGTCACACCGCGGCCCAGTTCGCCTTCCACCTTGACCAGCATGGCTTTGGATTTTTTGGCAGTCAGGGTTTGCGTGGCCAGTACGTGTTCAACTTCAGACGTCCCAATCCCATGCGCCAATGCGCCAAATGCGCCATGCGTAGATGTATGGCTATCGCCACACACCACAGTCATGCCGGGCAGCGTTGCACCGTTTTCCGGGCCAACCACGTGCACGATACCTTGACGCAGATCCTTGAACGGGAAATACGCCAGCGCCCCGAAATGCTTGATGTTGGCATCCAGGGTCTCGACTTGCAGGCGAGAGATCGGGTCTTTGATGCCTTCGTCCCAATGATCTGTCGGGGTGTTGTGGTCAGCAGTGGCCACCACAGAATCAACACGCCAGGGTTTGCGGCCAGCCAGGCTCAGGCCTTCAAATGCCTGCGGACTGGTAACTTCATGCACCAGATGGCGGTCGATATAGATCAGACAGGTGCCGTCTTCTGACTCATGCACCACGTGGGACTGCCAGAGTTTGTCGTAAAGCGTCTGTGCCATGTGTTTCATCCCGGTTGAATCGCACTGTTTTTCCGGTGCGGACTGGTTGTGGCATAAGGTCGCAGAGTCAAACCCCATGCCGTGTTAACTGGTTTACGGGGTACAGCTTAGGCGCAAGATTTTGCGCTAACAAGGCAGGCATTTATACTGGTATAAATACTAATTGGTAACAGGATGAGCCATGTCTATCCGTCGCAAGGAACTGGGCGAGTTTCTCACCGCCATGCGCCAGAAATGTGAACCCGCCGCGTTTGGTTTTCCGATTGGCCAACGCCGGCGCACGCAAGGCCTGCGACGGGAAGAAGTCGCCCAACTGGCTGACATCAGCCCGACCTGGTATACATGGATTGAACAAGGTCGCGAGATCAGCGTTTCAGGCAAAGCCCTGCGTCGCCTGGCGGAGGCACTCCGGCTGGATAAAACCCAACGGGCGTATCTGTTTGAACTGGCCGGCCAGCGCGATCTGCAACCCGCAGCAGCAGAGCAAGAAATCGCCCCCCCATTTTTGCAGCAAATAGTCGACGATTTCACGATGCCCGCGTATGTCATGGGCCGTTACTGGGATGTACTTGCCTGGAATGCGGCGGCTGCAGACCTGTTTGGCGATTGGCTCTCCCCCGACCGATCACCCAACATGCTGCGCTTTGTATTTGCTGACGCGCACGCCCGCACGCTGGTTGAAGACTGGGAAACCCGGGCTCAACGCATTGTGGCAGAGTTCCGCGCGGACAGCCGCGACCAGGTAGATGACCCGGCCCTCATGCAACTGGTAGACAACCTGCATCAAACCAGCCCCGAATTTGCCGCCTTCTGGAAACGCTATGACGTCCTTGAACGACACGGCGGTCTGCGCGGCTTCAATCACCCCAGGCACGGCCATATGAACCTGAGCCAGGTCACCTTTCAACTGGTTGATCAGGCTGATCTCAAATTGGTGCTGCTTACCCGCACCACCGTCACCGACTGATTTTGACCAGCGTGCAATGCATGCACATAATCAGGACGTCTCTCTGCCTGGATGCACTCATGCGCTTCGTTGCCATGCTTTGTCTCGCTACCCTTGCCTTGCCAGCCCTGGCCGCCCCGGCCTGCAAGCAAGTGACGCAGGAACTGAACCAGCGCATCAAACCTCAGGTCGATGCCAGCCAGCTCGCGCAGACATTGACAGCGTTGAACCAGACCGGCCGCCTCCCTGATAGCTACGTGACCAAACGTGGCGCGCAGAACGCGGGCTGGGAGCCGGGCAATGATTTGTGGCGTACGCTACCAGGCAAGTCGATTGGCGGCGATCGCTTTGGCAACTATGAAAACCGCCTGCCCAAAGGCCAGTACAAAGAAGCTGATCTGGACTATCGCGGTGGCAAACGCGGCGCGAAGCGGCTGATTTTCAGTAATGACGGCCATCGCTATGTCACCGTCGATCACTACCAAACCTTTACCGAGGTGCCGTCATGTCAGTGAAAAAAGCCCGGCAGGTCACACTCAGCCACATTCAGAGTCTGGACGACGTATATGATCAGTTTGCAGCCCAACTGGCCCTGCCTGATTACTTTGGCCGCAACCTGGATGCCCTGTATGACGTATTGAGTGCCGAAGTTCAGGGCCCGTTGAAAATCATCTGGCAAGATGCAGGCGCTGCTGCCAGCGCCATGGGCAAGAAGCATTACGCGGCGGTCATCGAAGTGTTCAACGATGTTGGGGAAGAACGCGATGATCTGGAAGTCGTGATCGCCTGATCACCCCGACGTCACTTATGTATTTAGCTATTTAACGTAGCCAGCAATTCCAGTTCTTCCTCAGTGAAACCGGCTGCTATCCGGGCCGCACGGTTCATCGGACCACCAAACGGTGTGACGTACTCCCGGTACAAGGCAATGAAATGCCGCACGGGATCAAGCCCGCGTTGCGCGCAACACCAGCGATACCAGCGATTGCCAACCTCTACATGGCCAATCTCATCGCGCAAAATGATCGCCAGGATGTCAATGGCGCGACGATCGCCTACTTCTTTCAAACGGGCCTGAATCCCTGGAGTGACGTCCAGGCCGCGGGCTTCCAGTACGCGCGGCACCAGCGCCATGCGGATCAATACATCGTGATCCGTGCGTAGCGCCATTTCCCACAAGCCGTTGTGGGCCGGGAAATCACCGTAATCAAAACCCAGTTCCTGCAGGTATTCGCGCAGCAACGTGAAGTGATACGCCTCTTCTTGCGCCACTTTCAACCAGTCCGCGTAATACGCCTGCGGCATGTCCCGGAAACGGTAGATTGCATCCAGCGCCAGATTCACGGCATTGAACTCAATATGTGCCAGCGCATGCAGTAAAGCTGCCCGTCCTTCAGGCGTCCCCAGCCCCCGCTTGGGGACATCGCGCGGCATGACCAGCAACGGCTTTTCCGGCCGGCCTGGCGCCGGCAAACGTTCAGCAGCAGGCGCTGACGGTGGCACTTGCGCACTTGTCAGAAAACGCGTGAGCGACACCTTTTCCGCTGGATCACGGCTCTTGAGCGCACATTCAATTGCAAAAAGAAAATCAGACATTTCTCATTATTTTCAACAAGTTCCAATCACCAAACCGTGATTAATCACAAAGCAAAATCAGGAATAGTCACGTATTCCTCTTGGCATATGGCGATAAGATGACGTCATAGTTTTTTAGCCATCCAGCATGGCATGACAAAGGAGGCCTACCATGGCGAATAATGCAGTCAATCCACGGGAAGTCCGCCGCCAGCTCGGAATGAACCAGCAAGAATTCTGGAGCAAGATCGGCGTAACCCAAAGTGGCGGTTCCCGCTACGAAAGCGGCCGTAACATGCCGCGTCCGGTTCGCGAACTTTTGCGCGTCGTCCACATTGAACAGATCAACCTGGAAGAACTGACCCGGGAAGACTTTCAAGTGATGCGCTACCTGCGTGAACACAAACCTGAGCTGCTGGACACCCTGCGCTCTGCTGCACGCGAACGCGAAAAGCATCAAACCCGTTTTACCATGGCCGGCGCACTGGCCCGTTAAACGGTGCGGGGCACTTTTGCCCCTGAGCGGTTAACAAAATCCCGCATGGCGGTGCCAACGGCAACTGGCAGGATTTTGTTAACCGCTCTAGATGCTTAGTTTTACCTCAAGGCCCTGTGCTGAAATCCGTTCAGCCAGGGCCTTCATCCATTCTGCAGGCGCAGCTTTCAAGCGCGGTGCTTCTGGCTGCATGGATGGCCGGGCCAACCCATACAGCAAAACCCCCTTCAAACCTGGCGCTTGCGCTTTCAGTTCCTCAACAAACGCGACATAAGCCGATACTTCCACCTCAGTGGGTAAGGCACCATCCAGCTCGAACATACAGGTTTGCAACCAGGTGGCGCAGCGTTCACTGGCCGCGATCAGGTGACGGATCACCGCTGCCCGATTCAACTGCACCTGATTGACCACGGCAAAGCCGTCTTGCGGCGCGCGGTCAACCTTGAACCACAACTCGCCATTGATCTTGCCCATCTGCCCGACTACATCCAGCACTTCAGGTTTGTATAACTGGCTGCCGTTGGTAATCAGTACGATCTTGATTTTCCCCAGCAGCCCAAAGGCTTGCAACTGGCGCTCAACAATTTGCAAAGCGTGACCAAATTCCGGGCTCATGGTGGGCTCACCGTTGCCCGAGAACGCCACATCGTTGAGCCGACGCAACTCGACAGGCACGCGCTCCTGCATGAAATCGCCATCAACAATTTGATGCAGCATGGTGGCGAGTTCATCTTCCAGTTGTGCCAGATCAATCGGCGGCGGGCCGCCACGCTTCAGATCCGGCACCTGGCAATACAAACAACGCCAGTTACAGGCGTTATTCGGGTTCAGATTGATGCCGATTGAGACCCCACCGGCGCGGCGGGAAACAACGGGGTACACATAGGTAAAGCCAGCGCTATCGCGGGAGTGATCAGACACCCGCAACACGCGCACCGGAAATCCGTCAGCCATGTGCCGGCGCTCTCACCAGCAAGGTAGGAATGCGGGTATGGCGCATAACACCCTCCGCGACACTCCCCAGCAACAAATGCGTGAGTCCACTGTAGCCATGCGTACCCATGACGATTACGTCTGCATTCCACTCAGAGGCATCATCCACAATGGCGCGGGCAAGGTTGCCACCCCACGCTTCCAGCAAGCCTGACTCGCAATTGACGCCCTGCTGTTTCAGCGCGTCGACATATTTGACGAGAAGCTGCTCGCCACTCTTGCGCAAGGAATCTTGAAGTTGAGGCACATCAAGAAACTCGTTTGCACTCCACGCGAACTGCGCCAGATCAATAACATGCACGAGGCGAACAACAGCCTTCTGATCTATCGCAAGACGAATGGACTCACGCAGTGCTGCGGCGCTGGTATCACTGTCATCAACCGGAACAAGAATGCGCTGATACATACAACCTCCCCTTGCTGAAAATGCTGATCTATACGGAAGTCTAGCAGATCGCGACTGGCCGGTTGCGGGGGCCGAGGCATCCGAATACACTCGATTGGCACGTAAATTTTACAGCTTTCGGCTTTTAACCAATGACCAGAATCAAACTCACTCCGCCCGAATATGTTGATCTGACCGTGGAACTTGATATTCGTGTCACTGATCTGAACTACGGTGCTCATCTTGGCAATGTCGAATTGCTGGGCATGTTGCATGAAGCGCGGGTGAAATATCTGGCGCATTACGGAAATACCGAATTGGGGGATGCGAACACCCCTGGCATCATCCTTAATGACGTTGCCATGACGTTTCATAGTGAAGGCTTCCTGGGTGAGCGCCTTTCTATCGCCATGACCGCCGCCGAACCCTGGCGCGCGGGATATGTTCTTTATTACGTGGTACACGCCATCCAGGCAGGTGTGGCGCCACGGCTGGTTGCAACGGCAAGAACCGGCATTGCGTTCTTTGATTATGATTCTCGCAAACTACAGAACATGCCCAAGGCATGGTCAGACCGGCTCAATATCGACAGGACTGAAACAACATGAAAAAGTATCCCAGCAACAGCGCAGAAGCGATGGCGCGCATTCTGGTCATGCAGATGATGTGCGATGGCAATTTCGACCCCGCCGAAATTGATGAACTGGAACACAAGCGTGTCTATGAAGCCTTGGGCATTAGCCGCAAGGCCTTCATCCAGGTCTTCCAGGATTATTGCAATGATGTCTCTGACGACGCCTCTGAAGACGGCAACATCCGCCTTGTAGACCGCGAACGCATTGACCAGATGCTCGATGCCGTGGATGAACCCCGCAAGCGCCTGATGCTGGCCGCCATTGCATTGGGCATCGCCAAAGCTGACAACGATTTTTCCAATGTTGAGCTGGCCGTTTTCCGCCACATGCTTAAGTACTGGCGCCTGAATCTGGAAGATCTGCAAACCGCTTTTGCTGTTTGATGTACCGCCCCGGTCACCGGCCGGGGTAAGCCGCACACGACCTGCTTCCGGCGTGACATCAAGTTTCTATCAGTCCAGCCGATAGATTCATCAGTCAAGCCGGATTGAAATATCCAATAAAATAAAGGATCTGCAAAAAAGCAGATTTATAACTGGGGAGTCCGCTATGCAGTGGTGGAGCCATTTTCACGCCGCGCTTGAGCGATCTTTGCTCCAAACGCTGACCCGCAAGTTCGCCTTTCTGTATCTCTTGCTGGCCGCACCGGTCATCCTTCTGATTGTCACCAGCCTTGCCAGTAGTGAACTAGCCCAGACCGCGCACAGCCTTGGCCTGACCGAATCGGCCGTTGGCCGCCTGACCGCCAGCTTTGACAGCCTGTATGTCTGGGCATGGGTGCTGACCATTCTGTCGGCCGTCTTCATTACTGTGCAGGTGGTTTACTTCCGTTTCTGGATCGCCCGCCCGGTATTGGCGATCACCAAGGTACTCAACGATGTAGCCGGCGGCGAAGGCGATTTGTCGCGTGATGTGCCCGTCATTACGAGTGACGAAATTGCAGCACTGGCTGGCGCCTGTAACCGCTTCCTGGCCAAACAACGCGAAATCATCGCCAGCGTGCAGACCATGACTGTCGGGATTGCGCTGGAGGCTGCGCGCTCCATGAAGAGCATCAGCGACTCAGCCCAGTCTGCACATCAGCAAGATGCGCTGGCACAAAAAGTGGTTGCAGCCAGCGATAGCACTACCGTGGGCATTAACGATGTCTCACACCGGACGCAAGAAATTTCAGGTTCTACAACGCATAACCTGGAAATGGCCCGCGCCTCTTATGCGGAACTGCAGGACGTCACAGACCGGATCAACGCCATCAGCCTGCGAATGTCCAGCTTTAACGAAACGGTAGACGGCCTCAATCAGCGTTCAGCCAGCATCAAAGCCATTGTTGATTTGATCAAGGAAATCTCTGGTCAAACCAATTTGCTGGCATTGAATGCGGCCATTGAAGCCGCCCGCGCAGGAGAAACTGGCCGCGGCTTTGCAGTAGTGGCCGATGAAGTTCGCAAACTGGCAGAAAAAGTCGGCGAAGCGACAGATGATATCTCACGTGATATCGACAACATGCTGAACGAAGTGGCGCATACCCGCGAAGAAACGCATGTGATCACGCACGATGCCCAACTGACGCGCTCGGTCGTGGAAAAAGCCTCAGGCCAGTTCCAGCGCATGATGACGGATTTTGAATCGACCTCTTCAGCCTTGGTGGGCATTGCTTCGACACTGGAAGAATTCACCGAGGCCAACAACGTGGTGAATGCCAATGTGTCGGAAATCCACCAGCTATCGCTCAAGGTAAATGAACGCATGGCGGGCTCGGCGGAGTCCTCTCAAGGGCTGGCCCGGGCTGCCGAACAAGTGCAGGCATTGATTGGCCGCTTTACGGTCGGCCAGGGCAATCTGGATGCCAATATCCAGAAAGCCAGCAAGGCACGCGACGAAGTTCAGACACGGATCGAAGCGATGAGTCGCCAGGGTGTCAACGTGTTTGACCAGCAATATCAGGCCATAACCGGGACATCTCCTGCCAAATACAAGACGTCCTACGACAACCGGTTTGAGACCGAAATACAGCCGATTTACGATCAGTTGGCCCGTAGCGCGATTGGCGGCAAGTTCGTGCTGGCAGTGGATACCAACGGCTACGGCCCCACGCACAACAGCTGGTATTCCAAAGCCCCCACGGGTGACAAGGCAACCGATCTGGTCAATAGCCGCGACAAACGTATTTTCAACGATCCGGCAGGCCTGCGCGCCGCGCGCAATACGCAGCGCTTCTTGCTGCAAACCTATGTGCGCGATACCGGCGAGATCATGACTGAACTGGACGTGCCCATTTACATCAACGGTCGCCATTGGGGCGGTTTGCGCCTGGGTTTTGATGCAAGCCAGATGCTCGACCAGAAAACCTGATCGTCTGGCTCCAGGTTCTGAAGCGCACAAACACAAACGCCACCATGAATCATTCATGGTGGCGTTTTACATTTGGCGGCCGTCGCCGCCATCCCCTGTTATCTGGTTAGAGCGTGACTTTGCGGGTCACATATTGATAACGATGTTGCAGCATCAGTTCGCCTGTTTGTTGCAGCCACTGGATCAATGTACGCATGATGTTCTCCGTTCATTAAGTAGTTTTGTTACGTACATAATGAATCAACACGAAAAACAAAACTACGTAAAACTCACACCTTGCCTCGGCAATTATTCACATAGCATGCTGAACATCCCCGAGCTTTCAAGCTGATCCCGTGGGCGCTATTGCAGCCAGGTACCCAATCTGCGCCAGCTTTCCAGCTTTTGCGCGAACGCCAGTGTATAAGCCGGGCTGGATGAAGGTAGATCGAGCAGCTGCAAGCCTTCAATCGCGTGCAGTTGTTTACGGCCGAGGCGCGCAGAGGTACCCCCATTGAACGCGACGACCTTCAATGCTGGCAGGGTTGCAATCAGCTCCGTCAGTGCGTTGTGGGAATGGTTGCGGATTGCAGCATCCAGACTGCCTTTGCGCTCAGCTTCGGCAATAACATCCCACAGACCAACACCGTACTCAAGAAGCGTACCAAGGCGTGCGTCATAGGTTTGGGTGCGCAAATCTTCCCCGATCACGCCGCCCAGCAATTCCCAAAACCGGTTTTGTGGATGCGCATAGTACTGCTGCTGTGCCAGGGAGGCCTCACCAGGCAAGCTACCCAGAATCAGCACCCGGGTGCGTGGGTTAACAACGGGCGGGAAACAGCGTTTGAGATCCATATCCGACAAACAAGATGCAATGTGTGAAAGTACAACCCGGCCAGTTCCTGGTTACTGTGCGGCCTCGGCAAGCAACCAGTCCCGAAACGCCTGCACCTTATCCAGACCACCGCTTTCCAGGCGATGCACGATGTAATACGCACTCGGCACCGGGCTGGTCGCCTCGCCAAATGGACGAATCAACCGGCCCGCCGCCAGATCATCCCGTACCATAACACTACGCCCCAGTGCCAGCCCCCTGCCTTCCAGCGCGGCTTGCACCACGGCAGCCGCATTGTTGATACGCAATCCATGGTCCGCTGGCACATTTTGATAACCCGCTTCATCCAGCCAGCGCCGCCAGGTGGGGTATGCCGGATCTGCAGCCATGGAAACATCATGCAGCAAGGTGCTCTGCGCTAGCGCGTTTGCATCCAGCTGCCCCTGTTTCAGCAAGGGATAATGGGGCGCACAGACTGGAAAAACCGATTCTTCCATCAACAACGTGGCAGTTAGCCCAGGCCATTTCCCGCCGCCATAGCGAACACCAATATCTATGCGCTCAGTCAGAAAATCGACCGCTCTGGTATTGGTATCCAGCAGAACATCCATTTCTGGCTGCAAAGCCTGAAAACGGTCGATTCTGGGTAAGAGCCATTTGGCCGCAAACGCCGGGCTCACGGTCACTGTCAGGCAAGCATGGGCACGTGCGTCTTTCAGTCTGGAGAGTCCGACCGAAAGCCGGGCAAACCCTTCCTGAATATCCGGCAATGCCGCACGGGCAGCGTCGGTCAGTGTCATGCGGTGGCTGCCGCTGCTGGCCCGATTGAACAACGTGATACCCAGCCACGCTTCCAGGCTGCGCACTTGTTGCCCCACTGCCGCTGGCGTGACGTTGAGTTCTGCGGCCGCGCCGGCAAACCCCTGGTGGCGGGCCGTTGCTTCAAATGCGCGCAGCGCGTTGAGATAAGCCAGTGAAGACATATCTTGTTCAACCTGTTTTTACGCTGGCAACCGGCGGTGGCGGCAGATCACGCAAATGCCCGGTTTTCGCCCAGACCCATACGCCCTCTTCACCCGCCGTGGCATCCAGCGCAGCACCACATGGCAATCGATACCAGGAATGTGCCCGGAGGTAGTTTTGCCCGATGACACAATCCCCCTGCAGCACCAGCCACTCACCCCCACCGGGGACATTTTCCACGACTCTCTGGCCCGCAGGCCAGAACGCCAGCCGTACACTCTCCGTGCCACTGACATGAGCCGGCCAGTCCTGTTTTTGTGTGGGACCGAGTGACCCCACGAACGGCCAGACGGGTAGCGACAACACGACACTCTGCTGGTCGGCTGGATCAAACTGCCAAAGCCGGACCAACAACAGACAACCCTCTTTGGTGTACGGGCTGTGCTGTGTACCGGGCGGGTTCCTGAAATAAGTGCCCGCGGGGAAATCACCGTGTTCATCACTGAAGGTGCCCTCGATCACCAGGATTTCCTCTCCACCTTGATGTTCGTGGGCATGAAAGCGGCTCTGTGGGGCGTAACGGACGAGCGAGGTAGCCTGGGCAATCTCATCGCCAATACGAAAAAGCGGACGCCGCGTGACGCCCGCTTGCGGCGTGGCCAGCCAGGCATCGGGCGTGTTGTGCTCCAGCGCTGGTATGGTGATATCCGCGTTGAGGTTCATTTCATGTTCCAGCCAGTAGTGTGGCGACCGCTGCATCTGCTGCGGCCAGCGCCCCTTCGAGATAACCGCCCATATCCGGTGCGAACTCCGTCCCCGCCAGCATCAGGTGCCCAGCCCAGGCTTCCGGCAAAGCCGTGTGGCCATAGTATGGATGCTGGTGCAGCGGTTGTTGATCCTGTTGTGTCGCAGTATACGGGTCCTGCGCCCAGTCTTTCAGCGCGGTCCAGCTTGGGGTTTGCGCCTCAGGGCCAAACAGGCGGGCCAACTGGTTGATAGCCCGCTGTTGCAAACCCGCCTCGCCAAGTTGCTGCCGGATCTGTGCCGGCACACCTATAAATCCGAACAGCAGGGCCACTGTCCCCGCTTCATTGGAGGCATCGTGAATTTCGACCATCGGCCCGCGCTGACTGCTCACGTCCCCCGACAAACCGGCCGTACGCCAGAACGGTTGGTCATAAGCAGCGACAAATTTGGCTTGCCCGGCCATCCAGGTCGGCGTCTCCTGCCAGCGCTGGCGTAATCCGGATGATACGGGCGGCGTCATCCTCACCGCATTGGCCAGCAACCGCGGCGGCAAGGTGCTGATGACAGCGGCAGCGCGGATCATGTGCAGCGTGTCGCGCTGACTCACTTCAACCTCGACGCCATCTGGCGTCAAGCTTAGCGCACTCGCCCGGGTGTCCAGCTGCAACACCGCAGGCCCCAATTGCGCCACCAGAGCGGCAACCAGTGCTTGCATACCGCCGACGAGACGGCGGGATTCCGGTTGCGCAAACCAGCTATGGCGCAAGGTCTGAATGGTGCCATCCGCGTCTTCGCGCAGGCGGGCGCCGGCCTCGTACTGAGGGTAATCAGCCAGCCCCAATTGCCTGACCAGTGCCGCCATGCGCGGATTCATTTCTGGCCAGTACCAGCCAGGCCCCATATCTGCAGAATGACCTGGCCCGTGTGGTGATTCACTGAGAATACGGCCGCCCGGGCGTGGACGCGCTTCAACGAGGAGCACCTGCCGACCGGCATGGCGCAACTGCAAGGCCGCATACAAGCCAGACAAGCCTGCGCCAAGGATGAGGATTGGTTTTTCAGTCACGATCATTTCAAAAGCGCCCACCCATGGGCCGGATATCCAGTTCTTGTGTCCAGGTACTGGCAGGTTGATGGAACAATTGCAGATACTGTACAGCCAGTTCATCCGGATTGATCATGCGCTGCAGATGGCTCGCGGCAAAGCGCTGCGCCGTTTTATCGCTCTCAATCAGACCATCCACGATCACGCTCACCGCATGGATGCCTTGAGCGCCATGTTCACGGGCAACCGCTTGCGCAAAGCCACGCAGCGCAAATTTGGCCGAACTGAAAGCGGCAAAATCCACGCCGGCCCGGCGACTCCCGGAGGCACCGGTATAAATCAGCGTGCCGCCACCCAGTTGCTGCAGACGGGGAATGGCTTCACGCGTCACCAGAAACGCAGTCATGACCATCGCGCGCCAGACGGATTCCAGTTGTGCTGCACTCGTACTCATCAGCGGCTCACGCAAGAACAACATGCTGTTGTGAATGACGCCAGCAAGCGGCGGGTAATGCTGATCGAGACAGGCAAACAGCGCCCCCACGGCACCTTCATCGGTGAGATCAACGTGCTCGCCCTCACCACTGCGGGAGGCGCCGACGACGGAATACCCTGCGTTTGTAAATTGCCGTGCCAGCGCGGCCCCCAAACCGGCGCTATAGCCGGCGATGAGCACCGTGCGTCCGGCGCCGATCCTGCTTGTGTTGCTGGGCATGTTTTTTCTCATGACAACCGGGGCGTGTTAGCCCCGGCGAGGATTACCCCAGATTGCGGCCGGCCATCACGCCACCATCCACATCCCATACGGCCCCGGTCACCCAGGCGGCTTTATCTGACAGCAAGAAAGCGACGACCTGAGCGACATCCAGCGGTGTGCCCACCCGGCCGATTGGATGAAACCGGTTAAAGCCCTGCAAAGCCGCATGGACTTCGGCCTTCGGAATGAACCCTTCATAGATCGGTGTCTGCACCACAGCGGGCGACACCGCATTGACCCGGATCTGCTTGCCTGCCAGTTCCATCGCCAGATGTTGGGTCAGCGCGTGCAAACCGGCTTTGGCCATGGAATAGGCCGAGGATGGTGTGGCTTCAATGGCCTGCTTTGCCCACATCGAACCAATATTGACGATGACACCTGGCTTGCCAGCGGCAATGAGGTTCTTTGCCACGGCTTGAGTCACGAAAAAGAACGCGCGGTTGAGCGCCATGTACTGGTCATAATCGGCGTCGCCATGCGCCACGAATGGCTTGGGGAAGAACACGCCAGCGGCATTGACCAGCAGGTCTATGTCCCGATGGTCCTGATCAAGCGCGGCAATCAATGCATTCACGCCGTCGGCACGGGTCAGATCTGCGGCCAGCGTCTGCACCGTCCCCGTTGTAGCAACCCCGGCAAGCAACTGCTGTGCATCGTGTATTTTGTCAGCACGATGGCCAACCACGATGACAGAACCGCCCTCTTTTGCGACCAGTTTTGCGGTTTCCAGACCTATGCCGCTGGTGCCTCCCACAACGAGCAGTTTGCGACCAGTAAATGTTTGATTAGTCATGATGTGTTCCTCGGTTAAACGCGGTTTCCTCACGGCACGGGCGATTTCATTACACAGTTTTTCTTTTTTATAAAACCATGTCTCGCCTGTCGGCCTGTCTGGCATATCCGCACAAGTTGATGTCGTATTGCCATTTTTCTCGCCCTCGCACCTGGCCACAAATCAGATTAATTTCGTTCAATACAAAGAAATTCTTTCTCGTCGTCACGCAAAAAAGCCCCCGGCTGGATGAACCAGACGGGGGCGAGGGAGGAAGCGGCAGGAGGCAGTAAAGACGATCAGAAAGCAGGCAATGTCACCGGCACCGGGCGCGTCATCAAATCGATGTACTGCGCCAGGAAACGGGTGTTATCAAATTTGCTGACGTAGCGGATCTTGCGTAAGGAGCCACCGGCAATGGGCGCCGTCGTGCTGGCGGTCACCTGGCCTTGCTGTTCACCCGGTGTGGTGTTTATCGCAAGCCAGGCGTCCGTGGTTTGCGTCGCCATGGTTGGGTCAAGCAGGTAGGCGATCGTCAGCGTGTCAAAGATGTGAGCGTCCGGGCCGAGGAACCGCGCGTTCTCGGTGTCATAGATTTGCGTGACCACGGTTTGTTTGGCCGGGTTGTGGGCGATAGCATCAAAGGTGGCTTGATCCAGCGGCACGGTATCGGTGACATCCAGCGGGATCACGGATTGCGGAATGTCCTGCTGCAAAATCTCTGAGACAGCGACCGGGTCAAACCACCAGTTCATCTCGGCCACCGCGTTGGCATTGCCCGGCACGTTGATATTGCCGCCCATATACACAATGGCTTTGATCAACGGCGCAATCTCTGGTGCTTTACGCAGCGCCAGGGCCAGATTGGTGGGCGGCCCAACTTCCAGAATGATGACTTCATGTGGATGCGCCTTGATCGTGGTAATCATGAAGTCGGACGCGTTTTGACTGCGCAGGGTGTTGCTGGTGGCAAAACCATCCGGTGGCGCCGTCAGGTCTGCCGCACTTTGCGGTTCTGGGAACATCCATGCCCCGAACCAGCCATTGGGGTTAGCGGCCATTTGCGCCTGGATGCTGGTCTGGTCATACATCAGCGCGTAATTGGCACCGGCATAGACCCCAATTTGCTGCGCCACACCCATCCGTTCGGCTGCTTTGAGGGCATCGCTTTGTTCTTGCAGCAACCAGCCGTTGCCGCTCTCTACCGTCAGCCCCAGCACGTTCACCTTGCCTTGAGCCATCAGTTGCGTGGCCATGACAAACAACTGGCCGTCGTCGCCCATGGTGTTGAAGTCAGAATCGATGATGATCTTGGGCGCGTTGGCGGTGGCGAGCGTGTTGTCATCGTCGCCCGAGCAACCTGCAAGCAAAGCGGTACCCAGCAGAATCAGTGAAATCACTGTCTTTTTCATGTTATTCCTCAGTGTTTGGTCAGAAGCAATGCGCAACCAGCCCCGCCGGGAAACCCGTTGCGGGTTTCGGCGTGCCAGGACTTTCAGACTTCAGATGAACTTCGGAACTGCGGACTTACGCGGTGTGGCGGAGAGGTACAACGATCAGAACGTGACGCCCGCCACCAGCATCACATTTGCGTAAGGGGTGCATTCACCGGTGCGGATAAAGGCGCGTGCGTTGTGGCTCATGGCCTTGAGCGCATCGTGACTCACCACCTGCCGTTCGCCGGTCATGCTGGCGGACTGGTTCAGCGCAGCCAGCGGCGGCAGGCGGCCGTCCAGCATTTCTTGTGCGACCACGTGCGACTGGACTTGCATCTCGCTCAGCACGACCTCCAGCACCTCGGCAAACGTCGGCGTGCCTGCAGTCAATGCCAGATCAATGATCTCAACATCTGTCGCATGCAACGGCGTGGGCATACCGGCATCTGCGATCAAAATCATGTCGCCATGGCCCAGCGCGGCAATCACGCGGGATACGGCGGTGTTGAGCAGCTTCGTTTTCTTCATGCTTGTTGCTCCACTTCATGCAGAAACGGAATGGATGGCTGCGCGCCGGCACGGGTCACGGAGATCGCAGCTGCGCGCTGCCCCAGCAAAATGGCGTCGTGCACGCTGGCACCCCGCGCCAGGGCGGCAGAGAAACCTCCGGTGAAGGTGTCGCCCGCCGCCGTGGTGTCGACCGCCTTGACCGGGGTGCCCGGATAATGCGCCATGTCGTCCCCCGTGAGCGCGACAAGCCCCCGCGCGCCCAGCGTAATCAGTACGTTACGAGCGCCCAGCGCACGTAGACGCTGTGCTGCAATGCAAGCGTCCTGAGGAGAATCCACCGGAATACCAGACAGCGTGGCGGCTTCGATCTCGTTGGGAATGAGGTAATCCACTTCCGGCAACCAGGACTCCGGCAACGGTGCACTCACCGGTGCCGGGTTCAAAACAGTCACCTTACCCAGACGGCGTGCGGCTTGCAGTGCAGCAAGCACGGTGTCATGCGGCACTTCGAGCTGACAAACCACCACATCGGCCGCTGCGACCAGTGCTTCATGCCGGGCGATGGCGGCGGGCATGACCTCGCCATTCGCGCCTGGCACGATCAGGATTGCGTTCTGGCTCGCGTCGTCAACAATGATCATCGCTACGCCGGTAGGCACATCAGCTTGAGTGGCAATGCCGCTGCAATTAATGCCCTCGTCTGCCAGACCGGCACGCAACGCAGCGCCGTAGCTATCAGCGCCAGTCGCACCGATCATGGCCACATGGGCACCCAATCGCGCTGCGGCCACGGCCTGATTACCGCCCTTGCCGCCAGCGATCGTGGCAAACGAGGTGCCGGATAAGGTCTCGCCCGGTTTGGGCAGGCGGGGGGCACGCCCCACCAGATCCATATTCAGGCTACCGACGATCAGCACATGGCCGGCCTTTTGCTCATTGTTACTGCTGTTGACTGCGTTCACTGCCTTGTTTCCTGTATGTCTGCCGCGCATTGCGGTCTTGCCGTTTTTCTTTTTGCGTTGCAAGGTTATTCAAATCATCCGATCCGCTTTTTGCCAAACGCTCAAACATGCTGCGCAGTGGATTCACGCAACGTCAGTTGTGGTGCCACAATCTGCCGCTTTGGTGTGCCGGTGGCGGTTCCGTTGATGCGATCAAGCAAGAGTTGCGCGGCTTGTTCACCCAGTTGCGGAATCGACTGCCCGACTGTTGAGAGCGCCGGGTAAACGTAGCGGCTCAGTTCAATGTCATCAAAACCAATCACCGAACAATCTTGCGGCACGCGAATGCCCCGCTCTGCCGCAGCGCGCAAAACACCGATGCCCATCATGTCGTTACCGGCAAAAATAGCCGTCGGCATGAGCCCCGCAAACAGGCGCGAGGCGGCGTAATAGCCACCGGGGCTGGAAAAGTCGCTTTCTACGACGGCATCAGGCAGTACCGGCACGCCCGCTTCTGCCATGGCACGCCGAAAACCCGCCACACGCAAAGTGCCCACGGCCATAGTCGAAGGGCCGCTGATGCACCCAATGCGCCGATGTCCCTGCTCCAGCAAGTGCCTGGTCGCCACATAGGCGCCCAGTTCATGGTCAATTTCGACCAGATCGGCCGCCACACCTTCCACTTCGCGGTCGACGATCACCACTGGCACATGGTTGTCGACCAGCCCTTCCATCAGCGAGTAGTTATCCCCCGCCGAGGCAATCACGAGGCCATCAATGCGTTTCTCACGCAGTGCCCGCAAATAGTTGCGTTGTTTCTCAGGATCATCGTCCGAGTTACACAGAAACACGCAGTAGCCATTGCGCTCGCAGCGCGTTTCAATCCCGCGGGCCAGTTCGGCAAAATACGGGTTGGTACTGTTAGGCACCAACAGCCCGATGGTTGAAGTAGCCCGTACCTTGAGTGAGCGCGCCACGCCAGAGGGCACGTAGTTCAGTTGACGGATGGCGTGTTCGACTTTTTCGCGCGCTTTTTGACTGACCGGGCGGGTGCGATTCACCACGTGTGACACGGTGGTAAACGACACGCCAGCCAGCGTAGCGACGTCCTTGATCGTGGCCATGGTCTGTTATCCGTTTTTCTGCTGATCAACCGCGCTTTTTTGCGCGATGGCTACGATAGGTGTCCAGCACCACGGCAACCACGATCACTGCACCCGTGATAATGCGTTTGGTCGGCTCGTTTGCCCCGATCTGGGCCAGGCCAGCAGCCAGTACCGAGATAATCAGCACGCCAAAGAAGGTAGCGATCACCGAGCCGCGGCCCCCCATCAAGCTGGTGCCGCCAATCACCACCGCGGCGATCACTTGTAGTTCCATGCCTTGACCCGCGTTCGGATCAGCCGCTTCCAGGCGGGAAATCTGGAACAGCGCCGCCAGGCCAGACAACAAGCCCATCAGTGCGAACACTGCCAGCTTGTAGGGTTTGGGGTTGATACCGGCAAGGCGCACAGCTTCTTCGTTGGTACCAATGCCGACCAGATAACGGCCAAATACCGTGCGGGTGAGTACCAGTTGCGCAATGACCATGACGGCCACAGCAATCAGGAAAGCGGGCGAAATACCGACGGCGATCGGGTTGGAGAGCCAATCAAATTGTGCACCAATGTAAGCGGTGCGCGAGTTGGTCAACTGGTACGCCAGACCACGCGCGATCTCCAGCACGCCCAGCGACACAATGAACGATGGAATGCGCCACGCCACGGTGACCGTACCGGTCAATGCCCCTGCCACGGCGGCGGCGGCCATACCCAACAACGCCGACGACCAGGGCCCCATCTGATACTTGAGTGCAGCCACACTGACGACCGAAGCCGCCAGAGCCAGCACAGAACCGACCGAGAGATCGATCCCGGCAATAATCAGAATGAAAGTCATGCCGACCGCCATGACGACCAGATCAGGAATCTGGTTGGCAATCAGACTGAAGGTGTCATACGTAAAAAAGTGCGAACTGAGCACCGAGAACAGCGCAATCATGGCGATCAATGCGCCAGCAAGGCCCAGATAGGTGCTCAAGCCGCGAATGAGGCCGCCGTTGTTATTGGGCAGCGCAGTCGCCGGCGCAGCAACGGGCGCTGGTGCGTCCGGAGCCACGGCGTTGGTTTGTTGGTCAGTCATTTAATCCACTCCTGTCACCACGCAGTGTCTGCGTGGTCTGCATCCTGGTTTTGCAATGTGGTTGTTGTATTGAAGCGTTATGCGCTGGCGGGTTCGGCATGGCCATCCGCCAGCATCCGGTCGCGTGTCTGGTAACCGGCAAATGCCGCGGCGAGGATGGCGTCTTGCGTCCATGTATCGCGTTCGAACGTGCCGGTGACTTTGCCGGCAGAGAGCACGGCAATGCGATCACAAATCAGCATGAGTTCACGCAAGTCACTCGAGACCACCACTAACGCCTTGCCCTTACGGGCCAGTTCGCCAAACAAGGCGTAGATATCGAACTTGGCGCCGATGTCGATCCCGCGCGTGGGCTCATCAAATAGCAGTACGTCACAGTCGCGTTCCAGCCAGCGGCCGATCACCACCTTCTGCTGGTTACCGCCAGAGAGTTCCTGGACTGCCTGTGCTGCACCGGAAGTACGAATACGCATGGCAGCAATCTGGCGCTGTGCCAGGGCCGTTTCTTTCTGGTTGTCGATGATCCCATGCTTCGAGACTGCATCCATATTGCCCAGCGACACATTCGCGGCAATCGACTGGGGTAACAGCAGCCCTTCGCCTTTGC
This sequence comes from Silvimonas amylolytica, assembly GCF_014645555.1. Lineage (GTDB taxonomy): Bacteria > Pseudomonadota > Gammaproteobacteria > Burkholderiales > Chitinibacteraceae > Silvimonas > Silvimonas amylolytica. The sequence goes on along the minus strand of NZ_BMLY01000006.1, from coordinate 124,664 downwards.
GGTCTTCGGTAATCAGCGCAATGCCTTCACGCACGGCATCGACCGGCGAGTTGATAGTGACGGTGCGCAACGGGTTACCGATCTGGATCGTGCCTGCATCGGCCTTGTCTGCGCCGTAGATCAAGCGCATCAACTCGGTACGGCCAGCGCCGATCAACCCGCTGATGCCAAAGATTTCACCACTACGCACTTCCAGCGAGACATCGCGGACTACATTGCCGCGGCGCATCCCCTGCACCGCCAGCATCGGCGCGCCAATATTGCGAACGCCAAAGTCGATCTTCTCGCCCAGCTCGCGGCCGACCATCAAGGTCACCAGTTCATCGCTGGTGTAGCGGTTGATGTCATCGGCACAGACCAGACGGCCATCGCGCAGCACGGCAATGCGGTCGGCAATGCGGGCCAGTTCTTCGAGGCGGTGCGAGATATACACCAGCGCCACACCACGCGCTTTCAGGATGGCGATCTGGTCAAACAACAGATCCACCTCCCGCGCGGTCAGCATGGCGGTGGGTTCATCCAGGATCAGCACGCGGCATTCGCCAATCAGGTTGCGGGCGATTTCCACCATTTGCTGATGACCAATCCCCAGATCACCTACCAGCGTATCTGGATCAATGCTATCGAGCCCGACCTTCGCCATGGCGCGACGGGCATCTTCGCGCAACTGCCGACGGGAAATCCAGCCGGCCTTGCGCGGTAATTTGTTCAGGAACAGGTTTTCTGCCACCGACAAAGTGGGCAGCAGGTTGAGTTCCTGCATCACCATACGTACACCGGCGTCTTCAGCTGCAGTGCGGCTTTGCGGGGCATACGGCTGGCCCAGATAGTTCATCTGGCCATGTGTGGGCGTTACCAGCCCGCCAATAATCTTGGAAAGCGTACTTTTGCCCGCGCCGTTTTCGCCCGTCAGCGCCAGTACTTCGCCTGCAAACAGCTGCAAGCTGACATCGGCCAGCACGGTGGTGGCGTAATCCTTGCCAACACCTGTTACTGCCATGATTTCACGATCAGACGACATGATCTTGTCCTGTTATGAGCCAGAACCCTGCTGGCTTGCCAGCACCGTGGCACCGGATCGGGTTTGGCTCCGGGCGCGCAGCATGGGGACCGCGCGCCCGGCTTGCCTTGAACAGCCAGTGATCACACCAGCCGCTCCGTGATGGTCTTGCTTGATTACTTGGTAATCAGTTGCACCGGCGTTTCTACCGCGCCAGCCAGATCAGCTTGTTTCTTGTGATCCTTGATCGCCTTCAGGGCAACATCAATACCGAAAACAGCTTGCTTGGCAGCAAACTGATCCGCAGTGGCCAGTACGCGGCCATCGGCCAGCATCGGCTTGATGGCGTTGATGTTGTCATAACCAACGATGATCACCTTGCCTTGCTTGCCTGCAGCGCGCACGGCAGACACAGCACCAATGGCCATGTTGTCGTTACCAGCCAGCAGCGCCTTGATGTTCGGGTATTCGTTCAGCATGGCAGCGGCAACGCTATTGCCCTTGTCGATTTCCCACTCGGCCGATTGCACGGAATCAATCTTGGCACCCACAGTGGTCATCGCATCCTTGAAACCAGCGGTACGTTGCTGAGCGTTCGTGGTGGTCGACACACCTTCCAGGATACCGACTTCATCGCCCGCCTTGAGCTTCTTGGCCAGGTAGTCGCCCACTTGCTTGGCACCCGCGCGGTTATTCGGGCCTACAAACGGCACATTCAGGTTCTTGGACTTAAGCACATCGTTGTCGAGCTTGTTGTCGATGTTCACAACAATAATGCCGGCATCAACGGCCTTCTTCACCACGGGCACCAGGGCTTTGGAATCCGCCGGGGCGATCACGATGGCATCGACCTTGGAGACGATCATCTGCTCGACGATACGAATCTGGTTGGCGGTATCGGTCTCGTCCTTGATCCCGTTGGTGATCAGGTCGAACTGGGCGGCATTGGCTTTCTGATAATCCTTCGCCCCGTTTTCCATGGTCAGGAAGAACTCGTTAGCCAAAGATTTCATCACCAGCGCCACCTTGGGCTTGTGCGCATCAGCGGCGTAAGCGCTGGAAATCGGCAACACGGCAGCAACGGTAACTGCAATAGTCATCGCGGCCAGACGACGGAAATTATGTTTCATGCTGGGACTCCTCATCATCGATATGTACTACGCGTGATTTGAATTGGTTTTCGATCAAGCAAACGTTTGCGCAAACAGATAAAAAACATGCGCAAGTTTTATCGGATACGGACTGGCAGTACCGTATGTAGCAAACGTTTGCGCACTACAATTTACGTTCATTTCACCCGCTGTCGTCAACTGCATTTCGTATTGCAACGCACTAACCAAGTGCGATTTCCTCAGCCGTTTCTGCCATAAAATCACCATGTTGGTGCATATTTCTGGATTTTCCTGACAAACAAAGTTATGACATTTGAGAATCACAGCAATGACAACTGATTGTTTTTTCGTGATTTTCAAAGATAAAATTTGCGCAAATGTGTAAGTAATTGCCAAAAACAAACATCTACCGCAGCCCACAGGACAAACCATGCGCAAACAAGGCGCAAAGACGAACGGTAGGCTGGTCGTTCCGTAGCCACCTGGCGGTCAGTACATTTTTGCAACAGCAAGGTCATCAAGATACAGCCGGGTTCGGGGCGGCCATTAAACGCGCAATGGCCTGGCCTGGCCTGCACCCTGATACAAAAATCCACCGGACTTTCGGCAAGCCCTTCAATCACTGACAAAAACCTACAAAAAATCAAACGACTACGCGTTAGTTGCGGAAAGCCCGGTAGGAAAATTTGCTACAGCAAGTGACAATCAAAACTCACCGTAAGATGCCAATCCGGCTCAATATAAGGAAACTGCACATGACACACCGCCGCTATGCCCCTGCCCTCGTTGCTGCCCTGCTGTTGGGCGGCTGCGCCAATATGGATACCAACGCGCTTATGCAATCAGGTGCAACTGCCGCTCAAGCGGCCATGCTGACCGATAGCGACGTCCAGCAACTGTCTGTGGCCTCTTGCCAGGATCAGGACAGCAAGAACCAGATCGCCCCGGCCAGCAGCACATATGTAAAGCGCCTTGCCACCGTTAGCCAGGGCTTGCCCACCAGCGTGAATGGCGCGCCGCTGAACTTCAAGGTTTACCTCACCAAGGACGTCAACGCCTGGGCGATGGCCAATGGCTGCGTGCGGGTTTATAGCGGCCTGATGGATTTGATGACCGATGACGAAGTCCGCGCCGTCCTCGGCCACGAAATTGGCCACGTCGCGCTGGGGCACACCAAGAAGGCGGCTCAAGTGGCCTATAGCGTCAGCGCTGCCCGCGGTGCAGCGGGCTCGGTCGGTGGCACCGTGGGTGCTTTAAGTAAATCTCAACTGGCTGATCTGGGCGAGCAACTGGTCAATGCCCAGTTCTCGCAAAAACAGGAAAGTCAGGCGGATGACTACTCGTTCGACCTTCTGAAGAGCAAGGGATACAACCCGCAGGCACTGGTCAGCAGCTTTCAGAAGCTGGCGAAACTGGACGGCGGCCAGAGCAGTATCATGAGTTCGCACCCCGCCTCTGCCGATCGCGCCAAACATGTTCAGAGCCGGATCGCATCAGGCAAGTAAGCTCGGTGGGACACAAAAAAGCCCGCAAGAGCGGGCTTTTTTGTGTCCGGCATCAGACCAATTACTTGATCATACCTTTGGACTTCAACAGTTCATGCATGGTCTTGCCGATTTCAGCCGGGCTGCGGGTGTACGCAATGCCAGCCTTCTCGAAAGCCTTGAACTTCTCTTCGGCCGTCCCCTTGCCACCAGAGATGATGGCGCCAGCGTGGCCCATGCGCTTGCCCTTCGGGGCAGTCACACCGGCGATGTAACCCACCACCGGCTTGGTCACGTATTGACGGGCAAATTCGGCGGCTTCTTCTTCAGCAGAACCACCAATTTCACCGATCATGATGATGGCGTCGGTATCCGGATCGTCCTGGAACAGCTTCAGGGCGTCGATATGGCTGGTACCCGGGATCGGGTCGCCGCCGATACCGATACATGTGGACTGGCCCAGACCCAGCGCGGTGGTTTGCGCCACGGCTTCATAGGTCAGCGTGCCAGAACGGCTGACAATACCGATACGGCCCGGGTTGTGGATGTGCCACGGCATGATGCCGATCTTGCACTCGCCCGGGGTGATCACGCCAGGGCAGTTCGGGCCGATCAGGCGCACGCCGGCTTCATCCACGGCCTTTTTCACGTACAGCATGTCCAGTGTCGGCACGCCTTCAGTGATACACACGATCAGCTTCACGCCGCTGTCCAGGGCTTCCAGGATGGAATCCTTGGCAAAGGCTGCCGGTACGTAAATGACGGAGGCATCAGCCTGGGTCTGGCGTACGGCGTCTTTCATCGTGTTGAACACCGGCAGGCCCAGATGCTCAGAACCACCCTTGCCCGGGGTCACGCCACCAACCACCTTGGTGCCAACCTTCAGCGCTTGTTCAGCGTGGAAGGTACCATTCTTGCCGGTGAAACCCTGCACCAGCACTTTCGTATCTTTATTTACAAGAACGCTCATTTCAGAATCCTTTTACGCGTGCGGTATTAGAGGGCAGCCACGGCGGCGACGATCTTCTCTGCCGCATCGTTCAGGCCCTGGGCGGAAGTCAGCTTCAGACCGGATTCATCCAGAATCTTTGCGCCCAGCTCTGCGTTGTTGCCTTCCAGACGAACCACGACCGGCACGGTCACGTTCACTTCCTTCACGGCAGCGATAATGGCTTCAGCAATCATGTCGCAGCGGACGATACCGCCGAAGATGTTGATCAGCACGCCCTTCACCGAGGTATCAGCCAGAATCAGCTTGAACGCTTCGATCACGCGCTCTTTGGTTGCGCCGCCGCCCACATCCAGGAAGTTGGCCGGCTGGCCACCCTTGAGCTTGATGATGTCCATGGTGGCCATCGCCAGACCGGCGCCGTTCACCATACAACCGATATTGCCTTCCAGTGCCACGTAGTTCAGTTCGAACTCGGAGGCCTTTACTTCACGCTCGTTCTCTTGCGACTTGTCGCGCTGGGCCAGGAGGTCCGGGTGACGGAACAGTGCGTTGGAGTCCAGGTTGATTTTGCCGTCAACGCAAGCCAGTTCGCCGTTTTCACGCAAGGCCAGCGGGTTCACTTCAAACAGGGCAAAGTCGTTCTCAACAAACGCTTGATACGCACCCAGCATCAGTTTTTCGAAGGACTTCACCTGAGCACCGGCCAGACCCAGCGCAAACGCGGCGTCACGTGCCTGGAACGGTTGCATGCCGGTCAGCGGGTTCACTTCAATCTTGATGATCTTTTCCGGGGTTTCTTCTGCAACCTTCTCGATTTCCACGCCACCTTCGGTGGAAACCATGAACACAACGCGTTGCGAACCACGGTCCACCACAGCGCCCAGATACAGTTCGCGCTGTACCGGGTACATGTCTTCACACACCAGCACGCTGTGAACCGGTTGGCCAGCCGCGTCGGTCTGGTAGGTCACCAGGTTGGTACCGATCAGGGTTTTGGCGATTTCAGCGGCTTCTTCGCGGCTCTTCACCACTTTCACGCCACCAGCCTTGCCGCGACCGCCAGCATGGACTTGCGCCTTCACCACGGCAAACTTGCCGCCGAGCTGGTCGTAGGCAGCGGCAGCAGCTTCTGCGCTGTCCGCCAGAATGCCGCGTTGTACCGGCAGACCGTATTTGGCCAGCAGTTCCTTGGCCTGGTATTCATGCAGATTCATGGGTAAATCCTTGTGAGGAGTAAGGGGTGAGGCTTGCGGTCATCCCGCCAGCCTCACGCGCAATTACGAATGCAAACCGCGCTTGTCGACACCCAGCGCCGCTTCATGAACGGCCTCGGAGAGGGACGGGTGCGCGTGAACAATGCGGGCCAGGTCTTCAGATGAAGCATTGAATTCCATGGCTACCACGGCTTCGGTAATCAGTTCCGAGGCAAACGGGCCGATGATGTGCACGCCCAGGATGCGATCGGTTTTGGCATCTGCCAGCATTTTGACAAAGCCGGCAGTCTCGCCCAGACCCAGTGCGCGGCCGTTGGGGCCAAACGGGAACTGGCCTTTACGGTATTCAACGCCTTCGGCCTTGAGTTGTTGTTCGGTCTTGCCTACCCAGGCCATTTCCGGGCTGGTGTAGATCACCCACGGCACGGTGTTGAAGTCGATATGCGGGTGCTGACCGGCAATGCGTTCTGCCACAGCAACGCCCTCTTCCGACGCCTTGTGCGCCAGCATCGGACCGCGCACCACATCACCCACCGCCCACAGGTTCGGCAGTTTGGTACGGCATTCATCGTCGACTTCGATGAACCCGCGGGCATCCAGCGGCAGGCCAACAGCTTGCTCAGCCAGGTTCCAGGTATTGGGCACACGGCCGATCGACACAATCAGTTTGTCGAAGGTTTCGGTGTGATCCTTGCCTTCGTTGTCGGTGTATTCCACCTTGACCGATTTGGCTGCGGCCTTGGTGCTGTTGATCTTCACGCCGGTGTTGATCTTCAGACCCAGTTCCTTGATGAAAATCTTCTGGGCCTCTTTGGCCACAGCTTCATCAGCAGCCAGCAGGAAGCCCGGCGCAGCTTCGAGGATGGTGACGTCAGCACCCAGACGCTTCCACACCGAACCCATTTCGAGGCCAATCACGCCAGCGCCAATCACGCCCAGCTTCTTGGGGACATCCGGAATCGCCAGCGCGCCGACGTTATCCAGAACCACCTTGTTATCGACCGGCAGACCTGGCAACTGACGCGGCACGGAACCGGTAGCAATGATGACATGAGTCGCTTCAACTACTTCGGTCTTGCCCGATTCATCGACTTCGACTTGCCACTTGTCGCCATTGCGGCTCAGGAGCTTGCCGTGACCAAACAGGCTGGTGACCTTGTTCTTTTTGAACAGGAAACCAATCCCGCCGGTGAGCTTGGCGACGATGCCTTCCTTACGTTCCAGCATCTTGGAAACATCAAACTTTGCGCCGGAAACCGTAATGCCATGGGCAGCGAACTTGTGGTTCACGCGTTCCCAGTTTTCGGAGGACTCCAACAGTGCCTTGGACGGGATGCAACCCACATTCAGGCATGTGCCGCCGAGGCTTTGCTTGCCTTCGGCATTCTTGAATTCGTCTACGCAGGCAGTCTTGAAACCGAGTTGCGCAGCGCGGATAGCAGCCACGTAACCACCGGGGCCACCGCCAATGACCAGTACGTCAAATTGTTGTGCCATGTTTTTACCTGTGAAGCACGCGAGGAGAGGTGTAACCCCGCATGCCAGAACCAGTGATGCACCAGGGAGTGCGGGGGTTACACCGCACCCCGCCCTCCCCACACCTCAGATCAAATATCCAGGATCAGACGCGACGGATCTTCAATCGCTTCCTTGATCGCCACCAGACTCAGCACGGCTTCGCGGCCATCGATAATGCGGTGATCGTACGACTGGGCCAGATACATCATCGGGCGCACGACCACCTGGCCATCCTCAACCACAGCGCGTTCCTTGGTGGCATGCATGCCCAAAATCGCGGATTGCGGCGGGTTGATGATCGGGGTCGACATCATGGAGCCGAAGGTGCCACCGTTAGAAATGGTGTACGTGCCGCCTGTGAGTTCTTCCACAGTCAGCTTGCCTTCCTGGGCACGCTTGCCGAAGTCAGCAATGGTCTTCTCAATGTCCGCCAGGCTGAGCTGGTCCGCATTGCGGATGATCGGCACCACCAGACCACGCGGGCTGCCCACAGCAACGCCGATATCGTAGTAGCCGTGGTAAACAATTTCGTTACCGTCAACCGAAGCGTTCACGATCGGATACTTCTTCAGTGCGTGAACAGCTGCCTTCACAAAGAAACCCATGAAGCCCAGCTTCACGCCGTGTTCTTTCTCGAAGCGATCTTTGTACTTGTTACGCAGATCCATCACCGGCTTCATGTTCACTTCATTGAACGTGGTGAGGATGGCGTTGGTTTGTTGCGATTCCAGCAGACGCTCGGCCACGCGCTGACGCAGACGGCTCATGGCCACGCGTTGTTCCTGGCGATCGCCCTGCGGCAACACATATGCCGGAACGGCCGGTGCCGGTGCTGCGGCTGGCTTGGCGCCAGAAGCAATAGCGGCTTGCACGTCTTCTTTCAGTACGCGACCACCGCGGCCGGAACCGGCCACCTGGCTGGCATCCACACCAGCATCAGCAGCCAGCTTCTTGGCGGCCGGCATCACGGCGGTACCAAAGCCGACTGCGGAGGCTTCCACGCCGTGGGCTTGTGCAGCTTCAGCCACACGCTTCTTGTCTTCGGTCACTTGTGCAGCGGGTGCGGCGGCCGGTGCCGGGGCCGCGCTTGCAGCCTTGGCTTCGGTATCAATCGTGGCGATCACTTCGTTGCTGCCCACGTTGTCGCCTTCATGCTTGACGATGGACACCAGTACACCCGCCTGCGGCGCCGGGATTTCCAGTACAACCTTATCGGTTTCCAGGTCGATCAGCGTTTCGTCACGGGCAACCGCTTCGCCTTCTTTTTTCTTCCATTGCAACAAGGTGGCTTCAGCAACGGATTCCGGCAGTTGCGGGACTTTGATTTCAATGATCATGGGTTACTTCTCCAATTATTTCTTGTGGGTAACAAGACGCGGCAGGCGTTGATGGTGCGCCTGCCGCGTTTGGAATGCGTTAAAGGGTCAGTGCTTCGTCCAGGAAAGCCTTGAGCTGTGCGGTGTGCTTGCTCATGTAACCCACGGCCGGCGATGCAGACGACGGGCGACCGGCGTAGCGCAACGTTTGCTTGGCGGTGGTCACGCTCTCCAGACGATGACGGATCTGGTGCCATGCACCTTGATTGCGCGGCTCTTCCTGTACCCAGACCATTTCGCGGGCATTGGGGTATTTCTCCATCTCTGCCTGCAATTCTTCGGTCGGGAACGGATAAAGCTGCTCAACACGGACAATGGCGATGTCTTTGATCTCGCGCTCGCGGCGGGCGTTATCCAGGTCGTAATACACCTGACCGGCACACACCACGACGCGTTTGACCTTCTTGGCATCCAGACCGGCCGTATCACCGATCACATTGCGGAACTCACCATTGGTGAAATGCTCGATCGGGCTGGCGGCGTTCTTGGCCTTCAACAGACGCTTGCTCATGATCACGATCAGCGGCTTGCGGACCGGGCGCACCATCTGACGACGCAGCATGTGGAACACCTGGCTGGCTTCAGTCGGTTGAACAACCTGGATATTGTGTTCGGCACACAACTGCAGGAAACGCTCAACACGGGCAGACGAATGCTCTGGGCCCGCACCGTCGTAGCCATGCGGCAACATCATGGTCAAGCCACACAGACGGCCCCACTTGGTTTCACCGGAAGCAATGAACTGGTCGATCACCACTTGCGCGCCATTGGCAAAGTCACCGAACTGCGCTTCCCAGATCACGAGTTCATCCGGCGCGGAAGAGGCGTAGCCGTATTCAAAGGCCAGCACGGCTTCTTCGTTCAGGATGGAGTCAATCACCGCAAAGTGCGCCTGGTTCTCCGACAGGTTTTGCAGTGGCACGTACACGCCCTGGTCCCAGCGCTCACGGTTCTGGTCGTGGAACACCGCATGACGATGGTTGAATGTACCGCGGCCCGAGTCTTCACCGGAGATACGCACGGCATAGCCTTCGGTCAGCAGCGTGGCATAGGCCAGGTGTTCGGCCATACCGTAATCAATGTTCAGATTACCTGCGGCCATTTCGCGACGGTCTGCCACGACTTTCTCAACCGTGCGGTGCAGCTTGAAGCCGTCCGGCACCGTGGTGAACTTTTCGGTCAGGCGCGCCAGATCGGCTTGCGGTACCGAGGTCACCACCGGGTGACGCCAGTGCGTACCCATATAGCGGCTGAAGTCGATGGCGTAAGAGCGCTTGTAGTCGGTCAGCGAAGTCTGCTCGACGTGTTCACCCTTATCCAGCGCGGCCCGATAGGCAGTGATCAGCGCATCGGTCTGTTCGGCTTGCACCACGCCTTCGCGAATCAGCTTGTCGGCATACTTCTGGCGCACGCCCGGGTGAGCGGCAATGCGCTTGTACATCATCGGCTGGGTGAGGTACGGATCATCCGCCTCGTTATGGCCGTGCTTGCGGAAGCAGACGATATCCACCACCACGTCTTTCTTGAACACGCGACGGTATTCCATGGCGGCGTGCACCACAAAACACACGGCCTCCGGATCATCACCGTTCACGTGGAAGATCGGTGCTTCGACCATCTTGGCGATGTCGGTACAGTAGAGTGTGGAACGGGTGTCACGCGTGTCAGACGTGGTAAAGCCGATCTGGTTGTTCACCACCAGATGCACCGTACCGCCCGTGCCGTAGCCACGGGTGTGCGACAGGTTGAACGTACCCTGATTGGTACCGAGACCAATAAAGGCCGAGTCACCATGGATCAGTACCGGCAAAACCTGGTCGCCCGTGCGGTCCTGGCGACGTTGTTGACGCGCACGCACCGAACCTTCCACCACCGGGTTAACAATTTCCAGGTGTGACGGGTTGAACGCGAGGCTCAGGTGAATCGGGCCGCCCGGTGTCGGGATATCGGCGGAGAAACCATTGTGGTACTTCACGTCACCAGACGGCAGTTCGGTGGTCGGGCGACCTTCGAACTCGCTGAACAAATCACGCGGCTGCTTGCCCAGGATGTTGACCAGCATGTTCAGACGGCCACGGTGGGCCATGCCGATCACCATTTCCTGAATACCCTGCTCGCCTGCCATCTGCACCAGATAATCCATGGCCGGGATCATCGAGTCGCCGCCTTCCAGCGAGAAACGCTTCTGGCCAACGTATTTCTTGTGCAGGTACTGTTCCAGCGTTTCCGCGGCAGTCACTTGCTTGAGGATGCGCAGCTTTTGCTCTTTGTTGAACGACGGCGTGGAGCGACGCTCTTCAAAGTATTCCAGCACCCACTTGCGGGCCTCGGAATTGGTCATGTGCATGAACTCAAGACCCACGTTGCCGCAGTAAGTCTGCTTGGCGAAGGAAATGACTTCAGAGAGTGATGCACGTTCCATCGATTTGATATTGGTGCCAAACGTCAGCGCCATATCGGCTTCGGTGAAACCGTAGAATTTGGGGTCGAGTTCTTCGACGTAATCTGTGTCCATGCGGCACAGCGGGTCCAGCGTGGCATTGCGGCTGCCCAGCAGACGGTAGGCCTGCATCATGCGCAGCACTTCTACCTGCTTGCGCGAGACGGAGTCCTCAGCCACCGAAGCATGCACAGCCATGGCGCGCGGCTGGCGGGCCAACTGGCGGAATGATTCTTCGATCGGCGCGCGCGGAATGTCGCGGGCCGTCGTGCCAGGCAATTGCTGGAGTTTGTCGAAGTAGGTGCGCCAGCCCGGATCGACCAGGTTGGGATCTCCCAGATATTGCTCGTACAAGTCCTCCACAAAGGGGGCATTGCCGCCGAACAAGTGGGAGTTCAATGCTAGCTGTTCCAGCTCTCGTTTCATGATGGCCAGTGTCCTGTCACTCTAACTGTCCCGGTCTGCCCGGCCGGGAGTCTTTCACACGGCCCGCGCCCGCGGGCCGTGGTACTACTGTTTATTTACAGCTTGTGTGTTACTTGCGCTGCTCAACCGGCACGTAATCGCGGCGCGGCGAGCCGGTGTACAACTGGCGCGGACGGCCAATCTTCATGCCCGGATCGGAAATCATTTCGTTCCAGTGGCTGATCCAGCCCACAGTGCGGGCCAGTGCGAAGATCACGGTGAACATCGAGACCGGAATGTTCAGCGCGGTCAGCACGATGCCAGAGTAGAAGTCGACGTTCGGGTAGAGCTTGCGTTCGATGAAGTACGGGTCTTCCAGGGCAATCTTTTCCAGTGCCATGGCAAGTTTGAACTTCGGATCGTTTTCCAGGCCCAGTTCCTTGAGCACGTCGTCGCAGGTCTTCTTCATGATGGCGGCGCGCGGGTCCATGTTCTTGTAAACACGGTGACCAAAACCCATCAGCTTGTGCGTCTTGTTCTTCACGCCTTCCATGAAGGCCGGCACGTTCTCTACCGAGCCGATTTCATCCAGCATTTTCAGCACGGCTTCGTTAGCGCCACCGTGGGACGGGCCCCACAGACATGCGATACCGGCAGCGATACATGCAAACGGGTTAGCGCCCGAGGAGCCTGCCAGACGCACGGTGGAGGTCGATGCGTTTTGTTCGTGATCAGCGTGCAGCGTAAAGATGCGATCCAGCGCGCGAACCAGCACCGGGTTCGGCTTGTAGTCTTCGCATGGCGTTGCAAACATCATTTGCAGGAAGTTGGCTGCGTAAGAGAGGTCGTTCTTTGGATAGTTGAACGGCAAACCCTTGCTGTAGCGATAACACATGGCCGCGATCGTCGGAATCTTGGAGATCAGACGGTACATGGTCACTTCGCGGTGACGCGGGTTGTTGATGTCCAGGCTGTCTTGATAGAACGCAGACAAAGCACCGGTTACGCCAACCATCATGGCCATCGGATGTGCGTCACGACGGAAGCCCTGGAAGAAACGGGTCATCTGATCGTGCACCATGGTGTGACGGGTGACTGTCTTGACGAAGTCTGCCTTTTGTTCTGCAGTCGGCAGTTCGCCAAAGATCAGCAGGTAGCAGGTTTCCAGGTAATCCGAATGCTCCGCCAGTTGCTCAATCGGGTAACCACGGTAGTAAAGCTGGCCCTGATCACCGTCAATGAAGGTGATCGCAGATTCGCATGAAGCGGTCGCCAGGAAACCCGGGTCATAGGTAAACATCCCGGTTTTGGAGAACGTGCGGATATCCACTACATCGGGACCTAGCGTGCCCGACTGAACCGGCAGGTCAATGGTGCCGCCGGTGTAAGTCAGAGTAACTTTGTTTTCTGCCATGTTTACAAGCTCCTGGTTTGCAATGCCGTATCTGGCCCTTGAGAGGTCAGACCGTGTATCTAAACTATCTTTGCGCACGAACCCGTTCAATCATCGGAACAAGACCTTGATCCGGGCATGGCGCCTTGCCGTTCAGGTAATCCAGCAAATCGTTATCAGAGAGCAACAACATCTGCGAATAGGCTAACCATTCGGCATCACTGAACCCGGGCAGCACGTCGCGCACAAAGCGCTCCAACTGGATATCCAGCTCCAGCAAACCCCGGCGTGACCGCCAGACGATGCGTTTCTTTTCAACTTCGTCCACTGCTCTCAGTCCTGCAAAAACATTCATTCAACGCCCGAGTTGCACCACTGGCATACCACTACTCCCCAGCGTCGCCTCAGGCGTAGCGAGCGACGTCAGGCTGGATTCCGCCGGACCGCAGCAACCGGAACGTACATGCAAGTACGTGAGGATTGCGAGGACCGCCGGGAGTCAGCATGGCGTTGCGCAGTAGCCCCTCACACCACGCGTTTGACCATCAGGTCTTTGATCTTGCCAATCGCCTTCGTCGGGTTCAGATGCTTCGGGCACACATCCACGCAGTTCATGATGGTGTGGCAACGGAACAGACGATACGGGTCTTCCAGGTTATCCAGACGCTCGTTCGTGGCGGTGTCGCGGGTATCGGCGATGAAACGGTATGCAGCCAGCAGACCCGCCGGACCAACGAACTTGTCCGGGTTCCACCAGAACGACGGGCAGGACGTAGAACAACAGGCGCACAGAATACACTCGTACAAACCGTCGAGTTCTTCACGGTCTTCTGGCGACTGCAGACGCTCACGCTCCGGCGCCGGGTCATTGTTGATCACGTACGGCTTGATCGAGTGGTACTGCTTGAAGAACTGCGTCATGTCCACGATCAGATCGCGGATCACCGGCAGCCCCGGCAGCGGACGGATCTGCACTGGCTGCTTCAGATCATTCAGGTCAGTAATACAGGCCAGGCCGTTCTTGCCGTTGATGTTCATGGCGTCAGAACCGCACACGCCTTCGCGGCAGGAGCGGCGAAAGCTCAGCGTGTCATCCACCGCTTTGAGGCGCACCAGCGCGTCCAGCAGTTTTTTGTCGGACGGTTCCAGTTCGACGTGGTAGTCCTGCATGTAGGGCTTGGCGTCCACGTCCGGGTTGTAACGGTACATCTGGAAATGCATTTTCATGATCTGTGTACTCTCGCCAATTAATAGACGCGCTTTTGCGGAGCAATATATTCAACCGACAGCGGCTGGGTATGCACTGGTTTGTATGACAACGAACGAGTCTGGCCGTCATACAGCGTGTGCTTCATCCACTCGTCATCGTGGCGGTCCGGGTGATCATCCTGAGCATGCGCACCGCGCGATTCTTTGCGGGCTTCCGCAGAGATCAGCGTCGCAATGGCCACTTCGATCAGGTTGTCCAGTTCCAGCGCTTCGGTACGGGCCGTGTTCCAGACCTTGGACTTGTCCTTGATCTGGGTGCGCTTGGCACGCTCGGCGATCTCTTTGATCTCGGCCACACCCTTGGCGAGGTTCTCGTCGTTGCGGAACACGCCCGCGCGCAGTTGCACACACTTTTGCATGGCAGCGCGAACATCGGCCACTTCTTCGCCACCGGTCTGGTTTTCCAGACGCGCCAGACGGGCCAGCGAGAAATCAGCGGCATTTTCCGGCAGCGGTTTCCAGTCTTTACGTTCGTTCCGGATAAAGTCGATCATGCTGTTGCCGGCTGACTTGCCGAACACCACCAGATCCAGCAAGGAGTTGGTGCCCAAGCGGTTGGCACCGTGCACGGAAGCACATGCGCACTCGCCCGCTGCGTAGAAACCGTTGACGCGCACTTCCGGGTTATCGCCCTGCGGCGCGACCACTTCACCCTTATAGTTGGCCGGAATACCGCCCATCATGTAGTGCGTTGTCGGCACCACCGGGATCGGGTCTTTAATCGGGTCCACGCCGGCGAACTTGATGGCAATTTCGCGGATACCCGGCAGGCGATGATTGATGATTTCCGGGCCCAGGTGATCAAGCTTGAGCAGCACGTGATCTTTTTCCTTGCCACAACCACGGCCTTCCAGGATTTCCAGCGCCATGGCGCGGGACACCACATCACGCGAAGCCAGATCCTTGGCATTTGGTGCGTAACGCTCCATAAAACGCTCACCATTGGCATTGAGCAGAATACCGCCCTCGCCGCGCACGCCCTCGGTAATCAATACGCCAGCACCAGCCACACCGGTCGGGTGGAATTGCCAGAATTCCATGTCTTCCAGCGGAATACCGGCACGCACCGTCATACCCAGACCGTCACCGGTATTGATAAAGGCATTCGTGGAAGCAGAATAGATACGACCAGCACCACCCGTGGCAAACAACACCGCCTTGGCATGCAGCACGTAGGTTTCACCGGTTTCCATTTCCAGCGCAGTGACACCAATCACGTCGCCATCAGCATCACGGATCAGATCCAGCGCCATCCATTCCACAAAGAACTGGGTATTGGCGCGTACATTACGTTGGTACAGGGTATGCAACATGGCATGACCGGTACGGTCAGCGGCAGCACAGGCACGTTGCACCGGGGTCTTGCCGAAGTCAGCCATGTGGCCGCCGAACGGGCGCTGATAGATCTTGCCGTTTTCCAGACGGTCAAATGGCATGCCGAAGTGTTCCAGCTCAACCACGACTTCTGGCGCCTGGCGGCACATAAATTCAATCGCATCCTGGTCACCCAGCCAGTCCGACCCCTTCACGGTGTCGTACATATGCCATTCCCATTTGTCTTCCTGCACATTGCCCAGCGAGGCGGAGATGCCACCTTGTGCTGCAACGGTGTGGGAGCGGGTCGGGAAAACTTTGGACAGCACGGCGGTCTTCAAGCCGGCTTCCGAGAGTTGCAGGGCTGCGCGCAGACCGGCGCCACCGGCACCAACGATGACTGCATCAAATTTGCGAACGGGAACAGACATCAGGCACCCCACACCACTTTAACGGAATAAACAAGACTGCCCAGCAGCCATACCAGCGTGAGCACGTGCATGGTCAGGCGTACGCCGACGGGCTGGATGTAGTCCATCCAGATATCCCGCACACCAATCCAGGCGTGCCACAGCAGCGCAAGCACAGTGATCTGCGTCAGCACTTTGACCCAGGTACAGGCGAACAAGGCTTTCCAGCCATCAAAACCCTGGTTATGGGCGGCCAGCAAAAACACCACGATGGCCAGCGTATAGACCAGCATGATCACAGCGGTAACGCGCTGAGCCAGCCAGTCGCGCAAACCATAGTGCGCACCGATTACATGACGATTTACCATGTCAGCCCCCCGATGATGACGGTCAGCACCAGGCTCACAACCAGCACCAGTCTGGCGGTCAGGCGCGCGGTGGCCAGATCAAGACCTTTGTGGATATCCAGCAGCAAAAAACGGACGCCAGCACAGGCGTGATGCAAAAAGCCCCACAGCACGACCAGCAACAGGATTTTCACAAGCGGGTTGGCAATACAGGCGCGAAACGCATCAAAGTGCTCTGCGGAAGAGAGGGAACCTGCGAGGGCATACAACATGAAGGGAATCGCTACAAACATCAGCGCGCCGCTGGCGCGATGCAGAATCGAGACTATCCCCGGGATCGGCAGTTTGATCTGCCATAGCGCGAGGTGCTTGGGTCTTTTTTGACTCATACGCACAAATCCTTCTTTTTGACTCACAAGTTTGAGAACCGTTATTACCATCCACTGCATCGTTCAGGCTGTTCATTTCACTTTTCATCAAAACGAACAACCCCGAGTACAACCAGAGCCGCCTCAGCCAATCATCTCGACTGATTGCAATGCATATTTCTCACTACAAAACCATGCCGCACTCCAGACCTGCGGCACGTCTTCAAAATCTTTGGACAGGCGAATCACCTGCAGTACCGGTTCGTTGACTTCAATCTGCAACAAACGTGCTTCTGTTTGCGCTGCGGGCACCGCCCGATAACGCATGTCGCTGCCCTTGAGCCGGACGCGGTAATCACGCCAGCACATGGCGCGAATATTGCCGCCCAGTTCCCGCAAACGCCGCATGTCCAGCGCAGGAAATGTCACCTCTGACAACAAGGATTCATCCACACCAATCACTTCGCCCTCGACCCGCACCAGCCGGCGCACCTGCCAGAGCGGCGCGCTACGGCGCAGATTCAGTACTTCCGCAAGGTATTCGCCAGCATGAATTTTCACGCAGCTCAACACTTCAACCTTCGGTGTTCTTGCCGCATGCTCATTCAGTGCAGCAAACCGCATACTTCCGAGATCGTCCCCTGCATCGGTAACAAACGTGCCCACGCCCTGGCGCCGATACAACACATTGCTGGCGACCAGTACATCCAGCGCTTTGCGGACGGTCCCCTGACTGACACCGAAACGTTGAGCCAGTTCTTGCTCGCTCGGCAGGGCTTCATCGCCTTGCCACATACCGGTTTCAATATCAGAGAGCACCTCCCGCATCACCTGTTGATAGAGCGATTGGGCAATGAGCTTTTTCATGATTTGCAGCTTTTTAACATGTTGTCGCCGTGGAGTCTACTACAGTCTTATATAAGACATAAGACAAACCACCGAATAGCGGTAGAAAGCCGCCAAAACGTACCACCTGCGCGGAAGTGCATGATAAACTTTCGCCACTTTGCAATTGCAGTCCGGTTCGGTATGGCCCGGTCCAGCATCGGATCAAGTCCTCAAAAAGATGTAGCGTCCGCACAATGACAACATACGGGCTGACGAGAACCAGACACACTGCTTCATGGCGCGCAAGGAAAAGCCCTGCGCTGTCGTCGATGGCGGGATACCCGCCCACTTTTACGCGGAGTAGTACTCAATGAAAAAACCCGTACGCGTTGCCGTAACCGGCGCAGCCGGCCAGATCGGTTACAGCCTCCTGTTCCGCATTGCTTCCGGCGCGATGCTGGGCCCGGATCAACCGGTTATTCTGCAATTGCTGGATATCACCCCGTCCCTGCCGGCACTCAATGGCGTTGTGATGGAACTCGACGACTGCGCGTTCCCGCTGCTGGCTGGCATCGTGCAAACCGACGACCCGAAGGTTGCATTCAAAGATGCAGACGTTGCCCTGCTGGTGGGCGCACGTCCGCGCGGCCCGGGCATGGAACGCAAAGACCTGCTGGAAGCCAATGGCGCCATCTTTACTGCTCAGGGCCGCGCCCTGAACGAAGTCGCCAGCCGCGACGTGAAGGTTCTGGTGGTCGGTAACCCGGCCAACACCAACGCTTACATCGCCATGAAGAACGCCCCGGATCTGAACCCGGCCAACTTCACCGCCATGATGCGTCTGGATCACAACCGTGCACTGACACAAATTGCCCAGAAGACCGGCAATGCCGTGACCGCTGTGAAGAAGATGACCATTTGGGGCAATCACTCCTCGACCCAATATCCGGATATCTTCCACGCCGAAGTGAACGGCAAGAATGCCGCTGAACTGATTAATGATCAAAAGTGGCTCGAAGCCGAGTTCATCCCGACTGTGCAACAACGTGGTGCAGCCATTATCAAGGCGCGTGGCCTGTCTTCTGCTGCGTCTGCTGCAAATGCCGCAATCGACCACATCCGTAACTGGGTGCTGGGCACACCGGAAGGCGACTGGGTCACCATGGGTGTTCCGGCCAATGGTGAATACGGCTACAGCGACATCATTTTCGGTTACCCGGTCACCTGCAAAGATGGCAAGTACGAAATCGTTCAGGGCCTGGCTGTCAGCGAATTCAGCCGCTCCCGCATGGATGCCACGTACAAGGAACTGTCTGAAGAACGTGACGCCGTGAAGCACCTGCTGTCGTAAGCCGTTTCAAGTCATTAAAAAGGCGAGCCATTGCGGCTCGCCTTTTTTGTTGCCTCTCCCCGGCCGCCAGGAGAGGGATACGACAGAAACAAAAAGGGCATGACTGAAAAGTCATGCCCTTTTTGTTATGCCCCGCACCCCGAAGGCTGCGGGTGTCAGAACAATTACTTGTTCACAACGGTGTACAGCGCAGACTTGCCAGCCTCAACCGAACCGGAAGCCAGATCAGCCAGACCAGCAAACTGGTCAGAGTTGCTGATCACAACCGGGCTGATCAACGACTGAGCGTTGGCGGCCAGGTATTCCAGATCCAGTTCCAGCACGGGCTCACCCGCATTCACATGAGCACCTTGCTCGGCCAGACGGGTAAAGCCCTGACCGCCCAACTTCACAGTTTCGATACCAATGTGAACGATGATTTCCGCACCACTGTCCGCCACCAGCGCAAACGCGTGGTTGCTGTTGAAGATCTTGACCAGCGTACCGCTAGCCGGAGCAACAACAAACTTGCCTGTCGGTTGAATCGCAATGCCTTCACCCACAGCCTTGCTGGCAAATGCAGCATCCGGCACTTGATCCAGCGGCACAATGTTACCAGTCAGCGGTGCAACCAGAACCAGGCCCTTGGAAGAAGTCGGAACTGCAACCGGAGCGACCGGTGCCGGGGCAGCAGCCGCTGGCTTTGGAGCCGGCGCAGGGGCAGCAGTGGCCGGAGCCGGAGCGGCAGCCGAAGCACCCACTTGACGACGCATGCCGTCTGCAATCATCTCAGCCTTGGGGCCAACAATGATTTGAACGTTTTGCTTGTTCAGGCGGATCAGGCCAGAAGCACCCAGACGCTTGGCCTCGGCTTCATTGACGATGCTGGAATCATTCACTTGCAGACGCAGGCGGGTAATGCAAGCGTCAATACCGGTCAGGTTGGAAGCACCACCCACAACTGCAATGTAGGAAGTAGCCAGTGCGCCCATGTCGCCAGAAGCAGCCGGAGCCGGTGCAGCAGCACCTTCAACCGCATCATCTTCACGACCCGGAGTCTTCAGGTTGAATGCCTTGATAAAGAATGTGAACAGTACGTAGTACAGCACAAACCAGATCACGCCCATGATCAGCAGGATGCTGACGTTCTTGGCAGCAGGCAGCTTGGACATCAACACATAGTCGATTGCGCCAGCAGAGAACGAGAAGCCGGCGTGCACATCAAGCATGGTGGCGATGTAAGCCGACACACCAGTCAGCACGGCATGTACAAAGTACAGAGCCGGTGCGAGGAACATGAACAGGAATTCGATCGGCTCGGTCACACCGGTCAGGAACGCGGTGAAAGCCACGGAGAACAGCAGACCACCCACAGCGGCACGGCGGCTCTTGGGCGCGGCAAAGTACATGGCCAGCGCGGCACCAGGCAGACCGAACATCATGACCGGGTAGAAACCAGCCATGAACTGGCCAGCGGTCACGTCACCCGCAAAGAAGCGGTTCAAGTCGCCGTGAGCCACGGTCGACACGCCATCCTTCAGATAGGTGAAGTCGCCAATCTGGAACCATGCAATCGCGTTGATCACCTGATGCAGACCAGTCGGGATCAGCAGACGGTTCACGGTAGCGAACACGGCAGCACCCAGGGCATGCGCGCTCACCATCCAGTCACCAGCGTCTTTGATGACGCCCTGAATCGGTGGCCAGACGTAGCCCAGAATCCCAGCCAGAATCAGCATGGTCAAGCCGGTAATGATCGGCACAAAGCGCTTGCCACCGAAGAAAGCCAGCCAGTCCGGCAGCTTGATCGCATGGAAACGGTTATACATGGCCCCCGCGACCAGACCGGACAGAATACCGGCCAGTACGCCCATGTTGACGTCTTTGTTGATAACGACCATTGCTTTGGTGAGAATCAGATAACCCACGGCACCAGCAAGCGCCGCAGCACCTGCATCATCCTTGGACCAGCCCACCGCTACACCAATTGCAAACACCAGTGCCAGTTGCCCGAAGATCGCCCCACCCGCTTCAGCAATGAACGGCAGGTTGAACACATCTGGTTGCCCCAGCCGCAACAGCAATGCAGCCACTGGCAGCGTTGCAATTGGCAGCTGCAAGGAGCGGCCCAACCTCTGTAATCCGCCCAGCAAGTTCATGTTGCCTCCTGTTTATACGTAAGAAAAAAATTTTAATAAGAGTTCAGGCTGCACAAGACAGCACCTAAAGGTGTTGTAATCGCTTCCAGGGTACATGTAAACCCACGCGAATTATTCCACCGTGCTATGTCCTGTGCAATGTCAGGCGCAAAAAGCATTTACTCCAATTGCCCAGGCAACTGAAGGCCAATGCCTTTAAATACATGAAGGGCACGCTATTGCAGCGATATGCCGTCAACAACCAGCCTTTCATTTCCATCTTCTGCTTGTACGATTTTGTCGCTTTTATTTCCTTGGCACGCGTTTTGTACAACTCAAGCACAACGCATTTGCCAAGGCGATTCTTGATTTTAAAATGCGTCAACTTACGCGCAAAAAAGCTTTCGCATTTTGTTTTGACTCAAATTTCTACCGCCCAATTGAATCCCGGCATCGTCACACAGTTACCGGTACACCACCCGCCTTGTAACGCGTTAAAACGTGACAGACAGGCCATACCAGGCAAGGTATGCCACAAGTTATTTCGTAGTGACAAAATCTGCCATTCACTCTTGATGCCAAGCGACCCTGGCTTCGGTTAGAATGGCGGCTTGCATAATCGTTGACAGCGGGTATCCTGCGTCGACGAACTCCAGTGGACAATACAGGTATTTGCACATGCTGACAGGTAGTCTGGTTGCGCTCGTGACCCCGATGAAGGACGACGGCGCTCTTGATTTTGATCGTTTGAGGCAGTTCGTTGACTTCCACATCGCGCAGGGCACTGATGGCCTTGTTGCTGTGGGCACCACGGGTGAGTCTCCCACCGTTGATGTCGAAGAGCATGTAGAGATCATTCGCGTTGTGGTCGAACAGGCAGCCGGCCGCGTGCCTGTTATTGCGGGCACCGGTGCCAATTCCACACGTGAGGCAGTTCATCTGTCCCGCAAGGCGCGTGACGTGGGCGCTCAATACGGCCTCTCGGTGGTGCCT
Organism: Silvimonas amylolytica; assembly: GCF_014645555.1. Taxonomy (GTDB): domain Bacteria; phylum Pseudomonadota; class Gammaproteobacteria; order Burkholderiales; family Chitinibacteraceae; genus Silvimonas; species Silvimonas amylolytica. The sequence continues at coordinate 102,773 of NZ_BMLY01000006.1, read as the reverse complement.
TACTACAACAAGCCAACGCAAGAAGGCCTGTTCCGCCACTTCAAGGCAATTGCCGAAGAGTCCGGCTTGCCTACCCTGCTTTACAATGTGCCCGGCCGTACCGTAGCCGACATGAATAACGACACCGTCCTGCGCCTGGCGGAACTGCCTGGCATTATTGGCCTCAAAGATGCCACCGGCAATCTGGAGCGCGCGGCAGATCTCATCAAACGCGCGCCGAAAAACTTCGGCCTGTACAGTGGCGACGATGCGTCTTCACTGGCCTTCCTGCTGCTGGGCGGCCATGGCGTCATCTCTGTGACTGCCAACGTTGCCCCGCGTCAGATGCATGACCTGTGTGTCGCCGCTGCGGCTGGCCGTATTGCCGATGCACGCGCCATCAACGATGCACTGCAAGACCTGCATAAAAATCTGTTCGTAGAAGCCAACCCGATCCCGGTTAAATGGGCACTGGAAGAAATGGGCCTGATTGGTAGCGGCATCCGCCTGCCACTGACCCGCCTTTCAGAAGGTGCGCAGCCCGTGGTGCGCAAGGCACTGCACGCCGCCGGCCTGCAATAAACCATACCCGACCATTACCTGACGCAGAATCCGCTCATGAAAAACGTGTTTCGCCTGATTCCGCTCGTTGCCGTACTGGCAGCAGCGGGTTGTACTTCTGTTGACCAGATGCCGTTCCAGAGCAAGGTTGACTACCGTTCCGGCAGCGATAACCTCTCTACCAACACCCTGGAAGTGCCGCCCGATCTGAGCGCACCGACCGCCACCAACGCTTTTGTCGTCCCGGGCAAGACGCTTGCCGGCACGCCGACGGCCAAGGCGGCAACGCCAGCCCCGGCTGCTACGGCCAGTGCAGCAGCTAGCGAGCCTGCCGCTGCAGCTGTCGTAGCCGCAACGGACGAAGCCAACATCACCAAGGCTTCGACACTTTCTGCCAACCAGCCGGCTCGCCTCGTTCAGGCTGGTTCGCAACGCTGGCTGGTGGTACAAGGCGACTCGGCCAAGTTGTGGCCGGAAATCCGTCAGTTCTGGCTGGACAACGGCTTCTTGCTGACGACGGATAACTCGTCGATCGGCATCATGGAAACAGACTGGCAAGAAAACCGCGCCAACCTGCCGCAAGACATTGTCACCCGCATGCTGCGCAAGATTGCAGATGGTGTGATTTCCACCGGCCTGCTTGACCGCTTCCGCACCCGTGTAGAACAAGGTACTGAGCCAGGTACAGTTGAAATTTACCTGACTCATCAAGGCATGAAGGAAGTTTACAAGGACAACGGCAGCGACAGCCCGCGTAATGCAGGCACCGCTGGCGGCGATGCAAACGTTCAGACCGTCTGGACTCCGCGTCCGGAAGATCCGGAACTGGAAGCCCAGATGCTGGCCTTGATGCTACAAAAGTTCGGCATGCCGGCACAGCAAGCGCAGCAGGTTGTAGCGGCACCGGTCAAGGTGCCGGATGGTGCCACACTGATCGAAAACAATTCGGCACTGAGCGTGAACGATACGTATGACCGCGCATGGCGTCGTGTTGGCCTGGCACTGGACCGCACCGGTTACGTCGTATTCGATCGTAACCGTACAGAAGGCACCTACTACGTGAAGCAAGCCGAAGCCGACATCGGCAAGGAAGAAAAAGGCGACAGCTTCATGAACAAACTGGCTTTCTGGAAGAAGAACGATCCGAACGCCGGCGTCGTGAAGCAGTCCGAATTCCAGGTATTGCTCAAGCAGGAAGTCAACACGATCCGCGTGACGGTAACCGGCAAAGATGGCAAGCCGGCGGACGCCAAGGTTGCGTACGACCTCCTGTCCAAGCTGCAAACCCAGCTCAAGTAAGCATTGCCGCTTGCAGCAAAAACAAAAACGGGCCAGATGGCCCGTTTTTTATTGTCTCCTGCGCAGATCCGAAGACCGCCAGGATCCTGGCCCCACCTACCCGCGCGCGAGCAATGTTTGAGCCAGCAGCAACACGACTACCGCATAAAACGCAGCAACAATATCATCCACCATCACTCCCAAACCACCCGGCACTTTGGTGTCAAACCAGCGAATCGGCCATGGTTTCCAGATATCAAACACGCGAAACGCGGCAAACGCGGCAATCCACCACCAGAAGTTAACCGGCACAACCAGCAGCACCAGCCACATTGCCACGATTTCATCGATCACGATTGCACCGTGGTCATGCACGCCCAGATCGTGACCAGTTTTACTTGCGGCCCACCAGCCAATGACAAATACCAGCGCAGTCAGTGACAAGATGAAAATGGGAGGCCAAAAGTACAGCATGGCCGCATACAACGGAATCGCCGCGAGCGAGCCAAACGTTCCGGGTGCCTTGGGTGCTACGCCACTACCGAAACCCAGCGCAATGAAATGCGCAGGGTGACTGAAACAGAAACGCCAGTCCGCAGGGACGGCTCCGCTTTTTCCCATGGATAACCTTCAGTATGAAAAGTCAGGAATCAGGTACGTGCTTACGCGCCAAAATGATCAAAGGCGCCATGGCTGAAAACAAGCGTCGCCCCCTTTTCATCCACCAGTTGCACTGGCTGTGCGCCCGCTAGCGGGGCGAGCATACGGCCAACTCTGGTCAGGGGCAAATCAAGCTCCAGTGCCAGGCGCAAGATCTGTTCGCGGTGCGTGGTCGGCGCGCAGAAGCACAGTTCATATTCATCACCGCCTGCAAGCGCCAGTTTTTGCCGGGTTGCAAGTGGCAGCGAAGTCAGAACCGGGTCAACCGGAAGTGCATCTGCAAACAATTCAGCGCGCACCCCGGAGCGCTCGCAGATATGCCTCAGATCACCCACGATGCCGTCAGACACATCCAGACATGCGCTAGCGAGGCCACGCAAAGCACGCCCCAATGCCACACGGGGCGTTGGCATTTCCAGCCTGTCCTTGCAGCGCATCAGCACGTCGGGCACCAATGGCAATCCTTCCACTCGGTGTGCGACGGCGGCAGCTGCGGCACCCAGCACGCCTGAGACCCAGACATCATCACCCGCACTGGCACCACAACGCGTGAGTGCCGTGCCGGTTTCGACTTCACCGGCGATCTGGATACTAAGAGTAAGCGGCCCACGCGTGGTATCGCCCCCCACCAACTCAACGCCATGCAACTGTGCCAGATGAAACAAACCACGACTAAAAGCATCCAGCCAGCCTGCATCTGCGCTCGGCAGGGCCAGCGCCAGCGTAAACCAGCGCGGAATGCCCCCCATGGCCGCAATGTCAGAAAGATTGACCGCTAAAGACTTGTAACCCAGCCGCCACGGATCGACATCGGCAAAGAAGTGTCGCCCACTTACCAGCATGTCGACTGAAATAGCTTGCTGATAACCAATGCGTGGCGTGAGCAAAGCGGCGTCGTCCCCGATCCCCAGATCTGCGACAGCGGGCTGGGTAGCGGGGTTGAAATAACGCTTGATGAGGTCGAACTCGTTCACAACGAAAAGTGGGCTAGTGCCACTCAGCGCGCGCGTTTGGCGCGGATGGCTTCAACCTCAACCGGACGAACCTCTGCAGCCAGTTTGTCCAGCACACCGTTCACAAAACGGTGACCATCCGTACCGCCAAAGGTCTTGGCCAGTTCGATGGCTTCGTTAATGATGACCGGGTACGGTGTTTCGGGCATGTTGATGATTTCTTGCGCGCCCACAAACAGAATGGCGCGCTCAACCGGGCTGACCTCTTCGAAGTCGCGATCCACGTGCGGCTTGAGCGCTTCGGTCAACACGGCGTTACTCTGGATACCCCCCACCAGGATCGAGCGGAACAGGCCTTCATCTGCCTTCACGAAATAAGGGCTGCTTTCTTTCAGAAAGCGCTCAATAGCGGGGATAGATTCACCCGTGAGCTGCCACTGGTACAAACCCTGCATGGCAAATTCACGCGAACGGCGACGGGCCGACTTCGGCGGCTTTTTGGGCGCATCTGCGCCTGGCTGGTTTACTTCGCTCATGCTCGCAACGCCTTTTGCAGATTGGCCATTTCCACGGCAACACGGGCGGCATCAGCACCCTTTTCCTGCACACGCACTTCAGCCTGCTCGTCGGTTTCGGTCGTCAGGATCGCATTGGCAATGGGAATACCAGCATCCAGACCAATACGGGTAACACCCGAGCCAGATTCGTTGGAAACCAGCTCAAAGTGGTAAGTCTCACCACGGATCACGGCACCCAGCGCGATCAATGCATCATATTGGTCCGATTCAGCCAAAGACTGCAGCACCAGCGGGATTTCCAGCGCACCGGGCACCGTGGTCAGCAGCAGGTCTTCATCCTGCACACCCAGTTTTTTCAGTTCAGCCAGACATGCATCGCGCAGGCCTTCGCATACAGGAGTATTGAAACGTGCCATCACAATGGCAATGCGCAGTCCGTTCCCATTGAAATCAGGGGCAATAAACGGAATCGACGAATTGATCGACATGGTTAATCCTTGATAAGGTTATTTATAGAGGTCGTTACTGCTTGTTTGGCAGACGGCCTGTTTATTTCTCTGCACAACGCGGCAATTCAAAGCCGGTAATTTCCAGCCCGAAACCGGTCATGCTTGGAATCTTGCGCTCAGGGCTCAACAAACGCATTTTGCCGACCCCCAGAGATTTGAGCATTTGCGCACCGATGCCATAAGTACGCATATCCCACTTGCGAACTTGCTCCAGCTTGAGTTCAGGCAGCGCACGCGCCAGCAAATCGTTCCCGTCTTCAGTACGGTGAAGCAGGATCATGACGCCACTGTCCGCCCTGGCGATGGCATCCAGCGATTCACGTACATTCCAGGAATGGCCGGAGTGCGAGAGGTCCAGCCAGTCCATCAGCGATGCAGGCTCGTGCACCCGCACCAGTGTTTCCTTGTCGGGCTGCGGCTCACCCTTAACAAGTGCCAGGTGGGTTGTTTCGGTGAGTTTGTCGCGGAACACAGCCAGTTCAAAATCGCCCGCAAACGTCTCTACCGTACGGCGGCCCTTGCATTCAATCAGTGTTTCGGTCTGGCTGCGGTAATGAATCAAGTCAGCAATGGTGCCGATTTTGATGTCATGTTCAGCAGCGAATTCCAGCAACTGCGGCAGGCGGGCCATGGTGCCATCGTCATTCATGATTTCACAAATGACGGATGTGGGCGACAAGCCTCCCAGCATGGCCAGATCAGAACCCGCTTCGGTATGGCCTGCGCGCACGAGAACGCCACCCGGTTGGGCCAGCAGCGGGAAAACATGACCCGGCGAAACCAGATCACCCGGTTTGGCATCAAAGGCTACAGCCTTGCGGATGGTCAGTGCGCGGTCGTGCGCAGAAATACCCGTACTGACCCCTTCGGCGGCCTCGATCGACACCGTAAAGTTGGTGCCATGACTGGAGCCATTGTTGTTCACCATCAGCGGCAGTGCCAATTGCTCGCAGCGCTCTGCAGACAGTGTCAGGCAGATCAGGCCGCGGCCGTACTTGGCCATGAAGTTAATGGCTTCCGGCGTAACGTAGTCGGCAGCAAGAACCAGATCACCTTCGTTTTCGCGGTCTTCTTCATCCACAAGGATGACCATCTTGCCGGCGCGAATGTCGGCAATGATGTCTTTGATCGGAGAAATGCTGGCCGCCATTTATGCTTGCTCCAGCGACATCATGCGTTCGACGTAACGGGCAATCAGGTCGATCTCCAGATTGACCTTGTCGCCCGCCTGAATGGTACCCAGTGTGGTCACCGCCAGCGTGTGCGGGATCAGATTGATGGAAAAACGGCAACCGCCCTCCGCATCCGTCACTTTGTTGGTGGTCAACGAAACACCATTCACAACCACGGACCCTTTGGCGGCCAGGTATTTCGCCAGCGCCTTTGGTGCTTCGACGATCAGTTCGCGGTTGTCGCCCACCGGGTCAAAACTCACCACGCTACCCACGCCATCCACATGGCCGGACACCAGGTGCCCACCGACGCGATCAGACAAACGCATGGCTTTTTCCAGGTTGACCTTGCCGCCTTCATTGGCCAACCCCACGGTCACACTCAGGGATTCGCTGGAAACGTCGATCCGGTAACGGTGGCCTTCCGAGAGTTCAATGACGGTCATGCACGCACCGTTGTGCGAAATGCTGTCGCCCAACGCGACGTCGGACATGTCCAGCTCCGGCGCAGCCACAGTCAATGTGAGCCCACCTTCAAACGGCGTGATTTTCTCGATGGTGCCAACGGCTTGAACAATACCGGTAAACATTCAGTGATTTTCCTTGCTTGAGGCAGCGAAAAACGCCGCGTTTGCTTCACGCACGCGCGTTTTGGACTTGAGTTCGTTGCAACTGTTGCAGAAATAGTCGCGAGCGCCGCAAGCCACCAGTTCTTCCAGTGGCTTGCCGCAATCCGGGCATAAGGGGGTGGCGTTCTGGATGTCCGTCATCTCGCTACTCCTGCGTGACAAATAGAGCCGAATCAGTGAATCGCAAGTCCCAGCGCAGGTCATCACCCACCATGCGCCGCTCCCGCACCACGGGTGCATGCTTGTTCGCCAGGTCGTCCAGTTCTAGCCAGGCGGTACCGCGCGCCGAGTCACCAATCAGAATAGGCGCCTGATAAAGCACCAGTTCGTCCACGAGGCCTGCCCGCAACAATGCGCCATTCAGGCTGGCTCCGGCTTCAACCGTGACTTCGTTGCAGCCACGCTGGCCGAGTTCATGCACCAGATGAGCGACGTCTACTTGCCCTGCTGAATCCGGGCACACCAAAATCTCGGCCCCGGCATCGGTCAGCTTTTTCGCCCGGCTTTCCTCAGCATATGCCGTGGCGATCAACACACCTGGCGTTTGCAACATTCTGGCGGTAGGCGGCATGCGCAAACGGCTATCGACCACCACCCGCAGTAACGGACGGCCAATATCAATATCACGTGCCGTGAGTTGCGCGTCATCGGCCAACACCGTACCAATACCGGTCAGCATGGCACTGGAACGCGCACGCAGGCGCTGCACATCTGCGCGTGCTTGCGGACCGGTGATCCACTGCGACTGGCCGTTTTGCAGCGCGGTGCGACCATCCAGCGATGTTGCAATCTTGAGTCGCAACCATGGCCGCTGCCTGATCATGCGGCTTAGAAAACCACGGTGATGATCAGCGGCTTCTTTGGCCAGCAATCCGTGCGCGACATCCACACCTGCCGCACGCAGACGGGCCAGGCCCTGCCCCGCCACCAGCGGATTGGGGTCACGCAGGGCTGCCACGACCCGTGCAACGCCTGCTTTCACCAGTGCATCAGCACACGGTGGTGTGCGCCCGTGGTGGCTGCAGGGTTCCAGGGTCACGTACGCTGTAGCGCCAGCAGCGCGTTCACCCGCCATGCGCAATGCCATGATTTCGGCATGGGCGTGACCAGCGGGCTGGCTATGCCCTTCACCCACGACCTCGCCATCGCGCACCAGCACACAACCCACACTGGGATTAGGCGGCGCGTAATATTGCCCGCGCGCAGCCTGCTTGAGCGCACGCTGCATGAAGACAAGATCATCGGCAGACCAGATCACGGCTGTGCCTTGTGATCCTTGCTGACTTCACGGATCACGTCGCGGAAGTCATCAAGATCAGAGAAGGAACGGTAGACGGAAGCGAACCGGATATAAGCCACCTTGTCCAGACGTGCCAATTCGTTCATCACCATCTCGCCAATCTGGCGCGACATGATTTCACGCTCACCCACAGTCAGCACTTTCTGGATGATACGGCTGATGGCTTCGTCGACAAGATGCGTGGGCACCGGCCGCTTGTGCAGCGCCCGATGGAAACTGGTGCGGATTTTTTCGCGATCGAATTCGGCGCGCTGGCCGTTCTGTTTGACCACCTGCGGCATGCGCACTTCGGCGGTTTCAAAGGTGGTGAAGCGTTTGTCGCAGACGGCGCAACGGCGGCGGCGGCGGACCACATCGCCTTCATCAGACACCCGGCTATCAACCACCTGGGTATCGGGGGAACCACAAAATGGACACTTCACTAGAAGCCTCCGACAAAGATCAAGCCCGGATCGGGCGAAAAACAACCAGTCGATGTCTAAACATACCGCCGGTTGAACACGATTCAAGCAGCGTATTGTGACTGATTAATCAAAGATCATGAAATGGCAAAGGGTGGAGCTATGCCCCACCCTGTTTGCCTTGCCCGCCACAACACCCGTCAAGGGTGCCCCCGCGGGACTTAACGCATTGATTACGCGCCGTAAACCGGGAACTGCGCGGTCAGGGCTTTCACCTTTTCCGCCACGGTCGCCAGGTTGGCTTCATCGTTCGGGTTGTCCAGCACGTCAGCGATCAGGTGCGCAACCTGAACGGCTTCAGCTTCTTTGAAGCCGCGCGTGGTAATGGCCGGGCTGCCGATACGGATACCGGAAGTCACGAACGGGCTTTCCGGATCATTCGGGATGGCGTTCTTGTTGACGGTGATATGTGCCTTGCCCAGCACAGCGTCAGCGGCCTTGCCAGTCAGACCCTTCGGGCGCAGGTCCACGAGGAACACGTGCGACTCGGTACGGCCAGAGATGATGCGCAGACCGCGTTCGGTCAGGGTCTTGGCCATGGCCTGGGCGTTCTTGATGACCTGAGCCTGGTATTCCTTGAACTCGGGGGTCAGCGCTTCCTTGAACGCAACGGCCTTACCTGCGATGACGTGCATCAGCGGGCCACCCTGCAGCGTCGGGAAGACGTTGGAGTTCAGCATCTTTTCGTGTTCAGCCTTGGCCAGGATGATGCCACCACGCGGACCACGCAGGGTCTTGTGGGTGGTCGAGGTCACGAAGTCAGCATGCGGAACCGGGTTCGGATAAACACCAGCGGCCACGAGGCCGGCGTAGTGCGCCATATCAACCATGAAGTACGCGCCGACCTTCTTGGCGATCTCGGCCATGCGGGCCCAGTCAAAACGCAGGGCATAAGCCGAAGCGCCGCCGATGATCAGTTTCGGCTTGGCTTCGATGGCAATGCGTTCCATCTCGTCGTAGTCGATTTCTTCTTTTTCGTTCAGACCGTAGGGCACAATCTTGAACAGCTTGCCCGACAGGTTGGCCGGCGACCCGTGAGTCAGGTGACCACCGTGACCCAGGTTCATGCCCATGACGGTGTCGCCCGGCTTCAGAATGGAGAAGTAAACAGCCTGGTTGGCTTGTGAGCCGGAATGCGGCTGCACGTTGGCGTATTCAGCGCCAAACAGTTCTTTCACACGATCAATGGCCAGCTGCTCAACCACGTCTACATATTCGCAACCACCGTAGAAACGCTTGCCGGGGTAACCCTCAGCGTACTTGTTGGTCAGTTGGGAGCCTTGGGCTTCCATCACCGCCGGGCTGGTGTAGTTTTCAGAGGCGATCAGCTCGATATGTTCGTGCTGACGAACCACTTCGCCAGCCATGGCTTGGGCGAGTGCGGGGTCGTACTGGGCAATGGTCAGGGATCGGGAGAACATCGTGACAAGTCCAGGTGTGTGTCAGAAGAATTCGCGATTTTATCATGGTTTACGTGTTTATTACCGCACCATGAAGCCGATTTCGGGTCGTTCTGGCGGCGTTATGCGCATGAGTGGATGAGCAGGATTCATGATCCAGCCTACGCCAGGCCCGCGGATACAAAACACAAAACCCGGCACAAGACCGGGTTTTGGTAACGCACACAGCAGGTGGCTTACAGCCCCTTCACTGCATAGATACACAGCGTATTACGCCAGTACCCCTGATAATCCATTCCGCAACCAAACAGGAAGCGGTCTTCGACTTCCAGACCCACAAAGTCCGCCGTGACACCCGGCGCCTTGCGATCATGCTTTTTGTCGACCAGCACTGCCACCTTCACTTCCTTGGCGCCGCGCTTCAGACAATCTTCAATCACGGCGGCCAGGGTGTGGCCCTCGTCCAGAATATCGTCAATGATCAGGATGGTGCGGCCTTTCATGTCGTCACGCGGCGGCACCAGCCAGTTGATCTGGCCGCCACTGGTCTCATGGCGATAACGGCTGGCGTGCAGATAAGAGCACTCCAGCGGAAAACGCAGTTTAGGCAAGAGATGCCCGGAAACAATCAAGCCACCGTTCATGATCGTGTAAACGATCGGGTTGCTGCTGGACATGGCGTCCGTAATGCGCGCAGCCATATGGTCGATCGCAGCAAGGACCTCCTGTTCGGTATGCAGGCAGTCTGCGTTGTCGATAATGGTGTTGGCTGCAGGTAGTTCAAGCGTCACGGTCGATACCCCGATCAATGTCCGGCAAAATCACAAATGGTAAACAGCGGCAAACCCTGATCCCGGATCAGTTTGGAACCGCCCAGTTCTGGCAGATCGACAATCGCCGCACCTTCAACCACCGTCGCGCCAAGGCGGTGCAGCAGATTGTAGGCCGCGAGCATGGTGCCGCCGGTGGCCACCAGATCGTCGATCAACAGAACCCGATCGCCCGCCTTGCAGGCATCGGTGTGGATTTCGACCGTGGCCGAACCGTATTCCAGTTCGTATTCCTCTGCCACGGTCAGATAGGGAAGCTTGCCTTTCTTGCGGATCGGCACGAAACCCAGATTCAGTTCATAGGCCACCACGGCACCCAGGATGAACCCACGCGCATCTACGCCTGCAACCACATCCAGCTTGGCATCCATATACCGATGGACAAACGTATCAACCAGCACCCGGAAGAGCTTGGGGTCCTGGAGCAGCGGCGTGATGTCGCGAAACATCACACCAGGCTGCGGCCAGTCTGGCACGGTACGGATATGCGACTGGATATAGTCGGCGTAAAGCGGTTCATTCATCCTGGAAAACCTTGAAGTGGATCAGCCAAAGAAGGCAAATTTCACCAGCCACAACAGTGCGATTACCACCACGGCGGGCGACAGATCACGCAGGCGGCCAGCCAGCAACTTGATGGCCACGTAGCTGATAAAGCCGATCGCAATACCGTCTGCGATCGAGTAAGTAAACGGAATAGCCAGCGCTGTCATGACTGCCGGGGCAGATTCGGTCAGATCGTTCCATTCGATCTCGGCCAGACCACGGGCCATCAGCACAGCCACATAGCACAGCGCCGGAGCGGTCGCGAAAGCCGGCACCGAGTTGGCCAGCGGTGCGAACACCAGCGAAATCAGGAACAGGATCGCCACCACCACAGCAGTCAGGCCAGTACGACCACCTACGGCGGTGCCCGCTGCAGATTCAATATAAGCGGTTGTGGACGAGGTACCCAGCACAGAACCAACCACAATGGCTGAGCTATCAGCCATCAGGGCGCGCTTCAGGCGCGGCAGCTTGCCATCTTTATCCAGCAAGCCTGCGCGGTGCGACACGCCGATCAGCGTACCAGTGGTATCAAACAGATCCACAAAGAAGAACACGAAGATCACGCCCAGCAGGCCGGCGTTCAGCGCGCCATGCAGATCCATTTGCAGGAAGGTCGGAGCGATCGACGGCGGTGCGGACATGACACCAAGGAACTTGGAGAGACCCATCAGGACCGAGATCACCGTCACGGCCAGGATAGAAATGATGATGGAGCCCGGAATACGACGGTATTCCAGCGCCACGATCAGGAAGAAACCCAGCACGGCCAGCAGCGTGGTGGGTGCGTGGATGTTACCCAGCGTCACCAGCGTTGCAGGCGAGCCCACCACAACACCTGCGCTCTTGAGGGCGATCAAGGCCAGGAAAATGCCCACGCCGGCAGAAATGGCCAGCTTGAGCGAGTGCGGAATCGCATTCACGATTGCCTCACGCACCTTGAAGAGGCTCACCACCAGGAAAATGATACCGGAGATAAACACCGCACCCAGCGCCACTTGCCAGGGCACACCCATGCCCTTGCACACAGTGAAGGTGAAGTAAGCGTTCAGGCCCATGCCCGGCGCCAGCGCGATCGGGTAATTGGCCACAAGGCCCATGACCAGCGAGCCGGTGGCCGCGGCAATACATGTCGCCACGAATACGGCGTTGAAGTCCATGCCCGTAATGGACAGGATGGAAGGATTGACGAAGATGATGTATGCCATCGTCAAAAAGGTGGTGAAACCTGCCAGAACTTCGGTCCGGACGTCGGTACCATGTTCCTTGAGTTTGAAGAACGCTTCGAGCATCTCTTTTTCCCCGGTTTGAAATTATCCTGACTACATGTTTGTCGCGTTAAAAACGCTCATTGAATAATGGTTTATAGCGCCTGCCAGATGGTGTTTGCCAGTTGGGCACAACATCTACTGCGCCATCCCATTTTTTTACTTTCGGTTTCTCCGATGCGTACAGCCAGGTCAGTGCAAGTTCAACAACATGTCCGGCCCATGCGTTGTGAGCCAGATCAGAAACCGGTGTGGTCTAACCACCCACGCCGGACAGAGCCAATGCGCCCATCAGGGCGAAAATCGCCGCGGCGACAAAGCGGACGTAGCGCAATACATGCATGCGAGCGCTGATCCACTTACCCACAAATACCGCTGGCACATCAGCCAGCAACATGCCCAGTGTGGTACCGGCGATCACCTGCCACAACGGTTGGTATTTAACAGCAAGGGCAATCGTGGCAATTTGCGTTTTGTCGCCCATTTCGGCAAGAAAAAACGTGAGCGCTGTGGCGATAAACGCGCCATGTGCCTTGATCGGGCTCTCGCCCTCTTCATATTGATCAGGAATCAGCGCCCAGGCGGCGATGGCCAGAAAGCCAAAACCGACTACCCAGCGCAAGACCTCGTGCGAGATAAAACCAGCCAGCAGCACGCCGATCCAGCCAGCCGCGAAGTGATTGAAAATAGTGGCCGCAAAAATGCCCGCGACGATGGGCAGCGGTTTACGGAACCGCGCGGCAAGCACCAGCGCCAGAAGTTGGGTTTTGTCGCCCATCTCGGCGATGGCAACCACGCCGGTGGAAACGAGAAATGCGTCAATCATCTGTTTGTGTGTTCAGAAAAACGCCTCAACGAAGAGCATGTTTGATTTTCCGGCCGCAACAGCAACAAAGCCGCTGGCAAAAAAGGCTGACGGCCATACGGCGCGATCAATCCGTTTTGCGAGCGACTTTCAGGTGCTGCCGCGATCAACGGGAAATACTTTCCTGAAGACCAAAAGGTGCGCAGTTTACTCCGGCCAAGCTTTCAGTTCAACCTTACAACTTGTACCCGCGACCTGGGGATTGCCGCAGTCGGCAGTCTGTGTGAAACCTGCCTGTCACTGCGATGCAGCCACAAAAACAAAGCGGCACACTCAGCGCCGCTTTGTTTTTTGACCCGATCATGATCCGGCTGGCGTGATTTCCGGCCGGTGAAATGCAGGCGTTGTCATTCCTGAGGCGCAGCCAGCACTTGTTCAATATGCTTGACCAGCCCATCGCAGCCGGCCTCTACCAGATCAAGCACATGCTCGAAACCATCCGGCCCACCGTAATAAGGATCAGGCACATCCTTGCCTGCTTGCCCTGCGGCAAAATCCAGAAACATCTTCAGGCGATCACGATACTCAGCCGGGCACTGGCGTTCCAGGCGGGTGAAATGCCCTTTATCCATGGCCAGGATCAAGTCGAACTGCGAAAAATCGGGCTTATGCACCTGGCGCGCGCGCAAAAACGACAAGTCATAACCACGCTTGCGGGCATGCTGTTGCGCACGGCGATCCGGCGCCTCACTGACGTGATAGTCATCCGTGCCAGCAGAGTCGATATCCACGCGCTCTTGCAGACCAGCTTTGCGCACCAGTTGGCGCATGACACCGTCAGCAGTCGGGCTGCGGCAGATGTTGCCGGTGCAAACGAAGAGAACGCGGAATTTTTTCTTGGTGTTCATGCAATCAGGCGTTTTACAAGAATTGAACCACCACGCCAGCCCTTTGCTGGCGCAATGCAGAACATCATCTTAACACCTGAAACACAACATTCGTTTGAAACGGGACCATACGGCGCCGCCCTGATGCGGTTATCCCACACATGGTTCAGACCAAAGGTGGCGCTTTGGCGACCGGGGACTCCGGTGCTTGCCAACTGACAAGGAAAATCGCCGCCAGCACACATACCAGCGCAACCGCATGTGCCAGCATCGGTTGTTCATGCAGGAACAAGACGGCGTAACTCACCGCCGCCACGGGCAGCGCCGCCGTAAATACCCCGGCTTTTTGTGCCGGAATATGGCGAATGCCCTTCATCCATAACCAGAACGACAACACGCTGGCTGCAAGGCCATACCAGAACACCAGCAGCCATGTACCAAGGTCAACACTGGTCAAATCAAAGTGGATCAACGCGGGCACCCCGAGTGGCAGCATCAGCATCAGACCAATCAGATGCGTATAGGCGCAAATATCAATCGCAGGCAGCGATTGGGTGAGGCGGCGAGAGAGGATCACGTAGATCGATTCGCAGACCACGGCCCCTGCCACCATCAGGTTGCCGGCCAGCGAACCACTCCCACCGCTACCGGCGCGCGTCACATTAATGATCACCATGCCCAGCACCGCGAGCCCAACGGCAATGATGGCCCGATGGCCCAGACGCTCACGCAGAAAAATCCAGGACAAAATCAGCACGACTGCAGGAATGGTGCTGGTAATCACGCCCGCGGCCAGCGCGGTAGTGCGCTGTACGCCGCTCAGCATCAGCAGCGTAAACAGGAACGTCCCGAACAGTGCCTGCAAAAACAGGCCAAACCACTGTTTTCGACTCACCTGACGCATGCGACTGATGCGATAACGCGGCAACAAAATGCCAACGCCCACTATAAAGCGCAGCAATGCAAACAGCATCACTGGCACAACCATGACAATCGATTTGCCTATTCCGACATTGCTGCCCACCAGCGCCATGGAAACGATCAGGAACAACGTATAGCGATTGAAAGTCATGAGGGCAAATCGACCAGAGTGAGAAGTAAAAGGCGGAAAAAACCGGCAGCGTCTGTGCGCTGCCGGTTTGTGGGCTGGCCAGGTCAGGCGTGCGCCCCGCTCTCCAGATAAGCCGCGCGCACCTGCGGGTTTTCCAGCAATTCTTTGCCAGTACCCGCCAGCACAATCGCACCATGTTGTAGCACGTAACCCCGATGCGCAACCCGCAGCGCGTGATGGGCGTTTTGTTCGACCAGTAAAATGGTCATACCCCACGCCTCATTGAGCTCCTTGATGATACGGAACACCTGGCGGATATAAATCGGTGCCAGGCCCAGCGAGGGTTCATCCAGCAACAACAATTGCGGTCGGCTCATCAGGGCACGGGCAATGGCCAGCATTTGCTGCTCGCCACCAGACAAGGTGCCGGCGCGTTGGGTCAGGCGTTGCTCAAGAATCGGGAACATCTGATACATGCGTGTCAGATCGTCCTGATAATGCGCCTGGTCAGCAAAAGTACTACCCATCTGCAGGTTCTCCAGCACGGTCATGCGCTGGAAAATCCGCCTGCCCTCTGGCACCAGCGCAATGCCCTTGCGGGCGATCTGGTGCGTCGTCACCTTAAGCAGGTTTTGATCCTGAAACCGGATTTCCCCTTCCGAAGCCCGTGGCTGGCCAAACAGGGTCATCATCAATGTGGATTTACCCGCGCCGTTCGCCCCGATCAGCGTGACAATTTCACCCTGCTCCACCGTCAGATCTACACCGCGCAAGGCGTGGATGGCGCCGTAATGAGCGTGTACGCCCTTCATCGTCAACATGCTCATGCGCTGACCTCTTCGGTTTCTTCTTCGCCCAGATAGGCCTTGATCACATTAGGGTCGTGCTGGATTTCATGCGGCGTACCCTGAGCGATCTTGTGGCCAAAGTTCAGTACGCAGATCTGATCAGAAACGCGCATCACCACACTCATATCGTGCTCAATCAACAAAATACCTTTGTCGTGTTCCCGCGAGAGATACAGCAAAAGCTCGTTGAGTTCTGCCGATTCACGTGGGTTCAGGCCGGCAGCAGGTTCATCCAGGCACAACAGCAGCGGGTCCACGCAGAGCGCGCGGGCAATTTCGATACGCCGTTGCGTGCCATAAGAAAGGTTACCGGCCGCCACATTGGCGCGATCAATCAGCCCCAGCCGTTCCAGCCAGGTTGTCGCCTTGGCAAGCGCTTCTTCGTTGGCCCGCCGATAGCCCGACAAGCCCAACAAGCCCGCCAGCGAGAAACGCGATGCGCGCTGCAGGGCGTTGTATTGCGCCACCATCAGGTTTTCCAGCACCGTCATGCTGGGGAACAGCCGGATATTCTGGAAAGTGCGCACTACGCCGGCATGGCGCGCGACGCGGTGCGTTGCCAACTGGTTAAGGATGAGCTTGCCATGTTGTGGGTGATGCATGACCACGTCACCCACTGTGGGCTTGTAGAACCCGGTCAGACAGTTAAAGAACGTGGTTTTGCCCGCGCCGTTGGGGCCGATGATGGACGTGACCTTGCCAGCCGGCACGGCCAGCGAGAGATCATCCAGCGCGGTCAAGCCACCAAAGCGCATGGTCAGGTTGTTGACTTCCAGCAAGGTGTTTTGCGGCGTCTCGATCATGTCGTCGCTCCTTGCACAGCCGGGGTTTCAATCTGGATGGTTGGCTCCCTGCGTGCCACAAGGCCGCCTGGACGCCACACCATAATCAGCACCATCGCCGCGCCGAACAACAGCATGCGGTAGTCAGAGAAATCACGCCCCAGCTCCGGCAGCACCACCAGCAAGAGCGCCGCAAATACCACACCCAACTGGCTGCCCCGCCCGCCCAGCACGACGATGGCCAGGATCGTGGCCGATTCTGAAAACACAAAGCTCTCGGGCGAGATAAACCCCTGGCGTGCAGCGAAGAATACGCCCGCAAAGCCGCCCAACATGGCACCGATGGCATAGGCAGAGAGTTTCACCCCCGTCACGTTGATACCCAGCGCCTTGCAAGCCAGTTCGTCTTCCCGCACGGCTTCCCATGCCATACCCACGGGCAAGCGGCGCAGGCGCGATACGAATACGTTGGTCAGAAGCGCAAGCATCAGGATCAGGTAGTACAGGAACACAACGCGGTGGTTGGCCGAATATTCCAGATGGAAAAACGAGGCAAAGGTGGGCGTGTCGCCGGGTGGCTTGAATTCAAGCCCAAAGAAGCCTGGGCGCGGGATTGAGTTGATCCCGTTCGGGCCGCCAGAGAAATCGGTCCAGTTTACCAGGATGATCCGGATGATCTCGCCAAAACCCAGCGTGACAATGGCCAGGTAATCACCGCGCAAACGCAATGTCGGCCAGCCCAGCAATACACCAAACAGTGCCGCCATACCGCCCGCGACGGGTAGCGTTTCCCAGAAACCCCACCCAAACAAGGTGGACAGCAAACCGTAGCTGTAGGCACCCACGGCATAGAAGGCCACATAGCCCAGATCCAGCAGGCCGGCCAGGCCGACCACGACATTCAGACCCCAGCCGAGCATGACGTAAATCAGCACCGTGGTCGCGGTATCGATCACATAGCGATTACCGGAAAACGCAATGGGCAAGCCCACCGCAATGGCCAGTGCCAGCGCACCCAGCCATTTGAGCCACGGCCGCTCTTGCGCCACCGCTGTTTTGGCCGCGACACGCTGGCGTTGCAGCTTGCGCAAGTGAAAATGCGAAACCAGCCACTGCAGACTGAGTCGCCCAAAAAACACGACGCCGACAAATTGCGCCAGCAAGGGCCAGCGCGTCAGCACTTGCAAGCCTGCACCTTGATCAGCAGTGGTGAGCCCCAGCATCGGGATACCCAGCAACAAAGCCACAACGCCGATGCGCACTGCGTCTTTGAGCCTGTCCGCCAGCAGCATGCCGGACGATTGTTGTACCGCATGCGCGCTCATCAGACTTTCTCCACTTCAGGACGCCCCAGCAAACCGCTGGGACGGAACATGAGCACCAGAATCAGAATGACGAACGTCGCCACGTCTTTGTATTCCGGTGAGAGATACGCGCTCCAGTACGATTCAATCAACCCGATCAGCACACCACCGAGCATGGCGCCCGGCAAAGAACCTACACCACCCAATACGGCAGCAGTAAACGCCTTGATACCAGCCACAAACCCAATCGAGAAATCCACCACACCGTAATAAACAGTGACCATAACACCCGCCACAGCGGCCAGCGCGGCCCCCAGCATGAAGGTGTAAGAGATGGTTTTATCGACGTCGATGCCCAGCAAGGACGCCATGGTGCGGTCTTGCTCGCAGGCCCGCTGCTGACGGCCAAATGAAGTACGGGTGATCAAACCGGTAAACGCGACCATCAGCACCACGGTCACCACACAGATCATGATTTGCGTGTAAGCCAGATGCACCGAGAACCCTGCGTGAGTAAAGAGCTCAATACCACCAGGCATCAAGGTGGGCACGGGTTTGACACGGGCACCTTGTGTCACCTGCACCATGTTCTGCAGGAAGATCGACATCCCGATGGCAGAAATAAGGGGCGCGAGGCGTGAGGCATTGCGCAGCGGACGATACGCCGTACGCTCCACCGCCCAGCCATACACAGAGGTAAATGCAATGGCAATGATGAGTACCAGCGCCAGAACCAGTGGCACGGCGCTAATACCCAATGCGCTCATGAGGGTCAGCGCGGTAACGGAAATAATCGCACTAACCATATAGATATCGCCGTGGGCGAAATTGATCATGCCGATGATGCCGTACACCATCGTATAACCCAGAGCGATCAAGCCATAGACCGCACCCAGCGTGAGGCCGTTGATCAACTGTTGAATGAACTGCCCCATGGTTACTCCGTGAGGTGTGAGGAGTAAGGGCGGGCGTGATGCGGGAAACGTCCCTTTTTTCGCGCCCTTGCCCTTATCGGATTACTTGCCAGCACGGTGAAGTGACAACCCGCGTACCAAGGGCACGCCAACGGTTTACACCTCACCGCTCACCCGTCACGACTTACTTGAAGTACTCATATTTGTTGCCTTTCCACTGATACACGCGGAAAGCCGGGACTTTCAGGTCGCCCTTGGCATCAAACGACAGCGTACCCACCACTGTGTTGAACGAGCCATTGGCAATCGCCTTATCCAGATCCGCGTACTTGACGCTCTTGGCTTTCTCTGCGGCTTGCTGGAACAACTGCATGGCCGCGTAGGCGTACAGCACATAACCATCTGGCTCGACTTTTTTGTCACGGAAGCGCTTGACCACATCTGCCGCACCCGGCTCCAGACGTGAATCCGGCGCAAAGGTAAACAGGACATTATTGGCGTTATCACCACCGGCAGCCGTCACGATTTCGTTGTTGCTCATGGTGTCGCCGCCCATGATGGTCAGCTTCAAACCAGCTTGTTGAGCCTGGCGCAGAATCAGCGCGACTTCTGTGTGATAACCACCGTAGGCCACCACTTCAATGCCCGCGGCTTTGAGCTTGGTGATCAGGCCGGAGTAATCTTTTTCACCAGCGGTAATAGACTCTCGCAGCACCGGCTTTGCGCCCTTGGCTTGCATGCCTTTGGCCATTTCGTCGGCCAGACCTTTACCGTAAGCACTCTTGTCATCCACCACGGCTATTTTTTTGCTGCCAAAATGTTCTGCCAGGAAGCCGCCGCCCACGCCGCCCTGCTGGTCATCACGACCCATGATGCGGAAAATATTCTTCAGACCGCGTTCGGTGACTTTAGGGTTGGTAGACACCGTGGCCATCGGAATCTGGGCATCGTTATAGATATCCGACGCCGGAATGGTAGAACTGGAACACCAGTGACCATGCATGAACACAATATGTTTATTCACCATGGCATTGGCAACAGAAACAGCCTGTTTCGGATCACATGCGTCGTCGCCAATTTCAAGTTTGATTTTCTGGCCTAATACGCCGCCTTTGGCATTGATATCAGCCACGGCCATTTCTGCACCAGCACGGATCTGCGCACCTGCAGATGCATATTCGCCAGTCATTGGACCGGCAATCCCTACAGAATAGTCAGCCCATGCAGGTGCGGACAGCATACCCAGCAAACCAAAGCCTGCAATCACAACGCTTTTTTTCAATGCCGCTTTCATGATTTCCTCGTCTCCAAAAAAGAAAAACCCACTTGAAAGAGTCAGCGAAAGGCATGCACAGAGCCGGCTCCAGCCATTTACGGCTGCAACACAAGCATGACTTCTCGCCGGAAAACAGCAAGCGTACGGATCTATGTCCGCTGGCACGCGCTTGCTTGTGACCTTGCCGATGAACTCACCCGGCAAAGCATTGCACTCTTGATTTCCGGTCCAGCCTATCGATTTGTACCCAGTCTGATACAAATCGGGTATTCCACCAGCTTGTTAATTTTGATTGTTCTAACTGTTCTAACTGTTCTAACTGTTCTAACTGTTCTAACTAGTTCTAACTTTTTTAACTGTTTTGATTAAATCAGTTACGACTGATATTAATTATCAAATAATGATTATCTGAAATTGAATATTGTGGCTTTGGCTCAATCCCCATTGCGATGCACCAGATGCCCTAATGACACCGACGTGGTTTCTTTGACCTCTTCCATCACGGTATAGCTATGCGTGACCCGAATGCCGGGTACGCTACTCAATACTTTCCCCAGAAATGAGCGGTAAGACCCCATATCCGGCACACGGATTTTCAACAAGTAGTCAAAACCACCGGCGATCATGAAACACTCCAGGATTTCCGGAATATCCAGTACGGCCTTGCGGAACTCGTCAAATGCCGCTTCCGATGTTTTCTCCATCGAAACCTCGACAAACACCATCAAGCCCAAACCCAGTTTCTCAGTCGACAACTGGGCAGCGTAGCCCTTGATGACGCCAGACTCTTCCAGCGATCGAACGCGCTCAAGGCAAGGCGTAGTGGAGAGGCCGACCTTTTTGGCCAACGCCACATTAGTCATGCGCCCTTCTTGCTGCAGGTTTTCCAGAATTTCCAGGTCTATCTGATCCAGCTTGGCCATGCGATCCCCGTCGTGCTTTGCTTTAGCCCACGTGAAGCAGACTCCGCTGCATCACGCATCAATGATGCAGGACGATAAACCAATTTTTTGACAAGGAACAATTTGTTATTTCTGAGTTGCAAAAATACCGCAGTACATTGTGCTGCGTAGTTGGGGATTTCCAGCACAAGAATCTTTGAAAGATGATCGACCAACTATCAAACCGCGTTAACCCGGATGTTCCGGTGCGTGACGCGCAGCATGGGCCCATGACGATCCGGCCACACCGCCAAGCAACAGGAAAATGGCCGCCAGTTCTAGCGGACGTGGCAAACGGGCGTCGTAACAAAAGCCGTAAAACAGCGCAAAGATGGTTTCAAAAATGATCATCTGGCCACCCAGTGTAAGCGGCAGCCGGCGTGTCGCAGCATTCCACAGCCCCGTGCCAACCATGGAGGCACCGATCGCAATCGCAAACATGGCCAGCGTAAACCAGCCCCAGGGCCTCGCCACATGATGCGAGGCCGCCGACGGGCCCAGCACCAGCACCCCTGTCAGCAAGGCCAATGCGCCGGTCGTCACGCCCATCAACAAAGACCAGTCATGGCTGGACATATCACTGCGCCGCATCAGAAAGCGTGCATTACCAATGGCATAGGCGCTCCAGCTCAGCAAAGCCGCCACCGCTGCACCCAGCCCAAGCAGCCTTGCACCCGTGCTTTGGGCGTAATCGGCGGGCAACCGGGCAGTAAGCACATCGGCGCCGTTACACAGCACACCCAGCACAATGGCAGCCAGGGGCAAGGCAAGCCGGCGCAACGGCACCGCATTGTGATCGGTACTGCCAGCCAGCGTCACCAGCACGGGTAGCATACCAATGACGAGTGAAGTGGCTGCTACGCCGACACGCTGCACGGCAATGGCCAGCATGAAGTAGTAGATGAGGTTCCCGGCTACGCTGAGCCAAAACAGGGTGAACCAGTCACGCCTGTCCAGACGGGGCAAGACGCGCCGCGCAACGGGCAGCAAGAACACCAGGGAAACAATGCCGTAAGCCACATAGCGCCCCACCATCAGTTCCGTCGCACTGAACATGGACAAAACGCGGGGCACCAGAAAAATCACGCCCCACAATGCACCCGCCATCACGCCATACACAATGCCTGCAAACACCGGTTTCTCCGTGCCACTGATTGCAGCAGCATAGCGCACGATGCAGACCCGGCACGCTGCGGGTTTACCGCAATGGCGCAACACTGCATCCTCGCCCCCCAGGAAGTGGCATTCTCAGAAATCCGGGTTATCCGATAGAGCCGTGGCGTTGCTATCCCGAAAATACGGGTTTGTTTTCTCTGGATCAGCGGCTTTGCGCCCACCATCGCCATGAACATGCCCGCTCTCGCCGCCCTGCTTGGGGCGCAATCGTTCGTGCCGCCCGCCGGCACTGACAAGGTCAACCTGTTATTGCTTCACGCTTTTCATGCCGTTGCAGCTGAACGGAACTTCGCGCACGCAGCGGTGGCATTGCGCATGTCCCAGCCGACCCTGGTACGGCAGGTGAGAGAGCTGGAAGACCTGATCAGCGTGCCACTGGTCATTCGCCGGCAGAACGCAGTGTTGCTCACACCAGCGGGTGAAAAACTGGCGCGTGAATTGCAACAGTTGTTTGCCCAGGTTCGGCAGTCCATCGCGCAGGTTTGTGATGTCGATCAGCTGGTGAGTGGTTGTGTCAATCTGGGCCTCAGCGCTGCGGCACTGACCAGTACCCTGCCAGCACAACTGTCTGCTGCTGCGGCCACCAAACCAGGCCTGCAATTTCATTACCAGGAATTAAGCCCGCAAGCACAGATCGACGCGTTGCTCTCGCGTGAGCTGGATGCCGGGTTCTGGTATTTGAGTGGAGATACCGCACCGCGCAGACTTTCACACCAGTTGATCCAGCGCGAGCCCCTGTGTCTGGCGCTGCCCGCCGACCACGCCCTGACAGCACAACCCGCCGTTTCACTCAAACAACTGGCGCAACTGGACATGATTCACTACGAGACCGGTGAGGCCTTTAACAATGGTTTTCTCAACACCGTTTGCCTCGCCCACGGTTTCATACCACGCGTGGCGCATATCGTGCAGAGCCCGCTTAGTGCGCTGACGCTGATTGGTCAGGGGCTGGGCCTGGCACTACTGCCGAACGGCTACCGTCAGGTGAGCATGCCAGGCGTAGCCATGCGGCCGTTGCAAGAAACCGTCAATCTGCAATTGCACATGGTATGGGACTCACACCCTGCGGGCACGGCTGCGGCTCGCTGGCTGAGTGCGCTTTTGGCAGACTGAGAGCACGAGCGATCAGTCATTGTGCCAGCTGGAGCATTCCTGGCGGTGCCCAGGCACCTTTGCCAAAATACTGATCAGCGCCCCGGATTTGCACGTAGCCCTGATCAACGGCAATTACCTGCAAATGCTGATCGCGCGGCAACTCCCGGCATTCGCGGCTTTCAAACAGCGCCTGAAATTTGTCCTGTCGGCCTGTTTGCACGTAGGTCACACTATTGTGCGCCGTATCGGCAAATGCGCAGGCGTAGGCGCCCGGCTTGGTGGGCACCACCGGCATGCCCGCTTGAAGGGTAATCACCGGCACACTGGCGGTAGGGTCTCCAGCATCAACGACATCAATGAGCATGCTGGCTGCACCAACCACGAAAACACCCAATAACAACCACATCTGCCACTTCTGCGACTTGCTGGTCACTACCGCATTCATGCTATCGACTCCGCCCTGGCTACCGCGGCATTGTAAATCAGCGCAGCAAGCTGGCAAGCCGGGCCATGCCCTCTTCAATATCCTGCGGGGTGGAGTGACTGAAATTGAGGCGCAGGCAACTCAGCGCAGGCTTTTCTGTGTAAAACGCATCGCCCGGCATGATGGCGACCCCTGCCTCCAGTGCTTGTTTCATTAATGCGTGGGTATCTACGGGTTGTTTGAACTGCACCCAGAAGAACAAGCCGCCGACCGGTTTTTGCCAGGTCACCAGATCGCCCAGATGGCGTTGTAACGCAACATGCATGGCATCACGCCGTTCGCGGTAGATTGGCAAGATTTGCGCCACATGTTCGTGCAAACCACCTTGCAGTGCCTGCAAAATGAGGTGCTGACTGAGACGATTACTATGCAGGTCGGCAGCCTGTTTCAGTCGGGTCAAATGCGGGACGAGTATCGGGTGCGCGATCAAAAAACCCAGACGCAAACCCGGTGCCAGGGTTTTCGAGAAAGAACCTTGATACACCCACGGCGCATGCTTCAAACGCCCAACGATCGGTTGCGGGGCCGCACCATCAAAGGCCAGCTCGCGATAAGGGTCGTCTTCAAACAGCGGCACACCTGCCGTATCCAGTGCCGCAGCAATACGGTCACGTTGTTCATCCGGGTAACAATATCCGGAAGGATTCTGGAACGTCGGCGTGAGATAAGCCAGTTGAGCTTGTTCGAGTGCTACCTTGAAAGACTGGTTATCCGGGCCCGCCGTCGGGTCGACCGTTACCGGCAGGAAATCCGCACCAAACAAGCGAAATGACTGGACCGCCGCCAGATAAGCCGGCGCTTCAACCAGTACGCGCGTCCCTTCCTCAATGAACAGCTTGGAGACGAGATCAATCCCCTGCTGTGAACCCGACAGCACCAGCACCTGACTTGCCTCACAGGCAATGCCAAGGGCCCGGGCTTCCGCAGCAATGGCTTCACGCAATTGCGGCTCACCTTCCGTCTGACCGTATTGCCAGCAATTGAGTTGCTGCGCAGATTGCACTTGTGCCAGATCTGGTCGATATAACGCTTCCTCCGCCGGCAGGCCGCCAGCAAAAGAAATCACACCCGGGCGGCTGGCCGCGGCAAGAATGTCGCGCACCAGCGACGAGGTGAGGCGTTCGATACGCTTGGCAAACATGGCAGAGTCTCCAGCATCTGTTTTATGCGTTTCGGTCCGCAAAGTGGCCAAGAAAACAACATAAACAAACGGTTAGGTCAATATATTTGACCATATCTTGTTTCCCTGCGGGCAGATTGTCAATATCATTGACCCACCATATCAACCATAACAGTTGCCAATTCCTTCATGACCACCAAACGTGCTCTCAGCGAAGCGCAGGAACTGCTGTTTTACGCCTACCGCGCCTTTACCGCCGCACCCGATGCCTTGCTGGATCAACGTGGCTGGAACCGGGTTCATCATCGCTTGCTGCATTTCATCGGACGAGACCCTGGCATTGCGGTGAACGAACTACTGGAAAAGCTGGGCGTGAGCAAACAAGCCGTGCATGGCCCGCTCAAAGCACTGGTCGAAGCCGGGCTGGTAGAAACCGCGCCTGATGTGGAAGACCGCCGCGTGAAATGCCTGAGTTTGACCGAAGCTGGCGCGCAACTGGAATCCGCCCTCTCCTCACCCCAGTTTGCGATGCTGGGCGAAGTCTTCGCCCAATGTGGCCCACAGGCCGTTCAGGGCTGGGAAGCCGTGATGAAGGCGATGGCGAAGCGAGTTGGTTAATCATGCGGGCGTGACTGCGCCCGCTTAATACTCGATCGGTGTTGCTTCCAGGCTGCG
Source organism: Silvimonas amylolytica (assembly GCF_014645555.1). GTDB lineage: Bacteria > Pseudomonadota > Gammaproteobacteria > Burkholderiales > Chitinibacteraceae > Silvimonas > Silvimonas amylolytica. Next base: position 77,351 of record NZ_BMLY01000006.1, on the reverse strand, counting down.
CCACAGATACCACGTCGCCACACTGCGCCATGGCTGCCAGCGCTCTGCCAGGTCTCGCATGGCTTTGGGCGGCATGCGTTCCCCATTGTTGTACAGCCGGGCGATCGCGTTGATTACGCCGATATCATCCAGCGGCAGGATATTGGGCCGTAGCATGGAGAACATCAGGAACATCTCCGCAGTCCAGCGGCCAATACCCCGGATTGCCACCAGTTCCTTGATCACTGTCTCATCGTCCCAGCCCTGCCAGAGCGACATATCCAGCCGCCCTTCAATGTGGTGCCGGGATAGATCCTGCAGATATTCAACCTTGCGTCCGGAAAGCCCGCATTCGCGCAGTTGCGCGGTTTGCAAGGCAAGTACGGCTGCACTCGATAACTCGCCGCCCAGTGCCAGCAAAAAACGGTTCCACACCGACTCTGCCGCTTTCACCGAAATCTGCTGCCCGACAATAGAACGCGCCAGCGTCTGCCAGGCGTCTCCCCGCCCGCGCAAGCTGACATTGGGAAACTGCGCAATCAGCCTTCCCAGCACTGGGTCCGCCACCGCAAGCGCGGCGGTGGCTTCATCCCAATACGGCGGGCGCGGGGTGCCGGTCATTCACCCGCCACGGTCATGCTGCTGATCAACACTGAGCCAATGCGGCGGCTGGATGACAACTGAATGTCGCTACCTACGCCAATCACGTTCAGGAACATATCCCTCAGATTACCCGCGACAGTGATCTCTTCCACCGGGTATTGAATCTGGCCGTTTTCCACCCAGAAACCGGCCGCACCGCGCGAGTAATCGCCCGTGACCATATTGGTGCCGTGCCCCAGCAATTCAGTCACGAGCAAACCAGTGCCCAGTTCGGCCAGCAACTCGTCAAACGACGCAGTGGGCGTCACGATCAGGTTGTGCGCGCCCCCGGCATTGCCGGTACTTTGCATCCCCAGCTTGCGCGCACTGTAACTGGACAGGAAATAACCCTGTTGTATGCCGGCATCAATCACCGTGCGCCTTTGGGTGGCCACACCTTCCGCATCGAACGCACCGCTCCCCAGCCCCTTCTTCAGGAACGGATCATCAACGATGGTCACGCACGGCGCAAACACTGGCTTGCCCAGACTATCGAGCAAGAACGACGATTTGCGATACAGGCTGCTACCGCTCACCGCGTTGACCCAGTTACCCAGCAAAGAGGACGCCAGCGAAGCTTCAAACAACACCGGGTACTCGCCGGTTTTCACGCGACGTGCACCAAGACGACGCAATGCACGCTCACCCGCCTTGCGCCCGACGATCACTGCCGGTTCGAGGTCTTTGGGATCGCGCATGCTGGTGTACCAGTAATCGCGCTGCATACCGCTTTCGTCTTCAGCGATCACCGCTGCCGAGACGCCATAGCGTGAGCCCGTACCCGCACCGACAAAACCCAGCGAGTTGCCATACGCCCAGCGCGAAGCATGAGTGGACGCCGATCCCCCTTCGGAATTGGTGATGCGCGGGTCAACGCCACGCGCCGCATCTTCGCAATCGGTGGCAATCCGGATAGCGTCTTCCACCGGCAAATCCCACGGGTGGTAGAGATCCAGATCAGGGAAATGGGTCGCTAGCAGGTTTTTATCCGGCAGGCCTGCGTACTCATCAGCTGCGGTGTAACGCGCAATGGCCAGCGCGGCTTTCACGGTATCAGCAAGCGCCTGGCCAGAGAAATCAGAAGTACTGGCATGGCCCTTTTGCTTGCCGAGGAACACGGTGACGCCAATGCCCTTGTCACGGTTGTATTCAATGGTTTCCACATCGCCCAGGCGAACGCTCACGTTCTGGCCAAACGATTCGGAAATATCCACTTCGCAATCACTGGCGCCTTGCTTTTTGGCTTCATCCAGAACCTGACCAACAAGGGCGGCCAGTTGCTGTTCGCTAAAACTGAATCCGGACACGATTTTCCTTTTAGATGATTGGCAAGCACGCCCGCGGCGTGGTCCATGTCGTAGTTTGTTATGATAGCGGTTTTGCAGTAACGGCCCCAAACATGGCACATAACGACTCTTACGACCAGCACGACGATGACGTCGAACTGGTGAGCAAATCCCAGATGAAGCGCGAAATGACCGCGCTGCAGGATCTAGGTGCGGAACTGATCCCGCTGGACATCAAACTGCTTGAACCACTTGGCCTGCCCGAACGCCTGGTGGCAGCCATCCGCGAAGCCAAGCGACTCAAGGCACATGGTGCCATTGCCCGCCATAAACAATACATTGGCAAACTGATGCGCGAAGTCGACCCCGAGCCGATCCGTGCCTTGCTGGCGCGTATTGCCGGGCAGTCTGACGAGCACAATGCCTGGTTGCACAAGCTGGAACGCCTGCGCGAAAAAATGCTGACCGAACCCAAAGCGGTCGAAGCTTTCGTGGCAGAACATCCGGCCGTTGACGTTCAGCATTTGCGCCAACTGATCCGTAATGCCGTCAAGGAACGTGAGCAGCAAAAGCCACCCAAGGCATTCCGTGAGCTGTTCCAGCTTTTGAAAGAACAGTTCGCCCAACCGGTGCAACCCAATCCGGATGGCACGTTGCCCGAATCTGACGAGGAATAAGCCCCAATGAGTTGGCAAATGCAGTGCGAAGGTTTTCTGTTTGACATGGATGGCACGCTGGTCGACTCCACCGTGCTGATTGAGCGTATCTGGCATGGCTGGGCGATCAAGAACGGCATTGATTTTGATTTCCTGATGCAGCATGTGCATGGGCGTCGAGGTACCGAGACCATCGAGATCGTCGCACCGCATATGGATGCAAAAACGGAAGTGATTGCTCTGCTGGAGCAGGAAATGGAGATGATGGAAGACATTCCCGCCATCCCCGGTGCAGCGGCGTTCCTGGCCAGCTTGCCTGCTGGCCGCTGGGCTGTCGTAACGTCTGCCTCCCGCGCCATTGCTCAAGCCAAGCTGCGCGCTGCCGGCCTGCCAGTGCCTGATCTGCTGATCAGTTCGGACGACGTACAAAGTGGCAAGCCGCACCCGGAGCCCTATCTGAAAGGCGCAGCCTTGCTCGGTTTGCCTCCGGAGCGCTGCGTCGCTTTTGAAGATGCCGAAGCAGGCATCCGTTCGGCCCACGCCGCCGGCATGAATGTGGTCGCCATTCTTCACGCCAGCGGCCATGAACCCACCGGTCTTGCTGGTGCCAAAGTTGCGCACTACGAAGAACTGGCGTTACGTCCGGGCAGTGGCGCCGAGCTGATTCTGGAACAGCGCCCATGACATTCAGGATTGGTCTGGTTTCGGTCTCTGACCGCGCCTCGCAGGGTGTCTATGAGGACAAAGGCATTCCTGCACTGGAACAATGGCTACATAACGCACTCATCACACCTTTCGAAACGGTTACCCGCCTGATTGCCGATGAACAATCCGTGATCGAAGCTACCTTGATCGAACTGGTTGATGAACTTGCCTGCGATCTGGTGCTGACGACCGGTGGCACCGGGCCAGCGCTACGTGATGTCACCCCGGATGCAACGCTGGCCGTGGCGGACCGTGAAATGCCAGGCTTTGGCGAACAAATGCGCCAGATCAGCCTGAAGTTTGTGCCGACCGCTATTTTGTCACGCCAGGTCGGCGTGATTCGCAAGCGCTGCCTGATCCTGAATCTGCCTGGTCAGCCCAAGTCTATTCGCGAAACGCTGGAAGGCCTCAAAGACGGACTGGATCACGTCATCGTGCCGGGTATCTTTGCCGCTGTACCGTATTGCATTCAGTTGCTGGAAGGCCCGTATATCGAAACACGTGCCGACGTGGTCGCAGCTTTCCGCCCCAAATCCGCCATCAAACCGCAGGAATGAACCGTGAGTACGACCACGTCTTTGCTGGACACCATTGAGGTAGAAACCGGCGACAATCCAACCGCCGCCGTGATCTGGATGCATGGTCTGGGTGCTGATGGCAGTGACTTTGCCGGCGTCATACCGGAATTGGGGTTATCGGACAATCTGGCCGTACGCTTCATTTTCCCGCATGCGCGCTTTATGCCCATCACCTGCAACAATGGCTACACCATGCGCGCGTGGTACGACATCCTCTATTTTGAGGACATTGATCGCCATGCCGATGAAGATGGCATTCGGCAGTCACTGCTTGATGTTGAGGCGTTGGTCAAGGATCAAAACGCCCGTGGAGTGCCAACCCATCGCATCGTACTGGCCGGTTTTTCCCAAGGCGGCGCGATTGCGTACACAGCCGGGCTGACTTATCCGGAGCGACTGGCCGGCATTGTCGCACTGTCGACTTACTGGCCGTCACCGGTTCTGATCGAACAAAACCGGAGCGCCATCAACGCTACCACGCCGGTGCTAGCCGCTCACGGCACGGCCGACCCCGTTGTGCCGGTGGCGCTCGGGCGCCGGGCCCGCGCCGCGACAGAAGCCTTGGGCAACCCGGTGGAATGGTATGACTGGCCCATGCAACATTCCGTCTGTTTGCCCGAAATCCACGCAATCGGGCGGTTCCTGAACAAAGTGCTCGGCTGATCATTTCGCCCCAAAACAAAAGGCTTTGTCGATGACCGACAAAGCCTTTCGTTTTGCAATGACATCGCGACAAGTGTGATCAGTGCTTTTGGCCCAGCACTTGCACCGTTACCCAGGTCCAGTCCACGCCTTTGTCCAGCGAACGGGTCAGGTTCACTGTGAAGTGGCGGTCCCGCGCCTGAACCTCATAGGTGCGATCCGCATCATAATTGGCGGAATGCATCAGCAAGGTATTGCTGGTTACGCCATCGATCTCGTACGGCAAGTACAGTGCTGAATTTGCGGAGTGCAAGGCCGTGCTATCAAACTCGGCAAAGTCCGTCACCTCCAGTGCGCGCGGCGGCGCGGCGGCAACAGTGGTCGTCTGGATATTCACCGCGACCGGCGTCGCGCTGAGCAACTGCAAGCCTGCGTAGATCTGGAACTCATTCATGCGGGAGATCCGGCGCACAACACACACCTTCCAGCTGTCTTCCGGCCCAAAACGCATACCCACCAGCACGCCCGGGCGCACCCATTCTGCGCCTTCGGCCTCCAGCGTGGCGCCGTAGCCACCTTCAGACTCATTTTCAACACGCCAGGATTGCCAGTCGGCAGGATCATTACGCTGCACAATTTGAGGTGCCTGCGCTTGACGAGAGCGCGTCCGCGCCGAGACGAAACCATAGAGTCGCATATCCATGACTTCATCGTAATCAACGCCGGTTTTGGCTTCGTCTGGCTGGCGAGAAAACTTCTCGTTGTCGGCGCGAATTTTGCGATGCAGCCGATCCAGCCCGTACACCACGTCCGCTTCTTTATGCACGTCTCGGCGATCACTACGGGTGAACTGGGCATTGCGTACGGCCATACCCCAGAACACGTCCAGGTGCTTCAAGAGTTCAAGGCAGGCGGGGCCGCGCACGTCATTACCCAAACCCAGACTGGCAGGAGAAGCCCCGGCTTCCAATCGCGCAATCAGTCCCTGCACCTCATTCAACAGTTCGTAAATACCCCAGTAGCGATAAGGATCACCCTGACTGTCGTCGCCAATTTTTTCCGGCCCCTGCTTCCCGCTCAAATTGACACAGTAGTGGTGATGATCCGGCTGATAGCGGCGCGCAATCAGGACATTACGCGACCATTTATCCAGCCATTGATCGACCCAATCGAGTTGACGCACCGCCAGGTTATTGGACGACACCGTATTCAGCATCAACAGCTGAATATACTCATCGGCACAAGAACTGACTTCTGCACCGTGATGCGGGTAGAGCGGAAACGGATTGCAATCGAACCCGTCGATCTCGGAAAGCCGGTACAGGCTATGCGCTTGTGACCAGAGCTGCCCCGGCACGCGATCAAAACGAAAGTAATGCCATTTGGCCAGCACCCCTACGTAATGCAGGCAACGCGCCAGCACCAGCGGCATCATGGCATCGTAGGCCTGCTTTTCCTCGCCATCCGCTTCGACCTTGGCAAAGCGCAGATAGGCCTTGACCATGGAGTCAGCCAGCCCGGTAATGTCTTGCCAGAGGCTTTGCTCGATCTCTTTGGGCATGCGCGGATTGGAAACGTACTGGTAGCGGATGCGCTCATAGCCCATCTGTACGCTTTCATCGATCTTGATCAGCGCCTGCAGGATATCGGGGGATGGCTTGCCACCCACAGACAAAAATTCGTTGACCACCGACGCGACCTTCGCTCGCTGTGCTTGCGGGTCTGCCAGTTCAAGCTTTTTGCACCAGGCAGTGACTTGTCGTGGGTTCTCAAGCGGGGATGTATCTCTTGAGAACAAATTATTGAGAAACGATCTCATGGTTTTCCTGTGCTTGACCGTCTTACGCGGCTGCGCCTTGTGTTCCGTCCTGGCGTACCCAGTTAACGGCTTCTTCCAGGTTATCAAAGATTTCGATACGCGCTTCGGAGAACAACGTGTTCACCCACGCGGACCAGGCCACCCACTGGTCAGTGGTTACAACGGCAACCCGGCCGAAATCGTTGCGATGCGTTTTGGCAAACTTGTATTCCTCAACCGCCATGTCCAGCGTGTAGCGCACCATGGCGGTCATGTCGAACAAGAGATTGGGTTTGCCCTCAAAATTAATCTTGTAGCGCACGTCATCTTCAAACTGACGAAAATCGTGCACGGTAAATTCATTGAAAACCGCTACCGATACATAACCTGGCTCATGGGTAACGCTGATCATGGCACCCCCTGAAATTGGCTGGCTTGTTCAGTAATCAAAACCTGTTAACAGGCGCTTTGTTTACATCCGCTACGTCGACCCAGACTACTGCGACCTGACGCAAGCGATGGAAGTTCAGTGCTTCAGTTTTCGTCATCGTCCGGCAATTCGCGCTTGCTGGTTAAACGCGCACGGATCATCAACATTTTCATTTCACGCACAGCCGTCGGCAACCCGACAATCAATGCATGCGCAATGATAGCGTGGCCAATGTTCAGTTCAGAAACCTGAGCAATGGCGGCAATGGGCTCTGCATTGTGATAGTTCAAACCATGCCCGGCGGAAACCACCAGGCCCAGATTAGCGGCATATTCCGCAGCCACCTTGACCCGCGCATATTCCGTCTCTCTGGCCCGGCGATCAAGTGCGGCTGCGTACCTGCCTGTATCAAGCTCGATCGCTTGCGCGCCCAGCGCATGGGCCAGGCGGATCTGCTCGAAGTCTGGCGCCAGCAAGACACTGGTTCTGACGCCAGCTGCGCTGAGTTTTTTGATGTACTCGCCCACCTCGGCTTTGTTGCCACGCACATCAAGCCCATGCGAGCTACCCTGCTGATCGCCATCGGCCGGGACCAGGCACACATCCTGCGGCGCAATGCCGAGAACAAAATCCAGCAAAGATGGATTGAGCGCCATTTGCAGATTCATGCGCGTCTGCAACAAAGCCTTGATCAGCCTGACGTCCTCATCGCCCACATGGCGACGGTCTTCACGCAGATGCACGGTAATGTGATCCGCACCGGCCTGCTCTGCCACCTGGGCGGCGAACACCGGGCTGGGATAACGGGCATCACGTGCGTTGCGCAGGGTTGCAACGTGATCAATATTTACGCCAAGCGAAAGGTCACCAGCCATAAAACAGTCTCTCCGCAGCAATGCTGTTCAGCCGAAAAAAGATACGTTGCCAATATGGCATCCACCCTCTCTTCGACAAACTGACACTTTTATCATAAGCCACTCGCGCCCCGCACCCAAGCTGCAATCAGACATCCGCCTGTATTGCCGCCCCCGGCGGATCAGATACGCTGCAAGTCCAGCAACAGCTGCCGGGTATGCAAAGGCGCGTCACCCAATGCGACAGTCAGCGCTTGTCGCATCAGGAGCTTGCCTTGAGCGAGAACACGCTCGTCAGCCAGCCGACCCGCTGCCAGTTCCTGCAGCACAGCGCCATCGAAGCGACCTCGTCCGTTGTCAGCAAGTATTAATCCCTGACCTGCGACAAAGTCATATTGTTGGTCGGCTTGCACATCCCTACCCGCAGTATCGTGAGCAAGATCTACGCCATATCCGAGTTCCGTGAGCAATTTAAGTTCGAACCCACGCAAAACTGGCTCGACCGCGCTACCGGCTTCTGTTGGCAAACCCGCCAGGTCACGGATCGCCTCGTAATAAGCGGCAAACAGGACGGGCTGGGGTTCTTCACGCGGCATCAACCGCACCAGCAATTCGTTCAGGTAGAACCCGCACAATAATGAAAGCCCTGAGGGCTGGGTGATACCGCCCTGCCATTCCGCCGCATGCAGTGTTTTGACCTCAGCGCCACCAAACCAGGACATCAGCAAGGGCTGAAAAGCCAGGAGCGTGCCTCTGAGTTGTGAACCTGGCCGTTGCACGCCACGCGCGGCAATAGAGATACGACCGTAGTCGCGTGAGAACACCTCAATCAGCCGGCTGGTTTCTCGCCATGCGTACTGATGCAGGATAAAGACGGGTTGTGTGTCGACGCGCGGCTGGCCTTTGCCACCGCGGGTACGGGACACTTTGGGGGGAGAACCAGCCGGGCGTCGCGCCAAATCAAGGCTCCACGCGCAACCGGTTTATTCAAAGCCTTGCTGGCGCAATACGCGGGTGTCGTCCGCCCAGCCGCTTTTGACCTTGACCCAGACTTCCAGATAAACCTTGGCATCAAAGAGCTTTTCCATATCCTGGCGAGACTCGGTGGCAATCCGCTTGAGCTTTTCACCATTCTTGCCGATCAGGATCGCTTTTTGGCCATCACGATCAACCAGCACCGCCGCGTAGATGCGATACAACGGGCGACCGTCTCGCATGGTTTCTTCGTCGAACTTCTCGATTTCCACCGTCATGGCATAGGGCAGTTCGTCGCCCAGCATGCGAAAGAGCTTTTCACGAACAATCTCAGCGGCCAGAAAGCGTGAGTTGCGATCCGTGATGTGATCTTCCGGATACATCGGCACCGACTCAGGCAACAAAGGCTGTACCGTTTGCAGCAAGACATCCAGTTGCTGGGCGCGCAGGGCCGAAACAGGGACAATCGCATGAAACTCGAACCGTTCGGCAATTTTTTCAATGAACGGTAGCAAAGCTTCTTTTTGCGGCAACTGATCGATCTTGGTGATCACCAGCAGAACCGGGCGGTGTTTCGGCAGAAGCTTGAGCACGGCTTCATCGGCAGCACCAAACTGGCCCGCCTCTACCAGGAACAGCACTGCGTCCACGTCGGCCAGCGTTGTGGTCACATTACGGTTCATCGCATCATTCAATGCGTTTTTGTATTTGGTCTGGAAACCAGGCGTGTCAACAAAAACGAACTGCGCCGCTTCAGTGGTATACACACCCGTGATGCGATGGCGCGTCGTTTGCGCCTTGCGCGAAGTAATACTGATCTTCTGTCCGATCAGATGGTTCATCAACGTGGACTTGCCCACATTAGGACGGCCCACGATGGCGACAAAACCACAACGGAACCCTGCGGCACTCTCCGGGCCAGCAACGAAATCGGAATCAGCCATAACGGGCTCCAGACTTGATATTGAATTGGGGGATTGAGTCAGTACCGGCCTTCTGAGGCCGGGCCGACTCTCAAGCGCGCTTGGGCGCCTTGCCTGGGTACTTCTCTTTCAGCATACCCAGTGCTTCACCCGCGGCAAGTTGTTCTGCTGAACGCCGGCTCGGGCCTTGCGCCAGTGTAGTGACTTTCAGCGCAGGAATGCTGCATGACATCTCGAATACCAGGTTGGGCGATTCACCCTCCTGGCGCACCACTTCGTAAATCGGCAACGCATGGTGACGCGCCTGCAGCCATTCTTGCAGCGCGGTTTTCGGGTCTTTGAGCGCACGAGCCGGGTCAATGGACTCGATGCGGCTCACAAACAGGCGCTCAATCATGCCTTGCGCGGCTTCAAAGCCGCCATCAAGCCACGCCGCACCAAAAATGGCCTCCAGCGCATCCGCCAGTATAGACGGCCGGCGATGACCACCGCTCTTAAGCTCGCCTTCTCCCAACCACAGATAGTCGCCCAGGTTGAGTTCGCTGGCCACATTAGCCAGCGACTCTTGCCGCACAAGACTGGCACGCAGTCGTGACAGTTCGCCTTCGTTCAGCTTTGGAAAATGAATAAACAAAGCGCGCCCGACCACGGCGTTCAGCACTGCATCACCAACAAACTCGAGACGCTCATTGTGGGTAGAAGCAAAGCTGCGATGCGTCAACGCCTGTTTGATCAAGCGTGGATCAGAAAAGGAATAACCGAGCACCTTTTGCAGGTGCTCTGGAGGAAGAACAATGGACACTGTTTACTGACCTGCCGAAGCGCCACTCGATTTGGAAACATCAAAAGTGAACAACAAGCTGCAATTGCCTACCAGCGGCACTACGCGCTCATAGCTGACACTAATGGTCGTCACACCACCCCCTTGACTGATTTTGAGGTCTTCCGGCTTGACCGAATCCATATCACTGATTTGCGAGTGGCGGCTAAACGAAGCGCGGATGTCCGCAGGGGAAGCGCCTGCCTCTTCCTTCACGAGAGTGCTAATTGTCTTCTGGACGTTGAAGTATTCAATCCACGCCGGAACAGCTTTAAACGCAGTGACTGCTACCGCAGCCACAACAATAGCCACGATGACAAATCCGAAAAACGACAACCCCGCTTGCTTGCGCATTTTTATATCCCCTTCTATGCCCCCGGATCATTCTGCCCGGTTGGCAAACAGCCCTGTGCGGCTATGCAGTTTAGTGAATGACGGTACCAACACGGCTCAACTGCTTGGGGTTGAACCACACCAGGAACGCCTTGCCCACCACGTATTTATCCGGTACAAAACCCCAATAACGGCTATCCGCAGAGTGGTCGCGGTTGTCGCCCATCATGAAGTAATACCCGTCCGGTACCTTGCAGCTAAAACCCTCGTCATCATAGCGGCAGTTTTCGCGGTACGGAAAGTCACGCACCTCCGAAAGCATTACGTACGGCGGATTCTCAATGGCTTCGAGCGTGTTGTAGACATGCTCGCCCTGCTTTTCCAGAAACTGTTTATTCCGTACCAGTTGCACGCCATCTTCGACGTAATCAAGCGTTCCGGCGTCCTGAGTAGGCACCGGTTGACCATTTATGGTCAGGCGTTTGTGACGATACTCGACCGTGTCACCCGGTACACCAATAGTGCGCTTGATGTAATTGACCGCCGGATTTTCCGGGTAATTGAACACCATCACATCACCGTGCTGGGGCTTGCCTACCGGAACAAACACGTTGTTCAGCACCGGTACACGCAAACCGTAAGCAAACTTGTTAACCACGATGAAATCGCCCACTACAAGACCAGGGCGCATGGAGGATGACGGAATCTGATAAGGCTCAATCAAGAACGAGCGCAGCAGGAACACCACCAGGATAACCGGGAAGAACCCACGACCGTATTCGACCCAGTCGGGCACCGCAGCCGAACCGCGTTTTTTGCCCAGTACAAACTTGTCCAGTGCCCACACAATACCGGTCAGGATGACGAATACCAGCATCGCCGCAGCGATCGACATGTACTGCACCAGCAGGATGAACACACCCACAATGGCAAAAAGGTATCCGTACTGCACCAGTTGCGGCGCTTCCGGACCAGTACGTTGCTGCTTGCTGCCCAGCGCGATCATGACCGGGCCAAGCAAAGTCACCACGATGCCGATTAAAAGCCAGTTCATCAGAAACCTTGTATTGGATTGGATTGAAACAAGCGGAGCTCAACACCCCGCCGGCACGTGCAGTTGACGATGTTTGTACTGTTTATTTGTCGCTGACTTGCAAGATCGCGAGGAAAGCCTCTTGCGGGATTTCCACGTTACCTACCTGTTTCATGCGCTTTTTACCTGCTTTCTGTTTCTCAAGCAGCTTTTTCTTGCGGGTAATATCGCCACCGTAACATTTTGCCAGCACGTCTTTACGCATGGCTTTTACGGTTTCACGCGCAATAATGTGCGCGCCGATCGCTGCCTGAATGGCAATATCGAACATCTGGCGTGGAATGAGTTCCCGCATTTTGGAAACCAGCTCGCGGCCACGATAGATAGAACTGGCGCGGTGCACGATCAGACTGAGCGCATCAACGCGTTCGCCATTCACCAGCACATCCAGCTTGACCAGATCATCAGCGCGGAATTCCTTGAAGTCATAGTCCAGCGAGGCATACCCGCGCGAAACCGACTTGAGCTTGTCAAAGAAATCCATCACGACTTCGGCCATGGGCAGATCGTAGGTCAGCATGACCTGGCGACCCATGTACTGCATGTTGCGTTGGGCACCGCGCTTCTGGTTACACAGCGTCATGACTGCGCCCACGTAATCCTGCGGCACAAGGATGGTTGAGGTAATAATCGGCTCACGGATTTCCTCAACCTTGCCCGGATCCGGCAGCTTGGACGGGTTTTCCACTTCAACCACCGTGCCGTCTTTCATCAGCACTTCGTACACCACGGTCGGCGCCGTGGTGATGAGGTCCATATCGAATTCGCGCTCAAGGCGTTCCTGTACGATTTCCAGGTGCAACAAACCAAGGAAACCACAGCGGAAACCAAAACCTAGAGCCTGAGAGACTTCTGGTTCGAAATGGAGCGATGCATCGTTCAACTGGAGCTTTTCCAGCGATTCACGCAGCGCTTCAAAGTCATGGCTTTCTACCGGATACAAACCGGCGAACACCTGCGATTTGACTTCCTTGAAGCCCGGCAGTGGCTCTTCAGCAGCCGGCTTCACCAGCGTCACCGTATCGCCGACCTTGGCACTGGCCAATTCCTTGATGCCAGCAATCACAAAACCCACTTCACCGGCACGCAATACATCACGCTGGATCGATTTGGGCGTAAACACGCCGACTTGTTCACACAGATGCTGTGCCTTGGTCGACATGAACAGAATCTTGTCCTTCGGGCGCAGTTCGCCATCGACCACGCGCACCAGCATGATCACGCCCACATAGTTGTCAAACCAGGAGTCAATGATCAGCGCCTTGAGGGGGCCATCCGGATTGCCCAAAGGTGCCGGGACACGACGCACCACCTCTTCCAGAATGTCTTCAATACCGATGCCGTTTTTGGCCGATGCACGCACGGCCTCAGTGGCTTCGATACCAACGATATCTTCAATTTCCTGGATTACGCGCTCGGGCTCTGCAGCGGGCAAGTCAATTTTGTTCAAGACCGCAACGACTTCCACACCTTGCTCAATGGCGGTGTAGCAGTTGGCAACAGTCTGGGCTTCCACCCCCTGTGAGGCATCAACCACCAGCAATGCCCCTTCACAGGCGGCCAGCGAACGGCTGACTTCATAACTGAAGTCAACGTGCCCCGGGGTGTCGATCAAATTCAGGTTGTAGACCTGACCATCACGTGCCTTGTAGGTCAGCGCTGCGGTCTGGGCCTTGATGGTAATGCCTCGCTCTTTTTCGATGTCCATCGAGTCGAGCACTTGCTCGGACATCTCGCGCGCTTCGAGGCCGCCACAAAACTGGATAAAACGGTCTGCCAGCGTCGACTTGCCATGGTCAATGTGGGCAATGATGGAGAAATTGCGAATGTGCTTCATCGAGTAAGTTCAATAACCTAAGGGCAGTGGGCCGCTACGCCGTGCAACTGCAAAAAGGGGCACGCCCTGCGTGCCCCTCGGTTGAAAGCCGGATAATTGAAACCGATTTTACCGGAAATCGGGCTCGCAAACAAAAACATCGGCCGGCAGCCCCGCCCGCTTCCGCTTAATGTGCCTTGACTAGCCAGGCATCGAGCGCTTCCAGGTCCAGGTGATAGTGGCAGATTTCTGTATCAGCGCTATCTGCCAGCACTGGCACAAGCTCACCATAGCGCTCTTCCAGATCATCACTATCGTCAATGTCGATCCAGGTCACGCAGAACCCGCGCTGACGGGAAAGCACGTCAAGCTGCTCGCGCATGTTCACGCACAAGCTGCAATACTCCCGGCCATAAAGGCGCAGTTGCATGGGCATGGTCATGGGGCTTGTTTGTCCTTGTCGGTTTTTTCCGGCGCCTTGATGGTCAGGAACAATGAACCATCCTGACGCATCACGCGCAAAGCAAGGGTTTCAGCTGGCTTGAGCGCATCCAGAGCCTGCTTGAGCTGGGCAAAACTGGTCAACTCAGCACCCGCAATGCCAATGATCACATCTCCTTGCTGCAGACCGGCGCGCATTGCCGCACCGCTGGCCCCCTGTACGCCCACACCATACTTGATACCCAACTGCTTGAGCTGGCGCGGGTTGAGTTCGACCAGCGACAGACCAAAGCGCCGGGACGAAACCGCATCGTCGTTCTTCTTTCCACCCGGCTTGCCAGGCTTGCCTGGCGCAGCTTCATCCTGCTCATCCAGTGTGGCCACCGTCAAAGTGACGTCGCGGGCAGACTTGTCGCGCCAGATCTGCATGGTGGCAGTGGTACCCGGTTTGGTGCTGGTCACAAGACGCGGCAGATCGCTACTCTCTTCCACCGGCTGACCATTGAACTTGAGCACGATATCACCCGGCTTCACGCCGGCCTTGCCGGCTGGGCCGTCCTTGTCGACTGCAGAAACCAGCGCGCCCTGCGCCTTGGTCAGACCAAAGCTCTTGGCCAGATCGTCACTGACGGATTGCACTGCCACACCGATCCGCCCACGAATCACCTTGCCGTGCGCCTTGAGTTCAGCCACAACTTTCATGGCTTCATTGATCGGAATGGAAAACGACAACCCCATGAAACCGCCAGAACGGCTGTAAATCTGGGAATTGATCCCCACCACCTGGCCATCCAGATTAAACAACGGACCACCAGAGTTACCCGGATTGATAGCGACATCCGTCTGGATAAACGGGGTCTGGTTTTCGTCGAGCAATCTGCGGCCCGTCGCCGAGACAATGCCAGCCGTAACCGTATTCTCAAACCCGAATGGAGAACCAATAGCCACAACCCACTGACCAGGCTTGAGCACATCAGAGTTGCCCAGATCCACCTTGGGTAGATTGGTCGCCTCGATCTTCAACAAGGCGATGTCGGTACGCGTATCGGAACCGACCACCGTGGCCTTGTATTCTTTCTTGTCGGTCAGCGTGACCTTGATGGAGTCTGCCTGCGCCACGACATGGGCATTGGTCAGGATATAGCCGTTGGCATCAATAACGAACCCGGAACCCAATGACTGCGCGGTGCGCTCACGTGGCTGTTGCTGACCTGCAGATGGGGGCACAGGAAAACCAAAACGACGCAGCAGATTGAGCGTGTCTTCATCCAGACCCGACTCATCGCCCGAATCCCGAAGCGTCGCCGTTGTAGACACGTTGACGACTGCTTTTCCTTCCTTTTCAACCAGTTGCGTAAAATCAGGCAAACCGGTTACCGCAGCCGACGCGGCGACACCGCTTAACGCAAGCAAGCCGCCGACAAACAAGGTTTTTATTTGCATGGTCTGGTCACTGTTCTGAAACGGGGACAAAAACAGACAAACGCGCCCTGGACAAGTTCAAAGCCGGCGGCAGTGTGGTTTAGTGAACACCATCCGGGCTGGGCGCGTTGCGATCACAGAATTTGATGGGTTGCGCACCGGGCGCCAGCCGCTCCAGCGTAGCTGGTTCAGCCTGTGTCGCCAGGTTGCGACGACTACGCAAAATGAGGAAACCCGCCACAAAACCCACAGCAGCACCCAGCACGGCGCCCAGATCAGGCAAACCATAGGGGGCCACAGTACGGCCAATGACAGCACCTGCCATCAAGGCAATCAACGGCACGCCATAGGCGGCAAACGCGGTACGCAGCAGCATGCCGTCGGCCACGCCGATGCGAACGAAGTCGCCGGGCTGCGCATCCACGGTGTTACGTACACGAAAGGCTTCTTTGGCGTTGCCAAACATGCGGGTAATGGCGACCGACTTGCAGCCGGTTTCCGGGTCGCAGTTGCCACAAGGCGCGTGCGGACGGATTCGTACCCAGACATGTTCGCCTTCGCGGCGCACCACTTGTGCTTCGCTTTCAATCATTTGTTGTATGTTCCTGAAACCAGGCCGCAATTATGCGGCGTTAGCCTATTGCGTGCCCGACTTTTCGCCTTTCGGCGTGTACGCGTAACTGAACGCCTGGACGGTCTCCGCCGGCACTTCGCCCAGCACAGTCAACAAATAAGGTCCTGCCTGGCGAGCAAAGACGGTAATGCCAGCTTGCTGGGCAATACCCAACGGTGCAGCTGGATCAAACGGCTCAATGAACACCGAGATCGTCACCAGACCATCACCATACAAATGGTGCACCACCGGTCTGGGTTTGCCGGTCATGGCACGCTGGCTCACCTTCAACAGGCGGAACCCACCAGGTAGATTATGGATGTCCCAGGCCGGATCTTTGGGCAAGGTCAATGTACCGGGGGCATCGTCCACCGGCGCCGGTTTAACCGGGTAAACCGGTTTAAGCTGACGTTTATCGATGGAGCCACCAATCTGCACCTGCGAAAACGCAAAGACTTCGACCGGCTCGTGTCGCACACCCAGCATGACTGATTTGAGCATCAAGCCGGTATCTGCGTGCACCCAGTAACGGTGCGGGTAACGCAATTTGTCTTTGGGCTCGAAATCGTAAATATTTGTGTCTTGCCCGGCGACCCGCTCCTGACCGACGTACCGCACCTGGTAATTAACCAGCACGTGCTCCGGGTCATCCGGAAACTGGCGCGGAAACAGTTTGGAGGACTGGCGCCGATCAATCGGAAACACCTGCCCACCCGGCAGGTACAAACTGATCTGGTTGCCCTGCCGGTAAAATTCACGCGGCGGACCATCCAGCGATTCCCGACGTTCAATATCGTTGCCCGATGTCGCTTCGTGTATCACACGAAACGCCTCCATGTTGTCACCGTGCTGATGCACGTAGACCCCCTGGAAGGTCACCGTGCGGGCAGCGTTGGCAACGCGCGCGACCAGCTGATTGGCCTCCTGGGCACTCAGAAGCTCATTGGGAACGGGAGTGGCAGCCAGCAAACGGTGGCCAGCCAGGAACAAACTGCCGGCAAGGATCCAGCCCTTGGTTTTCATCATTATTTGGTCGGTTGGGTCTCAAACGAGGCGTAAACGATATCGCGACCATCAATCGGATTGCCCGAATCTTCATGATGGGCAACCAGGTAAGCGCGGAAGCGATTGTCCGTACCCGTGCTGGCAACGCGCACGGCCTGTTGCTTGACGGCAGCCATTTGCGGCGCGGCGAGCGGCGAGCCGGTGTATGCACCGTGAAAAGCCTGCCAGCCAACAACACTCAGAAATGCGACAGACGCCGCAGCGGAGAGCGGTGCCAGAGCGCGACGCATGAAGCGACGACGCCGGGAAGCCGCCGCCGGTACCAGCACTACCGGTTCGGTTGCCAGGCGATCAGAGAAGTTTTTCATGAAATCCGGCGACAAAATGGGATGCTGTTGCATCACATCTCCCACCAGGTGCCAGTCTTGCCAGTCATCGCGCAAGGCCGGGTCGGCGTGCAGTTGCGCCAGAACATGGTCGAATTCGGCTGGTTCCAGCTCTCCATCGATCAGTGCGGACAAATGTTCTTTCATGATTCGTTACCCTCTTGTTGCCCGCCGCCAGCGGGCTTTATCGTGCTGCGTATTCCTGTTACCAGCGCCTGTCTTTACCTACTGTCTCAAGCAAGGGCCGCAATTTGCCGGCAATGGCTTCGCGAGCCCGAAAGATACGCGATCGGACGGTACCTATGGGACAGTTCATCACGGTGGCGATATCTTCGTACGACAAACCGTCCATTTCGCGCAACGTAATGGCAGTTTTAAGCTCGTCCGGAAGGGTATCGACCACCTCATTGACAGTTCTGACAATCTCCCTGTTGGAGAGTTCAGCATCGGGCGTATGGTAATCCGGAATCTGCGCAGCAGCATCCAGGGTTTCGCCTTCGTCGTCTTCATAATCTGCAGCCAACTGGGGGCGACGACCCATGGCGGCAAGGTAATTCTTGGCCGTATTGATGGCAATACGGTAAAGCCATGTATAGAACGCACTTTCCCCGCGAAAGGAAGGCAATGCGCGATAGGCCTTGATGAAAGCCTCTTGCGTTACGTCTTCAATTTCATGCGGGTCACGGATGAGCCTTGAGAGCAAGCGCGCGATTCTGCGCTGGTATTTGGCGACCAGGAGCTCGAAGGCTTTCTTGTCGCCGCCTTGCGCGCGCACGACAAGAGCCTGATCGACATCCCGTTCGGTTAGGTTTTCCAATGCGGGCTCCGTAAGGACCGGCCTGCTGAATATTCAAATGACAACAATCGCGCCACGGCGGGTACAGCCAGACGCCGGGCCAATGCCAAACGCGGGCGGTTCCCCAATGAACTCGCGCTGGCGGACTGGCAGCATGACATGCGGTGCATGCCATCCAGATTGCTGTCAGATGCAGACCTTCTTGATTGATTCTTTGTTATCTGGGGCTGACAAGCCCGTTTTACAAGACGGGTTATTTCCATTCATCCTCGCATCCCTGCCTTAAAACCGGCTTAAAAACCACCGCGGCGAATGACCAGGGGCCGCCGGGGTATCCGGGCTGTTATAGTTACACTTTTGCGACACCGTCTCGGGAGTGACGATTAGCCATGCGCCAGTTCGATGTGTTGATCATGGGAAGCGGCCTTGCCGGCATGACCATTGCCCTCAAGCTTGCAGACAAGCTCAAGGTGGGCCTGGTCACCAAACGGGCTCTGCGTGACGGCGGTAGTGGCTGGGCCCAAGGCGGTATTGCGGCGGTCCTTGATGATGCTGACAGCATTGAACTGCATATCCGGGATACGTTCGTAGCGGGGGCTGGATTATGCGATGCGCAAGCAACTCGTTTCATTATTGAAAATTCACGTGATGCCATCGACTGGCTGATCGAGATGGGCGTGCCCTTTACCCGCGACGATTCCGGCGATACCAACTACCACGGCTATCACCTGACGCGTGAAGGCGGTCACAGCCATCGTCGCATTATTCATGCGGCCGATGCCACTGGCGCAGCGGTGATTGATACCCTGGCCAAAAAGGTGGCCGCACACCCCCACATTACGGTACTGGAAGACCACATCGCGCTTGACCTCATCACCGGCAAGAAACTGGGGCTGGATGATGACCGCTGCTGGGGCGCTTATGTCTATGACAAAGCCAATGATCGTGTGGAAACTTTTGTTGCCGGCCATACCGTGCTGGCCACCGGTGGCGCTGGCAAGGTGTATCTATATACCACCAATCCCGATGTCGCCACGGGTGATGGCATTGCCATGGGCTGGCGAGCAGGTTGCAGCGTGTCCAATATGGAGTTCATCCAGTTCCACCCCACTTGTTTGTATCACCCTCATGCCAAATCCTTCCTGATTACCGAGGCGGTCCGTGGCGAAGGTGGCATTCTCAAATTGCCGGATGGCACGCGTTTCATGCCACAGCATGACGAGCGTGCGGAACTCGCACCGCGAGACGTCGTAGCCCGTGCCATTGACTTTGAAATGAAGAAAGGCGGCTATGACTGTGTGTACCTGGATATCTCGTACAAGCCGGCCAGTTTTATCAAGGAACACTTCCCGAATATCTACCAGCGCTGCCTGGAGCTGGGCATCGATATCACCCGTGAACCCATCCCGGTTGTGCCCGCTGCCCACTACACCTGCGGCGGGTTGGTCGTCGATCTGTATGGCCGCACCGATGTGGAAGGTCTTTATGCAGTGGGCGAAGCCGCCTGCACCGGCCTGCATGGCGCCAACCGGTTGGCATCAAACTCCCTGCTGGAATGTATGGTGATTGGCAAAGCCACCGCTGAAGACATTCTGGCCACCCCGCCCGATGCCATCCCTTCTGTGCCCGAATGGGATGAAAGCCAGGTGACGGACCCGGATGAAGAAGTGGTCATCGCCCACAACTGGGATGAACTGCGGCGCTTCATGTGGGATTACGTGGGCATTGTGCGCACCAACAAACGACTGGAACGCGCGCTTCACCGCATTGAGTTGCTGCAACACGAAATCAACGACTACTACACCAACTTCCGTGTGGGTAACGATCTGATCGAGTTGCGTAATCTGGTCACGACCGCCCAGTTGATTGTCCAGTCAGCCATGGCACGCAAAGAAAGCCGCGGCCTGCACTACAGTCGCGATTACCCGGGCATGCTGTCCGAAGCGGTTCCGACTGTCCTCAAGCCCTGACTCAGGCTGCGGTAACCAGCCCCACTCCTGCCTGTTGATATTGCGAAGACCACAAACTGGATCTGAGCAAGTCATTCATGCAAGTGTGGGGCTTTTTGTACTTGTGGGACAACAACTACAAAATCCGGTTGATTGCGGATAGCGTGCCAGTTTAAGGTGTTTATGCACCTTTCATGTGCGCCCCGCAAACGGGCCCGCTGCGCCGGAGTGACTACCGGTAGCCGGTTGGCACCTGTGCGGCAACAATATCCAGGCTATACAAAGAAAAGCCAGATACTTCCCCGCAACCCGGAGTCGAAATTTGATGAGTGAAGAAACCCTCAAACCCCTGGTGATCGGGAACTGGAAGACGTATGTCTCACGCGAAGCCTGTGCCGGCGTTTTGACCGAACTGGCGGATGTGCCACACCCCAAGGATGTGGAAACCGTCGTTTGCCCATCGCACACCCTGCTGGCAGAAACAGCGGGCCCGTTGCTTGCCAATGGCTACGTGCTCGGTGGTCAAAGCTGCAGCGTTGATCCTGACCTTCCGGATGCCGTTGACGTCCCGGCCAGCGCACTGGTC
Organism: Silvimonas amylolytica; assembly: GCF_014645555.1. Taxonomy (GTDB): domain Bacteria; phylum Pseudomonadota; class Gammaproteobacteria; order Burkholderiales; family Chitinibacteraceae; genus Silvimonas; species Silvimonas amylolytica. Next base: position 56,623 of record NZ_BMLY01000006.1, on the reverse strand, counting down.
GAGGCTGGCTGTAAATACGTCGTGGTCGGCCATGCTGAGCGTCGCCGCCTGTTTGCCGAAAACGATCACCAGATCGCCCACAAGGTTCAGCAAGCCATTCAAGCAGGGCTCACGCCGGTGCTGTGTCTGGGTGAAGATGCAGATCAGCGTCGCAGCAACCAGACCACCAAAGCCTTGCAAAAACAATTGCAGCAGGCCGTTGCGCTGTTTGGGGCTGACTGGTCGAAGATGGTTGTGGTTTATCAGCCGCAGTGGGCGCTGGATGACAAAACGGTCATCTCGGTCATTCAACTGGCCGGTACGATCCGTACGCTGCGCCAGTTGCTGCAAGAGCTGCACGAAGACAATGGCGTTGGTTTCCCGCAGCGCATTCTTTACGGCGGCAGCGTGGACGAACACAACGCAGCAAGTTTGATGATCGGTGCCGAGATTGACGGCGTACTGGTAGGCCGTGCGTCCTACCCGGCCGAACGCTTCTTGCAGATTTGTCTTGAGGTCTCTCTGGCAGCCCGGATCGGCGCTTATGCCGGCCCGCGCCATGCGCCATTGGTCAACGGCGCAGCCGCCTGAGTTTTTTGGTGGTCGGTCAATGAAAAAGCCGCATCAACTGATGCGGCTTTTTTCTTTGGTTCATATTGGCGGTTGACCAGGCCGGCGTTACTCGCCCGCCCCTTGCAGGACTGCGGCTTCTTTACGCGCTTGCTTCCTGGCTGCACGACGCGTCTGAATCCAGTGACTAAAGCGATCCAGATACAGATACACCACCGGTGTTGTGAACAAAGTCAGCGCTTGTGACAGCACCAGACCACCCACCATGGCGTAACCCAGCGGACGACGCAACTCAGACCCGGCACCATGGCCCAGCATCAGCGGCAAACCGGCCAGCAAGGCACACATGGTCGTCATCATGATCGGGCGGAACCGCAAGATGCACGCTTGATAGATGGACTCTTGCGGACCCATACCGTGGTCGCGCTCGGCGGTCAGGGCAAAGTCGATCATCATGATGCCGTTTTTCTTCACGATACCGATCAGCAAGATAATCCCGATCAAGGCAATCACCGAGAGATCGTACCCCGCCGCCATCAGGATCAAAAGCGCCCCGACACCAGCCGACGGCAAGGTAGAGAGGATGGTCAGCGGGTGAATATAGCTCTCATACAACAGGCCCAGCACGATATACACCGCAATCAGCGCCGCAGCGATCAGGTAAGGCTGGGACGACAGCGAGTCGCCAAAAGCCTTGGCCGTACCCTGGAAGGCGCCCGTCAGTGTTTGGGGTACGCCCATTTCGGTCTGCGCCTTGCTGATGGCATCAACTGCCTCACCCAGCGAGACCCCCTTGGCGAGGTTGAACGAGATCGTCACCGCCGGGAACTGGCTCTGGTGACTGATCGACAAATACGCCGTCTTGTTGGTGTCGATGTGCACAAAGGTCGACAACGGGACTTGTTGGTTAGTCAGCGGCGACGTGATATAGAGTTTGTCGAACAACGCCGGGTCCAGCTGTAATTCCGGTTTGACCTCCATCACCACGTGATAGGTATTGACCTGCGTGTAGTACTGGGCCACCTGGCGCTGGCCGATGGCGTCGTACAGCGTGGCATCAATCAGCGATGGCGAGATTCCAAAGCTGGAAGCACGAGCACGGTCAATCGTCAGCACCGCCGTTGCGGCAGCGTTTTGCTGATCAGACGCCAGATCCGTCAATTGGGGTAGTTTGCGGAAGCGGTCCAGCAACCGGGGTGCCCAGTTATTCAGTTCATCAAGGTTGGAATCCGTGAGCGTGTATTGGTACTGCGTACGCGACAAACGCCCACCCACGTTAATGTCCTGACCCGCTTGCAGGAACAGGTTCACCCCCTCCACCTTGGCCAGTTGCGGACGCAGACGGGCAATCACTTCATCCGCGCTCAAGGTCCGGCCTTCGTCTTTGGGCTTGAGGTTGATATAAAAGTTACCGGTATTGAAGGTGCTCTGCCCGCCCACCATGGCAAAGCTTGCTACATCCGGGTCTTGCCGGATCACATCCGCCAGCGAGCGCATGCGCTCGTTCATGGCTTTGAACGATGAATCCTGTGCGGTTTCAGCAAAACCAAACACAAAGCCGGTGTCTTGTTGCGGGAAAAAGCCCTTGGGAATAAAGATAAACAACACCACCGACAACGCCACTGTGCACAGGAACACGCACAGGGTGATGAACTGGTGCTTCATCACCAGATCAAGCCCGCGGCGGTAGCCAGACAACAAGGCATCAAAACCGCGCTCGAACATCTGATAGAGCTTGCCGTGCTTGTCGCCGTGATGGTCTTTCAGGAAGCGCGAACACAGCATCGGCGTGAGGGTCAGCGAGATCACCACAGACACCGCAATGGTCAGTGTCACGGTAATAGAGAACTCGCGGAACAAACGCCCGACAATGCCGCCCATTAGCAGCAGCGGGATAAACACCGCCACCAGCGACACCGAGATCGAAATGATGGTGAAGCCGATTTCGCCCGCACCTTTGTAGGCGGCATCCATTGGCGACATGCCGTCTTCCACGTGCCGGTAGATGTTCTCCAGCATCACGATCGCGTCATCCACCACGAAGCCGACCGCGATAGTCAGCGCCATCAGTGAGAGGTTATCCAGGCTGAAACCGACGAGATACATCACGGCCGCCGTACCCATCAGAGCTAGCGGCACGGTCACACTGGGGATCAGCGTTGCGGCCACATTGCGCAAGAACACAAAAATAATGCCTACCACCAGCAGGATGGTCAGGACCAGCGTGAACTCGACATCACGGACTGACGCACGGATGGTCTGCGTGCGGTCGGTCAGAATATTGACGTGCACCGTTGGCGGAATAGCGGCCTGCAAGCGCGGCAGCGCGGCTTTAACACGCTCCACGGTCTCGATCACGTTAGCGCCTGGCTGTTTGGTAATCGCCAGCACGATAGCTCGCTGGCCGCTCAGAATGGTCGCACTCGGGTCCACCGCTTTACCGGCATAAGCCCAGCCAGCCAGTTTGGTGTTTTCCGGGCCATCAATCGCAGAGCCGATGTCCTTGATCCGGACTGGCGCCCCGTTCTTGTAGGCAACCACCATGTCATTCCACGGTCCGGCCTTCAGGATCTGGTCATTGGTGTAGACCGTAAAGCTTTGGCGGTCGCCATCCACCGTACCCTTGGGGGCGTTGACGGTCGTGGTCGAAACTACCGTTCGCACGTCTTCCAGACTCATGCCCATGGCGGAGAGTTTGGCCGGGTCAAGCTGGATACGCACTGCCGGCTTTTGTTGGCCCCCAATGTTCACAAGGCCCACGCCCTGAATCTGGGAGATCTGCTGCGCCAGGATGTTATCGGCGTAATCGTTGACCTCAGTGAGCGGCAACGTATCGGACTGCACCGCCATCACGATGATCGGTGAATCTGCCGGGTTAATCTTGCGCCAGGTCGGCGGATTGGGCAGGTTGTTGGGCAACTGGCCTGTCGCTGCGTTAATGGCAGCCTGCACATCAACGGCCGCTGCATCAATATTGCGATTGAGATCAAACTGCAGCGTGATCTGGGTACTACCCAGCGCGCTGGATGAAGTCATCTGCGACAGCCCCGCAATCAGCGAGAACTGTCGTTCCAGTGGTTGGGCCACGTTGGAAGCCATGGTCTCCGGACTGGCACCCGGCAAACTGGCTGAGACCTGAATGGTTGGAAAATCCACCTGCGGTAGCGGCGCTACCGGCAAGAGACTCCATACGGCAATACCGACCAGCAAAATAGCAGCCGCCAGCAGGGACGTCCCGATCGGACGTTTAATAAACGCAGCAGAAATACTCACGATGACATCCCGGCTTAATGGCTGGCTGCAGCCTGTTTCTCGGCTTCGGCGACAACTGCACCGGGCTTGAGCTTGTATTGGCCATCAATGACAACCCGATCGCCAGCGTGCACGCCATCATCAATGACCGCCTTGCCATCCTGGATCAGTGCGACCTTCACCGGCTGGGCCTGCGCAGCATTGCTGGCACTCACTGTGTAAACGTACGTGCCGTTCACACCACGCTGGACCGCCGCCGCCGGCAAGGTAACTGCATGATCGCGATTACCCAGCACCAGATTCACGTTTACGTATTGGCCTGGCCATAAGGCGTGCTGCGGGTTGGGGAATGTGCCCTTGAGCGAAACCGTGCCGGTGGTGGTGTCGATCTGGTTATTGACCAGCGACAGCGTGCCTTGCGCCAGTGCCTCGCCGCCCGTGCGGGCATAGGCCACCACTTTGAGCGACTTACCGCCCTGCAAAGCCTTGTTCACCTGCTGCAGCGCGTCTTCCGGCAAGGTGAAAGTGGCCGCGATGGGATCAATCTGGTTAATCACGACCAGACCGGTCGTATCCGTGGCGTGCACGATATTGCCTGGATCAACCAGACGCGCGCCAGTCCGGCCAGAGAGCGGAGAAACAATGGTGGTGTAACCCAGTTGAACCTGAGCGTACTGAATTTGCGCATCATCATTTTTGACGGCAGCTTCCAGTTGCGCCACCAGCGCTTTTTGCGTGTCCAGTGTTTGCTGGGTCGTGGCATCTTGCTTGATCAGTTCAGCATAGCGGGCCAGATCACGACGGGCATTATCCAGCTGCGCCTGATCTTTGGCCCTGGCAGCCTGCACTTGCCCCAATTGAGCCTGAAAAGGGCTCGGATCGATCTGCGCCAGCATCTGGCCTGACTTCACATCCTGCCCTTCCTGAAAACCGACCTTCTGCAACTGACCGTCTACGCGTACTTTCACGGTAACAGAGGCATTGGCCTGCACCGTGCCGACCCCGGTCAGGTACACCGGTACGGACTCATCACCCGCCTTGACCGTGGTCACCCGGATGGCGGGCGCTGCCGCAGGGGGTTGGGTAGAGGCATCCGCCTTGCGCGTGCTGGTCCATAAAACCACGCCGCCCACCACCACAAGGGCTGAGGCAATGGCAATGGCGGACTGGGTTTTTCTTTGCCGGGTCATGACTTTCTTCACACCTTGTGCTGGGCCAGGCTAACGCCGGCACCTGTTTTATATCCAGATCGCGAGGTAAATCGGCCACCTGCGCAATCAATGCGATTGAATCCTTTGTTATCGTGCGGGCCGCCCTGTCCAGCGCACCCGCTACTCCCTGCCGCAGCCTCTTCAAATTACGCCTGTCTGGGGTAACGGGAATAACCATTGAGCGGCCACCCATCGTCTGCCAGGCATGACCAAACAGTTCAGGGCGCCTTTTGCAGTGCGTCAAAACGCCCTCCAGTCTGCAAAACGCAAACGGTTACATAGCGTTGACTGTCTTTACAAAGGCTTTACATGCCACCGATGCGTGGCAAGAACACGAGCAAAACCCACTCAAAAACAAGGACAAAGCTCAATCTTTCCCGCCATTTTTAGTAGACCTGGGTCAAACATGAGCACATCGTCATTTAGCGATGAAAGTTAATCGGGAATTGTTGAAAGTTGCAATCTCTCCAAGTGCAAAGAAAACGTAAAACCCTCCGGCACACAAGGTGCGGGAGGGTTTTTGATGCGCCTTCCAGCCCGGCAAAACAGTGCCGGGTTAGCAGAAGGGCTTACTTGCCATACTGGCCCTTGGCCTGAGCCACACAACTATCCTTGCGATCGCCACTGTAGGCATCACACTTTTGGACGGCTACTTTGTAGTCGGCATCACGGCGAGCCTGATCGGCCTCGTTATCTGCCTTGTAACGAGCCTTGTTGGCATCAATGTCGGCCAGCATCTTGTCGCGATCCGCCTTGGCGGTCTGCTTGCAGACATCCTTGTCGTTGCCTGCCAGGCGACCACATTTTTCTACAGAGACGTCATAGCCTGACTTGGCCCGCTCTTTGGCTGCATCAATCCGGGCCGAGTCGGTGTCTTTGTCCTGAGCAACCAGGTCAGCCATGGCAATGTTCTTGTCGGCATCGGCCTGCGCCTCACAGACGTCCTTGCCGTTGCCAGCCAGGGATTTACATTCGGATTTGGCGGCGTCGTAACGCTGACCGATCGCATCTTTGCGCGCGTTGTATTGATCTGGGGCCAGCTTGGCAAAACCAAGGGCAGGTGTTGCCACCAATGTGGCAGCAATCAGGGTACGAAGAGCAAGTTGACGCATGTCGGCACCTTTTTTATCTGTATGAAAAAAAAGGCAAACGCCACCGCAACACCGGCACGACCCGTGGCAGGGAAAGGTAAACCGGCACGCTGGCGTCTGCCACACACCTACCCTACCCAAGCCGGTGCATGCAGCCAGTCATCCACACTTTCAGCTTTGTGCAAGACAAAAGGCACAGGTCTGTAGGCGATGCCTGACCTGTGCCAGCGTGCTTACTATTTTGGCAAATGATCTAGCCCGGTTCGGCTACGTCAATCAGACAGGCAAATAATGGATACCCGTCAATCACCATTGGCGGTCCGGCCCGGCGCGCGGTATAGCCCAGTTTTCTAAGTAACCGTTCTACCCCGAGTGGTGAAACTGTAATCACCATTTTGGCGCCCAGTCTTCCCGCACACCGAATTGATTCATGCAGCAATTGCGCGGTAACCGGAGAGCTGAACTGGCCCGTTGCTACAGGGGTCTGACCGCTGAAATCAACGGCAGCAAAGCGTGAAAGCTCCCAGATATCAGGCGAACTGGGCGGAGCAAGACCATTGAGCAATTGTGGAAATACGTCTCCGAGCAGATAAGGACTTGTGGTGGGCAAGAGACGCGCGCAGCCGTTGATCTGGCCTGTTTCATCATGAGATACGATATAAACCGTATCAGCGCGGTCGAATTGATCTTGTTCGATTCCCGGCGGGGTATCCAATTGCCACCCCAACATTTCCACGAAGACTTTGTGGCGGTAAACCGACAATGCATTGGCGACACCGTCAGGAAGACGTGCCGACTGTCCGGACAATATATGCATATCACCCCGCAATAGAATATGTTGCTAAAGCAGGGGAATAATTTGCCAGGGTCAGGGAAAGGAAAACTGTCAACGGCGACAGTTTCTAAGCGTATCGGGAAGTGATAGCGGCATTGGTAGCTTCTTGCCAGATTAATCTGTCGAGTCGGGCCATCAGCAAATCAGCAGTTGCCTCGAATCCCAGATCACGGCATTGGTCATCGATGAGCATGATGTTGCTGCGGGGTTTTCCCACCATCATGTAATACGCGCGGCCGTCACGAGATCCGATCACCCAGTCCCAGCCTATGGACACGACAGGGCGCGCAGTACTGATCCACTCTGTAAAGCCACTGATGGCTGCAACACCGGTGCCGCATTTCAAACCACCGGAAGGGTCATCGTCAAGACCGGATACCAGGTGAATCAGTTCTGTATGTTGCAGCGCGTTGAAATCAAGGCGGATATAACCGTCTTCGCACAGGCCTAAAGACCCGGTCAAAACAGCGCCGGTTTTCAAAACAATGGGTGAAGACATTTCCAGCAGCCTTACTGCATTTCAGGATTGATCAGTTTATAAAAGAAGGCAAAAGCGGTGCCAGTGTCAGAGTTGTCAGTTTTCCAGGCTCGTTTCGCCAGAAAATAGCCGGGTTTGTCCGGCAGAACGGGGAATACAATGTCACCTTTTATTGAAGAAAATCTTCACTCTTTGTTGACCATTCACGACCAGAACCTGTATTTCAGCAAAGTTACGCAGCTGGCACAGGCCATTGGTTTTGAGTTCTGCGCTTACGGTGCACGCATGCCGTTTCCGTTAAGTGCACCCCGTACAGAGATGGTCAACAACTACCCGGCTGCGTGGCAAAACTGCTACGCGGAGCACCAGTACATCATGCAAGACCCCACGGTGGCCCACGGTGCGCGTTCCATGGTACCCCTGGTCTGGAGCGACGAATTGTTTGCCGACTCCCGGGACCTCTGGGAAGACGCCCGTTCCTACGGCTTGCGCAATGGCTGGGCCCAGGGTTGCCGGGATGGCAATGGCGTCGTTGGCATGCTGACGGTCGCGCGCTCAGGTGAGCCCATTACCGCGATTGAACTAGGCGAAAATGAGCCCTTGCTGGCCTATTTGACGCAAGTCACACACGTTGGCATGTCGCGCTTTTTTCTTGAGCATTCCTCATACGGGCATGAGGTTAAATTGACGCCGCGCGAGACAGAGATTCTGCGCTGGACAGCGGAAGGAAAAACCTCAGCCGAAATTGGCGACATTCTTAATATTGCTGAACGCACAGTTAATTTCCATGTGAACAGCACGCTGGCAAAACTCAATGCGGCCAACAAAACATCTGCGGTTGTTCAAGCAGCTTTGCGCGGCTTGCTGTGACCCGGCCTTGATCCAGACCTCAATTATGTTCTGACTATAAAAGCCGGCCAATGCCGGCTTTTCTCTTTGGTAGGCCGCCCCTGCCCTGCCATCCTTTATGCGTACGGTTTACATACCGTTTCTGCCATCTGGTCATTTCCAACTGGCACCGATTGTGCGGCAAAACGGGCAATAAATCTTCCTGTCACTTATGGCAGGACAATCGGAAACATTGAGCACAGAGAGAACCAGGAAATATCCAACGGCACTCAAAGCATGGATAAATACAATCGCTCTATTAAATATGTTATTTATATTTTCTTAAAACAAATAATGTAATTTCAAAAAAAATCAATCCATTTAAAAATCAAAAATCAGAAAACACAAGCCTGTAAGAACAATTGTTATTTTTCAATTTTCAGGCCTTCAACATCGGGTTTTCTCACGCATTCTTTTTGACAGATTTCAGAAAATGCACGTACTCATCATTATCAACAACTAATATGTTCAGCCGTAAAGCCTCTATTTATCTGCTGCAAGGAATGCCACAAGGAAACACTGTCGTAAATCTGCATCAGGTTCACAGTATCACCACAAGCATCCTGGCGCCGTTTATCGGCATTTCTTTCTGTGCCGGAAATAATCTCGTTTCCAAACCGGTTTTACTGAGTGATCCGCGCTTCATTGAGAACCGTTCTCGACAACTTGCCAATACGGCGGCACAATTCCCCCATGTACTGGTCTTTGCGTTATTTCCGCTTTGCCTTGATTGCCGCCCTGATGGCAATGCTGGCGGCTGCGCTGGTGCCGCCGGTCATGCAGATGCTCAACCCGGTCGCAATCTCGCTCACCGCCAGCCATCAGCAAGACGAGATGAGCGACTGCGGCATGCCCGGCATGAGCCGGGCACATCGCGCAGACACCACCACCGGCGCTACGCAAAGCTGCCCCTTATGCTCTCTGTTTTGCCATATTCCCGCCCTGCCCGGGCTACCCCAACTGGCGTTGCTGGCACCCATCAACGCCTGGCTGGTTTTGTTACAACAACAGCTGGCGGACTGGCCAGCGCCTGCGTTTGTCATCCCGCCCGCACGGGCACCTCCTGCAACCCGGTTCTGAATCCATACAGATTTGAACCAACGCGATGACCGCACCTGCGGCGTTGCGTATCGCGTCTTTGCCGCCATGGCAAACGCTCACTTTTTTGCAGGAAACTCAACAATGAAAACGCTTCGCTCCACGCTTGCCCTGACTGCGGCCACTTTGATGCTGGCTACCAGCCTGGCCAGTGCCCACGCGCATCCGCATGAACAAAGCCCGGCACCAGACAGCACGGTCAATGCACCGCAGGAAGTGCGGATCGCTTATACCGAGGCGCTGGAACCATCACTTTCCAGTATCAAAGTGGCTGATAGCAGCGGAAAAACCCTGGCCGACAAGGCAGTGATCGATGCACAGGATCACAAGGTGCTGCATTTGTCGTTGCCGCAATTGGCGGCAGGTCAGTACACGGTACAGTGGGTTGCAGTGGCAGAGGATGGCCATCGCACGACGGGCAAATACAGCTTTACTGTCAAATAACCGTGATGAACATGGAATGGGCCGGCCCTGGCCCGTTTGCTGTGGCGGGCGTGCTTGATGCACTGACCGCCCTGCTGATTGGTCAGTGGTTGCTGGCACGCGGTCAACTGGAATGGCGCCTGGTTGCGCTAGCCGCCTTTGTGTTTCTGTTGCTGCTGCCCGTCAATGGCGCAGGCATGGCGGGTGTAGAGATCAACGCCGTTGCGCCTGCGCTGCCCGCCGTTTTGCACACCCACTTTGGGTCTGTCTGGCTAGCGGGCGCTCTAGTCATGGCCGTGCTGGTCGGTGTTGCTTTACGTGCACCGCCCAGTGCATGGATCAGTGGCGCCCCGCTGGTCATGTTTGTGTATTTGCGCGCTTGCATGGGCCACGTGGCCGATGCCGGCATGTTGAGCGTTGGGGCAGCCGTGCACACATTGCACCTGCTGGCTGCGGGCGCCTGGGCTGGCAGTGTGCTGATCTTTGTTGCGCGCTATGGCTTTGGGAGACACGTTTTCGATACCAGCAAGGCACGGCGGTTGTCGCACATCGCAGCCTGGGCTCTCTTGCTGATTGCGTTGAGCGGTGCGGCCAATATCTGGCGCATCGGGCAAATGGCCGGACCAGCGGTGGCCGGGTTCTGGCAACAGCCTTGGGGCATGATCATGAAAGTGAAATTGCTACTGGTCGCCGTGGCGGTGTTTCTGGGTGCCACCAATCGCTGGAGCATATTGCCTGCGCTGGATTTGCAGCAACCGGACGCGCGTCGACGTTTTCTGGCTTTGTTGTGGCTGGAAACCCTGGCATTTGTCGGCATTTTTGCCTGCGCCGCCTTGCTCGGTTCTACCAGCCCGCCAATGGCCATGTAATTACCCTGAGCGTATGGTGACGTTCAAGCCCTGCGGCGAAAGGTCAGCACCAGGATATCCCGACATGCCGGTTGCCCCGCCATGTCAGGCGTAATGGCTGTTACACCGTGGCGGACACGCTCATCGTTGACAACGGCCATATCCAGCGGCTCGGTGAGGGTAAAGGTTTGCAGTACCTTGCCAGAAGGATCTTGCACTGTACTCACGCCATGCAGCACGTTTTGGCGGTTAATCAGTACCATCAATACAAAATCGACACCATCCCGGTGCATGCCTTCTGGCGTGGGCTGACCCGCACTGGTGCCATCCGCCGTGATGCGGAACTGGTGCATTTCCACCCGCCATGCTGACCCCGGGAGCATCGCCCCGAATACGCGGCTACCTGCCGCCATCAAATGTGCCAGCACCGGACTATGGATGACGGCGTCTTCAACAGGCTGATAATGACGGACGACCCCGCCATTCAGCGGGTTATATTCCAGACTCTGGTAGTGAGGCTGATGCGGTTCCAGACAAACAGCCTGATCTGCCGCCGCGATACTCAGCGTGGCATGGCGGCGGAGGCGGTACTTGCCGCCATCGGCCATGTAATCGTCCAGCGCCAGGTTGTTCCAGCTGGCGGCAAACGCGGGCCAGGCCGCCTCAAACGCATCGTCAGCGCCCAGCAGCGCCCGGCTAAGCGCAGCCGGGACAAAGCAGTAGCCCTGCTGCGTCAGCGCGTGCTGTAACAGCGCCTGGGCGGCACCATCAGAAACGGAACGGGGCAATGTCATGCAGACGGGATCCAGCTTATCCATACGAACAGATTGTCAGCGCGAAACACAGATGCGGGTAGATACAGTTCACATCATATCGTTCTGACACAGGAAAGAGTCCGTAGATTCCCGTACATGTTCGTTGATGCGCCGTTTCAGCCTTGCGCGGGCGCTGGCACCAGCTTGCGATCAAGCATGCCGGAGAACACCACGACCCCCATCGCCACGAGGGCCACGGCAGCCCCCAGCCAGGGCAGGTCAGAGAGCGGATAACCCGCTCCAATCATTGCACCGCCCAGCCATGCACCCGAGGCATTACCCAGGTTGAACGCCCCCTGATTCAGCGTGGGCGCCAGATTCGGTGCGCCATGCGCTTTATCGATAACACGCACTTGTGCGGCCGGCACGACCGCAAACGAGAACATGCCCCACAGGAAAACCACGACCAAAGTCGGGATCTTGTAATGGCAAGCCCAGGAGAACACGGCCAGGATCAGCGCCAGCATGAAAAAGGTGATCGCCATGCCACGCATTAGCTTCCAGTCGGCCAGCCGCCCGCCAACAAGCCCGCCCACCGTAATGCCCGCGCCAAACAGCAACAGCACCCAGCTTTCCTGGGTCGACGTAAACCCGGTGACATCCAGCAAAATGTAGGCGATATAAGTCACGACGCTGAACATACTGACGGAGGCCAGCGTACTGGTCAGCAGCGCCAGCTGCGTTTGCGTGTCCACAATCTTGCGGAACTCGCCCAGGATGCCGTCACCCTTGGGCGTCGGCACATGCGGCAACCAGACTGTCAACGCGGTCGCGGCCATGACGCCGATCCCGACAACCGCCCAGAAAGGCGCGCGCCAACCCAGTACATGACCCAATGCCGTACCAAACGGCACACCCACAATATTCGCTACGGTCAGCCCGGTGAACATCAGGGCCACCGCTTGTGCCCGCTTGTTCTGCGGCACGAGGTCTGCCGCCACAACCGAGCCAATCCCGAAGAATGCGGCGTGGCAGAACGCCGTAATCACCCGCGCTGCCATGAGCGTGTAGTAACCAGGCGCCAGCGCACACAGCGCATTACCCAGAATAAACAGCCCCATCAAACCCACCAGCGCCTGCTTGCGTGGCCATTTGGCGGTGACGATGGCCAGGATCGGTGCACCAATGGTCACACCAATGGCATAGCCGGAAATCAGCATGCCGGCAGCCGGAGTGGATACACCAAAATCTTTGGCGACTTCGGGCAGAAGGCCCATGATGACGAACTCGGTCGTGCCGATTCCGAATGCAGCGGCGGCAAGCGCCAGTAGAGCGAGGTACATCGTGTATTCCTGTTACCGGTGCGTCTGCCACACCGCCATTGCGAATTGACCAGTCGATTAGTTTTGTTGCGGCCTGAGTATGCCGTTCTTATGCGAGCCGCATTATGACAGTTCCCTCACTTTTGTTGGGCTTCTTGTGCGCCATGCCCGCTCACCGCAGCGCCGGCATTGCGCGGCAGCTTGATACTGTCGATCACTGCCAATAACGCCACGATCGCAATCAACGCAAACGAGAGCCTGAACGCCGCAACGGATGGCCGTGCCCCGGCATGTCCCAACAGGCTGTCTGCCAGCCGAAGTGACACTGCACCCAAAGCAATCCCCATGCCCGCATTCATTTGTTGCAATACGCTGAACAAGGTGGTCGCCCCGGTCATGCGCGCTTGCGGCACATCGGCAAAACCAATGGTGTTGAGTGCCGTAAATTGCATCGAACGACACAAACCACAGAAGAACAGCACAAGGCAGATAAACCACAACGGCGTCTGGGGCTGGAAAGTCGCACAGAGTGCAAAACCTGCCGCGACCAGTAAACCATTCCCGACCATGACCGTGCGAAAACCAAAACGACGCATGATCCAGGTGGTGCCGGGCTTCATGGCCAGGTTGCCCGCAAACAGCGCCAGCACCAGAAAACCGGAGGTCACTGCGCTCCAGCCGAACGCCAGCTGGAACATCAGGGGCAACAGGAACGGTGCGCTGCCAATGGCAATCCGAAACAACGATCCGCCCACCACCGTCACAGAGAAAGTCCGGATGCGCAACGCGGTCAGATCAACCAGTGGCTGGCTGGCACGGCGCATATGCCCCGCGGTGACGGCCAGTGCGACCACACCCAGTGCCAGCAACCCGGCGGTCAGCGCGATGTTGACCGGCTGATGACTGGCCGCATCCAGCCCCATCATCAGTGCGCTGCAACCGATACCACTGCTGATAAAACCCCAAAGATCGAACGCGCGCTTGCCGGCTCCGCCCGGGGGCACCAACTTGAGCGCAAACCCCAGTGCGACCAAACCCAGCGGCACATTCAACAAAAAAATCCAGTGCCAGGATAACCATGTGCTGATCAAACCACCCACCGGCGGGCCAATCACCGGCGCGACCAGCCCGGGCCAGGTGATGGTGGCAATCGCCCGCACCAGTTCATGGGGCCGGGTATTGCGCAAAACCACCAGCCGGCCGACCGGTACCATCATCGCCCCGCCCAGACCTTGCAGTACCCGCGCGGCAACAAACTGCGCCAGGCTGGTGCACAAGCCGCACAGTAAAGACGCAAATGTAAACAACAGAATGGCCGCGCTGAACACACGGCGCGGCCCAAAACGATCGGCCAACCAGCCACTGAGCGGAATGAACACCGCCAGCGCCAGCATGTATGCGCTCATGCCCGCCGATAACCGTGCAGGTGCGACACCAAAGCTGACGGCCATTTGTGGCAACGCCGTTGTGATGACCGTTGCGTCCAGGTTCTCCATGAAAAACGCAGCCGCCACCAGGAATGGAACCCAGCGTGCGGCCGCGCTATCTGGTGCCAGCGTACTCACGCAATGGCCCCGCCACCATCTACCAGTACGGTAGAACCTGTCGCAAACGGCGTGCTGGCCAAGTACAACACTGCGTTGGCGATGTCCTGAGGTTGACCAACACGTTTGGCGGGCAAATGGTCAGCCACTTTGGCAAACACCTGCTGGCGATCTGCATCCGGCAGTTTGTCCCAGAGTGGCGTGACGATTACGCCCGGCGATACGGTGTTGACCCGCACTGGCGAGAGTTCTAACGCCAACCCGCGCGCCAGCGATTCAATCGCCGCATTGATCGCACCTTGCAGCACAGAATTCTTGCTGGGGCGCACCGCCAGGAAACCCGACACAAAGGTCAGCGACGCACCCGGTGCAAACTTTGCCGCACGCGCAATGCGGTAAGCGCCCCAAAACTTGCTGTCCATGGCCTGGTATGCGTCTTCCAGCGCCAGCTTGCCCACCGGCCCGGTTGGGGTTTGCGCGGCGGAAATCACAATATGATCCCAGGGTTCGGCGCTGCCAAAGAACGCTTCGATCGAGGCGTTATCCGTCGTATCCAGTGCGGCAATCGAAACGTGATTGCCAATCTCTTCTGCTGCCTGAGCCAGTTTGTCGGCCGAGCGTGAAGCAATGGTGACGCGTGCGCCGTTTTCGGCAAAAGCTTGAGCGACAGCCAGACCAATGCCTGAGCTACCGCCAACAACCAGTACGCGCTGATTCTGAAACTGTTGATACGTTGCCATGGTGGTCATCCTGTGTTGGGCTTCGATGCGATGCAGTCTATGCCTCATGGTTTTCGATGATAATCCGGCCAGAAAAGGAAAGACTTTTCGGTTTCATTTGATAATCGTCCACCCTTCCCCCTTTGCCTGCTCCCTGTGTAGCTTGCCCTGACACCCGCATGGGCGGACAATCACGTCCTTGACTCGGGGTGCTTTTGCGCTTGGCAAAGGCTGAGAAATACCCGTTACCTGATCCGGATAATGCTGGCGTAGGGAAGTCTCAGGGCTCCTCGTCTGTGCGTCATCCGCATGTATAGCCCAGGAGCCGTTACAAGATGTCCTCTTCCGTCCCCACTACTTTGCCGCTGGCCACACTGGCCCAGGAACTGACGCGTTTTCGCACAGCCCGGCCGCTTGTTCACGTTCTGACCAACGAAGTGGTGCAGGAAATCACGGCCAACGTATTGTTGGCTGCGGGTGCAGCACCCGCCATGATTGTGGCGCAAGAGGAAGTCTCCACGTTTGCATCGATTGCCGGCGCGGTGCTGATCAATGTCGGCACGCTGCACAACGCGCGCCTTGCCGTCATGGAGCAAGCCGTCAGCGCGGCCAATACGGCAGGCGTACCCTGGACGCTCGACCCCGTCGCCGTCGGCGCGCTCAAATACCGTACTGATTTTTGCCGTGACCTGATCCGCCAGAAACCCGCAGCAATTCGCGGCAATGCCTCAGAAATCATGGCGTTGGCAGGCGCGGGCATGGGCGGCCGTGGTGTCGATAGCACTTCCGGTTCTGACGCCGCGCTGGATGCAGCACGCTTCCTGGCGCACGAGACCGGCGCCGTTGTCGCGGTGACCGGCGAAATTGACTACATCACCGATGGCAAAGCCACGCTGGCCACGCCCTGGGGCCATCCGGTCATGACACAAGTGGTCGGGACTGGTTGCGCGCTCTCGGCGCTGGTCGCCGCGTTTACAGCAGGTGCCCGCAACCGGCTGGATGCGGTCGCCAGCGCTTGCGCCATGGCGGGTATGGCTGGCCAGTACGCGCAGAGGAATAGTCGCGGTCCAGGTTCGTTCAAGGCTGCATTTCTGGATACGCTGTACCACATCCAGCCTGACAACCTGGCGGAGATCAGCGCGTGAACCCGGTTGATCTGACGCTTTACCTGGTGCTGGATCCAGACCTCTGCGGCGGTCTGGACAATATGGTGGAGACCGCCCGCATCGCCGCGCTCAACGGCGCGACGGTCATCCAGTTGCGGGCCCCAAACCAGAAAAAACGCTGGTGGCTGGAAGCCGCGCAAGCTTTGAAGGCTGTCCTGGACCCGCTCCAGATCCCTTTGATCATCAACGACCATATTGATATTGCACTGGCAGTAGACGCCGCTGGCGTTCATGTCGGCCAGTCTGACTTGCCCCCTGCAGTCGTACGCACATTGATCGGTCCACACAAGATTCTGGGGCTTTCGACCAGCAACGCAGAACAACTGGCCGCCGTGCCCCTGGCGCTGGTTGATTACATCGGCGTTGGCCCGGTTTACCCGACTGGCACCAAGCTCGATGCCTCGCCCGTGATCGGCATGGATGAATTTGCCCGGCTGATGCGCGCCAAAACCCTGCCTGCGGTGGCCATTGGCGGCATCAAGCAGGGCACCGCAGCCCCTTTGATTACCGCTGGCGTTGACGGCGTGGCCGTCGTCTCTGCCATTTGTGGCCAGGCTGACCCAGCCGCCGCCGCGCGCCAGTTACTGTCTGAAATTACCGGAGCCCGTTCATGATTGCCCATGCGTTGACCATTGCAGGTTCTGATTCCGGCGGGGGCGCCGGTATCCAGGCCGATCTGAAAACCTTCTCTGCGCTGGGTGCCTATGGCATGAGCGTACTCACGGCGCTGACCGCCCAGAACACAACGGGCGTGAGCGCAGTGCACCCGGTTCCACCCGAGTTCGTCACCGCGCAGATAGACGCCGTGTTCAGTGACATCCGGGTCGATGCCGTCAAGCTGGGTATGCTGGCAACCGCGCCGATCATTGAGGCTGTTGCCGCTGGCCTTGCCAGATACGAACCTGCTCATGTAGTGCTTGATACCGTGATGATCGCCAAAGGCGGCCACCCGCTGTTGGCGAGCGACGCCGTCAGCGCGATTCGCGAACGCCTGTTGCCTCTCTCGTCACTGATCACGCCCAATCTGCCAGAAGCCGCCGCACTGCTGGAGTGCGACGTCGCGACCACTGAAGATGAAATGCGCAACCAGGGCCACGCTTTGATCGCCGGTGGTGCCAGGGCTGTCTTGATGAAAGGCGGCCATCTGGGTGGCGCCGAGAGCCCGGACTGGTTGATCACCGCACAATCTGAAACCCGTTTTGCCAATCCGCGCATTGCAACGCGCAACACGCACGGTACGGGTTGCACTTTGTCTGCCGCACTGGCAGCCTTGCGCCCGCAACATGACAACTGGGAAGACACGGTCGCCACTGCACGGGCCTGGCTGCAAGCGGCACTGAAGGCCGCCGACCAGCTGGATGTGGGTCATGGCATTGGCCCGGTACATCATTTCCATGCCTGGTGGTAGGCATCGCCCGCGCTTGTTTTATGTTGTTTCAAACCAGTTTGCGTAGCGACAAGCGTGCCGCGTCGCTACGCTGCTGGCCGGTTTTTTGCTTGAATCACTTCTGAAACCAACCCCGATTCAGCGCATTCAATGCTTCGTATCCTGCTTGTGACCGACACCGCCAAACCGATTGGCGAGCTGCGCGAAATCCTGCTGCAACAGGGTTACGACGTGCTCACCGACGTGGCCAGCTCGACTGCCTTGCTAGGCAGCGTCGAACGCCAGCGGCCGGACGTCGTCATCATTGATACCGAAAGCCCCTCACGCGATACGCTAGAGCAGCTGTCGGTCATGAACGCGCTGGCTCCGCGCCCGGTCGTCATGTTTACGCACGACTCAGACCAGCAATTGATCCGTGCCGCCGTGGGTGCTGGTGTCACCACCTACGTGGTTGACGGGCTGGATGCCGACAAATTGTCGCCAATTATTGAAGTGGCCATGGTGCGCTTTGCCGAAGACGACAAACTGCGCCAGCGTCTTGCCAAGGTGGAACAGCAACTGGCCGATCGCAAATTGATCGATCGGGCCAAGGGCTTGTTGATGGACAAACGCGGCATGACCGAAGCCGCCGCGTTTGAAATGCTACGCACACAAGCCATGAAACAAGGCGTGACGCTGGCCGAAATGGCTCGCCAGATCATCGCCATGGCCGATCTGCTCGGCTGACGGAGAAACCGGATGTCCTCGCTTTTCAGTAACGCCCCGGCTTTTGCCGCTCCTGAAAAACCCCGTTTGCGCGTGGGCTTTGTGCCGCTGACCGACTGTGCGCCACTGGTCGTGGCCCACACCCGTCAACTGGGGCAGCGTTACGGGCTGGAACTGGAACTGGTGCGGCAATCGTCCTGGGCTGCGGTACGCGACAAACTGATCAGTGGCGAACTGGATGCCGCACATACGCTGTACGGCCTCGTTTATGGTGTGGAACTCGGTATTGGTGGCCCGCAAGCCGATATGGCCGTGTTGATGACGCTCAACCAGAATGGCCAGGCGATCACCGTGTCTAACCCGTTGGCGAGCTTGCTCAAGAGCGGCCGCAGCCTGCGCCAGATTGTCGACACTGCCAGCAAGCCCTTGATGTTTGCCCAGACCTTCCCCACCGGCACGCACGCCATGTGGCTATACAGCTGGCTGGCACGCGAAGGCATCGACCCGATGCGAGAGATCCGCAGTGTGGTGATTGCACCGCCAGAAATGACCGACGCCATGGCCAGTGGCCTGCTGGATGGCTTTTGCGCAGGTGAACCCTGGAACGCCAAGGCCGAAGCAGAAGGCGTAGGTCGTACCCTGCTGGCGACAAGTGAAATCTGGCCTGACCATCCGGAAAAAGTCCTGGCCTGCCGCCGTGACTTCGCTGCGCTCTACCCCAACACCGCCAAAGCCCTGATCGCCACCATGCTGGATGCCTGCCAGTGGCTGGATAACCCTGACCACCGGCGCGACTGCGCACAAACACTGGCGCAACCAGAGTACGTCGGCTGCCCGGTGTCACTGATCACGCCGCGCTTTCTGGGCGACTACGGCGCGCTGGCGCAGCCACCCGGCATTCGGTTCTTTGGCGATGGCACGGTCAATTATCCCAAAGTGGCCGATGGCGCCTGGTTCGTACAACAGTATCAGCGCTGGGGTTTACTCAACCGCAGCGAGGTCGATCCCGAGACGGTAGCCTTGCAGGTGAACCAGACCGCGTTGTATGCCGAAGTCGCCACATGCAAGGGTATTAGCGCCCCCTTGTAATGCACTTGGCCAGTGCACCACACCGGTTCCCTTACGCTTGATGCACCGCAACGCAGCATACCCATGACTGCGTTGCGCCCCTTCCAGTCCGGCTGCAAAGCCGCGCCAATTCAAGAATTTCTGCCTTTTTTCATGCCCATGGCGTGATCTGGCATGCCGCTTGCTACGTAGTCATTGCTCCCGTGCAATGGCGTACGGCGAGTATGTAATGCACCGGATTATTTCATCGGGTTAGCGGCCAACGACGGCAAGCTGCCTGCGGACAACGGCGTCCCTTCCCTCTTTTCAAAGAGCGGAACGGACGCCGTTTTTGTTTTTCAGCCACACCACGCCAAACGGCATGCCCGGATACACGGGCAACCCAAGGCACCTGGAGATGCGCACATGGATCGTAGTTTCTGGCGTTCTGGTCATACCCCCACGCTGCTTGCAGCCTTTTTGTATTTCGATCTGAGCTTCATGGTCTGGTACCTCCTGGGCCCGCTGCAGATCCAGATCGCACAAACGCTGCACCTGACCACACAGCAACGTGGGCTGATGGTGGCCACCCCGATTCTGGCCGGCGCGATCTTGCGTGTGGTCATGGGCGTACTGAGCGATCGTATCGGTGCCAAACGCGCCGGTCTGATTGGCCAGCTGATCGTGATTGCGGCCCTCTTGACTGCATGGCAACTGGGTTTCTCCACCATGGGTGGCGCCTTGCTGCTGGGCTTGTTCCTCGGCGTGGCGGGCGCATCGTTTGCCGTGGCGCTGCCGCTGGCTTCGCGCTGGTATCCCTCGCAACACCAGGGTACGGCCATGGGCATTGCCGGCGCGGGTAACTCTGGCACGGTGCTGGCCGCACTGTTTGCGCCGACGCTGGCTGCCGCGTTTGGCTGGCAGAACGTGTTCGGCATTGCCTGTATTCCACTGGTACTGGTGCTGGGCTACTACTGGACCTGCGCCAAAGACGCGCCCACTACCGTCAAGCCCAAGACTTTTGGCGATTACATCAAGATGCTCGGCCACAAGGACGCCTGGTGGTTCATGTTTTTCTACTCGCTCACCTTCGGCGGTTTCTCTGGTTTTGCCAGCGCGCTGCCGGGGTTCTTCCACGACCAGTTTGCCTTTGATGCCAAAACCGCGGGCTGGTGCACCGCCGCTTGCGTGTTTGCGGGCTCTGCCATGCGCCCGCTGGGTGGCGTGATTGCTGATCGCATTGGTGGCACGCGTTCGCTGCTGTCGGTGTATGCCGCCGTCACCGTATTGATCGCGGCAGCCGGTTTCAACATGGGCGGCGCTGCGGGTGTGATCACCCTCTTTATTGGCGCGATGCTGTGTCTGGGCGCGGGTAATGGCGCCGTGTTCCAGCTGGTGCCACAGCGTTTCAGCGCAGAGATCGGCGTCATGACAGGTTTGATCGGTATGGCCGGTGGTGTCGGTGGCTTTTTGCTCACCGCCAGCCTGGGCGCCATCAAACAAGGCACCGGTAGTTACGCCGATGGCTTGTGGTTGTTTGCCTGCCTGACCGCACTGGGCTGGATCAGCCTGTCTCAGGTGAAAACCAAATGGCGCAGCGGCTGGGCCGTCGCCACCGCGCGGGTTTGAGTTTCTCGCCCGCTTCGTACTGCAACAGATTGCCGTAACAGAACAGGAAAGCGCTCCATGAACAAACCCAGACTCGTCGTCGTCGGCAACGGTATGGCCGGCATCCGTACGGTGGAAGAACTGCTTGCGCTCGCGCCAGGCCATTACGACATCACGGTATTCGGCAGCGAGCCGCACCCGAACTACAACCGCATCTTGCTCTCGCCGGTGCTGGCGGGCGAGCAGGAGTTCAAGGACATCATCCTGAACCCGGTGTCCTGGTATGCCGACAACGGCATTACCTTGCATACCGGCAAGACCATCACCCAGATCAACCGCGCCCGTCGTGAGGTCGTCGCGGACGATGGCACGGTGGTGCCATACGACCGACTGTTGCTGGCCACCGGCTCCATGCCGTTCATCCTGCCGGTGCCCGGCAAGAACCTGCGTGGCGTCATCAGCTATCGGGACATCTTTGATACCGAAATGATGATCGATACCGCCAAAGTCAAACGCAACGCCATTGTGATTGGCGGCGGTTTGCTGGGACTGGAGGCTGCCAATGGGCTGAAGATTCGCGGCATGGATGTGCAAGTGGTGCACCTGGGCGAATGGCTGCTGGATAAACAACTGGACATCACCGCCGGCAAGCTGTTGCAGCAATCGCTGGAAGAACGTGGTCTGAGCTTTTTGCTGCAAAAACAAACGGCAGAAATCCTCGGTAACGAGGCCGGCGAAGTCACCGGCGTGCGCTTCAAGGATGGGACCGAGGTAGCAGCAGATCTGGTGGTCATGGCCGTCGGCATCCGCCCCAACACCACGCTGGCCGAATCCGCCGGTTTGCATTGCAACCGCGGTATTGTGGTCAGCGACGCCCTGCAAACCTACGACCCGCGTATCTATGCCGTGGGCGAATGCGTGAATCACCGTGGCGTGGCGTATGGTCTGGTTGCCCCGCTGTTTGAAATGGCCAAGGTCTGCGCCAACCACCTGGCTAACCTGGGCATCGGCCAGTACAAGGGCTCGGTGCTGTCGACCAAACTCAAAGTCACCGGTATTGACCTCTTTAGCGCGGGCGACTTTATGGGCGGCGACGGCACCGAAGACATCGTCCTGTCTGACCCGGCGGGTGGCGTGTACAAAAAGCTGGTGATCAAGGACGAAAAGCTGGTCGGCGCCTGTTTGTACGGCGATACGGCAGATGGCGGCTGGTACTTCAAGCTCTTGCGTGAAGGCCGCACCATTCACGACCTGCGCGACCACCTGATGTTTGGCGAATCCGCCATTGGCGACTCCGGCGTGCAGGGCCAAAGCCGCGCTGCCGCCATGCAAGACAAAGACGAAGTTTGCGGCTGCAACGGTGTGTGCAAAGGCACCATCGTCAAGGCGATCAAGGACAAGGGCCTGTTCACGGTAGATGACGTCAAAAAGCACACGAAAGCCGCCAGTTCTTGCGGGTCCTGTACTGGTCTGGTGGAACAGATTCTGATGAACACGCTGGGTTCCAGCTTCCAGGAAACGCCCAAAACCAAAGCGGTGTGCGGTTGTACTGATCGCACCCATGCCGAAGTGCGCAAAGCCATCCGCGAGCACAAGCTGCTGACGCACAAGGCGGTGTACGAATTCCTGGAATGGCGCACACCCAACGGCTGCGCCACCTGCCGCCCGGCCGTGAACTACTACATGTTGTCCACCTGGCCCAAAGAAGCCGTGGATGATCCACAAAGCCGTTTCATCAACGAACGTGCCCACGCCAACATCCAGAAAGATGGCACCTTCAGCGTGATCCCGCAAATGAAAGGTGGCGTGACCAACCCGTCGGAACTGCGCCGCATTGCCGACGTGGCCGACAAGTATCACATCCCCATGGTGAAGGTCACCGGCGGCCAGCGCATTGACTTGCTGGGCGTGAAGAAAGAAGACCTGGTCAACGTGTGGGCTGATCTGGGCATGCAATCCGGCCACGCCTACGGCAAATCCATCCGCACCGTAAAAACCTGCGTGGGCAGCGAATTTTGCCGCTTTGGTACGCAAAACAGCACGCAGATGGGGATCGATCTGGAAACCATGCTGGCCAATATGTGGAGCCCGCACAAAGTGAAACTGGCCGTCTCTGGCTGCCCGCGCAACTGCGCCGAAGCCGGCATCAAGGACGTCGGCGTGATCGCCGTGGACAGCGGCTGGGAGCTGTATGTCGGCGGCAACGGCGGCATCAAGACCGAAGTAGCGCAGTTCTTGTGCAAGGTGAAAACGGCGGACGAAGTGAAGGAATTCAGCGGCGCCTTCCTGCAGTTGTACCGCGAGGAAGCGTATTACCTGGACCGCACCGTGCATTACATCGAGCGCGTGGGGCTGGATTACATCAAGCAAAAAGTGGTCGAGGACGAGGCTGGCCGCAAGGCTTTGTATGAACGCTTGCTGTACTCGCTGGAAGGCTTGCGCGACCCGTGGGCGGAGCGGATTGCGGGTAAGCAGAGGAATGAGTTTATTCCGTTGAAGGTGGTCGCTTGATTTTTGCGCGGCGTTGGGGGTGTTAGCGCCTTCGGCGCGGTTGTTTACATGTCGGGGGTGCCCGACCGCACCCTACTTTCTTTGCTTCGCCAAAGAAAGTAGGCAAAGAAAGGCGCCCCCCGGACTTTTCCGCTCCGCGGTTCCCTCAATCAGTCGGGAGCCTAAGGTCTCCC
This sequence comes from Silvimonas amylolytica, assembly GCF_014645555.1. Classification (GTDB taxonomy): domain Bacteria; phylum Pseudomonadota; class Gammaproteobacteria; order Burkholderiales; family Chitinibacteraceae; genus Silvimonas; species Silvimonas amylolytica. The sequence continues at coordinate 33,013 of NZ_BMLY01000006.1, read as the reverse complement.
TCCCTCAATCGGAAAAGTCCTCGACAGGGGGAGGAAAGTCAAAAACAACGGCAACGACCAAATCGTCTGCACGCTGGCTTTTGTAGGGTGGATTCGGAACGTAGCGACAATCCACCGCAAGCAGCCCGTTGGGCTGCGGACTGGATTCCGGCTCAAGGCCGGAATGACGAAGAAGTGAGATGCAACCAACCCATCCTTGCAAACAGATGGTTTGCGGGGTTGGGGTTGGGGTTGGGGTTGCTTTTGACGTACCTCCCCTCCGGCAGCGCCGAGCATCGCAGTGGGGTCCGGGGTTTCGGCGTAAGGGTGTTTGAGCGAAGCGAGTTCCCTGGAGCCAGCCGGACCCCACGAGAAGCACAGGGAACCCGAAGGGCGCTGTCGCAGGGTCGCCTTTTCTTTGGTTACTTTCTTTGGGGCCGCCGAGGCTGGCGAAGCAAAAGAAAGTAACGTGCTCCGGCCACCGCCGGTATCAAAAACAACGCGCCGCAGGGCGCTAACAAAAGATTCAGCAAAGCCTGGCGCGTACCAGGAACAGCAAACCAGGAACAACACAGGATGACCGCCATGAACATGAACACACCAACACCGTGGGTCCAGATCTGCGCACTGGACGATATTCCCCCGCTGGGCAGCCGTGTCCTCGAACGCCCCACCGGCAATGTCGCCATCTTCCGTACCGCCACCGACAGTGTCTTCGCCCTGCTGGACCACTGCCCCCACAAGGGCGGCCCGTTGTCGCAAGGCATTGTCCATGGCGAGAGCGTGACCTGTCCGCTGCACGCCTGGAATATTGACTTGGCGTCCGGTCAGGCCCGCGCGCCGGATGAAGGTTGTGCGCGGCGCTTTGGCGCCAAGGTGGAAGACGGCCAGGTCTTTGTCAGCCTGTCCTGATTGTTGATTGCGCATGACCCGTAACACGGATTCAAAGCCGGAGGCCAACAGATGAAGACCATCACCCGATCCACCTGCTGCTATTGCGGCGTCGGCTGTGGCGTGCTGATTGAATCAGACGGCGAGAAAATCACCGGCATTCAGGGCGACCCTGCGCATCCGGCCAACTATGGCCGGTTGTGCACCAAGGGCATGACCCTGCCACTGACTGCAGCCAGCCAGACCAACCGCGCACTGTACCCGGAAATCCGCATTAACCGGGATAGCGAACGCCAACGGGTGGATTGGGATACGGCACTGGACACAGTAGCGCTGAAGTTTGCCGATATCATCCGCCGGCACGGTCCGGATTCAGTGGCGTTTTATATCTCTGGCCAGTTGCTGACCGAGGACTACTACGTCTTCAACAAGCTGGCCAAGGGGTTGATTGGCACCAACAACATCGATACCAACTCGCGCCTGTGCATGTCCAGCGCGGTGTCCGGCTACAAGCTCAGCCTGGGTGCTGACGGCCCACCCACCTGTTACGAAGACCTGGAACTGGCTGACTGTGTACTGTTTGCGGGTTCCAACATGGCATGGGCGCATCCGGTGCTGTACCGCCGGCTGGAGGCCGCCAAAGCCACCCGCGCTGATGTGAAGTGGATTGTGGTCGACCCGCGCCGCACCGATACCGCCGCGATGGCCGATCTGCATTTGCAAATCCAGCCGGGGACCGATGTCGCCCTCTTCAACGGCATGCTGCATCACCTGATCTGGGAAGACTTGATCGACCCACAGTTTGTGGCCGAGCACACCGAAGGCTTTGCCGAGCTGAAAAAGCTGGTACGCGATTACACGCCGCGCATGGCAGCAGAAATCTGCGGCATCGCCGAAGCCGACCTGATGACCGCCGCCGAATGGTTTGGCCGCAGCCAGGGCGCACTCTCGCTCTACTGCATGGGCCTCAATCAATCGGCCCACGGCACCGACAAAAACCTGGCGCTGATCAACCTGCACCTGGCCACGCGGCAGATTGGCAAACCGGGCGCCGGGCCGTTCTCGCTGACCGGTCAGCCCAACGCCATGGGCGGGCGTGAAGTCGGCGGCATGGCCACCATGCTGGCCGCACACCGTGATATCACCAATTCTGACCACCGCGCCGAAATTGCCAAACTGTGGGGCATCGACACCGATCGCCTCTCCCCCACACCGGGCCTGCCGGCCGTGGACATGTTCAACGCCATCCGCGCTGGCAAGATCAAGGCCGTGTGGATTGCCTGTACCAACCCGGTCCATTCGATGCCCGACATCAACCTGGTGCGCGAGGCGCTGAACACCGCCGAGTTTGTGGTCGTCCAGGAAGCTTTCCTGAATACCGATACCGTGCCTTACGCAGATGTGGTGTTACCGGCCACCACCTGGGGTGAGAAATCCGGCACAGTCACCAACTCTGAACGCCGCATCAGCCGCGTGCGCCCGGCCATTGCCGGCCCGGGCGACGTGCGCGGCGACTGGTGGATTGCCAATGAAGTGGCCCGTCGGCTGGAAGCGCAAATCCACCCTGCTCGCTTTAGCCTGTTCGGCTTTGCCAACGAAGAACAAGTCTTCAACGAACACCGCCGTCTGACCGAGGGCAAGGACCTGGACATCACCGGTCTCTCCTACGGCATCCTGGAAAGCCACGGCCCGCAACAATGGCCCATGCCCGTTGTGGAAGCTTATGGCGAAACACGCGGCCAGGCCCGCCGCTATGAAGATGGAGTGTTTGCTACGCCTGATGGCAAAGCCCGATTCAACGTCACGCCGTATCTGCCGGTGGCCGAGCCGACCAATTCGCGTTATCCGTTCCATTTGCTGACCGGCCGCCTGCGCGACCAATGGCATGGCATGAGCCGCACCGGCCGCGTGCCGCGCCTGTTTGCCCACACACCCGAAGCCGCGCTGACCATGAACCCGATGGACGCCGAACGCCGGGGCCTGAAGGCGGGTGAGCTGGTGAAGGTGTCCAGCAAACGCGGCGGACTGATTTTGCCGTTGAGCCTGTCGGATGAGGTCACGACCGGCAGCGTGTTTGCCGCCATGCACTGGAGTGGCCAGTTCCTCAACAGCGGCGGGATCAACGAATCGACCATTGGTGCTGTGGATCGCAAATCTTTCCAGCCAGAACTCAAGCACGCCGCCGTCCGTGTCGAACGCGCGGACTTGCCGTGGCGGCTGACCGCCGCCTGCCGGGGCAACACGCAAGCCTTGCAAGCCGCCTTGCAGCCGCTACTCAAAGACTGCGCTTATGCCGCCATCACCATGGCCGGGGATGATGTCGCCATTCTGAAAGCCGCGGCTGACTCTGCCCCCGCCGGCTGGCTGGAACAACTGTTTGCCGCACTTGATCTGCAACCGGGCCCGGATGTGCTTGAGTACCGCGACGCACGCCGGGGCATGGTCAAACGCGTGGGCTGGCAGGACGGCGCGTTGCACGGTTTTGTCTGGGCTGGTGATGTGACCGGATCAGACCAGTTGCTGGAGCAATTGATCGCTGGCGAACCGTGGCAAGGCGCACGCATTACCGTATTCAGCCCCAAAACCGGCAACGCCACGCGCGACCGGGTGGTATGCAACTGCAAACAGGTGAAGGAATCACAAATCCGCGAACTGGTCGCACAAGGCGCGAATGTGGACGGCCTGAAAAACAAACTGGGCTGCGGCACTGTATGCGGCTCTTGCGTACCCGAACTCAAGCGCATGTGCAGCACCACTGCCGTTGCCTCGTAACACACAAAGACAAGACTGGAGAACACCATGGATCACGGCAAAGTTACTCTGCTGGGCGCGGGCCCGGGCGATCTGGAACTCTTGACCCTGAAAGCCGTGCGCGCGCTGGCCGCTGCCGACATCATCCTGCTGGATGACCTGGCCAACGCCGACATCGTCACCCTGGCGCCACAAGCGCGGGTGATCCGCGTGGGCAAGCGCGGCGGCTGCAAATCAACGCCGCAAGACTTCATCCAGCGCCTGATGCGCCGTTACGCGCTGCAAGGCAAACACGTGGTGCGGGTCAAAGGGGGTGAGGTACTGCTGTTTGGCCGCGCGGGCGAAGAAATCACCTGGCTGCGTGAGCATGGCATAGCCGTGGACATCATCAATGGCATCAGCTCTGGCCTGGCCGCAGCGGCGGCGATGAATATCTCGCTCACTCATCGTGAACACTGCCAGGGTGTCACCTTCGTGACCGCCCATATGCAAGACCACAGCGAACCCGACTGGCAGGCGCTGGCCGCAACGGGCACTACGCTGGTGATTTATATGGGCATGAGCCGGATTGATAGCCTGGCGTGTGGTTTGATGGCGACCTTGCCAGGCGCTACGCCAGCGGCAGTCGTGCAGAATGCCAGCACTACTGCGGAACGGCGGTTGTTGACGACGCTGGATCAACTGGCGGCCTGTAGCCAGCAACAAGGGTTCGGCAGCCCGGCGATTATTCTGGTGGGGAGTGCTGTGGGGGAAAGTGATGTGGTGCGGAGTGAGGGGTTGGTTGCGGCGTAAACCGGCTGGATGCGGGTTTTCAGATAGGGTTCAGCGTAGTGACGATCCACGAGCACTACTGGGTGCTCGCCTTCGCGGGACTGACGAAATGGCAAGCAAGCTCTACATTTTCACGTACAGACGACTAGCGGGGTTGATTTCGGCTTTCCGCCCTGATGCAGCGGGCGATAAATGACTGCAATCCGCGACATAACCCACCCAAGCGGCGAAGTTAAGAGTGCAACTCCACCCAAATATCGTCCATCTGTTGATGAACTTCCCGTACTCGTTGCGAGGTCAAGTTAGTAAAGATGGGGAGCGATTCAAACGAGTCTTTCAGAATGGTAGTTGCGATTTCAAGAAGACCCGTCACCATCTCATCGCTCGTTGGAGCGTAGCAATGCAGCTCTTTTCCGTATTCATGCCGCGCTAGCACAGCGGACAACTGGTTGTGCGTATAGCTGCACAGTACTTGAAAAGCCAAGTAGGTTTCTTCGACTCCAGAGTCTTTTAGTGTCTGCCTAGTATTACCAAGATGCTTGGTTCCGTTTTGCTCGAAGTGCTCTACCAAAGCTTTCAACTGAGAGATGGCCAAATTTGCCTCTTCCGGCCCAAGCCAGTCAGGGTAATTGTCGGGATTAGCGCTTATCGCAGTGAGCATCTTGACGTTATCCAGAGCGTCTTTGAACTGGAGTCGTTCCAAGTAGGCGGGATCGTTGCGCAAGATTCTGAGATGCCCCCATGCCTCCAGCATCGGGCGGACCATGTTGGGTATGAACTTGCCAGAGTTACCCACAAAAAGGACAAGAGAAGCGCGATATAACTCAGCGATGGTCAGAAATAGGCTAGAACCCACTTTGGCCAAATCATTCTCGTGAGCAATAACGCCTTTCAAGGCCTCATCTATAGCTGTTTTGACACGATTCGCGCTCAACACCGTCTGTGTTGCTGTGGGCATTAAAGTCTTTCCCCATCTCAAATTGTGAATCGTGAATGACCCGCTCTGCAGCAGGTGGATTGTCGCTTCCGCTCCGAATCCACCCTACACAGCCCCCTCACTCCACACAAGGGTCGAGGGCAAAGCCCTTACCTCAATTTCTCCCGCAACGTCTCCGCCACCACCACCGCATGCTGCGGCCGCAGCAAATCGCTCAACGCAATCACGCCCACCAACCGCATGGACGCCTCATCGGCCACCACCGGCAAACTCGACACCCGCAGTTCCGTCATCCGCCCCGCCACCGCCCGCGCGGTTTCCTCGGGGCGGGCCGTCGCTGGAGAACCGGTAAAAAGACCCACACTCGGCTGCATGCTGTGCTCATGACCCCGCAGCACTTCCCGATCCAGCATGCCAATCAGGCGGCCTTCATGCATCACCGGATAACGCCGGTGGCCTTGCGGGCCGCTGAAATGATGGTCGAACACCGCCTTCGCTGGCTCAGCACCTTCAACTGTGATCAGCTTGCGCGTCATCAGATCAGCCACATGCTGGCTTTCCAGCGGGTCAACCCCGTATTCGCGATAAATATGCAGACCACGGCGGGCGATTTTCTCGGTCATGATGGAACGGCGCAGTACCAGCGCAGTAAAGCCATAGGCCACCACTGTGGTCAGCAATAGCGGTAACAACGCTTCGGTATCGTGCGTCAGACCAAAGGCGAAGACGATCGCGGTCAGCGGTGCACCCAAAACACTGGCCAGTACACCGGCCATGCACACCAGCGCCCACAATTGCGGTGAACCACCTGGCAATACGTGCGCCAGGGCCACACCCAGCCCGGCCCCGATCATCAACAAAGGGGCCAACACGCCACCCGATGTACCGGAGCCCAGCGCGGCAACCCAGATAATGGCTTTTACGGTTAACAACGCGACCACCACGCCCAGCGCCAGCCGGTTGTTCAGCAAGTCGCCGATCACGTCATAACCCACACCCAACGCACGCGGTTCAATCAGACCACCCAGCCCCACCACCAGCCCGCCCAGCGCGGGCCACCACATCCAGTGCAGTTTGAGGTGGCCAAACAAATCTTCCGTCTTGTACAGCGCCAGCGTCACCACCGCAGCCAGCGCGCCAGAAAGCAAGCCGGCAATGATGCAAGACACCAGTGCCATGTCGGTGGCGGGCGGCGTTTGCAGGGCAAAAAGCGGGCCTGCGCCAAACAGCAGCGGGCGGGCGAAACCGGCGACGGCACACGCCACCGCAACAGGCAGCAAGCTACGCGGGCGCAGTTCAAACAGCAGTAACTCTACGGCCAGCAAAACGGCCGCGACCGGCGTACCAAAGATGGCGGTCATGCCCGCACAGGCGCCAGCAACCAGCAGCGTTTTACGCTCTGATGCGGTCAAATGCAGGTATTGCGCCAACAGTGAACCCAATGCGCCCCCGGTCATGATGATCGGGCCTTCCGCGCCAAACGGGCCACCGCTGCCAATCACAATGCCGGACGACAGGGGTTTCAGAATCGCCACCCGGCCAGACATGCGGCTTTTGCCGAACAGGATGACTTCGAGCGCTTCCGGAATACCATGGCCGCGGATTTTGTCGCTGCCAAACCGCGCCATCAGGCCAACAATCAAACCGCCGATGACCGGCACGATCACGACCCACAGGCCCAGATGATGTTGTGCGGGCGAATGCTCGGCCAAAGACACGGTCTGAAAGAAAAACAGGTTGGTAAAGAAGAAAATCAGTTTAAGCAGCACAAACGCCGCCAGCGTACCCAACCCACCCACAAGCACGGCCAGCGCGGCCAGCAGCAGCAAACGGTGATCAACCGTGTAATCACGCCGGTGGTCGATGTGTTCATGGCCAGGCGCACGCTTGATCGCGGCATGATTCATGGGGTTATCCCTCGTGTTTGTGGCCGTTATCGGCGTCGTTGTAAGCCGTGATCTGCGCCACGCGGAACACGCCTTGCAGCGACTGGAGTTCGGCCTTGTGCAAAGCGGCCAGGCGTTGCAGACAGGCTTCACCCGTCGGCAACAAATGGACTTCGACCTGACGGCGGTCGGTCTCGCTCTTTTTGCGGGTGACCAGATTGTTTTCTTCGCAGCGCGTGACAAGCGCCACCACGCCGTGGTGCTGCAATTGCAGACGCTCTGCCAACTCGCCCACTGTTGCCCAATCCCGCCCCGGAAAACCGCGTACATGCAGCAACAGCAGGTATTGCTGTGGCGTCAGCCCTTCTTGTTTGGCCGCCGTTTCGCTGAAGTGCATGAACCGGCGTAACTGATAGCGAAATTCGGACAAGGCTTCGTAGTGTTGTTTGGTGAGCATGGATCGCGCCGCGCATTCGAGATCGGCATTTATATCACAATATGATATATTTGCCGACTTAACATAAAAAACAGGCGCACACCTTGCGCCAACGTACGTTCTGCCTCTGGAATTCAGTGAAATGACGCATTTTCTGCAATGGCTGCGTGGCTTTGTCCCCGCGCCATCCACCGCCAGCCTGCGCGAGCGCTTGCTAGGCTGTGTCGGTGCCGGGCTTGGGTTGCTAGTGACCGAGACCATCAGCCGCCACGCACTTGGCACCTTCAACCCCTGGTTCGTCGCGCCGATGGGGGCCTCTGCCGTGTTGTTGTTTGCGGTGCCATCCAGCCCGCTGGCCCAACCGTGGTCGATCATTGGTGGCAATCTGGTCGCGGCGGTCATTGGCGTGGCCTGCGGCATGCTGGTCGGTCATAACGGTCTGGGCGCGGGGCTTGCGGGTGCGCTGGCCATTGGCGCCATGTTCAAACTGCGTTGTCTGCATCCACCCAGTGGCGCCGTGGCCTTAACCGCGGTGATTGGTGGGCCAGCCGTTGCCAGCCTGGGCTTTCATTTTGTGATCTGGCCCGTGCTGCTGAATTCTTTGCTCTTGCTGGCGTTTGCCTTGATCTTCAACAATGCCCTGCAACGCCGCTATCCGCACCGCCCGCACGTACAACCCAATGTGCATCACACCTCTGATCCCAAACCCACGCTGCGAATTGGCGTCACCCCGGACGATCTGGAAGCTGTGCTGAAAAGCCGCGGTGAAGAGGTCGACATCAGCCGGGACGATCTGGAAGACATCTTGTTTGCCGCAGAACTGCGCGCACATCGCCGCCACTTTGGCACCGTGCGCTGCGATGAAATCATGTCGCGCGATGTGATCTCGGTACGACCCGATACGCTACTCGGCCAGGCTTGGGCCTTGCTGGCAGAACACCGTGTCACCGCGTTGCCTGTGGTCAACGCCCAGGAGCACGTGGTGGGCATTGTGTCGCTGCATGACTTTTTGATCGACAGCGCAACCAGACAGCCCTTACCGCAGCTACGGCGCGTCGGGCTGGAAGACAACGTGGCCAGTATCATGACCACGCGTGTACTCAGCGCCAAAGCAGATCAGCCGATCGATGAACTGGTCACGCTGTTCTCTGACCGTGGTTTGCACCACATGCCGGTTGTCGATGGCGAACGCCTGGTGGGCATGATCACCCAGTCTGATTTGTTGGCAGCCTTGTACAAGAACCAGGCAGCGCTGGTCGCGTGATGCCTGAACTGTTCAAGGCATTCGGTCAGCATTAATTGCATTACAAATACATATTTGTTAGGCTAACCACACTGCTGCAAACAAGGTCAGGCGTTTGCCGCAACCGGATCATCAGAAACGGTTAGAAAAAGGTCGTGGATCACGACCTTTTTCTTCCCCATTAAATATGCATTTAATATTCCACTTAAAAGGCAAACATCATGATTTCCGCCACGTCACGCCCTTATATTGATGCCAGCGTTCCCGTTCTGCGCGAACACGGTCTGACCATTACCCGTCATTTTTATGCGCGCATGTTTGCCGCCCACCCGGAACTGACCAATCTCTTCAACATGGGTAACCAGGCCAATGGCAGCCAGCAACAGTCACTGGCCTCTGCGGTCTTTGCCTATGCAGCCAATATCGATAATGCTGCAGCGCTGGGCCCGGTGCTGGAACGCATCGTCCACAAGCATGCTGCCGTCGGCATCAAGCCAGCGCATTACCCGATTGTGGGTCGCCATCTGATCGCCGCGATTCATGAAGTACTGGGTGATGCGGCCACACCAGAATTGCTGGCGGCCTGGGATGAAGCGTACTGGTTGCTGGCAGGCGAGTTGATCGCCGCTGAAGCGCGCCTTTATCTGCAATCTGGCGCAGAGGCTGGCCACCTGCAAACGCTGCGCGTGATGGAAACCCGCCGCGAAAGCAGCCATGCCGTTTCGTACTACCTGGAAAAACCGCAAGGCGGCTCGCCGGGTGTGTTTTTGCCGGGCCAGTACATCAGCGTGTCCGTCCGGTTAGCCGATCAAGATCTGACGCAGCGTCGTCAGTACAGTTTGTCTGATTCGCCAGATAAACCGTGGTGGCGCATCACCGTGAAGCGGGAAGAAGGCGATGCAGCTACGCCGGCAGGTCAGGTGTCCAGTTGGTTGCATCAGCATGTGAAACCCGGTGACCTGGTGTCTGCCACCATTGCCTATGGCGACTTCCACCCGGTGATCGACGGTAACAACCCCATCGTCCTGCTGAGCGCCGGTGTCGGTATTACGCCAATGATCTCTGTGCTTAACACGCTGGCAGCGCATAACTCGCAGCGACCCACGACGTTCATCCACGGCGCACGTCATGGTGATCAGCATTCACTGCGCGATGACGTCGCCCTTGCCCGCCGAACCATGCGCAACCTGCGCGACATCACCTTTTACGAAACCCCGCGTGACGAAGACCGCGCGGGGCTGGACTTCACCCACGGTGGCCGCATGGCCCTGGCTGACGTACTGAACGCCGACACGACTGACACGCAGTATTACCTCTGCGGGCCCATTGGCTTCATGAAGCAGCAATGGCAGGCACTGCTGGTACTGGGTGTAAGCGCTGACCGCATCCACCGCGAAGTTTTTGGACCGGAACTACTGGACCACTTGCTTTGATGCCCTAACCAGTTGCGCTGCACTTGCAGCGTTTGGCCATTCGGGTTCGGCACGCCGGATGGTCTTTTTTATTTCATCAGCCAAGCCCTACAGGAAGCCCGATCATGCGTAATCCGACCTTGCTGGCAGCCCCGCACCGCGCGGGCTTTTTCAGCGGTAGCCTTGTTTTGCTGGCAGCCATGGCGTGGTGGGCCTGCGTGATTGTCCTGCGGCTGACCGGGGTAAGCCTGTCCTGGCCCATTCCGCCTGCATGGCTTCACGCAGACTTGATGATCTTTGGATTCTTTCCGCTCTTCATGCTGGGTTTTATCAATACCGCTGGCCCCAAATGGCTGGGTGTTGCCGCTCCGGCCCGTATGCACTGGATCAGCAGCATCGCCTTGTATGCCCTGGGTTCAGTACTCGTCGCACTGGCAACATGGATGCCGTCATTACATGCGGCGGGTGATGCGCTGCATGTCGTTGCCTGGGCGTTTGCCGTCTGGATCTGGGCCGATCGCATCCGTGCCAGTACAGCGGCCGATCGCCGACACGCCTGGCTGGTACTGGCCGCTTTTGTCCTGGCCTTGCCCGCGCTGACATGCCAGTTGGCGGCAAGTCTCTACCCCACCGCCCTGCATACCGCCTTGTGGGTGCAATGTGCCATTCAGATCGGGATCTGGGCGTTCCTGTTGCCCGTGTTCCTGATCGTCAGCCACCGCATGGTGCCGTTCTTTTCCTCATCTGTTTTGCAACCCTATGTGACATGGCGGCCATTCTGGCTGTTGTACACCTGGCTGGTACTCTGCCTGGCCCACGCCGGCTTGAGTCTGGCGGGGTGGGCGGATCCCCGCATCAACAGCGGCATCACCGATCTGGTCTTCGCGGCACTGCTGCTGTACGCCAGCTATCGCTGGTCTTTGCGTCGCAGTTTCAAGGTGCCATTGCTGGCCATGCTGCACGCCGCTTTTTTGTGGTCAGGGGTTGCGCTGACCTTGTATGCCGCTCAAGGACTGGCCGCATCGGCCGGGATCTATATGGGTGGGCTGGCACCATTACATGCATTGACCATCGGCTTTTTCTGCTGCACGTTGCTGGGCTTTGTGACTCGCGTGTCACTGGGGCACTCCGGCCGGCCGCTGGCTGTCGCACGCGTAACATGGGTGTTGTACTGGCTGATGCATGTGGCCGTTCTGGCGCGAATCGCAGGGGAATTTTTTGCGCGAGAGGCCACGCTCTGGTTCAGCATGGCCGCAGTGCTGAGCCTGCTGATCCTGGCCGTGTGGGGCTGGCGGTATGTGCCCATGTACTGGCAACCCAGAGCGGATGGGCAGCCAGGCTGACCTAGAAGAACAGGTGGCCGATCAAAGGAGCAGCCAGCACGCTGATCAAACCAGCAGTCATCATCACGAGGCTGGCTACCACACCTTGCACCTCACCAATCTGCCGTGCTTTGGCCGTACCCGCACCGTGGGCTGCGGCACCAAAAATCGCGCCGTGGGCCAAGCGACTGCGGATCATCGGCAAGCAGGCCAGCACGGTTTCACCAATGGCCATACCCAAGACGCCGGTAATCACCACAAACACAGCGGCCAGATCAGCCGGGCCCCCCATGGATTTGGCGGCTTCAATCGCGAACGGGGTCGTCACGGAGCGCACCGCCAGGCCCTTTTGCAACATCACCGATAAACCCAACCAGCGGGCCAGCATGACCGAACTCACCACGGACGTGATCACCGCCGCGATAACGCCGGCACTGATCGACAACCAGTGTTTGCGGACCATGGCACGGTTATCGTAAATGGGCAGCGCAAAGGCAATGGTTGCCGGACCCAGCAGCCACATCAGCCAGTGTGAGTCCGCCATGTAATCCTGGTAGGGGATGTCTGCCAGCAAGACAATGGCAATCAGAATGGCTGGTGTGAGTAGCAGCGGCATCAAGATGACGTGCAAGCTGCGATCATAAATACGCTTGTTGGCGTAATACAGCGCAATGGTCAGCACAAAACAGAACGCGGCCAGCAAGGAATCAGACATGACGGTTACTCCGACGGCGTGCCAGCTTGAGTTCAAACTTGTACACCACATCGACCACAAATGCGGTCACCACCATGACAGCGACCGTGGATAAACCAATGACCGTGCAAACGCGCCAGCCCTGGCTGTGCAATAGCTCTGGGTGGTTCACCACGGCCAGCACCGCGGGCACAAAGAACAGCAGCATTTCACTCAGCAACCAGTTGGCCCCCTGACGGATCCAGCCGGTTTTCACCACGCCGGTAAACAGCAAACCCGTCAACAACAACAAACCCAGCAAGCTGGCAGGCATCGGCACATGCCAGCGGGTTTGCATCCATGCCGCCAGCAGCCATAAAGCGGACAGCGCCAGCACCTGCACAATGACATTGGCGATCTGCCGGACGCGTTGCCCCCATGGGCTGGCGGGGGCAGCCGGAGCATAAGAGGCAGAGGTAATCGAACTGGACATGATGCGTGAACCAATGACGGCGCTTGAACAATACCGTCAGTATAAAAACCCGCAATCCAGACATAAAATGAATAATAATTACCGGATCAATTCCATATTGGAATAGTTTGATTGCTATGGATATTCGCGCACTGCGTTATTTTGTTGAGGTTGTTCGCCAGCAAAGCTTCACCCGTGCAGCCCAGGCGCTGTTCGTCACTCAGCCCACCGTCAGCAAGATGGTCAAGCAATTGGAGGACGAACTGGGCGGTTTGTTATTGCTGCGAGAGGGTCGCAAAGTCATGCTGACGGATGCGGGCAAAGTGGCCTACACGCGGGCGCAATCCGTACTGGCAGAAGCTGCGCGGTTGCGGCAGGAAGTCGCTGAAGTGGATGGCATGGCACGCGGCGAGTTGAAGGTGGGGATTCCGCCCATGGCCGGGCGCTATCTGGCACCCGTGATCGGGCAGTTTCGCAAACAGTACCCGGGTGTGACTTTGCGTTTGCAGGAACAAGGGGGCCGCGCTCTGGAAGAAAGCGTAGTCAATGGCGATCTTGATCTGGGCATTACGGTGTTACCCGCGACGACATCCGGCCTCTCTACCCTGCCCGTTACCCGTCAGGCACTCGTTGTGGTCTACCCCGCTGGGCAGGCCCCCACCAGTACCGCCCCGGTCGCGATTGCCGACCTCGCCGATTGGCCTTTCGTGATGTACGAAGATGATTTTGCGTTGGCACACATGATCAGCGAGGCCTGCGAGCAAGCCGGCTTTACGCCGCAAATTGCCGGGCACAGCCGGCACTGGGATTTCATTGGCGAACTGGTCGCCGCGCAAATGGGCATCGGCATCTTGCCCGAGCCGATCGCCCATCAACTGGACCCGGCCCGTGTGGCGTTACGACCACTGGCAGACCCCACGCTAGTCTGGCAGCTGGGCTTTGTCTGGCGACAAGACTACCTCTCACGTGCGGGCCGCAGCTGGTTGCAGTGTTGTCAGGCGCAATTTGGTGCGGGCACCTGATCACGCTTTACGGGCGTGTTTTGTGGGACGACACCGGCGTTTGATTGGCGTGGGTGCTGGCTTCATCCATCATCTGCGCGCACGGCGTGTCTTTGGCGGTGCCAATGTCGACCAAAGGCAGCAGCGCCAGCGGCGGGGATATAAACGCCAGACCGACCGCTGCTGCGGCACGTCCCACCGGCTGCGGTAAAGAGGGCCGGACCGAGGGCTTTTTGAACGACCCGCTGATGTCGATGGGGCCGCGAAACGCCACCAGACTGATGTCTTTGGGGTTGGTCTTGAGCGCCATATCAATGTGCTCGTCACGGAAATTGATATTGCCGCTACCGGTCACCACTTGTTTGTCGGTATCCAGAATCAGTGTTTTGATCGTGGCATCGCCGTTGGTCGCACCCAGATCAGCCACCATGCAGCGCACCGGAACAGGCTTGTCGCCGGTAAACAAAATGGGAACCAGATTGGCAAGATCCAGATTGGTGAGCCGCATCAAGAGCTTGCTGATCTGGCCGCCATCCATGATCACGGCCACATTGCCGTTGGCCGAGCCGAGCATTTTCGCCACGCTGTTGCCTTGCATATCCAGCCGCGCCTTGCCGCCAACCAGCCCGGCGCTGGCTTCTTTGCTTTTGCCCAGATCCGGCACCAGTTGTGTCAGTTGCAAGCGGGTTGCAGAGGCATCTACCGCTGTCTTGAGCGGTGTCGTCGTGCTATCCAGCGTTAGTTTGGACACCACGTGGCCGCCCGCAACGCCAACATTGAGAGGATCAAGGGTCAGCACCCCATCCTTGAGGAACAAGTGCGCCTGCAGGTTATCCAGTGGCAGGCTGGCATTCACAATTTGTGCACCACTGAACTTCACATCGGCATTGGCAATGTTGAGTTTCTCGACACTGAACGGGTTATCCGGCAAGACCCGATCCCCCTTGGGCGGGGCCGGTTGGCCGCTCTCTGAACGTGCGCCGATAAAGCCGGAGAAATCCGCCAGATCCATTTTGCGGGACTTAAGATCGGCCGTGATCATCTTGGTCGCTGGCGCCAGGTCTACGGCAAAGTCGCCAGATACATCGCTATTACCGACGCGGCCGGTAAAGCGTTGTAGCTGCCAGACTTGATTGGCGTGCTGCAAATGCCCCGCCAGGCGATAGGGTGGCGTAGCAGGTAGCGGCAGCTTGAGGATTGGAAACAGCTGCGCCAGGCTCTGGCCCGACAAATTGAAATTGAGTGACAAACCGCCGAGCTTTTGCGGATTGGTCACCGTGCCTTTGGCGGCAAAGCGGGTCTGGCCAACCGTGCCCGAAGCTTCAAGCGGATACGGCTTGTCGGCGTCGCGCAAATCCAGCACGCCACCGCCGGTGGCACTGACATTGAAGCCCAGTTTACGAAATGCACCCTTGGCACCAATATCAATCGCGGCACTGGCGCCTTCCAGACCATTGCGCGTGGCGACGGTTGCGTTGACGTCCGAGCCTTCTGCATCCAGATAATGCACGTGACCATTGTCAACATTGACCTGGCCAAGCTTCACTGCCGGACTGCTGGCATCGCTTTGCGCCGGGGTACTGGTCAGTTTCTCGAACGTCCAGTTGTTCTGCCCTTGGGCGTTTTGTTCCAGCGTGACATCCGGGCCAGTCAGTACCACGCGCGGCAGTTGAACTTCTTTGTGCAACAAGGGCTTGAGCGGAAGGTCGAACTCCAGCTTTTGCAGCGTCGCCATCGTGGGCGTTTTGCTCCACGGCACATTGGCCAGTGTCAGGCCTTCTGCGGTAATGGTCGGCGTCCAGCCCAGGCGCACATTCAAGTTGCCGGTAATGGCAAATTGCCGCCCAAGTTTGTCCGATACGCGTTCAGAAATCGGCCCGCGCAGCATGTTCCAGTTAAACAGGTAAATGGCCAGCGCAATCAGCGCCACAATCACCGCCAGGATGGCGGGCCAGATTCTTCTTCTGCGTTTTGTGGTCATGAACCGGATACCCCGCAGCTTTGATGTTGAATACGTCCCCGTCTTTTATTATTCGCCACTACCTGTGCGCCGCCATCCGCTCACCGCCCCTCGACACGCCAGAAAATGCCTACACGGCGTCCCTCGTGACGCCAGGTCAGTTTTGTCCTACACCGCAACGCGAGGGTTTCTGGGTCAGACCGCGTATGCCACCGACATGTTCCACAGGCTTTACCTCGTAAGCTGCACACCATGGCATACGGATTGGATTGATATGCCTGCGGAAAACCAACAACACACAAAGGAGACCGCAATGTTAGGCACCATTCTTTTAGTGATTCTGATCCTGATCCTCATCGGCGCGCTGCCCACCTGGCCGCACAGCCGCAATTGGGGTTACGGGCCCAGCGGAGGCACCGGTATCTTGCTGGTGGTATTGATTGTTCTGCTGGTCATGGGCGTGGTCTGACCGCGCCCGGGTGAAGACTCACCTTTAAAACCACTGTCGAAAACATGCTCTTTTTCAACAACGCGCCGTTTCAGGATCGAGGAGATGCTGTCATGGACACTTCAACACAACGCCAGCGTGCTGGTGGCTTGATGCTGGATTTACTCGCTGCCGGGGCTTTGTGCATGGCCATTGCGCAAGCCATGAATATTGGTCGCCCGGCTCAGGCTGCGGATGAAACACCCGCCGTCCCGATGGCCTTCATCAGCCCCACCGGGTTGATCATGCCCCAAGCTAAAGCCAACGTAGTTTGTAGCCCCATCGAAGAATCCGAGTCCCCGTTATTGCGAGGCTATGGCCGGTATCTGATCGCAGAACACGCCATTGCTGCGGGTGATGTACTCAGCCTGCCCAGTAGCTGCGCGCTCAAACCAAACGTCGCCCCCGCACAAGCGTCAACGGTGCGATTACAGCTTAACGACGAACATGAACTGGTTCAGCCAGATGGCCTGCGCCTGATCTGAACGGGGATAAATATTCCCGCGTTGCAGCTCAGTTCAACCCTGCCCCTGAGAGCCCGCCTGGACGTGCCAGTCCTGCGGGCTTTTTTTTCAATGGCAGCGCGAAATGGTCAACGACACACTTTGTGCAGACCGCCCGATCTGCAAACCTTGGGCGAGCGGACTGCTGTAGTCCTCTCTCCCTATTCCCCTTCCCGAAACCCGCACACCAATCCCGTCCTCCACCGACATTCCCCCTCAACCCTGCGGTTCAAGATGAACTTGTCAGGTCGGGGCACGCTGCCGGGGCAGAACGGTGGCACCTCGTCCGTCACGTTGTTAACCCGTTACAAAAGGAGTTCATCATGACTTTGCCAGGCAATCAGTCGTATACCTCCACATCCCGTACCACAGCCATCAACGCGGCTGGCATGACCGCGCAGGTCATCGCCTCCCACGAGGTTGAAGGCTACAAAGTGGTTAACGAGCAAGGTGAGCATCTGGGCAAGATCGACCAGTTTGTGCTGGATGTCACCAACGGCCGCGTCGCCTATGCGGTGCTGTCGTTCGGGGGGTTCCTGGGCATGGGCGACAAGCTGTTCGCCATTCCGTGGTCCGCACTCAAACTGGATGAAGTCAACAAAGAGTTCATGCTGATTGGCGTGGACAAAGACACACTCAAGAACGCGCCCGGATTCGACAAGGATCACTGGCCTACTTTTGCTGACGAACAATGGGCCAGCAACCTGCACAGCTATTACCGGGCTGATCCTTACTGGAAGGACAACCTGCCACACTGATTGTGCGCACGCTGAACAGGGCAGATCACCCTTCATGGGTGGCATGCGGCCGCCAGTTTGACGACTGGCGGCCTTTTTCATGCGCCGTTTCAGCCATTGTCGCCATGTCAGATGCAACCTACCCGATCTCTCAACACAGCCGACAGCACGTCGCGCACCGCACCCGACATTTCTCTGGCGCAGGCCGCCGTACCATGCACTCATCGAACAAGAGAACACCCAGCCGGCCAGGTACCCGCTCAGGCAACATGAACCGGTTGACCCAACAAAACCCAAGAGAAAAAAGGCAGCACACCATGAACGAATGCAAAGCCATCCGGGATGCACTGCATAACCGCACGACCAGTCTGGTGAGCTTGTTAAAGCGCACGCAACGGCTGGCGATTGTGGCTGGGAATGCCCGGGTACAGCGCTGGGCCGATCATGAATTGAATGGCTACCCGGACGATGAAGCGCTACCGGAATACCGCATGGTCAGCGCGCAAGCGTGGGTTCGGTTGCAAGGCAATCAGGTCGTGATTGACGCCATGCTGATCTCGGGAGAGTTGATCCCCGCCTGGCTGCGCGAAGACCTGACCTACAGCCACTTGCGTAACCCGATATCCGATTACATGCCCTACTTGCTGGGCAAGCATGACGACGAATTGCGTGAGAACTGGTCACGCCAGCTGGTCGCCCAGCTAAATGCCGAGACCCGCCCGTTTGTGCCGGCCATGCGCTGCCTTGAAGGCTGGAAGACCATCCACCGCAGCGCCGTCTGCGAAATGGTGGCTTCGTGCCGCGATGAGTTGTTGTTTGCACTGAACGAAATTGAATTTGGCTTTGGACAAAGCGCTGCCATCAATACCGATATCAACGCAATCCAGCCCGAACCATCCCTGCGACCAGATCTGCGGCTTGCCATCAGCAGCCCGTACAAGGGCCAGGAACGCCGTACCGCATAAGCCGCTGCGCTCACGATGATGAGCGTGCTTTTGCCAGACCGTTATTCCAATAACGCCAGAACCGCAAAGGAGTCCGTCATGCTGCACTACGCTGTTGTGTTCTTTGTTATCGCCCTGATCGCCGCACTGCTGGGTTTTACCGGTATCGCCGCTGGCGCTGCGGATATCGCCCGCATTCTCTTCTTCTTGTTCATTGTGATTTTCCTGGTCAGCGTGGTGCTCGGCTTCCTCAGGGGCTGGTAGCGCTTGCTGAACAGCAAGGTGTTGTACCTGTAGTCCTGATCCACCGTGTGAGCTTTGAACCTGTTTTCCCCTCCCTGCTCTACTTCGGCAACCGGATAGTCCCTGACGGGTTATCCGGTCTTTTTTTTGGGGGTGACTTTACCCATGCAACCGGTGCTGGCGTTGCCCGGAACGACGCCCTCGACCAGGCCAGACATCGCCGCCGGGTTCACGGCTTCGCAGGAACAACATCTTTGCGGGAATGAATCCGGGCGGTCATTCCGGCCGGGAACCCCGGTATCAATTCACTACGCCGGTGATCTCTTCTCCATCACGCCCGCAAACAGTTCGCTTTCCAGAAACCTTTCCAGCCACGACCGCACATGCGGATAAGGTGCCTCAGCAAACCAGTCTTTATCTACATGTGCGAACTGCCGCACAAAGGGCAAGATGGCCATATCGACCAGCCCGGCGCGTGCGCCGGCCAGCCATGCCTGCCCGGCAAGGTGGTTGTCCAGCGTTTGCAAAAATACCTCGCCTTGCTGGCGGTGGCCGGCCTGATCCCGCTCGGGGAAACGCTCCGGATATTTGTAGCGGTCCAGATTACGTTTGAATTCACCATCATTGGTGGCGACCAGCTGGCGGGCCTCGTCATCCCAGCCGCTGCCCTCTAGCCAGCCTTGCGGATCATTGTGTTTGAGTGCCCACACCATGATCTCCAGACTTTGCTCCAGCACCGTGCCATCGACCAGATGCAGGACGGGCACGGTGCCCTTGGGCGAGATCGCCAGCATGGCAGCGGGTTTGTCGCGCAGGCTTACTTCGTGATGCAGCACCGGCGTCTGGCTGGCCGCTAGCGCCAGCCGGGCGCGAATCGCGTAAGGGCAGCGACGAAAGGTGTAGAGGGTGGGAAGGATGGGCATGGCGACGGCTGTCACGGCGACGTTCGGACACAGGGTAAAAACAGCATTATCCGGCCGGGCTGGACGTGCGCAAAGTAAAACGCCAGCGCAATGATGCGCTGGCGTTTTACCTGGTCAATCTGAACGGGCCAGAGACTATTGGCTCTTCACGGTCGTGTTATCGACAAGTGAGGTGACGCCGTCGACCGCTGAAACCACAGATTTGATCTCTGCATGTTTGGCTTCACTGTTAATTTCACCGGAGAGCGTCACCACGCCAGCACTTGTCGTCACATTCAGTGCCAGTGTGTTCAGGCCGGCATCTTTGGCCATGGCCGCTTTCACGCGGGTGGTCACCGTGGCGTCATCCAGCTTCGCGCCCGCTTTGGCGGAAGAATCAACCAGCGCATCTTTGGCACTGGATGCCGCAGCAGCAACGTCAGACGCCGCGTCTTGCAGCTTGGCCGAGGCGGAGGAATCGCCCGTGCCGGACTGTTGGCTCGTGGCCGGCGCTTCAGGCGTAGAGGCCTCCATGGCGGCACCGGAGGCAACGCTAGAAGCGCTCACTGGTTCGGCGTCATCGTGTTTTTGACAACCGGCAAGTACGCCGAATGCCAGCACGCTGAGCGCCAGCACAGACTGGGTGGAACACAAGATACGCTTGAGAGGCATTGGTTGGCTCCTTTGCTTTGGGCGCGATAGACAAACAGATGATCAAGACGGGTGTAGCCGCGCAGCGAGCCCTGATCGGGTTTGATCTGCGCGACTGCACAGGATGAATGTCAGTGGAACAGCAGGTAGCACAGCAACAACAGGGAAAACGGCACCCCCAGAACCCACGCAACAAGATATTTGGCCATCGTCGTCACCTTGATGTTTTTGCTCGGTGATTACACTGTATGCCCCAGCGCGGTGGTGAGATGTCCCCTCGCCCCTGATTGCCCTGTAGGGCGCCGATGGTGCCATTGTGAGCATCATCTGACAGTACCCCGTCTGGACAGTCAGCATGGCGCCGGGACGGACCTCAGCGCGCAGCGGCTCAAGCGGGCAGATCGGGTTGGCGCGGGCGGACGTTTTCGATCGTCTGTACCGCCTCGGTAAAATGCATGGATTTATCAAAGAAATATTCGACGCCCAGCATGCGCGCACGCCGCTCATACAAGCTGAACGCATGATTGGTCAGCACAACCCGCACGGGCGGGTTGAGTTCGTTGTTCTTGATGTAGGAAAGCACGTCAAAACCAGTGCCTTCCAGCAATTCAAGATCAATCACAGCAAGGTCAAAGTGCTGCTGTTTGAGCGCTGCAATAGCATCATTGGCGGTTGCGGCGAACGCAGTGAATACCACGTGGCCGCTGGCGGACAATGCTTCGACCAGCGCCTCGCGGATCAAGACTGAGTCTTCGACCAGCAAAGCGGTGACCACCGGTTCCGTTCCGGTTTCAGACGGCGGGGACGTCAATTCTGTACTCATGATCCGTTCCGGACTGCTCTTGTTCGGGCTCTGACGTCATCCAGTGGCGTGTACACCACCAGCACGTGTGTTCTGCATGCACCGGGCAAGCGCGGGCCAGATCGGCACCTACCAGACTTCTGTGCAATTGCATTGCTCTGTACGCTCAACGCACCCCCCTTCACTTGTCGCGGACGTGCCCGCCCTCTCCGGCAGGCAGCCCACTGAGTTGATCAGTTGATCAGTTCGTTTTTAATGGCGTAGTACGTGAGGTCGGCATTGGTTTTGAGGTTCATCTTTTCCAGCACGCGGGCACGGTAGGTGCTCACGGTTTTTACGGAGAGGAAAAGCTCGTTGGCGATATCCGTGGGCGACTTGCCGCTGGCAAGCTTGTAGAACACCTGGAACTCTCGCTCTGACAACATTTCATGCATGCGCTTGTCGCTGGGTTTGATCAACTCGTTGGCCAGCAAGTCCGCCAGTTCAGCCGAGACGTAGCGGCGACCGTTGCAAATGGTGCGGATGGCTTTGATGATCTCCGAGGGATCAGCATCTTTGGATAAGTACCCGCGGCAACCGGAACGGATCAGATTGAGTGCGTACAACTCTTCGGCGTAGCCGGAGAGAATCAGCACGGCCAGTTCTGGTTTGATGCGCTGCATGTCGCGCAGGGTATCCACGCCGTTTTTGTCAGGCATGGAGATATCCAGCAAGACAATGTCAAAGTCCTGCTTGCGGATCAGTTGCAGGGCTTCCATGCCGGAACTGGCTTCTGCCGTGACCTCCAGATCGTCCTCAAGCTCAATCAGTGAGCGCATACCCGATCTGACAATGCCGTGGTCATCCACCAGCAAAATGCGTCGTTTGTTTGTGCTGTTCACCATGGTTGTCCTCGGGGGTGATGCGCAGATCACCCCACTGCCTCTCTATCTGGATAAACGGATTTTATTTGGTTTTGACCAACCAGTCGGAAAGTTCATCGGCGTGTTCTTCTTCCACCGCCAGGATGTCTTCCAGCAAACGCCGGGTGGTCGGATCCTTGTCCGCAATAAAACGGACCAGTTCGCGATACACATCAATGGCAATCCGTTCAGCCACCAGATTTTCGCGGATCATCTCATGCAGCGTGGACACCTCAACGTAATCAGAGTGCGCCCGTTCAGAAAGCCCTTTGGGCGAGAAATCCGGCTTGCCACCCAGTTGCACAATCCGAGCCGCCAGCTTGTCGGCGTGTTCCAGCTCTTGTTCTGCATGCACCGCAAACTCGGCGGCAATGGCTTCAGACTGAATGCCCTTGGCCACATAGTGATGCAGCTTGTAGCGCAGCACGCAAACCAGTTCAGTGGCCAGTGCTTCATTCAGCAAACGGATCACCGTGCCGACATCCCCTGTGTAGCTGGATGTCTGTGCGCCATCGAGCACGTCCTTGCGTGCTTTTTCGCGGATCTCTCCGATATCAAGCACAAAATCATCGGTATGGGACATGTTTGACTCCAAAGCGTGGCGCCGCCTGCTTCGCCCTTGCTGCAACGGGCAGGTTACGCGCTGTGGTGTAAAATACGCGGTACCTGACTCGATCACCCACTGTATGCACCGTCAGCGGGGCTGGCGGGTCGGGGCAAGCGGTATCAGTAGTGTTGAAACCCACTATATGCACCTTGCCCAGTCACCCACAGGCGGGCGGCACTGAAGGTGATGTCGGCTTATTCCTACACGGCAAACGGCAACGCGCGGGCGGGTGCGTGGCGGCGAAGAAGGCATGATGCATGCTCGGTTCGCGTACTGGAGTTCACAGATCTCATGAAGAAAATGCTGCGTAATCTGCCCGGCATGCTCATGGCGCTGGGCTGGCGTTTGCAGGCCGGGCTGGCTTTTGCTGTCCTGCTGCCTGTGTTAGCCGCCTTTTTGTCTGACACATGGATTGGTCAGGCTGAAGAAGACAACGTCGGTATTGTCGCCACACACCAACGCATTCTGGCTTTCCAGGACTTGCAAAGTTTGCTGCTGGAGGCCGAATCCGCTCAGCGCGGTTTTCTGGTCAACGGCGATTTGCAATACCAGATGGCCTACGATCAGACCGTTCCCAAGATCCGGCAGCTGTCTGGCCAGTTGGTGGACCGTTACGCCGAAGTGCAGCCCAACAGCCCGCCGCGAGACGCCCGTAAAGTTCAGCAATTGTCAGTCGAGATCGGCGAGAAACTGGCTGAAATGGATATCGGCGTCAGCTATGCCCGTAGTGGCGACCTGGAACGCGGACGCGAACTGGTCAACACCAACCGCGGGTTTGAGCTGGCTGCCTCGATCAGCCGGCATATCGACGAACTACTGGCCAACGAGCATCGCATCCTTGGTGAAGAGCGCGCGGCGCGTCAACGCGTGGTCTTGTACGTGCGCCTTGCTGTGGCGGCGGCCTGGATACTGGTGCTGATTTTGAATCTGGGTCTGTTGCTCATGTTCGCCAGTCTGCTGGCACAAAAGAGTCGGCAGGCGCGGGATATGGCACAACGTCATGCCGTGCTGGATGCCCGTATTCATGAAAAAACCAGCGCACTCACGGCGTTGTCTATGGATTACCAGATGGGTGTGGAGCGTGAACGCGCCAAACTGGCGCGTGAGCTGCACGACGAACTGGGCTCGATCCTGACCGCCACCAAAATGGATATCTCCTGGGTTCAGCGCGAAATCAAAGACCAATACCCCAATATTTTCGAGAAACTCAAACGGACTTTGCGCAACCTGGATCAGGGCATCCAGTTCAAGCGTCGTGTGGTGCAGGAACTGCACCCGTCATTGCTGTCCACCTTTGGCCTGATTGCCTCCATTCGCTCACTGGCGGAAGACGCGGCCCAGCGCAGCAACTGGCAGATGGAACTGGCTTTGCCGGATGACGAAACCAAGATCGACGAAACGCTATCGCTGATCATTTACCGCATCGTGCAAGAGAGCCTCTCCAACGCCGCCAAGTATGCCAACGCCAGCAAGGTCGGGATCTCGTTGATGGTGGACGATGAGCACATGAAGCTGGAAATCGAAGACAACGGCGTGGGTTGCAACCTGGATAACCTACCCGGCGATACACATGGCCTGCAGGGCATTCGCCACCGGGCTACCGCCATTGGCGGCAAGCTGGAGTTTCGCAGCGAGCCGGGTAAGGGTTTGTATACCCGTGTGCTATTACCCCGTACCTTCGTCAAAGAAAAACAGCACCCGAAGGTGCTGTCCTGAGCCAGCCGGTCCACGCCGGACCGTGCTTAGCTGCTGTGTTGATCTGCTGAGTTTTCCAGCTTTTCGCCACCTTTCTGGATATCCTGGCCGGCGCCTTTAACCGTATTGCAAGCGGACAGGCTTGCGGCGAGCAACAAGGCGACAAGTACGCATACTCGTTTCATGACAACTCTCCTTTGTGTGTTCTGGTAGCGCGGCTGGCGCGCCGCTTTTCCGTGATGCCACTGTAACCGCACCCCACGGTGAATGACTGTCGCTGCGCCATCCATTTTTTTGTCGTCCATTTCCTACGTGAACACTGATTTTCGACGGAGTTAGCCGAAAAAGACAAAAAAGAAGCCGCGTTGCGAGATGGCGGCTCTCGTAACGCGGCAGCACCCTGACAAAGGAGAGGCAACCGCAGACGCGGTCTGGGTGGGTGCAAGTCAGGTAGCCCTGCGGCTACCCCGTGCAGTCAGTATGGACAATCAGTGCTTGGTGGTACGCACGGTACGCTTCGCGTCTTCGCGAGCATCACCGACAGCGGCTTGTACCTTGCCAGCGTTCTTTTGCAGATTGCCCTTCAATTGGGTACCCGGGTTGCCGGTTGCCTTGCCTACGGTTTCCTTCACGGCGCCCTTGGCTTCGTTGATGCGACCTTTCACTTGATCCTTGTTCATGATGCTTTCCTCTTTGACTGTTCAAGAAAATGTCAGGAAATGCAGTTATTCAACGATGACGGGATTGAATCCCGGTATCGCTCTGCACAGAACCATAGTACGGCGGGTACCTCAGGCAAACTGTGGGTTCCAGACCGTTTCTTGCGTCAGTCATTGTCTGGCACATCCCGGTCAAAGACTGACGATGCGCGCAGCCCTCACGACGGGGGCGCCAACACGCATCCAGCCTGCAGCAGTGCGGAGGTAGGAATTTGCCCTGGATGAATTATCATGACTTTGTACTTTCCGGAGAGAGAGCATTGATCGCCCCTAGCCTGCATCCAGAGGAAAAGAACCGACTAGAAGCGCTGCAGACCATGTGTGTACTGGATACCCCGCCAGTACATGAGCTTGATCGCGTCACGCGCATGGCCAGTCGCTTGTTCGATGTACCCATTGCGCTGGTCTCGCTGGTGGATGCCAATCGCCAGTGGTTCAAATCCCGCGTGGGGCTAGACGCCACAGAAACCCCGCGTGATATCTCGTTTTGCGGCCATGCCATCCTGGCACCTGGCGCCCTTGTCGTGCGCGATGCCGCCCGTGATGTGCGCTTTGCAGACAACCCGTTAGTCGTTGGGCCGCCATTCATTCGCTTTTACGCGGGCCAACCCATTCGTTCACTGGAAGGCCACCCTATCGGGACCTTATGCCTGATCAGCCCGCAGCCGCGTGAATTCACCGACACCGATGTGGCGACCCTGCGCGATCTCGGATCCATCGTCGAACAATATTTCCAGCAACAAGAGTCGTTCATGCGGGCACATCGCGCTGAGCGGGAACTCGCGCACTCGCAAACACTGTTTGAGAAAACCTTCGAGCATGCGGCTGTGGGGATCGCCGTGGTGTCGATCGAGGGTCACTGGTTACGCGTCAACCAGCAACTCTGCCAAATGCTGGGCTACCGCGAAACCGAATTGCTGCAAAAAACGTTTCAAGAGATCACCCACCCGGAAGATCTGGCTGCAGATCTCGAACTGGTCAGCAAAGTACTCGCTGGCAGCCTGCCCAGTTACACGCTGGAGAAACGGTATATCCATGCCAATGGCTCTGTTGTGTGGATTTTGCTGACGGTTTCGCTCTTTTATGACGAGTTCGACAAAACACGCTCGTTCATTGCCATCATCAATGACATTACGCAGCGCAAGCAGATGGAAAACGAACTACTGACGCTACAGGCAGAACTCGAACAGCGCGTAGAGACGCGAACGCAGGAGCTTTCAACCGCGCTCATTCAGTTGCGCGAGGAAATGGATTTACGGGAGGCCATGCAGCATTCTTTGCACCTGGAGAAAGAGCGCTTCCGGCTCACCCTGGCCAACGCGGCCGATGCCTTTATCGAGCTTGACCCGCAAGGTGCTGTCACGGCCTGGAACCAGGCCGCAGAACAAATCCTGGGCTGGACGCGTGAGGAAGTTCTGCATCGCCCGGCGCAAGATCTGATCATTCCGTCAGCCCTTTGTGCACCCGGCCGCAAAGGGTTTGACCAGTTTATTGGCAATAGCCGCGGCACAAGCGCCCACATCCAGTTTCCCGCGCTACGCAAAGATGGTTCGGAGTTCCCCGCTGAACTCACCCTGGCAGAGAACACCATTGAAGGTCAGCGCATCGTGAATGCCTTCTTGCGTGATATTTCGCAACGCAAGGCCGATGAGCAGGAAATTCTCTCCAGCCGCTGGCGGCTTCGTTTGTTGACCGACAACATGCCAGGCCCAATCAGCCATGTGGACGAGCATTTGCGCTATCTGTTTACCAACCGCACCTATGAAGCCTGGTTTGGCGGCGCCAATGGCAGTTTGATCGGCAAACATATGGCAGAAGTCGTCGACGCGCAGGCGCTGGCCACGGCACAACCCTTCATTGCCCAGGCACTGGCAGGCAAGCAGGTGACCTACGAAAACCAGGTAGTACGGCCGGAAGGCACGCTGTATACCCACACTACGCTGGTACCGGATATCCGCGCAGATGGCCATGTTCAGGGTTTTTACACACTCTCTCAGGACATTACCGAACGCAAGGTGCTGGAAAACAAACTGGCTTTTGAGGCTGCCCATGATCCATTGACCGGCCTGCCCAATCGCCGCGCCTTTATGCGCCTTCTGCATGAAACGATTGCCCGTAGCCGCCGCAGTGGACAGGGCATCGGCCTGCTGTTCCTTGATCTGGATGGCTTCAAACTGATCAACGATACGCTTGGCCATGAATTCGGGGATAAGGTGCTGCGCGTCTTTGCAGACACCCTCACCCGCTCGGTACGCGAGACCGATATTGTCTCGCGGTTGGCGGGCGATGAATTCACCATTGTGCTGGAGGGCCTGGACAGCCCGGAATCAGCGGCCAGCCTTGTGGCAACCAAGGTGCTCGATCATATTGCGCAAGTGGCGCAGATTGAGGGCAAGCCAGTGGCGCTGCGGTCCAGCATCGGCATTGCGACTTGCTCGGGTGCCTGCACCCTGGCGGCAGAGCAATTGCTGGCTGTTGCGGACGCGGCCATGTATCGCGCCAAAGCGGGTGGCAAACATACTTTTGCCATCAATTAGTGCGCCCCGGGACCCGGAGATGACAAAGCCCCGCATTGGCGGGGCTTTGTCATACGAAAACTGGTGCAAGGCATCTCGGACTCAGCCCTGCTCAAGTCATTCCCTTGGGAATGCGGGCATCTTAAGGGTTGATTGTGACGTCGGCATGACAAGTTTTCGACCAATGAATATCATTTTTCACGCCCAGGCTGACCTTCATCCAGCCACCCCCCGGTGAAACCGGCCCGCTGCAAACCTGTGACCACGCAGGGGCACTGGCGCATCCATTCCCACACCGAGCCATACAGATGGTTCTCGATCATCAACACAACAGGCCCTTGGTCTATGCCGAAATGCCAGGGCGAGACCCAGCCATATGGCCCGTCAACTGACTCTGGCCAGGTTGGATTAAAACTGGCCTTGAAGCCATATGAATTTCCGGTGTGCAGATCAAGTTCATGGACAAAATAATCAATGCACGACAACACGGTATCCGGGGCAAAAGGCAGGGAAGCCACCACCACCCAGGGTGCCAGGGTCCCATCGTCCGGGCCGTGCGGCACCCCGCGCGCCACGTAGTCGTAAAACTCGCGCATGACGCCATCAACCATGCGCCGCGCCGGGCCCGGGCCGTCAGACGCGGTGATGCCCCAACACCGCTCGCTATACCCTTTGAAGCCGCGCGGATTATCCATGGCATACCGTTGTTGCACCAGCGTGGCACGGCGACTGTTCTCAAAGTAATCAATCCCTTTGCTACGCATGAATTTATCCTGAATGCCACGAAAATCCACCCATACGTGCGACAACTGATGGGTGAACATCGACCCTGAATAAAGGTAATCCAGTCCGTAGTTATGCTGCCATTGATAGCCAGCCGCCCAGGTTTGGTAGCTCTCAGCGGGCAGCGGGTGCGTGGGGGAGCCCAGTCCGAGCACATATAACAACAAGGCTTCGTCGTACCCTTCCCAGAGCGATGGCGAAAACCCCGCCTCTGGCGTCCAGCCCATGGAGACCGCAGAAAACCCGCCCATGGCCCACACCCAGTCGGCGCGACGATATAACGCATCTGCCAGGCTGCGGATTTCCAGCTCTAACGGATCATCACCCTGAAAGAACTGCGCGCAAACCAATACACCGGCAAGCAGAAAGGCGGTATCAATCGTCGATAACTCACACTGGCCAAAACGCCGGCCCGTACGCATATCCAGAAAATGATAATAAAACCCGTGATGCCCAGTCGCATCTGGTTCTGGCCCGTGAGGTGCGTGCCAAAAGAAACGCAGGGTGGCCAGAACACGTTCCACAGCAGTTTGCCGAGGCACGAACCCACGCAGCACAGCCACCGGCCAGCATGTAAGCCCCATGCCAACGGCCGCAATGCTGGCCGGCCAGTCCGGTGCGGTCTTGTCGAGAACGAGACCATTGCAAGGGTTGGTTTCGTGTTCAAAATAGCTAAATGCTACGCGCTGGATGTGCGCCAGTGTGTGAGCAGAAATGGCAAGCCCTCCTTCTGACCAGGCGCCCCCGACGGCAGCGCAATCAGCGTTGTGATGCGTAAAACCCTGCAGGGTTCCCTAACGTTGCAGCAAGCCTACAGTTGCTGACAGTACGTCTCATCTGAGCCTGCACGCTTTGTAGCTTATGAACTAGAATAAAGCCGTCATGTTGACGCCCGATTGCAAGAGATTATGTCTGAACACCAATCGCCCGATATTTCCGGTTCCAAGCTCAACGAACAGCGCTTTCATATCCTGGAGCAAATTGCGCAGGAAATGGGCGGCAATATCGTCTTTCCGGTCTGCTTTGAAATAACTGCCAAAATCAGTCTGGTCATGCGCAGCAAAGCGCCCACAATTCAGAAAATTGCAGTCGAAATCCAGAAAGACCCACTGGTTACCAGCAAGATATTAAAGCTGGCCAATTCCGTGACCTATAACCCGGGTGGGGCGACGGTCACTGATCTGAATCAGGCGCTCATGCGCATTGGCATGCAGGCGACACGGTCACTGGCTCTGGCTTGCGCCATGGAGCAAATGTCGCAATCGAAGGCGGTATCGCCGTTCGAAGCGTTTTCTCGTGAAATTCTCACACACAGTCTGAAAGCGTCGATGGTGGCGCGGATTCTGGCGCAAAAGCTGGCCCCGCATCTGCATGCGGATTCCGCCATGCTGGCGGGTCTGGTTCATGATCTGGGCGCTTTTTATATCTTGCACCATGCGGTGCGTTACCCTGAATTGGTGGAACGCCCGGACTCCGTACAGTATCTGGTCGCGCAGTGGCATGAAAGCATTGGCGTGATATTGCTTGATGCTTTGGGCTTGCCAGAAGAGGTCGTGGAATCGGTAGCGGATCATGACTTCCCGCGCGCCACGCCCGTGGAACACCTGCGTTCATTGGCTGATGTCGTCTACGTGGCCAATCTCTGGGCGGGCGGGCTCAACGAAGTACAAAAGCTTGACGCACCGAGCACAGCCAACGAACCAGCGGAACTGACCAACCCCAAATATGTGGCGCTGCAGCCTGAATTTGAGGCTGCGATCGCTGAGTTCCTGAGCACCTGGTAGCTTGCCTCCCCGCCCCGGTGCTATAGGCACCGGAAACACACTCAATCCGTTGATTTCCCTACTTATGAGCAGCTTGTTTATCGCTGTGCTTCTTGCTTTTCTGATGTTGCTGGCCGCTGCGGCTGGCGCGGCCTGGTCCGCCCGGCATCGCACCATCGCAGGTAACTCAGAATCACAAAGTAGTCTAAGCGCCGTCGAGACAGGATTATTCGGTTTACTCGGCCTGCTACTCGCCTTTACGTTTTCTGGCGCTGCGTCGCGCTTTGATAATCGGGCCAGTTTGCTGGTTGACGCTGCCAATGCCCTGCACGCCTGCATTTTGCGCGCAGACCTTTATCCGGCAGCAGAACGCGCTGAATTGCGCCATGATCTACGGCTTTATCTGGATACACAGATCGCGTTCTATGATCAGGAACACGATACGGCAGCGCGTCTGGCCATCATCCAGCGCAGCGACCTGCTGCAACAGCAAATGTGGACCAGGGTCACCGGGTGGTCCCGCGAACCCGCAAACAGCCTGGCCACCACACAAACCATTAATGCGCTGGATCGCGCTTTTTCGCTGGCGGCAAGCCGTCAGATTGCATCACAGGCACGACTGCCCAATACCATCGTCTGGTTGCTGTTCATCATGGCCATCGCAACGGCTTATACCAGCGGTTATGTGCATGGCGGGAACGGTCGTTTCAGTTGGTCGGGCTATCTGGGCTTTTCGTTGCTGACGGCCATGGTGGTGTATGTGACACTGGATCTGGATAACCCCGGGCAGGGATTGATCCGGCGTGACGTGCAGGAATATTCCTTCACGGCGTTGCGTGCCTTACTGGCTACGCCATAGCCAATCCTGACAGAAGATTGACGCAGGGCAACAACAACCCTGCGCAAGCGATCGTGCACAACGGTGCTGCACAAGCAGGCGACCCGAAACAGCAACAACAATCAGGGAGAAACGCCGTGAATGCCAGCACACGCCCGCGTCAACACGCCAAGCGGTTGTTCGTTATTGGTCAGCTTGCCGCGTCACTGGCATTGGTTTATGCGCCAGCACAGGCTGAAATCACCATTCTGCATCCATCCAGCACGCTCAAGACAGGCAGCCCCCTGTCATTTACCCTCTTACTGGATAACCCCGGACAGCAAGATACGACCATCACGCTACCGGCAACATTGCACGCCATGGTCAGCAGTCCGGATTTTCCCGTCGTTCCGGTTGAATTACAGCGCACGGCCAATAGCCCCGGCACCGTCACACTAGCGCCAGGTGCTTATCGTAAAGTCGCCTATGAAGCAGCGTTACCCGCTAATCTGCGTGGCACTATCCGGGTTCAGCTCAATGGATTTGATACCGCGCCGGTGCTGATTGCACTGGGTGTTGCCCCCACCGCCAAACCCGCAGGGACAGAAGCCAGCGGCACCATGGCGAGTGCAGCGGCAGCCTCTTCTGCGGCGGAGAATGCCCCTTCCCCGCATCAATCACCGCAAGATGACGGAGTCACTGCAACAGCGGCAACCGTTGCCACGCCTGGCCAGCAAACTGCGCCACCAACCTTGCTGCGCGCGGCGGAATCCCGGTTGTCATCCTACGAGCCCATGTACTTTGGCATTGGCAAGAACGGGGATGTGACATCCAAATTCCAGATCAGCTTTAAATATCGCTTGGGACTACCAGAAAACCCGGCATCCCGTGGCTTTCTGGACAATTTGTATTTCGGCTTCACTGAGCGCTCGATGTGGAATCTGTCAGAAGATTCGCACCCGTTTGAAGACAGCAGTTACATGCCCAGCCTGTTCTACTATGTGCCCGATACCGGCGTGAAAGCAGACTGGTTCAGCCGTCTTGGCATTGAAACCGGTGCAAGGCATGAATCCAACGGCAAGGCTGGCGTTGATTCACGCAGCATCAATTACGCCTTTGTCCGGCCCATCCTGCATTTTGGTGATCCACTCAAGGGCGAATGGATTGTTGCGCCCAAACTGTATTACTACCCACCAACCAGCGACAACGGCGACATGCGCGATTACCGTGGGTTTGTTGATCTGGATATCATCTACGGCGCGTCAGATGGCTGGCAACTGGCCAGCACCTTCCGCAAAGGCACCAAGTCCGATTACGGCAGCGCAGAATTTCAGTACACCTATCCTCTGACAAAAATCTGGCCCGCAGCGGGTGGCTATCTGTTTGCTGATTTCTTCACTGGCTATGGGGAGAACATGCTGGACTACAAACAACACAGCAACATTGTCCGTTTTGGCTACAGCATTACGCGGCAAACCTGGTAACCACACTGCAGCATGAAAAATGCCGGCATTTCAGCCGGCATTTTTTCGCATTCACTCATGCGCAGTCTATTCACCGCGCTTTTCACAGTTGATCATCCAGGGAATACCAAAGCGATCTGTCAGCATGGCAAAGCGCTGTGCCCAGAAAGTCTCCTGAATGGGCATATCAATCGCCTCTGCCCTGTCTGCCAGCGCGGCATAAACGCGATCGGCATCCTCAGGTGTATCAAGCAGCACGGATACCGCAAAACCTTGGGGCTTTTTGGCATACACCGGCGGCGCATCAGAGCCCATCAGGATGCGGCCGTTGGCTTCAAGACGGGCATGCACGATTTTCTCACCCCATTCCGGTGCAGGCTCATTGCCCGGAGGCATATCGCCATGCTTCATCATCATCAATATCTTGCCGTTAAAGACCTTGGCATAAAAATGAAAAGCTTCTTCGCAAGTCCCGTCAAAATTCAGATACGGCGTGAAATCCATATTGCGCTCCTTTATCAATCGGTTCTTCAGGGTAGTCAGTGCTCAAGCACATTCATTGCCGCACTCAAGAGTACGACGAATAGCCGTCAGAGAAATCGACAAATCCAGGCTGTAATTTGCAGAAATTTTGATTGCCAATTGATTTTAAAGGGAATTTTATTTGCCAAACGCATTGAAATATCGATGATCGGCAGCGGCCGCGCACAAAGCAAAACGCCCGTACAGGTGTCTGTACGGGCGC
>NZ_BMLY01000005.1 GCF_014645555.1 Silvimonas amylolytica | reverse complement strand
GCCACCGAACTTCTTGGACAGAATGGTGGTGATCGCTGCGGTCAGCGTGGTCTTGCCGTGATCAACGTGGCCGATAGTACCGACGTTAACGTGCGGCTTCGTACGCGTGAACTTTTCCTTAGCCATGATATTTCCTTCTCGAGAACCTGAAATATACCAGCGAATAAATGGTGGAGCTGATGGTGGGAATTGAACCCACGACCTCTCCCTTACCAAGGGAGTGCTCTACCCCTGAGCTACATCAGCGCATTCTTTGGAGCGGGTGAAGGGAATCGAACCCTCGTCATAAGCTTGGAAGGCTTCTGCTCTACCATTGAGCTACACCCGCTTGATCCGGAACCAGACTATCTAAATACATACCAAACGACATATATCTATATAGTCTCATCCCAGGGAGCGGATACACTTCACGCCGCGTAATCTGGTGGAGGGAGAAGGATTCGAACCTTCGAAGGCAGAGCCGTCAGATTTACAGTCTGATCCCTTTGACCGCTCGGGAATCCCTCCTGAATGAGGAGCGCATTATGGCCAGAGGACCGAATCATGTCAAACACTTTTAGCCAGAAAACCTCAACAAAAACGTCATGTCTTTGAAAAAAGGCGAATTTTTTCAGAAGGCAGAACACCCAGTCTCAGCCCAACCGCCTGGCGCGTGCCCACACCAGCCCGCGTACCAGCCCAAAAACACGCCCACCAACACTCGAAAAGGCCGATCCAGAACCCTGGAGCTACAGGGAACCCGTTTTCTGACTCAACCATCACTTACCATTCCTTCCCAGACATCAACCCGCTCCACCTTGTTTAGCAAACGCCTCGCTTATGACATCCTACAGCCCGCCTTTATATCTCGTGCGCGCACGCGCGAGGAGCGCCAACCTGCGTAGCAAACAGCGCAACGCCACGACCAATTTTCCTTCACGTCAAATTCCTTTACCTTTTCGGGACTTATGAACATTTTCTTGCAGAAGTGTTGACACCAAAATCGCCATAGTGTTTAATTCGGTCCTCTCGAAGGCCAGTTAGCTCAGTTGGTAGAGCAGCGGATTGAAAATCCGCGTGTCCGTGGTTCGATTCCGCGACTGGCCACCAGAATTCAGTAGTGAACAAAAAAGCCGACACTTTGTGTCGGCTTTTTTGTTTTCGGCCAATGCCAATTGGCTCTTTGTATTCGGCAATTAATTATTCGCCGCCCGCATTCTCAGAAATATACCGTCTATATCCCGGTTTTGACCGCTCGCCGTCATCTGCAAAACCAATTCCTTTTTTCTTCGATTTTTCCAAAGCCTTCAAGCACCAGCCTCCCATGCTGCACACCTGATACACATTAGCGACATGCGTATACAAGACGCCACACCAATGGCCGTTTTTATTGCAAACAGTATTATCAGTATCGTCTAATGCCCCTTACCTAGATTGCCAGCTTTTATCTGTCATATACCAGATAAATAATACGGTTCTGTGTAATTCGTTGCTAAGCGATTGTTTTCTAAAGAAGGGGAATTCAAGTGAATCAAGCTAAACCCGGTCAGCGGGCATGGCAAGCAGTCAAGCTGCTTACCTTGCCGCTGTTGGCCAGCGCTACAATTGTACTTAGCGCATGTAATGGCGGCGCCGATGGCAGCTCGCTTTTTGGCAGCGGCTCAGGTGGTAGCACCACAACACCGACAACCAATCCGACGCCAACGCCAACACCTGTTGCAGTGCAAGCGGCCAGCCTGGTCGTGCTGGCAGATAAAACCAGCCTGCTCTCTGGCAGTACGGATGTCGCCACACTGACCATCACCGCGCTTGACAGCAATAACGCTGTGCTGGCCAACACCCCGATCTCCGTCAGCTCCGCATCCGGTATTTTGAGTGCCAGCAGCGTGGTCACCGATGGTACGGGTGTCGCCAAAGTGACTTATACACCTGGCCAAAATCGCGCAAACCGGACGGAAGTCATTTCGCTGACCAATGGCACGGTCAAGAACTCTACGGCCATTCTGGTCACCGGGACCAAAGTGCTGACCACTATCCCGACCGGCACTTCTTTGCCGATTGGTACCCCTGAAACCGTCAACGCCACCGTAACTGATGGCAAGGGCCAATTGGTCAGTGGTGCTACTGTCAATTTTGCGGTTGTTGGCGCAGGCGGCTCTGCTTCGCTCTCTTCTGCAACGGCAACGACGAATTCCTCAGGGATTGCATCTGTAACCGTCAACGGTATCGCGTCGGGTTCTGTAACACTGAATACCAGCACACTGGGTGCAACTGCCAGCAATACGTTGAACGTATCTGGTGTCAATACCTTTGCGATTACCGCACCTGCCGCGCAATCCACCCTACAGACCAACACACCGCTGACCGTTACTGTTTCGTCGGCCACCGCGACCACGGTGCAGTTCGTCGCTTCCATCGGTGGCTTCGGTAGTGGCACCCCCACGCCGACTACTTCTGCCGCTGTTACCGCCGGTGGCTCCGTCTCGGTGACCTTCAAGTCAACCACCAGCGGCGTAGCAAACATCACTGCGTTCGACTCCAACAATCCGAACGTCAGCAGCAGTGTGAGCGTTGCTGTGTCTGCACCTGCCACCCAGGCAACTGCGGTGACACTGCAGGCTGCACCGTCTGTACTGGCTCCAAGCTCGGGTTCGCAAACCAGTTCTTCCGTATTGACTATCCGCGTTACGGACTCCGGTAACACCGGTGTGGCCAACGTACCAGTTGCGTTGTCGTTCACGGGCGGCCCTGGTGGTGGCGAAACGGTTTCGCCGTCTTATGTTGTCACTGGCTCCTCCGGCTCCAGCCTGGGCGTTGCAACGGCAACCTTCACTGCAGGTAGCCTGCCTACATCGCAAGGCGCTCCAATCACCATTACCGCAACACCATTGATTAACGGTGGTGGCCCCATTACGCCAGCAACTACCAGCATTGTGATCGGTGGCACGGCAGGTTCGGTAGCGATTGGCCAAGCTTCTGCAATGAGCGAGTCAAGCGACCATACGGCATATATCCTTCCGATGTCGGTGATCGTCGCAGACTCCAACGGTAATCCGATGGCGAACGCTACGGTAAGCCTGTCCGCATGGCCTGTTGCCTTCTCGGTATCTAATGATTTCTGCCCGAACTTTATTACTCCGCCAACGGGTGAGCATGACTATACGTTGGCGAACGAAGATGCGAACGAGAACCTGATTGCGGATTCTGGTGAAGTTTACTCGGTGAATTTGCTGAACAACATCACCTTCGCGCCGACGGCAGGTACACCGCCGACCGCTGTGACCTCGCCTTCCCGTAACAGCACCATCCCACCGAACTCGGCCGCGGGCACACTGCCTTCGACCGTAACAACGGATTCCAGTGGTCGTGCGTCGTTCAATTACACGTTCCTGAAGTCGAGTGCACAATGGATTGTGAGTCGTATCCGGGCAACGACGACTGTACAAGGCACACAAGCTACCGCACAAACCACCTTCCGGCTGCCAGTGCTTAACGCCGATATCTCGCCGACTTGTACGCTGCCGGCATCTCCGTACAACTCGTACTACAGCGGCATCTAAGCAGTATCAGATAGTGCATAAAACAAAAAAGGCGATCGCAAGATCGCCTTTTTCTTTTCTGTCATCTGGTACAAATCAGGGGTTCCAGCCCCATTTTTCAAGATTGATAGCGCCATTGAGGCCAAACTCGATACCCTCAGCCTCTAGCAATACTCGCTGCAGGTCATCATGACCATCTAGCCCGCGCCGACTAATTGCGCCTTGATGATTCACGACACGATGCCAGGGCACATCTGCGCCGGACTGGGTCAGCGCGCGCCCCACCATTCTGGCATTGCGTGGGAAACCCGCCAGCCTGGCGATTTGGCCATAGCTAGCCACACGCCCGTGAGGGATTTGCGCCACGACGGCAAGCATGGCCGCATAGATGGAAGGGGCGGCCACCTTTTTCTCAGCGGTAATTCGCGATGCGGGCAATGAAAACTCCCTGAACCAGGAAACAGAAAATAAAAACGGGATGGTTTCCCATCCCGTCCTGTTTTACACCAGGCCAGACGCCAAGGCTAATTAGTTGCGCTCAACCTGGGACACATCGCGCACTGCACCGGTATCAGCACTGGTCGTCATGGCGGCATAGGCACGCAGTGCGGCGCTGACAAAACGTTCGCGACCGATGGGCTTCCAGGCATCCTTGCCCCTGGCTTCCATTTTGGCGCGGCGGTGGGCCAGTTCTTCATCAGTGACGCGCAGATTGATCGTGCGGTTCGGGATGTCGATATCAATGGCATCACCCTCTTGCACGAGACCAATCGCGCCGCCTTCCGCAGCTTCCGGCGAAGCATGGCCGATCGACAAGCCCGAAGTACCGCCAGAGAAGCGGCCATCGGTCAGCAGTGCGCAGGCTTTGCCCAGACCCTTGGACTTGAGATAAGAGGTCGGGTACAGCATTTCCTGCATGCCAGGACCGCCCTTGGGGCCCTCATAAACGATCACCACCACATCACCCGCGACAACCTGATCAGCCAGGATGGCTTCAACCGCCAGATCCTGACTCTGGAACACGCGCGCACGGCCAGAGAACTTGAGGATGGAGTCATCCACACCCGCCGTTTTCACAATACAACCCCGCTCGGCGATGTTGCCGTACAGCACGGCCAGGCCGCCGTCCTGACTGTAGGCGTGCTCCTTGCTGCGGATACAACCGTCGGCACGGTCGTTATCCAGCGTCGGGTAACGCATGGATTGCGAGAACGCGATGGTGGTCGGGATGCCGCCGGGCGCAGCGCGGTAGAAGTGATGCGCCACGCTTTCATTCTCGACCTGCATGATGTCCCACTTGGCCAGTGCGTCGGCCATGGTCGGGGCGTGCACGGTGCTGACTTCACGGTTGATCAGGCCGGCGCGATCCAGCTCAGCCAGAATGCCCATCACCCCACCTGCACGGTGCACGTCTTCCATGTGGTATTTCTGGGTTGCCGGTGCAACCTTGGCCAGGCAAGGCACTTTGCGGCTAATGGCGTCGATCTGGGCCATCTTGAAGTCCACGCCAGCTTCAGACGCGGCGGCCAGCAAATGCAGCACCGTGTTGGTCGAGCCCCCCATGGCCACATCCAGGCTCATGGCGTTTTCAAAGGCTTGTACCGTGGCGATATTACGTGGCAGAACCGACTCGTCGTCCTGTTCGTAGTAACGACGGGCCAGTTCGACAACGGTGCGGCCAGCCTGCAGGAACAACTGCTTGCGATCAGCGTGCGTGGCAACCAGCGAACCATTGCCCGGCAACGACAGACCCAGCGCTTCGGTCAGGCAGTTCATCGAATTGGCAGTAAACATACCTGAGCAGGAGCCACAGGTCGGGCAAGCCGAGCGTTCCATGGAAGCCACTTCGGCATCCGTCACGTTCGGGTTGGCGGCTTCGATCATGGCGTCGATCAAGTCGACATGACGCTCTTCACCGCGCCAGTTCACCTTGCCGGCTTCCATAGGGCCGCCAGAGACAAAGATCACCGGAATGTTGAGGCGCATGGCGGCCATCAACATCCCCGGGGTGATCTTGTCACAGTTGGAGATACACACCAGCGCATCAGCGCAGTGGGCGTTCACCATGTATTCAACCGAATCGGCAATCAGATCGCGGCTGGGCAGGCTGTACAACATACCGCCGTGGCCCATGGCGATACCATCATCCACGGCGATGGTGTTGAATTCTTTGGCGATACCGCCGGCTTTTTCAATTTCGCGCGCCACCAACTGGCCCAGGTTGTGCAAGTGCACGTGGCCCGGGACAAACTGGGTGAAAGAATTGGCGATGGCGATGATCGGCTTGCCGAAATCGTCATCTTTCATACCGGTAGCGCGCCACAGAGCGCGAGCACCGGCCATGTTGCGGCCGTGCGTGGAAGTGCGGGAACGATAGGCTGGCATATTACGTGTCCTTGGAACCGGAACGGCCCGGCTGCCTCTTGCAGCTGGAACCGCCGTTTGATGAATGACTCTAGCATACCGCGAACCGCGTCCTCACCCGGGGTGTGGGTGGCGCAATCCGTACAGTGAAACAGGCTTTTGGCGCGTTTGGGTTAAAAGGCGTTGCTGTATAATGCCCGATTTTATCCAAAAGCCCGCCTCACATGCTAATTCACCCGCATTTCAACCCGGTCGCCGTGAAAGTCGGACCGATCG
The DNA here is from genome assembly GCF_014645555.1 of Silvimonas amylolytica. Taxonomy (GTDB): domain Bacteria; phylum Pseudomonadota; class Gammaproteobacteria; order Burkholderiales; family Chitinibacteraceae; genus Silvimonas; species Silvimonas amylolytica. Next base: position 298,094 of record NZ_BMLY01000005.1, on the reverse strand, counting down.
CGATCCACTGGTACGGGCTGATGTACCTGGTCGGCTTTCTGCTGTTTCTGGTACTGGGCCGCCGCCGCATCAAGCTTGGCAACCCCGCGGGTTGGCAGCTGAACGAACTGGACGACCTGCTTTTTTACGGGGTGCTTGGGGTGATTCTGGGCGGACGTCTGGGCTACGTATTGTTCTATAAGCCAGACTTTTATTTCAGTCATCCGTTCGATATTTTCAAGGTCTGGGAAGGTGGCATGTCCTTCCACGGCGGGTTTATTGGCGTATTGGTGGCCATGTGGGTGTTCGCCCACAAAACACATCGTCGTTTCTTCGCCGTCACGGATTTCATCGCGCCGCTGGTTCCGCTGGGTCTGATGTTTGGCCGCCTGGGCAACTTTATCAATGGCGAGTTGTGGGGCCGGGTCACTACACCCACCATGCCATGGTCGATGGGTTTTCCTTCTGCGGCAAACGCGGATGCCGCCGCCGCACTGCGTAACCCGCAATGGCAGCAATGGCTGACCGAGTTCGGCATGTTGCCGCGCCATCCGTCCCAACTCTACGAGATGCTGACTGAAGGTCTGTTGCTGTTTGTGGTGCTGTATGTTTATTCCGGCAAGCCCCGCAAAGTCGGTCAGATCTCAGGCCTGTTCATGTTTGGCTACGGCCTTTGCCGCTTCTGCGTTGAATTCACCCGGGAGCCGGACGACTTCCTTGGCCTGCTGCAGTTCGGCCTGTCGATGGGCCAGTGGTTGTCGCTGCCCATGGTTTTGTTGGGTCTGCATTTGTTCTGGTGGTCTTCACGCGCCAGCAATCGCACCTGAGCACCCCACGCAACAAAAAAAGCATCGCCGAGGCGGTGCTTTTTTATTGCCTGCGTTGACCGGCTGTTGCCGCGCCCGCATCAGGATTTCAGTCGGTGTGCTAGTGTCAGCGGGTTAACGTGAAAAGGCTGAACACATGTCCGAAACCATGCTGGCCGACGGCAATATCTGGTGGTGGGTGGTCGCCATCGCCCTCATGCTGACCGGTCTTGTCGGCACCGTCTTCCCTCTGTTGCCCGGTACACCCTTCCTGTTTTTTGGCATGCTGGTTGCCGCATGGATCGACGGCTTCACCCGCGTGGGCTATATCACCCTCGGCATTCTGTTGTTGCTGATGCTGTTTTCCGCATTGCTGGACTGGATGGCCAGCGCGCTGGGCGCCAAACACGCGGGTGCCAGCAAACAAGCGGTCAGCGGCGCTCTGCTCGGCTCAATCGTCGGCATGTTCTTTGGCATCCCCGGTTTGATCCTGGGGCCATTCATTGGCGCGGTCGCGGGTGAACTCTACGCCCGGCGCGGCATTGTGCAGGCGGGCAAAGCTGGCGTTGCAACCTGGCTGGGGTTGGTACTGGGCGCGATCGCCAAGGTGGCGATCGCATTGATGATGCTGGGGATCTTCTTGTCGGTATGGTGGTTTAACCATCCATAGCCAACGCGTTAGAACCACCGCTTGTACTTGAAATATCCCGCCAGACTGACCGCGATCAGACCCATCACACCCAGGAGCACAAAATAGCCGTTGTGCGTGTGCAATTCCGGGATGTTCTCGAAGTTCATCCCATAGATGCCAGCCAGCAAACTCAGGGGCAGGAAAATGGTGGTAATCACCGTCAGCACGCGCATCTGCAGGTTCATGCGGTGTGATTGCAAAGATAGATAGGTGTCCTGCAGGCTTCCCACCAGATCCCGCAGCGCCTCCACACTTTCGATCAACTGCACGGTGTGGTCATACACATCGCGCAGGTAAAGTTGGGTTTCGTTACGGAAGAAATCGGGCTCATCACGTTGCAGCGTATTGACCATTTCCCGCAATGGCCACAGGCCACGCTTCACTGCCAGCAATGAGCGCCGCAGGTTCTGGATTTCACTCAGATGATCTGGTCCACCGCCGTCTTCGAAACTGTCTTCGACCGCCTCAATGCGTTCGCCAATGGCCTCCAGCACCGTGAAATAGCGGTCGACCAGTTTATCGAGCATGGAATACACCAGGTAATCCGCACCCCAGCGGCGTAGTTGTGACTGCTCGTTTTGCAGTGCTTCACGGATACCTTTGAACGAGCCTGTCGGGCGCTCCTGGAAAGTCAGTACCCAGTTTTGTCCGAGCACAATCGCCACTTGTTCGCTATCGATATTGGCGTTGTCGTCGGCATGGACCAGGCGCGCGGTGATAAAGAGGTAACCGGGGTAGACCTCGACTTTGGCGCGCTGCCCGGTATTGAGGATGTCTTCCTGCACCAGCGGGTGCAGCCCGAAATGGCGGCCAATGGTCTTGATGAATTCGGTATTGGATAAACCGTGCACATTCACCCAAACCGTGTGTTCCGGGCGTGGGGCGGGAAGATTGCAGTCGTCCGGGCTCAACGGGCGCGACGAAAGATCATCGGCCCTGGGGCCGAATTCAGTCAGTGTCGCCAGAGATTCTTGTGTGGGCGCATCACCCACATACACCAGGGTTCCGGGTTGCAAACCGGCTTTATCTGCGCGCGGGTGATGTCTTACGCGCTGTGTTCTGCGATTGCCAGTTCGTGACCGACGGTTTGCCATGCGTGGGTTTCCTCCATCAACGCGTGCCGAGTAAGCGGGCGGGCATCCAGCCAGCCCTTGGGCAATTTGAGTGTGTAACGCTTGCCGGTGGCATTGAGCATACAGTCAGGATCAGGATCATCATGCCGGGCACGATGAATGATGCAAGCCAGCCGCAGCGCCAGCACGGCTTGCCAGAGCGCTTCACCCGAGGGCTTGCCCGCTTTTTCCAGCTTGCCCCGCTGTGCCAGCACCAACGAACCCAGTTGGGCTTGCTCGCGACGGGAAAATCCTGGCATATCGGCATGCTGCAGGATGTAGGCCGAATGCTTGTGATAACTGGTATGCGAGATGGCACGCCCCACCTCATGCAGCATGGCGGCGTAATACACATCCAGCGCCAGCGCAGCGTTCACTTGCGGCATGGTCTGGGCCAGATGCAGCGCCAGCGTCGCCACACGCTGCGCCTGCGCGGCGTCTGTGTGATAGCGCCGCAAGAAGCCATTGACGGTTTGCGTGCGGATGTCATGTTGACCCTGGCGGCCCAGCAAGTCATACAACACCCCGTCGCGCAACGCGCCCTGGGTGATCTGCATGCGCTCGATACCCAGAAGATCAAACACGGCCGCCATGATGGCAAAACCACCAGCCAGCACCGGACGACGGTCATCGCGCAAGCCATTGAGCTTGACCTTATCGACGTGACCGGCATCCAGCAGGATGTGCCGGATCCGCGTGAGGCCTGCTTTGGTAATGCCACCGCTGGCAATGTCATTCAGTTCCATCACATCGGCCAGTGACCGCGCGGTGCCCGATGTGCCAATCGCCATTTGCCAGTGACGAGCATGAAAGTCTTGTTCCAGTGGCTGGATGACTTCGCCGGCGGCAATTTCGGCCGCGGCCATCCGGTCTGGCGTGATGATCCCGTCCGGGAAGAAACGCAAGCTCCAGGACACACAGCCCATCAACGTGCTTTCTGTGGTCAGCGGGTTGTATTGGCGACCCACAATGAACTCCGTAGAGCCGCCGCCAATGTCAACGACAAGTCGTTTCTCACGCGAAGATGGCAGGCTGTGCGAGGCGCCCAGATAAATCAGCCGTGCTTCTTCGCGACCACCAATAATTTCGATCGGAAAACCCAGCGCGGCTTCTGCTTCTGGCAAAAAGGTTTGGCCATTCTTGGCGACACGAAACGTGTTCGTGGCCACCGCCCGCACCTGCTCTGGCCGCAAGCCGCGCAGGCGCTCACCAAAGCGCGCCAGCGCCTCAAGCGCTTGTTGCTGGGCTGCGGGGGTCAGGTAGTTGCGGTCATCCAGGCCGGCACCCAACCGTACGGTTTCTTTGAAGGTATCCAGCGGCACCACTGTGCTTTCGAGCACCCGGGCCACTTGCAGGCGAAAGCTGTTAGAGCCGAGGTCAACGGCGGCGATCAGATTGTCGTCGGCCATGCGCATTCCAGAGAAGTTGAACGAAACAGGGGCATGCGCCCAGGTTACGAAAATAGTCAGGCCAACATAGCGAACGATTGCGCGGCTGGCAATTGTCGGGATAGCGCATACCACCACAAATTGCATGTGGCAGACATGAAAAAAGCGGCCCGAAAGCCGCTTTTTCAATGTGCGCAGAGCAATGCGACAAACAACTTACTCGCTGTCGGTCTTGTTCAGCACCAGGCGTTCCACTTCTTCCTGGCTCTTGTGACGAATGTCCAGACCCTTCACCAGGAACACGACTTGTTCAGCCACGTTCACAGCCAGATCACCAATACGCTCGATGGCCTTGGCAATCCACAGGATATCCAGCGTCAGCGAAATGGTGCGCGGGTCTTCCATCATCAGGGTAATCAGCTGACGCTGCAGGCCGCGGTATTCGTCGTCCAGACGGCTGTCATCGCGGATCACCTGAGTGGCTTGCACCACATCCAGACGGGCGAAAGCATCCAGGGCCTTGGACAACATGTCCAGCGCATCTTCAGCGATGTGATTCAGTTCGTTGAAGCGCGGTACTTGCAGACGGCCGCTGTCGTAAATGTTCTTGGCACGCTGGCAAATGCGGGAAGCCTTGTCACCGATGCGTTCCAGGTCTTCCACCGACTTGATCACGGTCATGACCATACGCAGGTCACCGGCAGCAGGTTGGCGGCGGGCGATCATGTGAATACACATGTCATCCAGTTGCACGTGCATCTGGTTCACACGCTCTTCTTGCTCCAGCACCTTGTTCACGATCGTCAGATCGCCAGAAGCCAGGGCCTCCATGGCCAGCCGAACCTGTTCTTCCACAAGGCCGGCCATGCCAAGCACGTTAGAGCGGATAGCTTCCAGTTCAGTATCGAATTGCTTGGAAATGTGTTCGGCCATTGAGCCAGTCTCCGACAGCGTGCGGTTTGGTTTATCAAGCGCGGTAACATAACACGGGTTTGTTACCAATATGTTGCAAGTACATGGCGTACCGGGCGGGTCTGCCATGTCCCTGTTTTGCAACTCTTCTTTTTTTATTTGTAGGTCTTCACGCCATCGGCCGTGCCCAGCAGCAGCACATCTGCGCGACGACGGGCAAACAGACCGTTGGTAACCACGCCAACGATCTGGTTCAGTTCGGTTTCCAGCTTGGTCGCTTCGCTCACCTGCCAGCCATGGACATCCAGGATCACGTTACCGTTATCGGTAATCACGCCTTCACGATACGCCGGATGACCACCCAGTTTGACGATCTCGCGCGCCACGTACGAACGCGCCATCGGAATGACCTCGACCGGCACCGGAAACTTGCCCAGTACAGTGACGTACTTGCTTTCATCGGCGATACAGATGAATTGCTCGGCGACAGCGGACACGATCTTTTCGCGCGTCAACGCCGCACCACCGCCCTTGATCATCTGCAGCTGGTGATTGATTTCATCCGCGCCATCGACATACACCGGCAGCTTGTCGATCGTGTTCAGATCAAACACCTCAATCCCGAGACCCATCAGACGCTTCACACTGGCTTCAGAAGACGACACGGCGCCTTTGATGCGGCCCTTCATCGTGCCCAGCGCATCAATGAAATAGTTGGCGGTCGACCCGGTACCTACGCCCACAATGCAATCGTCTGGCACGTATTGCAGGGCGGCGCGGCCCACGGCTTCTTTCAGTTCGTTTTGCGTCATGACGTAAAGCTCCGGAAATGATCAGTTGAAAACAGCGTGCCGGCGGGTACCGGCTATTGGTCGCAATTGTAGCAGGCGAGCCCTGCCCTGCCGCATCAATGCAGTGTGGAAAGCCACGTGCGAATACCCGCCAGCAGCATTTCGACGGCAATGGCCGTCAGAATCAAACCCATCAAACGCTCAAAGGCCTGGGTCAGACGCTCACCTAACCAGAAACTGATCCGTTCAGAGAACAACAACGTCAGACCACAAATCAGCATGGTGATCGCCAGCGCGCCAGCCCATTCCCAGATGCGATCCGGATCGTGCGACACCAGGAGCAACACGGTGGCCAAGGCAGATGGACCCGCCAGCAAGGGCACGGCCAGCGGCACGATAAAGGGCTCGCCATGCGGGGCGCCATCGCCAAACACGCCTTCGGCTTTGGGGAAAATCATGCGCAGCGCAATCAAAAACAGGATGATGCCGCCCGCAATACCCAGCGAGGTCTCAGACAAATGCATGACTTGCAAGAAGCTTTGGCCGAACACCATGAACGCCAGCAGGATACAAAACGCCACCAGGGTTTCGCGCAGGATCACCTTCACGCGGCGCTCACGCGGCACTTTTTTCAACAACGAAACAAACAGGGGTAGACCACCCAATGGATCGGTCACCAGCAACAGCAAAACCAGTGCGGAAAAGAATGTATGTGTCATATCTGCAATTCTCGCACATCGATCCGGTAATAATTTGACCTACCGTTACTTTTCCCAGGCTTGATCTAAGTATCGCAATCCAGAATAATAAATGAGAATAGATCGCATTTAATGTATCAAGTCATGCCCGGCCCCGCTCAAGCGGTTGCGCGATCGACCGAGAAGGTATGACACGCGCCCGTTTTTGCCCGCAAGGCGACCGGCGCCATAAGGAATTCCATGGCCAATATCCTGTTTGTTGTCTGGCGCGAGAGCGTAGAAGCGCTGCTTGTGATCGGTATCTTGTTTGCCTGGCTGCGTAACGCGGGGTTGAACGAAGGCATGAAGTACTTGTGGGGCGGCGTCGTCGCCGGCCTCGCGCTGGCTGGTGCGCTGGCCGGCGCCATGATGGCACTGGAAAGCGTGCTGCCCGATGGCTCGATCGAATACTTCCAGCTTGCCATGGTGCTGATTGCCAGTGGGCTGATCGTGCAGATGGTGTTCTGGATGCGCATCCACGGTCGCACACTCAAAAAAGAACTGGAAGGCGAAATGTCGCAAGCCGCCGCCAAAGCCAACTGGTGGGGCTTGATGGTCGTGGTCATGCTGGCCGTGGCGCGCGAAGGCTCTGAAGCCGTAGTGTTCCTCTATGGCCTGGGTCTGGGTTCGGGCAGCCCCGGTCAGACGGTTCTGGCGATTGTGCTGGGCCTGGCGCTGGCTTTCCTGACCTTCTGGTTGCTGCAGCAAGGCGGCAAGATTTTTTCCTGGCGCCTGTTTTTCAAGATCACCGAAATCATGCTGCTGTTCCTGGCTGCATCCATGTTGATCAATGGCGTGGAACGCATGATCGGTCTGGACTGGATCCCGGGCATTGTTGACCCGCTCTGGAACACCTCCATGGTGCTGGATGACACCAGCCGCTTTGGTGGCGTGGTCGGTGCCCTGACCGGTTACCGCGCACAACCGGCGCTGACCATGGTTCTGGTCTACGCCGCGTACTGGATTGCCGTGGTGGTCGCGCTCAAGCGGGTTACTGCCAAACAGAACAAGCCCAAGCCAGCACCGGTGGCCGCGCAAACAGCCAGCCAGTCCGGTCGCTAACCAGACCGCGTCGGTTGCAATCAAAAAAGGCCGCCCTGTTGGGCGGCTTTTTTTTACCCCTTTCGACACCGCTTCGCGGGCACTCGCGAGTACAAATCGGGCTGCGCCAATCAAGCGCACGTCCAGCCCTTGCAATCACCAGCGAGCCGCGTGAAGACGCTCACGATGCACTGTTTACGCTTCCTGGTTTTCATTTTCAGGTATCGCCGATAGCTGGACCCCATACGGCGGAGAAAAACTGACTTGTTTTGAACCGGTCACTTGCCCCCGATTCTGGCAAGCAGGAATCTCCGAAATGATTGAACACAATGCTCAAACTGCTGGGCGCGCTGGGTTTGCGGCGGACACTCACTACGAACACATAGCCTTTGGCCGCGGCACCCTGGCTCTGATTACGCTATGCGCCATGCTGAGTGGTTGCGCATCTACGCCTAAAGACGTTCCCTTATCCGACCTGCGCTTTGCCGGATATGGCGTCGTTAGCCACGTATCTGAAGAAGAAAAGCCAAAAAGATTTACGGAAGCACTGGGAACCGCCGGCATGATCGTTGGCGTTGTGGCCGGTTTCGCCCTTGATGTTGCTGTGATTGCGATGGGTGCCGGTCATGAATCGACCTACGAAACATGTGACCACCGTGGACATCACTCCTGGTGCAGTAGCGAGTCAAGCCATGACGGTTTCGACGGCACATCCGGCGTTGCAACGATGTTGGGGGGCATTGCCGGAGGGGTGTTGGGCTACGGGGTAGGTGGTATTGCAGACGCCGCCGTCAATCTCGCAGAACCACCCCGGGTACGTATCACCGTTACTCCGCTCAACGCTAACCAGAACGTAAACCCTGTCGCGTTTTCCGTAATCAAAGTTGTAGAAGACCCCCCATTGATCGTCGGTGACCAGGTCATGATCTACACGGACGGCGTCACAACGCAGATTTCACGCGATCACCCCTCTGTCGGGATCAATCCAGTTATTGCACAACCCGTTTCTTCCGGGACGGTGGCCTACGAACAACTCCAGGAGGATGAACATTTACCGAGCCCGGCACAGCCCGACGTCCCTCCCGACGAGGACTTGCAACGCTAGACGGTGGGCGAACACGGTGAATCACAAAGAACACTCAAGGGGCAGAGGGCTTTACCGGTTATCGGGAACCTGGGGCGGGGTTCAACGCATTGCTCGGCATGTTTGTGCTGCTCTATCTGTTGTTAAAACTTGCATACAGAACGATCTGTTCCAACGTGGCTTACCGTCTCACGCCATTCCCGGTGAGGATAAATGAAACACGCCACAGTCAATCTCACTCTGCTACCCACATTAATCCTGTGCGTTTACCCCGTCATGGCCGCCATGAAACCGCTTTCCAGTGAAGAGTTAATGGCTCAAGCCAAAAGCGTTTTCACAGCGACAGTCCTCTCCGTGAAATCTGAAATAGAACCTCGCCACACGAGGCCGGTTGAGTTCACAAAGTATGTCTTTTGCATGCGTATCAACACCATCGAGAAACAAAGTTCCAGCGCGTTAAAACCAGGCGAAGTGATTTGTGCAAGCACCTTCAAAACAAGAGTAACCGATCCTTCTTCAGGCTGGTCTGGACTACAAGGCATAGCACCACCGCCAATAAAGAGTACTGCCAGGTTTTTCCTGGACAACGTAGGTACTGGCGACACCTGGAACGTCATCCAGCCGGACGGCATTCAGCCAATGCCCGAGAACAAGCAATAGCCCGCTGTACGTTTGCCTCTGTCAACGCAACAAACAAGCCAGCAACATCCTGGTCGCCAAGGCATGACCAGGCATCGCAGCAGCCTGCTGCGCTGGTAATCGCGCTGAACTGTGTGCACCGGTCAAAACGGTGATCGTTAAAATGGGTTCTTTGACCACTCAGATCACCACGATGACCGATACCCCGCCCGTAACGCCCATGCCCATCACGCCATGGACTCTCTTTTACACTTTTGCCAGCATGGGCCTGCAAGGGTTTGGTGGTGTCATGGCCTGGGCACGGCGCATTCTGGTGGAAGATCGTGGCTGGGTGGATAACCGGGAGTTCACCGAACTGCTGGCGCTATCGCAAATCTTGCCAGGCCCGAACATCTGCAATCTGGCCAGTATCCTCGGGTACCGCTGGTGCGGGCTGCGCGGTGCCGTCGCAGCAGTGATCGGCTTGCTGGGGCCGTCCGGGCTGATTGTGCTGGCTATCGGCGCACTGTATGAGCATTACCAGAACGCGCCGGGCGTAGAAGGTGCCGTGCACGGCATGACCGCCGTGGCGGTCGGGCTGGTATTCGCTGCCGGGGTGAAACTGGCGCAAAGCCAGCCGCGTAATGTGCGTGGTCCGATGCTGGGCGTTGCGGCACTGATCGCCGTTGCGGTACTGCATTGGCCGCTGGTCTGGGTACTGGGTGCGCTGATTCCGTTGGCTCTGGTGCTGGAATGGCACAGCAACCGGAGCCCGGACGTATGAGCATCCTGGTCCAGCTTTTTTTGCAATTTGTGCTGATCAGCCTTCTGGCCTTTGGTGGTGCCAGCGCCACCCTGCCAGAAATGCATCGTTTTCTGGTGGTGCAGCATCATTGGGTGGATGACCACACCTTCAGTTCGCTCTACGCGATCTCTCAGGCGGCACCCGGGCCCAATGTGTTGTTTGTGGCCTTGTTTGGCTGGCATGTGGCGGGCATTGCCGGCGCGGCGGTCACGCTGTTTGCCATGTGCATTCCGGCGGCAACCCTGGCGCTATTGGTTGAGCATTACATGAGCCGCTATCCGCATCACACCTGGCATCTGGTTCTGCGCCGGGCGTTGGCGCCCATTACCATCGGCCTTGTCTTTGCTACCGCGCTGATTGTGTTTCAGGGTGCGCCGGTGCATATCGGGTCGATTCTATTGGTGATTGCGACCACCTGGATCACCTTGCGCACACGGTTCAATGCCTTGTGGCTGATTGCCATCGGCGCCTTGTTGGGCATGGCGGGCTGGGTCTGACTACCTGTCAAATCGCGCACCTTGCTTAAGCCTGTCAGCGCATCCATGCTGAAGCTCCTGTCAATGACCGTACTTTCAGTGGATGACCTGCCATGCCTGCAATGCCCCTGATTAACCACGTCTCCGTCGGCACCAACCAGTTTGATGCTGCCGTCCAGTTTTACGATGCCGTCATGGCCGCACTGGGTGCCAGGCGCGTGATGGAATTCCCCGGTGCCGTCGCCTATGGCCGCGAATTGCCGGAATTCTGGGTACAGCGCCCCTACGATGGGAAAGATGCCGGCACCGCCAACGGCGTGCATTTTGGCTTCAACGCCGCCAGCAAGGCCGAGGTCGATGCCTTTCACGCTGCAGCATTGGGCAAAGGCGGCACAGATGACGGCAAGCCTGGTCCGCGCGTGGATTATGGCGCCCAGTATTACGGCGCGTTCGTGCGAGACCCTGCGGGCAACAAGATCGAAGCGATGTTCTGGGATGTCAGCGCGGCCTGACACGTCAACGCAGGACAACAAAAAAGGACGCAAGCAGCGTCCTTTTTTGTTGGTCGACAAACAGGCTTACCACACGCCCACAAACTCCAGAATCCCTTCCGCAGCCTGGCGGCCTTCGTACACCGCGCGCACCACCAGATCGGCCCCACGCACCTGGTCACCACCCGCAAAAATCTTCGGGTTGGATGTCTGGTATTTGAGCGTTTGCGTCGCCGGCGCGATGGTACGACCCCAGTCGTCGGTCTTGATACCCTGTGCGTCAAACCAGCTAGCGGCTTCAGCCTGGAAACCAAACGCAATGATCACGTGATCGCATTCGATGACCTCTTCAGAACCCGGTACGTTCTCGGCGCGGCGACGGCCTTTTTCATCGGGCTCGCCCAGGCGGGTGGTCACCAGAGTCAGCGCCAGCGTGCCATCAGCGTTCTGTTTGATACCGACGGGTTGGCGGTTCCACAGGAACTGCACGCCCTCTTCTTTGGCGTTCGCCACTTCGCGCTTGGAGCCAGGCATATTGGCTTCGTCCCGGCGATACGCGCAGATCACGCTCTTTGCGCCCTGGCGGATAGAGGTGCGATTGCAGTCCATGGCCGTGTCGCCACCGCCGAGCACCACCACGCGCTTGCCCTTCATCGATTGCGGTGCTTCACCCGCCGGCAGGGTACCCAGCTTCTGGCGGATGTTGTTGATCAGGAACGGCAGCGCTTCCAGTACACCCGGCAGTTCTTCGCCCTCAAAGCCGCCTTTCATGTACTTGTACGCACCCATGCCCATGAACACGGCATCGTAGTCACGCAGCAGATCTTCAATGGTGATATCGGTGCCAATCTCGATCTTCAGGCGGAACTCGACTCCCATTCCTTCCATGATTTCGCGGCGGCGCGCGACGATGTCTTTTTCCAGCTTGAATTCCGGGATGCCAAAAGTCAGCAGACCACCAATCTCTTCATAGCGATCAAACACCACCGGTTTGACGCCATTGCGGACCAGAATGTCCGCGCAGCCCAAACCCGCAGGGCCCGCGCCGATGATGGCGACTTTCTTGTCGCTCCACACCACTTTGGACATATCCGGACGCCAGCCTTGCTCATAGGCGGTATCGGTAATGTATTTCTCGACCGAGCCAATCGACACCGCGCCAAAGCCGCCCTGATTGAGCGTACAGGCACCTTCGCACAGGCGGTCTTGCGGGCATACGCGACCGCAGATTTCCGGCAGGCTGTTGGTCTTGTGGCTGAGTTCGGCGGCTTCAAACAGCTTGCCTTCCTGCACCAGTTGCAACCAGTTGGGAATGTAATTGTGAACCGGACATTCCCATTCGCAATACGGATTGCCGCAGGACAGACAGCGCCCCGCCTGGTCAGCAGCTTCGCCTGCGCCCAAGGGCTGGTAGATTTCCTTGAAAACGTAAATGCGCTCGTTTGCCGGGGTTTTCTCACCCGGGTTGCGCGCCACATTCATGAACTGAAAAACATCCATTGGGTTATCCCCTGTGAGGTGTGCTGGCAGGACATAACCGCCAACACACCAGAATCATTTGCGATCTCGCAAGGTGGATTGTCGCTATCGCTCCGAATCCACCCTGCAGTCCTCAGTCTTTCAACAGGTCATCCAGCTTGGCGGCCTTGGGTTTGACCAGCCAGAAGTAGTCCACGGCCTCGTCAAAGTCCTGCAGGATTTCCGTCGCACGGGCCGAGCCGGTGTCTTTCACGTAGTCACGCAGCTTTTCCTTCAGGAACGCGCGCACGGCGCCGTAGGATTCGCTGTTGATCAGGTTGATGTCGACCAGTTCATTGTTGTAGCGGTAGGCAAACTTCTCACGCTTGTCATAGATCAGCGCAAAGCCGCCGGTCATGCCCGCACCAAAGTTGTAGCCGGTCTCACCCAGTACGATCACCGTGCCACCGGTCATGTACTCGCAACCGTGATCACCTACGCCTTCCACGATCGCCAGCGCGCCGGAGTTACGCACGGCAAAGCGCTCGCCTGCACGGCCTGCGGCGAAGAGTTCGCCACCGGTAGCGCCATACAGGCACGTGTTACCCACGATCACGGCTTCATCGGCGCGGAATTCGCTGTCTTTGGGCGGGTAGATCACCACACGGCCACCGGCCATGCCCTTGCCGACGTAATCGTTGGCATCACCTTCCAGTTCCAGCGTCAGGCCCGGTGCGTTCCACACCCCAAAAGACTGGCCGGCCGAACCGGTCAGTTTCACGTGCAGGCAATCTTTCGGCAGACCTTGCGCACCATGCGCCATGGCGATTTCGCCAGACAAACGCGCACCGATGGAACGGTTCACGTTGCGTACCTTGTATTCATGGCGCTGAGGCGTTTTGGCCTTGATGCCGGCCAGCGCGTCTTTCACCATCTGTTCAGCCAGTTCACCCTTGTCAAAAGACGGGTTGCTGTCTTCAACGCAGAAACGCGGCTCGCTATCCGGAATCTGGCCCTGGCTCAGCAGCACATCCAGGCGCAACTGCTTCTGGCGCGCCGTCGCACCTTCAGATAGCCCAAGCAGTTCAGTCTGGCCAATCAGTTCAGCCATGCTGCGCACGCCCAGCTTCGCCATCCATTCACGCGTTTCTTTGGCGATGAAGGTGAAGTAATTGACCACCATCTCTGGCAGGCCGGTGAAGTACTTGCTGCGCAGTTTGATCTCTTGCGTCGCCACGCCGGTCGCGCAGTTGTTCAGATGGCAAATCCGCAGGTATTTGCAACCCAGTGCCACCATCGGGCCGGTGCCAAAACCGAAGCTTTCAGCGCCCATGATGGCTGCTTTGACCACATCCAGACCGGTCTTGAGGCCACCATCAGTCTGCACGCGTACGCGACCGCGCAGGCCGTTGGCGCGCAGCACTTGTTGCGCCTCGGTCAGGCCCAGTTCAAACGGCGTGCCGGCGTATTTCACGCTGGTCAGCGGCGATGCACCGGTGCCGCCGTCGTAACCAGAGATCGTGATCAGATCGGCATAGGCCTTGGCCACACCGGCGGCAATCGTGCCCACGCCAGGTTCAGCCACCAGTTTCACCGACACCAGCGCCTTGGGGTTGACCTGCTTCAAGTCGAAAATCAGCTGCGCCAGATCTTCAATCGAGTAAATATCATGGTGCGGCGGCGGGCTGATCAGGCTGATGCCCGGTTTGGAACAACGCAACCGCGCGATCAGCGGGCTGACTTTGTCGCCCGGCAACTGGCCGCCTTCACCTGGCTTGGCGCCTTGGGCCACCTTGATCTGCAGCACTTCGGCGTTCACCAGGTAATGCGGCGTCACGCCAAAGCGGCCAGAGGCCACCTGCTTGATCTTGGACATCTTCATGGTGCCGTAGCGCGCCGGGTCTTCGCCGCCTTCGCCGGAGTTAGACCGCCCACCGAGGCGGTTCATGCCCTCGGCCAGCGCTTCATGCGCTTCCGGGCTCAGCGCACCGAGTGACATCCCGGCCGAGTCAAAGCGCGCCAGAATGGCTTCCACCGATTCCACTTCATCCAGCGGCACCGGTGTGCGCCCTTCCAGTTGCAGCGTCATCAGGTCGCGCAGCATGGCCACCGGGCGGGTATTCACCAGCTCGGCGTACTTGAGGTACTCCTTGTACTCGCCACCCTGCACTGCCTTTTGCAGTTGCATGACCACGTCCGGGTTGTAGGCGTGGTATTCCTCGCCAAACACGTACTTCAACAGGCCGCCTTGCTGGATGGGGCGCATGCTGTTGAAGGCCAGTTTGTTCAGGCGTTGCATGTCGGCATCAAAGTCAGCAAAGCTGGCACCGCCAATGCGCGATACCGTGCCTTCCATGGCCAGTTGGATCACTTCCTCGCCCACGCCCACGGCTTCAAACAATTGCGAGCCACGGTAAGACGCCACCGTCGAGATACCCATCTTGGACATGATCTTCAGCAAGCCCTTGTTGATGGCCTTGCGGAAGTTATTGGCGGCTTTTTCCAGCGGCAGGCTGATCTGGCCGTTGTCGACCAACTCCTTGATGGTCTGGTAGGCCAGATACGGGAACACCGCCGTCGCGCCATAACCAATCAGGCAGGCAAAGTGATGCGGGTCGCGCGCGGTGGCAGTTTCGACCACCAGGTTGATACGACAACGCAGCCCGGCATCAACCAGTGCATGGTGCACCGCGCCGGTAGCAAACAAGGCGTGAATCGGCAGACGACCCTGAGCGATTTTTTTGTCCGACAGCACAATGATCACGGACTTGTCATTGCGCACACTGGTCAGCACTGACTGTTGCAGTTGTTCCAGTGCTTGTTTGAGCGTGGCTTTGGCCGGCTCGTAGGTGATGTCAAAAGTGGCCGATTTGTAATCCGCACCCGGCAACGAGATCAGCGCGTCAAACTTGTCGCTGGACAGCACTGGCGAGCGCACTTCCAGGCGGCGGGCGTTGTCTTCAGTCACCGAGAACACATTGCGTTCCGGCCCAAAACACGTGTTCAGCGACATCACGATCGCTTCACGGATCGGGTCGATCGGCGGGTTGGTCACCTGGGCAAATTGCTGGCGCAGGTAATCAAACGGCGAGCGTACCTTCTCAGACAACACCGCCATCGGCGTGTCATCCCCCATCGAGCCCACAGCTTCCTGACCATCGCTGGCCAGCACGCGCAGGATCTGGTCGCGCTCTTCAAAGGTCAGCTGGAACTGTTTCTGGAAGATCAGCAGCTCGGTGCGGGACATTTCCGGCAGCGGGCTGTTGTCTTCTGAGATTTCCATCTGGATCGCGTTGCTCTTGATCCACTTGCGGTACGGATGCGTGGATTTGAGGCGGTTGTCGATGGTTTCGGTATCCAGAAACTCACCGGTCTCCAGGTCGACGGCCACAATCTGGCCCGGTTTGACGCGGCCTTTCTTCACCACGTCTTCGGGCTTGTAGTTCCACACGCCGATTTCGGATGCAATGGTCAGATGGCGGTCTTTGGTCACCACATAACGCGCGGGGCGCAGGCCATTGCGGTCCAGTGCGCAACCGGCGTAGCGACCATCAGTCCAGACAATCCCGGCCGGGCCATCCCACGCTTCCATATGCATGGAGTTGTATTCATAGAACGCACGCAGATCGCGGTCGTTGTTGTCCACGTTTTGCCAGGCCGGCGGCACCAGCATGCGAAAAGCACGGAACACGTCCATGCCGCCCAGCATCAGGCCTTCGAGCATGTTATCCAGGCTCATCGAATCCGAACCATCGGTCTGTACGATGGGGCGAACCGCGTCCATGTCCAGGAATTCGGAATCCATGATCGCTTCGCGCGCCTTGGCCCACAAACGGTTGCCGGACAGCGTGTTGATTTCGCCGTTATGCGCCAGATAACGGAACGGTTGCGCCAGCTTCCATTGCGGCCAGGTATTGGTGCTGAAACGCTGGTGATACACCGCCAGGGACGATGCAAAACGCTCGTCTTTCAAGTCAAGGTAGAACACCGGCAAGTTAGCCGGCGTCACGAGGCCTTTGTAGGCCAGCGTCTGGGAATTGAGCGTGGGGATATAGAACGAGGCATCCGTTGCCTTGTTGGCTTTTTCAGCCTGGCGACGTGCCTGATAGAGCTTGCGCTCGAACACGAGGCGTTCCATGCCAGCCGGGGCATTCACGAACACCTGCTTGATGACCGGCAGCGTGCGCATGGCGTATTCGCCGCAGGCATCCGTGTTCACCGGCACGGTGCGGAAACCGGCCAGGGTCAGGCCTTCAGCCTCAACCGCCTGTTGCAGGTTGTCGCGCGAGGTTTTGCCATGGCCATCATCGGTCGAATGAAACACCAGACCGGCAGCGTACAACTCGGCTAGCGTAAAGCCTTCTTCAGCAGCCACCGCGCGCAAGAATGCATCCGGTTTGCGGAACAACAGGCCACAGCCATCTCCCGATTTGCCATCGGCGGCCACCGCGCCACGGTGGGTCAGACAGGCCAGCGACGAAATCGCCGTGCTCACCAGCCAGTGACTGGGTTTGTCGTCCATCTGGGCGATCAGACCAAAACCACAACTGTCCTGCTCAAACTGAGGATGGTAGAGGGTGTTCCCCAACCAGCTTTGTCTATCCATGGCACGTCCCTTGAAAGGCAACCGGCACAGCCCTGCCGGCCGCGTGGTGCTCACTCGTCCCAAGCCTTGTGGGCCGGGTTTCGTCAGCAGCGCAAATACGTTGGCAATCGAAAGCGAAAAGGCGTTAATTTTACCAATGCATCAGGGTTTTCCACAATGCTGTTCCCCCTCAGTGTAGGCAATGCATCTGCTGCGTTGCCATGCCAGCTTTACAAGGTCTTCATTACCTGCAAAAAAGCCGGCCAAAACACGCTACAACCAGTTCAGATTTGCCCGCCACCCGGCTAGAATTGCGGCTTTTGGGGAGCCGCCATGTCACAACCGCAAGCATCCTGCCCGATCGGGGTTTTTGACTCCGGCGTGGGCGGTCTGACCGTCGTACGCGCGCTGATGGACCGGCTGCCGTTTGAGAACATTGTTTACTTTGGTGATACCGCCCGCGTGCCCTACGGCGTGAAGTCAGTGTCCACCATCGAACACTTCACCCTTCAGATTGTGGATTTCCTGCAAAAGCAGCAGGTGAAGATGTTGATCATTGCCTGCAATACCATGGCGGCAGTAGCGGCAGAAAAGGTGCGGGAAATCTCGCCGTTGCCCGTTCTGGATGTCATCGAAGCCGGCGCTCGCTGCGCCGTGCAAACCACCCAGAGCGGCGGCATTGGTGTGATCGGCACGCCGACCACGATCAACTCCAACGCTTACGCTCGCGCCATTCACACGATTGGCCAGCAATACCGCGTTTACTCACAAGCCTGCCCGTTGTTTGTGCCGCTGGTCGAAGAAGGCTGGCTGGAACATCCGGTCACCCGCATGACCGCAGAGGAATACCTCAAGCCCGTGTTTGTGGAACAGATCGACACGCTGGTGCTGGGCTGTACACACTATCCGTTGCTGAAACCACTTTTGTCCGATGTGGCCGGTCCGCGCCTGAAACTGGTCGATTCAGCCATCGCCATTGCTGATGAAACCGCCGAACTGTTGCAGCAACAAGGCCTTGCCAACACCCAGCGCACCATGCCGGACTACCGTTATTTCGTCACCGACGTGCCGCTGAAGTTCCGCAGCGTGGGTGAGCGCTTCCTGGGCCGCAATCTGGGGGCGATTGAACAAGTGAGTATTGACCGGTTGTAATGCGTACATGAAACCGTGGGGAGGGTTCGCGCAGCAATCCACCTTCGCCATGATGGATTGTCACTGTGTTCCAAATCCACCCTACTCTCTCGGCTATCACCACCCATGAACAAAGAAAAACGCCACCAGTTCTACCAGCGCCTGCAAGAACTCGATCCGCATCCCACCACCGAACTGGAATACACCACGCCGTTTGAGTTGCTCACGGCGGTGCTGTTATCGGCGCAGGCGACAGACGTGGGCGTGAACAAGGCCACGCGCAAACTTTTCCCCGTTGCCAATACCCCGGCGACGATTCTGGCGCTGGGACAGGACACGCTGGAAAGCTACATTGCCACCATCGGCTTGTATCGCAGCAAGGCCAAACACCTGCTGGAAACCTGTCGTATCTTGCTCGAGCAACACAATGGTGAAGTCCCGCAAGACAGAGAAGCGCTGGAAGCTCTGCCAGGTGTGGGCCGCAAGACCGCCAACGTGGTCATGAACACCGCATTTGGTCACGCCACCATCGCGGTAGATACACATATCTTTCGCGTCGCCAACCGCACCGGCCTGGCACCGGGTAAAGATGTGCGCGTGGTCGAAGACAAACTGATGAAGGTGACACCGCTGGCGTTCCAGCAAGATGCGCATCACTGGCTGATCCTGCATGGCCGATATGTCTGCAAGGCGCGCCGGCCGGAATGCTGGCGGTGCGTCGTCAACGATCTGTGTGACTTCAAACCCAAAGAACTGACGCCACCCAAAGGCCGTTAAATCACGTCCCACACTGAAAAAAGCCGCGAATCATCGCGGCTTTTTTTGTTGCTGCCAATCAAGCCTTATGACTTGAAACTACCATCATTGAATGACTGGCTACCGGAGGTGCATGTGGTCACTTCACGGTTGCCACTGCTGGTGGATTGATTGCTTTCCCATGCCGCCGTGGCGCCATTCCATTTCACATACTTGTACTGGATCGCCGTACCTGCTGGCAGCGATACGGTGCCGGTCCAAGGCACATTGGCACCACTGCCCTGGATGGTCAGCGCAAAGCCGCTGGCCGGAGTCCAGTTACCCAACGCTGTCTGGTTACCAACGACGTACAGATTCTGGCCAAAGACCGTGTTGGCATTGGCAATGGTGAACGTCACCGCGCAAGTACCCGAACCCGAACCACCGCCAGACGAACCGCCGCTGCCCGATTTCTGGCCGGTGTAGATCGCTACCGCAGGCACGGTGGAACCGCCGTTTGCTGGCAGAGTGATCGTGGCATAGCCGTTGCCATCAACAGTCACACTATCGCTGGCGCAACCGGTACTGGTGGCCAGACCGTGCACGACGTTGCAGTAAGTCCCCGCTGGCAAGCCTGTCTGGAAACTCTGCGTCCAGGCGTTGGTGTCGTTGTTCAGTGCGACGAAACCCACAGCACCGCGGCTGAAGGCAATCTGGTTGCCGTTACCGGTCGTCCAGTTGCTGACGCCCTGACCATTGGTCGCCGTACGAAACTTCACCATGTTGGCAATATCGCCCCAACGGTGGACGAAGTCCCAGTTCACATTGATCTGGGCGTTGCCGCTGCTGTCATACGGGCTAGCGGTCGGCGCATCCTGGTCGGTGGTGGTGAAGCGATAGCCCGACATCACCTGCACCTGGCTGGCGTACGGCCAGGCCAGCATAAAGATATTGGCCAGATCAAAGCGCTTGGTGCCAGAGGCATCGTTGGTGGCGCCGGTGTAATTGCTCGCGTTGAGCGAATCCGTACCGCTGCGTTCGGTATCCCAGTTATCCACAAACACCACGGCATTGGCCGGCTGTACAAAGCCCCACGTACCGCCCCAGTTGCCCGGCGAGCCCATGACGGTCGGGAGCGAAGCCAGGTTCAGGCCATTGTTGTTGCGGAATGTGTCGCGAATGGCATAGGTGAACTGGAATTCGTTGAGCGTGCCGTTCTGGAAGTAATCCGATCGCACCACATTGCCATCCGGAATCACCTCTTGCGTCACCCAGAGGCTTTCGCCGGCCAGCGTGGTTGGATAACTGGATTTCACAGTGTTCAGGATGGTGTTGAGTGCATCCGGTTGCTGGTGCTTGGCGGCATCGATGCGAAACCCATCCACACCCAGCGACAGCAGTTTTTTCATGTACGTGGCAATCACGCCTTGCACATAGGTGCTTTCGGTCGCCAGGTCTGGCAGGTTATTCAGGCGACAGAACATCACGTTGTTGCGATTGCCAGGCGTGCCGTAATCGCTGGACTGGATCTGGCACAGGCTGTGGAAATCATTGGTGGAGAACTGCGGATAAGTCAGCGTACTGGCATTCCAGCTTGAACCATCCGTCGCGCTGTAGGCGCTGCTGGAGTCTTGCGAGAGCTGGTTAACCACGATGTCCGCATACACGCGCACGCCAGCGGCGTGGCAGGTACTGACCATCGTTTGCAGATCGCTCTCGTTACCCATGCGGCTGGTCAGCGAACCGTAGTTCACCGGCTGGAACATGTCCCACCATGCACCGGCAATCTTGGATGCCTGCGGCGGTGAAATCTGCACCGCGCCATAGCCGTTGGGGCCCAGGAAGTCCGTACATTCCTTGGCGATGTCAGTCCATTTCCAGTGGAACATCTGCACCGACGTATACGCCGGATTGAAACTGCTTGATGTCGTGGTGGTCGTGGCTGCAACGGCGTCGTTACTGCCGCCGCATGCGGCCAGAACCGCGCACAACAGACTGCTTGTGACTGTGAATGCAACTTTCATTTTTGCTCGGCCTTTTTAGTGTGTATGACCTCGACGTTGTGGCAAACGCTCCTCCATCTGCCGCCTGAAACCCGACCAATCAAACCGGTTTGGATTTCGCAAATCAGCCTAAACAGCCCATTTTCTGTACTCAACTACCAATCTTTTATGAAACCCGCTACAAGCTGATCGCCTACGAAAGGGTCGACCGAGCATCTATGCCGTCTGCATGACGAATGTATCAGTCAAAAGGCATTTTTTCCGCACTGCATCAATACCTTACCCTTCCGACAAGCGGTGTCTAAATGGGTGCGAAGTGCTGCCATTCACACGTTAAAACCGGTGTGAATCAGCGAAAAAAGACATGTAAACACGCCCTGTGTTGTCAGAGTGTGACTACATCTCGCCGGGATGCCTGCCTCATGACAAACATCTCAATGGCTGACGGACAGGGCTGGTCATTACGCGCATACTCAGCCCATCAGTGCCCTTCGGGCTTGAGCCAGCACGCCCATACAACCGCAGATCATGATGTGCCCGGTTTGCACCCTCACGGGAGAACTCCATGGAAAATCTGGTCATCAAGGCTGCACTGGTCCTGTTGCTGGCAACGGCCATCTTGCGTGTGCATTTGCGTGGCAGGGTGCGACACTCATTGCGCCATCAGGTGTTTGATCACTCCTCGGTCGCGGCACCGCTTAATGTGCTGATGTATGCGTTCTCCAGCGTGCCGGAGACCCCGTTTCTGCCGGTCAGCGCCTTCCCTGACCTCAAATATTTGCAAAGTCACTGGCAGGAAATCCGCGACGAAGGCGCTCGCTTGCTGCAAGCACAGGAAATCCGCGCCGCGCAACATAACGACGACGCGGGGTTCAACTCGTTTTTCAAGTACGGCTGGAAACGGTTTTATCTGAAGTGGTACGGCGAAAGTCACCCGTCTGCCGAAACCCTCTGCCCGCGCACCACCGCGCTGTTGCGCAACCTGCCAAGCGTCAAGGCCGCCATGTTTGCCTGGCTGCCCGATGGCGGCAAACTCAACCCGCACCGCGATCCCTATGCCGGTTCCCTGCGTTATCACCTTGGATTGATTACGCCCAACGATGACCGCTGCTATATCGAGGTCGATGGTGTGCGTTACAGCTGGCGTGACGGTGAAGGCGTGGTCTTTGATGAGACTTATATTCACCGCGCGGAAAACCACAGCGGCAAAGGCCGGTTGATCCTGTTCTGCGATATTGAGCGCCCCATGCGTTACCGCTGGGCCAGTGCGGTGAATCGGTGGGTTGGGCTACATATCGTGGCCGCCGCGTCGTCACCCAATCACGATGGTGACCATCTAGGCCTGATCAGCCGGTTGTTCCGTTATGCGGACTGGGTGGGAGAACAACGCAAGCGCTTCAAACGCTGGAACCCGCGCATCTACCGCGCTACCCGCGTGGCGCTGATTCTGACGGTGGCAGGTTTGTTCTTTCTGATCTGATCTGATCTGATCCGGGCCGGAACACCTTTGCCACAGTCAAACCGGCTGTGAGGCGTACCACCTGGCCGTGTAGCAATGGCAAGGGGTGCTCGACAGCGAGCGGTACTGTTTGTAGTCTGGCGTCCGTTTGCCCGTCCAGATAAAAACACCCATGCTTCGTTCGACTATCGCGGCCGTCTTGCTGGCCGCAACCACACTGGCCCATGCTGCTGCCAGCCAGTGCCCTGCCCGTTTTTTCAATGGCGATGCGCCCGACCTTTACAACGCGCGGCTGGAACACAACACCAAAGCCCTCTGTTTTGATGCTTTTGCCGTGTTGTATTCGGGCGTCTCGCTCACGCCGTTGTGGTCCGCAGAACACATCACCCGTCAAAGCGTGCAATCGGCGCGTGAACTGGTGCGTACCGATACCTTCCATGAAGAACCCGCACTCGCCAGGATGCCACACCCCACGCTGGAAGATTACGTCCACAGCGGTTTTGATCGTGGCCATATGAGCCCCAACGGGGACATGCCGGACAAAACGGCGCAAGGGCAAAGCTTCAGTCTGGCCAACATGATTCCCCAATCGCCCGAAAACAACCGGGGTTTGTGGGCAGGGATTGAATCATCGGTGCGAGACATGGCGGTGCGCGACGGCGAGGTCTACGTGGTCACCGGCCCGATGTTTGAAGGCAGCAGCATCAAGCGCCTGAACGGCCGGGTACTGGTGCCCACGCATCTGTACAAAGCGGTATACAACCCCCGCAAGCAGCAAGCCGCTGCCTATATCACCCCGAATGGGCCGGGTGAGGACTATGAAGTCGTCTCCATTGCCCAGTTACAACAACGCACCGGCATCAACCCGTTTCCGGCACTGCCGGAAGCAGCACGTAACCGGGCAATGGTGCTGCCACCGCCACAATCGGCCAGCAGCAACAGCCATGGCACACCCCGTGGCAATCGTGGCAGCGGGCTGGAAAACGAACTGATACGCTGGATGGAACGTGAACTGATGCATTTGCTGCATCAACTCATCCGCGCCCTTTAACCCGTACACGCTCCGTAGAGGTTTGCATGGCCACGTTTACCCCATACGCCAATGAAGCTGACGTACTGGAAGTTGCCGGTCTGACGCTGGAAAACAGGCTCGATCGCGTCAGCGTCTACGGCAATCTGGACTTGACCCGGGATGAGCACGGTCTGGCCGCAGCACTGGCCCTGCGAGAAGCGCTCAACGAGATCGTGACCGCCTTGCAGGCACAAACGCTGCCAGCACACATCACGGCCGCCAGAATCAGCGAAACGGACAACCCGTTTTAGCGCGCCTCTGACAGCATGGTCTGACAGCGGGACCTAGCATGAAACATTGCAACCACCCGCCATCACACCATGAAGAAACTCCCCAGACCCGACGAACGCCGCCCGGTTTTGCTGGCCCGGCGCAACCTGAAAATGGCACGTTCGCCGCATGCCTACGTGCGTGGCAATACCGTTCAGTTTTACGAGTGGCTGCACAGCCAGCGCGGCCACGCCTTGCCTCACGGCCCCGCAGTGTGGATTTGTGGTGACTGCCACGTAGGCAATCTGGGGCCGCTGGCATACGCCGACGGCGATGTTGAAATCCAGATTCGCGATCTGGACCAGACCGTCATTGGCAACCCGGCTCATGATCTGGTGCGGCTGGGTTTATCGTTGGCCACTGCAGGCCGGGGTAGCCGGCTGCCTGGCATGGTCATTGCCCGCATGCTTGAAGAAATGGTGCGCGGCTACGAGCAATCGTTCAGCGGCAAACTACATCACCCAAAGCACAAACCTGAAGCAGTCAAACTGGTGATGCGTGAAGCCACCACCCGAACCTGGAAGCAACTGGCCAAAGAGCGCATCAACGACACCGACCCCGTGATCCCGCGAAGCGGGCATTTCTGGCCCCTCTCGCGCGAAGAACGTGCGGCCCTGCGCACGTTGTTTGCCCAGCCAGAACTCAAACAATTGGCCACAAAGCTGAAATCTCGCGAGGACGACGCCCCGGTCACACTCCTGGATGCCGCTTATTGGGTGAAAGGGTGCAGTTCACTTGGCCTCTTGCGCTATGCCGTCTTGCTGGGTGTGGGCAACGGCAAAGACCGGGATTATTGCCTGATGGATATCAAACAAGCCGTGCAGGCCGCCGCCCCGCGCCATGCCCACGCGCACATGCCACGAGACAACAGCCAGCGCGTACAGCAAGGGGCACAGCATTTATCGCCCGCACTGGGTGACCGGTTGGTGGCGGCACGTTTTATGGACCAGGGCGTGTTCATCCGCGAACTACTACCCCAGGATCTGAAACTGGATATCGATATCATGGAAACCGGCGAAGCCATGCGCGTAGCGCATTATCTGGCCCGTATCGTCGGCAATGCGCATGCCCGGCAAATGGATGAAGACGACCGCAAAGCCTGGCTGGGCGAACTGCGTCAGCGGCGTGGCAAGAATCTGGAAGCCCCCTCCTGGCTGTGGCAAAGCGTGGTGGAACTGGTAGGCAGCCATGAACAAGGATATCTGGAACATTGCCGCCGTTATGCGCTGTCGACGCATCCAGTCGGGCATTCTGGATAATCACTGATTGGTGAAACGGCAGACCAATTGGCCATAAGCTTGCAATCAACGCTTCAAAGCCCCACCCAATAAAAAGACCGCCAATCATGGCGGTCTTTTTGTTTTATTCCGGTCAATGCCCCAAACCAGCAATCAAGATGCCGCGGTCAATTCAAATCCCGGGTTATCCGTATCGTTGGTTTTTACAACCAGGACTTTCACTGCATTGGGTGTCACTGCGGCAATACCCTGTTGCGGCACCACGGTGATTAACCAATCGGCATTGTCATCCAGTGAAGTCTGGGTTGAGGTAAAGATCGGGGTCTTGGAACCCGTGTTGGTCACCACCACCGTCACGGCGCCGCCGTCCAGATCGATCGAATCATTACCCGAGGCCGGATAAGCAGTCTTGAAGCCAACATTGCCCGCCACAGGCGTGGCCGAAGCCAGAGAGTCTGTCGATTTGAGGATATAAACATCCACCGCACCCGCATTAAAGGCGGCATTCAATACGCGGACGCGCGCCTGATTGGACAACAGTCCTTTTTCATACGGATCATCAATCAGCACAGAATCATTGGCCGCGCTGGTGCCCGCTACAAAGGCGAACGTGTATTTGTGGCCGGTGGCGGCATTGAAGGTCGCGCTTGAGACTGGTGTGGTCGTTCCCGCCAGCATGGCCGTTAATGTCGTAGAGGTGTCATCCACATCGTAGTAAGCCTTCACGCCCAGATAGGCGAGGCCAGAAGCGGAATTGGTACCGTTGGTTGCAACATCGATCGTCGGGCCATCGGGGAAGGCGTTGATGAGACGCACGGCCGGTTTGCTCAAACCCAGTCGGTCATCCGGGCCATCATCGCCGCCGCAAGCGGTCAACAGCAAGAGTGAGCCCAGGCCGGCAATCAGTGCAACGGCCTTGAACCAGCCGGACAACGTACGCTTTTTGTAACTCTCATTGGCACCCGACATGTTGTTTCTCCTTCGATCAATTGGACTGATCTGCAATTGCAAATCAAGCGGTTGTGATGCGAAAGATAAGTCGCCAATTCAAACCGTCATACCGGCATGTATCCTTGTTTAAACCAGGAATAAACTGACAAGTTCTGACAAATTGTGTTTTAAACGCAATGAACCGGATACTGGATATGTGAGATAACGCTGACCCGGTTATTTTCGTCGAGCCCTGTTAAATCAACGATGCCGGCCTTGATATGGGCGGCATCAGGCAATCATCGCTGTCGGCCCCAACCGGACAACATCTGTCGCCCTGATACCAAAATGCGGCTGGACATGGATGTCAGACTGTCGGTGGCCGCCTCGTTGCTGCGGCGCGGTATAATCACGTCCTTCGTGCTGTGACCCGAACGTGCCGCCAGGCC
This sequence comes from Silvimonas amylolytica, assembly GCF_014645555.1. Classification (GTDB taxonomy): domain Bacteria; phylum Pseudomonadota; class Gammaproteobacteria; order Burkholderiales; family Chitinibacteraceae; genus Silvimonas; species Silvimonas amylolytica. The sequence goes on along the minus strand of NZ_BMLY01000005.1, from coordinate 271,833 downwards.
GCGCCCGCTGTGCTTCATGCCAATCTGAAATATTCATAGGTTTACAAAGATTTTGCAGACATAAGCCGACGCATTAACATGGCGGCCAGGCTCAACACGCCCGATAATTTCCATAATTTCCGTAACCCACAAGGTTGCTACGTGATTGAATTCATTGATGTCCACAAATCATTTGATGTGGATGGCCGGGCCGTTCCGGCGCTCAACGGCATTGATCTGAAGATTGAAGCCGGTGAAATTTTTGGCATCATCGGCCACTCCGGCGCGGGTAAGTCCACGCTGGTACGACTGATCAACTTGCTGGAAAAACCCACTTCGGGCCGCGTGCTGGTCGATGGCCAGGAAATCAGTGCCAGTAACACCGATCAACTGCGTGAACAGCGCCGCGGTATCGGCATGATTTTCCAGCACTTCAATTTGCTTTCCAGCAAAACCGTCGCCGACAACGTGGCGTTTCCACTGCGTCTGGCCGGTACGTATTCCGCCACGCAAATCAAAGAACGCGTGGCGCAATTGCTGGCGCGCGTGGGTTTATCTGATCATGCCGGCAAATACCCGGCGCAGTTGTCGGGCGGCCAGAAGCAACGCGTGGGCATTGCCCGCGCGCTGGCGACCAACCCCAAGGTGCTGCTGTGTGATGAAGCCACCAGCGCGCTGGACCCGCAAACCACCCAGTCGGTGCTGCAACTGCTGGCCGAGATCAACCGCGAGTTCAATCTGACCATTGTGGTGATCACGCACGAGATGGATGTGATCCGTCGTATTGGTGATCGGGTCGCGGTGCTGGATGCCGGCAAGGTTGTAGAAGTCGGCAATGTGGCGGATGTCTTCCTGCATCCGCAGCACATCACCACCCAGCGGTTTGTGCAAGAAGCCGAAAACGTCGATGAAGCGGAAGAACACGATGCTTTTGCGCACGTGCCCGGCCGCATCGTGCGCCTGACGTTCCAGGGCGAGCAGACTTATGAACCGGTCCTGGGCCGCGTCGCGCGCGAAAGTGGCATCGACTTCTCTATCTTGTCTGGCCGCATTGACCGCATCAAAGACACACCCTACGGCCAGTTGATCCTCTCGATTACCGGCGGCAATCCGGATACCGCCCTGCAATCCTTTGCCGATGCCGGCCTGACCGTGGAGGTACTGCGCGGATGAACGAACTCTTTACCAATGTGGACTGGTCAGACATCTGGCAGGCCACGCAAGACACGCTGCTGATGCTGGGCGGCTCGCTCTTTTTTACGCTGGTGCTGGGCTTGCCGCTGGGCGTGTTGCTGTTCCTGACCGGCCGCAAACAACTGCTGGACCAACCGGCGGTCTACGGCATTCTGTCTTTTGTAGTGAACGTGCTGCGATCCGTGCCATTTGTGATTCTGCTGATCGTCATGATCCCGTTCACCGTCTTCTTGACCGGTACCTCGCTGGGCGTGGCAGGTGCGATCCCACCGCTGGTGATCGGTGCAACGCCCTTCTTTGCCCGGCTGGTAGAGACCGCCCTGCGCGAGGTTGATCGCGGCATCATCGAAGCCACGCAGGCCATGGGCGCGACGACACGCCAGATCATTACCGGTGCACTGCTGCCTGAAGCCCGCCCGGGCATTCTGGCTGGCGCCACTGTCACTGCCATTACGTTGGTGAGCTATACCGCGATGGCCGGCGTGGTCGGCGGTGGCGGTCTGGGTGATCTGGCTATCCGCTATGGCTATCAGCGCTTTCAGACGGACGTGATGGTGGTCACCGTGATCATCCTCATCGTGCTGGTGCAGATTCTGCAAATGATCGGCGACAAACTGGTCGTGCATTTCTCCCGCAAATAAACAGGGCACCGTCATGCTCTTGCTTTACGGCTGTTGACCCAGTCCTGCCCAAAACTCTGAAAAACCCGACCGCTGCCTGTTACAGGGCGGCGGGACAACACTGCGAAAGGAAACCGCAATAATGAAAAAACTGCTGACTCTGCTGGCCGCTGCGCTGGCTTTCAATGCACACGCAGCCGAAAAGCTGACTGTCGCTGCCACGGCCGTGCCACATGCTGAAATCCTGGAATTCGTGAAGCCGATCCTGGCCAAAGAAGGCGTGGATCTGGATGTCAAAGTCTTTACCGACTACGTTCAACCGAACATCCAGGTTTCCGAGAAGCGTCTGGACGCCAACTTCTTCCAGCACAAGCCGTACCTGACCGAGTTCAACAAAGGCAAAGGTACCAATCTGGTCACTGTGGTTGGCGTGCATGTTGAGCCCTTTGGCGCGTATTCCAGCAAGGTGAAGAAGCTGGGTGATCTGGCTGACGGCGCAACCGTCGCCATCCCGAACGATGCGACCAACGGCGGCCGTGCCCTGCTGCTGCTGGACAAGGAAGGCGTGATCAAACTGAAGGACAGCAACAACATTCTGTCCACCACCAAAGACGTCGCCCAGAACCCCAAGCATCTGAAGTTCCGTGAACTGGAAGCCGCCACCCTGCCGCGCGTGCTCAACCAGGTTGATCTGGCACTGATCAACACCAATTACGCCCTGCAAGCCAAGCTGAACCCGACTCGCGACGCATTGGCGATCGAAGGTGCCCAGTCGCCGTACGTGAACTATCTGGTTGCCCGTCCGGACAACAAAGATAGCGATGCGATGAAGAAACTGGCCGCGGCCCTGACCAGCCCGGAAACGAAGAAGTTCATCCTGGACAAGTACAAAGGCGCGGTCGTTCCTGCATTCTGATCAGCAGCCTGCAAAGTGCTGGTAGCTAAAAAACCCGGCTTTACGCTGGGTTTTTCCATATCTGGTCCGGCCTTTGTGTGAGCAGGTTCACTCATCGGCCACCGCCTGGCTATTCTACCTTGCACGCTCTTGCTGCATCGCAAAAAGAAAGCTATACAAGTAATCAGCGAAAGCCATTAGCGTTTAAAACAAAATATAAAGTCAGTCACGAGAAAGTTATTTAAGTGCCGTAGCGGGGGTATTTCCGACCACTTCAGGAGAAGAGCATGAAAATGCGAACCTGGTGCGGCGGGCTACTCGCCTTGCTGCTTAGTACCATGGCCCACGCCACGCTGTTTGACGTGAGCTATTCAGCAACCCGGGGTGATCAGACCCTGCTGACGTTCTCTGGTTATCTGACCGGCGAACTCACCGGCAATCTGGTGACCAATATCAGCGACGTTCACCTGACCAGTTCAATCTGGCCAGAACTGGACACTTTCAGTGCCTTTGGTTGCTGCTCTCTCAAAAAACCAGCGGTGTTTTCGCTGGATGGCAGCCAGAACAGTTTTGTACTGGAGAGCACCTCCGGACATTCCGATCTTGTCTGGTGGCCGCAAACTTTGCTGTCAGGCCAATCTGCAGCCCTGGTATTCGGCTTCAACATGCTGACTAACCGGGTTGTCAGCGGCGGTTTCTTTCCGTCTGGCAATAGCAACATCAATACGGTCTGGAGCATGGCGGCGGTTTCTGCTGTGCCCGAACCGGAAAGCTGGCTGTTGCTGGCGGGCGGTCTGGGCGTCATCGCCCTGGTGGCCAGAAGACGGACACGCTCAAACCCGATCGAGCTCGTCTCAGCCTGACCAGATCATTCAACGAGGTAACGCAAAAAGGAGCAGATTCAAACCTGCTCCTTTTTATTTGGCTGCCGTCTGGCAGCCCATTAACCCGCGACTGATCGATGGCAGGTTTTTGCATTGCAGCAAGCACCGCGCGTGGCTATAGACACCGTTGACAAGACCATTCCATACCCGCTCACAACCCGTTGGCGCTAATCGCCCTACAGGCGGCGCCGCCAACACTCTGTGTGGAGAGCGAGATGAGAATGAACCTTTGGACGTTGGGACTGGCCGCATTACTGGCTGCCGGGACCAGTGCGGCCCAGCAATTTGACTTCAGCTTTGAGATCAATCAGACCGGCTTGCCCAATGATGGCGTGCTGTTTCAGGGCCACGCCGACGGCGATCTGTCCGGCAATCTGATTAGCAATCTATCCAATATCTGGATCACAGTGACGGGCGAGCTCAATGGCTCGCCGCTCACCAATGCACCGGGCAGTGATTTCGCCGATTACACCTGTTGTGATGCCACGCAAGCGGGGGCTGGCCTTGGCACGCTTTCGGTAGATGGCTCACAAAACAACTTCCTGTTTGTCAGCAACTGGATGGGGCAGCCCTTATCCATCCTTTGGGATCCACAATCAAGCAGCGATCCGCAGTACGCCAGTTTCACCGCATACGTCTCTGGTTATTACGGCACGCCTTCCAACGCAACCCAATGGATGGGCGGTTTGTTCCCGGGCTGGAACAAATTTGACTACAGCGCCTGGACCCTGACCGCCGTACCCAGCGTACCGGAACCGGAAACCTGGTCCCTGCTGTTCGCCGGGCTGATTCTTCCTGCTGCAGCGCGCTGGCGCAAACGGCAACGCGCTTTGCCGGCCTAGTCCGGGGTCGAAAACAAAAAGGGCAGGATCAACCTGCCCTTTTGTCACCTGATGCCTGCGTTTATTGCGTCGGCATCTCACCAAAGCGGTAGATATCCATGCCCAGCGCACCTTCGGTAATGGCGGTGTATTCTCGTACCGCGACTTCTTCATGCGCCGCGCCCATGGCCACAAACAACGGCAAGATATGGTCCTGCGAGGGGTGGGCCCGCACCCCGCCAGGCGCCTGGGTCCGGTAGTTCAACAACCCTTCCACATCACGCGCGGTGACGTGTTCGTGCATCCAGTCCATGAACTGCGGCACGTAAGCCGGCACCTCCGGGCCACTGGATACGCCAGGCACGATATCGCGCAGGTTATGGGTGATGCTGCCCGAGCCGATGATCAAGACACCTTCATCACGCAACTTGTTCAGTGCGCGACCTACGGCGTAATGCCAGTCCGTATCCCGACGTAGATCCAGTGCGAGCTGGATCACCGGGACATCACCCTCCGGGTACATCGATTTGAGCGGTACCCATGCACCGTGGTCCAGCCCCCGTTCAGGGTCCATGATCACGGTCAGGCCGAGTTCACCAAACTCATCGGCGATTTCCCGCGCCAGTGCCGGATCACCCTCCGCCGGGTAGCTCTGTTCATACAGTGGCGCAGGAAAACCATAAAAGTCGTGGATGGTGTCCAGATCATCGCCCGCGGTTACACCACTGTTTTCGTGATGCCAGTGGGCGGACACCATGAGTACCGCACGCGGCCGCGGCAAGCTGGCGGCCACGCGTGCCCACGCCTCACCCGTCGCGCCAGCACCCAGCGCAAGCATGGGTGAGCCATGAGACACAAACAGCGTCGGTAAGCGGGACATGATGGTTTTCCTTCGGTATGCATTGGATTGACGTGAGTTTGCACCCGCCATCGCAATGCATAAACATGGGCAGACTCAATGATTTATTGCAAATAGTGGGACAATGCCGGTTCGTCCTGCGTTTTCTGTGGTCTCAAATATCCCCACGCTAGTCTGCTACTTAACGGATTGGGCCAATTTCTTGTAATGTGTGCAGAAATTGATACTGCAAGCGATACCCATGCCGGACCAATCTGTACCCAGCCCCAATTTTTTCAGTGCTGGTTTCGGGGATATCCCCGTTCAGGACATGCGCAAGGAAAGCCGTTATCTGGTGAACTGGCGCGTGGCTATTGTTTATTCCGAGACCGAAGAGCGGCTGTCTTTCCGCGGCCGCGCGTTTGATATTTCCGCCAGCGGGCTGAGCCTGCACTCGGACTTCAGTCTGCCGGTGTCTGACCGCGTCACGGTACTGATCAGCATTCCGCCCTCCTCCGCGGGCCAGCGCCCCAAAATCCTGGAAGTCAAAAGCAGAGTGGTCTACACCGTGCTTTCCAGCGAGTTCAACACCTTTCGCACCGGCATCCAGTTTGTCGACTTCAAGAACGAAGGCAAGACTCAGCTCAAGCAGATTCTCGCGGGTCGCGTACCTGCACCTGTCGCCGTGAAGCCGGAGTAAGCCGCGCAGCAATGAAAGCTCGGGGGGCCAAGCGTTGTGCCGGAGGCGCTCACCCTGCGGATAGACTCCCGCCTCACAGGCTTGCAGGCCGCCCCACCAGCCAGTGTTCTGTGCGACAATCAACTGCATATTTTCCGGCACATTCCACCATGCATAACCAGCTTGTCCCCCGTGGCCGCTTCATCTCAGTCGAAGGTGTCGATGGCGCGGGCAAAAGCACTCAGCTTTCCTGGATTGACCGCTGGCTGACCAGCGAAAAAATCGCCCACATTGTGACCCGTGAACCCGGTGGCACGCCGCTGGGCGAGAAACTGCGTGCACTGCTGCTCAATGAACCGATGCATCTGGAAACCGAGGCGCTTTTGATGTTTGCCTCACGCCGCGAACACCTTGCAGGGATCATTGAGCCAGCGCTGGCGCGTGGCGAGTGGGTGCTGTGCGATCGTTTCAGTGACGCAACCTACGCCTATCAAGGCGGTGGCCGTGGGCTGCCCAAGGAAAAGTTCGAGGCCCTGGAACGCTGGGTTCAGGATCGCGGTGGTGAAATGATCCAGCCAGATCTCACTTTGTTATTTGATGTCCCGCCCGAAGTCAGCCAGGCCCGCATTGCCAAAAGCCGCGAGCTAGACCGCTTCGAGCGCGAAGCAGCCAGCTTTCATGAGCGCGTCCGCAACGCCTACCTTGAACGGGCTCGTGCGGCGCCACACCGCTTTCGCATCGTTAACGCGGCCCGCCCGATTGAGGTCATCCAGCAAGAATTGCACGTACTGCTCAGCGGCTGGGCGCACGAGACGCTGGCATGACGCAGTACACGCTCTACCCCTGGCAAGAGGCTGAATGGCGTCAGCTCATGCATGACCCCGCGCGGCTACCGCATGCACTTCTGCTGACAGGTGAACCAGGCATTGGCAAACGTCGTTTTGCCGAGCGTCTGGCCGCCTGGTATCTGTGCGAGCATCCAGACAAATCCATCGCGCCTTGTGGCGAATGCGAAGGTTGTCGCTGGCAGGCTGCGGGCAATCATCCCGATTTTCGTATTCTGGCGCCGAGCGATCCGGTAGAAGAAGACGCCGAAGAGACCAAAACCAAACGCAAACAGCCGATCATTGGCGTGGAAGATATCCGTGATCTGACGGATTTCGTGAACCTGTCCGCCCACCGCCAGGGGGCCCGGGTCACGCTGGTCTATCCCGCTGAAGCGATGAACACGGCCGCGGCCAACGCTTTTCTGAAAACACTTGAAGAGCCTCCAACCGGCGCGCAGTTCATTCTGGTAACCCACCAGGCACGCCGCTTGTTGCCCACCATCCGTAGTCGCTGCCGCGTACTGGCCTTATCCACGCCAGACACCGCCAGTGCCACCACCTGGCTGGAGCAACAAGGCGTGAACGATGCCGCGTTGCACCTGGCGCATGCCGGGGGATCGCCGCTGGCGGCACAGGAAGACGCCGAAGCGGAATGGTTGCCGTTACGCAACAGCGTGCTCGATCAAATTGGCGCGCCGCAAACCCTCAATGTATTGAGCCTTGCGGCCGAAATAGAAAAAGCGAAGGTCGACCCGGCCAAAGTGATCGAATGGCTGCAAAAATGGACCCATGATCTGATTACTTTGGGCATGTCCGGGCGGATTCGCTATTATCCAGATCGGACGACCGCGCTGAATAAACTTGCGCCAAGAGCAAGCCGGATGCTGACTTATGTCGATCGCTTGCAGCAGGCACAACGCCTTGCGCACCATCCGCTCAATGCGCGGCTGGTTTTTGAATCGTTGCTGTTCGACTACCTGGCCGCACTGCGCGGCAAGCTGACAGGATAAAACACATGAACGAACCCGTACGCACCGGGACTACCCGCCCTGGCGTGCTATCGCTGAACATCAAGGAAAAAGCGGCGCTGTATGCGTCGTATATGCCTTTTGTGAAAGGCGGCGGTATTTTCATCCCGACCAACAAGCCCTACCGGCTGGGTGACGAGGTGTTCATGCTGCTGTCTTTGCTGGACGATCCGGCCAAGATTGCGGTGTCAGGTCATGTGATCTGGCTGACGCCGCAAGGCGCGCACAACAATCACCAGCAAGGTATTGGTGTGCGGTTTTCCGGTAACGAAGCCGGCGCACAAGCGCGCAAGAAAATTGAGGCATTGCTGGGCGGCTACCTGCAATCTGCGCGGACTACGCACACCATGTAGGACGCCTACCCGTTCCAGGGTAGCAACTCATTGATTTACAATAAACAGGCCGCAACTTTTGCGGCCTGTTTGCTTCTGACTGCCAATCGCCTCGCACGTACTGGACTCCCATGTTTGTCGACTCACACTGCCATCTGAACTTCCCTGACCTCGTCACCCATCTGGATGACCATCTGGCCGCCATGGTCGACAACAAGGTCAGCCATGCCCTGGTGGTCGCGGTGAATCTGCCTGATTTGCCGGGCGTATTGGCGTTGGCCCAGTCTCAGCCCAACCTGTTTGCGTCAGTCGGCGTGCACCCGGATTACGAAGACACCGAAGAGCCGACTGTTGAAGGTTTGCTGGCACTGGCAAAACAGCCGAAGGTAATCGCCATTGGTGAAACCGGTCTGGACTATTACCGGCTGGAGGGAGACCTGGAATGGCAGCGTGAGCGTTTCCGCACCCACATCCGTGCAGCGAAAAAAGCGGGGCTGCCCTTGATCATCCACACCCGTTCGGCGTCTGCAGACACGATCCGCATCATGAAAGAAGAAGGTGCGGACGAGTTTGGCGGCGTAATGCATTGTTTCACCGAAAGCTGGGAAGTCGCCCAGGCGGCCATTGATCTCAATTTCTATATCTCTTTTTCTGGCATCGTTACCTTCAAGAAGGCCGAAGAGCTCAAAGAGGTGGCCAAGCGTGTGCCGCTGGAACGTATGCTGATTGAAACCGATTCGCCCTATCTGGCGCCGGTACCCTTTCGCGGCAAGATGAACCAGCCAGCGTGGGTGCGTCATGTGGCCGAGCATATTGCGGAACTACGCGGGGAACCGTTGAACCGTATTGCTGAAGTCACCACAGAAAACTTTTTCCGGTTGTTTGCCAAAGCACGGAGCATGCAATGAGTGCGCCTGCGCAAGTGACCTTGCTGGGCGTGGGTTCTTCGGGGGGATCGCCCGCACTGGGCTGCAAATGCGCTACCTGCACGTCCACAGACCCGAAAAACCGCCGCACCCGTGCCAGCGCCGTCATCAAGGCCAATGGTCTGACGTTGTTGATCGATACCGGCCCGGATCTTCGCCAGCAAGTACTGCGTGAAGGGCTGCTGCATATCGATGCTGTGCTGTACACCCATCCCCACGCCGACCATCTGCACGGCATTGATGATCTGCGCGCTTTTTGCTGGCTTAATCGCGCGGCCATTCCTGTGTTTGGCAATACCTTGATGGCCGAGCACATCAAAAGCCGCTTTAGCTACACACTGCTGGCCCCCGGCGAGTACTGGGACAAGCCGGTGCTCACGCTTCATGAAATCGACGACAAAGCATTTGATTTCAAGGGCACAACCATCACGCCGATTCCGCTTATGCACGGCAAATGGCCCATTCTGGGTTATCGGGTTGGCAATGTGGCCTATCTGACTGATGTCTCACACATCCCCGAAGAGAGCTTTGCGCTGCTGGAAAATCTGGACGTGTTGTTTCTCGATTGCCTGCGTCCGATTCCGCATCCCACGCATTTTGGGGTCGACCAGGCACTGGAAGCGGCGCAGCGGATCAAGGCACGTCGGACCGTGCTGATCCACATGACGCATGAACTGGAATTCCACGCCCTGTCGGCCCGACTGCCTGATGGCATTGAGGTGGGCTACGATGGGCTGCAAGTCACCGCGGAGCGCTAAACCATGGCCCAGACCCCGGATCTGAACGTACTTGGTATGCCACTGGTGGCATGCAGCATGGACCCGCTGACCGGGTTCATGCGTGATGGCTGTTGTCGTGATCACCCACTCGACCACGGCAAACACACGGTCTGTGTCGAGGTCACGGCGGAGTTCCTGGCGTACTCCAGATCACGCGGTAATGATCTTTCTACGCCCCGTCCGGAATGGGGCTTTGATGGCCTCAAACCGGGTGACCGCTGGTGCCTGTGTGCCTCACGCTGGATTGAAGCGTTAACGGCTGGCACTGCCCCCAAGGTGGTCATGGCGGCAACGCATGAATCCATTCTGGAACATGTATCACTAGAAACCCTGGTGAGTTTCTCGCTCGACTACTCCAAACACTGATCCGCGGTCAGCGGCCCCTCACGCAAGACAACGCCAGCCAATCTGCCCTGCTCACGTGCGCCATGCTGCCCGCATAATAGAACGCACATATCCATAAACAGACAGGGGATGTTCATGCTTCACGGCAATATCCTGACCCTGGCAGGTTGGCGTCACGGCACCCTCCATGCCCGTGGCGGCCGCGTTAGCCAGATCGATGCCCGACCAGCCTCACCCGACGATAACGACGACCTCTACATCTTGCCCGGCTTTGTTGATCTGCATGTGCATGGTGGTGACGGCGCCAATATCATGAACGGGGCCAGCGATGCGGTCACCATCTCACGCATGCACGCGCGCTACGGGACAACCTCACTGCTGGCAACCACCGTTAACGCCCCGCATGAACGCCTGTATGCCCTGTTGCAAGAACTGGCCGAACCCATCGCCCACCGCCCGCAGCACGGCACGCGCTTTCTGGGCGTGCATCTGGAAGGCCCGTATGTGAATCCCGGCCGCCTGGGCGGTTTACCCAATCATGCGCGGCCTGCTGTGATTGCCGAACTGGAACAATATATGGCGACGGTGCCGGTGCGCATTGTCACGCTGTCGCCAGAAATCGCCGGGCACCATGACATCATCGAATGGCTGGCTGCACGCGGCGTGCGTGCACAAATCGGGCATTCTCTGGGGACATACGAAGAAGGCGTCGCTGCCCTGGCGCGCGGTGCGGCTGGCTTTACTCACTTGTACAACGCCATGTCACCGCTGGGCCATCGCGCGCCTGGCATGGTCGGGGCCGCGCTGGCGCATGCCGAATACAGCGAGTTGATTCCTGATTTGATCCACGTCCACCCTGGCGCCATGAAGGTGGCTTTGCGGGCGATTCCCAAGCTCTATTGCGTGACGGACGCCTCACTTGCCACCGGCTTGCCTGATGGTGAATACGACAAGGATGAAGGTCGTGTTATCACCAAATGCATGGGTGGCGTGCGGCTGCCAGATGGAACACTGGCCGGTAGCGCGCTGACCATGGATCAGGCCCTGCGTAACCTTGTGAGTATCGGCCTGACGCTGGAAGACGCTTCACATCGCCTGTCGCGCAACCCGGCAGACTATCTGGGCGTCGCAGATCGCGGCCGGATTGGCACTGGCGCGTGGGCGGACTGGGTGGTGCTGGATCGGCAGCTTAATGTGCAACAGGTGTTTGTAGAGGGTGAACAGGTTTACGCTGCGTGACCTGTGCACGTTCCAGTCGAAAAGAAAAAAGCCCGCACATTGCGGGCTTTTTTCATCCACCACAGGCGGCTTAGTTGAAGTGGTAACCGTAACGAACCAGCAAGAAATCCACGCCGGGGTTTGGTCTGTCCAGGCCGGCGTTAGAGAAGTGGTGGAAGTTAATGCCCAGCTCCTGCTTGCCTGCATCAAAGCCACAACCCGCGCCGATGCGGTCGCTGAATTGCGGATGAGACGTCAGATCGTGATCATCCGCAATCTTGTGCTCGGTCAGATAGGCGACGCCCACACCCGCCTCAACAAACGGGGTACACCAGCCGCTACTCTTGAACTGGTAACGGAACATCGGAACGATATCCACATCGTAAGCGGTCGTGTCCTGAACACGCCACGCACCACCGGCAAATTCCCAGTAGCCGGTCAGATAACCTACGCTGGTTTCCCACCAGCGCACGCCCCAATCCCAGCCCACAGAAAGGCGCAAGGTGTTCGGCGTGTTCTCGCCATGTGGGCGGGTGGTTTCGCCAATGGCGGCGTTAAAGGTATCAAAAGGTGCGGCATTAGCCAGCGTGGCGGCGGTCAGCAGCAGGGTAAACAGTGTCTTTTTCATGGCGCAGGTATATTACTCGTTAATGGAATTGTTCAAGCGCAAAAACAGCATTCGGCAAGCTGGACAATAAAACCGGGCCACATTAGCACCAGGCCAGCCTGACCGCCTTCAGGTCAACTACTGATATGACAATTGCAGGTGCATCTTGTGGCAATTCTGCACTTTTAAAGATGCATCGTCATGATGAGATCATGACCCGCCATTTGCCTTACAATTGCACAGAGTCGGCCACGCGCCGACGCCAACTCGTCGCGCCCGCAGCGCGGCCCCTTTGGAGCGTGTATGCAGTCCAGTGATTTGGTGCAGTGGTTTCGTCAGGCCGCCCCGTATATCCACGCCTTTCGCGGGCGTACTTTTGTGATTGCGCTAGGTGGTGAAGTAGTCCGTGACGGCCGCTTTTTTACGCTTACCCATGACATCAATCTGCTGACGAGCCTGGGCGTGCGTCTGGTGGTGGTCCATGGTGCGCGTCCCCAGATCGAAACCCGCATGGCTGAGCGCGGGCTGGATATGCATTACCACAAAGGTGTCCGGGTGACGGATGCAGAGACCCTGGAATGCGTGATTCAGGCCGTCGGCCAGGTTCGCGTGGATATCGAGTCCCTGTTGTCGATGGGTCTGGCCAACTCGCCCATGGCCAATGCGCACATCCGCGTCTCTGCCGGCAACTTCGTCACCGCGCAACCCATGGGCGTACGTGACGGACTGGATCTGATGTACACCGGTGAAGTACGCAAGGTAGATACAACGGCCGTGAATTACCGGCTGGAAGATGGCGAGATCGTGCTCTTGTCGACGCTGGGTTACTCACCCACGGGTGAAGTGTTCAACCTGACACTGGAAGACGTTGCCACCAGCGCCGCGATTGCCCTGCGTGCACACAAACTGCTGTTCCTGTTTGGTCATGAAGGCGTTGTGGATGCCACTGGCGAGTTGCAGACCGAGATGACTGCGCTGGAAGCCGAGCAATTTCTGGCGGCCAACCCCAACGTTAACGAAGACGTACGCCTGTACCTGCCTTGCGCCATCAAAGCCGTGCGGCGTGGCGTGGCGCGGGCCCACCTTGTCAGCCACAACGAAGATGGTGCCATGTTGATGGAGCTCTTCAGCCACGAAGGCGTGGGCACCATGATCTCTCGCGAGACACTGGAAACCCTGCGCCAGGCCGTGATTGATGACGTTGGTGGCATGTTGCAGTTGATTGAACCGCTGGAAGAACAAGGCGTTCTGGTCAAGCGTGGCCGTGAGTTGCTGGAGCGTGAAATCAACCGCTATTCCGTGCTGGAGCACGACGGCAAGATCATCGGTTGTGTGGCGGTTCACCCGTTCCCGGATAGCCAGATGGCTGAGATGGCCTGCCTGGTCGTCCACCCGGATTATCGCGACGAAGATCGTGGCGCTGTGCTATTGCGCCACGTCGAACAACAAGCGCGCAGCCAGGGTTTGCGCTCGTTGTTTGCACTGACCACGCGAACCTCGCACTGGTTTGTCGAGCGCGGTTTTACCCACGGCACCGTTGACGAATTGCCGATGGAAAAAAAGAGCCTCTACAACTATCAGCGCCGCTCCAAGGTCTTTATCAAGTCGCTGCTCTGAGCCTTGCTCACCGGGCTGTACTGGTCGCGCGCGGCCGGCGTTGTATCTCGTCGGTAGAGGCATGACGGCGGTATAGTCGGACGGTCGTCTTTGCCGTACTCCAAGGAAATACCATGCGTTTCGATCTCTGGCTGGCGTTTGTGCTGACCACCTTGCTGATCTCTGCCACGCCGGGCCCCAACATGTTGCTGATGCTCTCCCACGGGACGCGCTATGGCTGGAAAGCCACAACAGCAACCATGGCAGGTGCGTGTACCGGTCTGGCCCTGTTGTTCACTGCATCGGCATTTGGTCTGGCTGCCATTCTGGCCGCCTCGGCCACTTTGTTTCTGTTGCTCAAGCTGGTTGGTGCAGCCTACCTGGTGTATCTGGGTATTCAATGCTGGCGAGCCGGGGAAACACTGGCGCTACCAAAAGCCAACAGCAATAGCACGGCCAGCCGCTTCAGGCTGGGCCTGACGGTGGCGTTGTCTAACCCCAAAGCCATTCTGTTTGCGGGTGCGTTCCTGCCGCAATTCATTGATCCGCATCTGCCCCAGCAGCAGCAATGGTGCGTCCTGCTGGTCTCCTTTTTCATCATTGAGTCGAGTTGGCAGATTGCCTACGCCGCAGGCGGCGCGCGTCTGGCCGCGTGGTTGCAGCAACCCAAGCGGGTACGCTGGTTCAACCGCGGTTGCGGTGGTGCATTTTTCGCCGTGGGCGGTTTGCTGGCGCTGGCACGCAAGTAAGTTCGCAGACACGCCCAAACAAAAACCCCGCGATGCGGGGTTTCTGTTTGCCTTAAACCGGGCCCGTTACAGGTCGATTTCCAGATTATCGATCAACCGTGTCTTGCCCAGACGGGCCGCAATCAGCCATACGATGTGGTGGTCGGTATGCGTGGCCGGCTTGAGCGTATGTGCGTTGCGGGCTTCTACGTAGTCAATCTGGGCCCACCCGCGAGCGGTCAGATCGGCCATGGTTTCGTTGGCGAGTTTCTCGTAATCACGCTCACCGCCCAGGATGGCATCCCGCATGCGGGTCAAATGGAAATAGATCCGTGCGGCTTCGGTGCGCTCTTCCGGGCTCAGGTACCCATTGCGGGACGACAGTGCCAAACCCGTTTCGGCACGGCCGGTATCCACCGGGATGATCTGCAGCGGCATGTTCAGTTCTTCCACCATGCTCTGGATCACGAAGAGTTGCTGGTAGTCCTTTTTGCCAAAACAAGCCACGGTCGGCTGAACAATGTTGAAGAGCTTGGTCACTACCGTGGCCACACCCTGGAAATGCCCCGGGCGGAACGCGCCACAGAGTTCGTCCTGAATGGCCGGCGGGTCTACCTTGTAGTGCTGCACGACATGCGGGTACAGCTCTTTTTCGTCCGGTGCAAACACCACCGCATGGGGTGCGACTTCTTCAATCAGCGCAGCATCTGACGCGAGCGTGCGCGGATAACGGTCAAAGTCTTCGCCCTGACCAAACTGCAAACGGTTCACAAAGATGCTGACGACGACATGGTCGGTCTCTTCAAGCGCGGCACGGATCAACGCCATATGACCCTGATGCAGATTACCCATGGTAGGCACAAAGGCCACTTTGCCCACGGTGGCGCGCCAGGCGCGCAGTTCAGCGATGGTATGGATGATTTTCATGGCAAACCTGAAACGATCTGGAACTGTAAATAAGGTTAACGGGCGCGATCTCAGTCGGCACTGGCCGGGCCAAGATCGCCACGCGCTACCGCGTCTTGCAGTTGCTGTTCAATCAGCGGCCACAAGGTCGGGAACATGCCCGATATTTTGGGGTGGTTCATCCGCGTGACCTGGTCGATACGAATACCGTTCTCGCGCCAGCTTTGACCTGCACTGTTGAGGTTCTGCAGCACTGGCATCATGCGGTCGATCGCGCGGGCGTAGCGGGCCTCGGCACAGGTACCTGTGGTGAACTCACGCCACAGGGCATACATCTGGGCGCCGGTCTCTGCGGGCAAGAGGCCGAATATCCGCGCGGCACCCGCGTCTTCCTTTGCTTCTGCGGCAGCGCGCCCGGCAGCGTCATAGACATTCACGTCGCCGGCATCAATCTCGGGGATGTCGTGCACCAGCAAAAGCTGGATAACGCGCCCCATATCAACGGGCTCTGCGGCATGCGGCAAGACGGACATGGCCAGCAGACAAATCTGCCAGCTATGTTCAGCCGTATTCTCAAAGCGGGTCTGACCCAAAGGCCGGTTCTTGCGCAACACGCCCTTGAGCTTTTCCAGTTCGAGCACAAAAGACGTGATTGCGGCGAAATCCGCGGCGGCATTCATCAGAACGAGTGCTCTTCAGCCGGGAAGGTGCTGCCCTTGACGGCTTTGACATAGCTCTCGACCGCACCCTGAATGCTGCTGGCACCGGTCATGAAATTCTTCACGAAGCGGGCTTTCTTGCCCGGATAAATGCCCAGCATGTCGTGCAACACCAGAACCTGGCCGTCACAGTCCACCCCCGCGCCAATGCCGATGGTTGGAATCGTCAGCAATCGGGTGACCTCTGTGGCGACGGCGGCCGGCACCATCTCCATCAGCACGAGGCTCGCTCCCGCAGCTTGCAGCGCCAGCGCGTCACGCTTGAGGGTTTCGGCTTCGGTTTCGGTCTTGCCTTGTACCTTGTAACCGCCGTAGATATTGACGGATTGCGGCTGCAGGCCAATGTGCATACAGACGGGAATGCCGCGATTCACAAGGAAATCCACCGTCTCTACCATGACCATGCCGCCTTCCAGCTTCACCATTTCGGCACCGGCCTGCATCAGCCGCACTGCGCTATCAAACGCTTGCTGCGGGCTGGCTTGATACGCACCAAACGGCAGATCAGCCAGTACCATGGCATCTTTGGTGCCTTTAGCCACACATGCCGTGTGGTAAATCATATGGTCCAGTGTCACCGGAAGCGTCGAAGTCTGACCCTGAACCGTGTTGCCAAGCGAATCCCCAATCAGCAGGACATCAACACCAGCTTCATCAAGGAGCGTGGCAAAGCTGGCTTCGTAGCAGGTCAGCATGGCGATCTTCTGGCCATCCTGCTTCATTTTGTTCAGGGTATTGACGGTGACTTTCATGATGTTTACTTCCTGTCGAAAACGGCTGTAGCGGGTTGCAACCGGTGCAGAAAACGGCTGCGCTGCGCCGGATTGGTGCAGCGCGCAAATCGCAGTTTAGCCCAATGGATGCAGGGACTGGCTCGCGACTTTCCCCAGGAAGGTCGTTGCAGGTCCTAAACCCGGGATCACAACATCTGGCGCGATTTCGGCAAGCGGCACCAACACAAAGGCGCGCTCGTGCATGCGGGGGTGTGGAATGATCAGATGCGCGTCATGCCGGGTGATGCTGTCATACAACAGTACATCCAGATCCAGCGTGCGCGGGGCGTTGCGGAAGGTGCGCTCGCGGCCTTGTGCGGACTCGATCTGCAGCAAGCCCTGCAACAGTTCGTCTGGCGTCAGCGCGGTGCTGATTTCTGCCACGGCGTTCACAAAATCCGGTTGGTCCGCGTATCCAACTGGCGCAGAAGCGTAAAAGCGCGAACACTTCACCAACGTGGTGGCCGGTAGCTGACCCAAAGCCGCCACGGCGGCAGACAGTTGTGCTGCCGGGTCATCCAGATTGGCGCCCAATGCGACAAAGGCACGGTGAAGCGTATTCATCACGTCTTACTCGTTGCCACCACTGCTCTCGGCGCCACCCTTGGCGGCCCCACCGGCCTTACCCGTCGGACGACGGCGGCGACGTTTGCGATCCGGGCCTTTTTGCGGGCCGGTCACGCGGGCAATCATGGCTGAGCGGGTATCGTCATCGCAGTACTGGAACTGCGTCCACCATTCAACCAGTTCTTTATCAACAAGGCCGCACTCGCCACGCAGCGCAAGGAAGTCATAGGCCGCGCGGAAACGCTGCTGTTCAAACAAGCGGAAAGGCCGACTGCCGACGCGTTGTTCAAAACGCGGTTGCAGCAACCAGATTTCCTTCATGGCAGCCCCATAACGATTGGGGATCGCCAGACGTTTTTCGACAGTGGTTTCCACTTCGTTCATGGCGGCCATCAACGCTGGCACCGGGTACTCACCCGCGGCCTGTTTCTTTTGCCAGGCAGCCTCAACTTCATGCCAGAGCAAGGCTGCGAACAGAAAACCGGCCGAAACAGGCTTGTCTTCCGCCAGGCGTTTGTCGGTATTGGCCAGCGCCTTTTGCAAGAAAGCCGTGGTCTGCGGGGACTTGAGCAACTGATCCAGCACCGGGAACAAATACTTGTGCAGGCCATCGGCCTTGAGCGCCATCAAACAGTCCCACGCCCGGCCAGACAGCAACAGCTTCATCATCTCGTCAAACAGGCGTGCAGACGGGATATTCTGCAGCAGACCGGCGCACTCGCTGATCGGTTTGCGCGTCGGTGGGGCAATGTCCAGCCCCAGCTTGGCGGAGAGGCGAATGGCGCGCAGCATGCGCACCGGATCTTCACGGTAACGGATGCCCGGATCACCAATCATCACCAGACGGCGCGCTTCCAGATCATCCACCCCGTGATGGAAATCCAGGATTTCTTCGCGTGAGGGGTCGTAATACAGCGCGTTGACCGTGAAGTCGCGGCGCAGCGCATCGTCTTCCAGCGAGCCATAGACATTGTCACGCAGGATTCGGCCCGACTCATCAGTCGGCGCTTCGCCGGCGCCACGGAACGTCGTGACTTCGATGATTTCTTCACCGCCACGATCGTAAAACGGCACGTGCACAATGCGAAACCGCCGGCCAATAATGCGCGAGCGGTTAAACACGTGCCGAACCTGTTCGGGCGTGGCGCTGGTGGCAACGTCAAAGTCTTTGGGAGACTTGCCCAACATCAGGTCGCGCACTGCGCCCCCGACGACATAGGCCTCATAACCTGCTTCTTGCAGGCGATCACACACTTTGAGCGCGCCGGAGTGAATATCCTCGCGGCGTACACCGTAGTGTTTAGCATGCAAAACCCGTTTGCCCGGGCGGCGCAACACCTTGCCGATCAATTTGCGAATCATCGTTTGACCAAAGAAAACCGGCAGACAGGGGTCAGTTCTTGGCTAACGCCAGTCTTGCCGCAAGCGGCCCGTTTCGGGCCAGTCAAGCCGCTAACCAAACCACCCGGGCGAACACGGCACGCTCACGTGGCCAGGGCAGTTTCGTTAGCGGCCCTGAAAACAAAGGCGCTTATTATACAGTCAGCATGGTGCAACTGCGGCAATCGTCATGCACAAAAAAGCATGGCGCATAGAAGCGGTCAATTCAACTGTCATCCAGCGAAGATTGCCACACTGCCGCTGCCGGAATGTACAACCAGCAGGGCATAGTAAAGCCAGTTCCATCCAATACGGAGATTTCGCATGGCCAGCTACCATTACCGCATCGTCAACGTCTTTGCCGAAACCGCCTGGGCGGGCAACCCGCTCGCCGTGTTTGAAGATGCGCGCGGGCTGGATGACACCGCCATGCAAACGCTGGCACAGCAACTCAATCTCTCTGAAACCACGTTTGTGTTCCCGTCAGACAAAGCCGATGCGCAAGTTCGTATCTTTACGCCGACCTATGAGTTGCCCTTTGCGGGTCATCCGACGCTGGGTACAGCCTGGGTGTTGGCACAGACGCTGGGCAAGCAGCAGCTGGCGCTGGCGTTCAAAGCGGGCGTAATCCCGGTGGAAGCCCATGAGCACAATCGCATGATGTTAAGCGCCAATGCGCCCACCTACCGTTTTGCACCGGCAGCAGACATCATGGCGCAAGCATTGGGCATTGCACCGGATCAGGTCGCAGGGACACCGCGTTTTGTAAACACGGGCACCGAACAATTGATTGTGCCGCTAGCCAGCGTGGCTGCTGTTCAGGCCTGCGCGCCGGATCTGGCGTTGATGAACCAGCATGCGAAGAACGAGCGCGGCATCACCCAGACATTGGTTTGGGCCTGGGGCGATGATGAAATCGTGGCGCGCTTTTTCTGGGTACAGAACGGACAACTGGCCGAGGATCATGGTACCGGTTCGGCTTGCGCCAATCTGGGCGGCTGGTTACTGGCTGAACAGACCACTACCCTGCCGCTCAAGGCCAGCATGGTGCAGGGGCACGGCGTCAACCGGCTGGCGCATCTGACGTTGCAGATCGATGCCGACAAACAAATTCGCGTCGGCGGCCGCGTGACTGAAGTGGGGCGGGGTGAGTTTGACTGGCCAGATAACACGGGCAGTGCGCTCGCCTGACTAATGTCATCGACATAAAACCGGCGCCTCGCTGACGGGGCGCTTTTTCTTTTTGTCGGACAAGCGAACCAGTTTGCACCCCAAGCGGTCGAAACGCGGACATAATACCGGGCCGGCCACCAAGTGCCGGTGCTACCCTTCGCCACCCGTTAGTCTCAGTTACCCGAATTGCCCGCCATGATCTCCAGAAACCTGACCCGTACGCTGATTGCTTGTTCCCTCCTGTTCGCCGCCTCGGCTCAGGCTTTTACACCTCCCGTTCCCGAGATCAATGCCAAAGCGTATTACCTGACGGACTTCCAGAGCGGCAGCGAGTTGGCCTCCCGCGATGCCAATATGCGCGTGGAGCCCGCCAGTCTGACCAAACTGATGACCGCCTATGTGGTGTTCAAGTCGGTCAAGGAAGGCCGTATCCGCCTGGACCAGCAACTGACGGTCTCCACCAAAGGCTGGAAAACCGAAGGTTCACGCATGTTCCTGGACCCGAAAACCCCGGCCAGCGTCGATGACCTGATCAAGGGCATGATCGTGCAGTCTGGCAACGATGCCTGCGTCACGCTGGCTGAAGCCATTGCCGGCAGCGAAGAAGTGTTTGCCCAGATGATGAACCAGCAGGCACAGCGCCTGGGCATGACGGGCTCGCACTTCATGAACTCCACCGGTTTGCCAGACCCGAATCACTATATGACGGTGGCTGACCTTGGAAAAATCGCCGCGGCCATCATCCGTGACTACCCGGAGTTCTACCCGATCTACTCCATGAAGGAGTTCTCGTATAACAAGATCCGCCAGCCGAACCGCAACCTCTTGTTGTACCGCGATCCTAATGTGGACGGCATGAAAACCGGCCACACCAACTCCGCCGGTTTTAATCTGGTCGCCAGCACGCATAAGGATGGCCGCCGGTTGATCTCCGTGGTGGTCGGCACGACAGGTGACGAAATCCGTGCCAATGAATCGGCCAAACTGCTGAACTGGGGGACGCAATTCTTTGATACGCCCAAGGTGTTCGCCGCCAAACAGGTATTGGCGACCCAGAAGGTCTACAAGGGTGCTGAAGACAGCGTGAAAGTCGGCTTCGCCAATGACCAGTTCGTCACTGTCCCCAAAGGCGATGGCAACAAGCTGACCACACAAGTGAAGCTGGATGAACCGCTGATTGCACCGATCAAGGCCGGCCAGAAACTGGGTACGATTGATGTACTCGATCAAGGCAAAGTCATCGGTCAGTACCCGGCACAAGCGCTGGAAAACGTAGATGAAGCCGGCTTCTTTGGTCGCCTGATCGACAGTATCAAACTGATGTTCCACAAGTGGTTTGGCGGCAAATAAACGCCTGAATCACACCCAGGCCCAGCCATGCCCGCACGGTTATCCGTTGCGGGCATTGTTTTTGGGGTAGAACAGCGAGTGATCCGATGATCATCTGAAAAGGGAAGAGTGATGCCTGTGCCGCCCGGAATCGCCATCGCCATGCTTGAACATACGCGCCCGACCGTCGCGGCGCAGATTGCATTCGTGATGCAGTGTGCGGCGCCAGAAGCGCCCTGGTTGCCAGAGGCCGCCGCTGTGACCGTAGACCCGGCACGTTATCTGGGCGCAATGCGGGGCGATGAAATAGCAGGCGTGGTGGCGTTGTCGGCCCTGCAAGGTGGCATGCAGTTGGTGTCATCGCTCGCGGTCATCCCGAAGGCGCAGCGGCAAGGCATAGGCCTGGCATTGCTTGAAGTCGCTCTGCAACTGGCCGCTGGCCAAACCGTACTACTCGTGGCGCAAGCCCTCAATACGCGAGCGCTTGCCCTCTATCAACAAGCCGGGTTTGTCGAACAGGGCCGTTTTACGGATGAAACCCGCAGCGAAGAAATGATCCGGCTGTGGCGACCTGCGCCGGATCAATCGATCTGACGGATTGCCGGCATCGTCCAGATCAACAGCAGCATGGCCGCGCTCATGGTCAGGCAGAACACCGGCATGATCACACCAATCCCGATGTGCAAAGACAGCAAGCCCGTGACCATGGCGTAACTCAGTGGCGACAGCCCCATCGAGGCCATGGTGTTCAGGCTCATGACGCGGCCAATCTTGCTGCGATCGGCATACTGTTGAATCAACGACATCATTGGCACGTTGTTGCTGACCACGCCCAGGCCCGTGAAGAACTGCACGCCGACCGCCAGCCACAGCCACGATACATGCGACAAACTGCCCAGCAGCACCCCTTCAGCCACGATCACCAGCGCAATCATCAGTAATCGTTTTTTGCGCGGCGGGAAAATCGTCAACAGGAAGCCGCCAGTGACCATGCCCGCAGCAAAGGCACTTTGCAGATAAGACAACACCGCCGCATTGCCGTGCAGGTTATCTGCCGCCACAATCGGCACACCCAGGGCCAGCGGTCCCATAAACAAAAGGTTGGCGATGGCGTAAATGATCATGAGCGATCGCAGCACCGGCGATGACAGCGCGTACTGCACGCCTTCTTTGAGTTCTGCGAGCACGTGCTTGCGCGCGGCATGCCAATCCATTGCGGGTTCTTTGACCTGGGCCACGCAGAATGTGCCCGCTGCCAGCATGACGGCCGTAAAGACGAAGACCCACTCGTAGCTCAGCAAAGCCAGCAACGCACCGCCCAGCACAGGCCCAAAAACAAGGCCGATCTGGTTGGTGGTCAGCATGATTGAATTGGCACGGGGCAGATCAAGGTCCGGGACTACGCTTGGCAGCAGTGCATCGCGGGCAGGCCAGAAGAATGCATCCAGTGCGCCATACAGAAACGCAAACCCGGTCAGGGTGACGATATTGAGCGCATCAAAATACAAAAGCCCGACGAGCGCCAGCATCAGGAACACCCGCGTGGTCAGCGAAAAACGAATGATGCGTGTGCGCTTCATCCGGTCCGCCAGTACCCCGCCAAACGCCATCAGCACGATCCGTGGCACAGAGCCCGCAATCATCACAAAGCCCAACTGCTCTTTGACGCCCAGGGTTTTGACCACGTACCAGGTTTCAGACAGCGTAGCGACGGCCAAGGCCAGGTTGCCAAAAATGCTGGACAACCAAAGCAGTAAAAAATTGCGATTGCGAAAGAGCGACGAGACCTGGGTCATTAGGGCGATAAAACGATGTGTTAGACTGCGAGACGATGCAAACAAGCGGCTTAAGGACAGGAAACCCGCCGCATGATCCGCCCGTGAAACAGGTTGCCGGGCGGGCGCACAAGAAATGCATTATGCAAAAACCTGATTCTACCCAGGCGTTGTAGTTCGCCGCCGTGCCTCGGCAAGCCGGGCAAAGCCGGGTTTTTACAAATTATCCAATTTGAACCAACAACCTGAACCATCAAGGAACTGCATCATGGCGTACCGCAAAATGACCGAGCTGGACTTGTCCGGCAAGAAAGTGCTGATCCGTGCTGACCTTAACGTGCCCGTGAAAGATGGCGTCATCGGTGATGACACGCGTATCCGCGCATCGCTGCCCACCGTTGAAGCCGCCCTTAAAGCTGGCGCCGGCGTGATCGTGATGAGCCACCTTGGCCGCCCCACCGAAGGCGAGATCAAGCCTGAAGACAGCCTGGCCGGCGTTGCCGCGCGCATGGGCGAGTTGCTGGGCCGCAAGATCGATGTGCTGGACAACTGGGAAGGCTATCAGGTCAAGCCGGGCGACGTCGTATTGCTGCAGAACGTACGTTGCAATGTGGGCGAGAAAAAGAACAGCGATGAACTGGGCAAGAAGTACGCCGCCCTGTGTGATGTGTTCGTGAACGATGCATTTGGTACCGCGCACCGCGCCGAAGCCTCGACCCACGCTGTGGCCAAATTTGCCCCGACTGCTTGCGCCGGTATTTTGATGGCGGGTGAACTGGACGCACTGGGCAAAGCACTGGCCCACCCTGCCCGCCCGCTGGTCGCCATTGTGGCCGGCTCCAAGGTTTCGACCAAGCTGACCATTCTTGAATCGCTGGCCGACAAAGTGGATCAACTGGTCGTTGGTGGCGGTATCGCCAATACCTTCTTGCTGGCCGAAGGCAAACAAGTTGGTAAATCGCTGGCCGAGGCAGACCTGGTTGGCAATGCCAAATCTGTGATCAGCAAGCTGCGCGCGCGCGGTGGCGATGTGCCGCTGCCGACTGACGTGGTCATTGGCAAGAAATTTGATGCCAACGAACCCGCAGTGGTCAAGCCGCTGGCTGCTGTTGAAGCTGACGACATGATTTTTGATATTGGCCCGGATTCGGCCAAGGCACTGGCAGCCGTACTCAAGAACGCCGGCACCATTGTCTGGAACGGCCCGGTTGGCGTGTTTGAGTTCGACCAGTTTGGCAACGGCACCAAAGTCA
The DNA here is from genome assembly GCF_014645555.1 of Silvimonas amylolytica. Lineage (GTDB taxonomy): Bacteria > Pseudomonadota > Gammaproteobacteria > Burkholderiales > Chitinibacteraceae > Silvimonas > Silvimonas amylolytica. Next base: position 247,662 of record NZ_BMLY01000005.1, on the reverse strand, counting down.
TCGCCGAAGCCATTGCAGAATCGAGCGCCTTCTCGATCGCGGGCGGTGGCGACACGCTGGCTGCTGTCGCCAAATATGGCATCACCGACAAAGTGAGCTATATCTCCACCGGCGGCGGCGCCTTCCTGGAGTTCCTGGAAGGCAAGGTACTGCCTGCCGTGGAAATTCTGGAAACCCGTTACAACGGTTGATTTCAAAGGCCCGGACCAGATACAAAAGTCCGGGCTAGCGTCATCACGGGGTAACAAAAAGCCGGGCCGACGCCCGGCTTTTGTCATTTCATCACCCTTACAAGGCATTCTGGCGCTATAAAGAAATGTCGCCAGCATCGGGCGACCTCTTCTTTATGTCATGGAGCGTCTCAATGCAGTTTGTCCGTGTTCTTGCTTGCGCCATGGTCTGCGTCGGAGCTATTTCCGCCTGGGCAGCCGACAGTGCCAAACCACTGAACCTGACCTTGCCCCAATCCGTGATCGGTTCTGCGCCTGCTGCCACTGCAGCGTCTGGTCCGAACAGCGCGCGCTGCAACGATTTACGCGCCCAGCGGGACAAGCTGCAAAAAGAGCCGATTGACCGCAGTACCGGGACGATCAGCAGTGCCCGCAAGAGCCAGATCAAGAGCCTGAATGCCGAGCTACAAAAATCTGGCTGCTACGGCACCAAGGGCGCGCAGCAATAATCAGCTCAAGCAAGCAAAACAAGCAGCGGCCAGTGCCGCTGCCATTGTTTGTGCGCCACGCGCTGGCGAAATACCGACTCATCTGCAAACGCCGGGTTGCGACGCAATCGCAGGCCAAACAAGTCCTCCAGCCCCAGCGGCGCCACAATCCGGACTTCCCCGGCATCATCTTGCCAGACGCCAACAGCGGTGGCCGTTTCGGGCCAACTGGCCAAGCCCTGCTGCAGGGAGTGCACCGCGCTTAATCCATTGAAATGATGGCTCCAGGCCTGGTTGACCACGTCCCAGCGCACCTGGGGCATGGCCGCAGCAAGGGCGTTATGCACCGCTCGCGCATGGTCTGGCGCCATCGACGCGTCGAAATAACACACATCCACATCACTTGCTGGCAACAAGCTGGTCTGCCCATGCAGGCGTTGCCAGACCCGGTTACGGACTGCGCCCGCTGCGATGCACCAGTCGTTCAGGCCAAGATTGCGTACGCAAGCCAGCAGTGCCAGCAACTCTGCATCTGCATGCACCATACCGCGCAAACGCGCTTCCAGGCTTTCATTGGGTTGTTTCAGGCTGACCATTGGTTTCAGGGCTTTCCCGAATGGCGAATGTCCCGATTGGGCATGCCGCGTTTGAGGGTCTAGATTGTGATGCAACGCACCAAAAAACGGATGGAGAACCGCTATGCCGCTCGTATCGCTTCGCACAGTGCTGGACCACGCCGCAGAACATCAGTATGGCGTACCCGCATTTAACGTAAATAATCTGGAGCAGATCCACGCCATTTTGCAGGCCGCAGACGCCACGCAAAGCCCGGTCATTCTGCAGGCCAGTTCCGGTGCCCGCAAATACGCCGGTGAGATGTTCGTCAAACATCTGATCGAAGCCGCCGTGGCCAGTTACCCCAAGTTACCCGTGGTCATGCATCAAGATCACGGCACCAGCCTTGCCGTATGCATGAGCGCAGTCAATCTGGGGTTCTCCAGTGTGATGATGGATGGCTCGCTCAAAGAAGATGGCAAGACGCCCGCCGACTACCATTACAACGTAACGGTCACGCGTGAAGTGGTACAACTGGCGCACCAGAAAGGCGTCTCGGTCGAGGGCGAACTGGGTTGCCTGGGTAGCCTGGAAACCGGCATGGGCGAAGAAGAGGATGGTGTGGGTGCCAACCGCAAGCTTTCTCACGATGAGATGCTGACCGATCCGGAACAAGCCCGTCAGTTCGTCGAAGCAACCGGCGTCGACGCACTGGCCATTGCCATTGGCACCAGCCATGGCGCGTACAAGTTCACTCGCCCGCCGACAGGCGAAGTCCTCGCGATTGAGCGCATCAAAGCCATACACGAAGCAATCCCGCATACGCACCTGGTGATGCACGGTTCATCCAGTGTGCCCCAGGAATTGCTATCTGAAGTGCGGGAGTTTGGTGGCGACATCAAGCCGACCTGGGGCGTGCCCGTCGCGGAGATCCAGCGTGCGATCAAATACGGCGTACGCAAGATCAATATCGATACCGATCTGCGCCTCGCAATGACTGGCGCGATCCGCAAGCATTTGATGACCAACCCGGCAGATTTTGATCCGCGCGCTTATCTCAAACCAGCGATCGCTGCGATGCGGGCAGTTTGCGAAGCACGCTATCAGGAGTTCGGCGCGGCCGGCATGGCTGCCCGGTTTCGCTAACTCTCGCGGCCCATGCAATAAGCAGTGTTCAGTGTCCCATGCAACGATTAAGCCCGCCTGCCGGTGGGCTCTTTTTTGGGGCACCCGATCTGCGTGACGTGGATCAGGCCTGAACCAGCACATGGCTGCGCATGCTGGCCAGCAGTGGTGTATCCAGCCGTACCACCCCCGCTTCACCCTCACCCAGACGCAAACCGCCGCTACTGACCTCCCCACGCAAGACCTTGACCGTGGCCTCTTGCTGATCACAAAACGCAGCTGTACTCGCTGGCGTCCAGGCTCCCGCGGTTTCCAGATAAGCATCCAGCAGGGTCGGTACCTGTGCTGCACTGAGCTTGCGCGCCCGCCAACCAGGGCCAATGTCTACAGGGATTTCGCACTTGCAGCGTTGCGCTTGCGGTGCGGCATCTGGCGCAAAACGGATCAATGCATGCTGCGCCAGGCCAGACTCACTGGCCAGGTACACCAGGGCGCCAGGTTGTACGGGGGCGACCAGGAACTCGCCGGGTTGCAAACGGACTTCCCCGCCCGCCAGGCCACGCAAGCTCAGCATGGTCGTCGCGTTTTCAAACACGTAGACCAGCAGTGTGCGCATGGCTGCAGGCACGGTCACGCTGGCGGGCACGTGCTCGCGCAGATAGACATTCGAACCAGTGCAGGATGGGGTTTTCATTGGATGCTCCAGAAATAAAAACGCCTGGCACGGGCCAGGCGTCCTGCATAACCACCAGACAGATCAGGCGGTCAGTGCAGCGATTTCCTTTTCCGCATTGGCAAAGGCCTCAGCCTTCTTCGCGTCGCCTTGCGACACACCCTCGGCACGCACAAAGCGCACGTCGGTGATACCAACAAAGCCAAACACCGTACGCAGATACGCTTCCTGGTGATCCAGTGCACGCAACGCTTCGTTGCTGGAATACACACCACCACGCGAAGAAGCCACGACGACGGTCTTGCCCGTTGCCAGGCCAACCGGGCCATTTTCAGTATATTTGAAAGTACGGCCAGCAACGGCGATACGGTCGATCCAGGACTTCAACTGGCTCGGGATGGAGAAGTTGTACATCGGGGCGCCCACCACGATCACATCTGCCGCCAGGAACTGGCTCAACAGCGCTTCACCGTAAGCAGCTTCACGCTTTTGCACTTCGGTGTGCGAGTCGGCCGGCACAAAACGGTGGCCCAGGGCTTCACCAGACAGATGGCTCGGCTCGGACACAGCCAGATCCAGATATTCAACCTGGGCAGTCGGGTTAGCGGCCTGGTAGGCCTTGGTGATATTGGCGGTCAGCTTGCGCGACACAGAGTTGTCACCCAGAACGCTCGAATCGATATGCAGCAGTTTCATGTTTGTATCTCCTGTTGATCTGTAGATTGCCGGTGGACCCGGCTGGCCTTGCAACATGGGTGCTACTCTACCGATGAGCCGGATAGGTGATAAGTCTGCAAAAATGCGATAGATTGTCCTGAAAATGGAACAATGAGAACGAGTCTGATGCCATGCACGATCTGAATGACATGTATTTCTTTGCCGAGGTCGTCGAGGCGGGTGGGTTCTCCAGCGCCAGTCGGGTGCTGGGCATCCCGAAGTCTCGCCTCTCACGCCGGGTGGCTGAACTGGAAACACGGCTGGGTGTACGGCTCTTGCAGCGAACCACGCGCAAGCTGGCACTGACCGAAGTAGGTGAACTCTACTACCGCCATTGCCTGGCCATCCGCGATGAAGCCAGAGCCGCCAGCGAAGCGGTTGAACACGTGCAATCCACCCCGCGCGGGACGATCCGCGTCAGTTGTCCGGTGACGCTGGCACAAACTGTCGTAGGCAAGATCATTCCGTTTTTCATGCAGCAACATCCACAGGTGAAGATCAACATGATCGTCACCAATCGCCCCATTGATCTGCTGGAAGAAGGCATTGATGTCGCATTACGCGTGCGCCCTACCCTGCAAGACTCAGCATCATTGGTGGTCAAACAGCTGGGGATTGCCCATTCAGTGCTGGTCGCCAGCCCGGCACAACTGACCCGGCAGGGCGAACCAACACACCCTGATGAGCTGGGCTGGCTCGATACGCTGGCCATGACGGCAGTCGATGGTCGCGCCAGTTGGTCGCTGGTGGGACCACATGGCGAGGAACGCGTCGTCCCGCACTATCCGCGCTACGTGGCAGACGACATGCCAACACTGATGTTTGCGGCCGAAGCGGGTATTGGCGCGGTGATCCTGCCGGAGTATCTGGTCCGAGAGGAGCTGGCTAGCGGCAGGCTGGTGCAGGTTTTGCCAGACTGGCGCTCAGCGCTGGGCTACGCACACGCCGTATTTCCGTCTCGCCGCGGGCTGGTACCGGCCGTGCGCCATTTCCTGGATTTTCTGGGGGAATCACTACTGACGCCGCAATGCACTGAACAGCTGGCGGGGGCGATTGTGCCGGGGGCCGCACCGGCAGCCCCGGCCATCCTCAAGCACGATTGAGGGCGTGACTGCCTTATTTGTCGAAAGCACGCGGCTGCAACTTACCCAGCCACTTCAAGGCCAGTTGCCGCTGAACCCCTGAGCCGGAATACAGCATTTCTTCCAGCGCGCGCAAAGCCTCGCCTTCCTGACCGTGCTCCAGCATGAATGCAATCTTCTGCATATGCGGATCATCCGTGCGGAATTCTGATGGCGCCGGCTGGGGCGCGGCGGACGCTGCTGGCGCCGATGCCTCGACGACCTCTACAGGTGCTGGCACGGGTGCGGAAGGCCGCAAGACCGGGGCCTCCAGCGGTGGCAATGCATCCAGGTCAAACTCAAGTTCGTTGCCGAAAAGCGCATCGTGTGGCACTTCGCTTTCTGCGTGTGCTGGCAACGGTTCCGGCAGGCGGGTATCAAAAGGCACATGCCCCGCCAGCGCGTTACGCGGCAGCGCTTCATGCTCTTCAGACAAGGTCCATTCCGAGTCCGTCGGCTCCAGCCCGGCTTGTTCACGCATCAATGAAGCAAACTCGGCATCGCCCTGGGCGGACGGGGTAGCCAGATGTTCATCGGGCAACGTCCCGCCAATACTGTGTTTAAGCGCAGATTCTTTGCGGTAATCCGGCAGGCTCGCCGCCTCTTCTTCACTGAGCTGATAAAGCGGATTCTCAGGATCAACATCCGCCCCCATCACTTGCACCTGGCGCCATAGCGATTCATCAGTGAATTGCTCATGGAACTGCATGGCGCAGGTCAGGAAATCGGCCTTCATGTGATGCTGGCTATAAATGGACAATAACTTGAGCCACAACGCTGCCAGGGCCGGATGCTGTTCAATCTCCTGCGTCAGCAGGTTGATGGCCTGTTGCAACAAGCCGTGATCCAGCAACAACTGGGCCTCTTCAGAAACATTGCCCGGCTGCACCACGTCCATGGTGGAGTTCTGCCACTCATTGGCGATCTGGTTGATGTTGGTCGCCAACTCACGCGATGGTTCTGGTCGCACTACGGGTACAGGCGCAGCACTGCCACGCGCGGCCACACCAGCAGTCGGCGAGGTATCGCTGTGCTCATCTGCCTCGAATCCATCGGCAAACTGCAGTGCGTAGTCTTCTTCCGCAGCTTGTGCCGCACGCTGACGCACTTTCCAGCGCCAATACGACCAGATCAGCGCCAGCGCAACAACCAGCACAATCAACGGGAACAGGAGCCAATCCAGAATGCTGCCACTCTTTTCAGGCTCTGGCGGTGCGACAGCATGGACCGGTGCATGCGGATGGACCGCCGTTGCCGGCACTGCCGGTGCGGTATTCGTCGAGGTAACAGCCGTCGCCGGGGCAGCACCTGGCGTGGCCAGTTGCTGCTGGGCCTGCAACTTCAGTTGCGCCAGTTCTTGCTGCAACTGCGCGATCTGGGTTTTGAGTAGCGCCAATTGTTGATCTTCGCTGGCGGCCTGATTGGCGATCGCAGCGACAGCGGGCGCAGACGCCGTTGAAGGAGACGGGGTTTCTGGCGGAGAGTCATCCAGCCGCAGCACAGAACGGCCTTCGTTCGGCGCAGCTTTGCGGGTGGTTTTGGGCGGACGGGGCGGTGCGGCTTCGCCAGCCGGCGCAGCCATGGTCACTTTGGGCGGCAGTGTCAGTTGGGTATCGACCGGCAACGGCACCCGATAACCCTGCGGCAGATCCGGATTTTGCGCGTACAGATCTGCGATGAACTGTTTGCGGCTTGCGTCACTGCGCGGGTAATAACTGCTGGCGATCGTATCCACGTTATCGCCGGCCCGGACAGTCCATGTGCTCCCCAGTGCAGGCAACTTGCGTTTGCCGGAACGCGTGGTATTGCCAGGCAGTGCATTTGCAGCGGTTGCCGAGGGCAGATCCGGGCTGGCGACCGCGCCACGGTAATCACGCGGATCAAGCAGTAGCGTGTAGTCGCGCTGGAAATCCCGCGTATCGTCATTGCTGCACTTTACTTGCAGCGGCAACCGGACAACGGGTTCTGTAACAGGGTCTGTCGTGCGCAAATGCAAACGACCGGCGCCACCGCCCTGCGGCTCCCACGTCATTTGCACACCACGCAAGACAACACCTTCTTCGTCCTGCTGGGGCGTACCGACTTTGAAGCAACTGCTGGTCAGTTCTTCACTGGTCGCCGTGTTGACCTGAATGACCGCGTCCAGCCGTTCGCCCAAGGCAGAACGCACCTGGATAGGCCCCAACGCGGCAGAGAACGCGGGCGCTGCGCTGAAGGTCATCCCCACAGCAAGCAGCGAAAGAAGATGCAAAGAGTGAGCTGGGCGTTTCTTCATCCGTAGATCAGCGGTCGATTTCAGTCAACAAGTGGCATATGTTATACGATATCCAGGTGATCGATTCCGGAAAGCACATCTTTATGTTTGGCTTCTGCGCCCTGCAACTTGATATGCAACCGCAAATCGTTCACTGAATCGGCATTACGCAGCGCGTCTTCATAGCTGATCAGACCCGCTTCATACAAATCAAACAAAGACTGGTCAAAAGTCTGCATACCCAATTCACGCGACTTTTTCATGATTTCTTTGATCTCGTGGACTTCGCCCTTGAAAATCAGTTCCGAAATCAGCGGTGAATTAAGCATAACCTCAACTGCCGCAACCCGACCCTGGCCCGAGCGATGCGGAACAAGCCGTTGTGAAACAAAGGCTTTCAGGTTCAAAGACAAATCCATCAGCAATTGCGAGCGGCGTTCTTCCGGGAAGAAGTTGATAATCCGGTCCAGCGCCTGATTCGATGAGTTGGCGTGCAGTGTTGCCATGCAAAGGTGGCCGGTTTCGGCAAAGGCAATGGCGTAATCCATGGTATCGCGATCGCGGATCTCACCAATCAGGATGACGTCTGGCGCCTGACGCAGCGTATTTTTCAGCGCAGCCCCCCAGGAGTCCGTATCCACGCCGACTTCACGCTGGGTCACGATGCTGTTTCTGTGCTCGTGCACGTACTCAATCGGGTCCTCGATCGTAATGATGTGGTCGTACGCCTTTTCATTGCGCTCGCCAATCATGGCCGCCAGCGAGGTCGATTTACCTGAACCCGTACCGCCTACAAAAATCACCAGCCCACGTTTGGTCATTGCAATATCGTGCAATACCGGCGGCAAGCCCAGATCTTCCAGTTTCGGGATTTGCGAATTGATGGTCCGCAATACCATCCCGACGCGACCTTGCTGCATGAATGCATTGACACGATATCGGCCCAGGGTACCCGGGCTGATCGCAAAATTACATTCACGTGTGGCTTCAAATTCTTCAGCCTGACGATCATTCATGATCGCGCGGGCCAGTTCTTTGGTGTGTTGCGAAGTCAGTGCCTGGGCCGATACCGGCGTCACCCGTCCATCCACCTTCATTGCGGGCGGAAAATCTGCGGTAATAAACAAGTCCGATGCCCCTTTGGCGCGCATATGGCGCAAAAGGTCTTGCATAAACTTGGCTGCCTGTTCTTTTTCCATGATTCCTGAATTCTTTCAATGGTCGGATGAAACTGCGTAGCGTAGCTGGCAACGCTGGCTCCATCCTTCAATCAAATATCTATAGCCTGATTATTGAATAGCTGCCCGCAACGGGGTTTCGCCATGACTATTTGCTATTCAGGCCGCCTTAACGAGCGATACTGACAATCTTGCCAGGCCCAGCCTGGCAACGCGATGCGGATTAACCCTTGAAGTTATCCGGAATCGCTGCCTTGCCACGGGCTTCGGCTACCGAAACGATATTGCGCTGAACCAGGTTTTGCAGGTTCTGGTCCAGGGTCTGCATGCCGAATTGCGAACCCGTCTGGATGGACGAGTACATCTGCGCCACCTTGTTTTCACGGATCAAGTTACGAATCGCCGGGATGCCGATCATGATTTCATGCGCGGCCACACGGCCTGCGCCGTCCTTGGTCTTGAGCAGGGTTTGCGAGATCACCGCACGCAGCGATTCAGACAACATGGCACGGACCATTTCCTTTTCTGCGGCCGGGAACACGTCGACCACCCGGTCAATCGTTTTGGCTGCAGAACTGGTGTGCAAGGTACCAAACACCAAGTGACCGGTTTCAGCCGCGGTCAGTGCCAGACGAATTGTTTCAAGGTCACGCAATTCACCCACCAGCACCACATCCGGATCTTCCCGCAGGGCCGAACGCAGGGCGTTGGAAAACGACAATGTATGCGGGCCGACTTCCCGCTGGTTGATCAGGCACTTTTTGGAGGAGTGCACAAATTCGATCGGGTCTTCCACTGTCAGGATGTGGCCGTACTCGTTTTCGTTGATGTAGTTCACCATCGCCGCCAGCGTGGTCGACTTGCCCGAACCGGTCGGACCAGTCACCAGTACCAGACCACGCGGGTTCTCCGCAATTTCACGGAACACGCGCGGCGCATTCAGTTCTTCCAGGGTCAGCACTTTAGACGGAATGGTCCGGAATACCGCACCCGCGCCGCGGTTCTGCACAAAGGCGTTGACCCGGAAACGCGCCAGGTTGGGGATTTCAAACGAGAAGTCGCACTCGAGGGTATCTTCGTACACCTTGCGCTGCCCGTCATTCATGATGTCATACACCATGTCGTGCACGTCTTTGTGTTCAAGCGGCGGCAGGTTGATACGGCGCACATCGCCGTGCACCCGGATCATGGGCGGCAGGCCGCTGGAGAGGTGCAAGTCGGACGCCTTGTTTTTGACGGCAAACGCGAGCAGTTCAGAGATTTCCATGAGGGCGCAAGACTCCGGTGGTTTCCCCCGCGGGCCTGACGCACCACGAGCGGAACATGACAAGGGCAAATGACAGCAGTATGCATGACAACTATTGCATATCGCGGTCGATTCTAACTGCGGTGAAATAGGACGTAACCAGCGCGCGCCAGCGACGTATCCAAAAGACAACTATCTACTTGCACTCTCTGACAGTTCATAGTGTTGTCCGACAAGGCGTGAAGGTGCGCTTACAAACGGAAAAAGTGCCAGGCGCCTTGTTCCGACTTGCGGTCCACAAGACCGGACAGCCGCCGTGTTGCAGTCAGCCAATACCCTTGGCGCATCCTGCCAGCATTCGGCATATCGAGAAGGACTTACCATTGTGAACGATCTGATTTCGGGTTTACTGGATGTGGTCATCGCCATTGCCGGGTTTCTGGGGCTGCACTCCTGGGAACAAGGCCAGATGTTGACCGCTGCGGCGATTGCCATCGGTTTTTGTCTGTTGGTGGTTGCCGCTGTAGCGCGGTCTGACCGCGAGGAAGAACTGGCTCTCATTCCCGTTCGTCCCCGCCCGGATAACGGTTTGCGCCAGTCTACCCGTCGCAAATGAATTTATAATGCGCAACGGGCAGCACTGTTGCGGCCCACGTAAAGCGGCCCGACGCCGCTATTACGCCATGGCTTTTTCAGTGCGAGCCCATGACCGATCACGCCCCTCAGGCCCTCGCGGCCATCCACCAGCGTATTGATGCTGCCGCCCGGCAATGCGGGCGCACGCCAGGCAGCGTGATGCTGCTTGCAGTCAGCAAAACGTTTCCAGCCGAAGATATCCGTTTGTTTCATGCTGCGGGACAACGCGCTTTCGGTGAAAACTATGTCCAGGAATTTACCGGCAAGGTCGACCAACTGGCAGACCTTGCCGATCTTGAATGGCATTTCATCGGCCCCTTGCAACGTAACAAGACCCGCGTTGTGGCCGAACGAGCGCATTGGGTCCATGCCATCGACCGTTTGTTGATTGCAGAAAGGCTCTCGCAGCAACGATCGAACGAAATGCCGGCACTCAATGTCTGTATCCAGATCAACGTTTCCGGCGAAGAGAGCAAGTCGGGTGTCACCGCAGCCCAGGCGCCAGCGCTGGCGCACGCAGTGGCTGCGTTGCCGGGCATTCAATTGCGCGGATTGATGTGCATTCCAGAGCCGACGCAGGACGCCGCTGAACTGGGCCGGCAATTTAGTCAGATGCAAGACTTGCTGGCCACGCTGAACACTCAGGGTCTGGCATTGGACACCCTCTCCATGGGCATGTCCGCCGATCTTGAACAAGCCGTGGCGCACGGTGCCACGCTGGTACGGATTGGAACTGCATTATTTGGCGCCCGCCCGGCCAAAACCACGGCATAATCGCTTGCGACTGCGTGGCCGGCAGGCAACAAAACCGGTAGCGACGAACATCAGATAAATACAGTCAACGGGACATCCAGACACATGAAGATTACCTTTATCGGCGGCGGCAACATGGCAGGCGCCATGATTGGCGGCCTGATCAGCCAGGGTTTTTCCGCTAGCGACCTTTATGTGGTCGAGCCAGATGAAAGCCGCCGCGCCCAGTTGAGCCGCGAATACGGCCTCACCAGCGGCGCGCCAGATGGCGCCCTGCCAGCCAGCGATGTGGTGATCTTTGCGGTCAAGCCGCAACAATTGCGCCAGGTGGCACAAGCCCTTGCACCGCAGTTGAACGGCGCGCTGGCCTTGTCCATTGCCGCTGGTGTACGCGTGGAGACCCTGTCGCGCTGGCTGGGTGGTTATGGTCGCGTTGTCCGGGTGATGCCCAATACCCCGGCGCTGGTGCAAGCCGGCATTTCAGGTGTGTATGCGGCGCAAGGTGTGTCGGCCGAAGACCGGGCGGCCGTCGATCGCATCCTGGCGTCCATCGGCAAGGTGGTCTGGCTAAAAGAAGAAAGCGAGATGGACGGCATTACCGCCATTTCTGGCAGCGGCCCGGCTTACGTGTTCTATTTTATCGAGTCTTTGCAGGCCGCCGCACGCGCGCAAGGGTTCGCGCCGGACATCGCCCGTGAACTGGCTTATGAAACCGTTGCGGGTGCCATGAAACTGGCAGCACAAAGCGACGACGATGCCGCCACATTGCGCATCAAGGTGACGTCGAAGGGCGGTACGACCGAACGCGCCATCAACGCCATGGACAACAGCCAGGTCCGCGCCACCATCATTGCCGCAACCCAGGCCGCCGCCGCCCGCTCTCGTGAGTTGGGTGATGAGCTGGGCCGGGACACTGAAGTCTGAACGGAGGCGAGGACATGTTTGCGAACGCGCTCGACTTCCTCATCCGCAATATCGCCGAGTTCTTCATTCTGGTGCTGCTAACCCGCTTTTACCTGCAGGCCAGCCGTGTCTCGTTCAAGCATCCGGTCGGCCAGTTTGTGCTGGCCCTGACCAACTGGATTGTGCTGCCGGTGCGTCGCGTGGTGCCGCCGGTACGCAATCTGGACACGGCCAGCCTGTTGCTGGCGTGGGCTTGCGCGTTTTTGATGCACCTGATTTTACTGGCTATCACGCCGTGGCCATTTATTTTCGGGTCACCACTCTCCATCATCGCGCTCATGCTGGCCGCCGTACTAGAGCTCTTCAAGATGTCGCTGTACCTCTTGTTTGCGGCCACCATCGGCCAGGCGTTGATGTCCTGGATTTCGCCCTATAACCCGATGATGCCCGTGCTGGAAGGCATCACCGGCCCCTTCCTGCGGCCTTTGCGCCGCATGATCCCCACAGTGGGAGGGATCGATATCACCCCATGGATACTCATCCTGATCATCCAGTTGTTGCTGAGCGTGGTGGTGGCGTCGCTGGAACCGTATATCCTGCAAAACGTGCGTATCGCAACCTGACCGGGCTGACCGGGACATGAAAAAAGGCCGCGCATTGCGGCCTTTTTTCATGTCCTCCAGGAGGCCTGGACGGTTCGGTTACTGGTGATCAATCCGGCGGTTGGGGTCCGGGCGCGGGTCAATACGGCGAAAATCGCCTTCGATCACCCCGTCGTCAACCGGGCCGGTACCCAACGGCGTTTTATTGCCCCAGGGGAGCAACATGATCAGAGCGACGACATCGCCGATCAACCCTGGTAGCACCAGCAAAACAGCAGAAATATAATATCGGGCCACCCAGAACAGTGACGCAGTGGTCACCCGTCCCTGGCGAACGTCGTTGAACAAAGACATGGCCACCGCCAGTTTGTGATGGCGCAGCATCAAACCGCCCACGATGGCGGCGATCAACAACCAGGCAATGAGCAAGCCAGCGCCAAACGCTTTGGCAAACATGATCATTGCAATGATTTCGAGCACTGGCCAGGCCAGTGCCGCGAGCAGGATAAAAGGCATTGGTTAATCCGGAAACAAACCGTTATGAGAATGAAGCGGTGGTCGTGCTGTGCAACTGCCCGGACGCGGCTGTCGCAATGACTTTGGCGCACGGGTTGATTGAGGCACGACTGGCAGCATGTGTGAACCTGTTGCCGCAAATCCAGTCAGTCTACCGCTGGAAAGGAAGAATCGAAACAGCGGCAGAAGTTCCGCTTTTGATAAAAACAACCGGCGAACGTTATACGGCCTTGCAAGCCTGGCTTGCAGAACACCATCCGTACGACGTGCCCGAGATCATCGCCTTGCCGGCGCAATCCGTTTTCCAGCCCTATCTGGACTGGCTGGTTAGCGAAACTCTGGAGAAGTAACGTGCGGCACCTGTTTGCCCGATCTTTCATGACAGCCTGCGTGGCCCTGTGGTGTCTTGTTACGGCACAAAGCGCACTGGCGGTCGATGAAAAAGACCTGTTGCCCCCCAACGAAGCCTTCAAGGCTTCCGTCGAAACTGTGGATGCCAGTACGCTCAACGTCCACTTCACCATCGCCCCGGGCTATCACCTGTACAAGGATCGCATCAGCTTCGCCGCGCAGCCTGCACAGCCAATCAGCCCGACATTGCCCAAAGGCGATGTGGTCAACGACCCCAATTTTGGCAAGGTCGAGATCTACCCGCGTAGTGTGGATGTGCGCTTGACCAGCAGCCAACCCTGGCCGCAAACACCGCATCTGACTGTCCGCATGCAAGGCTGCGCCGATGCAGGCGTCTGCTACCCGCCGCAAACAGTGCAACTGACGCCCCCCGCAGATAACGCCTCTCACGCTGACAAGCCGGGCCAGGACGGTGTGAAGCAACTGTTTGGTGCCGCGCCGGCTAACACATCGCTGACCAACAACGATGTGGGTAGTGATGGAGGAACCAGCGGTTTTTTTCGCAGTAGCCTGGCCGCCACGGTCGGGCTGTTTTTCCTGGCTGGCGTCGGCCTTTCGCTGACTGCCTGTATGTACCCGTTATTGCCGATCGTGTCCGGCATTGTCATTGGCCAGAACAAGAGCCGCTGGCAGGCGTTCGGGCTGACGTTTGTTTACGTCCAGGGCATTGCCTTCACGTATACGATTGTCGGCATTGCAGCGGCCAGTACGGGCACCTTGCTCACCGTGCAACTGCAATCGTCGCTCACCGTCATCATCATCACCCTGTTTTTTGTGGCGATGGCGGCATCCATGTTTGGTCTGTTTGAACTGCAAATGCCAGGTGGCTTTCAGAGCCGCGTGAATGATCTGGCCAACCGTTTGCCAGGCGGCAAGCTGGCGCCGGTTTTCATCATGGGCATCCTGTCTGCCTTGTTGGTCGGCGCCTGCATGGCTCCCCCGCTGTTTGGCGCACTGGCCTATATGGCCAAAACAGGCGATCTTGCACTGGGGGGTGGCGCGCTCTATGCCTTGGGCCTCGGTACTGGCGTACCGCTTTTGTTGATTGGGGCGTTTGGAGCAACGGTGCTGCCACGTTTGTCTGGCAAGGCCATGACCAACGTCAAGCGGGTATTCGGCGTGATTTTGCTCGGCACGGCAGTGTGGGTTAGCCACCCGTTGTGGTACAAACCGGCGACGGCGGGTTTTCAGAAAGTAACCACCAATGCTGAGCTTGACGCCGCCGTGGCTGCAGCGCATGGCAAACCCGTCCTGCTGGATTTCTATGCCGACTGGTGTGTGTCATGCCTGGAATTCAATCGCAACGTTTTGCCTGATCCAGCGGTCAAAGCGCAACTGGCCAACTATGTCTTGCTGCAAGCAGATGTCACCCGCAATACGCCGGATGATGCAGCGCTGCTCAAACGTTTTGGTCTGTATGGCCCGCCCGCCATGCTGTTCTACAACCGCGATGGCCAAATGCAAAAACGGCGCGTGGTGGGTGATCCCTCCGCCGCAGAGTTTGCTGGCATCCTGCAACAACTTGTTCAAGGGAACACCCTGCAATGATCCGAACTGGCCGTCTCCTGCGCCACGCTGTGCTGGCGTTAACCGTCCTCGCGGGCAGTCAGCTGGCCATGGCTGACTCCCCACTGGATACCGCGCTCAAAGATCTGCAAGGCAAGCCACAAAAGCTTTCGCAGTACAGTGGCAAGCAGCCATTGGTGATCAATTTCTGGGCCTCCTGGTGCGGCCCGTGCCGCCAGGAAACGCCAGACCTGGTGAAACTGCAGCAAACCTATAACGGCAAGGTCCAATTTATTGGCGTGGCTATTGATGAACCTGGCCCCGTGGCGCAGTTCACCAAACAGTACAAGGTGACCTACCCCATTTTGCTGGGGAGCGGTGATGCGCTGGAACTCATGACCAGGCTGGGCAACAACGCGGGTGCGTTGCCCTTTACGGTGGTGATCGACACAAAAGGCAACATCACCACCAAAGATCTGGGCGAGGTCAAACCTGCCGAAATGAAAAAAACACTAGATGGGCTTCTGGGCAAAAAGAACTGACTGCACAGTCACCCAATAAAAAACGGCCGGGAGTACGCATAACGCGCTCCCGGCCGTTTTTCGGGGGTCTCAGATTCAGCCAGAGAACCCGCAGAATACATCGCGCAACATGGCAATCACTTCCAGCGTGCGGATATCACCCACACGGTAATACACGCGATTGGCATCCTTGCGGGTACGCAGCACACCTTTCTCACGCATCAGCGCCAGATGCTGGGAAATATTCGACTGGGTCGTCCCGACCTGATCCACAATTTCCTGAACGCTGACTTCGCCGTCACCAAGAACACACAGAATCTTCAGGCGCAACGGATGCGACATCGCCTTCATGGCGCGCGATGCCTGATCAATATGCTCGTCCGTCATCAGGTAATTAGCTTTATCCATCGTCCTCGATTCTTCTGGCAGCACCGCCACCGGTGTAAATGTTGTCAATTCAAGCCTGTCTGGCCTTGTACCGGCCCGCATTAGCTCATCCTGCCAATGGTGTCAGGATAGATTATCTAACCACCTTTGGAACCCTACCGCAACGCTCATTGCGCGCGCCAGTTATTTGCGCCGGATTTATTCGCGCCGGGGTCAGGCAAATAGCGGGATAAACGCATCTGGATACAATACTGGCTGGTTTTGCCGGTGGCGGCAAATAAGGTAAGCAGGTTAATTGCGGCTCGTCTGCCCCTGCACTAACATCATCATTTCAATATCCGTGCAGCCTGTCAGACAAACCACTACGCAATAATACGTACCCTTGCCGGCAAGAAGTGCATATCCAGCCAGCAGCCAGCGTGATACCTTTGCTCTGGCTCACCCAACGTGCAATGCCAACCTGCCCTTATACCGCCCATAACACTGAAACTGAATCCGACTCGTGCCGAGCCGTAGCCTGATTATCGCCACGTTGCTTTTCTCTGCTGTAGCCACCCTGGCTACGGCTGCGCCTGTTGCGCCCGTCAGCAATGCAGACAAAAAAGAAAAGCAGGATGAACTGAAGGATTTGCGTGGCCAGATTGACCAGCTGAAAAAAGATCTGGTCAATAACGAATCCCATCGCAAAGACGCAGCCGACGCATTGCAGCAATCAGAAAAAGCCATTTCCGATGCCAACCGGGTGCTCAATGATTTATCGAGCCAGCGCGCATTGACGACGGCCCAACTGGCCCGACTGGAAGTGGATATCGCCCGCACCCGCAGCAATATCCGCGATAGCCAGAAGCGATTGGCCGATCTTTTGAACAGCCGTTACCGCACCCGACAACTGGAAGCGTGGCGACTGGTACTGAATGAACAAGACCCTAACCAGACCAGCCGCGAACTGACCTGGTATCGTTATCTGACCGCGGCACAACAGCAACTGGCCCAGCAATTGCAGCAGCAACTGGACCAGCTCAACGATGTATCTGATCGCATCCGCGAGAAAAACGACGAATTGCAGGAACTTGCACGGCAGAAAGCCGCCCAAAAAGCGCAGTTGGTGACTGATCAGCAAGAGAAGCAGGACGTGCTCAATACGCTGTCGCAGCAGATCAGTACCCAGCGCAACCAGATTGGCAAATTGCAGGCAGATGAAAAACGCATCACGTCACTGATTGCGCGGCTGGATGCCATCATCAAGCAACAGGAAATCAAGCGTGCCCGGGAGGAAGCGGCCCGCAAGAAAGCGGAGGCCCAGCGCCTGGCGCGTGAGGAGGCAGCCCGCAAGAAGGCCCTCGCCAGCAACAAAAACAAGAATGCCGCCCAACAACAGGCCGGCAACAACGTCAACCCTGATTCAACTGCAACCGCACAGACAAACCCGACGCCGGTACCCGATACCGCACCGGCGCAGGACAAAGTGACACGCCAGAACACTGAGGAACCGGACGCCAGTCAGTCCGGGCAACAGTTTGCTGCGCTCAAAGGGCGCATGCGACTGCCACTCAAGGGTGAGGTGATTGGCAAGTTCGGTGCGCAGCGTGCCGAAGGCGCTACCTGGAAGGGCGTGTTCATTCGTGCCGCAAGCGGTTTGCCGGTCAAAGCAGTCGCCACCGGGCGCATTGTCTTTGCCGACTGGCTGCGTGGCTTTGGCAATCTGATGATTATTGACCACGGTGGCGG
This sequence comes from Silvimonas amylolytica, assembly GCF_014645555.1. Classification (GTDB taxonomy): domain Bacteria; phylum Pseudomonadota; class Gammaproteobacteria; order Burkholderiales; family Chitinibacteraceae; genus Silvimonas; species Silvimonas amylolytica. The sequence continues at coordinate 230,172 of NZ_BMLY01000005.1, read as the reverse complement.
TTACATGAGCCTTTACGCTGCCAACGAAAGTCTTTTGAAGAAAGTAGGCGATACGGTCCAGGCTGGCGATACCATCGCCACCAGTGGCAACAGCGGTGGCATGGGGGATTCGGGCGTATACTTTGAAATCCGCCAGCACGGTAAACCGCTGGATCCGCTTTCCTGGGCCGGATAGCAACCAGAAGCTTGTGCACAGGTTTCTGGATAGAACGTTAAACACGACACAAACACCCGTTTTTTGGAGCTATTGAATGCCCAGCCTGAAGAAACCGGCACATAAGCCGGCCAGCAAAATGCAGAAAATTGCACTCGTTCTTGTTGGCGCGGGCCTTGGTGTCGCGCTGAGCCTTTCGTTTAACGCGGTGGCTGACAAGGAAGCCAGCACTAACCCGTTACCGGTTGACGAACTGCGCGCGTTTTCCACTGTGTTTGGCCTGATCAAACAAAGCTATGTTGAGCCCGTCAGCGACAAAAAGCTGATCGACAACGCCATCAAGGGCATGGTCTCCGGGCTTGATCCGCACTCCGACTATCTGGATGCCGACGCGTTCAAAGACCTGCAAGTCAGCACGCAGGGTGAGTTTGGCGGTCTGGGCCTGGAAGTCAACATGGAAGACGGTCTGGTACGCGTGGTTTCCCCGATTGAAGACACCCCCGCATTCAAAGCCGGCGTGAAGCCGGGTGATTACATCGTGAAGATCGACGACACCCAGGTGCAGGGCATGTCGCTGAATGACGCTGTATCCAAAATGCGCGGCAAAGCCGGCACCAACGTGACGCTGACTGTTCTGCGCAAGGGCGAATCCAAGCCCATGGTGCTGCAGCTCAAGCGCGCGATCATCAAGGTGCAAAGCGTCAAGTCGCAACTGGCTGAACCGGGTTACGGTTATATCCGTATCACCCAGTTCCAGGAGCGTACGACCGAGAACCTCGCAACCGCCCTGTCCGATCTGTACAAGCAGAACAAGGGGCCGCTCAAGGGTCTGGTGCTGGATCTGCGTAACAACCCGGGCGGCTTGTTGACGTCGGCGGTAGGTGTTTCCGCAGCATTCCTGCCCAAGGGTGACCTCGTGGTCTACACCGAAGGCCGCACGGCAGACTCCAAGGTGCGTCTGACGGCAGATCGTGGCAATTACATGCGTGAAGATGCCAAAGCCGATTACTTCCAGAATCTGCCCAAGGAAGTGAAGAACGTGCCGATGGTGATCCTCATCAACGGCGGCACAGCTTCGGCGTCAGAAATCGTTTCCGGCGCACTGCAGGATCACAAGCGCGCGCTGGTCGTCGGTACGCAATCGTTCGGCAAGGGCTCTGTGCAAACCGTGCTGCCGATTGACGCGACCTCGGCCCTGAAGATCACCACCGCTCGTTACTTCACGCCGAATGGCCGCTCCATCCAGGCCAAGGGTATTACGCCGGATATCGAAGTCGCGGAAGCCACTGTGGCGGGTCGTGGCGATTTCAGCGCCCTGGAAGTGCATGAGTCGGATCTGGAACATCATCTGGATAACCCGACCGACAAGGATGCCGGCAAAGCCAAGCCGAAAGACCCGGCAACAACGCCTGCGATCAAGCTGAACGATGCACCGCAAATCAAGCCGCAAAAGATCAATGCCAGCGATGCCGATGCGGATAACAATCCGCGCCAACTGGTCAGCAAATACGACTACCAGTTGCAACAGGGTCTGAATGTCCTCAAGGTGCAGCAATTGCTGCAGAACAAGGCAGCGGCACCTGTAGCACCCGCGGCGTCCGCTCCCGTTGCAGCAAAGTGACACTGGCCAGACCGCAAGACCCACAAAACCCCGCTTCTGGCGGGGTTTTTCTTTGAAAGCGGTCTAAGCATATGCCGTTTACACCGTCACCCATGCAAAGCATTGATCAGACGCCTATGCTTGATGCATGAGGATCGCCATGGAACGTTAGCAATGCCGTCCGCCCACATCCCGTCAGAACGTCACAAAACGCACGAGATCGTCTTCAACGCCCTGCCCGTTGATCAGGCCGTGCAAGCTGCACGCATGCTCGGTCGACTGCCTGGTGTCGTCGTACAACCCCATGCAGCTGAACGCCGCGTGACGGTGCATTACGACGTGATGGAACATACGCTCATTGAGCTGGAAACCTGGTTGCAAAACGGTGGTTTTCACCTGGATGGCAGCATTCTGCAGAAGATCAAACGCGCACTGATCCATTACACCGAGGACGTTCAGCGCGATAATATGGAAATCCCGGAACACCCGATCAAATCACGCGAGGTGTACGTCAAAGCATGGGACCACCATCTGCATGGTGATCATGACGACACACCTGAAGAGTTGCGACGGTATCTCTAGCGCCTGTGCGCCAGACTGACTTCACCACCAACGGGGCTTGTGCCCCGTTTTTTGATTGCCCATGACGACCATCCGCCCCACCACTACCCCTGCCGATCTGAACGACGAACAATTGCTGCGCTACAGTCGGCATATCCTGCTTGATGATATTGGCGTTGAAGGTCAGGCGCGTATTGCCTCGGCCCGCGTGTTGATCATTGGCGCTGGCGGGCTGGGCGCCCCGGCTGCGTTGTATCTCGCTGCGGCCGGCGTCGGCACGCTCACGATTGCAGATGCCGACACGGTCGATCTGACCAATTTACAGCGGCAAATCGTGCACGACCAGAGCCGCATTGGCGTCAATAAAGCGCAATCAGCCGCGCAAACGCTGACCGCGATCAATCCCGAAATCAACATCGAGGCACTTGAGGAGCGGCTGGCCGGAGAACGCTTGCATGCATTGGTCACCGTAGCGGATGTTGTTCTTGATTGCTCCGACAACTTTGCCACGCGCCATGCCATCAATCGGGCCTGTGTGGCTGCACGCGTGCCCCTGGTTTCTGGTGCTGCGGTGAGTTTTGACGGCCAATTAACCACCTTTGACACGCGTGATGACACCGCCCCTTGCTATCACTGCCTGTTCGGTGAAGAAGGCGATGCCAGCGACAGCCCCTGCGCCACCTTTGGCGTATTCGCGCCGCTGACCGGCATGATTGGTACGGCGCAAGCAGCCGAAGCGCTCAAGCTCATCGCGGGGATCGGTACGCCACTGGTCGGACGCTTGTTGTTACTGGATGCACGCAAGCTTGCCTGGCGCGAGATGCGCTACCGCAAGGATCCAGCCTGCCCGGTCTGCAGCCAGCAGCACCCGCTCAGCACGGCGCAGTGAAAAATACTGCTTGGCAAATGTTTTTGATCCAGGGCATAGTGTCCGCATGAATACGCAATCCACGCACCTTTCTGTTGCACGATTTTATTGGTGGTATCGCACTTAACCGGCGGCCACCCGTATTCACTCGACTATACGAAGCCGCCGATTCAGGCGGCTTTGGTCATTCTGAGGGTTCCCCTCACCGTTTCCTGAATCGGCGCTTCAAAACAACGCGGCACCCCAGCCGCCCAGGAGCGCACCAAAATGACGGTTATTCCACCCAACCAGATTCTGCTGACAGGCGACAAGGCAACCGGCCCGCTGGGTTTGGGTCATTACGTGCGCAATCTGCGGCATCGCCTTGCCTGGCAAGACAAGCATCGTCAGTTTGTGATGCTGGCTGATGCCCAGACTGGCGACGCGCACGTGCTGGATGTTGCGCTGGATTACCTTGCCATTGGCATTGATCCGCAACGCAGTACGATCTTTGTGCAGTCACAAGTGCCGGAATTGAAAGAACTGGCTGATTGCTACGCCCGTTTCTGTGCCAAAACACTGCAACTGAATGAACACACTGCGGCTCATGGCGTCGCCGACATTACCGCGCTGAAAACACGTCTGGTCCCCACGGCAGACCCACGGCAAGCTGCGCTGGTTGAGCAAGGCAATGCGTTGGTGCGATCCATCAATCAGCGCGCGGGTGCACAGGTTCTGGTCGAAGCACTACCGGTGCTGGCCGCGCAAGCCCGCAACCGCGTCGCGCTGGACTCCATCGCCCATGCGCTGCCGCTTGCAGCAGGCCCCGATGCCATTCATGGCGCAGTGCAGGCCCTGATCACCGACCCCAAACGTGCCGGTACACGCGCACCAGGCGATGTGGACCACAACGAAGTGTTTTTCTTTCTGGATGCCTTTGAAACAGACATCCATTTTCTGGATGATCTGAAGTCCAAATACCGTCGTGGCGGACTGTCTGATGTGGTGATCCGCCATCATCTGGAAGCCTGCTTGCAAGATGCGCTGGAACCGATCCGTGAACGCCGCAATGCACTGGCCAGCAAGCCGGAAGAGGTGCGCGATCTGCTGCGTCAGGGCAGCGAACGCGCGCGCGCAGTGGTCGCAGAGACATTGAGCGAAGTACGCCGCACGTTGAGCGTGTGAATGCGTGAGATCTGATGCTCAACCGCATCAGCTCATCGCTGCGCAGCCTCAACCAGACGCGGCAGCACAGTCAGTGTATTGGCAACGGTGGCGCGAGCAATGTTGTCGATGCTGTCCTCACGCAAATCGGCCAGCACTTGCTGATAGCTGGACATCTGTACGGGCTCATTACGTCCACCGTCCAGCCACGCAGGCGGGATATCCGGCGCATCTGTTTCCAGAACAATGGCTTCAAGCGGCAACTCTGCCGCCAGCTTGCGGATGCGCAGCGAGCCTGAGTACGTCATTGCGCCGCCAAAACCCAGCTTGAATCCGAGTTTGAGAAACTCATCCGCCTGCTGACGACTCCCATTGAAGGCATGTGCAATGCCCCCACGCACTTTCCATTTGCGCAGATACTTGAGCACCTGATCCTGTGATCGGCGGATATGCACAATCACGGGCAAATCAAAATCCCGTGCCAGTTTCAGTTGTGCTTCAAACACCGCCACCTGTCGTGCGGCGTCCAGACCTTCTACAAAGAAGTCGAGGCCAATTTCGCCCACCGCAACGGGTTGCTCGCGCGCCAGCCAGGTTGCCAGTTCTGCAATGTGCTCGTCACGATGCTGGTCGATATAGATAGGGTGCAGGCCATACGCCACGCTCACGCCGTCGTAACGCAGCATGTCGCGCGTTTTGGCAAAGGTATCGACTGTAATCCCTGGCACCACCCAGCGTGTGGTACCCGCAGCGCGTGAACGGGCCACGACGTCGTCGCGGTCAGCATCAAACTCTGGTGCATCCAGATGAATATGACTATCAATCAGCATGGAACTATTGTGGTTAGCAAGTATCTGTCGATGGCGACAGCGTGACCGCTGTCCAGACTCAAAACAATACAGTACAAACAGCCCAACCGCAGGGGAGTTCTTTGTGAGCGATTTATTCAACTGGGGTGTCTTCGCCGTCGTGGTGGTCGCCCTCCTGGTGTTTGATCTTGGCGTGCTGCACAAGCACGACAAAGAAATCACCATCCGCGACAGTCTGAAACTGTCCGCCTTCTATATCTGCGCCGGGCTCTTGTTCGGTTGTTGGGTGTGGTACTCACGCGGCCCCAAAGACGGCATGGACTTCTTCACCGGGTTTCTGGTCGAGAAATCGCTCTCCATGGACAACGTGTTTGTTATTTCCATGATCTTTACCAGTCTGGCGATTCCGCGCCTCTACCAGCATCGTGTGCTGTTCTGGGGCATTCTGGGAGCGCTGGTCATGCGGGCGATCATGATTGGTCTGGGTGCCGCGCTGGTCCACGAATTTGCCTGGCTACTGCTGTTCTTTGGCCTGTTTCTGGTGTTCACCGGTTTTAAAATGCTGTTTGCCAAAGAGAAGGAAGAAACACTGGAAGACAGCAAACTGTTCCGGTACCTCAAGACCCATCTCAGGCTCACACCGCGGCTGTACGACAATCACTTTGTCATTGAGGGCAGCAAACATGGCCTGACGGCCGGCCGCTGGGCTACGCCGCTGTTGCTGGCCCTGCTGATGGTGGAAGGCGCCGATCTGATCTTCGCGGTGGATAGCATCCCGGCGATCTTCGCCATCACGCAAGACCCGTTCGTGGTGTACACGTCCAATATCTTTGCCATTCTGGGTTTGCGCGCGCTGTACTTTGCGCTGGCAGGCATGGTGCACCGTTTTGTATACCTGAAGTATGCGCTGGCACTGGTGCTGATCTTTATCGGCGTGAAGATCGGGCTGGTGTATGCCGGGGTGAAGGTCCCGTCCGTGTTGTCACTCTGCGTGACGTTTGGCTTGCTGGTGGCGGGAGTGCTGTTCTCCATGTTCAAGACAAGCCGCCCGGTGTCCTGAGCGGCCCAGCGCAGATCAGCGACGGATGATCACACAGGTCGCCGTCGCGTGCGCGAGCAACACGCCTTCGGCATTGCGGATACTGCCTTCCGATACCGCAATCGTGCGCGAGACATGCAGTACACGGCCTTCTGCAACCAGTGTCTCGTTGCGCGGTACCGGTTTGACCATCTTCACGTTCAGATCAACCGTACTGTAGCCAACGCCGGCTTCCAGCGTCGTGTGCACGGCGCAAGCAGTCACGGAATCGAGAACCGTCGCAGCAAAACCTCCGTGGACACCCCCTAGCGGGTTCAGGTGACGTTCATCCGCGTGCGCAGTGAACTTCACGTACCCTTCTGCCGCTTCTGCCATCGACATCGGCATGGTCTGGGTAATGGATGGTGCCGGCAACTTGCCCGCAGCCATGGCTTGCAGGATTTCGAGGCCGGTCAATTCAGCAATGGATTTGCTCATGGTGTACTCGTAAAGGGTAGATAGAACAAAGGCCGGTACAGGACCGGCCTTGATATGAGAAACGCGCTGTTCAGCTATCGTTTTTCTTCAGTTCTTCCACCAGCGCCACGTACTGGGTCATGGCTTCATCGCCGGTCAGGCCCTTAAGCTTGGCCCAGGCGTCGTACTTGGCTTGTGCCACAAAGTTGATGGCGGACGGACGATCGCCACTGACGTCACCATCGGCCGCTTGCTTATACAGCGCATACAGCTTCAGTTTGGTCTGGACATCCGGCGCGTCGTTGAGTTGAACGACTTCTTCCTGTGCGGTTTTGAACTGCTCGGCCAAAGTAGACATGCTGACTCCCTGCAAATCCAGGTTTTAAATGGTTTTAAACGATTGTTTGAATCTCCAGCGCCGAGTATAGCCCCGCCTCGCAGGCCGGGCTATCCATCAAACAGTGGCACCGGGGAAAACCACTACAAACGCGACAGTTCGTCTCGCATCGCCCCGCTTAGTACGCGCCGTGGCCACCTGTGACACTGCGAATCGTCTTGCAGATAATGGCGATGTCGTACCAGAGGTTCCAGTTCTTCACGTACCAGGCATCCAGCGCCACACGCTCATCATAGGTGGTGTCGTTGCGACCGGATACTTGCCACAAGCCAGTCAGACCCGGGCGCGCTTCCAGATAAAAGTCCACCTTGTCACCATACCGCTCCAGCTCTTCATCAATGATGGGACGTGGCCCCACAAGGCTCATCTCGCCCTTGATGACGTTCCACAACTGTGGAATTTCATCCAGGCTGGTGCGGCGCAGGAAGTGGCCAATCCGCGTAATGCGTGGATCATTCTTGAGCTTGAAATCTTTGTCCCACTCCGCCCGCGCTTGCGGGTCAGTCGCCAGCAGGTGTTCCAGCACTTCCTGGCTGTTGTGCACCATGGTCCGGAACTTCCAGCATTTGAACAGCTTGCCGTTCATGCCCACCCGCATGTGGCCAAAAAACACACTACCCGGCCCGCCCTGGCGCTTGACCTGCCACATCAGATACAGCAACACCGGCGAAAGCAGCAGCAAACCAATCAGAGCACCGGTCAGATCAAAAATCCGCTTCATCCACATCAGCGTGCGGACGGTCAGATTATTGCGCACCCGTAGCAGCAGTACTTCGTGGCTGAAAAAGTGATACGGCACCACACCGAACAATGGCAAACCTGCCACTGGCGGGATGATGTGGATATCTTTGTAGCGCAGCGTCAGTTGTTCGATCTGGTTAGAGAGCGCCTTGAGTTCTTCTTCATCCACCGCCACCACGACATGGGGCCGTTCGTTGGCATTCAGCCAGTTCATCAAGCCTTCGCGCTCAATGGTGATGACAGGCAAGGTCTCGCCGTTAAGTCCGATCGTATCCGGGCCGTTCTGGCTCACCGACAAAAAAGCTTCGATCCGGAATCCTAACTGGCGTTCGCTCTTCATGGCGCAATAGGCTGCAGTCGCATTCTCGCCCGTCCCGACGATCACCGTGGGCATTTGCCAGATATTGAGCTTGAGGAGCAAGCCCTTGGCCGCGCCGCGAAACCAGGGCAGTAGCAACATGGCCACGCCCCATGACACCGGCCACAGAAAACGGGACACCGTGAACTTGCCCAGCAGAACCAGCATGCCGTTCAACAGCCCCGCGAGCAGCAAGGCGCGCAAGATATCGAGCAACTGATCCCAGAATGGCAGGCGCAAGCTGTAGTGCCCACGCCACCAGAAGTTAGTCACTGTCAGCAGCGCCAGCAGCAAAAACGCCATGCCCTGTTGCCGGCCTTCCCACGCCCACCACAGGTCAAAACTGGCACTGATGCGCTCATAGCGGAAGATCCACAGCAGCAACATGGCCACACCAAATGCAATCGCCAAAGCCAGGAAGTCAGCTAGCGCCAGCCAGATTTTGGCGCGCTCAGGCCTTTCGTGTTTAAGCGCCATAAGTCGAGGGATTCTCCGTCTCTGCCGCGGGTGCAATGCCATACGCTTTGTAAAGCGCGGTCATCATCACATCCAGCGAATAGTTTTCTTGAACAAATTGCCGCGCACGCCCCCCCAGCGCCACGCGAGCATGCTTATCCTGGGCCAGTAACGCCAGCCTTGCTGTGAAGTCCGTGGCGGAGCTGGCCAGATAACCGTTGTCGCCATCTTTCACCAGATCACGGTTGCCGATCACATTGGTGGCAATCACTGGCAAACCGGCGCCCATGGCCTCCAGCACAGCGACGGGCATCCCTTCCCAGCGCGATGTCTGGATATAAATGTCCAGTTCGGCCATACGGGCCAGCGCGCTCTTGCGATCAACCCAACCCGTCACCGCGACATGCGCATCGCGCAAGGCCATTTCGCCAGATTCATCACCCCCGCCAATCCAGACAAACTCAATCTCACCCGGTTTGCCCAACGCAGCGGCAATCTCTGCGAACAGCTCTGGATTACGCGCAAGCGTAACGCGCCCGACCGTGCCGATGCGGACGACACCGTGATTGCCCGGTGCCGGTGTGATCGCGCCCAGATCCACCGCGTTATGTACTTCCTGCACATTGCTGGAAAGATGCGTGCGAATCTCTTTGGCTTCACCCGGCGAACAAGCAATAAACGTGACCGGAGACCCCGCCAGCAGCTTTTCGATCACCAAAAAAATGGTGTTCTTCAACCGGCCCTCGGCACGCTGCAAAAATGACAAGCCATGGGGCGAGAAGAACCAGCGAGGCCCACGGTATATCCAGCTCAGAATGCGGCCCAATGCACCGGCTTTGCTCGAATGCAGATGAACAACATCCGGCTGGAGTGCCTTGAGCGTGTTATGCAACATGCGGCCAGCCTTGAAATCGGCCAGCGGCGAAATAGCACGGGTCATTGGCAGTTGTATCAGCTCGATCCCGTCTGCAAACAGCTCGCGCCAGTTGGCGGGTGTTTCTTCACGCACGCTGTGAATCACCGTGACCTGGTGGTGATCAGCGATCTGGCGGTTTGCCATGGCGGTCACCATCGACAAGGTGCCAGCGCCAAAAGATTCAACGACGTGGGCAATATGGCTCATGTGGCCTTCCCTCGCCGCAGTTGTGATTTGAGTTTGAAAATCAGCTGGTAAGGCAGCACGAGTAACACCGCAGAACGCGCCATGCCAAGCCATGCGGCCGGGCTGGCGTCTTTGTGCTGCCATTGCAACGCCAACCGGCTTTTGATCTGACGTTGACGTTTCGATAGCGAAATCCCGTCAGGATCCAGCTCATAGTGGATGATCACATCCGGCAAATTGGCAACTTCAAAATGCTGTACGAAGGACCAGAACAAGGCGTAGTCCTCAGCCGCCGGCGCATTCAGCGGGTAATGTCCGGTGCGCGCCAGTGCTGCCGCACGGAACATCACGGCCGGATGGATAAACGCCGAGTTGCGGCGCATGGCGCGGACGATTTCGGCGTGCGCGGCTGGATGCCGCAGCACAAACTGTTCTGCGCCAGACTGATCCACCATGCTCGCCGCGCCCCCCAGCAACATCACTTGCGGGTGCGCATCCAGATAGGCGACCTGGCGGGCAATGCGATCAGGCACATTGGTATCACCACAATCCAGACGGGCGATCAGTTCATAGCCGCGTGATTCAATCCAGGACAAACCACTGTTAAGCGCATGTTCAATGCCACGGTTTTGCGGCAGATGCAAAAAGCGCAATGCACCCTGGGCGACAAACGCGTCGCGGGCGGCACGTTCATCAATGGGTGCGCGCGTGCTGCCGTCGTCGACGACCAGCACATCTACCTGCTCATCACGGCCAAACGAGGCGAGAGAGCGCACCACCCCATCCGGGTTGTTGTAGTGCGGAATCAGGCATACGGCGCGGTTCTGGTTTTGATCCATCTTCAATTACAAGTCTGTTATGAGTGTCCAGGTCGCCGCGTCGGCTATGCCTGGTTTCTTTACGATTGTCGTCAACCGGTTTTGTTCACTGCAACATCACCCTGTCGGCACCAAGTGGTCTCATGACCAGCTTTTTACCCCTAGCCATTGCTTTACCTGGCGTGCCACGCCAAACGGCACCACCAGCCATACGAGGGGTTTAAGCAACATCAGCCAGGAGCGTGGCGAGGCGTCGACGTACCGCAACAGCACCTTGAACCGTGACCACTGCTGGCGTCGCCGACGACTGAGCGAAATCCCCGCCGTGGTGTATTCGGTGCGGACCAGCACATCCGGCAGATTGGCCGTACGGTAACGCGCGACAAATTTCCAGAAATAGGCAAAGTCTTCCGCCGCCTTGCAATCGACCGGATAGTCACCCAACGCATCAATTCCTGTCATGCGGAACATGACCGCCGGATGCGTAAACGCATTGTCGACGTGCATCTGGCGCACGATCTCTTCATGCGTTTGCGGCTGGCGCAGCGTGAAACGGTCACCTGTTTCGTCAAAAAACACGACGGCGCTGCCGAGCAGATAAATCTCCGGATGGGCATCCAGATACGCAGCCTGACGCGTGCAACGATCCGGCACATTCAGATCAGCGCAATCCAGACGTGCCACGTAATCGTAATGACCCGCAGCACGGATCCCTGCCAGACCAGCGTTCAGTGCATATTCAATGCCCTGGTTTTGCGGCAAGTACACAAAGTACACTTCACCTTGTGCTCGCCATGCCGCACGACAAGCGGCTTCGTCCAGCTTCTGCCGCACACTGCCGTCATCGACAATCCAGGCATCAACCTGTTCTTGCTCACCCACAGAGGCCAGCGATTCGCACATGCCTTGTGGATTATTGAAATGCGGAATCAGCAGCGCAGTACGGTTGCGCCGTGTCACGTCTGAGTTCACCGATTCTGCTCCTGGCCCATCGCGTGTCGTGCCGGAATGGTGACCGGGCTGCCCAGCAGCGCAGCCCAACGATCCAGCAGCGTGTTTTTGTCATAATCGTAGGCACGCAGGCGCAACTGGCCTGCCAACGCAGGGTGGCGTGGCATCTGCGTCAGAATGCGATCTGCCAGCGCGGCGCCGGTTGCCTCGGTCGATACATAATCGGCGGCGTACTCGCCAAACAATTCCACCACCCCGCCCGCTGGTGTCGTCACCACCGGCAGGCCGGCTTTCATCGCCTCCAGCACTACCAATGGACATCCCTCAAACCAGGACGTCAGTAACAGAAAATCCGCCCGATGCATGAAATCGGCGACGTCGTGCCGGGTGCCCATGAATTCGATCAAGCCCGCCAGACCGCGTTGCTCTGCCTGAGATTGCAAGTGCGCACGCAAAGGCCCGTCACCCAGCACGGTCAGCTTGGCCAGTTGCCCGCGCGTGACCAACGCCGCGAGTGTATCGAGCCACAGCACGGGTTGTTTTTCGACGTCGATACGCCCTACAAACAACAGACGCACCGGATTGCCCGGATAGCGTGGCGGGCGCGGCTCAATGTTCTCGACAAAATTGGGGATGACCTCCCAGCCCTTGCCAATGGGTTCGTCCAGCCACTTGCTCATGGATTCACGCGCGTGTTTCGATACAAACACGGCCTCGCCGATGCGACGATAAATGCTTTGGCATGCCAGACGATGGATGGGGTTCATGTGTGCGCTGGCATCCACATCAGCCAGCGGACCGTGCACCCAGGCCAGCACGCGTTTGCGCAGCCCGCGTGTAGCTGCCCAGGTCATGTACAACGGCATGAGGAAGGTCGCCGCGACGACGATATCTGCTTCGCGCGCCAGTTGCCGTGTTGCGCGCCAGCCAGCCAGCCAGGTCCACGGTTTGCGGGAGTTCCAGATTTGCGACAGGTCGACCACCTTGACGCGACGTGTACGCTCTTGCCACAAGTTGGTCGCATCGCCCAGGGTCACCAGTGTGACATCAAAACCGCGTTCGGCCAGGCCCTCGCCCACCAGCGCGGCGCAACGCTCGACACCGCCCAGACCCAATCCACGCAAGAAAAAAGTGATTTTCATGTTCTACCCGTCAGCCGTCGCAGCACACCCAGCAATCCGCGCCCAAGACGGTGTTTGAACCATTGTTTTCGATAAAGCGCCGCATACCCTTCCGGTACCGGCAACACGGCCTTGAGCCGAGCGGCAACGGACAGCGTGCGTGCAGACGCTTCTGTACGTTGCCAGCCTTCCAGCCATGCCAGCCCCAGCACACTGACGCCACCGGGATGTGCGGTGTGGATCGCCAGCAGCATGTCGGCATACGTGGCGAACTCTGCGGCGGTTAGTGTACGGCCTGGCTCTGCATACTCGGCAAACAACCCGGCCCGCGTCTGCAAATGCTCAGGCAGTAACGAGGGTGCATAATCCGCACGGATGCGTTGCGCGGTCTGGCGTAGTGCTTCACGCCTTGTTTGTGTGATCTGCCCGGCGTGACAGCGGTAAAGCAGCAACGGTTGCGCGACATTGACAAAACGTGCGCCGCGCGCGGCCAGTGCACACCACAACGCATAGTCTTCTGCATGTGTGGCGGTGGCATCGTATGGCACCTGCCGCAGGATCTCGGTCCGCGCCATCACGCTAGGGTGAGCAAAGGCCACATTAAACAGCAATTGGAGCTTGATGGCGGCGTCGTCCAGCGGCGTTTGCCATACGCCGGACCGCTCGCCGAAAAACTGTACCCAGGTGCCGCAGACATCTGCACCAGTCTGTGTCAGGACATCCAGCTGGATTTGCAGACGTTGTGGTTCCGCAAGGTCATCCGCATCCATACGCGCCAGCCAGGGAGCCCGCGCCATGGCGATCCCTTCATTCAGGGTGGCAATCAGGCCCCGATTTTCCCGGCTGACAAGGTGAAAACGCGGATCACGCACGGCATGCGCCTGCAAGACCGCCAAGGTGTGATCCGTCGACCCATCGTCAATGGCGATGCATTCGAAATCACCCAGGGTTTGCGCAGAGAGCGAATCGAGGGTTTCCCGCAAAAATGTCGCGCTGTTGTAGCAGGGCAAAATAATGCTGATCAGGGGCGAAGTCATGCGCTGGCCTCTTTAAGCACGCGGCGGGCTCGCCACCAGAACGCCACCACAATCCAGGTTTCGACCAGCAGCACCACTTGCGCCGCGCGTACGGCACCGTGACCGGGCAAAAACAACAGCAGACCTGCCACGTTGATCACACCGGCCACGATCAGCACGCGGCTGAAATAGCGCTCCTGACCAAACGGCAGTAACGATTGCATGCCGAAGACGTAACTAAACGCACTCAACAAGACAATGGGCGCCAACCACATCATGACCGGACTGGCCGCAGCCAGATCGTGGCCAGCCAGGAATGGCATCAACCATGGCGCACCCACCAGCAAAACCAGCGTCAGCACAACGCCCGCGCCACCCTGCACCAGCATAGCCTTGCGGATCATGCGTACGGCAGCAGGTTTGTCGTTATGGGCCAGTTGCGCAATACGCGGATAGGTTGCTTGTACCAGCAACGAAATCAGCCCCTGTACGTTCACCAGCAATTTGTTGGCTGCCGCAAAATACCCCACTTGCAACACGCCAGCGTACAAGCCAACCAGGGTGGTGGTCGCTGTGGTGTAAAGACTGGTCGACAGTGCCGACAGGAAAAACGGCCAGCTATTCACCAGTGACACACGGATATCCGCTTTGCCTGGTTTGACCCAGGCCGGACGCGGCAAACCCCATTGGCTAAACCACCAGAACATGCCGGCCAGGATCATCGGTGCGGCTTGCAAAACCACGGCCAGATTCACATCGGCCGGACTTTTCACCAACAACAGCAGGAATCCAAGCAACAACGCGCGCGCCAGCACACTGATGATCGAGGCGATACGCAGCTCTTCCATGCCCTGGAAATACCAGGTTGGAAACGCGACCGAAGCAATCACGTTGGTCAAGGAAAACAGGAAGACCGGGGCAAGCGCCCGCCAGTCGGGCACGAAGGCGGTCGCGGCGGCGAGGAGGCCAATGGAAATCAGCATCAGTACGCTTTTGGCCACCATCGTTCGCCAGAAAATGGCGGCAATTTTTGCAGGATCATCGCGTGAGACGGCGATCTCTCGGGTGGCGGAAAGATCAAAGCCGAAGTCAGTGAACAAAATACCGTACTGGACCACAGACGCGGCGTAGTTCATGGCACCGAATGCCTGTGCCTGCAACACATGGGTCAGAAACGGAAAGGTGACGAAGGAGATCAGATACTGCAGCCCCTTCACCACGTAGAGCGCCAGGATATTGGACGCCAGTTTGCGATCCATCAGGGCTTGATCCCCACCGGCACGGGATGCGCGAAAACGTTGTCGCCGTAACTGCGCAAGATTTCTGCAATCACCACGTGATAGCCCTGATACCAGGTCTGGTAGTTCTGTTTGGCCGTGATGTGATCAGGGTGCTTCATCAATCGTTGCAGACCTTCCATGCTGTGCCAGTAGTACACCACGCAAGTCTGGCCTTTGGCTGTGTTTTCCCAAGTGTCCTGCCCGGCGAAGTCCGGATCAGCGGCAGCCGCCTGCATGATCGCCGCATCAAGACGGTCGAACTCGGCGTCGTACTGCTTTTTGGCAAAGATAAACGTGGCTGAATACATAGGTCGCGCGGTAATGGTATGGCCCATAAGCAACAACCCGCGTTATCCGACGCGGGTTGTTCGTAAAACAGGCCCATTGTATTTGATAAGGCCAACCAGGGCTGTAACGGTTTTACGGTTCAGGCAAACCCGTTCGGGTTATTGCTTTGCCAGCGCCAGCTATCGGCACACATGTCTTCGAGCGACTTCCGGGCTGTCCAGCCCAACTGGGCCTGGGCTGACGCCGGGTCTGCGTAGCAAGCGGCGATATCACCGGGGCGACGATCAACCAACTGGTAAGCAATGGTTTTGCCGCTGGCTTTTTCAAACGCCTTGATCATGTCCAGCACCGAGTAGCCCAAGCCAGTACCCAGGTTCACCGTGACCGTACCCGGGCCCTGCGCGAGCTTTTGCAACGCCTTGACGTGCCCCACCGCCAGATCCACGACGTGAATGTAATCACGCACACCCGTACCATCCGGCGTCGGATAATCATGGCCAAATACGGAGAGCTTCTCGCGCTTGCCCACGGCCACCTGTGCCACAAACGGGATCAGGTTATTGGGGATGCCCTGAGGATCTTCGCCAATCAGGCCGGACTCATGAGCGCCAGCGGGGTTGAAGTAACGCAGCAACGCCAGATGCCATGACTGATCAGCACGATACAGATCACGCAGCATGTCTTCGATCATCAGCTTGGATCGACCATACGGATTGGTGGCCGACAACGGGAAGTCTTCCTTGATCGGCACCGCATGCGGATCGCCATACACTGTGGCCGAGGACGAAAACACGAGTTGCTTCACGCCGGCAGCCTTCATGGCTTCCAGCAAACGGACCGTGCCGACAAAATTATTGTCGTAGTACTCCACGGGTTTCTGTACCGATTCACCCACGGCCTTGAGCCCGGCAAAGTGCACCACGGCGCCGATGGGCCAGCGGGCAAACGCGTCATCCAGCGCTTTGCGATCACGAATATCCCCCTCAACCCAGGCCACCGGCTGACCGGTAATGGATTCAAGGCGCTTGATGACTTCCGGCTTGGCGTTGCAGAAGTTGTCGAAGATAACCGGTGTAAAACCGGCCGCCAACAGTTCGATATAGGTATGCGAGCCGATATAACCGGCGCCACCAGTCAGCAGTACGTGCATGCGGTTTCCGTTATACAAAGTTGAGGTTCATTCACGCCAATGCAAAAACAGCGTGCAGGCTCGGGGACGCACGCTGCTTCACATTAACGCCGCTCCTGCCGCCACAACATGACAAGAGCAATACAGAGGAAAAACAAGGTCGGTATCGATACCACCACCGCCGGCGGCCAGCTTCGCAACTCGCCGAGGTAAACCACGACCTGATTAAGAAAGTGGAACGCCAGCCCCACCAGAATGCCGGCGAATAAACGCACACCCACGTTGCCGCTACGGCGCTGCGTTTGCGCGAAGGGCAACGCAATCACAATCATCGACAAACAGGCCAGCGGGTAGAACAACTTGCCCCACAAGGCAAGTTCATAGCGTGATGTTTTCTGGTTGTTGCGGCGCAAGTGATCAATGTAGCTATAGAGCGAACGGCCAGACATCTGCGACGGTTCAACCAGCAGCACAGCCAGCATTTCCGGGGTGATTGAGGTCTCCCAGACTCCGGTCGCACTGCGCTTCATGGTCACGCCGGCTTCATCCGGCGCAAATTTCGTCTCGGCAGCGCTTTCAAGCTCCCACTCACCATGGCCTTTGTACTTGCCCTGGGTGCCATCCAGAATCCGGTTGAGCACCATCTTGTCGCCGAATTCGTAAATCCGGATACCCAGAATGGTCAGGTCAGGCAGCATTTCTGAGATGTTGACGATCTGGTGACCATCTTTGACCCACACGCCCGAGCGGAACTCGCCGACCAGCATGGCTTTTGTCGCAGCCAGGCGATGCTGGTTGGCGGCCTGCTTGGCGACCGGCGCGACGTATTCGCCCAGAAGCAACGTGGCAGCGCCATACAACACACCAATACTCAGCAGCCAGAACAACAACCGTTTAACCGAAACGCCTGCCGCACGCATGACTGTCAGCTCAGCATTACCAGCCAGCGTAGACAGCGCAAAGATGCCGCCGATCAGCACGGCAATCGGCATGAGGTTATAGGCGTTGGAAGGCGTTTGGAGGAACACATAGATCAGCGCATCAGTCAGCGTGTAGCCGCCTTTGCCCAGATCACCCAGTTCCCCAATCAAATCAAAGAAGTTGTACAAGCCCAACAGACCGATCAACGTAAACAGAATGAATACGGTCAATTGCTTGAAGAGATAGCGCGCCAGAATTTTCATCATGACACGCTCCGGCTGTTGCTACGCCAGACATACAGCCCGAACACACAGACAGCCGCAAAGACGTGCAGTGGCCACATATTGATCCACATCGGCACTTTGCCGTCGGCCACCCAGGCCTGCATGATGTTGACCATGCTGTAGTACACAAAGTACAGAAAGACTGCGACCACCAGGTTCAACGCCCGACCACCGCGCGGGTTGAAGAACGCCAGAGGGATGGCTGCCAAAGTAAGAATCAGTGCCGACAACGGCAAAGACAGGCGCCATGCTATTTCTGCGTTTTTCTCGGCGCTATCGGTGCCGAGCAAATCCAGAGTGGATGTGGCTTGTGTGTTGGGGCTGGTTGCCGGGCGGTCAGCCGTCTCGATACGCAGTTGGGCGTGATCAAACGTCACCGAGTCATATTCGATCTTGCCCGGTTCGCCCTGGTAAGAACGGCCCTTGCCCAGCCACAGCCAGCGCTCGCCGTTTGCATCCAGAAACATCCCGCCTTTTTCAGCCATGATGATCGAGATGTTTTTGTCTTTTTTCATCTGCACAAAGACGTTGTTGCCCGCGTTGGTCTGGTTGGTGAAGTTCTCGACAAAATACACGCGGTCGGCAGAAGGCGACTCACGGAACACGCCCGGCGCCACTTGGGTGACCTCCTGGCGCGACATGGATTTCTCCCGGAATTCATTGCCTTTTTTCAGTGCCCACGGTGAAACCACCAGAGAGAGCACGGCGATGAGCGCGACCACCGGCAAGGAAAACTCCAGCACCGGCGCGATGAAATTGCGGATAGAGCGGCCGCTGGCAAACCAGATCACCATCTCGTTGTCGCGCCATAACCGCGTCATGGACGCCAGCACGGACACGAACAACATCAGCGACATGAGAATAGGCAGGTAGCGCACCGCCGCAAAGCCCATCATGGCCCACACGGCGGATGAGGCCAGCGCGCCGATGGCGGCCTGGCCCAACAAGCGCACGACCTGGGTGGTCATGACAAGGAGCAGCAACACGGCGAAAACCGCCATGGCTACCCACGTCATTTCCTGAATCAGGGTCTTGCGAAAGAGCATGCGTTTTTGACTTATAAGGGGGGACAGGAAATAATCACGCGAGCCTTTAGCAAACAATCCGCGCTCTGGTCATGCATTCTGCATGCAAATGCGGTTGCTCACCAACAAACTCAAGCCCCATAAGGGCTCGCACCAACAATAGATAAGTTGCACATATCAGCGCAACGGAGGCCGGTACCATGGAATATATCATTAATCTCACCCCCCCCGAAAAAGACACAGCCCAAACCCTGATTCTGCCGGTATCCGGCAAGAAGCTGGCAAACGGCCTCGCCAAGCTCGACAACGCCGCTGGCGGCGTGTTGTCTGCCCTGGTGACTGCGGGCGAAGTGGGCGAGAAAGCAGGCAGCGTTGCCAGCACACATGCGAGCATCGACGGCCAACTGCGCCGCGTCATCCTGGTGCAAACCGGTGACAACCCGGACCAAACCGCTTTCCGTACTGCCGCTGCTGCCGCCGCCAAGGCCGCCGTCGCGGGCAAAAGCGCTAGCGCCAGCAATCACTTGCTGCTGGCTGTGGGCAAAGCGCTGGATATCCAGACCGCAGCTGCCGTCATTGCACAGGCTTCGGTTTTTGAAGGCTATCGCTTCGACCAGTTCAAATCCAGGCCAGAAGCTGTGAGTACGCTCACCAGCGTCTCCATCTCCGTCAGCAAGAAAGGCGATGTGGAAGACGCCCAGGCCGGTTTGAATCAAGGTCTGGCCATCGGCCACGGTGTGAACTTCACCCGTGATCTGGGCAACGCACCAGGCAACGTCTGCACGCCGACTTACCTGGCCGAACAAGCCCTCGCATTGGGCAAGGCCACCAAGATCAAAGTAGACGTTCTTGAAGCTGCCGACATGGAAAAGCTCGGCATGGGCTCCTTTCTGGCCGTTGCCAAGGGTTCTATCGAGCCGCCCAAGCTGATCACGCTGGAATACAAAGGTGGCAAGGGCAAGCCGGTGGTCCTGGTGGGCAAGGGCATTACGTTTGATTCCGGCGGTATCTCGCTCAAGCCGGGCGAGGGCATGGATGAAATGAAATACGATATGTGCGGTGCGGCTACCGTACTGGGCGTATTCAAGGCGCTGACTGCGCTCAAGCTACCGATCAACGTGGTGGGTGTGATCGCAACTTGCGAAAACATGCCGGCTGGCAACGCCTACAAACCGGGCGACATCCTGACCACGATGTCCGGTCAGACTGTTGAAGTGCTGAACACCGACGCGGAAGGCCGTCTGATTTTGTGCGACGCGTTGACCTACGCCGCCCGCTTCGAGCCAGAAACCATCATCGACATCGCCACGTTGACCGGCGCTTGCGTGATTGCACTCGGTCATATCGCGACCGGCCTTTATGCCAACGATGAAAAGCTGGCAGAACAACTGCTGGCCGCCGCCGGCACCACCGGTGACAAAGCCTGGCGTATGCCGCTGTGGGATGACTATCAAGAACAGTTGAAGTCCAACTTTGCGGATATGGCCAACATCGGTGGCCGTCCGGGTGGTTCGATCACGGCGGCTGTGTTCCTGTCCCGCTTTGTGAAAGACACCAACTGGGCGCACATGGATATCGCTGGTACAGCATGGAAGTCTGGCGCCGCCAAGGGTGCAACGGGTCGTCCGGTACCGCTGCTGGTTGAATTTTTGAGCCAGCGCGCTGCCAAGGCCGCCAAGAAGAAATAAGTCGTAGTTACGGTACACTAGCCGGTTGATCCAGAACCCAAAGCATTCATGGCCGAAGTCACTTTTTATTTCAATGTGAAAAACCGCGAGCAGGCTTTAGCCCAGCTTGTGGGTAAGGCCGTGGCGCAAAAATGCGCTGTCTCGGTCCTCACTGCCAGTGAGGCCGAGGTGGCGCATCTGGATCGTTTATTGTGGGATACCCCGCAGACCGGCTTTTTGCCACACTGCCGTGCCGGCGATGACATCGCGGCACAAACACCGGTTGTGCTTGATTGCCGCGCAGAACTGCTATCGCCTCGCCAGGTGCTGTTCAACTGGACGGGCGATGTCATCAGCGCGGTTGCCGAGCACGATCGGATTATCGAAATTGTCCCGCAGGACGAAGAACAACGACTGGCCGCCCGCGAACGCTGGCGCGGCTGGCAAGCCTTGGGCCTCAAGCCTGTGGCAATTGATATGCTGGAGCTGGCTCGCCAGCGCTCTGGCGGAGAAGCGGCGTGAGCCAGGAAGAAGAAAAAAGCCTCAGCCCGCTCTTTACCAAAATGGATGCGCTGCTGGCACGCCATCGTGGCCCCGGGCACAAGGACAATGAAGTCCTGCCCGTGCTGACCGATATCGCGGAAGAAGAAGCCCCCATCCCCGTGTTGACCGAGATGGCCAGCACCGCGCCAGCGGGCTCGCTGATGTTCGACCCACACGATTTTCTGGCACCGCCGCCGCCCGCGCCGCCCTCCCCGATACCGGTGGCAGACCCGCAGGCGCGCAAAAAGGATCCGGAGTTCCTGGATTTACCCTTGCTGGATCTTGAATCGCTGCTACGTGAGCGGGCGCCGTTCGGGCCTTCGCACGATCTCACGATTGAACCCTTTACTGACGACGCACCCGCCGCAGTAGATGCTTCAGCGGAACATGCGACCACCGTCGTGCCGGGCATGGATAGTGAAAGCGAAGCACTGGAACTGGCGCACGCGGCGGATGATATCCCTGAACTGCAGGTCACGATTGCAGACGCCGAGCCCACGACGGGCGACGTGGCTACCATGCATTGGGAAGAAACAGCTGATCCTTATGATCTGTACGTAGCCACTGCAGCCGACGCCGCGACACCACCTGATCAGGCCCCGGAGATTGAGGTAGAAGAAATCTCGGCAGCCGGCGTCGACAACGCAGCGGACTGGTCGACGGTTTCACCCTGGTGGTCAGAGCGGACTGAGGCTACCGCGGACGCAGAAACGCTGGCGGCATCCGCCGGGGCGGGTTTTGTCGAGGGTGCCGCAGAGCCGGCTCCGGAACACACGACTGAGCCGGAATACGCTCAGCCAGACATCGTGACGACGCCCGCAGCCCTGTTGCAAGAAGATGAGCACGCGGCGATCTCGCTGGACTGGCATGGCACGCAGGAACCACCGCTGGAATTGAATCTGGATGAATTTCGGGAAGAAGATTCTGCCGATGAAGCCCCGATGCCTGGTCTCCACGAACACATCGGGAATTCGGTCACCGAAATCGCCTTGCCTGCCGGCCCTGGCGACAGTGTGGTGGAGCCGGATCTCCCCGCCGTGCACGAACCCGTTGCCACAGCGGCCCCGCCCGCACCCATGCTGGATGAATCCGCCATCATTGAGATGACGGCCAGCGTTGCAGCGCATCTGGCCGTCGATATTTCGACGGAGGTGGAGCAACTGACCCGTCGTCACTTCGCCCACATGATGCAAACCTTGTACGGCGAAGCACTGACACAGTTGATTGATCAAGTCGGCACTGCCCTGGAAGAACGATTGGCGCCGCGTATCGACAAACTCGTTCGTGAAGAATTGAAGGCCCGAGGGCTCACCCTGCCACGCAGCGAAGACAATCAAACGCCATAAAACCCGACACCGGGCGCACCACACCCCGTCAAACGAAAAAACCGCCTCAGAGGGCGGTTTTTTTTAATCGGCGATCCTCTAGCGGTGGAGCCATTTGCGCAGCACTTTGGCAATACGCCAACCCGTCAATGCCATCGGCAGCACTTTGGCAATCCATGTCAGACGTCCTCTTGCCAACAAGACGGTCGCGATATCCGCAAAACCAGCGGGCCCGGTAAATGCACGCAGGATGCCCCGGGCAGCGCTGCCTTTATTGAATGGCGAACGCAGACGTTCCCAGTCCTCAGCCAGTTGCAGGCGAAACGCATCGGCCTGCAGTTGCAAAGTCACTTTCCTGAGTTCCCGCAATTCACGACGCGTAAGTTGACTCATGGCAGCAACTGCTCCCGATCTTTGCGTAATTGTTCCAGCGTCGCCGCAAACGGCTGCGGTGCCCGCAGAATGGTCCGCCAGGCGCCCCACATACACAACGCCCCACCAAGCAGATAAACCAGCGCCACAATCAATAGCGCCATCCACCGGTATGGCTCGCTAACCCACCAGACCACGGCCACCGACAACACGCCCAACCCCAACCAGAGCACCCCTGCGCCAACCAGCGCCAGGATAATCACCGTCAGCAGTCGCTCGCGCTCTTCTTCCAGCTCCAGCCCGAGCAATGACAAATGATTATGGGCCAGCCCGACCAGGTTGGATGCCAGTCGTTGGGCCAGCCCATGATGTGGCGGGCTTGCGGATGCTTGTTCTTCGCTCATGCCACTCCTGCCGGCTTAACGACGCGAAACCAGCATGCCCAGCAGGAACCCGATACCGGCAGCCACACCAATGGATTGCCACGGGTGATCATGCACGTATTCATCGGTTGCCTTGGCGGCTTCTTTGGCCTTGCCTGCGATCAGACGCTCGGTCTCACCCAGCTTGGCCTTGGCAGCCTGCAGGTTTTCCAGAATCCGGGTGCGCAATTCGCGAGCCTTGTCACCACTCTCGCCCACTGCATCACGCAGAAGGCTCTCGGTATCGGTCAGCACGGTTTGCAGATCATCGATCAATTGTTCTTCATTCGCCTTGACGGACATGGTTGTTTCTCCTGGATGCGTTGCAACAGGTTCCATTGTGGGACATTTCCTGCCAGAACCAAGCTCGAGTTTGCCGAAAAGTGCGTCGGACTTCATCCGACCGGCATAGGCGATCACCTTCTCTTGATCGATAACAGGGAAAACATCTGCCTGATCACGCGGGCTTCGACCCAGACGCTGTGGCCGTATGTGCCGCCAAAAACGTGCGGTTCAAGCCGTATCACCGCCAAAACAAGTATAATTCCCGGTTTTGCATCGCAACCCTGGTTCCTTCCCCCATGAGCACTGCACTCGAACAACTGGCCAAGAGCTTTGAGCCGGCCGCCATTGAGGCCAGCTGGTACCCGCGCTGGGAATCCGCCCAGTATTTCAGCCCCAGCATGGACGTGAACGCGCCATCGTTCTGTATCCAGCTGCCGCCACCGAACGTGACGGGGACGCTGCATATGGGCCACGCTTTCAATCAAACCATCATGGATGGCCTGACCCGCTATCACCGTATGAAAGGTGAAAACACGCTCTGGCTGCCGGGTACCGACCACGCCGGTATTGCGACGCAGATCGTGGTGGAACGCCAACTGGATGCACAAGGCGTATCGCGCCATGATCTGGGCCGCCCAGCCTTCATTGAGAAAGTATGGGAGTGGAAGAAACAGTCCGGCGACATCATCACCGGCCAGATGCGCCGCATGGGTGCGTCGGTGGACTGGAGCCGTGAGTACTTCACCATGGATGACAAGATGTCCTCCGTGGTGACCGAAGTATTCGTGCGCCTGTTTGAAGAAGGGTTGATCTATCGCGGCAAGCGCCTCGTGAACTGGGACCCGGTACTGGGCACCGCCGTGTCGAACCTCGAAGTCATCTCTGAAGAAGAAGACGGCAACCTTTGGCACATCCGCTATCCGCTGGTTGAGGCCGACACCAAGACGGGTCTGACCCACCTGACCGTGGCCACCACCCGCCCGGAAACCATGTTGGGCGACGTTGCCGTGATGGTTCACCCGGAAGACGAGCGCTATCAGCACCTGATCGGCAAGAGGGTCAAACTGCCGCTGTGCGACCGCGAGTTGCCGATCATTGCCGAAGATTACGTCGACAAGGAATTCGGCACTGGCGTGGTCAAGGTCACCCCGGCGCACGACTTCAACGACTACGCCGTCGGCCAGCGCCACAATCTGCCGCAGATTTCCATCCTCACGCTGGATGCGAAAATCAACGATGCCGCGCCCGCCGCCTATCAAGGCATGGAGCGCTTTGCGGCCCGCAAGCAAGTCGTCGCCGATCTGGATGCACAAGGCTTCCTGGTCGAAGTGAAGAAACACAAGCTGATGGTGCCGCGCGGCGATCGTACCGGCACGGTCATTGAGCCCATGCTGACCGACCAGTGGTTTGTCGCCATGAGCAAGCCGGACGCCCCTACCGGCAAGAGCATCACGCAAAAAGCGCTGGATGTGGTCGATAACGGCGAAGTGCAGTTTGTGCCGGGCGACTGGGTTAACACCTATCAAGCGTGGCTGAAGAACATTGAAGACTGGTGTATCAGCCGCCAGTTGTGGTGGGGTCATCAAATCCCCGCCTGGTACGATGCCGACGGCAAGGTGTACGTTGCCCGTACCGAAGCCGAAGCGCTGCAAAAGTCCGGCGGCAAACCGCTGACGCGCGACAACGACGTGCTGGATACCTGGTTCAGTTCTGGTCTCGTGCCGTTCTCGTCCCTGGGCTGGCCGAATGAAACCGCCGAGCTGAAGGCGTTTATGCCTTCGTCCGTGCTGGTGACCGGCTACGACATCATCTTCTTCTGGGTTGCCCGGATGATCATGTTCAGCACCCACCTGACCGGCAAAGTGCCGTTCAAACAGGTGTACGTGCATGGTCTGGTGCGTGACGGCGAAGGCAAGAAGATGTCCAAGTCCGAAGGTAACGTACTCGACCCGGTCGACTTGATTGATGGCATTGCACTGGAGCCGTTGCTGGAAAAGCGCACCTCTGGCCTGCGCCGTCCGGAAAAAGCCCCGCAAGTGGCCGCCAAGACCGAGAAAGAATTCCCGAACGGTATTCCGGCCTATGGCGTTGATGCCCTTCGCTTTACCTTTGCCAGCCTGGCCAGCCTGGGCCGCTCCATCAACTTTGACCAGAAGCGCTGCGAGGGTTATCGCAACTTCTGCAACAAGCTGTGGAACGCCACCCGCTTTGTGCTGATGAATGTCGAAGGCAAAGATTGCGGCCTGGAAGACAACGCAGAGCTGGATTTTGGCTTTGCCGACCGCTGGATCATCAGCAAGCTGCAAGAAGCCGAGAAGAACGTCACCCTGGCACTGGACACCCTGCGTTTCGACCTGGGTGCGCAAGCCATTTATGAGTTCGTCTGGAACGAGTACTGCGATTGGTACATCGAACTGGCCAAGGTTTCCGTACAGAACGGTACCGAGGCACAGCAACGCGCCACGCGCCGGACGCTGATCCGCGTGCTGGAAGTGATCCTGCGTCTGGCTCACCCGATCATGCCGTTCATTACGGAAGAGTTGTGGCAGACCGTGGCCCCGCTGGCTGGCCGCAAGACCACCGATTCGATCATGGTTGCCGCATGGCCGGTTGCCGACGAGAGCAAGATCGACGCAGCTGCCATTGCCGAAGTCGAAGAACTCAAGGCACTGGCTTTTGCCGCCCGTAACCTGCGCGGCGAAATGGGCTTGTCACCAGCCCAGAAGGCGCCGCTGTTCCTGGAAGGCGATACCAGCCTGGCCAAGTTCGGTCCGTATCTGGTGCCCCTGTGCAAGCTGACTGAAGTCAACGTCGTCGCCAAACTGCCGGAAGATGATGCTCCGGTCGCTGTGGCCGGTACCACCCGTCTGATGCTCAAGGTCGAGATCGATAAGGCAGCAGAAACGGCGCGCCTGACCAAAGAGATCGCCAAAACGGCAGAAGGCGTCGAGCGTGTGAAATCCAAGCTGGAAAAACCGGGCTATGTCGACAAGGCCCCGGCGCATCTGGTGGAGAAAGACCGCGCCCAGATCGCCGAACTGGAAGGCAAACTGGCGCAACTGACGGCGCAACTGGCCAAACTGGCCTGATTGCCGATAGACAAGCCATGAAAAAGCCCGCCGGATCACTCCGGCGGGCTTTTTGTTATCTGTAGCGACGCGTTGCTTAGTTCAGCGGAATGCTGGCCGAGATATCCAGCCAGGCACCCGGCTGGGCGACCGGCACAGCGACGTTGGCAGCGACGACTGGCACGCGGGCCTGATAGGTGTGGCCTTGATACCAGACCCACTGGCCCGGCTGGTAAACGTAGCCTGGACGCCAGTCAACGAAGTGGTGATGACGGGTCTCGGCCCAGCGATCCCAACGACCGCGATCATGCCAGCGCGGGTCATCGTGGTAGCGCGGGTCATCGTGGTAGCGCGGGGGCGGGCCACGGTGGTCATCTTTGTACCAGCCTTCGTGGCGGCCGTGATCATGGTGATCGTCGTGCCAGTGGTCATCATCGTGGTCGTGGGCCAGGGCGGCACTGACACTGCCAACCATGACAAGAGCCAGCAGTGTATTCATCAAAGTACGGGTGCGGGGCTTCATGATGTATCTCCTTTGTCGATCTTGTACTGAAGCGATGGCGCCATCGTGCCCGGCTTTGTACATCTATTCTGTAAGCAAGTTAACAATTTGTACCGATCGTTACGAGACACGACAGCAGTGTCACGGACGACTCAAGGTCATTTCTATCACTGACAGGCAAATAAAAACGGCAGCCAGAGAATGGCTGCCGTTTTTCCAGGATCACGCAGGCTTAACGCAACGGGAAGCTGGCTGTGATATCAACCCACAGGCCAGAGGCCGGTGTTGGCGCGGCGCGTACTTCTTCCGGGCTCAACGGACGGGCGGGTTCCCATGCGCGGCCGTTGTACCAGACGTACTGGCCAGGTTGATAACGGTAACCTGAGCGCCAGTCATCAAAATACTTGCCCTTGAGATGGCTGGCATGGGCGCGGCGCCAATCATCGCGCGAGGCCCAATGGTGCTCTTGCGGTGGAGGCGGCGGGCGATGCCCGTGATCATCATGATGGTTGTCCTGATGTTGCGGTGGATTGTCATGACCATGATCGTGATGGTCATCATCGGCCATGGCTGCCGAACCCATCAAAAGGCCGGCAGCGGCAATCAACGGAACGAGCACTTTTCGATTCATGTTGTTTCTCCTTTGTTGTCCGGTGCTTGTATCTTGCGTGTGCACCAACTTGTTTTTACCGCGAATTGATTACGCGACGATGTGAGCAAGTCAACATTGCCCTGGTTGTTTTTTACTTTTTCTTACCGGCAAAGCGACTCAGTTCAGCGGGATGCGCGCGGTGATGTCTACCCACAAACCCGGCGCTTGCAAGGGCGAGAGGCCGATTTCCACACTGCTGAGCGGGCGTACTGGCTCCCACACGCGGCCCTGATACCACACCCATTGACCGGGTCGGTAGTAATAGCTGCGATGCCAATCATCAAAGTAACGCCCCTGCACATGGCGGCTGTGCGCCCGACGCCACTGGTCACGGTTATGCCATTGCGGCGGCGGTCGGTGTGCGTGCGGCGGTGGGGGTCGATGGGCGTGCTGCGGAGGCCTGTGCGCCTGCTGTGGTGGATGAGCCTGAGGCGGTTTGCCGTGCGCAGGGGGTTTCGACTGTGAAGGCGGTTTGCCGGGTCCACCGTGACGATCATCGGCAAATACCGTAGCGGCCATACTGGCAAGGACCAACGCCAACACAGTGTATTTAGAAACAGAGCGGATCACTGAGAGGGGCTCCTGATGTTGGTGAGTCACCTCTGATAGGTTGTCCGGATATTGAGAAGTTCTTGTATCAATGCCAAGAATGACAAATTACCGCATTGGCGGCCCCCAGGCAGGCCGGATCGGCTGGAAAGATGAGTGCGAGGGGCTGGCGCACGCACCAGCCCAATCAGGCTCAACAGGCACACGCGATATCCAGGGCAGGCACAGCAGCCAGACCTTCAGTCGCGTAGCCATCCCGCTTGAACCAGTCCAGCCCGCCAATCAGTTCACGTACCGCAAAGCCCAGCTTTGCCATTTGAAGCGCCCCTTTGGTGGAGGCATTGCAGCCGATCCCATCACAATATGTCACGTACAACGCGTCGCGCGGCAAGCCGGACGTGGATACCTCACTCATCAGCCGATGCGGCAAGTTGATCGCGCCGGGGATATGTTCGTGCAGAAAAGCCTCCGCTGTGCGGGCATCGACCACCACAACTTGATGGCCAGTCGTACGCAGGTGCATCAGGTCTGCCGCGTCGATTTCGTATTGCAGTTTCTGGGCGTAATGCGCGATGTGTTCGTCCATGTTTGGTCTCTCCTCAAGAAACAATCAGCAGGTGTTGATCCGACGTGCCGGCAGCCGGTTCGAACACCAGGTCGGTCGCGCCAATGGCCTCAATCACCGCAAGGCCGCGTACGCGATAGCAGTCACCAGAACTCAGAATCAGGTCTTTACCCTTTGCATCTGTCAGCCACGCTTTGCCACCGGTGACGCGCACACTACGATCACGAATAGAGAGTAACTGTGCGTTATACAAACGCATCGGCAAACCGTTAGCTGAGCTCATGACGCTTATCCTTCTTCATGTCTACCGCAAAGCACATTAGTATCTCTGCAGGAAGGATTTTTCCGGTTTCACTTGTCTCGAACAATCGATTGTTTTTGCGTGGATAGTTGAATTGGATTCACCATTAAAACCCCCAGGCCGCCTGCCCTCGCTCTCTGCGTTGCGGGCTTTTGAAGCCGCCGCCCGGCTGGGCAATCTGGCCCGCGCGGCTGATGAGTTATTCGTCACGCACGGCGCGGTCAGCCATCAGATCAAAACACTGGAATCGCAATTAGGATTCCGGTTGTTTTCCCGTAACGGGCGCGGTGTCGTACTGACTGCGCCCGGTCAACGTCTGGCGAATATTCTCAACGGTGCATTCAACGATATTGCGGGCGAAATAGCCGCAATCGCACAGGAACAGCAGCGCCCCAGACTGGTGATCACGTGCCTGCCCTCTTTTGCGGCCAAATGGCTCACCCCCCGCCTGGGCGAATTCATCAGCAAATATCCCGATGTCGAACTATGGATACGTTCGACCAAAACGCCGGAAAACCTGGTGGCAGAAGAGATTGATCTGGGCATCCGGGTGGGCGAAGGCAAATGGCCTGGCGTGCATCTGGAACACTTGATGGATGATGAGTTCGTCGTGGTGGCCAGCCCCAATTTGCCCGGCGGGCTGCCCGCAACGCCAGCAGATTTGCTCAATCGCGTATTACTACGCTCTGACACCGAACCCTGGGAGCGATGGTTTGCGGCAGCAGGCGTGGCTGGCGCGCCGGCGCTGGGCAGTATGGTGTTCAATGATTCAGCGTTGCTGGTTCAAGCTGCAGCACAAGGACAAGGCGTAGGACTGGCGCGGGCGTCGTTGATCCAGCCAGAGCTGGCCGAAGGCACGCTGATACCGCTGTTTGATCTGCGAGTGCGCATGCCTGGGGCATACTGGATTGTGACGCCGGACGCGCCCCCCTGGCGCCCGGCCGTCCAGACCTTTGTGAGTTGGCTTAAAACCAAAGTGCAGGAGCGATAATCAGATCAGGACTGCTGGTGTTCTTCCGGCAGTTTGACTTCCGGCGGAGCATCTTCAATGGCCGCATTGGCCGCCTTATCCGCCGGAGGCTCCTGCGGTTTGCCCGCCGGTGAGCCAGTCGCGTCTGCCGCATCAAACCGCGCCCAGTTGTGCAGCAAGGTGTAGCTGACCGCCAGCAAGGTCGGGCCAAGAAACACGCCCATCACCCCCCACGCCATGGCCCCGCCGATCACGCCGATCAGAATCAGCACAAAGGGCAAATTGCTTTCTTTGCCAATCAACAATGGCTTGACCACGTTATCGGCCATGCTGACCACGCCCACCATCCAGATGGCGAGGAAAATCGCCCAACCAGTGCTGCCTTCGTGGTACAGCCAGAACGCGACGGGTAACCCAAGCAAACTGGGACCGCCCGGCATCAAGGACAAAAAGCACGAGACGAGACCAAAGGCCGCCGCATTGGGCACCCCGGCGATCAGATAACCAAACCATGCCAGTGCACCCTGTACCAGCGCGGTACCGATAAATCCGTACACCACGCCACGTACCGTACCACCGGCAATCATCATCAGCTCCTGACCACGCTGCCCGCCAATACGGCGCAGAATGATCATCAGCCAGTGAATCAGATCGTGGCCGCTGATATAGAAAAAGAACGAGAACGCCAGGCTAAGAAACAACAGCAACACGCCACTACCTACTGCGGCACCCATCTTCAACAAGAAGCCACCAAGTGGTTTGCTCCACTCTTTGACGCGTGCCATGACCTCCGGGTCACCCGTTGCGATGCCATGCCAGAAGGTATCAATCCGCGAACCTGCCCACGGAATATGAACGATCCAGTCTGGCAAGGTTGGCAGTCCTGCCTGAACGTGCTCATGCAACCAGACGGAGATTTCATCTACGTTTGCGGAAAGCTCAACGCCCGCCATCAACATCGGGGTAATGATGACGAAGGTAAACACGACCAACATCACCAGCGCCGGCAGCAGGCGGTTACCGCGGCACAGACGCACCATCAGCATGTACGGTTGCCAGGTGGCATAGACCAGAATACCTGCCCAGATCAGCGCAGCCACAAAGGGCGCCAGAATCTGGTACGACATCAACATCAGGCCCACCACCGAGCAGGTGGCAACGGCAGATTCAATCCAGGTGTGACGGTTTTCTTTGTTTGGGTTCGTATCGGTCATGAGACTGGGTGCGCCGCAGAAATTTGTAGAAGACAAATGAGATGCAACAGGCTGCATTGTAGGCGCTGACAGCGTCGTTAGCGCGGGATTCGCCGGCGCGGATAGCTGGCCCCTTCTACGAATCCATATTTTTCATCTAGTCTGGTGACTTGGGCCACAGTGCTACCGCCCATCGAACTGCCAGGCGGCACTTTGGACCGTTAGCCCGGTCTTAGCCAAATACCGCTTTGCCAACAAAGAGATACCTGTAACAAGACCAGGTAATAGTGGCGAGCCTGTTGTGGAGATCCTCACTATGTATGCCGGTGAGGTGACGCTAGAATTCGGCCACCTAAAACGAAGGCTTGAAAGCCCCAGGGACATCTCAAGGAGAAACGCAATGTCCGATCAGAAACTTCACCCAATGATCATGGCTGCCGCTGGTGCAGTCATCCTGGCGTGCGGCGTAGCCGTCGCCCATATGGCCGGCTGGATTGGCGGCAACAAGACCGAGGCATCTGAAATTGCAGCCAGCGTACCGGCCGTAGTCGCTATCGCCTCAGAACCTGCATCCGTACCTGCGCAGGTCGCCGTCGCTACGCCGGCGCCAACGCCTACGGCCGCCCCAGTGGCAGAAGCCAAACCCAAACATAGCAATAACCAGCGTGCAACCTCCCACAACAAGGGCGAAGAATACGCATCCAACCAGCCTGCGCCACAACCCGCCAAACAGGTTTGCGCGACGTGTGGTCAGGTCACCAGCGTCCAGGCCATCAAGCATGAAGGTGATTCGTCTGGCGGCGGTGCTGTGGCTGGCGGTGTAGTAGGTGGTTTGCTCGGCAATCAGGTCGGTAATGGCCGCGGCCGTACCCTGGCTACTGTCGTCGGCGCGGTGGGCGGTGCATTGGCTGGCAACACGGTTGAAAAACACGTGCGCAGCGAAACCGACTACGAAGTACACGTCCAGTTTGACGACGGCAATACCCGGACCTTTACTTACAAGGCACAACCCGCCTTCTCGGCCGGTCAACGGGTTCATGTCTCTGGCGATACGCTGGTGGCTGAATAACCCTTCATCGGTCATCAAGCAAAAACGGCACCTGCGGGTGCCGTTTTTGTTTTTCCAGGCCGCCAATTGTCGCAGATGTGCGTGGTGAGGCACGTCAGGTATTCATCCGGTAAACCAGCTGTTGTAAGCTTCGTTATCTATTTATTTTTTACCAGAAACCGATTTACCTCGGAGTACCGGATTCATGCTCAGAAGATTAAAAGCAGCGGGCCTGCATCTACTTATCAGCCTTACCATTTTTGGCCTGATTCTTGGGCTGCTCATTCATTACTGTTATCCGTGGCCGTATTACGAGATTAACGGTTTGTTCCAGGGGTTACGCATCACCGCATCGGTCGATATCGTGCTGGGCCCGCTGATGACCGGTCTTGTTTATGTACAAGGGAAAAGCAAGCGCGCCTTGTACTTTGATTTTGTTGTGATCGCCGTGGTGCAAATTGGCGCGCTGGTCTACGGTGTAGCGACGCTTTACTCCCAACGCCCGGTGGTGACCGCCTTTCTTGATCGCGGTTTCCAGACACTACGCATGAGCGATTTACCGCAGAACAAGAACGAATGGGGTGATCTGGCCCGGTTGCGTGAGCAATCCCCCATCCAGCCGCCGTTACTTGCAGTCAAGCCACCCCAAAGTGGCGAAGAAAGCGTCCACATGTTTGGAACTGAAATGGCCAATAGCGGGTTCCCGCCGGAATTTACTACGCGCCTGGAACCAGTGACTGCGCACTGGGCACAGATTGTTCCCAATACATTGGCGTTGCCCAGCCATTTACCGCCGAAAGATCAGGCGGTGATTGATCGCTTTATCCAGGAACACAAAATCGCCCTCCAGGATATCGCCCTTTTTCCAGTGAAAGGTGCGTTCCAGAGCTGCACTGTCGCTTTCACCCGTAAGGATGGGCAGTTTATCGGCTACATGGCGCTGCAACCCGATCGTTATACCGTCTCGCCCTTTGCCAAAAAACATGGGTGAGTCAGAGGTATTGAGCCAGCAGGCCGTCGTTCGAGACGATGGCCTGGTCTGGCTCCCGTATGACCTCCCCTTTCTGGGCGAACCGGTCAAGCGCTTTTCCCCACTCTCCGTTCACCACCGTATCTGCAATGCCGCGTTAGGCCACTTCGCACTTGACTACGCCACGCTACGCCAACTGCACATCGTGAATGGCTGCGGCGTCGCGTTAGGCGACGCGGTTGTCGGGCTGGCCGTGCTGGAACAATTGCGTCGCCAAAACCCGCATCTGGACATCACGGTTTATCTCTCGCCGCACACGCCCGCGCATGTGCAGGAGATTTACACGCTGGCCACTCACATCGTGACCATCCGGCTGTTACCGCTAGCCCTGACGGACATCCGTGACACGCCAGACTCGGTCTGGATTGATCTCTCTGACTTCATGTTCCGGCCCGCTTTCAATCAGTTGCCAATGCATGATTTTTTCGCCCTCAGCCTTGGCCTGGCCCCTGAACAGCTTGACCTGGCCGCACGGCAAAACACCTGGCTGCGTGCCATCCCTCGACCCGCTTTGCCCGCCACGCTACCTGGCCGATATTCACTGCTCTGCCACCGTGCAAGTACGCCGCTGCGCAGCATGCCGGACTACATCCGCCGACCATGGGTTCAGCACTGGCTGGCCACCCATAGCCATGCGTTGGCAGGCTTTGCGCAGGATGCGACGTCCGGGTGGCACGATCTGACGAGCTGGTCGACCACTCTGCCCCACTTCATGGCCGTCATCGCCGGTGCAGAGCAGGTTATCAGCGTTGATAGTGCGGCAGTACATTTGGCCGCCGGCCTGGGCATACCCTGCAAGGCTTTATTCATGGGGATCGATCCGGGCCTGCGTGTGGCAAGTTACCCGCTGTGCGAGGCGGAGCAGCTGGATGAGACGGGGAATTTGCGCGGGTTACATCACGCGCGTCATGAGGAAGACAAAACGCAGGCACAAGCCTGCTGGCGGCGCTGGCTGGCCGCCATGCAACCACTGAGTCAATGATGTCGCGCTAATTCACGCGCGCGCTGGATCAATACATCCATTAATAGCGCGATACTTTGGCGGGTTTCCAGATCGTCTACCCGCGCATAAATATCGTCGAGCGATTCATGCACCTCACACGCCAAATGAAACAGCAGCACTTTTTCACGTTCATTGGCGCGCAACAGATACATATTGATTTCATCAACAATGTGATCAGCCAGCTCGCCCGGGTAGATGGCGGCCGAAGTCAGAATCCGGTCATACAGCCGAATTCCAATCAGCCCCAACGATAACAACTGGGTCGCCATGCGTGCCTCCTGTGTCCCGGTTTGTATCACTTTAGACCTTGGGACGCCCCCTGTCGCACCGCCCGTCTGAATCAGAATGGGAATATTCGTGTCAGGATTAAGACAACAAATCAGCCGGAAAAATACCTCGCCGTACGTCCGGAAAATAAAAAAAGGCATCGACTTTCGATGCCCTTTTTTACGGTCTGTCCAACAGGTTTACCGGGGTGCAGAGACCGCGTATTGAACCCGTTCAAAGTCCACACCACGTTCTACCACGGATTCCAGACGGATCTTGCGGGTTGCCTGACCATCCCACCATTCGACCAGACGACCAGGACGGAACCAGCCGACCGGTAGCAACAGTGCCGGATGCGCTTTCAGGCTCGGCGCGGCCGGCAGCCATAGGCACTCCGTCCAGCTACGGCGACCCGCGTTAACCATATCCACAGGGCGAACAGCCGCCGCCTGGGGTGCACCAGGCATCAGCCGTACCCCCACGACCACGTGCGACTCTTCTTGCTGCAACCAGCGGATCACGCCAACAAAGTAACGACCACCCAGATTTACGGCCAGCAGCTGCTGCAACGAGATTCGTGCACCTTCTTGCAACGGCCGCGACAATTGCATGCCGTTGGCAGATTCGTTGCGCACTTGCCAGCGTTCGGTCACCACTTCTTGCTGTGCAGCAGCCCCTCCGAGGGCAGAGGAAGAGCCAAACAGCTGCATGCGGACCAGATCTTGCTGATCCAGCGAAAGTTGTTCTTCCGGCAAGGAAAAGTTGCCTGTCCCACCGGCGGCATGGTGCTGCTTTTGCAGACCAAACACGACTTCGATCTCACGCGTGGACGCATGGCGCGGCAAAGAACGGTCTGACAGCTGCTCACACCAGGTCCGGTACAACTCGACCAGCAACGTTTCAACCACGCTACCGGCAAACTGCTCACCCAGACCCAACTTGTCGGGGCTCTCGCCATTGCGCAGCAATTTGATGCGGCGGGACAACGCTTGCGCCAGCTGGTAGGTATCAATCTCCAGCACATTCGGGCCATCCGATCGCGGCTCAGTGCGACGAGGCGGGCCCGGCTCATCAAAGTCGATCTGCAGACTGCCACGTCCCGGCAGCGCACGCGCTTCGCGTTCCAGCGGGGCACGCGGCGCCAATGCGGGCAGGCGCTCATCCAGCCACTGGATCTGACGTGCGGTGAAGTGGTACGGACTCGCACCCGCCAGCAGCAAGGCATGAATGAACACACTTTGCGGCGTGGCCACACCAGCCGCCTTCAGCAGACTGTCTTTGGCTGGCTTTTCAGAAATACCGCGCGATTCAGCCAGGCGGTAATAGGCAAAAATGGTTTTCCACAACTCGGAGGGCACGACCTGATAGGCCAGCAGATGCTCACGCACCATCAGGCACTGATAGCGCAAGCTGCGCTCAGCCAGGAGTGCAAGATGCTCCTGCACATCAGCCAGGCCTTCCAGCGCGGCATGCCAGCAACGGGCATAGGCTTGCGCCATGTGCGACCACAGTTGCATGGCGGCCTGCCATGCAGCCATTTCGTCCTTGCCAAACGGCACGGCACGGCCAAGATAACGGTCAGCCAGCGTGTGGTGCACCAGGTGCACGCCCTCGCGGAACAGTTCCAGAATCTTTAATGACTCATACGGCGGAATATTGCTGCTGTTGAGCGCAGTCAGCGCTTCAACCAGTTCAGCCTGGGCGACGGGGGCGTTAATCAGCGGTAACAGCTGCAGCCAGGCCTTGGCCGACCGGGCATCGGTAAACGGCGGCACGGCCGTACCTTGATAAGCGGGTAGCAAATCAGTCTGGTTCATGGCGCTAGCTGTTGAAGACGTTGTTTCAGACGTTCGATCATGTCGGCAGTGACGGGCAATTGTGGGTTGTCGTTTTGCGGCGCAGACCAGATGGACCCCGGAAAATGCCGATCGTTGCGCCAGCGCGGAATAACGTGCCAATGGACGTGCGGCACCATATTGCCAAGGCTGGCAAGGTTGATCTTGTCAGGGTTGAGCGTATCACGTACCTCATGTTCCACTGCAAAGACCACTTCCATTAGCCAGTCTCGCTCCTGTGCGGGCAAATCGGTCATCTCTGCGACATGACGATTCAGGATCACCCGGCAGAACCCGGGATAGTCCGGATCATTGACCCAGATCACCCGACATAACTCATCCCGCCACAGCACCTGTTGATCATGATCATTGCACAGAACACACCCGCCATCCATCACGATTTCCTTATGTTTGCGCCGGATTATAAACAACCCCCCGCCATAAACAATCGGGGCATGAATACTGTCATGCCCCGAAAGCGATTGTAGCTGACCGGTGGTCGAAAAGGTAGCAGGAACGGCACTGCCAAACCGCATTGACCATCATTTCAGACGCAATCAAAAAAAGCTGCAAACTTACAACAGAACGCGCTCAATCCCCCCTGTTCGGGCTTTCTCTACGTATTCCGGCATCCAGTTTTCGCCCAGCACGTACTTGGCCATTTCGACCACGATGTAATCGGCGTCCATATTGGCATCGTCATCATAGCGATGCAGGCCTTGCAGGCACGATGGGCAAGAAGTCAGAACCTTGACCGGCGCCTGTGCGCCCGACTCAGCACGCAGTTTGGCTGCACCCTTTTCCAGTTCTTCCTGTTTGCGGAAGCGCACCTGGGTCGCGATATGAGGCAAAGAGGTACCGAAGGTTCCCGACTCACCGCAGCAACGATCGTTCAGATCAACTTTGCTGCCCATCAGTTGATTGGCGACGTCGATCCCCTTGTACTGCTTCATCGGGGTGTGGCAGGGCTCGTGGTACATGTAACGCGTACCGCTCACCCCTTCTAGCTTCACGCCTTTCTCCAGCAGGTATTCATGGATGTCCAGCAGGCGACAACCCGGGAAAATCTGCTCGAACTGATACTTGAGCAACTGATCCATACATGTCCCGCAGGACACGATCACCGTCTTGATATCAAGGTAGTTCAGCGTGTTGGCCACACGATGGAACAGCACACGGTTCTCAGTGGTGATCTTGTTGCCCTTATCCTCAAAACCAGCAGAGGTTTGCGGGTAACCGCAGCATAGATAGCCTGGTGGCAGCACCGTGGTGGTGCCCACGTGCCAGAGCATGGCCTGGGTCGCCAGACCCACCTGACTGAACAGGCGCTCCGAACCACACCCCGGGAAATAGAACACAGCTTCGCGGTCTTGCTCTGCCACTTGCAATTGCGGGTTGCGGATCACCGGTACGATGTTGGCGTCTTCCACATCCAGCAACGCCCGTGCAGTTTTCTTGGGCAAATTGCCCGGCATCGGTTTGTTGATGAAATGGATGACCTGTGCCTTGATCGGCGGCTTGCCACCTGTGCTGGAAGGCGGTTGTTTGAGCGTGTTCTGGATCAGGCCAAGCGACTTGCCCAGCTTGTGGCCCAGACGCTGCGCCTTGCCGCCCCATTCGATCGTCGTTTTGCGGACCAGCTTGATGGTTGCCGGGTCTTTGATCGTCAAAAAGCCCATCGCCAGCGAGGTCATCGGATTAAATTTCTTCTGGCCTTCGTTGCGCAGGAAGTTGCGCATGGCGATCGAAACATCACCGAAGTCGATTTTCACCGGACACGGGTTTACACAACGGTGACAGACCGTGCAGTGGTCGGCCACATCGCCCAGTTCTTCAAAGTGCTTGAGCGACACGCCGCGGCGCGTTTGTTCTTCATACAGGAAAGCTTCAGTCAGCAGACCGGTGGCCAGAATCTTGTTGCGCGGGCTGTACAAGAGATTGGCGCGCGGGACATGCGTGGAACACACCGGCTTGCACTTTCCGCAACGCAAGCAGTCCTTGACCATGTTGGAGATACCACCGATTCCGGATTGCTCCAGGATCAGCGACTCCGAACCCAGCAAGCTGAACGACGGCGTATACGCGTTGGTCAGATCCGCGCCGGGCAGCAGCTTGCCCTTGTTGAAGTGACCATTCGGGTCAATACGCTGCTTGTAGGCTTCAAACGGCGCCAGTTCCTCGCGGGAGAGGAACTCATACTTGGTGATCCCGATGCCATGCTCGCCGGAGATCACGCCGTTGAGATCGCGCGCCACCTGCATGATGCGGGCCACGGCATGGTGTGCACGCTGCAGCATCTCGTAATTGTCGGAGTTCACCGGCAGGTTGGTGTGCACGTTACCGTCACCGGCATGCATGTGCAGCGCCACCCAGGTACGGCCTTTGAGCACCTGACCATGCAGCGCGTTGACGGCATCCAGAATCGGCTTGTCGGTGCGGCCGCTAAACAGCGCTTCCAGCGCGCTTTGCAATTCACGGCGCCAGGACACACGCAGCGCGTAATCACGCATACCGTGATACACGCTTTGCGGCGCATCGGCTGCGGTTACCGCGCGTTCCAGCGGCGCTTCTGGCCAGGCGTCGGTGTAAGACTCGAACGGCAAATCCAGGTGATCCAGCAGCCATTGCCACCGTGCGCGGACAGACGCGATCTGGTTCAGTGCGGCTTCGCGACGATCTCCGATCAATTCTTCATGGCTGACGGCGGCATCACTCATGTCCATGGGCAAGCGACCACGGGTGAAGAACACCGTCAGTGCATCCAGAAGCTCCAGCTTGTTATGGACCGACAACTCAATGTTGATCCGCTCAATCGCATCCGAGTACTCACCCAGGCGCGGCAGCGGGATCACTACGTCTTCATTGATCTTGAAGGCGTTGGTGTGTTTGGCAATCGCAGCCGTGCGGGCACGATCCAGCCAGAATTTCTTGCGTTGCTCGCCAGTGACAGCAATGAAACCCTCACCCGAGCGTTGATTGGCCAGCGTCACCACGTGCGAGGCAGCCAGGCCCAGCTTGTTTTCATCGTCAGAGACGATATCGGCAATGAGCACCATTTTCGGCCGGCCACGGCTCTTGGCTTTCGTGGCATAGCCAACGGCGCGCACATAGCGCCAGTCCAGATGCTCCAGACCCGCCAGTTGCACGCCATCCAGACCGTCGATGTAGTCCTTGATTTCAACAATTGCCGGTACGGCACGGCTGACTTCGCCAAAGAACTCCAGACACACCGTGCGGGTATGCGCTGGCAGACGGTGCAACACAAAACGTGCGGAGGTAATGATGCCGTCCGTACCCTCTTTCTGAATGCCAGGCAAACCGGCCAGGAATTTGTCGGTCACATCCTTGCCAAGGCCAACCTTGCGAAAGTCCT
Source organism: Silvimonas amylolytica (assembly GCF_014645555.1). Classification (GTDB taxonomy): domain Bacteria; phylum Pseudomonadota; class Gammaproteobacteria; order Burkholderiales; family Chitinibacteraceae; genus Silvimonas; species Silvimonas amylolytica. The sequence continues at coordinate 190,685 of NZ_BMLY01000005.1, read as the reverse complement.
TGCCAGGAATGGTCAGGACTTCTTCCCTGATGAGCGTTTTGCCATCTGGCTTGTAACGCGCAACCTTGAAACTGGCGGAGGGCGCGTCGTGAATCTTGGACAGGTTATGGTCCAGGCGTTCGATGAACATCCAGTTGCCATCCGGATCAACCATCTTCCAGCTGACAAGGTTATCGAGCGCGGTGCCCCACAACACGGCTTTCTTGCCGCCCGCGTTCATGGCGACGTTGCCGCCAATACAGGAGGCATCGGCTGAAGTCGGATCAACCGCGAACACCAGACCCTTTTCTTCGGCGGCCTCCATCACACGACGGGTAACCACACCCGCGCCACACTGAATCGTGGCCACTTCGTGATCCACACCCGGAATGCGGCGCAGTTCCACGCCGTTGTGGCGATCCAGTTTTTCGGTGTTGATCACAGCGGACATGGGCGTCAGCGGCACTGCACCGCCGGTGTAACCGGTACCACCGCCGCGCGGAATGATGGTCAGGCCGACTTCGATACAGGCGGCGACCAGCGGCGCCATTTCTTCTTCGGTATCCGGGCTCAGCACCACAAACGGGTATTCAACCCGCCAGTCCGTCGCATCGGTCACATGAGATACGCGGGCCAGACCATCGAAACAGATGTTGTCGCGCCGGGTGATCCCGGACATACGCTTCAAGACCTGTTTGCGCAGCGCGGCGGTATCACGAAAACCATTGGCGAAAGCGTCCACGGCCTGACGCGCGCGCGCGACCAGAATCCCGACCTTGTCGTTACCGTCACGGCGTTTTTCAATTTCGGACAGACGATGCTTCATGGCGTCGACCAGCATGGCCAGGCGCTTGGGGTTATCCAGCAGGTCGTCTTCCAGATACGGGTTACGCTTGACGGCCCAGATGTCGCCCAGCACCTCAAACAGCATGCGGGCCGATCGGCCCGTAACCCGCTCGCGGCGCAGTTCTTCCAGCGTGTGCCAACCGTCTTCGCCCAACAGGCGGATCACGATCTCACGGTCAGAGAAAGACGTGTAGTTATAGGGAATCTCTCGCAGACGATCATGCTGTTGAGGGAGGTTGGCGGCGGTCAAATCGGCCATGGATGGGGGCGCTCGCGGGTTCTGATCAACGTTTGAGGGTTGATTTTATCGAAAAAACGCGAGGCTAAAGTCCCATTTTTACTAGGGTTTTTCTAAACCGCTCCAAAATGGGACTGTTTGATGTGCACATGCAACAAATCCGGTGCATGACAACGGTGTTACGAGGGCTCCGGTGTAAGCCGTAATTCCATGGTTGCCAGCCGGGGTGAGCGCGCATGTTCCAGCAATTGCTGGCGGAGGCTGCGGTACTGTTTTTCATGCTCGGCGGCAGCGTCCATTTCGCCGTTACAACGGCACAGATCCGCCAGCGCCGAGTGCGTATTGGCCATCAGATGTTGCGATCCCATGCCCTGTGCAAGCACCAGCGCGCGGGAAAGTTCGTCGCTCGCAGAATCGAACGCACCTTCCGCCAGGCTGCACTGGCCCAGCCACAGCATGTTGGATGCTTCGCCCCAGGTATTGATGTGGAGCCGGTTGATCTTGAGCGACACCATCAGGCTCATGCGGGCACGCCCCATATCCCCCCGAGCCATGTCGATCTGGCCCAGCACGCTATAAATTTCCGCCTCGTACTCGTAGTTTTTGTCTGCACGTACCAACGGCAAAGCTTGTTTGAGCGTGGCAACAGACTCCGTCTGCAACCCCAATCGCATCAGGTCCACGGCGATATTGATCAAGCAGCAACTGGTCAGTTGCGCATCGTCACGCTCTTCAGCCAGTACGGCCGCACGGCGGTGATGGGCCAGGGCAGAGTCAAACTGCTCATGCGCGAACAACAACTGTCCAAGGCCAATATGGGCTCGAATGCGCACTTCCGGCGCGATATCGTCATCAGGGAGTTCGACACAAGCGCACCAGCAATCGCTGGCACGTTCATATTCACCGCGGGTGTAGTACAGACGCGCAAGCATCTGCAGTGCTTCACCGCGCTCCTGGCCCATGCCAAAACGCTCACCGCGCTCCATGGCGGTCAACAGGGCATCGTGGGCTTCGTTGTGGCGGCCAAACATGTGCAGCGCATTGGCTTCAACCACCAGCGAAGCAATTTCGCCCCGATGGTAATCTGCACTTTTAGCCAGCTCGCGGGCGCGGCCAGCCAGAGAGAGTGATTCAGCACTTTGCGAGGAAACGAGTTTCCTGGCCCGCTCAATCAGCGAGTCAACTTCTTGTTCCACCATGGTCGTTTTCCATCCCGTGGGCTCGTCTGCGGAGCATCATCTCCGCTGGTCTCATTGCCAGCTATGCAGCGACATTAGCACGTCAGCATGACAACACCAGTTGCACCGCAGCATGAAAATGGCCCGATGCAACAGGTGTTCACGTGTAAAGGTTTAACCCGATGCGGCGACAATCGCCGCGCAATCTGCCGGAGTAAGGCGTCCATGCTCACCCAAAGCGGTACGACCATGACGGATGAGTTGCTCCTCGACCTTCTTTGCCGCTTCCTGCGGATTGATGCCGTGAGCTGACAAACGGACGGGCACGCCCATCCGCTCAAAGAAGCTGGCCGTGGCCTCAACAGCAGCAACCGCCAACTCGCGGCCTTCGCCAGAAAGGCCCCAGACACGACGCGCGTACTGCGCCAGTTTCTCTTCCTTCTCATCAAGGCAATGGCGCAACAAAGAGGGCAATGTCACCGCCAGCGTCTGGGCATGATCCAGTCCGTACAGGGCAGTCAGTTCATGGCCGATCGCGTGGGTTGCCCAATCCTGCGGCTGGCCCACCCCCACCAGCCCGAACAAGGCCTGATTGGCACCCCACATCACATTGGCGCGTGCTTCTTCATGCACGCCATCCAGAAGTGCCGGACCAAGCTCTGCCAATGTGGCCAGGATTCCTTCCGCCAACCGGTCCTGAATGCGTGCCTCTGCCGGGTAAGTGAGATATTGCTCAGTGGTATGTACGAAGGCATCCACGACGCCGTTGCCCAACTGCCGCGGCGGCAAGCTGGCCATAACGGTTGGATCAAGCACCGCAAAACGCGGGAACACCAGCGGGTTCTTGAACGAAAGCTTGTCTTGTGTGGCAGAACGCGTCACCACTGAGGCCAGATTGCTCTCTGATCCGGTCGCGGGCAGGGTCAATACCACGCCCAGCGGCACCGCGCTTTCCAGCTTGATGCGGTTACCCACGATCAACCAGGGATCAATCGCTGGATCAAGCGCAATGGCAGCCGCAATGAATTTGGCGCCGTCAGAGACCGAACCACCACCGGCAGCAATGATCCAGTCCGGTTTGAATTCACGCCCGATCTCTACGGCCTTCATCAACGTATCGAATTCCGGATTGGGCTCAATACCGGCGAACTCGGTGATGTCGGCGTTCTCCAGCGCAGCACGGATCTGGTCATACACGCCGTTTTTCTTGATGCTGCCCCCGCCGTAGACCAGCAAAACACGGCTACCTGGGGCGATTTCATCGGCAAGGCGCGCAATCTGTCCGGCACCAAAATGCAGCCGGGTAGGATTGTGAAAAGTAAAAGGGGTCATGGATGAGGCTCCGCAATGGCACTGAATGCATGGCCGCACAGGCGCATGTCTGGAATAAGCAGTGCATTACAGATGGGCGCCAATGGCCCCTACATCAAGCCCTTGCGAGGTCAGGCGTCGCCAATGCGGGTTTCGAGTTGCTGCAAACGGCTATAGGTGCCAGGACGGACGATACGGTTGAAGATTTCCAGGTACCGTTTATGGTGATGCTCGGCTTCCGCCACCTGCCCTTGATGGGTATAAGTCTGCGCCAGCAAGTGATGCGCCTGATAGGCCTTGTGTGAGATACCCATCTCACCGGCCAGATCCAGCGCTTTGTGCAGCACTTTGTGTGCAGACTCGAACTCGCCATTGATCACATGCAAACGCCCGCGTGCCAACAACCGCAAGTTCTGGCCCCACAGGCAAACGTGTTCAATCGATTCCGCACGTTTGAGCCATTCGGCCGCGGAAGCAAGATCGCCGCGATCCATCGCCACCGTGGCGCGATAGACACAGATTTCTTCCTGATATTCTTTTTGACCGGACGACTGCGCCAGCACCAGCCCCTCTTCCAGCGCTTCTTCTGCGTCCTCCAGTTTCTCCAGACGCAGGCAATCAGTAGCCACGTTGATCAGCACGCGACAACGCAACACTTCGGGCAAAGTCGTGCCCGCCATGCGCTGCGCGCGACGATGATGGGACAGCGCCATCTCGTAGTTCTCGTGGGCAAAGTAAATCTGGCCCAGACCAATATGAGAGTGAACACGCGTTTCGGTTGTGAATGCGGTATTGGCAGGATCAAGACAATCTGACCAGTAATCAATGGCGTCGTCGTACTCGCCAATGGTGTAGTACACAGCGGCCATGTCTTGCATGATTTCGCCGCGAATCGCGTCAAAATCCTCTTTTTCGGCGATGGTCAGCGCCTTGAGCAAAGACGCCTGGCCCTCGTGCATCTGGCCAAAAATCAGCTGCATGGTCGCGCACCGTTGCAGTGCACGTACCGCCAGCAACGCATCCGTCCCTGGCACAATCTGGCGGACGGCCTCATGGGCAAGGCGCAGCGACTCGTCGGCATCTGCGTAAGTCAGCCGCTCGCTCTCACCGATCAGTGCCGCTATATCGGCGAGCTTGCTCGATTGCATTTGCAGGAAACCAGTCAAAAGAATTAAACACGGCAGAGCCTATTCCGAATCCTGCCACCATACAAGAATTACATGACTGGAGGCTGACAACCGTATTCTGACTTGTCCAAGCAAATCGTTTTTGTTATGGCTAGCCGCTACTCACGCTTTAGCAGCAGCAAGGCTTGTAACGGTAAACGGTCCCCCTTTTTCCAGCGCGCGCTGGTAAGCGGGGCGTGTGTGGATGGCCTCCAGAAAGTGCTGGATATGGGGTCTGCCTTGCGTAGCACCCCGGGCTGCGCCGGCCTCCAGCACAAAGCTCATCTGGATATCTGCGGCAGAAAACTCGTCTCCGGCAAACCAGCCCGTGGCCGCCAGTTGCGACTCAACAAAATCCATATGCGTTTTCAATTGCGGTGCCAGAAATACCCGGCGCACTTTGTCGGCAATGCCTCGCACAATGGGCCGGATAAAAAACGGCATGGGCTGCTCAGGCATCTTGCCAAACACAAGACTCATCAGCAGCAAAGGCATGGCGGAACCTTCCGCATAATGCAGCCAGTAAGTGAACTGGCGACGCGCTGGCGTACCCGGTTCAGGCCGCAGATAGCCTTCACCATATTGGTCCAGCAGGTATTCAACAATGGCGCCAGACTCCGCCACGGTGATATCGCCATCTGTGATCACGGGCGACTTGCCCAACGGGTGAATGGCACGTAGTGCGGGCGGTGCCAGCAATGTGGCCGGGTCACGCTGATAGAATTTGATCTCGTACTCAATCCCCAGTTCTTCCAGCAACCACAACACGCGCTGCGAGCGGGAATTGTTCAGGTGATGCACCGTGATCATGCGTATACCTTTGTCGATGTTTATGCTTCTGGCAAATGTAGCTGAAACCGGCATCACCGTGGTGAATGGATCACGCGTACCAGGTGCCATACCTTATGGCCACCCAAACCGGTTTGAAAATATGCTTTTCATCTATTTTGCGATCAATCCAGGACACCCATGAACTCTTCCCGTTCCTTGCTCAGCGTTGCCGGTCTGACCGCTCTGTTGCTGGGCCAGCCCCTGCCCGCAGCCGAACCACCACCCGGCGTAGATCTCAGCCCGGTCAAACCACAGATCCACAACAGTGGTTTGCCAGAACACTGGGCCCAGCAAGGGGTGTTCATGGAAATCCTGGTGCGTGCCTATCAAGACAGCAATGGCGATGGCATTGGCGATCTCAATGGCCTGACCCGGCGACTGGATTACCTGCAGTCGCTGGGTATTACCGGTATCTGGCTGCTGCCCATTTACCGCAGCGCTGATCACGATCACGGCTATGCGGTGGCGGACTATCGCAATATCGAACCCGATTACGGCACTCTGGCTGATTTCGACCGCCTGGTCGCAGAAGCGCACAAGCGCGGCATCGGCGTGATCCTGGACTACGTGATCAATCACAGTGCGGATACCCACCCGCTGTTTGTGGCGGCCAACAATGATGCCGCCTCACCGTGGCGTAACTGGTATGTCTGGAAAAACACCAAGCCCACCGGCTGGCAAACCTATGGTGGCGACCCGTGGTACGCCGGCAAGGCTGGGGGTTATTACTACGGGGCGTTTGCGCAATCCATGCCGGATTTCAATTTCCGCAACCCGGATGTCCTGGCATTTCACCTGGATAATCTGCGGTTCTGGCTAAACCGGGGCGTGGATGGATTCCGTTTCGATGCGGTCGGCGCGCTGGTCGAAAACGGCCCCAATGCCTGGGAAGGCCAGCCAGAGAATCACAACATCATGCGCCAGGTGCATGACCTGCTGAATCAATACGGCAAGCGCTACATGGTGGCCGAGGCCCCAGCTTACCCGGTGGAGTTTTCCGCCAGTGACTCCGCCGGCAGCGCGTTTGCATTCGGTTTACAGAACGCCATTCTCAAAAGCGTGCAGATGGGGCGTGTGATGGACACGCTGCCGGCGTATCTGAAACAAAAACCCGTGGCCAGCATGGGTACGTTCCTCTCTAACCACGATAGTTTTGCCGGTCCGCGTGTAGCCCAGCAATTGAGTGAAGACGTTCCTTCGCAACAACTGGCTGCCGCCACCTTGCTCACGTTGCCGGGCATTCCATTCCTGTATTACGGCGAAGAAATTGGCCAGACCTTCAGCGAGCCCGTGAAATGGGACGATCAACGTCTGCGTGGCCCAATGAGTTGGGACGACAGCGCGCATGCCGGCTTCAGTACCACTCAACCATTTCGCAGCCTGGCGCAGAATCACGTGACGGCCAATGTTGCCACTGAAAACGGCAAACCTGGCTCGTTGCTGGAAACCTACCGGGCTTTGATCGCGCTCAGAAAGGCACAGCCCGCGCTACAAACGGGCAGCCTGCGCATCCTTTCGGATGATGATGACCCGGTGTTTGTCTTTGTTCGCGAACAAGACAAAACCCAACTCCTGGTGGCGCTCAACTATAGCCGCCGAACCGCCAGCGCAGCCTTACCGACCGCATGGCAAGGCCAATGGCAGCTTCTTTACACGAACGCCAGGCCAGGAAATGTTCAGCTTAAATCTGACAGCGTTAATCTGGCCGAACAACAGTTAGCCATATTCACCAGAAACGTGCCTTGAACCGGGCCGACATGGGTCTGCCGAAACAAGGAAACACCAGAAAACCTGTTCGTTATTGAATTAAATTCATATCGCACCGCAACAGCAGACACCAACCCCACAACCCGCACCAGGACTGGTGCGGGTTTTTCATTTCGCCGCACAGCCCGATTCAAACACAGAAAAAACTGGCGCCACGCGTAAGTTAAACACAATATTAGTGCAGACGACTTACTACAAATGAGACGCCGTGCTGCGCATCATCATCTTGCTGATCGGGGCAGATCCATTCCGTCGCGAATGGCACAAACTCCCCCTGATCGGTACCGTTTTGATCCTGATCGGGATTGCCAGCGTACTTGGCCTGGCCTGGTGGCTGCTGATCATCATCAGCACCATTTTTGGTCTGATCTGCGTCATTGAAGGGCTCGTCAGCCTGGCCGATCTGAGCGTGGTTCGCCGTAAACACAGACTGGTTTTGTTGGTCAGTGCAGGCGCGCTGATTGCACTGGGTGGCCTGGCCATGCGCGCGCCGGTTGATAACAGTTGGGCCAGCACCGTATTTTTTGGCATCGGCTTCTTGATTGACGGCATGTTGCGGACGGCCTCGGCACACGTCATCCGGTTCAACGGTTACAAACGCAGCATGATGATCGGCATTGGCGAAATTCTGGTCTCTATCCAGGTTTTCACCAGTTGGCCAATTGAACACCTGCACACCTTTCCGGTGTGTTTTGGCATCTTGATGATTGCCTATGGCTTCATGATGTTCCGCCTGGGGCTGGAGTTTCGTGAGCTACCGGAAGGCGTATCCGTGCTTTCCATGCCGTATTTCCGCCGCCATAACTGGTACTGGTACGAAAAACTGCCCATCCACGCCGCACCGGCCAAACGGCCGTTCTATCCGTTGATGGTGCACGTATGGACGCCGGTTGGCTCAACCCCCAATCCGCAGCGGCGCGCAATTGTGGACCGGTATATCGCCGCCGTGGATCGCAATGGCAAAGTCTCAACAGGCCACTCTTCGCTGGAACTACCACCGGATCTCTACATCAGCTTGTATCCAGGGGTGGAAAGCTTCTCTGAGCAGCAATTCAAGGGCATGTTGCTGGCCCATAAAGAGAACGATATTCCCGGCCGGTTTCTGGAGTCCTACGAGTCTGAAGTGGCTGAATGGTGCGAACCCAACCGGCAAATCTGGTTTCGCAATTACAACGAAGAAGCCCTGCGCACTTTCTGGGAAATCTATCGGCGGGATGTGGTTTACAACCTCTCCAGCCGCAATTGCTCTACCACCGTCGCTCTGGCGCTGGATGTCGCGCTGGAAGGGATCGTCGGACGCACGCGGCCGTGGTACCGCTTCTTCATTCTCGCGACTGATCCCAATGTCTGGCTGCTGTCTTTGTTGCGTACGCGCGGCAATACCATGACCTGGACGCCCGGCCTGATTCTGGACTACGCCCGCGTACTTCGCCGTGTCAGCGAATTCCAGCGTGAACGCTGGCTGGTACGGATGCTGCATCGCGTGTTTGGTTGATGCATCGCCGCTTTCTGCAAGACCTCACCCCGTAGTACGCTAAGCCGTCCAGAACCCGAATCAATCCCCATGACCTCCGGCTCCGTTGCCCGACCTGAAGATCCCCTGGATCTGACTTACCTGCTGGCCGACTATGATTCTGTGCGCCAATGGGCCATCCAGAGCATGTTCGACACCATGGAAGACTTCTGCGAAGGCACGGTGATTGTCGATCACGAAGCGCGCATTGTCTGGATCAACGCCCGCTATGCCGCGCGCTTTGGTTTTGCCGAACCCGCCGGGGCCATTGGTCGACCGGTGGAAGAAGTCATCCAGCACAGCCAGATGCGTGAAGTCGTCAAAAGTGGCAAGCCGCAGTTACTGGATATCATGCCTGCGGCAGGGCATGAGTCCCTTGTGGTCACGCGCCTGCCGCTCAAGAACAAAGGCGGGCAGGTGGTCGGCGCCATTGGCTTTGCCTTGTTTGATCAATTGCAGTCGCTCTCGCCCATTGTCGCCAAGTTCAGTCAGTTGAAGAAAGAACTGGCCAACGCACAAGCGTCCCTGGCACAGGCGCGCAAACCCAAGTATTCGTTCAGCAGTTTCATTGGCACAGGTGAAGCCGCGACCGAAGTCAAACGTCGGGCCCAACGTGCAGCGCAGATGGATTCCCCCGTCCTGCTGCTGGGTGAAACCGGCACCGGCAAGGAAGTACTGGCCCATGCCATTCACGCGGCTTCACCACGGGCAGACAAACCATTGGTCAGCATCAACATGGCAGCGATCCCGGAAACGCTGCTGGAAGCCGAACTCTTTGGGGCAGCGCCGGGCGCGTATTCCGGGCTGGATCGCAAAGGGCGCATCGGCAAATTTGAACTGGCGGATGGCGGAACGTTGTTTCTGGATGAAATGGGCGAGTTGCCCCTGGCGCTACAAAGCAAACTGTTACGCGTGTTGCAGGACAAAGAGTTCGAGGCCCTCGGCGCCAACCAGGTTATCCGCGCCGATGTACGCATCATTGCCGCGACGTCCGCACGCTTGCTGCAACGCGTGGAAGCCGGGGCGTTTCGTGCGGATCTGTTTTATCGCCTCAATGTGCTGACCATTGAAACCCCGCCACTGCGTGATCGCGCGGAAGACCTGCCGGCGTTGTGCCAGTCTGTGCTGGACGATCTGGCACTCACTTGTGGTGTACGACATATCTCTTCCGCTGCGGTTGAATACCTGCGCCATTACCACTGGCCTGGCAATGTGCGTGAACTCAGAAACGTACTGGAACGCGCGATCATGCTGTCTGACCGCGCTGAACTGCAGGTGGATGACCTTGCTGCACTGATCGATGTGGGTAGCCTGCGCAGCGCCCTGACCGCACCCGATCAGGACTATCACAGCGCCATGCATGCCTTTGAAAAACGGTTGATCGAAGAAGCACTGCAAGCCGCTGGCGGCCGCGCCACACTGGCGGCCCAGCGCCTTGGCATCGGGCGCGCCACCTTGTACAAAAAGATGACAGCCTTGGGCATCAGCCGCTGACCGGCAGCCGCAACGCATCCAGATCCAGCCTGTTCAAGTGATCAATCTGCGCCAGAAAATGTTCATCGTGTGAGATCAACACCATTGCGCCCGGGTAGACGCGCAACACGTCGATCACATGTTGGCGCACAGTCAGGTCCAGATTGTTGGTCAGCTCATCCAGGATCAGCAACGAGGGCGGGCTGGCCGCAATACACGCAAGCGCCAGCCGCGCGCGCTCTCCACCGGACAATTGCGCTGCCGGCGTAGTCACCGACTGCGTATCAAAGAACAAAAAATCAGCCAGATGCTGTCGTAGCCGCGCTTCCGTCCACGCCGGCACCACTGCGCGCAATGCGTCAATGGCCGACAGCGCCGGATTCAGCGTCGCGTAGTGCTGATCCAGATACCCCACTTGCGCCGGCGCGGGCAACAACCAGTCTCCGCCTCGACGCACTGCCGGATCACCCAGCATGGCGCGCGCCAATGTCGACTTCCCGCAGCCATTGCGTCCAGTGAACGCCATCCGCTCTCCCTGATTTAATTGCATATGCAGCCCGCCCAATAACGAAAAGTCATAGCCCACGCTGCCCCCGCTGACCTGCACGACGACGTCGCGCCCGCGCCCTGCCGGCAAATGAAAATGCGGGACAATCGTGACAGGTTGCCGCAATTGATCCAGCCGGCTGGCGATCTCCTGTCGTTGGGCACGCAGATCAGCCTGTTTGCGCCCGGCAGTCGTATTGCTGCGTTCCAGTTTGGTCAGCGACTTCACCGTGGCCCACTTGCCGTTCTCGATACTTTTGGCGCCATGCTGACGGGCATGGGCGGCGCGCTCTTGCTCCTTCATCAAGGCTTCATGAGCTGATTTCGCGGCGCGACGCGTGTGGGGCCACGCTTGTTCCAGGGCATGCCTTTGTAACGCGCGTTCGGCCATATAGTCCCGGTAGCGCCCTTCAAACACCGTGACCTGGCCTTGTTCAAGGTGCCAGATGGTGTCGCAGGTTTCATCCAGCAGCGCCATGTCGTGGGTAACCAGCACGATGGCGCCGCCAAATTGCCGCAGCGTGCGGTAAAGCGCCCGGCGGTTGGCAATATCCAGGTGATTGGTCGGCTCATCCAGCAGCAAAAGGTCGGGCTGCGATGTCAGCGCAGACCCCAGCGCCAGGCTGACGCGCTCACCACCGCTGAGCGTCGCGACGTCGTCCTGAACCTGTGCCACATGGGCACGGCGGATGTCGGCAACGGCATGAATGACGCCTTCAGACGGCACAGCATGGCCAGCCAGCACATTGAGCAATGAGGATTTGCCGCTGCCGTTGTCACCCAGAATGGCAATCCGCTGACCCCACGCAACAGTTGCGTTGAACCCGGAAAAACAGATTTTGCGGCCATGGGACACACCCAGGCCTTCGATTTGAATCATTGACATGAACACACACTCGCGTTGTTGGGCAGAGAGACGTTTGCCCGTTCAGGGCGCTCAGGCGTGTGTGTTCATTTGGGAATACCTCAGAAAAGAGCGGCTATTTTGCCGCAACGTCCGGATAAGCAACAGCGTAAAAAGCACGCGACTGACGGGCGGGTCGCCACTTTTGACAGGTTATACAGTCAGACCATTTTGCTTGCCCGATCGCCAAGGGCTTCTAGAATGAAATCCTGATAATTCACCACCGCACGAGGACACGCATGGATAGCAAACTGGTTCGGCTGGCCGAATCCGCTTCTTCTGCCCGCAGTCTGGAAGAACTTGCGCAACCTTTGCTGGAGCTGCTGCAGAACCTCACCGAATTCGAGTCCACCTATATCACCCGCATTGACAGCGGCATGACCACGCAATTGATCGAATTTGCCCGCAATGTAGGCAAGCTGGAGATCCCCGAACAACTGGCCGTGCCCTGGTCGGACACACTGTGCAAGCGCTCCATGGAATCAGGCTGTACTTACACAGACGACGTGCCAGGCCGCTGGCCGGATTCGGAAGCCGCCAAAGCACTGGGCATCCAGAGCTATATCAGTGCGCCGATCCGCACCCATTCAGGATCGTTGATTGGCACCCTGTGCGCGGCCAGCACCCGGCAAATGCCACTGCCGGAACGGGCGCGGACGTCATTGCATCTGTTCTCCCGCTTGATCGCCCAGCATATCGAGCGTGAAAAATTGCTGGAGCAACTGCAGGAGACCAACAACCGGCTGACCCGCTCCGCGCTGACAGACCCGTTGACCGCCCTGCCTAATCGTCGCGCCATTCTGGAAGAACTGGCCCGCCTGCTAGCGCTGGCCCGGCGCGAGGACAGCACCGTGCTGGTCGGCCTGGTGGATCTGGATCACTTTCGCGAGATCAACGAAACCCAGGGCCACACACGCGGCGACCACTTGCTATGCGATCTCGCCACGCATCTGACCCGCGTTGCGCGCGATGATGATGTCGTTGGCCGCATTGACGGCGACGAATTCGCCATCATCGGCCCCGGCCCGGCCGATCCGGAGGAGGCAAAGCGCATCGCCGCGGAAACCACCACACTCTATGCCGATGCCACCCGCAGTATTCTGGGCGCCAGCGTGGTCTTTGTGGTGGCAGACGGAGCGATGAGTGCAGATGAAGCGATACGCCATGCAGACAAAGAGATGGCGACGGTCAAGCGTGCCAAAACCAACTAGCGTTTAATGGGGTAGACCAGACACCAGCGCTGGCCAGTCTGCCAGCACACTCTCCCGGGTGCGCAGGCCCGGGCTGACTTTGTTCTCAGCGTCGTCCCGGGTCAGCCGGGCAAAAACCAGCGTGCGCCCATTCTGTGTGGCCCAGCCGACAAACCAGCCCCAGCCATGGGCGTAGTCAAAATCGGTCGGGCTGATCCGTGGGAACGCCGCGCCGGTTTTGCCATGCATGTCCCAGCCGGCCGGGCTGGGGTCAAGGCGAGTGATATTGCGGGTCATCTCAAGCGCATGGGCAGATACCGGCAGCTTGCCGTTCACCAGGCGTGTCAGGAAGGCTACCTGCTCCAGCGGTGAAATCTTCAACGATGAGGCAATCCATGCGCGATCCAGCCCGTTGTTCTGGCCTGGATCACCAGACATGTCTGCGTTGCCAAACCCAAAGTCTTTGGCGTATTGCGTCACCTTGTCTGTGCCCAGGTGATGAGTGACGCGCTGCGAGTACCAGACGACGGAGTAGGTGATCCACGCTGCCGGGTCCGTGGGCTTGAGCCAGTTGGCCCCGCCCCAATCCGGATCACCTTTGCGGTACTCAAGCACCGGCGCGTGTTCGTTCTGCAAAAAGCCGCTGTCAAAGCCCATCAGGCTCATGGCGATTTTGTAGGTGGAGGCCGGTGTAACGCGCTCACTACAGGCTTCGCCTTGCTGGAGCACTACCTTGCCGGTCGCGGCATCGGCAATCACGGTACACAGCAAATGGGCCTGCGCCTGAGCAGCGATCAGGGCCAGCACGGCCCCGATCAGCGTTGTTTTTACTGCGGCAGAAAAAAGCATCAGACCTTGGCGTCGCGGGCAGTTTCAAAGAAAAACAACTGTGCCAGACGCCCGTCTTGCATGGTGCTGCCAAACACGCTGGACAAACCGTGGTAGAAGTTGCCGCGGTAGATCACGATGCGGTTGCTGCGCATGGGAATCTCGGCTTGTACTTGCCAGATGTCGCGTTCATTGGCCAGATCGCCAAAATCACGTTTGCCGTCGGCACTCACCACGCTCCAGCTGTCCTGAAACGCAGCAAAGTCTTTGAAACCCGCAGCACGGACTACATCCTCCGGCTGGCGGCGATCCCAACCCGTCGCACGATGCTGCCAGAAGGTGGTGCCCCCCTGACATTGTTCAGGCGGGTTCAGGTAGAGCACAGCGGCGTAGGTCGTGGCTTGTCCCTGGTCTTCGTTATCGATATGAATATCGGTACGTGCTTTGGCGTTGGCCACACTGACACGGAACGCGCCGTTATCCGGCGAGGACCATTTCACCGGACACCCCAGGGCCGTCGCAATGCGCTCCATGATCTCTTGCGCGGGCTGGCCATCAGTCTGGACACCCGGGAAATTCTGGCCTTCATACAAGTTGGCGTGGAACGCCTGTTGCAGCGCGTGTTCGCGGTAAGCAACCGGGTCTGCAATAAATTGATCGATCACATGCAGATCACGCTCGGCGATAAAGTGTTCAAGTGCTGCGCCTGCCAGCGCGCATTGTCCCCACTGATCGGCCCCCATCGCGGTTTCTGACTCGGGTTGATCCTTGCGCGGCAAGGCGTAACCGATGCGGAAACGGGCTTCAAACTGCGGGTGCTGGCGCGCCACGTCAGCGGCGGTGGCACGGGCCAGTTCCAGGCGCTCCAGTTGCCAGGCCAGGTCTACGATCCGTTCGCCCAGCGCACCGCTTTCGGGGTGATGCGGGCGCACTGCCACCAGCGCATCGAGCGCTTCATCCCGCTTGCCCAATGCAACCAGCGCCTGGGCGTAATCCAGGGTGTATTGCAGATCGGCCGGTTGTAGCGCAACAGCGCGCTGCAAGTGTGCAAACGCAGCGGCCGGATCATGGCGGCGCAGATGCTGGCTCAGATTGAAATGAAAGCTGGCGTTCTCTGGCTCCAGCGCCAGCGAACGCTGCAACAGGCTCATGCCCACCGCGCCCTGGCCAATCCCGATCAGCGCCAGTCCCTGGTAATGCAACGCGTCAGCCTGTTGCGGGTTGCGTTCCAGCGCGCGCTGGTAGGCCGCCAACGCTTCTGGCAGGCGACCCTCATGATGCAGGCGCTTGCCGGTTTCTACCCACTGGCTGCCGTCATTGATTGCCGGTCGTGCTTCAGCGACTGCGGCACCACCAGCCGCCAGCCTGCGTTTCTTCTCACCCATGCGCCTGTCCCTGCCCTTTGTAACAATTGCGCCCGCAATGACGGGCAGCGCACATCATAGCCCTGATGTCCGGACGCCCGGCTCAGGTATTCCCCCGATGCAAACGGCGGCACCACTGAACAAAAAAAGCACCCGAAGGTGCTTTTTTTAGTCCGCCAATCAAGCTTTGGCCAGTTCTGTGGCAATGGCGCTAGCCAGACGCGGATCGTCCGCCGTGACATCCGGCGAGAAACGGCCAACCACTTCACCCTTGCGATTCACGAGGAATTTCTCAAAATTCCACAGCACATTCGGTTGCGGGGCGATCTCAATACCCTTGCTGGAGAGGCGCTCGCGGAACGGGCCCTCGCCAGTGGCATCCGGTTGCGCATGGGTCAGCGCGTTGTACAGCGGGTGTTGATCGGCACCGACCACAGAAATCTTGGAGAACAGCGGGAACGTCACGTCGTACGTGGTCGAGCAAAAGCTCTGGATTTCTTCATCGGTGCCCGGTTCCTGCCCTTTGAAGTTATTGGCGGGGAAACCCAGCACTTCCAGACCGTTTGCGGTTTGCTCGCGGTACAGTTTTTCCAGTGCTTCGTATTGCGGGGTCAGGCCGCACTTGGAGGCCACATTCACCACCAACAGTACCTTGCCGGCATAGTCGCCCAATGTGGCGGCCGAGCCGTCGATTTTTTGCAGCGGGATGTCCTTGATGGCTTGTGTCATGTTGAATCCTGTTGGCGTCGTGTGAGTGGAAATACGTAGCGACCAGATGGTCGCATCGAGCGACATTTCACCGTATCTGCCCGCTCGGCGCCAGTCATTTCTTATGATGCCGGCATCACCTGCCATGAAGCGAACGGGTCAGCCAGTGATTGCGGATGACGCCGCAATGCGATCAATTCCGCATCTGTGGCAAGGCAGGCATTGAGCATGCCGGTCAGGCGAGGTTGATCCATATCCATGCCAATCAACACCAGTTCCTGCGTGCGATCCCCATACACCGGATCCCAGTTCTCCATGATCTGAGCCAGGTCATGTACATCTTCTGGCCAGTGCTCGCGCGGCGTGGCGGCATACCACAGGCCTGCGGCGCCATGCCGGGAAGCGCCGCCCGCTTGCGACCAGCTACCGACAAAGTCCGGCCGGGTGGCCAGCCAGAACCAGCCTTTGGAACGAATGACGCCAGGCCATTCAAGATGTATGCACTGCCAGAACCGCTGCGGGTGAAACGGACGAGGGTTGCGATAGACAAAGCTGCTGATGCCGAACTGTTCGGTCTCTGGCATGCGTTCACCGCGCAGTTCCTGTAACCAGCCTGGCGCATTGGCGGCGGCAGTGAAATCGAACAGCCCGGTATTGAGAATGGCCGGGAGAGGTACGCGACCCATTTCACTTTCCACAATCCGCGCACGCGGGTTCAACGCAGTCAGCATGCCGCGCAGTTGTTCCTGGGCAGCAGGTGTTATCAGGTCTGTCTTGCTGAGCACCAGTACGTCACAAAACTCGATCTGTTCGATCAAAAGATCAACGACGGTACGATCATCCTCGACACCCAGCGTTTCGCCGCGCACCGCCAGCAAGTCTTCAGATGCGTAATCAGCCAGGAAATTGAACGCGTCTACCACCGTAACCATGGTGTCGAGCCGTGCGACATCCATCAGACTTCGGCCGCCTTCATCCCGAAAGGTAAAGGTTTCAGCCACTGGCAAGGGCTCAGCAATGCCGGTTGATTCAATCAACAGATAGTCAAAACGCCCTTCACGCGCCAGGCGATTGATCTCCACCAGCAAGTCTTCACGCAGGGTGCAACAAATACAGCCATTACTCATCTCGACCAGTTTTTCGTCCTGGCGCGACAACGCTGCCCCGCCCTCACGGATCTGGCGGGCATCGATATTCACTTCAGACATATCGTTGACGATGACCGCGACCCGCAAACCCGCACGGTTATTGAGTACATGGTTCAGCAGCGTGGTCTTGCCGGCCCCCAGAAAGCCGGAAAGCACGGTGACGGGCAAACGGGTATCAAGCGGGCGATAAGGCGTGGATGACATGGTTGGGTCCAGGAGCAAGGATGATTTGCAACAATGTTGCATTGAGCATATGCTGCCACCCATATCCCTAATTTGCAACAATGTTGCATTTTGAAATCAACCTTCGTTATCCATGGAACTCATCAATGCGCCCGCTTCTGCCACTGACCGCCCTCACCCTGGCCTTGTTTGCTCCGCCGCTGTGGGCCAAAGACATCCATGCCGTCGCCAGCTTTACGGTATTGGCCGACATCGTGCGCAATGTGGGCGGCACGCACGTCATCGTGACCAGTCTGGTCGGCCCCAATGGCGATCCGCATGTGTACGAGCCCACGCCACAAGATGCCAAAGCGCTTAAGGATGCCGACGCGGTCTTGATCAGCGGGCTGGGTCTTGAAGGCTGGATGACGCGGCTGATCAAGACATCCGGCTACAGCGGCAAGGTGACGGTTGCCAGTACCGGCATCCACACGCGCAAGATGACCGACGACGGCAAAGTGGTGACAGACCCGCACGCCTGGAATGACATCAGCAACGGGGTGATTTACACGCGCAATGTGGTGACGGCGCTGAGCGCCGCAGATCCGGCCGACGCAGCAGACTTCAAGCGCAACGGCGAGGCTTATATCCACAAGCTGCAAGCGCTGGAT
Organism: Silvimonas amylolytica; assembly: GCF_014645555.1. Lineage (GTDB taxonomy): Bacteria > Pseudomonadota > Gammaproteobacteria > Burkholderiales > Chitinibacteraceae > Silvimonas > Silvimonas amylolytica. Next base: position 172,862 of record NZ_BMLY01000005.1, on the reverse strand, counting down.
AACTACGCCAAAGCCAGGTTTGCCACCTTGCCCGGCGCAGCGCGCAAAGTGCTGACCAGCCACGATGCGTTTGGCTACTTTGGCGCGGCTTACGGCGTGACTTTTCTCTCGCCCGTGGGGATTTCAACCGATGCCGAACCTGCCGCGGCCGACGTCGCCCGGCTGATTGAACAGATCAAAAAGGAACATGTCGCGGCGTATTTCTTTGAGAACTCGAACGATCCGCGCATGGTGAGACAAATTGCTGACGCGACCGGCGCAGCGCCAGGCGGCGAGTTGTATGTTGAAGCGCTATCACCACCGAACGGCCCCGCGGCCAGCTACGAGGCGATGTTCCGCTACAACGTGGATACGCTCTATGCCGGCATGGCGCGCACGGCGCATTAACACCCTGCGCGCTCACCGGATCAGACAGCCGGGCTGGCCGATGCGGCCTTGACCAGGTCGTGGCAAGTGGTTTTTTGGGGATCATCGGATGGCAGCTTGTCGCAGATGGTCACCATGCGCGTCATCATGGGTTTGAACGCCGCATCATGTGCGGCGCTGGCATTCCACTTTGCCAGATGGGTCGTCCAGCGCTGCAGCGCAGCGCGGTTACTCCCATAAAAAGCACTGGACGTATGCGCGAGTTCATCCAGCACTTTGCCGGTCACCAGGCTGAGTCGGGCTTCATCCTGGGGAGCCAGTTCCATCATGCCGTCCAGGTAACTCACGCCCCAGCGCAATCTGGTGGCCGGGCCCTCAGACGCATTCCAGGCTTGTTCGTACCAACCTAGCGCAGCGGCTTTATCGCCGCGTGTACGGGCGTTGAACGCCAGACCAGACATGAAGTAATACGGCGCAGGAGAGCGCTTGAGTTCCGCGCGCAGCAAGATATCCGATTCATCAATCAACCCGGCATGGGTCAGCGCATCACCCGCAGCGCTGATCACAGATTGGCGCTCGTAGCCGTTGGTGGTGACTTTGTCGGCTGCAACCACCTGGTTACGCAGGGTTTCCAGCAAGGCGGGCGGCAGCGGCTTGCTGGCGGGCTGATCCAGCCGCGCCAGCGCAACACGGCCATCCAGCGCGGTGAGGCGGTCTGTCGTCGAAATACTCTGATCTGCACTCAACATGATCAGCGCGTTGTCCCACGCTTTGCCAAGACGCGCCCGCGCCGGCGTGCCTGGTTGAGTGAGATAACGCGTGACCTCTGTCGGGTAGGCCACGATCAAATCAAAGTTGCTGCGTGTGATTGCGGGGACGCTCAGCACCGTACGCATCGCGTCAACCGCGCGGATTTTCTCGACCTTGCCAACCGGTTTGTCCGTGGCCGCAGCCACGATTGCCTTGAATTCCAGACGTAGCGCCGGGCCAGTTGCATGATTGGCAGCGGCATGTTGTGACAAGGTTTGCAGCGCGCCGGCCAGATCATCACGCGGCACTTGCAAGGCACCGTCGGTATCCCAGGAGTAATCGGCCAGCATGCGCCATTCATCCAGACTCAGTTTTGCACCGGGCTGCAAGGCGGCAGAGAGGGTCTGTTTGACGGGGTGCGCCGCGTTCAAACCCAGCGACAACACTTGCATGTACCGGGCGGCATCCACCTCACCGGGCAGGCGGGTGATTTCAGTGCCATCCGGCTTGAACAGAATCATGGTGGGGTAACCTCGCACCTTGAATTGTTCACCCCATTTCTGGGCGTTTTCAGTATCGCCATCCAGAAATACCGGCACGAACAACGCCGTGCGCTTGATAAAGGCGTCCTGATTAAAGATGGTCGCTTTGACCTGATTGCAGGGTGGGCACCATACGGCACCCCAGTACAGGAACAGTGGTTTGTTTTCGGCTTTGGCACGGGCGAAGGCGGCAGCGACATCGCCCTGCGCCCAGGCAATGCCGGGTGGCAAATGTGCTGCGGCGGGCGCGGAGGCATCGGCGGTAGCCAGGCTCATGGCGCTGACCAGCATGGCGCCAGCGAATGCCAGCGCAGGGGAAAATCGGTTCATGCAACACCTGTAGATAATCGTCGATCTCTGCGGCGACGGGTCATCACCACACGGTGGGTCACAGGCGTTGCGGGTGGATAACGCTTGCTGCCCCATGGTCACGGTGCCGTCACTTGACGGCCAGACCCATGGTTTATCCACGGTTTTGCGCTCTGACTCAACCAGAACGTCAGCGGTGTTGCAGCCAGTTCACTCAGTGCAGAACAGGTGTCGGCCTGGGGGCAGGATTGGGTGTGGCCTGGGGTTGCAGCGGCGGCTCTGTATCCACCCGGATGATCTGACCATTGTCCGCATGGAAAACCACCAGACGACGGCTCTGATGCCAGCGTTCTACATCCGGTTGTTCCACGTTGTAGAACTGGGCCAGATCAAGATTGGTGACAGTAGGGCGCGGTTTACGCCGGTCATAGCCACGGAACCGCAAGTAGTTGTACATGGCCCAGCCAACAAAAATCCCGCCCAACACCGTCAGCGTGCCGATATAAGACGCCGCAAGATGTTCAAACGCAATAAAACCCTTGAGCTGAATCATGTGATGCCAGGCAAAAAAGCCCTCGCCGATCCAGCCAATACCCGTGAGCAATGGCAGCCACAGGTAACCCCAAAATGCCCAGAACAGCGCGGAAAACGACCCATACGTCAGACGCTGGCGACGGGTCTGCCAGTCGGGCCGTTCGATGATCAAGTGTGATGCCGATGCGGGGGGCAAATCCATCATGATTTGGTACTCACATAATGTTCATGCGCAGCCGGGGTAGGTGTCTGCACCGTTTGCTGAATGCCCCGGTCGGGGCTGACCCATACCGCCCGCGAGTTACGCTTGCGCATGAGTGTTTTGGGCACGGCCCAGATGGTGGTCAGCATGTTCAACAGCCAGTACGCCAACGGGTACCACACCATCCAGTAGTAGGATTTGCCCATGCCTTCGTCGTATTGGGAATCAAGCCTTAGTGCGACGGCGATTTGCAGCAGGCAAGTCACACCAATCACTACGCCATTCCAGCCCGGCAAAATGGTCTGGATATACAGCGGTTGCGGCAGCGGCATAAAGAGCCCAAGGAACCACAGCAGCGTGACGCCGCCCATGATGTAGGCCCAGGCCACACTCAAGAGGAACTCGGCATAGATCGCCCACATGCGGCGTTTGCGCCAGAACAGCAAAGAGGGCAGATATTTGATCAGTACCTGTACACCGCCCATGGCCCAGCGCAGACGTTGCTTCCACAGGCCCTTGAGGGTCTCAGGCATCAGAATCCAGCAGCAGGCTTTGGGTTCGTAACGGATGTCCCAGTGCGCAATCTGCAGTTTCCAGCTGATGTCGATATCCTCGGTCAGCATCTCCGGGCTCCAGTAGCCCACGTCATGCAACGCCGCGCGGCGAAATGCACCCACCACGCCAGAGATGGTGAAGATGCGGCCGTAAGTCCGCTGCGCCCGCTTGATCATGCCGATGATCGACGAGAACTCGCCCACCTGAAGCTTGCCCAGCAAGGTCGAGCGGTTGCGGATACGCGGGTTGCCGGTAATGGCACCCAGCCGCGGGCCAGCCACAAAATGCTGCATGAACCAGGCAGCAGCGTATTCATCCAGCAGCGCATCACCATCAATGCAGATCAGGAACTCGTATTTGGCCATCAAGGCAGCTGTGTTCAGCCCCATAGCCTTGCCCTGGTTGGTGGCCAGGTGGATCACCCGCAGTCGCGGATATTGCTCGGCCAGGTCATCCAGAATGGCCCCGGTGTCGTCCTTGCTGCCGTCATTCACGGCAATCACTTCAAACAACGGGTAGCGCTGGCACATCAACTGGGCGATGGTCTCGCGCGCGTTTTCGCCTTCGTTGTGCATGGGCACAATCAGCGATACACCCGGGTAGTGATCCAGAATCGGCGGGATCTGCATCCCGGCCGTGCGCCGTTCAAAGCGCCAGTAGTAATGCACAGCCCCGATCATCCACATCCAGGCCATGGTCAGCGGATAAAAGAACGCGAACTGCAGCAGCAAAGTGGAGATTGACGACAAGGTATTCACTTGCCGCTCCGGTACGGGAAGCTGCGCAGCGAGAAGCGCTCGATCAATTCATCGAGCCTTGGCTGGTCACGCACAAAGTCATCAGGGTAGTAACCGTAATTGCGGGCGCCGGCGTCGATCAGCACATCCATCTGCGTTGCCAGTTCATGACCAGTGATGGGCGTACTGGTTTTCCAGTCAGTGGCTTGCAGTTCAAATACGCTCTTGTCCAGCGCGCCCGGAATCTGGCCCACGGTTTGCGCCAGGTTCTTCAGCCATGGCAGCGGCGCTTTGGCGCCTTCCATATACGGCATCGCCATGATGGCCGTGTAGTCATAGTGATTCAGAAAATCCGGCAGCGATTGGGCAAACCAGGCTTGCGATTCAGGCTGCAAGATCACAGGCGCGTAGATATTGCGGGCGGTTTTCAGGTTGGGTTGCCACTGGCGCACACGATCGGCCAGTTGCATGGAGAAATCGGTCAGGTACGCCGTCTTGAGCGTGCTCCAGCGGCTCATCAAGGCCGGATCTTTGCGGATGTCTACCACCGATGCCGGCAAACCCCAGCTTTGATAGACCGTGCGGGCGGCAGAGCTATCGTCTTCGTAATCCGTGAGCGTGGCATCGTCATGGAACAGCACGCCCTGGAAGATCGCATGGGTCGCCAGATCTTCGTAAATTTCGCCAATCAGCGCGCGCACAGCCGGATCGAACGGGCTCAGCCGATGGTACGCGTGGGCACCTTTGGGATTACTGGCGGTCACCAGATGACTGGCCAGCGGGTCCGATTCTGGCAATACATAAGCCATCAGCGGCATCCAGGCGTAGACCTTCACCCCCGCACGGGTTTCCAGTTGCCAGGCTGCGCGGCTGAACAGGTCAGCGCGCATGGGCAAGTGACGGTTGGGGAAGTACAGCGCCGTCGCGGCACCCGCGCCTGAAGGATCGGCATACGCTTGCAGGAACACGGTGGTGGCACCACTGGCCTTCACCCGATCCAGCAGCTTGCCCAGGTTGATTTCCTGCTGTTTTGGGTCCGGATCGTAGACGTAATCCAGATCAACATGCATGACGCGTAGCGGACGCGCGGACGACGCACGCATGGCGGCATCCAGCGCTTTGGTGCTTTCCCCATCGTTATGGGTAATCAGCACACGGCGCAGGCGGTCCAGCCCCACATCCGGGCTATTGGTTCCGTCATCCAGCGTCAGGGTAATCGGCATGCCAGCAGCTTTGGCGGCGTTGATCGTGGCCTGGTTATAACGGCCATACGGCCACACCATCACGCGCGGTGCCTTGCCAATGTGTTTGGCGATCACGTCCGAGTTCTGTTGCAGATCGGCGCGGATGCGCGACTGATATTCATCGTCGCTCTCGTACATCCCGGTGGTCGGGTCGTACACATGCGTGATCAGCGCCGGCAACTGGTTGCCTTGCGGGTTCGCCTGGCTGCCGTGGTGCTCGTTAAAGCTGTGCGAGGCAATTTCGACCAGACCCGAGTCGGACAACTCTTTGATCTGCGCCCAGGTCATGATGTCGTCGCGGCTGTAATTGCGTGATTCCGCCGTGATTTCAGCGCCTTCAGTCGCATCGATCCAGTGCCCGACTACGCCCTGGACAGCGTGATAGCCAAATGCTTTGAGCAACGGGAACACGTTGGTGTAAAAGCTGCGATATCCGTCGTCAAACGTCAGCAGGACGGCTTTGGGCGGCAGCGGTTTCTTGCCAGCGCGCGCATCCAGGATGTCATCCACGCTGATCACGTGGTAACCGTTCTCACGCAGCCATTCGAAATGCTGCGCCAAGCGTCGCGTGCTGATGGCATAGGGATCGGGCAGCACCCAGACATCGTCACGGACTTCGTGGTAGCACAGCACTTCAAAACTGTCGGCCGGCCAGGTCGCCGTATCGGCACGGGCCGGCAATGCAGTAAGCGCAACCAGCAGCACCAGCGCGGTCAGGCGGACGAAGGCTGCAAAGTGACGGAAAGAGGTGTTCACATTGGGCATGTTCAGAATTTCCAGTCCAGTGTGGTGTGTATGGCGTAATCGGTTTCCGGATTGCCGTCATACACAGCGCGGCCAACGCTGGCGCCGACGCGCCAATCGTGCAACGCATCAATCTGGTAATCAAGCTCGTAGTCAGCAGCCGCGATCAGCGCGCCGCCGTAGTTTTGCTGCCAGTTGTCACCCACGCTCAGCGTGAGGGTGTGGCTGACCTGACGCTCGTAACGACGCCATTCCACCCAGCGGTTGATCATGGAGACTGACGCGGCAGTCTGGCTGGATGGGTTGAAATAGCTGGCATTGTCGGCAGACAAGGTGTTGTGCATGCCGCCCACATCAATGCGGCCGTCCATCTGGTAGTACGGTTGGCTAACAAGGCGCCGCTGGCCATACACGCCCCAGCTCACGCGGCTGTTGTCATCAGAGAAGCGGCCATTGCTGGCAGACACACCGGCCTCCGCGGACTCACTCCAGCGGTAACGGAAGGCAGCGCTGTAAAAGTCAGTGTGTACGCCATCGTTGAACGCACGCAGCGGGGTATCGTCGGTGTTGTGGCCATAGCCCGCGTCGATCGTCCAAAAGTCTGTGGGGTGATAGCTGACCAATACGTGACCCCCTGCCAGGCCAGCAGAGCCATTCGAGCCATCAACCTGAACTTCGCCAGACCACACCGGCGCGCGGTATTCCAGACCTGCGCCGGCTTCGCGGCGCAGCAGGTTTTCCACGTCATCCCGGCTTTGTTGCCAACCGGCATGGGCGTAGGCACGCCAGTTCCAGTCGATCGGTGCGCTGTAGAAACGGGTATCAAACGTGATGTCTGTGACATCGCTGTTGCTACTACCGTTGTTAGACAAACCTTCCTTACCACCACCACTACGGCCCACGGTCAGGGTCGAAACACTTTCTTCGCGCAGGTGGTCTTGCCAGTTGCGAGCCATGCGGCGGGTGGCCTCATCATCCGGCATTTGCTGGCGTGCATTGGCCAGATCCGATGCCGCTGCGGCGTAGTCTGGCGCATCCATATGCGCATCAAACAATGGTGGCAGTGCCCAGATGTAATCGGGCGAAGCGGTTTGCAGGCGGCGCAAACGCGTGACCGCCAGGCGTGGCCAACCGCGCAGACGATCAACCTCGGCCTGGGCCGCGCTGATGTCTTCATTACCAGGTGCCCGGTGGTGCAGGTCATCCACCCGGCGCTGGGCCTGCGCCAGTTGCTCAGTCCAGGCACGCACTTGCGCCGCCAGCAATTGAGCAGCCGGGTAGTCCTGATTTTCCACGCGCAGCGCCGGGTAGGCGTTGTTACGCCATTCGGGGGTATCGGCCACCAGTTGATCAGCAGCGGCTATCGCGTCTGTGGGGCGTTCGGCTTCCAGCAGCGCGTACACGTAGGTGACATGCGCATCAAAGTCACCGACTTTGGCCGCAAAAGCCTGTTCCAGCAGCGTAATGGCCATGCCTGGCTGACGCAGCGCCAGCCAGGCCGAAGCTGCGGGGATATTCACCCAGGGCGGAATCGGCGCATGTTGTTGTTGCAGGTTCTGGAACAAATTGACTGCGTCTTGCATGCGGCGACGATTTACCAGCGCTTCGACCAGATCATATTGCTGCGCAAAGATGGCATCCGGGCCTGCGGCTTCCGGGCCTTGTAACGCCACCACATGGGCCTGGCCGTTGGCAATGGCTTTATCGGTGAGACGCCAGCGGGTTGGCGAATCAGCGCGACTATTGTCGGCTTCGGCCTTACCCCAACGAATTTCACGTTGCACGGCCGCCGTTTTGGCTGCGGCCAGATCAGCGGGCTTGAGTGTCAAAGTGGTCGAGAGGGCCAGATGCGGCGCGCTCATCCGCAAACTGGCGACAAAACGTGCCTCGGCAGCGGTGCGATTGCCTGGATCCAGGGTCTGCAAGTGATCGCACCAGTACAAGACCTGAGCGTAGTCACCCATCACGTTGTGAACGTGAATGAACATCTCCGACAACGCGATTTTGTCTCGGGGCGCCAGAACGTCTTCATCCACGGCATTGAGCCGGGTCAGTGCCTTGCCGGGTTGATTGCGCTGCAAATCAAGCTGGGTCAGCGACACCTGGACATCGAACCGGGCGGGATCGCGGCGGCCCAGTACCTCATATAACTTCTGTGCGGTATCGATGTGCTGCAGGTGTTTTTCGGCATCCGCCCACGCGGCCAGGACATAAACCGGCGCAGTGTCCGGGTCCAGCCCTTGCGCGGTGGCAGCGGCCTGGGCGTCATCGCCAGCCCAGGCCGACACCGCCACCAGATCGTTACGGAATCGGGGATCAGCGGGATACGCAGCATGCAAGGCTTGCAGGCTGTTCATCGCCTCTGCCATGTGATTGCTGCGGGCATCTTCAATCGCGGCGTGATAACGCGCCTCATCGTCCGCAGGCACTGCAGCCTGCGCACCAGTTGAGAGCGTCAGCAAAGCCAGAGACAGCTCGATGACAGAGCATCGTGCAGTACGCAAGCTTGTGCCTGGCAAGAGAAGTACAGCAGCCCTGACGCCCATGGGTTTACCCCAATTCCTTTCAAAACTTGTTAGAAATATGGATGCGAAATCGACAAGTTCTCACAAATCGAAGCCGGATAATAATGAAAAAATCCAATAACCTCAATTGATTGAGCGACGTTTATCGGAAACATCGACTTTTCTGTGCACGCGTTCATTTTGTAAGACAACTTCTTTAATGTTGCATACAAAAATGAAGTTTTCATATTTTATGACAACAAAATGCCGACAGGCGACAAGCGGCCAGAAAAAATTAATTTAACGGTATGTAAGAAAAAACCGACGCAGAAGAGGAGACAGCCCTGAAATGAAGCAGGAATGATCAGACAAAGCACTGACAGTGCGGTGAGAGGGGCGCTAAACCATGTCGGGCATTGCAGTCGGTACTTCATCAGGTGGTGTTGAACTTCAGCACCGACCTTGCCGGTTACACCCGGCCAGAGATCGCTTTGGTCGCAGCGACGCTCGGCGACTGCTGAATGCCAGACGTTGTCATCCCACAGTGATGGACCGGAGATTTTGCTGGTCATTGAAGGAGACATGGCCCTGGCGTATGCCGGACAAACCTGCCTGCTCAGTCAGGGTGAGAGCGCGTTTATCCAGCCGGGAACAACTTATCGCTTGTGGGCTACGCGGGACAGCACGGCCTATCGGGCGCGGACTACCTGATCACGGCCATTGCGTTTGGCAATGTAGAGTGCTTCGTCGGCGCGGCCGTAGGCACTTTCGAAGGGGGTGCCGGTATCGTTCCAGCTGACACCGAAACTGGCAGTAATATTGCGCTCGATCGGTGCCGGGAAAATATGGGCAGCCACGGCAGCACGCATGTTCTCGGCAATGGTCAGAGCATCGTCCAGCGAGGTACGCGGCAGCATCACGGTGAATTCTTCACCACCAACCCGACCGATCTCGCCCGCTTCTGGCACGACCGACTGCAACTGCCCCACCACGGTTTGCAACACCATGTCTCCGGCCGGGTGGCCGTAGGTATCGTTAATGCGTTTGAAGTGATCCAGATCCAGCACGATCAAAGACATGTCACACCGCGAGAGCATGTCGTTGGAGAGTTCAATCACCGCGCCACGGTTCAGTACGCCGGTCAGCGTATCGTGACGGGCGCGGTATTCCAGACTGCGGGCAAGCGCTTGCAGACGCTGATTGAGCACGGTCATCTCGCGCTCCTGGCGATCGCTCCGACGGATCAGCCGCCCCGTCTCACGCAGCAGCCGTTCGTAATGCCCGATCAACTCACCCAGCGCCAGCCGGTAAATACCTGCAGGCGCATGGGTGTCTTCGAAGACCAGAGTCGCTTCGGCCAGTGCAGCATGCTCCAGGTCAAACAGATCAGGATCAGTCACGGTATTCAAGTTCAGGCGCCAGAGAGAGCGTGATCGTGGAAGTCCAGAGCGCCAAAGTCGTCATGCAGCTCCTGACCGAACTCCAGGATGGTGTCGTCTTCTTCGTCGTGGTACCAGTTCAGCGTGACCTGATTGCCCATCATGGCCGCCTGATTGAAAGCATCAAACAGGTTGAACAGCACTTTGGTGCTGGAGCTGTTGAAATACGCCAGCGCCACATTAACCACAATGTGCTGACCCTGACAGCTGGCCAGCCAGCTGCGGACCTGGGTAATCACTTCGCTATAAAAAGCAGCGGCGTTTTCCGGATAAGACTCGCCTTTCAGGCTCAGCACATTCTGGCTAAAGCGGAAGTCAACCTCTGGCGAGGTCGGCGTGGCGGCAATGTAGAGATCATCCATGTTTTTGTAATCCTGTAGTGCGGTCGACCGTTGTGGCAGTTGCGGTCAGATAATGGCCTTGATGTAGAACATGCTGCGGTCCGGTTCACCGGGCATGGGTACAAATTCGAATTCCAGAGGTTCGCTCGCGTCCCGCGCCATGGTCAGAAAGCCGACGCCGGCGCCTTTGCTATCCACGGGAGATTCTGAACGCAGCGCTTCCTTGTAGGCTTGCTTGATTTCTTCCAGCGTCATCGTGCGCAGCGGCTCAACCGTCTGGCGCAGTGTGGCTTCCAGGCCCCGTTTGATCGGATTGGCGCACAGCAAGTAGTACTGGTCATTCTCAATGCCAATGCACACCGAGCCATGACGCACTTCGTGGTTATCCAGATCAGGCGGCGTGAGCGAGTCATCCGAGTAATGGATGATGTTCTGCGCCATTTCGACAAACGATGAAAACAGTTTGCGGCGTGTCGGACCAGCCAGACCGGACACTTCCAGACGCAGCTTGAGCGCGTCAGCCATGGCACCCACGATGTGCTGCGAGAAATAACCCACGTAGTAAAAGATCACATGGCGTTGCCGCGCTGCTTCGCAGAAGTCGCGGTATTGCTGGTAAATCATGGTGTGCTCCGACAACGGTGCCAGCTCAGGCTGGTTCATGGTTTGGTGCCCGTCATGCGGACACAAAGACAGGTCAGGTCATCCCGACGGGTTTCTGCGGCTTGCCAGTTGGCAAACTCGGCAAGAATGGCATCAGTGATGTAACTGGCAGGCTCATTACGATGCGCCAGCAAGAGATCACGCACGCGACGCTTGCCAAAGGCAATGTTCTTCTTGCCACCAATCTGGTCGATCAGCCCGTCGGTGGTCACAAACATCAACGTGCCAGCAGGCATTGGCAGACTGCGGTTATGCCAGACGTAGTTTTCCGCGCTATCCACGTAGCCCACCCCGACGCGATCACCCTCAATCATCTCGATCTGCGGTGCATCCGGGTACAGCACGTACAGGGCTGTGCGTGCGCCGGCAAAGGTGAGTGTTTGCGTGGCGTTGTCAAACCACATGAACGCGGCATCCATGCCATCGTTCGAGTCGGTCTGCGCGGCACGCTCGGGCGTCTGGCCCAGCATGTGTTTGATACCGCGGCTGACCTGGGCCAGTACGGCGGCCGGATCACGCGGGTTGTTACGCTCGATCGCCTGCGAGAGCATCGAGGTTGAAATCAGTGTCATGAACGCGCCCGGCACGCCATGGCCCGTGCAATCGGCGACGGCAGCAAACCAGCCATCGGCAAAACGGGCGAAGTGATAGAAGTCGCCCCCTACCACGTCGCGCGGTTCCCAGATCAGACTGGCATCGGCCAGGGTATCGGCAAGCATGACGCGTGACACTTGCAGCGTGGCACGCTGGATCACGCTGGCGTAATCAATGCTGTGCATGATCTGTCGATTACGCTCTGCCTGCATGTCGGCCACGACCCGCATCAACTGCAGACCATGGCCCACGCCGGCAAACTGACCTTCTCGCGTCAGGATAAAACCGTCAGCGAGGGATTTCTCTCCGTACTCCACCGCACGAAAGGTCAGGTTTTCAATGCCCAGCGAGTCTTCAACAATCAGCGGCTCCTTGTCCATGAAGGCAATACAGCTTTTCTTGCCGTACAACTCACGGTGGAACGGCTTGGACATCTGCGTCATGAAGATATTGCGGTTAATCAGGCCAATGGGGCGACCGTTTTCCAGCACTGGCAAGCTGATAAGTTCACGTTCTTCATTGAACACATCCAGCGCGGACTGATTGGTGTCTTCTGACGTAATGGCCGTCATGCTGGCGCACAAATCCGCAGCCGAAGGCTGGCGGAAACGCGGCAAAGAACCACGCGAAGCGTTGAATTGTGCTTGCATCAGGTAACCCCTGGCGGGACGGGAATCACCCATTTTTATCAGGAGATTATTAAATACTGATTACGATATGGTTTCTGTAACCGGTTTCCTTACAAATACAACACTGCAGTGCAACAAGGAAAAGTACTGGCTGGAAAAGCAACTTTCGCCTGGTGCAGGCAAAAACGGTACCGTCGGCATCCTGCAATTATTTGACGATTATGTTGCGCATCAAGAAAGCTCAGGCTTGTGGCATCGTGGCCTGCCACTGCGCCACGATATGCGCCAGCCAGTACGGATCATCCAGCGGCAGGTCATGGCCAGCGTGGCCGTTGATCTGCAATGGCCAGCCCGCCGCGCGGGCCAGCTGTACTGAACAGAAAGGGTCGACTAATCGGTCCTGCGCGCTGGTCACCACTAATGTGGGGCAGCCTGGCCACAGCGCGGGCGGCTGGAAGCGCGCTGCAGCCAGCAATTGCCGCAGCAGGTTGGTGGCAGAGACCGGCGCCTCCCGCTGCCAGGCCAGCCAGTGTGGCAACGCCGCTTCACGGCGCCCGGGCAGATTGCTGGTCAGTGCCAGAATGGCCCGCTCACGCAATGCCAGCGATGGCCACACCAACCGCAACAATGCGGGATAACGCTGCCAGCGCAGCCGGCGCCAGAACGGTGCGATCCCGGCCATGCTGGTATTCACCAGCACCAGTCGTTCTATTTCTTCCGGTTGATGGCTGGCCCAGTCCAGCGCCACCATGCCCCCCAGTGATAGCGCCAGCACATTCACCGGGCCTTGTGCCAACTGGGTGGCCAGTTGCTCGCGCAGGTGTTCCCTCTGAGCCTTGATCGACAAACCGCTACGTTCTTGCCACCAGCGGCCATTCCCGGGCAGGTCGGGCGCGTGAACCTGCACCCCGCCCAAGGCGCTGGCCAGTACCCAGGGGAAATCACCCCAGTGCCGGGCTTCCCGCCCCAGGCCGCGCAATAGCACCCATGGGCGCGCCTCCGGTTCGGGGCTAGAGACCATTGCGGTACCACAGATTCATGGCGTCACGTCGATGCTTGAGATCACGCTGCTCACCGGCCAGCCAGCGATCGCCACTACAGGCCACCCGGGTCAGGAACTCCATGAATGCAAGATGCGTACGCATGACCCGCTGTTGACGATGCGGCGCCAAAGGGTTGAATGCCCCGAGACGTGACAGCAATTGGCGCGGGTTTTTGCGTACCCATGTCCATGAGCCCATTTCCAGCGTCAAGGGCAAAAAGAGTTGATCGGGTTGTCTCTGACGCGCGCGCAAATACAGGTGATCCCATAGATCACCATGGGTCAGGTATTGATGACTTTGCGGTTCAAACACATAGCGGTGATGGGGGTAGGCCTGATCAAACAACATTTTGAGCGTGTAGATTTCTCCTACGCTATCTATCGGCAATCGACTACCCGCCAGCGGAAACCAAATACGGTCACGCATGCCAAACCCTGAGTGGCAATCAAGGATGATCGCCTGGTGCCGTCCAGCGATCTCCTCCTCAACCACCTGGCATAGCGCCTGGGCTTCCGTCTGCATGTCATGACCGGCCTCGCCGCGATACCACGGCAGCCAGTTACCAATGCGATGCCCGCCCAGCAAGAAGGGAACGTGTTCTGTGGCATCCAGCGGCGCATTGCGCATCAGGTCGATCCCGTCTGGATTAGCGCGGCGTCGCTGCAGCATTCCGCCGGGGTTGACCAGCGGCATGAACACCAGCCGGATATGTTGCAGCTGTTGTTCAAGCATGCGGTCCCAGCGCAAGCGATTCAGGATGTTGTGCAGAAACGTCAGCACCACCTGGGTACCTACCCGTTCAAGGCCGTGCACGCCGCCGAAGAACCCCACGAGCGGCGCGCCGGGGTCGTCAGAGCCCAGCCCGAGCACGAAGAGCGGCAGGCAGTACGGGGCCACGTGGACTTGCGCCACGGTGCGTACATCCAGCCGGCCCTGACCCGCCTTGATCAGGCGTTCCAGCTGGGCCAGCTCTGGCAGGAGGTCGTAGAGTTTATTCACGGCAGCATGAGAAGGACTGGGCACAGCATAGTTCGCCACCCGGTCATCGGCCATGACGGTTTTATGACAAAGCCATGACGTGATCGCCCAGCCGCCCAGCCGCAACCCGTTTCCATGTCATCGACAGAGGAGAACCCGCTATGGTTAGCGCCATCAACCCCGTCACCACCACATTGCCTGCCGCCACGGTAAGCACCGTCAATGAAACCTCCACCGTCAGCTTGCAAGCTCAATTGGCCGCACTGGAACAACAACTGGCCACCGCGCAGGAAAACGCCAATACCCTGGCCGGCGCGCAACAGGTGCAGTTACTGGAATCCCGGATCGCCAGCGTGCAGGCCCAGATTAATACGGTCCAGGCCGATAACGCCGCTGCGGCGGCGGCCCAGGAAACCCAGGCCGCGCAAGCCAACCCGGCCGCTAATCCGGCCAATAACAACGAAACGATCACGCAGACCACGACCAATACCGTCGCGACACAAGCGGCGGGGGTCACCCAGGCCACCACCCAGACCACACAAACCACCACAAACCAGCCCGCCAACAACACCAATCCAACCGAACTACCACTGGCACAAACGGGCGCACTGGGTACTGAGGTCAACACAGTGATCTGATACGCCGGACTAACTGCCCGGACATTGAAAAACCCGGCCTGAACGTACCGCTTTGTATCTCAATACCGCAGAGGGGCCCATTTTTGTATCTGACGTGTATCTCTTGCTGACAAGCGCCGTTAGCCGCGCCAGGCTAACGGCAGGAAGTACCGGCTGGACCTGTGTCCTTGCCGCATGTTGTTTTCATCAACCCGCCTTCGAGAGGGACTGAACATGGTGACAGCAGTCAGCGCCGTATCGAGCACTTTGCCGTACAGCAGCATTAGTGCGACCAGTTCAACCAGCACCACCTCAGCCAGCGCGCTGCAGGCAGAACTGGCTTCACTGGAGCAACAACTGGCCACTGCGCAGCAAAGTGGCAATACCGCACAAAGCGCGCAACAAGTGCAAACGCTGGAGCAGGAAATCCAGGCGGTTCAGCAAGAGATTGATTCGCTGAACAGCAGCCAGACGTCAAGTTCCACCCAGACATCCACTGCAACGAACTCCGCCAGCACGAGTGGCACATTGCCACTGGCGACCAGCGGCAATGTGGGTACGCAGGTCAATGCACTGATTTGATCGCCCATCCAGCGCAGCGATCAGCTTGATGTTTTGCCCGGCTTGCCCGCGTGGCGGCCGGGCCCCACCAGCACGCCCTTCGTCAATGGCGTGCCAGACCGTTGTGTCTATACTGCTCTCGCCCGTCCTGGGCCCGCCGCTGTAGTGCGGCTGATATTCATACCCCAGATTTGACTTCACCCGGCCCCGTGCCAGGTGTCATGCTTACGGAACACCCCCACCATGCCTTTGACCCGAGGTTTTTCCCGTCGCCAGTTGCTGACCGGCGCCGCAGCCTTGTTTGCCCTTACGCGCCTGCCAGTCAACGCCGCTGGCAAACCTGACACCAGCGATGGATTCACTCCCCGTTTTGCTGCCATCGAAAACCATCTGGGCGGTCGAATTGGTGTATTTGCGCTGGATACTGGCAGTGGCAAAACCATTGCGCACCGGGCAGACGAACGCTTTCCCATGTGCAGCACCTTCAAACTGCTATTGAGTGCCTGCGTACTAAGCCGGGTCGATGCAGGCGCTGAGTCGCTCAACCGCCCGGTGCACTACACCCATGCCGACTTGTTGAGCTATGCGCCGATCACCAGGGCGCATGTCGAGGCCGGCCAGATGACCATTGCCGAACTCTGTGCCGCCGCCTTGCAATACAGCGACAACACGGCAGCCAACCTGTTGCTGGCCGATATCGGCGGCCCGGCCAGACTCACCGCATGGCTTCGCAGCCACGGCGATACGATCACCCGACTGGATCGCGACGAACCGACGCTCAATACCGCCTTGCCTGGCGACGAGCGCGATACCACCACGCCGCAGGTGATGGTGCAAACCACTCAGCGCATTTTGTTGAGCGACAAAATCCTCAGCACCGCCGCCCGCAATCAACTGGATATCTGGCTGGCCGGCAACACCACCGGCAATGCCAAACTGCGCGCGGGTTTACCCGCCGACTGGAAAGTGGGCGACAAGACCGGTTCTGGCGACAACGGCGCGTCTAACGACGTCGCAATCATCCGGCCACCGCAACGCGCGCCGATTCTGGTGAGTTCGTACTACGTGGGCTCAACGGCGGAAGCAGATGCCATCAATGGGGCGCACGCAGAGGTAGGGCGCATTGTGAAAACAGCGTTTGGTGGATGATCAAGGTCTTGGCGGAATCGCTAAAGTAGCGTCCGTTCAACGCCAAATCTGGCTGTTATCAGTGACTTAACGTATCATTCGCCCTGGATATCGCGGTCCGGCTTGCCGGGCCGTTGTTTTTTTAGTTGGCCGATTGCAGCGCATGTCCTGCGATGCGCCACCAACGACGCAGGAATCAACATGCCTATCAATCACTTCGACCTGCAGCGTCTGGCTGCGGTTCGCATCAAAGAAAACATCAAGAAAAAGGGTTCTCCGGACCGCTTTGGCAAGGATTCGTCCGGCCAGAAAGACAAAGATGCCAAACCCTCTCTGTTGAACAGTTTGCTCAAAAAGCACGCCGACGAACAGAAGTAAGCAGTCCCCCACAAGCGGCCGTTCAGGCCGCTTTGTTTATGGCGGCGTCCATCAGCGTGCGCGCTACCTGCGGCAAGACCGGCAACAACGGATTCCCCGGCGCGTACGTCTGGCTGCCGGCGTAGGTGCCTTCGATCAACAACGCCAGCGCTGCGCCCAATGCGGCAGCATCTTGCGCCCCTGCCTCAGCCGACAGTTGCGTCAATCGCGCCAGTAATCCCGCCTTGTTTTGCGCCACCATTTGCCGGGCAAAGTGCTCGCGCTCCGGGTATTCCACCGCAATGTTCACAAACGGGCAGCCCCGGTAACCCGCGGCTTGCGTGCGGCGCGACAGATCATCAAACAGCTGCTCCAGTTGCTTGCGCGGCTGACCCGGGTGCTGTTCCAGGCTGCCATTGATATAGCGCCAGAAGGTCTCATCCCGTCTGTCCAGATACTGCCGCAGCAAGTCGTCTTTGGATTCAAACTGCCGATACAGGCTCATCTTGTTGACGCCCGCCTTCTTGACAATGGCGTCCACACCGCTGGTGCGCGATCCCTCGAAATAAAACAGTTCTTCCGCCGCATCCAGTATCTGGTTGCGCGCGGCGGCGCCGTCGGTCACTTTGCGGGCAGTCGTCATGATGATCTTCCGGTGTTCCGTTATTTGCTGTTGACAATGTTACCGCTCGGTAACTAATATCACAACCAACATGTTACCGATCGGTAACAAGCACATCAAACAGACCAGATCAACGCCGGAGATTCCCCATGCAAACCCTGTTGGCCGCCTGGTCAAAAAGCCGGTTCCACTACGGCTGGATTACCCTGGCCGTGGTTTTTTTCATCATGCTGATTACCGCTGGCACCCGTGCCACGCCCAGTGTGATGATGGTGCCGCTGGAACACGATTTTGGCTGGAGCCGTGCAACGGTGTCCGCCGCGCTTTCCATCAACCTAGCATTGTTTGGTCTGATGGGCCCGTTTGCTGCCGCCGCCATGCAACGCTTTGGCGTGCGCCGCACGGTGATGAGTGCGCTGAGCATTCTGGCCGTTGGCGTCGGGCTCTCCAGCCTGATGAGTCAGACCTGGCACATGATTCTGATCTGGGGCTTGCTGGTGGGCGCAGCCACCGGCGCAACATCCATGACGCTGGGCGCCACGGTGGTTAACCGCTGGTTCAAGGAACGGCGCGGTTTTGCCATGGGCGTGCTGACCGCCAGTTCCGCCACAGGCCAGTTGTTGTTTTTGCCCCTGATGGCCGCCATTGTTGAACGCTACGGCTGGCGCCCGATTGTATTGCTGGTCGCCGGTGCCGCGGTCATTGCCATTCCGCTGGTGGCGTTTTTGCTGCCTGAACGCCCTGCCACCGTGGGTTTGCGTCCGTTTGGCGAATCGCCCGATGTACCACTGGATCACAGTGTCTCGAACGCCAACCCGATCACCATTGCCTTTGCCGCGCTCAAAAAGGCCAGCGGCTCGCGCGATTTCTGGTTGCTGTTCCTCAGCTTCTTTATCTGCGGCGCCAGTACCAATGGCTATATCGGCACGCATTTCATCGCCATGTGCGGCGATTACGGTTTGTCTGAAGTGAAAGGCGCCAGCATTCTGGCCAGCATGGGCATTCTGGATTTGATCGGCACCACCTTCTCTGGCTGGTTGTCAGATCGCTTCAACAACCGCGTGCTCTTGTTCTGGTACTACGGCTTGCGCGGCCTGGCGTTGATCTTCTTGCCGTGGGCCTTTGGCATTCAGTATTTCGGTCTGCCGATCTTCGCTTTCTTTTATGGACTGGACTGGGTGGCGACCGTGCCGCCAACCGTGCGGCTGACCACCGATGTGTTCGGCTCCAAAGATGCGCCAGTGGTGTTTGGCTGGATTGTCGCCGGTCACCAGTTGGGTGCCGCGTTTGCTGCGCTGGGCGCCGGCTTGCTGCGCAATAGCCTTGGTAGCTACACGGTGGCAACGATGATTTCTGGTGGTTTGTGCGTGGCGGGGGCGATTCTGGTCCTGCGCATTAATCGCCGCGCGCAGATGCAGCCAGCCATGGCCTGAACGGCGATACCTGCAAAAAAAAGCCCGCGTCATGCGGGCTTTTTTTTGTAGCTGCCGATGGGCAATCAGTCCTTCACCAGACCGCCATCCACCACCAGGTTCTGGCCGGTCACCGCGCGGGACCATGGCGAGAGGAAGAACAACACGGCATCAGCAAATTCATCCGGCGTGGTCACCGAACGCAGCGGCGTCAGGCCGGCGATGATGTCGAACACGGCTTCCGGCGTGGCAGCACTGGCATCGGTGGTGCGCAACAAACCGCCAGAGAGCATGTTCACGGTAATGCCATCCGGGCCCAGATCGTTGGCCGCGGTGCGGGTCAGCGACAGCAACGCCGCCTTGGCAGCGGTGTAATCGTGATATGGCACCACCGGGTTCTGGAAGAGGTTGGTGCCCACGTTCACCACGCGGCCAAAATGTTGTTCACGCATACCAGGCAGCGCGGCCTGGATGGTGTTGAGTGCGCCCTTGATCGCACCTTGCAGTTGCTGATCAAACCGCGCCCAGGAGATCTCGCCGATCTTGGGGCGGGCATCGCCATCAAATTTGAAATCCACCAGCGCGTTGTTCACCACACCGGTAATGGGCTTGCCGGTTTTCTCACGCGCAGTCTTGAAGAGTTGTGCCACCTGAGCGGCATCCGTGATATCGGCCTGAATGGCGATCACGCGTTCGCCCAGTTCTGCAGCCAGCGCGTGGGCAGCATCGGCACTTTGGTAGTAGTTAATGACCACGCCAGCGCCTTCGCGCGCCAGGGCACGGGTAATCGACGCACCCAGACCGCGCGCGCCGCCGGTCACCAGTACCCATTGTTCAGACAGTTTCATGGCTCATCCTTGTGTTGTTTGGCCTCTACTTTACGGCAGATATACGCACAGGTGGCAGTTCAGACGCATTGTCCGGTCAGTTTGAAGGCGAAGGGGCCACGTGGCAAAGTGCAGGTCTGACGTTCTCTTCCTGTTGCCATCATGACCAGCCCGAACCCCTCTGCCTCTGATCCAGCCTGTTGCCCCGTCTGTGGTGCGCCTAATTTATGCGCTGTGGTGCGCGGCGAAGACCCGGCGACCTGCTGGTGCATGGTGGTCAAGCCGGATCACGCTGCGCCGGTCAAACCGGCTGGTGCTGACAATCAATCCTGTTTATGCCCGCGCTGCCTCACCGGCGCTTGAAGATTACGGCGCCAGGTGATCCGCCAGCCAGGCCAGACCCGCGTCATCGGGATGATGATGGCGGTAACGGTTGAACTGGGCGGCCACAATCAACAAGCGGTCCGTGAAGGTCGGCATGGCGGTCGGGTTTAGCCAGGGCTCGCTAAATGGCGCGACATCTGAACGCTGGAACTCGGCACCAATGGAAATCCGCGGCGGGACATCCCGCGGGGCGCTGTGCGAGCCCCAATGCAACACCGCCTGGTTCCAGCCCAGCATGCTTCCCGCCGGCGCCGGCAGCGCCCGGATGTCATTGAGCTGGTACTGCATGATCATCTCGTCGGGTGTGTTGTAGGTCGGGTCCCGATCCGCAGGCACCAGGTACATGCAGCCGTTGAGTGGCGTGGCGTCGGATAGCGGCAACCAGATATTCAGGATGCCCGGTCGGCCATCTTCAAACAAAGATGCACGGCCACGATCACGGTGTGGCTTCCAGCCATGCTCGTTTTGCGCCGGGTCGATATGCCAGGCCCACATATTGGGCAGCGTCACGTAGTCATCGCCCAGAATGCGCGCCAGCAAAGCGCCCATCTTCACGTAGACCAGCCAGAATTCGTCATACACAAACGCCAGCACCGGCGGAATCTGCATTTGCCGCAAGGTATGGATCAGCGCGGCCATATCAGCAATGGGCAACTGCCAATCTACCGGATCAGTCTGGAAATACCCCTCGCGGATGGTGCGTTCGGCCAGCGTTGCAATCAGCGCTTCACTGAGTGCGAGGGCGGGTTGAGCATCCCAGAAAGCCTGGTCACACACATGCAGGGTGGGGGCCAGTTGGTGCCAGAAAGTGGGGTCACGCAGGCGTTCGACAGCAAAGCCGCCGTAAAAGGAAGATGAGTTCATTGTGTGGGTCTCACCCGGCCAGCCAGGGCGGGCATGGTTACAAATGGAGTGCGACGTTCAGGGCTGGCGAACCGCCACGACCACCCACCCGGGCAGTGGACGGCCAAACTCCTGGCGCACGACTTGTTGTTTGATCTGTTTGAGCGCAAAGCCACTTTGCGCCAGGGCCTCGCCCAGATACCGGTGGCCGTGGCCGTAGCGGCCGCTAGGTAACAACTGGAATTCGTGCTCCAGCATTGGCCCGTCTGTGTTCTCTGCAGAAAACACCAGGAGCCCGCCCGGGGGCATAGCGCGGTGCATGCCAGCCAGCAGCGGTAACAGATCGCCAAAATAGATCATCAGATCCGCTGCGCAGACCAGATCAAAACGGTCAGGCGTCTGGTTAAGCCAGTCCGTCAGTTCGGCCTGGATCAACTGGTCGTACAGATTGCGGCTACGGGCTTGTTCCAGCATCTTGCCGGACAGATCAACCCCAACCAGCGCGTGCGCATAACCCCGCAAAAATGTTCCGCACCAGCCGGTGCCACAGCCGGCATCCAGCACCTGCCATTGCCGTTGGGGCGCGGCCAGTTGGGCCAGTGTTTCATCCAGCGCCTGGGGAATGGCGTAGCCCAACTGCTGCAGGCGGGCATCGAACGTGGCGGCGTAATCGTCAAACGTGGTGACCACGTAGGCATCAGCACAGCGGCTGGGGACGTTCTCACCAGAACAGGCGGCCAGCAAGTGGGCGGCCGTCGGGTTGCCGGGTTCGCGTGCCAGCCATTGACGGTAAACCTCTGCGGCCTCAGCAATGCGGCCGAGACGATAAAACGCGATACCCCGCATGGCGGGCGGTTGCCCGTCCGCCGGTTTCAACACATAAGCACGGCAAACAAAGCCGGCGCCCTCTTGTTCGCGGCCATGGCGCAATAGCCAGTTGCCGTAGTTGTCCAGTGCGTCGATCTGCTCTGGCGCCAGGGCAACGGCACGTTCAAACGCAGGGCCGGCATCATTGTCATGGCCGATGGCCAGCAACATGGCACCGTAGTTGTTCCAGTAGGTGGCGTTGTGGCCATCGCGTTCAATGGCAGCCAGAAACTGGCCTGCGGCCTCTACTTGCGCGCCCTGCCCGGCCAGTACATTGCCCAGATCATTACGCCAGGCAGCGTTATCGGGTGCCAGGGTACAGGCGTCGATCAGACACTGCAGTGCTTCTGCACCTTGCCCTTGCTGATGTCGCAAAATGCCCATGCCGTGCAAGGCCAACGCGTTCTGACCATGGGCCAGTACCGCCTGATATTGCGCCTCCGCCTCGACGAGCCGGCCTTGCAAATGCAGCGTAATGGCTTGCTGTACGTCTTGTGTTTCGTTGGCAAACCCGGCGTCTTGTTCGTTCATGGCCCCTGCCCTGGAAAACTTGAACACCCGCAAACCAGCGATACACGCGGGGTGGGTGATGGCGGTATCTTCCCATCAAATATGCTGTTTGCGTGTATCTGCCATGTAACAGGCATAAAAAAAGGCCACCCAAAGGTGACCTTTTTCAAACCACAAGCTACTCAATCCCAAGCCGGTGCAAGGCCATCCGGGCTCACCAGCCGCTCATTGCGATCCAGTTCCGCAATCCGGGCCATATCATCCAGGCTGAGTTTGAGCGTGGCCGCCTTGAGATTGCCAGCCAGGTTCTCGCGCTTGGTCGAGGATGGAATCACCGCATAACCCTGGCGAATTGCCCAGGCCAGCGCCACCTGGGCTGGCGTGGCGTTATGGCTGGCAGCAATCTCTGCGATCACCGGGTCTTTGAGCACGGCGCCGTAGGCCAGCGTCATGTATGAGGTGATATGAATGCCCTGATCCTGGGCAAACTGGACCACCTTGTGATTCTGTAGCCATGGGCTGAGTTCGATCTGGTTGGTGGCAATCTCATGCGCGCCCACCGCTGCAATGGCTTGCTGCATCAGGTTAATGTTGAAGTTGGATACCCCGATCAGCTTTGTCAGACCCTGAGCCTTGGCCTCTGCCAGCGCGCCCATGAACTCCGCCACTGAAACCGCATCGCCCGGCGACGGCCAGTGAATCAACACCAGATCAGCATGGTCGGTACGCAGCTTTTTCAAGCTGTCTTGCAAGCTGGGGATCAACTTGCTGCGGGAAAGGTTATCGGTCCAGATTTTAGTGGTGATAAACAACTCATCACGCGGTACACCGCTATCGGCAATCGCCTGGCCTACTTCGGCCTCATTGCCGTAAATCTGCGCGGTATCAATCGCGCGATAACCGACTTCAAGCCCGTTGCGAACGGAATCAATGACCACCTGGTCTTTGAGGCGGAACGTACCCAGACCCAGTGCGGGAATGCTCATGATGTTTCTCCATATGTCTTGTGGATGCTTGATCAGACACGCCTGGCGGCATGCAGTTGCTGCGCAGTATGGAGAAACACCTTTATTGCATAAATGGGGTTCTGGTTGAAGGAATATTGAGTTTTGATCAAGCAATGCGGGGTGAGTGGACGTTCATTCCAACCCCACCCGCGTGCTCATGCACATCGCCCGAAGTCATACCCTGAACTGGCCTACCGAATCCTTCAACCCGCGCATGATCTGATCCAGCCGCTGGCTGGCATCGGCAACGCGGCGTGCGTTGCTGCTGTTTTGCTCTGCCATGTTGGCAATGTCTTCCACGTGGCTGGCAATGGCATGGCTGGCTGAGCTTTGCTCGCGCAGCGCTTCAGAAATCTGGTTGGCAGACGTGACCACACGGCCGGCGTCATCACGAATACTCGCGATCGCGGTGCTGGCCACACCGGCCATTTCCACGCCATGGGCGACCTCCGTCACCACCGAGCCCATGCGCACGGTCGCATCTTGCGAAGCGCTGCGGATCGCGTCGATCTTGCCGCTGATTTCGGCTGTGGCACTGCTGGTGCGTTCGGCCAGTTTGCGCACTTCATCAGCGACCACCGCAAAGCCGCGACCGGCCTCACCCGCGCGAGCGGCTTCGATGGCAGCGTTCAGTGCCAGCAAGTTGGTCTGGTCTGCCACTTCGCGGATCATCTGCATGATGCTGGCGATGCTGTCGGTCTGTTCACCCAGCGCGCCAATGCTGGCAGCAGAGTCCGCCACGATGCCAGAGATATGGTTGATCTTGTTGCTGGTGCCTTCAATGATCCGGCTACCTTCACGCGCTTGTTCGCCTGCCTCGCCGGAAAGCCGGCTCGCCTCGCCCGCGCTATCGGCCACGACAGAAATACTGGTGGTCATTTCTTCAATCGCAGCGGCCATGGAGCGCGTCGCATCGGACTGGCTATCTGAGCCGCTGGCCACTTTGTTGGCGGCGTTGGCCACTTCCTGCGTCAGCTGCCCGGCCTCGCCGGCATTGTCATGAATCTGCCGGATCAAATCCCGCAGTGAATTGGCCATACGCTGAATGCCGGCCAGCAAGCTGCCTTCATCGCGCGATTCTGTACGCACCGCGACCGAGAGATCGCCCGCCGCAATGCGCCGTACCACTTCACTGGCATAAGCAGGTTCACCACCCAGCTGTTTAAGGACCGAGCGCACCAGCACGCTGGCAACCACGCCCAGCAGAACCAGCACGATGACGATGTAAACCAGCTGTTTGGCAGTTTCTTCCCAGAACGCAGTGGTAATGTCGTCAACATAAACACCGGTGCCCACCACCAGTTGCCAATCGTCAAACGCCTGGGCGTAGCTGATCTTGGGTTTGGGGTCTGTACTGCCCGGGCGCGGGAAGGAATAACTGACGAAACCGCCACCCTTGCGCGCCGCCTTGACCATTTCGGGCACGAACAACACGCCGTCGGCATCCGCGACGTTGCTCATGTCCTTGTTCAACAGCTTGGGGTTGGAGATAAACCGCTCGACGTTGTTGTAATCAAAGACAAAGAAATAGTCTTTACCGTCGTTATAGGTGGCCGACTGGATCGCCATGCCAGCGGCGTGGATCGCTTGTTCCCTTGTCAGTTTCCCGGCGGTTTCCTGGTCATGGTAGTACTTCATGATGCTGATTGCCGACTGCACCATGTGTTGCACCTGACTTTGTCGGGCGCTCACGAGGCTTGAGCGCAATGACAGCAGCCCCAACCCCGATATCAGTACCAGACCCATCAACATGCAACCCAGCAAAACCCGCATGCGCGCGCGTATACCCATGTTATTGAACATGGTTTGTCCCCCCAGCTTTTTGTGGTTGAGACCGGCACATGTCATTGCTGCAACGCACAAGCCGATCTATCGATAGTTCTGGTCGATATATCGGCATTATGACGTTGTTCTTTGAGGGTGCCCGGATCAATCCGGCAAACGGAGCAAAAAGGTGTTGCGCGAGTTGTCAGCCACCAGTCGCCCGGCCGCAAGATGCCGGGTTTACCGGGTATTCCCGGCGGTAGGTGGGGTTAGAGCTGGCTGGGTTTTCAACCAGTCCAGGGCAGATTGCAGCGCAGGATCGGCGCCTTCTTCCAACGCCGTGCGGGTCACCGTAACGACGACATCCGGCACCACGCCCCGCCCTTCAATCCGGTCCCCGTTGGGCAGGCGAATATCAATCTCACTAAACGCCAGTGCGCCGCCGCCAGGGAGCGGGTCATAGTCAAAAAAGCCCAACAGGCACCCGCAAGTGGTCTCGCCGAATACTTTGGCCCGCCCCAATGATTGCGCCGCGCCAGCGACCAGTTCTGCCGCGCTGGCGGAGTGACGATCAACCAGCAGGGCCAAAGGTAGCGTCAGTGGGTGAGCATCCCCCTGCAGCACCGGGTGGGTATCCAGCAAAGAGAACCCAAACAGCCGCACAGGCTGCTGATCACGCGTGATCACCTGCGCGCCTTTGATCTCGCCTTTGACAAAACGGGAGAGCAGATCCATGGCCATCAATCCATCACCGCCACCATTGCCACGCAGGTCGATCACCATACCCCTGGCTTTGTCGGCATGGTCCAGCACCTTCATCAACTCAGGTTTGATCTGCCGGTCAAACGCGGAAAACCGCACATAAACCAGATTGCCATTCAGCGTATGCGCATAAACCCACGGCGGCGCGGCGGCCTCTTCATCGGTCAGTTCCACGCTAAAGCGCGTGCCGTCCGGACGGGCCAGCTCTAGCGTACGTACTTTGCCGGCGGGCAGGCTGTTCAGTGCGCGTAATACGTAGGCATCCCGCGACCAGGATGTCGAGCCGCCGCGCACTTGCGCGCGCTGTTGCTGCCACCAGGTGTGCGCGTCCTGGCCGTCAATGCCGATGAGTTCCTGCCCGGTGCGCACGCCCAGCAAGGCGGCCTGAGACACCCCGCTGATACCATGCATGATCAGATGACCATCAATTTCATCCACCCCCAAACCCAGGCTGGCAGATTTGTCATGCTTGATCTGCGCGTAACGGGCCGGGCTTTCCACGCGGGTATGGGCATCATTCAGTTCGCCCGTCATGTGATCAAGCTCAGCCCAGAAACCGGCATCGTCTGGCGCGTTGAGGACCAGAGGTCGATATCGCTGACCGACCGCAGCCCAATCCACCCCGTTGAATCCAGGATCGACATAGCTGTCATTGATGGTTTGCCAGACCTGATCAAACGCCGCTTCGCGATGGTGTGCATCCAGCGTGCTGCTGACCGTCAGGCGGTCAATTTGCCGGGTGAGAATCCGGTGCGGGTCTACGGCCGCGCAGGCGCTCAGCAACAACGGGACAAGCAACAACACTAGGCGGGGCAACGGCACGGGTCGGCTTCCAGGTCACAAACCGGCTCATATTAGGGGGCATTGTGAGCCCTGCCCAGCAAGGCTTTGTAAACGCGCCGGGCGATAAGCCGTTTGTATCAATGCGGCAGGGCTGCGTATGATGCGCGGCGTTAGCCGTTTCTTTTGTCGCATCACTGCAAGATCATGTTCAAGCACAGATTTTCCGTTTTCCAGCCCATTGCCACTGTTGCGCTCACCGCAGCGTTGACCGCCTGTGCCAGCGCCCCGACGCCCCTGACCCCTGACATGGCCACGCGTCTTCAACAGCAGGCGCCGATCCGTTTCCTGCTGACCTTTGACGACGGCCCGGCGCGCGACAGCAACAACAATTCATCGCTCTCAATTTTGCATACGCTGGATCAAAACCCGGTCCAGCCCGGCATCAAGGCGGTCTTCTTTGCACAGACCCGTTCCTGGCACGCCGGTGAAACCGAAGCGGGCCGCGCCATCCTGCGTCAGGAAGTGGCGGATGGACAGGTACTGGGCTTTCACACCTCAACCCCGTTTCATTCCAATCACGCGCTGATGAAACCGGCTGATCTGGAAACCTCACTGAACCATGGCGTGGCTGATCTGACCAGCCTGCGCGGCACCCCGCCCACCCTGGTCCGCCCACCGTTCTGGGCCTACAACGCCACCACATTCAATGCGTACCAAAAGCACGGTCTGGCCATGTTGTTGACCGACCTCTCTGCCAATGACGGCAAGATCTACGGCTACCACATCAGCCTGCGCCGCCGATCCAACATGCTGAACATGCTGGCGCATGTGCGTGAGGAGATCATTGCCGGCAAATTGCCGACGGTCGATGGTGCGATTCCCGTCGTGGTGACCTTCCATGACATCAACGGCTACACCGCCGACCACATGGCAGAGTATCTGCAGATATTGCTCGACAGCGCGCATGAGCTACAGATGCCCACCACCGCGAAACCGTTCTATGACGATGCAGCTGCAGTTGAACGGGCAGCCGTAGCGCGGGCAGTGAAGGATGGCAGTGCGCCGAAAGAACTGCCGGGAGTCTGGCAGTGGATCTGGGGCGAGTAAGGGGGCGCGCCCGGCTGGCCTGCTACCTGCCGACGCTTTCCCTCGCAGTCTGCGCCTGGGCGTTCCACTGTTTTCTGGACCGCATCATCCGCCGCACTGCAATCCGCGCCATCTTGAACCAGCCAAACGGCCGTGGGTCAACCAGCATGCTTAATGCGCGGGCGTAGTCCAGCGTCAAACCGGGTGTCCAGGCCATGGTTTTCGCGCGTTTGCGAATCTGTGCCGCGACCCATAGTTCCGGCGTCACCAGCAAGCGCACAAACACCCGCCAGCCACGATCAACGCCTCTGAAATGACCCACAGAGCCTTCGACCGCTGCTTCCAGCGCTTTGGCAACCGAACTGGAACAATTGCGGCTGGTCAGGTTGTAGGTCGTGTCCTGGCGATATTCGTCCCAGAATTTTGCCAGCCGCGCCGGACTGTAATTGCGGATACGCACGCGCACGGTGGACGAGCACCAGGCCGCTGATTCTGTGGCGTAATCGGGCTGGAACAAACCGGGTACATCGTTCTCCCGCGTGGCACGCAGGATGCGCCCGAAATCCTCGGGCGAGCGATCAATCTCTACACCAGGGTAGAGGCTGATGTAGATGCCCTCAGGCGATTCCAGGGCTGCGTGACCGGTGGAGATCACGCCATTGGCGTCCACCGCGGCAATGTAACGATCAATCAGCAGACGCCGCTGTGCCTGGCTGCGGGCTGAGCCGACCGGGGTCCAGACATGGACAGTCAAGGCCCGTTCCGACTCGGCAGGCGGACCATCCCAGACCAGTGAAGCATCTGCCGGAATGGCGGGGTTGTAGTCTTGCCAGCGGCGAATGGCGGGCTGATCCAGCACCGCACGCATGAACGCGCTATCCGGCATGCGCCGCACGCGGTAAGACAGCAGCAACAGGCCCCAGCCACTGAAAAACAACCCCAGGCCAATGCAATACGGCACCGTGCCAACGTAATGCGTCGGGTACGGCTGGTAAAAGAAAACAGCCAGCAGGATTTCAATCACCCCGGCGGTCAGCGCGGCTTTCCAGCGCGGATAACGCACCACCCAGGCAGACATGGATTGCAACAAACCATCAGCCAGGAACAGGGTGCCAAAAATCATGGAGAGAATGAAATTGCCATGATGATGGCCCGCCAGAATCAGGATTGAAGCCCCGATAAACGCCACCGCTTTGACGTACCGCAGCGCCTTTTGGCCACCCATACCCGTCCAGGCGACGGCCAGCGTGGCCACACCGTCGAGCAGTAACAGCCCGGCGAAAAAGGTAATCGGGAAGTACACCGCGTTATCAAGTGCATCGATGAAGATCACCACACCGGCAATCAGCCATAGCCAGCCCGCCACCCGTAACGAGCGCCAGCGTTTACGCAAATACGCCACACCCAGCAATAGCAACATCAGTCTGACCATGTGTTACTCACACTCGTTGATCCCGGCAAGGCGATAGTAGATTTGTTTGTCATGATGGGTAAAGCCGAGCCTACCCGGCCCGTTGCGCACGGATCTCACCAGAAAATGCTTCATCGATCTCTGCCCCTTCCTGACGGACGATACGTGCCCGCTGTTTGATCGCAGCAAATGGCAGTTGCTGGTCCATGAGCCCCAACTCCCAGGTGTAGGCATCGGCATACCCGCTGCAGAGGATTTTCCAGCTGTATTTGAAGTGTGGTGCCTGTTCACGCGCGTGGCGCAGGATATTGGTCGTGCAGTTGTTGAACAGCGTGTTGTAGAACTCTGGTGTGCGATTGAGCTCATCCACGCGCTTCAGATACTGCACGAACACCTGCCTGGCCAGGGCTGGGGAGACCGCCAGCGGATAAAGATAGACACGCTCGCGGCGAATATCCGTGCGCACGCCGATCAGATCGCGTTCATCTGCCACCACGTAGATGAGCGCATACGTGCGCAAAAAACCAAGCCAGGTGGAATACCGTTGCCCTTGCTGGCGGCGGGTTTCAATCGAGATGGCCAGGTGACGACCATCGCTGAAACCAAAGCTGATGAATACGTGTGCGATCGCCTCGCCCGCCCAGTGTGATACCACCAGGTCTACCGATTGCACACTGGCAAGGTCATAGCTGGCGTCATACCAGGCCGGGACCGGATCGCTCGGGGTGCGGTATCGGAAGTTGCGCACATTGCGCACCGTGACCTGTTCGCCTTGCCATTCAATGCTGGCAGCGCGTGTGTACTCCATCAGCCACGGGGCATCACGCGGGGCAGTGCGAACGGGAAATAAAGACACGGCGCCTCCAGGCGACTGTGAATGAATCTAGTCCATTTACTATGACCAGCGACCAAAGGTGATGCAACCGCACCGCTTGACGTTGTGGTGCACACGCGGCAACGTGCTGCGTCTTCTCCGGTTTTTGCCATGTCCCAGCTCATTCATCCGCACTACCTTGCCTGGCTCATTGCCGCACTCAGCATTGCCGGCATCATCGCTCGACCCATGCACTGGCCAGAGGCCATCTGGGCGTGTCTGGGCGCGGGCCTTGCGTTGTTGCTGGGCTTGCTGCCCCTGGCCGCAGCGTGGGATGCCATCAGCAAAGGGCTGGATGTCTATCTGTTTCTGGGAGGCATGATGTTGCTCTCAGAGGTTGCGCGGCGTGAGGGTTTGTTTGACTGGCTGGCAGCGCTGGCCGTCAACCATGCTCGCGGTTCGCCATCGCGTCTGTTTGCGCTGGTGTATCTGGTCGGGATTGGCGTCACGGTGTTGTTGTCCAACGATGCAACGGCAGTGGTCCTGACGCCGGCTGTGTTTGCCGTTGCCCGCCGCGCGCAGGCACCGGCGCTGCCTTTGCTGTTGATCTGCGCCTTGATTGCCAATGCCGCCAGCTTTGTTTTGCCCGTGTCCAACCCCGCCAATCTGGTAGTGTTTGGCAAGCACATGCCGGCACTGGCCGATTGGGCGGCCCGCTTCTGGTTGCCTTCACTGGCATCCATTGCCGTCACCTGGCTGGTGTTGCGCTTTACCCAGCGCAAAGCGCTCGCGGGCCGCTGTGCAGAATACGTGCCCGTCGAGCCCTTGAGCGGTCATGGCAAAGTGGCGTTGGCCGGTATTGTCGTCACGGCGGTGGCATTGCTGACGGTCTCGGCCCTGGGTCTGCAACTAGGGCTGCCGACGGCCATTCTCGGTCTTCTGACCGCGGCCATTGTCACGCTCAGCCAGCGCGCTTCACCGTGGCCATTGTTGCGCGGTATGGCCTGGAGCGTGTTGCCGCTCGTGGCAGGTTTGTTTGTATTGGTTGAGATGCTGGCGCAAGCCGGGCTGATTGATCAGGTACGTCACTGGCTATTGGGGCTACTGCAAACCAGCGAGTCCGTTGCGGCGGCTACCGCCGGTGGTGCCATCGCCATTCTCAGTAACGTCATCAACAACTTGCCCGCCGGTTTGATTGGCGCCTCGGTCGTCGCCGCCAATCATTTGCCAGAACGGATTACCGATAGCTTGCTGATCGGGGTTGATCTGGGGCCGAATCTGTCGGTGACCGGTTCACTCGCCACGATCTTGTGGCTGGGTGTTTTACGGCGCGAAGGGCTGCATGTGGATTTCTGGACTTTCCTCAAAACCGGCGCGGTGGTGATGCCGCCAGCGCTACTGGCCGCGATTGGCACACGGATCTTGATGGGTTGAGTACCCAATCAGAGGTTCTGGATTTTGCCCCACAGGTGAAGCCATTCATGCCGGTTGCGGACCCATTCATGGATTTTGTCAGGCGGCATGGGGCGTGCCACGAAAAAACCTTGTACCAGCTCCACACCCAGTTCCTGCACCAATTTCCAGTCTTCGGCGTCTTCCACGCCTTCAGCCACAACCGTGAGCTTGAGCCGGTGCGCCATGTCGACCGTGCTTTCCAGCAAGGTGCGCAACTGGGGCCGGCGTGAAGCGCCGTTCACAAAAGCGCGGTCAATCTTCAGTTCTGAACATGGCGTGCGCATCAGCTGTTGCAAGGTGGCATTACCGGTGCCGTAGTCGTCAATCGAGATCCCCACACCGGCCATGCGCAAACGGGCCAATGCCCCGAGTGAGCGCGCCAGATCTGCCATCACCCCGGATTCGGTGATCTCCAGCGTCATTTGCGTGGGCGAGAACGACTCTTGTGCCAGCAAGTTTTTGATGCGTTCCGCGAAACCCGGTTCGGGCAGATTCTCGGCCGAGATATTTACTGCCAGCCCGAAGCGCAAACCACGTGCATACAAGAGTTTGGTTTCGCGAATCGCCTTGGCCATGATCTGGTCGGTCATGCGCCCGATCAAACCGGCGCGTTCCAGCAGGCCAATGAAATATACCGGGGCAATCATCCCCAGTTCTGGATGCTCCCACCGCGCCAGAACTTCGGCAGACTGGAACAAACCGCTGCGTGTGGTCACTTTGGGCTGGAACCAGGGAACAAACTCATCGTTCGCCAGGGCCTTGTGCAGATCGGCCTCATCAATGGGTGGCGGTGGGGCCATTTGCGGTTTGTTCAGGATATGAAACCGCTCCAGCGCCCGGCTTAGCCCTTCCAGTTTCATGGGCTTTTGCAGTGTACCCAGCACCGGAAAACCATAAGCCGCTGCGGCTGCCTCGACAGCGTGCAGCACTTGCTCATCCGTGCTGCTCATGAACACGATAGGCATGAACTGGTTGCTCTCGGCCATATGGCGCAACAACTCGACACCATCCATGCCCGGCATTTCCAGATCGGTCAGCAAGATATCCGGCTTTTCTGGCAAGCTTTGCAGCAGAGCCAGCACTTCCTCGCCATTCATGGCTTGCCAGATCACCTGGCAGCCACATTGCACGCACAGTTCCACCGCGTGATTCAGCTGCAACGAGCTATCGTCGGCAATCAGCATGGACGGTGCAGGCTGGGTCATCATGGCTCCTGGTGACCCTAGCGCCCGACCCGCTGGATCAGACCTGCAATCCGGTCCAGCCCGACCACTTCATTCACGCCGCCCAGTTCGATCGCCTCTTTGGGCATGCCAAACACCACACAACTGGCCTCATCCTGCGCATAGGTCACCGCGCCAGTGTCGTGCATTTCCTTCAACCCCTGCGCGCCATCATCGCCCATGCCGGTCATGATAAAACCCACCGCATTGCGGCCTGCTGCTTTGGCCACCGACCGGAACAGCACGTCCACACTGGGCCGGTGCCGGCTGACCAGCGGGCCGTCAACGACATCCACGTGATACTGCGCGCCACTGCGCTTGACCACCATATGCTTGCCGCCTGGCGCGATCAGTACCCGGCCAGGGACAATGCGATCGTTATGGCTGGCCTCCATCACATCCACCTCACACATGTTGTTGAGGCGATCGGCAAAGCTTTTGGTGAATTTCTCCGGCATGTGCTGCACCACTACCACACCCGGAATATTGCGCGGCAAAGCGGTAAGGATGACTTCCAGCGCCTGCGTGCCGCCTGTTGAGGTGCCCAGCGCGACAATCTTTTCCGTTGTCGGCAAAAAAGCGTTGGAGGTGGGCGCATTGAGGATGACATCTGCCGACTGCTTACCGCCTTCCATGCGTTCACGCACGCTGGCAGATGCCGAGCCCCCGTTTGAGGTGGAAGAGGAAAATGAGCTGGACGACGCCGGCCGCGATGTCAACGTGCGCAAATTGGAGACGCGTGCCCGCGCAGCCGCGCGGATGGCGCTGACCAGATCATTGGAACTGTCTTGCAGAAAATCACGCAGACCCAGCGTGGGCTTGGTGATGACGCTAATCGCGCCAGCGGCCAGTGCCTCCATGGTGATGTCCGCGCCTTTTTGCGTCAGCGTTGAACAAATCACCACCGGTGTCGGGTGCTCAGACATGATCTGTTTCAGAAAGGTGATGCCATCCATGCGCGGCATCTCAATGTCCAGCAGCAGCACATCCGGCCATTTGACCTTCATGCGTGTCATGGCAAAGAGTGGATCAGGCGCAGCGCCAATCACTTCGATGTCCGGATGCTTGGACAACACCTCCTGCACCACCTGGCGCATGATGGATGAGTCATCCACAATCATCACCTTGATCGTCATCTCACAGGCCTCCTGCAGGTTTGACGGGTTCGCGCTTGCGCGGCGAGGCCGATGAGGCAGGCAGCCCCCGGCCGCGACGAACCCAGACATCCCCCGTCGTCAGATCAAAACGCAGATAACGGTAGCCCTCACCCGCTACATCCTGGCCGGCTACGGGCAAATCAATTTCATTCAGTGCAGACAACGCAAAGCGTGCATTGGATTCGCCGATCGTCGAACCGGAACGCTCATTGGCGAAAATGCGACCACCCCCAAACACCTTGACCTGATAGTCCTGCAGCCGTGTACGACGCACTGCCACTTCTTCGATCATGTACTGCAGCGCTTCATCCCCATAACGACCATCGCCGGTATATACCGGCACTTTGCCGTGAACACGGTTGGGCAGCAGAAAATGACACATGCCACCCAGTCGTTGCACCGGGTGCCAGAAAGTAATGGCCACACACGATCCCAGCAGGGTTTCGATGCGCTCGTCGCCTTGGCCGAAATAAATCTCGCCGGGGTTTACAAAAATACGTTCTGACAACTTAGCCAACCTTGCGATAGACAGAAGGCGAGATCATCTGCAATGGCAACTGGATGCCATGCAAAGACTCTGAATGCCCGACCAGCAGATATCCGCCCGGTTTCACAAAATGCGTCACGTTGGCCAGGACTTTGGCCTTGGTGGGCGCGTCAAAATAAATGATCACATTGCGCAGAAACACCACGTCAAACGGCTTGAGTCGCGCAGGCAACGCCGTGAGATTCATCTGCGTAAACTCCACCCGCTCACGCAGATGTTTACCCACCAGAAACTGCCCTTCGTATTCGCCCGTACCGCGCAGGCAGTGCTTCTTCAAATCTGTGGGCGAAATGTTTTCACCACGCACCATCGGATACATACCACGCCGTGCAGACTCCAGAACCCGTTGGCTGATGTCAGAACCGACGATTTCCCAAGGCGCGTCGTGACGCTCGTTATCCAGCAACATGGCAATGGAATACGCTTCTTCGCCGGTCGAACTGGCGGCACTCCAGATACGCAAGGTCTCGGACCGGTTAAAGAGTGGCAGCACTTTCTGACTCAAAAATGCAAAGTGCCCAATCTCCCGAAAAAAGAACGTCTCGTTGGTGGTGATCAGGTCGATAGCACGCTGGCGTTCCTCCCGCGCACTGGGTGA
Organism: Silvimonas amylolytica; assembly: GCF_014645555.1. Classification (GTDB taxonomy): domain Bacteria; phylum Pseudomonadota; class Gammaproteobacteria; order Burkholderiales; family Chitinibacteraceae; genus Silvimonas; species Silvimonas amylolytica. The sequence continues at coordinate 137,953 of NZ_BMLY01000005.1, read as the reverse complement.
GGCGATCAGATCATGGTAGGCCCTGAAATTAGGCAAACCCAGCGCCACCAGCCGCCGTGACAGACGGCTGGAAAGGAGTGCGCGCTTGGATTCGGGCAAATGCATGCCGATCTGCTGGTAAAACAGGCGCTGGAACAGTCGCATTTCCTCGTTGCTGACGGGAGGCGGCACGGTGGTGGGTCCTGCCATGATGGTGTTATCCGGTCTGCCGTTCAAAAGCCCTGGTCGGTCACGGCCAGCACGGCAGCATCTTCGGGTGATAGCGCCTCGGTCGCCGCCAGTTGCGTCATTTCTTCTACCGACAACACTTTCTGGATGTCGAGCGCAATCACAAAGCGTTCAGACAACCGCAACATGCCCAGAATGAACTCGGCCCGCAGCCGTGCGCCAAATTCCGGCGTGGGTTCAATTTGGTCTGCCTCTACCGTGATCACTTCATTCACGGCATCGACCAGCACCCCCAGCGGCAGAACGTGTTCATCTTGTTCAACCTCCAGAATCACCACGCAAGTACGCCGGCCAACCACCGTTGCGGCTCGCCCGAAGCGCGCGGCCAGATCAACCACCGGCACCACGGCACCCCGCAAATTGATCACCCCGCGCAAGAACACCGGCATCAGCGGGATCTCGGTCAGCCCGCCAAATTCGATGATTTCGCGGATATGGTCGATGGGAATGGCAAACAACTCACTGGCCAGCGAAAACGTCAGGAACTGCTGGCTCAGTGCCGGACCGGCGCCATGGGCGACGGGCGCAATACTGCTGGTCATGACGACCTCCTGGTGTCCTTCGCCCTGGCGAAGTCACTCCTCGTTGTCGGGCGCTCAGGCCGCATGTTCTTCCAGGGCCAGACCAATCAGGTCAGCCATTTCTTCTACCGACAAGACCTGCTGGATATCCAGCACGATGACAAAGCGCTCACCCTGACTGAACATGCCACAAATGAAATCGGCCCTCAGACGCGCACCAAAGGGTGGGCGCGGCTCGATCTGGCTGCGGTCCGTGGACAACACCTCGTTGACGGTATCAACCAGCACGCCCACAGGCAGCGTACGTCCGGTCGTCTCCACTTCCAGAATGACAATACAAGTGCGTTTACCTATGGTCGTCCCGCTGCGGCCAAAGCGCGCAGCCAGATCGACTACCGGCACGACGGCGCCACGCAGATTGATCACGCCGCGCAAAAACGTCGGTGTCAGCGGCACTGCGGTCAGGCCACCGAACTCGATGATTTCGCGGATGTGCTCAATCGGCACCGCAAACAGTTCGCCGTCTAATGCAAAAGTCAGATACTGCACGGCGTCTGCTGCAGCCGCTGCCGTGCCGGTGCGGGTCACCGGGGCGGGGCTGGTCATGCGCGTACTCCATTAAAACCGGGTAAAGGCGGATTCATCCACCGTTTCGCCACCACGGGCGGCGCTGCGCGCACCTGTAGCTGCACGTCGCGCGGCCGGGCGTGCACCGCCGCCTTCATCTACACGGAAAAAGCGGATCAACTCTTGTAATTGAATGGCCTGCGCGCTCATTTCCTCGGAGGTCGATGACAACTCTTCAGAGGCCGAGGCGTTCATCTGCGTGGTCTGCGCCAGTTGCGAGACCGCGGTGTTGATCTGGTCCAGCCCGCTGGCTTGTTCGCGCGATGCGGCGGAAATCTCTTGCACGAGGTCGGCCGTCTTGCGGATCGCCGGGACCATCTGATCCAGCAAGTTGCCTGCACGCTCGGCCATCATCACGCTGTTGGCGGCCACAGAGCTGATTTCCTGCGCTGCCACTTGCGAGCGCTCAGCCAGTTTGCGCACTTCAGCGGCCACCACCGCAAAGCCCTTGCCGTGCTCTCCCGCCCGCGCCGCTTCAATGGCCGCATTGAGCGCCAGCAGGTTGGTCTGATAGGCGATGTCGTCGATGATGCCGATCTTGCCGGCGATCTGTTGCATGGCCTGTACGGTCTGTTTCACGGCGTCGCCGCCTTCGCCCGCATCAGACGCAGACTTGGTCGCCATGCCATCGGTCACCCGGGCGTTCTCAGAGTTCTGCGAGACCGTCGATGTGATCTCTTCGACCGCAGCGCTGGTTTCTTCCACATTGGCGGCTTGCTCAGACGCGTTCTGGCTCAGGGCCTGGGCTGATGCGGAAATTTCTTCCGACGCAGAAGCCAGCGCACTGGCCGAACTGGAGACATCTGTCATCACACCAGTAAGCTTTTGCACCATCTGATCAATGCTGTAGAGCATGGAGTTGCGATCACCCGGGCGCAGGTTGATCCGCACGGTCAAATCGCCATCTGCCACGCGTTGCAGGATATCCACGGCTTCCACCGGTTCGCCCCCGACTTGTTTGGTGACCATGCGCGCCAGCATGATGCCCATCACCACCGACAAGATAAACGCCACGATCACAATCACGATGGTGACATTGCGAACGTTCGCGATCATGGCCTGGTTGGCCGCATTGGCTTGATCGGCCTGCTTGATATTGTCTTCTGCAATATCAGACATCAGCGCATCGATCTTGTTGTATTCCGTGCGCAGATCGCTGTTGATCAAGGGGCGGGCATCATCAACATGGCCATCGCTGAGCAGGTGCTGGGCTTTATCTGAATTGACCAGGAAATCGGCAATCAGCGGTTTGATCTGCTCACGCATGCGCGATTCGGCTTCACTGGGCGCAGTCTGGATATAAAGCGGCCAGTACTTGTTGTACATGTCCACATACCCTTGCAGACGACCCAGCGTGCCGCGCATGTCGTCCGGCTTTTCGGTCTGGGTCATGGCGCGCACCAGTGTGCGCGACACCGCGCCCAGGGCAATCGATGCCCGCGCCTGGTTAGCAATGGCCAGCAGATTTTCCGTATAGATGGCAGTACCGCCCGCCCCGACACGGTTGATATTGATCAGCGCGAACACGCCAATCAACAACGAGAACAGCGACACAACGATGAAACCAGTCAGCAGCTTGGTGCCCAGCCGCATCTGATTGAAGGCATTCATGTTCGGGCTCCTGCGTCATCCATTGCTTTTTTGTGGTGAGACAAGGCCAGTGGCTGCCTTGCCATTCTGCGTGGTGGCCTGTTGTTGCACGGCCTGATGAACCAGATTGGCGACATCCAGAATCAGCGCCACCCTGCCGTCGCCCAGAATGGTGGAGCCACTGATACTTTTAATGCGGGAAAAGAGTTCCCCGAGCGGTTTGATCACGGCCTGAAACTCACCCAGCAAGCGGTCAACCACTAGACCGGCGCGTTGCTGGCCGAACTGCACGACCACCAGACTCTCGCGCCCGTGTTCCAGCGCTGGCAGTTCAAACAATTCACGCAGGCGGATAAACGGCAGCGGTTCGCCGCGCAGTTTCACAATGTCGTGATGACCATCCAGCCCGGCCAGGTCGATGCACTCAATGACGAGATCGAGCGGAATGACAAAAACCGACTCGTTCACCATGACCTGGAAGCCATCAATAATGGCCAGTGTCAGTGGCAACCGGATACGCACCGTCGTACCCGCGCCTTCGGTACTGACGATCTCGACTTCGCCGCGCAAAGACTCGATGTTCTTCTTGACCACATCCATGCCCACGCCGCGGCCGGACAAATTGGTGACTTGTTCGGCAGTGGAGAATCCCGCTTCGAAAATCAGCCGGAATACCTCGCGCTCAGACAACACTTGTTCGGCCGAAACCAGACCACGTTCGATCGCCTTGGCCAGGATGCGCGCCTTGTTCAGCCCGCGCCCGTCATCCGAGACCTCAATCACGATACTGCCGGATTCGTGATACGCGTTCAGCCGCAGCGTGCCGGCCAGGGGCTTGCCCGCCGCAAGGCGTGCATCCGTCGCCTCAATCCCGTGATCCATGGCATTGCGCACAATGTGCATCAGCGGGTCAGACAGCCGCTCGACCATGCTTTTATCAAGCTCGGTATCTGCGCCCGTGACGACCAGATCAATTTCTTTGCCCAGTTCGTGCGAGATATCGCGCACCACGCGTGGAAAGCGCTGGAATACCTCACCGATCGGCACCATGCGCAGGTTGAGGGCGGCATCACGGATGTGTTCAACCAGTTCAGCAATGGATTGAACGGCTTCTTCAAACTGCGAATCCTTGCGCCGGTTTGCGATCAGGCTGGCACCCGCGCCGGCGATCACAAGTTCGCCAACCAGATCAATCAACTGATCCAGCTTGGAGACCTCGATCTTGATGAACTTCTGCTCGTAGCCACCCTTTTTCTCATCGCCGCGCGGCGCATTGGCCGGCAGTTTCATCGCAGGCTCGATGGCCGCGACCGGTGCGACGACGGAAACCGCCTCGACGGTTTCTTGCTCCGGCAACAGCGCGCGGGCCGCTTCGTCGGCAGTCAGCGTACCTTGCGCCAGGAGCGCGGCCAGCATTTGCGGATCATTACGCGCAGCCAGCAGCGCGCGGTATTCGCGCATGGACGCATGCGGTGGCAGGATCAAAATACTGGCGTCGTCCCGAATGAAATCGAACACGCCATCAATCGCAGCACGGTCTTGTTCAGACTGCAGATCCAGTTCAAAGCCAATGTAGGCTTGTTCAGGATCAAGCTGTGCCAACGGTGGCAGGCCTTCGGGCAAGGTCTGCAAATTAAGTAGTGTCCCGACATTGCCGAGGTATTGCAGAAAAGAAAGCGGATCAAGCCCCATGCGTAGTACATCGGCCGAGAAGCGCAACGACAAGTGCCAGTACGGGCTAGCGACCGGATCCTCGCTGACGGTGGGTTCCTGTGCGGTGTGCGTCACGGCGGCAGCGGCCGGTGCGCTGTGGGTCGGCGCAGTGTCTTGTTCATCCAGCAGCTGGTTTAACTGCGCTTCCAGTTCAGCTCGGCGGACGGGATCGGGTTCGACCTCTTCCAGCCGTGCCGCAATGGCATCTACAAGCTGGGCAATGTAGTCACCACAGTTGAGCAGCAAGGACAACATGGCATTGTCGATGGGCAGCACGCCGTTGCGCACGCGGTCGAGCACGCTTTCAACGATGTGGGTGAAGCTGACAATGCGGTTAAACGCAAACAGCCCGGCCGAACCCTTGATGGTGTGAGCGGCGCGGAAAATGGCGTTGATGGCTTCGCTATCCGCGCCAGAGTCTTCAATCTGCAATAGCGCCGCTTCCATGGCGCTCAACAGTTCACGTGACTCTTGCACCAGCGCGTCACGGGCCATGTCCATATCCATGTCAGCCTCCGGCTTCGCTGGTTTGCGGCGCGGTCAGCAAGCGCCCGGTGAGGTTCAGCAGCGCCAGCACGGCGACCAGTTGCGGACTGGGGTGATGGCAACGCAGCGGTTTTTCCTGTGCCGTGGCCTCCAGTTGGGCAGACAGCAATAGCTGCACACCGGCGGTGTCGATTTCTTGCACGTCAGACAGATCCAGATCCAGATGCCGGTCGGCTACGGCCAGCGCCTGCATCAGGTCGTCTTTCAGTTCGGTCGCGCGGAAAATGGTGATATCGCCACCCAGCTTGTGTAGCGCTGGCTGCGGGATGTTGGCAGAGAGTTCGTCATCAGGCTCGCTCATGGTGGCGGCCCCCTCAAGCCATAATCAGTTTGGATACGGCATCCAGCAGCACGGGCGGCTGGAAGGGTTTGATCACCCAGGCACGCACGCCTGCGGCACGGCCTTCAGCTTTTTTGGCTTCGTCACCTTCGGTGGTCAGCATGATGATGGGGGTGAACTTGTAGGCCGGCAGCAGCTTTGCCGCTTTGACAAAGCTGATGCCATCCATATTGGGCATGTTCACATCAGAGATGATCAGGTTGAACTTGCGGCCATCCAGTTTGGCCAGCGCATCCTTGCCGTCTACGGCTTCGACCACATCGTAACCGGCACCTTTAAGCGCAATGCCCAAGGTCTGGCGCAGGCTAAACGAGTCGTCAACGATCAGGATGGTCTTTGCCATGTATCACTCCTTGTCGGGCCATGCGAGCACAAACGCTCTGCACTCATCTCAAAAGAATTCAATACCGCCGGAAGGCGCAGCCGCTTGTGCCGCGCTTTCACCATGGTGGGCATAACGTTGTTCCAGCGTGGTGTAGCTGCGCTCAAGGTCAGACCGCCAGGTGTGTTCATCCGGCAAGGGCTGCCGGGATTCCAGCAGTCCAGCCAGTTTTTCCATGTCCAGTTTGACGTGTTCCAGAATCTGGCTGATGCGGTCCTGGAATTGCAGATTGACCAGCACTTGTTGAACCTCGTGCTCAACCGAACGGCTTTCCTGTTCAAGCTGGCCCACCGTGTCGGACAACTGGCTAGCCGCCTGCTGGAAATTTTCAACCACGCCACTGATCACCCCCTGGCTGTGTTCGATCATGCGGGCTTCTTCTTTGGAAATATCGCTCGCCGCATGCAGTGCGGACTCAATGGTGTGGTTGATCGACTCGATCTTGGTGGCAATCCGCTTGCCGGTTTCACCCGACATATTCGAAAGCTTGCGTACCTCATCGGCCACCACGGCAAAGCCGCGCCCGGCTTCGCCTGCACGGGCGGCTTCAATGGCAGCGTTGAGCGCAAGCAGGTTGGTTTGCCCGGCAATGTGGGCCACGTCGGCAGCCATGCGCTGCAGTTCGGCATTGAACTGCCCGAGGCCTTCAATTTCTTTGAGGAGGGTTTCACGTGCGCTGAGCACGTCCTGGAGCGCAGCAATAATGCCGTCCAGTTGCGTACGCGATTCATCAATCATGTGCAGCATGTTGCTGCCGCTGCCTGATGCTGCCAGGCCGACCGCCTGACCCAGTTGCTGGTTGATGCCCCCAAAGCGCACCACCAGATTATCAACGGCTTCACGCGTCTGACTGCGCGCCAGTTCGATATTGCGCCCCCACAACGGGACCACGCCGGTCACCAGTTCAGGCAAGCGGACATATTTGGTAGCGGTGGATTCAACAACGGTGGCGGTGTCCTGGACGCGGACGGTTTCGGCGACAGCCGGGGTCGCGCTCTGTTTGAGCAACCACCCGCCCACAGCGGCCACCACCAGCCCCAGCAAGAGGCCATACCACCAGGTGCCCGCCAATACGCTGGCCAGCAGCAAATTGAAAAAACCCAGTACCGCCCAGGCGATGTGCTGTTGTTTCACTGCGCTCCCCTTTACTGGCAAGACCGGACGACGTTTGCACGTGCGCCCTGCGGTGCATTACTAATGATGTGCTGCGCTTCAAGCCCCTTGCCAGATCCGTTTTAATTTCAAAATCGGTAAGAAAACGGGAGTTTGATGATCAGCGCATCATGGTTTTGTAATTTTGTCCGGCACCTAGATATGAGAGTAAACAGGCAAGTCCATAAAGCAAGGTGCAGGCGCATTTTTTAATGCCAGGCGCGTAATTCACGCACCAACTATCTGAAAAAAACGAGAAAAACCAGCATCAAGAACAGACCTTGGCGCTGGCTTTTTCAATCGCAATCCGACAGCCGTAAGCTTTCAGCCCGGCTTTTCTGGCGTCGGTTTGTCAGTTGTAACTGACATAACCGACAAGCAAGGCAGATTTCTCAAGGCATGGCAGATCAGTCGTGCCCGCGTGTCCTTCTCGCCGGGCTGACAAAACACACACCGGCAATCGCCCCAAGCTGCCAGCACGCAGCACGCCTCTACCATAAAAAAATGACAATAAAATGATGGAGGCGCTCTTGAACTTGCCTTCTCTGCACGTTTGCAGTCATACATTCTGCCTGGCATGGTTCTGCGGCCTGCTGACCGCTTGCGGTGGCGGTGATGGCAGCAGTAACACGAACGGCAGCGCCAATACGGCGTCCTCGACCCCGACAACCACGGCGGCCGGTACTGCGTTTGTGCCCATCGACACCAGCAACCGTGCCGAGGTGCTGGCGCACTATCAATATGATTTTCTACCCCTGCAATCCACGGCTTTCTCCTGGACGGGCAACGTGAGCCAGTGCAATGCAGGTGACACACCGCTCAACTACAAAAACGCCGTAGTACGCCTCGTCAACTACTACCGCGCCATGGCCGGATTGCCTGGCAATGTCACGTTATCGCTGGATTTATCGGCCCAGGCTCAGCAAGCGGCGTTGATGATGGATGCCAACAGCACGCTTGATCACAATCCGCCAGCAACCTGGGCCTGCTACACAGCAACAGGGGCTACGGCGGCGGGCAGCTCAAACCTTTCGTTGGGCACGCCCTGGCTCAATCAGGGCATTGGCGGTATTCGGCTGTATGTAACCGATCAGGGCATCACCACACTGGGGCACCGACGCTGGGTACTGTATTCGCGTCTTGTCCTCGTTGGCAGCGGCGATACCCCACGGGCAGATGCGTTGTGGGTCGTGGGCAACGATGGTCCGGCGTACACACCAGCCAATGGCATAGCCTGGCCCCCGCCGGGCTATGTCCCGATTGATAACCACATCTTCGAGCCGGCCAGCATGCAATGGTCGTTCTCTTATCCTGATGCAGATTTTTCATCCGCTACCGTGAGCATGACGGACGACACCGGCAATACGGTGGTTCTGGCTAACGTGGGTGAACTGGATCCTGGCTATGGGGATAACACGATCGGCTGGAATATCAGCAGCACAGGCTGGAACCGCTCACCTGCGGATACCCGGCTCAATGTATCGATCAGCCACGTGATGATCGGCGGCGTGGCCCAGTCATTCAGTTATTCGGTGATCTTCGTGTCACCGTGATGCGGGAGGCGGGGCGCAAGGGGAGGAGGAGAACCACCGCGACGGCCAGACCCCATGCCGGCCGCCGCGGTTGTCCCTCCTGAACGGGCATGGCCCTGGCGCTAAATCTTTCTGCCCACAGCAAACAAGAGATTCCGGTACAGCAGAAGTGAACCATCGGCCTGGCGGTACTGCACCAGCGCGTCATGGATATCTGCAAGCAGCTTGCCTCGCACTTCCGGCAAGAACTCATTCAAAAAGTTACCGAACGAGCTGGCTGCGGAAAAATCCAGTACCGCCTGGATATCGCCAAAGCGGTCCGCAAAGCGGCGGATGCGAATCTCATCGACCAGGAACCCGGCGTGTTCCAGTTGCTTTGCCAGTTCTGCAAAGCTGACCTTGTACGGCGTGCTGCCGATCGCATGGCTACGGCCCAACCCCGTCTGCCCGAGGATGCGACTGATGATCTGCTGGATATCATGTGGGCGCTCACGGGCGGCGCTGCTGATTGCAATACGTCCGCCCGGTTTGAGCACACGAAAAGACTCTGCCAGCACCCGGGCTTTATCGGGCAGCCAGTGATAGACGCTATTGAGGATCACCGCATCAAACTGGTTATCTTCAAAGCGACTCAGATCCTCACCCTGCCCGACTTCTACCGTGTGATTGGCCGAGGCTCGCCCGCGGGCGATCGCTACCCGTAATGGCAACGGTTCCAGCGCAGTGACATGCCCAGCCGGACCAACATGGTGGCGGGCTACCAATTCGCTCAACCGGCCCGTGCCCGCCCCGATATCCAGCAGCTTGTCACCGGGTTTGAGCGCCAGCGCCTGCAACAAAAACTGGCCATGTTCGTATTGTGGATCGCTGATCTCATCGTACTGCTGAGCCAGTTCGGGTGTGTCCAGGGTCAAGCTGGTCATGACTTGTGCTCCATTCCCGGGTTAAACAAGACCAAAGCCAAGCGTTCTGGCCGCCTGTGCCAGGCGATCGCGCCCGTTTAATGCGGCAGCGTCTTTCACCCGGCCCAACACATGCTGCGACCAGGGTACGGGTGGCAACCCCTGGCTGGCATAGAACGCCTTGAGGACTTCATCGTAACTGGCGATAGCCGCAGCTTCCGGCGCGCTTTCGTACTGTTCGTGATGCAGCACTACACTTTGCGGCAAGCGTGGTTTGACCGATGCCGGCCGAAGCGGATCGGGCGTACCTACCACCAGCCCGAATACCGGGAACACTTGTGGCGGCAGTTTCAACTCTGCCGCCACGGCCTCTGGCTGATTCCGGATCGCGCCGATATACACCGTACCCAGACCCAGCGATTCAGCCGCTGCTACCACATTCTGCGCAGCCAGCGCCGCATCAATGGCGGCCAACAGAAAAGACTCCAGATATTGCAATCCACCAACAGTTTGCTGCTGGCGATCTGCCGTGCGTTCAAGCCGCGACAAATCAGCCAGAAACACCAGTAACAGCGGTGCTTCCTTGATGTGGGCCTGGTTGGCAGCCAACGCGGCCAGCCGCTGCTTGCACGGCGGGTCTTGCACGGCAACCACACTCCAGGCTTGCAGATTGGACGAGGTTGCGGCCGATTGCGCGGCCGCGATCAGCACGCTCAACGTTTCTGCGCTCACCGCATCAGGCAAAAACGCACGCACGGAACGGTGGGACAACAAGGTTTGCAGCGTGGCATTCAACGGTGCGGCGTGGGCAGTGGTTTGCGGGCTGCCATAGCGCGCTTGCAACAAGGTCTGGCTCATGTGAACTCCTGTGAGGATTAGTCAGAGACTCACTCAGCAATGACCATTCCACCCCGCCAGACCACGCATTTCGCGGACTCCATGTCGGTTTTGCAGCCTGCCTGTGAGGAAGGCTGCACCGATCACCACAAAGTGTTTGATTTGCCACAGCGCACCCGGCGCTATCCCGCACCCAGCCCCCGTTATTCCATATTTTTCTAACAAAACCATTCTGGCACGAACTCTGCTTATAAGAGCTTCACTCGCCCTGCGACGCACCTGGAGATAGCCATGCAGCTTTTGATCAACCCGGCTCACTGTAGTCCAGCACGGCTTTTTGCCTGGTGTCACCGCACAGGCCAGCCAGACACAACACCAACATTACGCGGCCAGCACCGCCGCACTGACTTGATCAAGGGATACGCTGAGCATGCAATTCTCAAAAAAACACCGGAAAAAACTGGTGGTCGGCGCCAGCTTGCTGGCCTTGGCCGGCACCAGTCACGCCGCCGCACCCAGCACTGAAGAACTCGAAAAGAAAATTGAAGCGCTGCAGGCTGCGGTGGATAGCCTCAAACAGCAACTGCAGGCGCAAAAGACAGCGACTGCAACCGCACCGACCCCTGCTCCTGCGGCCATCGTCGCTACAGATGGCGTGCCCGCAGCCAGCGCAGACGCTGACCCAGCCGGCCAGGTGGCCACCCGCCAGGATATCGACGGTCTGCGCGCTGATCTTGAAAACTACAAGTATCAGCAACAGCACGATCACGACACAGCCCAGGCGCTGACCCTGCGCAATACCAATATCAACGGCACGATCCAGACCCGTTACGCGGTGGAGACCCCGGCCGTCAGCGGTGGTGCGGCGTCACCCTCGAGCCCGCGCAACTCCGGTTTCAGCATCCCGCTGGCCCTCGTGTCGTTCTCGGGCAGTTTGTACAAGGACTACAAGGAAGGCCGCAATCTGGATTACCGCTTGCAGCTGGGTTATGCCCAGAGCAGCCCGCCTTCGGCCAACACCTATTTCAATGTGCAGGATGCCTATCTGCGCTATAGCCCCGTACCCAGCGGCGGCGATCTGGAAAACCCGATCTTCAACCTGACCCTGGGTCAACAGTTGCTGCCGTTCGGGCTGGAAATCCAGACGGATGAATCGCTGCGTCCGGTCATCAACAATGCCCAATTCCTCAATGGCACAGGCCTTGGTTTCCGCCAGATTGGCCTTGTGGCGCGGGGCGATTATTCGCCCAACGTGGATTACTCATCCAATTACCGCGCGCCGTTGTTTGAGTACGCCATTGGTGTCGTGAATGGCAGTGGCCCCAACGTCCAGGACAACAATAACAACAAGGGCTTCGTCGCCCGCGCGACGTACACACTGCCGGTGGATTACACCAGCTGGCTGCGCGAACTGAAGATTGGTGCCTCGTATTACCAGGGCGGCTTGAGCCTCGTGAACGGCACTACCACCGTGAATCCGCTGGGTTACGACCACTTTTACGGCGTGGATGTCTACTACAACCACTTCCCGTTTGGCGCGACGTATGAATACGTGCAGGCCCGCAACAAAGATGCCATCAGCGGCGTCGGTACCACGGGCGTGAAAGGCCAGAGCCAGACCTTCACCGCGTTCTATACGTGGGGCGAGCAGTTCCTCAATAGCTCCAAGAGCCAGGCCAAGTACGACGATTATTGGCCCAAGTCGTATCAGGCATTTGCCCGCTGGGATCAGTGGAACCCGAACGTCGATCTGTCTTCAGCCAAGAGCGCCAAATCGACCATCGCCACGCTGGGCCTGAATGTGTTCTTCGCCCAGACCACCAAGTTCCAGCTCAACTTGAACCGCTATCTGTATGAGAACGCGGCAGTCGCCAACCCGGCGACGAAGTCGGACATCTCTGAGCTGCTGGCGCAGTTCCAGTTCGGCTTCTGATCAGGCTATCCGGATAACAAAAACCGCAAACCACAGGACTCATCATGAAACATCACTTTTTGCGCACACTGGCCACCTTCGCACTGGCCGCGCTGACCCTGGCCGCACCGGCCCACGCCGAAGATAAACCGACCGTGATCCGCATTGCCTACCCCGGCGCTGGCACCGGTGGCCGGCCGTTGGGCGATACCAACTTTATTGCTTCAGCCAATTACCTCTCGGCGCTTGAGAAAGAATTCAAGGCCGATGGCATCAAGGTGCAGTGGACGTTCTTCCCTGGCGCCGGCCCGGCGGTCAATGAACAAGCCGCCAACGGTCTCGTGGACTTCGCCTTTCATGGCGACCTGCCACTGATCGTCGGCCGCTCTACGGGGATCTCCCACCACATCATTCTGGGCGTAAGCCGCTTTGGCCCGACTTATGTGGTGGCCCCGGTGGATAGCCAGGCCAAGACAATCCAGGACCTGAAGGGCAAAACGCTGTCTACCTTCAAGGGCACCGCCAACCAGCTGGTGCTGGACCGCGTACTGGAAGCCAATGGCTTGACCGAAAAAGACTTCACCATCCTGACCCAGAACGCCGACAACCAGAAGGCATCGTTGGCGACCAAGACCATCGACGGCACCATCATCTCGCCATGGGATCTGGAAGCACGCGGCATTGCCAAACGTGTGCTGACCATTCCACGTGACCCAAAAATCAGCTCGGTGACCAGCTTCTGGGTCAGTACCGACTTTGAGAAAAAGTACCCGCAGATCGTGCAACGCGTTGTGAACGCGCTGGTGAAAACCGCGCAATGGACCGCAGATGAAGCCAACCGCGACAAGCTCTTTCACCAATGGGCGCAATCGGGCAATACCGGCTACGGCGACTTTCTGAAGAACTATCAGAACTACCAGCTCAAGGAAATCAATAACCCGCTGCTGGATGACTACTACCGCGCCACGCTGCAAAAGTCGGTCAATGAAGCCAAGCGCTACAAGTTGATCCGCCACGACGTGAGCCTGGATGGCTGGATCGAACCGAAGTACCTGGAAACAGCGCTCAAAGAACAACATCTTGAGCACTACTGGGACGAATACGACGCCAACGGCAATATCAAGAAGTAACCAGCACCCAGCCCGCCACCGGGTCTGGGTGGCGGGCATAGACCGGAGTTGCGTTCATGTCTGCAGACAGTTCTACCGCCGTCATCCTGCCGGCCCCTGCCCGCCCTGTTCCGGCGCCATCCCGGCTGGCTGGCTGGCTGGTCAAAACCAGTCACGTACTGGTCGGCGCGATTGTGCCCTTGCTGCTTTTGGCCTTGTGGCAGCACGCGGCCAGCGCGCATTGGTTGCCGGCTCAGTTATTGCCCTCACCGGCGCTGGTTTACGCCTCGTTCATCGACTTGTGGCAAAGCGGCGATCTGACCAGCAACCTCGTGATCAGTCTCAAGCGCGTGGGCTGGAGTTTGCTGCTGGGCGGCGGCGCGGGCCTCGTGCTGGGCGTGTTGTTTGGTTTCTCTCGCCGCGCCCGCGCTTATCTGTATCCAACCTTTGAGGTGGTCGCGCAGTTTCCGGTCATTGGCTGGATTCCGCTGCTGATCATCTTTGTCGGCATTGGCGAACCCCTGAAAGTCCTGGCGATTTCGCTGGCGGTCATCGTGCCCGTCACCGTGCAGACCACCAAAGGCATCGCTCAAGTACCGCGCCCCTTGCTGGATGTCGCCCGCGTTTACCGTTTCAGCCTGCCGCAAGTGATTACCCGCGTGGTGCTGCCCAGCGCCTTGCCGACGCTCTTCAATGGTTTGCGCCAGGCCGTCATGCAGGCATGGCTGGCACTGGTGTTTGTTGAACTGTTGGCTGCAGGTGAAGGCGTCGGTTACCTGATGGTCTGGGGCCGCCAGTTGCTGCAGCTGGATCTGGTGGTCGTCGCCATGATCCTGATCGGGATGGTGGGTGTGGTGCTCGATCGCGCACTGGCTTTGATCGAGAACCGGCTGCAACGCTGGCGTCGCAACGCATTTTAAGGAGACTGCCATGTCCACTTCTTCTACCCGTACTGCCCTGTGGCAACGCGACTGGCGCGGTCTGGTTTTCCCCGTGCTGTTTGTCGCGCTGTGGCAAGTCGCCGCCAGCGCAGGCTGGGTCAACACCAAACTGATCGTCAGCCCGCTGGCAGTACTGCAAGCCGGCTGGCAAGAGATCACCGCCAACGGTTTTGCGCATGCCCTGGCCGCCAGCCTGGCGCGGGATCTGGCCGGCTTTGTGCTGGGCAGCCTGGCCGGCATTGCCTTTGGCACGCTGCTGGGTTTGTCGCGCTGGGCCGATCGCCTGTTGGGGCCAACCTTCCATACGGTGCGGCAGATCAGCCTGTTCGCGTGGATTCCGTTGATCTCGATCTGGCTGGGCTACACCGATCAAGCCCGCGTGCTGTTCATTGCTGTCGCGGCTTTTTACCCCGTGGTGTTGTCCACGCATGAAGGCATCCGCAGCGTGAGCAAAGCGCAGTTTGAGGTCGCCCGCGTATATGGCTTTAGCCGCTGGCAACGGTTGGTGCGGCTGGTTTTGCCCGCAGCATCGCCGCAGATTCTGACCGGGCTGAACCTGGCACTGATCTATGCCTGGCTGGCCACCATCGGCGCGGAATTCTTGCTGCCCAGTTTCGATGCCGCCGGCGTTGGCGCGACGGTGATCCGTGGCCGCTCTGCATTCCGGGTAGACGTGATCATTGTCGGCATGCTGGTGATCGGCCTGACTGGCTACGCGTTGAATCGCCTGGCGCAACGGCTGGAAAACCGCCTGCTGATCTGGCGCGGCCCCGCCCACTGATGCACCCCATAACCACATTCATTTTCCACCTCTGAGGACCTGCCCATGTTCAGCCTTTCATTTTTACGCGGCCCGCTGGCACGCCTCACCCTGGCGGTGACGGCGTTTGGCCTGGCCGCCGGCGCCTTCGCCGAAGCGCCGCCCACGGTCATCCATATTGGCGTGGCAACCCCTAAAACCGGCAATCCGCCCGCCTTCACGGTCGGCCCGGTTGGCGTGGCCTATACGCGTGGCCTGATTGAAGAAGAATTCAAGAAAGACAACGTGAAGATCGACTGGGTGTTTTTCCGCGGTGCGGGCCCGGCCGTGAACGAAGCACTGACCAACAAGCAGCTGGATTTTGCTTTCCAGGGTGATTTGCCCTCGCTGGTGGGCAAAGCCGGTGGCCTCAATACCCGGCTGATTGCACTGGCAGGCACGCGCCAGCACGTCTACCTGGCTGTGCCGCCAGACTCGCCCATCAAGAGCGTTAAAGATCTCAAGGGCAAGCGCGTTGGGTTTTCTATCGGCACCAATATCCAGACCCCGATCAACCGTATTCTGGCCGCCAACGGGCTGACCGAGCGTGACATCCGCGTGGTCAATCTGTCCGTAGAAGGCATTGCCCCTGCGCTATCGAGCAAGTCCATCGATGCGGTGTTCTCATGGGTCCAGATTCTGCCGCTCAAAGACAAAGGCCTGGCTCGCATTGTGTTCAGCGACCATGAAAACGCGGCCTACGCATGCAATTCCGGCGTACTGGTGACCGATGACTTTGCCAAAAAGTATCCGCAAACCACCACGCGCCTCTTGAAAGCCCTGCTGCCCGCCAACCGCTGGCTGGCTGATCCGGCCAATACCAATGCGTATATCAGTCTTGTCGCCAAAATGGGCTTCCCGGAAAAAACCCTGCATGAAGACCAGGATGGCGAAGATGCGCTGCTGCAATCGAGCCCCTTGCTGACGGATTACGCCCTGAGCTTGTATCAAGGCGTGGCAGACGATGCGTTCCGCCTGAAGTTGGCGCGTAGTCGGGTTGATGTCAAACAGTGGGCAGATGGCTCCTTCCTGGCGGCCGCGCTGCAGCAGTCCCAGCTGACCGGTTTCTGGCCAACGCTGGACAACAACGGCCACAAGCTGGCCGCCAAATGAGACTGCAGGGAGAGCCCATGCTGACCCAACAACCACTGCTACCCTTGCCCACTGCACCAGAACCCGTGGCAGTACGGCCTGCCCGGCACTGGCGTCTTCCACGCCTGCCAGCTGCGGGACGCGCGTTGATTGCGCTGATGTTTCCACTTGCCTTGCTCGGCGCGTGGGCGCTGGCCACACGCTATGAATGGATCGCGCCGCAAATCCTGCCCAGCCCGACCACCGTACTCAGCGCGCTAACCGAACTGGCGCAAACGGGCGACCTGGCCCGCAACGCGCTCGTCAGCTTCTGGCGCGTGGTCTGGGGCTTTGGCCTGGGCGCAGCACTGGGTTTGCTGCTGGGCGTTGGCTTTGGGCTCTCCAGCCTGCTCCGGGACTACGTCTACCCGCTGTTCCGTGCCGTCGCACAAGTACCGGTGCTGGGCTGGTTGCCGTTTCTGATCCTGCTCCTGGGCATGGAAGAAGCGTTGAAGGTGGTCTTGGTCGCCAAAGCCGTGCTGGTGCCCGTGGCCATCAATACCGACCAGGGCATCCGCAGTGTGCCGCCCCAGTACCTTGAAGTAGCCCGCGTGTACGGCTTTGGTCGCTGGCAGCAGCTAACACGGGTGATTCTGCCTGCCGCGTTGCCGGGCATCTGGAATGGCATTCGCTACGGTCTGACCAACGCCTGGCTGGCCCTGGTTGCCGTAGAACTGCTGGCCTCCAGCGAGGGGCTGGGGTTTTTGATTGTTTACGGTCGGCAGTTGTTCCAGCTGGATGTCGTGCTGGCCGCCGTGGTCATCATTGGCGGCGTGGGCTTTGTGCTGGACAAGCTGTTGTCCGTGATCGAAAAACGCCTGCTGCGCTGGCGCCGTGAAGCGTTTTGAGGGGAAATCATGACTTCACCAAACCGTACCTCATCATGGCTGCGGTATTTGCACCCCGCCGCCGTCCCGCCCGCTTTGCGGGGCTGGGTATTGCCAGCGCTGATCCTGTTCTTGTGGTGGGCCGGCTATGCCAGCGGCCGCTTTACCAACCCGTTGTTTGTCTCGCCGGGCAAGGTGGTCGATGCGGCGCTTGAACTGATCCGCACCGGCACGCTGTGGCAAGCACTCAGCGCCAGTCTGACACGTGATCTGGCCGGCTTTGCGATTGGTACGCTGGCCGGCCTTGCCCTGGGGACTGCCCTGGGCCTGTTCAGGCTGGCCGAGAACATCTTCAACCCGACACTGAACGCCTTCAAACAAGTCTCGATCTTTGCCTGGGTGCCGCTGATCTCTTTGTGGTTTGGCCTGGGTGATCTGGCCAAGATCGCCTTTATCGCGCTGGCCGCGTTCTGGCCAGCCTTTATCAACACCCTGGCGGCCGTGCGCGGCGTACCTAAAGAGTTGGTCGAAGTCGCCCGCGTACTGGGCTGGAACCGCCAGCAACTGGTGCGCCGCGTGGTCCTGCCCGCCGCGCTGCCGGGCATTTTCAGTGGTGTTTACCTGGCGTTGATTTACGCCTGGCTGGCCACACTGGGTTCTGAATATCTGCTGACCGCTGGCACGGGCATCGGCAATTTGCTGACCGATGGCCAGGAACAATTCCGCATGGATTACGTGCTGCTGGGCGTGATTCTGGTCGGCTTGATTGGCTACGGCTTCACCGCACTGGCGGGCGGCGTGGAACGCTATTTCACACGTTGGCAACGCCGCTAAACCGCACATCAAACATTGAACAAGGACACCACCATGGCACATGCAGCCACGCTCGACATCCGTAATCTGGGCAAGCATTACCCGGTTTCTGGCGAACCCAAGCCGGTGCTGGAAAACATCTCCCTCTCTATCAAGCCGGGCGAGTTCGTCAGCATCGTTGGCGCCAGCGGTTGCGGCAAATCCACGCTGTTGCGCTTGATCATTGGTCTGGAGCAAGACTACCAGGGTGAGATCGCGCTGGACGGCCAACGCATCACCGGCACCAGCCTGAATCGGGGCATCGTGTTCCAGGAGCATCGCTTGTTCCCCTGGCTGACCGTGGAACAGAACGTGGGACTGGGTTTGCTCAATAGCGAACAGACCCCCGCGCAGCGCCAGAAAGCCATTCAGGAACACATTGACCTCGTTGGCCTGAAAGGGTTTGAGGGCGCTTACCCCTATCAGCTGTCTGGCGGGATGAGCCAGCGCGTCGCCATCGCCCGAGCCCTCGTGAACCGGCCGGAAGTCTTGTTGCTGGATGAACCCTTCGGCGCACTCGACGCCCTGACCCGCAACTATCTGCAGCAAGAACTGCAACGCATCTGGGAGCAAGAAGGCATCACCATGATCCTCGTGACGCACGATGTGGAAGAAGCCGTTTACCTGGGCGACCGCATCGTGGTGATGCAACCACGTCCGGGCCGGATCAAGCGCATTGTGGATGTACCGCTGGCCCGCCCCCGGGATCGCGGGAGTTATGACTTCGCGGCGATCAAGGAAGATGTATTGCAAGAGTTTGGCGATGGAAAGCTGGTCGCCGACCTGGCGCTGCGCCGCCCGGATCCGCTGACTGCTGGGGAATGGCACTTTGCCTGGTGAGGCAGACTGGATCTTGAAACAAGCCCCGCATTTGCGGGGCTTGTTTTTTGGCAAACCAGACCTCTCTTTGTTGGCCAAAACCTCACTTACCGATATAACAACAAATCTACAAATTATTTTTAGTTATTAAAAAACCATTATAAAGTCAATCCAGTTCCATGACCCCACCTGGACAAAACCCATCCGCCAGGAGCTGCCATGCTGTCGAATACCCCGATCTATACCCTGCCTACAGACCCCGCCAAAGCCGAGCGCGCCAAGGCGGTGGTGTTTTCAGACCCGGCCAGCCGCGCGCTGTTTGCCCGGCTAGAGAAAGTCGCCGCCAGCGAGGCCCCGATCCTGATCGTGGGCGAGACCGGTACGGGCAAGGAAATCCTGGCGCGCAAGCTGCATGAAACCAGCGGGCGTACCGGGCCATTTATGGCGATCAACTGCGGGGCAATCAACGAAACCCTGGCGGAGAGTGAGTTCTTCGGCCACGAGGCCGGTGCCTTCACCGGCGCGCTGCGCCAGCGCGAAGGCTATTTTGAAGCCGCACGGGGTGGCACGCTGTTTCTGGATGAGATCGGCGAGTTACCGCTGATTTTGCAAACCCGCTTGCTGCGCGTGCTGCAAGAAAAAGAAGTGGTTCGCGTGGGTGCCCGCAAGCCGGTTCCGATTGATGTGCGCGTGGTTGCGGCGACCAATGTGGATTTGCAGGCAGCGGTACAGGATGGCCGGTTCCGGCGTGATCTGTATTACCGCATCAACCTGATTACGCTGCCCGTTGCGCCGTTGCGGGAACGCACTGGGGATATCCTGCCGCTGGCGGAACATTTCCTGGCACGCTATGCCCAGCGCCAGGGACAACCGACGCCAGAACTGGGGCCAGACATTCGCCAGGCACTATTACGTCACACCTGGCCGGGCAACATCCGGGAACTGGAAAACGTCATGCACGCCGCGCTGCTGCTGGCGCATGAAGGAAATATCCGGCCCGAGCATCTGCTACTGGACCCTGATCTGAACCCGCCCGTGCCCAATGTGCCGACACCGGCCGTGGAAGCCGGCATGATCGAGCCCAATGAGCTGATTGATCACGCGCTCACGCGGTTGTTGTCAGAGGCGACACCAGATCTGTTTGCACGGCTGGAGCGCCAGATCGTCCACACGGCGCTGACCCAGCACCGCTTCAATCAGGTCCGCACTGCGCAAGCGCTGGGGATTTCCCGCCATGCCTTGCGCACGCTGATGAAGCGGCACGGCTGGCTGGATAACGTACAAACCACCCATGCCGGCCTTCCGCTAGCGCATCTGGCCCGCGCGGTTTAACAAAGGCGCTGATCCAGACCGGACTGGACCGGATCAGCGCCTGCAGCGCCTACTTCCTTTACGCCACTACCTTGTGGGTATAGCGGTTGACCGGACGCGCCAGCCCAAGGCTTTCCCGCAGCGTGTGGCCTTCGTACTCGGTACGGAACAGACCGCGTTTACGCAGTTCTGGCAGCACCAGTTCGATAAAGTCATCCAGGCCGCCGGGCAGCGTGGGTGGCATGACGTTAAAGCCATCGGCGGCGTCGTTTTCGAACCATTCCTGCAACTGATCTGCCACATCCACCGCCGACCCGACCAGCGTCAGGTGCCCGCGCGCACCGGCAATGCGCAGATAGAGTTCGCGAATCGACAAGTTGTCACGCCGCGCCAGCTCCACCAGCAAAGACTGCCGGCTCTTGCCACCGTTGCTTTCCGGCAGGTCTGGCAACGGGCCATCCAGTGGGTAGGCCGACAAATCCGCACCGCCCAGCATGCCGGACAACAGCGCCAGCCCAACAGCGGGTTGGATGAGATCTTGCAGCGCCTGATACTTCTCTTGTGCCTCTTCCCGTGTGCGGCCAACCACCGGGAACACGCCCGGCAAAATCTTCAGTTGATCTGGCGTACGGCCATAGCGGGCCAGCCGACCTTTCACATCACGGTAAAACGCTTGCGCATCAGCCAGTGTTTGCTGGGCGGTGAAGATCACCTCTGCCGTACGCGCGGCCAGTTCCTTGCCCGGCTCGGATGAACCGGCCTGCACGATCACCGGGTAGCCCTGCACCGGCCGCGCCACGTTCAACGGCCCGCGTACGCTGAAGTGTTTACCCTGATGATCCAGCCGGTGCACGGCGTCTGGCTTGAAGAAACGGCCGGATTGTTTGTCGCGCACAAAGGCATCGTCGTCCCAGCTGTCCCACAGGCCGGTCACCACGTCGATGAATTCTTCGGCGCGGTTGTAGCGGTCGGCATGGGCCAGGTGTGCTTCCCGGCTGAAGTTGAATGCCTCTGCGGCATTGGCCGACGTCACCAGGTTCCAGCCCGCACGGCCGCCTGATAAATGATCCAGCGAGGCAAACTTGCGCGCCAGGTGATAAGGCTCGTTATAGGTGGTGGTCACCGTGGCGATCAGGCCAATGTGATCGGTCACGGCAGACAAGGCCGAAAGCAGCGTAATCGGCTCGAAATGATCTGCCTGCGCGCTACGGCTTTGCGCTTCCTGCTCTGCGCCCGCACCCCACACGGCGGCGCTGTCGGCAAAGAACACGGCATCGAATTTGGCGCGCTCAGCCGTCTGGGCAATCTGCTTGAAGTGCTCAAACTGAATGCCGCCATCAGCACGGGCTTGCGGGTGACGCCAGGCCGCCACGTGGTGGCCGGCGGTCATCAAAAAGGCATTGAGTTTCAGTTGGCGTTGGCTCATGGAGTTCTCCTTGATGGCTTAGAAGGGGCGGCTGCCGGCCAGGCTCACGCGCTTGAGCACGCGACGCTCTTCAGCCGGGAAAGCGGTCCGCGAATGCAACGTCGCCTGGTTGTCCCAATACACGATGTCGCCGACTTGCCAGTCATGCTCGTAGCGGTAATCCGGGTTTTGCAGGTGGTCGCGCAGGCGTGCGATCAGTGTCTGTGCATGTTCCGGATCAACACCCGGAACTTCGACCTCGGTATGCGTAGACAAGAACAACACCTTCTTGCCGCTGGATGGATGTGTCCGCACCAGTGGATGCGGGAACGCCGCGCTGGTGGGCGTTTGATCCGGCAGACGATACAAGCGGCGCGGCTGACCATGCGGGTGGGTAAACGGGTTGTAGGTGATCAGTTGTAGCTGGTCGATCTCGGCGCGGGTTTCGTCATCCAGATCGGCATAGGCCTCGGCAATGTTGTACCAACTGGTCAGCCCGCCAGAGGCCGGGACTTCCAGCGCATACAGCAACGATCCGGCCGAGGGCAGCGGCGTCCATTGATGGTCAATATGCGGAGTCAGCTCACCATTGCCGGTATAGCCACCCGACTGGTTAGAGACGGGCACGACATCCGGCGGTGTGCCGGCGGCTTCAGAGGCCAGCACGGGGACATCTTCTGGCGGACGAAAGACCGAGCCAAAGTAGGTGGTGAATGCCAGGAAGCGATCATCACTCAGTTGCTGGTTACGAAAAATCAGGATGTGGTGGTCATCCAGCGCCTTTTTCAGGCGCAACACCAGATCAGACGAGAGCGGGCGGTTGGCATCCAGCCCGGTAACAATGGCGCCCAGTGCACCACCGGTAGGTGTAATGGTGACGTCTTCAGGCGTCTGGATGGCCGGACGATCCAGCGCCAGGGCATTGAGCGCGCGCGAGACCGGCGTGGTCAGGGTAAACGTGGTGGTCATGGCAAATCCTTGTGGTTTCTGGTTTTTGTTGAGCATCAATGGATGGTCAGGGGTGTATTTGCAGAAACCGTGCCAGCGGGATTGCCTTGATTTGCGGGCGGTTTGCCCGGCCACGGCGGGTGGATTGTGTTGCTGGCGGCAGGAAGAGCGACAAAATGTGGGGTTTGGGACAGGGTGGCATTTTTGGATGCCGCTATCCTGGCATGATGGTTTGTGGCTTTGCCACTGAGTAGCCGGGATGGGGGTCACCTCTGGCCGGGAATCCGGGGAGACTGATCTTGTTCACATTGTTGGATGTTGTTAGCGCCTTCGGCACGGCTTTTAAAAGCTTTTGATACCGGCGGTGGCCGGAGCACCCTACTTTCTTTGCTTCGCCAAAGAAAGTAGGCAAAGAAAGGCGACCCCAGCCTGGCGGCCCTCCGGGCTTCCCTCAGTCGGTCGGGAGCCTTGGGTCTCCCTCCACTCCATCGGCGCTTGGCTTTAACGGGGGAAGAAAGTCAAAAGCAGCGGCAACCCCAAAACCCAAGTCAACAACAACAACAACAGCAGCAACAGCAGCAACAACAACAGCAACAGCAACAGCAACAGCAACAGCAACAGCAACAGCAACAGCAACAGCAACAGCCAATTCAACACGCATCCCACTGACTCGTCATTCCGGCCTGGAGCCGGAATCCAGCTGCGATGTATGCCTGCCGCTCAAGACAATTCAGAGTGATCGCGGTAATCCACCACAAGCAGCCCGTTGGGCTGCGGACTGGATTCCCGCCTCAGCGGGGGCCCGCCGAGGGGAATGACGAAGTGGTGGGCGTGGTGGACCGTTCTTGCAAGCGAGCGTTGGGGCCTTTGCCTTTGCCTTTGCCTTTGCCTTTGCCTTTGCCTTTGCCTTTGCCTTTGCCTTTGGCTTTTGATGTTGCCGTTGCTTTTGACTTGCCTCCCCTCCGGCAGTGCCGAGCATCGCAGCGGGGCCCGGGAATTCGGCGAGGGGTGTCTGAGCGTAGCGAGTTCCCGAGCCTGCCGGGCCACGCGAGAAGCGCAGGGAACCCCGAAGGGGCGCTGTCGCAGGGGTCGCCTTTCTTTGGTTACTTTCTTTGGCGAAGCAAAGAAAGTAACGTGCTCCGGCCACAGCCGGTATCAAATGCTTTTCAAACCGCGCCGTCAGGCGCTAACACTGGTTCAGGTTTGAAACCAGCCATGGTGGATTGTCGCCAAGGCTCCAAATACCCCTTCCCGCCACAAAAAACAAAAAACGGCCATCGCCAGCTCATGCCGACAACGACCGTTTCCTGATCACCCGCGCCAGACCGACACTCGGCGGGCAGCAGCAAATAACTTACTTCGCCAGCTTCGCCGCAAATTCCACGACCCGCTTGCCCAGCAAACGCGCTGTTTCCAGATCACCACTGCGCGGTGCTTCCTCTGGCGAGGCATCCGACGGCGAGATCGCCAACGCACCGGCAAAACCCGCAGTCCAGTTCACATCATTCGGGCCGTGGGCCTTGGTATTGGCCGGCATCAGACCTGTCCCCACCCACACTTGCCCGTGCTGTTGCGACAGCGTCCAGAAGTACTCGATCGTCGAGAACTTGTCACCGTTGGTAGAGGCCGAATTGGTAAAGCCAGCCGCCACTTTGTTTTTCCACGCTTGCATAAACCATGGCTTGGACGATGCATCGGCAAACTTCTTGAACTGCCAGGCCGGTCCGCCCATATAGGTCGGGCTGCCATAGATGATGGCGTCTGCCGCGCCAATGGCATCAAACGCGCCATCAGGCAGATTGCCTTCGCCATCAATGCGGTACAGCGTGGCCTCAGCACCGGCGGCCACGGCACCTTCGTGCACAGCCTCAGCCTGTTTGGCGGTATGGCCGTAGCCGCTGAAATAGACAATTGCGATTTTGCTCATGACTGACGGTCCTTTGGTATTGATCAGAGTTTGAACAACAAGTGACTTCGGCAAGAAAACGGCGCGTTTCGGCAGGAACTATAGTCTGCCGCCTGAACAAGTTGAAGCTGCCGATTGGCGCACGAGCATCGCATGGCTGGAAGCCCACTCTATGATGCGGTCATACCCCTGAGCAGGAGCCTTACCATGCCGCTGGTCCGCATCGATATTCGCAAACACAAAGACCCGACCTTTGCCAAACGCGTGGGTCAACACGTTTTCGCCGCCTTGCAAAGTGCCATGAATGTGCCGGATCACGATCTGTTTCAGGTCCTGGCCGAACACGATGCCGAGCACATGATCTATGACCCGCAGTACCTTGGCATCCATCGGACGGATGGGATCATCTTCGTTCAGATTACTTTGAACGAAGGCCGTACCGTAGAACAGAAAAAGTCGCTTTACCAAACGCTGGCCAAAAGTCTGGAGAAGGATTTGCACGTGCGCCAGGAAGACGTGTTGATCAACCTGGTTGAGGTAAAAAAAGAAAACTGGTCTTTCGGCAACGGCATTGCCCAGTACGCCACGTCATAAGGCCGATGGCTGTAAATCACTGCTGCGGATCAGGTCTATCAACGCGCGCAGGCCGGCAGAGAGGTGTTTGCGGCTGGGGTAATACAAACACAGACCCGGGAA
Organism: Silvimonas amylolytica; assembly: GCF_014645555.1. Lineage (GTDB taxonomy): Bacteria > Pseudomonadota > Gammaproteobacteria > Burkholderiales > Chitinibacteraceae > Silvimonas > Silvimonas amylolytica. The sequence goes on along the minus strand of NZ_BMLY01000005.1, from coordinate 112,927 downwards.
GGCGGGTGTCCACTCTTGCAAAACGCGGACCAACGTCCCATTTGCCAGATCTGCCGCCACCGAACTGTCGCTCAGGTAACTCAGCCCCTGACCTGCGCGGGCAGCATCCAGCATCAATGTCCCTTCATCCAGCGTGATCTGCCCCTGTACATCGACCACTGTCGACTCGCCGTGGCGAAAGAATTCCCAGCGATAGATACCACCGCTGGGCAGGCGAGAGCGGATGCACTCGTGCTGCAGTAAATCCCCCGGCGTTTGCGGCGGCGGGTTGCGCGCAAAGTAGTCGGGGCTACCAACGACGGCAAAAGACAAAGGCCCGCCCATCGGGATGGCGATCATGTCTTGCGGTACGGTCTCTGCCAGCCGGATGCCCGCATCAAACCCCGCCACCACAATATCAATCAGCTTGCCCTCCGTGACGATGTCCAGCCGCATGTCCGGGTAACGCTGCAGAAACGCCATGAACAACGGCATAGCCGCGCGCGCCGCACCGGTAGAGGTATTGATCCGTAACGTGCCAGAGGGCGTGTCGCGGTAGTTACCGGCAGTATCAATGGCACTGCGGATCAGCGTCAGCGCAGGGGCGATCTGGTCTGCAAACTGGCTGCCGGCCTCGGTCAGCGCCACGCTGCGGGTAGTGCGGTTAAAGAGCCTCACCCCCAGACGCGCTTCAAGTGCAGCGACAGTGTGGCTCAAGGCGGAAGTCGACACCCCCAGTTCTGTTGCCGCTGCGCGAAAACTCTTCAAGCGGGCAACAGCGAGGACAGCTTCCAGTTCATTCAGGCCGGATGTTTGCATTGTCCTGATTTCCTCAACAAGTCATCAAAGATTGTACGGCTAGTTAATGCAATCCGGTAAGCCTATCTTCCCTGCATGGATGCTGAAAACACAGCGACGAACCCAGGAGAAACAACATGCAACGCATCAATCAGGTGTTTATTGATGGCGCTTTGGTCACCCCACATGGCACCGAACTCTTTGACCTCTATAACCCGGCCAAAGCCGAGGTGATCGGGCAGGTACAACTGGCCGACGCCACCGACGCAGAGCGCGCCATTGCGGCCGCCAAACGCGCCTTCCCCACCTTCAGCCGCAGCAGCAAAGAAAGCCGTATCGCCCTGCTGCGCCGTATGGCGGCCCAGGTCCGTGCCCGTGTGGATGACCTGACCGAAGCCCTGGTGACTGAATACGGCGCACCGGTATCCCGTGCGGGCTGGATGGCCCATCATGCCGTCAACGTACTGGAAGACGCCGCCAACGTACTGGAAAACTACAGCTTCACCTACCGCGCCGGCACGGCCGACGTCATCATGACGCCGCTGGGTGTCGCGGGCCTGATCACGCCGTGGAACAGCAATGCCGGGTTTATCTGCGGCAAGCTGGCCGCCGCGCTGGCGGCTGGTTGTACCGCCGTGGTCAAACCCAGCGAAATGAGTGCGATCCAGACGCAAATCGTGATGGAAGCCCTAAGCGCCGCCGACATCCCGCAAGGCGTGGTGAACATTGTGACCGGCCGTGGCGAGGTCGTCGGCGCGGTGCTCAGCAGCCACCCGGACATTGCCAAAGTGTCTTTCACTGGTTCCAGCGCCGTCGGCAAAGGCATCCTGAAAGCCGGGGCCGAGACCTTCAAACGCATCACCCTGGAGTTGGGCGGCAAATCTCCGGTCGTGGTGCTGGACGATGCTGACCTGAACGTGGCCGTAGACCAGGCACTGCAAGCGGGCTTCACCAACAGCGGCCAGGCTTGCATTGCCGGCACGCGCATTCTGGTGCCGGAACATATGGCCACCGACTTCGCCGCTCGTGTGAAAAACGCCGTGGCGAGTATCCAGTCTGGTGACCCGCATGACCCACAAACACAGATCGGCCCGATGGTCAGCCAGAAACAATGGGAACGCGTACAACGCTATATCCGCCTGGGTCAGGAAGAAGGCGCAACATTGCTCACCGGCGGCGAAGGCCGGCCTGACGGCACCGACAACGGCTGGTTCGTGAAACCGACCGTGTTTGCCGATGTGCACAACGACATGACCATTGCCCGTGAGGAGATCTTTGGGCCGGTGTTGTCGATCATCACTTACAAGACCGAGGAAGACGCCATCCGCATTGCCAACGACACGCTGTATGGCCTACAGGCGTACGTGTTGTCGTCTGACGTGGCGCGTGCGCAACGCGTGGCCAACCAACTGGAAGCCGGCCGCGTGGCCATCAACGGCGCCCCGCACGAACCGGCGGCACCATTTGGCGGGTTCAAACAGTCCGGCATTGGCCGGGAATACGGCAAGAACGGGATGGAAGCGTTTCTGGAACCGAAGGCCGTGCTGGTGCCGCGTTGAGGGAAGTGTTTCGCGATCCGTCATCGCTTGATGGATCGCCTCTTTTCGGAGCCATTCCGCGGAGCCATTTCCACGTTTGTGGATCGCCAAGAGCGTAGCTGGATTCCCGCCTTCGCGGGAATGACGAGGTGGTGGAGCAATCAGATCATGCTTGCGTAAAGATGGTTTGCGGGGTTGGGGTTGCTTTTGACTTTCTCCCCCATTAAAGCCAAGCGCCGAAGGAGCGAGGGAGACCCCAGGCTCCCGACCGACTGAGGGCAGCCCGGAGGGCCGCCAGGCTGGGGTCGCCTTTCTTTGGTTACTTTCTTTGGCGAAGCAAAGAAAGTAACGTGGGCCCGGCACCCCGGGTATCAAATGCCTTTCACCCGCGCCGCAAGGCGCTAACAACCCACAATAATATGAACCAGGCCCGCGACCCCGGATTCCCGGCCTTGCGACCGCCATCCGGGCTACATTTTGGCAACGGCCAGCAAAGGCCACTTGCAGCGGCCAAACAAGACTCCGGCGCCAGGCCGGAATGACGAAGTGATGGGCTCGCAAGCCCATCCTTTTTACTCCTCCAGCAACGCCGGCATCGGATCCTGCCACTGCTGCGACGACGATCCCGCCCCCGGCAACAACCGGCTCTCACACGACGCACACACCCGCATACAGATATCCATAATCGTCTGCCGCAACCACTGATGCCCCGGATCACGCTCGCACCGGTTATGCCAAACCATATGCGCGTGAGACTGCGGCATCTCAAACGGCAAGGGGGTGGCATGGATTTCAGCGCGGCGCGGGTGCGTCAGCACTACGCTTTCTGGCACGACGGCGATCAGGTTACAGGCGGTCAGCAAGTCGATCACGCCATAGAAATTGTTCACCGTCATGGCCACGCGGCGGCGCATGCCCTTTTGCAGTAACAACTCATCCACAAACCCGACCGGATCACCCGAGAGTGAGACCAGCAGGTGATCCGCGCTCAGAAAGTTTTCCAGCGATAGCGGCCGATTAGCCAGCGGATGATTGCGGCGCATGGCGCAGACAAAGCCGGTATCGAACATCCATTGCTGACGCAATTCACCGCCTGGCAAGGCTTTGACGCCGACAGCGAGGTCAATCTCGTTCTCGTCGAACTGGTCTTTCAGGCCGTTCACGCGGATTGGCACGGCCAGAATATCGATGCCCGGTGCACGCGCTTCCAGCAGGTTGCGTAGTGGCGGCCACAACGGGTAGGTCATATGGTCGGTCGCCGCAATACGGAACCGGCGCGCCGTGGTGGCCGGGTCAAACGGCGCCGGATTGATGGTTTCGCGGATCGTGGCCAGCGGCAGGCCAATATCCCGCCAGATGGCCGATGCACGCGGCGTGGGACGGATGCCACGGCCTTCCTTGATGAAGAGTGGGTCTTTCCACACCACGCGCATGCGGGCAACGGCGTTGCTGACCGCAGATTGCGTCATGGCCAGTTGCTGGGCCGCCTTGGTGACGGAGCCCTCGGTCATGATGGCGTCGAAGATGGAGAGGAGGTTCAGGTCTACATCACGCATGAGGGGTTCCTGGTTGATGGAAGGTTAGCGCCTTGCGGCGCGGGATATTTGTTTGTTTCATAAGCAGCGCACTTGCCATATTTGGCTACCTGTTCGCTGCTTTTGGGACCACGTTGTCCGCAATATGAATGAACTTCATTCTTCACCGGCTCGCCATTCCGGTCCTCGGCGGGCCCCTTGAGCCGGAATCCAGTCCAGCCGCCGGAGGTGGCCTTTATTGGCAAGAAGGCCAGCCTTGTAGGGTGGATTCGGAGCGGCAGCGACAATCCACCTTTGCGATATGTGTTAGCGCCTTCGGCGCGGGTGTTTTTGATACCGGGGGTGCCCGGAGCACGGTACTTTCTTTTGGGTCGCCAAAAGAAAGTACCCAAAGAAAAGGCGACCCCCGGACTTTTGCCCTCCGGGCTTCCCTCAATCAGTCGGGAGCCCAAGGTCTCCCTCCCTCAATCGGAAAAGTCCTCGACAGGGGGAGAAAGTCAAAAACAACCGCAACCACAACCCAGTTTGCTCTCCGGGTTTTGCCCGGAAATCACGTGGACTCACACCAAACCAACTAATCACTACAGGTGATGATTACCACATGCCAAATCAATAGGTTCACGCAAATTTCATGCTGACAACCACTGACACTACAACCCACTTTCGATTTTTCTAATACAGGCTTGCATCTGCCACAAACGCGTTGAAACCGCGCCAGTGTTCAACTGCGTTGTTTATCCATCATTCCTGGTGATGACATTGTTATCAACTGTCAATTAGACGACTGGTCTAGTTTATCAATATTCTTGCCGCAATCAATCATTATCTGGATGGCCGACATGCGCGCCTTTGTCCTCGACCCCTCTCAATGCGGCAGTGCATCACTGCGTTTGCAGAAGAGCCGCGCCACGCCGGCGCTGGGTCCACGGGATGTACTGGTGCGGGTGCGGGCGGTGTCGCTCAATCATCGGGATCTGGCCATTGCGGATGGTTGCCTGGGTTACCGGGCCGAGCACGCTGTGGTGCCGTTGTCGGATTCATCAGGTGAAGTGATCGAACTGGGCAAAGAAGTGCGCAGCCTGCGATTGGGTCAGCGGGTGGTCAACACGTTCTTCCCGGACTGGACCAGCCAGAACGCCACGCAAGAGAACACCCGCCGCACGTTCGGCGCGGACAGCGACGGTGTGGCCAGCGAGTTCGCGGTGTTTAGCGAATCCGCGCTGTTGCCGCTGCCTGACGCCCTGAGCTTTGAAGAAGCCGCCGCGTTGCCTTGCGCCGGTGTCACCGCCTGGCATGCGTTGATGGAACACGGCGCGGTGCGACCGGGTGAGTACGTGGCGGTGCTGGGCACAGGTGGTGTGGCATCCATGGCGCTACAACTGGCCGTGGCGGCGGGTGCGCGGGTGGCGGTGATCAGTGGTGATGACGACAAACTGTGCCGTGCCGTGCACATGGGCGCGAGTTACACCATCAACCATCACCGTATGCCGGAATGGCAAAACGGCTTGATGGCGTGGACCGAGGGCCGCGGTGTAGATCAGATGGTCGATGTTTGTGGCGACACCCTGCCGCGCTCGGTCGCCGCGACGCGGGTCGGCGGCAAGGTCAGCGTGGTGGGTGATCTGGCCAGCCAGGGCACTTTGCTGGACCCGCGACAGGTGCTGGAGCGCCAGGTGCGCTTGCAAGGCGTCAATGTGGGCAGCCGCAGCATGTTCCAGGCGCTGCTGGCCGCGTTGTCAGTCAACCGGATCAAGCCGGTAATCAGTGATCTTTTCGGCTTTGACGAAACCCCCGCCGCCTACGACGCCCTGCGCCGTGGCCGGCACGTCGGCAAGCTGGTGGTCGCCCTCTAGCGCCCATCTGCCCTTCCCCTTTTTCAATCAAGTAGTTCGCAGTACCGGAATCAAACGGCGATACAGCCGTGGATAACAGCCAACTTTTTTTCGGAGAAACGTCATGCAACGCAAACGCATTTCATCAGTTGCCGCCTTGCTGGTGCTCGCCCCCATTGCTGCGGCGGTGTTGTCTGCCTGCCAGGACAGCCGCGCCAGTGAGCAAGCCGCTGCGCCACCGCCCCCGACGGTGAGCGTGGCGGCAGTGGTGCACAAATCACTCAACGACTGGGATGAGTTCACCGGCCGGCTGGAAGCGCCGCAAACGGTGGAAATCCGTCCCCGTGTGAGTGGTTACGTGCAAACCGTCAACTTTCGCGAAGGTGCGGTGGTCAAGAAGGGCGATCTCTTGTTCCAGATTGACCCGCGCCCCTTCCAGGCAGAGGTCGATCGCCTGACTGCGGAAAACCAGTCTGCCAAAGCCCACCTGGCCCAGGCGCACAGCGATGCCGAACGCGCCCAACGCCTGAAGTCACAAGACGCGATCAGCCAGGAAGACTTTGACGCCCGCAACACGGCACTGCTGGCCGCGACCGCTCAGGTCGATGCCACCTCGGCGGAACTGGCTTCGGCCAGGCTCAACCTGGAATACACCCACGTCACCGCGCCCATCAACGGCCGCGTGAGCAACGCGCTGATCACGGCGGGCAACCTGGTGAGTAGCAGCGCAGCAGGGGCCAGTTTGCTGACCACCGTGGTCTCTACCGACAAGGTGTATGCCTACTTTGATGCGGACGAGCAAACGTTCCTGAAGTACCAGCAACAAGCACGTCAGCACAAAGTGAACGCGGCCGACGACAAGTACCCGATCTTCCTTGGTCTTGCCGATGAAGCCGGCTACCCGCATCAGGGTGCTGTGGATTTCCTGGATAACCAGGTGAACCCGCGCACCGGCACCATCCGCGCCCGCGCCGTGTTCGACAACCAGAACGGCGAGTTCACGCCGGGCCTGTTTGTGCGGCTCAAGCTGATTGGTGAAGGCCAGCGCGACGGCATCCTGATCAACGATCGGGCGGTCAGTTCTGACCTGGGCAAGAAGTTTGTGCTGGTGGTCGGCGCGGACAACAAGCTGGTTTACCGCACGGTGGAACTGGGTAGCGATGTCGACAACCTGCGGCTGGTGAAAAGCGGGTTGAAGGCGGGCGATGTGATTGTGGTGAATGGGCTGCAGAAGGTACGTCCAGGGATGGCGGTGACACCGGCCAAGGTGCCGATGGATACACCGTCTGACCTGGACCGGCAGTTTCCGGCCAAAGGGTAATCACCATCGGGATGGGGTGTTTGCGGGGATGTGGGTTGGGTTGTTGTTTGGGTGATGGGTTTTTGCTGGCGTGGGTTGGAACTGCAAAGTCAAAGGCAACTGCTTGAGCGCCTTTGGCGCGGGTGATTTTGATACCGGGGGTGCCCGGACCACCCTACTTTCTTTGCTTCGCCAAAGAAAGTAGGCAAAGAAAGGCGACCCCCGCACTTTGCGCCTCCGGCGTGCCCTCAGTCGGTCAGGAGCCTAAGGTCTCCCTCTCTCCATCGGCAAAGTGCTCGACAGGGGGAGGAAAGTCAAAAACAAACCCAACAGCAACAGCAAACCCAACCGCGGACTGCGTAGGGTGGATTCGGAGCGAAGCGACAATCCACCATTGCGACGGTGGATTGCTACGCGAATCCACCCTACCGCCACCACCCCCAACTCCGTCATTCCCGCGAACGCCGGAATCCAGGCGGCCACCGCAGGTGGTCTGCAGGAACCACAAGTTCAAGACACGTCAGGGCCTTTAACCCTGGCAGGTACAAAACACTGGGACAGAGACATGAACTTCTCTCAATATTTCATACAACGGCCGATCTTCGCCGCGGTGCTGTCGATGATCATTTTCATCGCCGGTCTGTTGGCGTTGAAGGTGTTGCCGATCAGCGAGTACCCGGAGGTGGTGCCGCCCACAGTGGTGGTGCGCGCCAATTATCCGGGGGCTAATCCACAAACCATTGCGGAAACCGTCGCCAGCCCGCTGGAGCAGAAAATCAACGGGGTCGAGGGGATGTTGTATCAGTCCTCGCAAGCCACGTCCGATGGCGCCATGACGCTGACCGTCACCTTTGCCCTGGGCACAGATGTCGATAAAGCGCAGGTCCAGGTGCAGAACCGCGTAGCGCAAGCCACGCCGCAGTTGCCGCAAGACGTACAACGTCTGGGCGTGACCACGGAAAAAAGCTCGCCAGACCTGACGATGGTGGTTCACCTCACCTCGCCCAACAACCGCTACGACATGCTCTATCTGAGCAATTTTGCCAATTTGCAGGTGAAGGATGCACTGGCGCGGATTGATGGCGTGGGCGATGTCCAACTGTTTGGCGCGGGTAATTACTCCATGCGCTTGTGGCTGGACCCGGAAAAAATCGCCAGTCGCAATCTGACCGCAGGTGACGTGGTCAAGGCGGTACGTGAGCAAAACATCCAGGTGGCCGCCGGTACGCTGGGCACGCCGCCGTCGTCTTCCACCGCCAATTACCAGCTCAGCGTCAACACTCAGGGCCGGCTGATTACCGAGGAAGAGTTCGGCAACATCATCATCCGCAGCGGTGCGGATGGCGAGATCGTGCGCCTGAAAGACGTGGCCCGTGTGGAACTGGGTGCTGACAAGTACGCCCTGCGCTCCTTGCTGGATAACAAACCTGCCGTGGCGATTCCGATCTTTGCGCGGCCAGGTTCCAATGCGCTGGATATCTCCAGGAACGTGCGCGCCACCATGGCGACACTGAAGAAAGACTTCCCGGAAGGCGTGGATTACTCCATCGTCTACGACCCGACCGTGTTCGTGAAGAGCTCGATCGAGGCCGTGGTGCATACGCTGTTCGAGGCCGTCTTGCTGGTGGTGCTGGTGGTGATCCTGTTCCTGCAAACCTGGCGGGCGTCGATCATTCCGCTGGTAGCGGTGCCGGTATCGCTGGTAGGTACGTTTGCGCTGATGCATCTGTTTGGCTTCAGCCTGAACGCGCTTTCCCTGTTTGGCCTTGTGCTGGCGATTGGTATCGTCGTGGATGATGCCATCGTGGTAGTCGAGAACGTCGAGCGGAACATTGAGCTGGGCCTGTCCCCGATCGATGCCACGCGCCGTGCCATGGGCGAAGTGACCGGCCCGATTGTCGCCACCGCCCTGGTGCTGTGCGCCGTGTTTATCCCGACCGCGTTTATCTCGGGTTTGACCGGCCAGTTCTATCGCCAGTTTGCGCTGACCATTGCCATCAGCACGGTGATTTCGGCCTTCAACTCGCTCACCTTGTCCCCGGCGCTGGCTGCTGTGCTGCTCAAGGGGCATGACGAACCCAAAGACCGCTTCACCCGCTGGATGGATGCCGCGCTGGGCTGGTTCTTCCGTCCGTTCAACCGCTTCTTTGTGCGCTCGTCCAACCGTTATGTGGGCAGTGTGCAGAGCATGCTGCGCCGCTCAACCATCGCCATGATTGTCTATGCCGGCTTGTTGGGCTTCACCGTGCTGGGTTTTCGCAGCGTGCCAACGGGTTTTGTGCCGCAGCAGGATAAACAATACCTGGTGTCGTTTGCGCAGTTGCCGGGTGCGGCCACGCTGGACCGGACTGAAAGCGTCATCCGCGCCATGAGCGCCATCGCCCTGAAAGAACCGGGCGTGGAAAGCGCCGTGGCGTTCCCGGGTTTGTCGATCAACGGGTTTACCAATAGTCCGTCGGCCGGGATCTTGTTTGTGACGCTCAAGCCGTTTGAAGAGCGCCGCTCGCCAGAACTGTCTGCGGGTGCCATTGCGGGCAAGCTCAACGCCAAGTACGCCGGTCTGCAAGATGCCTTTGTGGCCATTTTCCCACCACCGCCAGTACAGGGGCTGGGGACGATTGGTGGTTTCCGCATGCAGATTGAAGACCGCAGCGGGCTGGGCTTTGACGAGATGTACAAGCAAGTGCAGAACCTGATCGCCAAGGGCAGCAAGACACCAGAACTGGCCGGGATGTTCTCTGGCTACCAGGTCAACGTGCCGCAGATTGACGCCCATATCGACCGCGACAAAGCCAAGACCCACGGCGTGGCGCTGACCGATGCCTTTGACACCATGCAGATTTATCTCGGCTCTTTGTACGTGAACGACTTCAACCGCTTTGGCCGCACTTACCAGGTGAACGCCCAGGCCGACCAGTCGTTCCGCCTGCGCCCGGATGACATTGCCCGCCTGAAAACCCGCAATGCCGATGGCGACATGGTGCCGCTGGGCGCGTTCATGACCGTGAAGGAAACCAGCGGCCCGGATCGCGTACAGCATTACAACGGCTATGTAACGGCTGAAATCAATGGTGGCGCGGCACCAGGCTTTAGCTCCGGTCAGGCGCAAGCGGCCATGGAAAAACTGGCCAAAGAAGAACTGCCCAATGGCATGACCTACGAGTGGACCGAACTGACGTATCAGCAAATTCTGGCTGGCAATACCGCCATCCTGGTGTTCCCGCTGTGCGTGCTGCTGGTGTTCCTGGTGCTGGCTGCGCTGTATGAAAGCTGGACCATGCCGCTGGCCGTGATCCTGATCGTACCCATGGGTTTGTTGAGTGCCATTACCGGGCTGTGGCTCACCCACGGTGACAACAACATCTTTACGCAGATTGGCTTGATTGTGTTGGTGGGGCTGGCGTGCAAGAACGCGATCCTGATTGTCGAATTTGCGCGCGAGAAAGAAGAACTGGAAGGCATGGACCCGATCCACGCGGTGCTTGAGGCTTGCCGCCTGCGCCTGCGCCCGATTCTGATGACCTCAATGGCCTTCATCATGGGCGTGGTGCCGCTGGTGACCTCTACCGGTGCTGGCGCCGAAATGCGCCGCGCCATGGGCACCGCCGTGTTCTCCGGCATGCTGGGTGTGACCTTCTTTGGTCTGTTGCTGACCCCGGTGTTCTACGTCCTGCTGCGCAAGCTGGTGCTGTCTGGCAAGAAGCACAAAGCCACCACCGAACAACCGCCGCTGCTGCCACCGGCCCAACTGGAGGCGAAATAACATGATGCATTTACCACTCAAGGCGCTGACCGCGGCGCTGCTGGCCCTGGGGCTGGCGGCCTGCGCGGTTGGCCCGGACTATCACGCACCCAGGCCGGCAGATTTCCAGATCGCCAATGCCAAACTGGACGACTACAGCACCACGAAGATCGAACAGAACTGGTGGGCACAACTGGATGACCCGGCGCTCAGCCACCTGATTGATCAGGGTCTTGCCAACAACAACGACCTGCGTGTGGCGCTGGCCCGCGTCAACGCCGCCCGTGCGCAGTTTGATGTGGCCAAGATCGACCAATGGCCGACGGTCACGTTGAACGCTCAGGCGACCCGCCAGAATCAGCAAGTGCCCGGTTTCACCACCGACCGCGTGCTGACCAACTCGTTCCAGGCCGGTTTTGACGCCGGCTGGGAGCTAGACCTCTGGGGCCGCGTGGCCAATCTGGCCAAAGGGGCGGGCGCCCGCGCCGATGCCGCCGGCTACGATCTGGAAAGCGCCCGCATCAGTGTGGTGGCGGAAATTGGCCGCAACTATTATCTGATGCGGGGCGCCCAACAACGCTACGCCGTGGCCTTGCGCAACCTGAAGAATCTGGAATCGACGCTGGATATCACCCAGGCGCGTGTGACCAATGGTCAGGGCACGGAACTGGATGTGGCTCGGGCCAAGGCCAATCTGGCCAATGTGCAAGCCACGTTGCCGCCGCTGGAAACCGTGATCAAGCTGGCGCAGTACCGGCTTGATGTCCTGACCGGCGTCATGCCCGGCACCCAGGAAGCACAGCTGCAACCGGTCAGCTTGCCGCCGATCTCCAAACCCATCCCGATTGGCGATGCGACAGAACTGGTCAAGCGCCGGCCGGACATCGCCTCCGCCGAGCGTGATCTGGCGGCAGCCAATGCCGACGTCGGCGCAGCCATGGCCGAACGCTTCCCGCGCATCAGTGTGGGTGGTTTCCTGGGGTTTATCGCCAGCCGGGGCGGTGAACTGGGGCAGGCCAGTTCACAAGCCTGGAGCATTACGCCGTCCGTAGACTGGCCAGCGTTCCGGATGGGTGCAGTGAACGCGCGGATTCGTGCTAACGAAGCCAATGTGGATGCCAGCCTGGCACGCTACAACCAGACCGTGCTGCAAGCGGTGGAAGAAACCGAAGGCGCGCTCGTCACCTACAATCGCACGCAACAACGGCTGTCGCGGTTGGTCGAATCAGCCCAGCAAAGCAAACGTGCCGCCGACATTGCGCGTGTGCGCTACAAGGAAGGCGCAACAGACTTCCTGACCTTGCTGGATGCCGAACGCACCCAACTGGCTGCCGAAGATGCCATGGCACTGGCGGAGTCCGATTCCTATGTGGAACTGGTGGCGGTGTACAAAGCACTGGGCGGCGGCTGGCAAGCGCCGGTGGTGGCGACGGCCAGCAAAAGCTGAACGGCTGTTGTGCTGGTTTGGCGGTAAAACAAAACGGCTTGCCTTTGGGCAAGCCGTTTTTTTATACGCCAGACTCACAGCTCTTTTTGCAACAGCGGCCAATTCTTGATCGCAGCTTCTTCACCCTGGTCCACGGCCATTTTCATGTAGTGCGCCGCTTTTTTCTTGTCGACCGGAACGTGCGTGCCTTTCCAGTAATACACGCCCAAAAGACTCTGCGCCCAGTCATTGCCCTTGTCTGCCCCAGTAATGTAATCACGCATTGCGTCGTCAACGTGTCCCAACCGTTCTTGCGCAAGGCCGCGATTGGCGTAGTAGTGATCTTCGCAATCGCAACCGCCAGCAACGGTCAGTGCCCGGGTATACCAGACAACTGCATCCGCATTTTTTCCTGTCCGCAGATAACTATCGCCAATTTCACCAAACGTTTCAGCTGCAGCGCTTGGCGCCATCAGTTGCTCTTTACCTGAAACCAGTGCGGCGGATTTGGTCAACTGGGGAAGTGCCACCGCATATTGCTCTGCCTGAAAAGCAATCCAGCCCTGATCCTTGTAAACCATCGCCTCAAGCACGTTCATCTGGTCTTTGGACAAACCCTTGTCTTTGCAGTCATTGAGAAAATCGGCCATTTCACCAATAGAACCACCCCATCGGGTTTCCAGCGTGTGCATATATTGACGTCGCAATATAAAGCTATCAGGCACAGCTTTGATCGCGTTTTCGTAGAGCTGCCTTTTTTGGTCTCGTGACGCAACGTGATTCGCCATATCCAGCAGGGTGTAATACGCCATCACGGGCTTGCGCGTCATCCCGAGTGAAACCTGTAGATCCGGATACGCCATGCGATACAGCTGATCCATCTTGTCGAAGTTTGCCTGGGGAGTCTGGTTGCTGAACTGCCCTCCCCGGGCCTTGTGCGCCAGTATTTTGTAATGCAGTCCCCGCATCACGTGAGCCGCATGGGATTTGGGAAACTGTTTTACCCAGTCATCATAAAAGTAATCTGGCACCACGTTGGGGTTATAAATCGCGCGGTAGGCATCCAACAAATCCTGATCGGTGACTTTGCCCGCCTCATAGTTTTTCTGAATCTGGCTGATCTGCCGATCCAGTTCCGCAAACTGGCGATGCTCAAACAGCGAATAAAGATTGCCGAACTTGCCCGTGAAGGCGGACACGGCGGCTGGCACAGGCTGTGCGGCCATACTCGTCGCGGCAGACAAAAAAACGAACGTACCCCAAAGGGCCGTGCCCAGTCGGGCAATTGCAGTTGGCATTGTTGTTCTCAGGCGGGTTGAACTGATTTTTTGTGCAATCGCACTATATTGATGGCCTCACACTTGCGCACCCGCAACACCGACAGGCGTAGCAACCACGTTACAGAAGGCAGTGCGGCTGATGTGCGGCCCTCCAGTCCCCCACAGATCAACCCGCATTGAGAATGCCACCGGGTGTATTGGACAGATCAAGCCGCCCCACGCTGAAACAGCGCGTCACTGTTTTTCAGCTCACAGCGATTGCCATCGGGGTCATGAAACACGCCAATCACACCCCATTCAAAATGCATCACCTGAATCAATACGCCTTTAGCGCGTAATGCTTCGGCCGTCGCTTCCACCTCTTCAACGTTAAACCGGATCACGACCGGATTTTCACCACGGTGCTTCTCAGACTCTTTGGCAATGCCGCCCGATTCGACCATGAGATATGCATGACCAAACTGCAAACAGGTCAAGGTTGGCTTTGAGAACAGAATGGGAAGACCCATGACCTCATGATAAAAACGGACACATTGTTCATAACGTCCGGTCAATAAAACGATCCCTGACTTTTCAATGTTCATCATTCTTTTTCCAGTGATTGAGATCAAGCCAGGCCGTAAATCCCGAAGTCCGCCGTTACCCCCAGTTTTTGTATAAACGCAGACGGTTCAAATCCTTCGCTGGCATAGATCTGTTGCACCACCGCTTTGGCGGCGGCCATTCCTGCTTCGTTGTGCCATTGCACCAGCGTCAGTACGCGGGTGTGGGTGGCGTCATGCTGGCGCGTCAGCACCAGGTGGTGTTCGCAGCCGGGCATTTCGTGCAGCAAGGCGTCAATGCGGTGGGCTTGTTTCATGAACGCCGGCAAAACCTGGTCTGGCACGACAAACTGGTCAATCCGAAAGACAGCGGACGGGTTAGCAACCGGAACGGGAAGATGGGCAAGCCTGGTCGAAGTCATGGTGGTCTCCAGTAGACAAGCGGGCAGTGCACCCGCACCAACACAGCCTAGAATCTCAAGTTAACTTGAGGTCAAGAGGTTTTTCATGACACTGGAAGAGATGGGTATTGCCAGCACACTCACAGTGGGTGAAGTGGCATGTCGTGCCGGGGTGGCTGTCTCTACCCTGCATTTTTATGAGACCAAAGGTCTGATCAGTAGTCACCGCAGCGCCGGCGGACAACGCCGTTATGGCCGGGATGTATTACGGCGGGTGGCGTTTATCCGGGTGTCGCAACGCGTGGGTATCAGCCTGGCGGATATAGCCGCAGCACTTTCTGCCTTGCCCGGGCACGCCGCGCCCAGCCGGGAAGACTGGACCCGTTTATCGCAACACTGGCGTGCAGACCTGGATGCACGGATCGCGCAATTGCAAAAACTGCGTAATGAACTGGATGACTGCATCGGCTGCGGCTGCCTGTCGATCGACCGCTGCCGGTTGCGCAACCCGCTGGATGAACTGGGCCGACAAGGGCCGGGGCCGCAACGGTTGTGGATCAAGACCTGACCTGCCAACCCCGGCAGATAGATAGCCATCTATATCTATCTATATTTAGTGATCACCGTATCTGCCTGCGGCTGCAAAAACCCAAAGCTGCCCTATGTTTAATGCATCACCCGTTTGATCAATAACAAGGGACCCTCCCATGACCCTGCGTTCTCGCCTTATTACTATGGCTGCGCTCATGTTGGGCGTGTGTCTGGTTTTCATTGCCAACAATCTTTACGGGCTGCACCGGATGGCGCGCTTGCAAGATGCGGGCGTGCAAAGTTTCCAGGAGGCCGCGCAAGTACAACGCGCCGTCGGGATGAGCGCTGCGTTGTATCAGGTGATCGCGGATGCCGTGATCAACCACGACCTCGCTGCCTCTGACAAAGAGTGGGCTGACACCAGGGCCGAAGCGCAAAAACAGTTGGCTGACGTACAAAACCTGGCGCAAAGCCCGCAGGCCAGACAATCGGCCCAGGCGGCACAAGCGGCATTGAACCAGTATCTGGATCTATACGAAAAACAGTACCGTCCGCTACTGGCTGCCCAGCCCATGGATTTCGAAGCCATCCGCAAGGTCGATGGTCAGATTGATGGCATCCGCGACACGCTCGAACACAACCTCAACCAGATTTCGACCGAACTGAACCAGACCGCAACGGACTCTGATCATGAGTTCGACAGTACCCAAAAAGAGATGGAAGCGACATCCATCATCATCAGTGTCATTGCCGTCGCGGTGCTCAGTATTTTGCTGTTCTATACCGGCCGCGCCATCTTTGGCCTCTTGGGGGGCGAGCCCGCTGTCGCTGCCAACGTCGCCAAAGAAATTGCCGGTGGCAATCTGGCGGTACGCGTGCCGCTGGCCGGGAGTGATCGCACCAGCCTTCTGGCTTCCATGGCTGAAATGCGTCAGCAATTACATGCCTGGGTTACCCATTTATCACGGGCCAGCCATACGCTTGTGACCGCCGGGCAATCGCTCACCAATGTGGCCAGCGCGGTGTCCAGTGCCGCTGAAGAACAAAGCAATGCCAGTTCTGCAATGGCCGCAACGGTGCAGCAACTGACCGTGTCGATCAACCATGTCTCCAGCAGCGCCGAACAAACCGCGCAATCGGCCCGCGCAGCGGGTGAACAGGCGCGGATCGGCGCAGAACAGGTTGAGGGCGTGGTGACCGAGATCGACGCCGTCAACAAAAGCGCCCAGACCGCCGCACAATACGTGCGGGAACTGGGTGATAACTCTGAACGCATTGCCGGCATTGTGCATGTGATTAAAGAGATCGCCGGTCAGACCAATTTGCTGGCCTTGAACGCGGCCATTGAAGCGGCCCGCGCTGGCGATGCCGGCCGCGGTTTTGCTGTGGTGGCCGATGAAGTGCGCAAGCTGGCCGAAAAAACCGCCAGTGCCACGGTCGAGATCACCCAGATGATCGACATGAACCAGCAATCCACCAATGCGGCAGTGCGCGAAATTGCCAACAATACGGATCGCGTGAACTCTGCCACCGGCCGCGCCACAGAGGCCGGTGCCGGCATGGGTGTGGTGCGTACCAGCAGCACGGAGTTGATGGAACACATCGGTGTGATTTCCGGCGCGCTGCGTGAGCAAGCCGAGGCCAGCAATCAGCTGGCGGTAAATATTGAGCGCATTGCCAATGGCGCCAGCGATGGCAGCCGCCGTGCAGCGGAAGTACCGGCTGCCGTGGCCGAGATCACGCGGATTTCAGGCGAGCTGGACAAAATGATTGCGGATTTCAAACTCTGATGGACGCCGCGCTCTGCGTGCCAGCGTTCTCCGGCAGGTCAAAGCGCTGGTAACACACCCAAAAAAACGGGCGCGTGATCTGCGCCCGATAGTCAGTCCACTCCGAATTACCCTTGCTGGCGGTCGGCTCAAAGGCCGACTGGCCTAAACCTTGATGTCGACGTTCTGACCACTATTGCCAATCACCAGTGATGAGCGCTGTCCGGCGTTGTCTGCCGCATTGCTGGCTGTTTTGGCTTCTTTGGCTTGCAGGCGTTGCGCCTGATGATCGCCCTTGCGGGCTTCTTGTGCCGTTTGCGTCGGTGTTTCACGGGCTTCTTGCGCAGCGGCCGTGAGCGCGCTGGTGCTACTGGATGACGAGGTGCCGCTATAGCTGCTGGTCACCGGGCTAAGGTTGACGTTCATATTGCCTCCTGTGCGGGTGGCCCCAAGCTCAGCGGGCCGTGTTATCAGCATGCAGGGGCAGACTTAGCCCAGCATTAGTCCAGGTTTTTACACCACAACGCGACGCCACCATCCCGTGCGTGACGCTGCGTTGTGGTTACCCGATCAGAAACCCAGACCTGGCAGTACCACGGTGCCTTCCACTTGCACTGCGTTCAGCAGTGTCGGGGCCACGCCCAGCGCCTTGAGCATGGTCGGTGCGACTTGCGTTGTGCCTACCGCATTGGTGTTGGTCGCTGCGGTCAGTGTCGGGAACGACACCAGCAAGGCGACGTGGCTATCGTCTGGCGCGTTCCCGCCATGTTCTGCGTCTTTTTTGGTGCTGCTGGTGTAGATCACGCCCGGGTTCGGCTGGACGATGATGTCGGGTGTACGGCCTTGTGCCGGATCACCAAACTTCGCGGCCAGTTGGGTACCAGACAAGATGTAGGCTTGCGCGTTGTTGGCGCAGATGCCGGTGCCGGTACAACCGTTGTTGGCGTTCAGCGTGGCCAGCACAGCGGAAAGCTGGCTTTGGTCACGCAGCCAGATCAGGCCCACATCGTCATCCTGCACCATGCCCGTACCGGCCAGACCGGTCCCATCGTTCAGGTTGCCGCTGGTGGTGGCGTTCTGGCCAAAATTACCGCTGGAATCCAGATAGTTGTTGGCCTCCAGCAGCGCCATCAGCGTGTCACCGTTTTTCACCAGCAGGCTATGGTCAGACGGCGACTGGCCGTGCTTGGCGGTAATGACAATCATGGTGCTGCTGTACAGGTTTTGCGCCTTGAGTTCAGCCACCATCTTGCCGATGGCGGTATCCACGTAGCTGATCGCCGCAGCCACTTGCACGCCTGGTGTGAATTTGGCATCGGTATAGCCGCCACCGCTGGCATTGGTCGCTTTCTGCGCCACGCTCAGCGTCTGGAAATTAGTGCCAAACAGCGTTGGTACGCTGGCCGTCACACCGGTCGAATCCTTGCCATCAATCTGGTTAATGATGGCCTGCACATGCAGGTTGTCGAAGGTCTCGGTGTGGGTATAGACGTCGGTGTAGTCCTTACCGGTGGCGGCATCAATCGAGTTGATTTCCGTGCGGGCCAGGTCATCCACCCCTTTGCCAGACGGGCCGTTCACCCAGTCGTAACCCCAGGCGTGCTTGTCGGCCCAGGCGGTACGCGCGCCTGGCAGGCTGGCCTTGATGACTTCAAACACGGTGTTGGTTTTGATGTAGTTGTGCGGATATACCGGCTGGCACACGCCATTCACTTTCTGATGCGGAATGGCATCCGGGTTGAACGCACCGCCACCGTCCATATGGATCAGCGAACCACCGTTCCAGGCATCGATGCCGGTGGTTTCATCAAACACCACATTCCAGCCTTGCGCGCCGGTGCAGGTGGTGTCGGTCGGTGCGTACAGGGTGCGGTCATAGGACACGTCGTAGAACAAGCCGGCTGTTTTGGGCGAACCGCCGGTCAACAATGCTGCCAGGCCTGGAAAAGAATCCGACAGGCCCGGCGTCGTGGCACCGGTATAGTTCACGCCGGTTTTGGCCAGTGCCGCCAGATTGGGGCAGGTATTGTTGGCCAGACAATTGACCATATCCTGCTGATGCATGCCATCCACGCTAATCAGTAACACGCGTTTGGCACTCACTGCCGCGCTAGATACCGGTGTGGGCGTCGGGGTCGGGGCGGAAACAGACGAAGAATCAGATGAGCCGCCGCAACCGGCCAAAGCCGCAGCCAGCACCGTCGCGGAAAAAACGTGAAGCGGTTTCATGCCATGTTCTCGCAGTGAGGGAAAGAAAGAAGATGGCGCAGCATATACAGCTGACATGAAACTGTATTTTCGTTTGTATTAGATGAAACTTAGAGTTACGAATGCAAGAAAGTGATACGCACACGCAGTCCGCTGTGCGTCAATGCGTCGGCCTCTTCCAGTGCGATTTTCGCTCTGGCGCGACCAACAATGGCTTGCACGATGGACAACCCCAGCCCGGAGCCCGTCTCATCTGAACCCAGCACGCGGTAGAACGGGTCGAACACCCGGTCTCGCTCGTGTTCCGGAATACCAGGGCCGGTGTCTTCGATCACCACGGTGACGGCGTCAGGCTCACACGCGACAGAAAGATCAATCCGCCCACCCGCTGGCGTGTAGCGGATGGCGTTATCCACCAGATTCTTGAGCAAGATGTGTAATTCCGCCGGATGCATATGCACCTCGGCTTCTGTCTCGCCCACAACACCGATGTCGATATTTTTCGCTTCTGCCAGCGGCAAGAGGTCTTCAAGCACGCGTCGGAAAATTTGCTGCACCGGCGTTGTTTCAGTCTGGGCATGGGCAGCGTCTTGTACCCGCGCCAGGGTCAGCAATTGATCCAGCAATTGCCGTGTGCGCTGGATGCCTCCCCGCAACGCAGCCAACCGTTCTTGCGCCGTGTCAGACATGGGTGCCGTACCCAGTCGTTCTGCCTGCAGCGACAACGCAGTCAGTGGCGAGCGCAATTCATGGGCGGCATCTGCCACGAAGCGGCGCTGCGCATCCATGGATTGCGCCACCCGTCCCAGTAGCCGATTGATGGCAACCAGAAACGGGCGTATTTCCGTGGGTAGCGACTCGGGTTTGATCGGGTGCAGTTCATGATCTTCGCGCTGATCGATCTCCCGTGAGAGTTCAGCAATCAGTTTGAACATATGCCGCACCAGCACGGAGACCACGACCAGCAACACCGGCACCAGCACCAGAAATGGCAGCAAGGTACGCAAGGCGCTGGCCCGGGCAATTTCATTGCGGATGTCGGTTTCCTGCGAGACCGCAATGCGCGCGCCGTTACTCAGGGTTTTGACCAGCACGCGATAGTCTTCATCTTCCGCAGTCACGGTTTGCAGGCCATCCGCCAGGGAGTCGGGCAAACCGGGAATAGCCATATCCACGTCAGCAGTGGTCGCATCATTGCGCTTGAGCTGCTGCACCACCACGCGGGAGTCTTCTTCCTCTTCGCTCAAGACACGGCGCGTGCCCGGTGCAGGCAAGGGCAAATGATGTTCATCGAACAACGATGCCACTTGCCGCAGCGTGTCGTCCTGCAATTCGTTGGCTTCTCCCTTGGCGTTAAAGAACGCAAATGTGCCTGCCACGATGGCAATCAGCACAATCACGGCGGAGAGCCATAAAGAAAGCCGGATTTGCAGCGAATTTCTGACGGGGTCTTTAATTACTCGCCCTTTGAAACCATCCATCCCACGCCCCGTACGTTCTTGATGATGGTGTTGCCCAGTTTCTTGCGTAACGAGTGAATGAGGAATTCGATCACATTACTTTCGACCTCCTCCCCCCAGCCGTAGATGCGGTCTTCCAGTTCCGTCCGCGAGAGGATGGCGCCCGGCCGGGTCAACAGGGCTTGCAACAACGCGAACTCACGGTTGGATAAACGGACGGCGTCGGCGTCTTTGACCTGTGCCTCACGCGTGGATGGGTCAAGCGTGATGATACCGTTGGTCATGACGGGTGAAACCACACCGTTCTTGCGGCGGATTACGGCGCGAATGCGGGCCAGCAGCTCGGCCATCTCAAAGGGCTTGAGCAGGTAATCATCGGCGCCGGCATCCAGACCATCAATGCGATCAGGCAACGCGTCCCGCGCGGTAATGATCAATACCGGTACCGCATTGCCCTGGCGGCGCAGACTTTGCAGCACACCAAGACCATCTTTGCCGGGCAAGCCCAGATCCAGCAATACGGCGTCGTAATACTGGCAAGCCACCGTATTGATCGCGATCTGTCCATTACGCACCCAGTCCACCGCGTAGGTTTGGTCCTTGAGTGCGGACTGGATGGCGTCACCAATCATGGGGTCGTCTTCGACGAGCAACACCCGCATGGGCCTTCTACTCCTGACGGATTCATGCATGTATGAAAGATGATTCGGGCTAGAGACGCAAATGCGCGTAGCCCGACGCTGCTATCGGCGCAACCAGTGTTGCGCAATCAGCGAAGAAAACATCAGGCGATACACACGCAATGCGAGGTTGAAGACCAGTGCCACCACATGCTCACGTTGTTGCATGCAAATGGCTGCACTCAAAAGGGAAACCACCAGCGCGCCCGCCATATCCAGCGGGAAATGCACGCCCAGGTAAATGCGCGCCCACGCGACGGGCAGACCCGCAAGCCACAACGCGGCACCCAGCCGGCGCGCTGACGGGTTCAGCAAAAAACTGCACGCCACGCTCCATAACAGCGTCAGGTGATCGCTGGGCATGGAGGCATCCGGTGCGTGCTCAATCCATGTGTGCCCCAGACCCATCACAAACGGGCGTGGGTGCGGCATTACAAGGCCCACAATCTGAGCCATCACCAAACCCAAAGCACCCGCCAGTGCGGCTTCCAGCGCCAGCCGGCGGATGGCCACATGGCCACTGAGCCAGCCCACAACCAGCATGGCGGGAATCAGCCAGATCAGCCCGTTGGCCGCGAATACAGCCAGCGGCATCATCACCGGGCCTGGCTGGCTGGCGGCATTCATCAGTAAAAACAAAGCACGGTTAGCGTGCTCCAGTTGGTCCAGCACCATCATGCGTGGCCTTGGCAAGCGGACATGGTTTTCTCCTTGGTACGGTCTTGCGTAAAACGTCCCGACCATACCGATGAAAACTTAGCGATGCCTGAGCCCTTGCTGGTATTTGTGCCAGTGTTTGCCCAAGAAAAAACCCGCCGATGAGCAGCGGGTTTCTGGCGTTCCGACCCGGCAACCCGGGTCGTGAGCTGGTTTATTTACTGGTTGTTGATGTTGTTCGGTGCTTTGGGCAGAGACTTGCTGGTGGTCAGCATCACGTTGCCAATCTGGCGATAGTTCATCAGGTTGGTGCCCGGTGTTTGCACTGCATAGCCGGCGAAGGTCATGGACAAATGCGTGGCATCAATCTGCACGGCGCTCGGCGCATACAGACGCTGCGCAAACCACGGCTGGGTCGGGATCACTGGCGTGTTGGCCGGAACCGTCACCGTATTCTTGTTGCCGCCCTGGTTGGTCGTGGTGATTGAGTTGATCGAAGCGATCGGGCTGTTGATGTCGTTGAACACCGTCCAGTTCTTCAGATCGGTAGACTCGGCATAGCCGATGTAGTGGAATGCATCAGAGTCGCCGTCCAGGCAGTTACCGCCAGAGAACAACAAGCCCCAGCGGCTACCATCGCCATTGATGTCGATCAGCGTACCGCGCGGGCTGATCCAGCGAGTCTTGTTGTAGTCCACCGAGGTCGGATCGTTCAGGCCGCTCACCACACCTTGATCGATGAAGTTGATGCCATCCATGGTCGTTGCCAGACGCACGTTGGAGATATCGTGGTTGGTCTTGCCGCTGAAAGGTGCCGCCGTACACTGGTTGGCGGTCGGCATGGCCGTGCTGCCCGTTTTGTCACCGTTCAGGATCTTCTGCACGTAGATCACCGTTGTCGGCTTGGTCGGGTCCGTATTCGGGACCACCGCCAGAATGCCATCCGGGTTCAGCAAGCCAACGGTTTGCTTGACCACGACCGGGTTGGTTGCGCCGGCGGTATTGGTCAGGGCCGTACTGATGGTGTTGATATCCTGGCCACCCGGGTTGGTGGTGTTGGTATTCCACAGCGGGAACTTGGCACTGGCCAGCGGCAGCGCGATCACGTTCAGCGGCGCGACATCTACCTGAGCCGGATCACGATTCAGGGTGTACAGCATCTGGCCCGTCGCCGCCGACGTTCCCGGCAATTGCAGGATGGACGCATGGCCCCAGCCATCATCGGCATCCGTTGAGGCAAACGTGCTGTGTACATCGGTCGGACAGGAACCCGGATTCAGTTCCAGTACGTTTTGCATGAAGTACCAGGTCTTGCCGTTGTCGTCGGATTCAGCAGCAACCACAGATTCGTTGATGTCTTTCGGACGCCAGTCAAACAGGCCAATCAGCGGCGTGCTGGTCGTGGTCACGTGGCCCGCGGTGGTCAGGTTGCTGGTGTAGACCAGCGGGAAATAGAACGGCGCCATGTTGACCATCGGGTCCGTGGGCGGCGTGACAAATGTGCCAACAGTCGCGTAGGAAATCCGTGTAGCCGGGCTGGCGGTAAAGTCGCAATAACCGTACGCAGGGTCCGGCACCGTGCCTGTGCTGAGGAATGGATTGGTCACATTCTGGGTGTTGTTGGCATCACCCACCAGCTTGTCCAGAGTAAATGGCGTACCGCCCGCGCCCTTGCCAATGGCCGTGCCCGAGTTGATTTTCGCGGCGATCGGGCTATTGCCGGCATCCAGCGACCACTTGATCGAAGCCGTTGCTGCAGACGGTGCCGGTGTCGGCGTGGGCGTTGCGCTGGAAGACGGCGCGGGTGTGGGGGTCGGTGTTGCGACCGGTGCCGAAACAGAAGTGGAACTACCATCGCCAGAGCTACCGCCGCAGGCGGTGAGTGCTGCGCTGCCGAGCACCAGCGTGCCCAGCATCATCATTTGACGCAATTGCATGAATACTCCCCGTATCTTGTGGATTGGTGAGTACGAGTGACAACGTTATGGTTTTTAGATCCAAAACTGGACGACAACTTGGGAAAGCCGCCAGAAAGGTGGGCGCATCATGCGAGTGAAATGTGACAGGAAGAAGACAGACACAAATATTGCTCAGGCAACAATATGCAGCCGGGGATACCTGAACATCAACACCGGTGCGGGCTATGTCTGGCTAAAACGACGTCGGCAAAAAGGTCGTTAACATGTGTCATAACATGCCAAAAGATACAAAAAAGCCCGCAAAATGCGGGCTTTTGATACTGCAGACTTCAAACGTGTTTAGTTGAAGGCGGTACGTTCGTTGATTTGCGCAGCAAAGTTCTGTTCTGCGTTTGCAGCCACTTGCCACTTGGCGGCGGTTGCCGGGGTGGCCGGTTCAACAGCGTGGGTGCTGAACGGTGCGCGACCCGGTTGTTGCTTGGGTTGCGAGGTAAAGTTCTGATCCGCAGCAGCAGCACGTTGCCAGGAAGCCAGCACTTGTGGCTTGGCTTCGGTCACGCGGCCGCTGAACGGGGCACGACCTGGTTGCTTGTCGATCTGGGCGCTGTAGTTCTGAGCGGCACCAGCAGCACGTTGCCAGGGTTGCAGATCAGCAGCTTGTGCCGACAGGGCGGCGGTAGCAGCAACAGCAGCAAAAACGATGGAAGCAGTAAACTTGTTCATGATGTTTCTCCGTAGATTGATGTTGAGCTGTCGTTGTTTTGTTTCCGACATTGGTGCTCATAATACGTAACTCAATTACGTAGAAAAACTACCAAACCGTTGTTTCACTGATTCCTCTGTGTTGATAATCCAGCACTGCCAAATCCCTGGTTTTGCGGGGTAAATTCCTTTTTCAATGCGGCCTGACAGCCCGCCATACGCTTCTTTTTCCTGTTTCAGACAGATTGCAGTACGTGCCGCTTGTCTCCCCTGGCAAATTCTGCGCAATTGCCTAGAACCAATGCATAACCGTTCATAAAACGCGCCCGCGCCGTTGTATGGCTGTCTCTGGGTTGCCGCATTCACGTGCCTTGACTGTCACCGATATCCGGACCAACGTTTTCAGGATCAAGCCATGAAGATCAGTACGCGCATTGCCGCTTTGCTCGCCCTTGCGGTGGCGGGCCTTGTTATTGTCTCTGTCTGTTCTTTTGTCGCCTTCAGTCATCTAAAGAGCAATGTGTACGACATTGCGGAAAACACGGTCCCCAGCGAAACGCTTATTTTCAGAATCAAAACAGCGGTCGGACGCGCCCGGTTGGCAGCGGTACAGCGGCTTTATTTTGAAGGCGACCAGACCCAGCGTGATCAGCGCTTGACCCAGCAACTGGCCGAGATCGATGGCCTGTTCAAGAAGTACAAAGATGACGGCATGATCTCGGACGACAAAGATCAAGCCGGGCTGGATGAAAACCTGGCCTTGTACAACCAGTGGGCTGGGCTGGCGCGCAAATACGCGGTGGGCGTTGATGCTGCGCGGATGGATGAATCACGCCGTGTTTTCCAGGACCAGGCCGCACCATTGGCAGAAAAACTGTCGACACGTCTTGATGCCTGGACGGATTACAACGACAGCCTTGGCAACGCCGCCAAAGACGCTGCGTACAGCACCATTGCCAGTTCCCGGGTGATTTTGACCAGCGTGAGCGCCGTGGCCATCCTGGCCATGCTGGTGATTGGCATCTGGCTGTACCGCAGCATCACTGCGCAGATTTCCGGCTTGCAGAATCTGGTCACCGGTATTGCACAGACGCTGGATTTCACCCGCCGTTCCCACTCCAGTTCACATGATGAAATCGGCCGTACGGCCTCGGCAATCAATCATTTGCTGGGCACGGTAGAAGACAGCATGCAAAAAATCCTGGCGGCCACCGGTGAGGTATCGACCATGGCCAGCAGCATGTCAGGTGCGGCCAACGCGGTGGCCACCAGTTCAGTCCAGCAAAGCGATGCCGCCAGCAATATGGCGGCTGCCGTGCAGGAGGTGACTGTGAGTATCAACCATGTGTCAGAGCAGGCTCGCCAGGCCGCAGATGCATCCAGCCGCTCTGGCGCGCTGGCAAGTGAAGGCGAGCGCGTGATCGGCCAGACCACCAGCGACATGCGCAATATCCAGCGCACGATCGAAGCGGCAGCCGGCAAGGTGGGTGAGGTGCAAACCAGCAGCCAGCAAGTCGACTCGGTTTTGCAAGTCATCAAAGACGTCGCCGACCAGACCAATCTGCTGGCCCTGAACGCCGCCATTGAAGCCGCCCGCGCCGGAGATGCCGGGCGGGGGTTTGCCGTGGTAGCCGATGAAGTGCGCAAGCTGGCAGAACGCACGGCTTCATCCGCCATCGAGATCCGTACCATCGTGCAACAGATGCAAAGCACCAGCCACGATGCCAACACACAAATGGTCGATGCAGTGGAAATTGCCCGCAGCGCGGTCGAACGGGCGGCCCAGGCAGAAAGTTCGATCTCAACCATTCGCCAGTCATCCAGTACCGCCGTAGAACTGGTTGGACAGATTACGAATGCGATTGCCGAACAAAGCGCCGCCAGCAATGTGATCGCCAATCAGGTGGAAAACGTGGCGCAAATGACCGAGCACAACAGCGAATCTGCCCAGAGTACCGCGCGTTCTGCGGATGCCCTGCAGCAGATTGTGTCCCGCCTGACGTCGGAAATCGGGCGGTATCGACTAGCATCTTGAGCCGTTTTGTCACATAACACGGCTATCTATCTCATTGATAACAGGTTTCCCGGCGTGACAGAAAGACCTGGCGTACGAAGGCCCGTGGGCAAAAAATTGCCTGCGGGCCTTTGGGTCGGGTTCATCTGCCTGCCCATGACAGGGCCCTGCCCACCTCCCGCATCGCCAAAAGTGCTGTGCTATAACAGGTTCAGGCCCACCTTCTCTGAGCCATAACCAGAAAGCGCCCGCCATGACCGCTCCAAGGAGCCCGTTGGTCAGCAGACTCGTCGCCGGCTTAGTGCTGTTGAATGCGTTTGTCTATGTCCTGGTGGCCGCAGCGCTTTGGCAAAGCCATCAGCAGTACGAACGCCAGGCCGTCCAGGCAACACAGAATCTGGCGCAGTCGCTGGCCATCAATGTCTCTGGCACCCTCAAGAAAATTGATGTCGGGTTGTTTTCCATCGCCACCGAGACAGAACGCCAACTGGCGCATGGCGCTATCGACGCCGAATCGCTCAACCGGTTTATCTACGCTCAGCACCAGTTGATTCCGGAAGTCGAAGGGCTGCGCGTCACGGATGCGCACGGCCAGGTCTTGTATGGCGACAAAGTGCCGCCCGGCCCGGCGCGCAATGTGTCTGACCGCGAGTTGTTCCAGCGACTGGCAGCGCACAACACGCGTGAAGCACAAATTTCAGATTCAGTCGTCAGCCGCGTGACGGGCGCCTGGTCGATGGCCATTGCACGGCGGATTACCACACCAGACGGTGCGTTCGCCGGCATTGTTTATGCGCTGCTGCCCCTGGACTGGTTCAACAGCCTCTATCACCCGTTTGACCTTGGTCCGCATGGCATGATTTCCATGCGCGATAAAGAACTGCGAGCCTGGTTCCGGCTGCCCTCAGTCCCAACCATGAATACGCCCGATGGCCGGGCCATTGTCTCGCAAACCACCGCAGATTTCGTCCACGGGCATCCGGAAGGTGCGACGTATGAAACCGTGGTCAAGCTGGACAGCACGCGCCGGCGCATGTCATTCCGGCCAGTGGATGGCCAACCGTTGTTCATTTTTGTCGGGCAGGCCACCGAGGATTACCTGGCCTCCTGGCGCCAGGAAGTCATCGCAGCGCTGCTGTTATCGCTGATTTTCTCGATCATCAGCATTCTGATCACACGGCATGCTTATCGCACCCGGCTGGCTGAACTGGAGTCGATTGAAGCGCTGAGTACGAGCCGTGAAGAATTACTACGCTCTGAAACACGGTTTCGTACGCTGCATGAAGCCACCATTGATGCCGTGTGGCTGCGCGACAAGGACTACCACATGATCGACTGCAACCCTGCGGCCATCCGCCTGATGGGGGCACGATCACGCGCAGAACTGATGCAAACCGCCCCGGATGATCTGTGGCCCCCGATCCAGCCGGATGGCACGCCCTCCTGGATGAAACGCGATCAATGCCTGGCGCAGTTGCGGCGGGACGGGAATATCCGTGTTGAATGGGTCTACAAACGCCTCGATACCGGCGCGCCGTTTCCGGTAGAAGTGCTGATGACCAGCCTGATGCTGGATGGGCACCCGCTATTGCAAATGGTTGTGCATGACATCAGCGAACGTAAAGCGGCCGAGGAACAGATTCGTCATCTGGCTTATTTTGACTCACTGACCGGCCTGCCCAACCGCCGTCTGTTGATGGACAAACTGGATCAGGCATTGGAAGCCAGTGGTCATTCTGGCCAGTTTGGCGGGTTGATGATCCTCGATCTGGACAACTTCAAACTACTGAACGACACGCGCGGTCATGAGATTGGTGATCGCTTGCTAGTGGCCGTGGCCCAGCGGCTGATGCAAACCGTAGAGTCATCTGGCATGGTCTGCCGCCTGGGCGGTGATGAATACGTGGTTATCCTGGAAAACCTGGGGCATGACCATGCGATCGCACATCATCATGCCGAAACCCGCACCGAGATTATCCGCGCCGCGCTGGATCAGACCTGGCCATTGCAGGACGATGATCTGCCCTTTCATAGCACGTCGAGCATTGGCGTCACGCTGTTTCAGGGGCAAGACACCGAAATGCGGACCCTGCTCAAACAAGCTGATGTCGCGCTGTATCAGGCCAAAGCCGCCGGGCGTAACGCTTTTTGTTTGTTCAGCCCGGCGCTGCAAGATGTAATCGACACCCGCTCGTCTCTGGAGTCCGCCTTGCGGGGTGGGCTGAACCGGGCCGAGTTCCAGCTGTATTATCAGCCGCAATTCAGTCTGGATCATGGTTTGTTGGGCGCGGAGGCATTGTTGCGCTGGTCCCCGGAACACCATCCGGCCGTCTCGCCCGCCGTGTTTATTCCGGTCGCCGAGGAAACCGGGCTGATCCTGCGGCTGGGCCAGTGGGTGCTACATACCGCATGCGAACAACTGGTGCGCTGGGCCCAGCAACCCCAAACGCGTGATCTGAAAATTGCCATCAATGTCAGCGCCAGGCAGTTTCACCGGCCGGATTTCGCGGCACGAGTACGCAGTGCGCTAGAGGCCACAGGCGCCAACCCGGCGCGGCTGCAACTGGAGCTCACAGAGAGCGTGGTGCTGGAGAAGGTCGGCGAAGTGGTCGAACGCATGCAGCAGATTCGCCAACTGGGTGTGACGTTCTCACTGGATGACTTTGGCACCGGGTTCTCGTCACTGTCTTATCTCAAGCAACTCCCGCTGGACCAGATCAAGATCGACCAGAGCTTTGTCCGCGACCTCATGAGCAGTGGCAACGACGCCGCCATTGTCCGCGCCATTGTTGGTATTGGTCGCTCACTGGGTTTGCAGGTGATCGCCGAAGGCGTGGAAACACAAGATCAACTGGTGTATCTGACCAGTATGGATTGCCGGGCTTTCCAGGGGTACCTGCTGGGCCGACCTGTGCCCATGCGTGATTGGCAACGCACCTGGCATGACTGGCATCATCAAGACGCACAGACCGGTTAAGCCGTTGATCAGCAATTGAAAAAGAAAAAAGGCCCGCACTACGCGGGCCTGAGTAACTGCATTGTTGGGAGTCAGAGCAAATGCACTTCTACTTCTACAACGCGTACAACAAGGTTTACGGCGAAAACGGACGCGCTAGCGCGTGAGCGTGCCTGTGGCAGAAATCATGGTCAGTTCTACAAAACCGGAACCCAAACGCTTTTTGTCGCTGAAATCCACGATGTAACCCCCCAGGTCATACCGTTTCATGTCATTGAGCGCCTGATAGACCGTGGCACGCGTCGGGTTCTTGCCTGCACGCCGTAGCGCCTCGGTCAGGATACGGGCAGAGATATACCCCTCCAGCAAGGCATAACTGGGATATTCGCCTGACTTGAGAAATGCATCGGCATCTTGCTGGAAATCACGCACGATCTTGAGCTGGGCATTGGTCGGTGCCGGGAATACCTGGGACAGCCCCAGCCCATGGGCCACGTTCAGACCGGCCTGGCGGGTGACTTCATCAAACTGGATGGCCGACAACCCATACAGTTGCGACGTACCACCCGCAGCCTTGAACTGCCTGGTGAAGGTTGCAGCAGGTTTGGAGATCGCCACCATGATCACCGCTTCCGGATTGAGCCTGGCCAGATCAGTGGCCGCAGCTGCCGTGTCGCCCGTGTTGCGGTCATACCAGGCTTCGCCCGCCAGTTGCATGTTATGGCGTGCCAGTTCGGCCTTGATCGCGGTGTAACCTGCTTCACCAAAACTGTCTTTCTGAGCCAGCACGGCAATGCGTTTAATCCCCAGCGAGCGATGGAGCAACACCACAATCTTTTCGACTTCCTGGCTATAACCCGCACGGGTCTGGAAGAAATACTGGCTGCCCGGATTGCGCACGCTTTCAGCGCCGGTATACGCACCAACCAACGGTACCCCCGCATTTTCAAGCGCTTTGGATTGCAACAACTGCTGGAGTGGCGCCGTCCCGTAATAACCCACCAGCGCCACCACGTTTTCTTTGTCGATCAACTCACGGGTATTGGCCATGGTCCGCGCTGGATCATAGTTGTCATCCCGCGTGATCAGGTTGATGGGTTCGCCATTGACACCCCCCTGCGCATTGACCCGACCAAAATAAATGGATGCACCCACCGCAAGCGCCTTGCCAGTGACGCTGGCCAGACCCGTGGTCGGCACGGATTCACCGATATTGATATCCGCACGGGCATTGAAAGCCAGCGTGGCAAGCATTGCACACATCAGTCGCTTCATGGCTTGAGTCTCCTGCGGCAAATGAAGGGCAAAACAAGGGCTACCCGGCCTGGAAACGGGCCGTGGCTAAACGGTAAAACGAGCGAAAAATCAGAGGAAAATCAGAGAGAAACGCACCAGCCCGTGCCTGTGGCCGTGCCGTAATGAGGTTTGTAATCAGATGCCGGCAGATGGCGTTCCTGCGCCAGCCAAAGATCACGCAGTGCCATGCCCATCACCGGAATCAGCAATACAAGGTGCCAGTGGACGGTTTCATCTGGCCATGGCTGGCCGGCATAGCCGTGCCGCTGCAATAACACGCAAAAAACCGGGGTCAGCGCACTGCAGATAATGCTGAGCGCCGCCAGCAAGAACGGGAAGGTTTCCGCGGAGGACAACCAGCCCAGCGCCCACACGGCAAAGCCGATAGCGCAAGTACCCAGGGCGGCCAGCACGAGCGGCATGTCGACACGACAAGCCACCATCAGCCAGAACGCAAAAGAAAGAAAAAACACGCCAGCCAACAGTGCCAGCACGCCCCGGTACAGTCCGTCTTGCAATTTCAGTTCCATCGCCGCCCTCTGTCTGGATCAGCATTCTTCCCGTATCGGGAAATCAACCCTTGGCCTTTGAGTTGATTTATATGAAGCGGCCAAGTGGTCTTATATTTTTTACTACTGTTTTGGCGCAACGGCTCGCTGGCGCCTCCCCCGTCCAGCCAGCAAGCCGTCGTCGTCTCGCCTTTTTGTTTGACGCAATTACGCGACAAGCGACTCAAACTGTCAATTCGGGTTCGAGCAGAAAAACGGTGCCCGGGCTGTATCCGGCTTGCGACAAATGAACCTGCGGATACCAGCCACTGATTGATTTACGCCTCGTCGCGGCGCACAAAAAGGTCGTTACAAATGGCATAAAACCTAGCATTCACGGGAACTTGCACCAAATCATGGCTGATACCACGCACAAGGCGGGTGCACGTTACAGGCTTTCGTGAAATGTTTGATATGCCGACGAACGGCAGGAAACAAGTGTTGCAGGAAAAGCGCAATGTGCAGAGCATCATGCGCCTTTGCCACACCGCAAAATACTTTCACTACATGAAAGTATTTTGCATCAAACTCACCCCGTGCGCCGGGAACGACGAAGGCGATTTTTCGATACACACAACACAAAGTGGTATTAACGACTCAAGCCATGTGATTGCAATTGGCCACCCAAGACGCGTGTGGTGCGCAGTGCAGATCGGGATCAGAAGGCTGGATACGGCTGCGTCAGACGCGTCGCGCCCCACCAGGCGGTGACATATTTGCTCTGCGCGCTCTGGCCAACTACGTGATAACGGGCGAAATTAAGCAACGCCGGCTCTGCCAGCGCGTCCAGGCCATGCACCTCACACCAGCACGGGTAGGTCCGCGCATAACGCTGCCATGCGTCATAGAACCAGCGCGGCAAACCATGGGTATCCCGTGGGTGCAAGCGAAACAACAAGGCCTGGTGTGTATCGTGATGCGCATCCAGAGTTTCAGCCATGGAAAGCAGTTGTGCGCAGCGTGCTTCAAGTTGCCCTTGTGAGGCAGTGCCCGGCGCAAACCGGTTAAGCACGCTGGCAAAGCTGACCAGTTGTGCTGCCTGAAGGTGTGGATGGCGAGGCAAATCCAGCAGG
This sequence comes from Silvimonas amylolytica, assembly GCF_014645555.1. Classification (GTDB taxonomy): domain Bacteria; phylum Pseudomonadota; class Gammaproteobacteria; order Burkholderiales; family Chitinibacteraceae; genus Silvimonas; species Silvimonas amylolytica. The sequence goes on along the minus strand of NZ_BMLY01000005.1, from coordinate 80,741 downwards.
GTCACGCCAGGCATGCCGGAAAACGCATCGGCAGAGCAGGCAAAGCGGCCACCGTACCGGGTGTTGTGCCAGTCAAATGCAATGCTGGGGGTATGCGGCAACTGCAGGACATCAGATGGGTCCAGTTGCAGTGCATCGAGTAATCCGTGCTGTTGTAGCGCGTGCAAGAGTGGCGCGGCATCAGCCAGCAAGGGCGGTATGTTCGCCAACCGTGCCGGTTGCGTACTGGTCAGCCCTTCTTCCAGGTAGTAAATCTGCTGCACGCGTGCGCTATGGCGTAGCAACTGGCCGGCCAGAAATACCGTGTGCGGCACATACAGCACGAGGCCGCGCCCAGGCTGGCACACGCCCAGCAATTGCTGCAGATAGGCGCAGGTCTGTTCGATGGATAAACCACCGTCGTCCTCCACCACCAGATCCATCTCCGGCCCCGCCATGCCACGCGCGCCAATCAGACGGACATCCGCGCGATCCAGCCGAGCAATAATGGCTTGTGCCAAGGACCAGGTGATCGGGCTATGCACATAAAAAACGTGCGTATTCTTGCCGGGCAAAACCACAACCAGACTCCACGCAATAGCAGGTTACGGAACGGATGCGCACAGAAACGCGCGTTGCTGCACCGTACAAACCATGTTGCGGTGGTGTTTTGTCATGCGGCATGCCGGTGCAACCGGCGATATGATCAATAAATACAGGGCGCTTGTGGATGGCTGCGCCGGTAGAATTTTGTACCGCCAGGTATCGTCGGACGCAGTGCGTTACATCTTGCAGACAAACAGGAAAAGCATATGCAGATCGGTTTTGCCGGAATGGGCGCGGTCGTTCAGACCGCCTACTTGCCAGCGCTACAACGGTTAGGCATGGCAGATACACCATGTTACGGATTCGATACTGACCCGGCCCGTGCCCCGGCGGGTGTCATGCGCTGCGACAGCCTGCAAGACCTGCTGAGCCGGCCGCTGGATATTCTGTTTATCACGACATCCAGCACCAGCCATCTACCTGTATTGCACAGCGCCCTGGCCAGCCCGGTACCGCGCATTTGCGTCGAAAAACCCGTCGTCGCCAGTCTGGCGCAAATGGCACAACTGAACTCGCTGATTGCCGTCCCCGCGCATGCGCGGCGCGTGCTTGCACTTGATCACTGGATGGCCCGCCTCAGCTGGCTGCTGCCTGGCGCTGAACGCCACCGGGTTGACCCGCACTGGCTGCCCGCAGACCACCAGGGGCATGACCTGGCACTGGCGCTACCGGAGATCACCCGGCTGGAGGGATTTTTACAGGAGCCCAGCGGACTCAACGGCGCGGGCGAAGCCATCGCACTCAACTTTGCCACCGGCCAACCCGACACACGCCAACTACAACACCCGGATGGTGTCATTCTGGATACCGGCACGCACGTGCTGGCACTCATGCGTGAACTGATTCACCGGCTGGGCGGCGAGGACACCTTGCAACTGCAACTGGCTCACGCCAAAGATCGCCTTGGTCGCCCCATCGTGCGTACCGATCTCGTCACTGCTGAAGGAGAAGCCCATCTGCACGGGCGTATCAGCGGCATTACGACGGATATCTGGCTGAACAAGTACGCTGGCCCGGCTGGTGGCCAAAAGGGTATCGCCATTCATTTGCGGGATGGCCGGATCATCCGCCAGGACCGGCAAGGCAATCTGGATGTACTGACACTGACTCATGGGGCACACAGCGTCAGCTGGTCTCTCCCCGGCCCGATTTATGACCATTGCCTGGCCGCCGTGCTTGGACCGAAAGGTCCGTTTGTCCAGGCGGCCGCCTACACGCGCCGGCGCATGGCTGAAGTCACCTGCTTGTTGCAGATCCAGCAGCTTTTGCGTGGGCCGCATTGATCGCGGTGACGGCGCCCGCACGCATTGCCGTTTCTGCCAAGTGCGAAGCGCGATGCATCATCCTATGGTGAACCGTGTTCATCGCCAAAGGTCGCAGAAATGCCTGCTTCTGTCTTGCAGCGCCACCACGTGCAAATGGTGGGAGATGGCCCGGTCACCCTGGTACTGGCCCACGGATTTGCCTGTGATCAGACGATCTGGCGGCGGGTCGTGCCGGAGCTGGCTCACCGCTACCGGCTAGTGCTGTTTGATCATGCCGGGCATGGCATGGCAGATGCGTTTGATACCGAGCGGCACGCCACCCTGGATGGCTATGCCGAAGATGTCGTTGCCGTGCTTGAAGCGCTGGATCTGTGGAACGTGGTGTACGTTGGCCATTCGGTCAGTGGCATGATCGGCCTGCTGGCCTGCGCGCTGGCACCACGGCGGATCGAGCGCATGGTCATGCTGGCCCCCTCTCCGTGTTATATCAACCATCCGGAAGATCAGTACGTCGGCGGTTTTGAGCGCTCAACCATTGATGAGATGCTGACCGCCATGGATCTCAACTACGAGGCGTGGGCCGTACAGCTGGCGCAGATTGCGTCGCTGGAAGAATCCGCAGGGCCGATCAACACGGAAATGCGTCACCGGCTGTTTGCACTGGACCCAACCCTGGCCCGCCATTTTGCGCACGCCATTTTCTTGTCGGACCTGCGGGATAAAGTCCGCGGATTCGCACACCCCTCGCTGATCATTCAGTGTTCCGATGACCCGATCGCTCCGGTCAGTGTGGGCCGCTGGATGGAACAGGCCATGTATGCTGCGCGACTCCACGTCATGACCGTGCACGGACACCTGCCCCAACTGACCAACGCGCCACAGGTCGCCAGCCTGATCCGCAATTTCGTACAGTGATAGAGAGAGGATTAACCCGGTTGCACCACCAGCGTGGCATCAAGTGCAAACCGGATATCCTCTGCGGTGAGCGGTTGCGCAAAGTAATAGCCCTGGTAGTCAGCACAATCCAGCCGGTTCAGATGCGCCAGTTGCTCATCAGTTTCTATGCCTTCGGCGGTGACTTCAATATTCAGGCTGCGGGCAAGCGCGACGATGGCAGCGGCAATGGCGGCATCTTCCTGGTTGATGTCGATATCGCGCACGAAACTCTGGTCGATCTTGATCCGTGAGGCCGGGAAACGCTTCAGATAGCTAAGGCTGGAATAACCGGTGCCAAAATCATCGATCGCCAGCCCTACCCCCAGTGCTCGCAGGGCATGCATCATCATCACCGCATTTTCGGGGTTGGCCATCAGCATGCTTTCAGTGAGTTCCAGTTCCAGGTCGTGCGCCTTCATGCCGGTTTCAGCCAGAATGGCGGCGACCTGCTCAACAAAACCCGCCTGCCTGAACTGGACGACGGAGATATTCACCGCCATCAAACCAGGTTGCAGCCCCTGCGCACGCCAGATGCTGTGCTGACGACAAGCCTGTTGCAGCACCCACCGGCCGATCTCGATGATTTGTCCGCTGTGCTCAGCGACAGGAATGAACTCCGCCGGGGTGATATCACCCAGTTCGGGGCTACGCCAGCGCAAGAGCGCTTCAGTGCCGGTCGGGGTGCCATCAGTTGCAGACACCCGGATCTGGTACGCGAGATAAAACTCGTTGCGCTCCATGGCGTGCCGCAAGGCAGTTTCCATCACCAGACGCTGGTTAGCTTCTTGCGCCATATGTTCAGAATGCAGCGCAAAACGATTACGGCCGCCAGTTTTGGCTTCGTACATGGCAAAGTCGGCTTGCTTCATCAGTTCGCCCGGCTCGGCGCTGTCTTTGGGGAATAGCGCCAGCCCGACGCTGGATGACAAAAACAGCTCTTTGCCATCGATATTGAATGGTGCCAGGAACGCAGCAACCACCTTGCCGGCTACCGCACGGGCGGCGTTCTCGCCACCCAGTTCTTCCAGAATAACTGTGAACTCATCGCCACCAATGCGCGACACCATGTCACAACTGCGCAAGGTGCCAGAGAGCCGTTGTGCGGCCTGCCGCAGGACCTGATCGCCCGTGGCATGACCTAGCGAATCATTAATGGATTTGAAACGATCCAGATCAATAAACATCAGCGCGCCCAATGTGCCCATACGGATGGCACGTTTGACCGCGACATCCAGGCAGGCCAGAAACATGGCGCGATTAGGCAGGCCGGTCAGCGAATCAAACCGGGCCAGTTGCTCTAGCTGACGCGCCATTTCCTTGCCATTGGCCAGTTCGATTTCCAGCTGCCGGTTGGCCGATTGCAGCGCCGCCGTGCGCTCTGTTACGCGCTCCTCCAGCCGGGCGTTGGCCTCTTCCAGCGCGATCTGCGCTGCGCGACGTTCGGCGACTTCTTCTTCCAGCGTCATGCGCGAGCGGGTGAGTTGCGTGCTCATATCATCAAATGCACGTGCCAACCCGGCAAACTCATCATGCCCCTCAATTGCCACTGGCCGCAGCGGCCGTCCTGCAGCCAGCGCCCGGGTTGCGCCATGCAAACGGCGCACCGCCAGCGCGATGGGCCGCACGGTGGCAAGACCGAACAAAAGTGTCAGTGCCAGTACAAACGCGCCAGCGGCGGAGAGAATCAACAGGGTTTTGCGCGCCGTACCGGTGAGTTCATCAGCCAGGTGGGTGTAATCCATCGCCAGGCCGCCCACCAGCCGGCCTGTACGGTTATGCAATGGCGTAATGAAGAGTTGCCGCACATCACCTGCTGCCGCAATGCGCCCGGAAAAAAACACCGGTGCACCATCGCGCATGGCGGCCGAAATATATCCATGCCACGCCGTCGGCACAGGCGTGCCAATGTCTTCGTGGTCGGTATCGACCACAATGCGTTCGTTGAGATTAAAGACCCGGATATCGCGCCCCTTGGCTTGATGGGCGTAGTCCAGCGTGCGCTGCAGGTTGTAGCGCTCAAACGGGCGCGGCGGGTCCAGATCATCGTCTTCGCCAAATTGCGCTGCGACCTGGACCACCAGATTTTCTGCCGCTTGTTGCGCCAGCACGCGCGATGCATTTTGCGCGTCGCGATACACCAGCCACGCCGCCAGCAACGCAAGCGCCAAAGAAGCACCAATTGCAAAGATCACCACAGCAAGCAAGCGCGTGCCCACCCGCTGCGGCAACCATCGCACCAGAGAGAACATGACACCCTGCCACGAGAGTTGGACCTGATATCTTGTTTTTAGACCTAAACAAGACCGGCAGGGCGGATGCAATCACCCAGGCGAGTCCTGCCAGAAATGGCAGGTCAGACAAATCAACCGGTCACACCAACCACCACTTGGGACGCCTTGAAGAAAGCCACCGCCGGTTGGCCCACAACCAGCCCCAGCCCGCTGACGCTTTCCATGGTCACAATCGCTGCCAGTGTACTGCCGCCTTTGAGCGTGATTTCGACTTCGGCATTGACGGCACCAGGCTTGACGGCCTTCACCGTGCCTTCCAGGCGGTTGCGGGTGGACAGGCGAATGCCTGATTCAGACCGCGCCAGGATAATCCAGGACGCCTTGATCAGCGCGAGCGCCGGACTGCCGGTTTTCAGGCCAAGGGATTGGGTGCTGTGACGGGTAATGACGGCGACGATGACTTCGCCACCAGGCAGGGTTATCTCGATTTCATCGTTCACCGCGCCTTGGGTCATGGCGGTGACGGTACCGGCAAACTGATTACGCGCACTGGTATGCATAAGGGGTGTCCTGGTGTTGTGGTTCAAGAACACCCCATCATAGCCGAGCCGGTAACGTCAAACTGCTTTGCGATCCTTGCGCATGGCGCGCCAGCGGCTTGCCGTGACCGCAGTCAGACCCAGACCGAGGAGTGCCCATGTCTCAGGCTCCGGCACCGGGGTTACCGGAAAACTGGCGTACCAGGCGCTGTCGTCACAGTACTTGGTGTTCTGGACATGAAGGGCGAATGAGTTGGCAAACACGTCCGGCACAATCAGCTTGTTGCCTATGCCCTCAAACGTCACCGCCCAACTCACTGTATCCCCCACCTTGAACTTGTTGGAACCGCCGCCAAAGTTGAACCGGAAGTCATAGATGCCGCTGGGGCCACCCCCATTTGCGCGGGTCACCGAAGGCGTCCACGGGCCGGTGCCACTGACGCCACTGACCAGTTCATGCGTAAACGGACCACCCAGATCAATCGCCATGGAGCCGATAAATGCGCCGCTGCCAAACAAGGAAGTGAAGTCTTGATCCAGCGTCAATGAGAACAACCACGTTGACGTGTTGCTTTGCGTAATTTTCAAACTGGCAAAATCAGCAAACGAGGGCCCGTCGCCCGCGATCAAGTGCCCGAAATCATAATGTCGGGCTTGCGCCGCCGCGCTCATCGCCAACATGACGGCAAGGCCCGCCGCCTTCATTTTGATGTTCATGCTACCCCCCCAAACGAACTGACTGCTGTTATTGAATCTGACGCCCCTAAGCTAACTCTTGCTGTAGACAAAAACAATACTTTCTGTCTTTTTTGGTAAGAAAAAGAATCACAAAAACGACAAACGGCAGCTCAACAACGTAAGTAGCAACCTACAGACTGCGATACTCCAACGCCTGAAGTCCTGTTGCATTGCATGATAAACACGGGCGCCATCTGCCGCTGAAAGCAGCCTGCACAAAGGCCTGAAGAATATAATAAAACCATTGTATTTCATTGCTTTATAAGTAATTCCTGTTTATTGAACGGTACATGACCAGGCATTTCAAGGGATGGCTACAATCGTAAGTGTTTCACATTTTCGCCCAATTTCCGGACAGTCAGGAACACCAACCCCAACTTACAACCAGCATCCATGCGGGTTTGCTGTGTAATGTTAAAGAAAGTTATCAACTTTCCAAATGACAACATCTGATTCAACCTTTGCCTGGCAAAGCTGACGCCGTCATGCTGCTGTCCTAAGATGGATTTCAAACCCTTGTGGTCCTCAGGTAACCGGCCATGTTCACGCTCTCCCGCATAGAACGCGATCTACTCTCCCAGCTATTGCGGTACCACGTTTCATTTGTGCTGGTTGGCAGCAAGGCCATGCAGCTATTGGGCATGCAACGCCAGGCCCAGGACTTGAACCTGTTGATTGATCAACGGGAAGAAAATCTGAAAAAGCTGGTCGAAGCGTTTTCTGTACCACCAGAGAAAACCGCTGCCTTCATGGCGCAGATGGCACGTTTTGGTGGCACACTGAATGTGCCGCAGCAACGCCCGTATCTATATCGGTTGTTCACCATCCGTGAAGGTCAGAACTATGATGAAATCCGCCAGCGGGCAGTGCCGTTGCAGATTGGGGATGAACATCTGAGTTTTGCCAGCGTGGTGGATCAGGCCGCCATGAAAATTGTGCTGATTCGTGAAGGCCAGTTTGAACTGGACAGGGGCAACCACGCGGCAGACGTCACCCGCTTGTTGCAAGATCAGTTGCGACGGGATGTCGATGATCTGGACATGCTTCGCAAACTGTAGTGCCGCGCGTTGAGTCCATCACGCAGGATTTTTCCTACATGGCATGCCAGCGCTGCAGCCTGCCAATCAGCACATGACCCACAATGGCGATCGCCCTCGCTGACAGCACAAACAGAACCTGGCAGGCAGCACGATACCCATCGCTTGCGGATACTGGTCACAACGGCGCAAAACGCGTCGCAACGACCGGATTGCATGGAGTATCCGCCATGAACATCTACCAGATTCCCGACCCCGTCAGCCATAAGCCGCTGTTTCTCTTGTGCAGCGCCTTTGCCATTCGCGGTCACATGCGCCACCTTGGCCTTGGTTGGGCCGACAAAGTGCAAAGTGCCGTCCAGGGCACAGTGCTGTTTAGCGCGCACTACAATACCGCGACCGACAAAAGTGGCGAGATCCGCTTTTACTGCCAGCCCGAACAACTGGCAGCGCTGATCAAGGCCTGGCAATTGTCCGCTGTGACCAGAGTGGCGCTCATGGACGACGCACCGCAACTAGAGGGTGCAGGGACGGGGTTGAAAATTCTGGGTGCCCTGCATTAACTTGCGGCCCCATGAAAAACGGCCAGCCGAAACGGCCTGGCCGCGGCGTCAAGCAGGTCATTTTCAATCGTGATGATGGCCGTGCCCGTCTCGCTGGCGATCCTTCGAAAGCACAATTGTTTCGAACAGCGAGTACTCGGCATTCGCAGTCTGATCTGCGCCGGCTGCGTGATAATAGTTCATGGTCAACGTCGTCTTGCCGCCGGGCTGACCGGGATCATGATCAAACACGGCAATGCCGTAGCCAGTACCGGTATCACGCTGTGCCGACCAGATCGCATCTTCCAGGGCATCTGCAGGAAGCCGGACGTAAGTACCCGCCGTGGCGCCAGGAACCGGACGATTGGGCCTCGTAATGACCTTTGCTTGCGGACTACCGGTTCCTGCATCCAGCCCATAGTTATCAGCTGGCGAACTGGTACCACCGCCGCCCAGAATCAGGTGAATGGTGCCGTGACTAGTGTCAAACGTACTACCGCCTGTTTGCGCATGCGGGACCGGCTTGGGTTGCAGCGTATCGACCGTCTGCCCTGTGACGGCATCGGTACCCACGTTATGATTGCAACCCCGCACCGGGAAGCTGCGTTCGTAATCGTGATCATGACCGCACAACACCAGGTCCACGCCGTAGCGATCAAACAGGGGCAGCCATTCTGCGCGCAAGCCCTTGTCAGAACCGTTACCGCCTTTGGAAGAACTCAGTGCATCCTGGTGCATCTGCACCACAATCCAGTCGATATCCGGATCATGTTCTGCGGCACGCAGGGTGTGTTCCAGCCAGCGCGTCTGCTCACCGTTGCTGTAACCGTTGATGTAAAACGAGGTACCCGGTTCGACAGGTGGGTTACCCGTACTGGCCGCAGGGACCAGCGCGGCGGGGCCGGCCACGAAAGCGGCGCCATCTTGCAGCACCACGTCGTCCGCATCCAGCGACACAAACAGCACTGAACTGACCTTGAAGCTATACCAGCGCCCCGGAAAACGGGTGCCGTTATCCGGCAGCGAGTAGCGCGTCAGATACGAATCAAAACCCTGCTGGCCGTTATGAAACTCTACCTCGTGATTGCCAGGACATGGCATCCACGGGCGTAGCGCGGCGGAGGTCTGATTGTTATTGCCAAAGTCACGCCAGACTTCCGGCTGGTGCGTCGGATTCAGGTTGGCATAACACAAATCACCGTTCAGCAAATGGAACAGCGGCGCAAAGCGCTCAACCGCCTGGACCGCGAATTTGCTCTGTGGTGAGGACAACACCCAGTTGGTGTTGGGTGTGGCCAGATCACCGTAGCTGGTAAACCGGAATGGCGCGCGGCCGCGCGGTGCAGTGCTGAAACTGGCCGCAAAGGGCCGTGTTGCGTTGCTGTCGTTATCGGCAGTCACTTCATACTGATAAGTCGTGCCCGGACGCAGATCATGCAAGCGGGCGTGATAGGTGAAAACCACCTCACCGTTCAGCCCGTCGGTATAGGTACGCTGTACAGCATGTACGCTAGTGCGGGCGTGGTTTCCCCCTGCCACGTGAACGCGTGGATTAACCGCTGCAGCCAGGGAAGCCCAGGAGATCACGACCTCGCAACAGGGATCATTCCCCCAGGTCAGGTGAATTTGCTCGGGCGTACCATCCGGTGCTGCGGCGGTAGCCTTGCCGGCGAGCACGAGTCCCCCCGTCGCCGTGGCCACACCAGAGACCCCTGCCAGCTTCAAAAAACCGCGTCGCGTCACAGCCGGCGCAGCTTGCCTGGATGCCTCATCCACTAAAGGTTTGTCAGACATGTCATAGTTTCCGGGCTAAAAAGTAGATGCCGGCGTACGGGCCTGCGCCGGGCCTGAAAACCGTTCTGACGACGGTTCTGCGGCGCATGGTAGTCTCGGAAACATGACTCAAATATGACGCATAACTTTCTGAAACAGATAATTCACGCGCTGGTCATAAACCTCACGTCAGGGCGAAATACCGGGCCAGATCAGCCAGATCCACGTTCCCGCCACTGACAATGACCCCCACCCGCTGCCCCTCCAGCTGGCGCCCCATGGCGCGTGCGCCCGCAAAGCCCAGGCAGCCCGTGGGTTCGATCACGAGTTTCATACGGCTGGCGGCAAAGCGCATGCAATCGACCAGTTGGGTATCTGTCACAGTGAGGATGTCATTGACCTGGTCGCGGATGATCGGAAAGTTCAGCGCCCCCAGATAACCCGTCTGCGCACCGTCAGCGATGGTTTTGGGCGTGGCAATGCGCACAATCTGCCCGGTTCTGAATGACTGTTGTCCATCGTTACCGGCCTCGGGTTCTACGCCATAAAGTCGGCATGATGGCGCTTGCGCACGCGTCGTTAGCGCGGTGCCCGCCAACAAACCGCCGCCGCCCAAAGGTACAAACAGCGCATCGAGCGGCCCGGTCTCTTCAAACAGCTCCAGCGCAGCCGTACCTTGCCCGGCAATAATGTCCGGGTGATCAAACGGCGGAATCAGTGTCAGCCCTTCACGCTCGGCCAGGCTGCGGCCCAGCGCCTCGCGGTCATCCCGGTAACGATCAAAAAAAACCACTTTGCCGCCGTAGCCCTGCGTTGCGGCCACCTTGGCTACCGGCGCATCCTGCGGCATCAGAATAGTGGCAGGCATGCCCAGCAACCGCGCTGCGACGGCAATGGCCTGGGCATGATTACCAGAGGAAAACGCAATCACCCCACGCCGGCGCTGGTCGGCGTCAAAGCGGGACAACGCGTTGAATGCACCCCGAAACTTGAACGCGCCCATACGCTGAAAGTTTTCGCACTTGAAAAAAACCTCCGCGCCCAGTTCGTCATTCAGCGTGCGCGAGGTCAACACGGGTGTGCGATGTGCATGCCCGGCGATACGATCAGCAGCGGCGCGCACATCCTGGAAGGTGGGAAGCATGGCGGTCATGGCGTTCTCCAGACGGGATGGATGAATGCATTCATCTTATAAGGAGACGCGTCGACCCAATGACAACAGACTGTGCGATCAGGGTGGGATACAGCTCCACAGCACCCCGCCAGCGCGCGAAAAACCCTGTGGCCGGGGTGCAACAAAAGTGGTATCAGATGCCAGAAATCCACCCTCGTACCACTGGCAAACAGGACGGCATTCCGATTGTGCGAGTACGCCTGCAAGGCTTGTGGTTACTCGCTTGTCCGACATCCGCGCCAAGCCCTGCCAAGTGGTCCTGTCTGCTTTGCATCCGCCTGAAAAAGTGTCTCAAAAACCCCGCACTAAAGCTTTCGCCGACCGTATGTCTGCCGATATACGAGTGTCATTTATCGTTGGCCAACTGCCAGTCCTATATTCCCAAAGATTGTCGTTACAAACGCAATCGAGGGTCTGGGGTCCCGCAGCTTTGCTGGCGCGGCGTCCCGGTAAAAATAAAGAAAAGGAGTTCGCAATGAAGAAAGCTCGATTGGGCCTGACCATTCTGGCCACTCTGATCAGTGCACAGGCGCTATGCGCTGATGATTTCTCCGGTCCGTTTTTTGGCATCAATAGCGGGATCAACACCTCCAAGACAAAGGGCGACTTCAGCACCGGCAGCAGTAGCACCTACACCGGTGGCGGCGAATTGGGTTACAACGCCCAGTGGGATAGCTGGCTGTTGGGTTTCTCCGGCTTTTTTGACTATATCGCCAAGAGCAACCACGACGGGCCGGTAGACGGTGAGCAGTCCAAGTACGGTGCCAATCTGGGCGGCGCAGACGTCAAGCTGGGCTACCAGATGAACAGTTGGCTGCCGTATATCAAGCTGGGCTTCGGGCGTCTGAGCGGCTCCGGGCAGAGCGATGATTTCGCCGGCAACGGGCTTCACGGTGGTGCAGGTCTGGAATACAAGCTCGCGCCGCACTGGGGTCTGGCGGGCGAATGGACCGCCATGGCACCGTCTAACCATGGCACGAAATTCCAGAGCAACAGCTTTACGCTCAACCTGAACTATTACTTTGGCAGCCCGACCCCGCCACCGGCACCGGTCGTCGAGGCCCCGGCACCGGCGCCTGCTCCGGCACCAGCCCCTGCGCCAGCACCAGAACCGCAAGTCGTCACCAAGCACTTCACGCTCAAGACCGACGTGCTGTTCCCGTTCGACAAGGCCACGCTCAAGCCTGAGGGCAAGGACGCGCTTGACCAGTTGTACCAGCAGGTCAAGGCCATGGATCCCAAGGAAGGCAAGGCCATTGTTGTTGGCTATACCGACCGTCTGGGTAGCGACAAGTACAACCAGGACCTGGGCCAGCGCCGTGCACAAGCTGTCGTCGATTATCTGGTGGCACAAGGCGCCCCGGCCGACAAGGTAGAAGCCCAGAGCAAGGGCAAAGCAGATCCGGTCACGGGCGATACCTGCGCCAAGATCAAGAACCGCAAGAAGTTGATCGAGTGTCTGGCTCCGGATCGTCGCGTGGAAGTCGATGTCAGCGGCATTCACGAAGAAACCCAACCGGCAGCCCAATAACCCGGTTGCCCTGGCTAACGCAACAAACAACAAGGCCCGCCAAAGCGGGCCTTGTCCTTTTTATGCATTACGCCTGGCAGAGCGCTTAAGCGACAGAGGCCTCAAGCCGGCCACTGGCACGCTTGCGTGCACGGGCGCGGGCCGCCACCAGCGACACCATGCCCAGACCCAGCAAAGCCCAGGTTTCCGGTTCCGGCACCGGGCTCAGCAAGCCACTAAGACCATAGGAACCACCGCGAGACCCATTGGCCAGCGCGCCGATCACTTCGAGCTTGTACTGGTGGCCCGAGAAGAAAATCTCCGCAGCATCGAACACCGGCTCATTGAGGTTAACGGTACCGAAGAAAGTATGGGTGGTGGTATCCCACAACGAGAGCGTCGCCCAGGCAATGTCATGCAGCGGACCAACCTGGAACTGGTTGAAGTACACCTGTTCCGCATAAGAGGTCGGGTTGACGCTGAATGTGATGATGTCGTCAAACGACTGGCTGTTCACGTTGTAACTAAAAAAGAAGTCAGTAGGCGCCTGCAGGGTACCCACGTCATAGACATGACTGCCGGTTGCCGGTAACGGCGGAAGTGGTGCAGGCGTTTGCTTGGCGAAGGCGCTGGTGGCAGCCAGCGCCAGCGCTACGCCGGCTACAAGTTGACGAATTTGCATGATGAACCCCTGGATTGGTTGACTGACTCTGACCCGCCCGGCATAGGCTGGCCTGTTCTTCCTGATTGGTTATTTCTTCCCGCAATTGCTGACCGGCACGACATACCCGGCCTTCCCCCGGTGGATTCTGGTTGCTATCTCTGGTGCGTCCCATGATGCTTTTTCGTGTTTTTTCCGATTCAATTTGTAAGGAAAAAACTTTTATCAGCATTTCTTTAAGCAAAATTTAATTAGAATTCTTTTGTAAGTAAAATAACGATTTGCTTATGTAGTTTGCATAACTCGCCAACAAAACCCATTCATAAATAAAACAAACTTGTATTAATTGATGTAAGAAACACGAAAATAACGAGAATAAATGCGGGTTTAGCCCGTAAATTAGAGAGTGCTCATTTTAAATTCTTAGCTATTTCTTACGATCAGGAGTAAGTACACCAGGGGGCAGGACTTCCAGACGAGCGGCAAGGCAGCTTCGCAACAGACCGTTTATCTGCCGGGTTCAAATTGATTGTAAGCACCAATACAGGATTATCTTGCTGACCAATGCACACCCGCAGTGCACGTAAAAAAGCCCGGTCAGCGCAAAGCGCTGCCGGGCGGCCAGAATGTCTGCCGAGACCAATCAACCTTGGCGATCGGCTTCCAGGTTATCGCGCAGCACCGAAAGCGCTGCCAGTAGTTGCGTGCATTGTGCCGCAGACAAACCTGCTACTCCCAGATCTGCCACCTGACGCGCCTGTTGCCGCGCGGCGGCAAAGAGTTGCTCTCCCGCAGCGGACAAACGCAACCGGACGTTACGCCGGTCCGCCGCATCGGGCTGAGCATCCAGCAGACCACGATCTTTCAGTCCTTTGATGAGTCGGGCCAGCTGCGCCTTATCGCGCCCGGAATGCGCCACCAGATCGCTTTGCGTGGCATCTGGGTGCCTCGCAAAAAAACCCATGGCTTTGTGTTCCATATGGGTGAGTTCCTGCGCGTCATCCCGCATCGCCCGGTACTGACAGGAGCGGTAGAGGTGCATGACGGTGTGGATCGCTTCAAAGACCGCCTCGGCCGTGTCGCCGTTTTGACGGTTGACATTATCAACTGTATTTTGCATGATGGGTGACATTATCAACTAAAAGGTCATGCCATGGAATCCACAAAGCCATCTCGCCGCATTGAACGCGTGCGCCACGAGATCCGTATGCGCCCTGCCACTGTCCGCCAGGTGACGCCGGTGGGCAAACATTTTGTCGCCGTTACCTTTGGTGGCGAGGCGATGGCCGACTTTGTTTCGGCCTCGTTCGACGATCACATCAAGTTCATTTTTGAAGACGAAAACGGCGAACAACTCCGACGGGATTACACGCCCCGCTACTTTAATCGCCAGACTGGCGAACTGACCATCGAGTTTGATCTCTCGCACGATGGCAAAGCGGCCAACTGGGCCAGGGCAGCCCAGGCAGGAACACAAGCAATCATTGCTGGCCCGCGTGGCTCCATGATCATCCCGGCTGATTTTGACTGGCACCTGCTGATTGCGGATGGCAGCGGCATGCCAGCCATTCGTCGTCGCGTCGAAGAACTGCCAGCAGGCGCCAAAGTCATGGTGATCAGCATGCTCGGTGATGAAACAGATCGCGTACTGGGCACCAGCAAGGCGGAGATTTCACAACAGCAAGTGGCGAACGCAGACGAATTATTTGCCACCGTGCGCGCCTTGCAATTGCCCACTGGCGAAGGCTTTGTCTGGGCGGCAGGGGAGCTTTCTGTGATGCGAACGCTGCGTGAACTGCTGGTCGCTGAAAAACAACAGCCCAAGGAACTGATGCGTATCGCTGCGTACTGGAAACCCGGCGCTGCGGATTTCCACGAAAACCTGGAAACGTAAGCAGAAACCTGCCGCCTGCCGGTGGAGTCCTGTGAAGCCGCGTCTGTTTTCTAGAATGGGACTTCCGTTCATCAAACCCGGTACGGGAGTCCCGCCATGGTTGATCTTGCGATTTACGCCGAACTGAAAGCCAAACCCGGCAAAGCTGCAGAAGTAGAAGCATTTCTGAAAAGCGCCTTGCCGCTGGCCAACCAGGAAGCCGGCACGACCGTCTGGTTTGCTTTGAAGCTGGCGCCGGATATTTACGGCATCTTTGATGCATTCCCCGATGAAGATGCCCGCACCGCGCACCTGCAGGGCCCCATTGCTGCGGCGCTGATGGCCAACGCCAGCGAGCTGCTGGATGGGCCACCGGCCATTCACAAGGTGGATATCCTGGCGGCCAAGTTGAACCGCTAACGCCCCGCTATCGCGCTCAGTACGCTGGGCAGTCGTGCCAGGTGAGTCGTGTCTCACCCAATGGCGTGCCATCGGCAGCCACGAAGCGGCTTTCCAGCGTCATCCCTTGTTGCAGCAATGGGGCCAGTGCCAGATCTTTGCAGCTTTGCCAGACCGAACTCTGGTGCGCCTGTGCCAGAAACTCCGGGGTGATATAAACGCCGGATACCTTGACCACTTCGACCAGCGTGGTGCCTTCCGTTGCGAATCTGAGTTGCTGAAAGTTCTCGTTGCGCTGGAACACGCCCTCGCTATTGAGATGCGCAGCAAAGTCCGCCACTTTGTCTTGCAGTGGCACGCCCCATTGCAGCATCAATGTCACGCCGGCCCAGAAGCCAACGGACACCAGTACGCCCAGCCAGCCGGCCAGCCACAACGGTCTGCGCGGATAAGACCAGGGCAGAACCAGCAGCGATTGGGCGCGCCCCTGCCGCCAGTACCAGATCAGGGTCAATGGGGTGAACACGAGCGTGCCGACCGCTGCCAGCGCGTGAATATCGTGCACATACCCCACAAAATAGATCGTCATGGCGCCCATCAGAACCAGGGAACCGACGAGCCAGACCAGCGCCTGACGGGTACGCCGCAGGTCGCCAAGCCGCCGCCAGTTCTGGTAATGCAGCAGCATGGGTAGCCACGATCCGGCCAGCAAACACAGCAACGCAGCGCCATCCGGGCTCCACAGCGCTGGCATGGGGTTAGCCGGGGGCATGGGAGGCGGCGCATCAGCGGGGGCGTCGGCGTCTATCAACTCGCCGGCCGCCATGCTGGCGAGTAACGCCTGAGCTTCCTCAACCCGATCCGCAGGGACTTCCAGCTTCATGCCGCCGGCCGCAATGGACATCAACCCGTCTGCCTGAACGAAATTCACGTCTCGCAGCCGCACTGGAATGCCGTGGCTTTCCAGTAAACCGCGCACGGTGGCGGCCTCTGGCAGCAGGTCATATCGGCGCAAGGTCACGAGCGTGGCCGGATCAGGCGGATGACAATTGATAATGCGGTTGGGTTCAGTCCCTGCTGTCATGAGTGCGCAATCCGGGCGTGAAGACACGGCATGATAAACGCATGTGAACACGCCGTGGCTCCGTATCAAGTTGCAGGTGCGCATCTGCACAGATCACGGTCAGGGACTGGATCACCTGGCGACATTCAGACACATATTCTCGCCATGCCATCTTGTTAATGAGAATAATTATCGTTTACCATTGCGAAATGGATCGACGACAACGCCCTATTGCCAGCATCAACACAACCACCAGCATCCCGCAGGTGGTCGATAGCCGCACGCTCTTGCAGCCCGGCCAATCCGTGGTGATCAAGCACAACGGCGTGCACTACACCTTGCGTGAGACACGCCAGGGCAAGTTGATCCTGACCAAGTAACCACTGGTCCACACAACAATCACAACCAACCGCGCATGCCAGCCGGACCCGCGCCTGCGTCTGCCCCACAGACGCCCCCGGGCAGCCAGCCGCGCCGGGCTTTGTGCCGCTTGACCGGCGCACATTAGCCCCGAATCTGTCCGGCCCGCTCATCCGGCAGGTTCCACTTCCAAGGAACTGGCATGAACCGCACCCAGCACACGCTTGCGCTGAGCCTGATGGCCTGCGCGCTGCACTCTGCTTTTGCCGCAGATGCGCCTTCGCAATCGACGACAACCACCACCAAACCGGCCGCCGCCACGGCCAGTGGCACCGCCGCGCTGTCACAAGTGGTCGTCACCGCCACACGCACAGAAAAAACCATTGATGAGCTGCCGCCGTCCGTTACCACAACCGATCGCAGCACACTCGATGACGACTTTATCCGCGACTTCACCGATCTGGGCGACCGCGCAGAACCCGGCGTCACCATGACGCGCCAACCCCGTTATGGCGGCACCAATATCAATATCCGTGGCCTTGAGGGCAACCGCATTCTGATGCTGGTCGATGGCATCCGCCTGCCCGACACCTTCAGCTTCTCTGGTCGCGACACCTACATTGGCCAGGACATGGTGGACTTCGGCTCGCTGGCAGCCATCGATATCGTGCGCGGGCCAGGCTCCACGCTCTATGGCTCATCCGCGCTGGGCGGGATTGTCGGCCTGCGCACGCTAGACCCGTCTGACCTTTTGAAAGGCGGCAAAAAGCTGGGCGGCCGGGTTGATGCCGATTACGACAGCGCCGATACCAGCTATGGCGCACGCGCCTCTGTGGCTGGTGAAATGGCTGAAGGCACGTTCTGGCTGGCTCAGGTCGGCGGCCGTAAAGGCAATGAACTGGAAAACAAGGGTGACAACGGCAGCACCGGCGCCAACCGCACCGAGCCCGATCCGCAAAACACCGAAAGTCGTAACGCACTGGGCAAGTTGCAGCATTACTTTGAGGGCGGCCACAAACTGGGTGTGACTGGCGAATACCGCAACACCACCACCGACACCAATCTGCTCAGCGACATTAGCAGTTCAGTTAAATCGAGCCGTGCGACGGATGAACAAACCCGCAAGCGCCTCTCGCTCGATTACGACTACACCGCGCCTGATAACAACCAGTGGATCGATGCCGCCACCGCCCGCGTGTACTGGCAAACACTGGAAAGCGATCAGCACCGTTATCAAGTCCGCACCACGGCAGCGGATTACCAGCGTGATGGCCAGTACTACGAAAACATGAAGGGCACCAACGGCCAGCTGGTGAAAAAGTTTGATGGGGCGATCAGCCAGGAATGGGTGGTCGGCGGTGAATGGTGGCAAACCCGCACCACCGAGTTTGCTGCAGGCAAGCCGGCTTCAAGCACCATCAACGTTCGCACTGTACCAATCACCAATGTCACGCAGTACGGGCTGTTTGCGCAGAACGAAATCGGCTTTGACGGCGGCCGCTTCAGCCTGACGCCGGGTATCCGCTACGACAACTATCGCCAGGACCCGGAAGTCGACAGCATTCTGGCCGCGCAGATTGCCGCTGGCA
This sequence comes from Silvimonas amylolytica, assembly GCF_014645555.1. Taxonomy (GTDB): domain Bacteria; phylum Pseudomonadota; class Gammaproteobacteria; order Burkholderiales; family Chitinibacteraceae; genus Silvimonas; species Silvimonas amylolytica. The sequence continues at coordinate 62,466 of NZ_BMLY01000005.1, read as the reverse complement.
CAGCCGTTGCACCCAAAGACCAGAGCGACAGCAAGTTCTCGCCCAAGCTCCTGGCGACCTGGAAAGCCATGGACAACCTGACCGTCTTCGGCCAGTACGCCCAGGGATTCCGTGCCCCCAGTGTGGTTGAAGTCAATGGCGAGTTTACCAACGCGGCCTTCGGTTATACCTTGGTGCCTAACCCCAACCTGAAGCCTGAAACCAGTTCGGGTTATGAGTTCGGCGCTCGTTTTGGCACCGATCATTTGGGTGGCACCGCCACGGTGTACGACAACCGTTACCGCAACTTCATTGAACAAGTCACCTTGCAACAAGGTGATGCGGGCTGGATCGCGGGTTACCCGGCAGGCGTGTTCCAGAACATCAATATTGATCGTGCGCGCATCTACGGTGCCGAAGCCACCGGCCACTGGCAGTTTCTGCCCAACTGGCACAGCAACGTCTCGCTGGCCTACGCCGTGGGCGTGAATGAAACCGAGCATACCTGGCTCGATTCGGTCGCCCCGCTCAAAGCCATCGTCAGTGCCGGCTACGCGCTCGAGCAATGGGGCGTCGATGGCACGGTCACCGCTGCCACCGCCAAACGTCATGTTTCCACCAATACCTTGTTCGAAGCACCGGGTTACGGCGTGGTCGATTTCACGGGCTGGTACAAGCCGGTGAAAGACCTGCGCCTGTCTGCCGGCGTGTTCAACCTGTTCGATCACAAGTACTGGAACAGCCAGGACATGCAGTCGAGCAATGGCGGCCCAGGCACGTTGCTGCAAGCCAATAACGCCGCGATTGATCGTTATACCCAGCCAGGCCGCAACTTCCGGGTTGCCGCCAGCTACTTGTTCTGAGGTGTGTCAGAGCACGCCTTATCCACGCAGCAGTCGCGACAGCAAGCACTGCTTTTTCCGGCCTGGCCACGCCCGTATGGGTGGTCAGGCGGTTTTTTCTGTTTCATTGAGAAGAGGACCGACATGAGCCACGCTCTGTTTTCATCTTTCGCCGATTTCGCTACCGATCTGCAACAACACCACGCAAAGCTGATTGCCGCCGAACCCAAACTGCGCGTTCGTGAACGGGCCAATCGCCTTGGCGTGAGCGAAGCTGCGCTGGTCGCAGCCGACTGCGGCGTTACCTCCCACGAACTCTCTGGCACACCGCAAGAACTATTCCGCCAGTTGGGTACGCTGGGTGAGGTGATGGCCTTGAGCCGCAACGACTGGTGCGTGCACGAGCGCCACGGCCGCTATGAAGATATCCACGCTGATGGCCCGGTGGGGATGGTGTTGGGGCCGGATATTGATCTGCGCATGTTCTTTAGCCAGTGGCGTTTTGCCTACGCCGTGACTGAAAGCGGCCGCGACAGCATCCAGTTCTTTGATGCCGAAGGCATTGCGGTCCACAAGGTCTATCGCACCGACATGACCGATCTGGCGGCCTGGCAAACATTGGTCGCCGCCTTTGCGCGCCCGGCCAAAACCCTCCCCCATTTTGAAGTCATCAACGCCGCCGACGAATCCCCCCGTGCCAGCGACCCCGCAGCCCTGCGCGCCGCCTGGCTGGCGCTGGATGACACCCACGCGTTCTTCCCCATGCTGCGCAAGTTCAAGGTGTCACGCCTTGGTGCCCTGCATGCCGCAGGCCCTGATCTGGCGCAACGCGTCGCCATTGATGCCACCCAGGCACTCTTGCAACGCGCGTCCGAAACGGGGTTGTCGATCATGTGTTTTGTCGGCAACCGCGGCATGGTGCAGATCCACACAGGCCCGGTACACAAACTGGTAGAAACAGGCCCGTGGTTCAACGTGCTGGACCCGCGCTTCAACCTGCATTTGCTGACCAGCGCCATCGACAGCACCTGGGTGGTCAACAAGCCTACGCGTGATGGTTGGGTGACCTCGCTGGAGGTCTACAACGCGACAGGTGACCTGATCGTGCAGTTCTTTGGCGAACGCAAGCCAGGCAAGCCAGAACTGCCGGCCTGGCGCGAACTGCTGGTCAATCTGTGCCAGGAACCCCTGGCTGCCTGATTCGGGATCACGACCATGAAACAACTTTTCTGCGCCCTGTGGTTGGGTTTGATGACCACGCTGGCGCACGCCGCCGACCTGCCCAAACGGGTGGTGAGCCTGGGCGGCCCGCTGACTGAAGTCATCTACGCGCTCAACGCAGGGGATCGGCTGGTCGGGGTCGATGCCTCCAGCCTGTACCCTGCTGCAGCGACCAAATTGCCGCAGGTGGGGTATTACCGGGCGTTCTCGGTCGAGGGCGTCGCCGCGCTCAATCCGGATCTGATCCTGGCCACCGACCAGGCCGGGCCACCGGCTGCACTCAAGCAATTGCAAAGTCTGGGCAAGCGCGTGATCGTGCTGCCTGGCGATGCAACGCTCGATGCACTGGAGCAACGTGTACACGGCGTCGCACAGGCACTGGGCCTGAAAGACGATGGCGGCAAGATGGTGGCGCAAATCCGCCAGCAGATCGCCCCGTTACAAGGCAAAGCAGGCGGGCTGAAAACGCTGCTGGTCATGAACCGGACTGGCAAGCTGGAGGGTGCCGGCACCGACACAACGGCCGATGCCATGCTGCAACTGGCCGGCGCGAAAAACGTGCTGGCCGCACAGAAAGGCTACAAGCCATTGTCTGCCGAAGCAGCGTTACTGCTGGCGCCGCAAGCCATTGTCACCACCACCATGTCCATTACCGCCTCAGGTGGGCTGGAAGCCTTCCTCGCTCTACCCGGCGTGGCCGGCACACCGGCTGCCAAAGCGCATCGAGTGGTGGTGATGGATGACCTCTTGCTGCTCGGCTTTGGCCCGCGCTTGCCGGAAAGCCTGCGCACGCTGCTAGCGGGTTTGCAGGCGCCCGCGTCATGAGCCGCAGCGCCTCGCTCGCCAGCGCGCCAGCCCGTGATATGAGTGTGAACAAAGCATTATGGGTACTCCTTGCACTCTGTGCGGCGCTGATTGTGCTGGTACTGGTATCCAGCAGTCAGGGCGCTGTGCGTATTCCGGTGACTGAAATTCCCGATCTGCTGTTTGGCGATCTCTTGTCAGATGAAGAAGCACTCTGGCGCAACGTGCTCATGGAAGTCCGGCTACCGCGTGTGTTGTTGGCTGTCATTGCCGGGGCCGGGCTAACCGTCACCGGCACGGTGATGCAGGCCCTCTTCCGGAACCCGTTGGCAGAGCCTGGCTTGATCGGGATTTCATCCGGCGGTGCGCTTGGCGCCGTCGCGGCCATTGTGCTGGGTGCGCCCACGCTGTTCTGGCTGGCTCCGGCCGCGTTTGCCGGTAGCCTGGTCGCTACCGCGGTGTGCTATGCGTTGGGGCGGCGACATCCGGGCATGAGCAGCCTGTTGCTGGCGGGCGTCGCCATCAATGTCATCTGCGGCAGCCTGATTGGCTTGTTTACCTATATGGCCAATGACGCCCAGTTACGCAGCCTGACCTTCTGGAATATGGGCAGTCTGGCTGGCGCCACCTGGCAGCAACTGGCGTTTCTGGCACCGTGGACCCTCATCCTGTGCTTGCTGTTGCTGCGTGAATGGCGCGGCCTGAATGCGCTTTTGCTGGGCGAACGCGAGGCACGCCACCTGGGTTTTGCCATTGAACGCCTACGCCGCCGCCTCGTCGTGCTGGTTGCGCTGATCGTTGGACCGCTGGTGGCGGCGACAGGCGTCATCGGCTTTGTCGGGCTGGTCGTACCGCATCTGGTGCGTTTGTCGCTGGGGGCGGATCACCGCTGGTTGCTGCCCAACACGGTGGTTGCCGGCGCCATTGCGCTGTCTTTGGCGGACTGGCTGGCCCGCATGGTCGTCATCCCCGCCGAGTTGCCCATTGGCATGGTCACCAGTCTGATTGGTGGTCCGTTCTTTTTGTGGATGCTGACCCGGAAAATGCGCTAATGCTGATCGCAGAAAACCTGTCTTGTGGTCGCCACGGCAAAACCGTGCTGGATGGCGTATCGCTGCAACTGAAACCCGGTGAAGTGCTGGGAGTGTTGGGTGCCAACGGGGCCGGCAAATCGACCTTGCTGGCGACACTGGCTGGCGAATTGCCGCCGCTGGCCGGGTCGGTAACGCTCAATGCCGTACCATTAACGATGCAATCAGCCCAACAGCAAGCGCGTTGCCGGGCCGTGCTGCCACAGACACCTTCACTGGCGTTTGAATTGGGCGTGCGCGCCGTAGTAGCAACAGGTGCATACCCGTTTCCGGAACTCTCTCCTGCTGCGCTGGATACGCTACTTGACCGGGCGCTTAATCTGGCCGATGCAGCTGCCTTCACCACACGTCGTTACACCGGGTTATCTGGCGGCGAACAACAGCGGGTGCAGTTTGCGCGCGTGCTGACGCAAGCGCTGGCGCAGCGCACCTCCGGAGAGTATCGCGCGCTATTGCTGGATGAACCAACCGCCAGCCTCGACCCGCGCCACCAGTTGTTACTGCTGCAAACGGTGGCACGCCTGGCGCATGAGGAGCAACTGGCCGTGCTGGTGATCCTGCATGACGTGAACCTGGCCGCCTGGTGGTGTGACCGTTTGCTACTGCTGGCCAACGGTACGGTGGCCGCACTGGGCACGCCGCAAAACGTGCTGACCCCACCCCACTTGCGTATGGTTTATCAGATAAACGCTACCGTCATGCCGCACCCGAATGCCCCGGAGCGACAGTTAGTGTGCTTTGGCTAAAGGCATCGCAGAACATGACAATGCGCTGGGCTCTCCCCGTGTGCTATAGCACTTAAGCAGGGCCACTCCGGTCCATCCTCGGCGAGAGCGCACATGTTCAATAACAAGGCATTGAAAGAAGAACTGGAAGCGATGAAAGAAGAGTTGCTCAGTGTTGAACAGGTGCGACAAAGTCTGAGCGACGAAATGCTGGCCGTGTTTCTCGACCCGCAAGGGCGGATCGAAATGGCCAATACCATGTTCCAGACCGAGATGGGTTACCGGGAATCCGATCTGAAGGGCCGGCCGCTGCTGGAACTGGTGCCGGATGAATTGCGCACGACCGAGTTCTACACCCGTCTTGCCGATGCACTTAATCGCAGAGAACATTTCAGTGGTGCGGTGCGTTTGCGCCGGGCGCAGGGCGATGAGGCCTGGTTGCGTGTGATCCTGCAGCCGATTTTCACCGGCAAGCAGCAATTGCAACGATTCTCGATCTACGCCAATGATCTGACTCGTACCATTGAGTCTTCCTGCGAGCACGAAAACCTGATCAAGGCGCTGCAGCGTTCAACCGCCGTGATCGAGTTTAATCTGGATGGGATTGTGCTCGCCGCCAACGACCATTTTTTGCGCCCCATGGGTTACACCCTCGATCAGATCCAGGGCAAGCATCACCGCATATTTTGTGAACCGGAAGAATACAACTCGGCAGAGTACAAACGCTTCTGGGACACCTTGCGTCAGGGCGAATACGTCACCGGCCGCTTTAAACGGGTCGATGCCCACGGTAATGTCGTCTGGCTGGAAGCCTCTTACAACCCGATCAGCAACGCACAGGGCAAACTCTACAAGGTGGTGAAATTTGCCACCGTGATCACCGAGCAGGTCACGCGTGAGCACGCGGTGGCTGAAGCCGCCACGATTGCTTTTCAGACCTCTCAACAAACCGATGAAGTCTCCAAACGCGGTGCAGGTGTGGTGAAAGAAACGGTGGATGTGATGCGTGATCTGGCCGAGCAAATGCGCGATGCAGCAGACCGTATCGAAGCACTAAGCAAACAATCACAGGTGATCGGCACCATCGTTGCCAGTATCACGGACATTGCTGCACAAACCAATCTGCTGGCCTTGAACGCGGCTATTGAAGCGGCCCGCGCGGGTGAACAGGGACGTGGTTTTGCAGTGGTCGCCGACGAGGTACGCAAGCTGGCCTCACGCACCACCGAAGCCACGCAAGAGATCGTTGGTGTTGTCCAGAAAAACCAGGCCCTGGCCGAACATGCGGTCCAGGTGATTGATGCCGGCAAACAACAGGCTGAACGGGGTCTGCAACTGGCTGGTGAGGCTGGCAATGTGATCATCGATATCCAGGACGGTGCACAACGGGTAGTCAGCGCAGTCGGGCGCTTTTCCAGCCAGTTGCAGGTTGCAGGATAACGGTCTGCCCATCACACAAAAAACGGCGCGCCAGTGCCGTTTTTTTTTATGCCTCGTAGGCCCACGCCGACGGCATAACACGTCCTGGCCCGGCGTCAGGTCGGCCAGTCTCTGACAGGGCTCAATGGCTAAACGGCGCACCATGAAGTTGTCGCCAGGGCACCGCATCTGCCTCCATACCGAGCCTGCAAGCCGGTTATTGACTCCATCACCCTGCGGTGCCGCGAAGCAACTGGAGAAAATCATGATCGATACCCGCGAAGCACTGTTTTGCATGGGTCTACTGATGTCTACCACTGCGACCGCCGCCGAAATCAGTCCGGATGAGGGCGACGGCGCCGAAAAACCGCGCGCTGCCAACGCGCCCTCCCGGCGATCCATCCCCGATGCCGGGTTTGTAAAGGAAGCCAGCAGAGCCAAAGAGGAAGACATTGCCGCCGCCAGACTGGCCTTGCAGCACACCCGGACACCCGCCGTGCAGCGCTTTGCCCGGCACGTTATTCGCGAGCAGTCTGCTGCGGGTCATCAACTTGAGATTATTGCGCCCCCGAGTATCGACAGAGCAGCCCGCACCCAAGCCAGTCAGGAAGATGACCTCGCGTCACTGCACGGACTGCGTGGCAAAGCCTTCGACAAGGCCTACATCCACATGCAAGTGGCCGCGAATGAACAGGCAGTCCAACTCTTTCAGACCGAAGCCCGATCCGGGCAAGACCCGGATCTCAAAACTTTTGCCGCGCGCACACTACCCATGCTCCAGCAGCATTTGCAAAGCGCACGCCAACTGGCAGATGAACTGGCTTGATGCTCAGTGCGGCCTGGGCGTGCCAGCCAGCGGTGCACGCCCGGTTAAGGCTGCACCACCTTATGCCCGTGCTGGACGGGTGGTGGTGTCTGCTTGTGCGGTAAATGGTGATAGTGATCAATTGCAATCGCGTTCTGGCGCAATTGTTGTTGTACCTGCAAACGCGGTTCGAGCGGGCTGTGGGCATCTTTGCCGTCTGGATCGTGCCTCATGATGGGTACTCCGGTAGAACATGCTTTCACCGTATACCTCTCCTCACCAGCAGCCTGTCAGTGCTCTGGCAATCCAGCGTACGGACGGTACCCACAGCCAGAAGGTCACGCGGTAGCAGAGTATCTGGCAGCAAACGGTTTTTGCCAGCACTGCGCCAGGATCACGCCGGCCAGCGCGACACTCCCACCCGCAAGATGATAGGCATGCACGGCTTCACCAAACCAGCCTGCGGCGATCACCGCCGTCACCACTGGCAACAAGTTCATGAAGATGGCGCAACGATTGGGTCCCAGCAGCTTCACTCCTTGCATCCAGAAAAACGGCAACACCACGCTGGCCAGCACGCCCGCATAAGCAATCAGCGGCAAGCTGGCACGGTTGGGCAAGGCTGCGTCGGGCGGCAAGCGCAATACCACGATCAGCATGAATGCCATGGCGCAGACCGCCTGAATGTAGGTGGATTGCCAGGACGGCAATCCGGTCTGCCAACGCCGCAATAGCACGCCATAAAGTGCATAAGACAATGCGGCCGCCAGCATCAGCAGGTCACCGGTGTGCACCCCGCCAGACACCAGCAGAAGCGGATGACCCGCAGTGATCAGATAAACCAGTCCGCCAAACGACATCAGCCCGCCTGCCAGCATGCCCAGTGTTGGTGATTCGCCCAGCAGCAAGACCGACCACAGCATGGTCAAGAGCGGCACCAGCGCAGTCATGATCGCCATATTGGTCGCCGTAGTGGTGTGGGCCGCCTGATAAGACAAACACTGGAACAACGCCATGGCGAGGAAACCCAACAAGGCGAGTTTGGGCCAGTGCGCCTTGATCGCGGCCCGATTGCGCCAGGCCCCACGGAGCACAAATGTACTCATCACCAGCACAGCCAGCACCAGCCGCCAGAAGGTGATGGCAAAAGGGTCGATGGTATGGGCCGATAACCGCGACACCATGACATTGCCTGCCCATAACAAGATGGCAAACAGTGGAAACAAAGATGGAAATGCGGACATGGCGATCAGCCCTGTTGAGATAGAGCCCTGATCGTGCAACCACTCAACCAGGCCGTCTCACGCTAAACTGGCAATAACTATCGCAAAAATGCCAGACATGATCGCCACCCCTTCACCCGATGTGCATATCCATCATGAAGACACGCCCATGCCGGTAGCCGTGCTCGCTGCGGATTACCCGAACGGGGCATTTGTCGCGCCACACCGGCATCGTCGCGCACAGCTTTTGTATGCGGTGGAAGGCGTCATGCTGATTGAGGCCGCGAACGGGCGTTGGGTTGTGCCACCTACTCGCGGTGTCTGGCTGGATGCCGGCCTGGAACATACCGTACGTATGAGCGGCCATGTGCGTATGCGCACGGTGTTTGTCGAACCCGGCACCGTCGCGCACTTGCCCCAGGGCAGTTGCGTGGTGGACGTCCAGCCTTTGCTGCGTGAGCTGATTCTGGCGGCGGTCGCAATCCCGTTCGATTACGCACCAGGCAGCCGTGACGAGATGGTGATGCAACTGCTGCTGGCTGAACTGGCCGCCATTGAACGTCTCCCCCTGTACTTGCCCTGGCCGGAGGACGAACGACTGCGCCGCCTGTGCGATGCCATTCTCCACGCGCCGCATGAAGAACATGCCACAGCAGGCTGGGCCACAACACTGGGCATGGCCCCCCGGACACTGCACCGGTCATTCCAGCGTGAGACCGGCATGACTCCTGGCCGTTGGCGTCAGCATGCGCGTTTATTGCTGGCACTGGAACGGCTGGCGCATGGCGAGAAAATTGTCACGGTAGCGCTAGACCACGGCTACACCAGCCAAAGTGCCTTCACCGCCATGTTCAAGCGCCATTTTGGCGTCGCGCCGTCCGCCTTCTATGGCTGAGCCAATAAAACCCCGACGCCCCGGTGAAAACCTTTGAAGAGACGGGTTGCCCGATCCTTCACACCATGAAAACGGCGCCCCGCAGGGCGCCGTGTTTGCATGCCGGACACGTAGCAATGCTTAGCTGTGGACGTGGCCGTCTTTGTCGATCACGGTCAAGTCAACAAAGCTGGAACCTTCATGGTTGCCGGAAGTGAACTTCACGCGGAACCCGCCCAGATCGTAGTCACGCAGATCTTCCAGCGAAGAAATCAGCTTTTCACGCGTGAGGGCTTTGCCAGAACGCTTCAGGCCTTCCACCAGCACGCGAGCGCCGATATAACCTTCCAGACTTGGGTAATCGACATTTTCAATGCCGCTGGCTTTCAGCGCCTTCACGTAGTCAATGGTGACCGGCTTGATCGGGTTGTACGGCGAAGGCATGACTTGCGACACGATCACGCCAGAGCCGTCGTTCTTCAACGCAGTAATGAGGGCCTCGGTACCGACAAACGACACGTTATAGAACGGGCCAATAAAGTTCTGGGCGCGTGAGGCCGTGATGAACGCGGCACTGGAGGTATATGCCGTGACCATGAACACCGCGCTGGCCGGTTTCTTCACAACCAGTTCTTCCACCGCCTTCTTCACGTCGGCGCTGTTACGCTGCACGGTGGCAGTGGCGTTGATCTTGATCCCGTTCTTGGCGGCGGCTTCTTGCATGGCCTTCAGACCGGCTTGACCGTAGGCATCGTTCTGATAGAACACGTTGATGCTTTGCATGCCCATCTTTTTCATGGAGCCTGCAATTTCTTCAGCTTCATCGCGGTAGCTGGCGCGGATGTTGAACACGTTGCGGTTCACCGGGCTGCGCAAGCCTTCTGCGCCAGTAAACGGCGCGACGAACGGAATGCCACTCTGGTTCACCAGCGGCAGCGCGGCGTTGGAGGTCGGGGTACCGACGTAACCAAACAGGGCAAATACGCCTTGATCCTTGATCAGCTTTTGCGTGTTGGCCGCAGTGCGATCCGGCTCATAGCCATCATCCAGCGAGACCAGCTTGATCTTGCGGCCGTTCACGCCACCGTGCTGATTGACCCAGTCGAAATACGCTTTGGCGCCACGGTTTACGCCCTTGCCCAGTTCTGCGGCAGGGCCGGAGAGTGCGGCAGATTGGCCGATCACGATTTCATTGTCGGTCACGCCGGTTTCAGCGTGCGCCAACACGGCGGCAAAAGACAGGGCGGCCAGAAGGCCCATACGCAACGACTTCATTGTGTCTCCAGTGGGGTCGTGTAGTTGGTGTTAACGATAACAAATGCCTCAGAGCCACCGGTCACATGAGTAGACGGGTTGGTCTGAGGAGGTGCAACAGTGGGTCCGCGCCATACAGGCACAGCCAGAAATAAAAGGATGTTCAAGCAGATTACGCAGGCACTTGTGCCAGCGCAGAGACCGAACAGGCAGTGCCGGAAGGCCAGGCCCTCCTTCACCACGACAATCTGACCCGCCGGTTGACCGGTATGCCATGAGGCATATCGCAACGCCGGGTGTTCTGTTTTGTATGCCGTTGTAATATATCAGAATTTGCTAAAACGTGCTCATCTACACGTAGTCCATTCAGCGCCGCCAGGCGGATTGAACCTTTGATCCTGGCAACAAAAAAGCCAGATCAGTGTGGCGCCGTCCGGCACCTGGCTCTTTACGCAAGAGCGCGGCAAGGCTTTGATTCTGTTATAGTTCGCAGCCTTGTTTGCCATGCCCGGATACACCCATGAGTCTCTTGTCGCACCAACTGGAACTTCTCTCCCCCGCCAAAACGGTTGAAATTGGCCGGGAAGCGATCCTGCATGGCGCAGACGCGGTGTATATCGGCGGGCCATCGTTTGGTGCGCGCCATAACGCCAGCAATACGATCAGCGAAATCGCAGGGCTGGTGGAATTTGCCCACCGCTTCCACAGCCGCATTTTCGTCACGCTCAATACCATCTTGCATGATGCCGAACTGGAACCGGCTCGCCAGCTGATTCACCAGCTCTATGATGCCGGCGTGGATGCACTGATCGTGCAAGACATGGGCCTTGCAGAGCTGGATCTGCCGCCGATCCAGCTGCATGCCTCAACACAATGCGATATCCGCACACCAGAAAAAGCACGGTTCCTGGCAGATAGCGGGTTCTCACAAGTGGTGCTGGCCCGTGAACTGACGCTGGAAAAAATCCGTGCAGTGCGTGATGCGCTGCCGACCGATACCACCGTCGAGTTCTTTATTCATGGTGCGTTGTGTGTCGCGTATTCCGGCCAGTGCTTTATCAGCCACGCCGATACCGGTCGCAGCGCCAACCGCGGCGATTGCTCCCAGGCCTGTCGTTTGCCCTATACGCTGACAGATAACACAGGCGGCGTGGTGGCGTTCGACAAGCATCTGTTGTCGATGAAAGACAACGACCAGAGTGCCAATCTGGAAGCGTTGATTGATGCCGGTGTGCGCTCCTTCAAGATTGAAGGCCGTTACAAGGACATGGGCTACGTGAAGAACATCACCGCCCATTACCGTATGTTGCTGGATGAAATTCTCTCCCGTCGTCCGGAACTGGCCCGCGCCGCCAGCGGCCGTACGGACATCTTCTTTACGCCAGACGTGGACAAGAATTTCCACCGCGGCCACACCGACTATTTTGTGAATGGCCGCCTTGAAGATATTGGCGCGTTTGATTCGCCCAAGTATGTCGGCGTAGAAATCGGCACCGTCACCCGTCTGGGAAAGACCTGGTTCGAGATCGACACGGCAGCATCACTGGCCAATGGCGATGGTCTGAACTTCATGAAAAAACGTGAGGTGATCGGCCTGCAAGCCAACGTGGTTGAACGCATGGGCACCGGCGAACGCGGCGAGATCTGGCGCGTGCACCCCAACGAATACATGAGCGAACTGGAAGGCCTCAAACCTGGCCTGACCATCAACCGCAACCGCGATCACGACTGGGAACAAGCGCTGACGCGCAAGTCCGCTGAGCGCAAGATCGACGCGTGGCTCAAACTGACCGATCACACCGACGGCCTGATGCTGACCATCACTGATGAAGACGGTTGCAGCGCCAGCGTGCACGCCCCGCTGGATCTGCAAGTGGCCCAGAACGTCGAAAAAGCCCAGTCGACCTTGCGTGAAAACCTGGCCAAGCTGGGCAACACCATCTTCAACCCGGTCGATGTCAGCATTGCCACCCGTGACACCTGGTTTGTGCCCGCCGGGGCGATCAACGCACTGCGCCGTGATGCCGTCGCTGCACTGGAAACCGCCCGCATTGCGGCCTGGCAGCGTCCGGAGCGCAAGCCAGAAGTACTGCCGCCAGTGGCGTATCCAGAGACATCCCTCTCTTATCTGGCCAACGTTTACAACGATGCTGCCCGCGCCTTCTACACCCGTCACGGCGTGCAACTGATCGCTGCTGCGTACGAAGCGCACGAAGAACCGGGCGAAGTGTCGCTCATGATCACCAAGCACTGCCTGCGGTTCTCTTACAACCTGTGTCCCAAACAGGCCAAGGGCGTGAAGGGCGTACAAGGCCAGGTTCGCGCCGAACCCATGACCCTGAAGACCGGCAACGAGACTTATACCCTGCGCTTTGACTGCAAACCCTGTGAGATGCATGTGGTCGGCAAGATGAAGAGTCACATCTTCAAAGAACCACCGCCCTCTTCCGTGCCGTTGCAAACCATCCAGTTCCACAAGAGTGCGCCGGCGGGTATTGGTGGTCGCAAAGTGTAACGGACGCGTTTGGTCCGACCATGAAAAAACCCGGCAGCCTGCGCTGACCGGGTTTTTTCATGGCGAGCAGTGATGTGTTACTCCGCCGTACTGCTGGTTCCAGCTTTGGCTTGTGTCGGCGGGAAGGCTTTGGCTTCTTCTTTTTGATCAACATAGTGACCGGTGTAGCGGGCGACGATGGTTTCTGTCGGCACACCCTTCATGCAATCAGCCATCACTTTGTTGCCAATCGGGAAGGTCTGGTGATGCACACTGCCGCTGGCGTGCACCACGATCTGCACGGCGGGCAATCCGGCTTCTTGTGCCTTCTGGATAAAGTATTGCTGCGAATCAAAGGGCACATCGCCATCAAGCTTGTCACTAGTAGCGAACAGCCGGAATCCTGGCATGGGCCGCGCGCGAGGCAACTGATCAACCGGGTCCCACACTTCTGACGTGCCGATGCCCGTGATATCTGCGGTCCAGCCCTTTTCCTGAATGCGGTATTTCACCGCCGTCACGCCGGATGAGGCCACGCCGCACAATACGTCCTGCCGCTCTGAAATCAGCGCACCGACGAGCCCGCCCCCTCCAGACTGGCCGATGATGCCCAGTTGCTGGATCTGGTATTTGCGTTTGATCTGGTCCAGCGCCGCGTTGACCACCAGGGTTTCATAGTGGGTTCGGCGCACTCGCTGGCTGCCGCTGCTGCCATCCGTACCCGGCCGGCCCAATATCAGGTACGGCAAACCGGCACGTTGCTGTTCGCGCTCTGCAGCACGCGTCAGCACACGGGGTGAGCTTTTTTCGTACTGTGCTTCTGCCATCTGTTTGCCATCCAGCCGATCGCCTTCCATAAACACAATCGCGCGATCAATCGGCGCACCGGCGGCAAAGGCAGAGGACGGAAAATACACCACGCATTCGTGGTAGGCGCCCACATCCACCCAGACCGCATTGACTGTACGTGCGCACTGATCCGCTGTCGCGGTCGAGCCCGACATGATTTCACTGCTGGAAAAATGATCGTCCATGCCATAGGTTTTGACGACCGGGGCGGCGCAGCCACCCAGCAAAGTCGCTACCAACGCCAGACAACTCACTGCTGCAATCCGGTACTGCTTGCTCATTTCTTGTTCTCTTTTGTTCTGGTTGTAAATGGACAACGAAACTCAGCCACACACCTGCGCATACAACAACGCCCGCACAAGGCGGGCGGTAGACAACGAGTAGCCTGCGGCATTCTGACAAGCCTGCGCGAACTTTTGTTTACAAGTGTTGCGTCTCAGTGCGGGTCTGCCGCAATCAACTGCGCCAGACGCTGAACCACACGGCCATCCAGTCCGTGCCCCAGATTGGGGAAGAGATCGCAAGTCACGTTGCCACCCAGCGCTTGCAACTGTTGGTAGGCATCCATGGCATTTTGTGCGGCGATGACCTGATCGTTCTGCCCATGCAGCAAGTGGAATGCAATCTGGGCCGGTGCCACGGAGGGCGGTGCTCCGAAACGGCCGGCGAGTGACACCACACGTTTTGCCAAAGGTGGGGACTGCTGCGTGGACTCTAACGCCATGATCGCGCCTTGCGAGAACCCGGCCAGCGTTGTGGCAACCGGGTGCACACCCGTTTGCTGTTGCCAGTGGCGGACAACCTCGACAAACCGTGGCATGGCAGCAGCGATGCGTGCGGGCCGTGAAGCTTCGGTAACGCCTTGCACGGAGAACCACTGCCAGCCCTGGCCAAAGTCGGACGGATCAGGCGAACGCACACTCACGATCCACGCTTTGGGCAATACCGGCGCCAGCGCCTCGCCCAATGGCACCAGGTCTTCCGGCCGGGAGCCAACACCATGAAAAAACAACCAGAGTTCGCGGTCGGGGGCAGCTACATCGGCCGGTTGCTGAATGATCAAGGCGTCTTGCATGGCGGGTTTCCTGATTAAAAAGCGCAGATAGCGCCATTGTCATCCGGCCCAGGCTTGAGCACCACCTGCAATTTGGCAGTAAAACTTGGTAGTTTACCTTCGTATATGCTAATTTGTGAGCATGAACTCATATTCACCCGACGCCGAACAGGCCCAGGCTGCCGCATTAGCCAGCAACACGCGTTCGCTAATGGGCAAATTGCGTCGTCAGCTGCGAGAGCACTCCAACCACGCCACCCTGACGCAGTCGCAGATCAATGTCGTGCTGCATCTGGAGAAATCCGGGCCGGCCACAGTGTCTGAACTGGCCCGGGCCGAGCACATGCGTTCGCAATCCATGAGTCCTATCGTGGCCAGCCTGATCAAGGTCGGGTTTGTCACTGGCACGCCCGATGAGGTCGATGGCCGCAAAACCTTGCTGGCTTTGACGGATGCGGGATTGGGCTGGTTGCAAACGGGCCGCAGTGCTCGGCAAGACTGGCTAAGTCATCGCATTGAAGAGCGCCTGAGTGATGCTGAACGCGCGGCCTTTGCCAGCGCGCTTGATCTGCTGACCCGGCTGGTTGAGGACTGACCCGGCCACCTTGTCACAGATCTGTTGAAAACCTGGAATACCGATGTCTCCCACGACTGTGTTGTTGTTTCTCCTATCCGCAAAGGCCCACGCATGAAAACCCGCGTCGGCCTGTTTCGGGCCATGAACAGTTTCAACTTCAAGTTGTGGACGGTGGGCTCGCTGGTGTCCAACGTAGGCACCTGGATGCAGCGCACTGCGCAAGACTGGCTGGTGCTCACCCAACTGACGCACCATGATGCTTCCGCCGTTGGCACGGTCATGGCCTTGCAGTTTGGCCCCCAACTGTTGCTGATGCCCTGGACAGGCGCAGCGGCGGACTACTTCAACCAGCGCAAGCTCTTGCTGGTCACCCAGGCCATCATGGGCGTACTGGCTCTGGCGTTGGGTTTGATGACAGTGCTGGGCGTGGTGCAGTTGTGGCAGGTCTACGTGTTTGCCTTTCTGTTCGGTTGCGCCTCTGCGTTTGATGCGCCTGTCCGGCAAATTTTTGTGACCGAGCTCGTCGGTGACAAAGACTTGCCCAATGCCGTGGCGTTGAACTCGACGTCGTTCAATGCCGCCCGGATGATCGGGCCGGGCGTAGCGGGCCTGGTGATCGCCGCCGTGGGAACGGGCTGGGCCTTCCTGATCAACGGGCTATCGTTCATTGCCGTGCTGGTCTCGTTACTGATGCTGCGCGTGTCAGAACTACACCCCAATGCGCGTGCAACCAGCACGCGGGGCGGAATCATGGTGGGCCTGCGTTATACCTGGGCAAGACCAGACCTGCGCGCGACGCTGATCATGCTGTTCCTGATTGGCACTTTCGGGCTCAACTTCCCGATCTTTATTTCGACCATGGCGGTCGGCGCCTTTCATGCCGATGCCAAGGCCTTCGGGCTGTTGTCATCGATCATGGCCGTCGGCACGGTAGCAGGTGCCTTGCTCGCGGCGGGCAGAGAAAAACCCGAATTCAGTACGTTGCTGACCGGTGCCGCCGTATTCGGGCTGGGCTGTGCCCTGGCCGCCATTGCGCCTGACTACTGGTTGTTTGCCGCAGCGCTGGTCGTGATCGGCATTGCGGCGCTGACCTTCACCAACACCACCAACAGCCTGATGCAACTGGCCACCGAGCCCGCCATGCGCGGCCGGGTGATGGCATTACGGCTGGGCGTGGCCGTGGGGAGTACGCCCATTGGTGCGCCTATTGTCGGTTGGGTTGCCAACGTCTACGGTCCGCGCTGGGCCATGGCGGTTGGGGCTGCATCCGGCTTTGCTGCCGCGCTGGTAGCACTGGCCGCGCGCAAGAACATCAGTGAATCTGCTGTGGCCGAGACTGCGGCCACGTAAATGAAAAACGGCGCCCACGGCGCCGTTTTTGGTATCGCCCATGCCAGAATGGATCAGCAACTGGCAGCTTCAAGCACGCTGCATTCTCGCCCTTTGGCCGGGTTGCGCATGGCTTCGCGCGTCATCAGATTAATGTCGGCGCCCATCTGGTCGCTATAGCCCTTGAGCAGCGCCAGCGACTCGTTGGGCTTGGCGAAGATCTTGCGCAAACCAGCATCGATCAGTTGACCAAAATCAGCGTCGCCCTTGCGCGTCATGATGGCAAAAGGCTCGACAGAGATCGGCGCGCCATAGACAAAGCGGTCATCCGGCAAACCGGCCTTGCGGATGGCGCTCTGGCTCAGGATTTCCCCATCTACATAAGCATGTGCCTTCCCCTGGCTCACGGCGGCAATGCCATGCGCGGCATCCGGCACCGGCAGGACTTTAACGCCACTGGCCACGCGGGCAATCAGGGCGGCTTGCGATGATCCCGTTTGCACGGCCAGTGTTTTGCCGGAAATCGTCGATAGTGACTGTGCGCCACTGCTCTTCAGGCTTACGAGGCGGGACTCGGTGATATAGGTCACGAGCGAGAAATCCGCTTGCTGCAAACGCGCCCGTGTCACGGTGGTCGAGCCGCACTCCATATCGATCTTGCCGCTGGCCAGTAAATCAAAACGGTTCTGCGCCGTGACCGGCACATACTGGATACGCAGGTTCTTGTTGTGGACCGCAGGTCCGATTTGCTCCGTGACGATCTTTTCACACAACGAGACCATAAAGCCCGTGGGTTTTTCATTGTCTGACCAAGACAGGGGCATGGATGATTGCCGATACCCGATGCGCACTTCACCATTGCTGGCGATCTGATCCAGCGTGCCGGCCACGGCAGGCAGCGCAAGGGCCGCGATAACAACGAACAAAGAAGATTTGAGTGGCATATGCATTTCCTGGCAGCTGTATCCTCAATCACGGCCATTACGATCAATGACATCAAGCTGCGTATAAATTGATAATTTGAGAGCCTCCGATGTTGGCCTCACGCCACTACTGCTCCTTTGCTGTGCATCAACAAGCCATGGGCAGATGTGGGTGGGTCCGCCAGGCGGCGGACAAATAAAAACGGCCGGCATCCGCAGATGTCGGCCGTTTTGTGTTCTGGCAGTGCCTCAGGCGTGGAGCGCCCTGGCGTGCCAGTCCACGTGTTCACCTATAAAACTGGCAATGAAGTAATAGCTGTGATCGTAATCAGGCCGCAGATTCAGCTGCAGCGGGTGGCCCACCGCATCGCACGCGGTTTGTAGCAACGTTGGCCGGAGCTGTTTTTCCAGAAATTCATCACCCAGCCCCTGCTCCACCAAAAGCGGCAAGCGCTCCGTGGCGTGGGCAATCAGCGCCGTGGCATCCCAAGCTTGCCAGTCTGCCTGGTCCGGCCCCAGATAGGCGTTGAATGCCTTTTCTCCCCACGGCACCTGGCTGGGGGCCACGATGGGAGAAAAGGCCGATACGCTGCGATAGCGCCCCGGATTACGCAGTGCCAGAACCAGTGCGCCGTGCCCGCCCATGGAGTGCCCGCTGAGGGCACGGGCCTGGCTAACCGGGAAGCGGGCCTCGATCAACGCGGGCAGCTCGGTGACCACATAGTCATACATACGGTAGTGGTTTGCCCACGGTGCCTGGGTGGCGTTGAGGTAAAACCCGGCGCCTTTGCCCAGATCGTATGCCGCATCATCGGCCACATCATCACCACGCGGGCTGGTATCCGGCGCGACAATGGCAATGCCGTGTTCTGCCGCATAACGCTGCGCGCCTGCCTTGGTGATGAAGTTCTGTTCCGTGCAAGTCAGCCCGGACAACCAGTACAACACCGGTACCGGGCCATGCTCTGCCTGCGGCGGCAGATAAATGGCGAAGTTCATGGCACAACCCAACGTCACGGACTGATGCCGATACACGTCTTGCCAGCCGCCCGCGCAGGCGCGATGTTCAATGCGTTCCATTGTTCACCTTGATCAGTAATGAACAACAGAGCGGATCGATTTGCCTTCGTGCATGAGATCAAACGCCTCGTTGATCTTGTCCAGCGGCATGGTGTGCGTCACAAACGGGGCGAGTTCGATCTTGCCCTGCATGGCCTCTTCCACCATACCCGGCAGCTGGCTACGGCCCTTCACCCCGCCAAACGCCGTGCCTTTCCAGGAGCGGCCAGTCACCAGCTGGAACGGGCGAGTCGAGATCTCTTGCCCTGCGCCAGCCACGCCGATCACCACCGACTGGCCCCAGCCACGATGCGCGCATTCCAGTGCAGCACGCATGACGTTCACATTGCCGATGCACTCAAACGTGTGATCAACACCCCAGGTCGTCATCTCGACAATGACTTGCTGAATGGGTTTGTCGTAATCCTTGGGGTTGATGCAATCCGTCGCGCCAAACTGTTTGGCCAGCGTGAACTTGGAAGGGTTGGTATCGATCGCGAAAATCCGGCCAGCCTTGGCCTGACGTGCCCCCTGAATAACTGCCAGACCAATACCGCCCAGCCCGAACACGGCCACGCTGTCACCTTCTTGCACCTTGGCAGTGTTATGCACCGCGCCAATACCCGTGGTCACACCACAACCCAGCAGACACACTTGTTCCGGGTTGGCATCCGGGTTGATTTTGGCCAGCGAGACCTCGGCCACAACGGTGTACTCAGAGAACGTCGAGCAGCCCATGTAGTGATAAACCGGCTTGCCCTCGTACGAGAACCGCGAGGTGCCATCAGGCATCACGCCCTTGCCTTGGGTCGCACGCACCGACACACACAAGTTGGTTTTGCCCGACTTGCAGAACAAACATTCGCCACATTCTGCGGTATACAGGGGAATGACGTGATCGCCCGGCTTGACACTGGTCACACCCTCGCCCACTTCAACCACCACGCCCGCGCCTTCATGGCCCAGCACGACCGGGAAAAGGCCTTCCGGATCATCGCCCGACAAGGTAAAGGCATCGGTATGACACACGCCGGTATGGGTGATTTTGACCAGCACTTCGCCTTTTTGCGGCGGCGCGACGTCAATTTCAACAATTTCCAGTGGCTTGCCTGGGGCAAAGGCGACGGCGGCACGTGATTTCATGATGATCCTCTTGCGGTGGGGCCGGCTCGGACGAGCAGGTGTGAATGAGACATGCAATGCCCGGACGGGCATGCAAGATGACTGGTCCAATAGAGCGCGCAGTATAGCCGTGACAAGGCAAGCTGCGAAACCCGCAGCGCTGGCTTGTCACGCTTTGAATGCGCGCCGATTCACCCGTTGTAGCTCATCTGCCTGCAGATGAGCAGCGGTTTACTTTGCCGGGCTGCGGCCTGCGGCTTTGGCATTGCTGGCGGCCAGTTGGCGGATCAGGCCATCCACCCCGTCCTTCTGGATCACCGAGCCAAACTGGTTGCGGTGACTGTTGATAAAGCTGATGCCCTCAACCGAGATGTCGTACACCTTCCAGCCAGCAGCGGTGTTCTCAAAATCCAGATCAAGTGCAATGGCTTGCTGTCCAGGCTGATTCACCACGCTGTGCACGGTTTGTTCATCCGCCGAATCCCCTGGGCGAGCGCCTTTGACATCCACTTGCGCGCCCTTGTGATTACTGAGCACCGCCACCCAGGTTCTGACCAGCATGGCTCTGAATTCGGTGGTCAGCGCCTGTTGCTGTTCCGGTGTGGCCGATCGCCAGTACTTGCCGACAGCCAGCGCAGTCATGCGGCCAAAATCAGCCAGCGGCACCAGTCGTGCGTCAGCCAGTGTTTGCTGTCTGGCTGGATCCTGGGTGTTGGCGTTGATGATCTCCAGCACGTCTTTGCTAACGCCCCGCACAATCTCCTGGGGTGAGGTCGGGTCGGCCTGGACGGCCAAAGCAAAAACAGGCAGCAATAATAGTGCAGCTGCAAACCAAACCTTGATACGAGTCATCAGTCGATCCCCGACGTTAAGTCACTGGCTACAGGCCAGACCGGCACCATGCCAGCCAGCCGAACAGCAACAGTGCATGAACCGCATTACCATCAGATGACCCAGCACAGGCAAGAGCCCGTCGCGCGACAAACACCTCATCATCAAGGTAATGACGCCAGGGCCACAACGGCATCAACCAGCGCATTGGGCCGCGCCTCACACCAGAGCATCACCGTATCAGCCAGCGTCATCTGCCCTTGCAATGGCCGCACCACCACGCGTTCTGGCGCCACCTGCGCCATGGCCAGCGGGACCAGTGCCACCCCTTGCCCGCACCCCACGAACGCCACCTGCGAGGTCAATGCACGGACCTCATGCAAGATGCGCGGCGAGAACCCGTTGGCCTGGCAGCAGGCGATCAGTGCATCAAAGTACGCCGGGTTCAACTGCCGCGAGAACATGACGAAGTCTTCATCGGCCAGCGCCGGTAAAGCTACCGTGTCTTGCGCTGCCAACGGATGCGATCGGTGCAGCGCCACGCCCAGCGGCTCTTCATTCAGCGGCAACACGCGGATTCCTTTGCCGGACTGGCCCTCATGCCGCACGAAGGCCAGATCAATATCACCAGTCTGCAAAGCATCCACGGCCTCGCCACTATCGATTTCCTTGATGGCAACGGTCACACGCGGGTGCGTGGTTTTCAGCTTTTCCAGCAATGGCGGCAAGACATCCAGCATGGCGACCGTAATCGCGCCAATGGTCAACACACCCGTCTGTCCATTGCGCACCTCTGTCACCGTGCGCTCCAGTTGTTCCATCTGTGCGGCAAATTTGCGTACTGCCGGCAAGATCGCCAGGCCTTCTGGCGTCAGTTTCGCGCCGCGGCGGGAGCGCTCGAACAACTTGATCTTGAGCGCGTGTTCAAGGGTCTGGATGTGTTCTGTCAGCGGCGGTTGCGTCATGCCCAGACGCCTGGCCGCACGGCCAAAGTGTTCTTCTTCAGCAACCGCAAGAAACAACCACAAGTGGCGCATCAATCTGAAATTGATCATTTTTGATTGGTTTTCCGTATCACAGATATCTTTATATTCGATTTTACGGAATAAAACGGTTCATCAACAATTTGCCCTGCCACGGCGACAGGGCATACCGGATGCCTCCGGCCAGTGGCGGGAGCCTGCCTTGAACCAATATCCGTTGTTTGTACTCATGGCCGTTATCACGCTGTTGAGCCCTGGTCCGGGTGTACTCAAATCGGTGACGAATTCGCTCAACTACGGCTTGCGCCGCGCCATGATCGGGGTGGCCGGGCTGGCAACCGGCGTGTTTTGCGTCGCAGCACTGTGTGCCACCAGCCTGGGCGCGCTGCTGGCGGCTTCTCCAGCCATGTTCTGGCTGGTGCGCATCGCAGGCGCTGCGTATCTGGTTTACCTCGGGATCAAACTCTGGCGAGCCGCCGGCCTGGCCGTCAACCGCGAATCCGGACAGATGAAGTCTCACCGGGCCCTGTTTGTGGAAGGCTGGCTGCTGCAGTTTTCCAACCCCAACGGCATTTTCTTTTTTTTGTCGGTCCTGCCGCAGTTCATTGATCATCACAGCCGCTATCTGCCCCAGTTAACCTTGCTGGTACTGACATTCTGTGGCCTGCTGATACTGGTCCACAGTGGTTACGCGGGCTTTGCCGGGCAGTTACAGCGTTGGGCGGGACAAGGACGCAGCGGTCAATGGCTCAATCGGCTGGGTGGACTGGTGTTCATCTTGTTCGGGGTACTTTTGCTGAAACCCATGTTCTGACCACGCGTGGTACCGGTGTGCTCATCATGGATCGGTTCATCATCATTCTTTATTGACAGATAATTCCATAACATCTAGCCTTGAACCATGGTGAGACCTAGAGAATTTGATCGGGATGAAGCGCTGGACCGCGCAATGCGTGTGTTCTGGGCCAAAGGCTATGCCGCCACGTCGACGGAAGATTTGCTCGGCGCGATGGGTATTGGCCGGCAAAGCCTGTACAACGCGTTCGGCGACAAGCGCACGCTGTACCTGGAAGCGCTGGAGCACTATCAGCAAGAAAGCACCTCGGCCCATCTGGCACGGCTGAATGCGCCTGCGTCTGCGCTGGAGGGGCTTGCGGCTTTGTTGATCGGGCTGATTGAAGAGGATGACGCCGAACGAGCCCTGGGCTGCATGGGCGTTGGTGCCACCTGCGAATTTGGCGCAACCGATCCGGAACTCGTCAAGCTGCGTAGCAAGGCTGGCCCGCTATTAACCCGACGGGTAGCAGAGCGCGTGGCAGAGGGTCAGGCCCGTGGCGAGATCGACCCCACACTCAATGCTGAAGAAGCGGCCGGTTTTATTCTGATGTCCATGGAGGGGCTACAATTGAGCGCCCGTGCCGGCGGTGAGGCAGAAGCTTTGCGCACGCTGGCCCGCTTTGCCATAGGCCGGATCAAGGCACACTAAACCGCGCTGACAGATCATGCCGGGCACCAGGCCGGCATATTTTTTTACTTTGTTATTGACTGAAATGTCAAAAATGGAACTGATCATGACTCACACTCAACCCTTTGCAGGAAAAACAGCCATTGTCTTCGGAGGCTCTCGCGGGATAGGTGCAGCAGCAGCCCGGCGACTGGCGCGGGATGGCGCGGATGTCGTCATTACATATGTTTCGGCCCCTGAAAAAGCAGCCGAGACGGTGAAAGCCATCGAGGAACAGGGTGGCAAAGCACTGGCCGTGAAGGCCGACAGCGCTGACCCGGCAGCGATCAAAGCAGCAGTGATTCACGCCGTAGAACGCTTTGGCCAGCTGGACATCGCGGTGGTGAATGCCGGCATCCTCATGATCAAGGATGTAGCCGACTTCAGCGTGGAAGACCTGGATCGCATGCTCAATATCAACGTGCGTGGTGTGTACCTGGCCATTCAGGCGGCAGCGGGGTTCATGCAACGTGGTGGGCGCATCATTACCATTGGCAGCAACGCCGCCGTACGCAGCGGTCACCCCGGTTCCAGTGTGTACTCCATGACCAAGGGTGCCGTGGCCATCATGGTGAAAGGCATCGCGGTTGACCTGGCCCCGCAAGGGATCACCGTGAATAACATTCAACCGGGCCCGATCGCGACCGACATGACCTCAGACATGATCGACGCGCTCAAGCCGATGATCCCGGTTCGGCGCGCGGGCGAGCCAGATGAAATTGGCGGTCTGGTGGCCTATCTGGCCAGCGCGGAATCGGGTTATATGACGGGATCGAGCATTACGATCGACGGCGGGCTGGCGCTCTGAGCACGCGACCACACCGGGCGTGCCATGCCAGCGGTTCGTAGAGCACGCCCAGGCCGCGTTCCTCGTTGTTGCGGCTATCTGTCAACGCAACCGGCACACAGCCCCGTCGCCCATAAAAAAACGGCGCTCTGCACAATTTGCCTGGAAAGATCGTAACCGCAGACCTGCGCGAGAACCCAGGAACGACGTCTGGCTACAAGCCGCCGCCCCATCGCACCTGCCAGGCCAGGTTGAGCACGTTGAAGTCGGTACCAGTGCGGACCGCCACGCCGGAGCTGTAATTGAGCTTCACCGAGTTGTAGCGATTGATGGGGGCGGCAATCGTCACGCCAATTCTGGTGTTTTGCTGCAAGTCGTTATTGAGCACCCCGTTGACCGTGGTACGCCCACCCTGCAACCACGCGCCACTGAGTGCCGCCCAGACACCAGCCGGAAAGAACCGGACCAGATTGATTTGCGCGCTATAGACCGGGTCTTGCTCCCGCTGTTTGCCCCCAAAGAAATCGTGATTGGTGCTAAACACCGTGACTCCCGTCGCGCCTTCGATAGACCAGTTTCCCAATCTTTCGGTAAACCCGACTTCCGGTTTGACGTACCAGCGATGGGTACCGACATTCACGAGCTTGCTGCTGTCGTACTGCCCGGTCGGGGCGGAGATCTGGATACTGCCCCCTGCGACAAAATCTTCGGCATAGGCGGGAAATTCAGCCGCACTCAATGCCGGTGCGCCGATAAAGTTGGCTGAAATCTGGAATTTGCTGTCACCCACGCCAGAGATATCCCGCCCGACTTGCTGCCCGCCGTAGCTGGCGGTGCCGTGGATGCTGGAGTACGGCACGCTGACATTGAACCGGGCCGATTGCCCACCCAGTTCAAACACGTGAACAAACGCCGCCACTTCGGTCTGGACGCGCAATTGTGCGTCATCCAGCGGGATAGCTTGATCCAGTGACATGCCGCCGTCCGCCCGCGACAAGCCAACCACCAGAAAATTGAGGCCGATGGGTGCATTGGTATAAGAACGTGGTTCGATGTCTGTGGCCTGAGCCACCACGCCCGACACCATGAGAATCACGCCGGGCAGACCGATGAGTTTCCAGTTCAGGAAAAGCAAGACTGGGCGATAGGCCCGGTTATGCCTTTGCCTCATCTGATTGCCCCCTTGAATAATTGTTTATCTGCGTCTTTTTTCCTGATCAACATAGCCCACGCCGGTGATGCTGTCAGTGTTGGCGTGGGTACTGCACCCGTCATGCCCGTGGCGCCGTCGGGCCTGGGTCACCCGGGTACCTGGGCACAAGTCAGGCTGTCTGCCTAAGATGACTCATTGCCTTTGGCCGCTTTGCAGCAACGCGTGGCTATCGGGTGTGCAACGAAGTGAACCAGGGAGACCGATGTGGATCGACGTAATTTTCTGCTGGCCAGCGCAGCAACGGCGGTGGCCAGCGCAGTGACGCTTTCTGCCAGTGAGGTGCAAGCCGATACCGAGCCCGTCAAACTGACCGGCGCGGCCGGTGCTGACGGTGAGCCACTTGGCGGGCAGCCGCCTGCCGGGGCAAAGACGTCCATCAAGGATTTCGATTACGAGGTCAAATACCACCGGGCCTTTGAGGCCATTCTCTGGAATATGCCCGCGATTGCGATCTACACTTTCCGGCGTGCGGCCTTTGAGACCCTGGGCCTCAAAGACAACGACATCATCACGTATTCCAGACCCGCCACGCCGTTACTGGAAGCCATCACCGCCAATAGCACCACGCCTTATATCTCTGCGTTCTCCGATTTACGCCAGGGCCCGGTGGTGCTCGAACTGCCCGCAGCCGGGCCGGATGGCAGTCTGTACGGCCAGGTGGTGGATGCCTGGCAATTCACCATCGCGGATGTCGGTCCATCCGGGCTGGACAAGGGTAAGGGCGGCAAAATCCTGTTCACGCCGCCCGGTTATACCGGCACGGTGCCAAGCGGATATATCCACGTGCCCTCCCCCAACTACCGGATCGCGTTTGCGTTCCGGTCGGTGCCTGCTGCGGGCAAGTCGGCAGACGATGCCTATCGCTACTCGCAAAAGCTGCGGATGTATTACCTTTCCGAGGCCAGTAACCCGCCTCGGCAAAAATTTGTTGATCCGGCCAATGTCCGGTATCCCACCTTGCCGTTCTACGACGAGCGTCACTTTGCCGACATGCACGAAATCATGACGGTTGAGCCGGTCAAGGAACAAGACAAAGTCATGATGGGGATGCTGACCTCACTGGGTATCGAGAAAGGTAAACCGTTTGCGCCGGATGACACCGCCAAACGGGCGATGCGCCAGGCTGCCATTGACGCCTGGTTCTACCTGCAATGGTGGTTTGACACCGAAATGGTCAAGCGCGTGTTCTGGCCAGACCGGCAATACGTGTCACTAATGCAGACCGACAAGAACCACACGTTCACATTTACCTATCCAGACCGGATCGATATCACCGAGCGTGCGGCAGAGTACTTCTGGTGTACGTACATGCCCAAAGAGATCACCGCGTCTCCGGCCAACCAGTACCTGATGGCGATGGGCGATAAAAGTGGCAAGCCGCTGGAAGCAGGCAGGTTGTACAAGGTGGACGTCCCGCCCAATATGCCGGTGAAGCAATTCTGGGCTCTCACCGTGTACGACCGGGCCACCTTCTCTTTCATTTACAGCGACTCCAATCGCACTACGCTATCCACGTATGACGTGGACAAAATGAAAAAGAACGCTGACGGCAGCGTCACGCTGTATGTTGGTCCCAAAGCGCCCGCCGGGCTGGAAGCAAACTGGATTCCCACCAGCGGCAAGCGGCCCTTGCCGGCGTTCCGTTTTTACGGTGCCAAGGATGAGTTGAACCAGAAGACCTTCAAAATGCCGGACTTTGAAGAAGTGACTGGCTGAGCCTGACCAGCCGTTGACAGCCCCGACGCGGGTAGCGCCGGGGCTGTTATCCCGCTATTTGTTCACACGCTCAAACTCCGGCAATTTCCAGGCACCGGACAACACTTCTTCCTTGGGTTGGTAGATACGCAGAATGGCGTAGAACCCGCCCTTGGGTGAAGGCAACCAGTTCCCGCCATCGGCTGGTTTGTTGGGCGAGACCGTGACGGTAAAGCTACCATCGGCATTTTTCTTGATGCCTTTCGTGTCGCTGCCAAACTTGTAACGGCTGATGGAATTCTCGATCAACATCTTGGTCGTGGCATCGTAAATGGTCAGCGACCAGAACGCGTTGTTGGGGGGCTCGCCCGAGAACTTCACCGTATAGTCATTCGCCCCATCCAGCGGCTGGTTCTGGCTGTCGGTATAACGCAGCGGATAGACTGCTTCTTTCTCGCCGTTGCCGCCCAGATACGCGCCGGCCACTACGGCTCTCATGGGGTAGTTGTAACCAAAACTGTCCAGACCACGGTTAAAGCTCCAGCCTTGCCGCGACTCAGAAGCCTGGGCAACCGCAGCGATCGGAATAAACGGGGCATCCTGAATGGCCCGCATCAGCCCCTTTTTCTATGGATCAGTGAGTTTGCTGGGATCAAAGCCCTTGTCGGTCAGACCTATCCGCTCAAACTGCGCGTACAGCGCCTTGTCATCCGGGCGCACCGGGTTGTCTTTCAGCGCAGCGGCCAGATGCGTGTAGAAGCCAAGCGGATCATCACCAATCTCTGGCAACGGGGTCAGCGAGGCCGCCGGTGCTTTCCAGTTCTTCTTCCCCAGTTCAGCAAGCGGACGCAGATCAAACTGATCCTGCAAGGCGTGCAGCTTGTTCATGTCCTCGCCCGGCGAGACACGGATACGACCCCACAGCCAGACCTTGCTGGTCTTGATATCGAGGCGCTTCACGCCAGCCGGTAGCTTGCCCTTCCAGCCCGGCCCGACCAGGGCAAAGCGGCCGGCCTTGGTGCCGGTAGTACGGCGGCCAATGTAGTGTTCCAGCTCCTGCCACATGTTGAAGGTATCCACCACGTAGTAGCGATCGTGGGTGTCGGGTACCGATAACACATAGGGCCCATGTGACAGATCCACCACCGCGCTCAGGTAGGCGGTGTCGTTATTGGCCGTGGGCATATCCAGTGCTTTTGGCGTGGCCAGCTCACGGGCCCAGCCGATCTGGTTCATGGGTGCACGGTAGCTGGTGTCTGGCTTGGGGCTGGGTACGTCGGTGTACTCCCGCACGACACGCTCCATCCGTACCAGTGGGTACCCCCAGGCGTAGGCGGATAACCCCAGTTCGTAGGCATCGTATTCCATGCCTTTGGCCACGTTCTCCGGTGTGCCCGCAGTTTTGAGCAGCGGATCAGGCCAGTCCTTGGCCCAGACCGGCGCACTGCTTGCCAGGCTTGCAGCAATCAGTGTCATGACCAACAACGTTTTACGAGCGGTAAGCAATTGAATTCTCCTGACGGGCCAATGCGGTGTGACGACGCTCTGGAACAGGCATAGCCGAGCGCCGCTCAAGGGGATGTGTAGCCTGCGACTGATCAACAAAAAAGTACGACGGGCTCTCAATCAGCATAGACGGGAGAACCATGAGTGCAACGTACGAGGCCAGACCAGCGCACTCGCCGTCAGCTGTCAGCGTCCCTTCCGGGCCGCCCTGTTTGGCGGCCTGCAGGCTTGTAAACACCATCGAGGCTGCAACGGATTACCCCAAATCGGCCAGGCGTGGTTCTGGTGAATTCCTGGCGCCAAATCGACATTCTGTTTATATGCTGGTTTATGCGATTCGCCCGTACTCCGGCCCAGGACTGATCAGACAGCAGAAGGAGCGTACAACTTGGTGCAGCCTAATCCTGATGCCACGGGTGAGTGGCCCGCGAGCAACCCTGTCGGGCAATGGTCACTGATACGCAATGACCCGGCTTTTCGTCTGCAGCAAAAACTGGGGCTGATTCCCCGAAACAGCCTGGGCATCCGCCGCAGAGTGCTCGTGTTTGTCGCCGCTGCCTGGCTGCCCATCATCATCTGGAGTATCGCCACTGGCCAGGCCTGGTACGGCGGTGGGCCAGAGACGGTGCTCGGGCATTTCGTGTTTCATGTGCGTTGCCTGATCGCGATTCCGCTGCTGGTGGTGGCAGAGGGCATTGCTCAGCAAAGTCTGCCGCCGTTGCTGGGCTATTTTGTCCAGTCCGGGCTCGTCCCGCCTGAACGTGTGACGGGTTTCGAGGCACTCCTGGCCAGTGTGAATCGCCTCAAAAACCAGACTGGCCCGTGGATCATCATCACGGCAGTGGTGCTGGCCTGGGCGATTGCGGGCATTGCTTATGCCGCACTCGAAGACCACACCTGGGGCTCCGCTGCAGCAGCCCAACACATCACCTTTGCCGGTTACTGGGTGGCACTGGTGGTGCGTCCGCTGTTTGTGGCACTGGCCATGATCTGGCTCTGGCGGGCGATCTTGCTGCTCTTGCTCTTGCATCGGCTGGTGCGATTGCCCTTGCAATTGTTGCCGACGCATCCCGATCAGGCGGCCGGGCTGGCTTTTACCAAATACATGGTCAATACATTCAGTCTGGTGGCATTGGCGCTGGCCTCGGTCATTGCCGCCTCATTTGCCGAGGAAATGGTGTACCAGGGGCTGACCGTGACGCAGTTACGCCTGGAGATGCTGGTCGCAGTGGTGCTGATTACGTTGTTGTTCCTGTTGCCATTTCTTCCGCTGGCAATACCTCTGGCCAAGCTGAAACGGCAGGGCTTGCTGCAATACGGCGTGCTGGTCAGTCACCACCATCGGCTGGTCGATCAGCGCTGGATTGGTCGCCAGCAGGTGGAAGACGAACCCATCCTGGATTCCCCGGAGCTGGGCCCCGTGGCAGATGTGCAGACGATCTATCAGGCAGTCAAACAAATGCGGCTATTTCCTTTTGGCAAGGGCGGCATCTTGTTGATTGCCTTGCCTGCGGCGGTGCCGTTTTTGATTGTTTGCCTGACCCAGTTTCCGCTCAAGGTGGTGCTTGCCAAATTAATGGGTGCACTGCTCTGAAATCACCTTTCAGCCATCAAATTAACGGCCACCTGATGTCCTTTGGTCGCCCACATCTGGAATCGCGTCATGAAAAACATCCAGTTGGTCGCGCTGCTCGCAGCTGCAGCAGCCTCACAAGTAAAAGCCGGTGGGATCTATCTGTACGAAACCGCTGGCCCGGAAGTCGGCCTTGCCAATGCCGGTAGCGCGGCACGCGCGCAGGATGCCACCACCATTCTGGGTAACCCGGCGGGCATGACCCATCTGGCCGGAGATCAACTCACCACCGGAGTCCAGGTGCTGGCCGGTAACAGTAGTTACCACCTCGACAATGACGCCCAGATCAGCGGCGCCAGCCCCGGCAATGTGCTGGAACCCTTCCCTTCCGCCAGTTTTTTCTGGAGCCACTCTGTCGATGACCGGCTCAAGCTGGGCGTAGGCATGTATGGCAATTTCGGTCTGGCTTTGCACTATGGCGACTGGGCTGCCTCCGGCCTCGTGACCGATGCCACGCTGACAGCGCTCAACATCCAGCCCACTGCGGCGTACCGGCTCAATGATCAATGGTCCGTCGGCGCAGGCGTAGGGATCAGCTACGGGTATTTCTCGCTCAAGCATGACAGCGTAGAGGGCGAGCAAAAGAGCAAGGATCACGACTGGGCCCTGAACGCCCATCTGGGCGTTTTGTATGATGCCGATCCGGCCACGCGCTTTGGCCTGACCTACACCAGCAAGACCGACTACCACTTTGCCATTGATGACAAGATCGTCTTCACCCATACCTTCCCGGCTACCGGCGCCACCATCACTGACACGTTCTCGTTGCCACTGGCCGCGTTGGTCAATACGCCCCAACAGGTCATGTTCAGCGCGTATCACGATATCAACCGCCAGTTTGCCATCATGGGCAATCTGGGCTGGCAAGACTGGTCGGCCTATTCAGACAGTACGGTAGAGATTGGCAGCATCCAGACGCAAAGCGGCAGCCGTCTGCAAGATACCGGGCATGTGGCCGTCGGCTTGCAATACCGGCCAGATGAGAAATGGCGCATTGATGGTGGCATTGCCTGGGATTCCTCCATGTACAAAAACCAGGGCGATGGCTCACTGACCATGCCAGCCGGCGCGGCGTGGCGCTTTGGTACCGGCGCCCAATACAAGCTCGACGCCCAGTCTGCCGTCGGCGCGACCTTTGAATATCTGCGCATGCAGGGTAATGGCGTGCAGAACCCGACCATCAAGGGCGCGTTTGATACGGGCGATCTGTTCTTCGTGGCGCTGAATTATTCCCGCGCGTTCTGAGGCCGCAGTGTCTGGCCGTGGGGCCGCGCTTGCCTGCCCGGAATCCTTAACTATGATTCCTGTGTAGGGCTCGCCGGTATTGCACGTCGACGCCTGCACCTTTAGCCGGCCTGCTTGCGGGCCTGGCACACATCTTACGGGCTGGCTGTTGGCCGTTAGTCCGTCATGCCGCGACCGTCTACTGGTCAGCCAACACCGCTGGCTGGTGGTCTGGATTTCACAACTCATGGCTTGAGCCGCGCGTCACTACGCCACTTCGCCCGCCCTGCAACAGACAGCCAGATTGCCCATTCAGGGCGGCAGTTTGCCCGACTGACCTGAAAGTATTCGTCCAGAGGAATGGCATGTTCAGAAATTTCTTCACCAGTACGCGAGCCGCCGGCACGGCGCTCCTGCTTTTCCCCGCCACGCAGGCGCTGGCACAAGACAACGCCGATCTGGCCCAGCAACTGAGTAACCCGGTCGCGGCGCTCATCAGCGTGCCCTTCCAGTTCAATTACGATGACGACATTGGCCCGGCACGGGATGGCGACAGGTACCTGCTTAATTTCCAGCCAGTCATACCGTTCCACCTGAATGATGAGTGGAACCTGATCTCGCGCACCATTGTGCCGATCCAGTCACAAACCGACATCACGCCAGATGGCGGCACACAAAGCGGCTTGGGCGATGTCGTGCAGAGCTTTTTCTTTTCGCCGCAAAAACCAACAGCCAGCGGCCTGATCTGGGGTGTGGGCCCGGTCTTGTTGCTCCCCACCGATACCAATAGTGCACTTGGCGCCGAGAAATGGGGCGCTGGCCCTACCGCAGTGCTGCTTTGGCAAGACCATGGCTGGACCTACGGCGCGCTGGCCAATCACATCTGGTCATTTGCCGGGAAAAGCGACCGCCCGGAAGTCAACGCGACCTTCGTGCAACCCTTTCTGGCCTATACCACCAAGGATGCCTGGACGTATTCGCTGAATACGGAATCCACCTATGACTGGCGCAATCGCCAATGGTCTGTTCCCATTAACGGACAGATCACCAAGCTGGTGAAATTTGGCAATCAGCCCGTCAGCCTGGGCGGCGGGCTGCGCTATTGGGCAGACTCGCCAGATTCTGGCGCGCACGGTTGGGGTGTGCGATTGCTGGCAACACTGTTGTTCCCGAAATGATCCGCCTTTGAACAACGCCAATGGCCGCTTTCCCGTGATCATCTCGTCCGACAGGCTGTTTCCACGCCATTCTGTGCATCGACCACCCCCAGGCAAGAGATGTTGTCCGATATCTGGAAACTGCCTGGGTTTGAACGTGTGACCAGGTAAACCAAAGCAAGCCCCGGTACGTACAGCGCCGGGGCAGCCTGGTCCGGTTGATCAGGCCGCACTCATTGGCACACGGAGATCAGTCATCGTCCATCGAAGCCATGCCGATCCCCGGCGAGCCTTTTTGCGAGGGCGGGAAATCTTTCATGCTCTTCTGGAACGCCTCAATGTACGGCTGCAGGATGGGAATCACCCAGCTGCGCTGTTGCTGCCAGCGGAAATGGTCACCGGCTTCGGGCGAGCGTTCATAGGGATCAATCTTGATGTCGATCACCAACCCGCCTGGAACCTGGCTGGCGGCCTCCATCCACTTGTCCTTGATGGCCGTGTGGATTTTCCATTGATCAACCCGGACTGCGTTCATGCTGGTTTCGGCAAAGTAGAAGAACTCATGCCGTTTGGACTTGCCACCAGGCTGAGTCAGCATGTCTAGCTGGTTGTAGCCGTCCAGGTGGTTTTTGAAGGTGCGGTCACCCACCTTCAGGCCAGTCAGCAATTGGGTTTTGACATCTGGCTTGCCCACTGCCGCCATCAGCGTCGGCACCCAGTCTTCAGAAGTCATGAACTCGCCGGTCCAGGTGTCCGGTTTGATGTGGTCCGGCCAGCGGGCCAGCATGGGCACCCGGAAGCCGCCATCCCAGGTCAGCCCTTTCTCGCCCCGGAACGAAGCGGCACCGGAATCCGGCCAGTGCGACAGGTTCACCCCGTTGTCAGAGGTAAACAAAACAATGGTGTTTTTGCTCAAACCTTGCTGATCAAGCGTATCCAGCAGCTTGCCTACCAGTGAATCCAGTTGCATGACCGCATCGGTGTATTCGGTATGGCCACTCTTGCCCAGCCACTGATCGCTGACGTGAATCTTCTGGTGCATGCGTGACGGGTTAAACCACAGGAAGAACGGCTTGTTGGCAGCCTTCTGCTTTTTGATCCAGTCAATCGACATATCAGTGAACGTGTCATCAACGGTCTTCATCCGCTCAATGGTCAGCGGGCCTTCATCCGTGATTTTCTGCTTGCCGACCCGTCCCCAGCGTGGCTCTTCGGTGGGGTCATCTGTATTGGTTGCCACCGCGTGAATCATGTTGCGGGGAATCCCGGGGAACTTCGGGTCTTTCGGGAAGTTGGTCATTTCTGCCACTTCCATCACGTTCAAGTGATAAAGAAAACCGTAGAACTCATCGAACCCGTGCACGGTGGGCAGGTATTCATCGCGATCACCCACGTGAGATTTGCCAAACATACCGGTCGCATACCCTTCGGCCTTGAGCAACTGCGCCAGGGTGACATCACTGGCTTGCAGGCCGATTTTGGCGCCCGGTTGGCCCACGGCAGTCAGACCCGTGCGGATAGGATATTGCCCGGTGATGAACGCTGCGCGCCCCGCGGTACAACTGGGCTGGGCGTAATAGTCCGAGATCATCACCCCTTCTTTGGCAATGCGATCAATATTGGGGGTGGTGACAGCGCCAAGGCCACGGTTGTAGGCCGACACGTCCATAGGCGCCATATCATCGACCATGATGACGACAATATTGGGCTTGTCTGCAGCCATCGCCGAAGCCATGGCCGCCATCACGAGGCCCAGAGACAACAAGATATTTCTCACAATACGCATGATCAAGACGCCCTATCTTCTGGAAGACAATCCCGCAAATCGAGTGACCGCTGAGCGCAGCGCGGGTCATCGTCGGGTTGGAGTCTGTATAGCACAGGGCTTTTCAGCTCACCGAAGAAGGCCTGGATAGCCACCACGCCCACCCGTCCCTACTCGAATGGATACACCTTTTTCCAGTCGTGCTTCATATCGACCAGGATCCAGCCATTGGCGGCGGCGATATCCAGACCTTTATCCAGCTTGCCCACGGAAGACTGCCGGTCATAGGCCACTTCTCGCGTGGCATCCGTATGGTGGACGATGACCCCCAGATGCGGGCCGCTACCCCCGGTGGTGTATTGCAGCATCTGGATATCGCCATCCGAATTGCCAAAAGCCATCACTGGTTTACGCCCGATAAAGCGGGCGATCCCCACTGGCTTGCCTGGCCCGTCATTGACGAAATCAATCTGCGGCAGGCGGATAATCTGCGGCTTGCCGTCTTTCATTTCAAACTTCGTCTTGATACTGCTACCAATGGTTTGCTCTGGCGGAATACCGTAGGTTTTCTCTGCAAACACGCGCATGAACTCAATGCCGCCGCCAGACACAATGAACGTCTTGTAGCCATTTGCACGCAGGTAATCGAGCAATTGCAGCATGGGGGCGTACACCAGTTCGGTGTAATGGCGTTTCAGCGTGGGGTGTTCTGCGGTCGCAAGCCATTGCGCGACGATGCTGGAAAACTCATCCGCAGTCATGCCTGCGTGCGTTGCCATCACCAGGGTAATGAGTGCTTTGTCGCCACCGGCCAGCGCTTTTTTGTAATCCCCTTTCAGAATGGAGGCATAGGGCTCCTTCGTCTTCCATTCCGGGTGCTGGGGAGCCAGTTCACGAATACGGTCAAAGACAAACAACCCCTGGAAATACATGGGTTGTTCGCTCCACAACGTGCCGTCGTTATCGAAAACAGCAACGCGCTGCTCGGGCGGCAGAAAATCCGACGAGCCATTGGTGGTTGTGCGCGTCACAAAGTCGATGATGGCATTGCGCGACGGGCTGTCATTCCATAATGAGAGCGGCTCATCTGCCGCCCGCGCCGGACTGGTCAGGGTCAGCAACAACATCACACTGGCAAGGACTCTGGCAAGAAACATCTTTCAACTCCTGTCGCGTCAAAACAATGTGGAACATTTGATATCTGAACGGGCGGATCACCCATCCTGCCAGGCCTGCCCCGTCTTGTGCGCCGGACCGGATGAAGACTGGAATGGCTAGAATCGGGCGGAGTCGGCTTTTGAGCCGTACTCAACACGCACGGCCTTGACGTTGCCCGGCACTGCCTCGGCAGTCGGCGTCTCCATGGCTTGGGCGTGGTGCGATAAACCCGGAAACCATCACATACCCACCCCGGACGCGCGCTCGGGGTGGGTGGTGATACCGTCAGGTCATATCAACCCGAAGGCATCGGAATGCTGAAACCTTCCCTGGATAACTGCTCCCGGATGTACTGAAAGCGCTGGTATTGCGAGAGCGTGATCGCGCTGGTGTAGCTCTCGCTCTGCCGTTTGCGGGCGGATACTTCACGTACGTGGCCATCAAATCCTTGATTGCCTTGTTGAACGTCACCAGCGTCCCGGTGTGCTCTGTGTAGTTGTTCATGAAAATGTCGTAACGCTCTTGCGGGTCTTGCTACATAAGACTCGGGACCTTTCCAGCCAAGGTTGGAGTCCACGGCCAGACCACCCGTGGCTGCACCGTTATCTCCCCGCAGATTGAACTCGGCCTTGGGGTAACCGACTGGGGAACGCACGACCATCTTCTCCACGTGATCGGTCAAAACCCGACATGCCAAAACATGCGGGCGCATGCCAGGGCTGATTGTTATTGAGCGGGAATTCTGTCTGACAGGGCTGTTTTGAGTGCGATTTGCACAATGCGCTGGCGGTGGCTCGCTTTTCACTTACCACCAATGAGTTATTGGCGTTCTGCTTCAACAAGTCAAAGGCTTTGTTCTACCGCGGCAGCCCGCACGGCTCGCCGGTGAAAACGCGACATGCTCGCTCATATCGACATCATTGGCCGCCTTGTTGCAGCAGCCTTGCCGGGCGGGTTGATTCAACGGGCCATCAGTGGCGGACCATGTGTTTCCAGACTGCCGGGCTCACCCCGACGAAGGTCTTGAACACGCGCGTGAGATGACTTTGATCTGCGAACCCGCAGCTGATCGCCACCTCAGCGAGCGTGGCCTGGGTGCCTGTCAGCAAATCTTTGGCACGTTCGACGCGATGACGCAGCATCCAGCGGTGTGGCGCTTCGCCCGTGCTGGCCGTGAATGCGCGGATAAAATGACGAACCGACAAACCACTGGCCTCAGCGAGCATTTTGAGAGAGACATCAGTATCCATCTGCGCTTCCATGGCATCCATGGCGCGTTTGAGCCAGGGCGCAAGCGTGTCAGCACGTTCTTTACCCGGACGGACGCCCCCAAAGGTTTGTGCGAAATAGATATAAGCAGCCAGCATCACGTACTCGGCATACATTGAATTCACTTCATGCGGGCGTTGCAGCGCGGGCAGCAGGGAGCTTCCCAGGTGCCACACTTTTTCATCCAGCACACCGCCGGGCGGGCAGTGGAGGTGGTCAATCCGCCCAACGCGGGCCTCATCAGCGATCTCGTTCAGCGCACTTTGCGGGACGGTGAATATCAGGCAATCAAACGGGCTGATCAAGTTGGCTCTGGGCAGCTCAAGGTGATTGACCACGCTGGTGGTGCGCTCAGCGTACGAACCGCGATGAACGCAATGATTGTCCAGAAATAATTCTCTCTCTTTCTGCTCACGCAGTTGCAGCACGACTGAAAATACAGCGTCGCCAGGCGGCAGCGTGGTCAGACCATGTCCACCGGTATCCCGGCGCAAGCGGGATACCAGCAAGCGAGCG
Source organism: Silvimonas amylolytica (assembly GCF_014645555.1). Lineage (GTDB taxonomy): Bacteria > Pseudomonadota > Gammaproteobacteria > Burkholderiales > Chitinibacteraceae > Silvimonas > Silvimonas amylolytica. The sequence continues at coordinate 25,581 of NZ_BMLY01000005.1, read as the reverse complement.
CTTTGCGGACTCCGGGTGACGAGTTGCGACACGGAGTCTGCCTTGAATTGCTCTACATAGTTCCGGCTGTATTCAAGATCGGATTGCATGGTTTGCGTCTCAATGAGGAATCCCTGACCCGGCAAGGCCCTCCCCGGCCGGCATTCCGGCTTGCTTTTGTCGGGCCCCTGGCAAGCCATGAATATGAGTTGATCATAAATCTTTCGGCGGTTCCGGGTCTTGAAGGTAGGTGCTGTGCTTTGCCCAAAATTGCCGGATTTTAGCGAGGCACAACCTGATCCGGGCGCAAAACTGCCCAAACGCACTTGCGCGCAATTCAAAGGGACGGGCGGCCTGGAACCGGCACTTTTTCCCCAGGAGAGCCGAGTATGGCGGTGGTCGAGGACAAGAACAGTCAGTGGCGAACCGTGCGTTTCCAGGCCGCCGGGCTGACCCCAACAAAGTTCCTGAAAACACGCGTGAAATGACTTTGATCCGCGAACCCACAGCTGACCGCCACTTCAGCCAGCGTGGCCTCGGTCCCCAGGAGGAGCTCTTTGGCACGCTCAACCCGATGACGCAGCATCCAGCGGTGTGGCGGTTCACCCGTGCAGGATTTAAACGCCCGAATAAAGTAACTGACCGACAAACCACTGGCCTCGGCAAGCATTTTGAGCGAGACATCTTCGTCAATCTGCGACTTCATGGCCTCTATGGCGCGCTTCAATTGCCAGGGTGCAAGCAGCCCTGTCCGTTCTCTGGACGGGCGCATGCCGCCAAATGTTTGCGCAAAATAGGTATACGCACCCAGCATCACGGACTCAGCGTACATAGAACTCACCTCATGCGGACGCGCCAGTGCCGGTAGCAGGGACTGGCCCAGATGCCATACGGTTTCATCGAGGACGCCACCAGGCTGGCAGTACAGGTGATCAATTCGCCCAACACGCGACTCGTCCGCGATGTCGTTCAGTGCACTTTGCGGGACAGTAAACATCAGGAAATCAAATGGGCTACTCAGGTTTGCGCGGGGTAGTTCAAGGTGATTGACCATGCTGGTGGAACGTGCCAGATAAGTACCACGGTGAACGCACTTGCCATCCAGAAAAAGCTCTCTGTAGTTTTGCTCGCGCAATTGCAGCATGACAGAAAAGACCGCATCGCCAGGTGTTGGCATTGCCAAACCATGTCCTTCGGTATCCCGGTGCAAGCGGGAAACCAGCAAGCGAGCGCCTTTGGGGCCCCGAGTGATGAGTTGCGAGACCGAGATCGAGTCTGTCTTGAATGGTTTTACGAAATCCCGGCCGTAATCTCGATCAGATTGCATGAATGGTGTCTCAACAATTAGTCATTAACCCGGCTTTGCCCGCCCCCTTCAGCCGGCACGCGGCTTGCATTGGTCTGCCCATTGGCGGGCAATCAATATGACAAGATCATAAATCTTTCGCATATTCTGGGGTCTTGAATACTGTTGCTGCTTTTTGCTCAAAATTGCCGGACTCCGGATAGGGGTGCTTGAACTCCAGGCCAAGCGTATCCAGGATGCCCCCGCTCGGGCGTCATACCTGCACGTTACGTACTTTTTAAGCAATTTACGGCAACCAGATTCAATACACGCCGAACCATGTCTCGCAATACTCAACCCCGATGTTGGTTGAACCGTGCGGGGCAGCGTGTTCAGGGTCCTGCAATTTCTTCTAAGGAAAACGCATGCCCCTTCCCATCCTTGCGCTGGCGCTGAGCGCCTTCGCCATCGGAACGACCGAGTTCGTCATCATGGGCATCCTGCCCGATGTCGCACATTCATTGTCTGTATCTATCCCGGATGCGGGTTTGCTGGTGAGTGGTTACGCCCTGGGTGTGGCATTCGGCGCACCGTTGCTGGCACTCCTGACCAGCCGGATACCGCACAAACTGGCCCTGCTGTTGCTGATGGGGCTTTTCATTGTCGGCAACGTATTGTGTGCCACGGCATCCAGCTACCAGAGCCTGATGATTGCGCGGGTGATTACCTCGTTCGCCCACGGTTCGTTCTTCGGGATTGGCTCGGTGGTGGCTGCATCGCTGGTGTCCACAGATAAACAAGCCAGCGCGGTGGCCATGATGTTCACCGGTCTGGCGCTGGCCAATGTATTGGGTGTGCCGCTGGGCACGTTTATTGGCCAATCACACGGCTGGCGGGTGGCATTCTGGGCGGTGGTGGTCGCTGGTGTTGTAGCGGCCATGGCGCTGGCGCTGTGGGTACCCGACAAGCGGGAGGCCAAATCCGGCGGTTTGGCACACGAGATCAGTGCGCTCAAGCAAGGCCAGCTCTGGCTCGCGTTGTTGATGACAGTGCTCGGGTTCGGCGGAGTGTTCGTGGTCTTTACCTATATCACGCCGATTCTTGAGGACATGAGTGGATTCGCCGCGCATGCCGTGACGCCTGTTCTGGTCATGTTCGGTGTCGGTCTGGCGGTTGGAAACTGGGTCGGCGGCAAGTTTGCCGACCGAGGCGCACTCAAGGCACTGACCGTGGTGTTTGCAGCGCTCATCGTGATCATGGGGCTGTTCAGCTACACGATGCATCACCAACTCCTCTCACTGATCACCATCTTTGTCTGGGGTATTGCAGCGTTCGCCACCATCCCCGGCCTGCAAATGCGTGTCCTGAGCAAAGCCAGCCATGCCCCGAACCTGGCCTCGACCCTGAATATTGGTGCGTTCAACGTCGGCAATGCCATGGGGGCCTGGCTGGGCGGGCGGGCTTTGTCGCACGGCCAGCCGCTGGATGTTTTGCCCTGGGTTGCCGCTGCGGTCACGGCGGGTGCGCTCGTTCTCACTGTCTTCGCCCGCAAACTCGATGGATCAGCCGTGCAGCCGGAAGATGCCCACACCAATGCGTCGGGCAAGCCCTCACTGGGCAAAGCCGCGACCCGTTCCATCTGAATGTGGCCATTCCCCGCACGCCTACTTACCTTGCACATCAAGGAATGCATTATGCAAAGCAACACACGCTCAATTGTGACCGGCTGCCCGCCATGGCTGGTTGCTGCCAGCCTGTTACTGGTCGCACTGCAAACCAGCGCTGCCACCGATGATCTCGTCAAACCCAGTGTGCTGATTGTGGATAAAACACTGCCCAAAAAGCAGTTGGAACAGCAAATACACGCCGCCCGCTTGTACGACACCTTCTGGACAACCGGGGATGAAGCGACAGAGCGCGCGGCGTTAGCCCCGGATTTCATGGACCGCACGTTGCCACCGGGACGACCACAAGGGATTACTGGCCCCCTCACGGCGTGGAAAGGGTTTCATGGCGCGGTGCCTGATATTCACGCGGAAGTAACCCAGATGATCGTGACCGGAGATCGCGTTGTAACTCACTTGCGTTTCACCGGTCATTTCACGGGCAGCTTTAACGGCGTACAGGGTCGTGGTCAACCTGTGGATTTTATTGCGACGGATATTTATCGCATCCACGACGGCAAGATCGCCGAGAACTGGCATCTGGAAGACAATCTCACGTTCCTGCAGCAACTGGGTCTTGTTGCCAGATAGCGGGCCCCACCGCCTTCACCGGTTTACTTGTTGCCGGCGTTTGACTCCTGGGGGAGCACCACAATGAAAACCGCGCCCGACAAGGCAAGCCGGTTCTTGAATTGATTGTGGGGTGGTTTCTGACCGATGAAACTGGCCGAGCAATGAGGATGAATTGTTCGGCTGCAAAAAAGCGCCTTCCGGTGCTTTTTTGTTTTAATGCGAGGATTCGATTGCTTGCCCTGGAACGCCTGGCCGCTTGGTCAGCGCAATTTATAGGGCGTTTTCACGACATCCCCTTGAGCAATTGAGATTCTGCTGGGTCGCTTTGCGGTTTTTTGTATCCGCCACGGTTGTGATTGCCCATGCAGCCGAACACCCAAAGTGATGCATCAGTTGCCATTTTTCTCATCAAATCAAAGATCTGAAACAGACCCCCTGTCAGCAAGGTCACGGTATATGTCTGTATTACACCCGCGACACAACGCTGCGCTTATCGCCTTGTGACTTACCCGGTAGAGTGCTGCAGTTGCCCCAAAGTGGCACATGAACGCTCTGTCGAAACCGGTTTTCTCCTCCCGGCTTCTTCCCGACTCACACTACCGCTCAACGTCTTCGAGCCGGGACTTCCATGACCGCCATTTTCTGGCTGCTTTCCTTGCTCCCGCTGTCCTGGGCGCAAGCACTTGGCGCTTTGCTGGGCGCTAGCGTCGCCCGTTTGCCGGGGCGCTACGGCACCCGGTTGCAGCAAAATTATCTGCAAGCCTATCCGGATTCGTCTGCCATCCAATTACGTGAGGCCAGCCGCGCCGCCGGGCGCATGGTGCTGGAAATGCCGTATTTCTGGATGCGTGAAAACCCGATGTCACGGCTGGATATTTCTCCAGCCAATTTCCACGAAACCACTGACGCACTACTGGCCCAGGGAAAGGGGCTCATTCTGTTGTCGCCGCATCTGGGCGGGTTTGAATTGCTGGGGCCGCTGTTTGCACAGTACTCGCCCTCCACCGTGCTGTTCAAACCGCCGCACCAGCCCTGGCTGCGCGACTGGATAGAACGCATGCGCAGTCGCCCCAACCTGGCCATGGCCCCGGCCACGCCGCGTGGCGTGCGCATGTTGGTCAAGGCACTCAAGCGCGGTGAAACCATTGGCATTCTGCCAGACCAATGTCCCGGTGGCGGCGAAGGCGACTGGGCACCCTTCTTTGGTAAACCGGCGTACACCATGAACCTGGTGCAGCGTCTGCAGGCCATCAGCGGTGCGCCCATTGTGATGGTGTTTGCAGAACGCCTGGCGGCATCTTGTGCTTACCATATCCATCTGAAAGTGCTGACCGAGCCACTGTCTACAGACCGCCAGGCCGCAGCGGCGCATCTAAACAATCAGATCGAACAACTGATTGCCCGCGCGCCTACCCAATATCTGTGGGGTTACAACCGCTACAAACGGCCGCGTGGCGCGTAATTTGCAGATGCGTGCATACAGATGCGGCGAGGGCGCGGCCCGCTGGCCTTCTCGCCGATCACAACGCTCAACCAGCTGAGGTCAGCGCCCAGCTATCCTCTTGCTTCCAGAGAACGTCGCCCTCGCGGATGACGACGCCCACAGGGATGCAGTCCTGCGGTTTGGGCTGCGGCTTGTTTTAAGGCCATCAAGTTCAGGGCACTGGCAATTGCGGGGTGACTCTTTCGGCTAAAGCGGACGTTCACCGATATTGGTTTGGCAGGCTGTTTTCGGCCCGGAGCGAACCTTCGCATCGGCAATCGCCTTGCCTGAAAGCCATCATGCGGCGGTTCACCCAGACTGCGTTATCGGTGCCATGCGCGATGCGTCCGGGTGAATCGAAATCGGCCTTCGCGGTGCTTAAGATGCCAGTTCGATCCCGTAGCGCTTCATCACAGACGCGATCATCTCCATATTCGGTGGGCCGCCTGCACCCAATACATCGGCCACCTCGCGGAAATACTCAGGCCCGATGTTGGCAGGCGAAAACACCACGAGCACGCGCGCGGGGACGTCGCCAGGATTGGAGAAATGATGCACGCTGCCACGCGGCGAGAACCCATAGTCGCCCTTGTTGAGGACGCTTACGCAGTCGTCAACCCGGCAGGTGAGCGATCCTTCCAGGATGTGGATTGTCTCATCAACGTCGACATGGCGGTGCGGGGGCGGGACTTTGGCGAGCGGCTGGACAATCATCTCCGCCATCGCCATATGACCTGCGGTGTCCCGACCATCGACCAGGAACCGCATCGACAGCGAGCCAATGGTGATCAAGTCATTACCTGACGAATTCATCACGCAACTCCTTCGAAACGTAGTAAAGTGACTTTACCATATGCCTACCCAACGTCAATCCCCTTCCGCCCGGAGATTTTCCGGCGATCCAGATCCAGATGATCCGCTCATCGGGGCGCGGCTGCGCTACTGCCTCGGCCAGGTAGAACAACGCCTGGTGCAGGCATTGACTTCGGCCGGCCTGACTGACATTCAGACAGCCCACTTCAAAGTGTTGCGCTTTCCACCTCCGGAGAACGAGCGCCCTATTGACCTGGCACAGCGCGCTGGCATGTCCAAGCAAGCAATGAACTACCTGCTGCAGCAACTTGAAGAAATGGGTTATGTGCAGCGGGTCGAGATGGCGGGATCGCTTGCGCGTCTGGTTTCCCTGACCGAGAAGGGCTGGAAAGTGGCCGAAATACAGCGCGCCACGGTGCATGAGATCGAACGCGAATGGGCGCTGCAGATCGGCGCAGAGCGCTTCCAGACGTTTTACGCCGTCCTCAAGGAACTGACCGACGGTTGAGATGAGTTGGGGGCATGCAGGCGGACGCGACGCGTTATGGGGCCGCTGTCCTGGGTATTCTGCACTGCGCCACCCCGCTCTGGCGCGAATGGCCGTCAAGCCAACGCTTTTAAGGCACAGGAGGGTGATTCGCCAAACAGTTTCTTGTAGTCACAGGAAAACTGGCTGAAATTGCGAAAGCCCCACGCCGCCGCGACATCGCCTACGCGTAATTCACCGCCGCGGACCAGTTGGCGCCGCACCTCATTCAGGCGCAGATAGCGCAGATAGGCCATCGGGCTCAGGCCCAGCACATTTTCAAAACAGTATTGCAGCGTGCGGCGGCTGACGTGCAGTTGCTCGCACAATTGCGGCACGGTGACGGACTCACCTTGATGACCCAGCACGTATTCATGGGTTTCCCGCACAATGCGCCGCCTGCGCGCCAGGCTTGGGCAGGTATCGCTATCGACCGCGCTGGAATCCAGCAGATCAATGAGTGATGCGACGACCTGATCCGCGCCGTTCTCCGTTTCGCAACTGGCCAGTAGTTCACCAATACGCTGGCGACAGGCCTGCAACACCTGGTGCTCGACGTGCAATAGCTCCGCCCCGGTCAGCCGCTGGATATCGATATTGCGCCCCTCCCGTTCTGCCGCCTCCAGCAAGGTGCTGCGGCCAATCACAATCCCCAGGATTTCGTGCTGATCTGGCGTCATCAGTTCAAAGGCGTGATGGCCCGGTCGGGTCATGATCATGTCGGCGTCGACCTGACGGCCATTGATACGCATGCCACGCGCCTCAGCCTCAATACCAAACCACAGCGCATCGGGCCGCACATTGCAGATCTGGTGCAGAGCGCAGCTATTGCGCTCGCGGAAGATCTGCAAGTCTCCGGTCCGCCATTCATCCAGCACCCCGCAAAAGCGGCCGGCGGTGACCTGGTCGTAATGTTGCTCCCACTGGGTCAGGTTCTGCGCTTGTTCATCGACATCATGCGCAATGATGGTGCGCCGGGCAGGGTCTGCGCTGCACGCTGACTGGCCCGCCGGGTGTGTGAAATGGTGCATGACAGGGGCGGCTCCCACGCGTGGCAAAGCAGCAAACATGGGGGCCGCCACATGTTTGTCATCTTTGCCGATTTTCGATAACGGCCATTTTTTGCTCGTTGCTATATTCGTCGCCAAGGGCAATCACAACCTGTTCAAGCAAGCGTTGTGCCCGCAGTCAGTCGTTGATTTATCTGGCGTTGTTTAGGGGCTGGCAGTTCGTCTGCCACACCGTCATCGGGTATCGCACAGGAGCATGCAATGGAAGCATCCGCATCCGGTCTCAGACCCGTTCTGAGCACATGGCAGTTATGGGGGATTGCCGTAGGGTTGGTGATCTCTGGTGAATATTTTGGCTGGAGTTACGGCTGGGCATCAGCCGGCACGTTGGGCTTTACGATCACCGCGCTGTTTATCGCGGCCATGTACGCGACGTTCATTTTCAGCTTTACCGAACTGACCACTTCCATCCCGCATGCCGGCGGCCCGTTTGCCTATAGCAAGCGTGCATTTGGCCCCACGGGCGGTTATCTGGCTGGCGTGGCGACGTTGATTGAGTTTGTCTTCGCCCCGCCTGCCATCGCGCTGGCGATTGGCGCTTACCTGAACGTGCAGTTCCCCAATATCGACCCTAAACACGCGGCGGTTGCGGCGTATCTGGTCTTCATGGGGCTCAATATTGTCGGCGTACAGGTGGCGGCCACGTTTGAGTTGTGTGTCACCTTGTTGGCCATTTTCGAGCTACTGGTGTTCATGGGAGTGGTCTCGCCGGGCTTCTCTACCGCTAATTTTGTAAAGGGCGGCTGGTCAGGCAGCGATCATTTCTCACTGGCGGCGATTCCTGGCATGTTTGCGGCCATTCCGTTTGCCATCTGGTTCTTTCTGGCGATTGAAGGTGTGGCCATGGCGGCGGAAGAAGCCAAAGACCCCAAGCGTTCTATCCCCATTGCCTACATTGCCGGGATTCTGACGCTGGTTGTGCTGGCCATTGGCGTGATGCTGTTTGCAGGCGGCGCGGGCGACTGGACCAAGCTTTCCAACATCAACGATCCGCTACCCCAAGCCATGAAGCTGATTGTCGGCCCGCATAGCGACTGGTTGCACATGCTGGTGTGGCTGGGTCTGTTTGGGCTGGTGGCGTCCTTCCACGGCATTATTCTGGGCTACTCCCGCCAGATTTTTGCCCTGGCACGTGAGGCGTATCTGCCGGCGTATTTTGCCAAGGTGCACCCACGGTTCAAGACACCGCATCGCGCCATTATTGCAGGTGGCGTGATCGGGATTGCGGCCATCTACAGTGACCAGTTGCTCACGCTGGGTGGTCAGACACTGACAGCCAATATCGTCACCATGTCGGTATTCGGGGCGATTCTGATGTACATCCTGAGCATGCTGAGCCTGTTCAAGCTCCGCCGCACAGAAGCCGGCCTGAACCGCCCGTTCCGCGCGCCGGTCTACCCATTCTTCCCGGCTTTTGCGTTGTTTGGCGCGGTGGTTTGCATGGCCACCATGATTTACTACAACTTGCTGATTTTCGGCATCTTTGTGGTGTTTCTGGCGGTGGGCTACGCTTACTTTCTGCTCACTGGTCAGCGCCGGGCCGATGCCATGGCAGTGGCACCAGAAGCTGCTTTGTAAGACCGCACCAGGGCGGGTCTGGCCCCGCCCTGGTGCCCGTCAATGGAAAGAGGAGCCCGTCTGTGCCGATGTTCAGCCATACAGTAGGGCCCATCACGCATCAATTTGCTGATCTGAAAGACCTGATGGCCAAAGCCACACCACTGCGTTCAGGCGATGTGCTGGCCGGCGTGGCGGCCGCCAGCGCAGAGCAACGCGTGGTCGCACAAATGGCGCTGGCGCAGTTACCGTTGCGGGTGTTTCTGGATCACGCACTGGTCCCGTACGAAGACGACGAAATCACCCGCCTGATCATCGACGACCATGATGTTCACGCCTTTGCCGCTATCAGCCATCTAACGGTGGGGGACTTCCGGAACTGGTTGCTCAGTGATGACGTCACCAGTGATGTTCTCGCGGCTACCGCCCCGGGCATCACGCCAGAAATGGCGGCTGCAGTGAGCAAGATCATGCGCAACCAGGACCTGATCCTGGTCGCAAAGAAATGCCGGGTGGTGACGGCGTTCAGAAGCACCATTGGGCTGGAAGGACGCTTGTCTACCCGCCTGCAACCCAACCATCCTACCGATGACGCCACGGGTATTGCGGCCAGTTTGCTGGATGGCTTGCTCTATGGCAGTGGCGACGCGGTATTCGGCATCAACCCGGCCACGGACAACGTGCCGCAGGTGATCAATCTGGTCAGCATGATGGCGGAAATCATCAGCCGTTATCAGATTCCCACACAGTCTTGCGTGCTGACCCACGTCACCAACACGCTTGCCGCCATCGAGCGTGGCGCACCGGTTGATCTGGTGTTCCAGTCGATTGCCGGGACCGAGGCCGCCAACCGCAGTTTTGGTATCGATCTGGCCATATTGGGCGAGGCGCGCAGTGCGGCATTGTCGCTCAAGCGCGGTACGGTGGGCGATAACGTCATGTACTTCGAGACGGGTCAGGGCAGCGCGTTGTCCGCCAACGGACACCATGGTGTTGACCAACAAACCTGTGAGGCGCGTGCTTACGCCGTGGCGCGCAAGTTCAAGCCGTTGCTGGTGAACACCGTGGTCGGGTTTATTGGCCCGGAATATCTGTACGACGGCAAACAGATTATCCGCGCCGGGCTGGAAGACCATTTCTGCGCCAAGCTGCTAGGCCTGCCGATGGGCTGCGACGTGTGCTACACCAACCACGCCGAGGCCGACCAGAACGATATGGATAACCTCTTGACGCTGCTGGCCGCCGCTGGCTGCAATTTTGTAATGGGCATTCCGGGCTCGGACGACATCATGCTGAACTACCAGACCACCTCGTTTCACGATGCACTTTATGTTCGGCGCGTGCTGGGTTTGCGCCCGGCACCGGAGTTTGAAGCCTGGTTACAGCAAACGCAGATTTTCAGCGCCGATCCGCAATTCAGATTACATGACGGCCTGCCACCCGTATTTGGCGAGGCGCTGCGGCGCCTGGCCTGAGGAATACCATGCCTGGATCCTCATCACCCGTGATTGAAAATCCGTGGCAAACGCTGCGGCGTTTTACCTCTGCCCGCATTGCGCTTGGCCGCGCCGGAGTCAGTTTGCCCACTGACGCCCAATTGGCCTTTCAACTGGCCCACGCCCAGGCGCGTGATGCCGTACACCTGGCGCTGGATGCAGAACATCTGCAAGCCGCACTGCGCGCTGCAGAGATCCCTGGCGCAGCAGAGAGCTACATCCTCCATAGCGCTGCCCAAGATCGGCTGACGTATTTGCAGCGGCCTGATCTGGGGCGACGATTGAGTGATGCATCGCGCGGCATGCTGACAGATGCCGATCACCAGTTCATCCAGCAAGCACCCTTGTATGACGTCGGCTTTGTGGTGGCGGATGGCCTCTCTGCCCTGGCCATCAGCAACAATACCGTGCCGTTTTTGGCGACTTTACAGACGCGTATAGCGGCTCACGGCTGGCGGCAAGCGCCGCTTGCCATTGTGCGGCAAGGGCGGGTGGCCGTCGGCGATGAAGTCGGCAGCCTGTTACGAACGCGACTGGTGGTGGTACTCATTGGCGAGCGGCCAGGCCTCAGTTCACCCGACAGCATGGGTCTTTATATCAGCTGGATGCCGCGTGTCGGCATGAGCGATGCCGAGCGCAACTGCATCTCCAACATCCGCCCGGGCGGTATGAGCTATAGCGAAGCGGCTTATCGACTTGATTACCTGTTAGTCGAAGCACGGCGACGACAACTCACAGGCGTGCAGTTGAAAGATGAAAGCGGCGTAGAAGCGGTGCTGGAAGATGCCAGCAAACGACCGCAAGTGCCGGCTAGCCTGTCGTTTCTAACACCCGTGACGCCCGCCAACGAGGGGTAGTGATCCGTATCGCTCAGCGCCCGCCACCAGCCTGAAAGCCGAAGACCGGCATGGTTGCGAGGGTCGGGACTGGCGACTGGCTCCGGATAGTTCGAAGCGGTGCGGAAGGGGTCGGTGGGAAAATCGACGTCATCCCGGACGTCAGCAGCACGACGAGATAGAGTCCAGGGCGACCGCGGCAGACCCGTTTGACGGCTCAGGCATGAGTCCATGCCAAACACCAAAATCATGGCCGGACAATTGCATCTCTCAAGAAGAATGCAACACGCTGACGGTGATAAGGTGCACAACACTGGCTAGCGCTTTAACATCCGCCCAACTTCCCTACGTGATGCGATTGTCATGAATTTGCCCTCGTATTTTCTCGCCGGTGTAATGGCGCTAGCACTGACTGGCTGCGTACTTGATTCCAGTGATTCCGCGCCGGCTGCGGCCAGTTCGGCAGCGGAGCCCGCCGCCACCCCCACACCGACGCCGGTTGTTACCACCTACACAGTTGGCGGTTCTGTATCCGGTTTGACCAGTGGCACGCTGGTGCTGAAGAACAACGGTACAGATGCCTTGACCGTGACGGCGAATGGCGCATTCAAATTCGCCAATGGCCTCACACTCAATGGCAGTTATAACGTCACGGTAGGCACACAACCGGCCGGGCTGATCTGTACCATCAGTGGGGGGAGTGGCACTCACGTCGTCACGGATATCACCAATGTCTCAGTCGTGTGCGGTCAGACTCTACAGCTTGCCCCCAGTACCACATTCCCGGCCCTTGGCAGTGTCGTGGTGGCTAGCGATGGCACTGTTTATACCTGCAAGGCCTTCGATTCAACGATCTACAGAATCCCGCCCGGTGCAGCAACGGCGACCATCATTGCCGCTGGTTCCGGTATTACCTCGTGCGCAAGTATGAACCTGGACGCCAGCGACAATCTGTATATCGCGGATGACCGCAGCCGGGTGATCTGGAAAATTGCCGCCGGGGCAAATACAGCAACCGCACTCCCGCTCACCTCGCCCACATTCACTGCACCGACAGGCGTCGCCGTCGATGCGGCAGGGACGGTGTATGTGGCGGATCCAACCCCCCGGAATATTTACAAATTTGCGGCGGGGTCTTCAACCGGCACGATATTGAACGCTTCACTGGTGGCCCCGTCATTCCTTAGCGTGGATGCCAGCGGGAATTTGTATGTGTCAAGCGGAACAGCCTTGGGCATTTTCCAAATCCCTGCTGGTAGTTCAATCGGCACGCTGGTGCCCGGCTCGATCGGCCTTCAAACCTGGCAAACTGCAGTGGATGCACAGGGTAATCTGTTTGCGGCCGGTTTTTCTGACCACGTGCTTTACAAGTTTGCCGCAGGCGCGTCGTCGGCCAGTATTGTTCAGACAGGGTCGTTGAGCTTGGGGTTCGTCGAGGGCATTGCGGTAGATGCTTCGGGCAATGTGTACTTTGCGGGTGAAAGCCCGAATCAGCTCTACGAGGTTGCGGCCCCCTGATTGAATGCTGGCTTGATCATCTCCCGTCTGGCCTTTTAGCCAGACGGGAGATGGTCACCGCGCTGGGCCCTGATTTTGGCCGAACGGGGTATCGGTTAGTCCAGGCAGAATCCTGTACCTGGCAAGCCGCCGAGTGACCGTTCTGATCGGCCGTCAACGTCGCGGCGCAAAGCGGGTCTGGCAAGCGGTGCATGTGCAACGCTGGCGAGTCTCCATGTCGACTCGATCTTGCTAACCATGGGCTTCGCGTTCTTCATTGAGCGCTTGCCGCTTTTTCGTAAAAAAGCCTTTGCGGTTCTTTAAAAGCATCGCGGTGGCTCCGTCGGGCGTTCACCCTGTAGATTAGTGTCTGCTTTGCCCCGAAAAGCTGGCAGTCCAACTGGCTCACATGAAAACCCAAACAGACTCTCGCACCTCGCCCGATGTGCCCATCGCAGTGCGCGCGCAAAAGCGAAGCTTCATGGCCTACCCACGCGGGGTGTTCGGCCTCGCGCTATCGTGTGCGTTGCTTATCGCCTGTACAAGCACCGCGCCTGAGCGAACCCCGGACTACCCACCATCAATGAAGCGGGCCGAAGCGGCCACCAGCGGGCCACCCCGTTTTTTCCATGCACAGGGCACGCGGATTGTTGACGAGACCGGCCAGCCAGTACGGCTACGCGGCGTGGCCTTTGGCAATCAGGTTTACGGCAAGGTGCGCCTGCCAGTGACGCATCATGACGAGGCCGACTACGCGCGGCTTCAGGCGATGGGAATGAACCTCGTCCGCTTCTATATCTATTACGGCACGCTCGAAAGCGATGCCGAGCCCTATCACTATCGCGACGATGGCTGGGCCTGGCTGGATCGCAACGTCGAATGGGCGCGACGTCATGGCGTTTACCTGATCTTCAACATGCACGTACCACCAGGCGGCTTCCAGTCACTGGGGCAAGGTGGCGCACTGTGGCGCGATCAGGCAAACCAGAAGCGTTTCATTGCCCTGTGGCGAGCCATCGCCGCCCGCTATGCCAATGAGCCCGTCGTGGCCGGCTATGACCTCCTTAACGAACCCAACGTGCTCAAGAACAAACGCGAATGGCAACAACTTGCCCAGGCCACAGCCCAGGCCATCCGCGAAGTGGACACGCATCATCCGGTCATCGTCGAACGCGTTAACGCCGTGGCAGGGTCATGGAACAATGATGGGGAAATGAATTTCGTCACCATTGATGATCCCAACGTCGTTTACACCTTTCATTTCTACGAGCCTTTCCGCTTCACCCACACGCACGCACCCTGGGCGAACATGCAGAACGTCGAAGGTGGGCAATGGAATGCCGAGGGCGCCGCAAAACTGCGGCTGGCGATGGCACCCTATCTGGCATGGGGCGCACAACACGATGTACCGCTCTACCTGGGTGAATTCGGCCTCATTCGCACCGCATTCCAGAACAACCGCAACGGCCTCGCCTGGGCGGCAGACATGATTGATCTGGCCGATGAAGCCGACCTGCCCTGGACCTGGCACGCTTACCATGAGGACTACTTCGCGCTCTACTACGGCGACCGCCAACCGATCTCTGGCACCACACCAAACCAGGGGCTGATCGATCTTTTCACCGCCAAGCTAGCGCCACGCTGAGAGAACCGTTTACTGCCCAGCGATACGCAGACGCAGCAGGTCCAGCCTCGCCATTGAATGTCTTCAGTGACCCGACCGACACCATTCAGTCATGGATCTTTGACATATCAGCCAGGAATTCTGGGTATTCGAAATACTGACCGTTCAGGATGTTGGGCTGATGGCAGTGCCAGAGCTCGCGGGTGCTCGCATTGGCCCGAAATGTGGTCTGGAGGATAGCTCGACTGGCTGCGAATCGGCCAAAGCGGAATTTGGCGCGGGCGGCCGTCTAAGTCTGCTTTGCACCGGAAATCGGCCATCATGTGCGTTGAAAACCTGCGCGATGCATGGACTCAGAACCACAGTACTACCCAAATCCGGGTAGACGCTGCTGGAAAAAAGCCGCATACGAATTGATGCGGCTTTTTTGTACCCGCTATAAAAGGCACCAGGTTGTTCATCTATCCGAAAACAGCACCCCACCTTTCATCTTGTGATCAAGCGCAGACTCCATCACCTGCACCACAACAGCTTCCTTCGGAACACTGAACTCTTCAACCACCGCGCTGGTGATTCGTTCCATCAAACGTTTCTTCTGCTCGGAAGTACGGCCTGCAGCAGCGTAAACAATAATTTCTGGCATGATTTTCTCCGGGTGTTTCAGTTAAACAATGGTTGGGGAGTTCTGTGCGGCCAAGCGGGTTCCGGTATTCAGGACGCGGGCGCAGACACAGTGACCAGGCCGCGATCCCTGGCAATCGCTGCCGCGCGAGTACGAGTATCGGCCTCCAGCTTGTCCAGAATGGAAGCCACATGGGTCTTGGCGGTGCCTAAAGAGATGCCCAGCGTGGAGGCGATGTCACGGTTGCAGTTTCCGTTGGCCAGTAGCGCCAGTACGTCCTGCTCACGTGCGGTGAGAGCCGCGCGGGAGAGGGAGTCGACTAGCCGCCGGGATAGCGCGTCGCTTAAGTAACGGTGGCCCGCGGCAAGTTTGCGGATGCTCTCTTCCAGCACATCAGCATCGCAATCGATCAACAGGTAGCCGTGGACACCCAGATCAAAGGCATTGCGCATGTCCCGCTCGTTGTCACGGACGGTTAACAGCAATACGCGCGGAGCGCTCCCCGGATAACGAGAGCCCCCACGCAACCTTTGTAGAAACAGGCACGCGGTATCGTAGTCACCCACAATGACATCAACGCCGGTAAAGCGCCGCGCCTCGACCCATTCAACGGGATGAATCGAGACAATGATGTCCGGCGCAGATGACAACAGCCCCTTAATGCCACAGGCCACCAGCGGATTGCGGTGGGCTACGGCAACATGCAATGGCACGGTCTCAGTCATGGCAATCTCTTGTCTATCGAGGATGGTTGCCCAGCTACCTGCGAATAGATTGCTGGATTCCATTTGTGGCAGCGCCTCTTGCAATGAAGGGGCACGCGCCCTGTTACGCAATCGCGCCACCGCCGTCGACCAGTACCGTCGAGCCCGTCGCATAACGGGTTGAGGCAAGGTAAATGACGGCGTTGGCAATATCCTCTGGCGCGCCGACCCGTTTTGCCGGCAGGCGGGCGGCCACGCTTTCGTACATCCGCTCGCGTGCCGACGCGTCCAGATTTGCCCACAGTTCGGTCGCGATCAATCCTGGAGAAACCACGTTGACCCGAATCGGTGACAACTCCAGCGCGAGACCACGCCCCAACGATTCGAGCGCAGCATTGATCG
Source organism: Silvimonas amylolytica (assembly GCF_014645555.1). Classification (GTDB taxonomy): domain Bacteria; phylum Pseudomonadota; class Gammaproteobacteria; order Burkholderiales; family Chitinibacteraceae; genus Silvimonas; species Silvimonas amylolytica. The sequence continues at coordinate 9,450 of NZ_BMLY01000005.1, read as the reverse complement.
CACCTTGAAGGACAGAAGACTTGCTGGGGCGCACCGACAAAAAGCCGGACACCAGTGTCAGTGAACCCGCTTCGCGAATGTGAACTGCGCGTGCCACGCGATAGGCACCCCAGAACTTGCTGTTCATGGCGCTGTACGCATCCTCAAGTTCAAGACCATGAACCGGGCCGGTCGCTGTCTGGGCTGCTGAAACCACCACATGATCAAATTCGCCCAGTTCACGCAGCACGTGACTGACTTGTTCATCATGGGTGATGTCCAGAACGACGGTTTCAACCTTCCCGACAATCTGACTGGCGACATGATCAAGCTTGGCCTTGTTGCGCGATGCGATATAGACGTGAGCGCCGTGTTGCGCAAAGCTCGCAGCGGTTGCAGCGCCAATCCCCGAGCTGCCACCGACAACCAATACACGTTGATCTTTGAAAAGCATGTTGTTGCTCCTGAAGTCGTGATTCATGGTGAGCACCGGTGGCGGGCATTATTTGGCGACAACACCCAACTGCTGCAGGAAGGTGAGGTTGTCTTCCAGATGCCAGTTTTCCGCGATCTTGCCGTCGTGGATGCGATAGATATCCGTGGCGATAAAGTCGACAGGTTGGCCAGTGCCCTGGACACCGTTAAAGCTGCCGGTGAAATGGCCGGTGAATCGCAGGTGGGTTACAACGCGGTCACCCGTCACGATCATTTGGGTGATTTCGGCGTGGACATCCGGCACAGCGCCATGAAAGCCCTTGGAGGCGGCCAAAGGGCCTGCCACGCCTTGCGGACGGCCCGCCGGCAATGTGCGATCCATAAAGTCAGCGGCGAGTGCTTCACGCGCCATGGCTTCATCGCCGGTGGTCCAGAACGTGTCGTACAGGCGTGCCGCATGAATTTGTTGCTCCAGTTGCTTTTTGGGCAGCGTTTTATCCACGATCAGAACACCTGGTTTGGCCAGATCATCCGATGCGGCTTTGGCATGCGAGGCGATCAGCAGGGCTGCAACGATGGGCAATGCTGACAGAGCGGTAGTGATCGAAAGCGTTTTGGTGGTCATGATGAGTTCCCTGATTGGCAAAGTTGAGACGACGTTAGTTGTGTTGCCGCATTCAGATAGAACGGGTGGCGGCCTCACCCAGTGATGGCTTGCCGGGTGCCTCTGCGTGTGAGGCCTCCACGTGTACTTCCGCCCCGTCGAGCCGGCGGGCAAAGATGGTGAGGATCAGCGCACCGGCGGTGACTGCCGCGGCAACCCAAGGCAAAACATCAAGCGATTGACCGTGCGACAGGGCCAGACCGCCCAGCCAGGCCCCCATGGCGTTGCCCACGTTGAAAGCGCCGATATTCAGGGTTGATGCCAGATTGGGTGCGTGGCTGGCTTTGCTCAGGACACGCATTTGCAGGCCGGGGATGGTGGCGAATGCGGCAATGCCCCAGATAAAGATGGTGATCAACGAGAGCACCTGGTTGTGCATCGTGTAGCTGAACAGCCCCATGATCACGATGAGGGCAGCAAAGATGACAATCAGTGCCTTGAGTGCCCCACGGTCCGCAAATTTGCCGCCCACCCAATTACCGATCGCCAGGCCGATCCCGAACATGACGAGGATGGGTGTGACCGCATGCGCAGCGAACCCGCTCATCTCTTCAAGAATCGGCGTGATATAGGTGAACACCACAAATACGCCGCCAAACCCAAGCACGGTCATCAACAAGGCCAGCCAGACCTGGCCTTGCTTGAGTACGCTGAGTTCATGGGCCAGCCCGCCAGATTTGCCGTCTCGTTTGTCGGGCACCAGCAAAGCCAGTGCGATGGCAGCAGCAACACCGGCAACCGCAACGGCCCAGAATGCCACCCGCCATCCATGTGATTGACCAATAAACGTGCCGAGTGGAACGCCGAGCACGTTGGCAAGCGCCAGCCCGGTAAACATCATGGCAACCGCGCTGGCTTGCTTGTCCTTGGGCACCAGCGAAGCCGCAACCACTGATCCGATCCCGAAGAACGAACCATGGGCGAATGAGGTAATCACCCGCGCGACCATCAGGCTTTGGTAGCTGGATGCAGTGGCGCAAAGGACATTGCCGACAATGAAGATGCCCATCAGCAACAGCAGCGCCAGTTTATGTGGCATGCGGCTGGTCAACAGGGCCAGTAGTGGTGCGCCAAACGCGACACCGAGGGCATAGCCGCTGACCAGCAGGCCGGCAGAAGGGATGGAGACGGACAGCGAATGCGCCACGTCGGGCAAGATGCCCATGATGACGAACTCGGTGGTCCCGATGGCAAACGCGCTTAATGCCAAGGCAATGATGGGGAGAGACATTGCATTTTCCTTGAAAGTAAATGCAGGACCCTGAAAACGCCGCCCTGCGCAGTTCATTCAAAATCGGGATCGAGTATTGCGACGCTTCTCCCCAACGGTCTTGGATGGGGTTGCCATTCATTGCTCAAAAAAGGCGTTACGTTGGGGGTTAGGCCGCAGCAGGCGGATCGCCCAATGTTTTTACGATCAGCTCAGACAAAGTGCTGAGACTGAACGGCTTTTGCATCAGGCCAAGAACCTTCAACTGGCCCACCCGGCGTTGATGCTCGGGTGTGCAGTAAGAGGAAACGAACAATGTCGGTGGTTGTTTCCCGGTCTTGACCAACTGGTCAAACATCTCGATCCCTGACATGCCCGGCATCCGGATATCGGCAATGAGCAGTGCAATCTCGTGACGCGCCGAGAAAGCAAGCAAGGCTGCTGCGCTATCGAAGGTCTCAACGGCCCAGCCGGATGAACGAATAAAACTGGACAGTGCAACGCGGACAGCTTCGTCGTCGTCCACTACACAAATGGGCTTTGTTATGGACACGTGAGACTCAATATCTGGATGGCGGGTGGATCGCTTTTCGTTGTGTCAAAGATAATTTCTGACGCAATTCAAAACTACCAGGCTGATGGCGGGTTTTGCTACGCCCAAGGTACTGGCGGGCTATACCTTGGTACAGGTTCACTGTACGTTGATACTGTATGACAATGGAATGGCCGGCATGCCTGCCAGTACATAGCCTGTCGGCTCCGCTGGCGCGCCGGCAATGGGCGTCTGTCTGATGGCGCCCGGGATGTGGATGATCTGTTAATGGCCCTGAACCAGCACACTCCTGAACCCGGCTGTGTGCGCAAATGACTGCCGCGCCTATGCTCCGCTCATTCGTTAGTCTTGCCACCCTACGAAGTGACCACCTCACGGTTAAGCGAGGTCTTGCAGAAGCGGGCGAGCCGATTCTCGTCGTCACCCCGACAGCCATCAATCCTGCCCCGGATATCTACGCGCGTTTCGAAAATGAAATGGCGCTCGAACCCATGCTTGAGCGGGAATGGTCGGTGCTCCCCCTGCGCCACGCGCGCCACGACAATGCGTCTGCATTGCTACTGCGTGATCCAGGGGGTGACCTGCTTGCCAGCATTCAGGTCGCATCGCTTGGGTTGACACAACGGCTTGTACTTGCACTCAGCGTGATTGAAGCGATCCGGCGTATGCACCTCAAAGGCATTGTGCATGCGGGTTTGAGCCTTCAAACCTTCTTTGTCAGCGTGGATTTGCGTGCGGCATGGATTACAGATTTCGGTGTCGCGTCCCGGATCCGTTTCATGCAAGGAGAGCGTGGTTCAGCGGCAAATCCGCGGTTTCTGGTTCCGGAACAAATGCCGGGATCTGGCCGGTATATGGATCACGCTGCTGATATTTACGCATTTGGCGAGATACTGCAGCATCTGATGGGGCATACTGAGCCTGCTCCAGCCCTTGTTGAGCCTTATGGATTTGCGCTGGAATTGCTGGCCGAAATCACCGCGCGTCTGCTGCACACGGATCACCACGCCCGTTATCCGTCTGCATCTGCAATTCAGGCCGACCTCTACCGTGTTCTGGCCGCGCTGAAGGGGCTCGATAATGAGCCCGCCACGCAAACCATCGCGCAAACTGGCATTCGTGACAGGTCTGCCCTGGCCTTTCGGCCACCTCGTGTTTACGGACGAAAACGAGAGTTCTCACGCTTATTCGAGCACATGGCGCGGGTCGCGGAAACGGGCGATTCCGCAGCAGTGCTGATCAGTGGTGCTGCCGGTTCAGGCAAGTCGACGTTGATCGAAGCGCTGCGTGCAGACGGAAAAAGCACCTCCTGGCGATTTGCCAGCGGCAAGTTTGATCAGCAAAAACTGGATTCACCTTATCAAGCGTTGCTGGAGGCAACAGGTAGCCTGATCTCACGACTGCAGACGTCGGGCGAGAGTCCGGAGCTTCTGCAAATAGAAGCACAGCAGGCCGTCGGAGGGCTTGGAAGGTTAATTACAGATGCGATCCCCGAGGCGGCCTGGCTGCTGGGTCAACCCGCCCCGGCGCCGGAGGTCAGCACAGAACGGGTGAAGGCACGCTGGCATGACACGCTGGCCCGATTCATTGGCGTGTTTGCGCGGCCGGCCAATCCGTTGCTGCTGTTTATCGATGATTTGCAATGGGCAGATACTGCCACGCTGGAGTTCATGGCCGAGACAATGACGCATCGGCCGATCAAGTGGCTGTTTTTGGCCGGAGCAACACGGGACACGGAGAATCTGCTTGAGACCGGTTGGCCTGCAAGGGTACGGGCAGCCAGTCATGATGCCGCTGATATTGAGGTCCTTGCACTGTCGCCATTGTCGCGAGAAGCAATCGGCAACCTGCTGAATGACTTTCTGGGAACGGGTCAGGATGAGGTGACACAACTTGTCGACTTTGTTCACACCAAGGCAGCAGGCAATCCACTTTTCGCCATTCAGCTTGTCCGCAAAATAGTGGATGAGCGCATTGTCACAAAAAACTACGTCAGCCAGCGTTGGGAATGGGTACCGGCGCAATTGTTAGCCGCACTCGAGACCACTGATCTCCCATCCCTGGTTCGTTTCCGGGTGAATGCTCTGCCTTTGCCATCACAGGGTGTCATCGCTTTGTTTGCCTGTATGGGCAATGTCGCGACAAACAAGCGTCTTGGTCTGGTCACAAAACTGGATGAGGCCGTTCTTTACGAGCAGTTGTTACCCGCGTTGCGGGCAGGGCTGATCCTGAACCGGGGCGAAGAATATTTCTTTGTGCACGACCGGATCCGTGAAGTCATGTACGCCATGCTGGATGCCGAAGTACGGGCGCAATGTCATCTGCGAATTGCAGAAACCATCAAGCTCGATAGGCCGGTCGTTGCCCGGCAATTTGAATTGGCCACCCATTTGAACAAGGCGGCGGTGTTGCTTGACTCTGAGTCCCTGCGTCTTGACGCAGCACAAGAGAATTTTGAGGCAGCACAACTGGCCAAAGTCACCGGCGCGCTCGATGCTGCCGTGTTTTATCTGGATAGCGCGCAACAGCTGCTTGGGCCAATCGATCCGGATATCGCCCATCCATTGCGCACCCGGATACTGGTAGAAGCCGCGCGTTGTGAACTGGCTCGTGGCAACCTCCAGGCTTGCCAGAATGTGCTGGGCATCCTGGAGAAGCCGGATCTTTCGAAAGAACGGACCATCGAAAAAACGCTGATTGCTGTCACCCTGAACGTGATGCAGTCAAACAATGTCGAAGCCGCGCAAATCGCGCTGGCCTGCTTGCGCCAATACTGCGGCGTCGATCTGTCTCAGTACCCGGATGAAGCGGAAATTCATGCAGCATTCGATGCGGTATTTTCCAAATTGGGCAACCGTGAAATCGAGTCTCTGGTTTCATTGCCTGACTTGAATGACGTCGACGCCACGCAAACAATGAGTTTGCTGTCCAGCCTGCTGCTGCCCAGCTTTTACACCAGCCTGGGGCTTTTCCTGCTGCATATCGCCAAAATGGCTGAGCTGGCACTTGATCGCGGCATCAATGCCACGGCAGCCTATTCCTTTAGTGCATTGGGCGTTGCAATAGGCGAACTGCTCGGCCGCTACGAAGATGGCTATCGCTTCGGCGTACTCGCCAAGGAGCTGGTGTTCTCCCGGGGCTACGATGCAGTTAAAGCCAGAACGCTTGTCAGCCTGCAGATGGCCAGCCTGTGGACACAGCCGCTCGATGTGGCGCTTAAAGTGATCAAAATGGCGCGTGATGCGGCCGATGAGTCCGGGGAAATTGATATTTCCTGTACAACGCGCAGTTTGCTCGTGACCAATATGCTGGCTATTGGCTCACCGCTGGACGAAGTACGGCAAGCTGCACTCTCTGGACAGCTTTTTGTAGTACGTGCCGGCTTTGGTGATTTGGCAGACATGCTGGCCATTCAGCTGGCGTTTATTGATGCACTGGCGGACCCGGAGGCCGGCACGCAAACACTGGATAATGCCGTGTTCGCAGAAGCGGGATTCGAACAAAAACTGACCAGCAACGCCAACGCCAGCCTGGTTTGCATGTATTGGGTGATGAAGGGCCGGTTGCGCTGTATGGCCGGGCAGTTTGATGAAGCAGAGGCCGCCTTTCTGGAGGCGGAGAAAGTAGCCTGGTCACTGCCCGGGTTCTTTCAGATGTGCGACTACCATTTCTTTGGGGGATTGACCGCAGCCGCTTTGCTGCGAGATAAAAAAAGTCCCCATGTCACCCGCCGGGCCGAACGCCTGCAGGTTGCCATCGAACGGTTGTCCCGGTGGGCCTATTCGTGTGAATCCACGTTTTCTGGCAAACACGAACTCTTGTTAGCCGAAGCGGCCCGTGCTGAGGGTAATCAGCTCGAAGCGCTCGCCCGCTATGACGCTGCTATACGGGCCTCCAGCATTTATGGGCTGGCTCATGATGAAGGCTTGGTGCTGGAGCGCGCCGCGGGGTATTGCCAGGAGCATGGGCTCACCGGCATTTCGCGCGGCTGGCTACAACAGGCTCATCAAGCCTGGTCCCGCTGGGGGGCAATGGCGAAGGCTGCCGAACTGGAACGACAGAATGTTCATCTGCTCTCCAGAACAGATCTGGCTGGACAAGCCGGCCCGCGGCTCCGCGATAAAGACATCCAGTTTCTGGCGGAGACGACCAGAGCCATGTCGAGCGAGATTGTGGTGGAGCAACTGATTGAGAAACTGCTTGCCGCTACGCTGACCTATACGGGGGCCAGCTTCGGCCTGTTTGTACGCCGCAATACGCAACCCGAAGTACTCGCATCCCTGGTGCGTGATCTCTCCTCCGAAACCGGATTTAGAACCACCGCAAGCGCAACGCCTTCAACCCCCTTCTGGCACGGCATGCTCATGGAGCAACATCCCGTCGTCTTTGACGGGACGGAAGTCAAACTTCGCTTTCCCGATGAAGAATATTTCCGCACGCATGGCGCTTCGTTCATCGTCTGCATCCCCTTGATCAAGCAAGGTCGTTCACTGGGTGTGCTTTATCTGGAGCAACACGAACCTGCGAAACTGCCCACACCGGGCAAATTGGCGGTGCTTGAAATGATTGCCGCACAGGCTGCGGTTTCGATGGAAGTTGCCAGGCTTTACGCCGACGCTTCAGAGGAAAACCATCAGCGCAAACGCATCGAGTTGACGCTCAGAGAAAACGAAACTGTGCTGGCCCAGACCCAGAGAGTGGGCGGGACAGCACACTGGATCTGGCACGTGACCTCGGGGCAGGTCGACTGCTCACCCGAATTGGCCCATATGCTCAGAATTGAACAGGCCGAAGCTGTAGGCACCATTCCTCTTGAGGTCATTCTTGAGCGGCTCCATCATGACGATCGCTCTGCTGTGATACAGAATCTCAATGACGCTGCCCTGCATCAGCGCGGATTCCGTATCCAGTTTCGCAGCCTTGGTCGTGAAGACGTCCGCTATTTTCAGGCAATTGGCGAGCCGCAACTTGCGGGACCGGATACGTTGAGATTTATCGGCACCACGATTGACATCACCGAACGTGAACTGCGTGAGCAAGCATTGCAACTTGCGCGTAGCCAGCTCTCCCAAGCCACGCGTGTTTACACGTTGGGCCAATTGGCTGCATCGATTACCCATGAAGTCAATCAGCCCCTTGCCGCGATTATCGCAAACGGGTTAGCCGGTTTGCGATGGCTGCAAAGAGACACACCTGACTTTGGGGAGGTGGTTAGCGCATTGCAGCGAGTAGTTCAGGAAGGGGAACGGGCGAATCAGGTCATCGGGAGGACCCGTGGCCTGATCAAGGGCTCGCAACCCCAGCGTAGTTCGATCCATCTGGGTGAACTGCTGCAGGAAACACTGGCTCTGATGCGACGGGAAGTGCAAACCCATTCGATTTCAATCCAGCTTTCGCTGGAAGAGAACATCCCGGCCACGTTGATCGATCAGGTTCAAATCCAGCAGGTTCTCATCAACTTGCTGGCCAACGCGATTGATGTTCTTTCTACCGTGCATGATCGGCGCAGGATCATTAGTGTCTTTCTGTCCTTCATTGCGGGTGACGGCATCTTGTTGCAGATCACCGACAACGGACCGGGCGTCGCGCCTGTGAATCGGGAAAGAATCTTCACGCCGTTTTATTCGACGAAATCAGAAGGGCTGGGCATCGGGTTGTCGATGTGCCGAACCATTGTCGAAGCCCATGGCGGAACGATTGTGCTGGACGAACAAACCGAAGGCGCCACGTTCAGCGTGCGCCTTCCGCTCACCGCTGAAACCAGCGCTTAGGAACATTCAATGGGTTGGAAAGACACCGATCGAGGTGGCTTTGATCACCAGATCAGCGATATTGCGTGCGCCCATTTTCTTCATGATCTGACCACGATGAGCCTTCACCGTCACCTCGCTGAGATGGATCTTTGACGCGATTTGCTTGTTCATCAGTCCACTCAAAACCAGATCAAGGACTTGCCGCTCTCGGGAGGTGAGTGAGTTATAGCCATATCGTAGTGGCGACAATCCCTTTTCGCGTTGCAAGCGTTCCTGATCCTTGGCGAGCGCGGCGTTGACCGCATCCAGCATGTTCTGCTCACGGAACGGCTTGGGCAGAAAGTCGAAAGCACCACCTTTCATTGCCGCCACGGACATTTCCACATCGCCATGCCCTGTCATGAAAATGATCGGAATATCCATTTCCCTGGCCGCAATTTCCTTCTGCAGAGCAAGACCACTGGCACCACTGAGCCGAACATCCAGCACAAGGCAGCTCGGGTGGCCTGCATTGTAGGCTGCGAGAAACTCCCCTGGCGCCGAGAACGAAGCGACCTCAAGGCCAACGGACCGCAAAAGGCTGTCCAGCCCGTTTCGAAAGGGCTCGTCGTCATCTACGAGATAAACAACCTGGCGTTCAAGGTTTGGCATGATTGGCTGAGCGGTTGGCAAGGACATCTGCAACGGGATATACACGCGGACTATAGCTCATTGAGTGCCGGGAAATAACCTTCTCAGTGGCAGGGCACTGATCAGTCGAACGACCAAGGCATGGCGTACTGGCTCTGGCGGGTAATCGGTGTGGATTCAACCGGTCGATGCAACACACTAGAACCTGCGCAGGCAGGAGGAGTGT
>NZ_BMLY01000004.1:115785-449225 GCF_014645555.1 Silvimonas amylolytica | reverse complement strand
TTATGAAACACCGGCTGAACGATTCCAACAGGCTGTTGCATCGACCGGTTGAATCCACAGGCCTGAGCGGACGTCGATGCCGTTGTGCTAAATTGGCCGCTGTCGGCCAAGCAGTTGTTCCTGTAGGCGACCTACTATTCGTCGCATGTACAGAACGGAGAAGAAAGCCTTCGTCATGACCCCGATCATGCTCTTCCTATTAGGCCTCATACAGATTGGAATGACCCCAATGGGGGCGGTGGAAAATTTATCCTGATGGTCGATACGAGCAGAAATATATGAACTCCATGCATGAATTACCAAGTATTGTTGCAGCAAAGTGGCTAGAAGAATCGCTAAAACCAGGACCTTCTCTGACCTTGGCAAAGAAGGCAGCAGAACGTTTGGATCTGCAAAGTTGGGAGTACAGAACTTTAGCAAATTCAGCACTAACGTCTCACGAGTTGCTTGATTTCTCGGCAGGAGGAAAAACCTCTGGATTAATGGCTGACGAATGGCTATTTAATGAACTTTTGGAAAAAGAGCGTGAATCGAAAAATCTCGGATTAATCATCGAAGACTGGCGGGAAAAAAGAGGTAATGCGTTTATTTATGAGTGAAAGATGCCCGCCATCTATTTTAACAACGAAGTTTATTGCTTAGAAAAAATATCCAACATTCTGAAGCACCCGTATCGTAAGAATATGATTACAAATACGGTTCCTTAATTTCATTTTTTATCATTAGGCTTGATCTCTGGACGGCCAAGTCAGGGGTCTAATTTTATTTAGAAGACATTCCATTAATACTTAACAGTATAGTCGGGATAATTTGTGGAGCGTTTGATGGAGAAGGGTACATTCTTGCATCAAGATAGTAGTTGTATGTGACTGACGACCTTGTATCGCTCTATGAGCCACTTGGTTATCTGGAACGAATACACTGTGGCTGGGTGATGCCGTCGGAGCTAACAAGGATTCACGATCACCTGCGTTCAAGGCATGGACTCAAGTCGGAGTGGGTTCGACTCGACCTGAGTCTGCTAACCATTGCCAATGGCAAAAACATATATGCATATATATTTCAACCCCATAAAATTTTAGCTTTCCAGGAAAAATCTCACATTCTCCACTTCAACCAAAGCATGTTTTCCAACAATGACTGAATCATCGAAACAACTGTCTATCTTGACTCTGACATATTTGCCATCATGAAAGCTTAATACATCCCAATCAAAAAATACAATAAATGAAAGCGAATAGTCTCCCTTTAATCCAGCAATTGGATAATCCCAGTACCCCGAATCAATTTCCCTATTAACCATCGCTGGCAAAAAATCCGATTTTGCTAAAATTTTTATTTTCGAGTTTATATCCCCATAACGCACATTAGTTAAATCATGCGGAGCCAACACCATAAACCGATATAGCTGTTTCTCTATTTCACGAAAATATTCCAGATTCTGCCAAGCCAAAGCGCCAGCCTCATACGGGGACACTACTCTAAAATAATTATTGAAGAGCTCTCTACTGGCCAAGCGGAAACGCATTATGCTTTCATTTAATTCCATGCTTCCTCCAGTCAAGTCCCAAGGCGATACGCTTCACACCAAGGGCCTCCAAAGATTATTAGTTAAAAACCGATACCATGCCGGGATTTGAGCAGTGCATCAGAGTCCATGAGTCGAGCATGGTTTTCAATGTACATGATGGCCGATTTCCAGTGCAAAGCAGACTTGCACTGCCGCCTGCGCCAACGTCCGCTCAGGCCGAGGTGTTGCCCTTGGCTATGTTTTAACTTACCGGCCAGTGCGACACTGAGGCACTTGGTTGCAGGCGCGGGCACACTCATTGTTGACGAGGCCATGGGCGGATTGAGGCTAGCCCGGCAACACCGCAGCAGGGCGAAACCGGCTCCACTGGTCTAGAGTAAATTTGCCCGCCAACGGGCCAAACCAAACCGAATCTGATCCCTGCGCGCCGGCTTTCCGGTGTGATCACACAAGGCTAGCGGCGCTGCCTGTCTGGAGGGCCTTTGAGCCAGATCCTGATTATCGATCCTCAGCCCCTGGTCCGACTAGCGCTACGGACTCTGCTCACAGAAGCAGGCCACGAGGTTGTTGCGGAAGCCGACAACAGTCGCGATGCGCTGGCGCAGTGTCGCCAGCAGAAGCCAGAACTCGTCATTCTGGAATTGAGCCTGCCCGGCGTGGGCGGCCTCGAGGTGATCCAGCGGCTGAAAAAGCAGCATGATGCGCTGAAAATCCTGGTTTATTCCGAACAGCAAGCAGAGCACTTCGCCGCACGAAGCCTTGCCGCCGGGGCCAGCGGGTTCGTGAGCAAGTTTGATCCCGTTGCGACATTAAGCACGGCGGTCAACGTGGTCCTGCACGGCAAAACCTGGTTCACGCATGAGGTGTTTGAATCCCCCCGTGAAGATGAACTGGGGCAGCTTTCCCCGCGGGAGCTCATGGTTTTACAGCTGCTGACACGCGGGATGTCCAACAACGAAGTGGCCGAGCAATTGGCGCTGAGTTTCAAAACAGTCAGTACTTACAAAACCCGGCTACTGACCAAGTTGCATGCGGCGTCGCTGGTTGAACTGGTCGAGATCGCTCACCGCAACGGGCTGAATCTGCATGCCGACAGTGCGGTTGAAATGGTGCGGCTGGATGCAGATACGCAGCGTGAACTGCATATGCTCCGAGCCATGATCGAAAACGCGCCGATCCCGATGTTCGTGCGTGATGTCGAGGGCCGGATTCTCCTTGCCAACCGCAGCCTTCTGGACTTTCACCATATTTCGCATGACCAGGCCTATATGAAGCGGTTCGGCGAAGCAGAGTGGCTGACGCCTGAACGCCGGGCCCATTTCCAGAAGCGTTACCACGAAGCCATTTTGATCGGGTCCTCGTTCGTTAACGATTTCTTTATCGAATCATCCGGGGTGCCCATCTTTGTACGGGGTTGGTTCGTGCCGTTTCGCGGCGAGGATGGTCGCATCATCGGGGTGGTGGGTGGATTCATTGATCAATCCACACAAGACGCCATGCTCAAACGCCTGCGTGACGCCAAAGAACAGACCGCTGCCGAAAGCCGCCACAAAAGTGCCCTGCTCATCAACTTGAGCCGGGCAATCCGCTTGTCGTTGCAGGACCTGGATCATCACCTGGGTAGTGCAATGGTTTCCTCTGGTGAAGCTGCACAACAGGCGCTCGCGCAGGCTGCCGAGACGAATCGGGTGCTGATGAGCACGCTCGATGAACTGCTGCTTTATGACGTCAGTGCGGTGGTACTGCAAGCGACAACGGTGGATATCGCGCAGCTCACCCAGTCAACCATTGACGCGCGCCCAATGAATGGCAAGCCGCTGGCGTTTGATTCTTCTGCGGTGACCCTGTCTCAGGTCTGGGTTGATTCCCGCCGCTATGGCCAGATTGTGGCGGGGTTGCTGACCGACCTTGCGGGCGGAACACTCAAACTGACAACGAGCGTGCAGGCCAGCGGTATGGTGACCGTACGCTTGCAACTGGATACCGACGACGTCATTACCGGAATGGCGGAAGTCTCTGCCCGCAGGACCCTTGGCCTGGCCATCTGCAGGGCCGTCGTGGGGTTGATGAAGGGCCAGTTCACGCAGGTGGGGCGACGGATTGAAATCGAGTTGCAATTGCCGGTGGCGTTGGGTCACGCCTGAGTGGTGTGGCAAGGGTGACCACCATTCAACGCGCGGCAAACTCCTATAGCGACCTCGGAACACTCGGATATTTCTGATTTTTGAAGCGGCCCAGACTGCCCAGCATCGTCATTTGCTGGATTAGCCGCCATGAACCGCTTTTTTCGCACCATCTGGAATGCCAGTCGCAACGCCTGGGTTGCTGTCGCTGAAAATGCCAGTGCACACGGCAAAGCGTCCAAACCATCGGCGGTGAGCGAGCATTTGAATTTGCCTCGCAGTGTATTGGCAATGGGCTACGGGCTGGTTCTGGCGCTCGCCAGCGCAGATGCACTGGCCGTCGCCACGGTCGAACTCACAGAGGGCGATAGCAAATCCATCGTTGGCGGCTACAAGGATCAGTCCAAAGCCGGTGGCGCCGCGCCAGATGCCACGCAAGTTGTTGAAAACTATCTGTTTACCGGGGGCACGCTGGATGTGACCGGCGGGTATTACCGTGCTACCGGCAAATTCACGGTGGCAGAAGGGCAATACGGCAAGATCACCGGCGGCAGCGGTACCGGGCTGCCTTCGTATTTCCCGACCATTCCGGCGCTGGACGTTGCCCCGACCAAATCCGGGGCCATGTTCCTGCTGTACGACCCCAGAGAACCGGGTGGCCAGCTGGTGCTGGAAAAGAACGCCACGCTGGAAATCGCCTTCAATTACGAGGGCCGCAATTACGTCGCGATCACCAACAACGGCAACTTTGACTACAACTACACGCCGGTAGTGTTCGGTGAAAACAGCCACATCATGCTGACGGGCGGGACATTCCGCTACGACCCTTACCGCCACGATACGGACGTCAAACTGTCCAATTTCATCTTCAATGGGGGCTGGCTTTCGACTCGCGGCGGCGATGATGTCATCACTGCCGATGAAAACAACCAGGCCATCGGCAAGATCGAAATGGGCATGGGCTCGGACACCTTCATCATCCCCGAGGGGGTTTCTATTACCGCGCTGCGGATCAACGGCCAGCCCGTTAGCGAAGTGCGCATGTACGAGTTTGCCGATACCCAGGACAAGGGCACCGGCGGGCTGACCGGCAATATGACGGAAGGCACCGGCCAGAACCCAAGCGATACGGTACAGATCCGCGCCAATGCGTCGTCGACCGACATCGTCTACAACTTTGGCTACTACAACGATTTCATGACCCTGGCCGACGGTGCGCAACTCATCGGCGGCAAGGTCAGCATGGGCAACGGCCCAGACACTTTCACCGCCACCGCCGCGACGCTGGATGGCGTATCGATCAAGCTGGATGACGGAGATGACACGCTAAACCTGACCGGCACCACACTGCAAGGCGGCGTCGCCATTGATCTGGGTAACGGCAATGACACGGCCAATCTGCGCGACCTGTCGCTGAATCTGACCAAGACCTCCAGCCTGCTGCTGGGCGCCGGCAACGACACGGCCAATCTCACCAATGTGAGCCTTTCCGGCAACACCGCCACTGATTCGATCACCTTTGGCGCCGGGTCTGACACCCTGAACCTCACCCGCGTCAACGTGGATCAGGCCAGCATCGGCATGACCAGCGGCGCCAATGTGGTCAACGTCCTGGCCGATATCAGCGGTGGTACGACCAGGGTGACCAACAGCCTGAATTTCTCCAGCGCCGACAAGCTCAGCACGCTGCGCATTCAGGACGGCGCCACACTGGCGGTGGACGAGGCCAGCGTGGGCTTTGCCGGGAAAATCCAGGTCAACGCGGGTGGCAAACTCGCGGGCACCGGTGTCGTGACCTCAACCAACGGGATGGCGCTTGATGGCACCTTGCAGGTTGGCGATGGCACCAGCGATGGCGCGCTGAGCGTGACCGATAGTGCGCGTATCGACGCCAACGACGGCGCACTGATCACGGGCAGCGGCACGTTATCGTCCAGTGGCATCACGCTCAACGGTGGTGTCACCGCAAAGGTCGAAGCTGACCGCGCGCTGGTTTACAACGACGCGTTGGCCGGCACCGGCAGCTTGCAAAAAGTGGGCGCGGGTACGCTCGCGCTGGGTGCAGCGAATAGTTACAGCGGTGGCAGCAATGTGGATGCCGGCACCTTGCAACTCACCCAACAGAATGCCGCTGGCACTGGCGCGGTGGCGCTGGCCAGCAACGCGACAGTCCAACTGGATTTCTCCGGCACCGACGGCCAATACGATGCCGACTTTGCCAATAACCTCAATGGCAGCGGCAATGCGGTGGTGAGCGGGCACGATATCAACATCACCGGTGATAACAGCGCCTTTGACGGTCAGTGGCAGATTGGCAATGCGGCCAGCATGCAGGTGAGTGCTGATCAGCAAAACCTCGGCACGGCCACCATTGCGCTTGATGGCACGCTGAATGTGGCGCCAGAGAGTGGTGGTTTTACCGTGAACAACAGTTTGACCGGTCAGGGAACACTGATCGCAAAAATGGGCGCGGGTAATGACGCATTCAATTTCGGCACCAACACCGGCAGTGCTTTCACTGGCACGCTGGATATGGGCCGCGGCACCCTGGCACTGCAAGGCGACAACACCAAGGCGCTGACCAACGCCACCTTGCTGGTCGATAACGGCAGCGTGGTGACCGTGGGCGACGGCGAACAACACATTGGCGGACTAGCCTTTCATGGCGGGACCACCATTTTCAACGCCACTGTGCCTGATGCCACGATGGCGCAAAGCACCATCAACGCAGCGCATCTGGATGCCAGCGGGACCGGCGCCGTGGGTATTGTTGTCCCTACCCCATACACCCCGAGCCCGGTTGATGCACCCAACACCGTCAATTTGTTGCAACAAGATGATGGCGAGATCGGTGTACAACTGGTCACGGCCGCGACAGTCAATGGGTACGGCGGTGGCCTGACCTTGCAGGATCAGAACGGCAATAGGGTCGGCGGCAACCAGGTGCTGGATATCGCCCAACAGGACCAAATCGTTGCCCAGGGGACGTATGGTTACCGGCTGACAACCGAACCCGGCGACGGGCTGTACGTCAATTACGGCCTGACCCAGCTGGATCTGCAACAAAACCAGACCCTGACGCTGGCGCAAAACACCGGCGCGACCGGGGCAGCGGCGGATATGTCCGCGCAGATTATTGGTGCCGGCAATCTGGCGATCAATGCGGGAGGCAGCGTGATTTCGCTCTCCAACGCCACCAATCGCTATGAAGGTGAAACCTCGGTGCAAAGCGGGACGCTTCGCCTTGAGGCCAACAATGCACTCGGCCAGACCCGCCAGTTGAATATGGCGGACGCGACTACGACCGATCTGAACGGTACGACCCAAACGATCGGCGCGTTGGATGGCGCGGCAGGATCGACGCTGAATTTCAACGGGGGAGCCCTGGGCATCAGTAACGGTGGCACTTCGCAAGGCGTATTGACGGGTGCAGGTGAGTTGCGGGCACTGGGCGGCACGCTGGATGTGCAAGGTGCCAACATGGGTTTGAGTGTCAGCACCCATATTGCCGATGGCGCCACCGTGCAACTGGATCATGTGCAAGGCCTGGGCAGTGGCAAGATCAGCGACGTCGGTACGCTGCAATTGACGGGCGCCACGGGCGATCTGGTCAATATGCTGGATGGCGCCGGTGCGGTGAATCTGACCGGTGCAGCCGATGTAAACCTGGTGGGTAACAACCGTGTTTTCTCCGGTCAGTTTACGACGGCCACGGGCACGCAACTGACGGCTTCCAGCGCCGACAATCTGGGCACGGCCAGCGTGAACAACAGCGGAACGCTCAAGCTGAGTGTCAATCAGGACTGGGCCCTGGCCAACGCCATTGAGGGCACTGGCACGGTGGTCAAGAACGGCGCCGCAACACTGTCTGTGAATACCGCGCAAGCCTGGACCGGCAACACCGATGTCAACGCCGGGACGTTGTTTGTCGGCGGCGCAGGCCAACTGGCCAGCGCCAACGTCGACGTTGCCCCCACCGCCAGGCTGGGTGGCTAC
This sequence comes from Silvimonas amylolytica, assembly GCF_014645555.1. Lineage (GTDB taxonomy): Bacteria > Pseudomonadota > Gammaproteobacteria > Burkholderiales > Chitinibacteraceae > Silvimonas > Silvimonas amylolytica. The sequence continues at coordinate 441,575 of NZ_BMLY01000004.1, read as the reverse complement.
GGCACGGTACAAGGCACGGTGAACAACCAGGGTGCCGTCCTGGTCGGCAGTGCCGCGCAAGCCGGTGGCCCGGTAGGTACGTTCAATATCGGTGGAGATCTACACAACGCCAGCACCGTGACACTGGCCGGCGCCAATGCCCAACCGGGTAATACCCTGAAGATTGCCGGCAACTACATCGGGCAACCTGGCAGCACGCTGATCTTCAATACCGCGCTGGGGGACGACCAATCGGCCACCGACCACATGGAAGTCGCCGGTAACACATCGGGCGGTAGCAATGTCGAAGTAAAAAACGCCAATGGCGCGGGCGCCCTGACCCACCGAGGGATCGAACTGATCCGGGTGGATGGTCAGTCTGATGCAGAATTTTCACTGCAAGGCCGGGCAGTGGGCGGCGCCTATGAGTACAAGCTCTACAAAGGCTCAGCCGATGCTGCGGATGGCAACTGGTATTTACGCTCGCAAAAGAACCCAAGCGCGGACGAGGACAACACATCGCCGGTTGAGCCGGGCCAACTTGATCATCCGGTTGCCGTCGATCACGCCCGGTTCGCGACACCGGTTTACCGCCCGGAACCGGGTGCCTACCTGGCTAACCAGTCTGCCGTCAAAGGCTGGCAAATGCAGACCCTGCGTGATCGTGTCGGCGAATCGTACTTCGACCAGAACGCCGACGCGCCGCGCGGTGCATGGGCCCGGGTGACGGGCGATCGCGTGGACAGCAAGGCCGGTCAGGGTGAACTGAGCCAGTCCGGTACGCGGTATTTGTTGCAGGCAGGGAGCGAACTTGCCCGCTGGGATAGAGAAAGCGGTCAGCGAGTACACCTTGGTGCCATGGTCAGCGCCGGTACCGCTTCAACGGATGCCCGCGCGGATGGCAACCAGGCTCGCGCGAAGGGCGAAGTGAACGGCGTCAGCGTGGGTTTGTATAGCACCTGGTTTGGCAATGCGGCTGAGCACAAAGGGCCCTACGTCGATACCTGGCTGCAGTACGGCCACTTCGACAACAAGGTCAGCGCCGATGCCTATGCCACCCAGTCCTATATGTCGAAGGCCTTGTCTGCCTCCGTGGAGGCCGGGTACGACCTGCCCGTGCATGAACGGGACGGCAAACAAGTGGTGGCGACACCGCAAGCGCAACTGGTCTACACCAACTACCGCGCGGGCGATGTGGTTGATCCCGCAGGCACCCACATCGGTGGTCAGAACGGGAGTCAAGTTGATACCCGGCTGGGCGTAAGAGTTTATCAACGGCAAACGCTGGATAACGGCAGCAACCGCGTACAACCGTTTGTGGAGGCCAACTGGTTGCACGGCAATCGCGCCGACAGTGTGAGCTTTGAGGGCCAGACCGTCGCCAGTGACACGCCAGCCAACCGGGGCGAGCTGAAAGCAGGTGTGGAAGCGCGCCTGGATCGCGATACCACCGCCTGGGCGCAAGGCCATGGCCAATGGGCGACGGACTTCAGCAGCTACGGCGCGCTCGGTGGCCTGAAGATCCGTTGGTAACGCTCGACATCACGGTGGCTCTATTGGGCCGCCGTGATGCCCCATACACGCACGAATGCGGAGGTTCGTAATGAGAAAATGCTTTGAATGCCTGGCTGTCAGCGATTCGGTCACCCATGACTGCCTCGTCAATGTTGTCGTCGTCGCTAAACAGAATCGCCCGGATCTATGGGCTGTATCCTGGGTTTGTGAACGAGGTGTTGCCTCCCTGACCACCGAAATTGCAGGTGACCATAGCGCAGCACAGGATTATGCATCGGGGCTTCGCCGTCACCGGCAACGGATGCAATGAGAACCGCGACCATTGCCGGTAGCAGCGCCCACGGCCCATGGATTCGGGTGTTGGCCATTGCAGCCCGGCTTGTTATCTCAAACTGAACAGGCCCGTTTTTGCGGCAACAATGAAGTCTGCTTCACTCCGCAGGGTCAGCCGTTTGCAAGGGAGCGAGCAAGCGTCCGCTTTGGCCGGTGCCGCCAGGCCCGGCCACCTATGGGCAGCTCGTCGGCCAAAGCGGAAGTTCAGACCAAACCTCCGAGATGTCTGCTACCACCCCTAAACTGCCAGTCGTTCAGCCCGAATAAATCTGCGTTCGCCGTGGTCGCTATCACGGTTGACAGAATCGTGGTGCGTTGCTGACCGAAAGCTGTAAACGGCTTGGCCTTTCAAGAAATATGCAACACACTGATTCTCATGAGATGCGGGGGGTTTTGGGAGTGGCTAGAATCGCGCCCCATCGCACCAACCCTGAGAAAAAAATGAATTCTGTTTTGCGTCTTTTGCCCACCCTTGTTGCCTTGGCACTGACCGCATGCGGGGGCGACTCTCACGATTCCGCGACTCCAACTCCGACGCCCGCAGTCAACGCGACGCCGGCACCAGGCGCTGCCAGCTATAAAGTCGGCGGCACGGTCTCAGGCTTGGTTGCGGGTACACAGGTCACGTTGCTGAACAACGGCGGCGACGCGCTGCCTGTCAGCACGAATGGCACCTTCCTCTTTGCAACCGGCGTGACGTCGGGTAGCGGCTATACAGTGACGGTGGGCACTCAGCCGAAGGGACAGGCGTGCGCTGTTGTCAGCGGCGCCGGTACGGTCGCCGCAAGCGACATAACGGGCATCAGTGTGACTTGCACGCGCGTCTCTTATGCCTATGTGGCGAACAGCGATGACGATACGGTTTCGCAATACATCATTGGTAGCGACGGATCACTCACGCCCATGTCCGTGCCGACAGTGCCGACCGGAGCTATGCCGTATTCCGTTACGGTAGACCCTTCGGGCCAGCATGCGTATGTGGCGAACCTCCACGCAAATACCGTCTCGCAATACAACATCGGTAGCGATGGGGCGCTCTCACCCATGTCCCCCTCGACCGTCAGTGCAGGCAGTTATCCCTATTCCATCACTATTGATCCATCGGGCAAGTATGCCTATGTGGCGAACTCTGTTGGGATGGCGGTTTCGCAATTCACCATCGGGAGTAATGGATCACTCGCGCCCATGACTCCCACGTCGGTCACCGCTGGCCTCACTCCTTTTGGCGTCGCCGTCGATCCCTCGGGCAAATACGCGTACGTGGTGAATTACGATGGTAATACGGTCATGCAATACGCCATCGGCAGTGGCGGAGCGCTCACATCTGTGGCAACTGTCAACGTAGGGACTCCCTATGCATTGGCGATTGATCCTTCGGGTAAGTTTGCCTATGCGACGAACCTTCAGAACAACACCATCTCTCAATTCACTATCGGCAGTGGTGGCCTACTGGTCCCCATGGCAACCCCAACTGTTGCTGCCGGTTCTTCGCCGTATGGCATTGTCGTCGATGCCTCGGGCAAGCATGCCTATGCGGTAAATTATGGCGGCGGCGGTATCTCTCAATACGCCATTGCCGGCGACGGATCTCTCGCACCCCTGAGTACCCCAACCGTCGGCGCGGGACAAAATCCAGCCAACCTCCGGTTTGACCCCTCGGGCAAGTATGCCTATGTGGTCAATATCAGTAGCAACACCGTCTCGCAATACACCACTGGGAGCGATGGCGCGCTCATCCCCATGTCTGCACCGTCGGTCGGCGCGGGGCACGGCCCCTTTTCCATTGCGACGGTGTACGCGGCGACGCATTGAGCAATCCGGATCGCGCTCCGCTACGTGCGCTTGATGCCGATTCAAAAAAAGCCACCTTCCGGGGTGGCTTTTTGTATGGCGACCAAAGTCATTCCGCCGACGGGATCCCTGCATAAGCGAATACCTGGCTCTATTCCTGGCAAGCCAATACTTCAATTGCTGTGGTTTATGTTCGGAAGCAGACATTTGTCGCAGGCAGCCGAATGTCCGCTTCTGACCTTTGAACAACCCACTGAAAATCTCGCGTGTCTAGCACGGCGGGGCAGCTGGACAGCCCCGGCGCCTGCAGGCAATCCTGCTCATGATTGGCCGCAAGGTGGTAACGCGTAGACGGGCCGGCTTAACGTTTGCCGGCCGCCTCTTCTCGCCGGCGCTTGGCCTCTTCCAGCAGGTAGACCTGGTAATCGTCCAGATCACCCGCGAAATCGCTGACCCCGCCACGCGACACCATCCAGAATTCGTCGCACACCGCGCGAAGCAACGCCCGGTCGTGGCTGACCAGCATCACCGAGCCTTCGAACTCGTTCAGCGCCACGCTCAGCGCCTCGCGGGTGGCGAGGTCCAGATGGTTGGTCGGTTCATCCAGCAGCAGCAGATTCGGCCGCTGCCACACGATCATGCACAGCACCAGCCGCGCCTTCTCGCCGCCGCTCATGCTGCCGACCGCCTGCTTCACCATGTCGCCGCTGAAGTTGAAGGTGCCGAGGAAATTGCGCAGCCCCTGCTCGCGGCAATCGTTGGCCGACGGCCGCATCGCCGCCGGGGTGTCGCGCACCAGGCGGAACATGTGCTGCAGCGGATCGTCCTCCGGCCGCAGCACGTCCAGCTCCTGCTGCGAGAAGTAGCCGATATTGAGCCCCTTGCCGCGAATGATCTCGCCACCGACCGCCTGCAGCGCCTCGGCCACGGTTTTCACCAGCGTCGACTTGCCCTGGCCGTTGGCACCGAGAATGCCGATACGCTGCCCGGCCAGCACGGTGCGGTTCACGTTGCGCACGATCACCGTCGGCGGCGTGTCTTCCGGCGCGCCCTCCGGCGCCGGATAGCCGAACACCGCGCCGGTCATCGACAGCATCGAGTTCGGCAGGCTCTGCGGCTCTTTGAATTCGAACTGGAAATCGGCATCGGCCAGCACCGGCGCGATCTTCTCCATCCGCTCCAGCGCCTTGACACGGCTCTGCGCCTGCTTCGCCTTGCTGGCCTTGGCCTTGAAGCGATCAATGAACTTTTGCAGGTGCGCCATTTTTTCCTGCTGCTTGGCCAGTGCCGCTTGCTGCAGGACCAGCTGTTCGGCACGCATGTCCTCGAACTTGCTGTAATTGCCGCCGTAGCGCACCAGCTTGGCATTGTCGACGTGCAGCGTCACATTGGTGACGGCATCGAGAAATTCGCGGTCATGGCTGATCACTACCATGGTGCCGGCGTACTGCTTCAACCACGCTTCCAGCCATACCAGCGCGTCCAGATCCAGGTGGTTGGTCGGCTCGTCCAGCAGCAGCAGGTCGGACGGACACATCAGCGCACGCGCCAGTTGCAGCCGCATGCGCCAGCCACCGGAAAAGCTGTTCACCGGCTGCTGCAGCTCGTCGACGCTGAAACCCAAGCCGAGAATCAGCGCCTGCGCCCGTGCCGGCGCGTCGTGGGCTCCGGCATCGTTGAGCGCGGTATAGGCGTGCGCCATGCGCATGTAGTCTTCGCCGGCCTCGGCCTCGGTCACCTCCCGCTGCGCGGCGAGCAGGGTGGTATCGCCTTCGACCACAAACTCGGTCGCCGTCTGCGCCGTTTCCGGCATGTCCTGCGCCACCTGCGACATGCGCCACTGCGACGGGATCGACACATCGCCGCCGTCTTCGTGCAGCGTGCCGTTCAGCACCGCGAACAGCGAGGATTTGCCAGCGCCGTTGCGGCCGACCAGGCCGACTTTCTCACCGGGATTGAGCGTCACGGACGCGTTGTCGAGCAGGACTTTGGTGCCGCGGCGCAAGGCCACGTTTTTCAGAATGATCATGGGAAGCGCCGTGCGGCTGCAGAAAACAGGTTACGCCGCGACCGGCGACAAGGCGGGAACACGACAGAAAAGTGGCCAACGTTGGCCGCATCATGGCAATGCTGCTGCGCTGCCGCATGCTGCAAAGCAATAAAAACGGCACGGCGCAGATGGTAACACGCCCCTACGCGCTCCAAAGGGGAAGAAAGTTGACGTTCGGTGCCGGCAACAGAGACATGGCCGGCATGTGACTCTGAGCAGGCTTTCAGGACAAATGGGGTAACAGAACGCTTTGGCCGAACAGTTGCCCTTCACCTCACCGCGTCAATGCAACAGAGCCCGCCCTCAGCAGGGCACCCACACTCAAACTTTGAGCGCGCGTTGAAAGCAAGCTGATCACATCCTGCATGCCGCTCCCGGATAGCCGGAATCCGGGGCTCCAGGGTTATCTGGTCGCCAGCGTATCTGCGGTAATTTGGGTGTGTGAGGTGTACTTCATGTACAGCTCGCCGCATTCCGGACAAGTGGAGACGGCCTCCCATTCTTCACCCAGGCCAGCCAGTTGGCCTTCGAGCGTTGCGCCACAGCAAGGCGCCTTGTACGGGACCAGCTTGATCCCGCGCTGGCGGAGTTTAAAATTTTGTTCGTTGTATTTCGCTTTAATACTTTTAGCAGTCATGGTGAGTACTCTTTGAAAGATTTGAGGGGTCAGTTGCCGGCCCGTTAATATGGCTGCCGCATTGGTTGGGCAGGCCCGATCTCACAATGTACGCTGGGTTATTCAGCGTACTTGCAAACGTTATCTACCTCACGTACCGGAACAAGAAGCGCATGAAAATCGTGGTATTGGGCGCCACCGGCGCAACGGGCCGCCAGGTCGTCGAACAAGCGCTGGCGCAAGGCGATCAGGTTGTGGCTTATGTGCGCAATGCGCAAGCGATCACAGCCAGGCCGGGGCTTCAGGTGATGGCGGGCCAGTTAACCGACGCTGCCGTTCTGAAGGCCGCCATCAGTGGCACGGATGCAGTCCTGGTCTGCCTGGGCACGCGCAAGAAAAAGCCCGTTGATTTGATGCAGTCAGGCTTGCCGCTGATTATTCAGGCAATGAAGCAGACCGGTGTTCTGCGGTTAGTGCTGGTGTCAGCCTATGGCGTGGGCGAGACTGCGCGCACGGCAGGGTTGATCGCCCGCATAGTTTACAGAACATGGGTGCCAACGGTGTATCGGGACAAGGCGCTTTCGGAAGCACTGCTTCCTGACTCCGGGCTGCAATGGACCGGACTCTATCCCGTCGGCTTGACCAACGGCCCGCCGGCAGATGTGATAGAGGTTCGACCGATGGCGCGGGTACAGAAAGTCTCTGGGCTACCCATGATTTCACGCGCCAACCTGGCGCGCGTCATGCTCGATGTGGCAAGAGACGACACGACAATAGGCCAGAAACTGCTCGTTACCAGCAAAGGTTCTGTGCGTTAGACATCGCAATTGGCCGCTTTCTCAACGCCTGCTACTTTGTCTGCCTGGCCCCTCCCCGGTTTCGACAATAAACCTCTTCGTCTGCTGCGATTCCTGGCGGCCGATCTTGATCCGCACATATAAAGCTGACCTTGCGTGCATGTTTTGTGCCTCGGCTTTGGCAAAACCGAACCTGCAAGCTTTGCGTTGTTGCTACCAACCACCTCAAACAGGGACTCACCCCCGGTGATGGCAGCATCTCCAGCCGGCACTTCCTGTCTCTTGGGCATCCGCTATGATCGGAGAATTTCTTGAGCGCAACTCAAAACATGTCCGACGGCTTGCCCCAACCTCAGCGCCTTCTCGCTTTTCTTGCGATTGCCATCGCGACCACCATGGCCGTCCTGGATACCTCCATCGTCAATGTCGCCTTGCCGGTGATCGGGCATGACCTGTCTATTTCTGCAGCGCGTTCGGTGTGGGTGATCAATGCATACCAATTAGCCATTACCGTGTCGTTGTTACCCTTTGCCACGCTGGGCGATATCCTGGGTTACAAGCGGGTGTACTGGGGTGGCCTTGTGGTGTTCACGCTGGCATCGCTGGCTTGTGCATCGGCCCATTCATTGCTGGCGCTCACGCTCGCGCGCATTGTGCAGGGGCTTGGCGCGGCCGGAATCATGAGCGTGAATATCGCTCTGGTGCGGTTTATCTATCCCAGAGCCCAACTGGGCGTCGGTGTGGGGTATGCCTCTTTGGTGGTGGCCACCGCTTCAGCTGCGGGCCCCAGCGTCGCGGCGGCCATTCTTGCCATTGCACATTGGCAATGGCTGTTTTTGGTAAACGGCCCGTTGGGACTACTGGCCCTGTTGATTGGTGCCCGCACGCTGCCACTGACCCCCGCCACGCCCAAGCGGCTTGATCTACTCAGTGCACTGTTCAACGCGCTGACTTTCGGCTTGTTGATTGCAGGACTGGCGGCGGTGGGCGAAGCAGACAGCCAGCAAAGAGGTATCTTGATGGTTGTGGCGGCACTGGTTTTCGGCGTGCTTCTCGTTCGTCGCGAAAGACGCCAGGCCGTGCCCATGTTGCCCATTGATCTATTACGCAAGCCCGTGTTTTCGCTTTCCATGGTGACCTCAATCTGTTCCTTCGCGGCACAGACCATGGCGTCAATCGGGCTATCGTTTTATCTGCAGCGCACGCTGGGGAAGACGGAAACGCAAACTGGTTTGCTCATGACCGCCTGGCCACTGATGACCGCGCTGATTGCACCCACTGCCGGCCGCCTTTCCGATCGGCTACCGCCAAGTCTGATCAGTGGTGCCGGATTAATTACCCTGGGGCTAGGGCTGGCCGCGCTCTGCATGCTCGGGCCGGCCCCCACACTCTTCGACCTCAGTTGGCGACTGGGGATTTGTGGCCTGGGCTTCGGGTTATTTCAGTCACCCAACAACCGGGTCATTATGGGAAGCGCCCCGCCTGCCAGAAGCGGTGGGGCATCTGGATTGCAGTCCATGGGCAGGCTGCTGGGACAGTCCTTTGGGGCAGTGACCGTCGCCATGGTCTTTGGCCGCGCCTTTCAACAGCAATCTTCGATGATCTTTTTCATGGCGGCCCTCCTGGCCTTGGTGGCGGGTTGTGCCAGTACCCTGCGTCATAAAAAACAGTCGGTATAGACACTGGCATCCACGGATAAACCGCATCCTGTTCTTTTTGACTTGCCCGATCACGGCGGATACAGACTCGAATGCCTCTCTCGGCAGGCCCCGGGGTATAGGTCCTAGATATCAGATAAAGCGGCGCTTCAGGCCAGCTTGATCTAAACGGCGATCGGCCAGAAGCGGTCCGGTGTCGCCTTCAAAAACCCATCGCTTGCGTCGCCTTTTTCAGGGTTCAAAAAAGTGTCATCCGGGGCAAGATCAACCACCTTGGGTTCCGCGATTGAATACCTGCCGCCCTGTCGCGCCGGCCGATGCGGTATCGTATGCGCTTCTACGCTCTCTCCCCCGCCTCAGGATGATCCCGCTCTCTTGTGATCCGGCTTTTTATAAATTGCTTGCCGACAGCTATGCCCGCTTGTTGAACCGGCCGCTCGTACCGCCTTCTGTACCGAATGCAGATGCCGCCAGGTGGTTGTATGAGATGGCCCCGTTTGCAGTGCTGGCTCACAATACCGAGCAGGACCCAATCTTCATCTACGGCAACAAAGCCGCGCAACGCCGCTTTGGCTATAGCTGGGATGAACTGATCCGATTGCCCTCCCGTCTGTCCGCCGAGGCGCCAAACCGCGAGGCACGCCGGCGGTTTCTGGAGCGGGTACAGCAAGTCGGTTACGAAGCCGGTTATAGCGGTGTGCGTATCATGCAATCTGGCCAGCGCTTCATGATTGAAGAAGCCACGTTGTGGCAATTGCTTGATACGGATGGCCACTTGCATGGCCAGGCCGTGATTATTCCGCGTACACGCGATCTGTAACCAGACGGGTTAACCGTTGGCAGCAGCCCCATCCAGCGGGAACACCAGTTCAAACCGGGTGATGCTGTCCGCGCTGATCACGCGGCATTCACCCCGGTGAAGCGTCATGATGGTATGCACAATGGATAGACCCAGACCGCTGGATTGCCCGGACTCGGTGCGGGCAGTGTCGCCGCGGAAAAAGCGGTCAAACAGACGGGACTGCAGCGCCAGAGGGATGGTCGGACCGTGGTTTTCGACGGCCAGCACCGCATCTTTTGCCGAAACCGTGCCCGGCGCAACAGCACGGCGTCTGCATCCAGCGTGCCATTGCCGCTCACCACAATGTGCAAATCGCGGTCCAGCGCAGGGCCCTCAAAGTAGTCAGCCATGCGCAGCGCTGTTTCACGGATTGGTGCTGCGTGATGGCGTATTGCAAAGCATGACGGGCGCCGCAAGACGCCAGCAGCCTTGAGCATTTCCTCCCGCCGATTGGGCGCCTTGTGTGCCGCCCATGTTGGCTTCATCTGGTTCTCTCTTCAGAGACCACCAGGGGGTAAGCGCCATTCGGCCTTCACGGATTTGAATCCCCGATCACATCCGCACCAAATTCTGTCAACGGTCTTTCAAATAAAAAGCCAGGCTTTCAAATTTCCGGCAAAAACCGCCTCATTTCTGGATTGGTCGCTTCCCTCTTCCGCAAATCCAGAGGTCGGTGTTGTATAAATCTTACGGCAGCGCAACATTTCTTTATGTATTAATGAGTATAATTCGCATTTACATTTAAAATATGAACCTTCTCGTCACGGCGTGCCCCCGACCGTGGCGTACTCATCGTCTGCCGGAACACCCAATGAAAAAACTGACTCCGATCGCTGCGGCAATGGCCGTGGCTTGCGCTTTGCCGCTGGCCCGCGCCGCCGACAGCGCTCCCGCCTCTTCTACTGCTTCTGCCGTCGCTGCCGCTGCGCCAGCCGATACCGTCAGCCTGGAGACCGTTACAGTCACGGCCAGTGCCGATGCATCCAAAGATGGTCTGCAACCGGCCTACGCCGGTGGCCAGGTCGCCAAGGGGGGGCGCGCCGGCATTCTGGGTACCAAAAACAATATGGATACCCCGTTCAACATCACCAGCTACACCAATGAACTGATCCAGGATCAGCAAGCGCATGGCGTGGGTGATGTGCTGCAAAACGATCCGGGGGTGCGCGTAGCACGTGGCTTTGGCAATTTCCAGGAATCGTATTTCATCCGCGGCTTTGTGCTGAGCTCTGATGACGTGGCCTACAACGGCCTCTACAGCCTGCTGCCGCGCCAGTACATTGCCACCGAACTGTTTGAACGCGTCGAAGTCCTGCAAGGTGCAACGGGCTTTCTGATGGGCGCTGCGCCGAATGGCGGCGGCATTGGCGGCTCGATCAACCTGTTGCCCAAGCGTGCACCCAATGAAGACTTGAACCGCGTGACCGTCGGCGTCGATAGCGGTGGTAGCGGCAATGTGGCGGCCGACGTAGCACGCCGTTTCGGTCCGGACAAAAGCTGGGGTTTGCGCCTGAACGCGGGTTACCGTGATGGCGGTACAGGTGTCGATGACGAAAAATCCCAGACCAGCGTGGGTTCAGTTGGTGTGGACTGGCGCGGTGAACGTGCCCGCGTGTCCGCTGACCTGGGCGCGCAAGACAATCGTTTGCAAGCCACTCGCCCGGAAGTCACGCTCAGCGGCGTAACCCGTGTTCCAGATGCGCCGGATGCCAGCAAAAACTTTGCGCAACCATGGTCTTACTCCAACGAACGTGACCTGTTTGGCACTTTGCGCGCCGAATACGACCTCACCAACGACGTCACCGCGTGGGGTGCTTATGGCCTGCGCCGCAGTCACGAAGCCAACTCACTGGCCAACCTGACCGTGACCAGCGATAACGGCGACGGCAATTTCTACCGCTTTGACAACACCCGTGACGATCAGGTCGACACCGGTGAAGTCGGTCTGCGCGGCAAGCTGCAAACCGGCTCGGTCGGTCACGAGTGGGTGGTTGCCGGCGATTATTTCCAGTTAAAGAAAGACAACGCCTATGCGATGGACTTCTTCAACACGTTCAACACCAACCTGTACAACCCGACTAGCTACGCACAACCGGCGATCTCCAGCACCGCGTTTGCCGGCAACCAGCTGTCAGACCCGGCACTGAACGGCATCATCCGTCTGTCCAGCGTGGCGGTGGGCGATACGCTGTCACTGTTCGACAAGTCGGTCCTGCTGACCGTCGGCGCCCGCTATCAGCACTTTGACATCACCAACTACGCCTACGACACCGGCGAAGCCAGCGCCGCTTACACCAAGGGCCGTACCAGCCCGGCGGTGGGCATTGTGTACAAGCCGGTCAAACAGGTGTCGGTGTACGCCAACTACATTGAAGGCTTGGCGCAGGGCGATACCGCTCCGGCCAACGCCACCAACTCTGGTGAAATGCTGGCCCCGTATGTCGCCAAGCAAAAAGAAGTGGGCGTGAAGTATGACGGCGGCCGTCTGGGCGCCGGTCTGGCCTTGTTCAGCACGGAAAAACCACGTGGCGTGGTCGATGCCAACAACCATTTTGCAGATTCCGGCGAGGATGAACACCGTGGCGCCGAACTGAATGTGTACGGTCTGGCAACCACCGGCCTGCGTATTCTGGGCGGTCTGACCTGGCTGGATGCCACCCAGAAAGACACCGGTTCTGATCTGACGGATGGCAAGCGAGTCATTGGGGTCCCACGCTTCCAGGGCAACCTGGGCATGGAGTACGAACTACCTCAACTGGAAGGCCTGGCGCTGAACGCCCGCGTGGTTTACACCGGCGCCAGCTATGCGGATGCCACCAACACACTGGAAGTACCCAGCTGGACCCGGATGGATCTGGGCGTGCGCTATCTGACAGAAATCCAGAACCGTGCAGTCACACTGCGCGGGCGTATCGATAACGTATTCAATCGTGACTACTGGTCTGCGGTGGGCGGCTATCCGGGTTATGGCTACCTGACTGTCGGCACCCCGCGCACGTTCTCGGTCAGTGCCAGCGTCGACTTCTAAGCTTCGTTCAACGCTTCACCCAGGCAACGGCCCGCAGACTGCGGGCCGTTTTGTTTCAGGGATGTGCAATATCGGTCAGGACGCCTTAACCACAGCCCGTTATGCTGGCACCTGTTCATCCACATCGCCCGACGAGCCGCGTTTGAATCAGGATCTCTACACCCGTTTTGCCTGCGTCTTGCATTTTATGGATACGCATCTGGATGAAGACCTGCCGCTATCCCGGCTTGCAGAGATCGCCGGTGTATCGCGCTGGCATTTCCAGCGTCAGTTCGCCGCCTTGTTCGGATTAGGGGTGTACGAATATATCCAGTTGCGCCGGCTCAAGCGTGCCGCGTTACAACTGGCGTTTCGACCGGGGCAATCTGTTCTGGATATCGCACTGGAAAGCGGTTACGCCGGACCAGAAGCGTTTGCCCGCGCCTTTCGCCGGCAATGGGGGCAAAGCCCCAGCGGGTTCCGTCAATCGCCGCGCTGGCATGACTGGCATTACACCTACCTGCCGTTGTACACCTTGAGGAACCGTCACATGACGCCATTGCGCCCCCTCCAGCCCGAGATCGTGGAACGTGCCGCGACACCGGTAGCGATCTTGCAACATCAAGGAGATCCGGCCTTGTTGGGACAAACGATCCGCCGCTTTATCGCATGGCGTAAACGGAACCAGATGCCGCCATCCACGCACGCCACTTTCAACGTGCTCTACAACGATCCGTACACCACGCCAGCCGCCCAATATCGTATTGATCTGGCCGTAGCATGCCCGCCACCGGTTGTTGGCGGCGACGAAGGCCTGGTCGCAGATGTGCTGCCTGGCGGGCGCTACGCCAGGTTGCGCTATACGGGGCCGGACGAGACGCTGGGGGCTGCGATCCGCGCACTTTACGTAGACTGGCTGCCATACAGCGGTGAAACACTGCGTGATACACCACTGTGGATTGAACGCGTTCGCTTTTACCCGGACGTACCAGAACACCAGGCCATCAGCGATATCTATTTGCCATTGGTCTAACTGACGAAGATCAGGGCTATTTCGTCCATTGCTTGCGAATAAAGTCAGTATGCGCGCATGGATGGCGTAGGCGGAGACCAGGGGTTGCCACTGACCGGTGGCGCCAGATCAATCATGTAGCCATCGATGTACGCCAATTTGACGCGGTCACCTTCGCGCAGGGTGATCCCGGCCTGGTTCAGCAGAAAAATCTCCACCGCCCAAGCCTCGCCTTGCCCGGCATCGATCAAAACATGCTTGTCGTGCACGCCCAGGACCACGCCAGGAAAACGACCACTGGTGTTGAGTGCGACGACCTTGTCCAGATTACGGGCCAACTCGTTCATGTGTTCCAGCTCAGCCTGGAGAAAATCACACTGACGTTCTGCCAGCCACAGCGCATCTACGCTATACACAATGGACACCCTGAATCCAGCCGGGTTAATCACCACCCAGCCAATCTCATCAGTTTGTTTGGCATCGTCGGCATATACAGGAATGATTTGGTATCTCATTGCGGCCTTCCCCCCAGTCAGCGCAGCGGAAATATCAGCCTGGCATACTGGTGTCAGCCCCAAACCTGACAGTTTTCACAGTAGCGCACCCCAACAGGAACGAAGCCGGTTTTTGTAAGGTGATTGCCGATATTCCTGATAGGCATACGCTACACCAACCCTTACTTTAAATACCTGTGCCAGAAGTTCCAGTTGTTTCATTATAAGGAAAAGTAATATGAATATGCGCAAGCTGCTTATTGCCAGTGTGCTTGGACTCGTCGCTTTTACCGCCAACGCAACAGATTTGCTTGATACGGTAAAACAGCGCGGTACGCTCAAGGTTGCACTGGAAGGCACCTACCCGCCGTTCAATTACCGGGAAAACGGTCAGCTGACCGGGTTTGACGTTGAGATCGCCAATGCCCTGGCGCAAAAACTGGGTGTCAAAGCTGAATTCACCACAACGGAGTGGAGCGGCATTCTGGCCGGCCTGCAGGCCGGCAAATATGACGTGATCGTCAATCAGGTGGGCATTACACCCAAGCGCCAGGAAACCTTTGACTTCAGCGATCCGTACGTGATTTCGCAAGCACAATTGGTTATTCGCAAGAACGAAACCCGCAATCTGAAAAGCCTGAATGATTTGAAGAATCTGAAGCTGGGCGTGGGCCAGGGCACCAACTATGCTGATATGGCCCGCGCAGTAGCCGGCGTGGATGTCAAAACCTATCCGGGCGAGCAAGAATACCTGCAAGACCTCGCATTGGGTCGCATTGACGCTGCGCTCAATGACACGCTGATGATCCCGTACCTGATCAAGAAGACCAGCTTGCCACTCAAACCGGGCGCAGCGGTGGGTGAAGCTTCGAGCAATGGCATCCCTTTCACCAAAAACAACCCGAAGTTCAAGACGGCGCTGAACAAGGCCTTGGCCGACATCAAGGCTGACGGTACGTATGCCCGTATCTCGAACAAATATTTCGGTCGCGACGTGAGCAAGGCACCCGGCGCTTGATGACCAGGGTTCTATCGGTCAATGGCCGATGAACCTCTTTAAACCCCCTGCCTGCGCGCAGGGGGTTTTGCATGGGAGAACACACTTTGGGTGACGTGATCAATTTGCTGCAAACCGCGTGGCCATACTTGTTAAAGGGCACTGGATACACGCTGCTGTTTGCGGTCGGCGCCATGATTGGCGGCTTGCTGGTAGGAGGCACAGTGGCCTTGCTGCGGCTATCGCCCTGGCGAGTGCTGAACTGGCCCGCAGCCATTTACGTGAGTTGCATGCGCGGTACGCCGTTGCTGGTGCAGATTTTCATCATCTACTACGGCCTGCCCAGTATGGGCATCCAGTTTGATCCAATCAGCGCCGGCATTCTGGCGCTCAGCCTGAACGTGGGCGCGTATCTGTCGGAGACCATTCGCGGCAGCATCAACGGTGTGGATCGCGGTCAATGGGAAGCCGCATTCAGCCAGGGTATGACGCACATGCAGACACTGCGCTTTATTGTCTGGCCGCAAGCCTTGCGCCTGGCCGTGCCCAGTTTGTCGAACAGCCTGATCAGCCTGATCAAAGATACCTCGCTGGTTTCGGTAATTGCAGTCACAGAACTGATGCTGGCTACCAAAGAAGTCATTTCCACCACCTTCCAGCCGTTTCCGCTGTATTTGACTGCGGCCGCCATCTACTGGTGCCTGAGCCTGGCTTTCGAGCAAGTGCAGCGCTGGCTGGAAGCGCGCATGAACCGCACGCTGGCGCGGTGAGAATTAATCACACCCAGCGTACTCAACCCTGATTTTTCGGATTGCAGGCCATTCCGGCCCGGAACCGGCGCAGATAAATTCCCGCGCCGGGCATGGAGCCCGAACAAGGACACTGCAATGAAGAAAATCTTGATCGCGGGGCTGCTTCTGGCGCTGCAAAGTACGCACTGCGCCACGGCGCTGGCAGCAGAAATCGCGGTACATCCATACAACCAGGATCATGCACGGGCGCAACCGCCTGCGCATACCGCCGCCAAAGAACCCGGCCGCAGGACTGCGCCAGGCGATGTGCCGGCGCGGGAAGCAAAGAAGAAGGGTCAACAAACCGGTAACCGCAAAGGCAAACGCTGCCAGAACTCCAGCTTCTGCTGGCGCTAGGCCGGTTTGCGATGGCAGAACATCAATCGGGCACGGGTGCCGACGCCTGACCGCTATAGTTGGCCAGCACGTAATTGTGAACGTGCACGACCCGGGTGATGTCGATGGCCTCTGCCAAAGGGGCATCGGACTCGGGTGACGGATTATGCTCAGCCATAATCTCGTCCACCAGTGCCCGCATCTTTTCTGGCAGTTCTGCCCACCAGCGATCCATGTCAGCCAGCAACTCGACGACCTCTGTGCACCCGCTGGCCACCAGGCTGGAATTGATCATGAGCGTGCGCGGCTCACCATAAATGGGGGTTTCCAGCCAGACATGACGCTCGGTTCCATTCTTTTCCAGCGTGAACTCGATGGAACCACCATCTCTGAAAACTTCAATTGCAAAGATACGCATGATGATCAGACAACAACTTGAAAGAATGTGCGGATAGTGTGAAGCGCAGCCTATATTGCGGCGCACCAACATGTTCAATGTAGCCTGGATTGCGTTTCGCCACATTTTGCACAGGCCAAACGGCACGCTTTCTCCGCCAGTCAGACAAATGTGTACCTTGTAAACAACAAAAAGCCCATCAGGCGCGAAAACTACTGATGGGCTTTTTGCTGTGCAATCCCGCAGGCCTTGTTTAGCGCACGTTGTGCATCATTTTCTGCAACGGCCGGGTGAGGGCCAGCAAGATGGCACCTGCAACAAAAGCCATGGCCACAAACAGCATGAAGAATTCATGGAGACCGGTGATCTGATAACCAAAGAATACCGGCGTACGGCCTGCTTCCGGGTAGAAGGTGGCAAGGATGCCGGCAAACCAGTTAGCCGCAGCGTTTGCGGTAAACCACACCGCCATCATCAGCGAGGCAAACCGGGCCGGGGCCAGTTTGTTCACCAGCGACAAACCAATCGGCGACAGACACAATTCACCCAGGCTGTGCATCAGGTACATCGCAGTCAGCCAGATCATGCTGGCTTTCGCTGTAGACGACATGTCTTTCACGCCAAAACCAATAATCAGATAGCCCACGGCCAGCAGGATCAAGCCCCAGGCCATCTTGGTCGGAGAGCTTGGCTCTTTGTTGCGGCGCCCAAGGGCACTCCATAACTGCGCCATGATCGGCGCAAAAATCAGAATGAAGACCGGATTGAGCGACTGAAACCACGAAGCCGGCACCGTAAAGCCAAACAACTGGCGGTTGGTGGCCTCTTCTGCAAAGAAGGTCAGCGACACACCGGCCTGTTCAAACGCCGACCAGAAGAAGATGACGAAGAACGAAATCACACCGATCACAATCATGCGATCAATGTCCTGACGGGTCAGCGGTTCGTTGCGCTGGCTGGCTTGTGTTGCTGCAATGGCTTTAGGTGCCAATCCAACCGGAGTGCCAGTCGGTGAGACCAGATAACGTCTGTGGAAGAAGCCAAACACCACCAGCGAAAGCAGCATGCCCACGCCCGCTGCAAAGAAACCCCAGCGGAAATCAGCGGCATTGCCGGTGTCACCCAGGAAGCCACAGATCAGCGGCGCAATGAACGAGCCAAGGTTAATCCCCATATAGAAGATCGTGTACGCCGAGTCTTTGCGGTTGTCATTCTGTGTATATAGTTGACCCACCATCGACGAAATATTGGGTTTGAAGAACCCGTTCCCCGCGACGATCAGACCCAGGCCACAGTAAAAAAACGTGATCGCAGTCGCAGGGGTCTGCAACATGCTGCCCGCAGCAAACAGGGTGAACTGGCCAGCGGCCATGAGGGCACCACCGACAAAGATCGAGCGCCGATTGCCCCACCAGCGATCCGCGACATAGCCACCGATCAGTGGTGCCAGATAAACCAGACCGGTGTACTGCCCATAAAGCGAAGCCGCAAACTGTTTATCGAACGCCAGCGCCTGCACCATGAACAGCGCCAGGAGTGCCCGGTTGCCATAGTAGGAAAAGCGTTCCCACATTTCAGTGGCGAACAAGAGGTAGAGACCACGCGGATGCGCGCGTGAGGGTTGTGCAATCAGTTGGTCGTCCGGTATTTCATCCGGCAGCGGTGGTGCAGCACCCGCCGGCCTATCCAAAGCATGTTCTGCGCTGCCCATCGGGCTCTCCTCGTATGACGAATCAATAAGGATTGTCCGGATCAGGCAGGGCGCGCGCGATTAACTAATTATTGGTTACGGTTGGTATTATTTACTTTTTGATCTAAAGAACTTCCATCTGGCTATATAGACCGCGCGCGAAGTCAACTGCGTGAGGGGTATCGCCATGCAAACACAAAGACGTCGCGGGCAGCTTCAACACTTTGCCAGAGCGCGTCACAACCTCCCCCGCCGTGGCCAGACGCAGGGCTTGCGCCACTGCAGCGTGATCGTTATCGAGCACAGCACCCGGCTCGCTGCGGGGGACCAGGGAGCCATCATCCCGGTAGGCACGATCAACAAAGGCTTCTTCGATCACCGCTATGCCGCGTTCATGACAGCGCGCGACCATGCGGCTGCCGGCCAGCGCCATGATGGCCAGGTCCGGGCTGATCGCGCGGGTTGCGTTGATGATCACATCAGCCAGCGCTGGATTGCGAGCGGCATCGTTGTAGAGCATGCCGTGCGGTTTGACGTATTGAAGTGCAACGCCTTCCTCGACACACAGTGCCTGCAAAGCACCAATCTGCTCGCTCAGACTGGCCTGGAGTTCTGCTGACGGGATATCCAGCGTGCGGCGGCCAAAATGTGCGCGATCCGGGTAGCTGGGGTGCGCACCAACGCGCACGCCATACACACGCGCCAGCCGCACGGTGGAACGCATGGAAGCTTCATCGCCCGCATGACCGCCACAAGCAATATTGGCCGAGCTGATCAGCTGCATCAGTTCAGCATCAAACGGGTAACCTTCACCCAGATCCGCGTTCAGGTCGATCTTGAAGCGCGCCATTTCAGTTGCGTCTCCAGTTGGGCCAGCCAGTGGCGTTGTGTGGACAATGCATCTAGCGCTTCGGCCAGTGTGACCTCGACAAAGCGGATCGTCTCGCCTGGCCGGAACTGGCCAATACGCCAGAGATCCGCCCGGATCACCTGGGCAATTTTCGGGTAACCACCCGTCGTCTGCGCATCGGCCATCAGCAAAATGGGCTGGCCAGAGGGGGGAACTTGTACCACGCCGGGGTGCACAGCATGAGAAGTCATTTCCAGCGGCTGTGACAACGGTAGTTCGAGTCCGGCCAGGCGAGCGCCCATCCGGTTGGCATCGGGCGTGACGACCCAGGCTTCACTCAATAATGTTTGATGCGCCGCGATGGTAAACGCTGACCATTCTGTTCCCGGCAAGATGCGCAAGATATCGCCACGCGCTGGCGGACGCACCCAGGCATCCGGTGCCAAGCCGCCGGGCTGGCCAATCGACACGCTATCGCCCGCCTTGAGCGCGCGCCCCTCAAAGCCACCAAAGCCGCCTGCCAGGTCAGTCGAACGTGCGCCAATCACAAGGGCGACATCCATACCGCCGCTGACACACAAGAACATACGGGCACCGGTTTCAGCAAAACCCACGCGCAAGATTTGCCCTGCGCGAACCGTCACCGTGCGCCATTGGCCAATGGTTTTTTTATCGAGCGTGACAGGGGCAATGGCACCGGTTATGGCGATCACGCAGTCGGTCTCGAACTGCGCACTAAAACCACCCAGGGTGATTTCAATCGCGGCCAGGTCTGGTTGATTCCCCACCAGCAAATTACCAATCAGCCATGCGGGAATATCCATCACGCCACTACGGGGCACCCCCCACTGCGCGCCGTCGTAGCGACCCGCATCCTGTACGGTCGCCAATGCGCCGGTTTTCAGTATGGAGATACTCATGCACGCACCTCGGTCGGCACAAAGCGCAGTGTGTCACCGGGGGCGAGCAATGCAGGCGGGATCATGGCGGGGTTGAAGAGCCGCACGTCCGTATGGCCGATCAGATTCCAGCCGCCAGGCGATGCGTTGGGGTAAATCCCGGTCTGCTCACCGCCTATGCCGACGGCGCCAGCCGGCACCTTGAGGCGCGGTTTGTCCAGCCGTGGCGTAGCCAATTGGGGGTCCAGCCCACCCAGATAAGGAAACCCCGGCAAAAAGCCGATGCAGAACACCACGTATTCGGCCGCGGCATGGCGTTCCACGACTTGTTTGGGCGTGAGCCCTGCATGTTCCGCCACGCGCGCCAGATCCGGCCCGGCCTTGCCACCATAAACAACGGGGACATCGTGGTGATGACTGGCGACTTCCATCCGCCGCTGACTACGTTGCCAGGCCTCCTCAATGCCATGTTCGATGACCGAAGCATCTTCGATCATCGGGTCAAACCGGATGGTCAGATTGCCCACGCCCAGGACCACCCACCAGGCGGGGAATTTTTGTTGCAACAGTCTTTGCATGATCCAGAGGCGTCGCTGATCTTCCAGGGTTGCGGACACACTCAGGACCAGTGCCGTATCGCCCAGCGGCTGGATGACCGGATTCATGCACCGTGCCTTTTTAGTGCCCAGGCGACGTGCTCACGCACGATCTCGCTTGGGTCGTTTTCGCGGGATTTGAGTGCCGCGATAATCTGCGGCGAGGTACTGGCATTGCCAAGCCCGACGGCCAGATTGCGCAACCAGCGCTCGTGACCGATCCGCAAAATGGCGCTGCCAGCCATATTGTGCTGAAAGGTTGCTTCGTCCCAGGCAAATAGCGTCACCAGTTCGACGTCATCGAGCCCATGGCGGACGTGAAAATCAGCCTCTTTGCTATCCACAGCAAAACGGTTCCACGGACAAACCAGCTGGCAATCATCGCAACCATAAACACGGTTGCCCAGCATGGGTCGGAACTCTTCCGGAATGCTGCCCTTCAACTCAATGGTAAGGTAGGAGATACAACGCCGCGCATCAACCTTGTATGGCTCGACAATGGCCTGAGTCGGGCAAACACTGATACAGCGGGTGCAGCGACCACAGTGTTCATTCTGTTCGGGTGGATCGGGTGGCAATGGCAAATCCGTAAATAACTCGCCAATGAAAAAGAACGAGCCATATTCGCGGTTCAGCAATAGCGTGTGTTTGCCACGCCAGCCCAGACCGGCTTGTTTGGCCAGTTCGACTTCCAGCACCGGCGCGGAATCTACAAATACACGGTGGCCAAACTCCCCGACTGTGGCCTGAATGCGGTCGGCCAGCTTTTGCAGGCGGTTACGCAACACCTTGTGATAATCCCGCCCCAATGCATAGCGCGAGATATACGCCTTGTTGTCTGCCGCCAGCACGGCATCTGCGTTAGATGTGCCAGCTGGCAGGTACGGCATGAAGACACTGATGACCGACAGCGTGCCTGGCACCAATTCTGCAGGCCGGGCACGTTTGAGACCGTGCCGTGCCATATAATCCATCTCGCCGTGAAAACCCGCCTCCAGCCAGGCCAGCAAACCGGGCTCGGCATGAGACAGATCCGTGCCGGTAATTGCGGCACGGGCAAAGCCCAGTTCTTGCGCCCAGCCTTTGATCTGGCTAGCCAGCGCGGGCAAATCCGGCCCTGATGATTCGATGGAAGACAATTGTTTATGCATGCTGCCGATGATACTGCAAGCCGTTACCTTGCTGACGAGAACGCGACGCTGGCGCTGGGTGCACACATCGCTGCGGCCATGCAACCTGGCATGACCGTATTTCTTGAAGGCGACCTTGGCGCAGGCAAAACCACCCTCACTCGCGGCATCTTGCGCGGCATGGGTTTTGCTGGCCGCGTGAAAAGTCCAACGTATACACTGGTTGAACCTTATGCTGTTTCTAATTTAAACTTGTATCATTTTGATTTATATAGATTTCAAGACCCTATGGAATGGGTGGATGCTGGCTTTAGGGATTACTTCAATCCCCACAGCATTTGCCTGATCGAATGGGCAGACAAGGCAGCAGGCTTGCTGCCAACCGCAGACTGGACTATCCGTCTCACCCCTGTTGAAGACGGAAGAAACATTGAAATTCAAGCACATACGGAGCACGGCAAGGCATGTCTCGCGCAACTCGCCCTCACGCCCTGACCCCAGATTCTGGCCGTCGCAGCGCCCTGCGCGCCGCGGTCTCGACCCTCTTTTTGACCGTGGTTCCTGCCGGGCTTGCTCGCGCCGCCGCGGCAGCCAGTGTGGTGGCGGTGCGTGTCTGGCCCGCCCAGGCGTACACCCGGGTCACTATCGAATCCACCGCACCGCTCACGTTTAACCAGTTTGTACTCAAAAATCCTGACCGCCTGGTGGTTGACCTGCAAGGCGTAGATCTGGATAGCGAACTGCAGAAACTGGCAGGCAAGGTGGGTAACGATGATCCCTACATTCAGCAATTGCGGGCTGGCCTGAACAAGCCAGGTACTGTGCGGCTGGTCCTTGACCTGAAAACCGAAGTTCGCCCGCAAGTGTTCTCGCTCGCCCCGGTGGCCGAATACAAAAACCGCCTGGTGATCGACCTCTACCCTGCTGTGCAGAAAGACCCGTTGCTGGCATTTCTGGATAACCAGACCACGCCTGACGGCCTGCTGGACCCAGCCCAACTGAAGCTGGACAAAAACCCCGGTGCCGCCAGCCAGCCGCAGCAAGCAACGCAACAACCCGCTCAGCCTGATCGCTCGCCGAACGATGATGTGATGGCGCAGGCCGACAGCAAGCCGATTGATCGAAGCAAGCTCAAGGTGGATCGACTGATCACCGTGGTGCTTGATCCTGGCCACGGTGGCGAAGATCCCGGCGCGACGGGCCCAAGCGGCAATCACGAAAAAGACGTGGTGTTGTCGATCGCCCGCAAACTGAAGGCGCGGCTGGAAACCGACCCCAACATCCGCGTGGTCATGACCCGTGATGCAGACTTCTTCGTGCCATTGGGCGTTCGTGTGAAAAAGGCCCGCGCCGTGCAGGGCGACCTCTTTATGTCCATCCACGCCGATGCTTTCATCCGGCCCGATGCCAATGGTTCGTCCGTGTTCGTGCTGTCTGACAAAGGCGCTACCAGCACTGCGGCCAAATGGCTGGCGCAAACGCAAAATGATGCCGACTTGATTGGTGGTGTGAAGATCAGCAACACCCAGGACAAATATCTGGCCCACACGCTGATGGACCTCACCCAGACGGCCACGCTGAACGACAGCATGCGCTTTGGTCGGGCCATGTTGACTGAACTGGGTGGCCTGAACCGCCTGCACAAAGGCGCAGTCGAACAGGCCGGGTTTGCTGTGCTGAAAGCGCCAGACATCCCGTCAATTCTGGTGGAAACGGCATTTATTTCTAACCCGCAGGAAGAGCAACGGCTCATCAGTGAGGACTATCAAGACAAGATGGCCGAGACCTTGCACACCGGGATCAAGAAGTATTTTGCCAAGAACCCGCCACTGTCACGGACCAAGCTGGCACAGGGCTGAGTGGTCCAGCCCTGATATGGATACAAACAAAAAAGGCTGCAATGGCAGCCTTTTTTGTTTGATCGGACCTGCGTCGCTTACTGCGGTAGTTGATCGGTATTCCAGCCCAGGCCCAATTCCTGATTTGCCAGTTCCAGCAAGGGCGCCAGATTGGCCAGCAGCGCCGGCAAATGCTGCTTGAGTCCAGAGACTTCAGCCGCATCGCCTTTATGCAACAAGGCCAGCGCTTCAGCAATCGACGGTGTGGCGATATGCGATGCCGAAGGTTGCGGCACAATCACCGCGTTGTGTTCAGTACGCGCTGCCAGGCGGGCACTGGCCGCAGCCATCAACGCATCGGTATCCGCTGCATCATCATGCAGGGTGTTGGCCACCGCAATGCTGGCCGTGACCTGAATCTGTTCACCACGGAAATTGATACGCGCTGTCGCAATGGCCTGACGCAGACGCTCCCCCAGAATGCGGGATTCGGACAGCGTGGTCGAGGCCGAGACCACCGCAAATTGCGGGCCAGCCACCTGGGCCAGCGTGTCTTCATTGCGCAGTTTTCCGGCCAGTTGTTTGCCCAGCAACTGCAGCATCTGGTTGGCCACACGCTCGCCCAGTTTTGCCTGCACCTGGTCAAACGCATCGATCTCGATCAGCAATACCGTCACTTCGCTGCGATGACGACGAGCATAAGAAAGCGATTGCTCCATCTGCAGTTTCAGCAAATGGTTGGTCCCCACACCATCCGCCACATGCGTGGCAGTGCGGGCTTGTTCTTCACGGACTGCGTCGAGTTCTTTGTGAGTGCGTGCCAGTTCGATATTGGCGGCGACACGGGCCAGCATTTCCGCACGATCGGTAGATTTGGTCACGAAGTCGCTGGCGCCGGCATTTACGCAGCGCTGGCGGGTTTCTTCGTCTTCTTCACCCGAAACAATGATGATGGGCAGCAGGCGGTATCGCGCCTCGGATCGCGACCTGATACGGGCCAGCAAACCCAGACCATCCAGTTCTGGCATGGTCAGATCAGAAATCAGCAAACAGACGGATTCATCCGCTTGCAAGCGCTGCCATCCGGCTTCACCATCCGCTTCTTCGATGATGTCGTACGCACCTGAGAGGTGCTTTTTGATCGTGGCGCGCACAATGCGCGAATCGTCGACAACCAGAACGCGCGGCAGAGGCGACAGTTCATCATTTGCTTGCATATTTTGTAAACAAACCATGTATTTGGTGCGAGAACCAAATCTAGCACAAATGCATGACGCGCGCCGTTCGTCTCCGCCAGACCATTGGAGAACGGCCGGTTTGCCACTGAAAGATGTTGTACAGGCGGCAGTTCAAGCCATGTTCAGTCTGACAGTTTGCCAGCGCTTGTTTGTTGACAAGCCACTTGCGACAGCGGGCATTCCGGCGGCCGGAAAACAAAAAACCCCGCCGAAGCGGGGTTTTTCTCAGCAAGAAGCCGAAGCAGATCAGGCAGCCATGCCCTTGATTGCAGCGGACAGACGGCTCTTATGACGAGCTGCCTTGTTCTTGTGGAAGATCTTCTTGTCAGCCAGGCTGTCGATGGTGCTGACAGACTGCTGGAATACTGCTTGAGCAGCGGACTTATCGCCAGCTTCAACGGCCTTCAGCACCTTCTTGATCGCAGTGCGGAATGCCGAACGCTGACTAGCATTGTGTTGGCGGGCTTCTTCAGCCTGACGCGCACGCTTGCGAGCTTGGGCGCTATTTGCCATGTGTTCTGACTCCTGACGGGTTTTCGGTTACATCCATCCCAAAGCTTGATAGCAACGGGTGGTTCAATTCGGAAACCGCCGATGATATCGGGTAATTGCAAGCAATGCAACTTCTCTGATCGACCAGCCTTCGATATGATGCGCCATCCTCTCAAGAACAACGCCGAAATCATTTCAATGAATCTGCTGAAATCACTCGCCACGACCAGTTCGATGACGCTGGCCTCGCGGGTACTGGGCTTCGCTCGGGACGCCATTGTAGCGCGCATGTTTGGCGCAACGCTCGCCACCGATGCGTTCAATGTCGCGTTCAAATTACCCAACCTGTTGCGTCGCATTTTTGCCGAAGGCGCGTTCAGTCAGGCCTTCGTACCGATTCTGGCTGAATACAAAAACACCCAGGGCGAAGAAGCCACTCGCATTTTCATCTCTTATATCGCGGGCCTGTTGACGCTGGTCCTGGCCGTCATCACTGTTTTGGGCGTGATCGGCGCCCCGGTGGTGCTGTGGCTGACCGCACCAGGCTTTGCCAATACCCCGGACAAGTTCAACCTGACTGTGCAGCTCTTGCACATCACGTTTCCCTATATTTTCCTCATTTCGCTGGCCAGCCTGGCGGGCGGCATTCTCAATACCTGGAACCGTTTCTCGGTGCCGGCGTTTGCGCCGACACTGCTGAACGTCTCGCAGATTTTCTTCGCGACGGTGGTTGCACCGCATATGGCGCAGCCGATTATCGCGCTGGCGTGGGGCGTGATTGTAGGCGGGGTATTGCAGCTGGGTTATCAACTGCCCCACCTGAAGAAAATTGGCATGCTGGTGCTGCCACGCCTGAATCTGAAAGACGCCGGGGTGTGGCGCGTGCTCAAACAAATGGGCCCGGCCATTTTCAGTGTGTCGGTCGGGCAAATCTCTTTGCTGATCAACACGATCTTCGCATCGTGGCTGGTGTCTGGCTCGATTTCATGGATGTATTACGCTGATCGCCTGATGGAGTTCCCGACTGGCGTGCTGGGCGTGGCACTGGGCACGATCCTGCTGCCTTCGCTGGCCAAAGCCCACGCCAGCAAAGACCCGGAAGAGTATTCAAAGCTGCTGGATTGGGGTTTGCGCCTGTGCCTGATGCTGGCCCTGCCCTCCGCCGTGGCGCTGGCAGTCATCTCTGGCCCGCTGGTCTCTGCCCTGTTCCAGTACGGCCGGTTTGGCGCGCACGACGCCCTGATGACGCAGTACGCGCTGATTGCTTATTCGGCCGGTTTGATTGGTCTGATCATGGTGAAAATCCTGGCTCCAGGTTTTTACGCCCGCCAGAACATCAAGACCCCGGTAAAAATCGCTGTGGTGACACTGCTGTTGACCCAACTGATGAATCTGGCGTTTGTCTGGCACCTGAAGCATGCCGGTTTGTCTTTGGCGATTGGTCTTGGCGCGTGCTGTAATGCCTCGCTGCTGTATTACCAACTACGCCGGCATGGCATTTTCCAGCCCCAGCCGGGCTGGAAGGCGTTCTTTATCAAGCTATTGATTGCCGTTGTGGTGATGGCTGCGGCGCTCTATGGTGCGCTGGTGCTGATGCCGGCGTGGGACATCGGCAACATGCCCTCGCGCATTGCCCGTCTGGCAGCCCTTGTGGCGGTGGGTCTGGTGGCGTACTTCGGCATGCTGGGCGTGCTGGGCTTCAGGCCACGTGATTTTTCCCGTAACGCGGTGCACTGATACGTCGCTACCCCCCAACAAAAAAGCCCGACATAACGTCGGGTTTTTTTTATGCATAACAACCACTCGGCCTCAGGCGCTCAGCACCAGCGCCACAACGCGACGTTCTTCGGCAGTCAGGATATTAAAGGTGCGGCACAATGCGCCGGTATCCATTACATCCAGCCCTACGTGCGCTTGCGCCAGCGATGCATAAAGGCGCGGATGCGGAAAACGGATGCTTTTGCCGGTCCCCAAAAGCACCATTTCCGGCTTCAATGCCAGCAGTTGTTCAAAGTGTTCGGCCTGGAGGTCTTCAAAACGCACAGGCTGCCATTCACGCACTTCAGACGGTGTCACGATCAGGCTGCCGTCGTATTGTTGCTGGTTCACCTTGACGAAGCCTTCGCCGTAAGACGTGAACTGGTTCAGGTTATCGACATTGGTGTGATGCAGTTTCATGACAACAATCCAGATGAGGTAAGCGGTCATTTTACCGGATGCCATCTGATTGCGCCGCCACACTCGCCGTTTATCCGCTTAACCAGGTCAGTGTCATGCGTATATATTGAGAATCGAACCCAATCAGGAGGCAGGGCTTGAACATCAGGTACCAACCCGTACGCGTATCCACCATGGCCTTTGGCTTTGTGTGCGTCGTGTGTTTACTACTGGTCATCATGGATGTCGCCCTGAGCTGGAACGCGCGCGATCAGCAGCTCAAAGAAATGCGCGAGGAAACCACCAACCTGGCGCATGCGGCTGCCCATCACGCCCAGTCCACTTTCAAAGTCACAGATACCGTGCTGTTCGGCATGGTGGAACGCCTGGAATTTGACGGCACCGGCATTTTGCAAATGCAGCGCCTGCATCGCTTTTTGCAGCAGCAATTGCTGGAACAGCCTCATCTGGCCGGTTTGTTTGTCTACGACGAACAGGGCAACTGGCTGACCAGTTCACAGGCGCAGGTCAGCTACAACCTCAACAACTCGGACCGCGATTATTTCGCCTGGCATCGTACACATACTGATCGTGGGCCCCATATTGGCAAACCGGTGATCAGCCGCTCCACTGGCTTGTGGATTATTCCCGTCACGCGTCGATTCAATCATGACGATGGCAGCTTTGCTGGCGTCGTTCTGGCTTCAGTACGGCTGGATTATTTTTCTGCGTTCTACAACAGTTTTGACATTGGTACGGCTGGCGCCATGAGCATGGTGCTGGACAACGGCACGCTGCTGGTCCGCCGCCCCTTCAACCCGGCCAATATCGGCTCTGACATGAGCCGCTCCCTGGTTTACCAGGGCTATCGCCATAGCGATGGCAGTGGCTCTTTGGTGGTGAAATCCTTTTATGATGGCGTCACCCGCCTGAACAGTTTTCAACAGGTGGAAGGCTGGCCGGTCTTTGTGGCCGCCGCGTTCTCGCGCGATGAAATTCTGGCCGAATGGTGGCGACGCACCTTGTTCCATTCACTGGGCATACTCTTGCTCGTGTCGATCCTGGGATTGGCTGGCACCCACCTGGTGCAACAAATCAATTTGCGGGCACGGGCGCAGCAAGATCTGATGAAAGCGCATCGCGCACTGGAAAGTATCAATGCCACTTTGCAAAAGATGGCGGCGCAGGACGGCTTGACCGGGCTGGCCAATCGCCGCCAGTTTGAAGCCAGGCTGGCTGAAGAGTTTGCCCGCGCCGCACGGGAGCAAACCTCATTGGCGCTCATCATGATCGACGTGGACTTCTTCAAACGCTACAACGACCTGTACGGCCACCCTGCCGGCGACGACTGCCTGCGCGCCATCAGCCACGCCATTGACGACCTGGTGCACCGTCCGGGCGACCTGGCCGCGCGTTACGGTGGCGAAGAAATGGCCGTCCTGCTGCCTAATACCGATCTGACCGGTGCGCGTGTTCTGGCCGAAAAATTCTGTGCAGCCGTAAGGGCACTGGAAATGGTCCATGCCGGCAACCCGGCCAGCTTTGTCACGATCAGCGCTGGCGTGCATGCACTGACACCGCGCCCGGAACAAGAGGCCGCCGCAGCACTGGTGCAACCCGCTGATCAGGCGCTATATCACGCCAAAGAAAGCGGCCGCAATCGCGTAGAAAGCACCCCGGCCAACACCTGACCCACAAACCCCGGCCTGCCGCGCCACCTGTCTGCCAGACCCGCCAAGTCATGCAGCACAAACACAGAAGCCTGATTACACTGCCTTTTTTCGGCGCTGCTTGTGAGGAGGCGTGATGTCGCAATACCAACTGGCCCAACTCAACATCGGTATTGCCAAAGGTCCGATCGACTCCCCGGTCATGGCGGATTTCGTTGCCAACCTGGATCGCATCAACGCACTGGCAGAATCTTCACCGGGATTTATCTGGCGCCTGAAAGACGACGCAGGCAACGCGACAGATCTGCGTCCGTATGATGCCGATACGCTGGTCAATATGTCGGTCTGGCGCGATATCGATTCGCTGCGTAACTATGTCTATCACACCGCGCATACCGACATCATGAGCCGTCGGCGCGAATTCTTTGAGCGCATGGCGCAGGCTTATCTTGTGCTGTGGTGGATTCCAGCCGGGCATATTCCCACTGCTGAAGAAGCTAAAGTGCGGCTGGATTGCTTGCGACTGCACGGCCCGACCGCGTTTGCCTTTACCTTCAAGAAGGCCTGGCCTGCCCCGGATGCGCGCGGCGAAACCTTCAGCGTTTTTGAAGACACCTGCCCCTCCGCCTGAAGCGCGCACATCAATGGCAGAAGAAGGCGATTGCAAACCGTTGATTCTGCGGCGCAATCGCCTTTCTCATATCCGCGATACACACAAGTTACCAAACCGGTGCAGACGAGCGCCCGCAAGGTGCTTATCTTCGCTAGAATACGAGGTTCCCCCGATTTTCTTGCAGGCACTGATTGATGGAAGCCATTCTCAAGTCGAACAAACTGCTGAACGTTTGCTACGAAATCCGCGGCCCGGTCCCTGAAAAGGCCCGGCAGATGGAAGAAGAAGGCTATCGCATCATCAAACTCAATATCGGCAATCTGGCGCCGTTTGGCTTTGAGGCACCCGATGAGGTCGTTCAGGACGTTATCCGCAACCTGCCCAATTCTGCTGGTTACGTGGATTCCAAAGGCCTGTTCCCGGCCCGCAAAGCCATCATGCATTACACCCAGGAAAAGGGTATTGCCGATGTGACCGTCGATGACATTTACATTGGCAACGGTGCGTCCGAGCTGATCGTGATGTCGATGCAGGGCCTGTTGAACAACGGCGATGAAGTGCTGGTACCGATGCCGGACTACCCGCTTTGGACCGCTGCGGTCAGCCTGGCGGGCGGCACACCACGCCACTACTTGTGTGATGACGCCAACGGCTGGTTGCCGTCGCTGGAAGACATCCGCGCCAAGATCACCCCGCGCACCCGCGCCATTGTGGTGATCAACCCGAACAACCCGACTGGTGCGTTGTATCCGGATGATCTGCTCAAAGAGATTGTCCAGATCGCCCGCCAGAACAAACTGATCATTTACGCCGACGAGATCTACGACAAGGTCTTGTATGACGGCCGTACACATACCTCACTGGCATCGCTGGCCGATGACGTGCTGTTTGTCACCTTCAATGGCCTCTCGAAGAACTACCGCGCTTGCGGCTATCGCGCTGGCTGGATGGTGGTCTCTGGCAACAAAAAGATCGCCAAAGATTACATTGAAGGGCTGAACATCCTGGCCACCATGCGTTTGTGTGCCAACGTACCGGCGCAATACGCGATCCAGACCGCACTGGGCGGCTATCAAAGCATTAATGATCTTGTCAAACCTGGTGGCCGTCTGACGCGCCAGCGTGATCTGGCGTACGAACTGCTCAACAGCATTCCGGGCGTGACATGCAACAAGCCGCAAGCCGCCTTGTACATGTTCCCCAAGCTGGACCCGAAAATGTACCCGGTGCAAGACGACCAACAACTGATTCTGGAATTGCTGCAAGAAGAAAAAGTGCTGATGGTGCAAGGCACCGGCTTTAACTGGCCGCAGCCGGACCATTTCCGCATGACCTTCCTGCCAAACCTGGACGACCTGACCGATGCGCTGGGTCGCGTGGAGCGGTTCCTGGCGGGTTATCGCAAGCGGCACGGTACGGCATAATGCAGATTCTTGAACTGATTGATGAAAACGGCCAGTTTGCAGATCGCACCTGGTTCGCCAAGGCCAAAACAGTTCATGTTCAATTACGCCCCAACCTGCCGGAAGACTATACCGGCAGGCTTGCGGTAATTGCTCAGCATGGCGGTCGCCTGATCGCCGTTACCCAAAATGACAAGGTACTTGGCGTCGCGCTATGGCGCGTTGTCGAGAACACCTACGAAGGCCGCCGTCTTTACGTGGACGATCTGGTCACCGATGCCAATGTGCGATCCACAGGCGTTGGAAAGAAGATGCTGGACTGGCTTGAGACCAAAGCACGCGCGCTAGAGTGCGACGTGCTGGCGCTGGATTCCGGCGTGCAGCGTACGCTTGCACATAAATTCTATTTCCGAGAGGGGATGCATATCCCCGCGTTCAACTTCAAGAAGGCGCTGAAATGAGAGCGATTCATGTAGGTCTGTGCGGTGTTGGCACCGTTGGTGGTGGCACTGCCGCCGTATTGAAACGCAATGCAGAAGAGATTGCACGCCGCGCCGGGCGTCCGATCAAGATCATCATTGCCGCGAACCGTGACCTGGATCGCGCCCGCGAAATGTGCGGCCCGGATGTCGAGATCGTCAACGATGCGCTGAAGGTGGTGAACCACCCGGATGTGGACATCGTGGTCGAACTGATTGGTGGCACCACCATTGCCAAGGAACTGGTCCTCAAGGCCATTGCCAACGGCAAGCACGTGGTTACAGCCAACAAAAAGCTGATTGCCGAATACGGCAACGAGATTTTCGAGCGCGCCCAGGAAAAAGGCGTAACGGTAGCATTTGAAGCCGCCGTGGCCGGTGGCATCCCGGTGATCAAGGCCCTGCGTGAAGGTCTGACCGCTAACCGTATTGAATGGATTGCCGGCATCATCAACGGCACCAGCAACTTCATCCTGACCGAAATGCGCGACAAAGGTCTGGCGTTTGCAGACGTGCTGGCCGAAGCCCAGCGCCTGGGTTACGCCGAAGCCGACCCCACCTTTGATATTGAAGGTCACGACGCCGCGCACAAGCTCACCATCATGAGCGCGATTGCATTTGGTATTCCCGTTCAGTTCGACAAGGCTTATCTGGAAGGCATCAGCAAGCTGGACGCCGCAGATATCAAATACGCCGGTGAACTGGGCTACCGCATCAAGCTGCTGGGCGTGACTCGCCGCCGTGAAAACGGCATTGAACTGCGCGTGGCCCCGACACTGATCCCGTACAAGCGCCTGATTGCCAACGTAGATGGCGTGATGAACGCCGTACTGGTCAAGGGCGACGCCGTCGGCGCCACCATGTATTACGGCCCGGGGGCTGGTGCCGAACCGACCGCATCGGCCGTGATTGCCGACCTGGTTGACGTCACCCGTCTGGCCACTGCTGACCCGGAAAACCGCGTGCCGCATCTGGCCTTCCAGCCGAGCGCACTGGCCAACCTGCCGATCCTGCCGATCGACGAAGTGGAAACCTGCTACTACCTGCGCATGGATGCAGAAGACCGTCCGGGCGTGCTGGCTGATGTCTCGCGCATCCTGGCTGACGCCAATATCTCGGTCGAATCCATGCTGCAACGTCCGGCAGACCGCCGCGCTGACAGCCGCGCCGACATCATCATCCTGACCCACCAGGCGGTGGAGAAGAACGTGAACGGCGCGCTGGCGAAGATCGAGAACCTTTCCAGCATTAACGGCAAGGTGGTCAAGCTGCGTCTGGAACACCTCAATGGCTAAGGCCAGGTATGGCTGGCTGGTTCTGGCCCTGTTGCTCTGCGCAACAGGAACAGCCCATGCGGCAGAGGTCACCGGCGTACGTGGCACCAATATCTCGGTGATGCGCGCGCAGGCGATCAGCGCCTGCAAGCGGCAGAATCTGCCGCAAAACGTGGCGGACCAGTTGGCCAAACTCCAGGTATCGTTCGACAAGAATGCGTTCTGCGGCTGCGTTGGGCAGCGTCTGATGAAAGACGCCCGCATCAACGGCCTGATCGCCGGCAAGGAACCCATGCTGGCGGACGATGCGCTTGAGCGTGTGCTCAAAGGCAAGGCGGCTGCAGCCGGGTTTAGTTGTCTGGGTGAAGAGATCGACTCAATGGTCGATCAACCGGCGCAGTAAATAGATTGTTGGTAGCCCGCCAATGCAAATTGCCGTTGGCGCTGAAGTTGGGGTTGGGGTTGGGGTTGGGGTTGCTTTTGATTTTCCTCCCCCATTAAAGCCAAGCGCCGAAGAAGGGAGGGAGACCTTAGGCTCCCGACTGACTGAGGGAAGCCCGGAGGGCCGCCAGGCTGGGGTCGCCTTTCTTTGGTTACTTTCTTTGGCGAAGCAAAGAAAGTGACGTGCTCCGGCCACCGCCGGGTTGTAAACACCGCGCCAAAGGCGCTAACACCCGACAACAATATGAATCAGGTCCGCCACCCCGGATTCCGCCTTGGGCTCCATCCGGGCTACAACGTAGCACCAGCAAGTATCGCAGCTGGATTCCCGCCTGCGCGGGAATGACGAGTTAGTAGGGTAGCAAACAAAAAGCAACTTGCTACCAGATACCCCTTGGTATCAAAACACCGCGCCACCAGGCGCTAACAAAATTTCGCGCATCGCGCCCTGACACAGGCTTCGATCATGCAATACATCTCCACACGTGGCGGCATGTCGCCCAAGAAGTTTTCTGAAATCCTGCTCGGCGGCCTGGCCCCTGACGGCGGCCTCGTGGTTCCGGATCAATATCCGCAACTGTCCGCCGACGATCTCAAGGCGCTGGCTGGCAAGTCATACACAGAGCTGGCGTTCGCGATCATCAGTCGCTTTGTCGATGACATCCCTGCAGCAGATCTCAAGGCGCTGATCGACAAAACCTACACCAAAGCGGTATTTGGTACGGATGACATCACACCGCTCACGCGCCTGGAAGACGATCTCTTTATCCAGCAACTCTCCAACGGCCCTACCCTTGCCTTCAAGGATATGGCCATGCAGTTGCTGGGCAATCTGTTTGAATACGTACTGAACCGCGCCGGCGAAGAAATCAATATTGTTGGCGCAACCAGTGGCGACACGGGCAGCGCGGCGGAATACGCCATGCGCGGCAAAAAAGGCGTGCGCGTGTTCATGCTTTCGCCCTACGGCAAGATGAGCCCGTTCCAGCGGGCGCAGATGTTCACGCTGCAAGACGAGAATATTTTCAATATCTCGGTCAACAACATGTTCGACGCTTGTCAGGACATGGTGAAAGCCGTTAACAATGACGCCGCGTTCAAGGCAAAGTACAAGATCGGTGCCGTGAACTCCATCAACTGGGGCCGTGTCGTCGCCCAGGTGGTGTACTACTTCAAGGGTTACTTTGCCGTCGCCAAAGAAGTGGGCGAACCGGTGGACTTCTGCGTGCCTTCCGGCAATTTTGGCAACATCTGCGCGGCGCACGTTGCTCGCCAGATGGGCCTGCCAATCCGCAATCTGGTGGTCGCTACCAACGAAAACGATGTACTGGATGAGTTCTTCAAGACTGGCGGCTATCACCCGCGTGGCCTCGATCAAACCTACGAGACATCCAGCCCGTCGATGGACATCACCAAGGCCTCCAATCTGGAACGCTTTGTGTTCGACCTGACCGGCCGCGACGGCGCCAAACTCGCCGACCTCTGGCATACCGTCGAAAAGGCCAAGGGCTTTGATCTGTCGCCTGCAGACTTTGCCCGTATGCACGATGAGTATGGTTTCCGCTCTGACCGCAGCACACACGCTGACCGTGTGAACAGCATTCGCGAAGTCTTCAACAAATACGGCGTGCAGATCGACCCGCACACCGCCGACGGCTACCATGCAGCCAAGGCGCACCGTCAGGTTGGCGTGAAGATGGTCATTATGGAAACCGCCCTGCCGGCCAAGTTTGAAGCCACCATGCAAGAAGCCCTGGGCAACAAACCGGCCATGCCGGCAGCCGTAGCCGATCTGGAGAAACTGCCGCAACGCTTTGATGTGATGGATGCAGACGTGCAGACCCTGAAAGACTACGTCGCTGCTCGCGCAGGTTGATTTCACGCCGGATGCGGCTGTCGACATGATCCTGCGTGTTTGCAGTCGCCATAAAAAAACCCGCCTCACGGCGGGTTTTTTGTTGCTGTAGCGGCCAGCCAATCAGCAAGTACGCTTGAACGCCAGACCTTGCTCGTTAAATACCAGCGTGGACTTTTCCGGGAACACCAGGCGAACCGAAGCGCCGCGCTTGAGTTCCGGGTGGTTGCCCGGCAGCTTCACACACAGGATTTCATTCACGCCGGCCACTTCTACATAAGCCAGCACGATGTCGCCCAGGTGTTCGATCAGGTCGATGCGGGCTGGTACGCCCTCTTCGCCTTCGAGCTTCAGCTGAACGTGTTCCGGACGAATGCCCAGCGTCACCTTGTCGCCGACCTTGCCCGAATTGGCATTGACCGCCGCACGCACGGTGATGCCCTTGGGCAAGCGCACAACAGCGGCTTCCGCTTCCAGGCTCACCAGTTGTGCTTCCAGCAGGTTCATCTTGGGCGAACCCAGGAAGCCGGCCACAAACAGGTTAGACGGGTGTTCGTACAGTTCCAGCGGCGAGCCGACTTGCTGAATCACACCGGCATTCAGCACGACGATACGGTCAGCCAGGGTCATGGCTTCAACCTGATCGTGCGTCACGTAGATCATGGTGGTCTTCAGATCATTGTGCAGCTTGGAGAGCTCCACACGCATGTTCAAACGCAGCGCCGCATCCAGGTTGGACAGCGGCTCGTCGAACAAGAACACTTCCGGCTCACGCACAATCGCGCGACCAATCGCCACACGCTGACGCTGACCACCGGACAGGGCCTTGGGCTTGCGTTCCAGCAAATGCGTGATCTGCAGGATGGTTGCAGCGCGCTGCACGCGACGGTCGATGTCTTCTTTGGATTCACCTGACAGCTTGAGGGAGAACGCCATGTTGTCGTACACGCTCATGTGCGGGTACAGCGCGTAAGACTGGAACACCATCGCGATACCGCGCTTGGAAGCGTGAATATCGTTGGCGATGGTATCGCCAATCAGGAGGTCGCCGGATGTAATGTCTTCCAGACCGGCAATCATGCGCAGGAGGGTGGACTTGCCGCAACCGGACGGGCCCACGAACACGACGAATTCGCCGTTCTTGATCTCAAGGTCAACACCCTTGATCACTTGTACATCTTTGCCGTAGGTCTTCTTGATATCTCTGAGCGTAACCGAAGCCATTTATTCGATTCCTTTAAATCTTTTGTTCTGAGTCTGCCTGAACAGCGGGGATAAGTCCCGCTGCACTGTGAGCGAGAGGCAGCTTTATTTCACTGCGCCATCCAGACCGCTAACAAAGTAGCGCTGGGTGAAAGCGAAGAAAATCAGTACCGGAATGATTGTCATCACGATCGCAGCCATCACGAGGCTGGTCGAGGTGGCAAACGGGCCGGTCAAGTCATTGAACACACCAACCGCCAGCGGCAGCTTCTCTTTCGAGTTCAGCACAATCGACGGCCACAGATAGTCGTTCCATTCGTTAACCAGCGTAAAGATGGCCAGCGCGGCGATCGACGGTGCACATACAGGCACCATAATCCGCCACATGATCTGCAGTTCTGTCGCGCCATCCACACGGGCGGCATCAATCAGATCTTGCGGTACGGCCTCAAAAGCCTGGCGCATCAGAAAGATACCAAATGCGCCGGCAATATTGGGCAGAATCGCACCCGTCATGGTGTTCAACAGGCCCAGGTGCTTCATGGTGATGAAGTTGGGGACCAGTGCCACTTCAGACGGCAACATCATGGTGGCAATGATGGCCACAAAAATGAGGTTACGACCGGCAAACTTCAGACGCGCCAGCGGGTAGCCCGCCAGCACCGACACCACGGTCACACCCACCACAGTCCAGAAGGACATCAGGGCAGAGTTGCCCAGGTAGGTCATGAACGGCATTTCGTGGAACACGCGGATAAACCAGCCGAAGCTGGGGTCCGTTGGCCAGAATGCCCGCGGGAAAATCCAGATGTTGGATGCGTCTTGCGACAGGCCCACCGAGAGGGCCCAGATAAACGGAAATGCGGTGAAAATCGCGAACAGCACCAGACCGGCGTAGTGCAGCGTACGGCCGATCACCGTGCGGGTGGTTTTACCAAGCGCCATGTTATGTCTCCCTGTGCCTTATTTCTTGTCGTCGCCGAACATGCGGAACTGGATCACGGCGAGCAGCACGCAGAAGAACGTGACAACAACACCGGCGGCCGCAGCACGCCCGAAGTTGTAGTTCCGGAACGCCTGGTCGTACACATAGAACAGCGCGGTGTAGGTGTCGGCCTGACCCTTGGTCAGCACGATCACTTCCAGATAAACCTTGATCGCGGCAATGGTACTGAGGAGCGTACAGAGCAGGATGGTCGGCTTGACCATGGGCACGGTGATCTTCCAGAAGCGCTGGAAGGCATTGGCACCATCCAGAATGGCGGCCTCTTCCACTTCCGACGGAATGGCTTGCAGACCGGCAAGATACAGCACCATGTAATAACCGATCCCTTTCCAGAAGGTAAAGATCATCAGCATGTAGAGCGCAATGGAGGGCTCGCCCAGCCAGTTCACCTGATCGTGCAGGATGCCGAGGCTTTGCAACAGCCAGGTCAGCACACCGTCATATTTGTAGACGTTGGCCCACACGACACCAGCGATCGAGATCGAGGTAATGACCGGGATGTAAAACAAGGCGCGGAACAAAGTCATGCCCGGCAGCTTGTTGTTCACCATCTTCGCCACGACCAGCGCCGCCAACTGAATGACCGGCACAATCAGCAGATACAGCAACGAGTTCTTGAGCGCACTCCAGAACAGGTCTTCGTGAGCGATGTATTTGAAGTTTGCAAAATTGTTCCAGGTGGATGAACCATCAGCAATGCTGTAGTCCTGGAACGCGAGGTAAGTGTTATAGCCAACAGGCCAGAACGTCAGGACACCCATCAAGATCAAGGCTGGAGCCAGGAACAGATAGGCAATCGTGGTGTAACTGTTTGAAGTCTTCACGACGCAACTCGACTGTGTCTTTATTTTTTTGTGTAACGGACTGAGCGGAACCACCCGAGGGCGGTTCCGCTCAGGAACTTCTAGCTACTTTTTACTGCTTACTTCTTCAGCTTTTCGTTCCAGGCAGCAACAGCCTCATCCAGAGCAGCCTTGACCGGCTTGCGGCCTTCAACAGCGTCCTGGATTTCGTCTTGCAGCTTCTTGGTCATTGCAGCTTCGTCCGGCAGCACGCCCGGCGGGATGGTCAGAGTGCGAGCGTTGTCCATGGAGGCAGCGGCAGCAGCACGGCCAGCTTCAACCGGATCGGCACTCTTGGCACCAGCCTGGAAGTACGGATCCAGGTTGCCCTTCTTGGTCGACGGGAAGGTGGTTTCGGTTGCCTTGGAGAAAGCAACTTGCGACTGGTCGTTGGTCAGGAACACGCCCAGCTTGCCGGCAGCTGCCGGGTCTTTGGTGCCCTTCGGAATCACGAAGTCCATCAGCCATGCGCCGAAGGCCATCTTGCCAGCGTCAACCGGGAACTTGGCCACGCCAGTCTTGGCATAGATGTCCTTGGCGTCGGTTTCGGTGCGCTTCAGGGCTTGCGGAGCAGTCGTCATCATGGCGATCTTGCCGGAGTTGTATGCAGCGATTTCCTGCTCGAACTCAACCTTGAACACGTCCTTCGGCATCACGCCAGCCTTGTACAGGTCGGCAAACTTTTGCACGAATGCAACGTGCTTCGGGCTGTTGAACACGGCCTTGCCGTTTTCAACAACTGGCAGACCGGCGTAGTAGAACCACCCCACGAAGTTACCCAGCTTCGGTGCGTAAGCCGGAACACCAGTCTTGGCGGTGATTTGCTTGCCGTCGTTCACGAACTCGTCAAAGTTCTTCGGCGCAGTCTTCACACCGGCCTTGGCCAGGATGTCCTTGTTGTAGGCAATGATGGACACGGAGTTGTACCACGGGAAGGCGTAAACCTTACCGTTCACCGTTACGTCCTTGATCGCGCCAACGGAGTAGTTGTTCTTGGCGGCGCCCATGTACTGGTCAACCGGCAGGATGTTGCCTTGAGCGGCAAAATCATGCACCCAAGGCACGTTGAAGTTCACCAGTGCCGGCGGGTTGCCAGCAGCGATGGAGGCGATCAGCTTGGGCTGGATCTGATCCCAGTTCATGTCAACCCACTTGGCGGTCAGGCCAGGGTTGGCTTTGTTGAAATCAGCAACGGACTTGTTGAAGTAATCGTTGAATTTCGGAGCCAGGTTCATGGTCCAGAATTCGAGTTCAGTATCAGCTTGTGCGTAAACAGAAGCAAAACCGAATACCACTGCGCCAACGGCCAACATCTTCTTGAGCTTCATCTTGTCTTCCTCTTGGAGTTATCGACAAATACGCCAGGAATCTTTTCCTTGCGGTACACCACACTTGATCCGGCGTGTGCCCACCAGATCATGCGGATTTCAGCACGCTGCGGGAGTGTAGCAGAATACCCGCGGCGAAATTTCAGATATCACAACTGTCAATTGCGAATTACACCTACCCACTGTCAAAGCCTTATTTGGCGCCAAGTTTGCCGTTCCAGAATGCAACAGCTTCATCCAGCGCCTGTTTAACGGGCTTGCGTCCGGAGATCGCCTCTTCCAGTTCATCCTGAAGTTTTTTGTTCATCGCGGCTTCGTCCGGCAGACCCGTTACGGTCAGCGTACGGGCCTGGCGTATAGCCTCCGCAGCAACAGCGCGACCATGTTCGATCGGGTCAGCCGAATTGGCGCCGCTCTGGAAATACGCATCGCTCACCGCATTGCGGGTCGAAGGGAATGTGGTTTCAGTGGCTTTGGAGAACGCCAGCTGATTGGCATCATTGGTCAGGAACTGACCCAGCTTGATGGCCGCATCAGCGTGCTTCGAGCCTTGTGGGACAGACCAGAAGAAGAGATAGCCACCAAACGGCGTATTACCTTTGGACAGCGGGAACGAGGCCGTGACGGTCTGCGCGTACACTGGCTTGGCATCGGTCTGGGTGCGTTTGAGCGCTTGCGGGGAAGTCGTCATCATGGCGATCTTGCCCGAGTCATAGGCCGCGATTTCCTGCTCGAACTCCATTTTGAAGACATCTTTGGGGATC
The DNA here is from genome assembly GCF_014645555.1 of Silvimonas amylolytica. Lineage (GTDB taxonomy): Bacteria > Pseudomonadota > Gammaproteobacteria > Burkholderiales > Chitinibacteraceae > Silvimonas > Silvimonas amylolytica. The sequence continues at coordinate 401,193 of NZ_BMLY01000004.1, read as the reverse complement.
GAGCCATCTTTCCAGGCCTGGGCAAAACGCTCTACAAACTTCACGTGTTCCGGGCTATTGAAGACAGCCTTGCCATTCTGGATGACCGGCAAGCCTTGATACATGAACCAGCTGGAAAACTCCTGCACCTTGGGCGCAAAACCGGCTACGCCTGTTTTGTCCTTGATCTGTCTGGAGTAGGCAAACAGTTCATCCAGTGATTTCGGGGCAGTCTTCAAACCGGCCTTGTCGAAAATACCTTTGTTATAAGCAATGATCGACACTGAGTTGTACCACGGCAGGCCGTACACCTTGCCGTTGTAGGTGACATCTTTGAGTGCGGCGTCGGTATACATACCCTTGAAGCCATTGATCTTGCTATCCAGCGGCAGCAGCAACCCTTTCTGCGCATATTCAGCAGCCCAGGGCACAGGCAGATTCACCAGATCAGGCGCGTTGCCGGCGGCAACGGCAGAAATAAAACGGGGCTGGAAGGCGTCCCAGTCGACATCGACCCAGACAGCTTGAATATCGGGATTGGCTGCGTTGAAACGGGCCGTGAGATCTTTCATGACCGCGTCGAACTTCGGGGAGAGGCTGTTCGACCAGAATTCAACTTTGGTCTTGTCTGCAGCAACGGCAGACAACGACGCAAAAGCACAACTGGCGGCAACAAGGGTCAGAACGGACTGCCTGAACTTCATCTCGATTCCTCATCCTCTATTCAAACTGGTGTCATGGACACTGACCGAAACCGGCCAGTGCGGCATGGAACACAGAAATAGCGAAAGGAATACGGACGCAAAAAAGGCGTGATACTGCAGGCGGCCGCGCACGCACCTTCTCCCAGGTTGCGCGCGACAAAGCGCAGTCAGGCTGCACCCGCCGAAATACCTATCCTAGTTTCGTTTCCCGGGGCGCCCCGCCCAGTGTGCGGTGACTACCCCATCCTCATGCTCAGTCCGGTCGTTGCCGGTTATTTCTGGTTCCTGGCCGGCTGCTTTTTAGCGCCTGGCCATGCCGCCTCGTTTCTCGAGGCTTTGGCAGGTTACAACAATTTATCAATACGGTGAATCACTTCGAAGCCTGCGCATTAAGCGGACCTGTGCGTCGCGCCTTGCCAGATGAACGGCCTGATTCTCATATTTTGTAGTTAATTACACTTACGTAAAACACCTGACTACAGCAAATACCCTAAGCAATTGCCCTGAGGCCGCATAAACACTAAGCCTTGCGATGCAACTCAACGACAAAGTCGTAGTAGTCACTACGAAACCAGGAGTGCGTCAGTTCAACGGGCAGGCCATTTTCCAGATAACCCACGCGCACAAGATGCAACATGGCTTGTCCCTCTGGAATGTCCGCCAGGCTTGCCAGACGGGCATTTGCATTGACCGCAGCGATATTCTGTATCGCTCTTACAACACCTAGCCGGGCGTTCTGCATGTATTCATACAACGAATCCCCGATTTTGGCCGGATCCGCCACGAGATGATGCGGCAAAGCAGTCTCTTCGACCGCCATGACCACGTCGTTCGCTGTCCGGACCCGTAACAACCGCGACACCCGCGCATTGGGAGCCAGATTCAGTCGCATCAATTCTTCTGCCGTCGCTGGTGCCACTTCGCGTTTAAGCCAGCGACTACCTGGCACAAAGCCACGCTGCTTGAGCATTTCAGACAAGTTGGTCAGGCGTGAGAGCGGCTGCTCCAGCTTGGGCGTAATAAACGTCCCAGCCCCCTGACGGCGCACGATCATCCCTTGCTCGTACAAGAGATCCAGCGCCTTGCGCGCCGTGACGCGCGACAAACCCAGCACTTCACAGAAAGTCCGCTCAGACGGCAGCGGGTCTTCGGCTTTCCAGAAGCCGGCATGAATAGCGGCCGCGAGCTTATGGCTCAGCTGCAGATAAAGCGGCGTCGCGCTGTCTGCTTCGGGCTTGAGAAACAACAGCTTTTGCTGCTGATCCATGGTCCTGCTCTCCCCAGATTGGCAAGCACCCCGGTCGTGCCGGGGCGGGTCAACAATGCCTGGCGACGGGCACTGGGCACCGTCGCGCATTACCAGACACTCAGGCTGTTACCGCCTTGTGGATCAGGATCAAAGCACCGGCACATGAATCGGCTTGCGCGCGCGTGGTCGTCGCGAGAAACGCAGCCGGAATGTATGGACGCAGGGCTTCAGAAAGGCCGCCGCCGCAAATGGCAATCGGCAGGGTCGGCGCACTGGCGCGCAACGCAGCACCAATCATTTCAATCTCGCGACCAGCATCTTGCAAGAAGCCGCGCGCGACTTCATCGGTTTCGCCAAACTGGACGATGATGGGCGAGAGCGAGGCGCATTCGCCCTGCTTCATTTTGCCCATCCATTCAAAAATCTTTTCCTTGGTGTCGCCGACCACGGCAAACAAGGCGCGACCGAAATCAGTCATCGGCTGACGGCCATCAAACAGACGCTGTACATGATTGATGGCTTTCAGGCCCAGATACGCGCCAGAACCTTCATCGGACGTGGGGAAACCCCAGCCGCCGACTTCAATGCGTTTGCCGTCCGGCAACCAGGCTTCGCCGATCGAACCCGTACCAACCGCGATGATGCCGCCGTGCAGGCCTTTGTGCGCCCCCAGCAGCGTCGAAAAACCATCAGTCTCAACAATGATGCGGGCAAAGCCCGGGTTTTTGGCTTCAAACTCGGCGGCCCATGCGCGGTTATGCACCCCAGACAAACCAAGGCCGACAGCACATTGGGCAAAATCTGGCGCGTTGATTCCCAGCGCGGCAAAGCCGGTGCGGATGGTCGCCACAATATTGTCCCAGGCTTTGTCGATACCTTGTTGCAGCGCCGAGGCACCGCCTTCAGTGCGGGTCAATTCCTTGCCATCGAGCCCGGAAATACAGATACGCGTGCCGGTACCCCCGCCATCAACGCCAATCAGGTATTGAATGCCACTCATGTTTGATTCCTTTCCTCTGTCCTGAACTGAATTCAGGTTTTTGTTTCATGTTTTCTTTTTATCGCCACACCTTTGATGCGGCGCAGTATTGCCAAAGCAAAAACGATAATGCCGCCATAATGATGGCGGCATTGTAAGAATCAGGCAACGAGTCCGGCGTTCTCGTTGCTAACTATCAACGATTTACCGACGAAACAAACGAAACAGCACTGACCTCGCCGCCGTCTTTTACGTGCAAACCGCATTCCTTGTTTTCAGGATTTTCCCACCACCAGCGGCCGGCGCGCACGTCTTCACCCATCGCGATGGCACGCGTACAGGGCGCGCAACCAATCGACGGATAATGGCGGTCGTGCAATTTGTTGTACGGCACATTGTTGGCCTTGATGTAGGCCCAGACATCTTTCTCGGTCCACTCAATCAGCGGATTGAATTTCTCCAGGCCGTTACCCGCGTCATATTCCTGGTTGCCCAGGTCAGTCCGCGTGGGGGATTGCTCGCGGCGCAGTCCAGTCACCCAGGCCTTCTTGCCAGACAGCGCGCGTTGCAACGGCTCGATCTTGCGGATGTGGCAACAGGATTTGCGCAGGTCCACAGACTCATAAAAGCCATTGACGCCATTTTGTTTGACGTAGGCCTCAACAGCGGCGGCATCCGGAAAGAACACCTGCACCGCGTGCTCCGGATACCGTTCACGGACGGTTTGCATCAGTTCATAGGTTTCTTCCGGCAGGCGGCCGGTGTCCAGACTAAATGCATCAATGCCAATGTTGTGCCGAGCGATCAGGTCCGTCAGCACCATGTCTTCAGCACCAAACGAGTTGGCAAACACGGCGGGCGAATAGTCGGTGGCAATACGCTTGAGCAATGCCAGTGTGTCGGCAATCTTGCTATCGAGATCCATCAATAACTCCGGATGCGATGAATTCAGAAAAAAGGGCCTAGAAAACCAATTTGCTGCCGACCAGTGCCAGCATCAAGGCCAGCAAGGGACGCAGAAGACGATCGGGCAGACGACCGGACAGCTGGCTTCCAAAGTAAATCCCGGGCAACGAACCGACCAGCAAGAACCCCAGAATGCCCCAATCCAGGTTACCCAGACCGGCATGACCCAGACCTGCAACCAGGGTCAGGGGAACAGCATGGGCAATTTCGGTGCCCACGAGCCGCGAAGTCGGGATCAACGGGTAGAGCAAAAACAGCGCAATGGTGCCCAGCGCACCGGCACCAATCGAGGAAAGCGTCACGATCACGCCCAGCACCAGCCCGACGATCACGGTAATGATACGGCGGCTGGTGGAATCTGCCTTGAGGGTCAGATCGCCCGAGAGTGTGGCCTTCTGGATCAGTGGTTTGGCCAGAATGGCCGCCGCAGTCAGCAGGAGTGCCACCCCGAGCATATGTTTGATCAAACCATTAATCACCGCTTGATCTGTCTGCAAGCGATGGAGGAAAAACACCGTCACCATGGCGGCGGGGACACTCCCCAAAGCCAGCCAGCCCGTGATTTTCCAGTCGATATTGCGGTTGCGATGGTGAACCCAGACGCCGCCTGATTTGGTAATGGCCGCATACAGCAAATCCGTACCGACTGCCGTGGCTGGGTTGATACCAAAAAACAACAGGATCGGCGTCATCAAGGAACCGCCGCCCACGCCGGTCATGCCGACAATAAACCCGACCAAAAGGCCAGAAACAATGAAACCCAACGCCATCTAACCATCCCTCTTATGAGGGATGCACGCACCGTTTTTTCCCCCGGAACTGGCGATCATATCATTGGGTTTATAATGCTATAGACTGTTATGTTAAGATTTTAGAATGCGTGGTTATTTATTGGGAAAGCCATGAAATTACAGCAATTGCGGTACCTGGTTGAAGTATCAAAACAAGGACTGAACGTCTCTGAAGCAGCAGAAAAACTGCATACCTCCCAGCCGGGGATTTCCAAACAGATCCGCTTGCTGGAAGACGAACTGGGCGTACAGATCTTTATCCGCAACGGTAAACGGGTGGTTGATGTCACCGCACCCGGGCGCGAGATTCTGCATATTGCCGAACGCATCTTGATGCAGGCGCAGAACCTCAAGCGCATTGGCGAAGAGTTTGTGAATGTAGAAGGCGGCAGCCTGACCATTGCGACCACACACACCCAGGCCCGTTACGCCTTGCCGCGCACCATCAAGGCCTTCTTGTCACGCTATCCCAAGGTGCGTTTGTCGATCAAACAAGGCAGCCCGACCCAGATCAGCGAGATGGTGGTTGAAGGCGAGGCCGATATCGCCATCGCCACAGAAGGGATAGACCACTACCCGGAACTGGCCATGTTGCCGTGTTACGAGTGGAATCGTTCCATCGTTGTGCCGGAAGGCCATCCGCTGGCGGCACTGGATCGCAAGATCGGCCTGGACGATGTCGCCGCCTACCCGCTGGTCACGTACGACTTTGCCTTCACGGGGCGTTCTCTCATTAACCGTGCCTTTGAAAAACAGGGGCTGACGCCGAATGTCGTGCTGACTGCCATCGACTCTGACGTGATCAAGACCTATGTCACGCTGGGGCTGGGCGTCGGTATTCTGGCGACCATGGCATTTGAACCGGAGCGGGATCGCGGCCTTGTGGCCATCGATGCCGGCCATTTGTTTGAACCCTCCATCACGCGCATTGGTGTGCGTCGTGACGCCTACCTGCGCGGTTATGCCTTCGACTTTATCGAACTGTTTTCACCGCACCTGACGCGGGAAACCGTGCAAGGTTCGCTACTGATGAGCGAACCGGAAGGCGAAGAAGAGGAGTAATCGAGGGGCTATACCTCGGTGCACCAGACAACAAAAAGGCCAGCAACAGCTGGCCTTTTTGTTTTGGTACCTGATGCCTGCACCCGTTCAGGCCGGCAGCAGACGGACCGAAAACGGCTGACCACCTTCAACCAGCGTCAGCAGGCGATCAATATTGGGGTGTTTGCCCGGATTGGCACGTGCATCGACCGTGTGTTCGGCATACAAACGCAAACCCTTATCGGCGGCAACAGTATCGATAGCGCCAAATTCCTGATACAGCGCATGGTAAACCCGCACGCTACCGGCTTGCCCGGGTTTGTTTTCCAGGCGGGCGGCGACGGTTTCGCCATCCAGCAGTTCCAGACCAGCCAGGTGGTCAACAGCTGGCAAAGTGGCCAGCACTTCAGCAAATTGCATGAATCAATTCCTGCTTCTTGTTGTGGATGTAAATAGATATCAATGGATATAAGCGCAGAAAAACCACGCTCGTCGCTATAAACCCGCTGCAGCTGCACCCCAGACCAGGTCAAATTGGACGCGCCCGACCAATGACGTCGGGTCGAGCATTTCGACAATCGCAAACTGGGTGTTGCCGGTATCGCGATCAACTGGCTCCAGTAACGGCATATCGGCATCGTCAAACAAGGCCGTCACCAGTGGCGCGGCTTCGTTGGCATATTGCTTGACCACACCGCTCTCACCGTTCGCCATTCTCACAACGGCGCCAGGTGGAAACAAGCCCAGGGTATCGCCAAACAAACGCCCCAGTTTGGCATCAGCAGCACTGCCATGAGTACGTAGTGTGCGGAACAAAGCACTATCGACCACGCTGCCGCTGCGCCAGGCCGACTGGGTCAGCATGGCGCAATAACGGTCCGCCAGACCAATCAGCCGCGCCTCAAACCGCAGCTCCTCACCTTCAAGGCGAGCGGGATAACCACTGCCATCGGGTAGCTCATGGTGTTGCAATACGCAATCAAGCCATAACTGATCAGAGACACCCAGCTTGCGCAATGTTTCACGGCCAATCATGGGATGACGATGCATTTCTTCACGCTGCGCACTGGAGAGCGGCGAAGATTGCTGTGACAGCGTTTCTTGCAACGCCATCATGCCCATGTTCATGGTCAGTGCCGCGCTCACCACCGACTGGCGATCCAGCGGATTCATATCCAGTCGCTCGCACACCAGATCCACCACAATGGCCGTATCTACCGAGTGACGGATGCCGTAGCTGCCTTCCTGGGCATGCAAAATCACGGCCAGCGCTACATCGGCATCCTGCTCACAGGCAAGTTGCAATTGCCAGACGATATCGGTCAGGCGTTGGGTAAAGTCGCCGTTATCCGGATGATGCTGGAACAGATCAAACAGTTTGAAACGAGCGTTCAGCACCAGACTGGCGACAGAACGCGCGGTGGGAGAAGTGGTCACGGTGTCGCGGGCAGGTTGCGCGGCAGGCATGTTGGGGTTGGGTCCGTTCAGATGGCCAGATGATCCATCATTGTATGGTTCAATCCAGCCCTCTGGTCAAACCAGGTGCAAGGCAATGAGACACCAGGCACCGCGTTGCTCAAACTTCTTCGATCCAGGCGGCCTGAATGGCTTCCAGAATGCGCTCACCGCAGCGGGACGGTTCGTCATCAAAATCGTCCAGTGCCATGACCCACTCCATCAGGTCGGTAAAACGGATGGTTCGCGGGTCGATTTCCGGAAAGCGATCCGCCAGTTCGATGGCAATATCATGGGTATCTGTCCACTTCATGCTGCACTCTCCTCTTTGATCCGGGCAACGCGGCCAGCGGTCAACGCCACCAGCTCTTCAGGGGTCAGCCGGAATACGCTGTTCGGGGTTCCTGCTGCCGCCCATAACTCTGGATAAGTCAGCAGGTCTTCATCAATCAATACGACAGGTGCTTCAAGGTGCGCGACTGGCGCGACGCCGCCAATGGCAAAGCCGGTTTTCTCACGCACAAAATCCGCATCAGCACGGCCGACTTTCTCGCCCACCAGGTCCGTCACGCTTTTTTCGCACACACGGTTACGACCACTGGTGACCACCAGTACCAGCTGGCTGGTTTGACGCGTTTTCAGAATAATGGATTTGGCGATTTGCGCCACATCGCAACCGATGGCCGCTGCAGCGTCTGAGGCCGTTCGGGTTGATGCATCAAAGGTGACGATCCGCGCCGCAATGCCATGGCGCGTGAGCACATCGGCTACGCGTTGCTGACTTGCGGAGATGTCCGTCATCAGTGGTTTTCCCGCGCGTGATTGATGGTGTATTTGGGGATTTCGACCACAAGATCGGTCTGCTCAACCAAAGCCTGACAAGACAGACGCGACTGCGCTGTCAGGCCCCAGGCCTTGTCCAGCAAGTCGTCTTCCAGTTCATCACTGGCTTCCAGGCTATTGAACCCCTCACGCACGATGACGTGGCAGGTCGTGCAGGCACACGATTTTTCGCAAGCGTGTTCGATCTCGATGTCATTGTCGAGCAGCGCATCGCAGATCGAAGTACCCGGCTCGGCTTCAATGACTGCGCCATCCGGGCACAACACGGGATGAGGCAGTACGACGATTTGAGTCACGTTACAGTCCCTTTGGGTTACGGGTATTCAGTTGGCGCTTAGAGTTCGCCGATCTTCTGCCCGGCAAGGCCGCGCTTGACGGCGGCATCCATGCGGCGGCCAGCGAATTCGACGGTCGCCTGATTCAGTGCTTCGGCAGTGCTGCGGATGCGGTCAGCATCGCTACCTGCCAGGTGCTGACGCAAGTCATCAAGCACACTGTGAATCGCCACGCGCTCAGCGTCATCGAGCAAATGACCGTCGACCGCCAGCGCAGCTTCGGTCGCTTGCAGCAGACTGGTGGCTTCCACTTTGGCTTCGGCCAGTTTGCGTGCGGTCATGTCATCTGTGGCATGCGTCATTGATTCGCTCAACATGCGGCCGATTTCTTCATCAGACAAACCGTACGAGGGCTTGACCGCGATGCTCGCTTCCACACCGGTGGATTGCTCACGCGCCGAAACCGACAGCAAACCATCCGCATCCACCTGGAAGGTGACACGAATGCGTGCAGCGCCTGCCACCATGGGCGGAATGCCGCGCAATTCAAAACGCGCGAGCGAGCGACAGTCGCTGACCATTTCACGCTCGCCTTGCAGCACGTGAATGGCCATGGCGGTCTGGCCGTCTTTGTAGGTGGTAAATTCCTGGGCGCGTGCAGTCGGGATGGTGGAATTACGCGGGATGACCTTTTCAGTCAGGCCGCCCATGGTTTCCAGACCCAGCGACAGCGGGATCACATCCAGCAGCAGCCATTCGTCATCACCCTTGTTGCCAGCCAGTACATCAGCCTGCATGGCGGCCCCCAGGGCTACCACTTTGTCCGGGTCCAGATTAGTCAGGGGTGTCTTGCCGAAGAATTCGGCCACGGCGCGGCGTACTTGCGGCATGCGCGTGGCACCACCAACCAGCACGACGCCCTTGATGTCATCCACCGTGAGTTTGGCGTCACGCAGTGCCTTGCGCACCGGCATCAGCGTTTTTTGCACGAGATGCGCGGTCAGTTCATGCAGCTTGTCTGCGGTCAGTTCCTGATCGACCATCTGGCCATCAGAGAGCATGGCGGTCAGGTGGGTGCTGTCATGATCGGTGAGCGCTTCTTTGGCCTCCCGCGCGCGCGTCAGCAAAAGGCGTGAGTCTTGCACGTTCAGGCGCGACAGACCGGTTTGCTCCATGGCCCAACAGTGAATGCGGTGATCAAAATCATCGCCACCCAGCTGCGAATCACCTGATGTAGCGCGTACTTCAAACACGCCACGCGTGAGTTCCAGTACCGACACATCAAACGTGCCGCCGCCCAGGTCATACACCACGAAGGTGCCTTCCGCGCCGTTATCAAGACCGTAAGCGATGGCTGCGGCGGTGGGCTCATTCAACAAGCGCAAAACATTCAGACCGGCCAGGCGTGCGGCGTCTTTGGTGGCCTGGCGCTGGGCATCATCAAAATACGCCGGGACCGTAATCACGGCACCAACGAGTTCTCCACCCATGCTCTCCTCTGCGCGCTCTTTGAGCGTACGCAGGATGTCGGCAGAGACTTCCACCGGGCTCTTGATGCCAGCGGCGGTTTGCAGCTTGAGCATGCCAGGCTCGTCAACAAAGCGGTACGGCGTGGCCAGTTCAGCAATGTCTTTCAGGCCACGACCCATGAAGCGCTTGACCGACACGACCGTGTTGGAGGGGTCCTTGTTTTGCTTTGCCTGTGCGGCGCGGCCCACGGTCATACTGCCGTCAGCGGCGTAATTGACGACCGATGGCAACAGCGCGCGGCCATCGTGATCGGGCAGGCACACGGCACTGCCGCTGCGCACGGTGGCGACCAGCGAATTGGTGGTACCAAGGTCGATCCCCACCGCAAGACGGTGCTGATGTGGGGCGGTGGACATGCCGGGTTCGGCAATTTGCAGTAAGGCCATGAATCAATCTTTCCTGATACCCGGCTGCACCAGCAGCAGCAGGTAGGCAACAAAACAAACATTGTGGGCAGAGCCCAGTAAACCGACCACCATGGCAAACATGCGCCCGGCAGCATCCACAGGCACAAAGTCGCCGTAACCGATGGTCAGAAATGTAACCATGGTGAAGTACGCATTATCGAGTGCGTCATGGCTTTTGATCACATGAAACCGCCGGCAGATCAGCCATAACGGCTGCTGGACCAGCAGCGTGGTGATGATCCAGGACAACCACACACTGGTATAACTCAGATGCGCATTCAACCGGTGCAAAAACCGCCTGGCCCCGCGCAACACCAGGAAGTAGGAGAAGCCCGTGGCAAACAATGCAGCCAGCATGACCACCACACCGATTACCGGGTAGTCCTGCCGATCCGGTGCCAGCAGCGTCACCAGTACTACAGCCAGATAAGAGAGCAGTGCGATGCCCCACGCTTCAAAAAATGCGGGCACCCAGCTGGCTCTGGCGTTCATGGCAGGATCAGTACAGTACTGACTCGATGGCGTTGCCGATTTCCTGATCAAGGCGTTCCATGAAACGCATCTTGCGTACGATCATGGCGGCATCGTCGTAGCGTGCTTCACGATCAATCAGGCGGGAGATTTCATCTTCCATCGCACCAATTTCTTGCCGCAACTCGTGGTTAAGTTCTTCCAGCCGCTCTACGTTTTGCGACGCTTTCCCTTCGGCAATATGCTCACGCCAGATCATCTGGTTCATCAGAAAATCCATCGGCATGGCGGTATTGGTTTCTTCTTGCGTGTCCACACCGTTGAGCTTGAGCAGATAGCGTGCCCGTGAAACCGGGGACTTGAGCGTTTGATAGCCTTCGTTCAGCCGCGTGGCGATCTGCAACGAGAGCCGTTTTTCAGTGTCATCACTGCCAGCAAAGCGATCTGGGTGCCACGTGGCCTGGAGCGCGCGGTACCGGGCCTCCAGCGCTTTTGTATCAAGCGCAAAAGTGGCCGGAAGCTGGAAAACCTCGAAATGATTCTGGTTGAAGTCGAAATTCATCGGGCGGAGCTGGCCTGGGTCGCGTGAACCTGCAGATTAACAAGAAAACGGGCATAACCCGTTCTTTTTAACGCCGCCCTGCCCGCGTGATCGCAAGGCAGGGTGATTCAGTCATGCGCTTCAGACGTGGAAACTCTCGCCGCAGCCGCACTCGTTTTTCACGTTGGGGTTATTGAACTTGAAGCCTTCGTTCAGCCCTTCTTTGGCGTAATCCAGTTCGGTCCCATCGAGGTACGGCAGGCTCTTGGCGTCAGTGAAAATCTGCACGCCGAAGCTTTCGAACACCAGATCGGTATCCGCTTGCACGTCAACGAATTCCAGCTTGTAGGCCATGCCGGAACAGCCCGATGTCTTCACTGCCAGACGCACACCCAGCCCCTTGCCGCGACGGGCAAGATAGCCAGAGATATGGTTCGCAGCGCGTTCACTCAAAGTCAAAGCCATTCAAAAACTCCAGTCCTGTCTCGTTGCGGATGCCTCACATGCAGGCATCCAGTCCAGCCGTGCTCAGGCAGTGTGCTTTTGCTTGTAATCTTCAACCGCTGCCTTGATGGCGTCTTCAGCCAGGATGGAGCAGTGGATTTTCACCGGCGGCAGCGCCAGTTCTTCAGCGATATGTGTGTTCTTGATGGCCAGTGCTTCGTCCAGTGTCTTGCCCTTGACCCATTCGGTCACCAGCGACGAAGAAGCAATGGCCGAACCACAGCCGTAAGTCTTGAACTTGGCATCTTCGATCACGCCATCCGCGCCAACCTTGATCTGCAGCTTCATCACGTCGCCACAGGCCGGTGCGCCGACCATGCCGGTACCGATGCTGTCGTCGCCCTTTTCAAAGGAGCCCACGTTGCGCGGGTTTTCGTAATGGTCGATTACTTTTTCGCTATAAGCCATCTGGATGTCTCCTGTGCGGGGTGCGCCGGCATCGCCTGGCTCACCACCTGAATTTCAATCTTTCAATCAATCTGTTCTTGTCGGGAGAAGGCGGGTTACACCTCACGCCCTGCCCCGTCACCCACCTGGTCAGTGGGCGGCCCACTGCACCTGGCTGATGTCCACGCCGTCTTTGAACATTTCCCACAGTGGGGACAGTTCACGCAGCTTGCCGATCTTTTCATGGATCAATTTGACGGCGAAATCGATATCTTCAACCGTGGTGAAGCGGCCAATCGTAAAGCGGATCGACGAATGCGCCAGTTCATCAGAACGGCCCAGCGCACGCAGCACATAAGACGGCTCCAGGCTGGCAGAGGTACAGGCAGAACCAGACGACACCGCCAGTTCTTTCAGCGCCATGATCAGCGACTCGCCTTCAACAAAGTTGAAGCTCACGTTCAGGTTGTGCGGAACGCGCTTGTCCATGTCACCGTTCAGGTGGGTTTCTTCAATATCAGAGATCCCGGCCCACAGACGGTCACGCAGCATACGGATGCGTTCCAGTTCCGTACCCATTTCTTCACGGGCAATGCGGAAAGCTTCGCCCATGCCTACGATCTGGTGCGTCGCCAGCGTGCCAGAGCGGAAACCGCGCTCGTGGCCGCCACCGTGCATTTGTGCTTCCAGACGGATACGCGGCTTGCGGCGGATGTACAGCGCGCCAATACCCTTCGGGCCATAGGTCTTGTGTGCCGACAGGGCCAGCAGGTCAATCTTGGACTTTTGCAGGTCGATCACCACCTTGCCGGTGGCCTGGGCGGCATCGACATGGAACACAATGCCTTTCTCGCGGCACAGTTCACCGATCGCGTCGACATCCTGGATCACGCCGATTTCGTTGTTCACCAGCATGACCGAGATCAGGATGGTGTCCGGACGAATGGCCGCCTTGAGCACGTCCAGATCAATCAGGCCGTCTTCTTTGACATCCAGGTAAGTGACTTCAAAACCCTCGCGTTCCAGTTCACGCGTGGTATCGAGCACAGCCTTGTGTTCGGTCTTCACGGTGATCAGGTGCTTGCCCTTGCTTTGATAGAAGTGCGCGGCACCCTTGATGGCCAGGTTGTCAGATTCAGTGGCGCCGGAGGTCCACACGATTTCCTTGGCATCGCAGTTCAGCAACGCGGCGACTTGCTCACGCGCTTCTTCCACGGCCGATTCCGTTTCCCAGCCGTAGGCGTGCGAACGCGACGCCGGGTTACCGAAGTGTTCGGTCAGGTACGGAATCATCTTCTGCGCCACGCGCGGGTCAACCGGGGTGGTGGCAGAGTAATCAAGGTAAATCGGCAACTTGCGGTCCATTACAGGTACTCCGTGCTCAATCTGTGCGTATGGGTTTTACAGTTTTACTTCTGTACTTCCGTACTTCTGTGTCGAAGGTGCCAGCCTGGTACTTACAGACCAGGCAACACACCTGCGGCTTCTGCCGTTCTGCCTGGGCGCTGGTCCATCAGGACTGTTTGCTGGCATTGCTCACGGCGACGCTGCTTTTCATGCTGCTGTTCAACCAGCTGCGCCAGAGTGACGGAAGACAGATAGTCGTAAATGGTTTTGTTCAGGCTGGCCCACAAATCGTGAGTCATGCAGCGGTGGTCTTCCAGGCAGTTTTCCTTGCCACCACATTGCGTCGCGTCGATGGGTTCATCGACAGCCTTGATAATCTCGGCCACGGTAATCAGCTCGGCGCCACGCGCCAGACAGTAACCACCGCCAGGACCGCGCACGCTTTCAACCAGTTCACGGCGGCGCAGTTTGCCAAACAGTTGTTCCAGGTAAGAAAGCGAAATCTGCTGGCGTTCGCTGATCCCCGCCAATGTCACCGGGCCTTTGGCCTGGCGCAGGGACAGGTCGAGCATTGCCGTTACGGCAAACCGGCCTTTGGTCGTCAGTCGCATCGCTTTGTCCTGGTTGATCGTATAGGGCGCATCGTAAAATACCCTACAAATTTAGTCAACTAAAAACCCTGGTAGTTCAGTGGGTTTTTACCGTCAAAATACCGCCTGCCAAGGCCTTATTCCTCGACAATCCGGTTGAGGTAATTCGGGTCGAATGCGTCTTGTTCGGCGCGTTCTTCAGTGCAATCCACACCCAGTTGTTCCAGCCGGGCCAGGATCATCTCCAGGCGCTTGTCTGTGGTGACAGAGTGATCCAGCAGACCATGAATCGCCTTCACGGTCGGATCATTCATGTCGTCAGACAAACCGTATGCGGTGAAGCCCATTTTTTCGGCCTGCTCGGCCCGGGCCTTGTCGCGCTCTTTATCGACCATGCGCGCCAGGTTGGCGACCATGGTGGCGCCCGCAGGTACCGGTTTGATCACCACGGCATTCGGGCCGATCTTGGCCCCGCGCCCTACCGTGAACCCGCCCAGCACCTTGGCGCCCGCCCCCACAACAACGCCTTCTTCCAGCGTCGGGTGGCGCTTGCCTTCATGCAATGACGTCCCGCCCAGGGTCACGCCCTGGTACAAGGTGCAGTCATCGCCAATCTCGGCTGTCTCGCCAATCACCACCCCCATGCCATGGTCGATGAACACGCGACGGCCAATCTTTGCGCCGGGGTGGATCTCGATACCGGTCAGCCAGCGGCCAAAGTGCGAGACAGTGCGGGCCAGTAGCTTGCAGTCGCGCAGCCAGAGGGCGTGCGCCATACGATGCAACGTTTGCGCCTGAAAACCCGGATAACAGATGACCACTTCCCACATGGAACGTGCGGCGGGATCGCGCTCAAAAATGGCCCGGATGTCTTCACGCAAGCGATCAAGCATAGGCTGGCTGTTACGGGGAGATTGGAAAGCCGACTATTTTACTCGACTTTTATCAACAAAACCAGCCAGAACACAAAACGCAAGTGATTGATATTTATTGATATTTTTAAAACAGATAAGCCTTTGAGTCTTGATCTGTCAGAAAACCCCGGCATCGCTATATCGGCGATGTGGCACACCTGGCGCATGGATGCGACAACCGGGCCGCCGCTAACCCATAAAACCAACCCAATGTCATGAACTGGCGGTAGGCTATGCGCCCATTAAACCGGTCGGGGTGATCCGCATGCACCAAAGCCTGTTGTCACAACTGATGGCCTTGCCTCACCTGGCCGAACGTACCTTTGTTGGCGGCGCAGCCTTGTTCCGCTTTCATCACCGCGTACAAGTGCAACGCACGCCCTATTTTGTGCCGTGCCTGATCGCGGTGCTGGCCGGTGAAAAACAGATCAAGACTGCGCACGGTGAGTTCGTCTGCAAGGCGGGTGACTGGTTCACGGTCAGCGCGGGCACCAGTATCACCTTCACCAATGTGCCCGATCCTGCACAAGGTTTTTTTGCGGCCGTGGTGATCGCCGCCGATGCCAGCATGCTGCAGCGGTTTCGCCAGCGCTATGCCAGTGTGCTACCAGCGCAACTGGGTGACCACCCGCTGATCACTCCGGACACCGCCTGCCGTCAGGCGCTGCACGATTACATCAGCGAAATCCTCATCACCCGGCACGACAAACTCTCTGATGCCCTGGTTGAATTACGCTGGGAAGCCTTGTGGCTGGCGCTGGCTCGACAAGGCGTCGCGCGTGATCTGGTCATGGCGCAGCCAGGCCGCTGGCGCGAGCGCGTGGTATGGACGCTCTACGGCAATGTCGCGGCGGATTGGCACGCCGACGACGTCGCGCGCAAACTGGCGTTGAGTGAATCATCGCTGCGCCGCCGTTTGCGGGATGAAGGCACCTCATTCAGCGAACTCTTGCTGGACGTGCGCATGGAGCGTGCACTGGCCATGGTGATGGATGGCACAACGGCCATCCAGCGTATCGCAGAAGCCTGCGGGTATACCTCACCATCACGCTTTGCGGCGGCGTTCCGGCAGCGCTTCGGATTATCGCCACTGGCATTGCGGGCGTCATTTCAGGTGCCAGACGAGATCGCGGCCCAACCCATTGCTGACGCACTGGTTTGACCGCTTCAGGCCAGAATCTGACCGGATAAGGCGACACACGCGGCTTCTGCCTTCCTATGATGAGTTCGCGCAGTGCACTGCGGCACACGACCGCACTTGATCAGCACTGCCTTTTCATAGAGAGAAGGAACGCCACCATGAGTCACCCTCTGACATGGGCCTGCAGCACCCTGTTACTGGCTGCAACTGCCAGCCAGGCCGCCAGTTTTACCGTCACCAGCCACGACGTGGTCTCAGGCGCCACGTTAAGTCAGAAACACGTGGCCTACGGTGAAGGCTGCAAAGGCCAGAATATCTCGCCCGACCTGGCCTGGAACAACCCACCCGCGGAAACCCAAAGCTTTGCCATTGTGGTGTCTGACCCGGATGCACCGGGTTCACGCACATGGTTCCACTGGGTGTTGTTCGATATTCCGGCCAGCGTCAAAAATGTGGCTGCCAATGCGGGCGAGTACAACAGCAAGATCCTCCCCGCAGGTGCCGTTCAAGGCCGCAACAGTGATTACAGCTTCTCTTATACCGGGGCATGCCCGCCCGCTGGCGACAAACCGCACCATTATCATTTCACGGTTTACGCGCTGAAAACCGCCAGGCTGGGCGTGGATGCCAATCACAGCAGTCCGGAAAACCTGGTCGACAAGATCAAGGCGCAATCACTGGGAAGTGCCGAAGTTCTGGCAACGTTTGGCCGTTAAGGTTTGAGCAGTTGGGACACACGGATGGCCGCCGCCACATTGCGTGCGGCCAGCCGGACATTCGGCCCTGCATGCGTTAGTGCGTAAGTCAGATCGCCCGGTTCGTGCAGCACACTGAACGCGGCATCAATACCGGCGCGTTGCAGCTCATCTGCACTGGCGGTGAGTGAACCATTGAGCGCGATCACCGGCTTGCCGTACCGTCTGGCCACTTGGGCCACTCCGACCGGGGTCTTGCCCCGCAAACTCTGGCTATCCATCCGTCCTTCCCCGGTGATCACCAGATCGGCTTTGCGGATGGCTTCATCCAGCAGCAAAGCCTGCGCCACAATCTGCACGCCTGGCCGCAACTGCCCGCCCAGCGTCAGCAACATGGCTCCCATCCCCCCGGCTGCACCTGCCCCCGGCGTTCTGGCCACGTCTTTGCCCAAGTCATCCTTGAGCCGATCAGCCAGACGCATCAGATGTTGGTCCAGCAGGGTCACCATCTGCTGTGTCGCGCCCTTTTGCGGGCCGAAGATCGCCGATGCGCCGTGTGGGCCGGTCAGCGGGTTGTCGACATCGCAAGCCACTTCGATCCGGCATTGCGCCAATCGCGCATCCAGCGCTGATGCATCAATGCGAGCCAGTTCAGCCAACGCGCCACCACCGGGGCCGATGTCAGCGCCGGTCGTATCCATAAACCGCATTCCCAGGGCCTGCGCCATGCCCACGCCCCCGTCGTTGGTGGCGCTGCCGCCCAAGCCAATCACAAGGTGCCGCGCACCGGCATCGAGCGCCGCAATGATCAACTCACCGGTTCCGCGCGTTGTCGTCAGTAACGGGTTGCGTTGTGCGGCAGGGACGAGCGCCAACCCACTGGCAGCGGCCATTTCAATCACGGCTGTGCGGCCATCGCCTGTCAGGCCATAAAAGGCCTCGACCGGCGTACCAAGTGGCCCGGTTACGGATAACTCAATCCGCCGGCCCCGCGTGGCAGCCACAAACGCATCGACCGTGCCCTCGCCACCGTCCGCCATCGGCGACAAGTGATAGTGCGCATCCGGGAAAACGGCCGCAAAGCCCGCAGCTATTTCCTGCGCCACTTGCCACGCAGTGAGGCTTTCCTTGAAAGAGTCTGGTGCGATAACGATGTGCATGGATGAAGACCGGTTGAACTGATCAATCAGCGCACAGTACCAAAAACCCCGCCCCAGGCGCCAAGTTCCAGCATGCCGTTTTCAATCAGTCCACGCCCGAGGCCATGACCCGACAACGGGATCACATCACGCACCCCCGTGGGTAGTTTGATGCGCACTTTGGCACTACTCAGGTTAAAGGCCACCAGCACGGTTTTACCTTCGTACTTGCGCGTGTACAGCAGCGCGGGCTCCGGCACTTTATGAAAATGGATATCACCGCGAATCAACGGCGCAAAACCGCGCCGCCAGTCCAGAAACTGCCGGGTGAAATTGAGCACTGAATCGGCCGGACGCTCTTGCACGCCCACTGCCCGCGCCAAGTGTTCAACGGGTACAGGCAGCCAGGGTGTGATCGCCGAAAAACCGCCGAACGCTGCGTTCTTTTTCCAGGGCATGGGTGTGCGGCAACCATCCCGGCCTTTGAATTCCGGCCAGAATGCCTTGCCGTACGGGTCTTGCAGCAATGCAAATGGAATATCGGCCTCAGGCAACCCCAGCTCATCACCCTGATACAGACAACTACTGCCACGCAGCGTCGTGACCAGCGCCAGCACCATTTTGGAAAACTGCGGGTCGTCGGTGTTGTGACCCCAGCGCGTCAGCACGCGTGGCACATCATGATTGCCCACCGACCAACACGCCCAACCGGGTTTGTCGTGCATGGCCAATTGCGCTTCCAGATCTTCGACCTGAGTGCGGATAAACTCAGCGGAGTGCGTTTCGGTCAGGAGGTTGAAACTGTAGGCCTGGTTGAGTTTATCTCCGCCCGATGTGTATTCCGCCATGCGTACCAGCGAATCATCATCCCCGACTTCGCCCACGCTGGCCGCGCTGTATTGATCCAGCAGTTTGCGAATACGCTTGAGAAACTTGAGGTTCTGCGGACGGCTTTTGTCGTAGCGATGCTGCTGCATACCGTACGGATTGGATTGCGTCACAGTCATTTCATCCACCAGCTCCGCAGGGGGATTACTGCGCAGTTTGCGATCATGAAAGTGGTAGTTGCAGGCATCAAAGCGGAATCCATCGACACCACGCTTGAGCCAGAATTCGATGTTATCCAGCGTCGCTTGCTGGACTTCCTCATTATGAAAGTTGAGGTCTGGCTGGCTGGTCAGAAAGTTATGCAAGTAATACTGACGGCGCTGGGTATCCCACTGCCAGGCAGAGCCACCGAACACCGACAACCAGTTAGATGGCGGCGTCCCATCTGCGTGCGCATCGGCCCAGACATACCAGTCCGCTTTGGGGTTATCACGACTTTTGCGGCTTTCGGTAAACCATGGGTGTGCATCAGCGGTATGCGACAACACCTGGTCAATAATGACCTTCAAACCTGCCTTGTGCAGGTCAGTGACCAGCGCATCAAAGTCTGCCAGTGTGCCAAACAGCGGATCAACATCCCGGTAGTCCGATACGTCATAACCAAAGTCTTTCATCGGAGACGTGAAGAACGGAGAGATCCAGACTGCGTCAATATTCAGTCGTTTGAGATACGGCACATGCTGACGAATGCCGGGCAGATCACCCACGCCGTCGCCGTTGCTATCCATGAAGCTGCGCGGGTAGATCTGATAGATCACTGCACCGCGCCACCATGCCTTGGCTGACCTGGACATGTATTGCCCCCCCTTTTGAATCAGCACACCGGTTTTTGTGAGATATGTCTGGGATATGTCTGAAAACGAATATACAAACTCATCTTGCAATACAGCATGCACGTAACCGTTGGACTATAAATTAACGGCAGCTTCGTTGTGCAGGCCGTTTGCTGCACGTGCACCGCTGCTTATATAGCACGTGAATCAGACAGATTTCCCGACAAAATCCACCAAGAGATCGTGCCCATGTCCTACCTGCTTGACGCTGCAGCCCGCGACGCCCTGTTTGACGGTGATCACACCGACCCCTTTGCCGTACTGGGTCTGCATGACAGCGAAGAGGGGTTGGTGATCCGCACCTTCCAGCCTCAGGCGTCAGCAGTCACGGTCATTGATGCCAATGGGCGCAAGATCCTTTCCCTGCCCTGCACGGACGAACGCGGCTTCTTTGAAGCGCTGGTTCCGCGCCGCAAGAATCGCTTTGCCTACCGACTGCTGGTCACCTGGGCGCACGGTCAGTTTGATCTGGAAGACGCCTATCGCTTTGGCCCCAGCCTTGGGGATATGGATGTCTGGTTACTGGCCGAAGGAACCCATACGCGGCCGTATGAAAAGCTGGGCACGCACCCGACAACCCTGGATGGCGTCGGCGGCGTGGCGTTTGCGGTATGGGCGCCCAATGCGCAGCGTGTCGCACTGGTCGGCGATTTCAACTACTGGGATGGTCGTCGTCACCCAATGCGGTTCCGGCCTGAGTGCGGCGTGTGGGAGTTATTCATGCCCAACGCGCAAATTGGTCAGATGTATAAATACGAAATTCGCGACCAGAACGGCGAGATCTTTCTCAAGTCAGACCCCTACGGTCTGACCATGGAGTTGCGCCCAGGCACGGCCAGCAAAGTGGCGCGTTTGCCCGCCTGGGTAGAACCCAGCGACGAGCGCCGCAAAGCAAATGCGCTGGGCGCACCTGTTTCTGTTTATGAAGTGCATCTGGGCTCCTGGAAGCGCGTCCCTGAAGAGGGTCAGCGCTGGTTAACCTACCGGGAACTGGCCGACCAGCTGATTCCATATGTGGAAGACCTTGGCTTCACCCACATTGAACTGATGCCGGTGAACGAGCACCCGTTTGACGCATCCTGGGGGTATCAGCCGCTGGGCATGTATGCGCCGACTTCACGCTTTGGCACGCCCGATGACTTCCGGCACTTTGTCGATACCGCACACAAAGCCGGCATCGGGATCATCCTTGATTGGGTACCAGGGCATTTTCCGTCCGATGCGCACGGTCTGGCCCGATTTGACGGCACCCATCTGTACGAACACGCCGACCCGCGCGAGGGCTTTCATCAAGACTGGAATACGCTGATCTTCAACTATGGTCGCAATGAGGTCCGCAATTACCTGATCGGCAACGCGCTCTACTGGGTGGAGCGTTATGGCATTGATGGCCTGCGTGTAGATGCCGTGGCCTCCATGTTGTACCGCGATTACAGCCGCAAGGAAGGCGAATGGGTGCCGAACCGCTTTGGCGGCCGTGAGAACCTTGAAGCCATTGAGTTTCTGAAGCGCATGAACGAAACCGTGGGCAGCGTACGCCAGGAAGCCATCACCATTGCGGAAGAATCCACCGCCTTCCCGGCCGTTACCCGTCCGCCCTCCGATGGCGGTCTGGGGTTTCACTACAAGTGGAACATGGGCTGGATGAACGACACGCTGTCATACATGAAGCTGGACCCGGTGCATCGCCAGTATCACCACAACAAGATGACCTTCGGGCTGATGTACGCCTGGCATGAGAACTTTGTGCTGCCGCTCTCGCATGATGAAGTGGTTCACGGCAAGGGCTCGTTGTTGTCGCGTATGCCAGGTGATGCGTGGCAGCAGTTTGCCAACCTGCGCGCGTATTACGCCTTTATGTGGGCGCATCCGGGCAAGAAGCTCTTGTTCATGGGCTGTGAATTTGGCCAGGGCCGGGAGTGGAATCATGAGGCCAGCCTTGACTGGCACTTGCTGGATGTCGACTGGCATCGTGGCGTACAAGCACTGATACGTGATCTGAACCAGGCGTACAAACGCGAAGGCGCGCTGCATGAAAAAGACTTCAGCGAGGATGGCTTTCGCTGGATCAACCCAGACGACAACGTCAATTCGGTCTACCCGTTCATTCGTTACGGCAATACACCGGGCGATGGCATTGTGGTGATCTGCAATTTCACGCCGGTCCCGCGCGAGGGGTATCGCATTGGCGTGCCAGAAGCCGGCCAGTATGCAGAAATCCTTAATACGGACTCGCGTTATTACTGCGGCAGCGATATCGGGAATCCGCCGCAATACACCACAGAAGAAGGCTGTAATGGCCAGCCGCATTCACTGGTGCTCACGCTGCCGCCACTGGCGACCATTTACCTGAAACGGGTGGCACCATGACCCTGCAGGACGGGCGACCGTTCCCCCTGGGTGCCACACTGGGTGACGACGGCATCAACTTCGCGTTGTTTTCAGAAAACGCAACCGGCGTAGAACTCTGTTTGTTTGATGCAAACGGTGTAGAAACCCGCACGCCTCTCCCGGTGTGCGAGAACAACATCTGGCACGGTTTCCTGGCGGGTGGTCACGCCGGTCAGGTTTACGGTTACCGCGTCAGCGGCCGTTATGCGCCACGGGAAGGTCATCGTTTCAACCCGAACAAGCTGTTGCTGGACCCGTACGCCAAAGACGTGATTGGCCATGCGCATGATCACTCCAACTTTCTGGGCGACGATCTGGAGAACCCAGGCCAGCCCGATCCTACCGACAGCCAGGAACTTGCCCCCAAAGCACGCGTGCCGGGCCCGGATCATTACGACTGGGAAGGTGACAAAGCACCCCGCGTACCCTGGGCGCAAACCGTGATTTACGAAGCACATGTACGCGGCATGACCATGCAGCACCCGGATGTCCCGGAAAACCTGCGCGGTACCTACGCCGGGTTTGCGCATCCATCCGTGATCGCGCACCTCAAACGTCTTGGTGTAACGACCATCGAGTTGCTGCCGGTCACGTTGCACGCCGATGAACCCCGTCTGCAGCGGATGAATCTTTCCAATTACTGGGGCTATAACCCATTGGCCTTGATGGCGGTCGAGTCAGCCTACTGGTCTGGTCGCGAAGGTACGACGCCGCTCTCGGAATTTCAGGATCTGGTCAAAGCCCTGCACAAAGCCGGCCTGGAAGTGATCATGGATGTGGTGTTCAACCACACGGCCGAACTGGATGACAAAGGCCCGACACTGTCTCTGCGGGGCATTGATAACGCCAGCTACTACCATCTGGCCAGCGATGGCAGCTATGAGAACTGGACCGGTTGCGGCAACACGCTCAAGCTCAGCCACCCACGCATGTTGCAACTGATGATGGACAGCCTGCGCTACTGGGTCAGTACGTGCCATGTTGATGGCTTTCGCTTTGATCTGGCGCCCGTGCTGGGGCGTGGCCCGGGCGGCGCTTATACGACGTCTGCCGGCCCATTCGCAGCGCTCGCGCAAGACCCGGTGCTGGCCCACGTCAAACTGATTGCAGAACCGTGGGACGTCGGTGGCGGGGGCTATCAACTGGGCCACTTCCCCCCTGGCTGGGCAGAGTGGAATGACCAGTATCGGGATACCTTGCGCCGCTTCTGGTTGCATGACGGGATCAACCGCGGACAACTGGCACAGCGACTGGCTGCATCCAGTGATCTGTTTAGTGTGCCGGGCCGCAGGCCTTGGGCATCCGTCAATCTCATCACCGCGCATGATGGTTTCACGCTGGCCGACCTGACCAGTTACAACCAGAAGCACAACAAAGCCAACGGTGAAAACAACCGTGACGGCCACAACGAGAACTACGCCTGGAACTGCGGCGAAGAAGGCCCCAGTGAGGACGAAGATGTCATTTTGTTGCGCACGCGCTCACGCCGCGCGCTACTGGCCACGCTGATGCTGGCGCAAGGCACGCCGATGCTGCTGGCAGGAGACGAACTGGCGCACACGCAAGGCGGCAATAACAATGCGTATTGCCAGAACAACGCCACCAGCTGGCTCGACTGGGCTCACGCGGACGAGGACATGATCACCTTCGTCGCCAATCTGATCGCCTTGCGCAAGGCTTGCCCCGTTCTGATTAACGGCCAGTGGTGGCAAGATACGCCCTCACCGGATGGCCAGTACGACGTGCAATGGTTGAACCCGTCCGGTGCGGCGCTGAAATCGCACGATTGGGATGACAGTGCGGCGCGGGCAATGATGCTGGCATTAAGAGACGGCATTCTGATTTTGATCAACGGCTCCGCGCACCAACTGGAGTTCCGTTTACCGCTTGGCTGCTGGCGCGTTGAACTGGCCAGTGCCGAGGCAAAAGAATCGGGTTTGCATCAAGGCGAATACCGCGCCTCACCGCGTAGCGTCACCGTCATGATGGCAGACACCGGCCCGGCAAAACCTGCCGACAACACAACACAATGAGCGCGACTGCACCCCTGTGGCATCTGGCCCGACGGGCCGGCCGCAAAAGATCACAGCTCCTTAAGAACGGGTTATCAACATGAGTACGCAAACCATCTCCACCCAGCCCATCGCCGGCCAGAAGCCAGGCACCTCCGGGCTGCGCAAGAAAGTCGGCGTGTTTCAAGAGCCGCATTATCTGGAAAATTTTGTGCAATCGATTTTCGATGCACTGGGCGATGTCAAAGGCAAAACCCTGGCATTGGGTGGTGACGGCCGCTACCACAACCGCGCCGCGGTGCAGGTCATTCTGAAGATGGCCGCAGCCAACGGCGTAGGCAAAGTCATGGTCGGCCAGGGCGGCATTTTGTCGACGCCGGGCACCAGTTGCGTGATCCGCAAGCACAAGCTCTCTGGCGGCATCATCCTGTCGGCCTCGCATAACCCGGGTGGCCCGGATGGCGATTTCGGCATCAAGTACAACATTGATAACGGTGGACCGGCCCCCGAGAAAGTCACCGATGCCATCTACGCCAGATCCGGCACCATCACGCAGTATCTGATTTCGGATGCAGCCGACTACGACATTGATACCATCGGCACTGGCACGCTGGATGGCATGACGGTTGAGGTCATTGATCCCGTCGCCGACTACAGCGAACTGATGCAGCAACTGTTCGACTTTGCCGCCATCAAGCAATGGCTGGCATCTGGCCACCGCATCCGTTACGACGCGCTCTCTGCCGTGGGTGGTCCGTACGGCAAACATATTTTTGAAGACTTGCTGGGCACGCCTGAAGGCTCGGTCGTCAATGGCGAACCGCTGGAAGACTTCGGCGGCCACCACCCGGACCCGAACCCGGTCTACGCCACCGACCTGATCGCACATCTGGATGCCGCCAATGCGCCGGATCTGGGTGCGGCATCGGATGGTGACGCCGACCGCAACATGATTGTCGGCCACAAGCTGGTCGTCACCCCATCAGACAGCCTGGCCATCATTGCCGCGCACGCGACGCTCGCCCCCGGTTACAAGCAGGGTATCAGCGGCATTGCGCGATCCATGCCGACTTCGCAAGCTGCAGACGTTGTCGCCAGGGCACTGGGCGTACCGTGCTTTGAAACCCCGACCGGCTGGAAATTCTTCGGCAACTTGCTGGACGCCGGCAAGGCCACGCTGTGTGGTGAAGAAAGCTATGGCACCGGATCTAACCACATCCGCGAAAAAGACGGCATCTGGGCCATTTTGTACTGGCTGAACATTCTGGCCGTCACGGGCAAGAGCGTGAACCAGATCGTGACTGAGCACTGGGCCAAATATGGCCGTCATTTCTACTCGCGCCATGACTACGAAGGTGTCGATACGGATGCCGCCAACAAGCTGATGGACGAGTTGCGCACCAAGCTACCGCAACTGGTGGGCACGCAGCTGGCACACCGCAAGGTCAAACTGGCAGATGACTTTGCCTACCATGATCCGGTCGACGGTTCGACCACGCAAAAGCAAGGTGTGCGCATCATTTTTGAAGATGGCGCCCGCCTCATCTACCGCTTGTCTGGCACCGGTACGGAAGGCGCGACATTGCGGGTCTATCTTGAAAGTTACGAGGCCGATGCGGCGCGCCACGCCACGCCGACCCAGGAGGCGCTGGCAGACCTGATCACCACTTCACGTGACCTGGCCCGCATTGCACCGCTCACCGGCCGGACTGAACCCACAGTCGTGACCTGACAGACAAACCACCAAAGAAGGGGCAGAAAAATGGGCGCTCACCAGAAAACCGTGGAGACCACCATGCAATATCCGATCATGGACAAGATCACGCTGGCCCGGCAACTACCGAACAAATCGGTGGCCCTGGTCCTGGCGGGTGGTCGTGGTTCCCGTTTGAAAGCCCTGACGGATCGCCGTGCAAAACCGGCGGTCCACTTTGGTGGCAAGTTCCGCATTATCGATTTTGCCCTCTCCAACTGCCTGAATTCGGGCATCCGCCGCATTGGTGTGATTACGCAGTACAAGTCGCACAGCCTGTTGCGCCACCTGCAGCGCGGCTGGTCCTTTTTGCGCAACGAGATGAACGAGTTCGTCGACCTCTTGCCCGCACAACAGCGCATTGACGAAGAACACTGGTATCGCGGTACGGCAGACGCGGTTTACCAGAACATGGACATCATTCGGGGTTATCGGCCCGAATACGTCGTGATCCTGGCTGGCGATCACATCTACAAGATGGATTACTCGCGCATGTTGCTTGATCACGTCGAGCAAGGTGGCGAGTGCACGGTGGCGTGTATTGAAGTTCCCCGCGCCGAGGCCACCGCCTTTGGCGTGATCCACATGGATGAATATCGCCGGATCATCGACTTTGTCGAGAAACCGGCCGACCCGCCGCCCATGCCGGGCAAACCGGAATCCGCACTGGCATCGATGGGGATCTACATCTTCAACGCGGCCTACCTGAACCAGATTCTGGAAGAAGACATCCAGGACGATAAATCCAGCCACGATTTCGGCAAAGACCTCATCCCCAAAGCTGTCTCCCAGGGCAAAGCCTTCGCCCACCCCTTTGAGCTTTCCTGCGTTTCTACTGATCCTGAATCCCCACCGTACTGGCGCGACGTCGGTACCGTGGATGCCTACTGGAAAGCCAATCTGGACCTTGCCTCCGTCACACCGGAACTGGATGTGTATGACCGGGACTGGCCGATCTGGAGCCACCAGGAACAACTGCCACCGGCCAAGTTTGTCCAGGACCGCAACGGCAGCCACGGCATGACATTGAACTCACTGGTCTCTGGCGGGTGCATTGTTTCCGGCTCGCTGGTGATCAACTCGGTGTTGTTCTCCCGCGTGCGGGTGCATTCGTTCTGCACCATTGACTCGGCGGTGATCCTGCCTGACGTGATCGTCGGGCGCTCCAGCCGCATCCGGCGCTGTGTTATTGATCGTGCCTGCGTGATTCCGGACGGCCTTGTTGTCGGTGAGAACGCCGAGGAAGACGCCCGGCGCTTTTATCGCAGCGAGGACGGCGTGGTGCTGATCACCCGGGAAATGCTCGCCAAGTTGTAATCCGGCGCGGTTACGCGGCGGTTGGCAAAAGGCGCCGACAGCGCCAGCAGCAGTTTGTCAGCCGCTTTTATCTGCCTGCAATCTGCACGGTGCCCAATACGTTTGCCAATGAGGCAACGCCGGGAGAGATTTGACATGCAAGTGCTGCACGTATGTTCCGAACTGTTTCCGCTGCTCAAAACGGGAGGGCTGGCCGATGTCACCGGTGCGCTGCCGCCCGCGCTCAAACAACTGGGCGCAGACACGCGCGTACTGCTGCCAGGGTTTCCCGCCATTCGCGCGGGGATTGAAGAAGCCGGCGAAGTCGCCGCGCTGGATACCTTTGCCGGCCCTGTCCGTGTGATCTTTGGCCGTGTGCCAGAAAATGGTCTTGAACTGTATGTGATCGACGCGCCCGGTTTGTATGACCGCAGTGGCAACCCTTATCTGGACCCGCATCAGGAACCATACGGTGACAATCACCTGCGTTTTGCCCTGCTGGCATGGGTAGCCGCAGAACTGGCGAGCGGACTGGACCCCTTCTGGCGGCCTCAGATCGTGCATGGACACGACTGGCATGCGGGGCTGGTTCCGGCTTATCTGGCAGCGCGCGGGCGTCCGGCCAAGTCTGTTTTCACGGTGCACAACCTGGCGTATCAAGGCCTGTTCCCGGCCTGGCAATTTGGCGATCTGCGCCTGCCTGGCCATTTTTTCGGGATGCATGGTCTGGAATTTCACGGTCAGATGTCGTTCCTTAAAGCCGGGCTGTTTTATGCGGATCACATCACCACGGTCAGCCCGACCTACGCGCGGGAGATCACCACGCCGGAACAGGGCTGCGGACTGGATGGTCTCTTGCGGGATCGCAGTGGCGCCTTGACCGGCATTCTCAATGGTGTCGATGGCGCGATCTGGAATCCCGCCAGCGATGCGCTGATCCCGGCCACCTACACGGCAGACAAACCGCAGAACAAAACCCGCAACAAGCTGGCACTGCAAGAGCACACCTCGCTGCAGTCCGATGCCGATGCGCCCTTGTTTGTCGTCGTCAGCCGTCTGACTGAACAAAAAGGCCTGCACCTGGTACTGGAATTGCTTCCGGAACTGGTGGCATCCGGCGCGCAATTTGCCTTGCTGGGAAGTGGCGACCAAGGCATGGAACACGCATTTGCCACTGCGGCCCTGCGGGACCCGGGCCAGGTGGCGGTGCAGATTGGCTACGACGAAGCACAGTCGCACCGGTTAATGGCCGCCGCCGATGTCGTGCTGGTGCCCAGCCGTTTCGAGCCTTGCGGGCTCACGCAGTTATATGGGCTCAAATATGGTGCATTGCCGCTGGTTCGCCGCGTGGGCGGGCTGGCCGATACCGTAGTCGATAGCTCACTGGAAAACATGGCCGATGAGCATGCGACGGGGTTTGTGTTCGACGAGTTCTCAGCGCAAGGCATGCGACAAGCCCTGCGCCGGGCGCTGGCGCTATGGGGGCGCCCCAAAGACTGGAAAGCGGTTCGGCAAGTGGCCATGAAGCAAGACTTTGGTTGGGATGCCGCCGCCCGTTCGTATTTCACGCTTTATGAACAATTGCTGGCCTGAACTGCCTGCCTGGGAGATCCACAATGACCGTCACGTTCGTTCATGATTCCCCGAACACCGACGTAGCCTCGCTCAAACGCTCTATCGCCAACAAACTGGTGTTCGCGATCGGTAAAGATCCGATCTCGGCCCAGCCGCGCGACTGGCTCAACGCTTCTTTCCTCGCCGTGCGCGACCGGTTGATTGAACGCTGGATGCGCACCACCCGTGCGCAGTACTCGCAAGACGTCAAACGCGTGTACTACCTCTCAATGGAGTTTTTGATCGGCCGCGCGCTGACCAATGCCCTCCTCGCTCTGGGCCTGTATGACGAGGTCCGCGGGGCGCTGGATGAACTCGGCATGGACTACAACGAACTGGTTGAACTGGAACCCGATGCCGCGCTGGGCAATGGCGGTCTGGGCCGGCTGGCCGCGTGTTTCCTGGATTCGATGGCCACACTGGGCTTACCCGGTTATGGCTATGGCATTCGTTACGACTACGGCATGTTCAAACAACGCATCATCGATGGCAACCAGATCGAGGCACCGGATTACTGGCTGGCCAATGGCTACCCGTGGGAGTTCGAGCGTTTTGAAGTGCAATATCTGGTGCGCTTTGGTGGTCACTTGCAACTGGAAGGTAGCCGTACACGCTGGTTGCAAACACAAGACGTATTCGCTGTCGCGCATGACCAGATCATTCCGGGTTACGACACCACCGCGACCAACACATTGCGCTTGTGGTCAGCGCGTTCATCCAACGAGATCAACCTCTCCAAGTTCAACCAGGGCGATTACTTTGCTGCCGTGGAAGAAAAGAACCTGTCAGAGAACGTCTCTCGCGTACTGTATCCGGATGACTCCACCTATAGCGGCAAGGAATTGCGCCTGCGCCAGGAGTATTTCTTCACCAGCGCCAGCCTGCAGGACATCATCCGCCGCTATCGGCAAACCCACGAGAATTTCACGCGCTTTGCCGAAAAGACGTCCATTCACCTGAACGATACGCACCCGGTCCTGGCCATTCCGGAACTGATGCGCATTTTGATCGACGATTTTGATATCAAGTGGGACGACGCCTGGGCCACCACCCAGAAGGTATTCAGCTACACCAACCATACGTTGATGCAAGAAGCGCTGGAAACCTGGCCGGTTGAACTGATGAACCGCGTCTTGCCGCGCCATATGAAGCTGATTTTTGAAATCAACGAACGCTTCCTTGATGACACGCGCGAACAGCATAAAGACGATGTAGATCTGATCCGCCGCATCTCGCTGATTGATGAATCGGGCGAGCGGCGCGTCCGCATGGCCTGGCTGGCCGTGGTGGCCAGCCACAAGATCAATGGCGTGTCGCAGTTGCACTCA
The DNA here is from genome assembly GCF_014645555.1 of Silvimonas amylolytica. Lineage (GTDB taxonomy): Bacteria > Pseudomonadota > Gammaproteobacteria > Burkholderiales > Chitinibacteraceae > Silvimonas > Silvimonas amylolytica. The sequence goes on along the minus strand of NZ_BMLY01000004.1, from coordinate 371,130 downwards.
GACTTGATGGTGCAATCCATCTTTGCCGATTTCGCCAAACTCTTCCCCGACCGCTTTTGCAACATGACCAATGGCATTACGCCACGACGCTGGCTGGCCCAGGCCAACCCGGCGCTGGCCGGGGTGATTGATCATTACATTGGTAAAACCTGGCGCGGCAATCTGGATGAGCTGGCCGAACTCAAACAGCACATGGATTTCCCCGCCTTCATCGACGCGGTGGCAGAAGCCAAGTTCGCCAACAAGCAGCGTCTGGCGCAGTACATTGCACGCAAGATGGGCGGTGTGGTTGATCCGCATGCGCTGTTTGATGTGCAGGTGAAACGGATCCACGAATACAAGCGCCAGTTGTTGAACGTATTGCATGTAATCACCCGTTACAACCGCATCATCAAACATCCGGAAAAAGACTGGCAGCCGCGCGTGGTGATCTTTGCCGGCAAAGCGGCCTCGGCCTACAAGATGGCCAAGCTGGTGATCAAGCTCATCAATGACGTGGGCCGCAAGATCAACAACGATCCGGCCATTGGCGACAAGCTCAAGGTCGTGTTCATTCCCAACTACGGCGTGAGCCTGGCCGAGCTGATCATCCCGGCGGCCGATTTGTCTGAGCAGATCTCGCTGGCCGGCACTGAAGCCTCTGGCACTGGCAACATGAAATTCGCGCTGAATGGCGCGCTGACCATGGGCACGCTGGATGGCGCCAACGTCGAGATGCGTGATCATGTCGGGCCGGACAACATCTTCATTTTCGGCAATACAACAGAACAAGTCGAAGCGCTGCGCAAAAAAGGCTACAACCCGCGTGAGTTCTATGATCACGATACCGAGTTGCACGAGGTTCTGAACCTGCTGGCTTCTGGCCACTTCAGCCCGGATGATCCAGAGCGCTACCGCATGGTGTTCGATGTTCTGGTGAACTGGGGCGACCATTACCAGTTACTGGCCGATTACCGTTCATATGTGGATGCCCAGGACAAGGTTGACGCCCTGTATCGCAACAAGGCAGCCTGGCAACGCGCGGCAGTGATGAATATCGCCGGGATGGGGTATTTCTCATCTGACCGGACCATCCGCGAATACGCCGAAGAAATCTGGAACGTGCAACCCGTTAAACTCTGATCTGCCTCACTCATGGCACGGGGCAGCCAGGGCTGCCCCGTTTGCTTTACGTCACATCAATACGTGCATAATGCGCCTTTGCGCCAAACCTGAGCCCAAACCCATGAAAGACGACCAGCATCTGATCGAGACCGGCATTGCCAGCGAACGCGTGTTTGATGGCGCATTGCTTCATATCAACCGCGATACAGTGCGCTTGCCTGATGACAGCACCGCAACGCGCGAGTACATCCAGCATCCAGGCGCGGTGATGGTGATCCCGGTAATGGATGACGGCCGCCTGCTGATGGAGCGCCAGTTCCGCTATCCGTTCAAGCGCGTGTTCCTTGAGTTCCCGGCTGGCAAGCTGGACCCGAACGAAGATCCGTTGACCTGCGGCAAGCGCGAACTGCTGGAAGAGACCGGCTATACCGCCCGCCACTGGCGCAAGCTGGGCGTTTTGCACCCCATTATCAGTTACACCTCTGAAGAGATTCACATCTTCCTGGCGCAAGGTCTGGAGTCTGGCAAGGCGCAACTGGACGAAGGCGAGTTTCTGGAGTTGGTCATCAAGGACCAGGCAGAATTGATCGCCGGGATACTGGACGGCAGTGTGACGGATGGCAAAACCGTCGCTGGCGCGTTCTGGCTGGAACAACTGATCAAGGCGGGCGAACTGCAGGGTGAAGGCCACTAGGCCGCTGCCCCCACAAGGTACAAAAAAAGGCCGGTAAACCCGGCCTTTTTTTCATCCTGCCCTTCAGGCCGACTTGGTGTGGCCCTTGGTCTTGGACTGATGCGTTTTCTTGCTTGAAGTAGCGGCCGGCTTCTTGCCAGACTTCGTGGCATGCCCGGATTTGGCAGCTGGCTTTTTGGTGCTTGCCGGTGCTGCCTTGTGGCTCTTCTTGCTGCTATTGGCTTTGGCCGGCGCAGCGCCCTTCTTGCTGCTGGTGCTCGTCTTGCCCTTGGCAGTCGTGCTTTTGCCAGTGTGCTTGCCAGACTGCTTGCCCGAGGTGGCCTTGTGCTTGCCATGCGCCGAGCTGCTGCTCTTGCCTGCGGCATGGGTAGAGTTAGATGTGCCCGAGTGTGCCGGAGCGTGAGTCTTGCCAGCCGGTGGTGCGGAGGACGGATCATCAAACGGCAGTGGTGCATCTTCTGCGTAAGCAGTCATCGACACCAAGAGTGCGCTCAGGCACAGCGCCAGAATTCGTTTCATACAGATTCCCGAAATCGTTGGGTAAAAGCGCGGCCGCGGCCGGCCCGGTTCCTGGTTGTAACAGGCGTTATGGCTAACGCGCGAATCGCAAAAAAGTTGCAGTATAACGAGGTGATGCGCTGAGCCGAAGTGCGTTCGTCCATATATACAAATGGCATATTGCTCAGGACGCAACCAGACATCAGCCTGCCAGCAAACGTTCGGCGATGGCAGCAAGCGCTGCTGGCCGATTGGCATAAGCGGTCAAGCGGCCCTGTGCGGCGGGCGCCAGATCAAGGTCATACGGTAAACGCCCGGCCACCAGCCACAGTTTTTCTGCCGGCAGTGCCGCAATCAGCGCCTGCTGCGCGGGCTGCAAAATGGCGTTGTAGCTCACCATCACTACTTGCTCTGCGCTCGCGGCCTTTTGCAGTACCCGTGCGCGATCGGCCTCGGTCACCGCCAACGGAACGCGGACTTCTTCAACCGCCAGTCCGGCGGCAGCCAGGGGCGCCGCGAGGGTGTCCGGGCGAGTCTGGACTTCATCAATCTCTGTCCGCTCACGCACTTCCACCGTAATCAACAATACCGGCAGTTGAGGCTGCAGCGGGACAAGCTCTCCTTGCACCGTGACGGCCCGTTGATGGACAGATTGCGACAATGCCAGCGCGGCCGGTTGCGCCAGCAAGGGCGCCGGATCAAGGGGTAGATCACGCCAGGCGACGGGGTGTCGGGATTTGAGCGCCAGAATGCGCGCCAGCGAGGCATCAATACGTGACTCACTCACTTCGCCGCGTACCACCGCATCAGTCAGTGCGTCCAGAAAGCCTTCCTGCCGCGCCTGGGTATGAGAAATCAGCAACACATCGGCACCGGCCTTGAAGGCTGCCACCGCACCCGCCACGGTACCCGGGCCTTTGGCAATGGCGTCCATTTCCAGGCAGTCGGTAAACACCACGCCATTGAATCCAAGTTCATGGCGCAGCAAACCGGTCAGGACCGCATGCGACATCGTTGCGGGGGTCTGCGGGTCTGGTTCAAACGCCGGAAACACCACGTGCGAGGTCATGATGGTATCGACGCCAGCGGCAATCGCTGCGCGGAACGGCGCCAGTTCAACGCGATCAAGGCGGGTACGGTCATGCGGCACGCGTGGCAGGCCCAGGTGCGAATCAACATCCGTATCGCCGTGACCGGGAAAATGCTTGGCCGCAGAAATCATCCCCGCAGCCTGCACACCGCGTAGTGCGGCAAGGCTCCAGGTGGTGACCTCATCAACCGTCTCACCAAATGCACGCACACCAATCACCGGATTGCGACGGTTGTTGTTGACGTCAACATCGGGCACGAAATTGACGGTGAAACCCAAGAGCCGCAATTCTTCATTGGCAAAGCGGGTCAGCGTTTCGCAATCTGCGACCGAACCCGCTGCGCGAAACGCGAGTGCGGACGGGAGCGGTGTGACGCCATTTTCAATCCGGGCCACCATGCCCCCTTCCTGATCCACACCGATCATCAACGGAATATGGCTGTGTTCTGCGTTGATCTCCTGCAAACGCCGAGTCAGCGCAGCAATTTGCGCAGGCTGATCAACATTGCGCCGGAACAGGATGACCCCACCGACCTCTCGCTCACGAAGCATATGTTCGATATGGGCATTGGGTGTCAGGCCGTCAAAGCCCACCATCAAAAGCTGGCCGACTTTTTGTTTGAGCGAAAGGTTCATGGTGTGGGCAACGTGGGACAAAGCGGGGAACGGGATGGAAAAATGGCGTGCGGAGCAAACCGCACGCCATTTCAAAGATCAAGCGGCCAGGCGCTTGAGCACTTCTTCGCGGCCCAGCAGAGCCAGGACCGCGTCGACAGATGGCGTATGCGTGGTACCCAGTACTTTGGCGCGAACCGGCATGCCCACCAGTGGCATCTTCACACCCTGTTCTTTGACGAAGTCCTTGATGAACTGACCCAGCGTCGGTTGATCCCAGGTCGCCAAGGCAGCAGCGCCAGCGGCAAAGGCGGCCAGACGGGTCAGGTCATCTGCCGTCAGGTGTTTTTCAATGACCTCTGCCGACGGGGTTAGCGGGCGGTAGAAGTATTCCGCCTGGTCAGCCATTTCGACCAGTGTTTGCGAACGGTCTTTCAGCAGCGCGCAAACATCGGCGAGCGCCGGACCATGGGTGGTGTCGACGCCCTTCTCTGCCAGGAAACCCGCCACACGGGCAGCCAGCAGCGTGGTATCGGCAACCTTGATATGCTGGGCATTCAGCCACAGCAGCTTTTCGCGATCAAAGCGGCTGGGGCTGGGGCTGACGTCTTTCAGGTCAAACCATTCAACGAATTGTTCCATGGTAAAAAACTCGTCGTCACCGTGGCCCCAACCCAGACGAGCCAGGTAGTTCAACAATGCTTCTGGCAGGAAACCGGCCTGGTCGTAATCCACCACGCTGACGGCATCACGGCGCTTCGAGAGCTTCTGGCCTTGATCGTTATGGATCATGGGCAGGTGACCAAACTGTGGCAGCGTGGCGCCCAGGGCCTTGAAAATGTTGATCTGGCGCGGCGTGTTGTTCACGTGGTCGTCACCACGAATGACGTGGGTGATCTTCATGTCCCAGTCATCCACCACCACGCAGAAATTGTAGGTTGGTGTGCCATCCGGGCGGGCGATGATCAGATCGTCGAGTTCGTGATTGCTGATCTCGATGCGTCCCTTCACCTGATCGTCCCAGGCGACCACGCCGTCAATCGGGTTCATGAAACGCACTACCGGTTTCACATCAGCCGGGACGGCGGGCAGGGTTTTGCCATCCTGCGGACGCCAGCGACGGTCGTAACGCGGCTTCTCGCCACGCGCTTCTTGTTCAGCGCGCATGGCTTCCAGTTCTTCCTTGCTGCAATAGCAGTAGTAGGCGGTGCCAGCAGCCAGCATTTGCTGGATCACTTCTTTGTAGCGATCCATACGCTGCATCTGGTAGAACGGGCCTTCGTCGTAATCCAGATCCACCCAGTGCATACCATCCAGAATGGCTTTCACCGATTCCGGCGTGGAACGCTCAAGGTCGGTGTCTTCGATCCGCAGCACAAAGGTGCCGGCATGCTTGCGGGCATAAGCCCAGGAAAACAGCGCAGTGCGCACCCCACCGATATGCAGCAAACCGGTGGGGCTGGGGGCGAAACGGGTACGGACGGTCACAGTGGGCTCTCAATGAATAATGGCCGGGAAGTGCGTCATTGTACCGGCTAGCGCGCTTGCCGCCAAAAGCGCCCGGCGACGGGCAAACAAAAACCCGGTCTGGTTTACACCAGCCGGGTTTTTGTACGGCATGAAACGCTGCAACACGCGCTATTGATGGGCCATTGCCACCCGCATGGGCGCGGGTTTGACACTGCCTGCCGCCACATTGGCCGGGATAGAAGCCGCAGCCTGCACCGGACGCAACGCGCTATTGATTTCCAGCGGCAGATTGTTCGGGTTACGTACCTCAATCTCGCTGGACAGTGTCGGTTGCGAGTTGCCCATCGGCGGCTCGAACCGCGCCAGAACGTCATAGTAAGTACGCAGGCTTTCCACGAACACCACCGGTTCACCGCCACGGGCGAAGCCGAATTTGGTCTGACCAAAATATTTGGGCAGACGCAGCAGTGGCAGCGTGGATTTCACATCTGCCCAGCTATCAGCGTTCTTGTTCATCTTGCGTGCCAGTTCACGTGCATCCAGCAAGTGCCCAAGGCCGACGTTATATGCAGCCAACGCCATAAAGGTGCGATCCGGCTCAGGAATGGCCTGATCCAGCGAGTCCCGCAGCGTCGCAATATACCGCGCGCCGCCCAGAATACTCTGGTAGGGATTGAGCCGGTCCACACCCAGCCGCTGCGCGGTTTCGGTGGTCAGCATCATGATGCCGCGCACACCCGTGGGCGAGGCGGCCGCCGGATCCCAGTGCGACTCCTGATAAGACAGAGCCGCCACAAGACGCCAGTCCAGCCCGGTTTTCTGCTGGGCTTCATGGAACCACTTGCGGAACGTCGGCAGCACATCTTCACGTTTGTCCAGGAATGCCTGGGCATCCATCTGGTCAACGCGGTTAACGTGGCCGTAGTAACGATCCATCAGTTGACGCAGGGTGCCATCAGCAATGGCCTGACCGAAGAACTTCTGGATCATGTCCCCCAGTTCTTTGTCATTGGCACTGCTGGCCCACGCCAGTTGTTGCGGCTTCCCGAGGGTGTCGGTCATGCCCACTTGCGGGAAGTAGTTCTGTGCCACATCTGCGGCGTGCGAATCCACCAGCGCAAAATCCATGTCGCCGGTTGATACACCCTGAATCAGGGTTTCGCTGTCCTGGTCTTGAACCACCTGCCATGCCAGAGATGGATGCTGCACCTTGAGTTCGGTGAGCGTTGGCACGTATTGCGGCAGGGTCTTGATGATGGCTTCCCCGTTGTAGAGCTTCTGCCAGGCGGCAGCTTCGGTCATGCTGTCGTTGTAAACCAGCACAGGGGAAACCGATTGATAGGATGGCCCGAACGCAAGACCAGGATGCGCACCGTCGGCATGCAGGCCGACAGCAATATGCGCTTCGTTGCGTTGAAGCCTTTGCAGCAGACTCGCGTAGCTATTGTCCACTACAAACCGGATTTTCAGGCCATTGGATTGGGCAAATTTCGTCACCAGGTCGTATTCCAAACCTGCATAGTTGCCTTCGGCATCGATATAGAGCGAAGTCGGCCCATTCTGGACCAGCACAACAAGCTCTTTCGAATCTTTCCATGACATCAGGTGTTGTTGTTGGTCGGAAGCCTTGTCGTTCATGCCTCCACACCCCACCAATGCCACTACGGCCATAGAGATCAACCAGCGTTTCATGCGACTCCAGATCGTTGAGGAACCGGCATTCTGCCAATTTTGTTGTGTCAGCACAAATGTAAAGACTTGGCAGCACCCATGAAACCGGCTAGAATCCGCTTCCTTGCTGCGGAGAGGTGGCAGAGTGGTTGAATGTACCTGACTCGAAATCAGGCGTAGGTGCAAGCCTACCGGGGGTTCGAATCCCCCCCTCTCCGCCAGTGATGCCCTATTTGAAAGGCCGCCCTTAAAGCGGCCTTTTGCATTTGCGCGCTTGTCCTGCTGTCCTGTTACAGCGACGGCGAGATTCTAGCCAGGGGCAGACTTGATCACCCCCAGGCGTGCACAGCATTTTCTTGTCCGGTTCGCTCTGACAGATGCTGATGCGGTTTCTGAACTCCCGGGCTCCCATAACCCGGCGGACCGCTTTCAACCATAGATGCGCTTGCCGCATTGCACCACCCCACAAAACTTACAAACGAAGATATCTTCGCGCCAGCCGCCAGACGGCATATCAGGCTGCGAAGGCCCATTCGCGTCCTGATTTTTCCGTTCCAAATCAAAAACCTTTGTTTTCAAGGCACTGGCCTGCGTTCTTAAAGCTGGCACGTATCGTGCACAGAAGAACACCGTGCGGGGCACGGTCTTCCGCCAATTTCTGTGTAAAGGAGCGGCAAATGCACGATATCGGCACCTCCAGGCCTGGCGGTTGGGGCCCTGGTTACAACGAGTTTGAACAGGAGCTTTCCCCCGAACTGTCCGGCGAGATGGGGCAAGAACTGGAAAGCGGATTCGAGACCGAGTTCGAGAACGAATTTGAGAACGAGTTTGAAAACGAATTCGAAAATGAATTTGAAAACGAGTTCGAAAACGAAGTATCTGGCGAGATGCAAGAACTTGAACTGGCCGCAGAATTACTGGCCGTCAACAACGAACAGGAGATGGAACAGTTCCTGGGCGGCCTGATCAAGTCTGTGGGCCGCGTTGCCACCAACTTTGCCAAGTCCTCTGCGGGCAAAGCCCTGGGCGGCATTCTCAAATCTGCGGCCAAATCCGCCTTGCCCATTGTGGGCAGTGCGCTGGGGAACATGATTGTCCCGGGTGCAGGGGGCATGATTGGGGGCAAGCTGGCCAGCATGGCCGGCAATGCATTGGGCCTGGAACTGGAAGGTCTTTCCAACGAAGACCGTGAGTTTGAAGTCGCTCGCCGCCTGGTGCGTATTGGTCAACATGCCACGCGCCACCTCGCCACCATGCCACCGCACGTACCGCCAGCCAAAGCAGCCAAAGTCGCCTTCCTGAAAGCCGCTCGCCAGGTTGCGCCGGGGCTGTTACCCGCCATGCGCGTGATTGCACGACAAGGTGTCGCCGCGGCACGCCAGGCGGGAACACCCATCTTTGGACCCGCCACCCCAGGCGTTGCGCGACCTCATCGCCGGCATCATCGCGGCCAGAGCTATGCAGGCTACGGCGGTGGAAACAGTTACGGCAATAACAGCGGCTACGGGACTGGCTATGCCAACCCAACGGGTTATGGCGGACAGACTTACGACAATGCGGCCTGGCCGACACAGAGCCAGAGCGGTCCGGCTCAGGCCCAGACAGCGGTCACCAGCGGCTGCCCCAATTGCGGCACACCCGTCCACGGTGGCATCCCGCATGGGGGTTACTGGCGGCGGTCCCGCAATGGCCGAGCCATCATCGTGATGCTGGCTCCCCCGCGCCAGGGCTACTGAAACGAGGCCCGCAATGGATGCATGTACCCAGGCCTTGCGTTTGCTGGAACAAGAAGTGCACGGCATCCGCGCCCGCCTTGATGCGCAGTTGCCCTACGCCTTGCAGATGCCGATGGTGCCTGCGGCCAATGTCAGTGACAAAGCCATGGCCGCGATCGAACAGCATATGCAAGCCGCGCGGCGGCAGTTGCGCCTGCGGATTGCGCACTTCCTGCGCCGTTTGCGGCAAATGCCGCCCACGCCGCGCAACGTCGCCGAAGCCCAGCGCCGCTACGCCCTGCTCAAGTTGTATTTCCATGCGGCGCTGACGCACTTCGAGATTTTTGCCGAAGTACTCACCCAGCGCAGCCAGCATGGCACAGGCGTTTGGCTGTCCGGGCTGGATGTGGCCGCGCAGGATGGGTTGCGGCAACCCGGCGTGCTGCAAAACGTGCCGCCGGTGATCTGCTACGTAGAGCGCGGTCATGGCGGGGCCATCCGGCGGGCACGTACCCGGCTACCGGGCGGCGGCAACAACCCGGTGTCTGTGATCCGCATGCCGCGCGAGCGCATGGTCGGCACGGGGATCGCGGCCTCACTGTTTCATGAGGTCGGACATCAGGCCGCGGCATTGCTTGAACTGGTCAATGCATTCAAGCGGGCGCTCCAGCAACGGTTTGGCGCTGCACAACCTCCACCGGTCTGGCAGGCGTGGGATCGGTGGATCAGTGAGATTCTGGCTGATCTGTGGGCGGTATCGCGGGTGGGCATTGCAGCGACTTGCGGCTTGATGAGCGTAGTCAGCCTGCCACGGGCATTTGTATTGCGGATCAATCTGGACGACCCGCACCCGGCGCCGTGGATACGCGTGAAGCTGTCGCTGGCCATGGGTAACTCGCTGTATCCGCATCCGCAGTGGGCGCGGCTGGCGCAAATCTGGGAGTTGCAATATCCGCGCTGGCAGATGAGCGCCAGCCAGCAGCATGCGTTTGCCGGACTGGATCAGTCGATCAATGAGTTCGTGCGCGTTTTGCTCTCGCTAAGGCCCGCTGCCCTGCATGGTCACAGGCTGGGTGACACGCTGCGACTGGCCGATCGCCATCCGCAGGCTTTGCTCAGGCGCTGGCAAGAGGTGAAAGCCCGTCCACAACAAATGCTGGCCGACACCCCGACCCTGGCCTTCGCCGTACTGGGTCAGGCCCGCTTTAGCGGCTTGCTGCCAGCCAGTCAGGAACTGCAGGTGATCGCCGAGTTGCTGCAACGCTGGGCACTGGCCGGGTACCTGCCATGGCGTGCGGGCAGCAAGGAACTATCCGTGGTGCTGAACCAGCGTAAACCCGTCGCGGCGGCGTCCGCCGCGTTTGCATGAAATGCTCCTGAAGGAGAAAGATGATGGCGCAACCCAAACCCAATTTATTCGAAACTGCAGATTTTCACGATGTCGTGCAGATCGACGTGACACCACGCAGCCCGGGCACATACGACGTCAAGATTCCGGTCCATGCGCTTAAACCCCACTACGCAACCTACGTAAAAATTGAAGCTCAACTTAACCAGCGCAAAGGACAAGCTGACCTCATCCCGGAGAACGACAATGACAGGACGATTCCCGCCGGACATGTAACGCCGGTAAATGGCGAAACTGTTGAGGTCGAGGCAGAAGTCATTATCACGTTTACCTTACCCAAGTTGAAGACGCCCGGGAGAGTGGAGAACGATCAGGAATTGCCATCATCATTTCTGAATCATCGGGAAAAGATGATGAATGCGCTCAACGAAGCACTGCGCATGGTACTTCGTCCAGAGTATATGGAGGTCGCGCCGGGAGACCGCTCCAGCAAAGCGGACCTTATCCAGATGAAGCTCTTTTTTGATCTGGGCATGGCCTTGGCGAATCAACAAACTCCAACTGTTGCCAGCATCAATCTGACGGGTGTCGCCAGGATTCCACAAGATCAGCAAGGTCAACAAACGGGTGAACCAGGCGGTTTCGGCCACAACTTCGACACCCTCGCCGCCAACTCCGGCCCGGCCGCCCCCGGCAAGTACATGCCACACAGCATCAGCCTGCAACGGACAACCCGACCACTGACCGGTGACGTTGCGCTGTGGCTGCTGATCAAACTGAACGCTGACACGCTCAGCTGGGATAACTACGTCCGGCAACTGGATCTGCTGTTTTTCCCCAAGGGTCCCGACCTGTCGATGCCCCAGACCGCCGATCCCGGTGCGCCGCTGTACAACACCACGGCGCAACTTAGCCACCGACGCTTTCTGCCGTTCACAGACACAGAAGCCTACCGGGCACTCAAAGTGGCCACGGAAGCATTCCTGGTCACATGGGGTGGTGTTGCGCCCTGGGCCATAGACAAAGCGGCCATCGCCACGCTGTTGACCGATGACCCTGCCGCTGTGGCGCTGGCCAATGAGCGACTGGGCCTGAATCTTGTATCTCCTGACACGACCAGTCTGACCAAGCAGTATTTCGGGACTGCAAACTCCCCCACGCTGCCTTATCTGCAGCGCGTCGGCCAGGCGTTGCAAGGCACCGATGCCGCCGACGTGATTGCCGGCGCGCTGGAGGATGAGGAAATCAAGCTGGAACAGCAATTCCAGCTGGAAGCCAAAGGTCACCAGCAGCCCGCCATGTGGCTACGCCACTGGAACGACAACATCTCTGCCAAGCTCACGCACCCGCCACTGATCGAACTCATCTGGAGTTACTGGATGGAAGAAATGCAGCTGGTACAGACCATGAATGCGGTCACGCGGCGCTTCCAGAATGTGTCGTCCGGTGCGCATGATCCGCTGGGACAACTAGAACTGGACCCGCTACGGCCGCTCAACAATATGATCTGGGGTTGGGTGCAGGACGAACAACACCGCCTGCCGATCGAACGCCGGGCGCTGGAATACCGGCATCACTATGGTTTCCAGATTTTCGGCAAAGCCGTGCCCAGTGCGCGCCCGGCGGACAACCGCAGCAAGTTCCTTGAAGCCTTTCACACGCTGTTGAATCTGTGCGTGCCGTTCTTCCGGCAAGCTGATGATACGACCGTGGTCCCTGACGGCTTCCCGCTCTTGAACGCCCTGCGTGAGGTGCATCTGATTTTGTCTGAAGGCGCGCATAACCAGTTCCGCGATCTGCCAACCACGGCCCGCGTGGAAATGATGATGCAGCAATGGTTGCTGGCCCGACCGGAATTCCGCGAGTTTCTGCCACGCCGAGCCATGGTGGCGTACCCGGAACCATGGATGCACTCGGTGGAAAGCATGCGCAAGCTGCAAGGCTGGGGCGACACCAATGTGTATCAGTTCTGGCAACTGGCCACCACGGGCGAACAGATTGTGTCGTCAATCCGCTGGGGCGACTGGAACTCGATCAATGACCCGGTCAATGCCGCCAACTGGGCGACGTTCTTCCGGCCGGAGATCCAGACTTATATCCACTCTTACCGCGCCGTCACGGGTATCGATGTCAGCGCAGAACCGGTGGATGTGCAGGTGCCAGGCATTCACTTGCTGCGACGCTTGCAACAGCGCAAGGGAGCCAGCGTGGCGTAGGCCAGGAGCACGCCATGATGATCGACTTCTCTACTGCTTTGTACCTGGGGCTGGTGCATCCGGCGCGACAACTGGGGGATTACCCGGCACTGACCACCGGGACCCCGGCCTCGCTCGCCGTCGCGCCACTAGCCCGGGTTCTGGCGGCACAAGCGGCGGCCTTGCAGGGATGTGAAGCCGGGATGGTGGCCCCTTCCACCTTGCACCTTGCTATTGATGTGTTCGACAAACTGGGGCGCACCCATGCGCTGATCGCCGATGAATCTATCTATCCGATCATGCGCTGGGGGCTGGAACGGGTGATGGGCATGGGGGTCCCGGTGGCATGGTTTCGTCATGCCGATCTGGCCGATCTCTCACGGCAGATCCGCTTGCGCTGGGGCGGGCGGCCCCCTGCCATTATCACCGACGCCACCCGGCGCGAAAGCGCGCCGGTGCAACTGGCGCGTTATCAAAAGCTGGCGCGCAAACACGGCGGCGTGGTGGTGGTCGATCACAGTCAGGTGCTTGGCATTCTGGGTGAACGCCCCTCGCTGCGCACGCCATGGGGACATGGTGGCGGCGGCGCCCTGCGTCATGCCGGGTTGGGGCCAGACGCGCCCGTGTTGCTGCTGGCTTCATGGTCCAAAGCATTCGGTGCGCCGCTGGCCACGCTGTGCGGACCACTGGCGCTGATCAGTGATCTGGCGCGAGAAGGCCCCACGCAGTCGCATTGCAGCAGCGCTAGCGAAGCCGCCCTGCGCGCCGGCCTGAATGCCCTGGCACTGAACCACAAATACGGCACCCGTTTGCGCCAGCGCGTGTGGCAGGCACTACGGCATTTGCAACAGGGTTTGCGACGGCTGGCCCATTCGGCACTGCCAGACTTACGCATCTCGCGTCAGACCCACCCGATGCAACACCTCTGCCTTGCGACCACCGCACGGACTCAGGCGCTACACCGTGGTCTGCGTGAACGTGGTTTCCGTACTGCCCTGTTGCGCCAGCGTGACGGGCGCTATGCCGTCGCCATCATTGTGCGGGCCGACCACGCTGCCGGTGATATCGAGGCGCTACTGCGTAGCATGGTGGCACTGGCGCCACGGTTACCGGCAGTCAGCGACAACGCCGCTGGTGAACGTCTTTTTCTGGAGGAACGCGAGCATGTTTAAAACCGCAGACGGAGAAACCCTGGAACTCGCCCCCTGGCGCTTGCGACGACTATTACGCCTGATCGCCGACGCTCGCCATTACCCGGCCGGGACGCCCCCTCATACGCTCATTACCGACCTGCGCCAGATCATCGCCCGCGCCCGGCGTACCGGTGGCAATCCGCGCATCGGCACTGCGCACTACCAAAGTAAGGGCGCTTGCTGCCAGGCATGCCTGATGGCGCAACAGCGGCGGGATGTCCTGGAGCTGGTGGGGTTGTCGATTGCATCAAGTCCGATGGCGTTCGATACCGGTCTCAATGAATTTGAAACTGAATTGCTTGAAGAGTTTGAGACGGCACCTCGCTCGGCCACGCTGACTTTGGATTGGGCTTGTTACAACAGCCTTGAAAAAACCCTCGAAGCCCTTACTGCGCAAAGCAAAAACGCGGGTATTTACATTATCCGGCGTGGTATCCAGCCCCTTTACGTTGGGAAATCCAGCGACCTCAAAGAGCGGGTTGGATTTCATCTATCCAATGCCAGACGCTACAAAGATACGTCACTCAAAGCATGCATATCCTTCATAAGCAACCCCTATCATCAAGCGGCGGTAGAACATGCGCTGGTACGTGCTCTGCAACGGTACGAGCCATCCAATGTACTCCTGAATGCTCCGTTGACGGTCGGGAAGAAACCGCTGGATATTCGCAATCTCCTGCCGTTCAAAACCTGGCAAACCGCGGAGCTCAAGGCCAAAAAAAATCGCCTGTACAGAGCACCCGGTAGCGAATATGAATTTTGGCAAGGATAACGCCAGCCATGATCATCGACTTCCACGTCCACGCCGGCCAGGGCGACGGGATGACCGGCCCCTGGGACACCAGCGCCCCCCTGGCAAAGTACGTGGCACGTGCCAATGAGGCCGGCATTACGCGTTCGGTGCTGCTGCCGGTGTTCCAGTCAGATTACCGACGCGGCAATCACGATGTGGCCGCGCTGGTGCGTTCTGAACCGCAGCGCTGGTTCGGCTTTGCCATGGTGCACGCCTCTCGTGATCGGGAACGCATCCACCGGATGATTGAAGAAGCCGTGCTGGAACTGGGGCTATGTGGCATCAAGGTGCACCACCATGACGCCCGCATTAACCGGCAGATCTGCGATGCGGCCCGGCGCTGGCACTTGCCGGTACTGTACGACCCGGCCGGCGAAATCGGCCCGCTTGAACTGCTGGCGCAGACGCATCCTGATGTGCCATTCGTGATTGCGCACCTGGGCAGTTTTGCCGATGACTGGGCGGCCCAGCGGCGGATGATTGACCTGATCGTGCGCTACCCCAACCTGTTCAGCGATACCTCCGGCATTCGCCGTTTTGATCTGCTGGATGAAGCCTTTCACCGGGCCGGGCCCGGCAAATTGCTGTTTGGATCGGATGGCGTGTTTTTGCATCCGGGGCTGGAACTGGCCAAGGTGTACGCGCTCAAGCCAAAACCGGACGCATTCGCCCAAATGGCCGGCGGCAACGCATGGCGCTTGCTACAGCGCGCGCAGCGCTACCGGCAGCAGGCGGTGGGCCGGCCTACTGGCCGGCTTCCGGCTGGCGGCCGCGTCGACGCAGTTGCAATGCGCGCGGTGTAACGCCAAGCAGTTCGGCAGCGCGCGCCGTCGACCCCATGCGCCGTTCGGCCATCTGCACGGCCATTGACTCAGCCAGTTGCCCGATGCCTTTCAGACCCATGCCGGCATCCAGCGCGGCCTCGACCGCGCTGGCCAGCGTTTGCTCCCAGGTCTCGGCATTGATCACGGAGCGTCCCGGCATCATGCCTTGCAGGCACCCCGTACTCAGTACACCAAATCCACGCTGTCGATCTGACATGCGCAACACCACATTGCGCAGCTCCCGCACGTTGCCGGGGTAATCAGCCGCTTTGAGGCGCGCCATGACTTCCGGCATGATATAGGGCACCTTTTGCCCGCTCTGCCCCAGGAAGTGCCGGACCAGGGCGGGGATATCTTCGCGCCGTTCAGACAAACTCGGCGCACGGATCGTCCACTGGGTAATGCGGAAAAACAGATCCGCCCGAAAGCGGCCACTCTGTACATCATCTTCCAGGTTACGGTTGGTGGCACAGGTCAAACGGAAGTCTGACTGGCGCCAGTTGTCCTCCCCAACCCGCTTGTAGGTGTGCTCCTGAATCACTCGCAATAGCCGTGCCTGTAACGGCAATTCCAGCTCACCAATTTCATCCAGAAACAGCGTACCGCCATCAGCCAGCGCTACCGCGCCATCCCGCGCGTTCAGGGCATGGGTAAATGCGCCGCGGGCATGTCCAAACAGTTCACTACCTGAGAGTTCCGGGCTGAGCGTAGTGCAGTCGACGACGACGAATGGCCCCCGCCGACGTTCTGGATCAAGGTCATGCACCAGACGCGCCAGCAACTCTTTGCCACAGCCACTTTCGCCCAGCAACAAACATGCGCCATGACTGAAACGCCCAACTTCTGCCACGGTTTGCAAGGTCCGTCGCCAGACTGCGGAACTCCCGACCGCGCGTTCATGTAACCACTCAGAGTCAAGAATCGTTTCGAGTTCAGCAAGGCGGGTCAGCCGCATGGCCAGTTCGGCCAGCAACGCATCTTCATCTTGCGCGGTAACCAGATCGCAGATGCCATCCGGCCACCAGTCTTCTGGCTGGCATGCGTTGCGGGTATGACTGGTGCAACCGATGATGAAGGCATCCGGCAAGGGCAGATGACGTAACCAGTGTTCGGCCGCGGCGGCGACCGACTCCGCCCCCGCCAGCACAACGATCACCAGCGCACCCTCACCCGCCCCTGACGTATCAATATCGTCTGGCAAGCCGTGCCGGTAAAGCGACTGCGATAGCCGCTCCCCGCCCTCGTGATCGAGCACGACGCGCATGCTTTTCTCTTCCCCGGTCGACAACGGCACGGATTTATGGCGGCAATCGCGACGCGGCAATGCGTCATTGCGTTGCGCTTTGTGATGGAGTGATAGCGCAGACATCGCGCCATTGGCGGCGTGGCAAGACAGACGGACTACACGGACGAATGGCCGTTCGATCCAGGTGCAAGACAGTGCTCAAACATGACGCAAGGCTCGCCTGGCGGGCCTTGCGGAGCCGATTACAGCGTGAAACTTTCCTTACTGTTTATTATTCCGATTGCCGCATAAAGCTCGGCATCCGCCTCATGAACAGGCCAGCGAACCCCAGCCAGCGCCCCGACCGGCACAAGGCCGATCAAGCTGTTGCTGAGCCATACCCGCTGTGCCTCAAGCAGCCGCGGAAGCGTAATGCGTTCTTCGGCGACCGACCAGCCCAGTTGTTGCGCGGCATTCATCACGACGCTGCGCATCACGCCTGCCACACCGGCACCATCCAGAAGCGGCGTGACCAGCTGACCGTTCTCCAGCATCAACACATTGCACATGCAGCCTTCAATCACATGGTTGTCCCGATCAAGCAAAAGCCCTTCAAACAGGGTCGGGTCTTGCCACTCTGCGCGCGCCAACACATTTTCCAGCCGGTTCAAATGTTTGATCCCGGCAAGGCGAGGCTGCCAGCCCGCCCGGGTTTCGCAAATCCGGACCTCAGCGCCCTCCGCTTCCCACAATCGGGCCGTCGGCAGCGGCGCTGACTGGACAATACGGTTGGGGTGCAGATCAGCCGGATACACATAGCCCCGAGGCGTTTCGCCACGGGTGAGGATGAGTTTGAGCGTCGCGTTCTGGCTGCCGATCTGGCGTAAATCCGCCAGCCACACTTCATCTGCCGGTGCAGTAATACCCAGCGCAAGCGCATCCGCGCGCAGTTTGGCTAAATGACGCTGCAAGAAAGGAACCTTGCCATCGCGCTGGTAAAACGTGCGAAAAACGCCATCGCCAAACTGGAAGGCGCGGTCTGACAAATCCAGCCGCTCGGCGGCCTGGCCGTTAATCAAGCGCACTGTTTATTGCTCCAGTCCCAGCGCGCGCAACAGGCCGCGTGCTTTGTGGCGGGTTTCTTGCAGTTCACGCTCCGGGTCTGAGTCCGCCACGATGCCGGCGCCGGCGCGCACGTACAGATGTTTGTCATGCATCAGGAAAGTACGGATCAGGATATTGAGGTCCATGCTGCCATCCATGCCGATATAGCCAAGGCTGCCCGTATAAGCATGACGCGGGCGTTGCTCCAGTTCACGAATGATCTGCATGCAGCGCACTTTGGGGCAGCCCGTAATGGTGCCGCCAGGGAACAAGGCACGGAGGATCTGCGCCGCGTTTACGTCGCGACGCAGGCGTGCACGTACATTGGATTCAATGTGATGCACATAGGCATAGCTGGCGACGGCCATCAACTCATCAACCTCTACCGTACCCGGCTCTGCCACCCGCCCTAAATCGTTACGCTCCAGATCGACCAGCATGATGTGCTCGGCCCGCTCTTTTACCGTCGCCAACAACTGGGCTTTCGAGCGCTCGTCCTCTACCGGGTCGGTCGAGCGCGGATGGGTGCCGGCAATCGGACGTGTTTCAATCACGCCATCACGCACTTTCACAAGGCGCTCGGGTGAGGAGCTGATGATGTCGTAGCCATCCAGATGGCAGATGGCGGAGAACGGCGCCGGGTTGGCGGTACGCAAGTGTGCATACACATCACCGGCACCGCCGCTGGCGAGGTGAATGTCCCACGCCCGCGACAAGTTGACCTGAAAAACGTCGCCCTCATACACGTAACGCTTACTGGCAAGCACGCCCGCAAGAAAAGCCTGTGGATCGTCTTCGGTCACGCGATCGACAATCACTGGCGTCGCAGCCGGCGTAACAGCATTGTGGACAGCCAGGGCCAGTTCATCCAGCGCAGCGGTTGTTTCCGCCACCAATAGCCAGCGCTGGTGCTGCCGGTCATGCAATACCGCCGCCGGGCAGCGCCACAGCGCCGCGACAGGAACGTCACCACAATCCCGATGCGCCACTGTAGGCTCGAACTGCTCAAGCAATTCATACGCGGCGTAAAGGCCCCAGCCACCGGTAAAGGGTAGATCACCACCTTGCCCGGCATGGATAGGCAAGCTAGCCAGATCAGCCAGGAACTGCGCACCGTCTGCCTGGCGATATACACGGCCACTTTGCGGAAGAGCCAGCAAGATATCCCACCCTGCCTGGCCGGAAGATTGCATTAACAACGGGAAGCGTGCCGGGCTGGCCGCATGCAATGCAGCCAGGTCGAGCGGATCGGTCAAATCGCGAAAATGAAATGCAGAAGTCATAGCGTGATTTTATCAGGCTTGCCAGCGTACCTCTTCATGACAATCACTCATCCCGACCACAAATAAAAAGGGCTGCCCAAGGCAGCCCTTTTCGATCTGGCATCCACGCGATCAGACGCGTTTAAATACCAGCGTGCCGTTAGTGCCACCAAACCCGAAGGAGTTGGAAATGGCCACACGGATATTCATTTCACGTGCGGTATTGGCCACGTAATCGAGATCGCAACCGCCTTCAATGTCCTGGTCATCCAGGTTGATCGTCGGTGGGGAAATCTGGTTATGCAACGCGAGGACCGAGTAAACCGCTTCCACGCCGCCTGCACCGCCCAACAAGTGGCCAGTCATCGACTTGGTCGAGTTCACCACCAGTTTCTTCGCGTGATCGCCGAAAGCAATCTTCAATGCATTGGTTTCGTTGGCATCACCCAGCGGGGTCGATGTGCCGTGAGCATTCACGTAGTCGACTTCATCCAGGTTAATG
Source organism: Silvimonas amylolytica (assembly GCF_014645555.1). Lineage (GTDB taxonomy): Bacteria > Pseudomonadota > Gammaproteobacteria > Burkholderiales > Chitinibacteraceae > Silvimonas > Silvimonas amylolytica. The sequence goes on along the minus strand of NZ_BMLY01000004.1, from coordinate 351,827 downwards.
CCAGCGTCACGCAGCGCATTGGCCACACCGCGCGCCGGACCTTCTGCACTGGGGGCTGTGATGTGGTGAGCATCCGAGCTCATGCCAAAACCAACCAGTTCTGCGTAGATCTTTGCGCCACGTTTGACGGCGTGCTCGTAGTCTTCCAGCACCAGCACACCAGCGCCTTCGCCCATGACAAAACCGTCACGCCCCTTGTCCCACGGACGGGATGCACCTGCCGGATCATCATTACGGGTAGACAGCGCCTTCATGGCGGCAAAACCACCAATACCCAGACCGGTGACCGCGCCTTCTGCGCCGCCAGCGACCATCACATCGGCATCGCCGTATTGAATCATGCGGGCAGCATCGCCAATGCAGTGTGCGCCGGTAGTACAAGCGGACACAATGCCATAGCTAGGACCTTGAAAGCCCTTGTAAATGGTCACGTGACCGGCGATCAAATTGGTCAGCGAACCTGGAATGAAGAACGGACCGATCTTGCGCGGGCCGCCAGCCAGCAGCGTCGCGCCGGTTTCTTCGATCAAAGGCAGACCGCCAATGCCGGAACCGATGTTCACGCCAACGCGGGTCTTGTCCAGGTCGGGAATGTCTTCAATGCCAGCATCGGCGATCGCCTGGAAAGCCGCTGCAATACCGTAATGGATGAAAACATCCATACGACGTGCGTCTTTGGCCGAAATATAACTGCTGATGTCGAACTCTTTGACTTCGCCTGCGATCTGGCAGGCATAGTCGGTCGCATCAAAGCGGGTGATCTTGCCAATGCCGGACTTGCCAGCGAGAAGGTTCGCCCAGCCAGTTGCCACGTCATTGCCCACGGGCGAGACATGACCGAGGCCGGTAACGACTACTCTACGTTTGGACACGGTAATCTCCGAGAGTAAACCGGATGTAACAAGAGCGGTGGCAATGGCGCAGCGCCCACAGTCAGGCGGCCCCAATCCATCCCGGCAACACGGAAACCGTATTGCCGGCAAAGACCGGAGTGACTGATGCAGGCGTTGGTCTTGCGCACCGCTCTGACCACGGTCGCCAGGCGACCATGGAGACGAATCGGAACGATTACTTGCTCAGGTGGGCGCTGACGTAGTCAATCGCTTGCTGAACAGTAGTGATCTTCTCAGCTTCTTCGTCCGGGATTTCGCATTCGAATTCTTCTTCGAGTGCCATCACCAGCTCAACGGTGTCGAGGGAGTCGGCGCCGAGATCGTTCACGAAGGACGATTCGATTTTGACGTCGGTTTCCGGTACGCCAAGTTGCTCAGCAACGATTTTCTTCACGCGCTGTTCGATGTTTTCCATGGGTTTAGCCAAGCCTTTCTAAGATTCGGAAAAATGCGTCCGCATTCTACCAAAAAAAACCTGAACGCCAAGCGCCTCAGCTTTCAATTGATGAAAATGCACACGCCATACGGTTGTAACACTACTTCCATTCCCCGGCACGCAAGCATCTGAATGCACACCGGAAAGAATCAGTTCATGAACATGCCACCGTTCACGTGCAGCGTGTTGCCGGTAACGTAACCGGCTTTGTCGCTGGCAAGGAACGCGACTGCGTCGGCGATGTCCTGCGGGTCGCCCAAGCGGCCCAGCGCAATGCTTTCGACCAGTTTTGCCTTTTGCTCTTCCGGCAATACTTTAGTCATATCGGTATCAATAAAGCCGGGGGCCACAGCGTTCACGGTCACACCACGGCTGCCAATTTCGCGGGCCAGCGACTTGGTAAAACCAAACAGTGCAGCCTTGGCTGCAGAGTAGTTGGTCTGACCAGGATTGCCGGTTGCACCCACAACAGAGGCAATATTCACAATCCGGCCCCAGCGCGCCTTCATCATGCCACGAATAACTGCTTTTGAAAGCTGGTACACGGGCTTGAGGTTGGTCGCCATGATGGCATCCCATTCTTCATCTTTCATGCGCATCAGCAAATTATCGCGCGTGATGCCGGCATTGTTGACCAGGATGGTGATTGCGCCAAATTCTTTTTCGATTTGACCCACAATCGCCTCACAAGCGCCTTCTTCGGTCACTTGCAAACGCAGGCCCTGCCCCTTCGCACCGGCCGCATTCAAGTATGCGGTAATTGCTTCAGCGCCGCTGTCGGACGTTGCCGTACCCAGTACGGTCGCGCCTTGCTTTGCCAGTTCAAGCGCAATGGCCTGGCCAATGCCGCGCGATGCGCCGGTCACCAGCGCAATCTTGCCTTCAAGACTCATGGATTTATCTCCTCAAATTCATTTAACGCGGCCATGAACGCTGCCAATCCAGGCAATGCTTCACGCCGCGGCTTGATTCAGGCCGCCGCGCGCAACGCGTCCAGCGCAGCCGGATCGGTCAGCGCAAATTGCTGGGCATCCGCAGCGATACGCTTGTTCAAACCTGCCAGCACCTTGCCCGGACCGCATTCCGCAATCACACCGACGCCATCTGCCGCCATATGGCTGACGGTTTCCACCCAGCGTACCGGCATATACAACTGGCGCACCAGGGCATCACGGATACGGTCGGCATCGGCATAGCTGGCAACGTCGGCATTGTGAAGCACGGGGATTTCAGGCGTAGCGATATTGATAGCAGCGAGACGAGCCTTCAACACCTCGGCAGCCGGCTTCATCAGGTCACAATGAGACGGCACGGATACCGGCAGCAGCATGGCGCGCTTGGCACCGGCTGCCTTGGCGGTCTCGCATGCTCGCTCAACGGCCGCTTTGGAACCCGCGATCACCACCTGACCGGGCGAGTTGAAGTTAACAGCCTGCACCACATCACCCTGCGCTGCCTGCGCGCACGCAGCGACCACCGCTGCATCATCCAGACCCAGCACAGCGGCCATGGCGCCTTCACCGGCAGGCACGGCATTTTGCATCGCTTCTGCACGCAGACGTACCAATTGCAACGCGTCGCCAAACCCCATGGCGCCCGCAGCAACCAGTGCTGCGTATTCACCGAGGCTGTGACCGGCCAATACGTCAGGCGTACGGCCACCGGTAGCTTGCCAGGCACGCCACACCGCGACGCCAGCGGTCAGCATGACTGGCTGGGTGTTGATCGTCGCATTGAGGTTTTCAGCCGGGCCTTCAGCAACCATCTTCCACAGATCCAGACCCAGAACACCAGAGGCCTCATCAAAGGTGGCCTTCACAACGGGCACCTCGGCCCATGCGTTCATCATCCCGATCGCCTGCGAACCCTGGCCGGGGAATACAAATGCCAGTTTCATGGATTTTCTCCTTGTTACCTTCGCTGCACCTGTCCGTCCCCTGCCCTGTCGCGCGTATTAATTTGCGCCGGATTGTGCAGGTCGAACTTTACAGCAAAGCATTGTATGGGCTGATCGCGAGCGATCAGTTCAAATGACTGTTTGAAAAAACAAACGGCGCATAAAGCGCCGTGTTTTTCAGTACCGGATCAGCGCGGAGCCCCAGGCAAAACCGCCACCAATGCCTTCCAGCATCAGGGTCTGCCCTCGCTGGATCTTGCCGCTACGAATACCTTCATCCAGCGCCAGCGGAATCGACGCGGCCGAAGTATTACCGTGACGGTCCACAGTGACAATGACCTGGTCCATAGAAAGATGCAGGTGCTTGGCTGTGGATTCGATAATGCGCAGGTTGGCCTGATGCGGTACCAGCCAGTCGATATCAGATTTTTCCAGACCGGCAGCCGCCAGGGTTTCTACAGCGATGTCGGCCAGCGCACGCACGGCAAACTTGAAGACCGCGTTGCCTTCCATATAGATATACGGATTGCCGGAAATCTCGCCACCTTGCAGACGTGCATCCGCTTTCAGAATGGAACGGTACCGACCATCAGCGCGCAGGCGAGTCTGCAAAATGCCCGGCTCTTCACTCGCAGTCAGCACTACAGCGCCGGCGCCATCGCCAAACAAGATGCAGGTACCGCGGTCATTCCAGTCAACGATGTTTGAGAGTTTCTCTGCGCCAACGACAACTGCGCATTTGGCAGCGCCGGTCTGCACAAATTTGTCAGCGGTAGCCAGGGCGTAGATAAAGCCCGAACAGACTGCCTGGACATCAAACGCAGGAAAGCCGTGCACGCCCAGCTTGTCTTGCAAAATACATGCTGTCGACGGAAAGACGCTATCAGGCGTCGTCGTTGCGACAATCAAGAGATCAATGTCTTCAACCGTTTTGCCTGCAGCAGCCAGCGCTCGCTCGACAGCCTTGAAGGCCAGGTCAGACGTGGTTTCATCTGCAGCGGCAAGACGGCGCTCACGGATACCGGTCCGCGAGACAATCCATTCGTCGCTGGTTTCAACTTTCTGCGCCAGATCTTGGTTGGTCAGCGTTTTGGCCGGCAGGTAAGAACCGGTGCCGGCAATGCGCGAATACATGGATTTATTCTCCTGGCAGGGTCTGAACGGGCGCGTTGCCCGTTCAGGCTAAAGGCGTATCGGGGGAGACTGCGCCAACCTCTGGCTGGGCAGCGAGCAATTCAAGCTCTTGCTGCACCTGCTCGGCAATGCGCTGGGTCACACCGGCGCGGGCTTCGTCAACGGCTTGTGACAGTGCCCAGTAAAACGCCATGCGATCCGCTCCGCCATGGCTTTTTACCACAATACCGTTGAGGCCGAGCAAAGATGCGCCATTGTACCGGCGTGGATCAACGCGTTTTTTGAACCGCGACAATACTGGCCAAGCCAGTCCTGCCAGCAAACGTGACCACCAGTTGCGCAGGAATTCTTCCCGCAGCTGCTCAGCAATCATCTTCGCCAGACCTTCAGAGGTCTTGAGCGCGACGTTGCCGGTAAAGCCATCGGCAACAATCACATCCACCGTACCGGCGTAGATGTCGTCACCTTCCACGTTGCCATGGAAGTTAAGATTTGAACGGCGCAAGAGTTCAGCGGCCTCTTTGACCACTTCATTACCCTTGATTTCTTCTTCACCGATATTCAACAACCCAACGCTCGGGCGGGCTTGCTGGCGTGTGGCCGAAACCAGCATGGCGCCCATGATTGCAAACTGCACAAGGTGCTGTGGCGTGCAATCGACGTTGGCGCCCAGGTCAAGCACGCACGAATAGGTGTTCTTGCGCGTCGGCAGCATTTTGGCAATGGCCGGGCGATCAATCCCCTTGATGGTCTTGAGCACAAAACGTGCAGTCGCCATCAGCGCGCCCGTATTGCCCGCCGACACACACGCGTTGGCACCACCGGTTTTGACCAGGTTGATTGCCACCCGCATGGACGAGTCTTTCTTGTTTTTGAGGGCCGATTGCGGCGCCTCATCCATGGTGACGACTTCACTGGCCGGCTGCACCCTGAGGCGCGGGCCGAGCGTACGGCGGCGCGCCTTGAGTTCAGCCTCAATGGCGTCAGGCATTCCGACCAGCACGATGTTCACATCGGGGTGGTCGTCCAGAAAGCGCAGCGCGGCAGGTACGGTGACATGGGTGCCATGGTCACCGCCCATCGCGTCAACAGCAACAGTAATATCCATTAGCTTTGGTCTGCTTTGCGAATCGCTTGGCCAGAATGGCGAACGGCGCAAGCAGGGACTCCCGCTTGCGCCGCTAACATAACCATATGGTTATAAAGGGTTTTCACCCGAAGCGAATTATTCGCCCTTGGCCTTGATCACACGACGGCCCTTGTAGAAACCGTTCGGGCTGATGTGGTGGCGCAGGTGCGTTTCGCCGGTCGTGGCTTCAACAGCCAGAGCCGGAGCGGTCAGGAAGTCATGGGCGCGATGCATGCCGCGCTTGGACGGGGACTTTTTATTCTGTTGAACAGCCATTTGGGTACTCCTTGAAAACCAGTTATGTATTTGATGATGCAACGGACGACGCTATAAGCACATCCGGCTTTACGGTCTCGTCCGTTATTCCGCTTTCCTGGTTTTCAGACCAGCCAGGACAGCAAACGGATTCGGTTTCTTGCCAGCCTCTGTTGCACCTTCTGTGCCACCACAATGATCGTGCATGGGCGCAAACGGTACAGCAAGGATGACTTCTTCCTCGATCAGCGCTTCTACATCCAGCGCTGGATCAACGAGCATGCCTTCAAGTTCTTCATCCTGCTCTTCGGCTTCGTCGAGCTTTGCTTCATCAGAGAACTGCGTCAGCAGCGCCTCTGTGGCAAACGGCCAGTCCATCGGTTTGAGGCAGCGCTGACATACAAGCCGCAACTGTCCTTTGAGCGCCAGACTGAGCCAGGGACGTTCGATCTTGTCGACACCACCCTGCAATTCCCACTCCACCGAGCCAGACTGATCGGCCAACTGATCGTGCAAACGAGTGAGTGACGATACCGCAAGGGTACCGGACAATTCCCGTTGCTCACGCGCGAATAACGCGCTGTCGATCACATTCATGGCCAAGGCCGCCGGAGCTAAGAAACCGCGCATGATATAATCCGCGACGCCCTTCTGTCAAAGGCTTTTTGAGCCAAAGCACAAGAATTTCCCATGCAAAAACAAGCCCTTCCGGCCAGACCGTTGATTCTGGCTTCTACATCCGTCTATCGGCGCGACCTCTTGTCGCGACTGGGCCTGCCGTTTGATACGGCCTCGCCCATGGTCGATGAAACCCCGCTGGCCAGCGAAACTGCAGCGCAAACCAGCTTGCGCCTTGCCATCTCGAAAGCCCACGCCCTGAAAGGCGCTTTTCCGACCGCCTTGCTGATCGGCTCAGACCAGGTAGCACTGCTGGATGGTCAGCAACTGGGCAAACCGGGCACGCACGAGCGCGCCGTGGCACAACTATCCCAAATGCGCGGCCGTACTGTCGAATTTCACACCGCCGTGGCGCTTTTTGATGCCGCCAGCGGCCAGACTGATAGCGCTACCGATATTACCCGGGTCACGATGCGCAATTATTCTGACGCCCAGATCGAGCACTATTTGCGCCGCGAACAACCGTACGACTGCGCCGGGAGTGCCAAAGTAGAAAGCCTGGGCATTGCGATGATTGCGGCGGTCGAGTCCACCGACCCTACCGCATTGATCGGCCTGCCTCTGATTGCTTTGTGCAATCTGTTGCAACAACACGGCGTGGAGGTTCTGTGACCACCGGCACTTTATATCTTTTGCCCGTTCCGCTGGGCGAGGACACCCTCGACAGTGTTCTCCCGGCAGATGTCATTAGCATTGCACGCCGACTGACGCACTTCATTGTTGAAGCGCCCAAGACCGCGCGACACATGCTCAAGGCGTTTGGCACCCCGCATGAACTACGCAGCCTCTGGATGCAAGAACTCAACGAGCATACTCAGGACAAGGAATTGGCCGCACTGCTGGCACCACTCCTTGCCGGGCACGACGTCGGGTTGATGTCAGAAGCAGGCTGTCCAGGTGTGGCCGATCCGGGTGCAAATCTGATCCGGCTAGCCCACGCCCGCGGCATTCGCGTCGCACCGCTGGTCGGGCCCTCGTCCATCCTGCTGGCCTTGATGGCCAGTGGCGCCAATGGGCAGAAATTCCGCTTCAATGGCTATTTGCCCGCCGATGGCGCAGCACGCATTGATGCTATCCGCAAGCTGGAACAAGACTCAGCCAAACTCAAGCAGGCCGAATTGTTCATCGAGACGCCTTATCGCAATGGCGCATTGTTCGAAGCATTGCTCGCCACTTGCCGACCGCAAACTTTGCTGACTGTCGCGCGGGACATCACCACGGCCGACGAGATGATTGTGACGCGGGAAGCAGGCCAATGGAAAAAACAGGGCACTCCGGACCTGCACAAACGCCCAACCGTCTTTGTGCTTTACGCTGGCTGACAAGCAGCGCAAAAACAAAAAGCCCGAAGCAATGCTCCGGGCTTTTTGTTGAGGTATTCTTTGGTGCCGACAGAGAGACTCGAACTCTCACGACCGCAGTCACTACCCCCTCAAGATAGCGTGTCTACCAATTCCACCATGTCGGCATTTGCGGCCCATACAGGCAGCAAGAGGCGGCATTCTAGCGATAGTGTTCGCACTTGTCCAGCAAGAAAGAAACCGGTGGCACATACAGACGGTCATAAAAGTGCTACGTTAGCGGTATATCAATACCGACCCGCCACAATCAAGCGAGTCGGATCTACACACCTGAACTGCTCGCCCCCGACATGACCGATCCGCTACGTGAAAAACTGGCTGCCTACAAGCTGGAACACCGTTACCCGGAGCAACTGGCTGCGCGCTTTCCGCGCATTGTCACCCGCATCATGGAACTGTGGGGCACACCTAACCTGCACGATTATTTTGATGAGTTGCTCATCATGGATCGCTATGACCGCCAAGGTTTTCCACCAGAGATCGGCGCAGAACTCATGGCGGTATCACTGGCACATGACCAGATCCTTGGCCTGCAGGAAGAGCATGAAGATATCTGGGAACACGTGCGGGAGTCGGTAGAAAACCAGCTGCGTGAACTGGGTTTTGATGCTTCGGCCGAGGACTTCCAGCGAGCAGTCTCGCAAGGCAATATCAGCGCGGTACTGCTGTTTCTGGAGGCGGGTCTTCCGGTAGACCACCTGGAAACAGAAGGCCAATGGACGCCATTGATCCGCGCCGCATTTGAAGGCCGAAGCGAAATGGCGCTGTTACTGTTGCAGCACGGCGCCAATATTCATGCGGCAGATCGGGATGGTTACACCGCGCTACATTGGGCCGCTTTGACCGGGCACGAAGAGATCATTCAGTTGCTGGTGGACCGAAGCGTGAACGTCAACCAGCTAAGCCATCAAGGTTTCAGTGCGCTACTACAAGCCGCCAGCCAAGGCCACGAACAAGTGGTACGCAAGCTGGTTGCGATCGGTGCCAATCTGAATACCGCCACCAATGAAGGCTGGACCGCTCTGCACAAAGCGGTGGCCAACGGTCATCTTTCCACCGCTGTCGCACTGCTTGATCTGGGCGCAGACGCGACAGCCCGCCACGTGGATGGTGAAACACCCTTGTCGCTGGCACAGGCCAGCAACAACAAACGCATGGCCGATCTTTTGTCCCTGGCTGCAGGGCTGCAGGCCCGGCAGCGGGCGCGCCAGCGCCAGACATCCTGAGTCTGTTTGCTACAAGCGGATACGCCCGCGGCAGATTTCACTGAACATCACCCAGTCGCCCAGCAAGCTATAGAGCGGATACTGGAAGGTGGCCGGTCGGTTATGTTCAAAGAAAAAGTGCCCTGCCCACGCAAAACCGTACCCGCATACCAGCGCGGCCAGTAACCAGCTCCAGCCATGCCCGGTCATTAGCATGGCCAGACACGCCAACACACCCAGCGAGCCGACAAAATGCAGCCGACGGCAGGTCAGGTTGCGATGCTCGCTGAGATAGAAGGGGTAAAACGCAGAGAAGGAACGATAGCGTTCGGACATGGCATGGCCTTCCGGTTGTGTTATTCCGGTTGGATACCAGGAGGCGCGCAGCGGTTCAAGACGCAGCGCAGCAATGTGGGCTTGTTTGCGACATTCTGGCGCGGGTTAGCGCCTGCCGGCGCGGTGTCAAAGGCGTTTTGATGCCGGCGGCGGCCGGAGCACGTTACTTTTCTTTGCTTCGCCCCCTCGGCGGGCCCAAAGAAAGTAACCAAAGAAAGGCCCCCCCGGACTTTTGCCCTCCGGGCTTCCCTCAATCAGTCGGGAGCCTAAGGTCTCCCTCCCTCAATCGGAAAAGTCCTCGATAGGGGGGAGAAAGTCAAAAACAACCCCAACTGCGACCAACAGATACGCCCACTGCCAATACGGCAAGCACACAATAGAAAAAGCGTGCCGAAGCACGCTTTTTTGTTTTCCGCCGTTCGCGTATCACCAACGCTTCGGCGCCCGTAAAAGCCCCGCTGGCAAGGTACGCGAGCGCAGGCAGTACACGGTCGGTACGACAAGCGAGCGTAACGCAGTCCAGCGGGGCTTTTACGGGTGCTTACCCAAGCCACATACGGGCGTTGCGGAACATCCGCATCCACGGGCTATCTTCACCCCACCCTGCCGGATGCCATGACATCTGCAATGTGCGGAACGTCCGCTCCGGGTGCGGCATCATGATGCTGAAGCGGCCATCCGCCGTCGTCACACCGGCAATCCCTTGCGGGCTGCCATTCGGATTCAGCGGATAGGTTTCTGTCGGCTTGCCGTGGCTGTCGACATAACGCATAGCCACGATCGTCTTGCCAATATCGCCTTGCTGGCTGTAATTGGCAAAACCTTCGCCGTGCGAGACCACCACCGGAATCTGCGAGCCAGTCATGCCGCCAAAGAACAGCGACGGCGACTGCGGCAGTTCGGCCATCACCACACGCGCTTCAAATTGTTCAGAGCGGTTACGGGTGAACTTCGGCCAGGCTTCTGCGCCCGGAATAATGCCGGAGAGGTTCGCCATCATCTGGCAACCGTTACACACGCCAAGGCCAAAGGTATCTGCACGCTGGAAGAACGCTTCAAACTGCTCGCGAGCACGGGCGTTGAACAGGATGCTCTTGGCCCAGCCTTCACCAGCGCCCAGCACGTCGCCATAAGAGAAGCCGCCACAAGCAGCAATGCCCTTGAAGTCAGCCAGCGAAATCCGACCGCTGATGATGTCACTCATGTGTACGTCAACGGCCTTGAAGCCGGCGCGATCAAACGCTGCAGCCATTTCGACCTGGCCGTTCACACCTTGTTCACGCAATACGGCAATGGTCGGGCGGGCACCGCTGGCAATGAACGGCGCGGCAATATCTTGCGCCGGTTCAAACGTCAGTTTGGCGAAGAGACCCTTGTCATGCTTGTCGCCAATGCGGGCGAATTCTGCATCTGCACTGGCCGGGTTATCACGCAGGCGTTGAATCTGGTAGCTGGTTTCGGACCAGGCTTTTTGCAGTTCAACACGGGTTTCGTCCAGCACCAGACGGTTGCGCTTTTTAATCTTCAAGCGATCGTCATGGTTCAGCGTACCAATCACGTGCAGTTCACTGCGAATACCCGCATTGCTGAACTCGGCGATCACCGCAGAGGTGTCGCTGCGCTTCACTTGCAGTACGGCGCCCAATTCTTCGTTGAACAGCACGCCCATCACCCGGCCGTTTTCTTCACGGGCGATGCCTTCAGCGGAAGTCTGTTCGTCTTCTTCACGACCACGACGACGACGCTCGATGCACAGCTCGTCGATTTCCAGCGTCACACCCACATGGCTGGCGAACATCATTTCAGCCACTGCGGTAATCACGCCACCGTCGGAACGGTCGTGATACGACAGAATGCGGCCTTCGCGGTTAAGCTTTTGCACGGTGTCAAAGAACGCTTTCAAGCGCTCAGTGCTGACCACATCCGGAGCCCACTGGCCGATCTGGTTGTACACCTGTGCCAGTGCAGAACCACCCAGGCGGCACTTGCCATCGCCCAGGTCGATCAGGATCAGATCGCTTTCCAGTTCGGTTTGCAGTTGCGGCGTGAGGGTCTTCTTCACGTCGGTGACCGGCGCAAATGCAGAGATGATCAGCGACAACGGCGCAATCACTTCCTTCTTCTGATCACGCTCTTGCCACACTGTCTTCATCGACAGCGAATCTTTACCCACCGGAATGCTGACGCCCAGATCGCGGCACAGATCCATGCCCACGGCCTTGACGGTGTCGTAAAGGTTGGCATCTTCACCGGTATGCCCAGCCGCCGCCATCCAGTTGGCAGACAGCTTCACATCACCCAGATCAGCGATTGGTGCAGCAGCCAGGTTGGTCAGCGCCTCGCCCACGGCCATACGGCCGGAAGCCGGGGCATTGAGCAATGCCAGTGGCGTACGCTCGCCCATGCTCATGGCTTCGCCCAGCACGGTGTTGTAACCCATGGCCGTGACGGCCACGTCAGCCACCGGGGTTTGCCACGGGCCGACCATCTGGTCACGCGCGGTCATACCGCCCACGGAACGGTCACCAATGGTGATCAGGAAAGACTTGTTCGCTACTGTCGGCAGACGCAGTACGCGGTAGATCGCGTCTTTCAGTTCCAGCCGGGAAGAATCAAACACTTCGCCCTTGACCGGCACGCGCTGCACGTCACGCGTCATCTTGGGCGGTTTGCCCAAGAGCACATCCATGGGCATGTCGACCGGGTTATTGCCGTAATGATCATCGGCGACGACCAGACGCTTTTCAGCCGTCGCGCGGCCGACCACCGCAAACGGACAACGCTCACGCTCACAGATGGCCTCAAAGGCCAGCAGGCTTTCCGGTGGAATGGCCAGCACATAACGCTCTTGCGATTCGTTGGACCAGATCTCACGCGGCGCCATGCCACTTTCTTCAACTGGTACCTTGCGCAGTTCAAACACCGCGCCACGATCCGAACCGTCGACCAGTTCCGGGAACGCGTTAGAGATCCCGCCAGCGCCCACGTCATGAATCGAGAGAATCGGGTTGTGGTCACCCAACTGCCAGCAACGGTCGATCACTTCCTGTGCACGACGCTGGATTTCCGGGTTGCCACGTTGAACCGAATCAAAATCCAGGTCAGCAGCGTTCGCGCCAGTTGCCATCGAGCTGGCAGCACCGCCACCCATACCAATCAACATGCCCGGACCGCCCAGCTGAATCAGCAGCGAACCATCCGGGATGTCGTTCTTGCCAATGTGCGCGGCAGAGATATTGCCCAGACCACCGGCCAGCATGATGGGTTTGTGGTAGCCACGGCGCTCGCCATGCCAGGTTTCTTCAAAGGTACGGAAATAACCCGCCAGATTGGGGCGGCCGAATTCGTTGTTGAACGCGGCAGCGCCGATCGGGCCTTCGATCATGATCTGCAACGGCGAAGCGATGCGATCCGGTTTGCCATATTGTTCGGTTTCCCAGGCTTGCAACGCGCCCGGAATATTCAGGTTGGAGACCGTAAAGCCAGACAAACCGGCCTTGGGCCTGGAACCGCGGCCCGTGGCGCCTTCGTCACGGATTTCGCCACCAGAACCGGTCGCTGCGCCCGGGAACGGCGAGATCGCCGTCGGGTGATTGTGGGTTTCCACCTTCATCAGGATATGGGTGGTTTGATCGTTGTAACCGTACTCGGCGCTGCCCGGCTGCGGGAAGAAGCGGCCGATATCGGCACCTTCAATCACGGACGAGTTGTCGTTGTACGCGACCACCGTGCCTTGCGGGTGCGCCCTGTGGGTTTCGCGGATCATGCCGAACAGCGAGTGCGATTGCTTTTCGCCATCGATGATGAAGTCGGCATTGAAAATCTTGTGACGACAATGTTCGGAGTTGGCCTGCGCAAACATGGTCAGCTCGGCATCGCTAGGGTTGCGATTGAGCTTTTTGTAGCTCTCGACCAGATAGTCGATCTCGTCAGGCGACAAGGCAAAGCCGAACTCCTGGTTGGCTTTGTCCAGTGCCTCGCGGCCACCCTTGAGGATATCCACACTCAGGAACGGCTTGGCATCCAGATGGCGGAATAGCTCGTTACCGGCATCCAGCGTTTCGAAGACCTGTTCGGTCATACGATCGTGGATCAGCGGCAGCAGCAGGTTTTTTTCTGCGGTAGAGAGCGGCTGCCCATTCTTGCTGGCATACACCGCAATACCGCGCTCGATACGGCTGATTTTGTCCAGACCGGTATGTTGCAGGATGTCGGTCGCTTTGGAAGACCATGGGGAGATCGTCCCCAGACGCGGCAATACCAGCAACAGCGAGCCTTTGCCTGCTGCGGCCGGGGCCGGATCACCGTAATGCAGCACGCGTTCCAGCGTGGATTGCTCTGCCTCAGTCAGTGCGGTGCTGGTTTCAGCGAAATGCCAGAATTCGGCCTGGATATCCGCCTTGATACCTTGGCTGGTCAACGCAGCCTGCAGTTTTTCGACACGGAAAGCGGAGAGCGCAGCACCGCCGCGCAATTTGAGAACTTCTGCCATGTGGGTCTGATCCGGATTTGCCAGAGTAAACAGAGGCGTAATGATACCGAAAAATTACCCTTCCCGCCGCCCCGGCAATCTGCCAGACCTTGCAGGTTCAGGGTCCGCGTTCAGGATTGTGGCGTCATTGCCAATCAGCCCCTTCTGAAAAATGCCCCGCCCTGGTCGGTAAGGCATACTACCTACAGCACACTGGCTTTATCACAATTTGCCGATATTGCCCGGTCGTGCGCCGTGCATCGGCCAAAAGCCTATGCTCGACCACCGCGATCCGGCGCCATGACCAGCGCCAGGACAGCGTAATGCCTAAACCAATAACGATTGCTCTGGCCCGCTACGGAACCTGAGCCCACACGGCCAGGACGAACGGCAAGAAGCTCACTTCGAAACCGTCGAGGAGACGAAACATGACCCGACCCAGTGGTTCCCAGCTCAAACTCAAGTGGGAATGCATCTCTAATCATCACGAGGGCGACAACTTTCTTGCCGAACTCGTCCTTACCAACCACTCGGACAAACCGCTCTCTGGCAATGACTGGGCGCTGTATTTCAATACTTGCCGCAAGATCTACGCCGAATCCGTCACCGGTGGTGTTTCGATCAACCAGATCAACGGCGATTTGTTCAAGCTGGCCCCGACCAAAGACTTCGGCACGCTGGCGCCGGGCGAATCCCGCACCATCGGTTACAAGGGCATGTTCTGGGTCATCCAGGAAACCGATGCGCCACTGGGCTTCTATGTAGTGTATGACGATGGCACGCCGGCTGCCCGCGCTGAAGCCATTGGTGATCCGGAAATCGTCCCGTTCACCCGTCTGGAACAACGCAATCGCAATCTGAATGACAAAGTAGCGCCCGTCACCGCTGCCACGCGTTTTGCCGACAATAAAGACCTGAGCCTGCTGCCGGCCGCTGAAGTCGGTCTGATTACCCCGACGCCACAATCCTTGCTGCACGGCCACGGCGAATTCGTCATCGATGCCGCCACGTTGATCGTGCACCCGGCCGAACTGGCCGGTGAAGCCGCTTTCTTGCAACAAAGCCTGGCTGACCTGGGCGTGCGCCCGACGCTGGCCGCGCAAGGCACTGGCATCGTCCTGAAAATGGCCAAAGTGACTGCCCCGCAAGTCACAGGCAATCTGGACGAAGCGTACGAACTGAATGTCGATAGCCACGGCATTACCATTACGGGTACCACAGCCCACGCCGTGTTCAATGGCATCCAGAGCCTGCGCCAGTTGCTCCCGGTAGCAGCTTGGGTGAACCCGCAACTGACGCTTGCTGTGCCGGCCATCAAGGTCGCCGATGCGCCGCGCTTTGCTTATCGCGGCATGCATATCGATGTGGGCCGCAATTTCTCCAGCAAAGAAACGATCCTGCGTCTGCTGGACTTGATGGCGCTGTACAAGCTGAACAAGTTCCACTTTCATATCACTGATGATGAAGGCTGGCGCGTGGAAATCCCGTCGCTGCCGGAACTGACCGAGATCGGCTCCAGGCGGGGTTTCACCACCGACGAAACCGACAACCTGGTCCCGTGCTTTGGCTCTGGCGCACAGGTAGAAGATTCGCATGGCACGGGCTTTTACACCCGCGAAGAGTTCATTGAAATCCTGCGTTTTGCCACCGCGCGCCATATCGAAGTCATCCCCGAAGTGGATGTACCAGGCCACGCCCGCGCCGCCATCAAGGCGATGAACGTCCGCTACAACCGCCTGAAAGCCCAGGGCCTGCAGCGTGAAGCCGAAGAATACCTGCTGACCGATTTTGCCGATCAATCGAAGTACGAGTCTGTCCAGTTGTGGCACGACAACGTGATCTGCATTGCCATGGAGTCGAGCTACCGGTTTATCGAGACGGTGGTGTCGGACATTGAAGCCATGTTTATCGAGGCCGGCGCGCCGTTCCTCGCACTGCATACAGGTGGTGACGAAGTACCGCACGGCGCCTGGGAAGGCTCGCCGCTGTGCCAGACTTTCATGGCCGACAAGGGCATGAAGACCATCCAGGAACTGCAGGATTACTTCCTGACCCGTTTCCGCGAAATTCTCACGCGCCACAAGCTGGAATTCGCCGGCTGGGAAGAAATCGCCCTGATCCGCGAACAGCAAGCCGATGGCAGCCACAAGGCCGCGCCAAACCCGCGCTTCAAGGATGCCAATTTCCGCCCTTACATCTGGAACAACGTGTGGGGCTGGGGCCAGGAAGATATTGCCTACCAGTTGGCCAATGCCGGATACAAGGTCGTGCTCTCGAACGTGACCGACCTGTACTTTGACCTGGCCTACGCGAAAGACCCGCAAGAGCCTGGCTATTACTGGGGCGGCTTTATCGAAACGCGCAAACCATTCTGGTTCTGCCCGCTGGATATCTACACCACAGCCACGGTGAACCTGTTCGGCCACCCGCTGGATCGCGAAGCCCTGGACAAAATGGCACGCCTGACCAAGGCCGGCACCGAGAACGTACTGGGCATCCAGGGCCAGCTGTGGGGTGAAAACGCCCGCAACGCCGGCCGCGTGGAATACCTGGCCGCGCCCCGTTTGCTGGCACTGGCCGAACGCGCCTGGGCCGTTGATCCGGGCTGGACCTTCATCGCCGATGCTGACCAGCGCAATGAGAAGATGGCCAAAGACTGGAACCAGTTTGCCAACCGCCTCGGCCAGCGCGAACTGGCCCGTCTGGATGGTTTCCTGGGTGGCTACGGCTACCGCATCCCGTTGCCAGGTGCCGTGGTTGAAGGCGGCAAGATCATTGCCAACACCAGCGCCCCAGGTTTGACCGTCCGTTACACCACGGATGGCAGCGAACCGAATGCCTTCAGCGCCGTGTATGAAGGCCCGATCAGCGCCTCTGGTGACGTGAAGCTGGCCACGTTCAGCAGCACCAACCGCAAGAGCCGCACGGTGGTGGCGGGCGAGTAAATCTTTGCCACTGCTGCATGAAAAGAAAAACCCCGCATCTGCGGGGTTTTTTGTTGTCTGCGCACGTCCCGCCGCATGGCCAATTCAACCCAGGCTATGCTATTGGCTTATGCAGATAGCGCTTACCCTCGTTCTATTGGTTCTGTTGGTTATCCTCTTGGGACCAACCGTAGTACTGACCGCTCTACTTGCACGGCGGAGCAGATCGGTTTGGGGACCCTTGCAATGGATTTGTCCATTGCAACTTATCGCAGCAACCGGCCTGGCCCTGTTTGCAGATTTTGCCGGTCTGCGTAATCCGTTGGGCTATACGCTAACCATCTTGTTCTTGAGCAATGCAGCCGGGGTTGTAGCTGTGGCCGTATCCGCTCGCTGCCGCAACAAGCAGCAATCCACACAAATTTTGAGGGAATGAACCTGGTGCTTACTTCGCCAGAACCGGCAACCAGCTACCTTCACCTTCCCGCCCGGTCCAAATTGCCCGCACTACATGTAGCAAGACCGTGGCGATGTGTGCTCGTGCTGGAAATAGAGGTATCTAGCCACCGCCAAAATGAAGTCAGTGACTGGTTGATGGCTCACGATTGCCGTTATGCGATGGCTTGGGGCGTGGATTGTCATGTTTGGGACGACGCGATTGACTGGGCCTATCTTGCTAAAAAAAACTACGCTCCTGTCCACGACTGGGAACACGACGGCATCATGACTACCTGGCATGAAGAAGAACAGCTAGAAGAGGTCTTCGATTTTTGCAAACGCCATGCAACCCATGCCACGGGCAAAGAGCCCATTCTGCACACGCTGATTTTGCATATTGCAGATCGGCCAGACGAAGACCGGCTACTTGCGCTTTACGCTGGCGCGTGAGCATCATTCAGAACCAACACTGCAACACATCAGGACCACACCATGCCCAACGTCACCCTGCAATACACCGCCAACCTCGCCCATGCGTTCGACCCCGCGGCGCTACTCGGCCGGGTACATCAAGCGTTCGCTGATACCGGTGAGTTTGAGATGGCAGATGTCAAAGGCCGGGCATTCCAGATCGATACCTTCCAGGTAGGGCTCAATGAGTCGCCAGAAAAATCTTTTGTGCAGGTCACGGTGGCGACCATGACCACCCGCAGCGCAGAACTCAAACAGCGTCTGGGCAAGGCGATTGTGGCGGTATTGCAGGAGACGTTTCGCGGCCAATTCGATGGTGTGACCTGCCAGTTGCGGGTGGAGATCGTGCCGATTGATCCTGCGTTTTATTTTGCTGGTTAACCGCAACAATGAAATAACCTGCGCGCCGTAGGACGCCCCAAACAAAAAACCCGCCATTGGCGGGTTTTTTGTTGCTGCCGCAAACGCGGCCAGAACCGTCAGCGCGTTCAGCCGCCGAAGAAGTCCTTCACCTTGTCCATAAAGGATTTGGCACGCGGATTGTGCTTGGCCGGTTCATCCTGGCTGATCTGCTCGAACTCACGCAGCAGTTCTTTCTGGCGCGAGGTCAGGTTCACCGGGGTTTCCAGCATCACGTGGCACATCAAATCACCAGTGACGGCACTGCGTACGCCCTTGATCCCCTTGCCACGCAAACGGAACACTTGCCCCGATTGCGTACCGGCCGGGATAGAGATCCGCGCTTTACCATCCAGCGTGGGGATTTCAATCTCGCCACCCAGCGCCGCTGCGGTAATGCTGATCGGCATTTCGCAATGCAGATCGTTGCCTTCACGCTCAAACACGCTGTGCGGTTTGATATGGATCACCACATACAGATCACCATGCGGGCCACCGTTGACGCCGGGTTCGCCTTCGCCCGACAGACGAATGCGATCACCCTCGTCCACACCGCCTGGAATCTTCACCGCCAGGGTCTTGGTGGTTTGCACGCGACCGGTGCCATGACAATTGCGGCATGGGTCCGGAATGTACTTGCCGCTGCCATGACATGTCGGGCAGGTTTGCTGGATCGAGAAGAAACCTTGCGATACGCGCACTTGACCCTGGCCATTACACGTGTGGCAGGTCTTGGCTTCGGTACCCGGTTTGGCACCAGAACCATGGCAGACGTCGCATTCTTCGTGAGCCGGAATCTTGATCTGGCGTTCGACGCCGCGAGCGGCTTCCTCGAGCGTGATTTCCATGTTGTAGCGCAGGTCAGAGCCGCGATACACATTGCTGCGCCCACCACGACCGCCACCCTGGCCACCAAAAATGTCGCCAAAGATGTCAGAGAACGCATCAGCAAAGCCGCCGCCGCCAAAACCACCGCCGCCCATGCCAGCCTGCGGGTCTACGCCAGCGTGACCGTACTGGTCATAGGCGGCGCGCTTCTGGGCGTCAGAGAGGATTTCGTACGCCTCTTTGCCTTCCTTGAACTTCTCTTCGGCTTCTTTGCTATCCGGATTGCGGTCCGGGTGGTACTTCATCGCGAGTTTGCGATACGCCTTTTTGATGTCATCGTCCGAAGCATCGCGGTTCATGCCCAATACTTCGTAAAAATCTTTTTTTGACATTGCTTTCTCTCGCTAAACAAGAAAGGCACGGACACTGAAACCCAGCGCCGTGCCCCGATGCGGACTGTTATTACAGTCGCATATTACTTGTTGTCTTTGACTTCGGTGTACTCGGCGTCGACCACGTTGCCGTCGTCCTTGCCAGCGGCGCCTTGCTGGGCACCGGCTGCACCTGCGGCGCCAGCAGCGTCACCACCTTGCGCAGCGTACATTTGCTCAGCCAGTTTATGGCTGGCTTGCATCAGGGTGTTGGACTTCTCATCAATCAAGGCCTTGTCGTCGCCCTTGGCGGCTTCTTCCAGTTCCTTGATCGCGGCTTCGATGGCAGTCTTTTCATCAGCAGACACCTTGTCACCGAACTCGACCAGCGACTTCTTCACCTGATGGATCAGGCTGTCGGCGCCGTTCTTGGCGTCAACCATTTCGCGGGCCTTCTTGTCTTCCTCTGCATGCGCTTCGGCGTCTTTCACCATTTGCTGGATTTCGTCTTCCGACAGACCCGAGTTCGCCTTGATGGTGATCTTGTTTTCTTTGCCGGTAGCCTTGTCCTTGGCGGACACATGCAGAATACCGTTGGCGTCGATATCAAAGATCACTTCAATTTGCGGCGTGCCGCGCGGTGCTGCCGGGATGCCTTCCAGGTTGAACTGGCCCAGGCTCTTGTTGGCAGCTGCCATTTCACGTTCGCCTTGCAGCACGTGGATGGTCACAGCGCTCTGGTTGTCGTCAGCGGTCGAGAACACTTGCGAGGCCTTGGTCGGGATCGTGGTGTTCTTCTGGATCAGCTTGGTCATCACGCTACCCAGGGTTTCGATACCCAGCGACAGCGGAGTCACATCCAGCAGCAGCACGTCCTTGCGATCACCCGACAAAACCGCGCCCTGAATGGCAGCACCAACAGCAACCGCTTCGTCCGGGTTCACATCACGGCGCGGATCCTTGCCAAAGAACTCTTTGACCTTGTCCAGCACCTTGGGCATACGGGTCTGACCGCCGACCAGAATCACGTCGTCGATGTCGGTGATTTTCAGACCGGCATCTTTCAGGGCGATACGGCACGGTTCGATCGAACGGTCGATCAGTTCGTCCACCAGGCTTTCGAACTTGGCGCGGGTGATTTTCAGCGTCAAGTGCTTCGGACCGGTCGCATCCATGGTCACGTACGGCAGGTTGATTTCAGTCTGCGCGGTGCTGGAGAGTTCGATCTTGGCTTTTTCAGCGGCTTCTTTCAGGCGCTGCAGTGCCATCACGTCGTTCTTCAGGTTGATGCCCGTGTCTTTCTGGAATTCGCCGATGATGTAATCGATCAGGCGTTGGTCGAAGTCTTCACCACCCAGGAAGGTGTCACCATTGGTGGCCAGCACTTCAAACTGCTTGTCACCATCGACATCCGCGATTTCGATGATGGAAATATCAAACGTACCGCCGCCCAGGTCATACACGGCGATCTTGCGATCACCCTTTTCATTCTTGTCCAGACCAAAGGCCAGTGCAGCAGCGGTCGGCTCATTGATGATGCGCTTCACTTCCAGACCGGCGATACGGCCAGCATCCTTGGTGGCCTGACGCTGGCTGTCGTTGAAGTAAGCCGGCACCGTAATCACGGCTTCGGTCACTTCTTCGCCCAGATAGTCTTCAGCGGTCTTCTTCATCTTGCGCAGTACGTCCGCAGAGATTTGCGGCGGTGCCATTTTGCTGCCACGCACTTCAACCCATGCGTCACCATTGTCAGCCTTGACGATGGAATACGGCATCAGGTCGATGTCTTTCTGCACTTCTTTTTCAGTGAACTTGCGACCGATCAGGCGCTTCACCGCGTACAGGGTGTTCTTCGGGTTGGTCACGGCCTGACGCTTGGCCGGCGCACCAACCAGGGTCTCGCCGTCTTCCTGATAGGCAATGATGGAAGGCGTCGTACGAGCGCCTTCAGAGTTTTCGATCACTTTGGGCTGACCGTTTTCGATCACGGCCACACACGAGTTCGTAGTACCCAGGTCAATACCAATGATTTTTGCCATTTAATTTTATCCTTTCAATGCTTTGTGCCTGCCGTCGCAATGTGGCGCCGGCGTTCAGTTCAATAACCTTGATGCAAAAGTGGGGATGTCGTAGACCTTTTCAAGAGAAACGATAGCGATTCGCTATTTCTCCGATAAGACGCATCAATCCCTCTTTACTTGGGAGCGGCCACCACGACCATTGCCGGACGGATCACACGGCCAGACAACTCGTACCCTTTTTGCATGACCTGGACGACCGTGTTGGGCTCGGCGTCCGCCGGCACCATCGAAATCGCCTGATGTTTGTTCGGGTCCAGTTTCTCGCCCACAGGGTTGATCTCTTTCAGATCAGCCTTCTCAAAAGCGGACGCTAGTTGCTTGTTGGTCAGATCAACCCCGATCTTGAGGTTCTCGAACGAAGCAGACTGATCGGCCAGTGCCATTTCCAGCGAATCGCGCACAGCCAGCAGTTCACGGGCGAATTTCTCTACGGCGAATTTGCGCGTCTTTTCGTTGTCTTCTGCCGCCCGGCGACGAATGTTTTCTGCTTCAGCACGCACATACAGCACGTCCTGGCGGGCTTTATCCAGTTCGGCCAGCAGTGCCGCCAGATTCACATCCAGTTGGCCTTCATCTGTCGCGGTTTGATCGCCTGCGCCAGCCTCTACGTCTGCTGCGTTTTCCAGGTTCGGTTGATTTTCGTTTTCACCAGACATTGCATACCTCCATAACGATGCAGGCAGAAATGGGGATGCCCTTACCCATTTCAAGGGTATTTGCATACAGAAGTGTTTTTCTCAGGCAAATCAAGAGTCGGGATTATTTCTGGAGCACACCTGCGCGAAGATTTGCTGCATCGCCAGAACACTCATCCGCAAAAAAACGGCAGGATCAGGCAAGTAGTGTGGGTTTTGTACCGCTTGTCATTGTTGCGCTGCAACGACACGACAAACGGCCAAATCGCGCTAAAACGCAATAGCTGACGGGTTTGCGGGGCAATTTTTTATTTGAAATTCGCCCCCTGGGGTAAGCCCCAATATGTAGTCATTAAAAATTCACTACATTTGATGGTGCACCGCAATAACCTTTGCAAAACAAGGTGCAACTATCTTTTGAACCCGGCTGAAAAGCCAAGACTACTGCGGGAGAACGCCATGACCACTCGTGAACAACGCATTGCTCAGCTTGAACAGGATTGGCGAGAAAACCCGCGCTGGAAAGGCGTCACACGGCCCTACACGGCCGCAGATGTTGAAAGACTTCGTGGCTCACTACAAGTCGAGCACACGCTGGCCCGTACCGGCGCCAACAAATTGTGGAAGCTGCTCCATGAAACGCCGTATATCAACGCGCTGGGAGCGCTGACCGGCAATCAGGCCATGCAACAAGTGAAAGCAGGCCTGAAAGCCATTTATCTTTCGGGCTGGCAGGTGGCCGCAGACGCCAACCTGGGTAGCGAAATGTATCCGGACCAGTCGCTCTACCCGGCGAACTCGGTACCGCAAGTCGTGCGTCGCATCAACAACACGCTGCAACGCGCTGACCAGATCTCTCACTCCGAAGGCGACGACAGCATCGACTGGTTCGCCCCGATCGTGGCCGATGCTGAAGCCGGTTTTGGCGGCGTGCTGAACGCCCATGAACTGATGAAGGGCATGATCGAAGCCGGCGCGGCTGGTGTGCACTTTGAAGACCAACTGGCCAGCGTGAAGAAGTGCGGCCACATGGGCGGCAAGGTGCTGGTACCGACGCGCGAAGCCATCGAAAAACTGGTCGCGGCTCGTCTGGCTGCTGACGTGATGGGCGTGCCGACCATTCTGGTTGCCCGCACCGATGCTGAAGCCGCTGACCTGTTGACCAGCGATGTGGACGACAACGACAAGCCATTCTGCACCGGCGAACGCACGCCGGAAGGCTTCTACCGAACCAAACCGGGTCTGGAACAAGCCATCAGCCGTGGTCTGGCCTACGCGCCGTACTGCGATCTGATCTGGTGCGAAACCGGCAAGCCGGATCTGGAATACGCCCGCAAGTTTGCCGAGGCCATCCACGCCAGGTTCCCGGGCAAGCTGTTGTCGTACAACTGTTCGCCCTCGTTCAACTGGAAGAAGAACCTGGATGACGCCACCATTGCCAAGTTCCAGCAAGAACTGGGCAAGATGGGCTACAAATTCCAGTTCATTACCCTGGCCGGTTTCCACTCGCTGAACTACGGCATGTTCAACCTGGCCCATGGCTACGCCCGTACCGGCATGAGCGCCTTTGTCGAACTGCAACAAGCCGAATTTGCTGCTGCAGAGCGTGGCTTCACCGCCGTGAAGCATCAACGCGAAGTGGGTACCGGTTACTTTGACGCCGTGACGCAGACCATCCAGCAAGGTCAGTCGTCCACGACCGCGCTGAAGGGTTCGACTGAGGAAGAACAGTTCCACTGATCCGGGCTTGAGTCCGAATCCATATTGCGCACGGCAGCGCCACCCGCACGTCGCCGTGGCAAGACCGTTTTGCTGTAGCCGCAATTCTTGTCTTCACGCTCTGATAGACCGCCCTGACCGGGCGGTCTTTTTTTTGGGGTGTGGTTGGCATTAGCGGTTTGCCTGTGCAGGTCAAAGGCGGTTGTTAGCGCCTTGCGGCGCGGGTTTGAAAAGCGTTTTGATGCCGGCGGTGGCCGGAGCACGTCACTTTCTTTGCTTCGCCAAAGAAAGTAACCAAAGAAAGGCGACCCCAGCCTGGCGGCCCTCCGGGCTGCCCTCGGTTGGTCGGGAGCCTCAGGTCTCCCTCCGCGCCCTCGGCGCTTGGCTTTGATGGGGGAGGAAAGTCAAAAGCAACGGCAACCGCAACCGCAACGGCAACGGCAACGGCAACGGCAACGGCAACGGCAACGGCAACGGCAACGGCCAATTCAACACGCATTCCACTGGCTCGTCATTCCGACCTCGGCGGCCCACTTGAGCCGGAATCCAGCTACGATGCCTGCGCGATCCGGGGTGAATTCGAAGTAGTGGTAACAGTCCACCGTAGGCAGCCCGCTGGGCTGCGGACTGGATTCCCGCATTCGCGGGAATGACGAGGTGGTGGGCAGGCGGGGTAAGCCGATCTTGCAAGCAGGCGGTTTATGGGGTTGAGGTGGCTTTAGCTTTTGATGTTGTCGTTGCTTTTGATGTTGCTTTTGACGTACCTCCCCTCCGGCAGCGCCGAGCATCGCAGCGAAGTCCGGGGTTTCGGCGCAAGGGTGTTTGAGGCCGAAGGCCGAGTTCCCTGGAGCCAGCCGGACTTCGCGAGAAGCACAGGGAACCCACGTAGTGGGCGCTGTCGCAGGGTCGCCTTTCTTTTGGTTACTTTTCCTTGGCGAAGCAAAGAAAAGTAACGTGCTCCGGCCACCGCCGGTATCCAAAACAACCGCGCCGTCAGGCGCTAACACACATCGCAATGGTGGATTGTCGCTATCGCTCCGAATCCACCCTACAAACAAGCCGGTAAGAAAAAACTCCCCTGATCAAGGCAATTTCCCGAACATATCCTCAAACGGCATCATCACATGCTCCCGATACGCCGGGCTCTGCGATAACCGTTCAAACCAGTGCTCCACATTCGGCAGCGGCGGGCGCTCAGCACCCATGGTCAGATAGCGGAACACTGTCGTGCCAGCACCGAAGTCTGCCAGCGTCAGGGTATCGCCGCCCAGGTACGGCCGCTGCGCCAGTTGCTGGTCCAGCAAGCCATATAACTTTGCACACTGTTGCGTAGCACGCTCAACCCGGTTGGCATCCCGCTGCGCTGCTGGCGTGCGGTAAAAGCCAAAGAACAGGTCGATGAAGGCCGGTTGCAGTGTGGCCAGGGACCAGTCCAGCCAGCCATCCGCCACAGCGCGCTGTGCCGGGTCTGCGGACCAGAGCGAACCCTCGCCAAACGTTGCGCCCAGGTAGCGCAAAATGGCCTGGGACTCCCACACCACCACGCCATCGTGCTCAATCACCGGAATCTTGCCGTGCGGGTTACGCGCCAGAAACTCGGGCGTATCCAGCCCGCCGAATGCGCCGCCCACGTTGATGTGCTCGTGCTCCAGTTCGAGCTCGCCAATGATCCACATGACCTTTTGTACATTCAGCGAATTGCGTCTTCCCCATACTTTCAGCGCGGCTGCAGGCACGGCAGTTCTCCATTCGATTTGGTTAGCGGTTTCAAACAAGTCTGGTACAAAACAGGCGGCGGCATTGGCCACTTAACGCGGCATAGCATATACAAAAAACGCGCAGTTGGTTAATTCCAATAGCCCGGTTCGGCATAAGACTCTTTGAGGTGATCCACAAAATGTCGTACCCGCAAGGGCATGAACTTGCGTTGCGGCATCATGGCGTAGACGGGGTAATCCGGCGCAGAAAACATATCAAGCACGGTGACGAGACGCCCATCCCTGAGATCGTCTTTCACCTCCCACAATGAGCGCCATGCCAGACCGTAACCCTTGAGCGCCCATTCATGCAGCACCGCGCCGTCATTGCATTCCAGCACACCAGTGACGCGTCGGTTCACCAGTTCACCATCGACCCGGAACACCCAACCCCGCGACTGGCTGGCACCCAGCGACAAGCACTCGTAACGCTCCAGATCATCTGGCGTTTGCGGAATGCCGTGCTGCGCCAGATACGCCGGCGCGCCGACCACGACGCGGCGGTTCTCGGCCAGCCGCACGGCCACGAGACTAGAGTCCGCCATGTCACTGATACGAATGGCGCAATCCACCCGTTCCGCCGCCATATCGACGAGACGATCTGATAAGTCCAGCGTCACGCGTAAATCCGGGTGCAGGCGCTGGAACGTCGCCAGATGCGGCGCAACGTGTCGCCGCCCAAATCCGGCCGGCGCAGTCACACGCAAATGCCCGCGCACGCGGCTATTGCCGGATGCGACCGCCGCTTCGGCTTCTTCGAGTTCGGCCAGAATGCGCTGACCATCTTCATAAAAAGCCGCACCTTCCTGCGTGAGCGTGACCCTGCGCGTGGTGCGCACCAACAAACGCGCCCCCAACCGTTCTTCCAGTGCATCCAGCCGGCGACCAATCACGGCGGGCACCACGCCTTCAACTCGTGCCGCCGCGCTCAGCGATCCCTGTGTAACCACTTCGATAAAAGTTTGCAGTTGTTTGAATTCACTCATGACGGCAGATCTGGTTCTTCATCGCTTCATTATGTACTTAAAAGTAAAAGATGCTATGCACAAACCGCACTTTTTCATCTTATCCGTACTCATTACACTGGCTGTAGTCAAAGATTGATCCGCTACTTAACCCAGAGGTCCGCACCATGAGCCAGTTGCCACAAGGCGTTGCCATCAGCGCCCCCGTTTCGCCCGAATTTGCCGAAATCCTCACCCCCGAAGCGCTGGCACTGGTGGCCAAACTGCACCGTGCGTTTGAAGGCCGCCGCCAGGAGTTGCTGGCCCGCCGCGTGCTGCGCCAGAAAGACCTGGACGCGGGCAAGCGCCCGGATTTCCTGGCTGACACAAAGCACATCCGGGAAGGCGACTGGACGATTGCGCCGCTGCCGGCTGATCTGGCTTGTCGCCGTGTGGAAATCACCGGCCCGGTCGAGCGCAAGATGATCATCAATGCGTTGAACTCCGGCGCAGACAGCTATATGACGGACTTCGAGGATTCCAACACGCCCAACTGGGACAACCAGATCCAGGGCCAGATCAACCTCAAGCAGGCTGTACGCCGCACGCTGTCATTCCGTAATGAAGCTGGCAAGGAATACAAACTCAACGACAAGGTCGCCACGCTGATCGTGCGCCCGCGCGGCTGGCATCTGGATGAAAAACACGTCACGGTCGATGGTCAGCGGGTGTCCGGCGGTATCTTCGATCTGGCTTTGTTCTTGTTCCACAACGCTAAAGAACAACTGGCACGCGGCAGCGGCCCGTATTTCTATCTGCCGAAAATGGAATCGCACCTGGAAGCCCGCCTGTGGAATGACATTTTCATCCTGGCGCAGGAAGAAGTGGGCATCCCGCGCGGCACCATTCGCGCCACGGTATTGATTGAAACCATCCTGGCCGCGTTCGAAATGGACGAAATCCTGTATGAACTGCGCGAGCATTCTTCGGGCCTGAATGCCGGTCGCTGGGATTACATCTTCAGTTGCATCAAGAAGTTCAAGACCGACAAGGATTTCTGCCTGGCTAACCGCGCGCAGATCACCATGACCGTGCCGTTCATGCGTGCTTATGCACTGAACCTGGTCAAGACCTGCCACAAGCGTAACGCACCCGCTATTGGCGGCATGAGTGCACTGATCCCGATCAAGAATGATCCGGTTGCCAACGAAAAAGCCCTGTCTGCCGTGCGTGCCGACAAAACACGTGATGCAGGTGATGGTTTCGATGGCGGCTGGGTAGCCCACCCGGGGCTGGTGGCGCTGGCCATGGAAGAATGGGTGAAGGTGCTAGGCGACAAGCCCAACCAGATCAGCAAGCAACGTGATGACGTGCATACCCAAGCCGCTGATTTGTTGAATTTCCAGCCAGAGCAGCCGATCACCGAGGCGGGTCTGCGCATGAATATTGATGTTGGCATTCAGTACCTGGGCTCCTGGCTGGCTGGCAATGGCTGCGTGCCCATCCACAACTTGATGGAAGATGCCGCAACGGCGGAAATCAGCCGCAGCCAGGTCTGGCAGTGGATTCGTTCTACCAAAGGCGTGCTGGATGACGGCCGAAAAGTGACTGCCGACATGGTGCGCGGGCTGATTGCGCCAGTACTGGAAGACATCCGCAAAGAGCATGGTGATGCCACTTACAACCGCATTCCGTATGCGCGTGCGGCCCAGATCTTTGAAAAGATGAGCACCAGCGAAGACTTCGCCGAGTTCCTGACCCTGCCCTTGTATGAGGAAATCTGAGGCCATTGCTCCGGTCCGGCGTATCAAACAAAACACCACGGTCTTCGTGGTGTTTTGTTTTCAGGCGATCATGGCTTTGAAGTTGCGCCATTTCCACTACAAATCACCGCTCATGCTGCGACGCAACATTCATTGATTCAAGCAACTATCATGAAGCCATTCCTGAACCAGCCAGGAGAGTGCCATGCTAGTGCTTGATGCCCCTTCTTCGTTGCGGCTTGTCGATCACCCTTTGCGACATGATCTGGCCGAAGAGGCCCATGCCCGCCCTTTTGATCCGGTCAGTGCGCCCAGCCAGATCAGCTATATCGCCTTTCTGAACCGCAATCTCTCGCTAGAGCAGGAACACTGCCTGCTTGGACAACTGTGCGCGGAATATGAAGCGCCCACGCCAGACGAAACACAGATTCACCATTCGGTTGATGTCGGCGTTATGCGTATTAAATGGGCGCGGCATTCAGAGTTCTCTTGCTACACGTTTACCCGTCCGGGCTGGGTGCCCGAGCCTTTTGAGCGTCCGGCGCTGGCGACGGTCCCCGCCGGCTGGCTGCAACAACTGCCCGGCCAGGTGCTGGTGGCCGCCCACGCGGCCCTCGTGGCAGAGCATGACGCGCCAGAAAGCACGACCGATGCAGCGCAGTTGTTCTTCGCTGGCCAGGATTTGATTGGCTCAGAGATCGGTGAAGGTGCAGCCCGGGTGCTGACTGATTTTCGTATCCACAGTGACGGGTTCTCGCGCTATTTGCTGGTAGATCGCCATATGGGGCAACGGCAGGCCGGGCGCATGTTGCAACGGCTGTTCGAGATCGACACTTACCGCATGATGGCTTTTCTGGCGCTGCCGCTGGCCAAGAGCATTGCGCCAGAACTGGCGCAGGCAGATCGTGAACTGGCTGAATTGACCAACGCCATGACCGAAGCACGGCTGGCCGACGAACCACAAGTGCTTGACCGCTTAACGCAACTGGCAGCGCGTGTGGAGCGGGCGTTGTCGATGACGGACTACCGTTTTTCAGCCTCACATGCCTATTACGACATCGTGCAGCGGCGCATTGAAGAACTGCGGGAAGTGCGCATTCAGGGCATCCAGCCCTTTCATGAGTTCACGGAACGACGCCTGCGCCCTGCCATGGATACATGTCAGTCTGCTGCGGCGCGCCAGCGCACGCTGGCCGAACGCGTAAACCGTGCTTCCGCCCTGCTGCGCACGCGCGTAGACATCTCGCGGGAGCGGCAGAACCAGGCGTTGTTAAGCTCGATGGATCGTCGCGCCCATTTGCAATTGCGGCTGCAGGAAACCGTTGAAGGACTCTCGATCGCTGCGATCACCTACTATGCCGTGGCACTGATCGGGTATCTGGCCAAAGGTTTAAAAGTAGCGGGTGTGGCATTCAGCCCGGAACTGGTCATGGCCGGGGCAGTACCGCTGGTTGCGGGAGGCGTGTATCTGGCCGGGCGCAAATTGCGGCGCAGGCTGGCCGCAGAAAACCACCCTTAGCGGTCAGTAGCAGCACCAGAACAAAGGCGCAGCCGTCACGGGCTGTGCCTTTGTGTCTTATCTGAACAACTGGGTTGGCTGTCGCCGACGTTGGCAACTAGAATCAAACCTGATCTGTTCCAAATCTGACTGACGCGACCCCGCCGCCATGAAGCTTTATACCTCCCTGACCAGCCCGTTCGGCCGCAAGGTACGGATTGTTTGCCTCGAAAAACGTATCGAGATGCAACTGGTTGAAGTGACGACCGGCGCGCCAGATAGCCCGATCAAAGACATCAACCCGCTTGGCAAGGTGCCCGCGCTGGTGCTGGATGATCACCGCCCCTTGTATGACTCCAGCGTGATCGTGGATTACCTGGACCATATCTCTCCGGTCGGCAAACTGATTCCGGGTGATGCCCGCCAGGCGATTAACGTCAAGCGTTGGGAAGCGCTGTGTGATGGCATTCTGGATGCCGCCATTCTGATTGTGCGTGAACACCGTCGCCCGCAAGAATTGCAGTCAACCGGCGTGATAGCCCATGAGCAGGGCCGGATTGATCGTGGGCTGGCACAACTGGCGCAAGATCTGGGCGAGCGCAAATGGTGTATGGGTGACAACTTTACCCTGGCCGATATTGCGGTCGGATGTTTGCTTGCGTATCTGGATCTACGTTTTGCTGATCTGCATTGGCAAACGCTTCACCCTAATCTTCTGAAGCTGCAGGTGCGGCTGAACGAGCGACCCTCATTCATCGACACCCAGCCACCCCCTCCTCATTCCTGAATTTGTTGGTAAGCACCGTTGTGAGCAGCCTCACGAAATGCGTGTGTCCGCGTGTAACAATGCGTCAGAGTGTGAATTTGTCGTAAGCCTGGGCGCGAGTAATGCGTTTTAATCTCTATGTCATAGCGACATATGAGGAGAAAACCATGAAGACACAATTCAAAACACTGATCGCTGCCGCACTTACTCTGTCCGCCACCGTTGCGATGGCAGACGCTTATCCCGATTACGCACGCGTGGTGAGCTCCACCGCTATCGTGCAGCGCGTGAACGCCCCGCGCCAGGAATGCTGGACCGAAAACCAGCAAGTTCAAACCCAGAATCAGGCAGGTGGTGTGGTCGGCAGCATTATTGGCGGCGTAGCCGGCGGTGTGCTGGGCCACCAGGTAGGTGGTGGTCGCGGTAAAGATGTCGCCACTGTAGCGGGTGCTATCGGTGGTGCGCTGATCGGTAACCAGGTGGGGAGCGGCCAACCGCAAGTACAAAACCAGCAAGTGCAACGCTGCCGCCAGGTGGATGCCTGGCAGGATCAAGTTACTGGCTACCACGTGACTTATGACTACAAGGGCCGCCAGTTCAGCGCCAACCTGCCGCAACAGCCGGGTGATCGTATCCCGGTTGAGGTGAATGTGACGCCGCGCTAAGCGCGCCCGAGCAACACCAGAAACACCAACAAACATCTACAGATCAAAGCCGTACACAAAAAAACAGCATACGGCACAAAAGAGAATCACAACCGGATACCGGTTAGCGTGCAAAAAAACAGAGGCTGCCTGCGGGCAGCCTCTGTTTTTTTACGGTACGCTCGAGCACTTCACGCACCAAGGAGAAGGCATGACCACCACCCTCTGGCTGATCCGTCATGGCGAAACCGCCTGGAACGCAGCAGGCCGCATGCAAGGCCACACCGATATCCCGCTCAACGAAACCGGTCTGGAGCAGGCCGATATGCTGGGTGCACGAATCAAGGCCGAGCACGCGCAAGCACCGTTTGGTGCCTTGTGGGTCAGCGATCTGGCTCGTGCCCGTCAGACTGCAGAGCCCGCCAGCCATTTTACTGGCTTGCCATTATTGCTTGACCCCGAACTGCGTGAACGCAACTACGGCATTCTGGAAGGGCTGACCCGCGCCGAGATCGCTGAAGAACAACCGGAAGCCTCGGCGGCGATCAAGGCCCGGCAGATTGACTATCAGATCCCCGAGGGCGAGAGCATTCGCCAGTTTGCCGATCGGGTAGACCGCGTATTGCGCGGTATTGCCCATCGCCATCCTGACCAGCATGTACTGGTGGTATGCCATGGTGGCGTGCTGGATATTGCCTGGCGACTGGCCACCGGCCAGGGTCTGGAAAAAGTGCGCGACCACACCTTGTTCAATGCCAGCATCAATCGCATTGCGTTTGATGGACACGGCTTCAGCATGATTGACTGGGGTGACGTATCCCATCTTGACCCGGGCATTCTGGAATAACACGCCCGGTTAGTGCCAAAAACAAAACCCCGCAATAGCGGGGTTTTGTTTTGCAAGGCAAAGCGTGATCGAAGGATCAGGCGCCCAGAGCCTTGAAGATACCATCACGGATGGCGTTCACGTCGCCCACGCCATTGACCTTGACGTACTTCGGTGCGGTGGCATCACCCGAGGCGGCTTGCTGGCCGTAATAGCCCACCAGCACTTCGGTTTGTTCGTGATACACAGCCAGGCGCTTCTTGACGGTTTCTTCTTCGTCATCAACGCGCTGGATCAATTCTTCACCGGTCACATCGTCCTTGCCTTCCACTTTGGGCGGGTTGAACTTGACGTGATAGGTGCGGCCCGAAGCCACGTGCACGCGACGGCCGGCCATGCGCTCGATAATGCTGCTGTCCGGTACGTCGATTTCGACCACGAAGTCGATCGTCACGCCAGCGTCTTTCATGGCTTCAGCTTGCGGAATGGTGCGCGGGAAACCGTCAAACAGGAAACCGTTTGCACAGTCCGGCTCAGCAATACGTTCTTTCACGAGACCGATGATGATGTCATCACGCACCAGACCGCCAGCATCCATGATGGCCTTGGCTTCCAGGCCCAGCGGTGTGCCGGCCTTGACCGCAGCACGCAGCATGTCGCCCGTGGAGATTTGCGGGATGTTGAATTTTTCTTTGATGAAAGTGGCTTGAGTGCCCTTACCTGCACCCGGTGCGCCAAGCAGAATCAACCTCATTGTACGGTCCCTGTGGTTTCGTTATTGAAATAAGATAATGTAAAAAAGCCAACGAAATCTTGATGTTACACGCCCGCAGCATAAAGTTTGCGCACGCGTTCCAGATCTTCGGGTGTATCAACGCCTGGCGCTGGCGCATGTTCAGCCACATGCACGCCGATGGCGTAACCATGCCATAGCACCCTTAATTGTTCCAGCGCCTCCCAGCCCTCAAGCGCCGAGGGCTGCAAGCGACTGTAGGCGCGCAAAAAACCGGCACGGTAGCCATAGATACCAATGTGGCGCAGTGGTGCCAGACCATCCGGCAAACTGGCCGTGTCTTTGGCAAATGCATCGCGCGCCCAGGCGATCGGTGCGCGGCTGAAATACAGCGCACGTGAGCGGGCGTCGGTGACAACCTTGACCACGTTCGGGTTAAAGAAGTCGGCCGCTTCATGAATCACGTGTGCCGCGGTGGACATGGGCAAGTCGGCATCAGCCAGGAGCTGGCCGGCAACGTGATCCAGCAGTTTCGGGTCGATCAGCGGTTCATCGCCCTGCACGTTGATCACCACATCGGTGTCGGGCAGTTGCAACAGATCAGCGGCTTCAGCCAGCCGATCCGTCCCGGACGGGTGATCTGCGCGCGTCATCACGGCTTCAAAGCCGGCTTTTTCGACTGCATCCAGAATACGGGGGTCATCGGTCGCTACGACCACGCGCACCGCGCCAGACAGCGCCACACGCTCGGCCACCCGAACAATCATGGGCAGGCCGCCAATATCGGCCAGTGGTTTGTCCGGCAACCGGGTGGATTTCATCCGGGCCGGGATCAGCGCCACATAGCTCACGCCTTGATTTCCTCATCCGCCGGCAACTCGCGCGCCTCGGTTTCCAGCATGGTCGGAATACCATCGCGGATGGGGAAGCCCAGACGATCTGCCTTGCAGATCAGTTCCTGGCGGGTTTTGTCGAAAACCAGCGGGCCCTTGCACAGCGGGCAAACCAGAATTTCAAGCAGCTTGGCGTCCATTGCTAACCTCTAGAATCCTTGCCGCCAGCCACGTCATCAGCCCGTCATCAAGCTGTGCGCGAACCGGCAAAACCCGGATTCTATCATCCGTAAGGGCAATCCCGGACAAAGAGGTCAGTTTCACCGCATCTTTTTCTGTGGTGATGATCAGCCCGTCCGCCGGTAAATCGGCGGTGGTATAGCGCTGATGGTCAGCAAACGCGTGGTTTTTCGTCTGTAATCCTAGCGCGGAAAGCGTTGCAAAAAAGCGCGCCGGATTGCCGATGCCTGCCACAGCATGCAGCGTTTGTCCGCCCAGCTCGGCGACAGAGTCAGTGCGGGTGCGGTCCGCAAGGTGGTAAATGGCGTCTGGCTGCAGTTGCATGGTCCAGGTGTGCGCGTGCCAATCCGTAGCGCCGACACCATTCACGATCACCGCGTCCACTTTTTGCAGCCTGCCCTTGCCTTCACGCAAGGGGCCGGCCGGAATCAACTGGCCATTACCCAGACCCCGCGCACCATCAATCACACACAATTCAATATCACGCTGCAGACGGTAATGTTGCAAACCGTCATCGCACAGGATGACATTGACCTCCGGGTGAGCGGCAAGCAGCGCCAGCCCGGCTGCTACCCGATCCCGCCCGACCATTACCGGTACGCCAGTGGCCTGTGCCATCAGCACCGGTTCATCGCCCGTCACGGCTGGGTCACTGGCGGCGGTCACGGGTGTGACCGTCTGCGCCGAACCGCCGTAGCCACGGCTGACAATGGCAGGTTTGAAGCCAGCGACCAGCAGCTGTTGGGCGAGATAGATGGTCAGGGGCGTCTTGCCGCTGCCACCGACCGTGATGTTTCCGATAACAATGGTCGGCACCGGCAAATGGGTGCTCTTTTTCAGGCCGACCCGGAACAACCCGCGACGCAGTGCCGTGACCGCACCATACAGCCACGCCAATGGCACAAAAAGCAAAACCCGGCCATCAAGACCGGGTTTGTACCAAGCGTCTACCAGTTGTCTGGCAAAGCCCGTTTCAGACTGCGCCATTACTTGCCCGGCTGGTTCTGCGTTGCAAAGGTCAGCTTGCCATAGCCCGCTACCCGCGCCGCTTCCATCACATTGACCACGCTCTGATGCGTGGACTGGGCATCGGCATCAATCACGATCATCGGATCCTGATTACCACCGGCGGCTTTGCGTAACAGCAGCGCAAAGTCATCCGGAGAAGTAAACGTCACCAGATCATTGTTGATGCTGTACTGACCGTTAGCCGATACCGCCACATTGACCGCCTGCGGCTGGTTATCTGGCGTTTTTTCTGCATTGGCCGTCGGCAGGTTGATCTTCAGTTCAGCAAACTTGGAATACGTGGTGGTGGCCATGACAAAGATCAGGATCACCAGCAGCACGTCGATCAGCGGGACGAAATTGATTTCCGGTTCTTCCCGCTTGCGACCACGTCGAAAATTCATATCCGGCCCCGTTGCTTATTTGGATGCGCCGAGTTGACGCTCGCCGTGTACGACTTCCACCAGCTTGATGGCTTGTTGTTCCATCTCAACCAGATAGCCATCCACACGGGAACGGAAGTAGCGGTAGAACAAGAGGCTAGGTACAGCCACGATAATACCGAAGGCGGTGTTGTACAGCGCTACGGAAATACCGTGAGCCAGTGCAGCCGGGTTAGCGCCGGTTGCCGGAGATTGCGCACCGAAGATTTCGATCATGCCGACCACGGTACCAAACAGGCCCAGCAGCGGGGTGATGGCAGCAATGGTACCGAGCGCAGAAAGATAACGCTCCAGATCGTGTGCTACCGCGCCGCCCACTTCTTCGATCGATTCTTTCATGATCTCGCGGGAGCTTTTCACATTCTTCAGACCAGCAGCCAGTACCTTGCCCAACGGCGAAGACGCGGCCAGCTTGGATACCATTTCAGCGTTGACGCCGCTGGCGCGCAATTCTTGCACCACGCGAGCCAGCATGCCTTCGGGCACAACCACGCCCTTGCGCAGGGTCAGCAGCCGTTCAATGATGATGGTCAGCGCAGCCACGGAGGCAACAATGATCAACCAGATCGGCCAGCCAGCGGCTTGAATAATCTCCAGCATAAGGGTTCCTGTGGTGCGTTTTAGGGGTCCTGGAACAGCGCGCCGTCGGTTAACAGGTAGGCACGCTGCCGTGAATCGCGTAACTTTAGCCGGATTGCCCCTGATCGTGAAGGGCCGGACTGCCGCGCGGGCAAATGCGAAACACGGACGGAGAATAACGCGCAAGACTACCGCCCGGAGGACAGAATTGTAACTAGCCTGTCGCACACGGCATAAAAGTTGTCCGACTACCACTGTCGGCGGAGCCAGAAAAGGCTGACTCCAGGTGAAGGAATACAGGTAACTCCCCGTCCTGCCTTGGTTTTTTTGCATTACCCACACAAGCTGTGGATAACTTTGTGAACAACCTCTTCAGATATACCCTAAACGCCTGTCTGCAAAGGATTGCAGACAAGTTGCCTGCAAATTGGGCGTTTTGCCATAATTCATAAAAATCAGTTAGTTACAGACACTACATCAACTACAACCCGCAAAATCGCCGCTATGCCTTGAGCAGCATGGCTTTTGTGGATTATTTTGGGTTTTCCCGCGCATGTTCTCCAACTTGTCAAGTATTTCAAACGCCGTTTTGACCGTGTCAGACCTGAACCGCACGGTGCGTGAATTGCTGGAAGGTAGCCTGCCTGTTTTGTGGGTGAGCGGGGAGATTTCCAACTTCAAGCGCTACGACTCAGGTCACTGCTACTTCAGCCTGAAAGACAAGAATGCGCAGGTGCGCTGTGTCATGTTCCGTAACCGTGCCGGTCTCCTGGACTTTCAACCACGGGAAGGAATGAGCGTGGAAATCCGCGCGGTAGTCACGCTCTACGAAGCCCGCGGCGACTATCAACTGACCGTCGAAGCCATGCGTCCCGCGGGTCTGGGCGCGTTGTTCGAGGCATTTGAAAAACTCAAGGCCAAACTGGCCGCCGAAGGTTTGTTTGATAGCGACCGCAAACAGCCGCTGCCGACGTTTCCACGTGCGATCGGGATTGTGACCTCTCCCAAAGCGGCTGCGCTCCGCGATGTGCTCACCACACTGGGCCGCCGCATGCCTGGCCTGCCCGTCATCCTCTACCCCTGTGCGGTACAAGGCGCCGGTGCAGGGGCTGAAATTGCTGCAGCGATCAACAAAGCCGCCGAGCGCAATGAAGTGGACACGCTGATTGTGTGTCGCGGTGGCGGTAGCCTGGAAGATCTGTGGGCATTCAATGAGGAAGTCGTCGCCCGGGCCATAGCCGCATGTGCCATTCCGGTGGTCAGTGGCGTCGGCCACGAAACCGATTTTACGATCAGTGATTTCGTCGCAGACGTTCGTGCGGCAACACCCACCGCCGCTGCAGAACTGGCCAGCCCTAACCGCACGGAATGGCTGGCGCGGCTGGCCGAGCAACAACGCCACCTGCAACGCGCAGTTGAACGTCAATTGCAGACGCGCATGCAAAAGCTGGACAACCTCGCCCGGCGCTTGCGCCACCCCGGCGATACGCTGACTCGCCAACGCGAACGTCTGGCCATGTTGTCAGTGCGCCTGAACACCGCGCCCGCCCGACAACTGGACCGCAAACTGTCTACGCTGGCCCAAATGCGGCTGCGGTTGATCCACGCCAGCCCTGCCCTGGAGGCTGCCCGCAACCGCCTCAGCCTGGCTGCCAGCCGGCTAGCGGCGGCCAGTGCGCGCACGCGGGAGCAGCGTCTGGCAAAACTGGCCCCATTGCGTGGCCAATTGCAGGCGCTGAACCCCACTGCTGTGTTATCCCGCGGCTACGCACTGGTGGAGACAGCCAAGGGGCAGGTCGTGCAACACGCAGCCCAGCTGCATGCCGGAGACAAGATCCGGGTGCGCTTTGCCGATGACGCTGTGGATGCGGCAGTGACCGGCAAGCCGGATGGACAACAGAGTCTGTTTTGAACTTCAAGACAGGTCATGGCGCCAGTCGATTTCTGCCTGTGCGGAGAGGAAAAAGTACTCGACGGGACAAGTGATTCTTGTTCATGGGCGGTGGTTTGCGCGACCTGGCGTACCGGATCACGCCAACCCTGCTACTTCAACAGCATAAAACTGTGCCCCACAACCGTCCGGCAAGCTGAATCTTGGCGCAGCCACGCTGCGACTGCCATGCTCAAACTCCCTGTTTGATCATCGCAAATACCGACCTATGCAAAGCGCTCGCCAATGGACCGCAGAAGCCATCCGCATCATTGAAGCAGACTTCAACCGCTCGGCTGACACCCACTTGATACCCCTCAAGCTGGCGGCGTTTCCGGATATCGACTTTTATCTGAAAGATGAATCCAGTCACCCAACCGGAAGTCTGAAGCACCGGTTAGCGCGCTCATTGTTTTTGTATGCCCTGGCCAACGGCTGGCTCTCGCCGGGCAAACCGGTGATCGAAGCCTCCAGCGGTTCGACTGCGGTGTCTGAGGCGTACTTTGCGCGGCTGTTGGGTTTACCGTTTATTGCGGTGATGCCTGCTACGACCAGCCCGGACAAGATCGCCGCGATCGAATTCCAGGGTGGAAGATGTGAATTGGTATCCGATCCGACGCAGATCGCTGCACATTCGCTGCAATTGGCGCACCGGACTGGCGGCCATTTCATGGATCAGTTCACCTATGCGGAACGGGCGACAGACTGGCGCGCCAACAACAATATTGCGGAATCCATTTTTGACCAGATGAAACTGGAGCGTTACCCAGAACCCAGCTGGATTGTCGCCAGTTGCGGCACCGGCGGTACGTCAGCCACGCTGGGACGTTATGTCCGATACCGGCGTCATGCCACCCGTATCGCCTGTGCTGATCCGGAAAACAGCGTGTTTTTCGATGCCTTTGTGAGTGGCCAGCGCGATCACGTGCTTGATTGTGGTTCAAAGATTGAAGGCATTGGCAGACCGCGCGTCGAGTCCTCGTTCATGCCGGATGTGATCGACACCATGTTCAAGGTGCCAGATGTGATGTCGATTGCGGCCACGCGCTGGCTCGCAAGCAAGCTGGGGCGGCGGGTGGGAGGTTCCACCGGTTGCCAGTTTGTGGCCGTGCTGCAACTGGCGCGTTCAATGCAGGCGGCAGGCGAATCTGGTGCCATCGTCACGCTGCTGTGCGATAGCGGCGACCGCTACGCGCACTCGTATTACAACGACACCTGGCTTAACAAAAACGGTTATCGCATCGCTGAGCCGCACAGCCGCATCGCGGCCTGTGCAGAGCTGGGCGAGCCGCTCAATGATGGTTTCATCAAGCGGCACGACCGTTAATCAAGCCAGCGCTTCTTCCACATTCACCACATCCATCTGGTCTGGTTGCAGATAGCGCTGGCTGTATTCCATATACACGCCAGAACGCAAAAACAGCTCAAACAACTCCGGATCAATATGTTGTTCACGCCGCATGCGCGCCATGATGTTAATGGCCTCTGTCAGCGTCTTGCCACGCTTGTAGGGGCGATCAATTGCGGTTAGCGCCTCAAAGATATCGGCAATGGCCATCATGCGCGCCAACGGGCTCATTTCTTCGCGCTTCAGGCGGCGAGGATAGCCTGTACCGTCCATTTTTTCGTGGTGACCGCCAGCAATTTCCGGCACGTTTCTGAGGTGGCGCGGGAAGGGCAGTTTTTCCAGCATGACAATGGTTTGCACGATGTGCTCGTTGATCTTGTAGCGCTCTTCTTCGGTCAATGTGCCGCGCTTGACTGAGAGGTTATGCAGCTCACCCCGGTTGTAGAGGTATTCGGGCACTTTCATGTCAAAGCCATAGCCCTGCGGCAACTGGTCCCGCGGGTTGCGGTAGATCACGTGCTCGGGCAAATCAGCCAGCAATGGCATGGCAACGGGCAGCATCGGTGCCGGCGTTCGCCCTTTGCGTTGCTGTTCTTCATAAGAAATACCAATGCGATCATCCAGCGTGCGCTGCCAGGTACGGCGGCCAATATCGTACAAGCGCTCAATATCCGCCTGCGCCATGGCTTCACCGCCTTCATTGCTACGGGCTACAAAACGATATTCTTCATCCAGTTCATGCAGCAGTTGTTCGCGTACTTTAGCCAGTTCATGCGCATCACCGCCTTCGGCAACCCCTTGCCAATAACTGATCCAGGCATCGCGCTTGAGTACTTCAAACCGCATACGGATTTCATGGATGCGGTCGTAGATGGTTTCCAGCTTGGTCGCCTTGTCGACCACATACTCAGGCGTGGTGACCTTGCCGCAGTCATGCAGCCAGGCGCCGATATGCAACGCTTCCCATTCTTCAGTCGTCAGTGAGTAATGCCGGTAAGGTCCCTCATTGGCATCGCACGCAGCCCTGGCCAGCATTTTGGTCAGCT
This sequence comes from Silvimonas amylolytica, assembly GCF_014645555.1. GTDB lineage: Bacteria > Pseudomonadota > Gammaproteobacteria > Burkholderiales > Chitinibacteraceae > Silvimonas > Silvimonas amylolytica. The sequence goes on along the minus strand of NZ_BMLY01000004.1, from coordinate 311,808 downwards.
CCGGTACCCGCTGGCAGTGACCACCGGTATAGGGGCTCTTGGCATCAATGGCACCGGCGACGAGCTGGATGAAAGACTCCAGCAGCGCCTGTTGTTCCTTGATCAGGCGTTGGGTTTCAATCGCCACTGCAGCCGTGCCGGAGACCGCTTCCAGCATGGCCAGCATAGGGTGGCCACCGCGCAGTGCCTGGGCCGCCTCGATAAACAAGGTCAGCACGCCCACAGTTTCTTCCTGGCGGTTGATCAGCGGGATAGCGACCACCACCGCCGCGTGCTCGAAATGACGCAAACCGCCAAACCAGGCATTCAATTCTGAGGGTTCCAGCCAGACCGACTGAGTCTGGCCAGATGCATCCGCCATCACTGCCGGATGCTGGACTTCATGATCCGGAATCAGCACCGGCAGCGCCGTCGGGTTAACCGGCTCCTGATCAGAGCGGCAGGCCTGTTCGGCGGTGAGGTGGCCGTCCGTTTCTGTCAGATAGATGATGGCGGCGCGGGCCTCGGCCATATGCAGCGCTTCGTTCAGAATGCGCTGGATCAGCGGACTGAACTCGCGCTCATCGGCCAGCGCGTCGCCAATATCCCGGAACTGGGCAATGGTTTGCTTCATGCGTCGCATGGCGTCGGCGAGTTCATGGATTTCCCGCACCACGGAGTTGACCACCACCGGTGAATCAAACCGCATGGCCTGAATGTCGCGCGCCTGGGCAATCAGCGCTTTAAGTGGCCGCGAAGCAATCAGCGAGACCCACATCGCCACGGGCACAGTGATGAGCAGCAGCAAGATAGAAATCAGTGCGGTTTCTTTGCGTAACTGGTGGGCATCAGCCAGTAGTTCTTCATCGGGTGCGGCAACGGCGAGGTAGAGCGCGTCGCCTTGTGGTAGTGCCAGTGGCGCCAGGTAGCCATACCAGGTTGCCCCCTCCAGCTCGATCGGCGCGGTATTGCCTTTGTAGGTATCCGGGCGCGCCATCATGGTGGTGAGCGCAGGAATACCCAGATCACGCACACGGGCCAGCCGGAATCCACCGCGCTGGTCCGGACGCACTACCCGCGTGGTGTCATGCCAGGCCAGCACCTGACCGTCCGGGTCCAGCAATGCCATTTCACTATGTGCGGTCACGTGTTGCGTCGCCAGCATGCCGCTCAGTGCGGCCAGCGTGACATCGACGCCGACCACTGCACTGCGATCAAGGCTACGGCGCGAGAACGTTGTCCCGATCTCATGCGTGGTAAAGAACACATAGGGCTGCGTGATTACTCTGCCGCTATCGGCCATAGCGCGCTTGTACCAGTCGCGGGTACGCGCGTCGTAGTGGTAGTCGTCACGCACACGCGTTTCGATCAGCCTGAGTTGATCGTCAAAGTACAGATACTTGCCTTGGGACTTCCCTTTATTGGTCACAAAGCTTTGCACCAGTAATGTGGCGCCAGTCGGCGGGTGCAGCGGTGTGCGCAATGCAGGCTCGTCGGGAATGCGTCGCAGCAGAAAGAAATCGCCGTTGGCATAACCTGCGTAGGCAGCCGTTACCGCAGATTGATCGCGCAGAATCTGGATCAGATACGGCAAACTTTGCAGGCGTTCATCCAGCGTTTTGGCGCGGGCGAGTTTTTCCCGCGCCAGCAAATCGACCGCCAGCCCGGTGCTGGCATACAGACCAGACACCGTATCACCGGTGCGCGCGCCGATCTGGTTGAACAGTGTCTGCGAAGAACTCAGCAGCATGCGCCGGCTTTGGCGATCGTTGTACCAGTTGTTGATCAGCGCGTACGCCACAATCAGCAAAATGAACAGCCAGGCAATATGAATATGCAAAGGGTAGCGCTGCCACCGGAGAAAACGTCTGAATGACCCCATGCTGGTATCCCGTTGTCGCATCTGGGTGATGCGGTAAAGGTGCGGTGATATATATCTCTAATGTCTGTTTGAGCTTAGACGAGCGGCAGCATACCGCCTGACATTTACCGTATTGATACGTCGCCGCACTTGGGATGATATTGCGCTGCGGGTAAAATGTTGCCTTCCCGTTCACATGCATCCTGAAGGATCAAATCGTGCAGCTCTCCAACCGCGTACTTGCCATCAAGGAATCCCCCACCCTGGCCATTACCGCCAAGGCAGGCAAACTGAAGGCTGAAGGTCGAGATGTGATTGCGCTGGCCGCTGGCGAGCCGGACTTTGACACCCCGGATCACATCAAGGCCGCTGCCATTGAAGCCATCAACAAGGGCTTCACCAAGTACACGCCGGTGTCCGGCACGCCTGGTTTGAAAAAGGCCATCATCGAGAAATTCCGCCGTGACAACGGCGTGGATTACGCCGCCAACCAGGTGCTGGTGTCGGTCGGTGGCAAGCAAAGCTTCTTCAATCTGTGTCAGGCCTATATCAACCCGGCTGATGAAGTCATCATCCCGGCGCCGTACTGGGTGTCTTACCCGGATATCGTGCTGATCGCCGAAGGCAAGCCGGTGATTGTGGAATGTGGCATTGAACAAGGCTTCAAGCTGACCCCGGCCCAACTGGAAGCCGCGATCACCCCCAAGACCCGCATGCTGGTGCTCAACAGCCCCTCCAATCCGACCGGCGCGGTATACACCCTGGAAGAGTTGAAGGCACTGGGTGAAGTGCTCAAGAAGCACCCCGGCATCCTGATTGCCTCGGATGACATGTACGAACACGTCATGCTGGGTGAGACGCGTTTTTACAACATCCTGAATGCGTGCCCGGAACTGTACGAACAGACCATTCTGCTGAATGGCGTCTCCAAAGCGTATTCCATGACGGGCTGGCGTATTGGTTACGCCGGTGGCCCGGCCAAACTGATCAAGGCCATGGAAAACATCCAGTCGCAATCGACCTCCAACCCGACGTCGATCTCACAAGTGGCGGCGGAAGCGGCGCTGATTGGCAGCCAGGATTGCATCAAGCCGATGCTGGCGGCGTTCAACGAACGTCATCGTTTCGTGGTCGACACCTTCAACCGTATTCGTGGCCTGAAGTGCCTGGAAGCTGGCGGTGCGTTCTACGCGTTTGTCGATGCCCGCGAAGCCATCAAGCTGTTGCACGCTGAAGGCAAGATTGCCGAGGCGAACGACATGGCACTGGGGGCCTACCTGCTGGAGACGCAAGACGTCGCTGTCGTGCCGGGTTCGGCTTTCGGCTCTGAAGGTTATTTCCGCATTTCTTTTGCCACCAGCATGCAGAATCTGCAAAAAGCGCTGGAACGCATTGGCAAGGCACTGGGCTGACCGGTTCGGCACATTGCTGACGCAAAGAAAAACGGAGCGACATCGCTCCGTTTTTTTATTGTCTGCATTCAAATAAATATCAACCGAACCTGCGCTGACGCATCCACTTGGTTGCGATCCACTTTTCACCCTGAATCACCGGCAAACCGCCGTGAAGTGTCAGCGGGTCAACCTGGTTCTTGCTGTTGGTGTACTCGAAATACACCGCTGCGCCTTTTTTCGGGCCGACAGTCATGCCCAGTTCCGGGAACACCGTCGCACCGCCCTCGTCCACGTCGTTGAGGTACATCACCAGTGTAGACACGCGCTGCCCACCATTGGCCAGGTGCACTTTGCTACCAGGATCGTGCTCGGGGAAATAATCAAAGTGTGGCTTGTACTCGCCACCCACTTTGTAGTTGAGAATCTGCAGACCTTCGCCATTTTCAACCGGCCAGTTCATCAGCTCTGCTACGCGGCGATCCAGCCGGGCAATGAACTCGTTCTCATTGACATGAAAGAACGTACCGTAGCTGGTACGTTCTTCAATCACTGCGTCTTTGCCGGTAGTCGGATCAACAATGGTCGAGCGCTTCAGGCGGGCCTGTGACAAGCGGACGAGTTCATCACACTCTTCATGGCTAAGCACGTTATCAAGCACGGCAATATACGGTTTCTCTACGCGCCCCATCACCTGGATCACGCGATCATGGGTGTGGATGACGTTGCCCGACTTGAACCGCGGCGCTTCGTAGGTATACGTATTGCCGTTGCCCTGGATTTTGTCTTTGACGTTGCTGACTGCGGGCTGCGAGCCCAGTTGCGCCACGGCGACTGGCCCGCCACTGCCTTTGTGGGCGGTGGAAAAGTGAAACACGATGGCGCTGGCAAACATGGGATCGAAATTTTTTTCGACCATGACATCAATCAGCGACTGGGCCGTACAGCCACGCGCCAGATTGTCCAGTATCCACTTTTGCCAGTCCGGCGAAATGTTGGTGATTTTTTCCATATATTTGAACTCATCCATCCACGATTTTTGTGAGTACAGCGTCGGGCTTTTCTTGTATTGCCTTTTTAACCGCTGGCGAGGGGAATGTCACCCACACTGGCAGGTCGAGCACAACAAGCGCAACAGTCGGGCCGCTTTACGGTCACAGCCAGGCAGCAACGCGAAGTTCTTTCATCTCTGGCCAGCAAACAGACGGTCATGGCGTGGTTGTCATAAAACCACCGGATGATTGCTGCTGAATCACTGCCCAGTCCCTTTTTACTCTAGTAAAAAACTGCCACCCGTAAGCAGCCAGGAGCTTGTCGCGCGGGTGTGTTAAAATTTCGCGCTTCGATTCAACTGCTTGGCTAGCCCTCACCGATATGGATCTCTCCGCACTGACCGCGCTTTCCCCTCTCGACGGCCGTTACGAAAAACAACTGGCCGACCTGCGTCCGTTCTTCAGCGAGTACGCGCTGATCAAACACCGTGTCACCGTTGAAATTGCGTGGCTGAAGGCGCTGGCGGCAGAAGCTGCCATTGAAGAGATCACCCCGTTTTCGGCTGCGACCATCGCTGAGCTGGATCAGGTGGTAGCGCAGTTCTCGCCAGAACATGCGCTGGAAGTCAAAACCATTGAACGCACGACCAATCACGACGTAAAAGCCGTGGAGTACTGGCTGAAAGAACGTCTGTCTGGCAACCATGAAGTATCTGCCGCCAGCGAGTTCATTCACTTTGCCTGCACCTCTGAAGACATTAACAACCTCTCGCACGGCCTGATGCTCAAGTCCGCGCGAGATGCAGTCACCCTGCCGAAGATCCGCGAGATCGCCGCCAAGCTGAAAGACCTGGCACACGAACTGGCCGACGCACCGATGATGAGCCGTACCCACGGTCAACCGGCTACGCCGACCACCATGGGTAAGGAAATGGCCAATGTGGCCTACCGTCTGGAGCGCCAACTGGCCCGCCTGGAAAAGATCGAGGTGCTGGGCAAGATCAACGGTGCCGTGGGCAATTACAATGCGCATCTGTCGGCTTATCCGGAAATCGACTGGGAACAATTCTGCCGCAGCTTCGTCGAAAGCCTCGGTCTGACATTCAACCCGTACACCATCCAGATCGAACCGCATGACTACATGAGCGAACTGTTTGACTCGGTTGCCCGCGTGAACACCATCCTGATCGACCTGAACCGCGACATCTGGGGTTATATCTCGCTGGGCTTCTTCAAGCAGCGCGTGAACAAGAACGAAGTCGGCAGCTCGACCATGCCGCACAAGGTCAATCCGATCGACTTCGAAAACGCTGAAGGCAACCTGGGTCTGGCGAACGCGGTGTTGACGCATCTGTCACAAAAGCTGCCGATTTCGCGCTGGCAGCGTGACCTGACCGACTCCACCGTGCTTCGTAACATGGGCGTGGGTGTTGGTTACGCACAACTGGGTTATGTTTCGTGCCTGAAGGGTTTGAACAAGCTGCTGGCTGATCGCCAGGCCATGCTGGACGATCTGAACGATAACTGGGAAGTCCTGGCTGAGCCGATCCAGACCGTGATGCGCCGCTACGGTGTGCCTAACCCGTACGAGCAACTCAAGGAACTGACCCGCGGCAAGACAGGTATTACCAAGGAAGCTTTGGCTGTCTTTATTGATGGCCTGGCGATTCCGGAATCCGAAAAAACCCGGCTCAAGGCGCTGACCCCGTGGACCTACCTGGGTACCGCAGTCGCGCTGGCCAACCGCATCTAACCTGAGTTCCGGTCACGAGACCGGAGCCGGGTGCGGGCATACTCGCATAGCCGGCAGCCAAAGAGCTGCCGGCACTGATCGCAACAAGGGGAGATTTACCCGGTGAAACGCAAAGTACTGGTTGCCGGCACGCTGACCGTTGTGCTGCTGGGCGCCGCTTACGTTGGCAGTTCGTGGCTGGCTGGACGTTCTGTGCAGCAGACGCTCGACAAGCAGAATCAGTGGTTGTCCAACCTGCCCTACTTCATCGTGAAGAACCGCGAATACCATCGCGGCTGGTTCTCTTCCTCTGAAAAAACCACGTTGCAGATCAACCCGCAGTTGTATCGCTTTTTCCTGGAAAAGGAAGGCGAGCCGCTGCCAACATTTGAAGTAACGTACACACAGCACATTGATCACGGCCCGCTACCGCTCTTGTTTACGCGCGGTAATCCGCACCCGTACAAGGCTGTAGTCACCACCGAGTTCCAGTTCGCGCCAGAAACCCAAAAGTTTCTGACCCGCTTTTTTGGCGAACAAAAACCGATCAACATCGAAAACCGCATCAGCTTTAACGATGACGGCGTGATGACGATCAAGGTGCCGTCCTTCGATTACGAAGAAGCCATTTCTGGTGTCAAAGCCAAGTGGCAAGGCCTGAACGCCACCCTGGATTACGGCGGCGACTTCAACCGCGTGAAGTTATTGGCCGAAGCACCGGGTCTGTCGGGTGAAGCCAAGGGCAAGGGCAACTTCAGCCTTAATGGCCTGACTTTCACGGTGGATCACGTGCGTGGCAAAACCGGTCTGATGATCGGTGATTCAACTGCCAAAATCGATAGCTTCACTCTGGACATGCCCGGTGACGCGCCTTTCAAGGTGGCGCTGCAGAACGTCTCTTATAACGGCAAGCTGTCTGAAAACGGCGAACTGGTAGATGGCAGTGCATTGTTCCGTCTGGAAAAGCTCACGCTGAACGATCAGGCCTATGGCCCTGCCGAGTTGCTGGCGGAAGCCAATCACCTGCATGGCCCGACGCTGGCACGGTTGGGTGATGCATTCAACCGCCTGCAAAAGCAGCAACTCACCCGTGAACAGCTGACCACCGAACTGGGCAAGCTGGCCAAGTCCGACGCCATGCCATTGCTGACGCATGATCCGCATCTGGCGATTCGTCATCTGGACATCAAGCTGCCAGATAGCAGCATTCATCTGTCGGGTGAAGTGGGCCTGACCGGCTTCAAGCCAGAAGACCTGGATCAGCCGGCGGTATTCATGCGCAAGCTGACGGCCAAGGCTGACTTTAACGTGCCGCGCAAAGTCATCGCCACTGTGGTCACCTGGCAAGCGCGCAACATGTTTGGCAACGCCGACAACGGTGTATCACAAGCTGATCTGGACTATCTCGCGGGCCAGTTTGTTGAAGGCCAGCTGGATCGCATGGCCGACCAGAAACTGATCCGCGTGGATGGCGATAATGTCTCTGCCACCGCCTCGCTGCAAAACGGCAAGTTCATCCTGAACGGTGTGGACGTACCGCTGCCTTGGGAACAAGTGCAACATGCAGTCACCGACGCGACCGGCAGCAGCGCACCCGCTGCCAAGCCAGCAGCGAAGGCTGGCAAATAAGCGGCTATTGCCGCATGCATAAAAAAGGCCACCTTGAAGGTGGCCTTTTCTTTTACAGGGCAGGGATGCCGTTACTGGATAATCCCGCCGCCCATGCAAACGTCACCGTCATACAGCACCATGGACTGACCGGGAGTCATGGCCCATTGTGGTTCATCAAAGGTCAGCTTCACGCCACCGTCGATGTGCTCCAGGGTGCAAGCTGCATCCTGTTGACGATAGCGTGTTTTGGCCGTGTAGCGGCCCGGTGCGGGCGTCTCGCCCAGAATCCATGAGCAATCGCGTGCGATCAGGTCGTGTTTGAGCAAAAGCGGATGATCATGGCCTTGCACGACAATCAGTTCGTTCTTGTCCATGTCCTTGCCAGCCACAAACCACGGCAGGCCTTCCCCGCCGATCCCCAGACCCTGACGCTGGCCGATGGTGTAGTACATCAAGCCCATGTGCTCACCCATGCGGCGGCCTTCCGGCGTCACCATGGCCCCTGGCACCTTGGGCAGATAACGGTTGAGGAACTCGCGGAACGGGCGCTCACCAATAAAGCAGATACCCGTGCTGTCTTTCTTCCTGGCGTTGGGTAGCGCGATCTGTTCAGCAATCGTCCGCACTTCGGTCTTTTGCAAATGGCCCAGCGGAAACACCGCCTGGCTCACCTGCTCCTGGCTTAACCGATACAAAAAGTAGGTTTGATCTTTGGATTGATCGGCCGCGCGGATCAGTTCGGTGCGGCCATCCGGACGTACGCGGTTAGCCGCGTAGTGGCCCGTGGCCATCTTCACGCCACCCAACTTGATGGCGTAATCCAGGAAGCACTTGAACTTGATCTCGCTGTTGCACAGGATATCCGGATTGGGCGTACGGCCAGCCGAGTACTCAGCCAGGAAATAACTGAACACACGGTCTTTGTATTCTTTGGCAAAGTTGACGAGTTCGATGTCGATGTCCAGCAGGTCTGCCACCGAGATGGCATCCATGCTGTCTTCCTTGATCGAACAGTACTCGTCGTCGTTGTCGTCTTCCCAGTTCTGCATGAACACGCCGACAACGTCGTAGCCCTGTTCTTTCAGCAAGTGCGCCGTGACGGACGAATCCACGCCCCCAGACAGGCCCACTACTATCTTGTCTCTCATTGTTTACTTCCGGTCAAAGTCTTGCAGGATGTCCAGCGGGTAACGGCGGCCGGCAAGATAATCATCCACGCAGGCCAGCACCAGCGGACTGCGATGCTCATCCTTACGTGCGGCCAGTTCGTCCCGAGTCAACCATACCGTTTGTACAATTCCCTCATCCAGCGCGCGATCAGCCTCAAAACCCGTGATGTCACCCGTGAAGGTAAAACGCAAATAGGTCAGTTCCGGGCGCTCAGGCGGCGTCCACTGGTAGATACCCGTCAGCCACTGCGGTACGAAGTGATGCGCGGTTTCTTCCAGGGTCTCGCGCACGGCGGCCGCGACGATGGACTCATGCTGTTCCAGGTGACCTGCGGGCTGATTGAGCTTGAGCTCGCCCAGGATGCGTTCCTGCACAAACAAAAAGCGGCCGTCGCGTTCAATCACGGCGGCCACGGTGGTATTGGGCTTGAACATCATGCAACCCACTGAAATCAAAAAGAGATTTTACCTGAATGGGGTCAACGCGTCAGCGGCACAATCATGCGGTCACGTGGACGAGGCGCTTTGGCTGGCTGTTACGGCGCAATTGCAAAACCCGGCAAATGTCAAAGAATCATCATTTGATTAAATCAATCCAGGCTGGATTCATTCACAGCAATTGCAATCAGTCCCTCAATATCCGCCAAAAGAGATATGGATATAACCTGCCCGGACGGCTGCGTTTCAGATGCGAAATTATTCCCGGAAAAATTGATTCTTTTTGCGCCTGTGTATTAGACCGGTTTATTTTCCTGCCGATCGCAATTCGCGCCATTGGCCAGAGGGCAGATCATCAATTGTGTATTCACCAATTGCATAACGGATCAACCGCAAAGTAGGGAATCCGGCTTTAGCCGTCATACGCCGCACCTGGCGGTTTTTACCTTCACTGATGATGATTTCCAGCCAACTCACCGGAATGTTTTTACGGTCGCGAATGGGCGGCACGCGAGGCCACAAGCCAGCGGGCTCGGCGATGCGGCGCACGCTGGCAGGCCGGGTGATGAAGTCTCCCAGATCAACACCTTTTCGCAATGGCGCCAATCCATCATCACTTGGTTCGCCTTCCACTTGCACCCAGTAAGTTTTGGGCAGTTTATGTTTCGGATTGGCAATTCGGTGCTGCAATGCACCATTATTCGTCAGCAACAACAATCCTTCGGAGTCGGTATCCAGACGGCCCGCCGCATAAACGTCTTTGACAGTCACGTAATCCGCCAGACATTGATGTGGCGGGCTGGGAGAAAACTGGCAAATCACGCCGTAAGGTTTGTTAAAGAGAATCAGTTTGTCCATGGTGTCATTCTAACCTTTCACAGAGACAGACAGCGCAAACATGCGGCCGTGCTTGGCTTTCGGAACCGTTCACGCGATAATTGCGGCTTGCCCACGCCAGCAAGAGTGGCTAACAAAAACCGTCCGAAGTATCCGCGCACGAGGCCAGAGCAGGCCCCCAGCCGGTTTTTGTTAGCCACGCCACGGCGTTTTCCTGATCTTAAGCATGGGAAGTACCTAATGAGCCACATTCAAGTACCGAAAGAAGGCGCGAAGATCGTTGCAAATCTCGCCACGCCGGATAATCCCATTATCCCGTTCATCGAAGGTGACGGCATCGGTGCCGACATCACCCCCGTGATGAAGGACGTGGTCGATGCAGCCGTGGCCAAGAGCTACGGCGGCAGCCGCAAGATCCACTGGATGGAAATCTACTGTGGTGAGAAGGCTTCCCGCCTCTACGGCAACGACACCTACCTGCCGCAGGAAACGCTGGATGCATTGAAAGAGTATGTGGTGTCCATCAAGGGCCCGCTGGCTACTCCGGTTGGCGGCGGTATCCGTTCGCTGAACGTGGCCCTGCGCCAGCAGCTGGACCTGTACGTTTGCCTGCGCCCGGTACGTTACTTTGAAGGCGTGCCTTCCCCGGTCAAGCAACCGCAACTAATCGACATGGTGATCTTCCGTGAGAACACCGAAGACATCTATGCCGGTATCGAATGGGATGCGCAGTCCGAAGGTGCTCGCAAGGTTATCGAGTTCCTGCAGTCTGAAATGGGCGTGAAGAAGATCCGTTTCCCGGAATCCTCCAGCATCGGTATCAAGCCGGTCAGCAAGGAAGGTACCGAGCGTCTGGTGCGCAAGGCCATCCAGTACGCGATCGACAACAATCGCAAGTCCGTGACGCTTGTCCACAAGGGCAACATCATGAAGTTCACGGAAGGCATGTTCCGTACCTGGGGTTATGAACTGGCCAAGAGCGAGTTCGGTGGCGTCGAGATCGACGGCGGCCCATGGGTACAACTGCCGAACGGCATCGTGATCAAGGACGTGATTGCTGACGCCTTCCTGCAACAGATTCTGCTGCGTCCGGCTGAATACGATGTGATCGCGACGCTGAATCTGAATGGCGACTACATTTCTGACGCACTGGCCGCTGAAGTGGGCGGTATCGGCATTGCGCCGGGCGCCAACCTGTCTGACAACGTGGCCTGCTTTGAAGCGACCCACGGTACGGCACCGAAGTACGCCGGTCAGGACAAGGTGAACCCGGGTTCGCTACTGCTGTCGGCAGAGATGATGCTGCGCCATATGGGCTGGAAGGAAGCGGCTGACCTGATCATTACCGCGATGGAAAAGACCATCAAGGACAAGATCGTGACTTACGACTTTGCCCGCCTGATGGATGGCGCGCAGGAAGTAAGCTGCTCGGCCTTTGGCAAGGCCATTGTCGAGCGCATGTAAGCGCTGATTCGATCAAGCATGACACAGAAAAGCCCCACCCTGGTGGGGCTTTTTCATGCCCGTGCAAAAGGTGTGGCGTGGGAACACATTCGGCGGACTATTGTATTTTTCCGCCCCTGCTCCATTTACAGTATCAAGTGTGGAACGGTAGTCAGGGAGCAAGACCACACCCGGTGTCAGCAAGATGGTGGCGCTGAAAACAGAAAACCCCGCGTAAACGCGGGGTTTTGAGATCAGACAAGAACCTGATCAGGCGGTCTGGATGTTTGCAGCTTGCTTGCCCTTCGGGCCTTGAGCAACTTCAAACGAAACACGCTGACCTTCTTTCAGGGTCTTGAAGCCAGGCATATTGATCGCGGAGAAGTGAGCGAAGATGTCCTCGCCGCCTTCGTCCGGGGTAATAAAGCCAAAGCCTTTGGAATCATTGAACCACTTGACGGTACCGGTTGCCATATTAGGTCTTTCTCCAAGATAAACAGTTAACGCATTGCCAGAGGTTTGAAGTCAAGACCTGTACAGCGGGTTAGACCGGCACAGCATGAAACTTGTCCATCAAACGCGCATTCGTTTTACGCGATATTTACTTGAGAGGTCAAGCAAGCCAAAGCGGGAAGATGCAAACTGTTGTTTCCAGGAAACGCTTGAAAAAGCCCTCTTCCGGGCCAAAATGAGAACTGAAACTCGGTTGGATAGTGATGACGCAACAGCATCAAATTGAGCGGGAATTAGTAGAGAAAGAGATCCGGACCGGGCCTCCCTCCATGTTCCGCGTCGTGCTTTTAAACGACGATTTCACCCCAATGGAATTTGTGGTTGCCGTCTTGCAAACTTTTTTCACGATGGATCGTGAACAGGCAACCGTAGTCATGCTCAAAGTCCATACAGAAGGACGAGGCATTTGCGGCGTGTTCCCCAAGGACATCGCTGCGACAAAAGTGGCGCAGGTTACCGAGCACGCCCGCCAACATCAGCACCCGCTCCAATGCATCATGGAGGTAAACGAATGATCGCCCAGGAACTAGAAGTCAGCCTGCACATGGCTTTCATGGAGGCGAGACAAAAGCGCCACGAGTACATCACCGTGGAGCACCTCCTGCTCGCCCTGCTCGACAACCCGTCTGCAGCAGAAGTGCTGCGTGCGTGTGGCGCCAATATGGATGAATTGCGCCACCAGTTATCGGACTTTGTCACCGAACATACGCCGGTGGTCTCTGGCACGGGGGAAGTCGAAACCCAGCCGACCATTGGGTTCCAGCGCGTGATCCAGCGTGCCATCCTGCACGTGCAATCATCTGGCAAGAAAGAAGTAACCGGTGCCAATGTCCTTGTTGCCATTTTTGGCGAAAAGGACAGTCACGCCGTTTACTTCTTGCACCAGCAAGGCGTAACGCGCCTGGACGTGGTTAATTTCATCAGCCACGGCATTACCAAATCGACGCCAAACGCCTCGCAGCCACCGCGCTCGGATCAAGGTTCTGAAGAACACGACGCCGAGGTCAGCCCTGGCGGCGCGCTGGAGAACTTTACCCAGAACCTCAACCAGCAGGCGCTGGCGGGCAAGATTGATCCGTTGATCGGCCGCGATTCAGAACTGGAACGCGTGGTGCAGATCCTGTGCCGTCGCCGCAAGAACAACCCGCTGCTGGTAGGTGAAGCTGGCGTCGGCAAGACGGCCATCGCGGAAGGGCTGGCACGCCGCATCGTGGAAGGCGAAGTACCGGATATTCTGGCAGATGCAACCGTGTATGCGCTCGATATGGGCGCGTTGCTGGCCGGCACCAAGTACCGTGGCGACTTTGAGCAACGCCTCAAGGCCGTCATCAAGCAATTGACTGAAGAGCGCAACGCCATTCTGTTCATTGATGAGATTCATACTCTTGTCGGTGCCGGCGCGGCCTCTGGCGGCACGCTGGATGCATCCAATCTCTTGAAGCCGGCGCTGTCCAACGGCACGCTCAAGTGCATTGGTGCAACGACATACACTGAATACCGCGGCATCTTCGAAAAAGACAACGCACTGTCGCGTCGCTTCCAGAAGATTGATGTGGTCGAGCCAACTGTTGAACAAACCGTTGAGATTCTCAAGGGTTTGAAGGACAAGTTCGAGAAGCATCACAGCGTGAAGTACACCGCGACGGCACTGTCTGCGGCTGCTGAACTGGCGGCCAAGTACATTAACGATCGCCATCTGCCGGACAAGGCCATTGATGTCATCGACGAAGCGGGCGCAGCGCAGAAGATTCTGCCCAAGTCCAAGCAGAAGAAGACCATTGGCAAGCCCGAGATCGAAGAGATCGTGGCCAAGATTGCACGTATTCCGCCGAAGAGTGTCTCCAACGACGACAAGAGCACCTTGAAGACGCTGGATCGCGATCTGAAGAGTGTGGTGTTCGGGCAAGATCCGGCGATTGATGCGTTGTCCGCGGCCATCAAGATGTCGCGTGCTGGCCTCGGGAACCCACAAAAACCGATCGGCGCCTTCTTGTTCTCTGGCCCGACCGGCGTGGGCAAAACCGAAGTGGCACGGCAACTGGCTTACACACTGGGCGTGGAGTTGATCCGCTTTGACATGTCCGAGTATATGGAACGTCATGCGGTCAGCCGTCTGATCGGTGCACCGCCAGGATACGTGGGTTTTGAGCAAGGCGGTCTGCTGACCGAGCAGGTCACCAAGCACCCGTATTCTGTGTTGTTGCTTGACGAAATTGAAAAGGCACATCCGGACATCTTCAACGTGCTGTTGCAAGTGATGGATCACGGTACGCTGACCGACAACAACGGTCGCAAAGCGGATTTCCGCAACGTGATCGTGATCATGACCACCAACGCCGGCGCAGAGACCATGAACAAAGCGATCATGGGCTTTACCGCCAAGAAGGAAACCGGCGACGAAATGATTGAGATCAAGCGTCTGTTTACGCCGGAGTTCCGTAACCGGCTGGATGCGACCATCTCGTTTGCACCGTTGTCGCACGAGATCATTCTGCAGGTGGTGGACAAGTTCCTGATGCAACTGGAACTGCAACTGCAAGAGAAGAAGGTAGAGGCTCACTTCACTCCGGCACTGAAAGAAATGCTGGCAGAGAAAGGCTTTGATCCGCTGATGGGCGCACGCCCGATGGCACGCCTGATTCAGGACACCATCCGCAAGGCGCTGGCTGATGAACTGTTGTTCGGCAAGCTGGCTCACGGCGGTGAAGTGACGATTGACCTGGACGATGATGACAAGGTCGTACTCAAGCTGTCTGAGGACGAACAAGCTATCCCGGCCTGATCTGGCTTGATGGTCGGCCCGCAAGGACTGACCGCCATATAAAAAGCCCCACCCGGTTCGCCGGTGGGGCTTTTGTTTTTTGAGCGTGTTGCGAGCACCGCGTCCGCCGCACTATTCAAAGTAGCTATACACGCGATTTCCACCCGCTGTTTTGGCCTGATGCAGTGCGTTTTCCGTACGTTCCAGCAAACCTGGAATACTTTCTGAAACGCGCTTGATCGCCACCCCTGCGCTGAACCCAGGTGGCTGCGCCATCCTGTGTCCGGGCAATACGGTCTGAGCGAAACGCAAGCGTAGCGATTCAATCAAGCCCAACGCATCGCTCTGCTCAATATCTGGCAGCACCAGCAAAAACAGACCACCCTTGATGCGCCCGATGCCATCACTCACCCGCAAGCGCTGACGCAGCAAGGCACACAACGCCCGCAGTAGCTGATCGCCACTCTGATGACCAAGCACCTGATTGATCTGCTGCATACGGTCGATATCCAGCATAACAACCGCAAGAGGTTGCTGGTTACGTTTGCAACGGGCGCTTTCGACATCCAGTAATTGCATGATGGCCTGCCGCCCGAGCACGCCGGTCAACGCATCGCGCGTGTGCTGTTCACGCAGCAACCTGAAGCGCGACGCCCGTGCCCGAATGGCGGCGATCAGATAATCCGGCTCAATCGGCTTGACGAGGAAATCATCTGCACCGCGCTGCATGGCCTCAAGCCGCTTGGACTGAGCATGCTCTGACGACAAAAACACAATTGGCACGCCCATATAGGCCGGTTGCTGCCGCAACACGCTGGCAATTTCCAGCCCACTCCAGCCCAGCATGTATAGATCAAGGACGATCAATTCCGGATTGAGTTGGGCAATCTTCTCAAACATCTGCACAGGCCCGTTGGCCAGTGCAACCGCCATGCCGGCCTCGCGCAGGATTTCCGCGTAGTACTCGGCCACATCCGGCTCATCATCCACAATCAGGATGCGATAAGCAGAATGCTTGCGCTCTTCCTCTAGTCGATTGATCAGCTCAGCCAGTTCACCCGGGTGTACCGGCTTATGGACAAAGGCCTGTGCATTGAAACGCGCTGCCACGAGCCGCGTAGCAATGTCGGACTGACTAGACAGGCAAACCAGACGGGATGGTGCCCGCGGGCCGTTGGGCAGGAAATCCGCCAGCGCCACAAAAGGCGCGGCCTGATCATCCAGATCCAGAAACAACAAATCGACGGATTGATCCGGCAATTGGGCCTGCAACGAAACCTGCGCGCCGGGGAGTTGCAAGGCCAGTTCAACCTCCAGCAACTCAGCAGACACCAGATCGGTGCTGACAATCACCACATGCTCCGGCGGCGGTGCAACGCCCGGGATAGCACCGGTAAGGTGTTCCAGGCCCGATGCCAGAAAATGCGTGACCGCCTGTGCCAGATGATCAACGCCCTGCCGGAGCTGCGCAGCCCCATGAACCCGCGCCTCTGGCGGATGTGCCTGATATTCGTGGTACAGGCGTTCCAGGGCTTGCGCAGCAGCGCGCACACCGGTCGCCACCCAACCCGTTCCGGTGTCATGCAGCTGGCCGATGCGGCTCAGCAGGCGTTCGTGCCCGGCGGAGTCCAGTCCTTTCTCAAGATACAGTTCGATCTGCATGCGCAGATCATCCAGCGTTGAGGACAACCCTTCGTGGACTCCGGCTTGCCCCTTGCCGGTATTGTCGTGCGTACTGGCCATGCTCATCCTTCACATCACCAAACGCGAGGAGACAGCCAAACGTACGTTTGCAGGAACGGTTACGGGCGCGTGACCAGGATGGCAACGCGCCAGTTTATCCAGCGTAACCGGAACACAAAAGCGATGCCCTGCCCCTCGCCTGGCAAGGTTCATCGCGCCTTTTATCTTTGTTATGCCGCCCCTGCAAACTCCCCCGCCCAGGCCAGCGCGGCGGCCAGCCCGGGCACCTGATGCGTCAGTCTGCGGCTGGCCTCAGGCTTGTTGCTGCACAATCACGGCCTGAGCTGGCATTGGCGCGGCAAAACCGGCTTCACCAAAACTCTCGCGGATTGTCTTGTTGGTATCAAAATAAACCTGCCAGTAGTTGTCGTTGTGGCAATACGGACGGACGGCCAGCACGGGGCCGACCAGGTTGAATTCCAGGATTTCCACATCAACCGCAGGTTCTGCCAGCACATTGGGAATGGCCGCAATTTTCTGTTTGAGCAACGCAATGGCAGCAGCATGGTCGGTCGAGCCCGCCAACTGCGCTTTCAGATCAACGCGTCGAAATTCATTCACCGCATAGTTCTGGATCACATCGCCAAAAATCTTGTTGTTACCAATCAGGGTCAGCACGTTGTCCGGTGTGTTTACCGCGGTCACAAACAGGCCAATTTCCTTGATCGTACCGGTAACTCCTGCCACGGTGACAAAATCGCCCACCTTGAATGGCCGCAACACAATGATGAACGCGCCAGCAGCAAAGTTGGCGAGCAACCCCGACCAGGCCATGCCGATGGCGACACCCGCGGCTGCTATCAATGCCGCGAAGGTGGTGGTCTGGACCCCAAAATAGCCCAGGATTCCGATGACCAGCAAGACGTTGAGGGTCACCGTAATAATCGACCCAACATACCGCAACACGGTGGGATCGAGGTTCTGGCTACCGAGCGAGCGCTCGACCATCCGCACTGCAAAGTTGATCAGCCAGCGGCCAACCACCCAGAAAATGATCGCGCCGATGATCTTGACCCCGAACGCGGTAATGATGCCGATCATGACATCCTTGTAGTGCACGACGGAATCGGCGTTCAAATCCATGTAAATCTCCGGTTGAAATGGCTGCATGAGAAAAAAGTGATATCTCAGCCTGGCACAATTTCCCGAAAATTCACCTTTCACCGGCGCGGGTGATTTTGCGCATGAAGCGCCTGCAATCTGGCCGTGGCGACATGGGTATAAATCTGCGTGGTGGCAATATCGGCGTGGCCTAACAAGACCTGAACCATTCTGAGATCTGCCCCATGATTCAACAGGTGTGTGGCAAATGCATGACGCATCACGTGCGGGGACAGCCGTTTGGCATCAATCCCGGCCTGGCTGGCATACCCTTTGATGATGAACCAGGCCCCCTGACGTGTAAGTGGATCACCGCGCTGATTCACAAAAATCAATTCCTGGCTCTTGCCTGCGGTCAGAATCGGGCGGGATCGGGCCAGATATTGCTGCATCCAGTGCCGCGCTTCCTCCCCCAGTGGCACTAACCGTTGCTTGCCGCCTTTGCCTCCGACGACTTGCAGATAACCTTCAGTCAGATGCAGTACCGAGCGATCAAGCCCAATGAGTTCAGAGACCCGCAAACCGGTGGCATACATGACTTCAAGCATGGCGCGATCTCGCAGGCCGGCCTCGGTGTCCACATCCGGTGCAGCCAACAGGGCCTCTACCTGCGCTTCAGACAGCTCTTTCGGCAAGGGCCGTACTCGTTTGGGTGTATTCAGAGTCAGGGTTGGGTCGTGATCAATCTGACCATTGTTCAACCAGTATTGATAAAGCTTGCGCATGCTGGCCATGCGGCGCGCCATGGTCGCCGCTTTGGTTTCGCGTGCCTGTGCCGCCAGAAATGCCTGTACATCTGCACGCTGGGCAACGCGCATGTCGCTGCCTTGCTCTTGCAACCACACCGCCCAGATGACGAGGTCACGGCGGTAGCTTTCTGCCGTGTTCTGCGCCAGGCCGTCGGCCAGCCAGATATTGTCGATGAACTGGTCGATCCAGCCTTGCTGGATCTCGTTTGCAGTCAGCGCCATAGTCGGTCACAGATCCGAAAACAGATCGCGGGTTTCCTTGAGCAACAACTGTCGCTTGATAGGCACCCAATCCACGCCGCCGCGATGCGCATTAAAGCCACCCACGCCATTGGCGGCCACAACACGATGGCAAGGGATAACCAGCGGGATGGGGTTTTGCCCGCATGCACCACCCACGGCTCGGGCGACCGAACCAATCGCTGCCGCGATCTCTGCATAGGTGCGCGTCTGACCACATGGAATCTGCGCAATTTGCTCCCACACGGCCAGTTCGTGGTGCGAGCCAGTCAGCTTGAGCGGGAGATCAAACTCAAAATAAGGATCGGCAAACCACTGTGCCAGTTGCCGGGCGGCTTCCAGTAACAGTGGGGCCTGCGGTGCCTGCAGGGGTGTATCCGGGAGGGCGAAATCGATCCGCGCAAGCGCGTCACCCCGCGCGATCAATCCCAACCGCCCTACCGGGCTGTCGATGACGGCATCGTACTGGTATTCGGTGAAATCGTCGTTGAAAGAGCGAGGGGACAGGGATTCAGACATGGCCGTATGGCGGGGCAAAACCCCATGCTACCTGCTTGCGCCATGCTGCGGACGAAAAAAAACGCGAAGCCCTCCGGCTTCGCGTTTTCAGAAATTCGCCGCAACTTATTGTGCAGCGGTTTCCTTGATCTTGCGTGCAGGCAGCTTTTCCTTGATACGTGCGGACTTGCCCGAACGATCGCGGAGGTAGTACAGCTTGGCACGACGCACATCACCGCGACGCTTCACTTCGATGGAAGCAACCAGCGGGGAATAGGTCTGGAAGGAACGCTCAACGCCGGTACCAGCGGAGATCTTGCGCACGATGAACGCGCTGTTCAGGCCACGGTTACGCTTGGCGATCACAACACCTTCAAACGCCTGCAGACGTTCACGGTTACCTTCCTTAACCTTCACTTGAACGATAACGGTATCGCCAGGTGCAAATTCAGGAATGGTTTTGCCCAGACGGGTGATTTCTTCTTGTTCGAGCTTTTGAATCAGGTTCATGACCTTACTCCTTTACGAAACTTGTTCCTTCTTCCCCGGACTGGAGAGAGCCGGCTTGTGCCGCATGCTCCGCCTTGAAATCGGCCAGAAGACGAGTTTCCTCTTTTGAAAGCTGACGCTGTTGCAGTAAATCGGGGCGGCGCAACCAGGTGCGGCCCAACGACTGCTTCAGACGCCAACGACGTATGTTGGCATGATTTCCCGAAAGCAGAACTTCCGGCACCGCCATACCGCGGTATTCTTCGGGACGAGTGTAATGCGGGCAATCCAGCAACCCATCCACAAATGAATCTTCCACTGCACTGGCAGCCGTGTTCAGCACACCAGGCAAATGTCTTGCTACTGCATCCATCAGCACCATGGCGGGTAATTCACCGCCAGAGAGTACGTAGTCGCCAACCGATATTTCCAGGTCAACCTGGCGCTGCAAAACGCGCTCGTCAACACCTTCATAACGGCCGCACAACAGGATCAGGCCGGGCTCTGCCACCAATTGCAGCACTCGCTCATGGGTGAGCGGCGCGCCCTGCGGTGACAGGTAGACCACTTTGGGCGTAATGCCCAGTTGCGCCTGGCGCTGTCGGGCCGCATCAATGGCGTCTTCCAGCGGTTGCGGCAACATCACCATGCCAGGACCACCACCGTAGGGGCGATCATCAACACGGCGATAGTTGTCATGCGTGAAATCCCGAGGGTTCCAGCCGACAAAATCAATAATGCCCTGCTCCACCGCACGCTGGGTAATCCCATAGCGTGTAATGGCCTCGAACATTTCAGGAAACAGTGTGATGGCATCGAAATGCATTTTCACAGCTGTTTCCTTTTGCATGACCTCAGTAGTCAAGACCCCAGTCCACCGTAATGACCCGGGCCGTCAGATCCACCTTGAGCACAACATGCCCGACAAAGGGCAGGAGGCGTTCGGTATCACCGTCGCGCGCCACGATCACATCGTTGGCGCCGGTCTCAAACAACTTTTCGACCACACCCAGACTCTGGCCTTCGATGTTGACGATGGAAAGACCAACCAGGTCTGCCCAGTAGTACTCGTCATCACCGGCCTCTGGCATCTCGCTACGCGGAATTGCGACCTGACAGCCCTTCAGGGCAAACGCCTGGTCACGATCATCCACGCCGGCAAAGCGCACGGAGAGCTTTTTAGGCTGCACCGAAGCTTCAACCACTTTGTAGGCGCGCCAGTTGCCATCACGCCCGATCCACCACGTTTTGTAGTCGAGCAGGCTGTCCGGATGTTCGGTATCCGCGACGACATTTACGCCGCCCCGAATGCCAAAAGCCCCGCTGATGTAACCCATGGATACCAGATCATCCGGTACCGCATTGGTTGTGGATTGCGGGGCAGTCGGTTTATTGCTGGTCACAGTCAACTGCTTAGGCAGCAGCCGGCTTGTAGCCCTTGAGCAGGCGAGCAACGGTGTCGCTCACTTGTGCGCCAACGCCAACCCAGTAGTTCACGCGGTCAAGCGCGAAACGGGTCGGTTCCTGGCCTTCACCAGCGGACGGGTCGTAGAAACCCACGCGCTCGATGAAGCGGCCATCGCGGCGGTTGCGCGAATCAGTAACAACAACATTGTAGAACGGACGGTCTTTAGCGCCGCCACGGGAAAGACGAATCACAACCATGATTGATACCCAGTTTGAAATCGGTTTACGCGAAACCAGCGATTGTATGTGAAAAGCGCAAGGCAATACAAGCTTTTAAATCCGGAACTTGCGCAAGGAACAACCCTTTACAACTACTTCCAGTGAGGATCGGCGCAACCTGGCGCCGATCCGCCACCCCAAATCGGTACTGTTTACATACCGGGCAACATGCCCTTCATGCCACGCATGAGCTTCATCATCCCGCCCTTGCTGAACTGCTTCATCATCTTTTGCGTTTCTTCGAACTGCTTGAGCAAGCGGTTAACCTCTTGCACGGAGACACCCGCGCCGATCGCAATCCGGCGCTTGCGGCTGGCCTTGATCAGTTCAGGCTTGCGGCGCTCCAGCGGCGTCATGGAATTAATGATGCCCTCAATCCGTGCAACGGACTTGTCGGTCACCTGACTGCTGGCCATCTGGCTCATCTGACCTGGCAGTTTGTCCAGCAATGCGCCCATGCCGCCCATCTTTTTCATCTGGCCGATCTGCGATTTGAAGTCTTCCAGGTCAAAACCCTTGCCGGATTTGACCTTCTTCATCATCTGCAGGGCCTCGGCTTCGTCGACGTTTTTTTGCACGTCTTCGATCAGCGAGAGCACATCCCCCATGCCCAGCACGCGGCTAGCCATCCGATCCGGATAGAACGGCTCGAGACCGTTCAGTTTTTCACCGACACCGATAAACTTGATCGGTTTGCCCGTCACTTCCCGCACCGATAGCGCCGCGCCGCCGCGAGAATCGCCATCCAGCTTGGTCAGAATCACACCAGTCAGCGGCAGCGTCTCATTGAAAGCACGCGCCACATTCACGGCATCCTGACCCTGCATGGCGTCAACCACGAATAGCGTTTCAACCGGGGTGATCGCAGCGTGCAGGTCTTTGATTTCCGCCATCATGGCGTCATCAATGGCCAGACGACCGGCAGTATCGACGATCAATACGTCATGAAAGTGCTTTTTGGCGTAATCATGCGCGGCAAGCGCAATGTCGACCGGCCTTTGCGATACATCAGACGGAAACCACTCCACCTCCAGCTGACCCGCAAGGGTCTTGAGCTGTTCAATAGCGGCCGGGCGGTACACGTCGGTCGAGACCAGCAAGACTTTTTTCTTCTGTGTCTCTTTGAGGCGTTTGGCCAGCTTGCCGGAGGTGGTCGTTTTACCTGCACCTTGCAGGCCGGCCATCAACACCACAGCTGGCGGCACAGCAGCCAGATTGAGCGCGTCGTTCTGTGCGCCCATCAGGCGGGTCAGTTCTTCATAGACAACGCCAATAAAAGCCTGGCCCGGTGTCAGGCTGCCAATCACCTCCTGACCGAGCGCACGCTCCTTGACGTCATTCACGAACTTCTTGACTACCGGCAACGCAACGTCGGCCTCCAGCAGCGCCATGCGCACTTCACGCAAAGCGTCCTGGATATTGGCATCAGTCAGGCGGGCCTGACCGCGCAGGGTCTTGACCACGCCACTCAGGCGGTTAGAGAGGTTATCCAGCATAAATAAATTCTTCCCTGCCGCACTCGACGGGCAAGCGGGCGATATGGCACCAATGGACCTGGTTTTTCCTGTGCAGCTGGCTCTGATTCTGGCGACGTACTGCGCTGTAAATTCTCGGCGAGGTCTCGCTACGCCTGCGGTTTACGCATTGCAGTTCATCCTGAATCAAACCTGCCTGATTCCCGGAAAGACGTGTACAGAGGTTCCCTGTTAGACTAAACAATTCGCTAATTCTAACTGATTTGATACCTGTGTCCTGGCTCGCGTTGATCGCCTTGTTCATTTATCTGACCTTGGGTTGGCATTTTTGCCGCACCCGACTGGCTGGACGCGGGGTTATTCACACCGGCGTAGAGACTGCTTTTCTGCTGCTGGCGCTGGCTGTCCACGGCCTTGCCTTGTGGCCGCAACTGGCCGCGCCGCCGCTGCATTTCGGGGCAGCAGAAGCCTTGTCGATGATTGCCTGGCTGGCCCTCATCACCTACTTGCTTGGCCATCTGGCTTTTCCGCTGGAAGGTCTACAGCCCCCCGTTATGGGACTCACCGTACTGCTGTTGGGGCTTAGCCTGCTGTTGCCCCCCGGCCATGTTTTGACCTATGCCCAAAACGGGGTGTCGCGGTTGCATTTCCTGGCGGCGATGCTGGCCTATGGTCTTTTTACCAACGCCACAGGTGTCGCGATTTTGATGCGCCTGGCCGACCGGCGCCTGCATCATGCCTCCGCCAGTTTGCTGGTACAAAAATTGCCGCCCCTGCTCGCACTGGAACGGCTGTTGTTTGCCTGCATCAGTGCCGGTTTTTTGTTGCTGACAATTGCATTGGTAACCGGCATTACCTTTAGCGAAGAAATCTTTGGCCGGGCACTGGAGTTCAATCACAAGATTGTATTGTCCGTAGCCGCCTGGCTGGTGTACGGACTTTTGTTGCTGGGCCGCCGTCTGCGTGGCTGGCGCGGTCGGGTTGCCACGTTATGGACAACCACCGGTTTCTTCCTGTTGATCCTTGGCTATATCGGTAGCCGGTTTGTACTGGACGTGATCTTGCACAGGCCTGGCATCGGCTGAGGCAAGCGTTCAATTCACCGTTGGCCACGGGGCAATGCGGGCCTTCATGTCGTTTGCATTGATCCGTACAACGCCCGCCATGCCGGCGCTGCTATAATCTGTCCCATTACCATTGTGGAATGCCGCCTTGGACGACATCCCTTCAGGTGAGTTGATCATTGCACTGATCGTCTGCCTGTTCAGTTCTGCCTTCTTCTCCGCCTCTGAAACCGCCATGATGGCGGTAAATCGTTTTCGCCTTAAGGCTCTCGCCCAACAGGAAAACCGCGGCGCCCAGTTAACGCTTAAACTTCTGGAACACACAGATCGTTTACTCGGCGTCATTTTGCTGGGCAATACACTCATCAATACAGCCACGGCGACGCTGGCCACCCTGATCACCACCCGCCTGTTCGCTGACAATCATTTCGCGCTAGGCGCTGCCACCTTGCTGGTGGCCTTTGCCATCCTTGTATTCTCGGAAGCAACGCCCAAGGTGATCGCGGCAACCCACCCGGATCGATCTGCCCTGCTGGCCAGCTATCCGCTCACAGTCATGCTGCGTGTCTTTTATCCAGCGGTGTGGTTCAT
Organism: Silvimonas amylolytica; assembly: GCF_014645555.1. Taxonomy (GTDB): domain Bacteria; phylum Pseudomonadota; class Gammaproteobacteria; order Burkholderiales; family Chitinibacteraceae; genus Silvimonas; species Silvimonas amylolytica. Next base: position 287,445 of record NZ_BMLY01000004.1, on the reverse strand, counting down.
CAATCTGTTTGTACACGGCATGCTGCGGATTTTGCATCTGCAGGGCAAAAAACATGATCACGGCAGCCTGAGCCCGGAAGAACTGCGCATGCTGGTCCTTGAATCTGGCCGGTTCATGGAGAAAAAACATCACGCCATTCTGGTCAACCTGTTCGAATTGACCAATATCACGGTGGATGACGTGATGACGCCGCGCCATCAGATCGAAGGGCTGGATCTGGCTGCAGAGCAAGAAGAGCTGGCCCGCCAACTCTATACCTGCCATCACACGCGATTACCGGTCTTTGAAGATAATCCGGACAACATGGTGGGTATTTTGCATACCCGCAAAGCACTATCGCTGAGCGAAGATGAACTCACGGGCGATACGCTGCGCACGTTGATCAGGCCTCCGTATTTCATTCCATCAGGCACGCCACTCTTTACCCAATTACAGAATTTCCAGGAAAACCGCCGCCGTATCGGCCTGGTGGTTGATGAGTACGGGGAATTGCGCGGACTGGTAACGCTGGAAGATATCCTTGAGCAGATTATTGGCGAATTCACCACCAATGCTCCGTCTGCCGGGTCACGCCTCGAAAAACAATCCGATGGCAGTTATTTGCTGGATGGCTCGATGAGCCTGCGCGAGCTGAACCGCAAGCTCAAACGTAATTTCCCGCTGGATGGCCCCAAGACCCTCAATGGTCTGGTGCTGGAATATTTCGAAGATATTCCGGATGCCGGCACATGCCTTACCATTGCTGGCGAAAGACTGGAAATTGTCCAGACGCAGGATAGAAGTATCAAAGTAATTCGTTTGTATCCGCAGGCCGCCGTGCATTGATCATTGTCAGCAATCCGGACAATACTCCAGCGCACGCATATTTGTGCCGAAAGCGCGACACCGTTTAGCGCCGCGTTTCGGTGGCTTGCCGAAAGGCTCAGAATACGCACAATACGCCATTGTCTTTGCTAGACTGGTTAATGGCCGCCAGAACCCGGCCCTTGGCGCAATTGCAATCCCTGACGTTTTTGTCTGTCTGCAGACTGACAAAAATGGATTTGTTTTAAACCCGGAACGACAATAGCGCGCACCGATTCTGGCGTTGGTCGAAACCTGCATGAATTGAATACGGCGATCATGTCTACCACTACTGCCCCCATTTCCGGCCTGGCGCGTTTGCTGGTTCAGCACGGGCGACTGGCTGAAGCCGATATCGAAGCCGTCCACGTCGCCGCCAGCGATGGCAAAACGTCGTTTATCGAACAATTGATCCAGAGCCGGAAAATGACCGGCAAGGAAATTGCCGAGTTTTCCTCACAGGCTTTCGGCTATCCGCTGCTTGATCTGGAACAGATCGACGACACCTACATTCCGCAAGGCGTGCTTGACCCCAAGTTGATGACAGCCCAGCGTATCGTGCCGCTCTACAAGCGCGGTACGCGGCTGTTCATTGGCATTTCGGACATCACCAATCTGCAGGCACTGGAAGAAGTACGCTTTCAGACTGGCCAGCAGATCGAACCGATTATTGTCGAAGACGGCAAGCTGCTGACGTTACAGGCCAAGCTGATTGAAGCGTCCGGCGCCAGCATCAAGGAACTGCAGGTCAATGAATCCGATCTTGACCTGCAGGGCGGGGAAGAAGAACAGCAGCAAGAAGTCAGCACGGTCGATGTAGACGACGCCCCTGTCGTCAAATACATCCAGAAAATCCTGCTGGACGCCATCAAGGCGGAAGCCTCCGACATTCACTTCGAGCCCTACGAGAAGTTCTATCGTATCCGTTATCGTCAGGACGGTATCTTGCGTGAAGTCGCGCAGCCGCCCTTGGCCATCAAGGAAAAGATCGCCTCACGGATCAAGGTGATTTCCAAGCTCGATATCTCCGAAAAGCGCGTCCCGCAGGACGGCCGGATGAAACTGGTGTTGTCTCGTACCCGAGCCATCGATTTCCGGGTGTCTACACTGCCAACGCTGCACGGCGAAAAGATTTGTATCCGTATTCTTGATCCATCGTCCGCCACCCTGGGTATCGATGCGCTGGGTTACGATCCGGATCAGAAAGAAGCCCTGATGCATGCCATCAGCCGGCCTTACGGCATGGTGTTGGTCACGGGCCCGACCGGCTCCGGCAAAACCGTGTCCCTGTATACCTGCCTGAACATCCTGAACCAGCCAGGCACCAACATTTCCACGGCCGAAGATCCTGCTGAAATCAACCTCGCGGGGGTCAATCAGGTCAACGTGAATGAAAAGGCCGGCCTGACCTTTGCTGTCGCCCTCAAAGCATTCCTGCGGCAAGATCCGGACATCATCATGGTGGGTGAAATCCGTGACCTGGAAACCGCTGACATTGCGATCAAGGCAGCGCAAACCGGTCACATGGTGTTCTCCACCCTGCACACCAACGATGCACCGACCACGCTGACACGAATGTTGAACATGGGCGTCGCGCCGTTCAACGTCGCTTCATCGGTGATTCTGATTACCGCACAGCGTCTGGGGCGTCGTTTGTGCGCGAGTTGCAAGCAGCCGGTGGACATCCCGCATGAGGCGTTACTGGATGCCGGTTTTACCGAGGCGGACCTCGATGGCAGCTGGACACCCTACAAACCTGTGGGTTGTGACATCTGTAAAGGTACCGGCTATAAGGGCCGCGTGGGCATTTATCAGGTCATGCCGATCTCTGACGAAATGAACCGTATCATTATGAAAAATGGCACGGCGATCGATATTGCAGACCAGGCACAACGTGAAGGCGTGCGTGATCTGCGCAGATCCGGCCTGATCAAAGTCAAGCTCGGTGTGACTTCGCTTGAAGAAATCATGGCGATCACCAACGAATAATCGCAAACGCGGCAAAACAAAGGCGCGCCGGCGCGCCGCAAGGGGACCATTCAATGGCGACAAGTACTGCCCGACCGTCATCCAGGCAGCAGCAGCTCAAGGTCAAGGAATACACCTATAGCTGGGAAGGCAAGGATCGCAACGGCAAAATCATCAAGGGCGAAAGCCGCGCCAGTGGCGAGGCCGTCATCAAGACGCACCTTCGCCGGCAGGGCATCAATGTCATTCGCGTCAAGCGTCAACGCGTGGGTAGTGGCAAGCGGATCACGGATGAAGACATCACCATGTTCACCCGGCAGCTTTCGACCATGCTCAAGTCGGGCGTGCCATTGCTGTTGTCGTTTGATATCGTGGCCAAGGGCCACAGCAATCCGTCAGTGACCAAGCTCTTGCTCGATATCAAGGCTGATATCGAAGCAGGGTCGTCCATGACGCAAGCATTCCGCAAGCACCCCAAGTATTTCGACACCTTGTATTGCAACCTGATCCAGGCCGGTGAACAAGCCGGTATTCTGGATACGCTGCTGGCCCGTCTGGCAACGTACAAGGAAAAAATGCTGTCGGTGAAAAAGAAGATCAAATCCGCCATGTTTTATCCGACGGCGGTGATCGTGGCGGCCTTCATCATCACGGCCGTGATCATGATTTTCGTGATTCCGGCCTTCAAGGACTTGTTCTCCAGCTTTGGAGCCGACCTTCCCGGTCCGACACTGTTGGTGATGGCGATCTCTGATTACTTTGTGCACTATTGGTGGCTGATCTTTGGCATCATTTTTGGTGGCGTTTGGGGCTTCAGACGCCTGTGGGCACGCTCCGAAACTGTTCAGATTGCCATTGACCGCTGGGTTCTCAAATTGCCGATCCTGGGCGAAATCATGCGTAACTCAGTGCTTGCGCGCTGGAGCCGTACGTTGTCGACCATGTTTGCGGCGGGCGTCCCGCTGGTGGAGTCGCTGGAATCCGTGGGCGGCGCTGCGGGCAACTATATCTACCGCCAGGCCACTCGCAAGATCCAGACTGAAGTGGCAACAGGTACCAGCTTGACGTCGGCCATGCAGAACGTGAATGTGTTCCCCAACATGGTGTTGCAGATGACCGCCATTGGTGAAGAATCGGGCTCGCTGGATTCCATGCTCGGCAAGGTCGCAGACTACTACGAAGAAGAAGTGGATAACGCGGTAGAAGCGCTGTCCAGCCTGATGGAGCCAGTCATCATGGTCGTGCTGGGCACTTTGATCGGTGGCCTTGTTGTGGCGATGTATCTGCCCATTTTCAAAATGGGTCAGGCGGTCGGCTAATGCAGGAATACGCTTTGCTGTTCTCACAAAACCCGCTGCTGTTCGGCGGGTTTTGTTTGCTTCTGGGTTTGCTGGTCGGCAGCTTTCTTAATGTGGTGATTCACCGCCTGCCTAAAATGATCGAAACGCAGTTCCGCCAGGAATGCGCTGCCATCGACCTGCCACCAGAAGAGCCCCTCCCGCAGCCCGCTACGCGTTACAACCTGGTTGTACCGCGTTCGGCTTGCCCCACCTGTGGGCATCAGATCACGGCACTGGAAAACATCCCGTTGCTCAGTTGGCTGGCATTGGGTGGCAAGTGTCGCGGCTGTCGCAGCCCCATCAGTATCCGTTACCCGGCGGTTGAATTACTGACCGGACTGATGAGTGCCTGGACGGGCATGCATCTGGGCTTTGGCCCTCATGCTCTGGCCGGGATCATCGTCACCTGGGCGTTGATCGCGTTGTTTTTCATCGATGCCGATACTTACCTGTTGCCGGACAGTATCACCCTGCCTTTGATGTGGGCTGGCATGCTGTTCAATCTGGGCAGTCACGGCTTCACCAGTCTACCGTCCGCCGTGGTCGGTGCTGCTGCAGGATATCTGGTGCTCTGGACCGTGTTCTGGCTGTTCAAGCTGGCGACGGGCAAGGAAGGCATGGGCTACGGAGATTTCAAATTGCTGGCGGCACTGGGCGCATGGTTTGGCTGGCAAAGCTTGCCGATCATCATCCTGCTATCGTCTGTGGCCGGTGCCTTGCTGGGCGTGATCCTTGTCCTGGCCGCAAAACGCGGGTTCGGCAAACCCATGCCATTCGGCCCTTACCTGGCAGTGGCTGGCTGGATCATGCTGATCTGGGGGCCGCAGTTACAAGGGTTACTATTCGGCGATCTTCTCTTCTGAGCGGAAAATCATCATGCGGGTAATCGGTCTGACTGGTGGAGCGGGCAGTGGTAAATCCACGGCAGCACGCCTGTTTGCCGAACTTGGTGCCGGTATAATTGATACCGATGACATTGCACATGCACTGTCTCGCCCCCCCTCGGCAGCACTGGATGATGTCCGTGAGGTCTTCGGGGCTGATTTCATCACTGCCGACGGCACCATGGATCGCGCGCGCATGCGGGAGCTGGTGTTTGCAGATCCAGCCGCGCGCGCGCGGCTGGAGGGTATTTTCCACCCCCGCATTCTGGCCTCAGCGAAAGAACAGCTAAAGGCACTGGAAGGCCTGCACGACTACACATTGCTGGTCGTACCACTGCTGTTTGAAACGGGCAATTTTCTGCCCTTGGTAGAAACCACCCTGGCAGTGGACTGTCCGGCTGATCAACAACGGGCTCGTCTGGCCGCACGCGGGCTGACGGAACAGGTCATAGATCAATTGCTTGCGGCACAACTTTCGCGCGAAGAACGTCTTGCCCGGGCCGATGCTGTGATCGATAACGGCAGCACACTCGAAGCACTGACCTGTCAGGTCAGGCAATTTCATACCATTTTCGGGGTCGACTGACGGATACAATCGGGCACCGCCGCTTTTTTTCGCCTATGGTTAGCAGCAAGAACGCTCAATCAGGCGCAACATGTGTGAAATTGGCACTCGCAAACTTACAGACGGGTTTTCAAACGTCCTGGCTTGCTGCAAAATTGATCATCTTTGCCTCCCCTACCTGCCCGGCACACTGTGATTAGCTACGAATTTCCCATTAACGAGCGGATTCGCACCCTGCTGCGTCTGGAAGACATCTACGACCGGACTACCACGCTGGCTGCGCGGGAGCATCCGCTTGACCATCACATGGCACTCATAGGGTTGTTCGAAATCATGGAAGTGGCCAGTCGGGCCGATCTGAAATCCGATCTGTTGCAGGAACTGGAGCGTCAACGGCAATCGTTGTCGGCTTTACGCCACAATCCGCATATTTCGGAAGAAGCGCTGGAACGGGTACTTTCTGACATAGAAGACACCCACGGTCAGCTGTTGCAGATGACCGGCAAGGTGGGGCAGTACCTGCGTGAGAACGAGTGGCTGATGGCGATCAAGCAGCGTCTGGCCATTCCCGGTGGAGCTTGCGAGTTCGACCTGCCTTCTTACCATTACTGGCGCCAGCAGGCGCCGGAGCGCCGCAAGGCCGATCTGGAGCGCTGGCTGTCGCCACTGATGCCGATCCGTCATGGCATCCAGATCGTACTGCGTCTGCTGCGCGATTCGGCCAAGGTGTCGCACTTTACGGCACGCCAGGGGTCATTCCAGCAGATGTCTGGTGGCAAAACCATCCAGATGCTGCGTGTGACCCTGCCGTCTGACCTGCCCGTAGTGCCGGAACTCTCGGCCAACCGATATGCGATCAATGTGCGCTTTATCCAGCCATCCACTTCGGGTGACCGAACCAAAGTGGTCGAAGCGGATATTGAATTTGCCCTGAGCTACTGCAATCTGTAACGTTGTAACAACAGATGCATATTCGCGCAATCTCGCTGCGAACAGATAGAAACACCCATGACACAAAGTAAATCACGGCTCGTCACCTGCCCTTCGTGCAAAAAGCAGAGTGAGTATTCGGCCGACAATCCCTTCCGTCCTTTCTGCTGCGAGCGCTGCCGGCTGATTGACCTGGGCTGCTGGGCCGCCGAGAACTATCGCGTTCCGATCGAGCAAGATCCGTTCGACGAATCGGCCCCGCCGCCACTGTCATAATTCGGCCATCCTGGCGTCACGGTTTCTTCAATAAACCGTCATTGCATGGTCACGCGTTCCGCTTAATTTCTCTCCATACCCACAGGAGGGAAATGATGCTCCAGACTCAAAATACCGCACCGGCCACCAAAAAGCGTCGCCTGACTGTGACGCTGGCACAGCATGAAGATGCGGTTCGCGCAGCACAAGCCTTGCGCTACCGCGTATTTGCCGACGAAATGGGCGCCCGCATTCACTCTCGCGAGGCCGGTCTCGATCAAGATCTGTTTGACGCGTATTGCGACCATCTGCTGGTGCAAAACGAAGATACTGGTGAAGTCGTTGGCACGTATCGCATCTTGCCGCCGCATCAAGCCCAGAAACTGGGCAGCTATTACTCCGATACCGAATTTGATCTGACCCGCTTGTCGCATATCCGCTCGCAGATCGTTGAGATTGGTCGTTCCTGCGTGCATCCGGATTACCGCACGGGCGCGACCATCACGCTGCTGTGGAGTGGTCTGGCGGCTTATATGCGTGAACGCAACTACCGCTACCTCGTCGGTTGCGCCAGCGTGTCGCTGGCCGATGGTGGTCACACTGCGGCCAGTATCTACAACAAACTGGCTGAGACGGCGATGGGCCCGGTGGAATGGCGCGTATTCCCACGCTGCCCGCTGCCGCTGGCAGCACTGAACCAGAAGCTGGACGTCGAAATCCCGGCATTGATCAAGGGTTATCTGCGCGCTGGTGCCCAACTGTGTGGCACTCCGGCCTGGGACCCTGATTTCAACACCGCTGACCTGTTCCTGCTGCTGTCTATGCACCAGGTTGACGATCGTTACGCGCGCCATTTCATGCGTTGATCACGGTTTCGTCGTCTGTGCGAGACAGTCTGTAATATGACCATTTCGACAGCAGACACAAGCAGCTACACTGGACTTGTCTTTTATCAGAATTGAAACAGTTGGGACGGCTTTTTTCCTCAGAATATTGAGGTCACACAAGGAAGTGCGTCCCACTGTATCGAATGCCATGTCGCTTACCCGTACCGCGCTGCGTATCAGCCGCCTTTCCCGCTTTGCCTTGCACCTGACACGTGCGCTGTACGCCGGTGCCGTGCGTTTTCCGCGTCTGAGCCAGGAAGAGCGCATTGATTACACCCACTGGTGGTCGATGCGGCTGGCGCAGATTCTGGGCATTACGGTACGCGTGCAAGGTATTGCACCTGGCCGCTACCCACCCAATCACCTGCTATTGTCCAACCACATTTCCTGGTTGGATATCTTCATCCTGAATGCGGTTACGGTCTCGCGCTTTGTCGCCAAGTCCGAAATCCGGGAGTGGCCGCTCATTGGTCGTCTATGCTGCCACACCGGCACCTTGTTCATTGAGCGCGAGAAAAAGCGCGATGCGCATCGCGTCAACAACGCAATGATCGAAGCTTTGCAGTCTGAACACTGCGTTGCCGTGTTCCCGGAAGGCACCACTTCGGACGGTTCGCGCATTCTGCCGTTCCGGTCATCCTTGATGCAGGCCGCGCTGGATAGCCGTGCCACCATTCAGCCCGTGTATTTGCGTTATACGGATGCAGACGGCAACTACAATCCGATTCCGGCGTATATCGACGATATGTCGATTGTCAGTTCGCTGTGGCAGATTCTGGGCGCGCGCGGTCTACATGCCGAGATCAATTTCCTGGCACCGTTTCCGGCAGATCATGCAGACCGCCGGCACCTGACCCAGTTTGTCGAGTCACGGATCTCGGCCGCACATCGTGCCCTGAATGAAGGCGATGGCAACTGCGAAGCGCTCTTTGCGCCGGTCAGCCCTGCCAATTGCTCACCAGCAGAATCCTGTGCAGAAGCAGCATCAGACGAACTGCAGGACACCCTGGCCGGGCGTCATATCCCGGTTTAATCGCCCCACGCCATCCAGAGATTAATGAAAAAGGCCGGCAATCTTTTGGAGATCGCCGGCCTTTTGTATGCTGCGCGTGGAGCGCCAGCCACAACTTATTCAGCCGCCACATCCTGATAACTGCGCAACGCCGGCTGCTGAGTGATCTCGGCGGTGTCCAGGTTCACCGCAGTAAGCTGACCACCCCAGATGCAGCCTGTATCTGTCGCCCAGACCTCATCATTCATCCGCAGACCCAACGCCGACCAGTGTCCGCATACCACCCGCTGCGTACGCTTGCGGCCTTGCACACTAAACCAGGGTTGCAATCCTGCGGGAGCCTGTTCCAGTTCACCCTTGAACTTGAGCTGCAAGTTGAAGTCTTTGTCGACAAACCGCATACGCGTACACGCATTCACCGTAAACCGCAGGCGTTCAGTCTTGTTTTTGGCGTCGTTCCAATGAGCAGGCTGGCTACCGTACATGTCTTCGATAAACGCCTTCCATTGCTCACCACGCAAGGTTGCTTCTACCGCAGCGGCGGCTTCGAGCGCTTTTTCCTTGCTCCAGCCAGGCCAGACCCCTGCATGCACAAGTAACGCATCACCCAGGTCGATCATGAGCGGCTGGTACCGCAACCATTCACAAAACGCTGCACACTGCGGGTGATCCAGGATCGCGTCCAGCGTATCGCCCGCCTTGCGTTTGGCAATGCCGGCAGCCACCGCCAACAGATGCAAGTCATGATTGCCCAGCACTGTTTGCACCGCACCACCCTGCCCCATCACCCAGCGCAGGACGTCCAGTGACTGTGGACCACGGTTGACGAGATCCCCGACCAGCCAGAGGCGGTCGCGGCCAGCATCAAACGCCAGCTTGTCCAGCAACAGGGTCAATTCTTCAAAACAGCCTTGGATGTCTCCGATTACGTAACGCGCCATTCGTATCCCTTGCCCAAACTCGCGTGCATCCGGCTGCACGCAAACATGTGCTGAATTATACGCAGTGGTATTGCGTCACGCTGCATGGCAACACGCCTGGGAGACCGCCAAAAGGTTAAAAAAGGTTCTATTTGCAATAATCTGGACTTCGCTTATGCGAATTTAAGATGAATCCCATGGATCGTAATTTACTCGCCCGATAACTTAAGCGGCTGACCAGGGTGCCGCTCTAGGCCGCGCCGGTTTACGCCAAGGGGAGCAGGCAAGTGAGAATCGGATATCTGCCGTACAACGGGGATGTGGATATGGACCAGTTGCGCCGCCACATGATGCAAAAGCTCAATTGCCAGGCCGTCTTTGTCGATCAGGGACCACACTCGCGCAGACAATTGTCGATGGCACTGACCAGCATGGTGAGCCACGATATCCTGGTGATTGAATCCATCAAACAAACCGGCTTTAGCGCCTTCCAGTTTTTGTCTTTGCTCGAACAGATCGACCGCCGCGGCGCAACGCTGGAAATCACTTCACCGCTGCTGAATTCCAGCAAACCTGACGGGCAACGCCTGCTGCTGGAGTTACTGATCCGGCACTTGCGCACCGAACGGCCAGGCAATACCCGTCATCTGAGTAAACGTCGAGGTCGCCGGCCCAAACTTGATGCCGATGCCATGCGACAGATTGCCGAGCGCCTGCGTGCCGGGCTCAACACGCGCGACATTGCCCGGCACATGGATGTGTCCATCGCCACCCTGTACCGCTACAAACGCTTGATTGAAGACAACAACGAAGTCTGATCACGCATCACGCAATGGCAAGTACGCGTCAAACCGCGTGCTTTCTCCATCAAAGCTGAAGTCCGGTTTCACTCCGGCCAGCCACGGCGCAGTACGCGGACGTTTCACCACCACCCGCTGGCGCGCGATAGTGCGTGCCGGCGCCAGCAAGACATCCGCATCCGTATCGCCACCGATCAGCGTCTGAAAAGCGTGCATGTCTTTTTTGGCACGCGCACGCTTGTCTGGCTCCGGAAACATGGGGTCCAGATACACGACATCATAACTGGCTGGCTGACCTTGCTCCGGCAACCACTGGCGGGCGTCATGCTGTTCAAGTTGCATGCGACCAACGATCCGGGCGATGTCCGGATCCGCTGTACCACGCCGCAAACCATCGGCCAGCAATGCACAAGCCACCGGGTTGCGCTCCAGCAAATGCACCGTACAGCCCAGCGTGGCCAGCACAAAGGCATCGCGACCCAGCCCCGCGGTGGCATCCAGCACCGTCGGGGTATTGCCAGCCTTGAGGCCAACCGCTTTGGCAACGGGTTGCCCGCGCCCTCCCCCAAATTTGCGTCGGTGCGCCTGGGCGCCTTCGATCAGATCAACTTCAACGCGCGCTTTCTCGCCCACTTCGGCCAGCACCAGCCGTTCACGTTCCCACGCCAGGTAATGCCCGGTTTCAGGCGCGGCATCGAGCAGCGGCAAACCAAACTGTGCGGCCCATTGCGCACCTGCACTATCCGCTGGTGCAAATACACCGACACTCATGCCCATCCTCCCGGCACCGGGGTCGGGATCACCGGGCCGAAATCCAGCGGTTCAAACGCGGGGCGATAACGCACCGCCGGCAGACGATTGACTGGATCCTGGCGGTAAAACTGTTTGAGCTGCTCGTAGATACGCGGGTAATGCGTGACAAGCGCGTGGGGCGTTTCGAAGAAATATTCGCTGAACACGGCAAAACACTCGGCTGGGGACTCGGCAGCATACAGGTCTATGGGACTGTACATATCGTGGTCCGCCAATCGGCGAAGGTGGTTGTAGGCCTCTGAAAACGCTGCTTTCCAAACAGCTGCATCCATACCCGCATGCAAGGGCGGACGGCCGTTGGCATCGCCATTGCGCATATCCAGCTTGTGCGCCAGTTCATGAATGACCACGTTCCATCCATCAAGCCACGGCGATTGCGAGACATCCAGCCAGGACAATAACACCGGCCCCTCCGGCCGCGCCTGACCAGCTAGATGTTGCTCATACTCATGGACGAGGCCGATATGATCGGTGTAACGATCGCGCGACAAAAACTGCCCGGGATAAACCACGACCTCGGACCAATCGTCATAGGCGTCGAAATCCAGATTCATGATTGGCAACACGGCCTGGGCAGCCAGAATGACGCGAGCCTGGTCGTTCAACGTCAGCTCATGCAACGGCGTGATGGTTTTGGTATGCAGGAACCACGCCGCATGTTCGCGCAAGCGCTCACGCTCTTCAGCGGTCAGCCCAATGAACAGCGGCAAGTCGATCGCCGTTTGCCATAGCGCGTCCGGAATCGGGTTGGCTGCCAGAAAACTGGCGCGGCGACGCTGACGCAAAAATCCGAACATGCGGCTTCAACCGGTGAAAGGTAACCCGGTTGAAGTGAGGGGGATTTGCGCACTTTCAAGGTGACGCAACTCCCCTGCGGCGCGATGCAATTACTGGCCGGCGCCTTCCACCACCAGCGCGACTTCCTGTTGTGCTGCAGTCGTAAACGGGTGCAGATGGGTCAGGAACTGGCGACTGGCCTCGGCCCATGAGAATTTCTCTGCATGCTTGCGCACCGCTTCACGATCAATGCGCAGCGCATCAAGGCAAGCCTTGCCCAGATCTTCCTGCAAGGCCCCAGGACCATCGGTACCGATGACGTCAATCGGGCCCGTAACCGGGTAGGCCGCCACCGGGCAACCGCAAGCCATGGCTTCGAGCAAAACCAGGCCAAAAGTATCCGTGCGGGATGGAAACACGAACACATCCGCCGCGTTATAGACCTCGGCCAGTTCGTTCTGATTAAGTACGCCCAGCCAGTGCACACCCTGCGCTTCGCCGTATTTCGCCTTCAGTGTCGCGGCGGCCGGGCCATCACCACACACCCAGCGCGAACCTGGCAAATCCAGTTGCAGGAAGGCTTCAACGTTCTTCTCTACCGCAACGCGGCCAACGTACACAAAAATCGGACGACGGGTTTGCAGGCGCTCCCGATCACCCGGTTTGAAGATATCCAGATCCACCCCGCGCGACCACATCACCACATTTTTGAATCCGCGCGCCTGCAAGTCATCGACCACCACGCGGGTTGGCACCATGACGGCTTCGGCCGCATTGTGGAAACGGGCCAGAAAACCGTAGGTCCAGGACACTGGAATCCCGAAGCGCAGTTGCACATATTCAGGGAAGCGCGAGTGATAGGCAGTGGTAAACGGCAGTTTGTGGTTAATGCAATAACGCCGCGTTGCCATGCCCAGCGGGCCTTCGGTCGCAATATGGATTGCATCAGGCTTGAAGGTTTCGATGTGCTGGGCAATCTTCTTGCCCGGCCGCCAGGAAAGGCGGATTTCCGGATAGGTCGGGCACGGAAACGTACGAAACTGCTGCGGGGTAATCAACTCGACGGTATGACCCATCTTGATCAGTTCGGCACGTGTTTGCTTGAGTGTACGCACTACGCCATTCACCTGGGGTTCCCAGGCGTCGGTCACAATCAGGATTTTCATGCAGCAGCCCCTTGCAGACCCAGCGCATTGGGTGCTGGTGCAGCCAGCGCCGCAATCTGGGCGGATTGTTCTTCGAAGTATTTTTGCCAGGTCACGATGCGCAACTCGCCCGTGGGTAATTCCACCAGCGCGGTCAGGCTTTCCACCCAGTCGCCATCGTTGCAATACAGAATGCCGTCGATCTCGCGCATTTCTGCTTTGTGGATATGGCCACAAACCACGCCATCAAGCCCGCGCTCACGTGCTTCCTGTGCGACCGCGTTTTCGAAACTGCTGACGAAGTTCACCGCAGTTTTGACCTTGTGCTTGAGGTATTGCGACAAGGACCAATACCCCAGACCCATGCGGGCGCGCAGGCGGTTGAACCAGTAGTTCAGACGCAACGTAATGCCGTAGAGGCGATCGCCGACAATCGCCAGCCACTTGGCACACTGGACCACACCATCGAAGCGATCGCCATGCAACACCAGCAATTTGCGACCATCCACGGTTTCGTGGACCACTTCATCTTCAATGCGGATGTCACCAAACATCAGTCCGAGGAACTGGCGCGCTGCTTCGTCGTGGTTGCCAGGAATGTAGATCACATGGGTGCCCTTGCGCGCTTTGCGTAGCACTTTCTGGATCACATCGTTATGGCTTTGTTGCCAGTACCACGAACGCTTCATGGCCCAGCCATCCACAATGTCGCCAACCAGGTACAGGTATTCGGATTCTGTGTTTTTGAGAAAATCGAGGAGATAGTCGGCTTGGCAGCCTGCGGTGCCAAGGTGGATGTCGGAGATCCAGATACTGCGGAATTTCAGCGCGTGATCCGCCATGTCGAAGTCCCAGCCGTTGGTTTGACGCATATTGCATAGATCAAATGACAAACGCGCGTCGGTTTGATGACGACTGCGTGAATCACGCCAGGCGGCTACGGCTTGACACAGTCCCATCGCAACGTCGATAGTCGAACCCGGATTTTCGCCAGACCTGCCCTGCCAATGAACAAACCTCCCCGCCCCGCTACCCCATGTATCGCCGTCTGCTCAACCGGTATGGGTGATGACGTCTGCCGCGGTTGCGGCCGCACGTTTGTTGAAGTTTCACAATGGGTGATGATGACCGACGAAGAGCGCGGTGTAGTCTGGGATCGCCTTGAGGCGCACTGGGCCAAGGTGGGTCTGCCGCCCCCCTGGCTGGCACGGGGCGTTTAAGCCCGGGCCATCCATCGGTAACCTCATCAACAAGACCTGCCTGGCGCAGGTCTTTGTCATTGCCCGCGACCTTGGGCGCCCAACCCTGACATTTCGTTATGCATCGAAGCATCCTGCCGTCCGCGCCAATAGACTGAACGCTTGTTGTACGCGCGGACTAACCAGCATGAACGATTTTTCTGTTCCCCAAACCGGCCAGCAAACCCGGGCTCCTTTGCAATACCTGACGCTGCTGGCGCTTTGTCTGGCGGTACTGGTGGCCCAAGTGGACACCGCGGTGATCAACCTGGCTGCTCGTGCCATTGGCATTGCGCTGGCCGCTGGCACCAGTCAGCTGCAATGGGTGGTGGATAGCTACAACCTGCTGTACGCCAGCCTGCTACTCACCGGGGGGGGTGCTGGCGGATCTGCGCGGTCGGCGTTTGATATTCATCATCGGCGCCGCACTGTTTACGCTGGCTTCTGTACTCTGTTCTGTCGCGCCCAACGTGCCAATGCTGATCGCCGGACGTTCGCTGGCAGGGCTGGGCGCTGCATTGCTGATCCCGGCGTCGCTCGCTTTGATCCGGGTGATCTGGCCCGATCAAGCCACACGTGGGCGAGTCTTGGGTATCTGGGCTGCTTGTAACGGTGTTGCGCTGGCCATCGGCCCCACCCTGGGCGGTTTGCTGATTCACTATTGGGGCTGGCGCAGTATCTTTCTGGCCGTCGTGCCATTCAGTATTGCGGCCGTCGTACTGGCGGTGCTGCATATCCCCGAGTCTGCCGATCCGCAAGCGCGGCATTTCGATCTCTTCGCCCAGTTGGCAGGCGCTTTGGCGCTGGCCACATTGGCTTTTGCCGCGATTGAAGCGCACGCGCACTGGCGCTGGGCACTCGCCGCGCTCTTTGTCTGCCTGCTCGCCGTCGGCTTGTTTGTGCGCATTGAAAAACACCACGGTGCAGCAGCCCTGGTCCCGCTGGATCTCCTTGGCATCGCGGCTTTCCGGGGTGCAGTAACAGGCACTCTGGGCATGACCTTCGGTATGTATGCCGTTTTGTTCCTGCTCCCGCTGACCTGGCAGGCCACAGGCCAGTTGTCCACGCTGGGTGCCGGCCTGGCCTTGATGCCGATGGCGCTCGTATTTGTGCTGGTATCCCCTTTTTCCGGGGCTGGCACCCGTATTTGGGGCGTGCGCAGCATAACCTGCGGCGGGGTTGTGGTGATTGCCACTGGACTGGCCATGATCGGTTTGGGGAGCGGCGCTGGTCACCTGCTGGCCGATGAGATCGGCCTGGCCTTGACCGGCGTGGGCATGGGCATGGCAACAGGCCCGTTGATGGGCGCAGCAGTAGGCGCAGTCAGTGCGGCACGCGCGGGCACAGCCTCTTCGTTGATCAATGTCGCCCGCATGGCCGGCGCGACACTGGGTGTCGCCATACTGGGTGCGATCTACACCGTGGCGGGCAGCGGGCCGGCAGGGCTACGTGTCGCCATGATGTCTGGCGCCATCGTGCAGGGGATATGTGTCGCACTGGCGTGGCAGCAGATCGGCAAGCCAAAGGGCTGAGCAAAAAACGCGCGTGGGCCGCCATGCAACTCATCAGTATGGATGACAACTCATCCGTGCCTGAGACGTCTTGTCGCAACCCTCATCAAGCCTGCATGGCCGTGCCTACACTGGGTTCCAGTTTCTACCCCCACAGCAAGGAGCCCACCATGTCACACGTCCCCGGATATGTTTTTGTCATCCTCGCGGTCCTGATTTACATTGGCGTCAAGCGTTGCATGCCACGTGAAGTCAAACCAGAGCGTTTGCTGCTGTTTCCGCTACTGATTGTCGCCAGCGGGTTCAACAGCATGGCCGCACTCTTTGCGCACGCTGCCCCGACCAGTTGGGCTGGCGCGGTGATGACCGGGGCGATCGGCCTGGCCGCTGGCTGGCATCATGCCCAAGGCTGGCGCCTGTCTTTCAATGCAGACGGTAGCCGGGTGCGTTTGCCTGGCGACCCAAGCTTGCTGATCATCATTCTGTTTACTTTCGGATTTGAATTCGTGCTGCATTTCGCTCTGGCTGCGCATCTGACCTGGATGACCTCCCCGCTGTTTGCCCCGGTTTCATTGGGCGTGTGGGGCTTGCTGGCTGGCATGCCGGCTGGTCGTGCGATCAATGTACTGGTGCGCAGTCAACAGTCCATGTCCGTTCGAACCCTGGGTTCCGGAGCGGCACAATGAGCGAGCAACTCGCCCCGCGTCCGCCAGCATTCATGTCAAGCCGCTGGGCCAGTCTGACTGACACCGGCTCGCCCTGGTTTGCTATCACACTGGTCATACTGAACAGTTTGATCGGCCTGGGTTTCTGGTTTGGCGGTCACGGAGACGTACTGTGGTTTGATCTGTTGATCTCCAACAGCATCGGTTTTGTCGCCTGGGGCTTTGGCCGTTTGATGACCCGGGGCGGACGTCAGGCGGGTCTGGTGGTACGCAGCCTGGTGATTGCCCCCGTGAGCGTACTGATCGGGGTGGCGGTCACAGGCCTTACGACCGGTGTGCTGCCTCCTCTGGTCGGGCCCGATGCCGGCCGGATCTGGTTGCATCTTCTGCCCACGTTCCTCGTCGCCAGTGTGGTGTGTGCACTGGTCACCATTTTGTTTCAGTCCATGCGTATGCGGACCGCACTGGAAACCGAAAAGCGCCGCGCGGCCGAATTGCGCCAATCAGAAACCGCAGCGCGGCTAGCGATGTTGCAAGCGCAGATCGAGCCGCATTTTCTGTTCAATACCCTGGCCAACGTACAAAGCCTGATCAGCCGTGATCCAGATCGCGCTGCGCAGATGCTGGATCACCTCAACCGCTATTTGCGAGCCAGCCTCTCACGGACCCGCAAACCCCAGTCTTTGCTGCAAGAAGAGCTGACGCTGATCGAGGCACTCTTGTCCATTGCCGCGATCCGTCTGGGTGAACGCCTGCAATACCGCATCGACGTCGCCGCCACGCTGCGCGATCTGGTCTTGCCCCCCTTGTTGCTGCAACCCTTGGTTGAGAATGCCTTGCTGCATGGTATTGAACCTGCTGTCGAGGGCGGCAGCATTACCGTGAGTGCGCGGCGTGAAGGCGCACAACTGATATTAAGCGTGATCGATACCGGGGTTGGACTGGGAGTAAGCACCCACGTGCATGGCGGAGTCGGGTTGTCCAGCGTACGTACCCGGCTGCACACTTTGTATGGCGAGCGCGCCAGCCTGTCGGTCTCTGCCAACACCGGTGCTGGTGTAACCGCCTGTTTGACTATTCCAGTCTGAGAACCCTGAGAATATCCCGCCCATGCCTACCGCACTGATTGCTGACGACGAGCCCAATCTGGCCGCCGAACTGGCTGAACGACTCACCCGCTTCTGGCCAGAACTGACCATCGTCGGCATGCCGCGCAATGGCATTGAAGCGCTGGCGCAGATCAATGCCACGCAGCCGGACTTTGCCTTTCTGGATATCCGTATGCCGGGGCTGGATGGCTTGAAGGTAGCGGGCCTGGCAACCGGCACCCGCGTGATCTTTGTGACTGCCTATGACGAGTACGCGGTCGAGGCGTTTGATGCTTCGGCCGTTGATTATCTGCTCAAGCCCTTGAGTGACGAGCGCTTGTTACGCTGCATTACCCGTCTACAGCGCGAAGCACCAGCACCAGCCCCGGTCGTGTTGCCGCAGCTTGCCAAAGACAGCGGGCCCATCCGCTGGTTAACCGTTGGCCTTGGCGATACCACACACCTGGTCGCGGTCGATGATGTGGCTTTTTTTCAGGCGACGGACAAATACACCGAAGTGGTTGTGGGCGACAAACGCCATTTGATCCGCACGCCATTGAAAGACCTCGCACTGCGGCTGGACCCGGAACGTTTTGTGCAGGTGCATCGCGGCGTGATTGTGTCTCTGGCGGCCATCGAGCACGTTCAGCGGGATTTGCTCGGCCGCTTGCGGATTCATTTACGAAACCGCAGCGACACCTTGCCGGTCAGCCGGGCGTATGCGGGACTGTTCAAGCAGATGTAGCCGCCACCGCCTGCCGTGCACTCACCAGCCAGCTACGCAGCAATTCACGCATCTCTGCCAGAACCATGTGACGCGTTGCCGGGTCTTCGGCATTGGCCGCGGCAACACCTTTGAGAACATGCAACATCAAGATCGCCATGGCATGTGCACGCGCGTCTGGAAGCCCTGGAATAGCTTTCTGTAGTACCTGGCTCATGCCAGCGCGCGAGTGCGCCCGAAACTGCTGGCGGATTTCCTGACTGCCTTCCCGCGCATCGACCAGCGCCAGCACGACGGCACGCTGGGTAAGCAGTTCCTCACGCAGATCAACCAGCGCCTCCGCCAGACCCTCCAGGGTCATGCGATCAGCCTGATCGGCCAGCTCTGCCAGGCCAGCCACCGTGCTCTTGGCATACTGTACTAACAGGCTGTCGGCCACCGCCCCTTTGGTCGGGAAAAACCGGTAGAGCGAGCCAATGGCCGTGCCGGAGCGGGCGGCAATTTCGGTCATGGTGCTCTTGTCATACCCATTTTCAACAAAGACCAGCGCGGCGGCCTCAAGAATGGCTGCAACCCGCTGGCGACCGCGTTCACGCTGTGGTGCGACCGCTTGCACCAGCGGCACGGCGAGACTTTCTTCTTCGATCGGACTGGACATAAATGCGAATATATTTGAGATATTCCTCGCATATTAAACCGAGGGCCATTTTTTACCAAATGCAAACTGAACAACACATAGAGCTTGTCCGCCGTGAGCTGCGCATCAAATTATGCGCATACTCGGTAATAGTCGTTGATTTATGCGAGGACATCCTCTAGTATTTTTTGCGAGGACACCTTCGCATATTTCATCAACACCCCGGAATAAACACCCCATGCACACCGCCCAAGCCGAGACAGCGCTTCAAGGCCGTCTTGCAAAGACCAGCGCCCGCACGCAATGGTCCATGCTGGTCGTCTTGTCCTTGCTACTGGGCGCCGGGCTCAGCGCCTGCGGGTTGCCGGCAGCCTTGCTGCTGGGGCCGATGATTGCCGGGATCATCGTCACCGCCAATGGCGGTAGCCGCGGTATTGCACCGCTGCCATTCCAGATCGCACAAAGCATTGTCGGGGCGATGATCGCCCGTACTTTGCCAGGTTGGGTACATGGTGATATCGGCGGGCACTGGATGCTGTTTGTGGGCGGCGTGTTATCCGTGTTGGCCATTTGCACGCTGCTGGGCTGGCTGCTCACGCGCATGCACGTCTTGCCTGGCTCCACAGCCATGTGGGGTCTGAGCCCCGGCGCGGCAACGACCATGACGCTGATGGCAGAAGCATTCGGTGCAGATGTCCAATTGGTGGCACTGATGCAATACCTGCGCGTGATGCTGGTGGCCGCCGTCGCGAGCGTCATTACCCGCATCCTCGGTGCCCACGGCGTGCATGGCACACTCGCCTCAACCCATTGGTGGCAGATGCCGGACTGGCTTGCGTTGGCTGGCACGGTGGCACTGGCGGGCATCAGTATCTGGCTATCCCGCCGGTTCAAATTGCGCGCAGGTGCAATTTTGATCCCCATGTTCGCCGGTATGTTGCTGGTCCATCTGGGCTGGCTAAAAATTGAACTGCCCGTGTGGTTGCTGGTGGGCGCCTACGCCATCATCGGCTGGCATGTCGGTCTCAAGTTCACACGCCCCTTGCTGCAATACGCGGCACGTGCCCTGCCCCGCATCTTGCTCTGTACGCTGGCCTTGATCGCCGCATGTGGTGGTCTGGCAGTCGTCCTGGTCCAGGTGGCCGGTGTCGACCCGCTCACGGCGTACCTTGCGACCAGTCCAGGTGGCGCAGATACCGTCGCGATCATCGCCGCGTCCAGCCATGTTGATGTGTCTTTTGTTATGGCCATGCAGGTCTCCCGTTTCATGACCATCTTGCTGGTCAGCCCATTGCTGGCGCGGCTCATGGCCGGCCGGGCCAAGGCTGCCAAACGTTCTTGATCTCTTCAATTGCATTCTCATCTGAGCAATAACATGAACTATATCGCCCTCTTTTTTGCCGGAGCCTTCTTGTGCAACAGCCTGCCTCATCTGGCCATGGGGCTTTCCGGTTTGCCCTTTCCCACACCCTTTGCCAAACCACGCGGCAAGGGAGACTCCTCACCTCACGTCAATTTTCATTGGGGACTGTTTAACCTGGTGGCTGGCGCACTGCTGTTGTATACCCACCCGGTGACGCCAGGCTGGAACTGGCCGTTTGCAGTCGTGATTGCAGGTGCACTCGTACTGGGTGATCGCATGTCGCGACGTTTTGGTGAAGTACAGCGTGCCAAACGCCAGGGCACACAGTGAAATAGTGCGGTTTGCCGCCCCCTTGGTCACCGCTTTATCAGCTTCTACGCGCGCGGGTCTTCGCCTCTTTCGCGATGGATTGCATGTGTTTATGCTCATGATCGAGCACCATGACGATGGCGATGAACCAGGTAGAACATGAGCACCACGCAAGACAACCGGCTGGGTAATTACCTGAAAAACCGTCGCGCACGGCTAGACCCGGTTGCGTTCGGCTACCCGTCTGGCAACCGGCGCACGCCAGGTCTGCGGCGGGAAGAAGTCGCCCTGCGCGCCAATATCAGCGCCACCTGGTATACCTGGCTGGAGCAAGGCCGCGGCGGGGTGCCATCTACCGCCGTGCTCGAACGCATTGCCAGCGCGCTGGACCTGACCACCGCTGAGCGCGAACACCTCTTTTTGCTGGCACAAGATCGTCCGCCGGAATTACGGCATCAGACACCCGGCGCGGTCTCTGACCGATTGCAGCGGATCCTGGATGCCATGCCGCTCAGCCCGGCTTTCGTACGGACGGCCAGTTGGGACATCGTGGCGAGGAACCAGGCTGCGCTCAAGGTCCTGGGTGACTACGAAAACATGCCACCGCAGCAGCGCAACACGTTGCGCATGCTGTTTGGCAATCCGGAAGTGCGCAAGCGAATGGTGAACTGGGAAGAAGATGCGCGCTCTGTCGTAGCGACCTTTCGCGCAGAGTCCACCCGGGCCGGCGCACCGGATACCGTGCGAGCGCTCGTGGCTGACATGATTGCCATCAGCCCGGACTTTGCCAGCATGTGGCATCGCAACGAGGTGCGCACGCATGGTGAAGGCACCAAACACATCATGCATCCGGTGGTAGGGCTGTTAACGCTGGATTACTCCGCCTTTGCCGTCGATGGCCAACCCGATCTAAGCATGATCGTGTACAACCCCGCCTCCCCCGAAGACATTGAACGCGTGCGCGTGTTGATTGGTCGGTAGCACATGCGCCGGCTAGCCCGGTAAACCATGCAGGATGGCCGCCGTTATAGGTCTGGCGCTGTCCTTCTGCTGCAACGAACCGGTTGCAAAGATATTGAACACCTGGCGTGTTTTGGGCACAGTGCCCCATGCGTGCTTATCAACCAGAATAACGACCCCAATCATGCTCTCACTCTTGCTCGCTGCCAGCTTGTTCTCCCTGGATGGAACAAACCAGATCGACTTGGACACCGTCAAACGGATGGGCAATGTCGTCTCCGTGCGTATGGTCACCTCAGGTATCAAATCCGAAAAGGACCCGCGTATTGCCAATGTACTAAGCGACATCGAACTCGATTGCACCGCCCACAAGGCACGGATCTTCGCGACGTATTTCTTTGACGACAAATTCAAACTGCTGTCCAAGAACCCGCCTCACGACAGCACTGCAACCGCTTACACCGAGGACAGCGTTTTTGCGCTGATTGAAGATCGGCTCTGCAGCAACCCGCAGGCCAAGCCAGGAGCCGCTGTGGCCTCTACACCACTCGTGACCAAACCTGCCAACTGATTGCAGTAGGTGCACCAACAAAAAAAGGCCTTCAATGGCCTTTTTTTGTTGGTGCTACCTTGACCCAGAATCATCGGATCACCCTATACCAGCGCCACCGCCAGCCATTGCACCTGCCGTTCAATCAAGTCTCTTAAATCGGTGCTGTCTTGCGCTGCCAGTTTGAAACCACGCACAGCGGCCAGCAGGGTGCGGGCAATCTCGGTGGCTGATTGTTCCAGACCAGAGGCCGCCACGGGCTCGGCCAGCAAGCCTTCAAGACAAACCTGCAAACGCGCATAAGGCACTTGTTCGATGCCCGGAATCTGGCTGTCCAGCGACAACAAATCCTGGGCATCCGGGTGCTTTTTGATTTCGTCATAGGGTTTGATGCTGCAGATCTCAAATACGTGCATCAGTTTCTTTGCCAGCGGCCAGTCTGGCTGCAGCGTATTGGCAATGGTGCCGAGCATGGAGTCGATCATCCAGCCCAGCACAGCCTCAAACACTTCCGCCTTGCCTGGGTAGACAAGGTAGAGCGCCGGCCGTGACAAGCCGGCTTCTTTCGCCAGATCGCCCATGGTGGTGCGGGCAAACCCGTATCGAATGAAGACGGTGTATGCCGCCTGGATGACCTGAAGTTCGCGTTCATTCTGCATGATTGACATTATGACATTTTCGAGCAAAACGTCAAAAACACATTGACACTTTATCATAAAATGTCAGAATGGCATAAAACGCGGAACGGCATCGCCACCAGGACCGGTCCTTCCACGCTTGTGCAACTGGCTCCTGCCAGTGATCCGGACTGCTTTGCAAGGAACCCCGACATGTCTCTTGATGCTTATGTTTCGCTGGGCCGTACTGGCCTTTTCGTCAGCCCGTTTGCCCTTGGCACCATGACCTTTGGTGAGGATTGGGGCTGGGGAGCAGATGACGCCACCTCTGCAACCATCCTTTCTCGTTATCTTGAAATGGGCGGCAATTTCATCGATACCGCCAACGGTTATACCTTTGGTCATGCCGAGAAAATCATTGGTGACTATCTGGGCCAGCACAAAGCCGAGCGGGAACGATTGGTGATTGCCACCAAATTTGGCACCAGCATGCATCCGGGCGACCCCAACGCGGGCGGCGCCAGCAGCAAATCCATCATCCGCGCGTGTGAGCAATCTTTGCGCCGCCTGCAAACGGATTACATCGATCTGTACTGGATGCACTTTCCAGACCCCTACACGCCGATTGAAGAAACACTGCGCACGCTGGAACAACTGGTCTCGTCCGGCAAGGTGCGCTACATCGGTTTTTCCGACTCGCCAGCCTGGAAAGTTGCCCAGGCACAGACCATCGCCACGCTACGTGGCTGGACACCGCTGGCCGGCATCCAGCTGGAGTACTCTTTGCTCGAACGCTCGGTCGAAACAGAACTGATCCCCATGGCGCAAGAACTGGGGTTGGGCGTGGTGGCCTGGTCACCGCTGGCCAACGGCATGCTCTCTGGCAAGTACAACCGCAACAACGCTGGCAATGTAGCAGGTAGCCGCGCTACGCAGTTTGGGGTGCCGTTTGGCGAACATGAATTCGCCCTCATTGATGCGCTGACTGACATTGCCAACCGGCATGAAACGAATGTCGCGGCAATTGCTTTGGCCTGGGTACGCGCCCGGGCCGGCGTCAGCTCCACCTTGCTGGGTGCCCGTACCGTGGCGCATCTGGATGCCAATATCAAAGCACTAGAGGTACAACTGAAAGTAGAGGACATCCAGATGCTGGATAATCTCTCTACCCCGCCACTGACGTTCATCCCCAAAGTGGCCGGGCTGGCCGATTTGCTGATGTACCACGGCACGTCAGTCAACGGCCAGACCCGCCCTGCGTGGTGGGGCGCACCGCCAAGCGCTGCTGCCATTTACTGATCAGGTCTCGCACCCAAAAACAAAGCCCCGTGATATCGCGGGGCTTTGTGCATTCTGCGGCGCAGCGGTCTGACCACTACCCCTTGGTCGCGCCAAACGTCAAACCGGCGACAAAATGCCGCTGCATGGCAAAGAACATCAGCACGGAAGGCAATGCCGCCAGGATCGACCCGGCGCTGACCAGGTTCCACGCGGTCACCCACTGACCACGCAAAGCCGCTACACCCACCGTCAGCGGCGCGGCTTCATCGCCCTGGGTCAGGCACAGCGCCCAGAAGTAATCATTCCAGACGAAGGTAAACACCAGGATAGACAACGCCGCCAGCGCCGGCCGGATCAGCGGCAAGATAATGCGCCAGAAAATAGCCCATTCGCCAGCCCCTTCAATGCGGCCCGCCTCGATCAGTTCATACGGCAATTGCTTGATGAAATTGCGCAAAAACAGCGTACAAAAACCGGTCTGAAAGGCGATGTGGAACAGCATGAGCGCCCACAGCGTGTTGTACAGACCCATCTGCAAAAAGAGGTCACGTACCGGAATCATCAGAATCTGGATCGGCACAAAGTTGCCACCGACAAAAGTGGCAAACAGCGCCAGATTGCCGCGGAACTGATACACCGCCAGCGAGAACCCGGCCATGGCAGCCAGTGCAATCGCACCAATGACCGCCGGCACCGTGATCATCACGCTGTTGAAAAAGTAATGCAGCATGGGCGAAGTGGTCAGCGCGTCGTGGTAATTGGATATCAGCGCAAAGTGTTTGGGCCAGCCCCAGTAATTACCCTCGGTTAGTTCTTCGGTCGAGCGGATGGAGGTCACCATCACCGCAATCAACGGCAGCAGCCAGACCAGCAGCGCCAGCGGCAACGTCAGTTTGTACAGACGCCGGTTCAGCGGCTTCCAGTGTTCAATAGGCATCGGGAACATGGCGGTCTCTCTGGTCTGTATTAATGTTCGTTACGCAGCAAGCGCCGCAAATGCCAGGCGATATACACCAGCATGATCGCAAACAGCACCACGGCAATGGCAGCGGAATAACCGTAGCGGTAGTACTTGATGGCCTGGTCGTACATGTAATACGCCAGCACGGTGGAGCTCTCAAACGGGCCGCCGCTACTCATCACCGAGATCAGATCAAAGCTTCTGAGTGCGCCAATGATGGTGACGACCATGGCCATAAAGGTGGTTGGCCTCAGTTGCGGCAAGACCACATGCCACAGCAGCGCCCAGCCGCGCGCGCCTTCCATGCGCGCCGCTTCAATCTGGTCGGCGTTCAAGCCCGTCAAACCGGTCAGATACAAAATCATGCAATAAGCCGTTTGTGGCCACAGCGCGGCAAACACGATGCCAAAGGTGACGTAATGCGCATCGCCCAGCACCGGAATGCCATGCCCCAGAATCAGCGCCAGCAAGCCAAATGTGGGATCGTAAAACCAGCTGAAAATCAGCCCCACCACCACGCCTGACAACACAAACGGCGCAAAAAACAGGGATTTGACCAGCCGGATGCCAGCCACGGCCTGGTTCAGATACAGCGCAATGGCCAACCCCATGGGCGGTGCCAGCAAAAACAGCAGCAACCACAACAGATTGTTCTTGAGCGCCGTGTAGAACGTCGGCGCGTGAAACAACTCCACATAGTTAGCCAGGCCGACAAAGGTCTTGTCGGTCATCCCGTCCCAGTTATAAAAGCTGAGCGAGATACTTTTGATAATCGGGTACAGCACAAACAGGGCGACCATCACGCAAGCCGGCGCCAGGAACAGCCACGCTGCCCGCTGCTGCCGCCGTGCACTGGGCGAGCGCCGCTTGCCCACCGCTTTGACAGCAGGTGCGGCCATCTGATGCAGCGGGGTATCCGGTACAGAATCGATCACGCGTTCATCTCCTGGCGATGCCATGTACAGCTTTGCCGCCCACTCGCCGTGGCCAGTGGGCGGCGCGGGGCTTACTTCTTGTAGATGCGCTTACGCGTGGTTTCCAGCTGGGCCAGGATGCTGTCGATCTGGCTGGGGTCAGACAAGAATTGCTGCATGCCCTTCATGCCTTCATCGGCCATTTCTTTGGTCATGTCACGATCATAGAACTGGGCGATGCCACCACGGGTTTGCGACAGAATCTGGAAGCCGATCTTCGAGATCGGATCTTCCGGTTCTTCGGCCTTGCTATTGGCGGGTAAAGAACCCAGGCCCTTCGCCAGGCGACCGCTGATTTCCGGGGTACCGACAAACGCCAGGAAGGTATGCGCATCGGCCTTGTTTTTGGCCTTGGCCGGAATATGCAGCGACTCGACCGGGCCATCTTCTGCCGTCGGTACCTTGGCGTCGATGATCGGGAACTGGAAGTAACCCATATTCGGTTTAACGTTGGCCGGGAAGCCGGCCGAGATAAACGTACCCATCAACATCATGGCGGCCTTGCCCTGGAACAGGAACGGCTGGGCGGCATCCAGATCGTAAGAGAGCGCATTGTCGATGAAATACTTGTCATCGATCAGGCCCTTCCAGGTGGTGTACACCTTCTTCACGCGGGCATCGGTGTACGGCACTTCA
This sequence comes from Silvimonas amylolytica, assembly GCF_014645555.1. GTDB lineage: Bacteria > Pseudomonadota > Gammaproteobacteria > Burkholderiales > Chitinibacteraceae > Silvimonas > Silvimonas amylolytica. Next base: position 260,791 of record NZ_BMLY01000004.1, on the reverse strand, counting down.
CCGGCCATGAGCTTCTGGTGAAAGGCGTTACCGTTGATGCGCAAATCCAGGTAATCAAACCAGCCAGCCAGTGTCCAGGCATCGCGCCCGCCCACGGCAATCGGCGCAATACCCGCGGCTTTGAGCTTCTTGCAGGCATCAATGAACTGATCCCAGGTTTTGGGTTCACCACTGATCCCTACTTTCTGGAACAGATCCTTGCGGTAGAACATGCCCCATGAGTAATACACGGTCGGCGCGGCGTATTGCTTGCCGTTCCAGGAAGAGGCCTCTTTGGTGGACGCGTAGGTTTCATTCCAGCCGTTCTTCGCCCAGTCGCCCGAGAGGTCTTCCAGCAAGCCCCGGCGGGCGTAGTAGGCCATACGTTCGCCGTCATGCCAGTTCACGACATCCGGCGCCACCGACGACAGCCAGCCCGGCAATTGCACCTTGTAGGCTTCTTCATCGACAAAGGCGACTTTCATCTCGATATCCGGATGCGCCTTTTTGAAATCATCAAACACCGACTGCCAGACCGCGCGCTGGCTGGCGCCCTTGAACGCGACGTTAATCGCCAGCGTACCGGCCTGCGCCATGGCGCCATAACACAAGCCGGCGGCGGCCAGCGTCAAACCCAGAATGCGAGTGCGTACCTTGCTCATTATTGTCTCCTTGCTGCTGCAACGTTGTATGTGCCTGCTTGAACGAGAACCCTGCTTGCCACTTCACTGCACTTGACCGGGCTGACGATAGATCGCCACCCCTTGCGGTTCGACACGCGCTGAACCCACCACAAACGCGCCCGCATCGACACCTGCGATGTCATACGCGGCCTCACCGTAATTGAAGACATAAACCAGTTCACCGCGCCGGCTGATGCGGACGGTTTCCTCTAGCGCCTGCGGTTGCAGGCCAGCGGCTTGCGCCACATTGGCCAGAATGGCGCGGGTACCGGCATCACTGAAAATGCTGGCCAGGTAGTGCACCTTGCCGTGCCGGGCGATGGCCGGCGCGCCATCCGCAAATGTGCCCAGTACATCTACATCTGGCGTGGTCTCGATCAGGTCACGCCAGTGGTGCGCTTGCAAACGGGGCAAACCCAGCGCCGGGGCATCAACGGCTTCTGCAACATTGGGGCGGAGCGATTCCACGCGCCAGACACGGATCGGCATGATCTGCGCGAGCGGACCAGGCGGCAGTTGCTGCGGGATTTGCACACTGACTGTCTTGGAACCGGTGCGCGGGCCCAGCACCACGTGCGCACCGCTGTTCGAGAGGCGTTGCGCCAGGTCATCCGGCACGATCGGCAATGGCGGCACCACAATCAAACTGTAGCCATCCAGTTTTGCGGTGGCCGGAATGATGTCGACATCAAACCCAAGACTGCGCAACGCACTGTAGTAACCAAAAGCGAAACGGGCATAGTGGAAATCCGCGCCTTGCGGGTGGATCTCGAACAACCATTTGGCTTCGTAATCGTGGATGAGTGCGACACGCGTGTTCACCGCGCCATCAGCGCCACTGGCCAGCACGCGGCGGATTTCATCCGCAGCACGCGCTGCTTCTGCCGCACCAATGTCGGGTTTGTTGTCCGGCGTATTGAGACCCGCATGCATCTGCTCTTGCGCAAACGGCGCTTGCCGCCAACGGAAATACGATACGCAGCCCGCGCCGTGCGCGAGCGCTTCCCATGTCCACAGCCGCACCATGCCGGGGAGCGGTGCCGGGTTCCACGGCGCCCAGTTCACCGGGCCAGGCTGCTGTTCCATTACCCAGAACGGCAGGCGGGACATCCCCCGGTAAAGATCATGGTTGTAGCTGGCGAAGTCCGGGTGGCCGGTACGCAACCAGCGGGCTTTGACCTCAGGCGCAAACCACATTTCTTCCAGCGCACCCAGCGGGTAGCTATCCCAGCTGGCCGCATCCAGATCGGCCGCGACTTTGTAATGGTCGAACTCGTTGAACATCTGCATGAAGTTATGCACCACGGGTCGCCCGGGCGAATGCGCGCGCAAGATGTCCACCTGCATACGGTTGTAGCGTGTCACTTCATCCGAGGCAAAACGGCGGTAGTCCATGCGGTGCGCCGGGTGGCCTTCGGTGACGGCATCGACCGGTGGGTCGATCTCGTCAAAGCTGCGGTATTCCATGCTCCAGAACACCGTGCCCCATGCTTCATTGAGCGTTTTGACATCGCCATAGCGCGTCTGCAACCACAGCCGGAAACGCTTGCTGGCTGCGGGCGAATAACTCACGACCGTGTGATGGCAACCGTATTCGTTGTCGACTTGCCAGAATTTCACCGCCGGGTTCTGGCCGTAGCGTTTCGCGATCTCGGTGCAGATGCGCTGAGACGCTTCAAACCACGATGGCGAAGAAAAGTCGTAATGCCGACGCGATCCAAACCGGCGCGGACGGCCTTCAGCGTTGACCGCCAGAATGTCCGGATGCTGGTCGATCAGCCATTTGGGGGGGGTGGCCGTTGGTGTGCACATCACCACTTTCAGGCCCGCCGCACCCAGTACTTCAATAGCGCGATCCAGCCAGCCCCAGTCAAACTGACCCGGCGAGGGCTCGATACGGCTCCAGGCGAACTCGCCAATCCGCACTTGATCGATACCCAGTTCAACCATACGGCGGGCGTCATCCGCCCACATGGTTTCCGGCCAGTGTTCCGGGTAATAGCACACGCCAAGGCGCATGGCAGCGTCGTTTTGGGTCACGGCAGAGTCTCCAGATGGGGAACGGCAAAACCGTCTTCGGTAAAGAGGTGGCACAACGCGGCAGGAGCGCGGAAGGTGAGCGTATCGCCCACTTTGGCAACGGCATCACCCGGTGCTTTGGCAATCAGCGGGGCTTCGCCAGCGGCGTTCAGATGCAGGTAACTGAGTTCGCCCAGCGCCTCGATCAGCGTGACTGTGCGACTGAGGGTTTGCGGCTGGCTGGCGCCAGTGGCGATGGTTTCCAGGTGCTCCGGGCGGATACCCAGCGTGACAGCTTGCCCCACCGTGAGCTTCGCGCCAGAGACGGCTACCGTGAGCATCTCGCCCGAGTCATCCAGCGAGATCTGGACGCCATCGCCGTGGATCGCCGCCACTTTGGCATTGAGAAAATTCATGCGCGGCGAGCCAATAAACCCCGCCACAAAGCGGCTGACCGGGCGGTGATACAACGTCAGCGGCGTGCCCACCTGAGCAATACTGCCGTGCTGCTCCATATCCTTGCCGGTATGCAGCAGCACAATCTTGTCCGCCAGGGTCATGGCTTCGATCTGATCGTGCGTCACGTACACCACACTGGCGGCAGCAAACTGCTTGTGCAGGCGGGCGATCTCGATCCGCGTTTGCCCGCGCAAGGTGGCATCGAGGTTGGAGAGCGGTTCATCAAACAGGAATACGCCCGGTTCACGCACAATGGCCCGGCCAATCGCCACCCGTTGCCGCTGCCCGCCAGACAGCGCCTTGGGGTAGCGCGTCAGCAGGTTTTCCAGTTGCAGAATGCGGGCCGCTTCGCCGACTTTTTTGTTGATGGTCTCGACTGGCGTTTTGGCCAGCTTCAGGCCAAAGGCCATGTTCTCGAACACAGTCATGTGCGGGAACAGCGCGTAACTCTGGAACACCATGGCTACACCGCGCTCGGCGGACGAGACCTCATTCATCAGCTTGCCGCCAATGCGCAATTCGCCATCGCTGAGGTCTTCCAGACCGGCAATCATGCGCAGCAAGGTGGACTTGCCACAGCCCGATGGCCCCAGAAACACGCAGAACTCGTTGTCACCGATTTCCAGATCCACATTACGAATCACCGGCTGGTGATCGCCATAGCTCTTCTGGGCCCCTCTCAACGAAATGCTTGCCATCAATCTGGCTCCGTGGTGTGATTGCGCCATATGATTAAGCGCTTAATCATGCATCTCAAAAAAAAAGCCGCCAGCCACATCAACCTGAAACTGGCAGACACTGCCCGGATGTAGTTTGCGATTAATTGCTACGGACTATATCAGCAGATTTTTGCGGATTGCAATACAGTGACATGCTGTTGCAGCACACTTTTCATGCTGCCATGCAGCGTAAAACGCATAAAAATCAGCGCCATTGCGGGATACACGCAAATCGCCATCATCATGGCGGCAGAGGACAAAAAAGGTAACCAACCAGTCATGACTACACTTTCAGAGGTCGCCAACCGGGCAGGTGTCACCCCCGCCACTGTCTCCAACGTGCTGCGCAATCGTGGCCGGGTGAGCAAAGACACACGTGAACGGGTGATGGAGGCTATCAATGCGCTGGGCTATCGCCCCAATCTGAACGCGCGCGCGCTGGCAGAAGGCCGCGGGCCGACGCTGGCGCTAATGGTGTCCAGCATTGCCAACCCGTTCTACCCGGAATTTGCGCTGGCGGTGGAACAAGCCGCGCGGGAACACGGCAGTTTCATGCTGCTGTGTAATACCAATGATGATGCGCCCACGGCATACGCCTATCTGAACCAGTTATCTGGCTCGCTCTCTGAAGGCGTACTGGTGATGAACTGCAATCTGGATTTCGGCACCCTGCGCCAGAGCCGCGCGCCGGTCGTGCTGTGTATGTGGGAAAAACCGGAAGAAGCGCCCGGCCTGCCCTGTGTGGCTGTCAATTTCCGCCTTGCCGGGCAACTGGCGGCTGAACATTTGTTGCGACTGGGGCATCGCCAGATAGGCGTGATCATCGGTAACGGCAAAGGTGGTGTACACACCACGCGGATGCAGGGTTTTATAGATACCGTGCGCGCAGCAGGCGTAGACCTGCCGGAAAGCCACTGCCGCAACGGGCTGGATACCGTTCAGGGCGGTTACGATGCCGCACGCGCCCTTCTGCTGGACCAACCCGGCCTGACCGCCATTTTTGCCACCAATGACCTGCCCGCCATTGGTGCCATGCACGCTGCCACCGACTTGAACCTGAGTGTGCCGGATGATCTGTCCGTCATCGGTATTACCGACATCCAGATGGCGCAGGAAACCCGGCCGGCGCTCTCCACGGTCGCGGTTCCAACACAAGAGGCGGCAGAGATGGCCGTCGATTTGCTGCGCAAGCTGATCAAACATCCGGCCCCGCTGGGCATGCCAGATGAGATGCGCGTGACCTCCGAGCCCATCCTCAAACCACGCGCCAGCACTGCACCACTTAAGCAAAAAAATCCATAAATCAGACTGTTATCGCAATATCAGCCGCTCGCCACGCACTCTTATGATGCCTTTTCATAATACCAAAGCACCAAAAAAGGCCTGGAGGCGCGTACGAGATGGCTGGCATTCAACTTGCCCATATCCAGAAGCGATATGGCACAACCGAGGTCATTCCGGATTTTTCTCTGGATATTGAACCCGGCGAATTTCTGGTGTTCCTCGGCCCGTCAGGCTGTGGCAAATCAACCCTGTTGCGCATGATTGCCGGGCTGGAACCCGTCAGCGATGGCGAGATCCGCATTGCCGATCAACCCGTCACCCATCTGCCGCCCGGCGCACGCAACCTGGCCATGGTGTTCCAGCATTACGCGCTATACCCGCATATGACGGTGCGGGAGAACATGGCATTCGGGCTCAAAAATATTGGTCTGGCCGAGGCGGAGATTGAGCGCCGCATCACAGAAGCCGCGCGCATGCTGGAGCTGGATAAACTGCTGGCGCGCAAACCGATCCAGCTTTCCGGCGGGCAGCGCCAGCGCGTGGCGATTGGCCGGGCAGTGGTGAAAGAACCCGGCGCGTTCCTGTTTGACGAGCCGCTGTCCAACCTGGACGCCGCCTTGCGCAACCGCACCCGGGTTGAGTTGGCGCGGCTACATCAGCGCCTGAAAACCACCATGGTGTTTGTCACACATGACCAGGTCGAGGCCATGACCCTGGCCACACGCATTGTGGTGATGAACCAGGGGCGGATCGAGCAGGTTGGCTCGCCCATCGAGATTTACCGCCGCCCCGCGACGAAGTTTGTCGCCGGCTTTATTGGCTCGCCGGCCATGAACTTTATCGACGCGGCGCCCATTGCCAGCGACAACCGGCACCTGACCGTGCGCCTGCCCGATGGCACCGAACTGGAAACCGCCATCAATGCCGATCAACTGGGCAATGGGCCGCTGGTGGCTGGTGTCCGGGCCGAGTCCCTGCAGATTGATGAGTCATCCCCCATCCGTGGCCGTGCCGATGTGATTGAGCGCCTGGGCGAACGCACGCTGGCCTATGTCACTTTGCGTGATGGCGCGGTGGTGGTGGCCGAAGCTCATCGTGAATCCCCCATTGCTTCTGGCGATCATGTCGGGCTGAGGTTCGATACCCGAAATATCCATATCTTCGACCAGGCTGGCCGCGCCTGGCACGGCAACTGACGGGGGCACACCATGAGTTCCCTGACTTCTTCACTGGCGGATGCGCCCGTGCAGGACACCACACGCGTCCGTACCCGCAGCTATAGCAACCGGCACTGGGGGAATGCCCTCTTTGTCTTGCCGTTTGTGTGCGTGTACATCGCGCTGCTGGTCATCCCGGTGGCTGACGGTTTCTGGATGAGTCTGCACGATCTGGATGTCCTCTCCGGCGACAGTACCTGGGTAGGGCTGCAGAACTTTGTACGGCTATGGCACGACGGGATTTTCCGTGGCGCGGTGTGGAACACCTTTGTATTTGTGTTGATGACGACACCGGCGTTCGTGGCGCTGGGGCTGGCACTGGCTTTAGCCCTGAACCGCCAGGATCGCACAGGCACAGCGTTGCGGACCATCTTCTTTGGTTCATCCGTCTTGTCGGTCACCATCGTCACGCTGGTGTGGCGGTTGGTGTTCATGACAGACATCGGTCTCCTGGCCAATGTCATGCACTTCTTTGGTCTGAGCGCGATCAACCCGCTCACCAGCAGTGCGTTAGCCTTGCCAGCCATTGCCCTGGTGACGGTGTGGTGGATTATCGGCTTGCCGATGATGCTGTTCCTGGCCGCGCTGCAGCAAATCCCGGAAGAAATCTACGAAGCCGCGGCCATGGATAACGCCAGCCGCTGGCGCACGTTCTGGGCCATCACTCTGCCCTCGATCCGCCGGACCGTGGCGCTGGTGGCGACCATTGAAGTCATCTTGCAATTCCAGCTGTTTGGCCAGGCACAACTGATGACCAATGGCGGCCCCAACAACGCCTCCCGCCCCATTGTGCAGTTCATTTATGAGGCGGGTTTCCAGCAATGGGCACTGGGGTATTCCGCCGCCGCCGCGCAGGTGTTGTTCGGGCTGATGCTGATCGGTGTGTCCATCCAGATGTGGCTATCCCGCCGCCACGACGCCCAATAAGGAGCCTGCCATGAGCACACAACATATTGCCGGCAAGCGTTTGGGAGACCGGTTGATTTTGCTGGCGGTCATCGTCCTGGCACTGATCTGGGTCGCGCCACTGATATGGGTATTTGGCTTGTCTTTCAAGCCCAATGCGGAATTGATGCGCCATACCAATGTGCTATTCAGCCCGCCGTTCACGCTAAAGAACTACACCGACATCCTGGGTAATTCATCGGTGTTCCGCTGGATTCTCAATAGCGCCATTGTTTCGCTGGGCCAGACCTTCCTCACGCTGGTGCTGTGTTCGCTGGCCGGTTACGGCTTTGCCCGCACCGAATTCCCCGGCAAGAAGGTGTTGTACATCGCCGTACTGGCGGGGCTGGCAGTACCCGAGCAAGCGGTGGTGATCCCGTTGCATCACATTTTTGCTGATCTGGATCTGCACAACACGTATTCGGCACTGATCCTGCCGCGGCTGGCCGCGCCGTTTGGCGTGTTCCTGATGACGCAGTATTTCAAGGCCGTGCCCAAAGACATTGAAGAAGCTGCGCTGATGGATAACACACCACGCTGGAAAATCTTCTGGCGGGTGGTGCTGCCGCTGTCTGTGCCGGCACAAGCCACGCTGGGCATCTTCACCTTTCTGAATGCCTGGAACGACTACTTGTGGCCGCTGATTTCGGCCTCCAAACCAGAGATGTACACGCTTACCCTTGGGCTGGCGACCACGCAGGGCAATTTCGCCCAGTCTGAAGGGATTGGTTTTTTGATGGCGCAGGCCGTGTTCGCAGGTCTGCCGATTTTTGTGATCTACCTGTTCTTCCAGAAGTACATCGTCTCTGCCGTAGCCGGTACCACCGTACGCTAAAAACCCTCAAAACAATGGATCGATGGAGAGCTTCACAATGAAATTGAACGACATCTGCAAAAGCCTGCTGGCGTGTTCAGTCGGTGTTGGCGCCCTAGCTGCCATGCCGGCGCATGCCGAACAAACCACCATTACACTGGCCCGTTTTTTCGGCGCGTGTGAAGCCGACTATGGCAAGGTCAATGACGTCACCAAGGCCAAAGGCGAGTGCGGCATCATCACGTCCCTCGTGAACCAGTTCAATGCCACCAACAAAGACGGCATTGTGGTTAAACCAGAAATCGCCGAATGGGGCCCGTATTACGATCAACTGACCAGCCGCATCGTCGCGCATAACGTGCCAACCATTGCCGTCATGCACCAGTCGGTACTGGGCGATTTTGTCTCCCGCAAGCTGGTCGAACCGCTGGATGACGGCTTCAAGAGCGTTGGCATCAACACCGCTGACTTCACCCCGCAAGCCCGCCATGGGGTTATCCTGGGTGGCAAAACCTATGCTCTGCCCTTTGATACCTGGTCCTGGCTGTGGCACCTCAATACCAACATCCTGAAAAAAGCCGGGCTGACCAATGCCGATGGTTCACCCATCCTGCCCAAGTCACCCGATGAACTGCTGGCGCAGGCAGAAAAAGTAAAACAAGCCACCGGCAAACCCTACTTTGCCTGGACCACCGCCAACGAAACCGCTGCACCAACGCGGACCTTCTTCACCCTGGTGTATCAGCAAAACGCTCAGGTATTCAGCGCCGATGGCCGCAAGATCAGCGTGCACACAGCCGCCGCAACCAATGCGCTGACCCTGATGAACAAGCTATGGACTGGCGGCTATATCAAGAAGGGGCTGGATTACGGCGCCACCCAACAGGCATTCCTGAACGGAGATGTCGCCGTGGATGTGGTCGGCAACTGGACCATTGACGACTTCTACACCGCCGCGCAAAAGCCAGACTCTGCCCTGCACGATGGCTATGACGTGGTGCCATTTGCCAATCTCTACAGCAAACAGGCCGTGTTCGCCGATGGCCACAGCTGGGTGATGATCAAAGGCGGCGCCAAGTCAGACAAAGAGAAAAAAGCCGCGCTGACCTTCATGAAATTCTTGTGGGATCACGACTTTGACTGGTCGCGCACCGGCCACCTGCCCGCCAACAACACCGTGGTGCAAAGCGCGCAATACAAGGCAATGCCCTTCCGCAACAACATCATCGACATCACCCGCTATGGCGTCTCTACCCCATCCAACGTACCGCGTCAGCGTGCCATTGAGGCGATTGTGGGTGAAGAAATCAGCAGCATGATGCTGTCCGGCAAAGCCATTCCGGCCGTAGAAGACGCCATTGAAACCCGCGTGAATACGCTGCTGGCTGGCGTGAAATAACCCTCAACACAGAAAGCACAACCTGCCCGCGCCCAAGTTGGCGCGGGCCCCAACGTACTGCAAGGAATGGATCGCCATGTTTAGTTCGCGCCTGATCGTCGACCGCGATTTTGCAATCTCTGAGCTGGATCGCCGCATGTTCGGCACCTTTGTCGAGCATATGGGCCGCTGTGTGTATACCGGCATTTATGAGCCTGGTCACCCCACCGCCGATGAAAACGGCTTCCGGCAAGACGTGCTGGAACTGACGCGTGAACTGGGCCCGACCATCGTGCGCTATCCGGGCGGCAACTTCATGTCGGGTTACAACTGGGAAGACGGCGTCGGCCCCAAGGACCAGCGCCCGACGCGGCTGGACCTGGCGTGGTACTCCACCGAAACCAACCAGTTTGGCACCAATGAATTCATGCAATGGGCCAAAGCGGCTCATGTCGAGCCCATGTTCGGCGTCAACCTGGGCACGCGCGGGCCGGATCAGGCGCGGCATTTTCTGGAGTACTGCAATCACCCGGGCGGCACCACGCTGTCTGAATTGCGCAAAGAACACGGGGTAGAAAAACCGCACGACATCAAGTTCTGGTGTCTGGGGAACGAGATGGATGGCCCGTGGCAAATCTGCCGCAAGACGCCAGAAGAGTACGGCCGCATTGCGCTGGAAACCGCCAAGGTCATGCGTTCGGTTGACCCGACCATCACGCTGGCGGCGTGCGGGTCTTCCATGTGGGACATGCCCACCTATGGCACCTGGGAAGACACGGTGCTGGAACATTGTTTTGACGAGGTGGATTTCATCTCGCTGCATACGTACTTCCAGAACAAGTACGACGCCACTGAAGAGTTCTTCGGCAACATCGAACAGACCGACCAGTTCATCAAAGAGATCGTCGCCGTGGCCGATGGCGTGGCCGCGCGCAAGAAGTCCAAAAAACGCATCATGCTGTCGTTTGATGAATGGAACGTCTGGTACAAGGCGCGCAGCATTGATGACCTGCGCAAGCCCGGCTGGCCGCAAGCGCCGCGCTTGATTGAAGAGGTCTACAACTTTGAAGATGCACTGGTGAACGGCGGCGCGCTGATTGTGATGATGAACAACTCCGACCGTGTGAAAACCGCGTGCCTGGCGCAACTGGTCAATGTGATCGGCCCGATCATGACCGAACCGGGCGGCGAAGCCTGGCGCCAGACTATCTTCTACCCGTTTGCCCAGGCATCGCGCTTTGCCCACGGCACGGTACTGCGCCCGGTGATCGAGTCCCCGGGATATGAAGCCAAAACCTTCCCGGAAATCCCCTACTTGTGCGCCAGCGTGGTTCATGACGAAAACACCGGCCAGACCGTGATCTTTGCGCTCAACCGGCATTTGTCTGAAGACATGGAACTCAAGGCCGAACTGCGCGGACTGGGGCGTAACCGCAAGGTGGTCGAGGCTTTGGAGCTGCATCACACCAATATGAAAGCCACCAATACGCGCGAGGCACCGGACACCGTCAAGCCCGCCGCCAACACCCATGTGCGCCTGGATGGGGACACCGTGCTGGCCACGCTCAAGCCGGGTTCCTGGAACGTCATCGTCATCGGGCAGCAGTAAGGCGCGGAGTAAAACACGGTGTTTGAGAGAGAGCCGGTCGTCGGCACCATGAGCACGCAAGTGGCACGCATCCTGGGTACGCGCATCGTCGGGGGCGAGTTCAAACCTGGCGAGGCGCTGCCCGTTGAGGCCGAACTGTGCGCCGCCTTTGGCGTCAGCCGCACGACCGTGCGCGAGGCCATCAAGCATCTGGCGGGCAAGCGGCTGATCGAGGTCTCGCCCAAGATCGGCACCCGGGTGCTGCCCTTCAACGAGTGGAACCTACTGGACCGCGAGGTGCTGGCGTGGCGGTTGCAGGCACAGTTTGATTCGCAGATCGTCGAAGACATCTTCGAGATGCGTTTGTGCATTGAACCGCGCGCCAGCTACCTCGCGGCCCAGCGTGGTACGACGGAGGATTTTGCACAACTGGAACGGCGTTATGCCGAACTGGCCAAAGCCAGCGGTGGCGAGGTGCGACTGGTGGCGCAGGCTGATCTGGAGTTTCACCTGAGCATCATCAATACGTCGCGCAATGGCCTCTTCATTACTATTGGCGGCGCGGTAAAAGCCGCGCTGCGGGTATCGTCTGAAATGCTGCACCGGAATGCTTCCAACCCTGGCGAAGACCTGGCGTTGTACGACGCAGTGCGTCAGGCCATCACCACCCGCCAACCCGACGACGCCGCTGCCGCCATGACCCGCCTGCTGCAAGCATCACGCCGTCGCCTGCTGCCACTGACTACGCCGGGGGATGCAGTCTAAGCCCCGGTCTTTGGCTGTCGCTGCGCTTCAGCATGGCCTACACAAAAGCATGCAAGTGACTGATACGATTGAATTTACGATCAGTGCAAAGTGAATCCTGTGAATACACAACATTGAGTCCGGCAAAAGCCGGGCGATCATTGACAGGAGAATCATCATGAAACTTGCTATCGCTCTTCTCGCCCTGGCCGGGTTTGGCTTTTCTGGCGTAAGCCTTGCTGAAGGCGCATCGGGTGCCCAGCCGGCCAGCGCTTCTGCCAAGGCGGCTCACCACTCGAAGAAACACCATAGCTCTAGCGTGCCGGCTACCAAGAGCATGACGGCGTCGGAACCCCAGGATAAAAAGCCGGAACAGAAGTAACGCGGCAGGTTGGCTGCAGACAACATCAGGGCTGGTCGTGCAGATCAGCCCTGATGTTGTCTGGCGAAGAGGCCATCAGTGGGAGATTTTCTCTAATGCCAGGCCATTCGTCTTCGGCCCCATCAAGCCGATGACCAGCATGACCACCGCCATAGCCGCAGCAATGAATACAAACACGCCCGGCGTGCCGAACCCCTTGAGCACGGCGGCAATGATGAATGACGAAAAAATGGCCGAGAACCGGCTCCAGGAATACACAAAACCCACGGCGCGGGCGCGGATGGCGGTCGGGAACAATTCCGCCTGATAGGCGTGATAGCTGTATGACATGATGTTGCTGGCCAGCGTGATCAGAATACCCAGCGTGACCAGCATGATGGCATCTGTACTTTGGGCAAAACCCAGGCCGCACAGCATGATGACCGCGGCCATCACCACAATGGCGGTCTTGCGCTCAATCTTGTCGCCGATGTAGAGCCCGATCAGCGGACCAATGGGTGCGGCAATGGCAATGAGGCTGGAATACATCAAACTGGTGGTAATGGTGATGCCCTGCTTGATCAAAAGCGTCGGCACCCAGTTGGCAAAACCAAAGAAACCCACCGTCTGAAAGATATTGAATATCACCAGCATGATGGTGCGCTTGCGGTACGGGGGTACCCACATGTCCCGAAAACGCCCTTTGGCATCGCTGCTGTCGGTCAGATCCGGCATTGCGGGCTCAGGCAACGGGCGGCCTAGTTCTGCGGCTACTTTGGCTTCCAGTGCGCTCACGATCTGGTCAGCCTCGACCACACGGCCCTGACGCGCCAGCCAGCGGGGGCTTTCCGGCAATGCGCGGCGAATCCACCACACGCCAAGCGCTGCCTGCGCACCAATCAGTACTACCCAGCGCCAGCCATCCAGCCCCAGCGGTTTGTTTGGTACCAGCAAATACGCCAGGAAAGCCGCAAACGGCACAGCCATAAAACCCACAGCTTGTTCACAGGCAAAAGCACGGCCGCGTATCTCACGCGGCACCAGTTCAGAGATGTACGCACCAATGGTCACCATCTCAACGCCAATACCAATACCCGCCAGAAAACGCCAGACATTGAGCCCCAGCGCCGTGTCCTGAAACGCCATGACCATATTCGCGACGGAATACCACAGCAGCGACCAGGTAAAAATGGCGCGCCGACCATAACGGTCAGCCAGAGAACCGCACACGCTGGTGCCAACAAACAAACCGGCAAACAGCGCCGCGATAAAACTGGCGACACCCGTGGTGCCGAACAAGCCTTGCGTGGTCGCGGTCAGGATGCCGCCCTTCACAAGGCCCGGCGCGATATAGCCGGTGTACAAGAGGTCATACAGCTCAAAGAAAAAGCCCAGGCTCAAGAGTGCGACCAAAACCCAGACCGAGCGCGTTGCAGGCAGGCGATCAAGGCGGGCGGAAATCAGGGCTGCATCAAGTTGGGCGTGGTGATCGGACTGGGAAGCCATCGCTATCTCTTTCTGGATTTTGAAAACCGGTCCTGGCCGGTCTGCGCAGAGCAAAGCAGCTAGCGTACCCGGAAAACCCGCAATCCGGGCAACTGCAACGAGAGACAAACCCGATCGTCCCCTCTTAAGCAGCCCCTTCAGTGGCAAGCCGGGCACCCTGGCTAAAGCGCAGGCCCAGCACCAGCGGCACGGCCATCGCATACAACCCCACCACCAACAACCAGATGGCGCCAGGCCAGTGGGCGCGCACACCCATATAGAGAGTGGAAAACACCAGCGGCGCAATGATGGATGCCAGGCTCACTACGGACGCCAGCACGCCCTGGAATTGTCCTTGCTGACCCTCATCCACCAGGCGTGTGGCCATGGCTTGCAGCGCGGGCGCGCCAATGCCGCCCAGTGCAAAGACAGGCATGATCGCAAACACCAGCCAGCCCTGTCGGGTCAACGCCATCACCACCAGCGCGACACAAACACCCGCAATCCCCGCCAGGACCGCACCCCGCTCGCCGAACACTTTGACGGCAGGCCCGGGCAAAAACGCCTGCGCCAGGGTCTGGCACACACCAAATGCCCCCAGGGAAAGCCCCACCCATAACCCGTTCCACTGGAACGCATCATTACCCCACAAGGCCCAACACGTGCCGTAGACCTCACCCGTGCCGCTGAAGATGAAAAAGATCAGCATGACGGGCAGCAACGGTTTCATGGCGAGCGCCCAGCGCAAGGGGCGCAGCGGGTTCAGTGCAGCCAGATGAATGGGCTCACGGCTGGGCGTGCGCGATTCCGGCAAGACCAGCAGCGCGAGCAACAGATTGGCGGCATTAAGCGCCGCTGCCGCAATGAACGGCAGCCGCAAGTTGTAATCGCCCAATACGCCGCCCAGCACCGGACCAATAATGAAACCAGCACCAAACACCGCATTGAAAAGCCCAAAGCGCCGTGCGCGCTGATCCTCGGGCGTGATGTCGGTCAGGTAGGCCATTGCCACGGCCATATTGGCGCTGGTCAGCCCGGCAATGGCCCGGCCCAGGAACAGCATCCACAGTTGCGAGGAAAATGCCATCAACAGGTAGTTGATGGCCGCCCCAGCGAGCGAAATCAACAACACCGGCCGGCGCCCCAGCCGATCACTCAACGCCCCCAGGACGGGTGCGAAGACGAACTGCATCAAGGCATACAGCGCCGTCATGATGCCAATCCATGCGGCGACATTACCGGTATGCGTTACCTCTGCCAGCAGGCGCGGCAGGATGGGAAAAATCAGCCCGATCCCGACAGCGTCAAGACCAATGGCCGTGAAAATCACAATCAGTGACTTGTTCATGTATTTGATAGACCAGATATAAATGTGTACTTAGTACAAAATAGCATGTGCTATCATCGCCAGCATGTCAATGCCAACTGATTTGCGTACCCGCAAGCGCCTTGCTACCCGGCAAAGCATCTCTCTGGCCGCCACTCGCCTTTTTCTGGAGCGCGGCTTTGATAACGTAACAGTGGATGAAATTGCCGCTGCGGCAGAGGTCGGGCGCATGACGGTGTTCAATTACTTCCCGCGCAAAGAAGACATGTTCTTTGACCGCGACGAAGAAGCGCACGACGTCCTGCGTGAAGCTTTGCGCCAACCGGCTGCTGGCGTTTCGCCAGTCGAGACGCTCCGGCTACTGGCCCACCGCCTGATTGCACAACGCAGCCCGTTTGTGACCTTCTCTGCCGACAGCAAAGGCTTTATCGAAACCGTAGAAAGCAGCGAAACCCTGAAAGCCCGGGCGCGCGCCATGCGTGATGAACTGGCGCAAACCCTTGCCGCAGAGTTAGCCCAAAGCGCCGGAACAGACCCCGCAGATGGCCAGGTGCAACTGGCTGCGGGTTTGCTGGTCGCCACCTGGACGGTCGCTTTTCTGAGCGCGCATCGGGTATTCCAGGCAAAACGCGATACCGCTGCGGCCAATGTGGCCTTCCTGGCCTTGATCGATCAGGGCTCTTTGGGCGTCAAAGCGGCGCTGGCGGCCACCCCCTTCATCTGATGTCGCGGCCACTCCGGAAATATGCAAGCATTCGCGGTTTTTTGACATTCAAACCGGTTTGATATGCGTAAGTGACGCGTTAGACTCATTCTTCCCGGTTCTGGAGAATGGTCGTGAATACCCGTTCGGCTCTGCTGCAACGCCTGCAAGATATTGGTCAGTCACTGCAGCAAAGTGGTGACGCCCTCGCACTGTTTGGTCTTGGCTCTGCCGGCATTGAGCGCGAGCGGATGGATCGCTGGTCAGATCTGGATTTCTTCGCCATTGCCAAAAATGGCAAAAAAGCCCGTTTGATTGATCGCCTGGACTGGCTCTCCAGCATCCGGCCACTGGCCTTTGCCTACCGCAATACCATCGATGGCCACAAAGTCATGTTCGACGATGGCATTTTCTGTGAGTTTGCAGTCTTTGAACTGGATGAACTCCCACGCATTTTCTATTCTCCGGGCCAGATGGTGTGGGCGGCGCCGGGTGTGCCAGAAACCATTTGCGAACCGGTTGCCCAGCCAGTGGCCACCAAACCAGAAGATTGGTTGATCGGTGAAATTCTGGGCAATTTGTATGTGGGCCTTGGCCGGTATGCACGCGGCGAGCATTTGTCTGGCTTCCGGCTGGTTCAGGTGGACGCGGTCAATCGCGTACTGGAACTCACGGCATTGGCTGGGGTGCCCGCAGCGCTGACCGACCGTTTTGCCCCGGAGCGGCGTTTTGAGTTCCGTTATCCTGATCAGCCGGTCGTGGCATTCATGCCCGGCTACACCGCCACACCGCAAGCTGCAATTCACATACTGGACTGGCTCAGTGCCCGTTATCCGGTCAATGCTGCCATGGACAAAACCATCCGCCAGATCGTCGCGGAGATTCTGTCCAGAGCGCCGCAAACGCCCTGACAAACCAGCGCATCAAGCCGCCAGCAGCGGTGCGGTGAACATCTCGACCAGGCTTTGTGGTGCGTTGTTGCCATAGCAAATCTGCTGCAACTCATGCGCTTCAGCCGCGGCCTTTGCACTGCGTGTGAAGAGTTCGCGCTCATAGCTGAGCAGTGCGCTCTCCATATCTCCGGGGTGTGCAGCAATCGCCTTGCCCAGTTCAGCGCCATCCAGCAGGGCAAGGTTGGCGCCCTCGCCGGACGGGGCCATCAAGTGAGCTGCGTCCCCCAACAGCGTCACGCCTGGCACACGTTCCCAACGGTGTTCATCTGGCAGTTCATGAATCAGCCGTACGACGGGGTCGGTATCGCTGGCGGTGATCAGAGCGGTGAGCGCCGGGTGCCAGCCAGCAAACTCGCCTGCGATGTGGGATAACGCTTCGGGGCGGTTGTTCTGGTTGATTTGCGCGAACCACGCTTGCGGCTTTTGCAGCACCACATAGGCGTGCAACACACCGTCAGGCTCGCGGTGAGTCAGCAGGCCCTTTCCGGGGGTTACGGCGAAAAGCGCACCGCCACCCGCCATCCTGGCCGTGGCCGGGTGACGGGTGTCGCAATCAAACAACCAGGTTTCAATCAACGATAACCCGGCGTAGACCGGCTGAGCATCAGAGAGCAAAGAACGCACTCTGGACCACGCGCCATCCGCGCCCACCAGCAGGTTAGTGGTCACGATCTCGCCGTTGGCAAAACTCACGCTATGCCGGCCCAGGCCCAGCGCATGGACACTGCTGACTTTGTGCCCCCAGCGGACCGTATCGGGCGGGAGTGAATCAAGCAGTAGCTGCCGTAACTCGCCCCGGCGCACTTCCGGCCGGCCACCGGTGCCATCATCGCCATCTTCAAACAGCACTTCGCCTTGCTGACCCAGTACCCGACACGCCTGCCCACCCGGATGGATCAACCGCACAAACTCGTCATACAAACCCGCGTCTTTGAGCGCCAACTGGCCGTTGAAATCGTGAATATCCAGCATGCCACCCTGCGAGCGCGCCATGGGCGATGCTTCGGCTTCATAAACAGTTGCGGCAATGCCGTGAATATGAAGTACCCGCGCCAGCATCAGGCCGCCCAGCCCCGCGCCAATAATTGCAATAGAAGTGTTCATTCTGGTTCCATGATCGTTAAGTTGTCCCGCAAACCATGGCAAACACGATTTATGGAACGATGTTCCATGATAGTATTGGAACATTGTTCCATTCATGTCAAGACACCCCGATGGCCAAGAAAACGCAAAGCACAGAAAAACGGGAAGACTCACTCTCTCGGGAACGGATCATTGAAGCCGCCATTGGCTTGCTCGATCGCAGCGGCGAAAGCGGTCTGACATTTCGCGCTCTGGCAGAAACGCTGGCAACCGGCGCAGGCGCTATTTACTGGCACGTTGCCAACAAGGGCGATCTGCTCACTGCGGCTTGCGACACCCTCATTGCCCGCACCCTGGCCGAGGCAGAACACAGCGCGACCACGCCGCAGACGCGGATTCGCGCCATAGCGCTGGCCCTGTTTGAAACCATGGATGCACACCCGTGGACAGGCTCCGCCCTCACCCAGGCGCCAGGACAGTTACCCGGCGTGCGGATGCTGGAACATATCGGCCAGCAAGTACGCGCGCTGGGCGTACCAGACGATACGCAATGGGTCGTGGCATGCACGCTGCTGAACTATATCGTCGGCGTCGGCGGGCAAAACGCGGTCAATGCCCAATATGCCCGTAGCCAGGACATTGAGCGGGATAGTTTTCTGGAGGATATGTCAGAGGCCTGGTCGGCCCTGGACGCCGATGAATTTGCCTTTACCCGCAGCATGACCGGCTATTTGTGTAAACACGACGACCGTGAAGATTTTCTGGCGGGAATTGATCTGATCCTGAGCGGGCTTGAGGTAGTGCAAAAAACAAGCCCGCCGCGCCAGGCTTGATAGACGCAGTATCTCCCCGGCCGGACCATGCGGCAATTTCCTGGCCTGCCAATCACGCTCTCATTGTCGGGATATCCTGGCTATTGCATCGCGCGTGCATCACATGGCCCGCCATCTAATTACATACGTAATTTAATTGAGCGGGATTTAGCGCTAAAGCCACAACGTGAATTTCGTTTTGTATTCAAAATCCGATATGTATGTATTAATTTGACATAAAGACCGCATACACCATAAACAGCAACCGATTCATTCAATATTAAAAGTGCATGGGTTAGAAATCCGGCCCGGATTCAATGATGCAAGAACATCATCCGGCACAACCACTTTTGACACATGACGCCCATGAATGATGTACAGCCACTGTCCACCCATGTGCCGCTGGATGATGATCGCCTCATCCACCACCTGTATGAAGCGGTGATAGATGCGAACGGGTTCCAGAGCTTCATTGATACCTTCCGCGCGTTTTTCAATCTCAAATCTGCCGGCATTGTCATTCGTCATGCGGATGGTCACACCGTAAAAAACCTGTGGCTGAGCGAGCTATCTGAAGAATGGATGAGCCGGTATGTCGATTATGCCGGTGAGGATATGCTGGCCCGGCACATCATGACCGCACCGATTGCCCATTTTTACGCCAGCAACCTGGATTTACCCAACCCGGAACGCCTGCCGGAAACACGCTTTTTCAGGGAATGGGTTGCCGCCCAGGGCATGGCCTGCGCTGCGGGTGGCGTTGTGCTGCAAGAAGGACCGTGGACCACCATGTTGTTCTTGCATCGCGGGCCTGACCACCCCCCGTTCAGCCGGGAAGAAATGATCCGCGCCAACCGTCTGGTACCCCATTTGCAGCGCGCATTCCAGATGCGGCAACGGTTTGGTGAACAGCAAAATGCCGTTGAATTGCTCTCTGGCGGGCTGGCCGTGCTGGCTATGCCGACTTTTCTGTTCAACGAGCACCAGCAGGCCATTTATTACAATCGCAGCGCCGAGCAGTTGTTAGCCAATCAAAATGATCTGCGACTGGATGGCGGAAGATTGCTGGCACGGCAACGGCCATTGACCCACAAGCTTGATCTGGCCATCAGCAACGCGGTCCGGGCCAGTCAAGGGAACAGTGCAGATTTGAATGGGCTGGTCTTGTTGCCGCGTGCCAATCGCCAGCCTTTGATGCTGTTGGCGTCGCCCTTGCGTATGCATACGGTACAAGCCACCCAGGGCGCTGCGCTGCTATTTGCGTTTGATCCGGAAACCCATCGCGGCATTGCCGTCGAAATGGTTGGCCAGTTATTTGCGCTTTCCGAGGCCGAAGCTGAACTGGCGGTTGCGCTATGTAGCGGCAGCACGCTGGCGGAGACCGCAGACTTGCGCGGCACCTCCATCAATACCGTTAAAAGCCAGCTCAAAAATATATTCCTTAAAACCGGTACCAAACGGCAATCTGACCTTGTTTCATTGCTGCTCGCCAGCCCGGCTTATTTCGTCAGATCGGAAAGCAATTTGAAATAAGCAGTTTGCATCACCCGATTGGATGATATTCAGCGCATTAAACCGTCACTAAGCTTTTGGCAGGCATCAATACGCTTGGGTCGTAGGGGTGCCTTCTAATAAATCAGGCTTTTTGGGGGCTATGCAGATGCACAAAAAAATCAAACTCCTGGGTTTGGGAGTAGTCAGCGGCACATTGATGGCGTTAGGGGGGTGCGGGGGCAGCAGCAATGACAGCGCAAGTACCAATAACACCACCACCGACACACATGTTTCCATGTCCGGCGTGGCTGCAGTCGGCGCGCCGCTGGTTGGGGTAGTGACGGTCAAAGATGCCCTGGGTGCAACCAAAACCGTATCGATTGGCGACAACGGCAGCTATTCAGTTGATGTGACCGGCATGACCGCACCTTATGTGTTTGAGGCCAAAGGCACGGTCAATGGCCAGATCTATACGGTTCACTCCATTTCGACTTCGGCTGACGACAACAAGATCAATATCACGCAACTCACAGATCTGATCGTGGCCAATATTGCCGGGCAGATTGCACAGGCTTATTTCGACAAATTCGAACAAACCGGTAACGCCAGCGCCGTCACCAAAACGGCGGTCGATGCAGAAGTCAGCAAGCTCAAGGAAAAACTGCTGCCCGTGCTGACCGCTTTGGGCGTGGATGCCGCTATTGATCTTTTGCGTACGCCGTTTACCCCCAAGGCCAGTGCGCTGGATACCGCGCTTGATGTCATTCAGGTCTCTACTGATCCGGCGACTCATATCGCCACGATCTCTACCTTGCTCAACTCAACCACCATTACCGATGATCTGACGGTCAGCGCAGCGGCGGAAACCAGCCCGGCGACCCTGTCCAGCGACAACGTCTCGCCGACGGCGGCTGCAACGGCGGCGACCGACGCCGCTGCGGTGCGCCAGGTGTTGACCGACTTCAGCGGCAAATATGCGACGGGGCTGCCCGCGGCCAGTGCACTGACGCCCCTCATCACTTCCAGTTTTTTGCTGGGTGATGTCAATGGTGCCAACTTTGCCAACGACGTCAGCGGGAACGCTGCCCTGGTGGGTGGCAGCATCAGCCATCTGGTGATCCAGCAGATTGACTACAGCGACCTGACCAAGGTCACCGCGAAAGTCTCATTCACGTTCCTCGACAAGAACGGCGTCGAGATTGACCACGCGCAATCCTGGCGGATCCGCAAAGGCACCGATGGCATCTGGCGCCTGCATGGCGATCAACGCGTGCTGAACCTGTCGGTGTTCCCGCAATTGGTCAAGGGGCAAAGTGGTTCGTCAGAGTGCACGCTGACCGGGCTGAATATTGAAATCCAGGACTTCAACACGACCAACAACGGCGGCACGATTGCTTATGTCGTGGTCGCCGGGCCTGGCTTGCCGCAAGGCGGGCTGCGTTACATTCCAGGTGCTGCCGGGGATTACTGGACGCTCAACGGACAGGACAACGAGTACTACGTGATGGGTAATTCGTGCCTGACCACACAAGCGGTGACCGATACAACCATCGCCGCCATCCCGGATAGCGCGAGCTATAGCTTTACCGCCTATGCCGCTGACAATAGTGTTATCGCTTTCCCGTCGGGTACAGGTAACGGGAGCTACAACGTTGTCGTGCCGCATCGCCCCTGGACACTGGCCGAAGCGGCCACCGCCACCGTGCCGGTGATCAGTGCGCCAGTTTCAGCCAGCGCGTTTGGCGCCTACACCAGCGGCGCGCTCAACATTGCCGCCAGTAATATCAACCCGACCCAGTACGGGCGGGCCTATCTGGCGCAAAACACGGACACGGGTGATTTCCGCTCCGTCGAGATCGACTTCGCGCCCACCGCCAGCGGCACGCTAAACACCAGCCTGGCGCTGGACCCGGCCTCATCGGGCAACATCAATTTCCGTGCGATGCGGGTGGAATCCATTGATGCCTACCAACGCGTGTTGTCGACCGGGTATACCGTGAGTACCTCACTCCAGTAAACAGGACGTACCGGCAAGAAAAGACCCCGCCATGGCGGGGTCTTTTTCTTGCGATTTTCGACAATCAGGGTCATGGGCATCGAGCCTGGCGCGGTAAAGTCCGGATCTGATGCCAGGGCTGCTATCGCCAGTCCACAACACCGTCCCTCAGCGTAACAAGCCTGCGCAACGTGCAGCCCTGCAATGATGCAATCCTTAAACCCCAGCGCCTCCATCGCGACCGAATCCATCGACAAGACGTTTTGCCAGGCGCGGTTGCTGTAGTTTCTCAAGCCACCATTTCAATGCACGGCCGGCCAACTCTTCTCGCCAGGCAATGTACAGAATGTTGGGTTCACGGGGCTGGACCGTGCGCTTCTCAACCAGCTTGCCTTCCTGTAACAAATGCGCGACCCGATGCCGCGGCAACCAGCCCACGCCAAGGGCTTCGCACTGAGCCAGCACTTTGGCCCGCATGCCTGGCACAGCCAGAGCGGGCTGACCACCCAGCACGCCGTACACCCGCCCCTCTGATTGCCTGGCGCTATCCGCAACCACCACAGCGCGGTGCGCAGAAATGGTTTCGCGGCCCAGCGGCTCAGGCATGGCCGCGAGCGGGTGTCGGGGCGCTACCGCAAATACCCACTCGAGCCGCCCCAGTTCACGCCAGCTTACTCCGGGCATCTTTTGTGGCTCGTTGGTGGCACCGATCACCAAATGGGCCCTGCCCTCCCGCAAGGACTCCCACGTGCCGCTCAGTACTTCGTGAGTCATGCGCAAGGGAACACCTGACTTCAGCTCATCAAAATCCTTGATCACCGGCAACAGGGTTTCGAATTCCAGGAGCTCGTCAGTCACGATCCAGAGGCGTTCTTCCCAGCCACTGGCCACCTGCCGCACCCGTTGCAGGCTGCGCGCAGATTCTTGCTGCAAGCGTTCAGCCTCCGCCAACAATAACTTGCCCGCAGCCGTGAGCTGCAATCGGTAAGCTCGGCGATCAAACAGCAGCACGTCAATGCGAGACTCCAGTTGGCGTGCCGCGTGAGATACCGTCGAGGGGGCTTTTCCCAGCTTCGCCGCAGCCCGCGACAGGCTGCCTGTATCGCTAATCGCCCGGAGTAAAGCCAGGTCTTCTGCCTGCAACATGTTCGATGGCCCCGCATGAAATCAGTCATCTGATACTACGGTAACGTACGTGCGCTGGTCGAGATCATGGGGTTCGGCACGCCGGCACTGACTTGTGTGAATCAGCAAGCGCAAACAAAAAGCCGGAACAATGGCGTTCCGGCTTTTTCATGATCGGCACCAGGCCACTGATTACAGTTGGCTCATACCGCCATCCACAATGATTTCAGTGCCCACAATAAACGCCGATTCGGGTGCGCTCAGATGCAGTACTGTCGAAGCCAGTTCTTCCGATGTACCGAAACGACCCAATGGAATCTGGCTGCGAATTTGCTCCGCCACCGTGTTGAGGGTGTCTGCATCGATACCCAACTTGCCATATAGCGGTGTGGCAATCGGGCCGGGGCTGACCACGTTGACGCGCACACCTTGCGGCAGCAGTTCTGCGCTCAATGTTTTGGCCAGGGACACCAACGCAGCTTTGCTGGCGGCATAAATCGCCGTATTGGGCATGCCGATACGCGCGTTGATCGAACCATTGAGCACAATCGATGCGCCACGATTCAACAAGGGGGCCAGGGCTTGAATCTGGAAGAAAGGACCTTTCACGTTGATCCCGAAGGTCGAGTCAAAAAAGTCTTCAGTTACATCAGACAGCCCGGCAAATTTCGCAATGCCGGCATTAATGAACACCGCATCCAGACGCAGTTGCCGTGCACTGAGGGCCTGCGCCAGGGCTTTTGCATCAGCCAGGCTTTGCGAGTCTGCCTTGATCGTGACGACATTGTTGCCAATCGTCGCTGCTGCATTGGCCAGCGTGGCGTCATCACGTCCAGTGATGATGACCTGCGCGCCTTCATGGGCATACGCCACGGCCGTCGCCAGACCAATACCGCTGCTGCCGCCAGTCACCAATACTGTTTTGCCTTCGAAACGTTGCATGATGTTTCTCCTGATTTGAAAGTGGGTAGGTCTTGCCTGACCATGAAACCATTGTGCAACTCGACCCGATGGTTGCCGTGCCAGGAACTTGCCCAACTCGTGCCAAAAAATCGAACAAGTTAATGCGGTTCATTCAGACAGCCATGTAGACGGCATGAATGGAGAGCCGGTTGTCATCAAGTTCTGGTGCTGAATCTGGTCAAGGGGTCAGGACGTGGTGTGAGGCATGGAAATCAGCCCGCGATCCCGGGCAATCGCTGCAGCGCGCGTGCGCGAACTGGCCTGCAATTTGCCGAGGATGGATGCCACATGGGTTTTGGTTGTACCCACGGAAATACCCAGCGACGTGGCGATTTCCCGATTGCAATTCCCGTTAGCGAGCAGCATCAGTACATCTTGCTCCCGCGCAGTCAGCGTTTCACGCGAGAGTGAATCGACCAGCCGTTGCGACAGCGTGTTACTGAGATAACGTTGGCCAGCCGCAAGTTTGTGGATGCAGTCTGCCAGTGCGCTCGCATCACAATCGATCAACAGATAGCCGTGTACGCCAAGATCAAAAGCATGGCGCATCTCCCGCTCGCTATCGCGAACAGTAAGCAGCAATACGCGCGGCGCGTTCTCTGGATAGCGAGAATTACCGCGTAACCGCTGCATGAACTGGCAAGCGCTTTCGTAATCTCCCACAAGGACATCAATGCCAGTAAACCGGAGTGACTCGACCCAGTCTGGCTGATGAATCGACACGGTGATGTCTTTTACGGCAGCGAGAAGTCCTTCGATACCGCAGGCAACCAGCGGGTTGCGGTGCACCACAGCAACGTGCAATGGCATAGTCTCGATCATGGCAATCCCTTCGCTCACAAAGGTTGGTCTTCACCTGTCCGGTGAATTGACAGCGGCCCACTACTCAGGCTGCGAGCCTGGCCCTGCGGCCACTGACATGGGCCCGGAACCCGACTGATCTTGATGACGTCGACAGACGCCATTCAATCAAAATCGGGATTGAGTATTTCAATGTATCAACGCCGGGTCTTGAACCTGATTGCTGTTCATTGAACAAAAAGCGCGTTATGCGAATGGAATATTTCGGGATAAGGGCCTTGATTGCCGATGAGCGACAACCCTCAGCCTGGCGCCCGCATTGTGCAAGAACCTCATCGGCAGGCCCGATACAGTGCCAGCGACAACCCGTACACCGCGCCAACCCGCTCCGCCCATGCCTACCGGGCGCTTGCGATTCATGAACACGCCGCAAGCGTCCGTCAGAAACCCCAACGGTCTCTACACGCTGAGCCGCAGGCTTTGTGCTCATCCTGCAACAAGCAAGATCCACCATCCTGCGCGACTTTTGACGCGAATTCAGCGTTAAGACTATGGCAATGCTTGTCAGGCTGCGGTGGCAGCACTGACCCGAACTCCTCTGTATTCCCGGGGACATTCCCGGCGTCACGCCACGGCCTTTGCAATGTGCTTGTCGGCTAATGCAGACACCTCGCCGGATCAACCTGGTCGCCATATTGCCGGCCTGTTGGGCATCGGTTACGATCCAGGCCCCTTTCCCATACAGCCTCACCGTCATGTCCTCTTTGCCCTCTGCGCCAGCTGGAGCCCCCCGCTACGCTGAACTTGAAAGCCTGCGCGGGCTGGCGGCATTGCTGGTGGTGCTGTTTCATGTTCCGGGCTGGAATCGTGCGCTGCATGACGTCGCGATCATCCGCAATGGCGCACTGATGGTGCAGTTGTTTTTTGTCTTGTCCGGCTTTGTGATTTACACCGCGTATGGTCAGAAATTGCAATCCGGGGGCGCCGTTCTGCGCTTTCAGTTGTTGCGGCTGGGGCGTTTGTATCCGGTTCATCTGCTGACGCTGGCCGCGTTTTTGCTGATGGAGTTGATCAAATATCCATTGCAACAGACGGACTATTACCTGGGCGATCCATTTGTCTCTAACACCTGGCATGCGTTCTTTCAGCAACTGTTATTGATCCAGGCCATCGGCCCGCATAACGCCGGGTTCACCTTTAACGGCCCGGCGTGGTCAATCAGCGTGGAGTTTTATACCTACCTGCTGTTTGCGGGTGTGGTGTGTCTGTTGCCACGCGTCAAGCTTTGGGTCTGCGCAGCACTGGCACTGGGCGGGATGTACATGATGTGGGCCAAGGTGGGCACGGACTACATCAACCTGGTGTGGTGCGTGGCAGGTTTTTTCCTCGGTTGCCTGATTGCTGCTCTGGTGCAGGCACGCTCACTGGTTCTGCCTGCCTTTACGCCCTGGCTGGCCCTGGCACTCTTGCTGGCGTTTTTGCAGTTTAACCACAGCGTGCGCAACGATGTGGCGATCTTCCCGCTGGCGGGTCTGCTGATTCTGGGTATCGTCTGCGGCCGGCCCGGGGTGTTCCAGCGCGTGTTGCGCGCACCGGCGCTGCAATGGCTGGGCCAGCACTCTTATGCCATCTACATGGTGCATGCCTTTGTACTGAATTTGTTCCTGATCGGGTTGTTTTATGGTTTGCCGGAACGGATTCAGGATGATGGCAGCAATTTGCCCCATCTATTTCTGGGTGAAGCCTTGGTCGTTTACTTCGCCTTCCTGGCCGTCACGCTAAGCCTGGCTGCTGCGTTACATCGCTATGTAGAAACCCCCTGGCGCACCCGCAGCCGGAAGTGGGTGCAGCGTGAGGCAGCTCCATGGTGGTTGCTGGGGGCATTGGCGCTCTTGTGTGGAATGCAATACCTGAGCAGGTAGTTGCGCCGGCTGATCCAGCTTCAAGCGGATTGCAGGAAGCCTTCCCAAAGAAAACATCCCGTCGCTCATCAGCAACCATGACGGTCCGCGCACCGCCCTGTTCGCACACCACAAGCCCCTGGACAGCCGCCAGGGCTTGTTGATATCAGGTTTTCAATCGCCACCAAATGGGTCTCACATGACAATTGACTTTGTCATGAGTTGATAAATACAATTGTTGTATAAATCAACGCAGGGACCAGTATGCTTCCTTACCTTGGCCACAAACTGGCGCACATCGTTAACCTTAAGCGGCGGCGGCTGGATAGTTACCTGCAAAGTGCCGGTATCACGCGCCCGCAGTGCCAGGTGCTATTGATGCTGCATGTACACGGCGACGGCACGCAGAAAAGCCTGTTGGGCCGGCTGGATATGGACCCGGCACAACTGGCCCGGACGCTGGATGCACTGGAAAAAGACGGCTACCTGACTCGCCGGCCATGGCAGGAAAATCGTCGCTGCATGTTCGTCGAGATGACTGAGCGCTGCCGTAACGAACGCATGCCCGCCTTGCTCGCAGCCATGAATGGCGTAGAGCAGCAGTTGTTTCACGGCTTCAGCGACGACGAACTCGCGCTGATGCACACCATGCTGGACAAGATGCAAACCAATCTGCAGCCCGATGAGGACCAATAAATGACCCACAGCCCACTCTCACTGGCGCCCGGACAGCAGAAACGCTTGCTCGCCGTCTTGTTGTTGCTGATGCCGTTGTTTGGCATGGCGGTAGACCTGATCGCACCATCGTTACCCGCCATGGCCACGGCCCTGGGTGAGTCAGACAGCGCCGTCAAAAACCTGATCAGCCTGTATTTGTTGGGTTATGCCTTCGGTAACTTCTTTTCCGGCTTTTTGACTGATGCCTGGGGCCGTCGCGCATTGCTGTTGGGCGGCATGGCCGGGTTTGTACTGATCAGCCTGTTGCCATTGTGGCTGCCTTCCCTGTCCGTGTTGCTGGCTACCCGTTTGATTCAGGGTCTGATGGTGGGCACTATTTCTGTGGTGGCGCGTTCCATCTTCCCCGATGTGCTGGAATCCCATGAACTGGTGAAGATCGGCGTGTTATCCGGCAGCATGTTCGGCCTTGGTCCCATTATCGGACCGGTGCTGGGCGGTTATCTGCAGGTATATGCGGGCTGGCAGGCGTGCTTTGTATTCTTTGCAGTCTCAATGACGCTGATGTGGCTCCTGGTGCTCTTTCTGGTGCCGGAAACCCATTTCCGCCGCCACCCGCTGGCCTTGCCCACTATCCGTCGCAACCTGGCAGAGGTGATCCGCCATCGCCAGTTTATGGGGATGGTCGTGCTGATGGGGGCTATTTATTCGATGAGTATCGCCTTCAATACCGTCGGTCCGTTCATTATCCAGAGCGCCTGGCACTACTCCCCGATCATGTTTGGGCACATTGCCTTCGGTCTGGGCTGCGTGTTCATGCTGGCCACCTTTGTTTGCCGCTATATGGTCAAGCGTTTTGCGGTTGCGCGGGTACAGCAAGTCATGACCAGCCTCTTGCTTGCAGTTGTCCTCGTGGGGCTTGGGCTCTCTCTGCTGTGGCCACAAAGCCTGCCGCTGTTGTGCGGTATCAGCGCGTTGATGTTTTTCGGCCAGGGGATGTTGTTCCCGATGTCGATGGGCCGCGGCTTGTCGTTGTTCCGGCACATTGCCGGCACCGCCACCGCGCTGATGTTCCTGATCAATATCCTGATCACCAGCGTCACCTCTTTCCTGCTGAGCCTGCTGTCGGTACACAGCGCACCCGCGCTCTTGGTGGTCTATCTGATTCTGGCAACGATCTGTTTCTTCGCTAACCGGCTACTCATCCAGCCAGCTGAACGCGCTCATATCCAGCAAGCGGCTTGAAAAACATACGCACGTAGAACCTCACCGGACAACTCATTGAACCTTCATGGCTAGATCGCACATGCGCTGGATTCCCCCTCATGACGGAACTGCGTGCCTCTCCTTTGGCCCGTTCAAGTTGTTCCCTGCCGAGCGGCTACTGACACGAGACGGTGCTGCCGTGCCATTGGGCGGCCGGGCGCTGGATGTGCTGCTGGTTCTCTCGGCAAGAGCAGGTTCAGTGGTCGAAAAGGAAGAACTCATTGCGGCCGCATGGCCCGGCGTCGTCGTGACCGAAGGGAGCTTGCGGTTTCAGATCGCACTCCTTCGTAAAGCGCTGGGTGACGGGGTCGACGGTGCCCGGTATATCTCTAACGTCATGGGGCGCGGCTATAGCTTCGTCGCCGATTTGTCGCCGCAGGGCAACCCGTTGGCGCCCGATGAGCGCATTGCGGCACACAGGCTGGATGAGAGCTTGCCGGGACAAATGACAGCGCTGTACGGACGAAGCCAGGACATCGCCGCGATCTCCCAGCGCCTTGCTGCCAGCCGGTTTCTCACCATCGTGGGCGCCGGCGGAGTCGGCAAGACCAGTGTTGCAATCAAAGTGGGGCACGACAGTCGCGCGCGTCTGGGAAGCGCGATTGCCTTCGTCGATTTCGCCGCACTGAGCGATCCAGCGCTCGTTCCCACAGCCGTCGCCGCAGCGCTGCATCTTTCCGTTCGTTCTGCCGACCCGCTGCCCAGCCTGCTGGCCTGGCTGCGGGACAAGCGCTTGCTACTCATCCTGGACAACTGCGAGCACGTGATCGATGCCGCGGCCGGGCTGGCCAGTGGCATCGCGCAGGCCACGGTCGATGTGCAAATCCTGGCCACGAGCCGTGAACCTTTGAATGTACAAGGCGAGCAGATCTTCAGGCTTGAGCCGCTGGCGACACCGCCTGAAGCGCCTGACCTCACCGCCGAAACCATTCTGTCCTACCCCGCCACACGGCTGTTCGTGGAACGGGCCGGTGCCAGTGGGGCGACGCTGGATGTCAGCGATACGGACGCCCCGGTTGTCGCAGACATCTGCCGCAAGCTCGATGGTTTGGCGTTGGCCATTGAGCTGGCCGCGCGTCGGGTTGCAAGCTATGGACTACGGCAGACTGCCGATCTCCTGAACGAGCGCTTGATGCTGGCCTGGCGAGGTCAGCGCGATGCGTTGCCTCGTCACCAGACGCTGCGTGCGACGCTCGACTGGAGCTACGACTTGCTGGATGACCAGGAAAAACTGGTGCTCTGCCAGCTACCGGTCTTTGTTGGAGACTTCACCCTGGCCGCCGCACGACAGGTTGTGCCTGCTGGCTCGCTGTCTGAAGAAGACGTGGTTGATACCCTGGCCTGCCTGGCCGAGAAATCGCTGCTGGCGGTGCATCTGACCGGCTCGCTCATCCAGTACCGGCTGCTGGAAAGCACGCGTGACTATCTCTTGTCCAAATCCGATCAACAGATCGAAGGTCTGGCGCGACGCCATGCGGCTTATGTTCTTCGGCATCTGGAAGATCTCCCCGTCTCGCCCGCAGCCAATGGCACCCGCGCCTCTGCCGACATTGCCAATGTTCGCGCGGCCCTGGAATGGAGTTTCGGGCCGCAAGGGGATGTCGATCTCGCCGTCGCCCTGGCGGCGACAGCCACCCCGGTACTGCTGGCGACATCGCTTCTGATCGAGTGCCGCCGCTGGGCCGAACGTGCACTCGCCGTTCTGGACTCAGCGCGGCACGGCATGCGCGCCGAAATGCAGTTATTCGCCGCGCTTGGCCTTTCGCTGATGTTCACCCGTGGCAACACGGATGATGTCCGCGTGGCGCTCGCAAAGAGCCTGGAACTTGCACAAGCACTTGGCGATGCGCCCAGCCAGGTTCAGTTGCTGGGCGCACTCCAGATTTTTGACGAGCGCGTTGGCAACTTCAAAGCCTCGCTCTGCGAAGCGGAGCGCAGCATGACCGTCGCGACCCATAGTGCCGATCCGGCAACGATCGCGACCGCAAATGCCATCATGGGGCTGTGCCATCATCTGGTCGGCGACCAGATCAAAGCGCGTGCGCTGTTGGAGGCGGCCCTCGCCGCACCCGCGCAGCCCAAGCGCTTGAGCACGATCTACATCGGCTTTGACCACCGCAACCGCGCCAGCATTGCACTGGCACGAACGCTTTGGCTGCGAGGCCATGCAAATCTCGCGCTGCAAACGGCGCAGCGTACCGTAGAGGACGCCAGCAAACTGGATCATCCGGTCACGCTGTGCATCGCGCTGATCTGGGCCGTCTCAGTGTATGTGTGGGTGGGTGATCTCGCGCGCGCCGAGGCTGACATTGATCGCTTCATTGCCTGCGCACAAGCCCACTCCCTTGGGCCTTATCTCGCAGTCGGCCGGGGTGTGAAAGGCGAGCTTGCCATCCGCAAGGGTGTGCATCTTGAGCAAGGCATCGAGGCCATCCGCAATTGTCTGGCTGAACTGCATGAATCGCGTTATGAGTTGCTGACAACCGGGTTCTGTCTGGCCTTGGCCGAGGGCTTGGGGGCTGCGGGCAAGATCGGAGAAGCGCTCGAACTCGTCGACCACACCATTGCAGAAGTTAAAGCGAACGGAGACCTCTATTTTCTGCCAGAACTGCTGCGGGTCAAGGCCAGAGCATTGCGCCACGCCGAGCGGGATGACGCCGCACAGGCCCAGGCATGCCTTGTTGAATCGTTAGCGCTGAGCCAACGCCAGGGCGCCCTCTCCTGGACGCTGCGTGCCGCGACGGACCTCGCCCGGATGTGGGCATCAACCAGGCGCCAGGAAGCGCGCGATCTGCTGGCGGCCACGCTCGCTCGTTTTGAAGCGGGTTTTGAGACGGCAGACCTCATCGCGGCGAGCGCTTTGCTGCAGCAACTTGACGAGAATGGCACCGAACTAACACTTGATCACAACACATAACGTGCGAGCCAACCGGTACAGCCTCAGGATTGCATCAGGTGACGCGGGCTGAGCCTTGGCCAGTCCGCCACGATGAACAACAACCTGCCACTGCATCGAGGAATCGGCTATGGAACAGCACAAAGTGATTTACACGGCAAAGGTCCAGACGATCGGTGGCCACAACGGAACAGCGCGCAGCGTCGACGGACGCTTGAAAGACCTGCTCGCACCACCCGCAGCAGGGGAGACCGACACCAGCCCGGAACAGCTCTTTGCCGCCGGTTGGTCGGCCTGCTTTGAAGGCGCGATGCAACTGGCCGCCCGCAAGATGAACGTTTCGCTGCCCCCCGCCTTCGCCATCAACACCGAGATCGATCTGCAAGATGCAGCAGAGGGCTATTTTCTGGGCGCTCGCCTGAAAATCAGCCTGCCAGAACTGGAACGCAATGTGGCGCAAGCGATCATTGATGCCGCACACCAGACTTGCCTGTACGCCAGGGTGACACCCGGCAACATACGCGTGGCACTCAGCTTCGCCTGACTCCCTCCCTGCGCGTTTACTGTCCAGCAGCTACAGACGGCTTGAGCAAGCCTGAGGCCGGCTCTATGAGTCCTTCAAAGAGCCCGCGTCGGCCTGACCAGACCCGCAAAAAGGAAAAGCAACCCTGAATCAGGGTTGCTTTTCCGGTACTCACGCCATCGACTCGAAGCCTGCTTAGTTACTACTGGCGTTCGGCTGATCCATCTTCTTCATTGCACCCTCAATCGCTTTTTTCATGCTGAGCGTATCTGCGCCCTGGCTAGGCGGGTAGTCCTGCAAACTCTTCAGATGCGCCGCCAAAAATGGCGTCGCCGCAGTCGGTCCCCAGAGTTTTTCTGCCAGGAACTTGCGCCCTTCATATTGATACTCTTCGGAATCTGGCGTGACTTTTTCCATCGGATCCATCAGCAAATTCGTAATGTAAGGCACGCTTGGATAGGATTTTTCGTCAAACCAGCTGCCATGGTGCTTGACGCCGATATCCATTTTCCAGGCGTCCACGCGGATCGCCATCAGGTCGGTTTCGTCGTAATAGAAGATTTCACGCCGGGCTGATTTTTCGGTTTTGCCCGTCCAGTAATCCAGATTGTTGTACCCATCCAGATGCACCTTGTAGCTGGTGCCGTTCATCTTGTAACCCTTGAGCAGATCATCCTTCAGATTGGGCAAACCGGCCGCTGCCGCCAGCGTCACGTACAGATCTTCGTGACTCTGGACGCCATTGCCTTCACGTCCGGCCGGAATATGCCCCGGCCAGCTGATCATGGCCGGTACGCGCAGACCACCTTCCCAGGTGGTGCCCTTCTCGCCACGGAACGGCGCATATCCACCATCCGGAAAGAACAAGAACTCGTTGCCATTGTCGGTGGAGTAAACCACGATCGTGTTATCTGCAATCCCCAGATCCTTGATCTTTTGCAGGATCTTGCCGACCAGCTCGTCGTGCTCCAGCATACGGGCACGCACGACGTCCTGCTCGGCCCGGCCTTCATCCACGGCCATCTGCAGGTACTTCTGGTTGGGGTGGGACCAAATGTGGATCGCCGTGGAGTTGTACCACATGAAGAACGGCTTATCGCCCTTGCCTACCCGATCCATGTACTTGAGCGCTTCGTCAGTCACTTCCTGATCGATGGTTTCCATGCGCTTGCGGGTCAGCGGGCCGGTGTCTTCAATCTTTTGCTTGCCCACCTTGCCAAATTTCGGATCAACCGTGGCGTCATCAGTAGTGGTCGCCCAGGTATGCAGCACGCCACGCGGACCATATTTGTCTTTGTACTTCGGATTTTTCTGGCCCGGGTAATCCAGTTCTTCCGGTTCTTCTTCAGCATTCAGGTGGTAGAGGTTGCCGAACCACTCATCAAAGCCGTGCACCGTCGGCAGAAATTCATTGCGATCCCCCAGATGGTTCTTGCCGAATTGCGCCGTGGCGTAGCCTTGCGTTTTCAGGACTTCAGCCAGCGTCGGGTCGCTTTTTTGCACGCCACGGGTTGAGCCCGGGATACCAATGGTGGTCATACCGGTACGGACGGGCAACTGACCCAGAATGAAGGCAGCGCGGCCCGCCGTACAACTGGGTTGACCATAATGATCGGTGAAGATCATGCCGTTTTTGGCAATGGAATCAATATTGGGGGTGTGGCCCATCATGCCGTGGGTATAGGCGCCGACGTTCCACATCCCGATATCGTCGCCAAAAATCACCACGATATTGGGTTTGCGCCCACCCGACGTACTATCGTCTGCGTTGGCCGCTGTGCTCCAACCCGATAACGCTACCAGCGCAAGTATCAGGCTCCCCAAATAGCGCAGTAACGCGCTTGCTGTTTTGCTCATGACTTACTCTCCGAGTGTTGTAGGCAGCGCGCTGCCCATTGCTGAAGCATTTTTTGAGAGTGCGTGGCACAGTCCGCAGTGCCAATGACAACATCCCTCGGCCCTGGTCTGGTGCGGGTCTGTCTTTCGAGGGTTGAGTGGCGCGATGAAACGTATTGTTTTTCTGGACTACGTATATGCGGTCTTTGGAATAGGTGACATTTCTACCGCGCGCCGCTGGCAGTAGCAGTGGCATCCCGTGATGGCTACAAAAACGGGATGGTTTGTATCGCAGGCTGGAACCGTTTTGGGCATGTCGCAAAACCGGTTGCCATGTCGCGACTACACTTACAAAAAACAAACAGATGCATACAAAATACGCATGCCTGTTGCAAGTTAGGACAGGTTATTTTCCAGCGCAAGAAATCCCGCTTTTAATTTGTTACCGCCAACGAGCGCAACGGTTTGTCGCCCCCGAAGCCCACCAATGATGAGGTTAGAAACTCCGAAAATACGGGTTTTCTGGTTCCATCCGCAGGGCACGGGCCAGCGCTTCTTGCCAGGCATCCTGATCGCCGGCATAGGCCGCCAGACCCGCCGCGTAAAAATCCAGCAACGCTTGTTGCCGCGCACTCACCGCCGCGCTGAAATCATCATCCGCACCTTGCAACGGAATGGGGGTGCGCAATGCCAATAGCGTCGGCAACACCCGGCTCAATTCTCCGGGCCGCATCAAAGTTGCCGCTCACCAAAGCGCCAAGTTTGGCGCGCTGGGTAACCCCCCATCTCAGCAGGCTCTTGATGACTCCCATAACTTATTGCACCTCTAGCTGACAGAAAGCGAAAACTATCGAAGCGAGGGGCTGGTGCCCTATCGGATAAGCCTGAGCTTTGGGGCGTCCCCACACAAAACGCGAGAATAGACATCCCGCCAAAGCTTTTCAGCGGAGGATTTGCAGCTTGTGGGAGAAATCAGGACTT
This sequence comes from Silvimonas amylolytica, assembly GCF_014645555.1. Lineage (GTDB taxonomy): Bacteria > Pseudomonadota > Gammaproteobacteria > Burkholderiales > Chitinibacteraceae > Silvimonas > Silvimonas amylolytica. The sequence goes on along the minus strand of NZ_BMLY01000004.1, from coordinate 225,781 downwards.
TTAGATACTTCAGGCGGTGGGTCGCACAACATCAGTGGCATGTCTTCACAGATGCACAAGGGCGGCCGATGCATGACTGGCCCACCGTTGTGCATCACGCCTGGCATGCGGAAATGGAGCATGCGCGTATCCAGAATTTCCGCTGGCATGACCTGCGCCACACATGGGCGTCATGGCATGCCCAAAACGACACGGATATCCACACGTTGAAGGATCTGGGAGGGTGGAAAACCCTGCAAATGCCCATGCGGTATGCGCATCTTTCGGTCGGTCATCCGGCTCACGCCGCCGGGCGCGTCACAAATCTGACACTGCGTTCAGAAGGCCAGAAAAAGAAAAAGGCCACCGAAGTAGCCTAAGTTCTTTGATTTCCTGTTGGTGCCGAGGTCGGAATCGAAACATGTCGGAATCCCGCAACAATACTTGGTTTTATTTATAAAAATCGAGAGAAAGTTACCCCCAAAGTCACCCCCAATCTCTCTTGCTGACCAATTGGGAATCGAACCCACCAGTTCCGAAGCCGGAATATTTCACCTCCTGAGAGGCCGTCAAATCACTCATAACTTCAACCGAAATTGAAGTAGACACCGGCCATTTGCTTGGAGGCAATGTAATTTGCTGTGGGACGCAGTTCTCCCGGCGGAGTGAGCTCGCCTACCGTGCCTCATCCCTTCTACTGGCTCCTCAACATGTCCTCTGTTGTATACCGTCGACATTTCACAGATACACATCGATTCGAATTTCCGTACCAATCGAAATTGCTTACAATCCCCGTATAGCAGCTTCAGCAATCCCGCTGGCAAAATTACCGCCCACAGGCCCGAAGCACGCATTTGTCATAGTTTCGTACACGTACACCGTAAGAAAAAACAAACCCGAGTCGCCGACACACAAAATATGCACTGCACATGAAACCTGGTCCGTGAAAACGGGATACGGAAACAGTTAAGTTTCTTCAAATTGTGCGATGCCAATCCCCGGATTCAGCATGTTCGATCAAATATCTCCACATGTAATTCAAATGGCTGCCCCAATCGTAGTGGCCATTTTTTTGGTATGGTTTTTTGTCAAATATCTGAAGCACTACAGGATCCCAGCTGGCCGTCTCGCGCGCGCGATCAAGCAAACCACGGGAAAAATTGACTCTGTCAAAGATATTGAAGTCAGCAAACGGCGCGCGATGCTAGACCAGATTTTTCAGGAAACTGGATTTCGGCATGTCTGGCAGGAGTATCAAGAAACGCTCCACGACCAGCATGAGCTTCATGAAGGCGAAGTTCGAGTTGTTCGATCCCGTTCGACAGTACCTGCCGCTTATTTCTTTAGCTCTCAATCACTGATCGATACTCCGCTCCGTACGGAGTATTTCAAGCACCTACCTGGGGTGTTAACCGGCATCGGGATTATTGGCACATTCGCTGGCTTATTAGTTGGTCTGTTTTACTTCGACCCTTCGGACCCAGCTCGAATTAACGACAGCGTCGGCCTGCTATTAAACGGAGTTCGCGATGCATTCATTGCGTCCGCTTTGGCTATTCTCATTGCGATGTATGTCACAAATTCCGAGAAAAAACATTTGCGCAATTGCTACGCCGAACTGGAAAAACTGAACGAGGCCATAGATCGGCTTTTTGATGCAGGCGTGGGAGAGGAATACCTGGCAGCTCTGGTCAATGCAAGCGAGGAAAACTCCAAGCAAACCAGACAACTCAAGGACAGCCTTGTTACAGATCTGCGCGAGATGCTGCAAAACCTGGTTGAAACGCAGGTAAGAGAAAACATCAGGCTTGGGGAGACACTGTCAGGTAGCTACAAAGAGACGGGCCGAGATATCGCATCCCAAATCAGCAGCTCAATTGAAGATAGTTTTCGCGATCCACTGAATAAGATCGCAGACTCGGTGCAATCGGCTAGTGGAGATCAAAGCGGGAAAGTCCAAAACCTGCTTCAAGACGTTTTGGTTGCATTCATGGCAGAGCTCAAGGGCACATTTGGTCAGCAATTCAGTGGCTTGCACGAAATGCTTGGGCAATCAGTTACCTCGATGCAGCAAATGCAAACGGGATTTGCTGCACTAGTCGAGGACATGCGGTCTGCAAGCGAGTCTTCAAGTACCGCCGTGCACGAGCAATTATCCCGAACCCTGCAAGATATGCAGAGTGGTCAAAGCCTTATGCAGGCGGCGATGAACGAAATGGTAACCAGCTTGCAAAAAGCCGTGTCGTCTGTAGGGGAGCATGGTGAATCCGCAGGGCAAAAGATGGCCGAACAACTCGAGAAGCTCTTCACAGAGAGCGAGTCGAGGCAACGCGCCATGTCCGATCAAATGCAATCGTTTATTGATGGTATCCGTGACAGTGTCGGCCAAGGTCAGCAAGACACTATGTCACGCATTTCCGCAACAGTTGAGCAGCTTGGCCAGAATATGCAGGGTATGTTGTCCACCTTCGAAAACAACCGAATGCAAATGGATTCGGCTGCGAAAAGCGCTCAAGACCACCTTCACGAGGGTACCCGATCACTTGTTACGGGCCTGAACGAGCAAGTGAAGTCCCTGCTCGAAACCTTGACCACAGAACGCACCGCGACGGATCAAACCATCCAGCGACTAATGGAACATACCGAGCGCAGCCTGAACGGAATGCAAGCCGGCGCGGACAAGATGCGTCTGGCGGCAGAACGCATAGAAGCGGCCGGAGACCGTGTGTCTCAGACCACTCTCGCATCCTCACAGCTCGTGCAACAAGTACAAGGCGTGAGCAACGAACTCAATGGTGCTTCCAGAGAGCTGAGTACGGTATTGGCTGATTATCGGGCGAATCGTGATGCCATCCAGGGGACGCTGTCTGCGTTGGAAGGCGTCATCGCTAATGCACAAGCAGAAGCTGGCATGCGAGGGCAAATTACCCAGGATCTGAAAACGGTAAATGACCGCATGCATGAGCTAAATCAAGAGGCCAGTAGTTACGTCGACCGAGTTACGGACGTACTGGGTAAAGGCTTCGATGAATTTGGAGCTGGGGTCGAACGTAGCCTGAGCAAATCTCTGGGTAGTCTGGATGCTGAGCTGGACAAAGCTGTGAAAGCACTTGCCGGTGGGGTGGACGTTCTCACCGAAAATATCGAGGACCTTGCTGAGACAGTCCAAAAGACGTCTAGAACGCGCCAACACTGAGGGCATTGAAGTATGTTCGGAATGCGCGCGGCGCCGGCTCAACGTAATAAGGAAGAAGGGGAAAAACCCTTCTGGATCTCCTATGCGGACTTAATGACTGCCCTCATGATTTTATTCCTGGTGGTCATGGTTGCCTCATTGATTACTGTGACCCAACGCATCGCTATGGAAACCCAAGGCGAAAAGGATCGCACCCGCGACATCGCAAAGTTGTGCCAACAACTGGTAGTCAAAGCGAAAGGGCTAAACCAATCAATCGTCGTCGATTGCAAAGACAATCGCATTAATTTTGGTGAGGCCGGTCGTTTCGGTCACAACGATTATCGTCTGGCAGACCAAGGCAAACTCGCGCTTCAAGCAGTAGTTCCTTTAGTGCTGGACGCAGCGGCGAGCGAGGAAGGGAAAAAGTGGTTTAAACAGGTGGTTATTGAAGGCTTTACCGATACCGATGGCTCGTATCTATATAACCTTCACCTAAGCTTGGAGCGCTCAGAGTGGGTTATGTGCTCACTGCTCGACTCGCGATTTGCCAAGGAGGGTGCCCTTTCCGACGCGCAACGAGAAGACGTCAGGCAGTTGTTCCTTGCGGGCGGAGTTTCGTTCAACAACGCCAAAGAGAGCAAAGAGGCGAGCCGCCGAGTAGAACTCAGGATGCAGTTCTACGGATTAAAGGAGCGCAGCGAGGCAAACAAGAGCCTGCCTGAATTTCACATAACCAAGCCAGAAGTTTGCCAGTTGAATATAACTCCATGACCTCAGCGCTAGAGCTCCTTTCGCAGCGAATGTCCCAAGCTACAAATTTCTTCACGCATGCCGTCGACAATAGATCGAACAGCGGCGCATTTGTTCGCTTGGCCGCGACCGCCAATAGACTGGCAACTCAGTTTGATCAGGGCAAAGAACGCCAGCCAGCTGCGGAATTACGCCGTGACGCAATCCGCCGACTACGCGCCGGCTCTTCTGAGCTCACAAGACGAGACTGGAAGCTCATTAGTTGGGGCATAAGTGAAAGTTTCGACGATCAACCTAGCGTTCTCGAAGATCCCCACGTCTTTCACAAAGTGGATCAGTACGTTGAGGCTCAAATACAGAACTCCACGCTCACACGCAATGCATGGTTCGGCCTGACATACAGCTACTTTGCTTACCCTGGAGACTCTCCAGAAAACAATCCCTGCTGGCAGCAGCTCAGACAGCAACTGAGCCGTGGATTTCTCGGCCTGCGGCATCAGCAAAAGCGTGAGCATCGGTGGCTAGCGGTCATCTCTCAGCATCTCGACCTATTTGGCGATAACCCGGGTTATCAGCTAGCAGATATCACCTTCGATCAGCCACTCCAAGAAGGAGCGGCACCGCAAGACTACCTGCCTGTGCCTGAAAATAGCTGGCTCTGGCAACGCGTTATACATCGCCAACTATCCAGGTTATTTGAGATAGATGACAACTTCTTCGAGCAACGGATCGATCAAATCGTTGCGTTAATGACGCAACATAAGCGATTCAGCGATGACATTTTGGCCGCGATACTCAGCCGCTACGCACATTCTGCCAAGCGGGATATCGCCCACCCCGACCTCAAAGAAAAATCCATTGAGGCTTGGGGAAGCCCGCAGATTAAATCCACAAAAAACCGGTGGACTGTCCACGTTGACGATGACGTGTGCAAAATGGTTCTGCGTTGGTTTGCGAAGGACGACCTTGAGCACTTCTTCAAGCTTCTACAGGGCGAAAGTGGCGTTGACCAAGCGAGGCTGGATTTCTGGCTGCGCTATGTAGACCAAATGAATTTTACAAAAATCGTGATGGGCCAAGATGCTGCATCCGACCGCTCTCCCGATTTTGTTGAGTTCAGAGAAAAAAACAAGTTGCGATCCAGCCAGCTAACTAGCGGCCCGAGAGAAAATAACGCATTCATCATGCAGATTGCAGGTTGTTACTTTGTGGAGTTCTCAGGAACAGGCAATGCTTGTTACGTTTACCCGCTATCCGGGGTTCCATTTAATCCTGATTCGCGCCATTTCCGCCTCGATGAGTTAAAGGACCAACTAGCAGCTACCGATCGCTTGCTACATATGTCCAATTGGCAGCAAAAGGCAGATGTAGTTCTTTCCCGCTTGGGTATCGCTCCAAATGGAGCCGTTACCTCCCCTGCGCCTATTTCGCCTTCGGTATGGTCAAAGTGGACACCGAAAAATGCAGCGACCATCGCAGCCAGCCCAACTGCACGCATCAAGCCCGTTGTAGCGAGCACAAAGGAGGCGCCCAAAAGCTCTATACCAACGAATGAAAAGCAAAAACTGATCGCGAAAGCAATTGAGGCCGCGCTGTTCATGATTGAATGCCAGCCTGAGCAGATCAAGACCCAAGACTATAGAGAGTCAGGTGGCGCATTCTGGGTTATAACGTTCGACGAGACGACAGAGCTCGCAAAACAACTTCGTCGCTTGGGATTTCGCTTCGTTCCAAGTCGCGGTTTTTGGATAAATTGATATGTTCAAAAAGCTGTTTTCCAAGAGTGTCTCAGATGACATGCCTGCAGATCGAAAGGGAAATACAGTCAAACCGACGTTTGATGAATCCGGATTGCTTTTCCCCATGCTCCCCGCGGCCAAACTAGCGGCGCTGCCACTAGATGACCAACTGACTGTTTCCTATCTGGGACAGCTGGATGAAGAGGGGTACCTAAGTCCGGCCATCGAACAATGGGTATTGCCATGGCATCACTTATACGAACTTCTGGCGAACGAGGAGCACCGGACGAGTTTGCCACTTCTTGGTTTGCCGCCTGTTTCTACTGTGACACCATTACTTGCTAGCCGGGGTGGGCTTGCGGATCTTGATTTTAAAATCACTATCAAGGGTTGGCGCCAACCTGATGGTAAAACGATCACCGAATTGGCTCGGGTCGGAGCCGTAACAAATGTTCAGGGGAAGACAGAACTGCTTTCTGCAGTGAACTGGGTGCTATTGCAGGCTATTCAAGCATTCTCACGGCGGCAGTCGGAAACGCCGGGCGAAATGACCAATCAAATTGGTTGGGCCGAAATTCGCAAGCTAGCAAAGAAAGCGCATGCGGGTATGGATGGGTTTCTCATGGACACCATCGTGCTTCGTCCGGATAGTTTGCAGCTCGATCTTCGTAAGTCTGAACTTCAAAGCAATGCAGTGATCGAGATTGCGCCTGAATTTGAAGACCAACCATCCGGATGGTTAGACCAGTTTGACCGTTATCAGCAGGTCCAGGATCGCTATCACATTAGCAACGAGGATGGATCACTAACCCACATTTTGGTTAGCCCTGAAGTAAAAACCGTGCTGGAAACAATCAAGAGAATGCCAGGGCGTCGCGTAAGCGGTGATGACGCCCTCGCCGTTATCAAAAACCCCTACGCACTCCTCGGCGACGACGCGGTCAAGGTACTAGACCCCGCACAGTACGAAAAAAGTCTCGCCGATGCCGGTATTCATTTCCACCGGTTCTCTATTGATGTAGAGCTCAGCCCCCTCCGAAAAATTGATTACGTAAGGCTCACTCTTAGCCCACGCACCGTAGAGCCTCTGCCTGACTCAATCATTGATTTCAAACAGCCGAGCCATTTTGCACCGTTCGTCGCAGAGTTGAGGGTAAAGCTCGCAGCAGAGCGGCCTTGCGGCTTCTGGGAAGGTTATGAACTAGAGCTCGGCGACTTCGATCTGCAAGCGTTGCGCGGTCTTGAGTCGCTGCTGGAGCGATGGCAGCAGGAGGCTGCCGGCGTTGAATTCACAGATGTACTGGATCTCGAAAAATACGGCGAGCGGGTAAAAGGTATCGGTGTAGCAGAAGATGTGAGCTCGCCCTTTCTTGCCAAAGGCAAAAGCGAAGAATGGCTTTCTCCGGAATTGCTTAACCATCTCGGGATGGATGGAGATTTGCTAGCAAAGTGGGACTCATCAGAGCACGAACACTTCGAGATCTTTAGTGAGCGTATAGAAGAAGCCATCAGTCAGCAAAAAGAGGATGTTGTGCTGCCCGGTATCGAATTGCCGATGGGAGTGAAGACAGCTATTGAGCTGCGAGATGAGTGGGCGAAGAAATTCAAGAAGTCTGAATCGGAAGCCGGTGCTGGTGGCGAGCCTCCTCCCGAAAAGGCGGTGTTGCTCATTGAGCATAACATCAACGAGACGGGCTATGCCGCGAGTCGGGAAGAGGCATTACTCCTGGGCCATGCGGCCCAACCTGCGGTGCCCGAAGCCTTGAAGGAATCCGTGCTGCTCAGGGAGCATCAACGTAAAGGCGTGGCTTGGTTGCAGCATTTGTTCGAGAGTGCTCCAACCCATGCAACTGGCTGTTTATTGGGCGATGACATGGGGCTGGGAAAGACACTCCAACTCCTGACATTCATCATCCACTATATCGAACAGTACCCAGAGGGTGACCCCGTATTGATCGTTGCGCCGGTATCTCTTTTGGATAATTGGGAACGGGAGCTACGCAATTTCTTCTATGCCGATACATTGGTCACGCTGAAGTTATATGGCAGCACCCTAACCGACGCAAAATTCAAAAAGCATGAAATCCCTAACGACCTTCGAATGCAAGGCATCCTGAATTTGCTAAGACCGGGTTGGCGCGGGAATGCACGAATTGTGCTCACTACCTACGAAACACTGAGAGACCAGGTGTTTTCAGTGGCTCGGCAACATTGGGCGATCGTTGTCTGCGACGAAGCACAGAAAATCAAAAATCCAGCAGCCTTGGTAACCCAAGCCGCAAAAGCGATACCGGCCCGTTTTCGCGTCGCATGCACCGGAACGCCTGTAGAGAACTCACTGACCGACCTGTGGTGTTTGTTTGACTTCATTCAGCCTGGCCTTTTGGGGTCGCTAAATGAATTTGGCAGAACCTACCGAAGACCAATTGAAAGTGAAACCGAGCAAGATAAGATTGCGCTACAACGGTTAAGAGCTCTGGTCGAGCCGCAATTACTTCGCCGCACCAAGGCCGATGTCGCCAAGGATCTTCCGGCCAAGCTGGAAGATGGCACATGTCGCTCGCTGAACATGGCAACATTCCAGGAGCGCTTATACAAATCAGCCATCGCTGCGTACCAGCAGAAAAAGGTCATGTTTGCCAAGGCAAGCGAGCAGAATGTCGCCATTTTGGGCTTGTTGCACACCTTGAAAATGGTCTGCGCACATCCGCATAGCGTGCGCCCGGAAGGAGCACTGCTCGATGTATCTCCCAAGATGCGATGGCTGATGGAATCTCTTGAGCTCATTCAGAAAAAGAACGAGAAGGTCATCGTCTTCACTGAATTGCGCGACATTCAGCGAGCGGTACAACTTGCTGTCCTAGCCAAATTCGGCTTCTCACCCATCATTATCAACGGCGATACAAACGCCAGCAGTGAACGGGGAGAGAGCCGGCAAGGGTTAATCGACAAATTCCAGCAACAGCCGGGATTTGGGGTCATTATTTTGTCGACCACAGCGGTGGGTTTCGGCGTTAATGTACAAGCAGCTAACCACGTCGTTCACTTTACTCGCACCTGGAATCCCGCAAAAGAAGATCAGGCGACAGACCGAGCATATCGAATAGGTCAGACAAAAGACGTCCACGTTTATTACCCAACTGTAACTGCCAAAGATTTCCAGACTTTTGAAGCGACGCTCGATCAGCTATTGAGCAAAAAACGTGAACTCGCTGGTGATATGCTCAATGGTTCGAGTGACATTAGTTTGCATGAACTTGCTGTAACAGCAACTTAGCACCCAGATTGCAACCACCCCCTACACTCGCAAACATGCTTAAACCACTATTTACCATTATCCAGATAATTATCGGTTTCTACTGGGCCGGAGATATGGCTCGGCAAAATCAAAAAATTGATGCTCTAGTTAACCATATCGAGGACGGTTACGGAAATTTCAACGAAAAACTAAAAGATGCAAAAATAATAGATAGTCTTTTTTCATTAAGCAGAATTTATGGGTTCATTGCTATATTTTCGTTTCTTCTAGCCATTGTTCTCTGTAAATTTGTGGGTCTAAACCAAAAGAATTTGGCTTTTCTGTCACTGATTGGCATCGGCAGCATCTTGGGCTGGTACTCAATAAGGTGGAGCCTTAACCATAAAAAGACCGCTCGAGAATTCGGCGGACAGGCTTTATTGATGATTTGTGGCCCTCTTTTAGCTGGAGCTCTGGACCTCTTGCTTCATACGCCATTTACTCAAATCTTCGCAGAAGTCTTTTATCGATTTCCCCTCCCCTTTTCTTGGGAAGTTCCACACCTAGCCAATCCGATAGTTATTGGCTGTGCAACATCTCTGATCTTTGCCTTCTTTTTTGGCGTATATTACCTCCTCACTTGGTTGATTGCTGTACCACTCGCCTTTGTCTCAGCATCTATCGTCTTGCTGCCAGTAATTCTTGCCAGGCTGATTCATAGCGTGACCCCAAGAAAGCCCTTTGTCGGCTTAACTTTATTGGTCTTCACCGTGGTTACTTTGTGGTCGCTCTATCTATAACATGGCTATTCCCAACCGGACTCCACTTTTCCAAGTTATTTGGGGGAAATTTGCCTTGCGCAATAAGCTAATGAACCCCCAAAAAAGTTATTCAATCGCAATTGTTCGACGGTAAAGAGTAATTGGTCGCCACAAACACAACGCATTCTAAAGTCGAGACTGCCGCCCAGACTTCATCCGCAATGCCTCATACAATTGGGCAGGCCCCAGTAATGTGTCTTTCAAGCCCTCGCGGATACGCTCAGAGTCCAGTGCCTGGGTGCTCATGTTCGTATGCGCTTCCAGCGCATCCATGATGGCATGCATAATCGCCAGACTCAGGTCGGGTGAATTGGCGAACTGTTCCTTGCTATTGTTCGCAGCCTGCTGGACCAGCGTTTCGTTTTCCAGCAACTTGCCCTTGATGACACCATTCACATAAACCAGTTGGTCATCGTCCGACAGGTCACCCTCAAACAAGCCATTCACCTTCTGGATGATTTCATTCAGCCAGGTTTTTTCCTTGTCCTGCACCGCCCCGCTTCCAGTTGCATCCATCGGCTGTAGCTTGGGTGATTCGCCATGGCTCAGGGCCAGCGGCTGCTTGCCTTTGTTGCGCAGTGTATGGTGTGTAAGTTGCACTTTGGACAAATCGACCGTATCGCGTTCGCGCCCAAACTCCAGCAGCGGAATCAAGCGTTTGTAAAACAGGAAGCGCTTTTCGATATCCGTATTGCCGTAGTCAAAAATCTGCGACAAGAACGCATATAAACGTACGAACGCCCCCATGTCACCTTTGAACAGCGTCAGCGCATCCATGACGTCTTTGGCTGATTGCGCCGCGCTGCCATCCTTGCGAGCTTCTGCGTTGGCCCGGTCATCCTGGGCAGCTTTGAAACGCTTGAGCAAGCGGTCTGCTACCGGCGAAATAGCCGCAACCAACTGCGCCTGCGTAGCTCTGGGGTCGGTCTCTATACGAGCAACGCGGTCAACTTCAAAGTCATCGTAATAACCGGCGGAATCTAGTTTGGCACGCAAGTCATAGACCAGATGCGGGTCTGTCGTGGCTTCCAGTTCGGCCGTTTCATAATACGTTTTGAAGGCGGCGAGAATTTCACCGGCATCGTTTACAAAGTCGAGAATGTAGGTCGTGTCTTTGTTCGGATATGCCCGGTTCAAGCGAGACAGGGTCTGGACGGCTTGAATGCCACCCAGCTTTTTGTCGACGTACATACCGCACAACAAAGGCTGGTCGAACCCGGTCTGGAATTTGTTGGCGACCAGTAGCAGATGAAAGTTCTGTTCCGCAAATGCCTCGCGGATGTCACGCCCTTTGAGGCCGGGATTCAGGTCTTTGCTGCTTTCGGTCACGGCTTCAGGGTAAGACTCCGGGTCATCGACTTCGCCCGAGAACGCAACCAGCAGGCCCAGTTGGTAGTTCTGCTGCTGGATATAGACGGACAGCGCCTTTTGCCAGCGCACCGCTTCTTTGCGGCTGGACACCACAATCATGGCCTTGGCACGGCCATCCAGCAGCGGCTGGACGTTTTCCCGGAAGTGTTCGATCACCACTTTCACTTTCTGCGCAATGTTGTACGGGTGCAGCCGTACCCATTGCATGATGCCTTTCATGGCCTCGCTTTTTTCTACCTGGCGCTCATCATATTCCTCACCGTTGTGCGCCAGTTTGAAAGCCAGCTGGTAGGTGGTGTAGTTCTTCAGCACATCCAGAATGAAGCCTTCTTCAATGGCCTGGCGCATGGAATACACATGGAACGCTTCGGGCTTGCCATCTGGCCCTTTGCGGCCAAACAACTCCAGCGTTTTGGCCTTGGGCGTGGCAGTAAACGCCACGTAGGTCAGGCCCGCATCCCCGCCCACGCGCCCAGCCATCTGAATGGCCAGCACGTCTTCCACACCCACTTCACCGCCGTCTTGCAGCTCGGCCAGTTCTTCTACCGACAACAATTGCTTGAGCTTTGCAGCTGCCTCGCCGGTTTGCGAGCTATGTGCTTCATCCGCAATCACCGCAAAGCGTTTACCTTCGGTTGCGGATAATTCCTGCACGGCTTTGAGTGCAAATGGAAAGGTCTGAATGGTGCAGACGATGATTTTCTTGCCGTCTTTCAAGGCTTGCGACAACTGTGCGCTTTTGCTGCCGCTATCATTGGTAATGGTTTCGACCACCCCCGTGGTGCGCTCAAAACTGAATATCGCCTCCTGCAACTGGGCATCCAGCACATTGCGGTCTGACACCACCAGCACGCTATCGAACACCTTGTGGTGTTCTGCGTCGTGCAGTTCCGCCAGAAAGTGCGCCGCCCATGCAATAGAATTGGTTTTGCCCGAACCGGCCGAATGCTGCACCAGATAGCGCTGCCCCGCCCCGTTGGCCAATACATCGGCAATCAGTTTGCGCGTGGCATCCAGCTGGTGATAGCGGGGGAAAATCACGCTGGCCAGTTGTTTCTTGTCGTTGTGCCGGGCAATCAGATAGCGGCCCAGAATCTCCAGCCAGCTATCCACCGCCCAGACTTCTTCCCACAAATACGACGTGGCATAACCTTGGGGATTGACCGGGTTGCCCGCCGCACCATGATTGCCCCGGTTGAACGGCAGAAAACGCGTGTCCGTGCCTGCCAGCCGGGTAGTCATCATTACCTCAGACTGGCTGACCGCAAAATGCACCATCGCCCCGCCGGAGAACGACAACAACGGCTCTGCCATACCGCCTTTGGGCAACGGATTGCGGTCCTCACGGTATTGGTCGACCGCATCGGCCACGCTTTGGGTGAAGTCCGACTTCAGTTCTGCGGTGGCAACGGCAATGCCGTTTACAAACAGCACCAGGTCAATTTCTTCACCGAGGCGATTTACCGAATGCCGCACCTGCCGCACCACGCGTAATCTGTTCGCCGCATATCGTGCCTGAAGCTGCGGATTCAGACCCAGAGCAGGCTTGAATTGCACCATATCCAGCGGCTGGCGCAGCCCCAGCATTTCTACCCCACGCCGCAAAACTTCCAGCGCCCCACGGTCGTTCAGGTTCTTGCGCACCCGTTCACCCAAACGAACTGGCAAATCCGCGCCATGCGTTTTGATCAACCGCTGCCAGCTATCGGGTTGGGTTTCTTCCAGCCACGCCAGCAAATCCGGCATAAACAAACCATTCTGACGGTCGTAGCGGTTGGCATCACCCTCGCCATACAGCCAGCCGTTGGCGGCAAGGTGTTCGCAAATGGCGGCTTCGAAGTGGTGTTCTTGGTGCAGATTCATGCTTGCACCACTTCGTCGTCTTCGTCATACAGGCTGGCCATCTGCTCGCCTTCCACAGCTTGAGCCGATTTGCCCATCGCTTCAGTAATCAGGGCAAGCAACAACTGCTTGCGGCTGGCATAAAACCCTTCAAAATCATCCTGACGCAGCAACGCCGGGTTAATTGCATGGGTCTTCAAAATGGCATCCATCTCGTCGTCATCAATCTTCACCTGCTCATGCTTTTGCAGTTTGCCAAGATAGACCGACGGAGCCACGCCACCAATCATGCGGTTCGCCTTGTAGGAAAGCGGCGTCTTGTTGACCACGGTGTTGTATTGCTTCCTGCTGATGCCCTGCTTTTCGCACCAGTCCTGCGGGAAGATGTGATGGATATCCAGCGCTACGTCTTCCGCTTCGAGTTCGGAGATTGTTCCTTTCCAGAAAAAATCGGCCGCATTTCCGCGCAACAGCAAAACGTTGAGGCCTTTATAAGCCGCGCTAAGGCGGGAAGTCATGCTGTCTAGCCGGTCTGCCCGGAACGCTGCATCCTGAATGGTGCGGGGCTCGGGGGCATCACTGTCTTCAATCCAGGCCAGCAGGTCCTCCACATCAATGGCGATACGCGTTTCGACGGCGCCGCCGTACAACTCGCCAAGCACTCCGCACCAGTACCACCGCGCCAGTTTTTCGTAGATACGGGGTTCTTTCCAGCGCTCCTCCAGCAATGCCAGCACAGCGGCAAGCGGGGCCAATTGCGAGCGATAGGGTAAATCACGCCCGTCGCCCACACACTCCCGCTTCAAAAACTTGGCCGCCCGCTTGAAACCCTGTTCAGTGACATCAGCCCATTCCCGATAGGCCACCAGTGGCATTTCCAGAATGGTTGCACGCTTGGCACTCACCGGAGTTACCTGTTTACCGGTTTTGCCCGCCGCCAAATCGGCCTTTCGCCGTTTCAGCGTGTAGAGCATGGCAATAGCTTGAAGCAAGTCGGTCGATTCAACCGCAGTCAGTACCGGCTCTCGGGCCAGGCGCTTCTGGCGGGATTCGACCTTGCGCGCTGTGCTGCCAAACCAGTCATCGCGCAGGTTGTAGCCATCAGCCGCGTACGTGGCGGTCACCAATTCAAACACGTTGAGCGGTACCCCACCGGTGTTCACCTTTTCAAAGACAAGGCAAACAGCCTCCTTGCTGGTGGTGCGGTGGAGCTGAATGACGGGCAGTTGATAGTTGCGGAACGCTTGCAGAACCTGTTTGCGAAACTTCATGAAAGTCCCGAAATGCTCTGGGCAGGTTTCTTGCAATCCTTCTTCCCAAGTATCGGAATTGAGCGTCTGGCGGCATGGGAAATAGAGCTGCTGATATTCCTTTTCCGGGGAAGACAAGTCCAGCTTCAAGTCACGACCGAAATTCTCGCGCAGGCATTTATCCACTTCTACAGCAATGATGGCATCTTCCAGAAACTCCACGCCGTCCAGCGCACGCTGAATATCCCAGTAGTAATAGCGCTCAATGGCGCGGCCTTTTTCGTTGCGTGTGGCAACAGGCTTATCCAGCGACAGCACTTGGGTCAGCGTTGTCAGGCGCTGCTGCCCATCCAGAATTAGCAGTTCGGCATCCAGCGCATTGGCAGGTAAATCCACCCCTTCGACAGCACGAATCTGGAAGCGTGTCTCGCCACCGGTTTCCAGCAGCATGACAGCACCAACAGGAAATGAGCGCGCAATACTGACCAACAGACTACGCACGTGGCTGTCATCCCAGACCCAGCCACGCTGGAAATCCGGCAACTGAATCTTGCCGTTGCTCACATCCCGAAGAACGTCATCTAGGGAACGCTTAGTGCTGTCGAATTGGCTCATATTTAGTCCGTTGATTGTTTGCTCTTACACTTATCCGAGGTGGGAACACTCAAACATTTCGTACGTCGATTTGGCCGGTGACGGCGGCGGCGATGAGGGCGGAGCGGCGTTCACCTAACAACAAAATGGCACGGTCCGCTGCTAGGCTCAAAGCGTCGAGCTTGCTGTTTTCGCATCGGATGAAGTCGGCAACAGCCCTTTGCTCGTGAGCTGGCGGCAGCGCTACCTTTCGAGATGCCATCGTGCTTAAAGGGATGCGTGAGCGAGTGGTTCCCGTTGCAAGTACACCCGCATCGTAAGCAGCTCCAGCGTTGAGTTGCCAAGCAACAAACTCTGAGATGGCTTGCTCGGTATTAAGACGAAATCTGAAACAATCAGCTTTCACCAAAGCTGGTCCCAGTCCCTCAGGAGCAACGCACGCACGTCCCAACAGGTTGTTCCCATCACCTAGCCCTGCAACCAATAAATCGCCCTCAAAAACTTCATGATGCCGAAGTTCAGACTGGAAATAGACCATATCCAAATAGACCGGCTCCCCGATATTGAACGCACCAGCACGGATATTCTGAAGCCTGACCACAATGGCCCCTTCCTCCGTGTAATGCTCAGACTTGATACCTGAGCCAAATGGGCCATCACACCGCTCTGAAGCAACTTTCCCCAGAGATGTTATGACCCAATGCGCCGGCACCTCACCCAGCCACTCCACCCCGGAATCCTTCATCGGCGCAGCGGGGTTGAGGCCACGGGTGACGACGTGGGAGATGGTGGCCTGGCGCTTTTCGGCCAGCAGGGCGATGAGCTTTTCCTGCTCGGCAATCAGCGCGTCGATTTTCGCGGCTTCGCGGTCGAGGAAAGCGGCGATGGCGGTTTGCTCCTCAATAGGTATCGCCAACGCGAGTAGATTCCGGACTTTTTCTGCATTTAAGTTGTCTTGGGTATTGCTGCTAGCCTGCTCCTTGAGTCTGGGTTTTAAAAACTCCAGCCAACGGTTCAAAAAACGCTGATTCGTCTGTTTTGTAGGTTGTAGGGCCAAGATTGCTTGGTTTATTGCTGCCGGCACCATCAATTCCGCTGTGTGCCCCAAACTTGCATACATTGAGAATAAAAGTGTCCCAGGAGGCCAAATAGTCAGCCCTTTGCTTGCAATGCCATCTCCTGTTAGAGATTTAGCAGTCTCTAAGACATTTGCCCTGCCTGACAAATCGCCAATCGCTACCCACGGCGTACCCGAATCGTCTAACGACCAGTAACCTTCTTTATCAGTATCAGGGGTACCACCTGCACCAACACCCGACAGTAAGTACTTAAGACGGGTTAGCTCCCAGTGGGCAGGTATATGACCAAGCCATAACATGCCGCTATCCTTGTACTCCCCATACCTCGGCAAACTCATTCCGCCAGCTCCCCAAGCATCGCCATTATGCTAGCTGACACCGCCTTCAGTTCTTCGTCGATGGTGTGCAAACTACGCGGCGGCTCGAAGACATAGAAGTGGCGATTGAACGGAATTTCGTAGCCCACTTTGCTTTTTTCTTCATCAATCCATGCATCTGGCGCGTGCGGCAGCACTTCGCGCTTGAAGTAGGCGGCAATGTCATCCGCCAGCGGTACGTTTTCGGTATCGCGCAATGCGCTGTCTGCTTGCAGCTTGCCTTTCTGCTTGCCCTTTGTTCCCAGCACCGGCTTGCCAGCTTCATCCAGCAGCGGGCGCTCGACGGTGATGGTGGTGTAGCCAAAGTCTTTGTTCTCAAAGATACGGGCAATGGGTACGCGTTTGAGCCGGCCGTCTTCCGGAGCAGTTGGCGGGGTATCGGTATTGGTCACCAGTTGCGGCTCACCCACTTGCTGGCCAGCGGCATCAAAAACGGTGATGAGCTCTGCTTCGGTAAAGCCGCCAAACAGGCGAGTTACCGTGTCGATGTGGTCATCACTCATTTCTTTGCGCTTGGAGCCCAGACTTTTACGCATTTTCTGCCAGAAGCTGCTGGCATCAATAAGCTGCACAAAGCCCTTACGGTCGTCGGGCTTGCGGTTGGACAGAATCCACACATAGGTGGCAATGCCGGTGTTGTAGAACATGTCAGTCGGCAGGCCGATGATGGCTTCGACCAGGTCGTTTTCCAGCACATATCGACGGATTTCACTTTCGCCGCTGCCTGCGCCACCGGTAAACAGTGGTGAGCCATTGAGAACAATGCCAATGCGGCTACCGCCGTCCACGGCGGGGCGCATTTTGCTGATGAGATGCAGTAAGAACAGCATGGAGCCATCGGACACGCGCGGCAGGCCGGGGCCGAAACGGCCATCAAAGCCTTTGTCAGCGGCTTCTTTGCGAACTTCTTTTTCGACCTTTTTCCATTCCACGCCAAAGGGTGGGTTGGACAGCATGTAGTCAAACTTGCGCCTGCCGTGGCCGTCTTCCGAGAGCGTATTGCCAACGACGATATTGCCAACGTCCTGAGCTTTGATAAGCATGTCTGCCTTGCAAATGGCAAACGACTCATCGTTCAGTTCCTGCCCAAACATGGTTAGGCGGGCATTGGGGTTGTGTTCCAGCAAAAACTCACCCGCTACCGACAACATGCCGCCCGTGCCTGCGGTTGGGTCATAAATGGTTCGCACCACGGCATTACCGGGTGTGAGCACGTCGTCGTCTTCGATGAACAGCAGATTCACCATCAGGCGGATAACTTCACGCGGGGTAAAGTGCTCCCCGGCGGTTTCGTTGGAGATTTCCGCAAACTTGCGAATCAGTTCTTCAAACACCAAGCCCATCTGGGCGTTGTCGACCACATCTGGATGGAGGTCGATATTGGCAAATTTTTCGGTCACCAGATAAAGCAGACCGGCTTTGGCCAGGCGCTCAATCTGCGTGTAGAAATCAAAACGCTCAAAAATGTCTTTGGCCGCAGGCGCAAAGGCCTGGATGTAGGCATACAGGTTCTGGCGGATATTGTCCTGGTCGCCCAGCAGTTTGGTCAGGTCCAGCGGCGAAGTGTTATAGAACGACTGCCCTGCCTTGCGGGTCAGGAACGGGTCCGGGTTCAAACCTGCTTGTGTCTTGGCGACAAACTCGGCCAATACTGCCGGTTTGGTTGACTCCAATACGCAATCCAGACGACGCAGCACCGTGAACGGCAAGATGACTTTGCCGTAATCAGATTGTTTGTAATCGCCTCGCAACAGGTCGGCAACCGACCAGATGAAGGAAGATAGGGCTTGGTGATTCATGAATGTGCTCGTGCAAAGCCAGCGCAGTTAATGTGTGACCGGAGAATAGGACGCGCAAACGATTCCGCGAGCGCGAGGTAGTCGGGGATTCTAACGGTTGCTGGCGGGGGCTGAAAGGCAATAAAGGCGGGTGTAGCTAAGAAGCTAGGCCTGGGTCGTCCGGGGGAACAAATCAGGCTTGCAGGGTACGGCCCAAGGATGCTGTCCTCATATTGTTCGAGCATCGATCATACGGGCAAGTATCCAGCTCGCACGCTGATTGAACATCGCAACAGTTAAAAGGAGTATTCCCCTAAAATAGCTACGACGCCGGTGTATACATACCTATTCTTCGCGCTCGAACACTGCCTCTTCAGGGCCACCAAGGATTTGTTCCCATGCACCAGAATCAAAGTCATCACCGTTATTCCAGTCATCTTCGGATTCGCGCGAAGTGGATTTAGGGCTTGGCCACAGCAGGTGATTTTCCTTCGCAGAAGGAAGTGACGGCTTCACAAATATTTTCGCTTGGGCCTCTTCAACTCCTCGCTTTACGGCCAAACGATAAAACTTATTGGCCTCGTTGCGATCCTCGCTAATACCTATGCCATATTCGTAGAGCATCCCGACTATGTAAGAGCTCTGCCCATCGCCAAGTTGTGACGCCTGAAGAGCCAAAGCGAATGTTTTTGTTGGGTCAGTCGAATCATTTTTCAAGTAGTGATCGGCACCTACGCGTAGCATAGCGGGATGGTTAGACCGTTCAAAAAATTCGATACCAAGTTCTTGAATTAGGATGGAACTTCGCACGGACGCTACGGATTCGAGGAGCGCATCACGGGCGGCAATCTTAGTGCGGAGTTGTGTGACTTCCCGTGCCAGCAAGACTCTTACCCAAAGCTGCTCGGCCGGAGATAGAGGTGGTGCATCGCCACGAACAACACGCAGAAAGGATGCTTGAGCATCAGTTTTAGGACTCCGCAGACCACGCACCAGCTCATCAAGCGCGGGTCCATATTTACGGACCCATGCAAGCTCGTCCGCCGTAAAAAACGTCTCATTTAGATCAAACGATTCGAACTGTTCAGTCATAATTGGCTAGGAATCAAGATGTCACTGCTGTTGCCCCTCGAGATTGAAACCAGTGCTAGCCTCGTTCTCGATGCACTCAATAAAGAGTCCATTGATGTTTATCGTTTTTTATCAGAGCGATATCTTTCTGTCGACCCAGGGGCCGATGCAGTTTTTCAATTCATGTTCAGATCTTTTTACCGTTTAGACAACGCGGGACTTACCCCAAAATTCAAGCAACGGTACTTCGATCTAATGCAAGATGCCAAAGAGGCTGGGCGAGCCGACTTGGTGAGCATTGTGAAGGAGCTCTGGAAATTCCCAAATCGGAAAGGCCAGCAATCTTTGCAGTTTTCGTTCGCAACCAAGCTCGCAGCAACGGTCGACCCGCGCTTACCAATCTACGATGCTGAAGTTGCATCCCTGTTTGGGTTTCAGCCACCACATCCCTCCAAGCCCTTCGAGGTACGTCTTGACACGTACCTGTCTTTCTATTGCAAGTTGCGTAGATTGTACGAACAGACCTTGACGAACAACCAACTAAATTTCACCCGGACGCTCTTTCGAGAAAA
Source organism: Silvimonas amylolytica (assembly GCF_014645555.1). GTDB lineage: Bacteria > Pseudomonadota > Gammaproteobacteria > Burkholderiales > Chitinibacteraceae > Silvimonas > Silvimonas amylolytica. The sequence goes on along the minus strand of NZ_BMLY01000004.1, from coordinate 206,142 downwards.
ATTTACATGCAACGAAGCCCAAGTCTCGGAACAGAAGGCACTGGACTTCATTTTTTGGGCGGCAGGCAAGCGATCCAAGGCGAGGGCGCAATAACAATCACGGCGCGACTGCTTCAGTTTATAAGGCGGAAGCTCGCAAAATAAAACATGGACTTTCGCAAAAGTCGGGGAGCCACATCAGCGGACCTCGTCCCATGTACACATTATGCAGATAATGTGTACGTAGAGCTTGCTGCATCAAAACCGAGTTGGTTGCAAAGACCGTTAATGACCAAAGCATTCGGTCTTTACCTCCTCAGCTGGGAACTACAATTGACGGATATCACCCGCACCTCGCTGCAGCCGCGTATGCCTTGAACCCGCCAAACTCGTATCCGATTTGCTGCTCAGGTTTTGTTTGGGCTAATGACAACGCCGCTCAACCCAATGGCACCCCAAAGTAAAACCAAGGCAGTCGCAATAATCTGGTATCGGCACCCTTAACAATCCACAAGGTCACCAGATACTGCTACTTCCTGCACGAAGAGATTGCTGTGCAGAGCAACGGCAACCGCTTAGGGTTGGCAGAAATCAGCGAAGAGAATTGCTACCCTATTCCTCAGTGCTCGACCCCAGGTCGGGTATATAGCCTTTTCGGCAACATCTCTGCCAGACAGGATGTTGGTTGATAAGTCAAATAGCCACTAGCTATTTCACAATGACCGTACCGTACAGCACGCCCCTCCATCCGTATGCTTGGCTTGACTACACGGGCTGCCGAGCGATATGACTCAATCGATTCAATTATTTAAAGCGAATATTACCTGTCCGTACTATTAACGTTATATGACCTAGAGGGTATAACGAGTTAGCCTTTTCGTTACATGGCTCGCCTAGATCATGCCCAGAGAGGCAATACCAGTACGACTCTCCGAGTCAGTGTTTCGTGGAGAACGAAGGGGGTGCTTTTACAACTGGCAATAGCGTTTCCTGTTGAGAGCTGGCACCGCGTGTTGCTGCAGGCGGGTAAGTCAGGGGGCCCAGTAGGTCCGTTCAGTCATCGTGATTTTTTGGCTGTTGAGCTCGCATTTCAGGATCTCAGTCGCCGCAGCAATAGGGGGTCGGGCTGTGACGCAGCTTTGTTCAACTAGAGGGTTTGCGACGTGGTCTTTAAGTCCCCGGCTAATACGATAGTCGCAGTGGCTCGCCACAAGCTGAGCCTGTGGTTCCGTACACTGCGCTCCAGTCGCCTATCACTTCTACTTTTAGGCGTCACAAGGGCATTTCGCGTAACGCGTACCGCATCCTCAAGAGGGCTCCACAGAGAGCCGCTCTCTAATGATCTTGCCGACTCAGATACTTCTTCCGTATTGACACAGATCATGCACCTAACCACAGACGGGCGCGCAGCGCTTGAGCGTGGAAATGGCCAACGTGCTTTCGCACTTCTTTCCCTCAAGCATCAGCTTCTACTCGAAGTCTTCGCCAGCGACTCCGTATCTGTGGGAATGAGTCTTGTCGATCTTGCCGAAGCGCTGCATCTGTTGGGAAAGATCAAGGAGGCACGCGAGGCGATCGATGAGGCGCTTGCAATTTTCGACCGATTCGACCGCCAAGACATTATGCGCGTCCGCCTTGAACGAGTCCAAATGGACATCTGCCGGCGACAAGGACATTCGTTCACCATAGAAGAACAGTTACGGGCTCGAACGACATCGAGTGCTGGTTCTTCGTCCAAAAAGAACTTGAAGCGAGCAATAGAGCAGGATGAGCTCGCAATGATGTATTTCCGGCAATGTAAGTATGATATGGCTTTGCCATTGCTGCTGGATTCAAAGAGCGTCTTCGAGCTTGCTGGGGTTTCGGCACGACCTGAATTAGCCGTTTGCTGCCTATATCTCGCACGCGTTTACCTGCACACCGAACGTTTTGCCGAATCGGTGACACACGGTCGCCAAGCGGCTGACTACGCCGCTCAAACGCATGGAGACGATTCAATCGAAGTGACTATGGCTCGGGATGAGCTGGCAGTCGCGTTGGCATACCACGCGAAGATGGTAAACGATCCCGTACTCGCACGCGAAGCCATCGCGCTGTCCGACGCCGCAGCAAAATACTTCACTGCCCATCAGGGTCCTGGTGGCAAGGAGGCGGCTCGCAGCCGGCAAAACAATCATCGCCTTAAGCAGATGCTTCAGCCGCTACTTGGCGGTGATGCGGCTTCGCAGGCATGCGTAGAGGACTCTTTAGCACTTCCGACATTTTGCTTCATCTCGCATGCCTACTCGGATCGAAAAGCGCTTAACGCACTCCTCCAAATACTCCCGAGGTACGTGCAGCCCGTAGTGTTTGAAGCGATTAATCTTCCTCCCACTGACTTTGTAAGCGACAAACTTATCAGTGGGGTATTAGACGCGGAGGGAGTGATCTTCATCGATAGCAAGGCATCAAACAAGTCATTCTGGTGCGCATTTGAGCGCGACCTTGCTGCACGAAAAAACAAGCGAATTTTTCGCTTCGACCCTCGTTCTAACGCAATTGAACCAGTCCAAATCGCCCCCAGGGAGCTGATGCTGGCTCACTGCTTCCATAGAAAGGATGAGGAAGATGTACGACGCGTAATGCGTTGGCTTGTCGATCAGCGATCCTTCGCTGCCTTACACGACGACAAGTGGGGGGAGACTTCGTACCCACCATTCGCCACGATGGAAGACAACGACCGTGAGATGCGGCTATTCAGTCTCCGCACAAATGGGAGCTTGTATCTAATATTCTTGTCTGAGGCTTTGCTGGACGACAACGGGCTTCGAACTCACGTTGTCGATCAAATGCTAAATCATCCTCGCAGCACGATCGTTTGCTGGCTGCATCCGCGACCCTGTGACATTCCCGGAGATGTCGTACATGCTCTTTCGGCCTTCCCTGACGACCACGCAGTTGCCTTCTCGCACCGCCCGACTGAGGCTGAATTCAGCGTTCATGCGCTGGATGACCTCAGCGTAAGACTATTTTGGGTCCATGGCCAGATTCGAAGCGGTGACTGGACGTTGTAAGTAATGGCCGAGTAAATCTCAGAGATGGCGCCTAACCCTTCGCTCAAGTGATGCGCCAACGACAACTATCACCACCATTCTCTCCAGACAAATGGGCGGCAATGACCAATGATCTAATGTTCCTTTTGATAGCAAAGGGTTCAACCGCCTGAACCAGTGGAGGCTGAGCAATCCTTTCATTGTGCCAAACTTATCTGGAATCGAGTTGCCGAAGAGATCGCTCAGGAATTCCGATCTTTCGGGCACCGTCCTATCGTATGCAAACCTGCGAGATGTGCGCTTTCGACGGGCCAACTTGATCAATCAATGCCGCGCCGGACTAAAGGATCCCTCATGGGTGAACGACAACGCTACCGCCGCCGACCGGGAATACCCGTGGTCGCGGTCCAACTCAAGCTAGACACTGAAGGTTTCACCTACAAGAAATGGGGCGAAGAGCAACGCTGTAAACCTCATGATTGGCTGGTGAACAATAACGGCGATGTGTACACGGTGGAAGCTGACTCTTTCGCGAACACCTATACGGTCCAGAGTAATGGTTTGTATATAAAGACCGGTAAAGTCTGGGCCGTGCAAGCGGCTGAAGCCGGCCGCGTGACAACGAAGGAAGGTGGCACCAACTACGACTCGGGCGACTGGCTTGTATCAAACGAAGCCGATGGGGCTGACGCCTATGCTGTCAGTGCGAAGAAATTCGAGGAGTTGTACGAACTGGACGAGTGACTAGAGCAAGAAGACGAAAAGAGGCGCGCGATGGACTGCTTCGTGATTCGGGGATTTGGTGAGAAAAAAGACTCAGGCGGAGAGCTGATTGACTTTGATATGGTCGACCGGGAGCTGATCAAGCCCGCCATGGAGAAATGCGGTCTAGTCGGAGGTACGACGGCTATTGTGCAGGGCTCGGGACCGATACACCAGGACATGTTCCAACTTATTTTGCGCGCAGCTGTAGTCATCTGCGATATCACGGTACACAACCCCAATGTATTCTACGAATTGGGCGTGCGGCACGCGTTACGCAAAAAATATACAGTGTTGATAAAGGGCACTCCTTCAAATGACCGAGCACCCTTCGACATCGCGGGTTTGCGCTACATGGAGTACTCATGGGCAGACCCTGGGAAAGACGTAGAGAAACTGATCGATGTGATCAATGCGGCGCAAGCCCTGGACCGCGAGACGGATAGCCCCATCTTTCTGATGATGCCTAAGCTCCAGCAAGCTGACAGTAGAAGCATTGGGGCTGTGCCACCTAGTTTCACACAGGAAGTGCAATTGGCCCGCTCTCGCAAGGATAAAGGGTGGTTGCGTCTACTGGCGGAAGATGTACGCGGCGAGATTTTCGAGCGTGAAGGGCTTCGCCTCGTCGGGCGCGAACAGTGGGCTCTGAAGGATTTCAAGGTAGCCGCGCGCACGTGGAAAGAAGTGTTGGCGGGTGATAAGGGAGACGTGGAGGCCAACCATGCCCTCGCCAACGTGTACGAGCGTCTTTACAAGATCCATGGCGACCCGGCCGATCTCGAGCGTTCCAACCTTGCGATACAGAATCTGCTCGCGGGTCAGAATTTATTGTCGGCCCAACATGCGGAGGCGCTAGCGCTTCGGGGCCGCAACCTGAAGACCTTGTGGCGGCTGGACTTTGCGAATCTCGATACACAGGAAGAGCGCCGCGAGCGTGCCATCGATACCCGGGCTCGAGACGCGTACGATGCCTATCGGGAAGCCTACCGGGTCGATCTCAATCATTTTTTCCCAGGCCTCGCCGCGTTGCAGATGGGCCACATCCTGAAGTCGCTGTCCATGAGCACCCGGTTCAAGAACCTGTTCGCAGGCATCGAACGCCGTGCCAGTCGCTATCTGGAGGACTTAGAGGATAATTTAGCCGCACTCACACATATCGTGAAGGCAGCTACCGAGCGTGGCTGCGCAATGCTACTGGGTGACGACCTTATCTGGGCCCGCATCGCGGCCGCGGACCTGCTATTTCTCGACCGGCTAGATGATGCGCCGGGGGCCGACTATTCAGTTGTAGTGGACGCCTACCGGGACGCCGTGCCCAAGGGGACTTTTTTCTGGGACGCCGCACGAGGGCAGCTTGAGCTGTTCGAGCAGCTAGGCATTGGCGTGCCTGCTGCACAAGCTGTGTTTCGTGCATTCGATGAGCCCATCACGGTGGCCGTAGAATCCCGTGGTACGCCCACGAAGAAAATCGAGCGTCATCTCGTCATTTTCAGTGGTCACAATGTGGATCGCACCGGAGCGACCTTGTATACGCCACGTTTTCCCGCCAGCGAGCAGGGCCGTGCGCGTGCACTTATTGAGGCTGCGCTTAAACAGCTCAACGACGAGGCCGATGATTGCAGCGTGCTTGTTTCAGCGGCGCCGGGCGCAGATATTTTGGCGTTGGAGGCATGCCAATCTTTGGGAATCAAGACGTGGCTGTGCCTGCCTATGAGCCGCGATATTGTAGCCAGCGAAGTCTTCAAGGATTACGACATCGACTGGCGTAACCGTTTCTTTGCTCTGGCTGATGCTCAGCCCCTTGGGCGGACCTTTGTACTAAGCGACGACGCAGGACTACCACAGTGGCTCTTCAAACACTCAATGACCCCTTGGTCACGCGGTAATCGCTGGATGCTTCACCAAGCACAAGCTTGGGGCGCCAATAAAGTCACGCTGTTGGCGTTGTGGGATCACAACAAGGGCGATATGTCTCCGAACGGTACAGCGGAAATGCTTAGGTTGGCGGAGAACGCAGGTGGAGTATATGTCAGAGTAATTGACAGTCGGTCCCTGACCGCCAATTGATCTTTTTTCCGACTCCAATCAGTGGAGGAATCATGGCTATCTACCGCACATTCGAACAACATCTGGACCCGAAGGAAGGTCCCAAGCGCATCTTAACCCTCGATGGCGGGGGCCTGCGAGGAATGATGACCTTGCAGGTGCTAAAGAAGATCGAGAGGATACTGCAAGATCGGTTCAACGATCCCAACATGCGGCTGTGCAACTACTTCGACCTCATTGCCGGCACTTCTACGGGCGCTATCATCGCAGCCGGGTTGTCCAAGGGGATGGCGGTTAACGAAATCGAAAACCATTATCGTAATTTGGGCAACACTGTCTTTAAACGCAGCTTCTGGCGCCGGGGTGCCGTGCTGGAGAAGTATGATGCCGATGCCGTGGCCAAAGCATTGCGCGATGTGCTCGGTACAAAAATGATGAAGGACACGGAGTTCCACACCGGTTTGCTTGTCGTGACCAAGCGATTGGATACCGGCAGTACCTGGGCGATGACCAACAACCCAAATTCCATGTACTTTAATGCGAATCCCAAGCGGTTGCAGACCATTCCCAACGGCGAGTATCCACTGTGGCAAGTGGTGCGTGCCAGCACGGCGGCTCCGACTTTTTTCGCAGGGGAAGAGATCTCCATTCGTTCCAATGAGTCCCCAGAGCGAGAGAACACCGTTGGGCTATTCGTCGACGGAGGAGTCAGTCCGCACAATAACCCTTCCCTTCAGGCCCTAATGGTCGCGACGATGGATGGCTACAAGTTCGGCTGGAAGCCGGGTGCCGACAGACTCCTGCTGGTTTCAGTGGGCACGGGCAAGGCCAATGCTAGTGTCGATCTCTCCAAATTGGGCACCGACACCGCGGCCGCACAGGCATTGCTAGCGCTCAAGAATTTGATGGAAGACTGCAGCGACCTCGTGGAAACAGTGATGCAGTGGATATCCAAGCCCACGCCAACCGCGCGCGCGATCGACCGTGAGATGGGGACAGCTGGCCCAGCATTGGGAGAAGGTGGTGGCATGCTCACTTATCACCGCTACAATGCCGTGTTCACGGAGAATTGGTTCGAAAAGGCGGGCCTAGATGTAGGCGAGGTGGTAGACGCCGCCTATTTGGCGAACATGCAGGAGATGGACCGGCCGCAGAATCTCGACAGATTGACCCGGCTGGGTGCGGCCGTTGCAGAAAAACAGGTGGACGCGGCGCACTTCCCTGAGGCATTCGACGCGAATGTCCGCTTAGGGTGAAAGAGTTTGAGCGAGTTTGCTACCCCCCCTTCTTTTCCTGCCCACCGACGGCTCTATGTCTGCTTCCGCCAGACGTTCGCTGTACCGGAGGCCAACATACCAGGACCCACTATCACTGTGGCTCACCAAACTACCATCGCACTCGGGTTGCCACGCATATAAAGCTTGTCATCGAGTTTGCCAGGAAGTGTCGTAAGCTTATTCCGGCAGCAAGATCTCCGAGCGGATTTAACGGTAAACCGCATTGCATTAGATACCGTTTCCGTGCAGTCCCGCGCAGCGGCACATGCCCCAAAAACCAATGCCATATGATGCTCAACATAGCGACGTCGATCACCCCATAATTCCCACTTGTTGTCTTGCGAGAATATGTTCTATGTGGGTTAGTTTTCAATGCCGAATACTGCATCATTCAGATTAATTATGGGTGAAAATAAAAATTTTAATTTTTGCTAAAAACCGATAACCATCGGCAATCACCGCATCCCCCAAGTTTATTGCCACATTTTAACAAATAGCTCAAATTGCATTGCTGCCATTCCTAGCCAGCGAACATTGTTTTTTAACAAATCATCCAAAACACTCACCAATTCATCTTCTTTTCCTTCTTCCTCTTTCTCTAATGCACGAAGAGAATCTGCATGCATTTTCAACCTTTTTATATTTTTCAAATAATCTTCGCTATTATTCACCAATCCCGACTTAAGAGAAGCATCAAAAATCATGTAGAATGCGTCAAGCCCCTTAGTTCCGACTCTTTGAGATTCTACTCGCACCAAATCAAATCCAGCCAGAACTGCCTCACATATCTCAATACGACGTTTGTAAGATGGAGAATGAAATTTGGCTTCTTGATATCTAGGTTCCAAGACATCATAACGAACCCGTAGCATCAGTCGAACAAGGATAACAAAAGCAGCAATCTGACCCGGCATAGTCTCAGGCATTTTCCATTCGAGCATTGTTCTCAGCCGGCCCATATTTGCAGCTACAAAGATAACAGTAATACGTCCGATGTATGTCTGAACGATTTCACTTTTTGATATAACTGGAATATAGATTTCATCATCAAGAGTAAAGGGCGAAAGACTTGGGGGAAGTGCACCAGCACCAAATGCTGAAATTTCATGTTCAAGTTCGGCAGGCCAGTCAACTGACCTACTTAGCGCTGCTCGCACCGTAGCCCAATCTACGGAGGCATCGGGCCCCCTTCCAATCATTTTCATACCATCCGAATTCCCCTGTACTAAAGATTGCTCAGCATCCAAAATGCCAGATTTGTCATAGGCAAGCGAGATCTGTATGCGCCGTGTGTGATATTGTGGTCTTACTGCGGCTTTGGCGAATTTTTCAGCCAATTCTTTTGCAATAGTATTAGCAGTCCCATAGTGGCTGGTGGTTGGTTTGTTGACATCGACATTTAATGGCTCACCGTTTGTCAAAAGACCATCCACAAAGATTTCTTTAAAAAACTTAAAAATTCCTGATTGGGTTGCATCATAGGCCTGATGGGGCTCGAATACTGCTGGCATCTTTGCTATTTTTGGATTGCGTATCCACACCACTTTACTTTCTCGATCTTCTTCATTCCCTCCCAAAAAACGAGCCACCTCAAAATTCGGCCATCCCATATCAATGTCAGAATGGGGGTATAAGAAGACAAAAGCGTTCGCAAGCCGCGTGTTTTGCTCTATCCATTTTCTCCAGTCAATGCCACCAGGCATTTCTTCATGGATTCTTATATCCAACTCGCCGCCTGCTTGCAAAGCAAGTAAAGATGTTCTTAGGCTTTTTGCCAGATCTGCGCATTCCGTTGTGTGGCTGACAAAAATTTTAAGTGAACTCATTGCCCTGCTCCTTCATAGCCGTACCCATGGCGTTACTAGATCATGAATCTACGATACTGAATTCCCCCTTTTTTCTGACCAAATTTAGGTTGATGCCCCATCGCAGACATTGCTTCGCGATGGAAAATCAAAAGATTTAGCTTTTTACTCATTAAAATGAAATATCACAAAACCAACGCATAGGCTTTTCTTGGTCATTTCCTTCCATTTACGCCCACCAGCCATAGGAGTCGTAAAGCCACCCTACAAAACAACCACATTGAAACTGCAGAGGCCTCCGGTAGCGTTCCGCCCGAACAGTCCAAAAAAGAGAGCAGCACTCCTGTAAGCCCCCCAAATGCTAGGGTAAATAAATCAATTGGCCCACGCGGTCTTACAGCGGTCACGACCTAACATGAAATTCATGGACCACAACGGTCAGCCATATCTTCTAGATGGCAAAATTAAAGATGAACAGTAACAGCCAAGTCCCGGAGAGCAATCCGTTTCAGTTGGATGTGCCTCTACCCGAGCCGACTCTGACCAGAAACTCACGAGGGAGAATGAACTCGCGGCTTCTGATGAGCGTACTAAATCTACAGTCGTGGGTCCGAATTTTCCGACGATTAGTAGTCTGCCCAAGTTACGGGGCAGGGACAGGTCACAGTACACAGCGTAACTACCAGCAAATCAAAGGGCTACGGGGTGTGACCATTTGGACAAGGAGCGTTTGACCACCGGCGGAGGTATACATGCTGAAGAACGCCGACGTCTCTGCAAATGAAATTATCTAATGGCCCTGCATGGCGCGTTCACGAGGATTCACACTATCAGTTGCTACGTCTTAATCATGTAGGTTTACTAGAACCTGCACTGAGCTTGTGCTATCCAAGGCCATGCGCGATCGGACCTGATTGCAGTCCCCTCCACAACCTTCGATCTATCATTGGCGTACAGATATCCGAACGACTGAAGGAACCTTTTGACGGTACCACTGAGCAAAAAGGGTACGAAGAAGGAAACCCGCTTAGCAGCATTTTGAACCCGGCAGACAATCCGACTTTCGAAAGCTACAACTGCGAACTGCAGACCACCAAACCAAGCAGACCCGAAGCCGACGCGCATTGCCGTAATCGCCGCCAACGAGCCATGTTTAGCGAGAGCCGAGCCGCGCAAAAGGTGCCGATACAGGTTAGAACAGACCTCTATCAGTTGATAGCTATGGAGATGTGATCTCCGCATGGAGTCCATATTTCGAAGCGCGCCGGAGGAGATGATCTGCTAGACCCGCCCCATTTGCTTCTCGCCATTCTGTGCAAGCCGACCAATAGGCGCGGTAGGCGATGAACTCTTGTGGGTCTAGCTGGGTATACTTGGAGAAAATCTCACAGCACCTCTCTCCGAGCAGTTTGAATTCCTTAGGTTGTTGCGCGATTAAAATCCCAAGCCCCAAAATCGGGAGTAGATAGTCGATAAAGTACAACGCAAAGCTAGTCAAAGGCGCACCGTCATGGTGCTCGCTGGTCTCGACCAAGTCACGCTCAACATGTGCGATGCGACCTAGTGCATCCTCTAGCTGGGTTTGCACCGGTGTCTTATAAGCCTGAGCAAGCAGTGTATTCAAGTTCCGGTGGGCCAACTCCATCTCGATCATCTGCATTCTGTTTCGCTCGCTGAACGTATTCAGTGAAATCTGCCCTTCCCCCGCGTCACGCACTTCGGCGGCTAACATACGGAGCCAATGCAATTCCAGCTCGAGACGGTATTCAAAAGGAAGATCCTCGGGGTTCATCTGACTGCGGGTATCGAAGCGCATACGGACATCTGGATGGACATAATCGAGCGCCTCTTTTGGGGGGGCCTGTTCGGACTGGAGCAGAGCGGCTTCCAACCCGGGAAATTGTCCGGCCTGCGCCTGAGGTCCGTCGCCATCGGCCTCAGAAATAAAAAGTTGAATTAGCGACCATTCCGACTCCCTTTTCAAGCTCCATTTCAGCAAGCGGTTTGCGCGTCGCCGCCCGACATCGGCCGATATCGCCTTTAACAGGTACATACCCTCCGCTCTTGTATTCGTGCTTTCAGCTCTCACTAGGCAACAACAGAGCGTGGACAACAGAGTAACTTCCTCAAGTGTCCGTCCGGCTGATCCCTCAGAAAAATGCTGCTCTAACCCACGCAAACCAAAGGCCGAGTACTGCAAATCATGCTCTGTTTCGTTGCCTTCCAACCAACCGAGAGTAGCCGACGCTACGCGTAGCCGACTCGAGACGATGGAATGCCCCACGATATCCGTTGGCAGATCAGTCGACGTCGGAGGGTCTAGCGCTTCGACGGGTCGACGCAGATAGCCCTCTATGGAGCGGCGCAGTCGCGCAATGTAGCGGGCGCGAGACAAGGGAGCGAATGGATTGATGGGCATCAATTCCCTGTTAAGCGCTCTTATCCGGCCAGCGAAAAGAGTTACATCGTGCTCGAGCCAGCGCACCGGGTCGGCGAGAGCCGTACTGAGTTCCTCGGGCAGCGACCAAGAACGGGATAAGTCGAACGCCTCCAAAGGCCCGTATATAAAGAGGCATTTAATATCGAAATGCCGCTCGTTGCGTAAGGCAGTTAACATCTCCAGCACAGTCCAAGGTGAAGGCGCTTGGCAAGGCAAGAGGTAGGCGATCGTCACTCGCGATTCGGCGTGTGCCTTACGGATCAATGGGAAAAGTCGCCGGTCCATCAGAGCTCGGTTCTCGTCAAACCAGACGGTGCAGCCACAAGCCTTTAGTTTGTCGCGAAACTCGTGAGCATTATCGCCAATCCGATGGGACAAGAAGATATCGTAAGGAAAATGCTTCACGGGCTGCTCCTCTCAGAATTCGAGCAGATAGATATCTCAGCGTGGTTGGAAGCAATGCAGATTTCAAGCATCTTTTCGACCAACAGCAGTCGCGAACGATAAAGAAAGTCACTTTTACACCTGTCCACCAAGCGAGTCTGCAGCAACACGGCCCAAGCAATCGGTGCCGACAAGGGACTTAAACGCGCCACTACTGCGTCAGTGAAGCCCAGCGTCTCTGGTTAACGACAGAAACTAACCCAAGGCAAACGCGCCGGACCGTGCCCCTTTGGTATCAATCTCCGGATAAAGTAGAACGAGCACATTAGGCATCAGCAGAGACTGCAAAAAGTTTTGTCGCCAATTTTATAAATAAACTTTCAACTGAATCCCCAACACATCCAAGTCTGCACTTGGCCGAATGCAGGACTTTGTCAGCCACCCTAGCTTTATTTTTGCTAGACCATGTACACATTATCCAAATAATGTGTACACGCACACGCTCGTTATTAGCTGGCTTTGGCACAAACCACGGACAAGAATGACGTCGAGTACGTGCGAGCAGTGGCTCGTTGACCGGGGTTAGGCGAATTGGTCGAGTTAACCCTCGGTATAGGCAGTTAGCCGCCAGTATTGACCTACAGCGGGCAGCTGATCGGCCAAAGCGGATGGGAGGGTGACTGGCGGAGTATGTCCGCCAAGTGTGGATTCAACCGGTCGATGCAACACACTAGAACCTGCGCAAGCAGGAGGAGTGTGGCACATGAAACAAAGCCCCAGGATTTACTACTCGGAAAGCCAGAAAGCACTGATGTGGGATCGCTGGCAGCAAGGCGAATCGCTTCAACACATCGCTCAACTGTTTGACCGCAATCATTCGTCCATTCTGGGCATCCTGGCTCAGACTGGCGGGATACGTCCCGCCCCCAGAAAAACGCGCCCGCCTGGCACTCACCCTCACCGAAAGAGAAGAGACTTCACGCGCTTTGGCGGTGGGAAACCCCATTCGATGCATTGCGTGCCATCTGGGTCGCGCAGCCTCGACGATCAGTCGTGAAATTCGGCGGAATGGCGGATGTGCTTCCTATCGGGCCGCTGATGCTGATAAAGCGGCATGGGATCGGGCGCATCGGCCCAAGCGATGTAAACTGGTCGAGAATCCAGCGTTGGCGGAGGTTGTGGCAGACCGGCTGCAAAGGCAGTGGTCGCCAGAGCAGATCGCTGGCTGGCTCAAGCGTGAGCATCCCCACGACGAGCGCAATCAGGTGTCCCACGAAACCATTTATCGCAGCCTCTTCATACAGGCTCGCGGCGCACTGAAGAAAGAGTTGCTGGCTCATTTGCGGCGCACCCGCGCCATGCGGCGTTCACGTCATTACACGCAAAAGGCAGAAGATCACGGCAGGATCACCGATGCCATCTCCATCCGTGAACGTCCCGCCACGGTTCAGGATCGAGCACTGCCGGGCCACTGGGAAGGCGACCTGCTCTGTGGCAGCAAGAACAGCCAGATTGCCACGCTGGTAGAGCGGCAGACGCGTTACGTGATGCTGGTGAAATTGAGGAGCAAAGACACCGGGAGTGTCGTGAACGCGCTCATCAAACAGGCCCGCAAGCTGCCAACTGTGCTGTATCAATCACTCACCTGGGATCGTGGCAAGGAACTGGCCGACCACAAACGCTTTATGCTGGCCACCGACATCCAGGTTTATTTCTGCGACCCGCAGCACCCCTGGCAACGCGGGACCAATGAAAATACGAATGGGTTGTTGAGACAGTACTTCCCCAAGGGAACAGACCTATCGGCCTACACCCAGGCGGAACTGGATGCAGTAGCCGGGCGGCTGAATGAACGGCCCAGGAAAACACTGGATTACGAGACACCGGCACAACGATTCCAACAGGCTGTTGCATCGACCGGTTGAATCCATAAGCAAAAGCGGACATTGCGGCCTCACATACTCCGGCCGCAACACAGCGGCTGAAGAAGCCATCAATGCACTAATTTGTGGATAGCGCACGCATGTCCTGGAACACTTTTTCAAGATGTTCGTTCGGCGTACCCGCCCTCTCTTTATGCCAGGCAAGAATTGCGTGACTGATCGCAGACATCCCCATCTGTGCGGCAAGGCTCGCCATGTGTTCTGTTGCGCCTCGTTCCCTTAGCGCCATGGTCAAAGCGACAGTCATCGCTTGCACCTTGGCCAGATGACGTTCCTGTAATGCCGGGCTACTGGAAACAATCCTGCGCAGCGGCTCATACAAGGGCTGATTTTCGATAAACACAGGCTCTGCCGCCTTGAACGCTACCAGCAGAGTGTCCAGAAGCCCCAAGTGTGCCGGGGCATTCTGGATTGCATTGACCAACATGCCAATGAGCAGCTCCTCCCCCCCAAACAATACTTCGCGCTTGTCAGCGAAATGACGGAAAAACGTCCGCTCCGTCACCCCCGCCTGAGCGGCAATCTCGGCCGTGGTGGTCTGTTCATATCCTTGCTTGTCATATAACGCCAGCGCCGCTTGCTGAAGAAGACGCCGTACTACTTCACGATTCCGAGGCATACCAAACCCTATTGTCAGTGACTGACATTACGAGGTAAAGTCAGTCACTGACAATTCTATCTCATGCATGGAATTGCACAAGTCTGGCCAAGCGGCCCGGTCATCCGTCGCCTGCCAAATCCAATATGATCACCAGGAATCCATCACCATGAAGACCCTTCGCTTTCAGTACTTTGGAGAACCCGCTGACGTCCTTAACCTTGAGGAAACAGCCATTCCCGTACCCGGTCCAGGACAGATCAGGGTGACTGTACACGCCTGTGGGCTGACGCCGGCAGACTGGGCATTATGCCGAGGTCTATTTCCCGGCAGCCTGCCGCGAGGTATCGGGCTTGAGGTAGCTGGAACGGTCGATGCTGTCGGTGATGGCGTAACGGATGTCGTCCCGGGTGACCGGGTGCTCGGCGTGCCTGACTATGTGGGGATGCCAGTTGCCGGTGCATCGGAATTTTCAGTGCTCAGTTATTGGTCTGCTATCCCGGCCAGCCTTGGCTATGTTGCGGCAGCGTCATTACCGATGGCGGTGGAAACGGCCTACCGTAGTCTCGATCAACTACAGGTGGTGGCCGGTACAAAGCTCCTGGTTCATGGCGCAGGGACGACCGTTGGCTTTGCCGCAGTTCAGATTGCACTCCTTCGCGGCGCGCAGGTGTTTGCAACGGCCGGGGCAACCTATGCGGATCAGCTGCGCGCATTTGGTGCGCAGGTAACCAATTATGGCGAGGGCATGGCTGAGCGTATCAAAACGCTCGCTGGCAGCTCCGTAGATCTTGCACTCGATACTGCCCCGGTCAACGTATCAAGTTCGGTTTTCAGCTCACTGCCTGACCTGATTCAGGCTGTCGGAAATGATCCCCGGCGAGTACTCACCATCGTTGATTTCGCAGGAGCAGCCAGGCTCGGTACGCGTACCAGTTTTGATGCTGACGAGGGTATATCTATTGATGACACCGGCAAGCCGGTGGTTGATGCGGCAGCTGCGGAAAGGCTCGCCCGCGAATTGCGCCATACTGTGCTGGGTGAGTTTGCCCGCCTAGCCGCAGATGGAAGATTCATGATTCCGGTTGCACGCACTTTCCCGCTCAAGGAATGGCGTGCCGCACTCGAAATCAGCCTTAGTGGCAAGGCTCGGGGCAAGTTGATTCTGATCCCTGACCGTATGTCGTGACAGCACTCGCCTCTCGCATCACATGTTTCGGATATCCCTGGAGCTGTGGTGCGAGGCCGATTGTTTCACGTTGATGGTCGAGATATCCGTAGTCAGGTCCGGCGGGTTGCCCTCCTGTTTGCAGTCGGACACCGGTCCACCTGTTGGCCTGCATGCGGCCGCAGCAGAACGGTGAGATGCGATGGAAGGCCGACTTGGCGCCAGTACTAAACAACCGCTGGCAGGTGTTCGGCCGAAGCGGAAGTTGGCGCATGCGGCAGCGCAAGTCCGCTTTGCACTGGAAAGCGTCCATCACCTGAATCGAAAACCTACGCATCCATGGACACTGAATCGCTGCCCTAGTCAAACTTGGGAGAACATCGCAGGTGGCACGCCCTTCATGGGCTTGCCGCCGCTTCAGTCCCGCTGACTCCGGATGTTCCCGCCAGTGCCGCAACAAGGCGGTCATGTACCAGCCTTATACGTGCGGGCACAGGGCCTTTCTGGGGGCGATATACGTAGATATCCCATGGTTCCGGTTCCAGTTCGGCCAATACGGGAACCAGCTCACCCGATGCCATATAGGGCTCAGCCAGAAAAGAAGGCATTTGGGCAAATGCGAGCCCGGCGAGGACGGCGCGACACTCCGCTTCGCCATCATTGACGGTGAATCGTGGTCGGGCGGGATTGCATTGTATTCCGCCCTTGAATAACCAGGGCCAGGCGCGGCCGGTACTGGCATCAAGAAAAGCGGTGGTGGGTAGCGTATCAAGCTGCCCGATATCCTGCGGCGCCCCGACCTGACGGATCAGATCGGGGGTGCCCACCACATGGAAGCGCTGACTCGTCACCCTGCGGGCAACAAAGCGGTTGTCCCGCATGAAGCCAAAGCGGACCCCGATGTCGATTTTTTCGTCCACCACATCAGAGTGCTGATCGCTCAGATGCAAATCGAAGGTGATGCGTGGATGCTCGACAGCGAGCGCGGTCAGGACATCCAGCAACCGCAATCGCCCCAGACCCACCGGTGCGGCAACCCGCACGAGACCGCTTGATTCGAAATCTGCCTCAGCCTTGTCACGCAAGAATAGCTCGTCAAGGGCTCCCACACTCACCCGGGCTTGTCCTGCCAGGGTTTCTCCAAAGCTGGTGATGCGCATATTGCGTGTATTGCGATGAAACAGGAGTTCGCCCTGCAGCTGTTCAAGCTCTTTGATCGCACGCGTCACAGCCTGTGGTGAGATGCCGAGGCGTGCTGCAGCTTCCTTGAAGCTACTCGCTTCAGCGGTGGCAATGAAAATACGCAGCATTTCCAGACGGTTAAGCACGGTGCGTTCCTGCAGGTTGATCCTAATTATTCCATTTTAGTTGTTTTTGAAATCCAAACACTTCCATTTTCTGTGCTTATCGGCTCACTCATACTGTCACGCATCCAAAGCATTCGTTTTTCATTTAACCGTGTACAGCAAGGAGCAAAATCATGAGTATCGCGGGCAAAGTTATTGTTATTACTGGCGCAAGCAGTGGTCTGGGTGAAGCAACGGCACGTCACCTGAGCGGCCTTGGTGCCTCGGTTGTACTTGCCGCTCGGCGTGTAGAGAAACTGCAAGCCATCGCCGAGGACATCCGCGCCAAGGGTGGCAAGGTTGAAGTCGTGAAAACCGACGTCACCGCCGTCGACGATGTCAAAGCCCTGATCAGCAAGTCCCTGAGCGTTTTTGGCCGCATCGATGTTCTGGTCAATAACGCAGGTCTGATGGCAATCGCGCCACTGTCAGAACTGAAAGTGGACGAATGGGAAAGCATGATCGACATCAACATCAAGGGTGTCCTCTACGGCATCGCTGCGGCTTTGCCGGTCTTCCAGCAGCAAGGCAGCGGGCATTTCATCAACATCTCCTCCGTTGCCGGCATCAAGGTGTTTAGCCCCGGTGGCACTGTATACAGCGGCACCAAGTTTGCAGTGCGCGCCATTTCGGAAGGTCTGCGGCATGAAGTGGGTGGCGCAATCCGGACCACCACCATTGAACCGGGTGCAATCGACACCGAGCTCAAACTGGGTAGCTCGCACGAGCAAAGTTCGGCCTTCGTCAAAGACTTCTACAAGATTGCCATTCCAGCTGACTCGGTTGCTCGCGCCATTGCGTATGCCATCGAACAGCCCGCCGATGTAGATATCAACGAGATCGTTCTGCGTCCCACAGTGCAGGAATTCTGATTGTATTTTTCAGCCTCTGGTTTGGCGCCGGAGGCCGCTTTTCTGGACATAACCATGACTACCAAAACATCCATGCGTGCACTTATTCTCGACAATTACGAAGGTGCACCTTTCCGTGACACACAGATTGATCTTGCCGCGCCTGGCCAAGGCGAAGTGCAGGTCAAAATCCATGCAAGCGGCGTGAATCCGATCGACTACAAGATCAGGACCGGTCAGGCACCCTATGCCATGCCGGTTTTGCCAGCTGTGTTGGGTACTGACCTGGCCGGTGAAATCGTTGCAATCGGCGCTGGCGTTGTCGAATTCGCCGTCGGCGACCAGGTCTACGGCCTGACCGGGGGCGTGCGAGGCCTGCAGGGCTCTCTGGCTGAATATGCCAATGTCGATGCTGCATTGATCGCCCTGAAGCCGAAGAACATTTCCATGCGTGAAGCAGCAGCCATTCCGCTGGTCGCCCTTACTGCATGGGAAGGCCTGGTGGATCGTGCCAATATCCAGCCAGGTCAGACCGTTCTGGTACAAGGCGGCGCAGGTGGCGTCGGCCATATGGCTGTCCAGATAGCAAAAGCACTCGGCGCAAAGGTGTTTGCGACGACTAGCACCGACAAGCTGCCGCTGGTCAAAGAACTGGGCGCGACGGCCATTGACTACACCAAGACCCCTCTAGAGCAGTACTTGCAGGAATATACCCAGGGTCAGGGTTTTGACATCATTTACGACACTGTGGGTGGTCCTACGCTGGAAGCATCGCTGGGCGCTACCCGCCACTATGGCCGGGTAGTGAGCTGCGCTGCCTTCGGACCGCATAACCTGGCCTCATCGTCCCTGCGCTCGACAGACGTCAGTGGTGTCTTCGTGTTGCACCCGATGCTCAGTGGCGAGCGCCGTGCGCATCACGGCGAGATTCTCCGTCGCGTCACCGCGCTGGTGGAAGCCGGTCAGGTTCGCGCAGTGCTCGATTCACGCAGGTTCACACTTGATAAAGCCATGGCCGCACATGATGCCGTCGAACAAGGTGCCAATATCAAGGTTGTGATCGACGTTATTGAGTCCTGATTGCTGTTTGCGATGGCGTCCGCGTCGCGTGGCGCCATCGGCAGGAGGTATCGCGATGAGCATAAGTATTGATAACCAAAGGCAAACCGTGCGGGTTGTGCGTTTTCATCAACTGGGCGGTCCCGAAGTCCTGCAAATTGAAACCCTGCCGCGACAGACCCTCGCATCAACCGATGTGCGGATTGCCGTGAAAGCGCTTGCGCTGAATCGCGCCGACGCCATGTTCCGGCGTGGCCAGTACATTGAGCAGGCAGTTCTACCCTCGACCGTAGGCTACGAGGCTGCTGGGGTCGTGATTGGAGTTGGCCCAGAGGTTAACGACTTGCGGATTGGGGATCCTGTGTGTGTTGTTCCCCAGCTTGGCGCTTCCCGCTATGGCTACTATGCAGACGAGCTGGTGGTGCCGCAGCAATATCTGGCCCTCAAGCCGGCCGGTTTGTCATTTGCAGAAGCTGCTTCAGCCTGGATGCAATACCTGACGCCCTATGGCGCACTGGTTGAAACGGCAGCTTTGAGTCCGGGTGATACGGTACTGATTACAGCAGCGTCAAGCAGTGTTGGGCTCGGAGCGATACAGATCGCCAGAATGCTCGGAGCTACGCCCATCGGCACGACACTGACAAGCACCAAGAAGGCTGCAGTGATTGCCGGCGGTGCCGAGCATGTTATTGCCACACAAGAAGAACCCCTACTGGCGCGCATAAGAGAAATGACCGGTGACAAGGGATTACAGGTTGCTTTTGATGCGGTAGGTGGCCCGCAACTCGCCGACATTGCCGAGGCCATGAGCCCGTTTGGCATGCTGATTGTTCATGGTGCGCTCAGCCCGGAGCCGACGCTGTATCCGCTCAAAACAGCATTGCGCAAAAGCCTGACTGTGCGCGGATATGTCTTCAGTGAAGTGGTCAATGACCCCGAGTGCCTTGCCCGCGCAACCCGTTTTATCCTCGACGGACTTGCCGGGGGGCGCTCAAGCCAGCGATAGACCGCAGTTTTTCATTTGAGGATATTGTCGATGCGCATCGGTATCTCGAGTCCAATCAACAGATCGGCAAAATAGTCGTGACGTTGTAGCGCTCACTTCTTGAAGGAATGGCGGCCGGCTATAAAACACCATACTCCACTCATGGTACGGTCATTTTTGGGAGATCAGGAGAGCGATGCTGACAATTTTACGGACTTCAAGTCAGGCGCTGTTGCTGGGCAGCGCGTCCGCTTTGGATCGAAAACGGACGGCGAAGCCATGAAGTAAGAACGTCCGCTTCGGCCGATAAGCATCCGAATCAACTCTAAGCAGATGAACAGCAAACTACGGATGTTTGCCCTGCGATGCGATCTACTATCTCTAGTAAGAATGACTACGACGGCGGTCGTGTCATGTTACGAAAGCACTCATAAGAAAAACACCAACTTCGACGGAGTCTGCAGAAGCTCCTGCAATCTTTGTCTGAGACGCAAAATCCTCTCTCAACGAAGGAAAATTTCCATTTTCATTTTTCCTGTTGAGTAATCCTTCACTGATTCAGGAAAAGCGCCTTTTCACTCCTGTATCAGATAATAATCCCCCATAAATGAAGGAAATTGTCAGCAAAGTTTCTCCTTGTGATTATAATCCTTCGTCTACAAAGGAATACTTGATGATGTCTCGGGAGGCTCTCATGAAAATCAAACTCGACTCCCCCGACCAGCTTGGTGAACTGGTGCGTGCAACCAGGAAACACCAGTTCATTCGGCAGGACTTGCTTGCCGAGATTCTCGGTGTCAGCGAGAACTTCATGGGGCGGCTCGAAAACGGTGCAGATACCGTGCAGTGGGGCAAGCTGTTCAAGGTTCTCGAGGCCCTCGGTATTGAGGTCATCGTTGACCTTCCCGAAGGGGCCGAGAAGGAATTGGTCCGGCGTGCGAAAAAAACGGGAAGCCCTTGAAGTAATTGTTTGAAGCTTTTACTGACCGCATATCAGGGTGCTGAATTTGAAAGCTGATGCTGGGTAAAAAGCTCCCTCTGAAGCGTGCCTCTTGGCTAGTGCCTCAAGATGGGGTTGGACAAACACTAATCCAGCACGCTTCTCGGGGAGACAGCAGCCTGCCCGGTATTTCCTGCGCCGAGTTAAAGAAACTGAATAAAAAGGGATCGTAATGGAATTGCCAGCCCGACAATTGATGGTCTACATCAACCACCAAGTGGTGGGTCGCCTGGACGAGGTCGGCAGCATATGGGCATTCCAGTACGACTCGAGCTGGCTAACCCTGCGCTCGGCATTTCCGCTCAGCCCACACTTGCCACTTCAGGAGGGACAGCTGCTCGACGGAGGGACCAACCGTCCGGTGCAGTGGTACTTCGATAACCTGCTGCCGGAGGCCGCACACCGCGAAGCACTGGCCAACGACGCCAAAGTAACAGCCAGCGATGCGTTCGGCCTGCTCGAGCACTACGGTCAGGAGTCTGCCGGTTCGTTGACGTTACTGCCAATGGGGGCTGATGTCCCTGCAGATGGGCTGCGTTGCTTGTTGGACGATGCCAACTTGCAACGGCGCATCGAAAACTTGCCACGTCTGCCACTCTCCCATGAGGCACCAAAACGGATGTCGCTGGCTGGCGCCCAGAACAAGTTAGCCGTAGTGTACGAGGATGGGGTGTTGTACGAGCCGGAGGGTGCGTCCATGTCAACGCACATCCTGAAACCGAACCATGAGCATGAGGCCTACCCTCATTCGGTTATCAATGAGTGGTTTGTGATGAGTCTGGCTCGTCGGCTGGGTCACACTCAAATGCAGGTGCCTGCGGTCTTTCGGCACTACACACCCTCCCCAGTCTACCTGGTCGAGCGCTTTGACCGTTTTGAGAAGGACGGCATCTGGCAGCGCCGACACATCATCGATGCCTGTCAGCTCGACAATCTGGCTGCCGTCTACAAATACAGCCAAGGGAGCCTGTTGCGGCTCGAGTCCTTCGCTAAACGCAGCCGAAGCACACTTCAGTCACGCCTGAAGTTGTTTGAGTGGCTGGTATTCAACGTGCTCGTTGGGAATACCGACGCTCATCTAAAGAACCTGAGTTTTTTCATGCTCAGCACCGGCTTTGAATTGACCCCGACCTACGATCTGCTGTCCGAGGCTGTATACGACACAACTGCTTTTCGCGATGGTGGAGGCGCGAACTGGAAGAACCGAGAAATGGCATGGCCGCTAGACGACGGCGTAGCGCGACTCGAGCAGATGAATCGGGGGGTGCTGATTGCCGCTGGCGTGAAGTTGGGCCTGCCCAAGAAGCCGGCCGAACGTGTGCTGGACAATCTGGTGAGCCAAATCGTCGGCCAGGCGAAGCAACTATACGAAGAGATGCTGAGCGAGAATGACCTACTTCGGCAACATCGAAAGGAACTGGGCGCCCCACTGAGCGGCGAAGAACGACTGGTTCGCACCATAGTTCACGTTGTGATCCAGGAGATGGCCCAGCAACTCAGCTGATATCCCGGGGTCGGGCTGGTTGGTCAACTACCTGAGCTTGTGTTCCAGTTCGATGAGGGTGTCTGGCATGCCAAGCACTTGCTGTTGATTTGCACCCAAACCTAACCCACCTGACGCAGTAAAACGGAAGTTCGCATCCTGGTAACAAGGCATCTAATACGTAATAACATTACGCGGAACGGACTGGAAATTTCTTTAACATATCCAGGACAGCTCCCTCCAAGTGGCCAGGATTGGTTGATTTCGTGGGGAAAGACATTGAAATGCCGTCGAGGCGCTCTTGGCCTTGCAGCCAGGGGGGAGAGCATTCATGAGAGAGTGCCAGGTTAATGGTTGGCTCTGGCTCGTCGGCAAAACTGAACGTAAGGCAGGGCTCAGTAAAAAAACATGGCCGTATCGAACTGGACAATGGCCGAAGTTGGCGAAACCAAGCGGCTAGTTGCTCAAGTTCAAACGTCGTTAGCGATGGGTCGCGGAAGGTCCATGAGCCTCGAGGATGATGCACGTTCCCTTTGACATATAACCAATTACTGTCCCAGTGATCTTTGGACGAAGGAAATTGGTAGCCATCTACATCGAACTCGACGGTAAAACCTTCTGGGTTTGAAAGGAGTAGTGGCATTACTTATGCAGACTTGAGAGTGCCAATGACTGGAGTGTAGCGATGTAGTGAGAATCAGCAACTGGCCGACATCAGCAATTTAACCCAGCGACCCTCGTGACCACTTCGGCCAACAACCTGCCCTAGGTAGAAGAAGGCAATCCGGGCCTCATGATTGCTGTGATCGCATTTTTCATAAAACCAGCTACCACGACAGTTTTTAGACATAAAACAAGCTAAACGCGACATTTTCCGACAAACAACGCTCTTTCTCGAATCTATTCTCTACTTTTTCAGACAACTCCTCTCTTAAAATCTTGGCGTTCCCGCTCTTACGCAAAATTGCTCGGTGAATTGGCGGTCATCGCCAGATCATTTCCAGTTCGGTGCATATAAGCGACCGACACTCAACTTCCCAGTCATATCGAAGCAAGCCATGCGCTTGTGCTTGGATCACTGCACTAAGGCGCGGGCCCAATGCACGCACTATCCTGGCTCTTCACAATTAGTGCCGACCACTTAAGGTCGCTCATGTACACATTACCCAAGTAATGTGTACACGGCGTTCGCCCATTAAAACATCTGTCGAGACCGGGGTGTAATGCCACGTTACACCCCCTTGTCAGGACACGTTCCAGGTCAAACGCCGAGCGGATGGATTGTCTTTTTGCACCCCCGTTCACCCAGTAAAGCCTCATGCCGGGGGGGTGGAATGCCACGTTACACCCCCTTGTCAGAACACGTTCTAGGTCAAACGCCGAGCGGATGGATTGTCTTTTTGCCCCCCCCGTTCACCTAGTAAAACCTCATCCCGAGGCAAGGGGTGTAATGCCACGTTACGGTCCCCTTATTAATATTCAATCGGAATACCGATCGTAAAAGATTCAAGCCCAAGAAAAAAAGAAGCAACCTAGGCCGCTTCTCTGTCTCCCGCGTAGCACTTAGGAAAAACACAGTTGGTTTCCATCACATTCACGTGATTGACGACGCTGGTTACACCCCATTGCCTGTTCGCGGGCCAGCTCGCACACTGAGGGGGTGAACGGTCATTGCACCTACCACCCTCGCATCAAAACCTTCATGCAGAGAGGGGGTGTAATGCCACGTTACACCCCTCGCCCGGACGCCAGCCAACTCGCACACCGAGGAAGTGAACGTTCATTGCACCCGCCAACCACGCATCAAAACCTTCATGCAGAGAGGGGATGTAATGCCACGTTACACCCCGTCGCCCAGATGCGGGCCGAATCGCACACCAAGGTAGTGCACGGTCATTGCACCCACCACCCTCGCATCAAAACCTTCATGCAGAGAGGGGGTGCAATGCCACGTTACACCCCCTCGCCCGGACGCGGGCCCACTCGCGCACCGAAGGAGTGAACGGTCATTGCACCCGCCACCCAAGCATCAAAACCTTCATGCAGAGAGGGAGTGTAATTCCACATTACACCCCGTCGCCCGGGCGCGGGCCGAATCACACATCGAGACATGTGCCCATGGTTAGTAAACCTCCCTTTCTTCGTGCATAACTCCATGTGCGAGCAGATGCTCCCTAACAACCTCTATAGAAGCCGCAAGCATGTCGGAATAGCCAGGAAGGCAGGCCAAGCCAAATTTCATACCAAAAGCTACGGCTTTCTCATTGGCAGACTCAATGCCAATATAGCTGCAACCATGAACACCCTGTGTCTCCAAGAAGAACCTAAGGAGCCTTGCCCCGTGACCATATCTAGTTTCCTTAAAGCCAAGACGAGCGATGACGAGTGTATTCTTTGGCCAATTTACTGAAGTCCCCCCGACCCTAAGATAGAGCGCGCACTCAGGGGAAGAAACTTCGATAGAATTAGAAACAACATTCGGACTACATTTAATTTTTCTTCCAAAAACGCTCAGAAGATAATTTTTCAATTCATTCGAAAGACCAACAATATTTTCTTCTTTAATTTCGACATAATCAAACATATTAAATCCCCATTAAAAGCAAGAAATTTACAAAAAACTCGTGCAAGGTTAATCGTCGTTCAACGATTAACCTTGGTAAGGAATCTAAGATTTTTTGGTGAGTAGATTATTCCGGCACAACCCCATCTTGTGCCTGTGTCGGGTGCAGTTGATCAGTTCTCCTAAGCAACACCCCCTCAGGATGCGATTCGATCAGCAAGAGCGTTCCTTCGGGCCAACCCAATTCGATCAGTAGTTCTTCCGATAGCTCCAATATTTGGTCCCCACTACCATCGCAGCAATCCAAAAGTGGCAATCTCCAAATCCTTCGATAATGTGCGGTCATAACTTTTCCATTTGAAGAAAGCCACATATCTACTTGCAGAAAATTGAATAAAACGTCATCAGAAATTCGCCGCCTTTCCTGCCATCACTCCGATTCCCTCCAAAATGAGCAGCGCACCCTCCCTCAGGAGAGAAACTCTTTGCCTGGAATCGCTGCATCAGTCAGCGTCTCAAGTTGTGCGGCTACTTCAATGATTTCAATCGCCCTCATATCACTACATTTGCAGATAATATTATTATCAGCGCTGCGGCCAATCGGTCCCCAGGGTGGTCTCGTAGGCCCCTACGAACTTCTCGGGTACTCCAGTCTCAACAAGAAATTCACGCCACCGCGTTCGGACCAATTCCCGGGTCGAATCAAACCAATCAGCGGCTGCGGTACGATCCCAAAAGTAATGAAGTTCCGCTGCGTCAATCAAGCGCTCGCGATTCGCAACGTTGATCACGCCCAAGGGCTTCCGACGGGCACGGGTGGATGTTTCGACCAAATAATCCGACGCAGCACAGGGCAAAGCTAAATTCAAAACCAGAGTCGAAATATCAAAAGCTGGGGACAACTCCCAGATCCGCGAGTTTGAATTGAAGAGAAAGCCCGTATTACGTGGGTGGTCGTCACAATTCCGGGTCAGCAGGTTGAAGACAATTCGCCGCCACAGTTCTTGTGCTTGTCTCCGATGCTGTTCATCACTCCCGACCCAGCGCCGCATTTTGGCCACCAGTGTCGGGTAACTGCGAGCGATCCTGTGGGGTGGAACGGTATTAGTAGCGGACATGGTCAAATCTGCGTTAACTCGAGAGGGTTGATCCAGTCCTGCCACTGTAGCCGCACTTGCATATCCAATTCTCAACTGCCCTTCAGCAACCGCACATCGATCAAATCTTCTGATCAGAATTCCATTTCCGTAATCTGACGGGAGCTCCACTACCTGCGAATCACAAGCATTGATTCCAGATGCTTTGGCCATTTCCAACAACGCTGACTCAGCATGTAGTGACCACGGATCGTCGCCTAGTTCTTTAAATTTGAAAATGTACTCATCCCTCTTAGAGAGGACGGTAAGTTTGGGTTTCATTCCACCGATGCCGGGCAATTGCTTAAGGTCTTGCAAAATCAGTTCTTCAATTTCGATCTCTGGCGCTTTGGTTCGACGGCGTGCACGCAATCGATCCAGAAAATCCTCTTGTGCAACGAGTTGCAATCGTTCCGGGAGCAATTCTCCAAGAGCTAAAGCACCAGCACCGTTTACCTGACATCGAGTAGCCGCCTCTAAGCGCCCAGCAACTTCTCGACCAAACCTTACTTCCTGAGCTTTTTGCCCAAACAGATCGGGGCTCGTATCCTGAAACAAGCCGTAGAGCCCAGACTGTCCTGGAGAGGTAGGTACTCTGAGGCTCTGTGGACTCGCTTTAAAGTCCGGACTGAGAAACGAATAACCAGACGCAAGCCAATCTGCCTCATAGGTGAACACAGAGCGGCGATTTACGTTGTCGCTTACCAATGTGCCGGCAAGCCGAGGCGTCACCTCGCCTGGAGGCCAGCCATAGACCGGAGTATTTTTGATGTCCATAAAATTTTGGATTCATATTGATTAGCAAACCTGACAGTTAGTAGTTTTTGTCATACGACCATCGCCGTGAGTAGCTCGCCCAACCTGGCTAAGGCAGCTGGATCACCGAGCCCTTTCCTGGAGTCCGTTGCAACAAGATGCTCCTTGTATTTGGGCGACCAATCCCAGACGTCATCATCGACAGCACACCAACGCTCTAGCCTTTCCCTGACAACGCACGCAACAATTTCCTGGCAGCGGGTTTTCTTGTCATATTCCCTTTTGTTGAAACTTGGATCCCACGTTCCGCCGATGACCCTCAGCTGCAGGCTCTCGGGGAGATAAGCTTTAGTTCGCTCAAAGCCGTATCCCTTCACCCAACTGGTAGAGAGAATGATTCTTACCTCTGGGTAGTCTTTCAGAGCTGCATCCAAGTGATGTACCCACATGAAAAGCTCACCGAGCGTGCCATCGATAGGATCCTCTTTAATCACAGGCCGGCCTTCTTCGCAGTACACCCAATTGGGATGAAGTACCCCATCAAAATCTAGAAACAATATGGGCCTGTGAGTCTGAGGTGCTAAGCCGGTTGGTCTAAACATCACTTTTCCCCAGCGAAGACGATCTCTCCAGACACGTCGACGATCCCGCGGAGGCCAGTTCCCACCGTAGAGAAGCCCAACCCGGTGTCAGGTTGGACATATAGCTGATGGTGGTGACCATGAAAAACACGGCGCACACCGAGAGTGCGCGCCAACTCATCAATCGCGGCAATTCCATGTGGATGGCAACTAGGCGCTTCGTGACAGACCAGGATGTCTGCCCGTTCGGCAAGTGCAAAGCCCATGTCCGATCTGAAAATCGTACTTCTATGGCGGAGCGGCAGTCCGCCGCGCCACCAATTCCCTTTGCCACAGCTATCCAGATAATCCCGCGGTGACTCAAATTTCGGGCCTTGCGGTGGCATCCAGACTTGTTTCCGGAAAACACCTCCCAGCCCCGCAATTCTGTACCCAGCGATGTCGACCACTCTGCCGTGCAGGTTGCGGTCGGCAAGCCTAGATTTGAATAGATGGTCGTAGGTCTGCGGACTATCCGTGTCATGGTTACCGACAATCCACCACGGTTCGGTGTGCTCGAGTAGAGGAGCTAGAACTTCGTCCAGCATGGCAGGAGCCTCAATATCGCCCATAAGGATGATCGCCGCGGGACGGAGGTCCCGAGCGCATCGAATAAGTTCCGGGAACCCTCCGTGAAGGTCCCCGGCAAACCAAACGCCTTCTTGCCGAGGCATGTTAGATCGTCACAATCATGCGAGGGTTGAACTCAATATTTTCCTGCGAGGTGCTCCAAGGACGTGTGTAGCCGCGCGGGTTGCAAACAACTCGGCATTTACCCACCAAGTAATCAAAGGAATCATGGGTATGCCCGTGAGCCCAGACATCTGCCAAACCAACAAGATCGTCAAGATTTGAGGAAAAAGCAGCAGACAGCAAAGATTGGGAGTATCTGTCGGGGACGCTGCGAAAGCTGGGGGAATGATGGGTAATCACAAAAGACTTCCCGTTGTGATTCCTCAGGGAATCCCGCAACCACGTCACGCTCTCCTTATGCAATTCAACCGAGTCCGCAGCACAAAAGCGGCGCTCCCCACCATCTTCCTTAAGCCGGATTTGCCTGAAATCGTTCATATAGAGATCCGCCTCCTTAATGCCGCTTGGGGAGCCTTCCTGGTCGTGCCCAAAGAGCGCCATATCCGTCCAGAGCGTCGTGCCAAAGAAACTGACATCATCGATAGTGACCGTATTGCGCTCCAACAGATGGATCCCCCGTTCAGATGCACCCTCTCGCAGTTTGGCCAGCACTTCGTGGTACTCGCCGCGGTAGTACTCGTGATTGCCTGGAATGTAGATCACCTGCGAGTTTCGGAACTCCCTGGTAGCCCAATCCAAAGCTCTGTCACCGGTATGGATGTCCCCTGCAAGAACCACCACATCAACTTCTCCATCTTTTAGGTCACACCGCAGGTCACAAAACTCGAGATGCAGATCGCTGAGAAGAAGTACGTTCACATAGCCCCTCCTTTTTCCTCGTAGCCTGGTGCGGAAGTCGCACCCGTGTTGTAAGCTTACCCTGGTTTTCACGAGATCGCAATAAAACCCGCCTCAATTACTCAATTTAAAATTTGTGTTATTTATCAAATGTTTACACAAAACAAGAAAGCTAATTTTTAAAAAACGTCAACATCAATATAGTTTTAGTAATTAATGAGAAATTATAGATCGAGCAGATCTGGTCGGTTTTAGCAGACGTACACAGTGGTTTTTCGCTCAAGAACTTGAGGTATGACGTGCGAAGAAAACGGCGCAAAAATGATGAAAACGTGTAGCGACAAGTCGAGGATTGCAGACAAATGGCATGCTTTCATTTTTTGCCGGGGCCAAGAAACCCCTGAAAACAGACCGTATCTAGAAGTGCTGAACTTGGCTAGATATCCATCGGAGGTGGCGGATCCCCGCAGGTGCTTTTTCTCGGGCATTGCGATGAAGAGACTTCCGCCTTACCTTCAACTCATACGTCGATCCATGAGCGAGCCAGCATGTCCAAGTTACCCCAAGACAAACTACTTGCTGCGTTGCGTGCTAACCCTCGTATTTCTACAGACGGCTTGCTTGCACGTCCCGAGTGGGCCGATCGATCAACGCTTAAGCATGCGATTTCTGAACTGAAGGGTCACATCGTCAGTCTTGGAGCCCTCGACCAGGAGCGCCATGCATTGCGGCGCCAACTACGTGGGCTGACCATGCCGATTCCGTTGTACCGGGTTGATGGGGAAGGACACGGATCTCAGATTGGTGTGCTCGACCTTGTATATCCAGAAGGTTCCGCGCTGATCACGGCGACCAACCTAGGTTGGCCCTTACCAGGCGAATCACAGGGCGGTTGGTTTGACGGCTTGCCCTATCCCTTGATGGACATCCGGCCCCAAGGTTTTTTGGGGCGCCATGTTGACTGGCAGCACATTCTGGGATTCCTGATATCAGGAAATCCTGAGGATTGGACCGATGACGAGTTAGTCCATGCCTTGGTCAAGGTAGGACATGATTTACCCGGGAACCTGATTTTAGGTGATGCCTCATATCAGCGATTTATATCTGCGAACAAGACTCTGCTGAGCGATGCTGAACTCGAAGAAGCGTACCCCCGCCTGGCGGAAATCAATGGAGGTGAAAGAGTCCCCATCGCATTGCTGGGAGGAGAGTTTCCAAAGTTCACAGCTAGCCGGATCATTGCGGGACAACCAACTGATGTCCTGGTTAAGTTCACTGCCGCTGACGAATCGGCCGCAACCCAACGCTGGGCCGACTTACTGATTTGCGAGCACTTGGCCCTTGAAACGTTGTCGAGACACTTGGATGTCAAAGCATCCGTAAGTCGCGTCTATCACTTAGCTGGCCGAACTTTTCTGGAAGTGGGTCGTTTTGACCGCCATGGGCTAAGCGGGCGATCAGCAACATGCTCGCTGGGAAGTCTCAACGCCGCACTGCTGGGGGTTGTACCAACCACATGGCCCAAGGTGGCAGCTCGGTTGTGCGCTGAAGGTTGGCTGAGCGGAGAACAAGTCGAGCAGATAGAGCGCGTCTGGTGGTTCGGGCGTTTGATTGCAAATTCCGACATGCATGAAGGCAATTTGTCCTTTCGGCCCGGGCTCTTACTGGCTCCTATTTATGACATGTTGCCGATGTTCTACGCGCCCATGAAAAACGGGGTTGTTCTCGAGAGGCCGTATGCGCCTGAACTTCCACCCTCTGCTGATGAAGCAGTTTGGCAGCACTCGGCAAAAGCAGCGACACACTTCTGGCAGCTCTGCGCGGACGATCTGAGAATCAGTCAAAGTTTTCAAAAAATCTGCCGACAAAATGTGTCGACTCTATCCAACCTCCGCGGGCAGTTGGCATAAACGCCAAAACGTACCCCCCTCTTTCCCTGGCAGCGCCCTGGCCCGGATAGCTACAAAGCCCCCTCTGAAACCCTTACCCCCAAGAACCGGTTTTTGTCTGCTTTAAGATCAAACGAATCAAAAACAAGAGCAATCCAACTAAAAACCGGTTTTTTGTAGGTTTTTCGTAGGTAATAAACATCATTCTCAATTATTTACCTACCAAAATCCGGTTTTTTGTAGGCTTTTATATCTCCCAACCGCAAAACATCTTCACAAAAATACTTCGCGTCAACATCAGTTAGAAGCAAAGAGGAACGCGGCATAGTGCATGCTTTTCAAGTCCCGAAAAGTCGTTTTAAAAAATTTAAAATAATTTCATAACAGACTGATTTATATATATTTTTTAATGAAAAAATAAAAACAAAACAAATTTTAAAAAACTGAAAAATCAAATACAAACCACTGATTTACTTAAATAAATAAGATATCGTCAACATCAAACAGCAGATCAAATTATGGCTGTTAAATTTTTGCTGATTTTCTTTTCACTTGTCAGTTCACTAGGCTGGGCTCTCGCTTAACACAATGGCGCAGCCATGCCACATTCGAACCTTCCCTTCATCTCTGAAACACTGGAAATCCGTCATTCCCACCGACCACTCTTGGGCACGCACGTCGCAAGTAAGAACAGCTCCGATAGCAATGCCAATTACGCACTCCGTAGTGTGTATACGGGGCACCTCTCCAAAAGGACATCGAAATGACCGATTACCTCATTCTCCGGATTGCGAAACTGAAAACCGCAGCAGCCATTCTCGGCAGCGGCCAGCATACCTGGCGTGAAATTCCGACCCCAAATGCCGACGCTTCGCGTACACACCAAAATCAGGATTTGAAGCCGGTAACCAACTCACGCGCGCTGCTCATGGCTGTCAACGCAAGGGTGGCTCTGGCTGGCAAGAAATCCCCTAATCCGGTGCTGGCTATTGAATACCTCATCACTGCGAGCCCAAGGGCTTGGTCTCGTAAATCGATGCCGGTTGACCCGCACACCTTTGCCAAAAATGCTTTGTACCTGCTCGAGGAAATGTACGAGTCAGCAAATGTCATTGCAGTTAATTTGCAACTCGATGAAGCCACCCCACATCTCGTTGCGTATGTAGTGCCATTGATTTCGGTATCCGCTCAACGGCGGCTCATTCCCAAGAAAAAGAAGGGCAAGGATGGAAAGCTGGAGACGGTTACACACTCCTACACAAGCCCCGCTCATTACAAGCTGTCCGCAGCAGCAACGCTGGATGGTCGGAAAAAACTTCATGAGCTCCAGAATTACTGGCATCAACACTTGGGCATGGCGTTTCAACTGGAACGCGGGCAAGTGGGCTCAGGACGGAAACATATCCCGCCCCAACGGCTCTATCAGTTGACCTCAGAGGGTTCTCTTCCACCGCCCACTATCCCGCCTTGCCCTACCTACCCCAAAACGCTGCCGAAGCCTGTTGACCCTGGTTTTCTGGCGAGTTCGGCACTCAAGCGCAGTTACCAAGATGGTCTTTCAAAGTGGGAAGAACACGAGAGGCGCCGAAAACTAGCTCTCCCCGCCTACCTCCGGGAAATCGAGGAATGGAGGAAGTACTGCGAGCAAATCACTCAGAAAAGCATCAGCGAAGCCAACAAGCAACGAGTCAATGAGGAACGTCTGGAACATCTGGCGCAGGCAAACACCAAGTTGACCAAAAAGAACCAGGACTTAACAACAAAGAACAATGAATTGCGGAAGTTGAACAGCGATCTACTCTGGCTTCAGCATTTGCTAGAAGACCTCACACCCAACTTGCGCGAGAAGCTCGAAGAAGACGTGCACCAGCTCAGGATGCAGCAACACGAAAGGAAGTCAGGCGGACTTCGTCCGGGACAGGTTCAACAACCTAGTGCACCCGAAGTGCGCAGCCAGAGCCCCAATGGCACACCAGGGAGCAGCAAATCCCCTTGATTGACCAATGCCAAGAATCCAAAAGCGCTTCATGGCTCGCCAACCACCAAGCAACACCTTTTCAAAAGAGAGCTTCCATCGTGACTGAATCAATTGTAAGAAGAGTAACTGTCCAGGCACTCACTGGTCTTAGCAAAAGCAGCATCTACGACCGGATGAACCCAAATAGCAAATATCACGACCCCTCATTTCCACTGCCCGTCAAAATTGGCGCTCGTGCAGCAGGGTGGAAGATGAGTGAGCTGCAGGAATGGATTTCGCAGCGGACCAGGGTTGATCGTAAAGAATAAAGGAACACTCACCGCATGCTGCCCTACCCGTCCGACTCTGGGTTGACTAGCCAGCAGCCAAGGCCTGCCATCAATGCAGGCCTTTTTCTTTGCTCATTGATACTGCATGCAGTCCCTGACTCCACGCCTTAGGACAATCACGCGGATTTACGTTTGCCGAGCGAAACGACGTTGTTGTTCACACTCGATTCGGGCGCAAAATCGTGCGGCGGGATATAACCATGTTTTACAGCATCAAGCCAGTCGGCCCACCAGGCAACCATGAGTTGTCGCTGTTGAATGAATTCCGCTCGATGTGTATAGGCTGCGCGAACGCCGTTACGCTCCTTGTGGCTCATTTGCCGCTCAATAGCGTCTGAGCTCCACAGGCCGGACTCAAGCAAAGCACTACATGCCATGGCGCGAAAGCCATGACCGCAAACTTCTGTGGTTGTGTCATAGCCCAGCCGCCGCAAGGCTGCGTTGACCGTGTTCTCACTCATAGGCTTACCCCGGTTATGATCACCAGCGAATACGAGATCGAAATTACCGGTCAGTTGACGCAATGTTTCCAGAATCTCGACTGCCTGGTGAGAGAGGGGCACGATATGGGGCTCACGCATCTTTGCCCCACGGTGGGAGAATTTAACGCCTTCGATCTCTTCCCGATCGGCCGGAATGGTCCAGACCGCACGAGCAAAATCAATCTCATCCCATCGCATAAAGCGCAGTTCGCTGGATCTCACGAAAGTCAGAAGTGTAAATCGCAGCGCCAGCGTAGTGATCGGCCTCCCGTTATAGCCTTCAATACGACTTAGAAGCTCAGGAATCTGCTCAAGTCGTAAAGCGGGGCGGTGCTTGGTTTTCTGGACGGCGATAGCACCTGCCATGTCAGCGGCAGGATTGGCGTCGATCAGATCGTTCTGAACCGCGTAGCGCATGATGCCGGTAATGTACTGCCGAATACGCCCGGCAGAATCCAGGGTGCCTCGCGCCTCCACCTTGCGCAGTGGCACCAGCAGATCACGCGTTTTCAGCTCAGCTACAGGTCGTTCCCCAATCAGCGGAAAAACATCTGTCTCCAGCCGGGTCAAAATGCGACTTGCGTGATCTTTCGACCATTTTCCCAGATTGCGCTTATGCCAGGCCCGACCAACTGATTCGAAGGTGTTGCTATAGGCAGCAGCTTGCTTCGCTTTTTCATCCTTGCGCATCAAGCCTGGGTCAATGCCATCGGCGATCAATTTTCGCGCGTCCTCTCGCAAACGACGAGCCTCAACCAGACTCACTTCTGGGTACACGCCAAGCGAGAGCTGCTTCTCCTTGCCTGCAAATCGATACTTCAAACGCCACCAACGAGATCCGTTGGTACTGACCAACAAAAACATGCCGAAGCCGTCGGTCAGCTTGTAGGGCTTGTCTTTGCCTTTGGCATTTCGGCAGGCGAGATCGCTAAGCGGCATGGGGGTAAGAACCTCTTTCTGGGGGTAGAAGTTACCCCCAAATCTACCCCCAAGTTACCCCCGACTCAAGCAATCTACCCCCGACCGCTTCGGACAATCTGAAAAACAAAAAACCCCAGAAGCGTTGATTCTTCTGGGGTTTTGAGCCTTCCTAAGACAACTTTGGAAGGGAATCTGGTGCCCGAGGTCGGAATCGAACCGACACTCCTTTCGGAACCGGATTTTGAGTCCGGCGCGTCTACCAGTTCCACCACTCGGGCAGGAGGCGGGATTATTAACCAGATACGGCCCGCCTGGCAAGTGCTTGTTACGTTTGCATGTCTTTTTTGAGTTCCAGCGCTCGCTCGTACAGGGCGTTGCGGGGGGCACCGGTGATGTTCTGGGCGATCGCAACCGCTTGTTTTAGTGGCAATTCTGCCAGGAGAGGCTGTAATACATGGTCATGGGTGTTGGCTTCATCGGGTTCTGCGGGCGGGGCTGCGTCGATGACGATGACGAATTCGCCCCGCTGCTGGTTGCTGTCCGCCTCGGCCCACGGCAGCAGTTCGCCCAGGGGGGCGCGGCGCAGGGTTTCGAAGGTTTTGGTCAGTTCACGGGCGATGAGGGCGACGCGGTCGTGGCCAAAGCCGTTGGCCAGATCGTTGAGGGTGTCGAGGATGCGGTGCGGCGCTTCATAAAATACAGTGGCGTAGGGCAATGTGGTCAGTGGGGCGATCGCGTCCTGGCGCTGGCGCGATTTGGGCGGCAAGAACCCGTAGAACAGTGTGTGCGGGCAGGTGAAGCCTGCGCCTGATAATGCTGTGGTCAAGGCGGAGGCGCCAGGCACGGGCACGACACGCAGGCCAGCGGCGTGAACGGCGGCGACAAGTTGTGCGCCGGGGTCAGAAATGGCGGGAGTACCGGCGTCTGATACCTGGGCGACGGAATCGCCGGCTTGCAGGCGCAGGACCAGTTTTTCTGCCATTGCGCGCTCGTTGTGCTCACGCAAGCTGATCATGGGCGTATTGATGCCAAAATGCTTGAGCAGCTGGCCGGTGACGCGGGTATCTTCTGCGGCGATGACATCCACACCGCGCAGCACGTCTATGGCGCGTGAGGTCATGTCTTGCAGGTTCCCGATGGGCGTGGCCACCACATATAATGAAGACTTACTGACAATTAAAGGCTCTGTATGCACGCTCGGGTTCTCCCTGCGGTAATGCGCGGTGTCGCGGCCGTACTATACGGCTTGACCATGCTGGCGGCCAGTCCGCTGCGTGCGGAGCCCGTTGTGCAGTTCCGGATTGCCTCCGCACCCGCAGCAAGCCAGCCTGCCAGCGAGGCTGCGAGTGCGCCTGTGTCAGCCGCCGCCTCCAGCCCGCAAGCCGCCCCCGTAAAGGGCGGCAATTTTATCGCCGTGTTGTTGCCGACCAAAGCCAAAGCATGGCGCCCGGCAGTCGAGGCGATCAAATCCGGTTTATTTGCGGCGGAATCCGCATTATCAGATGGCAATCAGCCGCCATTACGTGTCTTTGACACTACCGATGCCGATGAAGACATCCTGGCGCAGTTTGAGCGAGCCAGCCAGATGGGTGCTGCGGCGGTGATCGGGCCGCTGACCAAGAGCGCAGTCAACAAGCTGGCCGATAGTGGCGAGTTCTCTTTCCCGGTGCTCGCGCTCAATAGCTTCGACTCCGAAACCCCGCGCCAGTTACATCTCTTTAGCTTCAGTTTGTCGATTGAGGCCGAGGCCGCGCAGGTGGCCCGGCAAATGCGGGCGGACGGTTACGCACATCCGATGGTGGTGTCGGTCGATGGTGCCCTGCCCTTGCGCATGACTCAGGGCTTTACCGACGGCTGGCGCGCGTTGGGCGTCGAAGGTGCATCGGTGATCAAACTCGGCCCTAAAGACATGCCGCAACTGAAGGCTCAGCTGGATCTATCTGATGTCGACGCGGTGTTCCTGGCGATGGATGAACGTATGGCACGCCGGGTACGGCCGTTTATTGGTACAGGTCGGCCCATTTACGCCACCAGCCAGATCAACACCGGCAAGCAGTCGACCACGGCGCTGCTGGACCTGGCGGGCATTCATTATCTGGACATGCCCTGGCTGATCAACCCGGACAACCCGGAGTACAAGATCTATGAACATGCCCGCTCACCTTCCAATGATCTGGAACGGCTGTTTGCAATGGGGGTCGATGCCTGGAAAATTGCGGCCGCATTGTTAGTCACGCCACCCGACCAGATCTCTGTTCCTGATGGCCTCAGCGGCCGTCTGCGCATGGACTCACACAATGTCATCCAGCGAGAGTTAACCTCCGGTACGCTGTCCGTGAGCATTCCCAATGCCGAAGCGCCGGGCTACACAGAAACACCCGTAACGGCGTCCGCCCCGGCTTCTGCGCCATGAGGCAGCAAGGCGATATCTCTGAGGCGCGCGCGGCGGATTACCTCACTGCGCGCGGGCTGACCATCATTGCCCGCAACTGGCATTGCCGCTTTGGTGAGATCGACTTGATTGCGCAAGAAGGTGAAACGCTGGTATTTGTGGAAGTACGCCAGCGCCGCAATACGCGCTTTGGTGGGGCGGCTTTCAGTATTACACCTGCCAAACAGGCCAGATTGCTTGCCACCTCGGCCCTTTATCTGGCCCAATTGCAGCCCCAGCCGCCGTGCCGCTTTGATGCAATGATCATCGAAGGTAGCCGGCTTGAGTGGCTAAAAAACTGTATTGACGCTTCTGACGGATATTGACTGAATGGATTTGATGCAACGCGTGCGCCAGCACTTTGACGACGGGATCAGCGCCGCTGAACTCACACGGGAGATTCTGGCACCGCAAATTGCGCAGGCGGCTGAACGCCTGATGCAAACACTGATTGCCGACGGCAAGATTCTGACCTGTGGTAACGGCGGCTCTGCGGCTGATGCGCAGTATTTCGCCACGGAAATGGTCGGCCGCTTTGAGCGTGAACGCCCAGGCTTGTCAGCGATTGCCTTGTCGACAGATACCTCTGCCATGACCGCGATCGCCAACGATTACGACTTTGACATGGTGTTCTCACGTCAGGTCCACGCCATTGGCCGCGCTGGTGATGTCCTGCTGGCGATCTCCACCTCCGGGAACTCTGCCAACGTCATTTCTGCCATACACGCGGCACATGATCGCCAGATGAGCGTGATTGCGTTGACTGGGCGCGATGGCGGCCAGGTGGCGGACATTCTCTCCAATGAAGACACATTGCTGTGCGTACCGGTGGAACGTAGTGCGCGCATCAAGGAAATGCATGTCACCATCATTCATGCGATGTGTGACGCCATCGACTATTTGCTGTTAGGGGGCGAATAAGCAATGAAAGGTTTGATCAACAAAAAATTGTTGGCTGCGGCCAGTGCTGCGGTCATGATTGGTCTGCAAGGCTGCGTGCCGCTGGTATTTGCCGGTGGCGCAGCGCTGGGTGTGCTGATTGGTACTGACCCCCGTCAGGCCGATACCATCAAGACGGATGTCGATCTGGGTAACCGTATCGGCGCCAACATTAACGATACCTGGAAAGACCAGGCGCACGTCAACGTGAACATCTTCAATGGCGTGGTCCTGTTGACCGGTGAAGTGCCGACCGCCGATGCACACGACCGCGTGCAACAGATCGCGCAAAGCCAGCCCGGCGTGCGCCGCGTCTATAACTCCACCGTGGTGGGCCCGGTGTCCTCAACCACCGACCGCCTGAACGATACTCAACTGACCACGCGCGTGAAGACGTCCATTGTCAGCCAAAGCGGTATGGATTCCAGCGGTCTGCATCTGGTGGTGATCACCGAGCGCAAAGTGGTTTATCTGATGGGCATCGCCAAACCTGATGTGGCTGACCGTGCGGCCCAGGCCGCCAGCGTGGTTTCCGGGGTGGAACAAGTGGTCAAGCTGGTGGAAACCCAACCGCAAGGACCCGCAGATCGCAATTAAATGCGATCCCGAAAAAAAAGGTGCGAATTTTCGCACCTTTTTTGTTGTCCTACGCCAGCGAAGCCCATGTCATAGCAGCGGCGCCAGATCTTTGCGTATCTGCGTCGCCAGCAAGGGCTGGCCAGCGGCTGTGGGGTGAAGTTGATCGGACTGGAACAAGTCCGGGTGCATGATGACCGGCGCCAGCAAAAATGGCGTCAAACCAGTGCGATACTGTTTGGCCAGCGCGGGATACATATTGGCAAAGCTGCGGGTGTAATCCGGGCCAAAGTTAGGTGGCATCTGCATGCCAATCAGGTGGACTTTGGCGCCAGCTGCTTGTGCCAGTTCAATCATCCGGGCAAGGTTGCGTTGCGCAGCATCAACCGGCAAACCGCGCAGGCCATCGTTGGCCCCTAGCTCCAGCACTACCAGCTTTGGATGATGCTCTTTAAGCGCCGCGGGTAGCCGGGTCAATCCGCCCGCAGTAGTTTCACCAGACACGCTGGCATTCACGACGCGGTATGGCGTTTTGGTGCCCGCAAGATCACGTTGCAACACGCTGGGCCACGCTTGATCGGCCGCCAGCCCGTAACCTGCAGACAGGCTATCGCCAAACACCAGCATCACCGGTGTGGCCGTTGCCGCAAAAGCCACTTTGCTGATCAACAGGATCAAAGCAGCCACAATGAACGATCTACGCAATTCTGTTTCTCCTGACATGCTGGCGGCCGATGCGCTGGGCAAGCGCGTTTTGGCCGGCGATGAAACCATCGACATTCTGCACGATATCTCGTTCACGCTCACAGGTGGTCAGAGCCTGGCCATTGTGGGGGCCTCTGGCTCGGGCAAATCTACCCTTCTGTCACTGCTGGCAGGCCTGGATACCCCTAGCCACGGCGAAGTTCGTCTGGCTGGCCAGTCTTTGTCAACACTGGATGAAGATGGTCGGGCCCGTCTGCGTGGCGCGCATGCCGGCTTTGTGTTTCAGTCATTCCAGTTGCTGCCAGAATTGTCCGCATTGGAAAACGTCATGCTGCCGCTGGAGCTCCTGGGTAATAAAACCCCTGCCGCACAACTGCGCGATACCGCCCGCCACTGGCTGGACCGAGTGGGTTTAAGTAAACGGCTGGATCACACCCCACGCACCCTATCTGGCGGCGAACAGCAACGGGTGGCGCTGGCCCGCGCATTTGCCACGCAGCCGGACATCCTGTTTGCCGATGAGCCTACGGGCAGCCTGGACAGCCACACTGGCGAACACGTGGCCGATTTGCTGTTTGAATTGAATCGCGAAACGGGCGCTACCCTGGTACTGGTGACGCACGATGAAACGCTGGCAGGCCGTTGTGGTGCGCGCCTGCGGCTGGAGGCCGGCCGCATGCTCGAATGGGTGTCCGCATGATCTGGCGATTGACCTGGCGCCGCTTCCGGCGAGGGCTGATAGCAGGGGATTACCGCACGTTGCTGGCCGCGTTGATCGTGACCGTCGCAGCACTCACCGCCGTGGGCATTCTGACCGGGCGCATGGGCAGTTTGCTGAATGCACAGGCCAATACCTTGCTGGCTGCCGATGCCGTGCTGTCTGCGGATCATCCTGTCCCCGCGCGTTACGAGCAAAGTGCCACCGCCGCGCATTTAACAGCGACACATACCGCCGGTTTTCCCAGCATGGTCAGTAGCAACGGCAAAACCCGTCTGGCCGCGATCAAAGCCGTAAACAGCGGTTATCCGCTGCGGGGCACCGTCACGCTGCAAGCCGGTGCAGGTGTGCGCCAAACCCATGGTATCCCTGCCCCGGGCGAGGTCTGGATTGATCCACGTCTTGCCGTGCTGCTTGGGCTAAAGGTGGGTTCCACGCTGGATCTGGGACTAAGTCAGTTCAAAGTGGCAGCACTCCTGGACAAAGAACCTGATGCCGCGCTGGATTTCTCCAGCACGCAACCCCGGTTGACCATGAATGCGGCAGATCTGCCTGCGACCGGTTTGCTTGGCTTTGGCAGCCGCGTGCGCTATCGCTTGCTGGTCGCGGGCGCGCCACAAGACGTCACGCAATGGAAGGCCACCACACGGCCCCAACTGCAACGTGGCGAGCGACTGGAAGACGTCCGCAGCGCTCGGCCAGAGGTCAAAGTCACACTGGAGCGCGCCGAAGACTTCTTGCGCCTTGTCACACTGCTCGCCGCAGCGCTGGCCTCCGCCGCCGTGTTACTGGCCGCACGCCGTCACGCACTGCGCCAGACGGATGCCGTTGCGCTGTTTGTAGCGATCGGTGCATCCCGCCGTCGTATCGCCAGCATGTTATGGGCCGAGTTGCTGATCCTGTGGTTACTGGCGGCACTCATTGGCGGTGCAATCGGGTGGTCCGCTCAGGCCATGCTGGCCTGGCTGGTGCGTAACAGCCTGCCAGCCCCTCTCCCACCGGGTGACTTGTGGCACTGGCTGATTGCTGCCGGGCTTGGTGGCATTTTGCTGCTGGGCACCGCTGGGCCTGCTCTATTACAACTGGCCCGCACTCCTCCGGTACGCGTACTCCGTCACGATAGCAGTGCGCCAGCATCGGTCTGGGCGACCTGGTTACTGGCTGGACTCTGTGCGATTGCATTGATGTTCTGGTTGGGCGGCCGGCTCAAACTGACGTTGATTGTGCTCGGCGCCATGGGGGGCGCCCTGGTGGCTTCCGCTTTGCTGGGATGGGCATGTCTGACCTTGCTCGGGCGATTCAGCCGCGGGTTTGCCGCACGGATTGCCTTGCGTCAGCTGATTCGGCGCCGCTGGTTATCGATGGCGCAAATGGCGGCCCTGGCCATGGGTTTGCTGGGCGTCTGGTTGTTGACCGTTGTCGAACACGATCTATTGGCCAGTTGGCAAAGCAAGATCCCGGAGCGGGCCCCCAACCAGTTTGCGATCAATATCCAGCCGGCCCAAGCTATTGCCTTTGGCCATACGCTACAAGCAGGCGGCGTTACCGACGCGCCACTGCAACCCATGATCAGGGGGCGCTGGACTGCGCAGAACGGCCAGCCGGTCAAAGTCGATGTCTACAAGGAGGATCGCGCGCGTCAACTGGCGGAGCGTGAGTTCAATCTATCCTGGGGTGATACCCTGCGGGACGATAACCGCCTTGTGGCCGGGGTACCACTGCGCGAGTCCGAACCGGGGTTCTCGGTCGAGAGTGGCATTGCCGAAACCTTGCACATCAAGGTGGGTGACGAACTGACTTTTGATGTCGCCGGCACACCCATCACCGCGCGCGTGCTCAACCTGCGCAAGGTTGACTGGGATTCGTTCCGGGTCAATTTCTTTGTCACTGGCACGCGTGCATTGTTCCGCAATCTGCCCGCCAGCCTGATCACCAGCTTTTATTTGCCGCCAGACAACACCGCGCTGGTACCCCAACTTGTCAGTGCATACCCCAATGTCACGGTTATCGACGTGGGC
The DNA here is from genome assembly GCF_014645555.1 of Silvimonas amylolytica. Classification (GTDB taxonomy): domain Bacteria; phylum Pseudomonadota; class Gammaproteobacteria; order Burkholderiales; family Chitinibacteraceae; genus Silvimonas; species Silvimonas amylolytica. The sequence continues at coordinate 164,492 of NZ_BMLY01000004.1, read as the reverse complement.
GAAGTGCTGGCTGAAGTACGTCGCGTGCTCGGATTGGCCACGAGTGCGTTGAGCCTGGTGTTCGTGTTTTGTCTTGTCGCCGCACTGGTCGTACTGGTGGCCGCACTGGAAACGACGGCACCCGAGCGGCAGCGGGAGGTCGCCATTTTGCGGGCACTGGGTGCGCAGCGGCATCACATTGCGGCAATCCAGCGTTGGGAAGGTTTGGCGATTGGTGCCGTCGCCGGGCTCGTTGCCGGGCTGGGCGCCAGCGTAGCCGGTTGGGCACTGGGCAAGGAGGTGCTGGACTTGCCGGTGCACTTCAACGGCTGGCTGCCGCTGGTGAGCGTAGCCAGTGGCGTGCTCCTGGCCAGCGCAGTCACCGCATGGGAACGTAGACGCTTGAGTCGGGTTACAGCACTGGCTCTATTGCGGGACCCTGCCTGAGCGGTAAAGGCAGGGGGCCTCAGCCCCGCTCCGCGATCACTGTCAGGAAGTCATCCGCGTATTTCTCCAGCTTGCGATCGCCAACGCCGGAAATCCGTGCCATCTCATAACGGTCTGCCGGGCGCAGGCGGACCATTTCCTTGAGCGTGGCATCGGCAAAGATTACATACGCCGGTACGTTCTGGTTATCGGCCAACTCTTTGCGCTTGCGGCGAAGCGCAGCCCACAGTTGTTTGTCTTCCGGCTCCAGGAATTCACTGCTGTCACGATCGCGTACATGGAACTTCTCAGTCCGGGCGCGCAAGAACAACGGTTCTTCACCACGCAAGATAGGCCGGGCCGCATCACCCAGCGCCAGCGCGCCGTGACCATCACCACTGACTTGCAGCGCGCCTTTGGCCAGCAATTGGCGGTAAATGGCGCGCCAGGTGGCCTCATCTACATCCTGCCCAATGCCGAAAGTACTGGTTTTGTCGTGTTGCCAGCTTTTGACCTTGTCATTGAGTTTGCCACGCAAGACATCGACCAGATGCCCGACGCCAAAGCGATTCCCCGTGCGAAATACGCACGACAATGCCATGCGGGCAGACTCACTCACATCGGTCAGTTGCGGTGGATTCAGACAGTTGTCGCAGTTACCGCATGGCGCGGTATGTTCGCCAAAGTAGCCCAACAATGCCTGTCGGCGGCAGCCAGTGGCTTCACACAAGCCCAGCATGGCATCCAGTTTGCGGCGCTCGACCTGCTTCTGCGTATCGCCACTGTTGCCCTGTTCGATCATCTCTGCCAGCAGCACGACATCATTCAGGCCGTAGGCCATCCAGGCCGTGGCAGGTTGCCCATCGCGCCCGGCCCGGCCAGTTTCCTGGTAGTAGTTCTCTATGCTTTTGGGTAAATCCAGATGCGCCACAAAACGCACGTCGGGCTTGTCGATCCCCATGCCAAACGCAATGGTGGCGACCATCACAACGCCTTCTTCCCGCAGGAATAACTGCTGATGTTTGGCGCGAGTGCTGGCATCCAGACCGGCGTGATAGGGCAACGCCTTGATCTCGCGCTCACGCAGCCATGCCGCAGTTTCTTCCACTTTCTTGCGCGACAAACAGTACACAATGCCGGCATCGCCTTCATGCTCGCGGCGCAATAGCGTCAAGAGCTGATCACGCGCGTTCTTTTTTTCGACGATGGTGTAGGTGATGTTAGGCCGATCAAAACTGGTCACGAACTGGCGCGCGTTTTGCAATGCGAGACGGGAGACAATCTCTTCACGCGTGGCGTGATCGGCTGTGGCGGTCAGCGCAATACGCGGCACACCCGGGAATTGCTCAGCCAGCACCGATAACCCCAGATACTCCGGCCGGAAATCATGACCCCACTGGGAGACGCAATGCGCCTCATCAATGGCAAACAGCGCAATCTGTGTCTGCTGCAGCAGTGACATGAACCAGGGTGTGACCAGACGCTCTGGTGCGGCGTACAACAGTTGCAGGTCACCATTCACAAACGCCTGCGACACCTCGCGGGATTCTTCCTGGCTGAGCGTGGAATTCAGAAACGCAGCCGATACGCCCAGTTGGCGCAATGCATCGACCTGGTCTTGCATCAGGGCAATCAATGGCGACACCACCACGGCGCAACCGGGCCGCGCCAGAGCAGGAATCTGATAACACAGGGATTTGCCGCCGCCGGTAGGCATGAGTACCAGCGCATCGCCACCCTCAGTCACGTGCTGGACGATATCGGTCTGCATACCGCGAAAATCGCGGTATCCAAAAACGTGCTGAAGGATTTCCAGGGGAGCGGGACGGGCGGACATAAGTGCGGCTTGCAAGAAAGGCGTGATTTTACCGCAGCCGCGCTGCCGGCACCCCGCTTTCGCGCATAACAGTGTCAGGCGGTGTGTTGATGCAGCCGCAGAAGCTGCAGGAAACGATCATTCAATAGATCGCCTTCATCCAGTTGATGCAACTGGGTTTCCAGCCGCTCCAGTGGTGTGTGGCCATTGGCAAAGCGGTCACGCACTTTTTTGAGCAAGTGCAACCGGGCAACCACGTGGGCGCGGCGGCGTTCGATTTCTTTTTGTTCGCGCCGGAATGCCGCCAAGGAGAGGTTCATCCAGATGATGATGGCAAAAGCCAGGAGCCACCACTCCATAAAGAGCGCAGCAATGGCGATGATCACCAGCACCAGGTACCACATCTGGTCCGCCTGATCGAAATCCTTCAGCCACACCGATGGTGCGGGCCAACGCCAGCCTAGCCCCTCGCGCAGGCGTTCATCATTCACCGCATCACGCTTGCGTTTGGCCATGGCGATTTCAATGGAGACCGTGGCGTACCATTGGGTAATCAGGCGCGAGTGCAACCAGGGCGTGTCCAGATAGGTTTGCAGGTGCTGGTTGTAATCCAGTTCAAACGATTCGGATGCCATAGGTGGCAGCAAATCATTGAACTGGTGCGCTTGAGAATGCTGCACCAGGAGCGGATAACCCGCCACTTCAGTCAGCGTCTGTTTGCGTGCTGCCAGCATCTGCGGATTAATCGGCAGCGAGGGGTCATCGAGCTTGAGATAATGCCCCAGCGCAGTTTCAAGGCGGCCAAAGTCAGGCAGCTTGCCTGGATTGGCTTCCATGGCCTGACGCAACCGGGTGACCTCATTGCGTACGTTACGTGCCAGCGGTTCGGCTTCTGGCACCCACGGGTGACGCAGCAAAGACTCCGCCTTGAACAGGCTGTCATCGTAATGCCGGTAAAAAGCTTCCGTGTAGCGACGATATTCGTCGTCATCTTGTGGCTTGTTGCCGCTGGCCAGCGGTGGGGTCGGGGGCGCCCGGCGAATGTCCACCAGCACGCGCGACACCATGGATTCCAGCTCCGGCGCAACGCCGGCAGCGGCAAACATCGGGTCGAGTTCGTGCTTGCGGCTGCGCCAGTCTTCCAGCGCTTTCCAGACACTCCAGTCACTCATGTTGCGTGCAATCCCCAAAGTGGATGTGACCATCCACGGCCGGTGCCAGGTCAATGGCCTGGCAACCACGGCTTATCATTGTTATTCGTGCCGCGACACCACCCGGATGGGTGGCGCGCAGCCCGGCCGCAGAAAAGCGGCCGCATCAAGCTTAATCGATACGGCAGGCTTCGTCGAAATCCAGGCGCGGATTACGCGGATGCAGTTGCGTATCGTCCCCATAACCCAGGTTGATGAGGAAGTTGGATTTCCAGCTTGTTCCTGCAAAAAACGCCGCATCGACTGCAGCGTTATCAAACCCGGACATCGGACCGCAGTCCAGACCCAATGCACGCGCGGCTTCGATCAAATATGCACCCTGCAGGCTACCGTTGCGAAACGCGGTGCTCTGGATGGCGCCATCGTTACCCGCAAACCAGGCGCGCGCATCGACATGCGGAAACAGCTTGGGCAGTTTTTCGTAGAATTCCAGATCGTACGCGACGATCACGGTCACGGGCGCAGCCATCGTTTTGTCGACGTTACCTGCCGACAACGCCGGCTTGAGTTTTTCTTTGGCTGTTTGTGATTTGACGAACACAAAACGAGCCGGGTTAGAGTTGGCAGCCGTCGGCGCATAACGGCAAAGTTCGTACAGACGCTTGAGGGTAGCGTCGGTGACTTCTTGCGGCTTGAAATGGCTATAGGTGCGGGCGTTAACGAACAGTTGATCCAGCACGGCTGCATCAAGGATAGGTTTCATGCTCGAGTCTCCGACAAGCTAAAAAAACGCACGGACCGCAGAGCAGACCGGCATCAGGTTCAGAATGGATGCTACTTTTTCTTGTGTGCGGCTTTGTCCGCCGTCTGCCGTCGTGCAAGACGCGCCTCAATGGTTTCGCACAGCGTCTGCAGCACTTTGATCCGCGCATGATACTTGTTATTGGCGCCAATCAGGTGCCAGGGCGCATAAGGCGTGCTGGTGCGCTCAATCATGTCGCTTGCCGCTTCAATGTACTGACTCCATTTTTCGCGGTTGCGCCAGTCATCATCGGTAATCTTGAATCGTTTGTAGCCAATCTCTTCGCGCGCCTTGAAGCGCTTGAGTTGTTCTTCGTCATCAATGGCCAGCCAGAATTTCACCACGATCACGTTCGCGGCATCGAGTTGCATTTCAAAATCGTTGATCTCGTTGTAGGCACGCATCCATTCCGGCACACGGGCAAACCCTTCGATGCGCTCCACCAGCACCCGACCATACCAGGTTCGATCAAACACGGTAAAGCGGCCACGCGCGGGGACATGTCGCCAGAAACGCCATAGCCAGGGCTGGGCTTTTTCTTCATCAGTCGGCGCTGCGATGGGCACGACCTGATAGCTGCGTACATCCAGCGCACCGGTGATACGGCGAATGCTACCGCCCTTGCCTGCGGCATCCATGCCTTCAAATGCCACAACAACTGCCATGTTCCTGAAACCCGGATCGCGGCTGAGCCCATTGAGGCGACCTTGCAATAGCTCAAGTTCGCGCTGATAGTCTTTCTTGTCGAGATCCTGATCCAGCTTGAGTGTATCTAGCAGCCGCAAGCCATCCACCGGTGCCAGCAAAGGCGGCGCATCAACGCGATTTTCTGTCTGGCCACTTTGAGCAACGTGATGCGCCAGCGCGTCCTTCAACTGGCGACCCACAGTGAGCGCCCGGAAGTTTTCATCCACGCACTCGACCACACGCCATGGCGCATCAGCCAGATTGGTCGCCATCAAGAGCTTGCGGGCGCCCTCCAGGTTGCGCTGATAGTGTTTGAGATACACGTGGTCTTCGTCGGCTATCCGCCAGGCCGTGAGCGGGTTGTCAGAGAGTGCTTTCATCCGCTTTTTGAGTTCATCGGCAGATAAATGCAGCCAGAACTTGAGCAACAGCACACCTTCCGATGCCAGCATGCGCTCAAAGCGTGCAATTTTTTCTGCCTCGCGCTGCCAGGCGGCAAAATCCTGTTGTTGCTCACCTTCCCAGATCGGCCCGGCATACCAACCACCAAACAGGATGGAGATCTGGCCTTTGGGCGGCAGGCTACGCCAGAAGCGGTACATCTCCGGGCGACCGGCATCGTCTTGTGAATGCGTACCAAAAGCGTGGGTAGCGATATGGCGTGGATCGAGCCACTCCATCAGCTTGTTGGCCATTTCGCCCTTGCCGGCCGTGGGCACGCCACTCAGCAAGATCACCACCGACCGCTCTGCGCGCTCATGCAACTGGTATTGCAGATCGAGCAGCGCCTCACGCAAGCCGGGCTCTTCGGCCTTGTAAGTAGCCTTATCGATATGGTGACCCAGTTCTGCTGCTTCAAACATGAACCCACCCTCGTGACCGGAAAAGCTTCATTATGGATATCCCAGACATAAAAAAAGGAAGTCCGCAGACTTCCTTTTTTGATTTGGTCGTAGTGACCGGTCAGACCGAGAACGAAGAACCGCACCCGCAGGTAGAGGTAGCGTTCGGGTTCTTGATGGTGAATTGCGAACCTTCCAGGCTTTCGACGTAGTCGATTTCAGCACCAACCAGGTACTGGTAGCTCATCGGATCGATCAGCAGGGTTACACCACTTTTCTCGACCGGGGTGTCATCTTCGTTGACGATTTCATCGAACGTGAAGCCGTACTGAAAGCCAGAGCAGCCACCACCGGTCACGAATACGCGCAATTTCAGATCGGGATTACCTTCTTCCTCGATCAGTTCGCGTACCTTGCTGGCCGCGGAATCAGTGAAAATGAACGGGCTCGGCATTTCGGCTACCGCATTCATGGGATGCTCCTGCAATAGTTGACTAATATAGTTGGATTATCCGCCTCGCATGGCGGGCGGTCAATCTGTCAAACGGACAAAGCGGGCATCGCATTCATGCGGCGCCCCTCAGACGTGTGCGGTTTCTTTCTCTTGCGCACTCGGTGCAGTCTTTTCGGCAGCAGGCGTGACGACCGTAGCACCTGCCAGCGGGATCAACCGGCCTTCAATCACTGCACCCGGATGCATTTCCAGCATCTTGTAGGTGAGATCACCCTTGATCCGGGCTTTGGGCTGCAACTCGACAAACTGCGAACACTCGATCGGGCCGACGACTTCACCGTTCAGTACAAGATGGCTGCAGCGCACCTTGCCTTCAACCCTGGCTTTCTCCGAGACGACGAGCGTGCCATTTTTTTCATCCGCTGCGGTCACACTGCCACGAATGGTGCCATCAACCCGCAAGCCACCGGCAAACACGACATCGCCACTGACCGCACTGCCTTGACCGATCAGGCTGTCGATACGCTGGCTACCCTTTTTGTTCTTGAACATCAAATTCCTCCGGCTTTCTTCTGACATTGCGCCAGTGTGGTCCTGGCATCCTTGACGCCCAGCGTGGCCTCAAACAGCTCAGGCCGTGCGCCATCGGGCAACGTGACATCCCCTTCGATACGCTGATAGTGCTTGACCCGTACCGTTTGCTGCGCGAATTCGATCCGCGCGGGTTTGGCCTTGCTGGTGGCAGAGATGTTGAGCACACCATCAAACTCCGGGGCGCGATCTACCCCTTGCACCACCGTGAGACGGTAATGCCATTTGTTCTGCTCGCCCGGTTCAAACTCACAGGAGGCAAAACTCACCTGATGAGCGCGATCATTGGCCGTAAGCAATGTCTCGAAAAAGGCAAGGCGCTCGCGACTGCTGGCCAGCTCCTGCTGAGCGCTGGAAAGATCACCGGCGAGCGCCGCACGTGCTGCATCGGCCATTTGCAATTGCTGGGTTTTCTCTGCGAGCTGCAAGCTGACCTGAGCCAACGCACTGGCATTGGCCAGTGACGCTCTGGCGGCTTGCCCCAAGCGCTCACTTTCCTGCCTCGAACCATTCTGATAGCCCCACCATACCCCCGTCACGACCGCCACCGACAAGACGCCGACCAGCGTTGTCAATTGCAATAGCCGACCGGTGACACCTGGTGCCGGTTTGACAGACAAGGGCGCGGCGGTCAGCCGCGCCCTTTGCAAACGGTAAAGCCGCCGTCGCATGAGTCAGCGGACCTCAGGGCAGCAGCGGGACAATGTCGAGGCCCTGCTGTTCCGGCAAGCCGAACATCAGGTTCATCACTTGTACCGCCTGGCCAGAAGCGCCCTTCACGAGGTTATCTTCCACCACCAGAATAATCAGAAGATCGCCATTTCCCGGGCGATGAACCGCAATCCGGGCGTAGTTGGAACCACGCACAGAACGGGTTTCCGGTGTGGCACCTGCCGGCATCACATCCACGAACGGCTCGTTGGCAAAGCAGTCTTCAAACAACTTCTGGAAATCTGTATCGCGCGCCTCGGGCAGGATACGCGCGTACAACGTGGAATGAATGCCGCGAATCAGCGGCGTCAGATGCGGCACGAAGGTCAGATTGACCGGAGCGCCGTGAATAGCAGTCAGCCCCTGGATCATTTCCGGCGAGTGACGATGCCCCTTCACGCCATAAGCTTTGAAATTGTCACCCGCTTCGGCAAACAACGTACCCACTTCAGCCTTGCGGCCGGCGCCGGACACGCCGGATTTACAGTCAGCGATCAGCGTCTGGGTGTCGATGAGTTTCTTGCCACCGTCCAGCAGAGGTTTGAAACCGAGTTGCACAGAGGTCGGGTAACAGCCTGCCATACCAATCAGACGGGCCTTGCGGATGGCCTCACGATTCACTTCTGGCAAGCCGTATACAGCTTCAGCCAGGAGGTCAGTACAGGTATGCGCCATGGCATACCACTTCTGGAATTCTTCAGGATCTTTCAGCCGGAAATCCGCAGCCAGATCAATCACCTTGACGCCCGCTTCAAGCAGTTCGCGCGCCTGAGCCATAGCCACACCATGCGGAGTAGCAAAGAACACGACGTCGCATTGCTTGAGGTCAGAGTCATCCGGCGAGGAAAACGCGACATCCACGCAGCCACGCAGGCTCGGGAACATGTCAGCAACCGGCATGCCGGCTTCCTTGCGCGAGGTAACAGCCTTGATCCGGGCGCCACCATGGCGGGACAACAAACGCAGCAGTTCTACGCCGGTGTAACCGGTGCCGCCAACAATACCCACGTTGATCATGTTTGCTTGTCTCCCATGGCTAAAAAGTCAGACTGAAGATAATAACAGACTAAACGGTCTACCTTACTGCGATCTCTGTAACGCACGCCATCGCAAGTCTGCTGACGCCGGCCACTCGTCAGAGGTCAAAAAACGGACATAAAAGCATGAAGCCAGGACACACATCCATAGACCGGAGCCTGAAAATGAAAAAACCGCCCACAAGGGGCGGTTCTTTTGAGCAAGAAACACTCGCAGCGAATTAACGCTTGGAGAATTGCTTGCGACGGCGGGCCTTGCGCAGACCAACCTTCTTACGTTCAACTTCACGCGCATCGCGAGTAACCAGACCAGCAGCCTTCAGAGTCGGCTTCAGTTCAGCAGAGAAGTCGATCAGAGCGCGGGTGATGCCGTGACGCAGTGCGCCGGCTTGACCGGTTTCGCCACCACCAACCACATTGACCAGAATGTCAAAGGATTCGAGGTTCTGGGTCAGTTCCAGCGGCTGGCGAACGACCATGCGGCCGGTTTCACGAGCGAAGTATTGATCCAGCGGCTTGCCGTTAACAACGATGTTACCGGTGCCCTTGGTCAGAAACACACGAGCAACTGCGCTCTTGCGACGACCGGTACCGTAATAGTATTTACCTACCATTTGGGCTTTCCTTAGATATCCAGAACTTGCGGCAGCTGGGCAGAGTGCGGATGCTCAGTGCCAGCATAAACCTTCAGCTTCTTCAGCATGGCGTAGCCCAGTGGGCCCTTCGGCAGCATGCCTTTCACTGCGGTCTCGAGCACACGGCCCGGGAACTTGTTTTGCAGTTCAGTGAAGGTACGTTCATAGATACCGCCCGGGAAACCGGAGTGACGGTAGTAAATCTTGGACGTTGCCTTGTCACCGGTTACGCGCAGTTTGTCTGCGTTAACCACTACGATGTAGTCGCCCGTATCAACGTGAGGGGTGTACTCGGCCTTGTGCTTGCCACGCAGACGCTTGGCGATTTCAGCCGCGAGACGACCCAGCACTTTGTCAGTGGCGTCAACGACGTACCACTCGCGCTTTACCTCGTGCGGCTTGGCAGAAAAAGTTTTCATAACTGCTCGTATCCACAATTCGATTTGGAGAAAGTCGCGGATTTTATCCCTGTATTCAAGGCTCTGTCAAACCTGAATGCATCGGAAATGGTTAACTCTGACATACGGTGGCAAAAAAAACGCAATCCTGGTCTGGATTGCGCTGAATTCCACCAAAGAAGGAGGATGGAGGAGACAACATCAAGGCGGACCTTGACGTTGCGATTTGAGTATATGACAAACAGCTAAACCGTTTCAAGCAAAATTGTTGCAACGCCGCAATTCAGGCAAAGCCCGCCCCTGCTGGTCTGGCGCCGGATTGAAAGGCTACAATCGGGCTCCACATATAATCTTTATATTCAGACAGACAAGCGGGTTGATGATGAAAGCGCGATTGAAATGGGTTGAAGCAGTCAGTTTCCTGGCCGAGTCCGGCTCTGGCCATGCAGTGCTTATGGACGGTGCACCTGAAGGTGGTGGCCGCAATCTGGGCCCGCGCCCGATGGAACTGGTACTTATGGGCACCGTCGGCTGCACGACGTACGATGTGATCCACATTCTGAAAAAGAGCCGCGCCGATGTACGCGACTGCGTGGTGGAGGTCGATTCAGACCGCGCCACTGAAGACCCGAAGGTTTTCACCCGCATCCATTTTCACTTCATTGTGACTGGCAAGGCACTCAAACCAGAGATGGTAGAGCGCGCAATCAAACTCTCGGCAGAAAAGTATTGTTCTGCTTCTATCATGCTGGGCAAGACAGCAGATATCACACACGACTTCGAAATCCGCGAAGCGGACTAAGCGTTGCGGGCACACCGCATGTAAAAAAGGCCGCTCATTGCGGCCTTTTTTTTCTGGATCATGCCGACAAGCCCGATCATGGGACCAGGTCGGGCACGCAACCTTCTGCCACTGGGTGCGCATGGTTGGTAGTTGCAACAGGCTTCTTGCGTACCGGCAGATAAATCAGCGCATAAGGCAGGCCGATCAGCAATGCGCCGCCCACCAGATTGCCCAGTGTCGCCGGGATCAGGTTGCCAATCACAAACTGGCTCACGCTGATATCAGCCCCAGCCATCATGGCTGCGGGAATGATAAACAGGTTGGCAATACTGTGCTCCATACCCAGTGTGACAAATGCCATCACCGGGAACCAGATACCCAGCATCCGCCCGAAGGTGTCTTTGGCCGAATAACCCTGCATCGATGCGACGCACACCAGCATATTCGCCAGCAAACCCTTGGTGAAGGTCATCCAGAACGGGTGGGATACCTTGCCGTTGGCAATCGCAATCAGATACTGGGTCGCTGCATCAGAAGTCAGCAAATGGGTTTCCAGGCCGAACAACCAGGCGGTTACCACTGCACCAATCGCATTGCCTGCAAAAGAGATAACCCAGAAGCGCGTCAGGGTTTTGGCGCCAATGCCACCTTGCCACCAGGCGGTAAACCCGCCGGCGCAGTTGGATGTAAACAGATCAACACCCGTGAGCGTCACCGCAATAAAGCCTAGCGGAAACACCGCACCGAACAAGAATTTCTGCAACCCGGGGTTGGATGCAGCCAGGCCGGTGGCGCCACCGGCGACTTCCATGGCCAGCAAAGTGCCCAGACCGATAAACATACCGCCCAGCACAGCCATCAGGCCAAGCCGCCAAACCGGCATCACGGCTTTTTCGGTGCCGTGATGCGCCATGTAATCGACAATTTCAGAGGGAGATCGAAGGAGTGACATGCCGCACCTGCGTGGTCAAAGTGATATGACATGCAGTTATACGCGGGGCGTCGGGGGGTTCTCTGTGAACAAGTTCCGCTGGAACATGCCACTTTACAAACAATTGATTCGAATCAAGAAATTGCTGTGACGAAGTACCAATCCTCCGCCATCCGGAGGATTTACATCACAAGCGATAAGACAGCGACGTCATGACTTTGGAGGTTTGCGCCATCAAATGCACCACAGGCAGAGGCAACGGCGCACCGCCCATTTCTTCGGCCAGATGCGCGTGTTGCATTTCATCGGTATGCATTTGTTCGACCACCGCACGACTCTTGGCATCTTGCGGGGGCAATTCACGCAGGTGCGACTGCAAATGCTCGCCAACCTGGCGTTCGGTTTCCGCCAGAAACCCGAGGTTCCATTTGTCACCAATGACGCCTGCAGCCACACCCAGCGCCAGACTGCCGGCATACCAGAACGGGTTGAGCAAGCTAGGGCGACTCCCCAGTTCATGCAGACGTTGCTCGGTCCATGCCAGATGTTCAACTTCTTCGTGCGCCGCATGCCGCAAAGCGTCCCGGGCGGCAGGGTCACGAGCGGTAAGGCTTTGCCCCTGATAAAGCGCCTGCGCACAAACCTCGCCACTATGATTCACCCGCATCAGACCCGCCGCGTGGGATTTGTCGGCATCGGTCATCTCGGCTTCATCAATGTGCGCGTCCGGATGAGTGCGCTCACTCATCGCGGGCGCCGCCAGGGTACGCAGCATGACGTCGAATTCAGCAATCAGGCGATCAACGGAAGGCAGGGCGGGCAGGCGGGGCACAGGCAACATGGCAAGGATTCCGGTAGTCACTCAAGCGGCAGATTGGCGCCCATTCTAGCGCAAGGAGGCATCAAATTGCCGTGCTATCATTGCCGCCTTGTCCCCTCATCGAGTCATAACGCATGAAAAAGTTCTTGCTGGCACTGGGCCTGACACTGATCGCTGGCGTGGCTGCCGCTGCCAATCCGCAAGTGGTTCTGGATACATCCAAGGGCCAGATCACCGTCGAGTTGTATCCGGATGCTGCACCGGCGTCCGTCGCCAACTTTCTGCAATATGTAAAAGACAAACACTACGATGGCACTATCTTTCATCGGGTGGTCAAAGACTTTGTGGTACAAGGCGGTGGCATGGACGCCAACATGAAGGAACGTCCGACGCGTGCGCCGATCAAAAACGAAGCAGCCAAAGCCTACAAGGCCGGTCTGAAGAATGACCGCGGCACCTTGGCAATGGCCCGTACCGGCGATCCAGACTCGGCCACCAGCCAGTTCTATATCAACCTCAAGAACAACGATTTCCTGAATTACCCGAGCCGCGACGGCTATGGCTATGCCGTATTTGGCAAGGTGATCAAGGGTATGGAAGTGGTTGACGCCATCGCCGATGCGCCGACCGTGCCCGGTGACGTGCCGGCAACGCCAATCCTGATCAAGAGTGCACGCACTAGCGGCAGCAAGTAATTTTTTTGATTTTTGTAATTTGCAGACCCTTTTAAAGGACACGACACCATGACGACCAAAGTGAAGCTTGCCACCTCCATGGGCGATATCGTGCTGGAGCTGGATGAAGCCAAGGCACCGAAAACCGTCGCCAATTTTGTGCAATATGTGCAAGACGGCCACTACAACGGTACGGTGTTCCACCGCGTCATCGACGGTTTCATGATTCAGGGCGGCGGCTTTGAGTCCGGCCTGAAACAAAAGCCGACCCGCGAAAACATCGAGAACGAAGCCAGCAACGGCCTGAAGAACGATGCCTACACGGTTGCCATGGCCCGCACGCCGGAACCGCATTCGGCCTCCGCGCAGTTTTTCATCAACGTGTCTGATAACGACTTCCTGAACTACAAGTCCCCGACGCCGCAAGGCTGGGGTTACGCTGTGTTCGGCAAAGTAGTCGAAGGCAAGGATGTCGTTGACCAGATCAAGGGCGTGAAGACTGGCAACAAAGGCTTCCACCAGGATGTGCCACGTGACGATGTCAGTATCGTGACCGCTGAAGTCCTGGAATAAGCACTCTGGCGGCTGGCACAACCCTGCCAACGTCGTTACACAAAAAAAGCGCGGTCATCTGGCCGCGCTTTTTGTATGCTCCTCAATCATGATGATCCGACCGACCCTGTTTATCTCTGATCTGCACCTTTCACCGGCAGACCCGGCCACCACCGGGGCATTCCGGCGCTTTCTGGCCGAACGCGCCAGCGCCGCCAGCCGGCTGTATATCCTTGGGGATTTGTTCAACGCCTGGATTGGCGACGACCAATTGTCAGAGCCTTATTACGCCGGGATCGCGCAGGACATCCAGCAACTCACCCGCAGTGGCGTGGCGGTGTATTTCATGCCCGGCAACCGGGATTTTCTGTGCGGCAAAAGGCTGGCGCGCGAAGCTGGCCTGACGATCCTGCCCGACCCCACGACCATCTCACTGGATGACAACACACCCGTACTACTGGCACACGGCGATGCCTACTGTACAGATGACGCGAACTATATGAAGTTTCGCCGCATTGTGCGCAGTGGCTGGGCGCAGGCGATCTGGCTGGCCCTACCCTATCGCTGGCGCAATCGCAAAGCCGGGCAGTTAAGGGCGCAGTCCAGTGCCGCCAACCAGACAAAGATGCAGAGCATCATGGATGTCAACGTCACTGCCATTGAAACCGCACTGGTTACTGCTGGCACCAGGGTGATGATCCACGGCCATACCCACCGGCCTGCACGACACGATGCGCCCTTTGGGACCCGTTGGGTATTACCCGACTGGTACGCCGGAGCGGGAGGGTATCTGCAATGGCAAGACGGTGCGTGGTCAATGCTGACGCTCAGCGCGACGCCTTTACTGGACGATGCAGGCCAGCCACGGCCTGGCACGCGTCTACCGGTTCACGCTCACTGACCTACCTGCCTGACCCGTCAGCCGTGCGGATGATCGTGTTCAGCGATGACCTCATGGACACACGCAATGTGTGCGGGGCCAATGCCGCAGCAGCCACCGACGATGCTCACGCCTTCATCCAGCCAGCGTGATGCCCAGCGCGCATAGCCGGACGGATCAAGATCCGGGCGCAGTTCATCAAGTTCGCCATTCGCCTCGGCATCTGCGCTTTGCGGCGGAAAAGCATTGGCATACACGCCGACGGGTAAATCCACATCCAGATGGCCGAGCACGGCGCGCGCTTCGCGCACGGCAGCACTCATTACCTCAGGCTGGCTGCAATTGAACAGAATCGCAGCAGCATCCAGTTCGACAGCCACCTTCACGGCATCTGCCACAGACTCTCCCGAGCGGATGCGCGGACACGCCGGGTCCGGGTGTTCATCTTCCAGCGTATAAGACACCCACAAGGGTTGCGTCTGCTGCTGTGCGTCAAGCGCGGCCCGAACGGCGATCACTTCTGCGGTAGTACTTTGGGTTTCTGCCAGCCAGACATCAACGGAGGGTGCCAGCGCACTCACCAGACAAGCCAGAATGCGATCGGCCTGTTTGCGATCAAACAGATCGGCGCGGTAAGAGCCACAGGTTGGTGGCAATGATCCCGCCACCCGCACCGCGTGAGAAGCCGCAGCGGCAGCATCTCGGGCCAATTGCCCTGCCAGTGCTGCCAATTGCTTGCCTTCAACTGCAAAGACGGCCTCACCGACGTGAAACGGCACAACCGCGTAACTATTGGTGGTAATCACCTGTGCGCCCGCAGCAATAAACCGGTCGTGCACCTGCCGGACAGACTCGGGGGCTTCCATCAGCGCCAATGCCGACCACTCCGGCTGACGGAATGGTGCGCCCATGCGGGCCAGTTCGCGCCCCATGCCACCGTCCAGCAGGACCAACTCACGCGCAGTGCTCACACCCGCTCCTTAATCGCGCGGCAACAACAGGCACACGGCCTGCGCTTCGACGGATTCTGATGCGCCAACCGAGCCCAGTTTTTCGTAGGTTTTGGCTTTGACATTCACCTGGGCCGGTGTCACACCCAGATCTGCCGCGATATTGGCAACCATGGCCGGAATGTGCGGCGCCATTTTGGGCTGCTGGATCAGAATACTGGCGTCTACGTTGCCGACTTCCCAGCCCGCCTCGCCTGCGCGGCGTACGGCTTCGCGCAGCAGCACACGACTGTCTGCGCCTTTGAAATCAGGATCGGTGTCCGGAAAATGCCGGCCAATATCACCCAGCCCAGCCGCACCAAGCACAGCATCGGTGATGGCATGCAAAAGCGCGTCGGCATCGGAATGGCCCAACAGGCCGAGATGAAATGGAATCTCTACGCCACCGAGGATCAGCTTGCGCCCTTCGACAAGACGATGCACATCCCAGCCCTGGCCGATTCTCATGCTGACACCTTCACGTCGGTCATTACGGCCATCAGACGCTCCAGCCAGTAGCCGTCTTCATCATCAAAGGTGGCTAGCTCGGTGCTGTCTACATCCAGCACGCCAGTGACCTTGCCATCTGCATCGTGCAGCGGCACCACCACTTCAGAGCGAGAGAGCGACGAGCACGCGATATGGCCGGGGAAGGCGTCTACATCCGGCACCACCAGCGTTTTGTTCTGCGCCCAGGCACCACCGCACACGCCTTTGCCATAAGCAATACGAGTGCAGGCGATAGGCCCCTGGAACGGGCCCAGCACCAGTTGCTCGCCAACTACGCGGTAAAAGCCAATCCACAGCCAACCAAACGTCATTTGCAATGCCGCAGCCGTATTGGCCATGCGGGCGATGGGGTCATGTTCACCTTCCAGCAAGGCCACCAGTTGCTTTTCCAGCGACTGGTAGCGTTCTGCCTTGCTGCCACCCTCGATCACCAGTGTTTCTGCCATGTTTTTTCTCAATCCTTGTCATGTGATGCACTGGCCAGGATCAGGCTGGCCAGGTGTAGATCCTGCGGGTAAGTCACTTTCAGATTCCACGGGCTACCGTGAATCAGTTTTGGGGACTGCCCGGTTTTTTCAATGGCGCTGGCCTCGTCGGTGATATCCGGCCCCATGCCGCTCACGAGGGCATCGTGGAGCGGCTGCAAGCGGAACATCTGCGGCGTCTGAGCTTGCCACAAACCATCCCGTGGACGAGTGGCCGCAATCCGTTGGCTGGCATCTGCCGCTTTCAGGGTATCTGCTACCGGCACGGCCAGGATGCCGCCAACCGGGTCATCTTTGAGCGCTGCAATCATGCCAGACACCAGATCGGGCGATACGCATGGCCGGGCAGCATCGTGCACCAGCACCCAGCTTTGAGCGTCAAAGCCTTCGGCACGCAAAGCCTCAAGGCCATTGCAAACCGATGCCGCACGGCTATCGCCACCGCAACGCAGCACCTTGAGGCGGTCAAAGCCGCCCCAGTCCAGTTCACCCCAGCGGGTGTCATCGGGCGAAACCACCACGGCAACCAGGTCGATTTCCGGCACGGCATGTAGCGCAGCGACGGTGTGTTCCATCACGGTTTTGCCGCACAGCGGGAGATATTGCTTGGGCATTGCCGCGCCCATACGGCTGCCGCTGCCAGCAGCGGGCAGTAGCGCGATGATGCTCATTGTGCGGTACCGGTTTCAGTCGGCGCGGGGTTTTCAATGGCATGCCACAGGCATTGGCCTTTGACGATTTTGTCCAGATCATTCAGGTAGGTATCGTGTGCGGCCAGTTCGTCTTCCGTCGGCAGCAACACTTTAAGCGGTTTGCGCGCGATACCGCTGGCACTGACGCCCGCAGCACCGCCACTGCTGGTTTCGGGCTGGAAATCGATCAGCAAGCTGTCCTGACCGCGAGTCAGTGCCAGATAAACTTCAGCCAGCAGTTCACAGTCGATCAGGGCGCCATGCAGCACCCGCGCAGAGCGGTCTACTTCAAACCGGTCACACAGGGCATCCAGACTATTGCGCTTGCCCGGAAACTGGTCTTTGGCCATGGCCAGCGTATCGATCACGCTAGCGACGTAATCGGTGATCTTGCCGCGTCCCAGCAAACCCAGTTCGGCGTTCAGAAAACCCACGTCAAATGGCGCGTTGTGGATGATCAATTCCGAACCGGCCACAAAGCTCAGGAAGTCATCAACAATGGCAGCAAATTTGGGCTTGTCTGACAAAAACTCAGTGGTCAACCCGTGCACGCCCAGCGCGCCTTCTTCGCTATCACGCCCGGGATTGATGTAAAGATGCAAGGTATGTTCGGCCACAATCTTGCGGTCGATCATCTCCAGCGCGGCGATTTCCAGAATGCGGTTGCCGTCATCAACGCGCAGGCCGGTCGTTTCAGTATCAAGAATGATTTGACGCATATATTTTCTATATCAATAACTTACAGACGACCAAGCACCTGGTCGACACCGCGATTGGCCAACTGGTCAGCGCGTTCGTTGAATTCGTGGCCGGAGTGACCTTTCACCCATTTCCAGGTCACCTGATGGCGCTGTACCTGAGTGTCCAGTTCTTGCCAGAGATCAGCGTTCTTCACCGGTTTTTTGTCGGCGGTCTTCCAGCCATTGCGCTTCCAGCCGTGAATCCAGGTTTCGATGCCGTTCTTCACATATTGCGAGTCGGTGTAGACCATGACTTCGCAGGGACGCAGCAGGAGCGTCAGTCCCTTGATCACACCCATCAATTCCATACGGTTGTTGGTCGTGTGGGGCTCTCCGCCAAACAGTTCTTTTTCTTTATCGCCATAACGCAACAAAGCGCCCCAACCACCGGGGCCGGGGTTGCCCTTGCAGGCACCGTCGGTATACATCTCTACAATGGGCATTCAAATCCTTATGGCCTGTAGCCGCCACCACAACCTGGTTGGTGGCGTTGCGCTCACTGGCCGTACTGGTAGCACTGTCTGCGTTTCGCGCGCCTCGCCATCACCGTTGCACCGGGCTGCATCAGCAGCCCTTCACGATTTATGGAGAAGAACACAATGCGTTCTGTCTTTCTGGTTGCGTTCCTGATTGCCGGGCTGACATCTACTGCCACCGAGGCTGCGCCATTTTGCTTGTGGCGGGCGCCCTGGGGCAAGGACATGGCAGGCAAACCGGATCGCTGGTTGAATCTGACCGTGGTGCAATACATCGACGTCACCGATACAGATGTTCATATCGTGTTTGGTGGCGGCAACCTGGGTAGCGGTCACGACCTGCACATTCAGGTCAAAAATCGGGATGAAGCGCAGAAAATCCTGAAAGAACTCAACGATACCGCCAAAGCCTGCGACCGGGACGAGCGCAGCAGCTGACCCGTTCAGGGCTTGCAGCGATCTTTTTCAGCCTGGAAGCGCAGCTTGTCGATGGCCGCTGCCGGCGTACCCGAAGGTGCCGGTACGCGCTTCCAGCCGGGGCCGATCATGCGCACGCCGCGCACGCGCTTGACGAGATCCAGACAATACACGCCTCCGGCCGCCGGCCACCAGCGATCACCCGCGTTTTCCAGGAAGCGCGAGCGATTCAGCCACTTTTCTTGCTGTACCGGCAGGCTGTAGCACAAGTATTCCCCGCGCATGGACTCCAGATTCAGCAACGACAACCAGTCTTTCAGTCGCGGCAATGCGATGAACTGCCCTTGCCAGGGCACACTTTGCTGCCGATGCCGCAAGCGTTTCATGCCCCATAAACTCCACGGATTGAACCCTGTGATCAAAAGAC
This sequence comes from Silvimonas amylolytica, assembly GCF_014645555.1. Taxonomy (GTDB): domain Bacteria; phylum Pseudomonadota; class Gammaproteobacteria; order Burkholderiales; family Chitinibacteraceae; genus Silvimonas; species Silvimonas amylolytica. The sequence goes on along the minus strand of NZ_BMLY01000004.1, from coordinate 145,586 downwards.
GACCTTCTGGCACCAGCACTCGCTCAGCCTCACGCAGTACCTGATGGGGGTCTTTGCAGAAGTCCAGTACGTGCGGCAAGGCCAGCAAGTCCAGCGACTGGTTCTCGAATGGCAATAACTCCGGCACGCAGCGCACGCGCACGCCCGCCGACTGCCCGGCAATGGCACGCCACGGCATCCGGTTATTGCGCAGACAGTCCACTTGCGGCAATTCCAGCTGGACCGCCTTGTAGCCGAAAATATCGGCTGTCGTGCGGTCAAACCAGCCAGCTTCTTCTGCCAGCACATAACTGCCTAGCGGGCTTTGCAGCCACGCGGCAAAATAGTCGAACGTGTTTTCCACGCTGACGGGCATGTCCATGTTCAAGATCACCCCGATTCCCATTTTTGATGACAATTATATCTGGCTTTTGCAAAACGGCACCGCTGCCGTCGCCGTCGATCCGGGCAGCGCCCCGCCATTGCTGGATTACCTCAAGGCCAATCAGCTCGATCTGGTGGCGATTCTGGCCACCCATCACCACGCCGATCACGTGGGCGGCCTTGCCGAACTGGCCGCTGCTGCGCCCTGCCCGGTCTATGGACCAGGCAGCATTGCAGGTGTGACCAATCCCGTCACAGATGGAGATACCATCCGTCTGCTCGATGCGGACTTCCGGATTATCGCCCTGCCCGGCCACACGCTGGACCACATCGGCTATATCGGAGCGGGTGGGGTGTTCTGTGGCGACACACTGTTTGCTGGTGGCTGCGGCCGGCTTTTTGAGGGCACACCCGCGCAAATGTTCCGCTCACTCTCCGCGCTGGCCAGCTTGCCGCAAGACACCAGGGTTTATTGCACACACGAATACACCTTATCCAATTTGCGGTTTGCCCGCGCAGTCGAGCCTGACAGCGCGCCTCTGGCCGCCCGCATCATCAACGAGACCGCAAAACGCGAGATCAACCAACCCACTTTGCCTTCGAGCATTGGGCTGGAACTGGCAACCAACCCCTTCCTGAGAGCGGACGAGCCGGCCGTCATTGCGGCCGCCCAGACCCGTGATCCAGCCGCACAAAACCCGGTGAGCGTCTTTGCTACCCTGCGCCGGTGGAAAGACGAGTTTCGCGGGTGAACCGCCTGTCATCCGCCGACTTCAGAAATGCCTTGTTGACAGTGTGGGCATGCCCCGGCAACATCCGTTCAATTTGAAATTAATCAGGGCCTTGGCATCATGAAATACCGACTGCTCGCTGGCATTATTGCCGGCCTGCTCAGTACAGCGACGTTTGCTGAAGGAGAAACAGTCGGAACCACCCGGCTCGATTACCAGCTGCACGACCCCGCTTTCCAGATCAATGACGATACGCGCCTGACTGTCTCGATGCTGTTTGGCGAGTCCTCGCCCGAAGCCATCGCGGCCTACAACTCCTTGTGGGATCGTCTGCGTGCCGGCTTCGCGATGGATGACCCGGACAGTGCACTCGTCACCAAGTGGGAAAACTACTACGCCGCCCGCCCGGAATACCTGAACCGGATTCTGGATCGTGGTCAGCGTTATCTGTTCTATGTCTCCGGCGAAGTCGAAAAACGCGGCATGCCAATGGAACTGGCGCTCCTGCCCATGATTGAGAGCGCGTACAACCCCAAAGCTGAATCTCCCGCCCGTGCCGCCGGCATGTGGCAGTTCATCCCGGATACGGGCAAGCGTTACGGTCTGGAACGCACCTGGTGGTACGACGGCCGCCGCGACGTGGTCGCGGCCACGCAAGCCGCGCTGGACTACCTGGAAGAACTGCATGGCATGTTCGGTGACTGGCAACTCGCACTGGCCTCCTACAACTGGGGCGAAAACGCCGTAGCCCGTGCGATCGCTAAAAATCAGGCGGCCGGTCTGCCGACCGACTTTGCCAGCCTGCGCATGCCGGATGAAACCCGCAATTACGTACCCAAGCTACTGGCCATCCGCAATATTGTGCAGAACCCGGCGGCTTACGGTATTGCACTGAATGACATCCCCAACCGCGCTTACTTCGCGACGGTCAGCCCTGACCGCCATATGGATGTCAAAGTGGCAGCCGAACTGGCTGAAACGCCAGTGGAAGAATTGCTGCGTCTGAACCCGGGTTTTATTCGTCCGGTGATTGCACACAAGGATGAGCGCCTGCTGGTGCTGCCGGCGGACAAGGTCGATGTATTCCAGAAGAATCTGGCCAGCTACGACAAGCCGTTGTTGAACTGGCAACCGTATGTGACTCATCCTGGTGAAAACCTGGACAAGCTGGCCTCTTCGTTTGGCATGTCCCTCGCCGAACTGAAAGACGTGAACGACATCACCGCGCGTGAGCGCGTTGCCCGCGGTCAGACGATCCTGGTGCCCAAGAATGCGGACGTGAACGAGTCTGAACAGCAAACGCTGGTCGCACTGGCTGCAAACCGCGCTGCAGATCCGGTTGATACCGGTGCGCAGGACAAGCCTCAGGCTCGTCGTCTGCCAGCCGTGGCAATGCGTGATGACAGTGGCAATGGCGTGATCTCTTACCGCGTGGCACGGGGTGATACCGTGTTCAATATCGCCAAGCGTTACGGCGTGACAGTGGCCTCGATCAAGTCCATGAACGGTCTGCGCAGCAATCATATCCAGTTGGGGCAGACGCTCAAGCTGGCCAGCAATGGCAACGGTGGTGCCGCAGGTGTCAAACGCATCAGCTACACCCCGCCCGTTGCACAGAAGTACGTCGTCAAGCGCGGGGATACGCTCAACTCCATCGCCCGCAGCCACAACGTCGATACGGCTGATATCAAGCGCTGGAACCCGCAGCAGTCATTTACACCAGGTGTCCATCTGGTGATCTACCAACCGAATGGCTAATCTGCGTTCAGACTGGTAACACCCATAAAAAAAGCCTCCTTATGTGGAGGCTTTTTTGTATCGGGCAGTCCGGGTTACTTGTGGCTGTCCAGTACGCGCTTGAGGTATTTGGCCGTATGCGACTTGGTGCTTCTGGCCACTTCTTCCGGCGTACCGACGGCGATGATCTCCCCACCACCCGCGCCACCTTCCGGGCCCAGGTCAACAATCCAGTCGGCGGTTTTGATCACGTCCAGGTTATGTTCGATCACCACCACGGTATTGCCGTGTTCGCGCAAGCGACGCACCACCCCCAGCAAGAGGTCAATGTCGTGGAAATGCAGACCTGTCGTCGGCTCATCCAGAATGTAGAGCGTGCGACCGGTATCGCGCTTGGAAAGCTCAAGCGCCAGCTTCACACGCTGTGCTTCACCACCAGACAGCGTTGTCGCAGACTGACCGAGGCGAATGTAGCCAAGGCCCACATCCATCAGCGTTTGCAGTTTGCGGGCCACGGTAGGTACCGCACTGAAGAACTCCAGCGCGTGCTCTACCGTCATTTCCAGCACTTCGGTAATGTTCTGGCCCTTGTACTGCACTTCCAGTGTTTCGCGGTTATAGCGCTTGCCATGACAAACATCGCACGGCACATAGACGTCCGGCAGAAAGTGCATTTCCACCTTGATGACGCCATCGCCCTGGCAGGCTTCACAGCGGCCGCCCTTGACGTTGAAACTGAAGCGACCAGGCCCATAACCGCGTTCACGCGATGACGGCACGCCGGCAAACAGTTCACGAATCGGCGTAAACAAACCGGTATACGTCGCCGGATTGGAGCGCGGCGTACGGCCAATCGGGGATTGATCGACGTTAATGACCTTGTCGAAATGATCCATGCCGTGCACTTCGTGATACGGCGCGGGCTCGGTCGATGCGCCATTCAGGTCACGCGCGGCAATGGCGTACAGCGTGTCGTTGATCAACGTGGATTTACCGGAACCCGACACACCCGTCACGCACACCAGCAAACCCACCGGCAACGCCAGATCAACAAACTTCAGATTGTTGCCGTGCGCCCCCTTGAGCGTGAACCATTTGTCCGGATCAGGCTGGCGACGCTCTGCCGGCAGTTCGATCCGGCGCGTACCAGAAAGAAACTGGCCGGTGATCGAATCCGGGTTCTTCATCACGACTTCAGGCACGCCTTCAGCAATCACCTGACCGCCATGCTCACCCGCGCCGGGGCCCATATCGACCAGATAATCCGCAGCGCGGATCGCGTCTTCATCGTGTTCGACCACGATCACCGTGTTATCCAGATCGCGCAAGCGCATCAGGGTGGCGATCAAGCGATCGTTATCACGCTGGTGCAGGCCGATCGAGGGCTCATCCAGCACATACATCACGCCGGTGAGACCAGAGCCAATCTGCGACGCCAGACGAATCCGTTGCGCCTCGCCCCCTGACAACGTATCAGCACTGCGTTCCAGGCTCAGATAGTCCAGCCCGACATTCACCAGAAACCCCAGTCGCTCGCGGATTTCCTTGACGATTTTCTCGGCGATTTGCGCCTTGTTGCCTTCAAAGCTCAGCGCCGTAAAGAAATGGCTGGAATCGCGGAGCGCCATTTGCGAAATCTGGTGCAGCGTTTCATCGCCCACACGCACGTAACGCGCTTCACGGCGCAAACGGGAACCCCCGCAGCTTGGGCAAGCCTGGTTGTTCTGGTACTTGGCCAATTCTTCACGTACGGCCACGGAATCAGTCTCGCGGTAGCGGCGCTCCAGATTGGGGATGATCCCTTCAAAGGTGTGCGCACGCTCAAAGCGGCTGCCGCGTTCGTTCAGATAAACGAAGGTGATTTCTTCTTTGCCCGAACCATAGAGCACCACTTGCTGGATGTTCTCCGGCAAGTCTTCCCACGCGGTATTGGTGTCGAAGTCGTAATGCGCGGCCAGATTGGTCAGCATCTGGAAGTAAAACTGGTTGCGCTTGTCCCAACCCTTGATACAACCCGCCGCCAGACTCAGTTCCGGGTGGGCCACCACACGTTTGGGGTCGAAAAACGTGATCTGCCCCAGACCATCACACTTGGGGCAGGCGCCCATCGGGTTGTTGAAGGAAAAGAGGCGTGGCTCCAGTTCAGGCAGGCTAAAGCTGCACACCGGACAGGCAAATTTGGCAGAGAACCAGTGCTCTTTGCCGCTTTCCATTTCCACGGCAATGGCACGACCATCGGCGTGTCGCAGCGCGGTCTCGAACGACTCCGCGACGCGTTGTTTCACGTCATCACGCACCTTAAGGCGGTCGATCACCACCTCAATGGTGTGTTTTTTGTTCTTGTCCAGCTTGGGAACAGCGTCGAGTTCGTATGCTTCGCCATCAACGCGTACCCGTACGAAACCCTGGGCGCGCAATTCGTCGAATAACTCGAGATTTTCGCCTTTGCGGCCAATCACCAGCGGCGCCAGGATCATCAGGCGCGTGTCTTCCGGTAGCGCCAGCACATGGTCGACCATCTGGCTGACGGTTTGCGATTCAAGTGGCAGTTCGTGATCCGGGCAATATGGCGTACCAACCCGCGCAAACAGCAAGCGCAGGTAATCGTGGATTTCTGTCACGGTACCCACGGTAGAGCGCGGGTTATGGCTGGTGGCTTTTTGCTCGATGGAGATCGCCGGGCTCAAGCCCTCGATCAAATCGACATCGGGCTTTTCCATCAATTGAAGGAACTGGCGGGCATAGGCCGAGAGCGACTCGACATACCGGCGCTGGCCTTCGGCATACAAGGTGTCAAACGCCAGGGACGACTTGCCCGAGCCAGACAACCCGGTGATAACCACGAGCTTGCCGCGCGGCAAATCCAGATTCACGTTCTTGAGGTTGTGCGTACGCGCACCACGAATACGGATCAGGGGGATATCTTGCTCGATAGCGGGACGATAGTTCATGCGCCGTATGCCAGTCGGAAAAGCCAATCCGTCAATATAACAGAATCGGTCGGTTAAACATGACGGAACAGATATGGGGCTTTTACGGGATTTCCAGCCCCCGCCAGGCGCATGACCCGTTCACCAGTGTGACCGCTGAAGGCCAGAAAAGGCCGCCCACGTCCATCATGCCAACCTGATAAACTATGTGTTTCCCGTTGATACAGTTACTTGCGACAGCATGCAGAACAGTCTGAGCACGTCGGCCAACGCAGCCGCTTCCAGTGAACAGGGCACCGCTTTCCGGGTGCTGGGCGCCATCAGTTTCTCGCACCTGCTCAACGACATGATCCAGTCGTTGATCCTGGCTATTTACCCCATTCTGAAAGGCGGTTTTAACCTGTCTTTTGCCCAGATTGGCCTGATCACGCTGACCTACCAGATCACCGCATCCCTGTTGCAACCGCTGGTGGGTTTGTATACGGATAAAAAACCTCAGCCGTACTCTTTGCCCGTGGGCATGGGCTTTACGTTGTGCGGTTTGCTGCTGCTGTCCGTGGCCCCGAACTTCGGCACGCTTTTAGTGGCGGCCGCGTTAGTGGGTACTGGCTCGTCGATCTTCCATCCGGAATCCAGTCGCGTGGCACGCATGGCGTCCGGTGGCCGCCATGGTCTGGCGCAATCGTTGTTCCAGGTGGGCGGCAATCTGGGTTCATCACTTGGGCCTTTGCTGGCGGCAGCCATCATCGTGCCGTTTGGTCAGCCCAGTATTGCGTGGTTCTCGCTGGCTGCGCTGGTGGCGATTGCAGTGCTGGTCAAAGTGGGCGGCTGGTACAAGGCGCATCACCTGGGCGCGCGCGGCAAAGGCGGTCGCAAGGTGATTCACCATCTGACCAACAAGCAAGTCAGCTTCTCGATCGGCATTTTGTTGCTGCTGATTTTCTCCAAATATTTCTACATGGCGAGCATCGGTAGCTATTTCACCTTCTACCTGATGCACAAATTCAATCTGACCGTACAAGGCGCGCAGGTGCACCTGTTTGTGTTCCTGTTTGCAGTCGCGGCGGGCACAGTGATTGGTGGCCCGGTGGGTGACCGCATCGGCCGCAAATATGTCATCTGGGCGTCGATTCTGGGCGTTGCGCCCTTTACGTTGATCCTGCCCTACGCCAACCTCTTCTGGACCGGTGTGCTGACCGCCATCATCGGCGTGATTCTGGCTTCGGCGTTCTCGGCCATTCTGGTGTACGCGCAAGAATTGATCCCGGGCAAGGTGGGCATGGTCTCTGGCCTGTTCTTTGGCTTTGCCTTTGGCATGGGCGGCATTGGCGCTGCCGTGCTGGGTATGCTGGCAGACCGAACCAGTATCGAGTTTGTGTACCAGGTCTGCGCATTCCTGCCGTTAATTGGCCTGTTGACCGCATTCCTGCCTAATCTGGAACAACCCGCAAAACAATAAACGGTGGCCCAGGGCCGCCCGACTTGACTGAACTGATCTGATGACACCTCTGGAACTTCGCGCTTCGCTCGGGCTCGCCGGGCTGTATGCCTTGCGCATGCTGGGCATGTTTTTGATTCTGCCCGTGTTTGCGGTTTACGCAGCACATTTGTCGGGCGGCGAGAATCATGCGCTGGTCGGGCTCGCGTTTGGCGCATATGGTCTTACCCAAGCGCTGTTGCAGTTGCCATTTGGCATGTGGTCAGACCGTGTTGGCCGCAAAAAGGTGATCTACTTCGGCCTTGTCATGTTTGCGCTTGGCAGCCTGGTGTGTGCCAGCGTCACCAGTATCGAAGGCATGATTCTGGGCCGTGCACTGCAAGGCGCCGGGGCTATTTCCGCCGCTATTACCGCATTGCTGGCTGATCTGACGCGTGAAGAACACCGCACCAAGGCTATGGCCATGATTGGTGCCAGCATTGCCATGACCTTTGCGATCTCACTGGTTGCTGCGCCCAAGCTGACCAACTGGATTGGCCTGCCCGGTATTTTCTTGCTCACCGCCGGGTTGACCGTCGCGGCCATCATTGGGGTCTGGAAAATCATTCCCAGCCCGGCCCTGTCGCGTTTTCATTCAGACGCTGAGGCCAGCGCGGCACGCCTGCCCACCGTACTGAAACACCCGCAGTTGCGCCGTCTCAACTATGGTGTCTTTGCGCTTCATGCCGCGCAAATGGCCATGTTCACCGTCATGCCGCTGCTGCTGGCCAGCACAGGCCACGTGCCCGTCGCCAATCACTGGATGGTGTACCTGCCGGTCGTCATTGTTGGTTTCATTTTCATGGTGCCGGCCGTGATCGTGGCGGAAAAACGCAACAAGCTCAAAAGCGTGTTCCTGCTGGCCATTGCACTGATGTTGATCGCGCAAACCGGCATGGCACTGTACATGCCCAATCTGACCATGATCTGCATCTGGCTGGGCGTATATTTCATCGCGTTCAACATTCTTGAGGCCACCCAGCCCAGCCTGATCAGCAAGATTGCACCGACTGCAGCTAAAGGTACGGCCATGGGCGTGTACAACACCTGCCAGTCGCTCGCCATGTTCGTCGGCTCTGCGGCAGCTGGCTGGCTGTTTCAGCATGGCGGTGCCGCGCCAGTTTTCTGGTTGTGCGCGGTACTCATGGCGTTCTGGCTGATTGTCACCTTCGGGTTACAGCCCCCTTTGCCGGTCAAGACGCAGATGTTCCATATCGGTGAGCACTGGCGCGGCGATGCGGCGCATCTCACGGCCGAATTGTCCGCGCTGGCAGGTGTAAAAGAAGCGGTCGTGCTGATTGATGAACGCGTTGCGCTGCTGAAGGTACTGCAAAGCGGCTGGGATGAGGCTGGCGTCAAAACCCTCATCGACGCCACCCGTAATGCGAGCTGATCAACTCTGGCGGAACAGCTTTTCCAGCACCTGATCCAGATGTCGTTGCATGGCTGCCCTTGCCGCCCCTGGATCGTGGGCCGCGATGGCGGCATGAATGGCACGGTGCTCCTCAACAACATGCGACGCCCACGGCACCACGCCATAGTGGTTTTCCAGTTGCTGGAACAAGGGCGAATAGCGCTTGTTCCACAGCGTCTGTGACATTTCCTGCAAAACCTCATTGCCGGTCATTTCGGCAATCAGCCAGTGAAAGCGGCGATCACTATCGTGAAATGCCGCGTTTTCCTCGTCTTCACGGGCCATTTCATCCAGTAGCAGACCCAGCGCGGCAATTTGCGCCGGGCTGGCGCGTTCTGCAGCCAGTGCGGCCAGATCACCCTCAAACAGGCTGCGTGCCTCCAGCAGCGCCGTCGCACTGGTGACATCCGCACCTTGCACGGCGACCACGGGTTCTTCTGCTGCCAGCACAAACACGCCGGTCCCCGTGCGGATTTCCACCCACCCTGCAATCTCCAGCGCAATCAGCGCTTCGCGTACCGATGAGCGCCCTACTCCCAACTGTCGTGCCAGATCACGTTCTGCCGGCAAGGCTTCGCCGACTTTGAAACGGCCATCCTTGATGTACTGGATGATCAGACTGGAGATCTGGCGGTAAAGACGCTCGACCTTGAGGGTGGGTAAATCCATACGGTTTTCCTGAGTTAATCAGCGTTGCATCGCGAAATGTGCCGCGCCCTTTGGGGTCATGTCAAAGACTGGGCGGGCTTGCTGAGGATCTTTTGCGATACGTCAATCTGACCACCTTGCGAAGGTTGATTTGCATGTTGATACTTCAATCACTTTTCAGGTGGCCTGACCACCATACCACATGACCACATTCGTGACTGGAGTAACCCATGAAAATGACTTTTCGCTGGTACGGTGAAAGTGACCCCATCAAGCTGGAGCACATCCGCCAGATTCCAGGCATGTACGGCATCGTCAGCGCGGTCTATGACGTCCCCGTCGGGGAGGTCTGGCCCCTCGCCAATATCATGGCGCTCAAACAGAAGATTGAATCCCATGGGCTGGCCTTTGACGTGATTGAAAGCGTGCCCGTGCATGAGGACATCAAGCTGGGCAAACCAGGACGTGAGCGCCTCGTCGCCAACTATTGCCAGACGCTGAAGAACCTGGCGCAGTGTGGCCTTAAGGTGGTGTGTTACAACTTCATGCCTGTCTTCGACTGGACCCGCACCACGCTGGAAAAAAAACTCGAAGACGGTTCGACCACCCTCGCATTTGATGTAGAGGCGGTGAACCGCATTGATCCATCCCAGGGCATCCAGCTGCCTGGTTGGGATGCCAGCTATCAGCCCGAAGCCCTGAAAGCACTACTCGCCGAATACAACGCCATTGGCGAAGCGCAACTCTGGGCCAATTTGACCTGGTTCCTGGAGCGCGTTATTCCGGTGGCGCAAGCAGCCGGTATCAACATGGCGATCCACCCGGACGATCCACCCCGTCCGATTTTTGGTCTGCCGCGCATCGTCAAGAACCGCGAAGATCTGGCACGACTGTTGAAAATCGTCGATAGCCCGGCCAATGGGCTGACCTTGTGTTCAGGTTCTCTGGGGGCGGATTGCCACAACGATATTGTGGCCATGGTGCGAGAATTTGCCGGTCAGGGCCGGATTCACTTCGCCCACATGCGCAATGTCCGCAACAACGAGGCGGGAGATTTTTACGAAACCAGCCACCGCTCTGCCGATGGCTCGCTGGATATGGCGGACATCATGCGTGCGTATTTCGACGCCGGGTTTGAAGGTTATATCCGCCCTGACCATGGCCGCATGATCTGGGGCGAAACCGGCAAGCCTGGCTACGGTTTGTACGATCGCGCACTGGGCGCGGTGTATCTCAACGGCTTATGGGAGGGCATCGCCAAAGAAGCCGCCGCACTCACCGCAACCCAAGGACAAACACAATGAATCACGCATCCCCGATGAACTTGCCCTTTGTCCCTGCTGACCTGGCAGGCCAGGTCGCCGTTATTACCGGCGCGGGTGGGGTGTTGTGCAGTGAACTGGCCCGGGCACTGGCCCATGCCGGCATGAAGGTCGCCCTACTGGATTTGAATCTGGCTGCAGCCGAAGCCGTGGCCGCGCGTTTACGTGACGAGGGCTGCCACGCCATTGGTCTTGCCGCAGATGTACTTGAACGCGCATCACTGGAAACCGCAGCGGCAGCTGTATTGCAACAACTGGGGCCGTGCTCCGTGTTGCTGAACGGCGCGGGCGGTAATCACCCCAAGGGAACGACCACCAAAGAATGGCTGGAACCCGCCGATCTGACCGATAAAACCCTGACCAGTTTTTTTGATCTGGACCCGGCCGGGATTGGCTTTGTGTTCAACCTCAATTTCCTGGGCACCCTATTGCCCACACAAGTATTTGCTCAGCAGATGCTCACAGCAGACGGTACGGCCAGGCCCGGTTGCAGCGTGATCAACGTCTCTTCCATGAATGCGTTCTGCCCGCTCACCAAAATTCCGGCCTACAGCGCAGCCAAAGCGGCCGTGAGCAATTTCACGCAATGGCTGGCCGTACACTTTTGCAAAGTAGGTATTCGCGTTAACGCACTGGCGCCAGGGTTCTTTCTGACTGCGCAAAACCACAAACTCTTGTTTGATGAAGCCAGCGGAGAACCCACCGCGCGGGCCGGCAAGATTCTGGCCCATACCCCGATGGGGCGCTTTGGCGAAGCAGCTGAACTGACCGGCACGATGTTGTGGTTAGCCAGCAGCGCAGCCTCCGGCTTTGTAAACGGCGTCGTCGTGCCAGTGGATGGCGGTTTCTCCGCTTATTCTGGCGTCTAACCCTCCAACCCAGGCCGTGCCGGGTAAACCGGCACGGCATTTACAGCCACAGATATGTTGTGAATCCATGCGATCTGGTTTTTAACCAGAGGGAGAAATATTGCCGTCGCAAATCCAGGAAAACCTTGTTCAGGTATTTTTTCTGGCCATTTAATTTAAATCCAGATAATTGACAAAAAAATAGAAATACTAAATGTAATAAAAAAAATTAAAAAAACCGCCACCCAATACCCGATTCATTAGCTCCTGCACAGATTTTCGCATTGATCAGATTTCCTGATCTGCACAAACGAGGGGGAGATAATGATGAAATTGAAAACAACCCGAATTGCCGCATTGATTTGCCTGATATACGGCACGCAGTCCTGGGCTGCAGACGCCACCACGCAGGCCAATTCAGCAGCCCGGCAAGCCCAGGATGCCGCAACGCAAGTTGAAGCCCTGAAGCAAGCGCTGGCGCAAGCCCAGACCGCAGCGGCACAAGCGCAGGAGGCGGCAGCACAAGCGCAAGCCGCCGCTGTCCAGGCCCAAGCCAGCGCAGTGCCCGCTGCTGGACCGGCCAATACCAGCGCGGCGAACCAGAGCGCGGTGGGGACGGTCACCAGCAACGGCTATTTCCGTGCGGGCTTTGGCGAGGCAGGCAAAGGCGGCTCCATGGAATGTTTTGGTGTCGGCTACGCCAAATTCCGTTTCGGCAACGAGTGCGATGCCTATGCCCGGATTGGTCTTCATTCACCTATCTACAACCAGTCAAACGGCGCAGTGTGGTCCGCCCACGCCTCATTACTGGCGACCGCCCCTTATTCAGATTGGGGTGGTAACAAGATCAGTTTTGCAGAGATGTATACCGACGTTGCCCGTTGGGGCGACGGCCCGCTCAAGGGCGCCTCGCTGTGGGTTGGCCGCCGCTACTACGATCGTCCCGACATCTATCTGCTGGATTACAAGTATCAACAAGGTGATGGTGACGGCGGCGGTATCGAGAACGTAGATACCGGCTGGGCTGGTTCGAAATTCAGCTACGCCCTGATCCGCCCGCGCGATGGCAACAACAATGGCCGGACCTGGCTGGAAAACCTGTTCAAATTGTCCGGACTGAAAGCAGGCCCCGGCGCCTTTACTTTCAACGCGGGTCTGACTGCCGGCTGGAAGTCTGATGACACGACCATGGCGCAAACGGATGCGTCCGGAAACACCGTCTTAACGACTACGCCGACCAAGTCCACCGCCAGTGGCTGGTATCTATCCGCCCTGTACAAGCATCCGGTTGCAGACTGGGGCAATAACACCGTCGGCATCCAGTACGGACGGGGCGCCAATGCCAACGGCAACTTTGGCCAGGTGTTGCAGAACGCAACGGCCAGCGATGCCACCTTCCAGATCTTCAGTACGGCTGCGCTGGACATCCCGAACAGCAAATGGACTGCACTGGCCGCCGTCGTCTACCGCCAGGATCAGTACAAATACGCTAACAACGGTGACGACAAGTGGTTCTCGGCGGGCTTGCATCCGCAATATCACTTTAACGACATGTTCGGCCTGGCAACGGATTTCGGATACCAGAGTTACAAGCCCGACAGCACCGGTAAAACCGAAACGCTGGGCAAAGCCACCGTTGCCTTGACCGCCGCGGCGGGTAGAAGCGCCCTGGCCAGACCGGAAATGCGTGTGTTCTACACCTACGCACGCTGGAACGACGCTGCCCGCAACGATCGTAACAACTTCATGAATCAAGCCAATGGCAAGACGCAAAGCGTGGATGCAAACGCCACCAACGGCAGTTCATTCGGGGTCCAGGTGGAGTCCTGGTGGTAAGGCATAACGCCTGATCATCGCCCTTTTTTAATTTCTTTTCGTTCTGTCTTTCAACACCGTCCGTTTTTCCCGGGCAAGCCCAAGGTTTGCCCGGGGTCATCGCTGGAGTGTTATATGGATTCGCCGTCTTTATCTCAAAAAAGTACCGGTTTCAGAAATATGCGGTGGGTGATTATTGTCTTGTTTATTTCAGGTGTGACGCTCAATTACGTCACCCGGAATTCACTTGGCATTATGGCGCCTGAATTGAAAACATTGTTCAATATGAGCAATGAGCAATACGGCTACATCACCACCGCTTTTCAGGCAGCCTATACCATTGCCCAGCCCATTTGCGGCTGGCTGATTGACGTCATCGGATTAAAAATCGGCTTTGCTGTTTGTGCCGTTTTGTGGTCGATAACCTGTATTTTCCATTCAGGCGCAGCCAACTGGATTCACCTGGCCATCCTGCGCTTTTTCATGGGCACCACCGAGGCGGCGGCTGCGCCGGCCAACGCCAAGGTCATGACCGAATGGTTTCCCAAGAAAGAACGCACCATTGCCAACGGATGGGGCGGTGTCGGGTTTTCATTGGGGGGCATGCTGGCCCCGCCGCTGATCTATGGCTTGCATTCTGTTTTTGGCTGGCAGGCCGCCTTTGTCGTGCCGGGCGCGCTGGGTATTGTCTGGGCGCTGATCTGGTGGAAGGTGTACGCACCGCCGCGGGAGAGCAAGCTGATCAACCCGGCAGAGCGCGAGCATATTCTGGCCGATCAAGACCCGCCGTTCACCGGCAAGAAACCGGCACTGTGGACCTCGCTGGGCCAGTTACTGAAAATCCGCCGCTTTTATGGCATTGCCCTGCCCGCCTTTCTGTCAGAGCCGGCATGGCAAGCACTGGGTTTCTGGGTGCCGCTGTATATGGCCCAGGTGCATGGGTTCAAGCTCAAAGACATTGCGATGTTCGCCTGGCTACCGTTCTTGCTGGCAGATATTTCCAACGTTCTGGGTGGTTACATGGTGCCGCTGCTGAGCAAACGCTTCAACCTGAGCCGGATTAACGCCGCAGTACTAACGTCAACAACAGGTGCGTTTTGCATGTTGTGCCTGACCGCCGCCGCTTTCTCCCAAAACCCTTATATCGCGGTATTGCTGATTTCGATGGGCGGCTTTGGCCACCAGTTGGTCTCCAGCATGCTGGGCGTACTGGTCATGGAAACCATCCCGGCCCAGCAAGTGGCGACTGCCAACGGTTTGCGCGGCTCCTTCGCCTGGGTGGCGGCGGCGATCTCCACGCTGGTTATTGGCCACGTCACCACGCTGTATGGCGCAGGCGGTTTCTTTGGCGTGTTTATTTGCCTCGGCCTGTTTGATCTGGTTGGCGCGCTGCTGATGTTCATCTTTATCTGGGATCGTCGCCCTTCAATGCCTCCCGCTGTGCCGGTCATGGCGTGAGCACCACGGTTTATTGCATCTGTTTTTCATAGTTCAACGGAGACACCAATGAGTTCCATTGCCAACCCCCCTGTTTTTGAGCTGGCACGCCAGGAAGGGGCCCATCTGACTTTTGCGGCAACCTCAGAAAACCATATCGCCCACGTCTTTGTGCTGGAAGAAGACATTATTCGCGTCATGGTATTGCCCGACGGCAAACTCAATCACCCGGCCACGTGGGCCGTTGCGCCGGGGCTGGACGACGTGCCACCGCAAGGTCGTGACCGGTTTGATCTGTCAGGATTTAACCTGCCCGGTTTTACACTCAGCCAGGGTGAAGACACATTTGTCCTGACCACCGCACAATTGCGCCTGACCATCACCCGTACTGGCTTCAAATGCAGCTGGGAAACCTGCCTGAATAGCCAATGGCTGCCAGCCGCAGCCGATCGTGTCACCGAAGCCGTCAACTTCGGCTGGTGGGATCAGCGCGTCTATCACTATCTGCAACGCACGCCAGACGATATGTACTTTGGCCTGGGCGAACGGACCGGCGATACCAATCGCCATGGCCGTCGCTTCAGCATGATCAACGTAGATTGCCCTAGCTATAACGCCCGCACGACCGACCCGCTCTATAAACACATCCCGTTTCATCTGAGCTGGCACCGCACCAACAAAGTCCCGCTGGGCATCTTTTACGATACCTCGGCAGATTGCCACTTTGACATGGGCTGCACCATTGATGCCTACAACGGCTTGTTCCGCTCCTTTGTGGCTGAACATGGCGATCTGGATTACTACATCATTGGCGGCGCCAGCCTGCTGCATATCGTCCAGCGCTACACCTGGCTCACGGGTCGCCCGGCGCTGATGCCGCGCTGGGGTCTGGGGTATTCCGGCTCGACCATGGCCTATACCGATGCACCCGATGCACAGGAGCGCATGAATGAATTCCTGGCACATTGCGAAGAGCACGACATCCTGTGCGACTCATTCCATCTTTCTTCTGGTTACACCTCCATTGGCGACAAACGCTATGTGTTTAACTGGAACAAGAGCAAGTTCCCGGACCCGGCCCGTTTTGTAAAACACTACCGGGACCATGGCATCCGCCTGATTCCCAACATCAAACCTTGTCTGCTGCACGACCATCCCCGCTACGCAGAAGCGGCAGCGCGCGGGCTGTTTGTCAAAGATCCGGATGGCACCCCCAACATGGCGCAATTCTGGGGCGGCTTTGGCTCTTATCTGGACTTCACCAATCCCGAAGCCGCAACCTGGTGGGAAAGCAATATCAAATCCACGCTGCTGGATTTCGGCATGGCCGCCATGTGGAACGACAACAACGAATACGAAATCTGGAATTCGCATGCTCGCGCACATCAGTTTGGTACGCCCCGCCCAGCTGCGCAGGCCAAGCCACTGCAAACCATGCTGATGGTGCAATCTTCCCGCCGCGCACAAGTAGCACACGACCCTGCACGCCGCCCGTTCCTGGTCACGCGCGCCGGGTTTACCGGTATGCAGCGTTATGTCCAGACCTGGTCTGGTGATAACTACACCAGTTGGGAAACACTCAAATACAACATCAAGATGGGTGTAGGCCTGGCTTTGTCTGGCGTCTCCAATACCGGTCACGACATTGGTGGTTTTGAAGGCCCGGTGCCATCGCCAGAATTGTTTGTCCGCTGGATTCAGGCCGGACTGTTGCTACCACGTTTCTCTATCCACTCCTGGAAACCTGGCGAAATCGTCAACGAACCATGGATGTACCCGGAAGCGACGCCGCAGATTCGTGACCTGATCCGTTTCCGTTATCGTCTGCTGCCGCATCTGTACCACTTGTTATGGCGCTCGCACGTGGCATGCGAGCCGGTGATCCGGGCAACGTTCCTGGCATTCCCGGATGACCCGCGTTGCTATGAAGAAAACGATGAGTTCTTGCTGGGTGATCACTTGCTCGTGGCCGCTGTGGTTGAAGAAAACCAGACCACGCGGCGTGTATACCTGCCTGCAGGTACCGCGTGGTATGACCTGCGCGACGGCAATTTGTATACCGGCGGTCAGGAAGTGACTGTATCCGCCACACTGAAGGAATTGCCGCCGCTGTTTGTACGGGAAGGCGCCGTACTTGCCCTGAACGTGGCCGAACAGCATTTCAACCGTCCTGCGGATGCCCGTGGCTTCGCCCTGTTCCCGCATCAAGGTCCAGGCGTAGTTTCTACCCAATGCTTTGATGACGACGGCGAACAACTGGTCGCCATGGACGATGCAGACCAGCACCTGTGGCAAGTCCGTCTGGAAAGCACCGCCACCGCAATTGACCTGCACTTGCGCTGCCCGGCCGCCAAACCAACCCGCGCGGTCACAATCGTGCTGCCTGCCAAAGAGATGCGGCCGTTGCGTTGCGCCGGCTGGACGATCAGCGCTGACCGGCAAAGCGCAATGGGTCGGCAGATCACGCTGAATGCGTGATTGAGCACCTCGCCTTGTCTGCACCAACCGGCACATCCCCACTGATGTGCCGGTTTTTTGCGGCAGCCCAATCCGCTAGAGAAGCCGGTCAGCGCGCTAGCCCGATATATCGCATCAAAGGCGTAAACCTGGCTCGCGCCCGCGCGCCTACCCCGTTATACTCACCCGTTATCCAGGCGCTTTTGCAGCGCCGTCTGTCATTCATCTTCAAGGAAATACCACTCTATGGCATCGCTCAACAAAGTGCTGTTGATCGGCAACCTGGGCCGCGACCCGGAAACCCGCTATCTGCCCTCTGGCGGCGCCGTATGCAATTTCAGCATTGCCACTACGGAACGCTTCAAGGACAAACAAGGTCAGCAACAAGAAAAGACCGAGTGGCATAACATCACCATGTACAACCGTCTTGCAGAAATCGCCGGTCAGTACCTGAAAAAAGGTAGCTCGGTGTATATCGAGGGTCGTATCCAGACGCGCAAGTGGCAAGACAAGCAAACCGGTGCTGATCGTTACACCACCGAAATCATCGCCGACCAGATGCAAATGCTGTCTGGCCGTGGTGGTAGCGGCATGGGTGGTGATCAAGGCGGTAGCGGTTACGAAGACTTCAACCAGGAATACGCAGCCGCACCAGCGCCAGCCGCTCGCCCGCAAATGGCCGCTCCGGCCCCGGCCGCAGCAGCCCCGAAAAAGCCGGCCCCGGCCCGCAGCTTTGATGATTTTGAGGATGACATCCCGTTTTGAGACGTACCTTTTTCATAAATGTTAACAACAAGAGCGGAGTCATTGATTTGATTCCGCTTTTTTGTTGTTTACAGTTTTTTCCAGCAGACCTGCTATGACGTATTAGTGTTCACCTCTTATGGGTGTAAACAAATGTACGTCAATCCATACTCCGTCCGGACCCTCGTTCTCCGTTCTGGCGAACGACTGCCTGTCCTGATTGAACGCACTTCGGGCGAACCCCTGTTCGAACCCACGGTGTATTCGTTGAGCGAACTCCGTGCCACCAACAAAGCCAGTAATACGATTGATCAAACGCTCAGATCAATCATGCATCTTCATCTATTTCTCCACGCCCGAAACATCGAACTCGACGAAAGACTCCGTCAGAACACCATTCTTTCACTGAACGAACTTGATGATCTTGTCCGATATTGCAAGCAGAGAATCGTTGAACAATTATCCACAGATCATTTCCCCTCCCAAGCTCGCTCCCCACGGCGGGGCAAATCCGAGTCGATCCGCCTTGTTCAGTCGCAAACGATAGTTCCGGGGGTTAAGGGGCACACCGCAGCCAACCGCATCCGTGCAATCCGCGATTATCTAGACTGGCTTGTTCGCTATCACATAGGACATACCTCTCCAAGCAGGGATGAAGAATCCGTTCTTTGGGCTGCCTGGGTACGGTGCAAGGATGGGCTGAGCGCTCGAATCCCAAGGCATAAAAGCTGGAACCGGGTCGGCCAACGTGAAGGACTGGCCAACGTGGTGCGCGAACGGCTACTGGCCGTGACCGCGCCCGAGTCGACCGAGAACCCTTGGCTTAGCGAAGGGGTTCGACTACGAAACCACCTGATTATTCGTTGGCTCCATGACCTTGGGCTGAGGCGGGGCGAGCTTCTTAATATCAAGATTTCCGATATTAACTTCCAGGCCGAGGAAGTCATCATTGCGAGGCGAGCCGATGATCCTGAGGACCCCAGAAAAACAGAGCCCCGAGTCAAAACCAGGGATCGGAAATTGCCTCTATCTTCTGCTTTATGCAAGCTCACCCACGACTATATTGCCAAGACACGTCGGGGAATTGAAAAAGCGAGACGCCACCCATTTCTGTTCGTCGCCTCAGGTACAGGGGCCCCGCTTTCGCTGAGCGCCGTAAACGACATATTCATTGAACTGCGGTTAGCCTTTCCAGAATGGTTCGAACAGGTCACTCCGCACGCACTGCGTCACACCTGGAATGATCGATTTTCCGAGACGATGGATACCCAACGCATTTCCGAACCCGATGAACAGCGTATGCGATCTTTCTTGATGGGCTGGTCGCCAACCTCGCAAACCGCAGCGGGCTATACCCGAAGGCATATTCGCATCAAAGCACAACGGGTTTCGCTTGAAATGCAGAGCAAGCAAATTAGTGGGGGCACTACGGATGAGTAGCCAAGCGCCTAAACTAGTCCAAAGAAACACTTGGACCTTACCTTCAAGCGTGGAAACATTTAGCGGAGCGGTATTCGATCCAAATAAAAAATGCTGGAAGTTTCATGATGGGCTTGCGTCAATTAGCTTAAATTTTGATCGACTAATACCGTATTGCACAAAAAATATAATTGAACAAGCAAAACCGGCCTTGATCTGGTATTTGGAGAATACGGAAAGCGCAACATCTGTCGGAGCGTTCAATCACCTACTTCGAATGATAACGACAATGGCTACGACGACCGGAAATCCCGTGAACATCATTGATTCATACTTATTAATAAATTACCACAATACACTCAACGCTGAAACCGAATGGAAATTAGGGTCATTGAGGGCATTTTTAAAAAAATGGCACCAGCTTGGAATCCCCGGAATAACAGATGATGCAGCAAAATATCTAAGTAAAATTCGCCTGAAAGGAAACAGAAAAGGTACCGCCGTACTCACAATGAATCCCACTTTGGGCCCATTGACAGACACTGAACGGTCGGCGATTCAAAGAGCATTAAATCATTTTTTTTCAAATGGAGAGGTAGCCCTAGATGATTATCTATTAGCCTGGCTTAGCCTCCTTTTAGGACAGAGAAATATTCAAATTGCAATGCTAAAGGTTTGCGATATACAGAAAATACAAAAAGCGGATGGAAGCCACGAATACGTTTTGAGAGTGCCACGTGTCAAACAAGCAAACGCTATGATGCGCCGGGAGCAATTCACCGATCGGCTTATAACAGAGACAATAGGTGCAATGCTTTTTGCATATGCCGCTCAAGTTAGACTTCGCTTCGAGAAAATCAAAAACTTCGTCGGGGCCGCTTCAGATGCTCCACTATTTCCTCAAAGGAAAAAAAACCGAAGTTATCGCCATGCTTTTCAATACCATACATCACCACGCGAAATTGGAAATAGAATCAGCTCTATTTTCGAAGATCTAAAGGTCATTTCGGAGCGAACAGGTGAACCAATTGAAATCACTTCCAAGCGACTCAGACATACCGTTGCGACAGTTGCAGCTCGTGAGGGACACGGCGAACTAATTATTGCAGAACTATTGGATCATTCGGACACCCAGAACGTTGGAATTTACGTCAAAGCAACTCCCGAAATTATTGAGCGTATTGACAAAGCAATCGCACTGCGAATGGCCCCGCTTGCTCGCGCGTTTGCGGGTACTTTCATCGAGGACCAATCCGATGCCGTATTCAACAATGATCATGCATACCGAATCGCAGATCCGCGCTTTGACACCAAACTAAAACCAATGGGCAATTGCGGCCGCCACGGTGCATGTGGGTTCCTTGCCCCCATTGCCTGTTACACCTGCCCCAGTTTTCAAGCATGGGTGGAAGGACCCCACGAAGAAGTTCTCTCATACTTATTAGCGGAGCGTGAACGTCTCTTGAAGAAAACAGATACCCGTATTGCGACGATCAACGACCGGACTATTCTCGCTGTTGCCGAAGTAGTGAAACACGTTCGAGAAACAAAAGAGGGGCCTACCGATGACCTCTAACATTCTGGTGTTTACCCCCAAAGCAGAGGTCGACGCCTCAGTAAATCTCTTTGCCTTCATTGCCATCTGCAAAGAGCAGCTTACGGTCTTTGGCGCAGACTTGCCATTTGATGAGTTCGTCTGGGATATCACCGAAGCAGTGCAACTCAAAGGGCATGGAAGCATGCGAGTCCGCATTTCTTTTTCCACACTTGAAACTGCAGACTCAGTAAATCCGGCACCTATGCAAGAACCATTTTGTTCCTTTGCAAAAGCCTGCGTTCGTTACCTGCAGGGTATGCGCCCAACAAAGAATCCAGCATTCCGTGTAACCGCACTACGCGCACTCGACGCAGCACTTAGAGAATGCGAACAGACGAACCCGGCAAAGATCGATGGAGATATCCTGAATCGAGCCGCCAACCATCTTATTAATCGCCTAAGCCCAGCCACAGCCTATCGTGTGGGGGCCCAATTGGAGCTGATCGCAACGTTCCTCGCAGACCATCGATTGACGATAACGCCACCCGCCTGGCACAGCCACATCAAACGCCCTATCGACACCGTCCGAGTCGGCCAAGAGTTCGACTTACGCCGCGCCGAGAAAATGCCATCGCAAGCTGCATTGGAGGCACTGCCTAGAGCGTTTTACATAGCAAAAGATCCAAAGGATTTACTGTTTTCATCGATAGCGGCCATTCTTTGTTCTGCCCCCGACCGCATCAATGAAGTGCTACTGCTTTCCGAAAACTGCGAAGTCCACGACAAGACAGCTTCCGGCCAGGATGCCTATGGCTTGAGATGGTGGCCCGCAAAGGGAGCGGATCCAATGGTGAAATGGATCATCCCTTCGATGGCCAGGGTTATTTCCGAAGCAATCGAGAGAATAAGGCGAGTTACCGCAAACACACGTGAAATCGCCCTGTGGTATGACTCAAATCCCAACAAACTCTTCCTGCCTCAGGACCAGGAACACTTTAGAACTCAGGATCTGCTGTCTATGGAAGAGCTCAACGAGATCATCTGGACTGATTGTACAAATAGGACATCCGCTCTCGCCTGGTGCCGAGCCAACAATATCCCCACCCGGGTAGAGCCCGGTCAACGTGCCACCAAGGTCGGATTCGCAGATGTTGAGAAAGAGCTGTTGACTCAACTTCCTCCCGGGTTCCCCTATTTGAACCGGGAAATCGGGATCAGATATTCCGAAGCACTATTTATCACGCGAAGAAATGAGCTCCACCCAAACAAAGCAACCTTCCGTTCCGTCATTAATGCCATCGACATTAACCAGGTAAATACCGAGCTGGGAGCACGAGCGGAGCACGGGTTTGTATCGCTTTTTGGAAGGCTTGGATTCACGGAGCCCGACGGCAGCCCTATCCAGGTTACAACTCATCAGTTCCGGCACTATTTGAATACGCTGGCCCAAGCGGGTGGCATGAGCCAGCTGGATATCGCCAAATGGTCTGGCCGCACCAACATCCGCGAGAACAATGCCTACGATCATGTGAGCGCAGATCAGATGGTGGCGCAGATTCGCCGGTCTATAGGGGATGATTCACAAATGTTCGGTCCGCTAGCAAAACTCCCGAAGAACATCCCCATTTCAAGAGATGAGTTCGCCCGCCTTAAAATACCAACCGCCCACACCACAGATTTTGGCTTCTGCGTTCATGACTACACGATGACCCCCTGTGAGCAGTTTGCCGACTGCATCAACTGCAACGAGCATATCTGCGTGAAGGGGGATGCTCACAAAGCAGCGATGGTCCGACGCAGACTTGAGGAAGCGCAAGACCTGCTTTCTCGGGCCAAGATCGCATCTGACGAAGGATACTACGGAGCCAATCGATGGCTGGACCACCACGAGAAAACCGTAACGCGATTGAGCCAGCTGGCAGCAATTCTCGACGATGACTCAGTGCCAAGTGGAGCAATGATTCAGCTTTCTGACATTCCCACCATTTCTCAAACCCAGCAAGCTATTGAGGATAGGAGTGACTGGGATGGTGAATTACGGGCACTACTCATGCAGCCTGATCAGCCTCGTTTACCAAAAGGTGAATGATGTCCAAGCGCCGCGCCAAAAATCTCAATGACGAAATCATCAACCTCGTAACCGGACTCCTTGATGGTTGGTCCGGGAAGATCACCTGGGATCTTCTGATTGATGCCATTGAAGTCCGTCTACGCACACGTTACACCCGGCAAGCGCTACACGCTCACGCCAGAATCAAGTTGGCTTACCAAACCACCAAAGATCGGCTAGCAGATAGCCCCAAAGTGGCAGAGCCTCTCAAACTGTCGGAGGCGGAAGTAGTAGCTCAAACAGAGCGGTTAAAGCGACTGGAAGCCGAGAACCGACGACTTCAGCTGGAAAATGAACGGCTTCTGGAGCAGTTTGTGACTTGGGTATACAACGCTCACTTGAAAGGCCTGACTAAGGAATTTCTCGGTCGGCCGCTTCCATCGATCGACCGTTCGGTGACCAGGCTACCAACAACAAAGTCTTGACCGTTTAGCCGAACTCAACAGGCCACGCACACGTGTTTTGTGCCCTGTTGCTGACGAAGCCTGATCACGTCGCAGGGCAAACATGCGCAATATGCGGTTCAACTGCATATGAGGTGATTCGACTGCTTATCGGTGTGGATTCAACCGGTCGATGCAACACACTAGAACCTGCGCAAGCAAATGGCTGGTATGAGAAGTGAAGCGGGCATTGTAATGGCTACAACAACAGGCCCAATCCAGAACAGATTGCCCAGTGTCATCGCCCTCCGATATCCCTATGAGACATGCCAGCAAATTCCAGAGCGCTCGCATCTTCGCAATACAAGAAAGTCATTGCGCCCCACTGGTCTGGCCGCGTTGCAACGCCGGTTCTGAGGGGCTGATTTTCAACCATCGGCCTGCGATGATCTGCGCGCCTGCAATGTCACCGGCTTCCGTGTGATATCGCACTGCCGTCAAGGCACTCTCGCGGTGTTCCGGGTGCGCCTTCATCACTGCATCCAGTACTTTCAACGCGGCTTTGGGGTCGCCCGTGTCATGAAGCGCCACGGCATAAACATACCCAAAGCCCGCATCATCTGGCGTTTTTTGCCAGGCGCTCTTGAGTGACTGTACGGCGGCTGTACGGTCACCAGCCCGCACCTGCGCCAACCCTAGCGCATGGTAGAGCAAGCCGGAATCGGGGTGCCGGGCGATCGCTTCACGTAACAATTTGATGCCGTCATCACCATTGCCTGCGGCAGCAAGCTCGTCGGCTTTCATGGTCACGGCCGGCAGGAAATCCGGGTCGCGTGCCAGCGCAAGATCGACTTCGCGCTGTGCATCCGCTTGCTGATCCAGGTCGCGATACAAACCGGCCAGATTCACGTGCGATTCTGGCCGTTCTGCCAGGTCTTGCTGCACTTGCCGATACTCCGCGATAGCTTGATCCCAGCGGCCCCGGTCTGTTCCCAGTTGGTCACGGGCATCGACCAGCTGGCGCGCGGCTTCAATCCGCACCCCACGCACCGCATCGGCCAGCAATGGTGTCAGCAAGGGTTTGCGGGCATCCGGGGGCAGCATGCCCAGGGCATGAATCGCGGCAATGCGCACGGCCGGGTCAGTGTCTTTGAGTGCTACAACTACGGTCTTCACCGTCTGTTCGCTGGGATAGCGCGCGGCCTCTTCCAGTGCCGTCGCCCGTCGGATAGGTGGAATCGACGGGTCCAGCACCAGCACATTCAGAATATCGGCGGCACCAATCCCCCCGGTACGCAGGCTATGCATCATTTGGCCATAGCTGACCGGGCGGGTGTGTTTGCCAAACCATGCCTCCAGTTTCGAGGCTGCCCATTCTGGCGTTTTATCTTTGTGGCAGGTCGTGCAGGCATCCGGTGTACCCAGTTCCCGCGCCAGGTCTGGCCGGGGAATGGTCAGCGAGTGATCGTGGCGGAAATCCACTTCCATGTAGTACTTGCCCGGCATATGGCAGGCCACGCAGGATGATCCAGGGCTTCCTTGCGGGTGATGTGTGTGTTCCGGCGTGTCGTAGTCTTTGCGCTTGAGCGTTTGCGTATTCAGCCCCACCCGCTGAATCGGCGCAGTGGCATTGTGGCATTGCAGACATAACGCATTCCCCTGCAGACGAACCTCCCCGGTGTGCGGATTGTGGCAATCCAGGCAGGTCACGCCTTTCATGAACATCTTGCTCTGCGCAAATGAGCCGTACTCAAAGTCCTCTTCCTTGAAGTGTCCGTCCACTTCATAAGCCGCCTGGGTCAGCAGATTGAGCGAGTAATCATCTGCCAGCCGGTGGGTGTGGACAAAGCCATCCGCCAGTGGTGCTCTGCGGCTGTGACAACGCGCGCAGGTTTCCAGCACCGTGGTCTGGCTTGCGCCTTTGAGGGGCACCTCAAAGCCGGCGCCCGTCAACGGCTTTTTGTCCCCGGTTGCCCACTCCAGATGCGCTGATGCTGGCCCATGACAAGCCTGACAGCCTACGCCCAATGCTTGCCACGTGGATTTGAATGAATTGTCGGCCGGGCTGTAGTTCCGCTTCATGTCGGTGACATGGCACTCCGCGCACATGAAGTTGGCGTTCTGCGCCAGTTTCGTCCAGTGCAACTCATCCGTGGCCGTAACGTGATCCTTGGGGTGCAGATGAAACCAGGTTTTGCGCTCGACATCCCACGCAATGCCCAGTGCCTGCAAATGGCCGCCCGGCATGGCGATCAGATACTGCTGCAATGGGGCGACACCAAAGGTGAAGGCCACCTTGTAGCTACCCAACTTGCCGTCCGCACCATCGGTATCCACCCAGTACTCGGTGCCCTTGCGGTAAAACCGGCTGGTGGTGCCGGCGTAATTGAAGGTGGCATTGTTGAAATTGCCCAGTACGGTATCGGGGGCCGGGGTCTCCATGGCTTTGGCGTGATGCGAGTTTTTCCAGGAGGCAAACTCGGCAGAATGACAGGACACGCAGCGCTGTTCGTCGACAAACCTGGCATGCACGGCAGAGAGCCGGGCCGGTGCAGGACGCCCCAGCACCTGGAACTGGTACAGCAAGAACACCCCCAGCACCACAACCAGCATCACGGCAGCGGCAATGAACCAGCGCCGGCTATGGAAAATGGGGTGTGATGACGGTACGGCAGGCGCAGCGGCAACGGCGGCAGGCGGTTGCTGCTTTCGGCGAGAGGCTTTACCCATGAGCGGTGGGGAGGCTGATTTTATAGTGGTTGCAGGCTAGGCAATGCCTTGAGCAAATGCAAAACCGCCCTGGCACGCCCGTTCTTTTGTCCGGTATTCCCAAGCGCCCGCAACAAATGTCTGTTCACGGAGTGTGCTAATCAAGCGCTTGATCTTTCAAGGCCTATAAACGCAAGCCGCAAGCCTGGTTGATATTGCCCGTCGCAGATTCTAACCTTTCTTTTGCGCAACCCTTTCTTCTTTTCAGGTAGTACCTGTCTGCCCGGGCACAGTTAGCGTGCGAATGAAGAAAGCGGCCCACAACAAATGGCGTCCCATTATTTGCGCGACATCGGAGCGGTATTTGCCAGTGTCGGAAAATTGTCATGTCCCAGGTGTTGCCCAAGGAGAGTTCATCGTGAAGCGGTTCCCCGAGTATGCGTGCCTGCAATTCAGGGCATTGAAAAACCTCATACTGCAGCGTACGCGGCCAAATAGAGGCCAGACCCACCGTGGGTGGTCCGGTTTGATTGCAGTGGCCATCGTGGCTGCCTTGCTAGGCTCTGCGGGTGCCTATGCGCAGGATGCTTCTCCACCGGGTACCGTTTTGCCAGACCGTCGCCCTGCGCCATTCAAGGGGACGATCGGCATGTCATTCGCTGACTCCAAACCGGATTTTCCGCACAACAGAAAAGCACCAGCCGGCGCGCCCAACGTGCTGCTGATCTTGCTGGATGATGTCGGTTTTGGTGCCGCCTCTACATTTGGCGGGCCGATTCCAACCCCCACCATCGATAGCATTGCCAAAACCGGCTTGCGCTATACCCAGTGGAACACGACATCGTTGTGCTCTCCCACGCGTTCAGCCTTGCTGACCGGGCATAACCACCACGAGGAAGGCTTTGGTGTCGTCGCCGAAATGTCGACTGGTTTTCCTGGTTACGATGCCATCCTGCCAGACACCTCCGTCACCATTGGCGAGATCCTCAAGGACAATGGTTACAACACGGCCTGGTTTGGCAAAAACCACAACACACCTGATTCGGAAACCAGCCAGTCTGGCCCGTTCACGCAGTGGCCAACCGGCATGGGGTTTGAGTATTTCTACGGTTTCAACGGTGGTGATACCAACCAGTGGGCACCCGCGCTGATCGAAAACACGACCCCGATCGAGCCACCTGCCGGACAGAAAAACTATCACTTCCTCACGGATATGACGGACCACGCCATTACCTGGGTTCGTAACCAGAAGACCATTGCGCCCAACAAGCCGTTCTTTATCTATTACGCACCAGGGGCCACCCACGCTCCGCATCACGCGCCCAAAGAATGGATCGCCAAGTTCAAAGGCCAGTTTGATCAGGGCTGGAACAAGGTCAGCGAAGAAACCTTTGAGCGGATGAAGAAGGCCGGCATCATTCCTGCCAACTCCAAATACAACCCGCTGCCCGGCGAGGTGGGTGATTGGGACAGCCTGACGGCTGACCAGAAAAAAGTGTATGCCCGCATGATGGAGGTTTATGCGGCCTACCTGGCCTTTGCAGATGAAGAAGCTGGGCGTTTGCTGGCTGCCATTGATGAACTGGGCGTCAGAGACAACACGCTGGTGATTTTCGCCGTGGGTGACAACGGTGCCAGCGCGGAAGGCGGGTTCTCCGGCACGTTGAATGAAGTCGCCGCGGACCTGAACAGCTATCGCCCGGATGCGGTTCCGGAGGCCTTGAAAGACCTGGATGCCATTGGCGGACCGACCACCTACAACCACTTCCCTGTAGGCTGGGCGTTGGCGACTAACGCGCCGTTCAAGTATGCCAAACGCCAGGCCTCCCACTTCGGGGGGACCCGCAATGGCCTTGTGATCTCCTGGCCCAAGGGTATTCCTCAGGGCGGTGAAATCCGCACGCAGTTCCATTATGTCAGCGACATTGTGCCGACCATCCTGGAGGCTGCACATATCCCGCAGCCCAAGGTGGTGAACGGGGTCAAGCAGATCCCCATGTCTGGTATCAGCATGCTGTACACCTTCAACCCCGCCAATGCCAACGCGCCAAGTCACCGCCATGTCCAGTATTTTGAAATGGGCGGCGCGCGCGCGATTTACAAAGACGGCTGGATTGCTGCAACCACACACGGACTGAAACCGTGGGCTGATGCTGCATCCAAAGGCAATTTTGATAAGGACACATGGGAGCTGTACGACCTGAAGAACGACTTTACCGAGCACGATGATCTTTCTGCCCAGAACCCGAAGAAGCTGAAAGAGTTGCAAGCGGCGTTCATGGTTGAGGCCAAAAAGTACAAGGTGCTGCCGCTGGATGACCGGACGGTAGAACGGTTCAGTACCAAACTCACTGGTCGCCCAAGCGGCGGGCTGGATGGCATCAACAAGATCACGTTCTATCCGGGTATGGTTCGTCTGCCGGAAGGGAGTGCGCCTGAAATGAAGAACCGCTCCTTCAAGATCACGGCCTACGTCGATACCAAAGATGGCGACCCTAGCGGCATTCTGATTACCCAGGGCGGCCTGTTCTCTGGCTGGGCGCTGCGGGTGGTCGATGGTCAACCCCAGTTCATCTACAACTGGATGAAGGAGCAGTTCACGACCATCAAATCCAGTGAGAAGCTCCCGTCAGGCAAGGCGCAGATCCGGTTTGAATTTGCCTACGACGGCGGTGGTGTAGGTAAGGGCGGCACTGGCACCTTGTTCATCAATGACAAGAAAGTCGCGGAAGGTCATATCGAGAAGACCGTCCAGAATCGCTTCTCGTTCGATGAAACCATGGACGTCGGTGAAGACACAGGCACCCCGGTGTTCCCGGATTACCAGGACAAGATGCCCTATGCCTATACCGGCAAACTGGAAAAGGTGGTGATTGAACTGGCCCCAGTACCCGGCAATGACAAGAAGGCCGTCGATAACGCTAAAAAGGATGCCGCCACGGCGGTGTCGTTGACGGATTGATCGACGTGGGAGGCTGCCGTTAGCCCCCCCAGAAACGAAAGAAGCACCTTTGGGTGCTTCTTTCGTTCAAGGACTTGCAGAGGTTGTTGATTTGTACTTAAGCGCATTCGCTACCGATCAGCTCCTCTGGCTCTTAGGCATAACCCAGCTTGTCTGCCTAAGATAACTCATTGCTTTTACGACCTCGCCATAGGCGCGGAGTTTGACTTTCTTGCAAATGACTATCGGGGAGACCGAATTGGACAGACGCAAGTTTTTGCTGGCGGGTACACCAACGCCAGTGCCTGGCACAATTAAGCGCCCTTTGCTGTTGCGTTCAGGTTCGCCGGCACCACGGGCTAGCCTTCGAGATGCCGGATTTTGAACTGGTGAGCTGAGTTGTTGCCGTTGTTCCAGGGATAAAGCGCTCTCGCGTTTTATCCCTTGAGTGGCTCGCCACGAATGCGGGCCACCCTGCCTTTTGCCTGACCGGACACCCTGGACTGCCCACACGGTAGTCCAGGTCGTGTCGCCGGTTTTGCGCACACCTTCCCTGTCAAATTCTGGAGAAACCGATGCGTACACGCATTCAACTTGCCTTGCCTGCCCTGAGCGGCATGGTACTGGCGCTATCTTCTGCCCAGGCCTGGTCTGACAGTGATTCAGACCTCGCCCAGAAACTGAGCAACCCGGTGGCCGCATTGATCAGCGTGCCCCTTCAGTTCAACTACGACGATGACATCGGCCCATCGCGGGATGGCGACAAATATCTGCTGAAT
>NZ_BMLY01000004.1:0-115775 GCF_014645555.1 Silvimonas amylolytica | reverse complement strand
GGTGATTCCGTTTCATCTGAATGATGAATGGAACCTGATTTCGCGCACCATTGTGCCGGTAGTATCGCAAAGTGCTATCGCACCGGGTGCGGGCTCGCAAAGCGGGATTGGTGACGTGGTGCAAAGCTTTTTCCTGTCACCGCAAAAGCCCACCGACAGTGGCCTGATCTGGGGCGTTGGCCCGGTGTTGTTGCTGCCCACCGATACCAACAAATTGCTGGGCGCAGAAAAATGGGGTGCGGGCCCCACCGCCGTATTGCTGTGGCAAAACCATGGCTGGACCTACGGCGCGCTGGCCAACCATATCTGGTCTTTTGCAGGACAAAGCGACCGCCCCGAGGTGAACTCGACGTTCTTGCAGCCCTTCCTGGCCTACACCACCAAGGACGCCTGGACCTACACCCTGAACACCGAATCCACCTATGACTGGACCCACCGGCAGTGGTCCGTGCCGATCAATGGCATGGTCAGCAAACTGGTGAAGTTCGGCAACCAGCCGGTCAGTCTGGGCGGCGGGGTGCGTTACTGGGCAGCCTCACCTGATTCCGGTGCGCATGGCTGGGGGCTACGGGCGGTAGTGACCCTGCTCTTCCCCAAGTAAACAAGGATACAAGCAAATGCGGTTGGCGCTTTGCTGGCGGTGGCGGTATGCTCCCAACCCAAATCGGTCATTGCCGGTTCGAAGAAAAGCCCTCAAATATAAAAGCGAGCATTACGCCCGCTTTTTGTTGTTCCTCATTGAACCTTGCGAATCTCTGGCGGCTGCCATGAGCCATCCAGAATCGGCTGCTTGCCCCAGTATGCCCGGATATACAGCGAGAACGTGCCTTCTGGCGCTGGCAGCCAGTTGCTCTCCTTGTCCTTGCCTGGTGACTTGTTGCCCACATAGATCGTCAACGAACCGTCGGCATTGCGCTTGAGCGTGGGGTTCTTGGTACCCAGCGAATAGCGTTTGAGGTTGTTGGGGTTGAACAGGTGCTTGTCGTTGTACAGCGTCAGTGACCAGAACCCGTTCACAGGGGGTTCCTGCCCTGCCGCAAACGTCACCTGATAATTGCCTGTCCCGGCAAGCTGGCCGCCAGCACTATCGTTGTCTGTGTAGAAATACTGGGTTTCGGTCGGCTTGTTGTCGAACATATTGGACTTGGATGTGCCGGTGCGATTGAAGTAATCCACACCCCACTGCGCATTGTTGGCGGAGCGATTCCAGCCATTGCCTGCAGGCACGCCATTGTGCTGCCACAGGAAGAACTTGCTGATGACATCCTTCTCCGTTTCCTGGGCCGTCTCCACCAGTAGTTGCTTCACGGCGGGGTCTTTGGCAGCGGCATCCAGCAGCGCCCGGAACTGGGCATACATGGCTTCTTCACCGGGCAGTGGGGGCACTGCATCCAAAATGCCGGGGAACTGGTCAAAGAACTTTTCCGGAATCACCCATTTGGTTTCGCCACCACTGCTGTCGTCAGAACCGGGGGCCTTAATGTCCGGCACCTTGGCCCAGGCAATGGTCTTCATCTTGCCGTCGAACTTTGACAGCGGGTATGCCACCACCTGATTGATGACTGGCTGAATCGCCTTGCGATCCTGCGCATTGTCGTTCTGGAAAACACGGGGGATGGCGTTAGCCAGTGGCGTGCTGCTGCGGATTACGGCGGTAATGCCGGCGGGCTTCTCACCTTGCCAGGTTGGCCCCACCAGCAGGTAGAACCCCGGCTTGGTCTGGTATGGCTTGCCCAGTTCCGCAAACTGGTCAGTACGCTGGTCATACAGCGCGTACACCCAGAAGCGGTCCCCGAAGTCGGGTACTTGAATCACCACCGGTTCCTGATCCAGCGAGAAGAAACCCAGCCCGTAGACCACATCCTGATTGGGGCACGTCACAAACGTCTGGGACGGCTCAATGTAGTCCGCCAGCATGGCAAGCTGGCCACGTGGCGCAGCAGGCAAGACGCCATTCAAATGCCCTGGATATGGGGCCTGGGTGATGGCGTTGAAGCGGTTTTGCTGGTTCACCAAAGGCCAGCCCCAGATGTACGCGGCCCGCGCCACGGCTTTGACATACTCCGGCTGCATCAATACGCCTTTGGCGGGCACGGTGAGGTCTGAGGGTTTGGTGGGCAGTGGCACCTGGCCACCAGCAGCCCAGACCGCAGGTACTGCAAAAGCAGCAACAACGAGTGCGGCAATCAGAGAACCACGACGGATGCGGAACATGGGTCAAGTCTCCAGTCGTATGTGGATGTAGCAAGCCGCCCTACCATCCCGTGGGGAGAGGCGTTACAGGGCTCGGTGTGGTTAACTCAGCTTCACGATTGCAGTGATACTTCGGCAAGCAAAGTGGGAATCTTAGGCTCCAGTTCCAGGGTATTTGAACAAGTCCGTGCGGATGGATGTGTAAGATTTTTCCTGGGTCTGCGTCAGTATAGGAAGGGTTGGTATTTAGTCCACCAGCAATCTGACAATGCCCGCCTAGGAGCGGAAACTGTCCTGAATTCTCGGCAAATCGACTGGCCGCTCTGGCCGGTTTTCCACCAGTCACTGGGGGTTTCGGCAGCACCGTGTGAACTGCGGGCAGCTTTAATTGGAATCAACTACGTAGCAAACCAGAATTTGCAAACCGGCGAGTCCGTATAGGCACTCGGCCTGTTTGTGGTTTGTCTTATAGTTAATCCTGGCTGCTGGATCGTTCAAAGCGAAATTGCGTTTGCAGACGCCAGGTTTGCCCATCTTCGCCAAGTACAAACCCCTGCCAGAGAAACTGTCGGGAGGTGATCTCTGAAAAGACCCAGCGAACCAGCCGGCCATTGATCATACCCAGTTGCACCAGCTGGTCGCCGACACGCTGGCCGCTCAGGCTCACCTGCGCCCCGCTGACGGGATTGAACCAGCGTACATCCCATTGCGCATGCGCTGTATCAAAAATGCGAAGTGTTGTGCCGTAGCGCTCAGCCTGAATCTGGCCTGGCGCGGAACCTGCTGGTGCGATCCAGACATCCTGGATAGCGCGGCCTTGCAATACCCAGCTTGCATGCATTTCCACCGGGCCGCGCAGTACGTTTATCTCATCAGGAAAATCCGTAACTTCTCCCGTCCAGCTACCAATCATCCACGCGTATGTCTCTGCATGCCCTGCCAGGGCTGGGTGAGCGCCAGTCGCCTGCAATGCGTCGAGAAACGGTTGAGCCATGACTACCTCCAGGTGTTTATAGTGAAGAAACCTGTCTGCGGATCATTGTCATGCGCGCCCGGCACGACCACCTGGAGAAAATTGCTCAATTGCCATCCTGGCGGCATGAGCCGTTACGTCTCGCGCTGGCTCAACGGGGAGAGTACGGATGCGCCCGCGGCAAGGTTGTGGCCCGCGGCAAGGGCTGGCAGGTGCAGGACATCCTCTGTACTTGTGGACCCACCGACCGCGTGTTTGAAGAAAACCACGCGCTGCAATCGGTCTCACTGGTGCTGGCCGGTGTGTTCAATTACCGGTCTGTCCACGGCGGTGTTTTACTCAGTAGCGGGTCGGTTCTACTGGGCAATGCCGGCCGCCCGTTCGAATGCAGTCATCATCACGGGACGGGAGACCGTTGCCTGTCATTTCAGTTCGAGCCTGATCTGTTTGCATCAATTGCGGCGGATGTGGGGGTAGATGTGTCGATGACCAGGACACATCGTTTACCGCCATTGCGCGCGCTGGCAGGGCTGAGCTGGCAAAGCATGCAGCTGCTGGGCACTCGCAGCACGCCTGCCAATGAGGGTTTTGCCGAGCTGGTACTGGCCTGGGCTGGACAGACCCTGCGCCTTGGGTCCTCTGGGGTGGTACAACCCAGTCGTCCCGTCAGTGCTCGCGACCAACGACGTGTCATGGCGGTAGTGCGGCATGTTCAGGATAATCTGGATCAACCCGTCTCACTGGCAGGTATGGCGGATGCCGCCAGTCTTAGCCCGTTTCATTTCCTGCGCGTGTTCACCCGGGTAACGGGTTTGTCTCCTCATCAGTGGTTGCTGCGGCAGCGTTTGACCCGTTCTGCACAATTACTGGCATCCACTGAAATACCTGTGACCCAGGTAGCACTGGAGAGCGGTTTTACAGACTTGTCGAATTTCAACCGGACCTTCCGGACGGAGTATGGCTGCACACCTGGTGAATTCAGAACCAACTGTTTGCCAGATTGACGCGGGCGGCGGCAGAGCATTGTTTCAGTGTTGTTCCCTACCACCGGAGCGAATCTGTCTGCAAAGGAATCTGAGCACAGTATCCTCTTCTGAAGTCCACCTTTTTATAGTGCGTCAATAAACAAGGCGGGGTCATTGATTTGATT
Source organism: Silvimonas amylolytica (assembly GCF_014645555.1). GTDB lineage: Bacteria > Pseudomonadota > Gammaproteobacteria > Burkholderiales > Chitinibacteraceae > Silvimonas > Silvimonas amylolytica. Next base: position 111,459 of record NZ_BMLY01000004.1, on the reverse strand, counting down.
CCGCTTTTTTCTTGTTTACAGTTTTTCCCTGCAGACCTGCTATGACGTATTAGTGTTCACCTCTTAAGGGTGTAAACAAATGGACGTCAACCCTTACTCCGTCCGAACCCTTGTTCTCCGTTCTGGCGAACGACTGCCTGTCCTGATTGAACGCACTTCGGGCGAACCTCTGTTCGAACCCACGGTGTATTCGTTGAGCGAGCTCCGTGCCACCAACAAAGCCAGTAATACGATTGATCAAACGCTCAGATCAATCATGCATCTTCATCTATTTCTCCACGCCCGAAACATCGAACTCGACGAAAGACTCCGTCAGAACACCATTCTTTCACTGAACGAACTTGATGATCTTGTCCGATATTGCAAGCAGAGAATCGTTGAACAATTATCCACAGATCATTTCCCCTCCCAAGCTCGCTCCCCACGTCGGGCCAAATCCGAGTCGATCCGCCTTGTTCAGTCGCAAACGATAGCTGCGGGGGTTAAGGGGCACACCGCAGCCAACCGCATCCGTGTAATCCGCGATTAATCTCAGAGGTTTAACATTGTACTGGTGGCGTCCTGAAGGTACTCGCGGCCAGTCCTGAGGGGAGCGATGCCTCTATAGATAATTGGAATGGATAACAGCTCCGGATTCTCCCTGACCTCAAAATCACGGCCTTCAATTGGAAGCCAGTCCAGCGATTTCATCCACTCAGCCAAGCAAAGAAGGGTTTGGGCTTTGTGTACCCCGGCTTCTAGAACCCAGTCAGGAACCACAGGAAACTGCTCAAGTTGACTTAGGGCACCACCAAAGCCTTGAATTACAACTGCACCGTATACCTTCCATCCGGCTGTTGACTCAAGAATGGTGTCAAAGGCAGCACGAAGTAAATGAGGCAGGTTACCTGAAACGGCCGTCACTTTGCGGGCAAGCTGGTCTACTTTCTGATAACAAATACGTTTTTTTTGTTTGTACTTCTCGTGGGTCCGCAGGTGAAAGCATCCAGCGAAGTTCGAGAACAAGTAGCGTCTTTGTCTCAGGTTCGCAAATAAGCAGGTCAAGTTCTTCTTTTACCGTCCCAAGTTGAAAAGTACGATTCGCAGCAACCTGTTGCCATTTTTGCGCGAAGAGCGGTCCAAGTTGCTTTGTCATTTCTACTTCAAAAGCTGAACTTCGCGAGTCAAATATTTTGGGCTCAAGTCGGGCCTGTAATGTGAGCAAATTGCGTTCAATATTAGAGGACAAAAAACCAATCCCCGCTATTCCAAATCGTTCCTTTCCCAGCGGCACTAGAGGCTGCAAAGCTTGGTCTGGCGAATCTACACCCCTCCCATAAGTGAGGTAATCAACAAAGCTATCGATGAGAGGCCGTTCCAGAGAACAAAGCATCGCCATATCTTCAACGAGCTGCTCTCGTGCAATACGGAGACAAAGGTCAGAATTTCCAACCCCTTTGAGCCGCAACCTACTGGCACCAAAGTGCACTGCACATAGGTGATAGATGATTCTGAGTGAGAGAGCATTCTGAAGAAGTGTAGTTTCAGTCCTTCCACCCCATGGGAACACCCAGTTTTCCGGAATTAGAAAAGGTGCCTGATGAAGATACTGCGCAAGTTGCACCGCAAGCTCTAGGTCGTAGATATAACGAATTCTCCCATTCGAGGCACGAATTTGCTCTGCAATCCGGCATACCACATCTGGTAACTCTTTCGGATTTTGTATCCAAAACAATAAAGCCGATGCAAAAGAAATGACTGGAGCCCCAGCGGTTTGGCGCATTAGCTCCAATACACCGTAACGGCTATCCTCAAGCTGCTCGTTGAACTCTAAGGCGTACCCTTCAGCGCGGTCTATCACTTGTAAACTACCTGAATGCGCTGCCGAGCAAATCTGAGTTACCGTGGAGTAATCAATACCAGCTTTCAGGAAATCTCCTGAGCGTTGATAAAACGCGGGTGCAGCTCTGTAGGGCAATGGCGTAACAGTCCTATCTTTCGTTCGCGCACGTACAGCCATAAGACAATGCCGCAGGGAAAATTTATATCTGTCTAAATAAAAATCTATTTTCCACTTGCCCAGGGAATCAGCAGGAAATATGAATAACATTCGCTGCATATCTTCCGAGGCGGTAAGTAGATACCAAGTGGCTATAGCCTCGTTAGGATGAGGTAAGAATTGCGAGTCGAATTGGCTATCAGCCATAGCTTCGAATCGTTTAAGGACTGAGTTGGTCAATTATCAATTCCAGAAGATACTTGGCAAGGCGGGTGCCTGTAGTGGTCATTCTGACCACCAAAAAGCTTGCCTCGGCAGAGGATAACGCGCCGCAAATGTCAATGAAACGCCCTTGCTCAATAAGCGCGAAGGAGGGCAATTGATTGAATGACGTGCGCAATATTTGGAAAAATTGGCTCTGAGTCTGCTGTGAAACTCGGTTATTTGGCTACCGGTGAATTTGCTCCTGGTTCTACCCCGTTTCCCGCAGACTCCTAAGACATTTTTTCGCAGCCCTCGTCAGCTGGCAAGGTACTAACCGACGAAAATGTAAACAACATAGCAAAAATCGGCACTTTATTAACATTTCTGAAGCGAGAGTGTTCTGGAACCCGCAGTAGTATTAGCATCCAGCACTATGGACACTTTTTCCCGCTCACAACCATTTTGAGCGGTATGTTTTCAGGCAGCACCAATAAAAAACGGAGTCAATAGACTCCGTTTTTTATTGCTTGCCGTTTCCCGAAGGCCCCATCGTCAGGCGGTAGCCGTCTTTTTCATCAAAAGAGGCGCCTTGTGGAGCGCCTCTTTTTTATGTCTGACGACCTGTTCAGGACGCCTTGCAGCCCAAAGCAGTAAAGGATTGCGTTGTGCCATACGTCACCGTCGGCAAATAGTTGCCAATGACGGATTGCTCTTGCCCCGGAATGTGTACGTTCTGGATCGCATTGGCGAACGCCGGGTCTGGCAGCATGTTCCGCATGATCAAGAGTCCATCATTCGGGTGCCCATTGCCATCGCCCACCTCAGACCATTGAATCCACCCAAACCCGCACGCGCTTGTCGCATTGGCTGGACGATCTGCGGCACGGCTGATCGCAATGACATAGTTGCCATTTGCATCTACCGGCACCTGAGCGTCATACATGCAGTCGGTCACTTTCTGCGTATAAAACTCATTCATGCAGATAGACCAATATCTGAGCTGCCCTTCTGTAGCGACGGTGTTGTTCAGGAACGTGGACGGGGTTACGGGTAACTTGCCCCGCAAAATGGCCACGTTGCCATAATCCCGGCTGATCATGCTTTCAACATATGCGTTGTCCGGGTTGCCATACCAGTTCAGCTGATAGGCCGGTGTGCCTGAGCAACTGTAGAAAAACAGACACTGCAGGTTCCAGGTACGGTTGAACGGGAAATGCCAGACGCCGGGCTCTTGCGCCGGAAAGCTGTCGGGCGCATTGGCCTGGTCGCGCAACATGCTGTAGGTGGCCTGTGGCAGCAAATTGGGCGTGCTCAGGCTGGCAGCAGGATTGAGTTCTGCACAGGCAGCATCTTCGGTCACGGTGCTGCCATCTGCATGCAATACCGAAACAGTAGGCAGACCCGTGGCACCGGTCATGTCCGCACCTTGATCCGGTACATAGACCCGATACCAGAACGTGACCGTCGGGCCGGTTGTGCCGGTATACAGGGTGTTGGCTGCAGGCGTAGCCGGCGCACTACCGGCGACGATTTCTACCTGATAATCCCTGGCCGTCCCATAGCGCGGGTTACCCGCGATAAACGGGTTTGTGTTCCCGCTGGCAGGCTGGATATCGTGATCCCCCAACACATTAACGGGCTGGGCATTGCCGTCATAGCTGACGAACGAGATATATCGCGCATACGGGTACTGCCCGTTCACAAACAAGCGTGAGCCCGCCGGAATGGTGACGGTCGCAGACCAATAGCTCGCACCTGTATCCGGGTACGCAAAGTTCCCGTTGGGGTTCTCACGCGACAACGGTCCCTTCCACAAACAGGTTTGCGTGGCGTGCTGGGTACTGAATGCTGCAGGCAGGTTATTTGTCGGGGCCGGCGTTGGTGTGGGCGCGGCGGTGGCTGACGCGGTACTGGTAGAGTCACCGCCTGCGCAGGCAGTCAGTAACAGCGCAGACACCAGGCAGGTTAATCCCCTGAATAGATCCGGACAGGATTTAAAAATGACAGCAGACACGGACTCCTCCTTATTTGTGGTCGTGTAATACCGGTACTGGTTGTCGTGGTTGTGCAGAGTTGAACAAGCAAAGTCGTACAGCAGAATCAACGTATTACGGGCCTGGCCGGGAAGAGAATGCGATCCCGCCCACGATGTAATCACGCAGATAACGGTCCAGCCGGTCCCTGCTGGTGGTTTCAAGTGGCCACCAGCGTTCCAGACCTGCATCGGGAATGACGTTCAGAACAGTGTTGAAGGCGTAAAGAATTTTGACGCCTGCCGCCTCTTTGCTCAGGGCCGGCATGGCCTCACAAGCATGGGCAGATAAAATCAGTGATACCGGCCCCAACCCGCGGGCGAGTAGTTCTCTGCCGCGCTGACCGCAGTCCCCCGCCATGCGGGCCATGAGCTGGACGTTGTTGCGGCCAGCAGGCGTGGCTACCATGCGCACAATCGGGCGGATCATGGATTCCGCGACGTCCATCAAGGTCACTGGCAGACCTGTTGCCTTTTGCTCGTCGAGCATTGACTGGATCGCGCCAGAATAAGCGTCCGTTGCCCTGGCGACTGCCGCTTCCACCAGGCCCCACACGTTCCCGAAGTGGTAATTCACGGCAGATTGATTGGCAACGCATGCCTCCTTGTTAATGGCGCGAATTGACGTGCCTTCCAGCCCCCGTTCTGCAACGAGCGCGGAGATGGCATCGATCAGTCGCTCACGCGTCCCTGTCGCGGAGATGAGTGCGGTTTCCAGCTTTGGCATTGCAACCCCATGTAATACAAATGTATTAATACAATCGTATTAATGGCTGGGTCGCACAAACAATAGGGAAAACTCCAGGGTTGACTGTTTAATACATGTCCTCGTTTTCTTCATTGCGCCGTTGCTACCCCTCTTTTGCTCTTCATGCGGCTGTCCAGGTGTGCTTTAACTCCCCCAAACACACAGGCTCAAAAGAGACAGGGCTCAACCCGTTGCAATTGGCGAGACCGCTGTACCACTCATCAGCTTACGGCACGGTTTTATTGATCCATGATCACTCTCACCAATTTTGTGCATTTCAATTCTCGTCAGGCAGGCCATAATCGGGGCCGTTTCCAGGTTTTGCGTAACCAGAGTGAGTGCATGATCATGACTGCCTTGACGACGAACGCCTTGCCAGAACAAAAAGCGGTTAAACCCGAAGCGGCTGCAGACCAGATCAGGCTGCGCCCTTCCTTTGCCCAGCGTAACCCGGCTGGTTTTTCCTGGTTGCAGCTGGACCTCCGGCAAGAGATACAGACCTCCCCTGAGCGCAAATGACCCAAAAGGTCTACTGCCCCTCGTGGTGAGCCAGGCCCCGTTTTAACGGGGCCTTTTTCTTGTCTGGCGGGTGCCCCACAGCCTTGCCGTTGCACCGACCCTCCTCGTCTCTCTCGCGCAAACCCAAGCCTGATGCGGCGCTCACTGTAGTGACATCCCCAGGCAATAAATCCGCCATGAAGGTTTCACGAAATCTTCTCCTGCCCGTAACAGACATTCGCACGTCTATACGTATAGTCCGGCCCGCCCTGATTTCAGGCCCGAGTGGACGACCATTTCAGAGTCGTCTGCCGCACCGACACCAACCCGTTCGAATTTGGAGAAGACAGTGCAAAAGATCATCGCGGGCGCACTCGCCGCCCTCTGTGTAGCCCCGGCCGCCATGGCCGATGTGACCATTACCGGCAGCATTCGGGCCGGTCTGGAATATGTGCAACAGTCCGGCCCGGGCACGGGCGCTAACCTGACCCGGGTAGAAGATCAGGGCAGCCGTATTGCCATCGCCGGTGAAGACAAGTGGGATGATGGTCTGTCAACCATCTGGCAAGTTCAGAACAAATTGCACATTGGCGGTGCTTCCGGTGACACCTGGGGCAACCGCAATACCTTCATTGGCGTAAAAGGCGGTTTTGGTAACGTCACTTTCGGTCGCAACGAAGACGCGCTGTATACCGCCAGCGGTTACTACGTGCCGGAACTGGATGGCACCTACAACTATTCAGAAGATGCATGGGGTAACGGTGAGCTTTTGTTCCGTCTGGAAGAGCGTAATGCCAATATCGCCAGTTTTGAGTCAAGCAAGTTCGGCAACTTTGGTGTGAACGCGTCGGTCGGCAATCTGGGCCTGAACAATGGCAGCGCCAACCCGCTGCAATATGCCGGTACCGCCTATTACGATGATGGCACTTACACTGCCGGCGCTTCGTACAAGCGCGACAACGATACCTCTTCATTGCTGACCAGCGAACTGTCGACCACGACCTACAAATCAGGTGACTATCTGGAAAGCTACGTGGTCGGCGGCGGTGCCAACTGGAACGGCTTTATGCTCAATGCCCTGTGGGAACGCGTGGCATCCAGCTATAGCGGCAGCAACACGCATCAGGACGATGCCGCCATTCTGGTCGGCTACAAGACGGGCCCATGGTCGGTCCACGCATCGTATTTGTATATGGCTGACGTTAAGGGAGATGCGCCGATTGCACAAAGCGGTGCCAAACAATTCAACCTGGCCGGGTACTACAAGCTGAGCAAGGCTACGCGAGTGTTTGCGTCCTACACCCGACTGGAAAATGATGCCAACGCCTCGTTTGAGCAATCCACAGGCGTGCCTAATGGCACGGCTGGTGACAAGGCCAATATCTTCTCGCTGGGCATGCGCACCAACTTTTGATCAACCGGCTTGATTGTTGATACAAACGTTTGAACACACAAACAAAAACCGCAGCCAGTGTGCTGCGGTTTTTGTTTTGGATCGCGATCAAATGGCGGCGATCAATCCGGCAATTGTGCGGCGATATTCATCACTTCTTCGGGCGTAAACCCGGCCGCAGCAACGCGCGCCAGGATTTGCTCGCGTGCTTCGCGCTTGCGGCGCAGCAGATCGGTACGCGCGTTGATATCGTCTTCCCTGGCTTTCTTGCGCGCCAGCACAGAGTCTGGCTCGGACTGCGCACGCGCAGTGGCCTGTGCAGCCGGTGCGGTGGAATGCGGTACGTTATCGCCAAACAACTCCGCCAGAGCGATGCGCGATTGCGCGGCTGCCTCTGCATCAGTGGAACGGGCTTTTTCTTTCATCTCTTTTGTATCTGCAAGGTGGCAGGGCTTGGGCGCGTTGATACAAGATCGCCGCACCGTGCGTGCCATTGTGTCTGAACCAGGCTGTCTGGATGGGGGAGCCACCCGGCGATGACCGCCAGCCAGGGCCTGTTATTACAGGGCCTGCGGGTTGTTACCCAATATATCGGTACGTGAAAAACGATATCAAGTCAGCAGCTTGCCCATGCGTATGTGGGACAAACACTGACGAAGAATGGCTGTGCGGCCCGCATTATGGTTATGGATAAAGCGCGGGAATGAGGACTGGATACGACTATATTCATTTATCCTAACACGGGTTTTGTTTCCTTACATGGCGCTCGTGTATCCTGGCAATACAAACGGCCTGCCCCAGGCGACAGGAGCCGGCCGTCTGCCCAGCCGTTGTATTTACGACTCCAGCCGCGCATCCATGGTGATGTTGGCATTGAGCAGTTTGGAGACGGGGCAACCCGCTTTGGCCGCATTGGCGGCTTTGGCGAAGCTTTCTGGTGTGGCATCAGGAATACGGGCGACGACATCCAGATGCACAGCGGTAATGGTGAAACCCGTGTCGTCTTTTTCCAGGGTGACTGTCGCTTTGGTGTTGATGCGCTCGGCAATGGTTCCCGCCTCCGTCAGCTGTAACGACAACGCCATTGAAAAACACCCGGCGTGCGCGGCACCGATCAACTCCTCCGGGTTGGTGCCCGGCCCTCCTTCAAACCGTGCTTTGAAGCCGTAAGGTGCATCCTTCAGTACGCCACTCTGGGTCGATACCGACCCGATACCATCCTTGATTGCGCCTTGCCATTGTGCGGAACCGCTCTTTTGCATGATGCTTCTCCAGACTGGTGGAATTGGTCATTATGGGACGGGCAGGTCGCGCCGAGGTTCACGCTACAGCCAACGTGGCCGGTGAACGGCAACCTCACATGAAAAAACCGCCTGGCTGGCGGTTTTCTGGTTATAGCTGCAATTCACACCTGTCACGGTCTGATTTTGCTGAAAATCAATGATGTATTGATGCCGCCAAACGCAAAGTTATTACTCATGACGTGATCGCAACGTATCTGTCGACCCTCGCCCGTGATGTAATCGAGTTCGCCGCAGCGCGGGTCAATCTGATCCAGATTGAGGGTCGGCGCAAACCAGCTTTCATTCATCATCTGGATGGCGATCCACGCCTCAAGCGCACCGCAAGCGCCCAGCGTGTGGCCCATATAGCTTTTCAGGCTGGAGATTGGCACACGCTTGCCAAAGAGTTGATGCGTAGCAACTGTTTCGGCGATATCTCCATGCTCCGTGGCAGTGCCGTGGCCATTGATATAACCGATATCATTCACGCCCAGTTGCGCGTCATCCAGCGCCAATTGCATGGCGACAGCCATGGTCGCGGCACTGGGCTGGGTGATATGACTACCATCGCAATTGTTGCCGTAACCGGTGATCTCGGCATAGATATGCGCACCACGCGCCACTGCGTGTTCGTATTCTTCCAGGATCAGCGTACCCGCACCTTCACCGATCACCAGACCATCGCGCGCCGCGTCATACGGGCGCGGTGTCAGGTGGGGCGTTTCGTTATGGGTGCTGGTGGCAAACAAGGTGTCGAACACCGCCGCTTCAGTCACGTTGAGCTCTTCCGCCCCACCCGCAACCATCACGGTGGCCTGGCCGTAGCGAATGGCCTCAAAGGCGTATCCAATACCCTGGCTGCCCGACGTACAGGCGCTGGATGTCGTGTATACACGGCCAGTCAGGCCAAAAAACACTGCGATATTCACCGCCGTGGTATGGCCCATCATTTTCAGATAGCTGTTGGCGTTAACGCCTTCAGTGGATTTGTTGTGCAGCATCTTGCCGAAATCTGCCACAGCATCCGGCGAACCCGTGCTGGAACCGTAAGACACCCCGGTCCGACCACCATGCAGTACCGGATGACCCAGCAAACCGGCGTCAGCCAGCGCCAGCTCAGTTGCACGCACGGACATCAACGCCACGCGCCCCATGCTGCGGGTACGTTTACGGTTGTAGGTTTCGCGCGGCAAGTCAAAGGGTCTGGCGGGCGCAGCAAGACGCGTGTTCAATCCATCGTACTCACCCCACTCCGGCAGATTGACCACCCCACTGCGACGCGCCTGCAGGTTGTCCCGAATGGTCGGCCAATCGTTGCCGATCGGGCTGATACCGGCGGCGCCCGTCACCACCACACGTCGCCGGGTCATGCCAGCCCCCCATTCACCGAGATCACCTGGCGGGTGATATAGCCTGCATCGGCTGACAGCAAAAAGCTCACCGTCGCGGCCACTTCTTCGGGCTTGCCCATCCGCTTGACCGGGATCATCTTGAGGGCTTCTTCCAGCACCATCGGATCGACCATCTCCGTATCAATCAACCCAGGGGCGACACAGTTCACGGTGATTTTGCGCTTGGCCAGCTCCACCGCCAGCGCTTTGGTTGCACCAATAATCCCGGCCTTGGCCGCGCTGTAATTCACCTGACCACGGTTGCCGATCACCCCCGAGACCGATGACAACGTCACGATGCGACCTGGCTGACGGGTCTGGATCATGGGCATGACCAGCGGATGCAGAATATTGTAGAAGCCATCCAGATTCGTGCGCAGCACGCCATCCCACTCGCCTTCGGTCATGGCCGGAAAGGCAGCGTCGGCCGCAATGCCGGCATTGCAGACCACACCATAAGGGGCGCCATGGGCTTCAATGTCGGCTTCCAGCGTGGCGCGGGCGGCGGCGCGATCCGCCACATCAAACTGCACAATGCGCGCACTGCGACCCAAAGCCGCGATCTCTGCGGCCACAGCCTCGGCTTCCTCGCGCCGGCTGCGGCAATGCAAAACCAGGTCGTAGCCATCGCGCGCCAGCCGCAAGGCGATGGCGCGGCCAATACCGCGGCTCGAACCGGTGACCAGTACTGTACTCATGCGTGTTCTTTCAAAAAATGCTGCAGGTCGTCAGGTTGATAGGCAGAGAGCAATGCTTCAGCCAGTACCTGGCGATCCAGGGTTTCGATCCGGCATTGCATCACGCCAATGCCGTTATCTGCTTCAAATTCACGGGTGGCCGTCACCAGCAAGGGTTGGCCCACCACAAAATGGGGCACATGGCAGTGATAGCGCCGAGTACCCAACATCAGCCCTACGCGCGGCAGCAGACCTTGTTTGCGGCGTTCCCAGCCTGCCAAAGCCGCCATGGTCTGTGCCATGTATTCCAGCCCGACCCACGCACCAATTGTGCCATGTTCATCAAACATGCCGTCACCCCGCGGCACTACACGTGTGGTGAGCGTGTCGGTCGCGACAGACTCGATGGCATCCAGCAAACACATGGGTCCATCATGGGGTACCAATTCTGAAACAGGCAATTCAAACGCATTCATACTGCAAGAACCAAAGCAATATTGTTACCGCCAAAAGCGAAAGAGTTACTGATCGCGGCCTGCACCGGCGCAGTCTGGCCAACACGGACCAGCGGCAGCACCGGCAGGTCCGGGTCTTGCGCGCCATCCCAGATATGCGGGGGCAAGCGATGCTGATCATCGGTCAGTACCAACCAGCAAAACAGCGCTTCCAGTGCGCCGGCCGCGCCCAGCGTATGGCCCGTCAGCGATTTGGTCGAACTGGCCGGTACGCCCGCAAATTGTGCAGCAACCGCCGTGTTTTCCATGGCGTCATTCTGCGGTGTGGCCGTGCCATGCAGATTCACATAGCCAACCTCATCGACCTTGATGCCCGCTCGGGCCAGCGCATCATCCATGGCGGCGCGAGCACCACGGCCATCTGGCGCCGGGGCAGAAATATGATGCGCGTCAGAGCTTTCGCCCCACCCGGCAACCCGCACGGCAGCCGGGGTGCGGCTCAGGATAAACAGCGCCGCTGCTTCGCCCAGATTAATACCATGCCGGTTGATGGACGACGGCTGGCAGCGCTCTGCCGAAACCGATTCAATGGCACTGAAACCTGCGACCGTAAATTGCGCCAGGGTATCGACACCGCCGGCGATCACCAGATCTGCTACGCCGTGTTCAATCAAGCGCGCCCCCGCCGCCAGGGCCTTGGCCCCGGAGGTGCACGCAGTAGAAACACAGTAGGCAGGGCCAGATGTGCCCAGCAATCCAGCCAACATCATCGCAGGCGAACCCAGCTCCTGCTGACGCACATGAAAACCCGCCGGCAAGGCGCCGTCCAGTTCGTATGCAGCCAGGGCATTTTCACCCTCTGAACTGCCCGACGTGCTGGTACCCAGAATGATCGCAATCCGCTGACGCGGCAGGCCTTTGGCCAGTAGTTCAAACGTGCCACGGATTTGCGCCATGGTCGCCAGCAATACTGCGTTATTGCGCGAGCGGTGAATCACCGGCAAGTGATCCAGTGCGGGCAGATCGGCATCAACAATCTGGCCCAGAACCAATGAACGCCCGGGACTATAGGCATCCGTCGGGCGCAAGCCTGGGCTCACACCGGCAAACAGGTTCTGCCGGATGGTGTCGGTGTCATTGCCAAGCGCACACAAAGCGCCGGCTGCCGCGATATAACAAGTCATTCTACGGTGCTTGAATCAATGGTCAGCGTATAGGCAAGCTGGTGGTGCACAAGCACGGCACGCCCTTGCCAGTGGTCCGGGTTATCCCAGGAGATATCAATGGCTGGATCAGCCCCGCGCAAGATGGTGCGCTTGTTACCGTCGTCATGCACGGTCCAGCCTTGCGGCAAGGCCTGTTGCAGCACATTCTGTGGCGCAAACACCATCAACAGATCATTCATGATGCGTTGTGGCGGCACTTTCATGGCTGGCAGGGTCTGAGCCTTGAGTGTGTGCCCATCGTAATCAAGCGTTGCCAGGCGCAGGCCCATGGCACTAGCGATGACCTCTACGCCGTCCTGATCCATTTGCAGCACGGCATCCATAACCGCGCCACCGCCCGGATAGCTGATCTGCAATTGTTGTTGCACCGTACGCGGCTGCCCCAGTGCAGCGGGCGCAATCTGCAGTTGTGGCAAGTCCCGCGTCAGCAGGCTAGCGCATGCTGTGAGCAGCGCCAACATGGCCAGACCAATCAGACGTCGCATCACATCGACACCGCTGAATCCAGTGCGGCCAGCCAGCGTGTCGGCGCACGCACGCACGGGTTGGTTTCATCCCAGGCATAACCGGCGAGGATGGACGAAATCATGCGGCGGATGTCGTCGTTTTTGCCTTTGTAATAGATCAGCTTTTGAAAGCGTCCGTCATACCAGGCGGTGACAAAGGCACGAAACGCGTCCACGCCCCGCTTGAGCGGCACGGCGTAGTCAGCGTTCCAGTCTACCGCCTCACCATCCAGAGTACGACCTAGCGCTTTGGCAGCCAGGCTGGCAGAAGTCATGGCGATGGTCACGCCGGATGAAAATACCGGGTCAAGAAACTCTCCGGCGTTTCCCAGCAGCGCAAAGTGTTTGCCATAGAGCGATTTGACGTTGGCCGCGTACCCGGTGATCTGACGCGCGGGGATATGCCACTGCGCATCGGCCAGCAGGGTTTTGAGGTTGGGCGCTTCCGCAACCACTGCCTGCAGGCGCGCCATGTCCGCGCCTTCGTACCGGGCCAGGAATGAGGACTCTGCGACGACCCCCAAAGAGCAATGGCCATTGGAGAACGGAATCGTCCAGTACCAGACGTCTTCGTGCTCCGGGTGCGTAGTAATCAAGATCTTGTTGCGATCAAAACCACTGTTCACCGGGATACGATCTTCCACATGCGTAAAGATGGCCCCGCGCACCGGGAAACCGGATGGGGTTTCCAGATCCAGCAAGCGCGGCAATACGCGGCCAAAGCCACTGGCATCCAGCACAAAGCGGCAGTTCACGGTGTACTCATCGCCGCTGGCGTTATCTTTCACGCGCAAAGACGGTGTATCGCTCTCTACATCTGCCGCCAGCACGGTTTGCTGATAGCGGATTTCAGCACCTGCGTGCGCCGCGCCGTCGGCCAGCACTTTATCGAAAGTGCCGCGCTGAACCTGATAGGTGGTACCCCAACCTTTGGACCATTTATCGCGAAAATCAAAAAAGGTGGTTGCTTCCAGCCCGCGCGCGAAAACCGCGCCGTTCTTGTACTGGAATCCGGCTTCGACGACGTCTTGCAGCAAACCTGCTTCTTCAATGTACGCCATGCTTTGCGGCAACAGGCTTTCGCCAATGGAAAAACGCGGGAAGGTTTCGCGTTCCAGTACCAGCACCTGGCGGCCCTGTTTGCGCAAGAGCGCCGCAGCGATGGCACCTGCGGGGCCGGCACCAATGATGACAACTTCAGCGTGTTGCGTGGTTTGCATGTTCAGTTTCCAGATTCAGGCGCAGGTTGGAATGCAGTTTTACGAAACAACGGTGCCAGCAACCACACAAGGCCGATGCCACACAGAGTAGAAAATCCAAAAGCGTGCAGTGCTGGCGTATGGCTGAGCGCCAACAGACCAAAAGACAACAAGGTACACATTGCCGCCAGCGTCACCGCCAGATACACCCGGCCGTCATCCGGGTGTTCCAGCAAGAAAATGCCATAGTCCATCCCCATGCCCAGCACCAGCAAAAACGTCACCATGCTGAGTAATTGCAAGGGCATGCCGACCGCGCCCATGATGGCCAGGGTAGCCAGTGTCGCCAGTGCAGGCGGCAGCATGATACGCCAGGTCTGGCGGCCGTAGCGCAACGACAACACCGCAAACGCCAACACATACGCCCCGATCAGCACGCGCGTCAGCAATTGCCGGTAACGCGCCATCAACTCAGAAATTTCAGACACCTTATCAACCCAGACCACGCCGGGGGATTTGATCTGACCCACGCGTGCCGTGGTGGCTTTGTCGCCCAGCCCTTCCAGCAGAACCATGCTGGCATACCCGCCGTTCTGCTGGCCCAGCCACAGGTAGTTGGCAGCCAGAGCTGCCGGAGAGTTGATCCAGTCTGCAAACTGCAGTGGCGGCGTAACACGGCGCTGCTCCTGCACCCAGTCTGGCGGCAGACCAATCTGATCGGCCAGGTTTTCCAGCCGCCCCGGGCGCTGGGTAATTGCCTGGCCGACCAAGCCGGCATTGCGCGCTTGCATTGCAATAGAGGGCACCCAACGGCTCAGCATTTCTGCGCCGGCAAGCTGGCCGCTCGCCATGAAGGGCGCCAGTTGGTCGCGCAGGGTTTCTTCTCGTTCGAGCACTTGTTCGGGCGTGTCTCCGCTGACAATGAACAACTGCGCCGGGCTGGGCAGACCCATGACCCGACCGATATCGATCTGCTCTGCCAGCAGTTGCGGGTCGATCCCTGACAACGCGCGGATATCATCATTCTGTTTCAGTTGCGTCAGCCCGGCTCCAACCAGCAATGCCAACGGCAACAGCCACGCCCAGCGTCGCCCTCCGATACGCGGCCAACGCGCCAGCAGGCCGGCAATGGCACGGCTCATCGCGGTGGAATGCAAACCATGTTGCTCCAGCACCGGGAACCACAGCATCACCGTAAGCCACGCCCCAATGATGCCAACCACCGCAAATACCGCCATCTGCGCCAGCCCCGGAAACGGCGTGAGCGCCAGCCCCAGATAACCCAGCGACATGGTGGTCACCGCCAGCAGCATGCTGGGCAACAGTTTGCGATAGCGAGCCGCCACCGGCTCGGCGCTATCGATACCCGATGCCAACGCCAGCAAGCTGTAATCCACGGCCACGCCGACAAGGCTAGTGCCAAACACCAGCGTCAACATATGGATATGGCCGAACCAGGCGAGTGTGAGCGCAGTGCTGACAAGGCTACCCACCAGTACCGACAAGGCCGCGAGCAACAATGGCCGCACGCCGCGAAACACCAGCAGCGCCAGCAAGATCACCCCAAGTGTCGAGCCCACACCAATGGTTGACATCTCGGACCGGGCGCTACGCGCTGCCGTGGCCGCATGCAGGACTACGCCGGCCCGCCGCAGTTGTACATCCGGATACTGTGCCTTGAGTTTTTGTGCGGCGGCTTCCAGTCCGGTCAGCACCTGCTCTTGCAACCCGAGTGAGAACGCGCTGCCATTCAGCGTATAAGGCAGCACCACGTAATTCATACCCTGGCTGGACGCACGCAACAGACCATCAAGCGGGCGAACCTTGTTGGCACCCGCCAGGCTTTGCAGCCAGTTGCCAAAGAAGCCAAAGGGATCATCCTTGAACGCAAGCGTCGCACCGGCCATCGGTGAATAGGCCGCTGCCAGTGCACGTTGTGTCCAGTCGGTGCCCTTCTCTTGCAGTGCAGTGGCATCAGCGGGTGACAGCAGATTGCGGCGATATGGCGCATAAAAGTTGCTGATGGCCGAGAGGGTTTCACCCAGCGGTTGTGCGGTCAGCGGCAACGGCGCAATGTCTTGCGCAAACGCACGCGCAGCGGCTGCAGCCCGATCCGGATCGGTACTGCCGAGCATGAAAACCAGATGACGCTCGCCGTGTTGTGCCAGCGACTGTAATGCGGTCTCAGCCATCGGGTTGCGCTGATCACGCGGCAAGAGCGCAAACATGTCAGTATCAATGCGCTGGCCCAGTCCGCTAAAGAGTAACGCAAGGCCCAGCGCCAGCACGATCAGCAGCCACAGGCCGGCCAGCAAACGCCCGGGTTTATTCAAAGTAGGCATTCTCAGCGGCGGTCAGGTTCTGACCAGTCGTGACGTCATGCATGTCGATCTGTGTGACATCGCCGCTGGCGGCGTTCAATTGAATATGTTCAACCGTGCCCGCGCCTTGCAACTGGATACCGGAAATCAGTTTTGCCAGCCCCGCATCTTTGGGCGTCAGTGCCAGCTTCCAGCTTTTGCCACTCACGTTCCCCTGGGCGTTGAACACTTTGCCCAGTGAGCCTACGTCGCCAGAAAACAAAGAGAACAACAAACCGCTGACGGTTTTCACTGTCGGCTCTTTATCACCAGACAGTTTCATCATCACCTGATCTCCGTTTTTTTGCAGGATCTCACCACGAGTAACACGCAAGGTACTGGGGAAAGGCTTTTCTGCTTTCCAGATCACACCTCGTTGCTTGTCGACGAGAAACGAACCGGTCGACGTCAGCGGTTTCTTTACGCCTTGCAACTGGCGTGATTGCGTGAACTGGCCACGGATCACCGGCGCATCGATCAATTTGGTTTCGATGTCCTTGAACAATGCATCATCTGCATGCGCTACCCCGGCCATGAGCAAACAAGCAGCAATAAACAGTTTCTTCACGGGTGTGGTACTCCCAGTTTTTCGTAAAGGATGGCTGGCGACACGTAGCACATCTCTTCGGTATTCATATCCACGGCCACTTGAATGGTGTAGCCGCGGGTGAGGCGCGCGCCGGTTTGCGCATCGCGAATCTCGTAATTGACCTTGACGCGGTTTTCCCACTCCACCACGCCGGCTGTCACGGTGATCTGTTGCTGGTACTTCAGCGGCCGCGCATAACGAATATTCAACTCGATTACAGGCCACACATAACCGGAGGCGGTCATCTGCGGCACGTCGTAATCAAATTGCTGGAACAGCGCCGTGCGGGCGTGTTCGAAATACCGCGCGTAATTGCCGTGCCAGACCACGTTCAGCGGGTCCAGATCATGAAATGGAATGGTCAGGCAGACCGTGGCTTCACGAATGGGCCGGGTCATAGACGCTCCAGTTTTGTGCACCAATCAGCGCCAGCAATTGCCGCAGCTTTGGTTCTAGCGCCACGTCTTCTTCAATGAAGGCGATGTCGTTGGCCAGATCATTCACAAAGGCTTGTGCCTGGCTGGACAACGTCACGGTGGCGCCCCCTTCCCGTTCGCGCAGCACCAGTGCCTGGCGTACCGTAATCAGCATGGCCGCCAGCACTTGTTCTGTCAGTTGCAGCACACGCAGGCAATCACGCGCCGCAATCGTCCCCATACTGACCTTGTCCTGGTTGTGGCATTCGGTAGAACGGCTGAATACAGAGGCCGGCATGGTCAACTTGAGCGCTTCCGCCGTCCAGGCCGAGACCGAAATCTGCAAGGCCTTCAAACCGTGGTTGATCGCGGCACGCGGGCCGGTGGCACCCGACAGGTTGGCCGGCAAGCCGTGGTTATACCGGGCATCGACCAACAGCGCCATTTGCCGGTCCAGCAGGTCTGCGACGTTGGCGACGAGGTTCTTCAGGCTATCCATGGCAAAGGCAATGTGACCGCCATAGAAATGACCACCGTGCAGCAGGCGTTGTTCGTCCGGGTCGATCAGCGGATTGTCGTTGGCACTGTTCAGCTCGTTCTCAATGGTCTGGCGCAGGAAGGGCAGCGCGTCTTCCAGCACGCCAATGACGTGCGGCGCGCAACGCAAGGAGTAACGATCTTGCAGGCGTTGTTCCGTACCTGCGTCTGCAATATCGGCACGAATACGTTCGGCGACACGTTGCTGGCCAGCATGCGGTTTGGCGGCAAAGAGCGCAGCATCAAAGTGGTAGGCGTTACCGGCCGCACCGGCCACAGCCAATGCGGTAATGCGCGTGGCCAGTTCAGAAACATAACGCGCTTTATCCCAGGCGAGGCAAGCCAGTGCCGTCATCACGGCTGTGCCATTCATCATCGCAAGGCCCTCTTTCGGGCGCAGTTGCAACGGGGTAAGCCCGGCGGCGGCCAAGGCCTGCGCGGCTTGCTGAGTCTCTTGCCCGACAATCACCTCGCGCTCGCCACACATCACTGCAACCACGTATGACAACGGCGTCAGATCACCGCTCGCGCCGACGGAGCCTTCAGCCGGGATGCACGGCAGGATGTCGTGTTCAATCAACGCAGTCAGTTGCTGCAATAACGTCAGACTGACACCGGAATACCCGCGGGTGAGCGACGCCAGGCGTGCGGCGAGAATGGCGCGGGTTTGTGCCGGGGTGAACAACTCGCCCAGCCCACAGCCGTGATAGGTGTACAGATGATGCGGCAGCTCGGCGACGAGGTTCATCGGGATACCAACCGTACAAGAGTCGCCATAACCGGTGGTCACGCCGTAGATCAACCCTTCCTCGGCCAGCAAGCGATCCAGGTAATCTGCCCCTGCCCGAATACGTGCGGCAAACTCCGGGTCCTCAGCCAGCATGACGCGCGCGTTGCGGCGCGAAATAGCCACGATGTCTTCAATCGACAAACGGGCCGGACCAAACACAATGTTGTTCATGACGGGGTTGATCCTGCACGGGACACCACCACGCCAGGTTGTGCCCAAAAAGGAAAGAAATTGAACCACTGCAAGGGCGCGAGGCAGCATTCCTGCGCCAGCAAATCAGCAAACTGCTGCGCCAGTTGCACCACCATGCTCATACGATTCTGGCGTGGCAACATCACGCGATCTGACATCTTGCGGATGGTGATATGGGTTTGTGTGCCACGCTTGCTGGCGATCAGCGCAAACAGCGGACACTTGAGAATACCGGCCAGCAAATAAGGGCCTGCGGGCAATGGGGCTTCGTGCCCCAGAAACTGCACAGCAACCTCACGACCCTGGTCAGACACCGGCACGCGGTCGCCCGCGATCACAATGAACTCGCCGCGTTCAACCCGTTCAGACAGCATGATCGCCGTGGCTGAAGACAAGTCGGACACTTGCAGCAAATCCACCTGGCTATCCGGGGCCAGTTCCCGCATCACCCGGCCAAACTGCTCGGCGTGGCGGGTATGCACAAAGATAGTCAGTTTGAGCGCGCGCCGACGTTGTTTGGCCAAAGCGCGACATAGCTCGAAATTGCCGATATGAGAGGCAAGGATCACGCCGCCACGGCCTTCTTCGAGCAATTGCAGCAGCGGCTCGCCGCCTTCCACCTCGACAGGGCCGATGCGCTCCGGCGCACTCCAGACCAGCAGTTTGTCGATCAGTGTTTCGGCAAAGGCCGCGAAGTGGCGCAATACATCCAGTACACGGCCTGGCGGGGTCTGCCCGCCGCTGAAATCGTGCAGTCTGGCCAGATATTCGCGTGACGCCAGTCGTGCGGTACGCCGGGTCAGTACGTACCAGGCCAGCACCGGGTACAGCATCAGCCGGAACGGCCAGCGGCCTAGCTGCCGGTAGATGATGAACATGAATTTCATGCCCGAGACAAAACCTGCCTCGCTGATGCGCGCCCAATGCATCACACTCTCCGCATGCTGGCACGGCCATTGAGTACCCGCCACATCAGCCGTGGCACACGCGGCACCATGCCGACGAAGAGGCGCGTGTGCATGGCGGACATGCGCAGGTTGTCGCGCAACATGCGGTAGTGAGAGACGCCATCAATCGGGTAAGACACCCGCACTGGTGCGTTCACTACCGGCACCCCGGCCCAGTCCAGTCGCACCAGTATTTCAGTGTCAAAATCCATGCGTCGGCCAATGTATGCGCGGCCGATCAACTTGAGTGTGGGTGCCAGCGGGTACACGCGCAGCCCGCACATGGAGTCCTTGATCCGTAAAGACAGCGTATCCAGCCAGACCAATACATGCGTGGCATAGCGGCCATACAAGCGGGATCTGGGTACGGATTCGTCATAAACCGGATAGGCAGCGATGACTGCATCCGGGTGCGCCTGCGCAAGGGCCAGGATATGTGGCAAGTCAGCGATCTCATGCTGGCCGTCCGAATCAATCTGCAGGATATGCGTATAGCCCAGTTCGCCGGCCAGCCGCATGCCGGTCATGACGGCGGCGCCTTTGCCCTGATTCTGCGCATGGCGTGTCAGGGTAATGCCAGGACGCGCGGCCAGTTCATCGAGCACAGCGGCACAGAGCGGATCACTGCCGTCATCGACGAGAATGACCGGCTGGTCAAGTTCACGCAGTTTTTCCACCACCTCGCCAATCGCGCGTTCGTGGTTGTAGACCGGGATGACGACAGCGAGCTTCATGTGGCCTCTCCGAATACAATGCGGCCGCTGGAATGCGTGCGCTCGCCGGTGCTGTAACTAAAAGAGAGTTGCTGCTTGTCAGTACGGTAACGCAGCGTCAACGTGACCTCCCCGCCTGGCAGGATCACGTGCTGGAATTTGACGGCATCCATGCCCTTGAAGGCAGGCGGCATGGCAAACAGCGAGCGGCCAAAATGGACTGCCCAATGCAATTGCGCCACGCCAGGCAAGACGGCGGCCTCTTTGAAATGCCCTTCAAAATGGGCCAGATCAGGCGTAATTGCCAAGGTCAGGACGGTAGCGTCTTCCAGCACTTGCGTCGCCAGCACCTGCGGCCAGCGCGGTTTTTCAAACAACATGCGAACATCCAGTTCTGTAGTCTTGCCCATGCTGGTTTGCGGCAACGCATCGACAAAACGCCAGCGGCGCGGCAGCCCCACCCGCTCAATGCCTTGCGCCAGCAGTTCTCGCAGCACATGGATCAGTGCCTTGCGCCCTGACTGCGCCAGTTGCGTTTGCCCAGCATCGTTCAACACGATCGCCGCGCCCAGTTCGACACGGGCACCTTCCAGCACAATCACGCGCACCTCTTTGACAAGGCCGCTTTTCACCAGCGCGGTTTCCAGCGCGGTGAGCGAAATCCGTTTTTCTTCAATCTTGGCAATCCGGTCAGCCCGGCCCAGCAACACAAAGCGACCATCCGCTTCAAAGCGCGTGCGATCTGCAGTGACATACCAGGCGGCATCCGGCAAATACGCTGACCGCAATTGCAACAGGCCATCCGGGGTCTGCGCCACTTCAACACCCGGCAGCGGTTGCCACGGGTGATCCGGGTGATTGCGCCAGGCAATGCCGCCTGTTTCCGAGCTGCCAAAAATCTCACGCGTGGCTATGCCGGTGCGGTCACGCAGATGGTGCGAAGCTTCTGCCGGCAGTGGGCCGCCAGAAGAAAACACAGCCTGACAACGGGCTGCAAACGCAGTCAGATCAACCTGATCCGGCAAGCGTTTGAGAAACGCCGGGCTACTGACGAGCACCAGTGGGCCCGTTCCTGGCCATTGCGCCAGTTCTTCGGCAAAGCTCAACATGTGTGCCGCAAAAGGCCGGCCACTGACCAGCGGCCAGATCACGCGGAACAACAATCCATACAAGTGCTGTTGGGAGACAGTCGCGACAATGCAGGCTTGCGGATCAATCTGCGTGCCGAACACGCCCTCCTGCGCGCGCATTTCGTCATCAAGCTGTGCCAGGCTTTTCGGGATACGGCCTGGCTCTCCAGTCGAGCCCGAGGTAAACACCTCCACCGCACGCAGATCAGGTGACAACGGCGCGAGTGTCTGCGGCACCGCATCTCCCCAGTCTGTGATCTGTGCGCCGGCAAACTCGCCGACCAGCGCCACAGACAGTGCCTCGACCCGTGCCGTGGTTTGAGGCGTGTTGTCGCCCGGCAAGACAACGCAGCGTCCCGCGTGCCAGGCACCCAGCAGCCAGACACAAGCGCGATAGCAATCCGTGGTGTAAAGCGCGATATCCCCGGCTGGTAGCGCGGAGAGCCGCGTGGCGGCACGGGCGACATCCAGCCGCCACTGGCCGCGTGTGATCAACTCACCGCGCACGTACGCCAGCGGCAATATATCTGTGCCGGCCAGTGCCCCCGAAACCAGCGAGAAACACTCAGCCATGGCGGCGCACCCGTTGGCGAATCAACCATTCGCCACCCAGCATCAGGCCAATCAGCCCGTAAGCGATCAGCCCGTTGTAGATCGACCAGATGCGCACGTTGCCATACAACACCGTGGCAAGCGCTATCAGGCCATTCATCGCAAAAAATACGCACCAGGCCACTGTGACGCGGCGGGTGTAACGTATGCCGGATTCCGGCAAGTCAGGTTCAGTCAGACGGGCAATCCGTTCAATCATGGTTTGCGGCGCTTTCAGGCTCAGCGCAAAAACAATCAGCATGGCAAGGTTGACCAGCACGGGATACAGCCGCACCGGCAAGTCAGATCTCAACAACAGGGCGAGCACGCCAAACACGGCGGCAGCCGGTGCCAGCCAGGATAAACCCGGCAACAGGGCACGCCGACGCCACGCAAACGGCAGCAACACGAGACCGACCAGCCAAAGTGGCCAGCCCAGGGCGTGAAACAGCCAGAACAGCGCAGGAATGATCAGGCCGGCAAGTGCGGCAAGCCAGGCAGGCATATCAGCGGACAAGCAACAAGTTACAGGCGCAAGGCCGAGGCTTAGTGCTGGATCAACTGGTGGACGGCTTCCACCACGTCATTGATCGTGCGCACAGATTTGAAGGCCTCAGGCTGCAGGCGTTTGCCGGTCACTTGCTTGAGTTTCACAATCAGGTCGACGGCATCAATGCTGTCGATATCCAGATCTTCATACAGCCGCGCATCAGGGCTGATGCGGGCGGGATCTGCCTCAAATGACTCGACCAGATCTTTGGCGATCCAGTTGTAGATTTCTTCTTTGGTCATCGTGGTTACGGTGCTCATGGTTTCATCCTTGCTGCTGCTCGCCGTCTTGCCTGCACTTTGCCGGCAATCTGCATTTGTTATCTGTTACTTCGTGCGGTGGCTGCCTACAAACGCAGCAAGTGCGCTGACCGACGCAAAATGACGGCGCGTCTCTTCAGAGTCAGCGGCAAAACTCAGGCCGTATTTCTTTTGCAATGCGACACCCAGTTCCAGCGCATCGATGGAATCCAGGCCCAGACCATCCACAAACAGCGGGGCATCCGCGTCGATGTCGTCCGGGGTCATTTCTTCGAGATTCAGGCTCTCGATGATCAGCACTTTGATCTCAGCGATCAGCGGGTCCATATCTAGCTATCTCCCTCTTGAAAAACTGCTCCAGCCACGTGGTCAGCCAGCGTGCCTGAAGTGCGGGCTCTCCCGTGCCCGCGACTAACGGCTCGACCGCCACGTCATCGAGCACTTCTATGTAAAAGTGCGGGCGATGGGCCGGAGGTCGATACCACTTGCTGCCTTTGGTCAGCGTTTGTTCTGATACGGTGATCACCACAGGAGTGATCACACGTTGGCCGCGGACTGCAATATTGGCAGCCCCGCGTTGAAATCGCATTTCATCGCCGGGTACGGTGCGCGTACCTTCCGGAAACACAATCAAATTGTTGCCACGCTCCATGGAGCCGACAGCATCTGCAACCAGCTCCGGACCGGTGGCATTACTGATATACCCGGCCATGCGCACCGGGCCACCCGTCACCGGATTGCGCCACAGCGCGGCTTTGACCACGCAATCTGGTCGGGGAATCAGCGACATCAAAATCACCACGTCAATCAGCGACGGGTGATTCGCCAGGACCAGCAACCCTTCCCGATCCAGCTTTTCGGCGCCATGAACGGTCAGGCTCATGGCACCTGTCACCTGCATCAACCACACAAACAAACCCGTTGCACCACGGATGAAATGCTTGGCGGTTTTCTCACGCCATGCGCTACGCGGCAATAGCAGCGAGAGCGGAAACAACGTCAGGCCGATCAGTAACCCGCCCAGCCCGAACATGGCAAAGCAAAAACCAAAGAGTGCAGCACGCCACCACCGGGCCAATGCGTTCTTCATGCGCACCTTGCCATCACCCAGCCAGACGTCGTCAGCGATACCCGCGACGCATCCGACAGTACAAAGCGCAGTACGTCTTGTGCATTGGCGTCACGGGCAGCCTCTGCCTCTTGCCAGGACAACACATAGTCATCACCGGGCACCAGAGTCAGCATGATGGCGAACGGCGGTGTTTCCGGTTCTGCAAACGGGCGATACAACGCGGGCAGTGGTTCATCGCAAAATACCAGTCGCACTCGCGGTGCACCATCAGCCACTTGCATGGCCGCTTCAAACAAGCCCGCTTGCGCGGTTTGTGTTCCTGCGGCCAGTGCCATCACCCGCGCAGCGTCTTTGCGGGCAATGGTGTACAAACCTGCCACTGCGTTATGCACAGACATACTGAATGCCTGTGGTGATACCGCATGGCTACGCGCCAGTTCACGCAACAAACCGGTCGATTGCTGGATTTCGCCAAAGCGCGATGCAAACACAATACTGGCCGCATGATCCGCTTCAGATTGATACAACACCTCCAGCGCCATCCGGCCCAGGCGCTGCGCACGACGACGCAGCATGGGCGGCATCCCGGCGACACCTGGTTCAGCACCATCAAGGCTGCGCGCAGGCGCGCCTTGTGCCGCCCAGTCTTGCCAGTCTTGCGCACTGGTCAGATCCGGTGCCCAGGCCGCCCAGCTTTCCAGACCAAAATGCAATGCATTCACTACCGACCCATCCATGCCCAAGATCGCACCGCGGTCATATACCACGCGGAAAATCCATTAAAAAACATGATGCTGCCGCGAAAAAAGCGCGCCCATGCTGCCATAGCCCGCCGTTCTACTCAATACTGCAGCCCGTCTTGCAGTTTGCGCTGGTGCGACGCCTGCAAGAGGCCAGCCAGTGGCCCTGTCATCAACGTCGTGACAAAGGCCATCAACACCATCGCGGCAAAGACGGGTGCCGTGATCAACCCCAAGTCCATACCGATATTCAAAATCACCAGCTCCATCAGGCCACGGGCATTCATCAGCACGGCCACGAGTGCAGAGGTACCCGTAGTGCACCCCGTCATGCGGGCGCCGATGAATGCGCCACCCGCCTTGCCAACACAGGCCGCGCCGATCACCGCCGCCACCAACAGCACGTCGGTCATGCCAGCCAACTGCAAATGCGTACGCAACCCTGTACAGGCAAAAAACAACGGCAGCGCCCAGACCATGGGTCGCGCAACAAGGCGCAAGACTTTGGGCACCAGAGTCGGATGCCGTGGCATGACGACACCAGCCAGGAATGCACCCAGCAACATATGCAGACCCAGGTGATCAGCCAACCAGGCAAAGCTGATCAGTACTATCAGGCTCGTGATCAGATAAACCCGCAATGAGGGTTGCCACTGCACCCATTTTGCCAGGGCCGGACGGACCAGCCAAAGCATGAATCCAACCCAGGCCAGACCCAGCAAAATGGTGGGCAACTGACCCGCGCCGGGTTGGCAGAATATCAGCACGACGGCCAGCAGTAGCCACATGCAGACGTCGCTGAATACGGCCGCGGCCATGGCAATGCCACCAGCCTCGGTGCCCAGCAGGTCCTTTTCACGCAAGATCCGGGCCAGTACCGGCAACGCTGTCATGCTAAGCGCGGTACCGGTGAACAACACAAAGGCCAATTGTGGCACCTGCCCTTGCGCATAGCGTGGGTACAACCAGAGTGCCAGCACGCAACCCAACGAAAATGGCAGCACGATACCGGCCAGGCTGACGGTGATGACCGTCCACTTTTGCCGGCGGATCACGCCTGCCTGTTGTTCCAGTCCCAAAGAAAACATGAAGACGGCAATCGCCGCCTGGCTAATCGCACTTAGCGCGGCCATGCCTTGAGGCGGAAACAACCAGCCCGAAACAGAAGGGGCCACTGCGCCCAGCACGGATGGCCCCAGCAGCAAGCCGGCAGCCATCTCGCCCACCACACGTGGCTGGCCGCAGCGACGCGCCGCCCAGCCAGCAGCAAGGCAAGCGGCAATCACAACAATGATCTGCAAAGGTAAGAGCAAGAGCATAGCGCGGCCGTCGGCGTGATGAGCAAATCATGCAATTTGAGAGCGCCGCAGTATATCAGAAGGCGACTTACGCCTGACTCGGCGCTTGCCGACAGGACCTCATCCGACCCGACCGCAGGGTCTGCCCATCTCACTGGCCTGTTATTCTTACGCCCGCTCAATCAGCCTGCGCGAGGATGGATTCGATCTCTTTGAGTTCGTCCGCCGTAAACGCAGTGTGAGCCAGCGCGGCCAGATTGTGTTCGATCTGCGCCACACGGCTGGCACCGATAATCGCCGAGGTCGCGTTGCGCAGTACCCAGGCGAGGGCCATTTGCGCCAAGGATTGGCCGCGTGCTTGCGCCAATACATTGAGCTGCCGCGCCTTGGCCACGCGTTGTAGGACTTTTTCCGGCGTGAGAAAGGGGCTATCTGGGTCCATAGCACGCGAACCCGCCGGCAAACCGTCCAGATAACGATCAGTCAGCACACCTTGCGCCAGCGGACTGAACGCAATCAATCCAATGCCTTCGGTCTTCAGGTAATCCACCAGACCACCTTCCACCCAGCGCTCGAACATGGAATACCGCGCCTGATGAATCAGGCAAGGTGTACCCAATTGCTTGAGTGCGCTGACTGCCGCAATAGTCTGCGGCAACGTGTAGTTGGATAAACCCACGTAGCGCGCCTTGCCCTGGCGTACGGCGGCATCCAGCGCCGCCATGGTTTCTTCCACGGGCGTTTCAGGGTCCGGACGATGGGAGTAAAACAGATCCACGTGATCAAGCCTCATACGCTGGAGACTTTGATCCAGGCTGGCCAGCAGGCTTTTACGACTCCCCCAGTTACCGTACGGTCCTGGCCACATCACGTACCCAGCTTTGGTACTGATGAAGAGTTCGTGCCGATGGCCGCGCAAGCTGGTAGAGAGGACCTCGCCAAACCGGGTTTCGGCGCTGCCCGGAGGCGGGCCGTAATTGTTGGCAAGGTCCATATGCACCACGCCCAGATCAAGGGCACGGTGCAGCATGGCCCGGATATCCACCATGGCGCGGTTATCGCCAAAGTTATGCCATAAACCCAGCGAAACGGCCGGCAGTTTGACACCGCTGTGGCCGCAACGCCGGAACAACACGTCCGGGCTAATGCTCATGCGTAACTCACAGTTCGCTGGCGCCAGCGCTGGCGTGGCAGACGTAAGGCTCGGCCTGTAAACCTTGTGCGTTACGGTAATGCGCAGCAACTGCCGCCTTGACGTCTTCGACCATGGCATCTGGCACCAGCGACACCACGCACCCGCCAAAGCCACCACCCGTCATGCGCACACCGCCAGCCGGACCAACCACTTGCTTGACGATGTCGACCAGCTCATCAATCAACGGCACGGTGATTTCAAAGTCATCGCGCATGGACACATGCGACTCCGCCATCAGAACGGCCATGCGGGTCATGTCGCCACTGGCCAGCGCCGCTGCGGCATCCAGCGTGCGCTGGTTCTCGGTGATAATGTGATGCGCACGGCGGAACACCACCGGATCGATCTTGCCCACTGCCGCCTGCAACTGGCCCAGCGTCACATCACGCAAAGCCTTAGCGCCGAAGAACGCTGCGGCTTCTTCACACTGGCGACGACGCGTGTTGTATTCACTGCCCACCAGACCACGCTGGATGCGCGAGTTCAGAATCAGCACCGTGTAACCGGCAGGCATGGACACCGAACGCGTTTCCAGCGATCGGCAATCGATCAGCAAGGCGTGGTCGGGCTGGCCACTGGCAGAAATCAGTTGATCCATAATGCCGCAGTGGCAGCCTACGAATTCATTCTCTGCCTTTTGGGCATTTAACGCGTTATCTGCAGGTGAGAGTTCCAGCTCGTATGCTGTTTTGAATGCCTGCCCCACCGCGACCATCAAGGAAGCGGAAGAACTCAGGCCGGCCCCCTGCGGGATATCGCCACTGATGACCATGTCCATGCCACCAAACTGGTAGCCGCGTTTTTTCAGATAAACAATCGCGCCACGCACATAGGTGGCCCAGAGCATGTCTTTGGCCTGATCGACCTCGCCATCCAGCGAGAACATGTCCACCTGGTTTTCATAATCAGCGGCCACCACGCGCACGGTATTGTCGTCACGCGGAGAACACGCAATGGCGGTGAAATGGTTGATGGCGCACGGCAGTACAAAACCATCGTTGTAATCAGTATGTTCACCAATCAGGTTAACCCGACCTGGCGCTTGCACAATGTGCCGCGGCAGCACACCAAATGTTTCAATGAAACGCGCATTCACGCGCATATCCGGACCAGACATCACAGCCCCTTTTCGTTTTGCAGATAATGCACTTCAGATAATTGCTGCAGACGTGCAGCCGCTTGTTCGGGGGTTATGTCCCGCTGGGTTTCCGCCATCATTTCATAGCCAACCATAAACTTGCGCACAGAGGCCGAACGCAGCAAGGGCGGATAGAAATGCGCATGCAGTTGCCAGTGCACGCCATCGTTTGCCGCGCTGGACGGCGCGCCGTGCCAGCCCATTGAATACGGGAAAGACGTATTGAAGAGGTTGTCGTAGCGCGTGGTCAGCTTCTTGATGATCACGGCCAGATCTTCTTTCTGGATGGTGGTGAGTTTATCCAGATGGGTAACGTGTGCTTTAGGCGTCAACAGGGTCTCGAACGGCCACGCAGCCCAGTACGGCACAACGGCAATCCAGTGCTCGGTTTCGACCACGGTGCGGGTGCCATCGGCTTGCTCACGCCGGATGTAATCAAGCAGCATGGGCGTGCCGTGTTCGGCAAACCAGGCCGCCTGATGTTCGTCCTCAGCGGCCACTTCAGTTGGCAAGAAATTACTGGCCCAGAGCTGACCATGCGGGTGCGGATTGGAGCATCCCATCGCCGCGCCTTTGTTCTCGAAGACTTGTACCCACTCCCAATCTTGCGAGAGCTCGGCGACTTGCTCGCACCACGTGTTGACCACATAACCCAGATCATCCAGCGAGAGTTCCGGTAGTGTCTTGCTGTGATCAGGAGAAAAACAAATCACGCGAGCCAGACCGCGCGCTACGCCGGCACGAAACAGCGGGTCCTGGTTCTCCGGCGGCGCCGGTGTGTCGTTCAGCAAAGCAGCAAAGTCATTGCCGAACACATAGGTGTGTTTGTAGTCGGGGTTGTGTTCACCCGAAACGCGCTGATTGCCAGCGCACAGGTAACACGTGGGATCATGTGCAGGACGGGCTTCAATGACCGGCGCATCCATCTGGCCTTGCCAGGGGCGCTTGGCCCGATGCGGAGAAACCAGCACCCACCGCCCGGTCAGCGGGTTATATCGGCGATGCGGGTGATCGACGGGATCAAACATCAATACTCCTGAGCTTTGGGTTGCCGACAGCGCGTGGGCCAGGGCCGGCAGAATCGTTCATCATGCCATGCTCGGGGCATGACCGGACTGGCATTGTAGCGCCTTCCAGACCAGCATAGATATTATTACTAATAAATTAGTTTTCGTATGGACTCAAGCCGGTAGCCATATGGACAAAATTGCTACAAATACTCAGTCAAACCGCTTCATATATAGATAATTACGCCATTACCCGGATGATATTGTCATGTTCGCACTGAAAACACTGACCTTGTTTGTCGTGACCGCACTGGCGGAAATCCTGGGCTGCTATTTACCCTGGCTATGGCTGCGGAAAGGTGCCCCAACGTGGTTATTGATCCCCGCCATCATCAGCCTGGCTGCCTTTGCGGGTTTGCTCACCCTGCATCCGACAGGCGCAGGACGCACTTACGCGGCATACGGTGGCGTGTACGTGATGATGGCTATTGGCTGGATGTGGGCAGTAGAAGGCGTGCGCCCGGATCGCTGGGATGCCATCGGGGCGCTGGTGTCACTGGCCGGCATGGCCATTATTTTTTTCGCGCCACGAGGGACGTAACGCGCGGGATGTGCGATCAGTGATCGTGGCCGTGATGGTGTCGGTGCGGCGCCATGTTTTCATGCACGCAGGTGGCACCAGTCGCCTGGCATTCGTTGCAGTAGGCCTTGACCTCAAGGTGTTGAGGGACCGCCCCAAACCCGTTGTCAACCAGAATGCCCTTGAAGAACGCCGCGTAGGTGTCGCCCCGCGCTTCAGCCACCTTGCCGCAACACGGACAAATGATGAACAGCGTTTCATGCGTATGGTCATGCTGCTGGCAGGCCACATAGCCGTTCACGACCTCCAGCCGGTGCACCAGCCCTTCGGCCTCCAGGAACTCCAGCGCCCGGTAAATGGTGGGTGGCGTCAGCGAGGCCGTTTCAGGCCGCAGCGCCTCCAGCACGTCGTATGCCTTGCTGTAGCCAGGCTGCTCGACAATGTGTTCCAGCACCTGGCGGCGGATGGTGGTCAATCGCGTGCCGTGTTCACGACAGCGATCTTCAGCGTAATCCAGAAATTCTTGTGTATTCATGAGCCTGCCAGACCAGAACGGGCGCACCGGCGCGCCCGTTGATGGTTGATTTTAACCCGGTTTATCACTCAGGGCGCCAGCGGCTTGATCTGTACATCCGCCTGGCCACCGCCTTTGTCATACGCAGGTTCAGAGGAAGTCGCAGACTCCGGCGCAATGGTGGCTGCCGCAGGAGCGCCGCCCGGGCAGTTCACGCCAGCGGTATTACAATTGATCAAGGTGAACGAGTTCCAGTCTTTGGACAGCCCTTTCACCTTGCCGCTCATACGCAGCAACGCGCCAGTGGCCGGAGCATACGTCAGCGCGGATTCTTCTTCGTACTGGTTTTCACTTTGTGCGCCAGTCACCTGATGATTGATTTTCACATCAACATCCATATCCTGCCCGCCACTGGTGACATATTTGGGCATGGCGTGATAACGCAACTGACCAGTACCCATACCGTAGCCACCCTTGCCGGTGAAGTCGATCACCAGCTTGTCTTTCCAGTCACCGCCTGGCAATGACTTTGGAAAATACGTCGGCGCAACGGTGTTGGAACGCGGGCTGTCGAACAGGAAAGTGGCGCAATCACCATCAGCGCGCCAGAACCAGTAATTGCCCATGTCCACGGTTTGAACGTTCAGATAACTGGTGCGAGGTGCCTTGTCAGAGCTGAGTACATCGCAACGCAGGCGTTGAACGCCGGTGCCGGCGGCCCAGGCGCTAGCCACAGGCAACAGCAACAAGAACAAGGTGCAAAGCTGGCGCATCTTCATGTTTGATCCCGTAGAACAAATTGAGCGAAAAGGGGTATTGAGTCCCGCGCCATTGTATCGCGTCGAAATAACTTCACCCACCGTGAGAGAGTGACATTTTCCCGATGCCACGCCCATCCGTTTGAAAGGCCTTTGAAAGCTGCCCTGATGCCGCTAGACTGGCCCTTCCCTTGCCGGCCAACACCGGCAGCCAACAGACCGGGTGACGCCGGCGCAGATCGTTACAGGACATCATGATCAATCCCAACAATAAACCCGTCGGCGTGGTCGATGACGCCGAAGCCCTGCGTATTGTTTCAGACGCGGTTCTCAAGCTGTGGGACACGGTGGATGACCTCTCCCGCCTGCGCCCGGCCCATACTGACCAATACCACGTCACCATTTTCGGCTCTGCCCGTATCCAGGAAGACACACCCTCTTATGAAGCGGTAAAACAACTGGCTTCGCAGTTGGCAGCCATGGGTTGTCGCATTGTTACGGGCGGTGGTCCTGGCCTGATGCAGGCGGCCAATGAAGGCGCGCGCCAGGCCAAACCAGACGACCCCGATGCATCCGTAGGCATCCGCGTTGATCTGGATTTCGAACAACATGTGAACGACTTTGTTGGCCGCGCCTATGAACACAAAACGTTCTTTTCGCGCTTGCATCACTTTGTTCAGCGCTCCAACGCGTTCATTGTGACCGAAGGCGGTATTGGCACGCTGCTGGAACTCTCGATGGTCTGGCAACTCTTGCAAGTGCGCAAACTCTACGACACGCCGCTGATCCTGATTGGCGATATGTGGCACGGCCTGGTGGACTGGGCCAGCCTGAATATGGTCAGCAACGGCGCAGGCCTCGCCGGAGAACGCGACATGCAGATTCCGGTAGTGGTCGACAGCATTGAAGACGCCGTGCAATTGATCCGAGAACATCACGCCAACTGGCTGGAAGTCGGCAAAGCACTGGATCCGGTCTCGGCTCACACGCCCTGAACCACCTGGCCCGAGACCAATCTCAATCCATCAACGCAATAAAAAACGGCCGGTAATCCGGCCGTTTTCTTGACTGCAACCTGGGGCACCAGTCTTACATTTCTTGCAGCACTTCGATCCCCAACAGCGACAGGCCCGTTTGCAAGGTACGTGCCGTGGCGGCACACAAACGCAGGCGACTGGCGCGTGTTGCACCTTCGGATTTGAGCACCGGGCAGGCATCGTAAAACCGGCTGAAACGGGTTGCCAGGGTATACAGATATGCGCACAGGAAATGCGGTGCGGTTTCTGCGGCGACTTGTTGCAGCAGTTCTGGTAACTGCGCCAGGGTCAGCGCCAGTGCGTGCTCTGCCGGGTCAGCCAGATGCAGCGCAGCGTTAGCGTCTACCTCACCAGCCTGGCGGAAAATGCTGGCGATCCGTGTATAGGCATATTGCAGGTATGGCGCGGTGTTGCCTTCAAAGCTCAACATGCTGTCCCAGTCAAATACGTAGTCGCTGGTGCGATGCTTGGCCAGATCGGCGTAGCGGACAGCGCCAATGCCAACGGCATGCGCAATCGTGCGGCGCTGGGCTTCAGGTAGATCAGGGTTCTTGCTGGTCACCAGATCAAAGGCTCGGGTTTCAGCTTCGTCCAGTAGTTCCACCAGTTTTACAGTGCCGCCAGAGCGCGTTTTGAAGGGCTTGTTGTCTTTGCCCATCATGGTGCCGAATGCCACGTGCTCCATTTGCATTTCAGGGCGGGCAAAACCGGCCTTGCGTGAAACGGTGAACACTTGCTGGAAATGCAACCCCTGGCGCGCATCGACCACATACAGCACGCGGTCAGCATGCAGCACGTTGTTACGGTAACGGACGGCCGCGAGATCGGTCGTCGAGTACAGATAGCCGCCGTCCTGCTTCTGGACGATATACGCCGCCGGCTCGCCTTCCTTGTTGCGGAATTCTTCCAGGAACACCACCTGGGCGCCTTCGCTGGTCGTCAGCAGGTTTTTGGCCTTCAAATCGGCGATGACATTGGCCAGGTCGTCGTTATAGGCGGATTCGCCCATCACGTCGTCCTCAGTCAGCTTCACGCCCAGTTGCTTGTACACGGCGTCGCAGTGCGCGAGCGAAATCTCGCGGAAACGCTCCCACAGCGCCAGCACGCGCGTGTCACCCGCTTGCAGCCGTACGACGTAATCCCGTGCGGTATCGGCAAATGCCGGGTCTTCATCAAAGCGACCCTTGGCTTCGCGGTAGAAGGTTTCCAGATCATGCAGTGCCATTTCGGCCGGTTTGCTGGACTCTTGCTCAAACAAGTACGCCGTCAGCATGCCAAATTGCGTACCCCAGTCGCCCACGTGGTTCTGACGGATGACCTTGTTGCCCATGAACTCAAACACGCGCGCCAGTGCGTCGCCAATGATGGTCGAGCGCAAGTGACCAACGTGCATTTCCTTGGCCAGGTTGGGCGAGGAGAGGTCAATCACGACGGTTTCGGGATGCGACACGCCCGCGCCCAGACGCACGTCTTGCTGGCCGGCGACTACGCGGCTGGCGAGGAACTCATCAGACAGGGTAACGTTGATAAAACCAGGGCCGGCGATCTCCAGTTTGCTGGCAATACCAGCCAGATCAAGGTGTTCCAGCACGCGGGCGGCCAGTTCTCGCGGATTGGCTTTCTGAGCCTTGGCAACGGCCATCACGCCGTTGATCTGGTAGTCGCCAAACTCCGGCCGGGAGGCCGGTTGCACTGCCGGTTGCGCGTCTGGCGCACCAATGGCGGCAAACGCGGCGGCGGCACGCTGCGCGAGAAGCTGAAGCAAAGTCATGGAGCGGATTCCGGAATAGAGAGAATGCGAAACGTTGCATTGTAGCAAACTGCCGCCATCCGCCGTGAACGCTACGCTGTTTCAGATGGTCTTGCGGCCACCGGACGCATCTTCTTCCGGCAATGTTGGTTGCTGGCGCGGCAAGGTAAAGCGGAACATGGCACCGGTGTGGTCGCGGTTAGCGGCACTGATCTGCCCACCATGGGCCTCGACGATTTCCCGGCATATTGCCAGCCCCAGACCTGAACTACCCGGCGGATTCAACCCGCTACCTTGTACAAATTTTTCAAAAATGCGTTCCAGATCTTCCGGCGCGATCGGCGGGCCGTCGTTTTCTACGGTCGAGATCAGCATGGGGCCTTCCTGCCAGACACTCACGGCAATGGTGCCTGCTTCCGGGCTAAAGCGGATGGCATTGGAAATCAGGTTGCGCAAGACCTGCGCCACCCGCGTGGCATCGCAATCGAGCGCGTCGTCTTCCGCAATTTTGCGTTCAAACACCACCTGTTTGCGAGCAGCTAGCGGTTCCAGTTCAGAAATCACACCATCGACAATCCGGCCCAGCCGGTGAGGCGCAAGGTGGTAATCCATCTTGCCTGATTCCAGTTTGGCGATATCCAGCAAGTCGTTCACCATGCCCAGCAGACGCTCGCCCGACATGATGATGTTCTCGAAATAACGTTTAAGTTTCTCTGGCCGCCCCCCCTCCACCTTGTCCAGACCGATGCGGGCGAATGACAGGATGGCGTGCATGGGCGTACGCAGTTCGTGCGAGATATTGGACACAAACTGCGTCTTGGCGCGGTTGGCGTCGTTGGCGCGATCCCTCGCGCCGCGCAAATCGGCGGTTTGTGCCGCGACGATGTCCTGCAAATGGTCACGGGCATCTCTGAGCTCACCCTCTGTCAGTTTGAGCGCGGTAATGTCACGGACCAGCCAGAGCACTTGCGGGCCTTCGGTTGCAGACCCCGGCAACGGCAGGATCAGTGCTTCGAACCAGCGCACGCCTTCGGTCAATTCAGCGTCGTACACCATGCGTTGCGCGAGGCCTGATTGCACGGCGATATCCAGCGCCATGCGCCCGCCATCGACCACGGAAGGCGGCATGGTGTGAAAGATCGAATGCCCGGTAGGGTTGCCCTCAAACAAACGCGAAGTATTGCCAAAGGCGTCGCACACACGGCTATCAGCGGCAACCACAAACACCGGATCGGGCAGGATTTGCGACAGCGCAGCCAGCCGCGCCGCGTTAACCCGGGCAGTGTCGGCTTCACGCGCCAGATCATTGGCGGCCTGCACCAATTGGCGATCACGCTCTCCCACCCGTCGCGCCATCATTTCAAAACCATGCGCCAGCCGGCCCAACTCATCGGGGCGATGCGTACTTGCCAGCAACACGTCGTAGTTGCCATCGCCCACGCGCGCCTCGGCTTCGACCAGCTCATGCAGCGGCTCAGAGACCAGTTTTCGGAGCACGCTCCACAGAATCAGCAACTCCACCAGCAGCGATATCCCGCCCAGGATCAGCACATAACGGGCGTTGGAACGGGCCACCGCAGCAATCCGGGAACTGGGGTAAACCACAATCAGCCGCCAATCCGGGCCACGAATACGGCCAACCCCCAGATGGAACGCTTCATCCGGTGTCTCGACCACGTCTGCCACGTCCCCCACCGTCAGCGCGGTGTGAACAATCGCTTCCAGTTGCGGATCGTGCAGGTGCGAGACATCCAGATTACCGCCCGCCAACTGGATTTCCTTACTCAGCCGCGGGTGAGCAATCAGTTGTCCATCGGCTCGCACAATGAGGTTGTAGGTGCCGGCAAGGTGATCGTTGGCCGTACGCCGTACGAGGTCATCAATCACGATATCCTGACCCGCCGTGGCCACCCAACGGCCGCCCAGATCGGCAGGCGTGACATGCGACACCATCCATTTGCGGGCACCATCATCAAAGTAAACGGTGGTCCAGAATGGCTTGCGTAAAGGGTTGCTCTGCGGGGCAGAGCGCCACACTGTTTCGTACTCGTAGATATTGGTTTTGGGCGTGGCAGACAGGCTCCAGTCTACAAATGGCGCGTAATTGAGCGACATTTGCTCTGGCATGTTCATGAAACTGTCCAGAAACCGGTTGGTGGTCAGCGGCCCCCAGGCCGTCAGCAAATCAAAACCCACCACAATACGGCGTTTGAAATCCGGCGTGAGCGGTACGTCGTTACGGATAAACAACGTCGCTTTATGGTGAAAATCACTCACTTCTGGCCGCACGCGGATCACGCCATCCTTGCCCGGCGCAAACAGACTATCAAAGCGTGCGCTGTAGTCCTGATCACCTGCCTGCTTGAGCCGGCGGATCATCTCATCAGCCAGCATGCGGGTCTGGGTTTCAGCCAGCAAAAAGTGCTCGCTTTCACCATCAGCACGCGCCTGCACGTAATTGCGCAGACCTTCGTCGATGCTTTCTTCAAGGCTGTGATAAAAATGCCAATACGCCGCCAGTGTGATCATCACAATGACGGCGGCAATGCGCAGCCCCATTCTGGTGAGGGCGCGGCGGGCAAGCGAAGTGCGAACCGGCAGCTGCGGCATGTTGTCCTGCGTGAAACCGTCCTGGATCAGGCGGCCTGTTTTTGTTGGATAGACCGGGCGAGTATGCGCTGAATTATGCCCACGTCATCAATCGACGCAAGCCAACTTCTACCGGTTTAGGCCAGCGTGGGACGACAATCTACGCCTTTTTCCATATTTGACAGTCTGTACCAACCGGCAAAACGTCGATGACACGGTGCCGACATCAGGCCCGTGCCACCTTGAACAGTGCCAGCGCCTGCTCACGCTGAACCGCATGATCAACGAGTGGCGGCGGGTAGTCTGCGCCCAATTGCCCGAAAACAGGCGAACGCACGAGCCACGGCGCATGGATATCCTTGTCGCCAAGCGCTGCAAGTTCAGGGCAATAACGACGGATAAACTTCCCTTGCGGATCAAACTTCTGCGATTGAGTCACCGGATTGAAGATGCGGAAATACGGCTGTGCATCACATCCGGTACTGGCCGCCCATTGCCAGCCGCCATTGTTGGCCGCCAGATCAAAATCAATCAGTTTTTCGGCGAAATAACGCTCGCCCCAACGCCAGTCGATCAGCAAGTCTTTGACCAGAAAGCTGGCGGTGATCATGCGCAGGCGATTGTGCATGTACCCCGTCTGGTTTAACTGGCGCATAGCCGCATCAACAATCGGGTAGCCGGTTCTGCCCTCGCACCAGGCGGCAAACCAGTCCTGGTTATTGGGAAATGGCAGCGCATCGTATTCGGGCTTGAAGGCGTGTTCAGCGACCTCCGGCCGGTGCCAGAGGATTTGCTGGTAGAACTCTCGCCAGATCAGTTCAGATAACCACGTCTCAGCCCCGATGCCGCCTTGCGCGTGCGCAAAGGTGGCCAGCTCCCGAATCGACACCGTGCCAAAACGCAGATGTACCGATAAGTAAGATGGCCCTTTCACGCCCGGAAAATCCCGCGCTTCATGGTACCGGTTGATGCGCTGGCGAAAATCCTCAAACAGGAATTCGCCGCCGGTCATCCCCGGTGTGATGGGCAGGCCGGCCAGCGTATCTTCAGTAAACCCCAGTTGCGTCAGCGCGGGCAGCGTTTGTGGCGGCAAGTGCGCCAGATTGCCGATGTATCGCTGCACCGGGTAGGACCGCAGATAAAAGTCATCCAGCTTTGAGTGCCAGGCACGCTTGTACGGGGTGAACACGCTGAACATGCCGCCTGCCTGGGTCAGGATTTCATCGCGCTCAAAGATCACCTGATCCTTGAAGGTTCGGAAAATGACGCCAGTTTGTTCCAATGCATGACTGACCATGGCGTCACGTGCAGTGGCCGCCGGCTCGTAATCATGATTGGTGTAGACCGCATCGACGCCGTATTCCCGCGCCAGTTGCACAATAGCCGCGGGCGCACTGGCATGGCGCACCACCAGGTCGCTGCCCGCCTGACGTAGCGCCAGCTGCAGTTCTTTGATGCTGCCGTGAATAAACGCCACCCGGCGATCATGTCTGGGCAGCGCATCCAGAATATCCCGGTCAAAAATAAACACGGGGACCACTTCACGGGCGTCTTTGAGCGCGTGATACAGCGCGGCCTGATCGAAGAGCCGCAGGTCGCGGCGGAACCAGAGCAAGGTCCGTTGAACCATCAGCGTTTTCCGGGGACGAATGCAGGCTATTGTACGAGAGGGACCGCGCTTTAATACATCGTCATGAAAAACCGCAACGCCAGGGCGAAGTGAACACGCCGCTTTGTGCGATAATTGGAAGCATGAACATGAATCTCACGCGCCATTTCCTGATTGCCATGCCCAACCTGGTTGATCCGGTTTTTGAACGCACGCTGGCTTATATCTGCGACCACAACGAACGTGGCGCCATGGGCGTGATCGTGAACCGTCCGCTGGGTATGCCGCTTTCTGCCTTGTTTGAACAGATCGACGTCGAACTGCACCGGCCTGATGTCATTGAACTGCCCGTCTACTTTGGCGGCCCGGTCCAGACCGACCGTGGTTTTGTGCTGCACCAGCCGTTGGGCGAGTGGCAATCCACCCTCACGGTCACGGATGACATCGGTCTGACGACGTCCAAAGACATCTTGCTGGCCGTCGGTGAAGGTGCCGGGCCGGAACAACTGTTTGTCACGCTGGGCTACGCCGGCTGGGAGGCGGGTCAACTGGAAAACGAAATCAGCCAGAACGCCTGGATTTCCGTTCAGGCCGACCCGAAGATCATCTTTGATCTGCCGCCCGAAGAGCGCTACGAAGCCGCATTGGCACTGATGGGTATCGACATGGCCATGCTCAGCAAAGAAGCTGGCCATGCCTGATGACCGCGCCATGGTGCGGCAATGACGAGTGCATTGGCGTTTGACTTTGGCGAGGCCCGCATCGGCGTCGCCACGGGTTCGTCTGAGCTCGGCATTCCGCATCCGGTTTGCACCATTTCGGCCGTTGATAACGACACCCGCTTTGCCCGCATTGCAGACATCATCAAGGAGTGGCAACCGGATGTACTGGTTGTAGGCATGCCGCTCTCGCTTGATGGTGAACCCCACAAAGTCAGTTTCCTGGCCCGCAAGTTTGGCCAGCGTCTCTATGGCCGTTTCAAGTTGCCGGTGGTGTATGTGGATGAACGCTTCAGTTCCGCCGCCGCCAGCGAAGCGCTGAACGAAACCGGACTAAGAGGCCGCAAACAAAAAACCGCTCTCGATCAGGTCGCCGCCATGCAAATCTTGCAAGGCTGGTTTGATGGCGCCGTGATCGAGCCACCGTCTGATCCCGCTGGACAACCCCAGCCAGACTGACCGAAGACCTCTGCCCTCGCCCCGTATTTTCAGGACATAACGCGCATGCACAATCCGCAGCTGAACAAAAACAAAGCGCTGATCCATCTGTTGACCACTGAAGGTTTGCCCCGCGCCATCCTCACGCAGATTCTGGATCGTGCGGCGACGTATGTCGCCGAGATGGAAGCGGGCCACAAAAAGTTTCCGGTGCTCAGCGGCAAGTCCGTGTTCAATCTCTTCTTCGAGAACTCCACCCGCACTCGCACTACCTTTGAAATCGCGGCCAAGCGGCTGTCAGCAGATGTGATCAACCTGAATATCAACGCATCGTCCACGGCCAAAGGCGAGACGCTGCTGGACACCATCCACAATCTGGAAGCAATGGGTGCGGACATGTTCGTGGTGCGTCACGCGCAATCGGGCGCGGCTCATTTGATTGCAGAGCACGTCAAACCGGGCATCGCCGTGGTCAACGCCGGCGATGGCCGCCACGCGCACCCGACGCAAGCGCTCCTGGACATGTACACCATTCGCCACTTCAAAGGCGACTTCACCGGTTTGACGGTCGCCATCGTGGGCGACGTGCTGCATTCACGCGTAGCGCGCTCACAGATTCACGCGCTCTCAACGCTGGGTTGCCCGGAAATCCGCGTAATTGCACCCAAGACCCTCTTGCCGGTGGGCGTGGAGCAACTGGGCGTCCACGTCTATCACGATATGGCCGAAGGCCTGAAAGGCGTCGACGTCGTGGCCATGCTGCGCTTGCAGAACGAACGCATGGCTGGCGCATACCTGCCCTCCACGCAAGAGTTCTTCAAATACTACGGTCTGACACCCGAGAAACTGGCGCTGGCCAAGCCCGACGCCATTGTCATGCACCCGGGCCCGATGAACCGTGGCGTGGAGATCGACTCGGCCGTCGCCGACGGCAACCAGGCCGTGATCCTGCCACAGGTGACGTTCGGCATTGCCGTGCGTATGGCAGTGATGGCACTGGTTGCAGAAAATCAGGCATTGAACGGCTGAGACAAGGGATCACAACAATGAAAAGAATCGCGATTCGCAACGGCCGTCTGATTGATCCGGCACATGGCACGGACAAGGTTGGCGACCTGTTTCTGGACCAAGGCAAGATTGCCGCCGTCGGCACCGAGCCTGAAGGCTTCAAGGTCGACCAGACCATTGATGCCACCGGCCTGACGATTATCCCTGGCCTTGTCGACCTGGCCGCCCGCCTGCGCGAGCCTGGCTTTGAATACAAAGCCACGCTCGCCTCTGAAATGAGCGCCGCAGTGGCCGGCGGCGTCACCAGCATTGTCTGCCCGCCCGATACCGACCCGGCACTGGATGAGCCAGGCCTTGTCACCATGCTGCGCCAACGCGCCCGGCAACTGGATCTGGCACGCCTCTACCCGGTCGGCGCCCTCACGCGCGGTCTGAACGGTAAAGACCTGACCGAAATGGCCGAATTGCGGGATGCCGGTTGCGTCGCGTTTTCGCAAGCTGAACATCCGGTTACCGATCTGCAGGTGCTGTTCCGCGCCATGCAGTACGCCGCCACGTTTGAGATTCCACTGCGTTTGCGCGCGCAAGATGCCACACTGGCCGGCCACGGCGTGGCGCACGATGGCGAATACGCCTCGCGCCTCGGCCTGACGGGTATCCCGGTCATTGCCGAGACCGTCGCCATTGCCACGATTGTAGAACTGATGCGCGCCACCGGCGCCCGCGTGCACCTGTGCCGGGTATCGAGCGCCGCTGGCCTGGCGATGATCCGCACCGCCCGCCGCGAAGGCCTGCCGCTGACGTGTGATGTGTCGATCAACCACGTACATCTGGCGGACATCGATATTGGCTTCTTCAACAGCCTGTATCGCGTGAACCCGCCGCTCCGCAGCATCCGCGACCGTGAAGCCATTCAGACTGCGCTGGTCGACGGCACGATCGATGCCATCTGCTCCGATCACAGCCCGGTGGACGACGACGCCAAACTGTTGCCCTTTGCCGAAGCCGAACCCGGTGCGACCGGCATGGAATTGCTGCTGCCGCTGACCCTGGCCTGGGCCGAGAAAGCGCATATTCCGCTCTCTATGGCACTGACCAAGATCACCAGCGAACCCGCCAGCATGCTGGGCTTTTCTGCCAGCCTGGCCGTGGGCAGCCGCGCTGACCTGGCCATCTTCGACCCCAACGCCACCTGGCGCGTCACCCCGGAAACGCTCAAAAGCCAGGGCAAGAACACGCCATTTACCGGTTACGAAATGCGCGGCAAGGTCGTGTTTACGCTGGTCAAGGGCAAGCTGGTATATGCGGCTGTGCCAACGATTGCGCATTGAGCTGCAAAGCGCGGTGCAGCTCTGGAGCGCAAGTCGCAGTCGATCCTTATTGCAAGTACCCAATAAAACGCCGGTTTATACCGGCGTTTTTTATTTAAGCCCCGTCACGCGAATAGACGCCACCGGGGCACGAATCCGGGGTGACGCGCTGGTCCACCCGCTCAATCCATACCATCATGGTGGCTTGCATGCCGTCTCCGGATTGCCGTTTGACGACGCCATTGCGCTACACCATTGCTTCGACCAGCAAGACCTGCGTGCGGTAGCCAGACCTGATTCCGGCTAAAGGCCGGAATGACGAGCCAGTGCCGTATACGAGAACAAGCACTTTGGCTAATCGGCGCAGCGATCAATCGGTCATCTCCGACTTTGTGAAGGCAGTATTTCTGTATCCCCGTCCTGAAGCCAGGGGTAATTTTTTAAGCCCTCTTCTCCAGATGGTAGGTACATGATGTCTGACATCCAGCATGACCACTTGCCAGAAGTGGCAAGAGCAACCCTGGTAGAAAAAGCCCGTATTGATGCCCTCCCGGTCATTGCGCAGATTTGCGTGGCCACGTTGGGCGCGAGAACGCGGGCTGGCGGCGTAGTCACCACCGCCAACAGCAGCCTGACGGTTGATGGTCACCGCGTGGCTGCAGTCGGTGATCAAATCAGCTGTTCAGACGGTCGGGTTGCCAGGGTTATTGAAGGTGCCGGCAGCAGTATGTTCATATTCGGTGGCAGCCCGGTCGCGCTCATCGGCAGTCGAGCAGACAATGGTGATGCCATCATCTCCTCCCTTCAGCAAAAGCTTTGCTTGACCCTGCGCGCCGGTCACCCTTTCCCGGCCGGTCTGTTTGACCAGGCATTCCGTTCGGAACCTCAGACATGATCCGTTTCAATATCGTCCAGGGCGATTTAACCACGTCTGGCGGGTACGTCATCGGTGCCAGCCTCAACGCGATCATTGGCAACCGGATGATGGCAGGGGAAGGGGACAGCGTGACCTGTCCCAAATGTGGTTCTGTCGGCCGCATCCTTTGCGTCGGCCCACGCATCCCCGGCATTTTTGATGGCGTGATGGAAGCGCTCTCCGGCGATATCGTGTTATGCAAGTGCGAGCGCAAACCCGTACTCCTGAACAGCCAGACAGAGATGTTCCAGATGGCGCCGGCGGAATCTCACGCGGCCCCATCCACCGCCCAGTCCGTTGCCAGTTTGGTCCAATTTGATACCCACTTCTGTGTACACCATGCGGTAACGGGTGAACCAGTCGAAAGCATGGCCTACGTCATCCAGCATGCCGGCGAAACCATTGCTGGCCAGACTGGTAACGATGGCAAAACCGCGCTGCTTACAAACAGTGTGGCCAGCCAGGGCATGCTGCTCAAGCTGGTGCAAACGCGCATTGGAGTTCGTTGATGTCCATCGCTACGTCTACGCTGACTCTCATTTCCAATCCTCAGGGCACAGTCGTCTCATTCAAACCTTTGGAGCTGGATGAAATTCCTGGTGCCATGGACAAGATGGACTGGCCAATCTCCGCCAGAATGATGCGGCGCTGGTTTGCCAACCCACAGTATGTGATGTCAGAAGCTGAAAAAGCCCGACTGTCGCATCTGGACGCGCGAAAGCTGGATACCGCGTTGTATGACGACCAAACGGTCAAAATGGATTGGGCACTCGCTTATCCGCGGGTGCAAGCAGCGCTGACCAGGCTGATTGAGCAGGCCATTACATCCAATAGCGTGAATATTTTACGGCGCCATCTTCAGGTCATGGGATGGAAGCCTGGCGCAGACTGCCGACTTGGTCGAATCGGGGGCTCGGCACGTGAACTGGATGCTACCTGTCAGATTCAATATTGCGGCTTTGGTGCCCGCATGGACACGATTGACGATCTATATGGTGCGATCGGTACGGCCATTTTGAAATTAGCGGTAGTGGGCCAATCGAAAGGCGCTTTTTTCTACGTGGAAAAGCTGGGTGTCTATATCCGGGACACCTATGATTTCACAGATGCAAAGCTGGTACTCGGTAAGATTGCCACCCCGTTCCATAAGCCAGAGCCCCTTGGCATC
Organism: Silvimonas amylolytica; assembly: GCF_014645555.1. GTDB lineage: Bacteria > Pseudomonadota > Gammaproteobacteria > Burkholderiales > Chitinibacteraceae > Silvimonas > Silvimonas amylolytica. The sequence continues at coordinate 67,948 of NZ_BMLY01000004.1, read as the reverse complement.
TGGAGTCGTGACCGGTGTTTGTCCAAATATGAAATGGTGTCTTATATGGCGGCAATGAATGAGAGCTGGAGCGTGGTCGGGGATGCCTTTCCAGGTTTCGTTCCCGTGTTCAATATTGACTTTCGGCGTTGGCAGGACAAACACCACTCCGGAGGGGATTTTCTGGTCTATTCCGACGTGAAATGGTTCGCCCCGCCTCCCCACATGGCCATCCTGACCCTCTGACGCGGGGGACGGAGAGTGCTATGCCACATTTAGGCTGGTTGTTCTACGGCATGATCGCCGGAATACTCACCTTGCTACTGATGCCGCTAGGGGCATGGGCGTCCTGGCGTTTGCTTTGTCGGCTTTTCCGGGGTCGCAACTGGCGGCAGCGGACCAGCATCGCTACCCTCCTTGCAGTGCTGATAGTGATCTGGAGTTTCACGCCTGCTTTGTTGGGTTCCCAACTAAGAGAAGGTGTTAGTCCCGATGGCCAGTATCGCGTCGTGTATTACTCTCCAACCGGAATAGCCCCATATGCCTTGTGGCAGCAACTAGACCAGTCATGCGTCATGTTTGCCCGCCTCTATGCAAATTCGACCGGCCGATTTTTGGGGCAGTCCAACTGGCTATCGTTTACCCGTTGCGATGCTATTGGTCCGGAATTCTGGCCGGGAGAATACGGAAGCACTGCTTTCAGTATGGGAGACCCAGAGCGGGGCCGCCATGAGGGGCTGACCGTTCCGGTTCCGACTACTGCGCCGTGGTGGGGACGTCCTTTTGATGTCGCAACAAACAACCGGCATCAGCCTGTAACCAGTTCAGGTTCATCGTTTCACTGGCCTACCGATGCCGCACTTCGCCCTCCGCATACTGGTAGCGCTGCGTCGTGGTCGGGTTGGAATGTATCCCGGTTTTGTGCCGGTATTCAATCCGGGCTATTGGCGCTGACAGGACAAGCACCATACCGCGGTGATTTTCGTGTGTTCTCTAACGTGTACTGGATGGACCCACCTGCAAACGTTCGCGTGATCCCGCTGGCCTAGCATGGGAACCTTGTCCGGCTTCTTTAACATTCTGTTGGTCGGCTTTTTAGTCGTATTCTTCGTGCTCCCGTCTCTATGGGGCGCTTACCTGCTTTTGCGCCGGCTTATGCGCGGCAAGCGGGCGGAACAAAAGCTGGCCATTCTGGCGGCAACTGTCCTCGCCCTGACCCTCTGGAGCATTCTGCCGGCGTTGTCCGGGGTGCGCATCCCGGAGCGCAGTGTGGTAAGTCCGGACGGCAAATACCGGGTAGAGATGTTCGAGCCGCTGACCTTGACACCCTACGTCTTCTGGCAGCACCTTTTTGTGGGCAACGTCATGTATGCCCGACTGTACGAGCAGTCAACCGGCCGTTTTCTGGGACAGGCAAATTGGTACTCGTTTACCCGGTCTGATGAGGACATCGGCCCGTTAATGTGGCCGGGTGATTTTGGGCGCCAGGCCTTTGATGCGGGAGACACAGAGCGGGGCGAGCATGAAGGGCTCTCCATACCCGTCCCGGCATCTCCGCCCTGGTGGGGCCTTCTGTTTCATATTATGCCTAGCGGCAGGCGTGGCGGGGAGGCGTGACCGCTGCGGTACTGGCAATCAACGCCCATAAAATAAAAACGCCGGTTCAACACCGGCGTTTTTTGTTTCAATCGCAATCGCAAGATCAGTTGATCAAGCCAGCTTCTGCTTGAGCAATTCCGTCAGCACACCCGGGTTGCCCTTGCCTTTGCTGGCTTTCATGCACTGACCCACCAACGCGTTCAGCGCCTTTTCCTTGCCGGCTTTGTACTCTTCAACCGACTTGGCATTGTTGGCGATTACTTCATCCACAATTGCTTCCAGTGCGCCCGTGTCGGTCTCTTGTTTGAGGCCTTCACGTTCGATGATGGTGTCGGCGGCATCGCCCGATTCCCACATCTTCTTGAGCACGTCTTTGGCGGTCTTGTTGTTGATGGTGTTGTCAGACACACGCTTGATCAAGCCAGCCAGCGCTTGCGCGGATACCGGGCTTTGGGCGATGTCTTTTTCTTCGCGGTTCAGCGTGGCGCTGATGTCGCCCATGATCCAGTTGGAAGCCAGTTTGGCATCCGCACCAGCGGCCACCGTGGCTTCGTAGAACGCGGCCATGTCCTTGCTCGCGGTCAACGTGGCCGCGTCATAGGCTGGAATGCCGTACTGGGTCTCAAAACGTGCACGCATGGCGGCCGGCAGTTCCGGCAGTTCGTTCTGCACGCGACTGATCCACTCCTCGCTGATCACCAGCGGCGGCAGGTCAGGATCGGGGAAATAGCGGTAATCGTGCGCATCTTCCTTGGTGCGCATCATGCGGGTCTCACCGGTATCCGGGTCGAACAGCACAGTGGCCTGCTGGATCTTGCCGCCGTCTTCAATGGTCTCGATCTGCCATTGCACTTCGGCCTTCACCGCTTGCTCAATGAACTTGAAGCTGTTCAGGTTCTTGATTTCGCGGCGGGTGCCAAACTCTTTCTGACCTTCCGGACGTACCGACACGTTCACATCACAACGGAAGCTGCCTTCCTGCATATTGCCGTCGCAGATGCCAATCCAGGTCACGAGGCTATACAGTGCCTTGGCATAGGCCACGGCTTCTGCTGCAGAGCGCATCTCTGGCTCAGACACAATTTCCAGCAGCGGCGTGCCGGCGCGGTTCAGGTCAATACCGCTCTGGCCGTGGAAGTCTTCATGCACAGATTTACCGGCATCTTCTTCCAGGTGAGCACGGGTCAGGTTGATGACTTTTTCAACGCCATCCACGTTGATGGTGATCGCACCGCCTTCAACAACCGGCAGCTCAAACTGGCTGATCTGGTAGCCCTTGGGCAGATCAGGATAGAAGTAGTTTTTGCGCGCGAATACCGAGCGGCGATTGACCTTGGCGCCAATCGACAAACCAAACTGGATAGCCTTTTCGACTACCGCCTTGTTCATCACCGGGAGCGCCCCCGGCAGGGCGATGTCGACCTCAGCCGTGTGCGTGTTTGGCGCAGCACCAAACGCCGTGCTGGCCGGGGAGAAAATCTTGGATTGCGTTGTGAGCTGGGTATGTACTTCCAGCCCGATTACCACTTCCCATTTCATGGTCAGTCTCTCTAGTTCATCCGGTCAGAACCATCACGCGCAGTGGCGGTGACGGTACCAGTAACAATATTGCTCAACAAAACCAAAGCCCGCATATAGCTGGACTGCCGCTTCATTGCTGGCCACGACTTGCAACAAACCTTGCGTCGCACCGCGTTCTTTGCCCCAGGCCAGCAGACTGGTAACCAGGCGCCGACCAAAACCCTGGCGGCGATACGCCGGGTCGGTACAAATATCAAACAGCAGGACATAGTCATGCTGGCGCACGGCAAAGCCACAGGCGACGACTTCACCCATGTGCTCCAGCACGCCAAAGGTTGTCGGGGCCGCGTATTGCGCCAGCATGCGTTCGGCGGCATGTCGCTGCGATGCGCTCAGATTACTCAAACGGGCAAAGGCATCGATCCATGCGGTGTCAGCATTGGCTTGCAAAGTGACCGCGGTATCGTGCGCCGGTGTTTGCGCAGTCAGATCGCACGTCTGCACGCTGGAGATATCTATCTGGGCATAACCGCGTTGAGCCAGCGTCGCATCCAGTGCGGCATGTTCCTGCGTCAGCTTGAAGATGCCGGGCAAACCGGCCTCGGCAAAACGGCGTTCGCAGTATTCCAGTTTGTCGGCATCCGCCAGCGCACCGGCGTAGAGCGGTGTGACCGAATTGGCCCGTTTGGTGTAGCCGTTGGCAAAGCGCAGCAGCCAGCCGTCGAACACTTCGGTCGACAAAGCAGGCCAGGCGCTTTGCGTCATGGCTTCAAACAGGGCAATCCGGCTCGTCATGCGTTTACAGTTCCGGCGCGCGGGTATGCCAGTCAGTGACTTGCTGGAACTGATGCGCGGCATTCAACAGCTTTGCTTCGGCAAAGTAGTTGCCAATCAGTTGCATGCCGATCGGGCGACCATTCTTCGCAAACCCTACAGGGTGGGATAGACCCGGCAATCCGGCCAGGTTCACGCCCAGGGTGTAGATGTCTTCCAGATACATCGCCACCGGGTCATCGTTCTTTTCGCCAATGTTCCAGGCCGCGGTCGGAGCGACCGGTGCGGCGATGACGTCGCATTGCGCCAGACCACGCTGAAAATCTTCAGCGAGCAGACGACGCACTTTCTGCGCTTGCAGGTAGTAGGCGTCGTAGTAACCGTGGCTCAGTACGTAGGTGCCGGTCAAAATACGGCGTTTGACTTCCCAGCCAAAACCTTGCGCGCGAGTCTTTTCGTACATGTCGGCAAGACCGCTGTATTCGGCCGCACGGTGGCCATAACGCACGCCGTCAAAGCGGCTCAGGTTACTGGATGCTTCGGCCGGAGCGATCACGTAGTAGGACGGAATGGCCACGCGCGTGTTCGGCAGGCTGATTTCGACCACTTGTGCGCCCAGTTTTTTGTACTCAGCGATGGCGGCGTCAATGGCACTGGCCACTTCTGCATTCAGTCCTTCGGCAAAATACTCCTTGGGCAGACCGATCTTCAGGCCCTTGAGCGGCTGATTCAGATCACGGGTGTAGTCTTCTTTGTCCCGCTGCAGGCTGGTGGCATCGCGTTCATCAAACCCGGCCATGACATTGAGCAACAAGGCGCAATCTTCTGCGCTCTTGCCGATCGGGCCGCCCTGATCCAGCGAGCTGGCATAGGCGATCATGCCAAAACGGCTGACGACGCCGTAGGTCGGCTTGATCCCGGTGACACCGCAGAATGCTGCGGGCTGACGAATGGAACCGCCGGTATCGGTGGCGGTTGCAATCGGGGCCAGACGGGCTGCAACTGCAGCAGCAGAGCCACCTGACGAGCCACCCGGCACAGCCAGCTTGTCCCACGGGTTTTTCACGGCACCGTAAAAACTGTTCTCGTTGGAAGAGCCCATGGCGAACTCATCCATATTGGTGCGACCCAACGTCACCAGCCCGGCCTTGCGGCATTGCTCAACCACATGCGCCGAATACGGGGCAATGAAGCTCTCGAGCATTTTCGAGCCACACGTGGTGCGCCAGCCTTCCTGACAGAAGATGTCCTTGTGCGCCAGCGGGATACCCGTCAGCGGGCCGGCGTTGCCTGCCGCACGCAGCGCATCCGCAGCCCTGGCTTCAAGCAGCGTTTTATCTTCATCGATGGTGATGAAGGCGTTCAGAACACCATTATGTGCTTTGGCACGCTGGAGGTATTCGCTGGCCAGTTCGACCGCAGAAAACTCACCGGCTGTCAGTGCTGCAGCCAGTTGTTTGATACTTTTTTCAACCATTTGTCGTTGTTCCTGTGAACGAACTCTGGAATCAATCGGCAACCATGGCCGTTTTTATGCAAACGACCCCGGAGAAATCTGAAAATCCAACCACTTGAACGTCAGGATTGAAGCCTCTGGAAGCCACAAAATCAGTGCCCTCCGATGGACTGCGTTCAATCAGCGTAACCCATACCAACCTCAACGAGGTCGATCAGTGTATGGATCACTTTGATGTGGATTTCCTGGATGCGATCTGCAAACCCGAAATGCGGCACGATGATCTCGACATCAGCCACACCTTTGAGCTTGCCGCCATCCTTACCCATCAAGAGGATGGTCTTCATCCCGCGCGCTTTGGCTTCTTCCACGGCACGGATAACGTTGGCCGAATTACCGCTGGTAGTAATGCCAACGAGCACATCGCCTGCCTTGCCGAATGCCGCGACATAACGTGAGTAGATTTCATTGAAGCCGTAATCATTCGCCACGCAGGTAATGTGCGACGGATCAGCCACCGCCATGGCAGGCAGCGCAGGACGGTCACCCCGGTAACGACCGGACAATTCTTCGGCGAAATGCATGGAATCGCAGTGCGAGCCACCATTGCCGCAAGAAATCACCTTGTTGCCAGCCTTGAAGGTCTCGACCAGCAAGCTGCCAGCAGCATCAATGGCGGCCAGCAATTGCTGGTCTGCACTCACTTTGGCCAGCACCTGCGCGGCTTCGTTGAAATGCTGCGCTACGCGATCGACGCTCATTCAATCACCTTTGGAACCAGATAGAGGCCGTTTTCCTTTTCGGGCGCCACGCTCTGGAACGCCTCCCGGCGGTCCGTTGCGGTCACCACATCTTCTCTCAGGCGCAGATGAACGTCCTGGGCATGGGCCATGGGTTCGATACCGCTCGTATCTATGGCGCGCATCTCTTCGATCAGCCCGAGGATACGGTTAAGCTGCGTCTGCGTTGCCTGCGCCTCGTCATCCGTCACGGCCACGCGCGCCAGCCGGGCGATGCGCCTTACGTCATCCAGCGAAAGGGACATGGTATTAGCCTTCATTAACATCAACGGGATAGGGTATCATACCGCCCTTGATTCACCGAAGCGTGCGGGCCTTGCGAAAACGCCACTTGACAGCGGCATGGAAAACGCCCGCAAACGTGATGTTGACGGCAGGTTTTACGTAGAAATCCGGAACTTTTGCCGGTGAAACATGCCGGAAACGCATAAAAATTCGCGGTTGTCTGCCACAAGGGCAGGCACCCTTTTCTTACCCGACCCGATTATTGATTGAGAGCACACGATGTTTGGCCTCCTCTCCGGCTATTTTGCCAACGATATCGCCATCGACCTTGGCACCGCGAACACCCTGATCTACATGCAGGGCAAAGGCATTGTGCTGGATGAACCTTCGGTCGTCGCCATTCAGCAAGAAGGCGGCCCGTCCGGCAAGAAAACCATTCTGGCCGTTGGTGCAGAAGCCAAGAAAATGCTTGGCCGTACGCCTGGCAGCATTACTGCCATTCGTCCGATGAAAGACGGCGTGATCGCCGACTTCACCATTACTGAGCAAATGCTCAAGCAGTTCATCAAAAAGGTGAACCCGAGCCGTTTGTTCTCCAGCCCACCCCGGATCGTGATCTGCGTTCCCTGCGGTTCTACCCAGGTGGAACGCCGCGCCATCCGTGAATCTGCCCTGGGTGCCGGTGCACGCAAGGTTGAGCTGATTGAAGAGCCGATGGCTGCCGCCATTGGTGCTGATCTGCCAGTTGAAGAAGCCACCGGCTCGATGGTGGTGGATATTGGTGGCGGCACCACCGAAGTGGGCGTGATCTCGCTGGGCGGTATCGTTTATGCCAGCAGCGTGCGTGTAGGTGGCGACAAATTTGACGAAGCCATCATCAACTACATCCGTCGCAATTACGGCATGTTGATTGGTGAAACCACCGCTGAAGAAATCAAGAAACGCATCGGCTCCGCTTTCCCGGGTGCTGAAGTGCGTGAAATGGAAGTGAAGGGTCGTAACCTCGCGGAAGGTATCCCGCGTTCGTTCACCATTTCTTCCAACGAGATTCTGGAAGCCCTGACTGAACCTTTGAACCAGATCGTTTCCGCCGTGAAGCAAGCGCTGGAACAAACCCCGCCGGAACTGGGCGCCGACATTGCCGAAAAGGGCATGGTGCTGACCGGTGGTGGCGCGCTTTTGCGTGATCTGGACCGTTTGCTGATGGAAGAAACCGGTCTGCCGGTCATCGTGGCTGAAGATCCGTTGACCTGCGTGGTGCGCGGTTCCGGCAAGGCGCTGGAAAAGCTCGACAAGGGCGGCGTGGTGATTTTCACCAACGACTGACAGACGCAGGATTACTGTTTCTCACCCCGGGAAAAGCAGCGGGCCGGTAGCATAAGCAATCGGCCTGCTTGTTGGTTCTCGTCGCAACGGCGACACGATGCAAGCAACTCAACCTGCCTTTTTCAAGCAAGGCCCAAAGCCGCTGACGCGGCTTTTGATCTTTTCGGCACTCTCGCTCTCGCTGGTGGTGGCTGATGCCCGCTTCCAGATGCTGGGCAAGGTGCGCGAAGAGGTTTCCGTGGTGCTCTACCCCTTGCAATGGCTGGCGACTACGCCTTTTGAGGCTGCTCGCAATGCCAGCAATTTCCTCTCCCGTCAGGCCGATCTGCTGGCTGAAAACCGCAAGCTGAACGATGCCCAGTTGGTCGCCCAGGCCCAGGCCATGAAGATGCATGCGCTGGAAGCCGAAAACGCACATCTGCGGCAACTGACTGAACGCCAGTCGTCTTTTGGCAATCCATCCCAACTGGTTGAAGTGCTGTACAACGGGCGCGATCCATTCACCGCCAAGCTGATCGTTGACCGCGGCCAGGCCGCAGGCATCCTGCCAGGACAGGCCGTGATCGACACCATCGGTGTCATCGGTCAGGTCATCCGCGTACAGCCCCTGACGTCTGAAGTGCGCTTGATCAGCGATCGGGATCAAATGGTGCCGGTCATGGTTCAGCGTAATCAGTTGCGTGCCGTGGTCTATGGCATGGGTCGCAATCAACCGCTGGAAGTGCGCAATATGGCACCTAATGTGGATATCCAGAATGGCGACGTCCTGGTGACCTCTGGCATCGATGGCATTTACCCCGCTGGCTTGCCCGTCGCCAGGGTACAACGGGTTGATCGCTCCTCCAGCAGCGCGTTCGCCCACATTGTGTGTGCCCCGGTCGCACAGGTGGATCAGCACCGCTTCTTGCTGGTGCTGGAGCCGCCGCGACCGTTGGCGCCCTACCCGGCCGAGCCGCAAACCGCGCCAGAAACCAACAAAAAGAAACGGGGACGCTAATGCCGGTATCCAGCCAGTTGTTGCGGCCAGTTCGCGGTACGCTCATTTTCTTTACCTTCATGTTGGCGCTGGTGGTCAACCTCTTGCCATGGCAAGTTGGGCTGGCCAACTTCACACCTGACTTTGTCGCCCTCTTCATCGTGTACTGGACACTGAACCAGCCGCGCCGCGTGGGTGTGGGCTGGGCGTTTGTGCTGGGCATTCTGATGGATGTGGGAGATGGCAACGTGCTGGGGCAACATGCGTTTGCCTATAGCGTGATTGCCTACCTGACGCTGGCCCGCCAGCGTCAGCTCAACGTGTTCCCGTTCTGGCAGCAGGCGTTTGTGGCGCTGGGCTTTTTGCTGCTTTCCCAGCTCTTGATGGTGTTGATCCGGCTGGCGCTGGGCAGCCCGTTTGTGGGTTGGGGTTATTTTGCCGGCTGCTTCCTGTCTGCGCTGATCTGGACGCCGCTTTCCAATTTGTTGCTGATGTACCAGCGCAAACCGAAGTCTGAATCGAAATATGAATCGTAGCGAGATCAAGAACCAGCTGGCGGAGCGCTATGCGTTCCAGCTCCGCCTCGCCGCTGCGGCGCTGTTTGTCCTGGTTCTGTTTGGCATTCTGATCGCGCGTTTTTCCTGGTTACAGGTGGCCCAACACGGCCGCTACCAGACGCTGGCAGAGCAAAACCGCATTTCCCTCGTGCCCATCGTACCGCCGCGTGGTGTCATTTATGACCGCAATGGCGTGGTGCTGGCACACAATTTTTCTGCGTACACGCTGGAAATCACACCGTCCAAGGCTGGGCCGCTGGAAGACTGTATCAACCGGCTGGCAACCATCATCGACATCACAGCCAAGGATCGCCGTCGCTTTAAAAAGCTGATGGAAGACACCAAGGATTTTGAGTCGCTACCGATCAAGACCCGCCTGACGGATGAAGAAGTGGCGCGCTTTGCCGCCAACAGTTACCAGTTCCCTGGCGTTGAAGTCAAAGCCCGGTTGTTCCGCCAATACCCGCTGGGCAAGGTGGCCTCACACCTGATCGGCTATATCGGCCGGATCAACGATAAAGACCTGCAAGATCTGGATGACTCCGGCGACTTGCCCAACTACCGCGGCACCGATCACATCGGCAAGGTGGGCGTTGAACAGAGCTACGAGAGCGACCTGCATGGCGTAACTGGTTTTGAAGAAGTCGAGATCGACGCCGGCGGCCGCGCCATTCGCACGCTCAAGCGCACACCACCGACACCGGGCAAGAACCTCGTGTTATCGGTGGACATCAAGCTTCAGCAAATTGCCGAAGATGCCTTTGGTGACCGCAAGGGCGCGCTGGTGGCGATCGACCCGCAAAACGGCGGCGTACTGGCATTCGTGTCCAAGCCCGGGTTTGATCCTAATTTGTTTGTGGACGGGATTGATCCGCAAAGCTGGAATGACCTCAATACCGATCCGGACAAACCACTGAACAACCGCGCGTTACGTGGCACCTATCCGCCAGGCTCGACCTTCAAGCCGTTCATGGCGCTGGGCGCACTGGAAGGCAATTACCGCTCTGCTGGCGCGGTGATCAACGATACCGGTGTGTTCAATTTTGGCGGCCACGCCTTCCGTGACGATAAAGTGGGTGGTCACGGCGCGGTAGATATGTACAAATCCATCGTGGTTTCTTGCGACGTGTATTACTACTCGCTGGCCAACACCATGGGGATTGATGCGATCTCCCGATTCATGGGCACGCTGGATTTTGGTAGCCCGACTGGCATCGATATTGATGGTGAACAGAGCGGCGTATTGCCTTCGCAAGAGTGGAAGCGCAAGCGGTTCCGCACGCCAGCCACACAAAAATGGTACGCCGGTGAAACGGTCTCTATCGGTATTGGCCAGGGTTACAACGCCTATACCCCGCTGCAAATGGCCCACGCTACGGCCGCCATTGCCAATTCCGGTGTCATGTTCCACCCACACCTGGTACAGTACATTGTCGATGGTACCAACGGGAACAAGACGGTGGTCGAGCCCAAGCCAGAGCGCGTACTGCCGTGGAAACCGGCCAATATCGCGGTCGTCCAGCACGCCATGGAAGGCGTAATCAAGGAAGGTACAGGCGCCAAAGCCTTTGCGGGTGCGGCCTACACGGCGGCCGGTAAAACAGGTACGGCCCAGGTCTTCAGCTTGAAGGGCAGCAAGTATTCAGAAAGTGGCACCAAGGCACACCTGCGCGATCATGCCTGGTTTATTGCCTATGCACCGGCCGATCATCCGAAGATTGCACTGGCCGTGCTGGTAGAAAACGGGGGCTGGGGTGCAGCAGCGGCAGCGCCGATCGCCCGCCAGGTGCTGGACTACTACCTGACCGGCAAGCAACCGGCGCAGGCAGCGTCGGACGTGGAGAGCAGTGATAGTGATTAAGGATTTCCTGCGGCGCTTTACCCGCCCGATCGACCCCTGGCTCTTGCTGTTCACGTTTCTGGTATTCCTCTTGTCCTGCATCGTGCTGTATTCGGCATCCAATCAGGATATGGACAAGATCAGCGACAAGTTCACCTTTCTGGGCGTGGCGCTATGTGTAATGTGGGTGCTGGCCAGCATGCCGCTGCAAGTCTTGATGCGGCTGGCGTTACCCATGTATGTCATTGGCGTGTTACTGCTGATTGCAGTGGCCCTGGTTGGCTCAAGCAGTCACGGGGCCAAGCGCTGGCTCAATATTGGCGTGACCAAAATCCAGCCATCCGAACTGATGAAACTGGCGTTGCCACTGATGCTGGCCTGGTACTTCCATCACTTTGAAGCCACGCTCAACTGGAAGCACTTCATCGTCGCCGCGATTCTGATGGTGATTCCGGTGGGCCTGATCATGAAGCAGCCCGACCTGGGCACCAGCTTGCTGATCGCAGCGGCCGGTTTTTACGTGTTGTTTTTCGCGGGTCTGTCCTGGAAACTGATTGGCCTGATGGTCATGGCCGGCGGTGGGCTGGCTTATGTGGTGACACACTGGAATCTGTGCATACACATCTTGCGGGAATACCAGTGCCAGCGCGTGGCAACCATGCTGGACCCGATGCAAGATCCGCTGGGTGCTGGCTATCACATCATCCAGGGCACGATTGCGATTGGGTCGGGTGGTCTGTTGGGCAAGGGTTGGCTCAATGGCACGCAGACGCACCTGGACTTTATTCCTGAACGGACCACTGACTTTATCTTTGCCGTGTTCGGCGAAGAGTTCGGCCTTGCGGGCAATGTGGTGCTGGTGCTGCTGTACCTGATGCTGATCATTCGCGGCCTGACGATCGCCAACAACGCCGCCACGCTGTTTGGCCGTTTGCTCGCCGGCGCACTAACCCTGACTTTCTTTACTTATGCCTTTGTGAACATGGGCATGGTATCCGGCATTCTGCCCGTGGTGGGTGTGCCGTTGCCGCTGGTTTCTTACGGCGGCACGTCGATGGTGTCCTTGATGGCTGCGTTCGGCATCCTGATGAGCGTCGGCAAAGATCGCAAGCTCATGAAAGCCTGATCGACAGGCCCGCATACAACACGAATATCTGGAGTCTGGCGTGCGCTTTACCCCGAATACCCTTACCTGGCTTAAACGCATCACACTGGCCGCCACTGCGGCTGTGCTGGCCGCATGTAGCACCGCACCGCGTTCGCCAGCCCCGGTTCAGGGTACGGGCGGCAATCTGCCGCAATCGACTGAAGCAGCGCCAGCGCAGCTATCCAGCACCGCCTCGCCCTACCATTGCGCCTATACGGCCGGCGCGCCAGGTTCTGGCCAGTTTTATCTGGACGATGGTCCCCATGAGACCTTGCCCGCCTGGGTGGATTATGTCCCCGAGCCTGTCCCGCGCGCCGAAGCGCTGAATCGCTTCGCCAATAACCCGTATACCGTGCTGGGGCAGAGTTTTACGCCGTTAAAAGCGCCCGGCGGACTCAAACAACAGGGAATTGCGTCCTGGTACGGCCGCAAATTTCACGGCCAGAAAACATCCAGCGGTGAGGTCTACGACATGTACACCATGACCGCCGCCTCCCCCATCCTGCCGATTCCCAGCTACGCGCGGGTCACCAACCTGAAAAATGGCCGCAGCGTGGTGGTACGGGTAAATGATCGCGGCCCGTTCAAGAAAGGCCGGGTGATGGATCTGTCATTCCTGGCCGCATGCCGTCTGGGTTATGCCATGAATGGCAGCACCGATGTCGTGGTCGAAAGCCTGACGCCAGGCGAGCCTGTTCCCAGTGATATGCCGCAACTGGCCGCTGCGCCAGCTGCAGCCGCAGTGGTCACCACTCCGCTGGCTGATGCAGCGCCGGTCGCCACCAGCCTGCCTTTACCCGCGCCAGCCCCAATGCAGGTAGAGAAACCGCAACCGGTGCCCGTCACCATGACGGCAGCCGGCGTGTACTTGCAACTGGGCGCATTTGGCTCCCGCGCCAATGCAGAGAATTTCCGCGATCACTGGGCGCGTGATCTGGATGGTGACATCGCCAGGCTCAATATCCAGTCTGCCGGGAGCATCCACCGGGTGCGTCTTGGACCCTATCCGGATCGCGCCACAGCCCTGGCTGCCGCTGAGAAGCTGACAGGCGAACACAATCTGCAAGCGGTCATCGCCCGTTAATCGGCTTCTGTCAGGTAAAGGCCTAAACGGTCGTCAGAAGTGTCTCTTCCATCCGACTTCGCGTTGCCAACTGACAGCAATTGACTCAAAAATGAGCATCCTTGTTTTTGAGAATTTTGCTGGTGCAGCGGCCCAAAACTTCGCAAGAGCAGGATGCGGGCCAATCATTTGGTCAAATCAGGCGCATCCTGATTTCTTTGTTTTTACTCGTTCTGTTGCTGACACTTTGTGTCATCGGCTGGTCCATTTACCAGAGTTATCTGGACCGGATCGGTGCCGCACAGCAACAGATGCTGACGCTTGCCCGCGCACTGGAAGAACACGTCGGGCGCACTGCCGATGCGGCGGCCGAGTCGCTGCAAATGGTTCGCGACACGCCACAAATCAAGGCATGCCTGAGCAGCAACGATCAAAGCTGTCTGCACAATGAACTCAAGCGCGTCGCCTCCCGTTTCCCGCAAGTTACCAGCCTGACCCTGATTGCACCCAACGGTGACTTGCTGGCTTCCTCTGCCATGCCGGCCGTGCCGCCGCGCAACGTGTCACAAATGCGGTATTTCCGGCTGGTTAGCGTGCAACCCGGCCTACCCTGGTATGTGGCCGAACAACAGCCCGATCCGGCCAGCGATCAAAATGTGGTGCCCCTGGTCGGCAATCTGGAAGGCGCGCATGGCGTCACGGCCGCCGTGATTGTCGCTGCGCTGAGCCCGGACCTTTTCTACCGTTTTTATCAGAACGAACAAACCAGCCACCTGACGATCCGCCTGTTCCGTAACGATGGCATTTTGCTGCTGCGCTATCCACGCAATGAGGCGGAGATCGGGCGCGATATCTCATTCATGCGGTTTTTCGATCAGGTCTTCAGCCACGGTACGGGTGGCACCATGACGGAGACCAGCCCGGTTGATCACCAGACATTGATTTACGGCTGGCAGCGTGTCGACAAGTGGCCGCTGGGTGTTGCCGTAGGCATGAATCAGCAAACCGTGCTAACCGCCTGGCAGCGCTCCATTCTGGTCAATGGTCTGATCGTGTTGCTGATGATCGCCGCCGGTGCACTGTTGTTGTTTTATGTACTTCGCCAACTCACTCGACTGGAAAAAGCCGAGTTTGATCTCTACCTGACCAAAGCCGCCGTGGAGCGCGGTGCCGACATGGCTGTCTGGCTGGATCGCAATGGGCGCATCTGTTACGTGAACACCATTGCCTGCCAGCGACTGGGTTATACAGAACAGACGCTGCGCAATATGCGGTTGTCTGACATTAACCCGGCCATTCGCGGTGATGTCTGGCCCAAATTCTGGGAACGCCTGTCACGCCATAAGCATCTGGTGGAAGAAAGCATGCTGCGCACCCGCACGGGTCAGGTGTTCCCGATCGAGGTGTATTCCAATTACATCGTCTTCAAAGGCGAGGAATACAACTGTGCCGTCGTGCGGGATATCTCGGAGCGACGCCTGGCCGAACAGGCCATTGTGCGCAGCGAGCAGCAATTGCGCCTTGCGCTGGAAGCCTCCGCGACCGGCCTGTTTGACATGCCACTTGATGGCCGCACACCTGCCGTAACCAGCCCGGAATACGACCGTCTACTGGGCTACGAACCCGGCGAGATGATCGAAACGTTCGAGAAATGGAAAAACCAGCTCCATCCGGATGACCGCGAAGACGTGCTCGACGCACTGCGCAGTTATTACAATGGTGCCGCTGCGCAATTTGCCATCGAATACCGTCGCCGCACACGCCACGGCCAGTACCACTGGTTCCAATGCCGCGGCCGCTTGGTCGAACACGACGAAAGTGGCAGCCCTACGCGGCTGATCGGAACGGTCACGGACATCACCGAACGCAAACAGGCACAAGACCGCATTACTGAACTGGCCAATTTTGATCCGGTGACACGTCTTGCCAACCGCAATCTGTTGCGTGACGAACTCCGGCTTTCGATTGCCTCGGCAGAGCGCCGCGGACACCTGCTGGCCGTCTTGTTCCTTGATCTGGATCGTTTCAAAACGGTGAATGATTCGCTGGGGCACGCTGCAGGTGACGAGGTGCTCAAGCAAGTCGCGCAGCGCTTGCGCGGTACGGTGCGGCGATCCGACATCCTGGCGCGGTTGGGCGGCGATGAATTTGTGGTGGTACTGACAGATGTAAAGAGCACGGAACAAGTCACCGACGTAGCCTCCCACATTCTGGCCGTGTTTTCTGATCCGTTTGAACTGGAAGCCGGCAGCTTTGCGACCTCAACCTCCATCGGCATCAGCGTCTATCCCACCGATGCCGAAAGCCCGGACGTCCTGGTACGCAATGCCGATGTCGCCATGTATCAGGCCAAGGCCAATGGCCGCAATAATTTCCAGTTCTTCACCGCCGATCTGAACGCGCGGGCATCCGAGCGCCTGCAACTGGAAAGCAGCATGCGCATGGCGCTTCACAACGAACAATTCAAGCTGCATTACCAGCCACAGGTCAGCCTGCCGGATCATCAGATCATCGGCGCGGAAGCCCTGATCCGTTGGCAACATCCTGAGCACGGGTTGATTTCTCCCTCACGCTTTATCCCGATTGCCGAAGACTCACGCATGATCGTTGCACTGGGTACCTGGGTCTTGCAAAGCGCTGTACGCCAGGCGGGTCGCTGGCAAGCGGCCGGCTTGCCGCCCATCACCATTGCGGTCAATCTTTCACCGCTGCAACTGCATCAGCCCAATCTGCCGGAAATCGTCGCGGAGGCGCTGGCCGATGCCGGTCTGGACGCGCAATACCTGGAGCTGGAGGTCACCGAGTCGGTCATCATGCAAGAAGGCGAGCAGGTGACAATGGCGTTGCACCGGCTCAAAAAGCTGGGCGTCAAATTGTCGATTGATGATTTTGGTACCGGGTACTCCAGCCTGTCCTACCTCAAGCGTTTCGCCTTCGACAAACTCAAGGTAGATCAGAGTTTTGTGCGGGATCTGTCCACTGACCCGAATGACGAAGCCATTGTCCTGGCCATTATTGGCCTGGGGAAAACACTGGGCATGAAGGTGCTGGCCGAAGGCGTCGAGACCCCAGAGCAACTGGCGTTCCTGGAACTGGCCGGTATCGACTCGGTACAGGGTTATTTGCTCAGCCGCCCCATCACCGCCGATGCGTTCGGGGCCATGCTCTCCCCCATCGACGCACTGCATCAGCGCACACTGCCAGACGCTACGGTATAAACCCGATCACCGCAAATGCTCGCGCACTGGGATAATGCTCAGCATTTCCGGCGCACGCCGGCCATTCCCATCGATTTTTCTGGAACAAAGGCAATGAATCCGAAATTTGTCGTATTTGGCGAAGCACTGACCGACTTCATTTCAGAAGGCGATGGCCTGTGGCGTGCCGTACCAGGCGGCTCTTGCTGGAACGTGGCGCGTGTCTCCTCGCGCCTGGGGCTGGCCACGACGTATGCGGGCTCGGTCAGCGCAGATAATTTCGGCGATGATCTGGTCCGTCTGGCTCGCGAATCGGGGCTGGACATGCGTTTCATGCAGCAAGTCGATCGGCCGCCATTCCTGGCCATGGTGCCATCCAAGCACCCGCCACGTTACTTCTTTATTGGCAATGACAGTGCCGATCAACATCTGGATTTCGACCAGTTTCCGCATAACTGGATGAACGACCTGGAGATCGCCCACTTTGGTTGCATCAGCCTCGTGCGCCAGCCGCTGGCCGGCAAGCTGGTCAACACGGCAGAACAGATCAAGGCTCTGGGCAAGCGCATCTGCTTTGACCCCAACTATCGCAACCTGATGGAAGACCCGGGCTACCGCGCCACACTGCAACGCATGAGCGAACTGGCGGATTACATCAAGGTCTCTGACGAAGACCTGCAGCACCTGTTCCCCGGTAAAACCGTCAACGGCGCGCTGGATATTCTGCGGGCCTGGGCACCCGATGCCTGGGTATTGCTGACCAAGGGTGGCGACGGCATGACGCTACTGACCCCGCACGGGGAAGCCAGCCGGCCGGTGTACAAGGTAGAGGTGGCAGATACCGTCGGTGCAGGCGATGCCAGCATGGGCGGGTGGATTGCCAGTGTATTGAACCACCCCGATGCACCATTGCAAACGCATATTGATACGGCTGCTGCAGCAGCGGCAACGGTTTGCCGCCAACACGGCGCCTATGCACCGACGATGGCAGAAGTGCAGGCGTTGATGGCGCAGGGCTGATCATCAGCATCAGAATCTGACAGTTGCGCCGCGTTGCCTCACGGCTTTGCGGCGCCAGCCTTGCGGTCCCGCCGGTTGGCATGCCAGGAATGCAGTGCTGCCAGAATAATCAAAACAGCAGCGATCCCGCCGGTGGCTGCATCAGGTACTTCTGCAATCGGGGCAATCAACATCACGACGGCCAGGGCACCAATCGCCCAGAACGCACCGTGCTCCAGGTAGCGCAATTCGGACAGCGTGCCTTTGTCCACCAGCATCAGCGTGAAACTGCGCACGAACATGGCGCCAATGCCAAGACCGATGGCAATCAGGAAGATATTGCGCGTCAGCGCGAAAGCGCCCAGCACGCCATCAAAGCTGAATGATGCGTCCAGTAGTTCCAGGTAGATAAACCCGCCCCAGCCGGCGCGCACCACACTGCTATCTGAACCCATCAACGCGCTGATGCCGTTGACGACCGTATACGCAATCAAGCCCCATATCCCCGCCAGCAACAAACGCCAGGCCTCGGGCAACGGCAGCGACGCAGCCAGCGCCAGCAAAATCAGCAAGGTCAGCACGACGCCAGCCATTTCCAGTCGCCCCAGCTTCTGCATGGCCCGTTCCAGCGGGCGCAGCCAGTGGCTTTCCTTGTTCTGATTCAAAAAGAAATGCCAGAACACCTGCAGGAGGAACGTCCCGCCAAATGCCATGACCTCAATATGTGCTGACTGCAAGGTGTCGGCGTAACGGTGTGGCGCAACGATGGCCATGGTCAGGACATCGTTGGCGGGCCATTGGCCGCTGGTAATCCATTCATACACAGAGAACGGCCCAGGCAGCGGTGATGCATGCGCGATGATCGCGACAATGACCAGAGGGAACAGCACGCGCATGCCAAAGACGGCGACGATCATGCCCCACACCAGAAAACGCTGCTGCCAGCGTTTATCCCAGTGGCGCAAAATGCTGGCATTGACCACCGCATTGTCAAAACTCAAGCTGGTTTCCAGCAACGCCAGATTGAACGCCGCCCACAAACCGGCACTACCGCCCAGTGCAGCGGCAATAGCCAGCCCGACAACGCTGACCCAGATGGCATGATGGAAGTATTTCAGTGTCTGCATAAGATTTATTGTTTGATCTGTTCTGCGGTTTAACCGGCATTATGCCCTTTTGCCAGCGTCATACAGGACTTTGAGCGGGCGCGCTGGAGCGCCTATACTCGACCTGTTGCGCCGCAGGCACCACCCACAGTGCAACTGGGACGCGGCACGAAACCACGTAAAAAAGGATGGAAACAACAATGAGTCAGGCATACCTCGAACTCGTCAAAGCGCACGACGCGCTACTTCAGAAAAAAGACGCGCCGCTGTACAGCTCGCTGGATGGCTTGAACCCGGCGGCCTCTACCGCCAAAGCCGGTGCGCCGGTGGTCATGATCTTCGCCCCGCACCCGGATGACGAATGCATTATCGGCGCACTGCCGCTGCGTCTTGCCCGCGAAGCCGGCTACCACGTCGTTAACGTCGCAGTGACGCAGGGTTCTAACGCTGCCCGCAAGCAACCGCGTTGGGTCGAACTCTCAAACGCCTGCCAGTATCTTGGGTTCTCGCTGCGCGAGACCATTCCAGGCGGTCTGGGTAATGTGTCGACCAAAACCCGTGATGGCGCCCCCGCAGAATGGGCGGAGAAAGTCGCCGTGATCGCCGCGCTGATCCAGGAGTACAAACCTGCTGTGTGTGTGTTCCCGAACGATAACGACTACCACTCCGCTCACATTGGTACGCATTATCTGACCATGGATGCGCTGGCCAGCATTGGCCATGCCTGCTACGTGGCCAATAGTGAGTTCTGGCGCCAGATGGACAAGCCCAACACGCTGATCGAAACCAATATTCAGGACACCGCCGATCTGATCACTGCATTGTCTTGTCATGTGGGTGAAGTGGAGCGCAACCCGTACCACCTGCGTCTGCCGGGCTGGATGGCCGACAACGTACGCCGTGGCGCTGAAGTCGTCGGTGGCCAGGGTGAAGCCGCGCCAAGCTTCTCGTTCGGTACGCTGTATCGGGTTGAGTATTTCGATGGCAAGGCGATCCAGCCGACCGACAAGAAATTTGTCGTCACTGCGGGCGACGACATCAAAAAACTGTTTGCCTGAGCTCGGGCATCTATCCAATAAAAAAAGCGGCCGCGAAGGCCGCTTTTTTATTGGGTGGATCATCAGCCCAAGCATCAACGCCAGTATCCATGATGTACCGGCACGTAAATGGGGGCAGGCACGACAACACACCCGGCAAGGAGTGCGACCATCATCAGGGCAAGTAGCCATTTCATGATGCACCCTCCCCTCAGTACCGGTGCCAGCAACAAGGCGCCGGCGCCACGATCACCGGAGCCGGTTCAACAACGACCGGGGCTCGTACATAGGCGCGCGGCGGCGGCCCTGCGGGCACCACCATACAGCCGGCCAGCCCGGCAACCAGTCCTATCATGATCAGAACAGTTTTCATCGGCCTCTCCTTATGAGATTCACACTCCAATAACGGATGTGAAAAAAGCGCCGACGACCGCTCTTGTAACAGCATGCACAAGGGGGTGAGCCGTATCACCGTCCACAAAATGTTACGGAACTGCACCACTAACCGGGTATTTGCATTTCGCATATCAAAAACCGGCTAGTATTCAATGGATTTCTTATGTGCGACCGTAAGTAGGCAGCAAGCATAGTGCCAAGCCCGTCCAATCGCCGCCCTGTCACCAGCTCAACCTGAGCGCTGTGGAGGAATGAAGTCGCCATGCCCGTTTCGCGCTGGATCTACATCAAGCGTATTTTGCCGATCGCCTGGCCTTACATGCTCATTGTCTCGCTGCTGGTGCTGCTGCAATGGGCGTGTCTGGATATTCTTTCGGCGGGGCGCGCGTTTGTCGGCGGGGAAAGCTTGTGGTCCAAAGGGCAGAAAGATGCGATTTATTTTCTGGATCGCTACGCCTCCACGCTGGATGAACGTGAGTATCAAGCCTATCTGACTGCCCTGGCCATTCCACAAGGGGACGAACGCGCCCGCCGTGCACTGGATATCAGCGAGCCTGATCTTTACACCGCGCGGGAAGGTTTGCTGGCCGGTGGCATCCTGCCGGAAGACATCCCTGGCATGATCCGGTTGTTCCGCAATTTCCGTCATGTGCCATTTGTAAACCGGTCAATTGAACTGTGGGCCCAAGGCGACGACTACCTGGCCCAGCTACAACGATTGGCTGAGGAATTGCATACCCACGCCAATCAGGGTGATCTGCAAGCTGCCCGAATCTTGCAGATCCGCACGGCGATCCAGAACATCAACAAAAAACTGACCCCGATTGAGCGCGAGTTCTCTGAGAGCATCGCCATCGGCCTGCGCATGACAGGCACCTGGATCGCGATTGCTTATCTGCTAGCCGCTGTATTGCTGGTTTATCTGGCGTTGCGCCGGACTGCGCGTTTTCTGGATCAACGCAACCAGGCTGAAGAAGCTTTACGCGCTAGCGAAGCCCGCTTTCAGCGTGCCGTGGGCGGTAGTAACGATGGCATTTGGGACTGGGACCTTCTGACCGGTCACGCCTGGTTCTCCCCACGCTTCCGGCATTTACTGGGCGTTACCGATGAAGAACTGCCCAACCGGGCTGATGCCTGGCTGGCTCGCGTCCACCCGGAAGACAAAAACGTCATTCTCAATGCACACCGCCGTCACTTCAATGACGGCGAACCCCACGATATTGAATATCGCGTACGGACTGGCCAGGCGTTTGAAAGTGCTTACCGCTGGTTCCGGGTGCGAGGTCGGGCATTTTTTGACGACGCCGGCAATCCGGTACGCATGGCGGGTTCATTCACTGATATTACCCGGGCCAAAACTGCAGAAGCCGCGCTTCACCGCGAGAAGGAAAAAGCCCAGGTCACGCTGGCGTCCATTGTCGACGCTGTGATCACGACCGATACGGTCGGTCGGGTGGAATACATGAACCCGGCGGCAGAGCGCATGATCGGCATCGCGCTGGATAAAGCCGTGCACCAGCCGCTTGATACCTTGTTCAAGGCCATGGACCCAGGTCACGAAAACGCGGCCGTGTCTTTGCTGGGCGAGATCCGCAACTATGAAATTGCGCCGCTGGAGCGTGACCTCAATATCATCCGCAACGATGGCACCGAGATTTCGGTCAACCGGGCGATTTCTCCGGTGCATGATCGCGAAGGCCGCGTGGCGGGGGTTGTGCTGGTGCTCCATGACGTCACGCGAGAACGCCAGTACGCCGCCAGCCTGTCCTGGCAGGCCAGTCACGACGCACTCACTGGCCTTGTGAACCGGCGTGAATTCGAGCGGCGCTTGTCGGGCCTGCATGCACGCCTGGTACAGCGACCGGGCGAACATGCGCTGATGTTTCTTGATCTGGACCAATTCAAGATTGTGAACGATACCTGTGGGCACGCTGCGGGCGACGAGTTGCTGCGCCAACTCTCCAGCGCGCTGCAACAGCATCTGCGCCAGTCGGATACCCTGGCGCGCATTGGCGGCGATGAGTTTGGCGTATTGCTGGAAAACTGCCAGGTTGACGCTGCGTTGCGGATTGGCGAAACCTTGCGCCAGACAGTGCTGGACTTCCCCTATTCGTTTGGCAATCAGTCATTCACTGTCGGCGTGAGCATTGGTCTGGTGGAGTTGGCCGACGCCTCCATGGTGCCGGAAGAGGCCCTGCGCGCGGCCGATGCGGCCTGTTATATGGCCAAAGAAAAGGGTCGCAACCGGGTACAACGGTACTCGCCGCAAGATAGCGAAGTCAGTCTGCGCCATGGCGAAATGGAATGGGTAAACCGGCTGCGTCGCGCGCTGGAAAAAAACCAGTTCCGTTTGTATGCCCAGGAAGTCGTGCGTTTGCAGCCTGGCCCTTCGGCACGCCATGTCGAAGTCTTGTTGCGACTGGCCGCTGACAATGGCGAGATCATCCCGCCCATGGCGTTTATTCCGGCAGCCGAGCGTTATGGCCTGATGCCCGAGATTGACCGCTGGGTGCTGCGCAATACGCTGGAAACACTCAGCGCACGCGATCGTGCCGGGCTGGAGGCACTGGCGGTGTGCGCCATTAATCTCTCCGGCACATCGATTGGAGATGAACACTTTTTGGGCTACGCGCTAGACCAGATCACCCGCAGCGGTGTCGACGCCTCGCGTCTTTGTTTTGAGTTGACCGAGACCGCCGCAATCGCCAGCCTGACTCGTGCCACTCATTTCATGCAGCAACTCTCTGCGCTGGGTTGCAAATTTGCACTGGATGACTTCGGTGCCGGTATGTCGTCATTTGGCTATCTGAAGCACTTGCCGGTGGATTACCTGAAGATTGACGGTGGCTTTGTCAAAGACATGCTCAATGATCCGATCGACCGCGCGATGGTCGGGGCCATCAATGAAATTGGCCACCTGATGGGCAAGAAGACGGTGGCCGAGTTCGTCGAAAACCAGGCCATCGCCGAAGAGTTACGCCGGCTGGGTGTGGATTTCGGTCAGGGATATGGTTTGGCCATGCCTGAGCCCTTCCGGCTGATGCAAAGTGATCTTTCCACCGACAGCCGCGCCGCTTGATTGCCCACTCAGTACAAGGTGACCAGTGCGTAGTGACCCCGTTTGAGTTCGGTCTTGATCAGCTTGAAGACATCAATATCGAACGCCGGACGCGGGTTGGCCAGGACATCAGCCAATTCGCTGGCCTCATTCACCGTCCCCAGCCAGCACCACTGATCGACCACCTGCATGGGCGCATCTTCATGCTTGCCCTCGCGCAGACCGACCGGACCAGGGAACGGCCATTCGGTCAGTGTCTGTTTGGCCAGCGCCGCCAACAACCGCGCGTTGTGCACCGATAACGGCTCTTTGCCAACACAAGCGCCCCGGCACTGATGCAATTGCGCGCCAAAACACGGGCCGCTGCCCGAGCGCGGTTTGGCTTCCAGCCCCAGCACTTGCCGGCACAAACCGTTGCCTTCCACAATCTTGGTTAGCACGTTCTGTGCTTCACGCTTGCTGCGATAGGGTCCGAACACAAAAGGACGCGTGCCCGTGGGCACCGGCTCAAGTTCTTCCAGCGCCACCAGACAGGGCACCAGCGCGCCGGCAGCCGTCTCGTCCAGTCGCCAAACGCATAACTCACGCGTGCGGCGCAGCTGCTGGTTCATGAGCGGTGTCCGCGTCTTGATCAGCTGCATCTCCAGCAACAGCGCGCCCAGTTCCCCTGCGGTTTCTTGCCAGTCAATGCGACGCAGTTGGTGCGCCAGTTGCATTTCTTTGCCGGCACGGTGATCGGCGGCAAAGTGGCTCAGTACACGCTTGCGGATATTGGTGCTCTTGCCCACATACAAAAGCGCGTCGTTATCACCATAAAACAGATACACACCCACCGTTTCCGGCAGATCATCGACCATGGCGGGATCGATACCCGGCGGCAAGGCCGGCTGGCGCAACATATCCGCCATCGCGGCCTGCACGGCCTGCGCACCCAGATCCTGGGTCGCAGCGTCCAGAAATTGCTGCAGCAACACGGCATCAGTCAGCGCGCGATGGCGATCACCCGCCATGGCCAGCCCATGACGGGCGACCAGCGCATCCAGGCTGTGTTTGTACTCGGCCGGGTATAACTTGCGAGAGAGCTTGACGGTACACAGCACTTTGGCCCGGAACGAAATACCAACGCGTTTGAATTCGTTCTTGAGAAAACCGTAATCAAAGCGCGCATTGTGAGCAATGAATACCCGGCCGGCGAGTCTACCCAACAGGTCATGGGCGACTTCAGCGAACGTCGGGGCGTCAGCCACCATGTCATTGCTGATCCCCGTCAGGCTCTGAATAAACGGCGGGATGCTCTTCTGCGGATTCACAAGGCACGTCCACGACCGCACGCCGTGCTCGTCAATCTGCACAAGGCCGATCTCGGTAATCCGGTCATGCGTGGCATTGGCGCCGGTGGTTTCCAGATCCACCAGCACCAGCGGTTCGGCGTAATACGCGTTGTTCATCCTGAGGCTCAAAAAACAGTGGCCGGTGACGCCTGAGCGCCACCGGCCGGATACATCGGGCCAGATCCGTGTCGATCAGGCCAGTTGTTTGCGGGCAAAGCTCACAGCGTCAGCCAGTGCAATCTTTTGCATCTCGCCACCCGCGCGCGCCACATACTCCACAAGACCATCCGCCAGACCCTTGTCGCCAATGGTGATCCGGTGCGGAATACCGATGAGTTCCATATCCGCAAACATGGAGCCCGGGCGCTCATTGCGATCATCCAGCAGCACATCCACACCTGCAGCCTTCAAGTCAGCGTAAAGCTGGTCCGCTGCGGTCTTGACGGCCTCGGAACGGTGATAGCCAACGGCAACCACAGCCAGTGCAAACGGTGCCATGGCCTGGGTGAAGATGATGCCGCGCTCATCGTAGTTTTGTTCAATGGCGGCGGCCACAATGCGTGATACACCAATGCCATAGCAGCCCATTTCGAAGAACTTCGGCTGGCCGTCTTCCGCCACGTAAGTGGCGTTCATGGCTTCGGAATACTTGGTGCGCAACTGGAAGATATGGCCGACTTCAATACCACGGCACAGTTCCAGTTTGCCCTTGCCGTCCGGCGATGGGTCGCCCGACACCACATTGCGGATGTCCGCCACGGCGTTGGGTTCTGGCAGATCACGGCCAAAGTTCACGCCAGCAATGTGGAACTTGGGTTTGTTGGCGCCGCAAACAAAGTCGCTCATCACGGCAACAGAGCGATCCGCGATCACTGAAATGTTGTCGGTATCGAGCCCAATTGGGCCGAGAAAGCCTGGCGGGCAATTGAAGACCGCGCGGATTTCTTCCTCCGTGGCAAAGCGGAACTCGCCACCAACTGCCTTGGCCAACTTCACTTCGTTCAGCGTGTGATCGCCACGCAGCAGCACAACGAAAAACTCTTCTGCCTCACCACCGACCAGCGCAATCAACTTCACGGTACGCTCAATGCCAACACCCATCAGCTCAGCCACGGCTTCGCAGGTGGTTTGTTTGGGCGTGTCGATATCACGCATGGCCTCTGCCGGCGCAGCGCGCGGGGTGGTCGGCGCCAGGGCCTCGGCCAGTTCTACGTTGGCGGCAAAATCGGAATCCGGCGCGTAGGCCAGGATATCTTCACCAGCATCGGCCAGCACCTGGAACTCATGGCTGCCATCGCCACCAATGGCACCGGTATCGGCAGCCACGGCGCGGAACTTCAGGCCCAGGCGGGTAAAGATGTTGGAGTACGCGGTGTACATCTTGCCGTAGGACACCTGCAGACCGGCAAAGTCAGCATCGAACGAGTACGCGTCTTTCATCACGAATTCACGTGCACGCATCACGCCAAAGCGCGGGCGTATTTCGTCACGGAACTTCACCTGCACCTGGTACATGTTCACCGGCAATTGCTTGTAGGAACGCAGCTCGGAACGGGCGATGTCGGTGATGACTTCTTCGTGGGTCGGGCCAAAACAGAAATCGCGCTCATGACGATCCTTGATCTTGAGCATTTGCGGGCCAAACAAAGCCCAGCGACCGGTTTCTTGCCACAGTTCAGCGGGCTGGATGGTCGGCATCAGCAATTCTTGCGCGCCAGCGGCGTTCATTTCGTCGCGCACAATCTCTTCGACCTTGCGCAATACGCGCATGCCCAGCGGCATCCAGGTATACAGGCCCGAGCCAAGCTTCTTGATCAGCCCGGCGCGCACCATCAACTTGTGCGAAGTCAGTTCGGCCTCGGAAGGCGCTTCTTTCAGGGTGTTGAGATAAAGCTGGGAGGTACGCATTGTTGGTCGGTCTGTAGAGGAATCTGCAAACCGCCAATTGTAGCGTGAAGGTGGCGTGGCGTGTGGGCCGGCGAGAGGGTTAAAACCCGCAAAAAACCGGCTGCAGGGCGCTTACTTCTTCATGCAATCGCCAATAGCCGCAATCACGGCATCGGCGATCTTGTTGCGGGTCGTGATCTGGTCGAGTGTTTTGGCTTCGTCACGGTTCACGATCACACCAGACTCGAGCAACAGTGCGGGCATGGTGGTGGCACGCAACACAACAAAATCCGCAGCATAAACGCCATCGGCCTGATCGACCCACTCGCGGCTTTCGCCTTCGATTTTCTCCGCATGGCTGACATTGACCTCAAAGCCCTGGGTTTTCATCTGCGCACCCAGCGCTTTGGCGCAAGCCAGGCTCTTTGTGTACTGCGGATTGATCTTGCTCACGAACACGGAAAAACCGTGGGTACGATCAGAATATTTCTGCTTCTGGCCGTCGACTTCCCATTCTTGAATGAATTGGGGTTGGGTCGAGTCGTGGTGCAAAGAGACGAACACGTCGGCGCCTTCTGCGGCTTTGGCACGTTTTTGCAGGTCCTTGCTCTGGCCATCATCACCAATCAGCCGCACGGTGTAACCGGCCGCCAGCAGGCGCTCGGTCAATACATCAGCCAGCTTGCTGTTGTAGGTGAATTCGGTGACGCCATAGGCACTGGTGGCCCCCGGCGCATCAAGGTAATGGCCGACGTCGACCGCCACCGTCAGCGGGCGCGGCTTGGCCATGACCGCTGGCGCGACAACGACACAGACCAGCGCCAGCGTGGCAAGAACCTTGTTCATTATTCGTTTCCCGGTGCGGCCGGCGCAGCGGCTGCCAGTTGGGCACGGCGCGCGGCAATCTTGCCACGCAAGAAGTTCATCATGACGGTGTCACGCAGCCAGATCAGCACAAACAGCCAGACCAGCAAGACAGCCATATAGGGGAAAGAATTGTTGGTGACTTGGGGTGCCACAACATGCAGCACCGGGTTGATCCCGAACTGCACTGATACCAGTACGGCCAACAACAGAACGACGGTAGAGATCAGCCGCTCTTTGACGAAAGTACCACGCAGCAAAACGCGTTGTTCCCAGCGGGTCAGCCCTTGCAGTTCAGGCACGTCATCGGGGCGGAAATAAAAAGCCATGGTGTTGCATCCATCAAGATCACTTTATGAGCGCGCCAGTGTCACCCGACAAGCGCCAAAAATCAAGGAAGCCGCAAGACGTTTGCGAGGGCGGTCAGTCAGGTTATGATGGCCGGCGCAGTCTGCAGGAATAACCGATAAAACAAACGGATAGACCACAAGCACTGGATGGTCGCCGGTTCATGATGGATGGATCGAGACATGAAGTACTGCATTCCCGCCTTGCCTTGTCTTCTCATGCTGTTGATTTCCCCTGCCCAGGCAGAACTGACCGGGGCCCAGACCAGCGATCTCAGCCAGAGCCTGTTCAATGATGTCGCCATGCCGGCCCAGCGCGCACTGGCCGACAACACTGCACAACTCGCCAGCAGCATGAATGCGCTGTGCGCCAATCCGGACGACACAACCCTGGCAGCGGCCCAGAGCGCCTGGAAGAATACGAGCAATACCTGGAGCCGCATTGCGCCGCTCCACCTTGGCCCCAATCGTCAACACGACGTCATGATGACGTTCGAAGCCGCCGCCGTAGATGACGCGCTGCTCAAGAAAACCATCGCCACAACGCCTGATGATCCGGTCTCGCCCAAGTCAGTATTTGAGTCTGCCCGGCTTCCGGCCGGTGCCAGTGGCTTGCCTGCGCTGGAAAAACTGCTCTTCGCCGACAGCAAGGCATCGGCGCTGCCGGCTTTACAGAAAGGCAAAAGCTGCCAGTTCGGCCGCTGGGTGGCTGGCGGTATGGCGCGGCGCGGTCAGACGCTTGTTTTTGAGTGGAACTCGCTGGCCGAAGGCATGAAATACAACCCGGCCTATCACACACCCTTTCTGACTGATGCATTGAAGAACGCCGCTACAGGTGCCCGCACTATTGCAACCCACCAACTCGCTGCAGGTGAGCTATCGCCGACGCCCGATTTTTTTCCGGGCTGGCGTGCCGGGACCAGCAAAGCAGATGTGGTTGCCAGTGTGGATGGCATTGAATACGTGTTGCTGGGTTCGCCGTCAGGCCTGGGGTTTGACGACGTACTGATCGCCCAGGATCATCAGGACATTGTGGATGGCCTGAAGGAAAGGCTCATCAATACCCGTCTCGCGCTCACCGCACTCCCTGGCAACTACGCCACCCAGCCTGGTGCCAGCCGTGGCGAAATCGTCATCCTGCAACGACGCTTGAACGAACTGGCGGACTACATCGAGGGCCCGATGACAAACGCGATGGGCGTACCGTTCAGGAAGTGAGGCGCACCACCGGCATGCAGTACGTCAGGTTCGAGATCAGAGTCCAATCCGGCGCAGGCCACTTTTCACGGTCCTGGCCGGATTTCCGCCTCTACATGGCACGTCAAGCGGAATAGCAAAACCAGGCGTGACCGACAAGGCCGGTCAGGCTGTCACCCGTTCCCGTCCAGCAACGCCCCACCCCACCCCCAGTTTTCTTCCGGGGTTTCATCAAAATTCACAATGACATATTGCTTTGGCTTGTTTGCCACACGTCCCATGGTGTCGGTGATTTCCTCAACGATCTGTTTCTTCTGATCACGAGAAAGCTCACCGGCAATCTTGATGTTGATAAACGGCATGATCTGACTCCGGTCATTACACAAATAAAAGCATCCGACTAGCGCGCAACACCGCCTTACCGGTGCGCGCCACTTGTCATTCAATCGTCACAATCGGCTTGTAAGCTCGCGCACTTATTAGAAAATAAGCAAAGGCTTAAAGTCATGTCACCGCGCGCGCTCTTCCTGGTACTCTCACTGGTGACCGCCACTGCGCACGCCGCCCACCCGGAAATTGTCATGGGCGTGCTGGCCAGTCGCGGCGTGGAAGAAGCCGAAGCAGACTGGCAACCTATCGTGGACGATCTGTCGGCTGCCACCGGCCAGAATGTCAAACTGGTTGCACTCAAGACCGAGCAGGAACTCTTGTCCGAATTTGGTCAGAACCACATCCAGATTGCGCGACTGGGTACGCAAGCAGCACTGACCAGCGTAGAGCAAAAACAGGGGCAAATCTTTGCCCGGCTGGCACTCACCGGTGGCGTGTCCGAGTTCCGCTCTGTGTTGTTAACGCGCAAGGACGGGCCGGCCTCGCTGGATGAAGTACTGCGTCAGCCCAAGCATTGGCGTTATGCCACAGGGACGCAAGACTCCACAGCCAACTATCTGATCCCTCAGTACTACGCCTTCGCCAAGAACAACGTGCTGGTTACGCAGTTTTTCAATCAGATCAGCAATGGCGCCAGCGAAGACAACTTTCGTGCGCTGGTTGATCGCCGGGCTGATGTCGCCTCCACCAACAGCGATGACCTTGAAAAACTGCACGACAAATATCCACGTGACTATCAGCAACTGCGCGTGATCTGGGAGTCGCCAGCGTTCTCCTATGATCCGTTGATCATGCGCAAGGATCTGCCGCCCGCCATGCAACAGAAGATCAGCCAGTTCTTTCTGAACTATGGCCGCAAAGGCGCCAACGCCACGCATGAAAAAGAAAAGCTGTACTACGCCGATGAACTGTCCGGTTTTTTGCCCTCCAGCAACCGCCAACTGCGTGAAGTGACCGATCTGCAACTGTTCTACGCCCTGTTCCAATTGGCGCTGGACAAAAACAGCAGCGCTGCTGCTTCGGCACAGACTGAGAAAACGCTCTACCGCCGCTACAACGATCTGGTTGGCGTATTGGGCGGTGCCCGCTAGGCGGGGTAGATTTACCCCTGGACAAACAAACAGGCCCTGAACCGGGCCTGTTTTGTTTTATGGCCAGATGTCGCACCCGCATGGGCAAACCGCGGCCACAGTGGCAAAATCGCCCCCCGTGACCGACAATCTCCATACTTTCTCGCCCATAGGCCATCTGCGTACGCCGTTTGCCGACAAGTTTGGCATTCCGCGCCAGCCCAGTCTGGCCCCACACGCAATTGCCACGCTGCAATTACTCCCCCCTTATGACCGCCCGGAAGCCGTACGCGGGCTGGAGGATTTCAGCCATGTCTGGCTGACTTTTGTATTCCACCAGACGGCTGGCCAGTGGAGCCCCACTGTGCGTCCGCCGCGCCTTGGTGGCAATCAGCGCGTGGGCGTGTTTGCCACGAGATCCCCATTTCGGCCCAATCCCCTGGGCTTGTCGCTGGTCGAACTGGTGGGTGTCGATACAACAGACAAGGTCACACTGACCTTCCGTGGTGTAGACCTTGTGGATGGCACGCCCATTCTGGATATCAAGCCGTATATTCCCTACGCCGAAAGCAGGCCTGATGCCAGAAGCGGCTTTGTTGGCGGCGCCCCAGAGCGGTTGGAAGTCATCTTCAGCCCAGCCGCGCAGACACAGTGTGCAAAGTGCCAAACCAGCCATCCGCATCTGGCTGAACTCATTACCGAAGTACTTGCCCAAGACCCGCGCCCGGCTTATGCCGATGATCCGCAACGGGTTTATGGCATCCGCCTGTATGAATTTGATGTGAAATGGCGCTGCGATGGCCGCAGCGCTTTTGTTGAATCGCTGGATACCCCATGAAACGCTTGCAGTCCCTGTCCTTGCCCGCCCTCATCGCCACCGCCGTGCTATTGGGCGCATGTGCTGCCAACCCGCCCACGCAGGTTGCGGTGACACCCACGCCCGCACCGCTGCCACCGTCCCCGCCGGTGAAGGTCAAAGTCGGGCTGGCACTGGGCGGTGGTGCCGCCAAGGGCTTCGCCCATATCGGCGTGATCAAGATGCTCGAAGCCAATGGCATTGTGCCGGATGAGGTCTCTGGCACCAGCGCGGGTAGCGTGGTGGGCAGCCTGTACGCCAGCGGTCTGGATGCGTTTGCGCTGCAAGAGCGCGCATTCGCGCTGGATCAATCTTCGGTTCGTGACGTCAGCTTGCTCTCGGGTGGTCTTGTCAAAGGCCAGAAGCTGCAGGATTACGTGAACCAGCTCGTCGCCAATCGCCCGATCGAGAAACTGCCCAAACCGTTTGCCGCAGTGGCAACAGAGCTGGAAACCGGTAATCGCATTGTGTTTGTACGCGGCAATACCGGTCAGGCTGTACGCGCCTCAAGCAGCGTGCCAGGTGTGTTCGAGCCAGTACTCATCAGCGGCAAACACTATGTCGATGGCGGCGTCGTCAGCCCGGTGCCGGTCGATGCTGCGCGCCAGTTGGGCGCAGACTTTGTCATTGCTGTGGATATCTCGGCCAAGGCCAATGGCAAGAATCCTGCCGGTCTCGTCAGTATCGTTACGCAGTCTATCGCCATCATGGGCCAGAAGCTGGGTGAGCAAGAACTGACGCGCGCCGATATCGTGATCCGTCCCAAGGTCGGCCAGATCGGCCCGACTGATTTTGACCAGAAAAATCAGGCCATTCTGGAGGGTGAACGCGCCGCCCTGGCGGCCATGCCAGAGATCAAAAAGAAGCTGGAAGAAAAGCGTCAGCAGATGATCAACAAACAGTTGAACTCCGTGCGCGCCACGCAGCTGGCCCACCCCGCAGGCTGATCTATAACAAGGGCGCCTTTTGCGCAAAGGGCGTCCCGCTGCTTGTCTGATTTGGGTTTTTGCCGCAAAGCCGCTAAAGTAGCGCCAAACAGAACGAGCGTTCTCACACTTTCCCGTTCAGCATGGACTTTGCGCAACTCGCCCCCGCCCTCAAATCAAAGCTGATCAAACTCGGCCTGACCCGTCCGTTTGATCTGGTCCTGCATTTGCCATTGCGTTATGAGGACGAAACCCAGCTCGTCCCGATCAACGAGTCTGGTTTTGGCGGCGGCCCGGTGTTGGTCGAAGGCGAAGTTCATAGCTGTGACGTCCAGTTCCGCCCGCGTCGGCAACTGGTTGCACGCGTGGTGGATGATACCGGCGTGCTGGTGGTGCGGCTTATCCACTTCTACCCAAGCCAGGCCAAACAGCTTGAAGTGGGCAAACGCGTGCGCTTGTATGGCGAAGTGCGTCACGGTTTTTGGGGCGATGAAATGGTGCACCCCAAGATCCGCAGTGTGTCTGATCGCACCCGGCTCAATGAGGCGCTGACACCGGTATATTCCACTACCGCCGGGCTGGCACAGCACCAGATCACCAAGCTGGTTCACCAGGCGTTATCCGGTTGTAGCCTCACGGACACCCTGCCGCCCGACATCACCGAACCGCTGGGTTTACCGGACTTTCGCAGTAGCGTGTTGCTGCTGCACAACCCGCCAACCGATATTCCCAATATTCAACTGACCGAACGCACCCACCCGGCATGGCGGCGTCTGAAGTTTGATGAATTGCTGGCGCAGCAACTGAGCCTCAGGATGGCCCGTGCCGAACGACGTGAAAAAGACGCGCCGGTGATCAATCCACCTGGCGATCTGGCGCGACGTCTGTTGGCCAGCTTGCCCTTCGGCTTGACCGGCGCGCAGCAAAAAGTGCTGACGGAAATCAATCACGATCTGGCCCAGCCCCACCCCATGCAACGCTTGTTACAGGGTGATGTGGGTGCCGGCAAAACCATTGTTGCGGCATTGGCAGCCTGCCAGGCCATGGAATGCGGCTACCAGGTGGCGTTGCTGGCCCCGACCGAAATCCTGGCCGAACAACACTATCGCAAGCTAGCCACCTGGTTAGAACCCTTGGGTATTCGCGTGGCGTGGCTGGCCGGCAGCCTGAAAGCCAAAGCCAAGCGTGAAGCACTCGAAGATGCCGCGCTGGGCACAGCACCGCTGATTGTCGGCACCCATGCGCTGTTCCAGAACCAGGTGACCTTTGCCAATCTGGGGCTGGCGATTGTTGATGAGCAACACCGCTTTGGCGTAGCGCAACGGCTGGCACTGCGCGAGAAAGGTCAGAGCCCGCATCAATTGATGATGTCCGCAACGCCTATC
This sequence comes from Silvimonas amylolytica, assembly GCF_014645555.1. GTDB lineage: Bacteria > Pseudomonadota > Gammaproteobacteria > Burkholderiales > Chitinibacteraceae > Silvimonas > Silvimonas amylolytica. The sequence goes on along the minus strand of NZ_BMLY01000004.1, from coordinate 34,639 downwards.
CCGCGCACGCTGGCCATGAGTTTTTATGCCGATCTGGACGTGAGCGTGATTGACGAGTTGCCACCCGGTCGCACGCCGATCGTCACCAAGCTGATTTCTGACGCACGCCGCGATGAAGTGATCGCTCGCATCGCCGCCAAAGTACTGGAAGGTCGTCAGGTGTACTGGGTATGCCCTTTGATTGAAGAGTCTGAGGCTCTGCAACTACAAACTGCGGTCGACACCCATGCACAACTGACGCTGGAGTTGAACGGCATTGCGGTCGGCCTGGTCCATGGCCGCATGAAGCCGGATGAAAAAGCGGCCGTCATGGCGCAATTCCTGACCAATGACATTCAGGTGCTGGTTGCCACGACGGTCATCGAAGTCGGTGTGGATGTCCCCAATGCCAGTCTGATGGTCATTGAACACGCCGAGCGCATGGGTCTGGCGCAGTTGCACCAGTTGCGTGGCCGCGTTGGCCGTGGCGCACATGCCTCTTTGTGTGTGCTGCTTTATACCGGCCCGTTATCTGACAACGCCAAGTCTCGCTTGCGCGTTATTTATGAGAACACAGACGGTTTCGAGATCGCTCGCCAGGATATGGACTTGCGCGGACCCGGTGAACTGGCTGGCGTGCGCCAGTCGGGTGTGCCCATGCTGCGGTTTGCCGATCTGGAACGGGATGCCGACTTGCTTGATGCAGCCCGCGAAGCCGCTGAAATTTTGCTGGCGGGGCAGCGCCCGACCGCTATGGCTCACCTTGATCGCTGGCTGCCAGGGCGCGAAGCTTTGCTGAAGGTGTAACCGACCGTTCGTCGATCCGGCTGGCCCATCCTGTCAACTCCTGCAATCCTCATTAATTGAATTGCTGTGTTGCATCAATGGTTTAAGGAGGAAACACCTTGGCCAACGCGCCGGTTTCACCTCTCTCTTCCAGCTTTGCTTCTTCGCCGATCATGGCCAATAGCGTGCGCAGCGCGCTGGCTGCCGACGCAGCCGACCAGAATGGCGGAGGTAATCCGAACCAGGCCCGTGCGGCACTGGAAGAAGCGCTACTGCGCGCGCATCCGGATGGTGGTGGCCACCACGGCCAGCGTGACGCGCATGCCCCCGAGCGACCTCCACCTGAAGAGGAATACGCACAAAACCAGGATGAAGTCGTTTCTACTGCCTCAGAACCTGCATCTGGTGACTCCCCTTACCACCATTTGATGATCGAACCCGACGGTGCTCGTTCCGTCATCTTTGGCCACCGCAAGGTCAACCTGCGCAAAGGCCGCACTCCCGAAGAAACCCTGCGCACTGCACGCATTATCATGGCCACGTCACTGGCGCCAGAAAGCCCGTCACCCGAAGAGCTTTCTGCAGCGGAAGAGGCGCAAAAGCTGGAAGACGAAGCCATGGAAGAAATCAATGCGCGCCAGACAGTGGCCGCACGGCAACTGAGTGCCTATCAGCCACCAGACTTGCCCGCAGTCTCTGATTTTGAAGAGACGGCCTGAGGCTTGCACTACAGCAAGATCGCCAGCAACAGCGGCAACAGTAGCGATGTCAGCAAACCATTGAGCCCCATCGCCAGCCCGGCAAATGCGCCCGCCATTTCAGACACCTGAAACGCACGCGCCGTACCAATGCCATGCCCGGACACACCGACCGCGACCCCTGCCACACGATCATCATCAATACGCAGCCAGCGCAACAACGGTACCAGCATGATGGCCGCGCAAATCCCGGTCACGATCACAATGCCGGCCGTAAGCGATGGCAAGCCCCCCGCACGTGCCGACAGCGCCATCGCGATGGGCGTCGTGACTGACTTGGGGGCAAACGAGAGCAGCACCGGCATGGATAATCCCAGCCAGCGCCCCAGCAGCACCGCACTGACGATACCGGTGACACTACCCACCGCGACCGCAATCAATAACGGCCCGGCAATGGCTTTCATGCGCTGGATATTGATGTAAAGCGGGATCGCCAACGCCACAGTGGCTGGCGCCAGCATGAAGTGTATAAGCCTGGCCTGAGCGAAATACGTGGCATACGGCACGTGTAACGCAAGCAGCGTGGCAATCACAATCACGATACCCACCAGAACCGGATTTAGCAGTGCAAAGCGGCCCGACTTCAGATAGAGGTAGTCAGCCAGCAGAAAAGCAGCACAGGTCAGCGCTAGCCAGGTCGCGGGGAAATTCTGCAGACTCTGCCATGCACTCACGGTGTTTCGTCCTTGTGAGCGGGATGGCGTTTGAGCAACCACACCAGCATCAATGCAGTAACCAGCAATGTGACCAGGGTTGAAACCACCAGCACGGCGACCATGGCCACACCCTCTTGGCGCAACAGACCAGAGAGTTCCATGACGCCGGCGCCGGCTGGCAAAAAGAAGAGACCCAGATAACGCAACAGGCCCGTAGCGGCCTGTGCGGTGCGCTCATCCGCGCCTTTGCGGATCAGGCACCAGATGAGCAGCAGAACCATGCCGGAAACAGTGCCCGGCAGGGGAAGATGAAGGAAGTCACTCGCTGCCTCGCCGGCAACGAGAAAACCCAGAATAACCGCCAGCCCGTACAGCACGGCGGCCTGAGCTTAGGCAGCCAGCGGGGTGGAGGTTTCTGCCTCGCGACGGCGAGCGGCCTCTGCGGCACGGCGGTCCAGCGCTGCCTTGCCGGCAACCAGCAGACCCAGACCAATAAACGCGCCCGGAGGCAGAATCATGAACAGGAACTGGTAGTTGAGGTCAGCCGGGATCACGTGGATAACCCAGGATTTGGCCGAAGCACCAAACACCAAATCAATACCTGAAAGCAGCGTGCCTTTGCCCAGTACTTCACGGATACCGCCCAGGATTGCCAGCACCACGGTGCCACCAATCCCCATCATGAAGCCATCCAGACCAGACTGAATGACACCATTCTTGCTGGCAAATGCTTCCGCGCGCGCCAGCACAATGCAGTTGGTCACGATCAGCGGGATGAAAATACCCAGCACGTTATAAAGTGCGTGCATATAGGCATTCATGGCCAACTGAACGATGGTCACCACGGCGGCAATGATCAGGATGTAGATCGGGTTGCGTAGTTCGTTCGGTACAAACTGGCGCAAGAGCGCAACCGCTGCACCCGAGCATGCCATCACCAGTGCGGTGGCGATACCGAGACTGGCACCGTTGACCACAGAGGTTGTCATGGCCAGCGTCGGGCACATACCCAGAATCTGCACGACACCGGGGTTCTGCTTCCACACGCCGTTATGGCTGATGTCGCGAACTTCCTGGCGGCTAATCATCATGATGCATCTCCAAACAGACCCGCTTTGTGCGCGTCTACGTAAACCAGTGTCTTGCCCAGTGCCTTGACCACGGCGCGCGGGCTGATGGTGGCGCCAGCATGGCTGTCAAACTCGCCACCGTCTTTTTTTACTTTCCAGCGCTCCAGCGCCGGATTCCCCAGGCTTTTGCCCTTGAACTGGTCAATCCAGTTAGAAATGGCTGCGTCGATGTAATCGCCCAGGCCTGGCGTTTCTTTGTGATCGACCACACGCACACCCAGCACCTGGCCGTTGGGCGCGACACCCACCAGCATTTTGATCTTGCCAGCGTAACCATCCGGCGCGGTGGCTTCAATTACCGCACCGACGGTTTTGCCTGTTTTCTTGGCCAGATAAATAGCCGATGTGTCATCGTTGCCCAGTGCTTTGGCATCTGCCTTGGGCACCAGTTTTTTATCCGCCAGCAGATTGTTGTCATAAGAACCTGCGGGCAAGACCTGCGCAATCAAGGCTCGCTCTGCGTCTTCCTGGTTCTTGGCCACGATGTCTTTGGTCAGCGCGTATGTGCCTGCCATCAATGCGGTGAACACAAACGAAAACGCCAGCAGGGTCAGCGCACCACGTACGCCATTGGCCACCATGGTTTTCATGACTGGGCCCCTGCTTTCTTCTGCTTGCCCTTGCGGCCGAACACCGCGGGCTGTGTGTATTGGTCAATGAACGGTGCGGCAAGGTTCATGATCAGTACGGCAAAGGCAATGCCATCTGGATAGCCGCCAAACACGCGGATCAGATATGTCAGCAAACCAATCAGCGCCGCAAAGATCACCCGGCCCAGCGGGGTGGTCGGGCCGGTGACCGGGTCGGTCACAATGAAAAATGCACCCAGCATGGCCGCACCACTGAACCAGTGGAACAGCGGCGAGGTGTAATGGGTTGGATCAACCAGATGGAAGATGCCCGCTACGCCACCCAGCACAGCCAGGAAGGTCACCGGAATTTGCCACGGGATCAGCTTTTGCCAGAGTAGATACAAGCCACCCAGCAAATAAGCAGCAGTGATCCATTCAGTACCGATGCCACCAATAGCACCAAACAGCGGAGACTGGAAAATATGGCTCATGCTGGCGTGCTGCATGAGTTGGGTTTTGACGGTGTCCAGCGGCGTCGCCGAAGCCACAGCGTCAAACGCCAGACCCGCTGGCAGGTGGCCGGTGAAAATCCAGGACAGTTGGGCGGACCAATCCAGGCTTTGCGGCAACACACCAAACGGCGCGGCCCAGCGCGACATCTGCGCCGGGAACGACACGATCATGATGGCAAAGCCAACCATGGCCGGGTTGAAGGTGTTCTGACCCAAGCCACCGTACATATGCTTGGCCAGCGCAATCGAGATCGCGGCTGCCACGACGATCATCCACCACGGCGCCAATGGCGGGAACGACAGCGCCATCAGCCACGCAGTCACAATGGCCGAGCCATCGGTTACGAACGGCTTGATCGGGTAGCTACGCAGCTTCAGGCAGAAGGCTTCAGTCGCCAGTGCGGTGATGGTCGCCAGCGTAATCTGGACCAGCACGCCAATGCCGAACGAATAGGTGTACACGGCAATCGCCGGCACCAGTGCCAGCGCGACCTTGAACATCACCACTTGCAGTGGCGTAGGTTTGATAAAGAACGGAGACGTGTTCATCGATTTTATATTTGTTGTGACTGGTTATGCGCCAGGGCCATCGGCCTGATCGCCCTGTGCCTTGGCCGCTTCAGCCGCTTTGGCTGCCTTTTTGGCAGCGGCTGCGGCCATGGCCGCTTCAATTTTGGCTTTCTTTTCTGCCTCACGCGCGGCTTTTTCTTCCGGGCTCATGGCTTCCAGTTCGGCTTTTTCAGCGGCGCGTTTTTCCATGGCAGCTCGGATACGCTCGGCCTTCTCTGGATCAAGCTGGCTCACGGGCGCAGGTTCTGGTGCCGGGGCAGAAACAGCCTCGGCAACCGGCACAGCGGTAGCATCCGGGTCCAGCGGGGTGATCGGGTCCGCCGCAACTTGCGCAGCGGCCGCTTCAGCTTTCTTGGCCGCGGCGCGTTCCATGGCAGCCTTGATCTTGGCGGCGCGTTCGGCGTCGGCAGGATCGCTGGATGCTGCAGCTGCGTCATGCTTTTGCGCGGCCTTGGCGGCCAGACGCTCGGCCCTCTCACGCTTTTCACGCTCTTCACGGAACTGGCGGAATTCGTGGCGTTCACGGGCCTGATCGGCGGCTTTTTTGGATTTCTCAGCAGCCCAGATTTCCGACTTGGAGAAGCGGAAGTAATCCACCAGTTGAATGTTGGACGGGCACACGTACGCGCACGCGCCGCATTCAATACAATCGAACAGGTTGCGTTCCTGCGCCTTGCCAAAGTTCTTGCTCTTGCCGAACCAGTAAAGGTCCATCGGCTGCAATTCTGCCGGGCAAGCGTCAGCGCACTTGCCACAGCGAATACACGGCATTTCGGCCGGCTTGGCCGGGAATAAACCGCTGCTCTTGGCAATAATGCAGTTACCGGCTTTGGACAAACCCACGTCCGTGCCCGGAATCTCGAAGCCCATCATCGGGCCGCCGTAGATGTAGGAATCCGAATCAGCCTTGTTACCGGCAAAGGCCAGCAGATCGGCAATCGGCGTGCCGATCAGCGCATCCACATTGCCTGGGCGATCCACATTGCCCGTCAACGTGACGACACGGCTGATCACCGGCTCGCCGTGCTCAATGGCACGGTAGATGGTGTACACAGTGGCGACGTTGAAACACTGCACGCCCAGGTCAGTCGAACGGACGCCAGACGGCACTTCTTTATTAGTCAGCAACTTGATTAGTTGCTTGGCGCCGCCCGAAGGGTACAGCGTTGGCACAACCACAACTTCAATCTTGAAGTCGCAACCGGCAATAGCGGCGCGCATGGCGTCGATGGCTTCCGGCTTGTTGTCTTCCACGCCGATCAGCACTTCACGCGCTTGCAGCAACGCTTGCAGTATCTTGATGCCTTCGACGACTTGCGAGGCGCGTTCGCGCATCAGCCGGTCATCGCAAGTGATGAAGGGCTCGCACTCAGCGGCGTTGATGACCAGGGTATCCAGGCCGTCTTTGGCGCCGCCAATCTTCAGGTGTGACGGGAACACCGCACCACCCAGGCCGACCACACCCATATCACGCAGGTAATCACGAATGGCGCGGCCATCGGCATTGCGCCAGTCAAAGCGGTTACGGTCGATCCAGCGGTCTTCGCCGTCAGATTCGATGGTGATGCAGTACTCCAGCAGACCGGACGGGTGCGGCACGCGCTGCGGGCTGATGGACACGACACGGCCGGAAGTCGGCGCGTGCACGGCAGCAGAGACCGTGCCATCGGCGGCAGCGATCATCTGGCCTTTAAGGACATGGTCACCGACATTGACGAGCGCCTTGGCCATATTGCCAATGCTCTGGTGCAACGGCACCACCAATGTAGCCGGAATCGGGCCCGCCACAATGGGCGAGCCGGAAGATTCATCTTTGTGTTCAGGCGGGTGAACACCACCGTGAAACGGGAAGAAAGTCACAGCCAGCGCGGCACGTGCGTTCATGCGGCGGCCTTTACAGTCAACGGGATCACGGGATAACGCCACTTCCAGGTGGACACGGTCTCGCCCACGGTTTGCATGCTGATGCAATCCACTGGACACGGCGCGATACACAACTCGCAACCGGTACATTCGCTCGAGACAATGGTATGCAGATGCTTGGCTGCACCCACAATGGCATCGACCGGACAGGCCTGAATGCACAAGGTACAACCAATACAGGTGTCTTCATCAATCACGGCCACGGCTTTGGCTTTTTCTTCGCCGTTTTCCGCGTTCAGTGCCTTGAATTCCTTGCCCAGCAGGTCTGCCAGCTTGCGAATGCCATCTTCGCCACCTGGCGGGCAGCGATTGATATCGGCTTCTTCGTTGGCAATGGCCGTGGCATACGGTTTGCAACCAGGAAAACCACACTGGCCGCATTGTGTTTGCGGCAGGATGGCGTCGATTTTGTCCACGAGCGGATCTTCGTCGACTTTGTATTTGATAGCGGCCCAACCCAGTACGGCACCGAGCAGGATCGCGAGGATCGCCATGATGGCGATGGCAAGCGTGAAAGTCAGCATACGATCAGTCTGTTACTTCACCAGGCCGGCAAAGCCCATGAATGCCAGGCTCATGAAGCCGGCGGTAATAAAAGCAATCGGGGTGCCCTTGAAGGGCGCTGGCACATCCGCACCGTCCAGTCGCTCGCGGATGGCCGCAAACAGAATCAGGATCAGGCTGAAACCAAACGAAGAACCAAAACCGAACACCAACGACTCGGTAAAGCTGTATTTCTGGACCGAGTTAATCAGCGGCACGCCCAGTACGGCGCAATTGGTGGTGATCAGCGGCAGGTAAATACCCAGCACCTGATACAGCACCGGGCTGGTTTTATGAATGAACATTTCGGTGAACTGCACGATGGCAGCAATCACCACAATGAATGACAGCGTGCGCAGGTATTCCAGATGCCAGGCCACCAGCAACTGATCAATCAGCCATGATGAACCCGAGCCCAGCGTCAGCACAAAGGCCGTGGCAATCCCCATGCCGATCGAGGCTTCCAGCTTTTTGGAAACACCCATGAACGGGCACAGGCCCAAAATACGCACCAGCACCACGTTGTTGACCAGCACCGCGCCAACCAGCAAGAGCAAATAGTGATTCAAACCCATCGTCAGAACCGTCGCTATATCGATCGAATCGATAAATCTGTCATTTGAGGCCCGGATTATCCAACCTCCAGATATACCGGGCAAGCTTTAAATCCTGCTATCCATATAACAGATATGGCTTATCAGGATTGCCAATGATTTTCTTGATAATCAAAGAGATGCAAAGAGATGCACGAGGGGCCCGCGCCCTCCCCTCATACTCTAGTACCGGATTGAAGCAATAGCCGAAGCGCATTCTTCCACCAGCGCCGGACCGCGGTACACCATACCGCTGTAAACCTGCACCAGCGAGGCGCCGGCGTGGATTTTCTCCACCGCATCATCACCCGACAAAATGCCGCCCACACCAATGATCGGCAACGCACCATCCAGCGCTTCGGCCAGTTCGCGGATGACAGAAGTCGACTTGGCCCGTACCGGTGCGCCCGACAAACCGCCCGCTTCTGTGCCGTGCGCGTGATGCTCAACACCAACACGTGACAAGGTTGTGTTGGTGGCAATCACGGCATCAATCTGATGTTTGACGAGACGTTCGGCCACTTCCTGAATCTGATGGTTATCCAGATCCGGAGCAATCTTGAGTGCAAGCGGGACGTAACGGCCGTGCTTGTCTGCCAGTTGCTGCTGACGTTGCTTGAGTGCACCCAGCAAGCTCGAGAGTTCATCGGCCTGTTGCAACTGGCGCAGATTTTTGGTGTTGGGCGACGAAATATTCACCGTGACGTAACTGGCGTACTCGTACACCTTATCCAGACAAATCAGGTAATCCTCAACCGCGCGCTCGATCGGCGTATCAAAGTTCTTGCCGATATTGATGCCCAGAATGCCTTTGTATTGCGACTTGCGGACATTCTCGACCAGTTTGTCGACGCCTTCGTTGTTAAAGCCCATGCGATTGATGATGGCTTCTGAATCCACGAGCCGGAACATGCGCGGCTTGGGATTACCGGGTTGCGGGCGTGGCGTGATCGTGCCGATCTCGATATATCCGAAACCCAGATCGGCCAGCGCATCGATGCACTCGCCATTTTTATCCAGGCCCGCAGCCAGGCCAACCGGATTGGGAAACTCCATCCCCATGACCGTCGTCGGGCAGGACACCGGGGCGGGCATGAACGCCCGCAAAAGGCCAATGTCATGCGCAAAGTTCAGGCCACCGAGCGTGAAATGATGTGCCGTTTCCGGGGCGAGCATGAACAAAAACGGGCGAACTAATGGATAGGGCATGAGCGATCTTGTATTTATGGTCCGGTTCAACATACGAACGTTGCGACCCGAAGGATATCGGTCACAACAAATGGACCGCCGGGGCGGTCCATCCTGTCTTGCTTCTGAAATTACGGCTTGCGGTTCACTGCGGCGTCGAACGTGTTCTGCATCAAGGTCGCGACAGTCATCAGACCGACGCCACCTGGCACCGGGGTAATCCATGATGCATGCTGACGGGCCACTTCGAACTCAACATCGCCACACAGCTTGCCATCGGGCAACCGGTTGATACCCACGTCGATCACAATCGCGCCAGGCTTGATCCACTCGCCCTTCACGAAGTTGGGAATACCCACGCCCGCGACCACTACATCTGCACCGTGCACCTTGCCAGCCAGATCTTTGGTCTTGCTGTGGCAAACCGTCACCGTCGCCCGGGCGAGCAGCAACTCCAGCGCCTGCGGGCGGCCCACGATGTTGGAAGCACCGACAATCACGGCATCCTTGCCCACCAGATCAATACCGGTGCGCTCCAGCAACGTCATCACACCACGTGGCGTGCACGGGCGCAGCAGCGGCATCTTCAGTGCCAGACGACCAATGTTATATGGATGGAAACCGTCGACATCCTTCACCGGGTCGATCAGTTCAATAATCTTTTCTGCGTTGATATGTGCCGGCAACGGCAACTGCACAAGAATGCCATCAACTGCGTCATCGGCATTGAGCTTGCCGACCAGCGCAACCAGTTCGGCCTCAGACGTGGTTTCTGGCAAGTCATACGCCAGCGAAGTAATACCGGCGTTTTCACACTGGCGCTTCTTGTTCCCGACGTAAACCTGAGAAGCCGGATCACTACCGACCAGCACCACAGCGAGTGCCGGCGCGCGGTGGCCCGCTGCAGTGCGAGCATCTACCTTTGCGCGCACGCTCTGAACGATATCCTGCGAAATGGCTTTTCCGTCGAGAATTTGCGCTGTCATAGGCGGGCTCCGGCACGAGGTTTTATCAGTAAGATCAGCATTGTCTCATTTTTCTGGCAATAGACTCAATCTTCAGGCTTGACGTAAGTGTCGTAACCTCGCTATAGTCTCGGTCTCGTTCGGGGCGTAGCGCAGTCTGGTAGCGCACCTGGTTTGGGACCAGGTGGTCGTGAGTTCGAATCCCACCGCCCCGACCCTGTTTTAAATCTGCTCTGTACACATAAAGAAATGTAGCCTGATCCGGGCGCCCGTAGCTCAACCGGATAGAGCAACGGCCTTCTAAGCCGTAGGTTACAGGTTCGATTCCTGTCGGGTGCGCCAATCTCTTGGCAGGATGTACAGCAGGGTCAGTTTTTGGTTTGTGCCATGCATAAACCAGTGTGTTTTGTGGTGGCTGTAGCTCAGTTGGTAGAGTCCAGGATTGTGATTCCTGTTGTCGTGGGTTCGAGCCCCATCAGCCACCCCACTTGATTCAAGCAAAAAGCCCGGTCTGTTGATCGGGCTTTTTGCTTTTCTGCGCTCGCGCCCTCACCCACTGACAAAACACAACTGCACGGGCCGACACACAGCGCTTCAGACATCGGTGAGTGCGTTGCACTAGCGCACCAACGCCGACTCGGCACCAACGAAAAAGACGAACGCCCAGATCACCCATCGCTTTCGACCGGCACCCACGCCGTGCAGCACCCAGTTAGCTCACCCCCAATACAAAACGCCCCGCTGACTTTCATCAGCGGGGCGTTTTTGCTTGATGCGACAGATCAGGCGTGAGGCGCAATCACTTGCGTCAGGCTGGCCAGTTGCTGCTTTGGCTGCTTGCCATCCACCGCCATCGAGACCGACAACGCAGTCACGGTAATGATGGAGAACACAAACACCTGCTTCGCCCATTTAACGTGGTTGTCGGTCTGACGACCATCCAGTGCCAGCTTCAGCCAGTACAGGGAGGTCGCCACTGCAACGGCCATATAACCATAACCGGCGTAACCCGCCACCTGCAGCGCCACACAGGCCACCGCAAAAGCGATGATGTAGGCAACCATCTGGCGGCGGGCCGCGGTAATACCGCGCACCACTGGCAATACCGGGATCCCTGCACGCTTGTAGTCTTCCTGGCGGAAGATGGCAATGGCGTAGGAATGCGGCATTTGCCACAGACAGAACATCAGCATCAGGATCAGCGCGCCGGTATTCCATTCACCGGCCGCAGCACAGAAGCCCGCTACCGGTGGCATGGCCCCGGAGAGCGAACCCACCAGCGTGCCGTGCACCGAATTGCGCTTCATATACAGGCTGTAAACGCCCACGTAGATGAAGTAGCCAAAAGCCACGCAATACACGGTGACCATCGGGGTGAACCAGGCCAGACAGGCAAAGCCCAGCACACCCAGCAACAGGCCGTGTGCAAGTGCGGCGGCAGGGCTCATTACCCCGGTCACCGTCACACGCTTTTTCGTGCGCTCCATGCGGGCATCGATGTCACGATCAATCCAGTTATTGATCGCACAACCCGACGCCACCACCAGTGCCGAACCAATCACCGTGGCAACCATCACCAGCCAGTCAGGGTGACCCTGACTAGCCAGCAAAAAGCCGCCGACGGTGCTGATCAGGTTGCCCATGATAATGCCAGGCTTGGTGACCAGCAGGTAACGCTTGAGTTTCAAGCCGCCCACCTTAGCGCATCATCAACGCGTCAGCGGTGGTGATGATCCAGATCGACAGACCCACCAGCATAACGATGATCAAAGCGGTAAACAGGAACGCCAGCGTGTTGATCTTGCCTTCCTTGGTGAAGTCCAGGTGCAGGAAATACTTCAGCTGCACAATCACCTGAGCCACGGCGAACACGGCGATACCAATCATCGTGCCCTGACGGCTGAACGACTTGCTCATCACCATCCAGAACGGGATGACCGTCAGGATGACCGACAGCACAAAGCCGACCAGGTAGTCCACATAGCTGCCGTGATCTGCAGCAGCGGCGTGTTGATGCGAATCATGACCTTCGATACGTTGCATCACGCTACCCCTTTCAGATACACAACGGTGAACACACAGATCCAGACCACGTCCAAAAAGTGCCAGAACAGGCTCAAGAGGCTCAGGCGCAGTACGCTTTGCTTGGAGAGGCCACGCTTGGCCACTTCAAACATCAGCACAGCCATCCAGATCAGACCGGCAGTGACGTGCAGACCGTGCAGACCCACCAGACCAAAGAAGGCCGAGAGGAATGCGCTGACGTTCGGGCCGTGACCTTCAGAGATCAGGTGATGGAATTCGTTAACTTCCATACCGATAAAGGTGGCACCAAACAGGAACGTCACAGCCAGCCAACCCAGCACAGCCGACTTGTTACCGCGGCGGCCGCTGATCATGGCAAAGCCGTAGGTGATGGAAGACAGCAGCAGGGCTGCGGTTTCAATCGCCACGTACTTCAGGTCAAAAATTTCAAAGCCCGCCGGGCCAGTCGCGATATTGCGATAGAGCACGGCGTAGCCCGCAAACGCGGTCGCAAACAAAATGCAGTCGGTCATCAGATACAGCCAGAAGCCCAGAATGTCCTGGCTGTCTGTATCGTGATGATGTTCGTGACCGTGCTCTTGCTCGACGTGGGCGTCGAGCGTTTGTTCAGCAAGATTACTCATTTTTCCAATATCCCTCAGGCCGCAACCGCTTCTTTGGCACGGCTATCAGCAGCAGCGCGCTCGGTGTGGGCGATCTCGTTCGGCATGATGTAAAAGTCTTTGTTGTTGTCATAAACGCGCGTCAGCAGCGTCACGACAATGCCAACCAGACCGACAATCGCCAGCCACCAGATGTGCCAGATCAACGCAAAACCCAGGGCGGTTGCAAACGCACCCATGAACACACCGGCCGAGGTGTTACGCGGCATGTGGATCGGGTCGTAGTGTTCCGGCTTGGCGTACGGCTTGCCTTGTTCCTTCATGTCGGTAAAGGCGTCGATGTCACGCACTTGCGGCAGCACGGCAAAGTTATAAGCCGGCGGCGGAGAAGACGTGGACCATTCCAGGGTGTGGCCATTCCACGGATCACCGGTGTTGTCTTCCAGCTTCTTGCGCTGGTAGATCGACACGGCAATTTGCAGCAACTGGCAACCAATACCTGCGGCGATCAGCAGTGCGCCGAACAGGGCAAAGTACAGGTAGATGTTCCACTCGTGATGGTCGGTGTGGTTCAGACGACGGGTCATGCCCATGAAGCCCAGCACGTACAGCGGCATGAACGCGAAGTAGAAACCGACTTGCCAGAACCAGAATGCAGCCTTGCCCAGCTTGGCGTTCAGCTTGAAGCCGAACACTTTCGGGAACCAGAACGAGAAACCGGCCAGGTAACCGAACACCGCCCCACCAATGATGGTGTTGTGGAAGTGAGCGATCAGGAACAGGCTGTTGTGCAGCACATAGTCAGCACCCGGAACGGCCAGCAGCACGCCGGTCATACCACCGATGGAGAACGTCACCATGAAGCCCAGCGTCCACAGGATCGGCGGCTCAAAGCGCAGACGGCCCTTGTAGATGGTGAACAACCAGTTGAACAGCTTCACGCCGGTCGGCACGGAAATCACCATGGTGGCGATGCCGAAGAACGCATTGACGTTAGCGCCCGAACCCATGGTGAAGAAGTGGTGCAGCCACACCATGAAGCCCAGCACGGTGATCGCGCCAGAAGCCACGATCATGGAGGTGTGACCAAACAGGCGCTTGCCCGAGTAGGTCGAAACCACTTCAGAGAAAATACCGAAGGCAGGCAGAACCAGCACATAGACTTCAGGGTGACCCCAGGCCCAGAACAGGTTCAGATACATCATGGCGTTACCACCCGCTTCAGCGGTGAAGAAGTGGAAGTCCATGTAACGGTCCAGGCTCAGCATGGCCAGAGCGCCGGTCAGGATCGGGAAGGAAGCCACGATCAGCACGTTGGCCCAGGTGCAGGTCCAGGTGAAGATCGGCATTTGCATCAGCTTCATGCCTGGGGCACGCATCTTGATCACGGTAACGAGGAAGTTAACCGCCGTTAGCGTCGTCCCTATCCCTGATATCTGTAGCGCCCAGGTGTAATAATCCACCCCGACATCCGGACTGAACGCCAGTTCAGCCAGCGGCGGATAGGCAACCCAGCCGGTACGGGCGAAGTTACCCACGCCCAGCGACAGGTTCACCAGAATCGCAGCGGCGACCAGCAGCCAGAAGGACAGCGAGTTCAGGAACGGGAACGCCACGTCACGCGCGCCAATCTGCAGCGGCACAACAATGTTCATCAGACCCGTCATGAACGGCATGGCCATGAAAATAATCATGATCACGCCGTGCGCGGTAAAGATCTGGTCGTAGTGAGACGGCGGGAACACGCCCATGGCACCATCGGTCGCCATGGCCAGTTGCGAACGCATCATCAGTGCATCGGCAAAGCCGCGCAGCAGCATGACCAATGCAACGGCGATATACATTACGCCAATACGCTTGTGGTCAACCGAAGTCAGCCATTCGCGCCACAGGTAGCCCCACTTGCCGAACTTGGTCACCAAGGACAGCACAATAAGGCCCATCAGACCGGCGCCACCCAATGCACCCATCACGATGGGTTCATGGAACGGGATGGCGTCCAGAGTAAGTTTGCCCAGCAACATCTATCGTTACTCCTTCACGGGGGCCAGGGTTGGTGTCTTACAGAGAACACGGCTCAACTCGGCCACCTTGATCTCTTCGTCGGATGCCGCCATCGACTGGCGACCGGCCATGTACTTGTGCAATACAGCCGGGAACAGGCGCGGCTCGGCCAGCGTGTAGTACGCAGCCGGATTGTTTTCGCTCGGTGCGGTCAGGCCGATATAGCCTTGCGCATCCAGCGGCTTGCCCGTCGCCTTGACGTGGGCAACCCAGGCATTGAACTGCTCAGGCGTTTCGGTGGCGATGGCATTGAACTTCATGCCAGAGAAACCGGCGCCCGAGTAGTTAGCCGAAATACCGTGATAGGTACCGGCTTCCTGCGCAGTCAGGTGCAGCTTGGTTTCCATGCCGGCCATGGCGTAAATCTGGCCGCCCAGTTGCGGGATGAAGAACGAGTTCATCGCGGCATCAGAGGTAATACGGAAGTTCACCGGCGTGTCTTTCGGGAAAGCCAGCTCGTTCACCGTTGCGATACCCAGATCCGGGTAGATGAACAGCCATTTCCAGTTCAGCGAGACCACTTCGACATTCACCGGGGCCACAGCGGACTCCAGCGGACGGTACGGGTCCAGCTTGTGCGTGGATTTCCACGACAGAATGGACAGACCGGTCACGATGATGATCGGGATGATCCAGACCACGGCTTCGATCTTGCCGGAGTGCGACCACTTGGGCTGGTATTCGGCAGCAGTGTTGCTGGCGCGGTATTTCCACGCGAACACAAAGGTCAGGATGATGACCGGCACAACGACCAGCAGCATCAAGATGGTTGCCGTGATGATGAGGGATTTCTCGTCCGCGGCGATCTGGCCTTTCGGATCGAGGATGCCCCCTTGGCATCCGGATAGAAGAATGGGCAAGACCCCCCAGAGTCCCCGCCAGTTGCGGGCACGACCGATCAAGTTTGGCATGCTGGTTCTAGTCAGAAAGAGTTACGGAAAACGGACTTGCGTGACGCGTCCGGCAGCGTTCAAGCCACCAGTGCAAAATGGAGGACGAAACAGGAGTAATCGATGGTACGGGGATTGCGGGTTGGTCAGGCAACGGGCAGATCATTGTACTAGCTGCGCCACGGACAGGCAGATGAGCCTTAGCGACGTCGGCTACGTCTTATGGTTAGACGCGGGTTTACACATGCTTCGCACGTCAACCCAAAGGGAGAACGGGTCAAGTTGCGTATGCCACAGCAAGCGACTGGTATTACGGGCGCAACTATTAGATGAAAAAACTTGATTTTGAGCAAATGGTATTTGTACCGTTGCCGAGAAAGTGGAATATTGCCCTGGATCGCCAAACACTGGCATACCGACAAAGCCTTCTTCAAGCTTTCGGCAACACTTCCATCAAAGAAAAAGAAGCCGCAAAAACCAGGAAAGCCAAGCCCGCCATCCAGTCATCCCGTTTTTGATCGACATCGTCAGATGCATCGAACATGCATCGATATGCGGTCAACTTCCTTTAGATATCATCTGCGCAAAAATATGCCCGATTCACTCACCGCTGCGCGGCTGTTTCGTCGCTTCAAATCGTCTTCGCCCGACGAACGGCAGGGTTCCTGACAAACCCGGGATTCGCCCCTTGCTTAAAAACCAGGCAAACACCATCGAAAAGTGATGCTGCAAAGCAACACCGCCTTGGCTTGCCCGGCCTCAAGGAGGGTCTATCAAGACCATGCTAATGCAATTTTTGTTCCCGGCAATAGTTTCGGGCCGGCCCCATCTTTTTCAATAGCAAAGATCAGGTCGGCCCGAAAAAAAGACAGCAAACAGACTAGCGCGTTACCAGCCGACGGTGATGGTCGCCACCGTCGGGTTGGCACCAATCAATGAAGAACTGAAGCCACGTACATCGTCGTAAGAGAACCCATACGACAGCTGGTCAAGACTGTGCGCGTGCCAGAACTGCGCGTAGTAGTTGGTCGGCGCAGCACCGTAGAACGCGCCGGCGTTATCCCAATTGGCCGGGTTTTCCGCAACATGACGGTTCATGGCGGCGGCCAGTTGCGCCTGAATTTGCAGTTGCTTGGCCGTCGGCACGCCCGCCGCCGCATTGCTGGCATCGTTGAACACCCCGTTGCCCAACAACACTTCAGCGGTAGTCGGCATGTGGTTGATGTAGTACGTGCCTGCGCTATCCGTGAACACAAACTGGCCATTCACCACGTGACCGGTGAACGTCCCCTGGGCATCGGTGAATACCAGCGGCTGGCTGGCGTACTGGCTCCAGATCGCCGCAATATAACTATCCAGATAGTTGGCGTATGCCCCGCCCGAGCCAAACCCGCCGTGCGCCGGCGCGACAATCCGGTATGGTGCTTGCACCGTGGCCAGTTGCGAGAACGGCGCCGGCGTTTGCGCGGCAAATGCCTGGAACAGCGCAGCGCGTGTTTCTGTCTCGCCCACGGTTTGATCGGTACCGCCCTGCCCTTGCAAGCGCAGACGCACCGGGAAGCCAAACTGGTCAACGCGCGTGGTGTTGCCGAAGAAACTGGCAGCACTGACGTCCATCTCAATGAAATCAAAGATCACATTGCTGTTGGGGTCGGTCGGGTTATCAATGTTGGGGCCGGTGTAACCGGTGGCCGGGCTACCTACGGCGGACATGAACATCGGACTGCCCACGCTGAGGTATATCCGCGCAGAGGTGATCGCTGGCACGGTCACTGATTTGCACTGTGACAGGGGGATCGAGTAATTGGCGTAGCTCTGGCCGCCCTTGGTCTGCGCGTTGTTATCTGCTGTCGACATCGGGATCAGCGCGCCGGCGCAGTTCACATGCACATAACCTTGGGTGGCCGGATCTTTGCCCACCATGGTCCAGTACACCTGGTTATCTGCATAGGCGCCATTGGTGCCATTCACGAGATTGAAGGTTGTGCCTGCCGGTGGAAATACGGCGCCACCACCCGAAGGCGTTGGCGTGGGTGTTGGCGCAGGGGTTGGTGTCGGCGTAGCGGTACTGTAAGTCAGCGTCTGGGCCGGGGTATCCGCAGCAGCACCGTTGGCCTGGCCGATCGTGAACCAGTAGCTCACCGTCGCGCCATTGGCCACGCCGGTGATCTGCCAGGTATTGGTGGTCCCGTTATTACTCATGCGCACATTGGCCTGACCGCCACCGTTGACGCTGTAATGCAGATCAGCCCAGGTGCCACCATTGGCATAGAACGCCACGACCCCACCGCTCAACGCATTGGCACCATAGGTTGCGGCCGGAGTCGGCGCAGGTGTCGGCGCAGGTGTCGGCGCAGGTGTCGGTGCAGGTGTCGGTGCAGGTGTCGGCGCGGGTGTCGGCGCGGGTGTCGGCGCGGGTGTCGGCGCGGGTGTCGGGGTTGGCGCACTGTAGGTCAACTGCGCCCAGGCGGTGTCCTGCGCCGAGCCATCGCTCTGGCCAACAGTAAAGAAGAATCGAACCACGGCGCCGGCGGGAATCCCGGTTGCGGTATAGCTGTTGTTGGTGCCGCTATTGCCCATGCGGATGTTCATCTGCGCGCCACCGTTCACCGTGTAGTGCAGGTCGGCCCAGACACCGCCATTGGCATAAAACTGCACGGAACCGCCCGCCAGCGCGGTATAGCCCGTGCTGACCGACGCCGCATAGACGGTGGGTGTCGCCAGTGCTGCGATGAGTGGCAATGGCGCAGCCACCAGCCCCGCCAGCAGCAGCGCCAGCGTGCGTTGTTTACCCATCAGAAACCGGGGTTGATTTGACATGACATTCTCCATCCTGTCCCGCTTATGCGGGTTTTGAAATGGATTTCATGCTCCGGCGATGAGCCCAGCCAATCAAGTAACGTCTTTCCCTTACACTACACAAACTTTACTGATCACTGACAAGCAAATACGCGCTTTGCAACCGGTTTGCACAATTTTTGCGCATCTTCCGTCCGGCTGACAAACGTACGGCTGTAACACCTGACCGGTAGCGATTTCCTTGCACCGCCGTGGTGCCAACCCAACCAAAGGACCAGCCAGCCTGGGTTCGCTGCCACCCGGCCGGCCATGAGTTGCTGTCAAAACGGTTTGCCCGCCTCGGCTGCGTCCCCCGTTTTCTGATCAATTGCCGTTCAACATCAGCAAAAAACGTGGCTCATCGAATGCAGAAAAATCAATACACGAAACTGACCACTCCATTCATCGATTGAGATCACTTGTTGCAACGCGCAAATGTCTGAGGGTTGCTATCGATAAGTAGAGCAGGTCTGTGCGTGATTTTTGGCGCGTTGCACAAAATCTACCCGCTTTCATTCCCAGCCCATCAGGAAGCCCGAATGACCCAGCCGGCCAACCCAGCGCCACCCAGCTTGCGTATCCCGGAAATTAACGGATTGCGTGGCTTGGCGATTGTGGCTGTGATGTGGCACCACCTGACCATCGCACTCGCATTTCACCCGCCGGTGGTATTCGGGGTGTCTACGGGCCCATTGCTATTAAATGGCTGGACGGGCGTGAACCTGTTCTTCATGTTGTCCGGATTCGTGCTCTACCTGCCTTATGCGGCGCAAAAACGGCAAATCCGGAACTCGTCTGACGCCTGGATCTTCTACAAACACCGGTTTTTCCGGTTGATCCCGCTCTATTACGTGGTGTGCGTTACTACCCTTGTGCTCGGGGGGCACCTGGCACAACCACATCAAAACGGCGCCCTGCGTGAGGCAGTGGCCATAATGACCTTCACTTTCCCTTTGCATCACGGCACGTTTGTGCCTCCCTCCAACTGGGCGTTATGGTCCATTGGCACAGAAGTACTATTCAGCGTGGTATTCCCGATTCTGGCTTTGCTGGCGGCACGCCGCGGAATCAAGCCCATCCTTCTCTGCGCGTTGCTCTTGTCCCTGGCAGTACGCGCCATCCGCGCACTTGATCCGCCCCTGGCAGGGCCGGACTGGATCGCTGACGCATTGTTACTGGGCAGACTGGATGAATTCGTGATCGGGATGGCATTGGCCGCCGCCTATGTACATCGCACGTGCTGGCGCATCCCCACCACGACTTCCGGCCTGCTTGCTGCTGTATTGCTGTTTACAGGGTGGTATGGTTTTCACGCATGCATCAGCCGCGCAATCAGCTTTGAGTGGATGGCGGTGCTATGCAATGTGTTCGATCTGGGCCTGACACTCTTATTGTTGACGTTACTGAACGGGGCGCCATGGCTGCGCTTTTTGCGCTGGCGGATACTGCAGTTGCCCGGCATGGCCTGCTACAGCATTTACCTGTGGCACCTGCCTGTCATGAATGCGTATGGACTCTTCAAGGGCAACACGCAGCCGGCCTTCATTGCAGCAGCGCTCCTGACCACACTCTTCCTGGCGATGCTGACCTACCGGTTCATTGAGTTTCGTGCGGCACCAGACTGGCGCGCCCTGTTTCTGTTCGGCCCACGCGCGCCCGCCGCAGCCACAAGCGATACCTTGCCGCGGCACGAATCTACCCTGCCGCCCCCACGCCAGCCCCAACCCCAACCCAGTCGCTGATTCAGCGGCGACGCGGCGATTTCTTCCAGTAGCCAAACTCGTCTTCGTACACTTCCATATCAATATCCGCCACGCGCGCCTGCATACGCGCCTGTGCCTCGCGCACGCCCTTGTTGTACAAACTGGGGCCTATTTCCTGAACGAAGAAGGTCAGCAGACCAGCGATCTCCAGGTTGCCCACCGGCAGGTCCAGTTCATCACGCAGATACTTTTCCAGCGAATCCAGCGCTGCTTTGTGGGTGTCTTTATCCAGTTCCATGCTCATGTTGCTATCCGTCTGTAGGGCGGCGGCGCGCGCCAGGCTTCACATGCTATGTTGAGACATAGGCAGTTCACCATCGCATTCTGGCGACCATATGCAAAGAGACATTCCCTTGCAGGGCGCACGCAACGTTCGTGATCTGGGCGGCTTGTATAGCCGTACCGGGCGCACCTTGCGCACCCACCGTTTTGTTCGCGCCGATAGTCTGGAGGCGTTACACGCCATCGACGTCATCCACTTGCTGGATTATGGCGTACGCATGGATATCGACCTGCGTGGCCAGCGCGAGCGGCGGCAATGGGGCGATGCGCTAAGCCGCGTAGCCGAAATCCAGTACGCCCCCATTTCATTGCTGGAAGGGCTCGACCAGCATCTTGAGGCCGTCCCGGCCAGTCTGGGTACGTTGTATATCGACGTATTGCGCTATTGCCGCACCAGTTTCCTGGCCATCTTCCGGCAAATGTTGGCGCAACCGGAAGGATGCGTGCTGTTTCATTGTTCGGCCGGCAAGGATCGGACCGGCATGGTGGCCGCCTTGTTGCTGAATCTCGCTGGCGTACCTGATGAAGACATCATTGCCGATTACGCACAAAGTGCGACCAATCTGCACCAGGCGTTCGAGCAGATCTCTGAGCAAAATGCGCCTGCGTTACGCCATTTGCTCGGTGCTGAGCCAGAACACATGGCAATGCTGCTGGATCACCTGCGCCGCCATTACGATGGCGCCGTAGGCTACTTGACGCTGATTGGTCTTGCTCCAGCTGAAATCACCACGCTACGCGCCAGTATGTTTGATTAGGCCAGTGGTACTTCCGCGCGTCGTAGCCGTTCTATCCACCAGCGCAAAGCCGGCCCCACCGGCTGACCGATCCGCGTGGCCACATGCATAGCCAGTTGCATCCCCCCTTTGGGCTGCATATCGAGCGGCAATGCCACCAATCGGCCGGCTGCCAGATCATCCTCAACCCAGTGGATGGGCATATAGCCCCAGCCCATTGATGCCAGCAACATGGCGTGTTTGACGCCCAGGTCTGACAAGCGCCACGTGGTTGGCGAAATCACGCCGTAGTCACGCCCTTCGGTCAGTGCGCTGCGGTCCGTGAGTACCAGCTGGACGTGTTCTTGCAGGGTGGCACGATCAAGCGCACCGGCGTATTTGACCAGTGGATGATCCGGCGAGGCCACCGCCAGCACCCGGATGGGCGGCATGGAAAACCCGTCCAGCCCGGACGGCAACTCCGGCAATGTGGCCAGAATGCCCAGTTGTGCGCTACCCGCCAGGACGCGCTCCGCCACCGCGCCCAGTGCCTCCACGTACAGCCGGAAGGTCACGCTGGGGAAAGTAGCGCGAAAATCATTCAAGCAATCAAGCAAACGCGAAAGCGGGAAATACACATCCACCGCCAGCGCCAATTCGGCCTCAAGCCCGTGTTCAATGGCGCTCGCCCGCGCCTGCATGCGGTCCACCCGTTCCAGAATGGCATGCGCATCGCCCAGTAGCGCTTCACCGGTCGGCGTGAGCTTTGGCCGATACTGGCTACGGTCAAACAGCTGGATACCCAGTTGCTGCTCCAGCGTGGCCACGGTGTAGCTGACGGCGGACTGCGTGCGGCCGATCGCTTTGGCGGCCCCGAGAAAGCTGCCGGCGCGAACGACCTCCGCAAAGACGCGGAGTTGTTCCAGTGAGATGCGTTCGAGATTCATGTGTCAAACAATATCAAATATTTTGATATAGATCACAAAAAGATCACCCGTTTCTTCGATGGTTAGCGCGGCCTAAGATGCAGTCATCGCCACACCGACAGTGTGGGCTGCGCAGTGCAAGACCCGGTGCCATCGCACAGGCTCACCGCGCCAGACAACAGGAGAACACATCATGAGCAACACCCTGCAACTTCCCGCCGTGACCCGCTCACGTGAAGTCGAGCGCCTGGTGAACGGCATCCCCACCACCGATGGTGCCGGCGTGCGCCTGACCCGTGTTCTGACCCATGACCTGCAACGCCGCCTGGACCCGTTCCTGATGCTTGATGCATTCCGTTCGGACAACCCGGATGACTACATCGCCGGCTTCCCGTCACACCCGCATCGTGGTTTCGAGACCGTGACCTATATGCTGAATGGCCGCATGCGTCATCGCGACAACGCGGGTAACGAGGGCCTTTTGACTGAGGGCGGCGTGCAATGGATGACGGCCGGCCGCGGGATCGTGCATAGCGAAATCCCGGAGCAACAAGACGGCTTGATGGAAGGATTCCAGTTGTGGGTGAATTTGCCTGGCAAGAACAAGATGACCGCGCCGTGGTACCGCGACATCCCGGCGGCCGACATTCCGGTGCATGCGCTTGCCAACGGTGCCTCGCTCAAGCTGATCTCGGGCCTTGTTGCCGGAGCCAGTGGTGCCATCACCCGTGACGATACCGAGCCCTTCTATGCCGACCTCGTCATTCCGGCCGGGCAAAGTGTCAGCCTGCCGCTGCAGGCCAGTCACAACGCCTTTGTGTATGTTTACCGGGGCGAAGCCAGCATTGGCGGGCGGACGGTGAAGTCGGCACAGATGGGTTTGTTGAACAATGCGGCAGATGCAGATGGCGTGACGATCACGGCCGGTGAGAGCGAGACCCGCCTGATTGCGCTCTCTGGCAAGCCGCTGGCAGAGCCGATCGTGCAGTGGGGGCCATTTGTGATGAACTCGCGTGAGCAAGTGGAACAAGCCATCCTGGACTATCAGGCTGGCCGCTTCTGAAAATGCATGATGACTCCATAGGGCACCCGGCTGCAGCGTCAACCGGGTGCCTATGGTGCACCTTGCCTGCGTGGCAGATCGCAAGACAAATCGATACAGGTCGGGCTTGGTGTTAGCCCGCACGCCAGGCCATATTGATCTTAACGAAACCTCATCAGCGCCGGGTGCCCGCCCGGCGTTGCCCTGTCTGGAGATCCCGATGTCCGAGTTGATCCATATTTCCGGCTGCGCCGAAACCGTGGGCGGCTTGCCGATCTCACGCTTGTTGCCCGCCATCCAGCGCCGCGCGGTCGGGCCGTTTGTGTTTGTCGATCATATCGGCCCGGCAGAGCTCGTCCCGGGTCAGGGTCTGGATGTACCGCCCCACCCGCATATTGGCCTGGCTACCGTGACCTATCTGTTTGAGGGTATCCAGTTGCATCGGGACACCCTGGGCAACGAGGTGCTGATTGAACCGGGCGACATTAACCTGATGACGGCCGGCCGCGGCATTGCACACTCTGAACGGACCCCCGCTGATGCACGCAACGGCGGCAAACTGCATGGCGTACAAACCTGGATTGCCCTGCCCCGCCCGCTGGAACAGTGTTCGCCCCATTTCGAGCATTATCCCGAACAACAACTGCCACGCATTGTCCGTCAGGGCGTGCAGATTCATTTGCTGATTGGTCAGTTGTTCGGACATATCTCGCCGGTGGCGGTGGAATCGCCCACCATTTATGCCGTGATTGATCTGGCGCCCGGCGCCCATATCACTCTCCCCGCTGACTATGCCGAACGCGCGTTAATGCTGATTCATGGCGAGGCCCACGCTGATAACAGCGTACTGGGTGTCAATGAACTGGTTTTGCTACCAGAGACTGGCGAGACGCACGTCACCGCCACCGAGGCCACGCGAGTCTTGTTGCTGGGCGGGGCGCCGCTGGATGGCCCGCGCACCTTGTGGTGGAACTTCGTCGCCAGTGACCGTGAACTGATTGAAGCCGCCAAAGTGGCCTGGCAGGAAGACCGCTTTGGCCAGATCCCCAACGAGACAGATCGCCTGCCACTGCCCATCAAGCGCCTGACTGCAGATTGAGCCGCATCAGGGCGCAGCCCCTGGCCAGCCTGCCTTTGCCGGGTACAATGGGCAGATGATCACAGGGCGTCACACCACCGTGACGCCCTCGCCTTTTTTGACGGGACAGAGGCATGGCCGAACTCACCTTTTTCTGGCACGACTACGAAACCTTTGGCGCCGTACCGCGCCGTGACCGCCCCGCGCAATTTGCCGGTATCCGCACCGATGCCAACCTCAATGAGGTGGGTGCGCCAGTCGAGCTCTTCTGTTTGCCCTCCCCGGACTTTCTGCCCGACCCGCAATCCTGCCTGATCACGGGCATTACCCCGCAAGACTGTCTGGAGCGCGGGATTCCCGAACATGCTTTTGCCGCGGCGATTGAACATGAACTGGCTGCGCCCGGCACGGTCGGCGTCGGTTACAACTCAATCCGCTTTGACGATGAAATGACGCGCTTTATGTTCTGGCGCAATTTGATCGACCCCTACGCGCGAGAATGGCAAAACGATTGTGGCCGCTGGGATTTGCTCGACACCGTGCGCACCGCCTGGGCCTTGCGTCCGGAAGGCATTGAATGGCCCACCGGGGATGACGGCAAAGTCAGCTTCCGGCTTGAACTTCTGACCAAAGCGAACGGCCTGGCACATGAATCCGCCCACGACGCGCTTTCTGATGTACGTGCCACCATTGGCATGGCGCGGCTGATCCGTGATCGCCAGCCACGTCTGTTTGATTTTTGTTTGAGCCTCAGAAAGAAAGATGCCGTTCTGAAAGAGATCGGCAGTGAGCCCAAAGTGTTCTTGCACGTGTCCGGCATGTTTGGTGTGGACCGTGGCTGCATTGCCGCAGTGTGGCCGTTGGGTTGGCACCCGACCAACAAAAACGAACTGATCGTGTGGGACCTTGCGTTTGATCCGGCAGAACTGGCCGGGCTGGATACCGCCGCAATCCGCGAGCGCATGTTCACCCGCACGGCAGACCTGCCCGAAGGCGTCACGCGCTTACCCATCAAAACCATTCACATCAACAAGTCTCCCATTGTGATCGGCAACCTCAAGGTTCTTTCGCCGGAGATGGCCGCACGCTGGGGTGTAGATATGGATGTGATCCAGATGCATGCCGCCGCCGTGGCGGCACTGGCGCGCCCGGATTGGGACGCCATCTACAAACGCGAACCGCTCGGCAAACAAGACATCGATGAAGACCTCTATGGGGGTTTTGCGGGCAACAACGACCGCCGCACGCTGGAAAAACTGCGCCAGCTCACACCTGAGCAACTGGCAAGTGCGCGACCCGCATTTGATGATCAGCGTCTCGACGATCTGCTGTTCCGCTATCGTGCGCGCAACTTTGCCAATACGCTCACTGATGAAGAACAAGCCCAGTGGCAGCAACTGCGCGTGGATCGCCTGATTCATGGCCGCGGTGGCTACCGCACACTGGAACAGTTCGCCGAAGCCATCGATACCCTCTCCGATACCGACGACGAGCGCGTAGCGAACATTCTGGAAGCGCTTTACGACTACGCGGAGCAGATTGCGCCGGAGTGGTGAACGGTGGCGCTTGCGGGATAAGCCCAAACCAGCAAAGATGGGCGCGCCAGACGTACATCAAACAAACACAATAAAACGGATACGACTCATGCTTGCCAGAATCACCCGGCTGTTCCCGGTGTGGGCGATACTGCTGTCCCTGCTCGCCTATCACAACCCCACGAGTTTCGCGCCAATCCAGGCCCATACCGCGTTGTTGCTGGGTACCATCATGTTCACCATGGGCCTGACCTTGACGCTGGATGACTTCAGGCGCGTGCTGACACGCCCGGCGCCGGTCGCTGCGGGCATCGTGCTGCATTATCTGGTCATGCCCCTGGCCGCCTGGTGCCTGGCCAAGGCCTTCAATATGCCACCGGACCTGGCCACCGGCATGATTCTGGTGGGCAGCGTGGCCAGCGGCACGGCATCTAATGTGATTATCTATCTGGCTGGCGGAGATGTCGCACTGTCGGTGACGATCTCGTCCATCTCAACACTTGTCAGCGTCGTTGCCACACCGTTGCTGACGCGTTTGTACGTCGATGCATCTATCCACGTCGACATGCTCGCCATGCTGATCTCTATTGTGCAGATCGTCATTCTGCCTATTGCGGCAGGGCTGGTGCTCTATCGTTGCTTTGGCAGTCTGGTGCGCAAGATTGAGCGCTTTCTGCCACTGATCTCCATGATCGCCATTGTCACGATCATTGCGGCCATTGTGGCCGGCAGCCAAAAAAGCATCGCCTCTGTGGGTGCGGTCGTGGTCATCGCCGTGATGCTGCACAACGCCATCGGCTTGTTGGGCGGTTATTGGGGCGGCAGGCTGCTGGGGTTTGAGGAGTCGGTTTGCCGAACGCTCGCCATTGAGGTGGGCATGCAGAATTCAGGGCTTGCCGCACAGCTGGGGAAAACCTATTTCAGCGCATTGGCAGCGTTGCCAGGCGCTTTGTTCTCAGTCTGGCACAACATCTCCGGGGCACTCCTGGCGGGTTATTGGCAGGGCAAACCACCCAAAACCAGCAAGGCACCGGCCGATTCAAGCGAACCAGTCACCCCCACGGTGTGATGACCAACAAAAAAAGCCCGCAAATCTGCGGGCTTTTCTATTAGCGCCAGGGGCATGGCGCTCAGGGGCGCAAGCCTTTCCACAGCGTAGACAGCAATGTATCCGTATGGTCCTGGCTGTATTCCCAGAAGAATGCGCCAGCCAGTTTGCGTTCTTTGATAAACGCCAGTTTGTGACCCAGTGATTCTGCGTCTTCATAACTGACAAACATCTCGTTCGCCAGCAGCCACGGCGCTTTGGCATCGTCATCCCAGAAGCGGGTTGCGCCCTCCGGGATCAGCTTGCCCACAATGTCGTCGTAATCGATAGACGTATTGCTCTTGGGCGTTCCCGGTGCGCCAAGGCCAGCCTCACCCACGCCATCCAGACCGCGACCATAGAACGCACAACCCAGGACCAGCTTCTCGGCTGGCAGGCCGTTGGCAATGAACAGGTCGACCGACTTCTGACAGCTATCGCCCTCCGGATCACCCGGCGTGTTGTACAAATTGGTGTGATGGCCAGCGCGCGTAGCCCAGCCGTTGTAATAGTCGTAGGTCATCAGGTTGACGAAATCGCACAGTTTTGCGACCTCCGCCATCTCGACGCCATCCAGGTAGTACTGACCCGCACCGGCGGCAATGGTCAGCAAATAACGCTCACCCCCCACCCGGCCTTGCTCATCCGACAAGGCATCAAGCTTGTGGCGCAAAGCTTCAAGCATGAGCGTGAAATTGTGTTTGTCTTCCGGCCGTGCCTTGATACTGGCCATGTCGTTGGATGGATACTCCCAGTCCAGATCAATCCCGTCCAGGCCGCGCTGAGTCATGAAATCGAGCGCCGACTGGGCGAACACTTCGCGCGATGCCTTGGTCAATGCAGCATCTGAGAACCCGTCCGCAGACCAGCCACCAATCGAGATCAACAGCTTGAGTTGCGGGTTCACGCTGCGTAGTTCATGCAAGCGGGCAATCCCTTCTTCGCTGCGGGCCTGGCCATCTGCATCTTCTTTTGACGTCAACAACACGACTTTGCCTTCATGAATATTGGCAAAGGCATAGCAAATGTGGGTCAGGCGCTCGGCGTCACGAATCAGGGGCAGGCGGTTCCAGTCCCGCCATCCAGCAAAATAAGCCAGCAGAATGTTCGACATGGGCAACAACTCCACGATATAGGCAGAAGAATGTTCGGCGTATCAGGGCCGGGGCGGAGTGCATTATGCGGTGAGCGATGCAGGCAGCCACATAATGGAGCAATCCGGATCAAGTTTCGTTCCCGCCTTCGCACTTGTCATCAGGACCGACGCGCGAGCGCGTCCATCACGCCATCCCAAAAACATTGCCCCGCGCTGACAAGGCGCAGGGCAATGTTTTCACATCAGATTCTTATCAAACCCGGGCGCTTACAGCGCGGCGATCACCGTCAGCTCTACACGGTAACGGGGGTCCGCGAGACGCGCTTCGACGGTAGTGCGCGCAGGTGTATGCCCCGGTGCGACCCATTCGGTCCACGCCGCGTTCATGGCATCGTATTCGTTCATGACATCAGGCAGGTAGATGGTGACGGTCAGAATTTTGGTCTTGTCCGAACCCACTTCGGCCAGCATGCGGTCTACGGCTGCCAATGCTTCTTCAGTCTGCCCGCGCGTATCTTTTTCGAGCGACTCTGCAATCTGCCCGGCCATGTAGACGGTGTTGTTATGAACCACGATTTCGGACATGCGTGGCCCGACGTGGTAACGCTGGATGCTGGACATGATGTTCCCCTGTGACGCGGCAATGCGAAAACGTGATTTTAGGCAGATTTATGTTGCATGGCTGCAAGACAACAAAAAAGGCGAACCCGCAGGCTCGCCTTTTTTTACTGTCAACGTGATCCGGATCAGACCGCGGCCACGCGACGCAGACGGTGAGAGAACTCTTGCAGCGCAGCGATACCGCTGGCCTCTGCACGAGCGCACCAGTCTTGCAGGTGGGTCAAGAGTTCAGCGCGCGACAGGCTGGAACGCTCCCACAGACGGGTCAGTTCCTGGCGCATCTGATAAACCTGATCCAGCACCGTGCTCTGGGCCAGCAGGCTATCCAGATGTGGCTTGTCACCCACCGGCGTGTCCTTGGCATCTTGCTTGAGCCACACCTTCATCTGGCGCGCCGGGTTGAAGTCGAGCTGCGGCAGGCTGGCGTTAGCGCGCAGCTTGTCCAGTTCTTCACCCACGGTGTGCTTGAGCGACTTGGCGTAGTTGGCCGCAATGGTGTAGCGGTTGGCGATAATCGCGGCCAGCGCTTGTTCATCCAGTTCCATGTGGCCGTCGACCATTTTCATACGCGGTGCAACCTTGCGCACTTTGGCCAGCTTCAGCACAGACAAGCAACGGATGTAAGCCCAACCCAGGTCAAACTCCCACCACTTGTTAGAGAACTTGGCGGAGGTACCAAAGGTATGGTGATTGTTATGCAGTTCTTCGCCGCCGATGATAATGCCCCACGGCACCAGGTTGGTGGACGCGTCTTCGCATTCAAAGTTACGGTAGCCAAAGAAGTGACCAACACCATTGATCACGCCGGCGGCCCAGAACGGGATCCACGCCATCTGGACAGCCCACATCCACAGGCCGTTTGCACCAAACAGCGAAATATCGATGATGGCCATCAGGGTCGGGCCCATCACGCTGTGCGGGGTGTAGATGTTACGCTCGAGCCAGTCGTTGGGCGTGCCCACACCGAATTTCTCGATCGTTTCCTTGTTCTTCGATTCCGTGCGGTAAAGCTCAGCGCCTTCCCACATCACCTTTTTCAGGCCCAGCACTTGCGGGCTGTGCGGATCTTCAGCAGTTTCGCAACGCGCGTGGTGCTTACGGTGAATCGCCACCCATTCCTTGGTGACCATACCCGTCGTCAGCCAGAGCCAGAAACGGAAGAAATGGCTGGGAATCGGGTGCAGATCCAGACCACGGTGCGTCTGATTGCGGTGCAGGAAAATTGTGACCCCTGCAATCGTGATATGAGTCAGCACCAGCAACACCACGATGTAGCCCCACCAGGGCATTTCGATCAGGCCGTTCAGCCATTCCATCTATGAAACTCTCCAGGACAAGAAACCCCTTGAAGTTGTTCAGGATTTCCTGATACGGATCAAGGGCGATCAGATATTACAGAATAATTGCTTGCAATGCGCAACCGTTCGTACGCCCGGTTGCGCAAATTACCCGCCAGACATTAATCGGCAGGCTTTGGCGAGGCATAACCTGTCAAATTACCATCGCCCGCCTGTTTGTTGGATGGTGTGAAATGCACCACATCCAGGCGATTGAACGGAATATTGATGCCGTGCTCTTTGAACAAGCGCCACACCTTCAGGTTGATCTCTGACTTCAGGCTCCCCTGCCCGTTCTCTGGATCCTTGATCCAGAACCCGACCGAAACATTGACCGAGCTGTCACCAAAACCATCCAGGTACGGGAAGGGTTTGGGGTCTTGCACCACGCGATCAATCCCTTCCGTGGCTTGAACCAGCAATTGCATCACCTGATCCAGATCAGACTCGTAGCCCACCGTGAACGGCAGCTTGGTCCATACCTTGCGATCGGTATAGGACTGATTGACCACCGTCGACGTCACCAGGGTGTCGTTCGGCACCAGAGACTCCGTCCCGTCCAGGCTCTTGAGCACGATATAACGGGAGGTCAGCCGGGAAATCACCCCTTGTCGATCACCGATCTGTACCAGGTCTCCCAGCCGCACTGAGCGGTCCAGCAAAATGATGAAGCCTGATACATAGTTGGAGGCAATCTTCTGCAAACCCAACCCCAGACCGACACCCAGTGCACCACCAAAGACGGAGAGCACGGTGGGGTCGATCCCGACCAGTGGCAATGCGACCAGGATGGCCACCACCACCAGCAGGGACTGGATCACTTTGGTCAGCATGACGCGCAGGCTGGTATCGAGCATCTCTGCCCGCATCAACCAACGCTCAGCCAGACGGCTCAGCCACATGGCGATCAGCAGTGTGGCTCCCACCGAAGCCAGGCCCTGCAGGATGGTCAGCACAGAAATGCGCTGATGCCCCAAATGAAAACTGATGTCATCAAGCGCATCGGCGATCTCAGGCAGGATGCCGACGACGTGCAGTGCGTAGGCCAGCCAGATCAATGCGGCGATACGCCGTTCCCAGCGACCTACCCATGGCGCCTCGTTGAACACATGGCGCAGTAGATACGCCAATACACTGATGTTGACCATGGCCAACAACAGCACATCGGCCACGCCAATCAGACGCAGCGGCGCATCCGGGTAAAACAACCCAACGAGTACCGTGCCCAGCTTGGTCACCGTCAGCGCGACCAGCGGGAAAATCAGCCGGATCGCACCCTGACCAAACCACTGCCAGCGCGAGTTGTCACGCGTGATACGCGGTTTGAGCAGGTAATACGCGATAACGCCGATGATGATGGCCAGCAGGACCACACCGGCCTGACTGACCATATCTGAACGCAGCCAACCATGCTCGTTGATATCGCCAATCAGTTCGGCGACGAGGTTCTCACGCCGGGTCATGGGTGTAACTGGCGAATACGCTTGAGGGTTTCGGTGGTCGAGGTCTGGTACAGAAAGGGAATCGAATGCACCTGACCGCCCCAACCCAGCACTTCCTGACTGCCGACAATGCGTTCAATGGGCCAGTCACCCCCTTTGACGAGAATATCGGGCTTGACCGTCATGATGAGGTCATAAGGCGTATCCGCATCAAACCAGGTGACCAGACTGACACTTTCCAGGGCAGCCATCACGCTGGCGCGCTTGCCAAGATCATTGATCGGTCGATCATCGCCCTTGCCTTGACGCTTCACCGACTCATCCGTATTCAGCGCCACGATCATGCTGGCGCCGAGCGCGCGGGCCTGAGCCAGATAGGTCACATGCCCGGTATGCAGGATGTCAAAGCAGCCGTTGGTAAACACTAGCGGCCTCTGAAGTTGGGCAATGCGCGCAGCCAGTTGTTCTGGTGCACAGACTTTCTTCTCGAAATCGGGATGCGGATATTGCTGTGCGGTCATGAATCAAGCCTGACCGAGATTGGCAACCAGTTGCTTGCGATAGCGGTTCAGGTCTGCGGCCGTATCAAATGTTTCACCGAACAGGCTGGACAGATTACGCAAAATGCCACCAACCACACGGCCTTCCCATTCTTTGCCAAACTGGATTTGGGTATCCAGCCAGCGCTCCAGCCATTCCGGGTCCGGCAAGCGGCTTTGCACGGTGTCCATCGGATACAGATCCTTGTTCACGTGCAGGTTCGTGGGGTGTAATGGCTTGCCACTACGGGCAGAAGATGCCATCAGCATGCCAATCTTGGCGAAGGCCAGACGCGCTTCGTCGCCCAGCTTGTCGATGGCACGCTTCATGTACTTCAGATATGCGCCGCCATGACGGGCTTCATCTGTAGAAAGCGTCTTGTAGATTTGCTTGATGACGGGTTCGGTATGCCATTCCGAGGCACGGCGATACCATTGGGTCAGTCGCACTTCGCCGCAGAAATGCAGCATCAGTGTTTCCATCGGCGGGGCCGGATCAAATTCAAAGCGCACTGCGTGCAGTTCTTCTTCGGTCGGAGCCAGGTCGGGGCGGAAACGGCGCAGGTATTCCTGCAGGACGAGCGAGTGTTTTTGCTCTTCATAGAACCAGATGGACATGAAGGCAGAGAAATCTGAATCGTCGCGATTGTCGCGCAAGAACATCTCGGTAGCCGGCAGTGCGGACCACTCCGTGATGGCATTCATCTTGATCGTGACTGCCTGCTCTTCGCTCAACTTGCTCGCGTCGAACTGATCCCAGGCAATATCGTCCGCCATGTCCCAGCGGGCTTTTTCGAGATCAGCGAAAAGTTGGGGGTAAAGCATGCAATCGGCTCCTGCGGCGACAGTTCTAGTTAGAAAGTAAAACTTCCTAATTAGACAGGCAGACGCGACCTTCGGCAAGGCATTTCAAACGCAGAGGCCACGAATGCGAAGCATTACCAATATATTTGTAATCGTCATACAACTGTGATGCAGGAACTATAGGGTGCGGGCGCTGATGCGCAAATAGCCGGACAAACGGATCACAATAGCGGCGAGAACAATCGCGCCCAGGCTTCGCCAAAAGCAGAGAGCTTCGAGATCTTGCGCGGACGGAACACGCGCTCGGCACGTTTCAGGTCTTCGGCAAACCGGCCGGCCAATACATCGGCCTGGGTGGCACCATAGGCGAGCACGCTGACCTCAAAATTAAGCCGGAAACTGCGATTATCAAAGTTGGCGGTGCCAATGGCTGCATACTTTTTGTCGACGACCAGTGTCTTGGAGTGCAACATGCGCCCTGTGTATTCCCAGACTTGCACCCCGGCAATCACAAGCTCATCGAAATAAGAGCGCGCCGCCTCTGTCACGATCCATGAGTCACTGCGCCTTGGCACCATAACCTGCACATCCACCCCACGCAGCGCAGCGCTGGTCAACGCCACCATCGCACCTTCATCAGGTACAAAATACGGCGTAGTCAGCAGTATGCGTTCCTCTGCAGCATTGATTGCGGCCAGATAGGATCGGTAGATGGGTGCCCAGTCATTATCCGGACCTGACTGCAGTACTTGAACAATGTGTTCACCTTCGGGCGGTTCGACGTATGGCAACGGCTCCGGACGCTCACCGGTGGTGTAGAACCAGTCTTCCAGGAAAATCTGCTGCAACTGCTCCACGACAGAGCCTTCCAGTTGTAAATGAAGGTCGTGGTAAGCATGCGGGTTAATGCGTTCGTCTTCTTCATCCGTAATGTTTATACCGCCGGTGAAGCCGACTTTGCCGTCGCAAATAACCAGTTTGCGGTGAGTCCGCATATTGATCACAGGACGCAGCCGCCGAAATGAAGTTTCGTGAAAAAAAGCCACTTCAGCCCCAGCCGCTATGAGTGGCCTCAGAAATTTGCGACCGCAGCGCTTTGAGCCCAGCGCATCAATCAACAGGCGCACTTGTACTCCCTGCCCGGCTTTGCGGATCAATAAATCACGCAACGCGGTACCAATGCGATCCGGCTCGTAAATGTAGTACTCAAGGTGAACTTGATGGGTAGCAGCCTCAATGGCGGCAAAGATCGCCTCATAGGTCGCACCGCCGTCTACCAGCAAATCAAACCGTGTGCAGGTGACTGTCGGCATCTCGGTGGTGGCCAGGCTCATTTTGGCCATTTGCGCGGCGTAAACGGGCGGCGCCTTGTTGACGCCGCTTTGCTTGCGGATACCAAGTCTCTGTTTACTGGCTGCACGGCGAAGACGTTTGCGCTTGATTTTCTGCGGACCGAACACCAGAAAGATGATCAAACCCACCCAAGGCAAGGCGGCCAGCGACAAAATCCAGCTCAGCGTAGCAACGGGTGCCCGGCGCTGCCAGATGATCATCACCGACAACACCACCAGGTAGACTGCCCACAAGAGAGAAACAACAAAAGTCAAAGTCACGGAGCAATCCGGATATTGTTTTGATTGCTGCCAAGCTTAACAAGGAAGAGCGTGGAGATGTCGGGGAACGCGCGTTGTCCGGGGCGCACAAAGCAAAACGCCCGTACAGGTGTCTGTACGGGCGCTTTCTATGGGGTGTCTGG
>NZ_BMLY01000003.1:242597-554262 GCF_014645555.1 Silvimonas amylolytica | reverse complement strand
AGCGGAGAAACCGAACTATACGGACCATCCCCGCACCCGTCAACACCTTCCTGCAATATTTCCTCTCAATATCACTCAAGCTACTGATAGAAAAGGAAATCGGCTGGTTCAGTTTTTTGGGGCGAAGAGTTCGAGCATGCGCTCATCAGTTATCCAGCGCAAAAACACCCGACGAAATACAGGTGTCACAAACAAAAAAACCGCTCCTGAGAGCGGTTTTTTTGTTTTTCCAGCGCCTCCCTGTCGGGAGAGCACGGATCAATCAGACACCTTGGGCCACCGGACTACGACGATCAGCCGGCTTTTCCTGACCAATCAGTTCGCGATGACCGCGCGCCCCGAAATGCACAATATATAGATAGCAAACCAGCGGAACCGCGAACGAAGCAAGAATACCCATATGATCGGCCATTGCTGCTTGCAGTACTGGCACGATGGCCCCACCCACAATAGCCATGCACAGAATGCCAGAGCCTTCGCTGGTGAAACTGCCCAGACCTTTGAGCGAGAGCGAGAAGATGGTTGGGAACATGATCGAGTTGAACAAACCCACAGCGATCAGCGACCACATCGCCGTTTTGCCACCAACCAGAATCGCAATACCAATCAATACTGCGTTGATCAATGCGTTCGCGGTCAAAATGCGGGCGGGGTTGATTTTGGTCATCAGCGCAGAGCCGATGAAACGACCAACCATGGCAGCACCCCAGTAAATAGCCAGGTACTTGCCAGCCGACTCCGGCGACAAACCGGCAATCTGTGGCTGGCCCATCAGGCTGACCATGAAGCTGCCGATACCTACTTCCGCACCAACATAAGCAAAGATACCAATCGCACCAAGTACCAGGTGACGGAACTCCCATACACTCTTCTTGCCATGAATTCGCTGTTCCTTGGCGCGGGTTGCCTCATCAGCACCTTCGACCTCTTTGATGACCGGCAAACGAACCAGACCAATAATCAGCGCCAGCAAAAACAGCAAGCCTGCCAGAACCAGGTAGGGGGTTTGCACGGCAGCGGCCTGAGCAGCCGCAGAAGCTTGCGCCCCTGCCGCCGGCGCAGCGACCGCAAGAATGGTGATGGCGCCAAGCAAAGGACCCAGTGTCGCACCCAGCGAGTTGAAGGCCTGGGTCAGGTTAAGACGGCTGGAGGCGGTTTCCGGGCGACCCAGTACAGTCACATACGGGTTGGCAGCTACCTGCAAAATGGTAATACCCCCCGCCAGAATGAAGAGCGCTGACAGGAAGAACGGGTAAGACTGGGCACCCGCGGCCGGATAAAACAGCAGACAGCCCAGGCCCGCAGTCACAAGACCAAGCACGATCCCGCGCTTGTAGCCAATCTTGCGGATGATAAAGCCGGCCGGAAAAGACACGACGAAATAGGCAGTAAAGAAACAGAACTGGATCAACGCTGCCTGCAGATAGGTAAGCGAGAAGATGGCTTTCAAATGAGGGATCAGGATGTCATTGAGCGAAGTGATCAGGCCCCACATGAAAAACAGCGACGTCAATACCGTCAGCGCCTTGCCATATTGATGGCTTCTGGCTGTTGTTTGCATTTCGAACTCCTCAGTACTACGGGTAAAACGGGCCGCAGGCATGTTGCGAACCCGGCACGGGCATTGCATGGTTACTTTTGGATTCTGTTAAAGATCAGCCGACCATCTGTCTTTGATGGCGGGAGCATGGCTCCGGCGCTGGGCTTTCCAGTGCATCGTGGGGCATTTATGTCAACGGCATTGCCCCATCGCGCTATCGCAATTTTAAAAGTGCTGCAACCGGTTCGGAATACATGGAAACCGGCAGAAACTACCATTCACGCAAGTGAAGATTCACATTTTGGGGATAACTCAGGCGAATCTGACCCGTTTTGGGGCATTGGGGGGTATGCCAACAATATCCAGCCCTCCCCTACCTTGCCCGGAACAATAAAAAAGGGCCGGTTCAACACCGGCCCAGCACTTACCAACACGGAAACTGCACAGTGATCGATCAGAACACCAGGTGCAGTGGAATCTGGGCAATTTGATCACGGCCATAACGTACTACCCCGCGCCAGGTCATGATCGCCAGTTTGATCAGTACAAACAGAATGAGTGCGGCGATAAACAACACCCCCACCGAAGCACGCAGTACGTGGGCCGTTTGGTGCTCGCCCGCCGGCACACGGACATATACCTGACCATCATTCATCGTGACCGAGACATGACCCGCGCCGGTATGCGGCGTAACAACCGTGGTGTCCTCGCCGTTATGATTCACTTCATACCAGTCGATCCGGTCAAGCTGGATGTCCTTACCCCAAGTCAGGCTTTCACCATTGGCGGCTTTAACATCAACGCCGACCAGATTGTCCTGCGCCACACGATAACCGTGATCAAAACTGGCAGGTTGTGTACCGTTGCTAACCAGGTCGCCATTGCGAGCCACCAGATGCGTGATCTTGCCGCTACGCTCGGTTAATTCAATCTGATCCCCGTTTTGTAATTGCACTTCTACGTCATCATTGCGGTAGCGGAAAAGACTTGCCGTGGCTGCCCCTGGTGCACGAACCACGACTTTCAGATCCCCTGTGCCGCCCGTGGCATCGCTCATCCTGACCGTTTGGGTACCAAACAGAGAGTGCGCCCCAACTGCTATCAATGCAGCCAAGGCACCTGCCATTACTGCACTGCTGACAAAAATGCCCGCAGTCAAAATGCACAGATAAATCATGAACGGGATAGCCAGTAGAAAGTTGAGCACCCCGAGCCGGGCAATCGCGGCGACCGTGCGAATGAGGCCACCGACAGTATGTTTCTGTTGCCATTGGCCATACAGCTTTTGCACGCGCAGATCACGCCCGATACGTTTCGGATCTCCAAGACCAGCAGCGGTCTCTTCTTCACTCCGTCCCAGTTGCATCGCTGCATGAAAATACGCGTTGTAGTCCGACAGGATTTGCTCAACATCCGACTGAGCGACACCA
Source organism: Silvimonas amylolytica (assembly GCF_014645555.1). Lineage (GTDB taxonomy): Bacteria > Pseudomonadota > Gammaproteobacteria > Burkholderiales > Chitinibacteraceae > Silvimonas > Silvimonas amylolytica. The sequence goes on along the minus strand of NZ_BMLY01000003.1, from coordinate 551,292 downwards.
ACCAGGCTGGATTCCAGTTGCGACATGAATGCTTGTTGTTTCATTTTGATTGCTCCAGTTCACGACGGTTACTGCGGCTTTGATCGATTGCATCCAACCGGCCAAAGTGCCCGTCGGTGCGCCACTCCTGTCACCGGCACTATCTTGCATGCCAGCCTACCGTGTAATGCACGATACGATAAGTGCATCGTATAGCTATGTACCTTTCTTTGCAAGGTACATGTCTAAGCACGCATGCGGAATATGACAAACGGCAATCCTGATTACAGACGCAATAAAGTCGCCGTCATGCGTTTGCTACGGGTATGCGGGAGGTAGGCGTAGAGCCGTGTTTTTATTTGCTTAGCGCCGCACGATACTGTGAGGGGCTTGCGCCCAGAGCGGCGCGAAAACGATTGCTGAAATGGCTTGCATCAGCAAAACCGCAAGCGGCAGCGACATCAACCAGCGGCTGGTCGCCATGCCGCAACAACTGCCTCGCGCGGTCCAGTCTGCGCGCGGTCAGCCAGGCATGTGGAGGCATGCCGAAACTATCCCTGAAAGCCCGGGCGAAATGAAATTCAGACAACGCCACTTGTGATGCCAGTTCCCCCAATGTCAGACCTGCATCCAGATGGCTATTTATATAGTCAATCAAGCGGCGCCGCAGATGCGGTGCCAGCCCGCCTTTAGCCAGATAAAAACGACGCCCGCTGTGCACCCGGACAAGATGCCCCACCACGGCGTGAGCCAGTTCGTTGGCCGCAAGTCGGCTGCCACTATCCTGCCAGTTTTGTCGTGCAATCTGGCCGCACAAGGCGGCAAGCACAGGGTCTTCAGCATAAGTCAGGTCATGCAATTGCACGCTGCGCGGCTCGCGATCAAGCAAGGTGATGATCGCAGCAGAAAACTGCGCCGGAGAAAAATACAGATGCATGAACTGCAGGTCGCCCTGAATAACCCACTCTGACTCGTGTTCGTCTGGCAACACGCACAGGCGTCCCGGCGCACCATGAACGCCAGGCTTATCACGCCGCCAGGTCTGGTAACCACCAGCCAGATAGAGCGAAACCGTGTGATGCCCTGGGCCGCGATAATTAGTGGCATCGTCCTGGTTGTGCCAGCGCGCCACCGCCATACCGTCACCCAGATCACCCGCCCGTTCCAGCGCCGCGCGCGAATGCGTCAGCGTGGTAAAGACATTTTGTGTGAGTGGTACGGTATCCATGCCCGGGATATTACGCGGATCAGGTCGGGCCGCGCAGTCCGGGACGACAAAAGCGCAAGAATCTGCAAGTGCCAGAGACTCCCGGCTGGTTGAATAAAGACCAGTTCAATCGTCCTGAAGTGTCTGTCATGAATGCACTGTTATATTTAGTGGTCGTCCTTGTGTGGGGGACTACCTGGTTTGCCATCAAATTACAACTGGGTCCGTCGCCGATCCCGCTTTCGATCGCGTGGCGATTTGGGCTGGCTGCGATCGTGTTATTTGGCCTGCTTGCATGGCGCAAACAACTCAGACCCCTGCCCCGCCGCGCAATCGGCACGGTGGCCATTCAGGGGCTATGCCTGTTCTGCATCAATTTCCTGTGCTTTTACAACGCCAGCCGTTACATCCCCACTGGTTTCGAGGCCGTGGTGTTTTCCACATCCACCCTTTGGAACGCCATCAATGCGCGCATTTTCATGGGGCGTACCATTGCATCAAATGTGATTGCTGGCGCGGTTGTCGGGTTGATGGGTCTCGTGGCCTTGTTCTCTCCGGAATTTGCAACCTCTCACGATCACAGCACAACAGCATCAGGTTTATTGCTAGCGCTGGGCGGCACACTTTGCTTTTCTGTGGGCAATCTCTTGTCTGCACGACTACAAGCCCAAGGCCTGAAACCAGTACAGACGAATGCATGGGCCATGCTGTTTGGTGCTCTGGTACTGCTCACCGGCAGCGTTTTAACCGGCGTTCCATTCGTATTGGACGCGCGCCCTGTCTACCTGGGCGCTCTGCTCTGGCTAGCCATTCCAGGCTCGGTCATCGGCTTTACCGCTTATTTAATGCTGGTGGGTCGTCTGGGGGCCGAAAAGGCTGCGTACTGCACGGTATTGTTCCCACTGGTCGCGTTGAATATTTCTGCCGTGATGGAGGGATACCACTGGACACCGGTCGCCATCGCCGGCGTGATGCTGGTCATGCTCGGCAACTGGTTGGTATTTCGAAAACCGCGCGCGTCTCGCCAGTTGGCAACAACGTGACCGCCACCACAATCAGGGCGTGTTGTACACAAAAAAATACGTGAAAGTGATCGATGGTCAAAAACTGGACTATAGTGTTAGTCCCCGTCTCGACGTTGCGTTGCAGCAATAGTGCTTTGCAATCAACCGGATGTGGCAAGAGGACGACATGACGACCAGAATTGATCTGAAATTGGCCACGGCCGACCGTCACGAAGCGCTGGATCAAGCTTTTTCCGGCTTTGCCCTGACCACCTTGTCTGGCTACAGCGCATTTCTAACGGCGCACGCTGCAGCCCTGTTGCCACTGGAAGCCCACCTTGCTGCGGCGGATGTTCAGCGAAAAGTGCCGGATTGGGCTGTGCGCTCGCGCAAAGCCGCACTGTTGCATGATCTGGCGCAGCTGGGTTTGCAAGTTCCAGCGGCCATCGAGATTCCTGCCATTGACCCGGAAGGGCTTGGCGGTGCCGTATATATCCTGGAAATCCTGCGTCAGAGTGCCCGTAGCCAGCTTCGACTGGTGACCTCCTCTGCGGATGTTCGGTTGCAAGAGGCCGTCCGGTATCTGGCCGAGCACCAGGATTTGCCGCTCTGGAACAGTTATAGTGCCTGGCTGGATGAGCAAGACGCCGCGCGTTTCCCGGCTTTGCTCACGGCGGCACGCCAGGTCACGGACGTCTTCTTGCTGGCGGCGCAACGTCATCATCCAGAGCGCGCACTGGCGACAATGCAAGCTGCATAAAGTGTGTTCACGGAGCGCAACCACCCTTCAGACAGTCGGGCAAAGCGCTCCTTTTATCAAAAAACCGTAAAAATTGGCCACAAAGCGCCGCAGCCAAGGCTCTCGGCATTGAGTCCGCACCGTGGGCGCGGTATGCTGCCGCCAATCAGGAACCCAATAGTACCGAACATGTCTTCTTCTTCTCTTGGCGATGCCCTGCAAAAAGCCATTGGCACGCAAAGCAAGCGCAAACAACTCGAAATGATCAACGAGGAAATGTACCGTCGTTTTTCGGTACTGCGCGAAAACCGCCCGCTGGCCATCGGCACGCTTGATACGCTTGTGGCTGCCTTGCCACATTTCGAGGCTGTTGTCGTCAAACGCGCGCTGAGTCAGCACTGCGCCCGTCTCACCTATCAAAAACAACTGGCGCGTGGCGGCAAGCGGTTCAACCTCAAGGGCAAGCCCGACGGGGAAATTACCGAGTCGGAAAAGCAGAACGCCGCCAGTATTATCCAGGCTGCCAAGCCGCAAGCCAAAGCAAAGGCCGCTGCTGCTGCACCTGCACCAGCCGTTCAAGGTGATGCAGAACAGGCTTGATTGCCTGAGAGGTCTGACAAAAAGCCTGCTTGATGCAGGCTTTTTGTTGTCATGAATGCACCTGGAAGGTGCCCAATGCAGTGCTGAGTACCCGAAATTCCCTCCGCCTGTCATTGATTCGCCTTAAATGACGCAGTTATGACGCAGTTACGTGCCCAGACGTTTGTACAAGACATACACGTTGCGTATGATATAGCTCTTGAGCGCATGCTCAATTCAAGACATAGGAATCTTAGGTAATGGCAACCGGTACGGTTAAGTGGTTTAACGACGCCAAGGGCTTTGGCTTTATTTCTCCTGACGATGGTGGCGAAGATCTGTTCGCGCACTTCTCGGCGATCAACTCCAACGGCTTCAAGTCGCTGCAAGAAGGTCAAAAGGTCAACTTTGATGTAGTGACCGGCCAGAAAGGCAAGCAAGCTTCGAACATCACGCCTGTGTAATTTCACAGTGACGTACAAAACCCGGCCAATGTGCCGGGTTTTTTGTTGCCTGCGATTTCCACGCCTGTATCTGCGCAGCGATCACCGCCATCGACTAGAGTAATCAGCACATTCCCTCTCGAAAGCGTAAACCCACATGCTGATTGCTCACGCAGGCCATACCCCTCGTATTGACCCTACGGCATGGATCGCCCCCAATGCCGTGATTTGTGGAGATGTCTCCATTGGCCCCAACTGTCGCATCATGTACGGCGCACAGATCATTGCTGAAGGCGGCCGCATAGAGATTGGCGAGCAATGCATCATTCTGGAAAACGCGGTACTGCGCAGCACCGAAGCGCACTCCCTGTGTATTGGCCAGTTCTGTCTGATCGGCCCGGGAGCGCATGTTGTCGGCTGCACAGTAGAAGATCAGGTCTTCATTGCTACCGGTGCGGCCGTGTTTCATGGTGCGCACCTGGAACAAGGCTGTGAAATCCGCATTCACGGCGTTGTTCACATCAAAACCCGCGTGCCGGCCGGTGAGCACGTACCTATTGGATGGGTTGCCGTGGGTGACCCCGCGCACATTCTGCCCACTTCCGCTCACGAGCAAATCTGGCGACACCAGCAACCGCTCAACTTTCCCCTGTCGGTGTATGGCATTGATCGCAGCGAGGCCGACATGGTCAAGATCACTGCCAGGATGGCTGAAATGTTGAACAGCCATATCAAAGACATGCCTATCTAAAACCCACCACCCTCCATTGTCCATTTATACGGACAATGAGTGTATCTTGCCGTTCAATTATTAGCTTGCTAACGAATATTCCCCGTGGTAACTTTTACGCCATGGATGATCTCGACACTCTTCGCCTTGCCTTGACCAGCTCCCTGTTACAAGTCGGCCGCCACTGGCGGCAGGTTTCACAAGAGGCTGTTACGGTCTACGGCGTTTCTGCTGCCTGTGCCACCCCGCTGCTGTTCATCGGCCGCCTGGGTGAAGGGGTACGCCAGGTTGCATTAGCTGACTATGTTGGAATAGAGAGCCCGTCGCTGGTGCGTCTGCTGGACCAACTAGCCAAAGCGGGCCTGATAAGGCGCGAGGTGGATCCGGCTGACCGGCGTGCCAATACGTTGTGGCTGACTGAGGCGGGGCGGGCCATGAGCGAAAATATCGAACGGGATCTGATCAGCCTGCGGGCTGATGTACTCAAGAACATCAGCCAGGAAGACCTCCAGGCAACGCTGCGGGTATTCGGCGCTATTGAAGCTGCCGCCGCCAGTAATACGCAGTCTGACAAAGCGTGAGGCCAACATGATGCACTGGCCCACCGCAAGAGACTGGTTGTTCTCTTTCAAAGCTTTTTTTGCCTCGATGCTAGCGCTTTATATTGCGTTTGCACTGGGTTTGCCACGCCCCTACTGGGCGATGGCCGCCGTTTACGTGGTGTCGCACCCGCTCACTGGCGCGACCCGCTCCAAAGCGCTCTACCGGGTATTGGGCACTATTCTTGGGGCCAGTGCGGCCGTCGTGCTGGTACCTGCGCTGGTGGATGCACCAGTGCTGCTCGCCGCGGCCATTGGGGCATGGACCGGTACGCTGCTGTATGTCTCGCTACTGGACCGCACACCTCGCGCCTATGTGTTCATGCTGGCGGCGTATACGCTCCCCATGATCGCGCTGCCGGCAGTAAACGCACCACAGAACGTATTCGATATCGCCAGCGCACGTACACAGGAAATCCTGGTCGGCATTCTGAGCGCCAGCGTCGTGGCAGGCCTGATTTTTCCGGGCAAAGTCGCACCCGTGATTAGCGCACGCACCGCAGCCTGGTTACGTGATGCAGCATCCTGGGCGGCAGATACGCTAACGCCCGTTGCCGATCACCGCGTGCACCCTGCCAGTCGTCATCGCCTTGCTGCAGATATTCTGGCCTTCGATCAATTGATCAGTCAGTTGGCCTACGACCCGGATACTGCAGATACCGTCAATTACGCGCGGGCCTTGCGCGGCCGTATGAGTATGTTATTGCCTGTGCTCTCTTCCATGAGCGGCATGATGCAAGAACTGCGCGCCAACAATCAGGCGCTGCCTCAGGGCATCGACACGCTGATGCACGATGTCACGCAGTGGATTCTGTCACCAGCGTCACGCCCGGAAGACGGCGAACGACTAAAAGAAGAAGTCGCACGCCTGGGACAGACCATTGTGCATACCAGTGAATGGCGTAGCGCGCTTGGCCGTACCATGCGTTCACGCGTTGGAACATTGATCGAACTCTGGCAAGACTGCCTGCATTTGCAACAGTTGTTATCTGGTCAGGAAAACGTCAAACCCTGGGTGCCGGTGTATACCCGGCGCGATGTGATGGGCGGTGCGCGTCACTATGATCACGGCATCATGCTGTTTTCAGCAATCAATGCATCCGTCTCTATTTTTGCCGGCTGCATGATCTGGATCGGCATGGGGTGGGAAGACGGCGCTGGCGCGGTCACACTCGGTGCCGTGGCGTCATGCTTCTTTGCCGCGATGGATGAACCCGCACCCTTTATCCGGCTGTTTTTTGTCTGGACGATTGTGAGCATCGCGCTATCCGCGGTCATGCTGTTCGCCATCATTCCCGCCTCACATGACTTTGCCACGCTGGTGGCCCTGCTGGCAGTGCCATTCCTGATCATCGGCACGCTGATTCCTTTACCCCGTTTCAACATGATTGCCATGTTGTTATCGGTGAACACGGCGACCTTCCTGGGGTTGCAAGGTGCGTACGACGCCAATTTTACAGCGTTCTTCAATGGCAACCTGGCCGGCGCGGCGGGGGCATTGTTCGCACTGGTCTGGACACTCGTCACACGACCATTTGGCGTACAACTGGCGACCCACCGACTCGTACATGCCAGTTGGCGCGATCTGGCCAACACGGCCGCCGGTGAAGATGCCCGGGATTACGCCCGCCTGAGTTCACGCATGCTCGATCGTCTGGGTCAACTGGTACCACGCCTTGCCGCCAGTGGCGATGACAGCTACAGCGATGGCTTCACCGAATTGCGTGTGGGCTATAGCGCACTGGAACTGCAGCGAGATGAGCTGGAACTGTCAGATCTGGACCGTCATTCCATCAATGAGGTGCTGGGTGGGGTTGCCGGGCATTACCAGGCCCGCATTGAAAACAGTCGTCACAAGCTTGCGCCGGAAACGCTGCGTGCCCGCATTGATGATGCCATGAGTCTGGTGATTGGCCGGGCCGATCACGCCTCCCGCGAGGCACTGCATGCATTGGTGGAATTACGGGTCAGCCTGTTTCCAGGCGCGCCTGGTTATCAGCAAGTGCCAGCCTTCTGAGAACACAGCCGTGCACTGCAAAACAGACCATAAACATGAAAAGAGAAACACCCGATGAGCGGTGAAATTGATATTTACGGTGTCTACATCCCCAGCTTGCTGGCCTGGATGGTGATCGCCTTTTTTGTGACCGGGGGCCTGCGTTTTGCGCTGGCCCGTATCGGTTTTTACAAGCTGGTCTGGCACCGCTCGCTGTTTAACCTTGCGCTGTATGTCCTCGTGCTCGGCGCAACCGTATCCCTGATCCACTGGTTAAAACCATGAATAAAATCATTCGCAAAACAGGGACCATCGTCCTGACCCTGATCGTTGTTGTGGCCGCCTTCATCGTCGGCCGCCATCTATGGGACTACTACACCACCGCCCCCTGGACGCGTGACGGCCACATCCGTGCCGATGTCGTACAAGTGGCGCCTGATGTCTCCGGCCAGATCACCGACGTCAATATCGCCGACAACCAGATGGTCAAGCGTGGACAGGTCTTGTTTGTGATCGACCGCGCACGGTTCGAGCTGGCACTGCGCCAGGCCCAGGCCACCGTCGCACTGCAAAAACCATTGCTGGCACAAGCTAAACGTGAGGCAGCGCGTAACCGCAAGCTGGCCGACCTGGTTGCCACCGAGACCACAGAAGAAAGCATCGCCAAGGTCGAACAGATTGAAGCCACCATCACCCAGGCCGAGGCGGCGGTAGATGTCGCCAAACTCAATCTGCAACGCGCCACCGTGATCAGCCCGGTCGATGGCTACCTGAACGATCGCGTACCGCGTAGTGGCGATTACGTGACCACAGGCCGTCCGGTATTGTCGATCGTGGATAGCCATTCATTCCACGTCGATGGGTATTTCGAAGAAACCAAGCTGGCGGGCGTACAGATCAACCAACCGGTGGAAATCATCATCATGGGCGAATCGCGCCGTCTGCATGGTCACGTCGAAAGCATCGCCGCCGGTATTGAAGACCGCGACCGTACTGCCGGTGCCACGGGTCTGCCCAACGTAAACCCGACGTTTAACTGGGTACGTCTTGCCCAACGCGTACCCGTGCGCATTGCGCTGGATGAAATTCCGGAAGATCTGCGGCTGGTTGCCGGGCGGACGGCGACGGTGTCTGTGCTGCAAAACGCGGCACCGGCCAAGGCCCAGGCAGGAGCAAAATCGTGAAACTTGTAAAAACCGCGCTCGCACTGGCTTTGCTGCAGTCGCTGCTGGCGTGTACCACGGTCGGCCCGGATTACCGCGTGCCTGACCAAGCCAGCATCAAGAACCCCACTGCGGCGGGTCAGTTTATTGGTGCACACGATCCGGCTGTCGCCATCGCACCGGTTCCGGACGATTGGTGGAAACTCTACGACGACCCACAATTGAATGGCCTTGTGCAGCAAGCCATGACCGCGAATACCGATCTGCGCATGGCTTCAGCCAACTTGCGCCGCGCGGTCTACATCATGGGTGAAGTGGATGCAGAAAGCGGTCTGCACGGCGGCGTTGACTTTGCCGCCAAGCGTGCGCAAGAGTCTGGTGAGTCATTTTTGCTGACGGAAAAACTGCCGGTTCTCAATGAAGGCGATGTTGGTCTCTCGGTCTCCTATGACCTGGACCTGTTCGGCAAACTCAAACGTGGTGAAGAAGCTGCTCACGCCAACGCTGAAGCCGCGCAGGCCGCGCTGGACCTGGCCCGCGTCAACGTCGTCGCACAGACGGTACGTGCCTATGTCATGGCATGTTCAGCCAATCGCGAGTTGTCGGTCGCCCAGCATGAGCTGGATTTGCAGAATCATAGTGTGGATGTCACCCGCCGCATGGCCAGCGCAGGTCGCGGCCGTAACGCGGATGTACTGCGCGCTGAAGCCCAGGCCGATATGTTGCGCGCCAACCTGCCCCGCTTCCAGGCAGATCACGATGCGGCGATCTATCAACTGGCGGTGATGGTTGGCAAAACGCCGACCGAGATTAACCAGATGGCGATTCAGTGCACTGAAGAACCCAAACTGGCACAGGCAATTCCAGTGGGCGACGGTGCGGCACTGCTCAAGCGCCGGCCTGATATCCGTGAAGCAGAACGCCAACTGGCTGCCGCCACCGCAAAGATCGGCGTCGCCACAGCGGACCTCTACCCGGATATCAAGATCGGTGCTTCCATTGGCTCGACGGGTATCCTGGAAGACTTGGGGACACCGGCCGCAAACCGTTGGGGCATCGGTCCGCTGATTACCTGGACGATTCCGGACAGCGGTTCGCACGCGCGTATCCATGCCGCAGAAGCCGGTGCTGATGGTGCACTAGCCCATTTTGATGGCGTCGTGCTGTCGGCACTGAAGGAAACGGAAACCGCACTCACCCGCTACACGCATGATCTGCAACGCAATGCGGATCTGCGCGCAGCTCGTGACAAAGCCCGCCAGGTCGCAGCAGAAAACCGCACCATGTACAAAGCGGGTCGTGCGCCGTTCCTGACCAGTCTGGACTCTGACCGCACGCTGGCCAGTGCCGATGCTGCGCTCGCCTCTTCAGATAGCCAGTTGGCGCAAGACCAGATCAATTTGTTTCTCTCACTTGGGGGCGGCTGGCAGTCTGCCGCCAAGGCCGAAAACACAGCAGAAAAGTGATCTGGATCAAAGCTTCGCGAAAGCCCGGTTTCTCTAGCCGGGCTTTTTATTTTCAGGTGTCATACTGCGAGATGCACAACATTGACGCACTGCAAATGCAACAACGCGCGCAATTTCGCCAAACATGGCAAATAATAGGAATCAGATGAAAAACAGCCGGGCTTGCAGATCGCAGCAGAAAAGGTCGAAAAACACCTGGTAATCAGGCTTCGCTTGTTGATCTGGCTTAAGTGGGAACGAGAGAAGAAGAGGAAACTGGTGCGCCCGACAGGAATCGAACCTGTGACCCTTGGTTTCGGAAACCAATACTCTATCCAACTGAGCTACGGGCGCATGTCTTTGCGAGGGATTGGATCATACCGTGTTTGATGCACAGCGTCTACGCGGCTTTCACTGGCACAATGAGGCCGGTATAATCCGGCGCAAATTCTTGATTTGATTCACCTGACTTCACGATAAAAAGGGATGGCAGCATGAGTGGTTCAAACACATCAGGAGTTCAAAGTTTTATTACGTATGTGGTACTGGGCGTCGTTGGCGTCCCGCTTTTCGTCTTTATGGTGGCCAAGCTGTATACCTCCGGTAGCGGAGTAAACCTTGGCCTGATGACCATGACCAATGAAGCCATTCAGGCACGGCTGCAACCCGTCGGGACCAGCAAAGTAGTTGATAGCGCACCCATCGGCCAGCGCTCCGGCAAGATCGTGTATGAAAATGTCTGTATTTCCTGTCATGGCGCAGGCCTGATGGGTTCGCCCAAGTTTGGCGACTCAGGCGCATGGGGTCCGCGTATCGCCAAGGGTTATGAAACCCTCTGGACGCACGCCATCAAAGGTTTTAACGCGATGCCAGCGCGTGGCGGTTCAACCGATCTGACAGATGATGAAGTCAAACGCGCAGTCGCCTATATGGCCGACCAGGCGGGCGCCAAGTTTGAAGCCCCGGCCGTCGCCACTGCCAGTGGTGCCGCAGGTGCTGCGCTTGACCCGGAAACCAAAGGCAAGGAAGTGTACGAAAGTACTTGTCAGGCTTGCCATGGCACAGGCGCAGCTGGCGCCCCCAAGTTTGGCAACAAGGCGGACTGGTCTGCCAAGTTGCAGGGCAAGAAACCGGAAGATGTGATTGAAAACGTACTGAAGAATGGCAATGGTGCCATGCCGCCGAAAGGTGGTTATAGCGGTAGTGATGATGAATTCCGCGCCGCTGCGCACTATATGATCAATCACGCCAAATAAGTATTTGCAGCTTGCATTGATTTCTGGTCGATATATCAAACGGGCAGCCACCGCTGCCCGTTTTGTTTTTGCTGCTGGCATGACATTGACGGCAGTTGATTTGGCAAAACACACAAGGAGTATGCGGATGTCCGCTCACGTACAGATTCGCCCTGCCACCCCGGCCGACGTGAAAGAGATTATGGCCATGGTCGCCGAATTGGCTGAGTTTGAAAAACTGACCCATGTGCTGGATATGAGCGCCGAGCGTTTGACCGCCGACTTGTTTGGCGACAAACCGCTGGTTGAAGCCCTGATTGCCCAGGACGGCGATAACATCCTCGCCTTCGCTTTGTATTTCCAGAGCTATTCCACGTTCCTGACCCGCCGTAGTCTGTATCTGGAAGACCTGTATGTGCGCCCACACGCGCGCGGCCTGGGCCTTGGCAAACGGATGTTGCTGCGACTGGCTCGTATCGCCAGGGAACGCGGTTTTGGCCGTTTCGAGTGGAGCGTGCTGGACTGGAATGCCAACGCTATCGCCTTCTACGAAGGCATGGGTGCCACGGTCATGCCGGACTGGCGCATTTGCCGGGTGACCGGCGAAGCGTTCGACCAGATGGCTGCACGCGCAGACTAAGTGGCGTGTCACGCCACACACAAAAAAGCCGGCATTTTTGCCGGCTTTTTTTCATCCCTACCCTGTGTATTTACACACCATATTTATGAAACCAGCCCAACATGCGTTGCCAGGCATCGGTCGCCGCTTCGGCGTTATAGCTGGGGCGGTAATCCGCATTGAAACCATGCCCTGCTTCCGGGTAAACGTGCAGCTCAAACGGCTTGCCAGCAGCGTCCATGGCGGTCCGCATCTTGCCGACGTTCTCCTGGGTAATCCCCTGGTCTTTGGCGCCATAGAATGCAATCACCGGCACTTTCATCTGCGCGACCAGATCTAGCGGAGACTTGGGCGAATTGGCGGTAGACGGTTGCAACACCTGGCCATACCACACCGCAATCGCCTTCATCCGCGGGTTATGTGCTGCATACAACCAGGCGATACGACCACCCCAGCAAAACCCGGTCATTGCCAGCCTGTCGGGGTCGCCGCCATTGGCAACCGCGTAGTTAACCGTAATATCAAGATCCGACAGCACCTGCTCATCGGGCACCTGACTGACGATGTTCTTGAGCAGGTCCGCCACCTCCGGATACTTGCGCGGGTCACCCTGGCGGAAATACAACTCCGGCGCGATAGCCAGATAACCCAGCTTGGCCAGGCGTCGACACACATCCTGGATGTGCTCATGCACCCCAAAGACTTCCTGCACCACGATAACCACTGGCAATGGGCCCTTACCCGTCGCCGGGCGGGCGCGGTAAGCTGGCATATCGCCACCATTGACCGCAATGGTGATTGCACCTGCGGTCAGCCCCAGGGCATCAGTGGTGATGGTCGATGCGGCCACCGGGCGCACGGCCAGGGCAAACCCGGTTGCCAGGGTTGCCCCTAAAAACCCCCGGCGTGGCGGGTTGGCGGGTGCTGCCCTGGATTGATCGTCTTCAACTGACATGGATATTGCCCTCCAGCGCTATCAAAACAGTGAAAAACAGTAAATGAACCCGACTGCAACCCGCCGGCCAGATCAACGCACAGGCACCGCTTTCAGTGCATCAACCAGCAAGTCCCAGAAATAGCCCACGCTTTCAATTTCCACGCGTTCGTCCGGCGAATGCGCGCCGCGCACGGTCGGGCCGAATGAAACCATCTGCATGGCGGGATACTTGCCTGCAATCAGGCCGCACTCCAGACCAGCATGAATCACTTTGATCTCGGCATCCTTGCCATAGCGCGCGCGGTAGGCGTCCTGCACCAGTTTGAGTGCAGACGACGACAGATCCGGCGTCCAGCCTGGATAAGCGCCTGAGCGTTCCGACTGCGCGCCTGCCATGCGGGCGATCGCTTCAATGCGCCGAGCCACTTCGTCCTGGCCTTCATCGGTGAGTGAACGCACGAGCAGCAAAGCGCTGAAGCCAGCTTCGCCCACGCGGACCACACCCAGGTTGCTGGAAGACTCCACCACACCGGGCACTGCCTGACTCCAGCGTGCGACGCCAAGTGGCAAGGTCATCAGAAGATCAATCACCTGGCGACTGGTCTGCGCGGACAAGCTTTGGGCTGCCTCTGCGGGTTCAACGCTCAACTTCACGCCTTCGTCGACACGCGCCAGTTCACGATTCAACCTTTGTTGCCAGCGGCGCACCACCGATTGCACGCGATCGCTACCCTCCTCAGCCACCGCAATCACGGCAAATGCTTCACGCGGCAGCGCATTGCGCAGGGTGCCACCTTCAAACGACACCAGTCGTGCGTGTGGCAGCGCCAGCAGGTCATCCACGACACGCGCCAGCAAACGGTTGGCGTTCCCACGTTCCAGGTGGATATCCACGCCGGAATGACCGCCACGCAAACCCTTCACGGCCACACGCAGCACCTGGGTCCCAGCCACAATCGGCTCGTGGGCCAGTGGGCGGCTCACGGCCACATCAACGCCACCCGCACACCCCACATAGAGTTCGCCCCAGTCTTCGGTATCCAGATTCAGCAAAATCTGGCCATTGAGCCAGCCTGCCTGCAGGCCATGCACGCCGCTCATGCCGGCCTCTTCATCCACCGTCAGCAGTACTTCAATCGGGCCGTGCTCGATATCTTTGCTTTCCAGTACGGCCAGCCCGGCTGCAACACCAATGCCATTATCCGCACCCAGCGTAGTGCCTTCGGCCCGGACCCAACCGTCTTGCACGCGCGGGCGGATGGGGTCGACATAAAAATCGTGGGTCGTATCGGCGTTCTTCTGCGTCACCATATCCAGGTGGCCTTGCAGAACAACGGTCTGACGATCTTCAAAACCAGGCGTGGCCGGCTTTTTGATCAAGAGATTGCCAGTGGCATCCACCTCATAGGCCAGACCCTGAGCTTTGGCCCAGTCCTGCAAATGGGCGCGCAAGGCGCCTTCATGCTTGGATGGACGGGGAAAACTGCACAAGGTCTGAAAATGGCGCCACAAGAGCGCCGGCTGCAATTGCGACAACGGCATCTTCACTATTCCCTAAAACTGAAAATCAAATGCAGACAAACAGAAAACAGGGATGTTACCCGTGGCAGACAACGCTGGCAGTAAATATCCGCACAGTCCGGGGTGCTCAGCGACCACCCGGAAGTGGCTGTACCCGCGGCAGATTCTGCAATCGCTGGCCGCGACCGGCGTCATCAGACGGATTACCGTAGACGGACCGAAGATTGTTCGGCTGACAGAACACGGGGTCGTAAGCAGGGTTATCCATATTGCAGTTATCGCCGGCTGGCAACTGCGGGTTGGGCGTGGGCTGGCCTTGTGCTGAAGACGGGCTATTAGCCTTCATGGGCTCCGGTTCCGCCTCGGGCACAGGTGTAGGTGTGACAACCCGGCGAGGTGCCTCAATGGTAGTGACCGAGCCTGCTTCGTAGGGCAGCCGCTTCTGGCCGTGGCAAGGTGTCTGGCCATAGGTGACATTGCCCTGGTCATCCTGACACTTGTAAACATCTGCGGCCTCAACGGACTGGCCAAGGACAAGGCCTGCTGCGAGCAGGTAACTCGCCAGGTTACGCATAACACCCTCCTGGATCTGCCTGGTACACGTATTAGCGTGCTGTTGGCCAGAATCGTTTTATATACTTCGATTTATAAGCGACCGGAGGATTCATGCGTACTGTTTTCATCACGGGTGCGGGCCGTGGTATTGGCCTTGAGTTGGCAACCCAGTATTTGCAAGATAACTGGCGGGTGATCGTAACCGCCCGGGAGTTCAATCTATCGCTGAAAAGCCTGCACGCGGCGTGGCCAGACCAATTGCGAATCGAACTCCTGGATATCACAGACTGGCCCAATGTCGCTGCATTGGGCCAGACCTTTGCGAACGAACGGATTGACCTCGTCATTAACAACGCTGGTTATTACGGTGGTAACCGGCAAGAGTTGGGCCATACGGACGTTGAAACCTGGCTCAATACGCTGGCGATCGACACCATCGCACCGATCAAAGTGGTAGAGGCTGTTCTGCCACGGCTGACAGCAGATGCCAAAATCGCCAGTTTAAGCAGCAAGATGGGCAGTATTGCTGACAACCACTCCGGCGCGGCGTATCACTACCGCAGCGCCAAGGCGGGCCTGAATGCCGCCATGAAAAGCCTGGCGCTGGATCTGGGCAAACGCCATACCGTGCTGGTGTTTCACCCGGGCTGGGTGCAAACCGATATGGGCGGGCCTGGCGCACTCGTCACCCCTGAAGAATCCGTGGCAGGCATACGCCGCGTGATCCATCAAGCCACACCGGGCGATTCAGGCCACTTTTACAACTATGACGGCGCGCCTATACCCTGGTAAGACCTGCCTGTGGCGCATGAAAAAAGCCGGACTGAACGCCGGCTTTTTTGATTGGCACAGATCACTCGCAGTCTAGTACTTGCGTGTGAGCATCCATTTGGCCAACTGGCTTGCCTCTGCATCGCTTACCGGATTGGGCGGCATGGCAATGGGTCCCCAGGCACCATGACTGCCATTCTTGATTTTGGCGGCCAATAGCTGTTCTGCGCCCTTCTGACCTTTGTATCTGGCCGCGATGTCTTTCCACGCCGGGCCAACGATCTTGTTTTCCAGGCCGTGGCAGGCAAAGCAGTTCTTGTTCCTGGCCAGGTCCTGCGGCTCGGCGGCCAGCACCGGCGTCGCCAGCAGCAGGGACAACAGCACACAACGCAGCAACATCAGATTTCCCTTTGCCCGGCATGGTGCGGACGGTTCACGTTAAAATGACGCCAGCCACGATACACAGCCATTGCGCCAGACCCGGCAGACTAGAACAATGTCATGGTCAATGCCTTGACCAGCGTCAGATCAAACCGCGCTTTCTTTCCGGACCAATCATGGATTATTTTCCGCTGTTTCTTGACCTCAACCAGCAAGAAGGACTGATTGTTGGGGGTGGTGAAGTCGCCCTGCGCAAGACGCGTTTGCTGCTGTCTGCAGGCGCCACCATCACGGTCATTGCGCCAGAACTGGTAGCGGAACTGGCTCAGTACGCATCAGAAGGCAAAATTCGCCACATTGGGCGCACGTTTACGCAAACTGACATTGGCAGACAACGGGTGGTGATCGCGGCGACTGACGATGAAATGGTCAACCGCGATGTATTTGAAACCTGTGAAGCACAGGGCATCCTGGTCAACGTGGTTGATGATCCGGCCCGTTGCCGCTTTATCGTCCCCGCGATTATCGACCGCTCACCCTTGCAGATCGCCCTCTCTACCGGTGGTCAGGCACCGGTGCTGGCCCGCCTTTTGCGCGCCCGGCTCGAAGCCACCTTGCCACACGGTTATGGCGTGTTGGCAAAGCTGGCTGGCCAGCTGCGTGACGCCGTCAAAAAACGCTTTGCCCATGATGAGCGCGCGCGCCGCCGGTTTTGGGAGCAAGCACTCGATGGCGCCGCCGCTGAGCAAGCGCTGGCCGGGGATGAAGCAGGCGCGCTCGCCAGCCTGACCCAGGCGCTGGACTCCGCCAGCGAAGCGGCATTGACCCAGGGTGCGGTTTACCTGGTGGGCGCCGGTCCTGGCAACCCGGACTTGCTGACTTTCCGCGCATTGCGGCTGATGCAAAAGGCCGACGTGGTGCTGTACGACAATCTTGTGTCTCCCGCCATTGTTGAACTGGTACGGCGCGATGCTGAGCGTATTTATGTAGGCAAAAAAGCCGACAACCACGCCCTGCCCCAGGAAGAAATCAACCGCCTGCTGGTACGCCTGGCGCAGCAAGGCAAAACCGTGGTGCGACTGAAAGGTGGAGACCCGTTCATTTTTGGCCGGGGTGGTGAAGAAATCGAAGAACTCGCCGCCAGCCAGATTGCATTTGAAGTCGTACCAGGGATTACCTCTGCATCGGGCGCATCCAGCTACGCGGGGATTCCGCTCACCCATCGCGACTACGCGCAGTCCGTGACCTTCGTTACCGGGCATCGCCGCGCTGGTGAAATTGAGCTGGACTGGCCTCGACTGACCAACCCCACAGAAACCGTGGTCATCTATATGGGCGTGAAACAGGCACCGCGCATTTGCGAACAGCTGATCGCCCATGGCCGTGCACCCGATACCCCGGCGGCGATCGTGCAGCAAGCCACAACACCCCAGCAAAAGACCCTGATTGGTACGCTGGCAACTCTGCCAGGTTTAATTGAACAGTTTGGCGTAAAACCACCGGCGCTCATTATTGTGGGTGGCGTGGTGACGCTGGCGAACAAACTGGCCTGGCGCAAGTAGTGAGATACCGGGCAGGTTTTCAGTGACCCGCTGTTTCCAGGTTTTTGCACAATGCCAGGGTGGGGCTGGATTCCCGCCTTCATGGAGACGACGCGCCGGGGAAATCGCGGTTTCCTCGTCCACCGCCGACCCTTTCCCGACATCGCGTTTTCAAGCCTTGGGTTTGTTTCCAGAGCAAAAATTTTCCACATCACCCTGCGCTTGAAATGGTCTTAATGGTGCCCATCTTTTGTGCAATAACGCACATTGATAGAGGGCCACTATGCGCTTCGACAAACTGACGACCAAGTTCCAGCAAGCCTTCGCCGATGCCCAGAGCATGGCGTTGGCAAACGACAATAGCTACATCGAGCCGCAGCATCTGCTGCTGGCTTTGCTCAATGACATTGAATCCGGCACCGGCCCGTTGCTGGCCCGCGCCGGGGTCAACGTGCAGCCGCTGAAAACAGCGCTGCAAGACAGTATTGACCGCCTGCCCAAGGTAGAAGGCAACGGTGGCGAGATCACCGTCTCGCGCGATCTGGCCAACCTGCTGAATCTGACCGACAAGACCGCCAGCAAACGTGGCGATCAGTTTATTTCCAGCGACTCGTTCATCCTGGCGCTGAGCGACGACAAGAGCGATGCAGCCAAACTCTTGAAACAACACGGCGGCAACAAGAAAGCCATTGAAGCGGCCATTGATGCCGTGCGTGGCGGTGCATCGGTGGATAACGCCGACGCCGAGCAAAACCGTGAGGCACTCAACAAGTACACGCTGGATCTGACCGAACGTGCTCGCCAGGGCAAGCTGGACCCGGTCATCGGCCGTGATGATGAAATCCGCCGCGCTATCCAGGTATTGCAACGCCGGACCAAGAACAACCCGGTGCTGATCGGCGAGCCAGGTGTGGGCAAGACCGCCATTGTGGAAGGCTTGGCACAGCGCATTATTGAAGGCGAAGTCCCCGACTCGCTCAAACACAAGCGACTGCTGGTGCTGGACCTCGCCTCTTTGCTGGCTGGCGCCAAGTATCGTGGCGAGTTTGAAGAGCGTCTGAAAGCGGTGCTCAACGAACTGGCCAAGGATGAAGGCAGCACCATCATCTTTATTGATGAACTGCACACGCTGGTCGGCGCTGGCAAAGCCGAAGGCGCGATGGATGCAGGCAACATGCTCAAGCCGGCGCTGGCGCGTGGCGAGTTGCATTGCATTGGCGCGACCACGCTGGATGAATACCGCAAGTACATCGAGAAAGACGCCGCACTGGAACGCCGCTTCCAGAAAGTGCTGGTCGATGAACCGAGCGTGGAAGACACCATCGCCATCCTGCGCGGTTTGCAAGAAAAGTACGAGATTCACCATGGCGTTGAAATCACCGATCCGGCGATTGTTGCTGCGGCTGAACTCAGCCACCGCTACATCACGGACCGCTTTTTGCCGGATAAAGCCATCGACTTGATCGATGAAGCGGCCGCCAAGATCAAGATGGAAATCGACTCCAAACCGGAGTCGATGGACAAGCTTGATCGACGCATTATCCAGCTCAAGATTGAACGCGAAGCGGTCAAGAAAGAAAAAGACGAAGCCTCGCAACGGCGGTTGGCGCTGATTGAAACCGAGATTGAGTCGCTCTCGAAAGAGTACTCAGATCTGGAAGAAATCTGGAAAGCTGAAAAAGCCGCCGTGCTGGGTAGCCAGTCGATCCGTGAAGAGATTGAACAGGTGAAGCTGGCCATGGATGCCGCCCGCCGTCGGGGCGAGTGGGATAAAGCGTCCGAACTGCAATACGGCAAGCTGCCCGAACTGGAAGACAAGCTCAAAGTAGCCGAAGCCGCTGAAGGCCAGGACACGCCCAACAAACTCTTGCGCACCCAAGTGGGTGCTGAAGAAATTGCCGAGGTGGTCAGCCGCGCGACCGGCATCCCTGTAGCCAAGATGATGCAGGGTGAGCGCGACAAACTCCTGGGTATGGAAAACGTGCTGCACAAGCGCGTGATCGGCCAGAACGAGGCCGTGCGCCTGGTGTCGGACGCCATCCGCCGTTCGCGTTCTGGTCTGGCGGACCCTAACCGGCCTTATGGTTCTTTCTTGTTCCTGGGGCCGACCGGTGTTGGCAAAACGGAGTTGACCAAGGCGCTGGCCGAGTTTTTATTTGATTCGGAAGAGCACCTGATCCGCATCGACATGAGCGAGTTCATGGAGAAACATTCCGTGGCCCGCTTGATCGGCGCCCCGCCGGGGTATGTCGGATACGAGGAAGGCGGTTATCTGACCGAAGCCGTGCGCCGCAAGCCGTACAGCGTGATCTTGCTGGATGAAGTCGAAAAGGCCCATCCGGACGTGTTCAACGTGCTGCTGCAAGTGCTGGATGATGGTCGCTTGACCGATGGCCAGGGCCGCACGGTGGACTTCAAGAACACCGTGGTGGTGATGACCTCCAACCTGGGCTCGCAGCAAATCCAGGCGATGGCAGAACAGGAATACCAGGTGGTCAAGTTGGCGGTGATGGCAGAAGTGAAAACGCACTTCCGGCCAGAATTTGTGAACCGGATTGACGAGGTGGTGGTGTTCCACGCGCTGGATCAACTGCAGATCCGCAATATCGCCCGCGTACAAGTGGCGCGGCTGGAAAAGCGGTTGGCACAGATGGAGATCGGCCTGCAAGTCAGCGACTCGGCGATCGATCTCATCGCCGATGCAGGGTTCGATCCGGTGTATGGTGCACGCCCCCTCAAGCGCGCGATCCAGACGGAGATCGAAAACCCGCTGGCCAAAAAGCTGCTGTCTGGCGAGTTCGCCGCCAAGGATGTGGTCACGGTCGATGCCACCAACGGCATTGTAAAGTTCGGCAAGCAGTAGCCGTTGTTGTGTGGAAAAAAGCCCGCTTTGTGCGGGCTTTTTTTTGGCCGCAACCTGCGTTTGACGTGCCCGGCCCGGCCCGCTAACGTAAGCCCCTTGCCCACCACAACAATAAATCGCCCTCATGCAAATTCGCCCGCTGACCGCTGCCGATCACGCCACCTGGCTTGCCTTGTGGAACGACTACTGCCAGTTTTATCACTCCAGGCTGGCTGATGACGTCAACGCCACGCTGTGGCAACGTTTGCTGGATGAACAATCCCCCATCAAGGGCCTGATCGCACTGGATGACACCGGCCAGCCACTGGGCTTTTGCCACACGGTGCGCCACCCGCATACGTGGAGCGCGCGCAATGTGTGTTATCTGGAAGACCTGTATGTCAGCCCCAACGCGCGGCGCATGGGTATTGCATCGCAATTGATTGAAGCACTTCGCGTACAAGGCCAGCACGAAAACTGGTACCGCATATACTGGATCACCGGAACCGGCAATGCCGCCGCACGGGCGGTATACGACAAGCTGGCCACGCGTTCTGATCATGTGCGCTATGAGATCGCGCTGGCTTGATACGGAGACAGCATCATGCAACTGAAGGGTCAATGCCTGTGCGGACTGGTCCATTACGAGGTAGAAGACGCGTTTGAGTACGCCGGCTACTGTCACTGCCAACGCTGTCGCCGCCGTACTGGCTCGGCGTTTAACACGTACGCCGGAATCAAACTGCAGAAAGTCCAGCTCACGCAAGGCGCGAGGCACGTCCGCTACCTGGATGAGAGCGAAGAAGGCTATGACGCGTATTGCGCCGAGTGCATGTCACCGCTCTTCTCCGCCGTGCGCGCCCGCGAGTACATCCACGTGCGCCTGGGCACCCTGGTCGATACGCCGACGCAACGGCCAGATCATCATATTTATGTCGCCTATAAGGCCCCGTGGCATGAGATCACCGACAATCTGCCCCAATTTGCAGAACTGCCGACCCACGATTAACCCAAGACTGAAACGGCCTGCGAGGGTGAGGGTGCGCGTGGTAAAATCACACCTTTGCCCGCCGGCCCGTGCCCAGATTCATGCCTCATTACCTTGCGCTTGATACCTCTACCGAATACCTCTCGCTGGCGCTTTCCGGCACCGCAGAGGGAGTCACCGTGCGCGACTGGCACGTCGGCCAGCGGCATGCTGAACTGACATTGCCATCCATTGAGCAACTGCTGGCAGAGACCGGCGTGGCACGCAAAGATATTGCGGGCATTGCCTTTGGCATGGGGCCTGGCTCGTTCACTGGTTTGCGTATTGGTTGCGGAATTGCACAAGGACTGGCGTTTGGTCTGGGTGTGCCGATTCTGGGGGTCTCTACCCTCCTGGCTCTGGCCGAACAATGCCCGGACGAGCTGGCCTACGTGTGCCTTGATGCGCGCATGAACCAGGTATACAGCGCGGCCTACCAGCGCGGTACAGACGGCCAATGGCAAGAGATCCTCTCCGCCAGTGTCTGTGATCCAGATGCCGTACCCATGCCAGAACAGGCCGGCTGGACCGCATTGGGTAGCGGTTTTACTGCCTATGCCGATGCGTTGAATACGCGTCTGGCTGGCAAGATTGCCCACCAGATCGCCGAGCGTTTTCCGCACGCGCGGGAAATCCTCAAACTGGCAATGCCTCAGTTTGATGCAGGCAAAGGCCTGCCCGCCGATCAGGCGGAACTCTTGTATCTGCGGGACAAAGTCGCCCTCAAGACGCACGAGCGGGCAGCCAAACCTTGAAGCTTCGTACACTGCATCACAGTGATCTGGACGCCGTACTGGCACTGGATAGCCAGACCAATCCGCACCCGTGGGCCCTGGGGCATTGGCATGACTCGCTGGAAAATCACACTTGCCTCGTGCTGGAGGAAGACGGTGAGGTCATCGCCTTTGCTGTAGCCAGCCTGGTGCTGGATGAAGCCGAATTGCTGCTGATTGCCGTTGCCCCGTGGCAACAAGGGCAAGGTCTGGGCCGCAAAATACTACAGGCCCTGATCGACAGCTTGCGCCAGCGCGGTGCGGAGCAGATGTTCCTGGAAGTGCGCCAGGGCAATGCCTCCGCGCGCGCTTTGTATGAAAAACTGGGCGGTCGCGTCTCTGGCCAGCGCAAGGGTTATTACCCGCTGCCAGGCGGCGCACGCGAGGATGCGGTACTCTACGCCTTTGCCTTGAATGGGGCCGCCTGATGGGCCGTCGCGAAAACCTGCTGCATGAAATGGGCTTCACCCCGCTGTGGGTGGACCGCACGCGGCTGGCTGCCTTGCAGGAACAGGCCGCGCTAGAGGCGCAGACGCCGGCTGAACGATCCGCACAAGTCGCTTCGACAACCCAGCCGCAGCAGATTGACCAAGTCCGCGAGCACATTGCGCCGCTGGCTGCTGTGGTGACGGAACACGCCCCGGCGAGTGCAGAAACACCTGCCGCACGTCCCGCGCCGTCGATTCCCATCGCCATTCCTGGCACCGCCCCTGCTGGCCGCGAACGCACGCCGGCACCAGTGGAAGCACCCGCTGAAGACGCCCGCAGCCTGGACATCGGTCAGATGGATTGGTCAGCGCTGCAACAGTCCGTGGCTGGCTGTACCGCCTGTGGCCTGTGCCAGGGTCGCACCAACACCGTGTATGGCGTGGGCAACCCGAACGCAGACATCATGGTCATCGGTGAAGCACCGGGCCAGCAGGAAGACCTGCAGGGCGAACCCTTTGTGGGGGCAGCGGGCCAGTTACTGGACAACATGCTCAAGGCCATTGGCGAAAAACGCGGCGAGCGCGTCTACATTGCCAACGTCCTCAAATGCCGCCCGCCCAACAACCGCAACCCGCAGCCGGATGAGGTGGCGCAATGCTCGCCCTATCTGCGTCGCCAGGTGGCGCTGGTCAAACCAAAAGTGATCTTTGCAGTGGGCCGCTTTGCCATCCAGACGCTTTTGCAAACCGATGCACCGGTCAGCGCCTTGCGCGGCAAGCTCCATCACTACCAGGGTGTGCCGGTGGTAGTCAGCTATCACCCGGCGTATCTGTTGCGCAATTTGCCGGATAAAGCCAAAGCCTGGCGTGATCTGCTGCTGCTGAAATCGGTGGAAAGCGAAGCCGGCGACAAACCGGGTTGAGATCCGGGCGCTCGCCGGTCGCCCTCCTCTCCACACTGACAATCAGCCTGCCGACTTCATCCCGTGCTGCTGTCGGAACGCCTCTGCATGCGCCCGCACTTGCGGCCAGAAGGCCAGAAAATCCCCTTCAAATTCGGCGTATTTCTCTAGTAGTTCATCACCGCCGCCACCCAACGCATTAGGTTGGCTGAGGCGGTGCGCCGCCATGCCGTTGATGGCACCCGCAATGGCCTCGGGTCGGCGGTAGGAGGTCAGCCAGTCGTTGCGCGTCATGTTGGGCAGGATCTGTGCCAGCCGTGCCGGCAGGAGATCGCCGTTTTGCGCAAACAACGCGTAGGTTTCACCGGCGAAATCAGGTAGCGCACCCCGGCCAAACTTCGCCCAGTGTGCAGCCAGAAAATGATCGTAGAACATGTCAACCATGATCCCCGAATACCGCCGCCGCGCGCCGCTCACTCTGGCCCGGCTGGCCAGAAACGCCGGGTGTGCATCGGTAAAGACGTCGATACTCCGATGCAGGATGACGCCCTCAGCCACTGCCGGCGGCAATACGCCGGGCATGGGGCCTTTGACAAAATCTCCCAACAAGGCACCGAGACGATAAGCCGGATCGGGGCCCGCCAGTAAAATATGGGCTAGATAATTCATAAAGTCGCACTTTTCATCTACAACTGCCAGATCAGGTCTAACCACAGGCATATCAAGCCGCTACGCCTGCACAACCCTTGTCCAACCCGCCGGTAGCAAAACCGACAATGAACCAGCATACCGCTCCTTTTACCGAAATACCCGCCAGCAACTGGCTGTTGCACCGTTTGCTGCGCGGCGTGATGCTGGCCGGCGTGGTGTTGATCGGGCCCGTTGTGATCTACCTGTTGATGGCACTGGTGTTGGGTCTCTTATCGGTGCACCGTGCTTACCAGCCGCATAAAGGGGACATCCTGATTTATCTGGAGACCAACGGCGTACATACGGACTTGTTGCTGCCGGCGCAGAATCGCCAGGTTGACTGGACGCGCCGGTTTGCCCCCACGCAGACCCGCAGCGGGCTAGCGCCGGTCGCCACGAGTGCCATCAGCATTGGCTGGGGCGACCGGGAGTTTTATCTCAATACCCCGAACTGGGCGGACCTCAATGCCACGACCGCTTTGTACGCGCTCAGCGGGCTGGATACCACGCTTTTACATGTTTCATGGGGCGCCATGCCCGCCAGCACCAGTCCGCAACGGGTTGCCCTGCGCCTGAGCCCGCAAAATTATCTACGCCTTGCCGCGTTTATCGAGCAAAGCATCCGGCGTAATGATCAGGGCAACGCCATCTGGTTACCGGGCAAGGGTTATGGCGGCGCTGACGCTTTTTATGAAGCCACAGGTCATTATTCGGTCATCCAGACCTGTAACGAATGGGTGCGGCAAGGGCTGGATGCCGCCGGCGTCCGGGTACCGTGGTGGTCACCTTTCGACAAAGCCCTGTTCTGGCAACTGCAACACTGAGTGATCAGGCCCACCCGCAACGTGATCTCCGCGAACTTTTTCGCTGGATCACGACCAGACATCATCAAATCAGACGCTGGTTCCTGATTTGCCAGAACAACGACACCACAAGGCCGCAGCGATGACATGGATGAGACGAACACTGGCGCTGGCGCTGACGGCGCTGACCGGCAACCCGCATCGTAATTTGCATTACGATCCGGCCAAATCACATCACACGCCCACCGGGTTCCGTAACCGCTACCCGCATGGCCGCCCTTCTGGCGAGGACTTGCGCCGCTGGCGGGCGGAGCGCAAGGCCAATAATCTGCCACCACCACCTGGTGCGGATTTGTCCGCAGTGGCGCCCAATCTGGATTTCATCCACCAGCGCCAGCAAGACCCCGCAGTGACCTGGATTGGCCATAACACGCTGCTACTGCAGGTGGCCGGGCTCAATATCCTCACGGACCCCGTCTTCAGCGAACGTTGTTCGCCGGTGCAGTTTGCCGGCCCCAGGCGCCACCAGCGTCCAGGCGTTGCGCTGGCCGAACTGCCACATATCGATATCGTGCTGATCTCGCATAACCATTACGATCACCTGGACCATGCCAGCGTATCCGGCCTTTATCGTCAGGCCGGTGGGCCACCCGTGTTTGCAGTGGCGCTGGGCATGGACATCTGGATGAAGCGCAAGTTTCCGCATCTGCCGGCCGATAAACTGATCACGCTGGACTGGTGGGAAAGCGCGCAAACCGGCGATGCCACGCTGACGTTTGTGCCGGTACAACACTGGAGTGCCCGTACGCCACTGGACCGCAACGCCACGCTCTGGGGTGCCTGGGTACTGGAAGTAAACCACTTCCGGTTCTTTTTCTCCGGCGATCTGGGTTATTCCAAAGACGTCGCCGATATCGCCGAGCGCTTTGATGGCTTTGATTTCGCCGCGATCGGCATTGGGGCGTACGAACCACGCTGGTTCATGCAGAACCAGCATGTGAATCCGGCTGAATCCGTGCAGATACACCGTGAATTACGATCACGGCAATCGATGGGCATACATTGGGGCACGTTTGAGCTGACGGATGAGGCACTAGACCAGCCACCGCAAGACCTGGATGCGGCCTGTGTTGAACAAGGGCTGGCACCGGGCGAGTTTTTTGTGCTGCGTCATGGGCAAACCCGTGTTCTGGCTCCGGGCGGTGGATTGGATTCAGCCATCTGATATGACAAATGAGTATTTTGTATCAGTCCTTGCAATCGGCCATAAAGTTTGTATCAGCGCGTCCTTTTTGTCTGGTTTGATACTTGAAGATACAAACCTGGCGTGTGCGCATTTGCAGCTTTGACATAATCGGTCGCCATGGACACTCAAACCCCTTCCCGCATCCTGGTGGTCGATGACGATCAGGAAATCCGTACCCTGCTGGCCGACTATCTGGACTCGCACGGCTTCAAAACCATCATGGCTGCTGATGGCGTTGCCATGCAGAAAGTCATGGAAACCAGCAAGGTAGATCTGGTCGTGCTCGACCTGACCTTGCCGGGTGAGGACGGCCTGACGTTATGCCGCAATCTGCGTGCCAATTCGGGCGTGCCCGTGATTATCCTGACCGCACGTGGTGATCCGGTTGATCGTATTCTGGGCCTTGAAATGGGCGCGGACGATTACCTGACCAAACCGTTCGAACCACGTGAACTGGTTGCGCGTGTGCGTACCGTGTTGCGCCGGACCTGGGCGCTCCCGCCCAATCTGGATGCGCCCGACGCGACCTCCATGAAATTTGCCGGCTGGACACTTGATCTGCGCGCACGCCACCTTGTCCGCACTGATGGCGTGCTGGTCATGTTGTCTGGCGGCGAGTTCCGTCTGTTGAAAATCCTGCTGGAACACCCGCAACGCGTCCTGAACCGCGATCAGATCCTGAATATGACGCAAGGGCGGGATGCAGATCCGTTCGAGCGTTCGATCGATCTGCAGATCAGTCGTCTGCGCCAGAAGCTGGGTGATGACGCCCGTGCGCCACAGTTGATCAAGACCGTGCGCAACGAAGGCTACGTGTTGTCGACCAGCGTGGCCGTTGAGCACTGACTAGCATGAGACTGCTGCAAGCCATTTTTGGCTCGATCACCAACCGCGTTTTCATGTTGCTGGCCACCGGCATTCTGGTCGCCATCTTTGTCACCGCGGCGCTGGCCATTCGCGAAGACCGCCAGACCATGCAATCCATGCGCAACGAGCACGAAGCCGAGCGTGTGGCGCAGTTTGTGCGGCTGATGGAGTCGGTACCTGACTCGGTGCGTCCGCAGATTGCGCAATCCGGTCCGCAAGTCGGTTTGCGCGCCTCGCTGACGCCCCCGCAGCCGTTGGTCAGCCATGAGGATAGCGATCTGATCTCCTTGCTGCGCTCACGCCTGCCCAAAGGGGTGTCTGTGCGCCAGGCGGGTGCCAGTGCTGACTGCGTACACCATGGCGAAGGCATGCCCTCAGGCGGCTTGTTTCCACGCGCACCAGGTCCTGGCATGTCTGCGGACCACGGTGGCTGTCACCTGCTGGATCTCACGCTTAGCGACGGTACACCGCTTCACCTTTCACTGGGTTGGTCTTTCGGCCCGCCGCCGCCACCACCAACAGGGCCGGGACATTTCAACTTCCCGTGGCATTGGCTCGTGTTTTTTGGCCTGATTGCGATTCTGGCCTACGTAGGGGCTCGCATGGCGGTCAAGCCCCTGCGCCGCCTGACCAACCTGACGCAAGAGCTGGGCCGCAATATTGACCGTCCGCCGCTGCCTGAAAAAGGTCCTGGTGAGATCCGGGATGCGATCGCCGCAGTGAATGGATTGCAAGCGCAAATCCGCAAACATATTGAACAGCGCATGTTCATGCTGTCGGCCATTGCACATGATTTGCAGACACCGCTGACCCGCATGCGACTGCGGCTGGAGAAAGTCTCTGACGACATCCTGCGTCGGCAATTGCTGGGCGATCTGGCGGCCATGCAGCAAATGGTGCGAGAAGGTCTGGAATTTGCACGCAGCATGAACTCGGTCGAACATTTCCAGAATGTGGATATCGATTCGCTGCTGGAAACCGTCTGTGTCGATGCCACGGATACCGGCCAGGATGTCAGTTATGACGGCCATACGGGCGTCACCATCCGTGCCAGTGTGAGCTCCATTCGGCGCTGTATCGGCAATTTGATCGAGAACGCGGTCAAGTATGGTGAGTCAGCGCGCGTTTACGCTAGCGTGACCGGCCGCCAACTGGAAATCCGGGTTGCTGATAAGGGGCCAGGTGTTCCGGCACAGTATCTGGAAAGCGTGTTTGACCCGTTCTTCCGCGTTGAAAACTCACGCTCTCGCGATACAGGCGGCGTGGGGTTGGGGCTGGCCATTGCGCGCAATATCGCACAAAAGCACGGCGGTCAGTTACGATTGGAAAACGGGTCTGTTGGCGCGGTAGCCATTCTGACTTTACCGGTGGAAAAAGGGCCGACCCGTTCAGCCCAGGCCCAGTAACGACACAATAACAAGCAGCGGCCCACGAGGGCGCTGCCAACGAAACCGCACGACACAAGGTGGATCCCTGCCGCGTACGGACACGCTCGTTTTCAATTTCCGTCTGAACCACTTTTCAGGGCTTCACATCGATGTACCAGCAAGAACTGGATCTTGCCCGCGCCCGCCGGCTTTCTGCTCAATACCCGGATCACTGTTTCTACCAGGGCAATGGCAGCCGGCTGGAAGTCGCCCTCACCTTCAGCGATGGCCCGGCCGCAACGACTGCACCCTTGCTGGATTTACTGCGTCTGCATCAGATTCCGGCCACGTTTTTCTGGCAAGGCAACCTGCTAGCCAGCAATCATCAGTTATTGCGACAAATTCTGGCCGATGGTCACACCGTGGGCAGTCACACCTGGGATCATGTACGCGCCAGCAGTTTGTCCGTCACGGATTTCTGGCAAGAACAAATACAGCGTACCGACCAGGAATTCCAGCGCCTTGCCCACCTGCGCCCACGCCTGTTCCGGCCGCCCTATGCTGAACTGACGGCAGAACAGTTGCGCATGCTGGTCCGTCACGATTTCCGGATCATGGGCTGGTCAATCGACCCGCGAAACTGGGAGAACCCGGACGCGCCAGGCCGTGTGGATCAAGTCATCGAAACCGTGCTTCGACAAGTCTACCCGCAGGCCATCATCATGCTGCATGAAGGCCCGGCCAATATGCATAATGTGGTTGAGATCGTAGAGCAGCTGGTACCAGCACTCAAATCACGCGGCTACCGTTTCGTGAATGCCGACCGTCTGGCCGGCGTTCGGCCCTACGCCTGAAACACATCCGTTCAGAAGGGTTGATCACCCAGGATGGTTGCACGGTGCATGATGCGCCGGGCTGGCAAATAGTCAGCCACCGCGTAGTGTTGGGTGATGCGGTTATCCCAAAACGCGACGTCCCCTTCTTGCCAGCGCCAGCGGATGGTGAACTCTGGCCGCGCGACATGCGCAAACAAGAACGCCAGCAAGGCATCACTTTCTCGCGGGTTGAGCTCGTTGATCCGGGTGGTAAACCCTTCATTCACAAACAGTGCCGGCTGCCCCGTCTGCGGGTGCGTGCGAATCACCGGGTGGCTGAGCGGTGGATGTTTGTCGCGGCTGGATTGCCAACGTGCCAGAGCCTCAGGCGTGGCGTCATGGCGGCTTTGCGGGAACGACTTCGCAAAATCGTGCGTGGCAGTCAACCCGGTCAACAGTTGTTGCAACACCGGCGAGAGCGCGGTGAAAGCCGCCGTTCCGCTGGCCCATAAGGTATCGCCGCCTGTAGCTGGCAGCTGTTTGGCAGCAAGGATGGCCCCTAACGGTGGCGTCTGTATAAACGTGACATCGGTATGCCAATTGTCATTATCCGGCAGGTTACCGTCATGGGTATCCAGCACCAGAATTTCTGGCGTCTCCGGCACATTCGGGTAAATGGGGTGAATGTGCAGATCGCCAAAATGCCGGGCAAAGTTGCGCTGCTGCACCGGGGTTAAGGGCTGATCACGAAAGAACAGAACTTGATGCTGCAATAACGCAGCCTGAATCGCCTCAAAGACGGGTTGATCCAGCGGCTCCGCCAGACTCACGCCTTCCACCACCGCTCCTAGCGCCGGGGACAAACGCGTCACCTTCAAATTGCTCATGGTTTTTTCCACATGTCCGATTTGGATTGAGAAGGGGTCTGGCTTAGTGCCGGGCGTTCATCCATGGCGTGAGCCGCCGTTGCATCGCCCGCAAACCCAGTTCCAGCGCAAAGGCAATCACAGCAATCACCACAATCCCCAACACGACCACATCGGTCACCAGAAACTGCGCGGCAGACTGCACCATGAAGCCAAGGCCGCGCGTGGCGGCAACCAGTTCTGCGGCCACCAGCGTGGACCAGCCGGTGCCAAGACCGATGCGCACACCAGTCAAGATGTCTGGCAAGGCACCGGGCAAAATCACGTAACGTACCAACTGCCAGCGATTGGCGCCCAGCGACTGCGCCGCGCGCACCCGCGCCGGGTCTGCCGAACGCACACCGGCGGCCGTAGCAATGGCGATCGGCGCAAAAATCGCCAGATAAATCAGCAGGACCTTGGAAAGCTCGCCGATACCAAACCAGATCACAATCAGCGGCAGATACGCCAGCGGCGGGACAGGTCGGTAAAACTCGATCAACGGGTCCAGCACGGCACTGATGCGGGGAGACAGGCCTATAGCAATGCCCACCGGAACCGCGAAGGCAATGGCCGCAAACAATGCCAGCACAATGCGAGTCAAGCTGGCCGCCAGATGCTGCCAGAGCGTGGCATCAGCAAAACCATGGCTTGTGACAATCCAGAACTGGTGCGCTACCGCGACTGGCGATGGCAAAAACAATGGCTGGATGACTCCGATCGTAGTAACGCTCCACCACAGGGCGAGCAGTACGGCCACCGTGGCCACGCTGATTTGCCACGCGGTCAACTGGCGTCTGGCTGGTGCAGCAGGATGGGGCAGATCAAATCCACGTTCGAGGAGTGGATCTTTGATTGTTTGTTCCATCATGCAAACTCCCTGCCCCGCTGGGCAAACACCTGGGCCAATACGTGTTCACGCGTGGCAATGAATGCCGGGTCTGATTTGATGGCTCTGGCTGACTCCCCTGCTATGTAACGACGGCTGAAATCCAGCGCAATACGCGACACAATCCGGCCCGGGCGCGGCGACATCAAAATCAGTTCACTGGCCAGAAAAACAGCTTCTTCGATGTCATGCGTAATCAGCAAAATACGCTTGCCCGTTTGCTGCCACAGTTTGAGCACCAGTTCCTGCATCTGCTCGCGGGTAAAGGCATCCAGCGCGGCAAACGGTTCGTCCATCAACAACAATTGCGGGTTGGCGGCAAGTGCACGTGCAAGACCAACGCGCTGGCGCATGCCACCCGACAATTGCCAGATGCGGTGACTGGCAAACCCATCCAGATCAACTTCTTTGAGCACTGCCAGCGCGCGCGCCTGCCGCTCTGCGGCGGGCACACCTTGCAACTTCAGCCCCAATGCCACGTTATCGATGACATTGAGCCAGGGCAGCAACGCGTTATCCTGAAACACCACGCCACGAGAGGCCGCCGGGCCATCCACTGGCTGGCCCTCAAACAGAACCCTTCCCTGGCTAGGTCGCAAGAACCCGGCAATCAGATTCAACAATGTGGTCTTGCCGCAACCGGACGGCCCGAGGGCCACCACGAGTTCCCCCGAATTGATCTGCAGCGAAACATCGCGCAGGGCGGCATCATGACCGGTATGACCTGGGTACTGGACGCTCACGCGTTCGACAATCAGGCTTGAAGCATCGGGGTGACTCATGGCGGGGCCTCCTGTTACGCAGTCAAACTATTTCGCGGCAGTCTGGGCATACTTGCCTTCAACAAACGGCGCGTAACTGGGTTGCACACTCTCAACTTTGCCCTGTTGCTTCAGGAAGCCCGAGGTCTCGGCAATGGCTTTGGCAATCTGCGGGCCCAGCAGCTTTGACTGCTCTGCCGCATCCGGATAACCGTTTCCCTCCAGCAAACCCGCGACTTCTTCCGGCTTGGCACCCGTCAAGCGCGATACTTTCTCAATATTGGATGCGTTAGCCAGCCAGGCTTTGGGATTGGTGTTGTAGTCGGCATAAGCCTTCAGCGTCGTGCGGGCAAATGCAGCGACAAAGTCCGGGTGTTTCTCGGCAAAGTCTTTGCGGACGATCCAGGCATCAAAGGTCGGCGCACCCCACTTGGCTACTTCAGTCGAACTCACCAATACCTTGCCTGACTCTTTGGCCTTGCCTAACGCCGGGTCCCAGACATAAGCGGCATCAATGTCGCCGCGCTGCCAGGCTGCGGTGATTTCGGTCGGGCGCAGGTTCAGAATCTGCACTTTGGTCGGGTCAATTTGCCAGTGCTTGAGCGCCGCCAACAGGCTGTAATGCGTGGTCGACACAAATGGCACAGCAATTTTTTTACCGATCAGGTCCTGCGGCTTGCTGATGTTGGAGCCATTGCGCACGACCAGCGCCTCGGCCGAACCAATCTGGATGGCGATCAGAAAGGTCTGCACCGGCAAGCCGCGGCTGGCCGCAGCAGCCAGCGGGCTGGAACCCACATACCCGACTTGCACATCCCCTGACGCTACGGCGGCAATCACCTCCGCGCCACTTTCAAACTTGCGCCAGTTGATCTTGCTGTTGGTGGCTTTTTCATACAGTCCGTCAGCCTGGGCCACTTTGGCGGGCTCAACGGTTGTCTGATAAGCCACGGTCACGTCTTCGGCCTGGGCTATGGCGGCAAAGCCAGCCAGCGCCAGGGTGGGAACCAGCCATTTCAGGGTGTGCAGCGTGCTCATTGATTTCTCCTTGTGTGTGTAGGTCTGCGACAACATGTGCAGAATCTAACAAAGGGCTTTATGCACAAGAAGGAATATGAAGCTATGTTTATATATTATTTTTAAATATAAAAACCAATCGTGATATGACATTTAGTTGCGGCAATAAAAAACGGCCTTCCCGTCGGGGAAAGCCGTTTCAGTTGATCCGGTGAGTTAACCGGTAGCGCGAGGCTTAGTTGGTTGCCGTCTTGCCATACTTGGGCGAGCGTGGACCATACAGCAAACCGTTAGGTTGGCCTGCCGACAGCAAACGCCAGCTGGTAATGCCCGCAATGGCGTGGCTCTTGTCACTCAGGTTGTTGATGAGCTGGTTGACCACCGCAGTCACCAGCATGCCGATCAAACCACCACCCGAGCTGTTCTGGTTTTCTGCACTCGATGCAAATGCATGGCCAGTCCAGAGCTCTTTGCCGGTACGCAGGTCGATCAGTCTGGCATTGGCTTCCACGTTCACCACGCTATCGACCACGCGGTAACTGGCGCCGTATTGCGATACGGTAATGTAAAGGCCCGCATCCGCACCGAAGATGCTGCGCAACTTGTCGACCGGCACCGCCTGGATTTCATCTGCGGTGGTCAGACCGTTCTGTTTGAAGGTCTCATCAGCAACGGCGACCGGCACCACGTAATAGCCGGACTCCGCCAGCGGCATGGTCACGAGCGACAGCAAGCTATACGAAGCCGTGATGTCTGGCGACTTGTTGACCGGTGGCAAAACCAGAATCGAAGCCGGATGGCTTTCTCGATAAGCCGTGTAATCCATGGCCGGGCCACGGTTGGCACAACCAGTTGCCAGAATGGCCAATGCGGCAACTGCCAGAATCAGGCGCAATTGTTTGAACATCATTTCTTGGCTACCTGTTGCTGTTGTTTAAAATTGCGCAACAGGAAATCCATGTACGCAGCAGATTCCGGATAAAGCTGTTTCTCGGTGGCAAACTCACGAACCACTTCGTCACTCTTGCCCTGATGGGCGTACAACAAACCCAGTTGCGCATGCAGTCCCGGCGGGCAGGCCTTACCCTTGCCTTGCATCTGCTGCAGATCAGCCTGCAGCAGATCAATTTGCTTTTGCTCGTCCAGATTTTCACCCTTGAACCAGGTGTACAGCGAGTCTTGATAATGGCCCCAGCCGTAAATTTGTTGTGGCTGATTGGCACAACCGGTCAATGCGGCGGCAAGCACAAGGCCAGCCCACCCCATCCGGGTACGGGAAACAAAATTCATGTTGATCTCTACAAAGAAGGTTTAGTGCGCAGCCGGTTGCCAGGCACCACTGTTGATGCCGCTCACAAGGTTGTCGACGGCCTGGCGGATAGCCAGATCCAGCACCTTGCCGTTCAGTGTCGAGTCATAACTGGCCGTCCCGCCAAAACCCAGCACTTCACGGTTATCCAGCGCGTACTCACCAGCGCCCTGCGCGGAATACACCACTTCAGATGTGCGGGTATTTACGATGTTGAGCGCAACTTTGGCGTACGCCACTTGTGACTTGCCCCGGCCAAGCAGACCGAAGAGCTGCATGTCACCGGTTTCTTTGCGACCAAACTCGGTCACATCACCCGTGACGACGTAATCGGCACCCTTCAGATCTTGCGCCTTGCCCTGAATGCTGGCTTCTTGCTTGATCTCGGCCATGTTGTCGCGATCAAGCACGTTGAAGCGGCCAGTCTGCTGCAGGTGGGTGATCAGGATGGTCTTGGCCTGGCTGCCCAGACGATCAACGTTGTCAGAGAAAATACCGCGCATGTAGCTGGAGCGGTTATCAAACTTGCCCACTGCGATGGGCGAACGCGCACCATGCCAGGCCACGCTGGCAGCGGCGGTTTGCGGCACCGCGATGGAGCGGGAAGATTCAGTCGCGCAGCCTGCCAGCAGGGCAGTAGCGATCAATGCGGGGATAACAATCTTGTGGTTCATAGTGCAGGGCCCAAAACAGAAACAGACAAAACCTGCTCACGCATCCATCAACAAGAGCAATACAGAATGCGCAGAGCCTGAAAAATCAGGTAAGCATGTGTGGAGCGCGAGTATGACAGTATTTCCTAATGTATCAAGTTCAAAATATTAGAGAACACTGTTTTTAGTCAGATAATTTGCATATGCGCCACAAATTTATGCGAATCACATGTTTTTGATTTGTAAGAATTTGCGGTAAGCAAATATCAGGCAGCGACCAGGATAGCAAAACAAAAGCCCGCACTGACGAAGCAGCGCGGGCTTTGGGTTAGTCGTTGTTGCAGCGAGATCAGCTCATGCCCGAGCCAGTTGAACAGCACGTTCAACTTTCTCGAATAACCCCATTCTGTTCAGGATCAGCGTAGCAATCAGGCCGCTGGCGGCGGCAAAAGTCAGCCATACACCAGGCATCGCCTTGTTGCCCGTGGCTTGAATCAGCCACGTCGATACCGCTGGCGTGAAACCGCCAAAGATCGCCGTGGCCAGGCTGTACGCCATGGAGAACCCGGTCGTGCGGACATGCACCGGCATGATCTCGATCAGCGATACCACCATCGCACCGTTGTAGCTGGCGTAAATGAATGACAACCACAGTTCTACCAGCAACAGATGGCCAAACGACGGTGCCGTCACCAGCCAGGCCAACGCCGGGTAGGCGGTCAAAAGGCTAAGCGTGGTGAATGTCAGCAACAACACGCGACGGCCAATACGATCAGATAGCGCACCCATCACCGGCAGCCAGAACAAATTAGAGACCCCCACGCACACGGTCACGATAAGCGCATCGGTATCAGACAGATGCAGTTCGTGTTTGCCAAAGGTCGGGGTGTACGCGGTGATCATGTAGAACGACACCGTTGTCATCACCACGAGCAATGTTCCCAGAATGACAATGCCCCAATTCTTGATGATGGAGTCCAGAATTTCTTTGGGTGAAGGACGATGTTTGCGCTTCTGGAATTCTTCCGTCTCTTGCAAAGAACGACGGATGATGAACAGGAACGGCACAATCAGGCAGCCGACAATGAACGGCACGCGCCAGCCCCATTCGTCCATTTGCCCGTGCGAGAGATTGGACGCCAGCAATACACCCAGTACCGCGGCGAAGACCACGGCCACTTGCTGACTGGCCGATTGCCAGCTCACGTAAAAACCCTTGTTGCCCGGGCTGGCGATTTCGGCCAGATAAACCGAGACCCCACCCAGTTCTACCCCGGCGGAGAAGCCCTGCAACAGGCGCCCAGCCACCACCAGTAAAGGTGCGGCCAGACCAATCGTGCTGTACCCCGGCACACAGGCAATCAGCAGCGTGCCACAGGCCATGAGTGCGAGCGTCACGATCAGCCCGGCGCGACGGCCATGCCTGTCGATATATGAGCCGAGCACGATGGCACCCAGCGGTCGCATCAGGAAGCCGGCACCAAACGTAACCAACGCCAGCATCAAAGAGAGAAACTCATTCCCACTCGGGAAAAACGTTTTGGCGATGGCGCTGGCGTAATAGCCGTACACCATGAAGTCGTACATCTCAAGGAAATTGCCGCTGACCACGCGAAACACGGCACTTGCCGGCGATTGAGCCGGTCGGGTATCAGAAGTCATTGCTACTGACCTTATACGTTGATGGTCTGACTGATTATCCAGTGCTTGTAGTCGTCACGCCGTAACTACTTTCTCCAATCCAGATTTGATAAAACACTGTCAACCATATCGTAGTTGTTTGTTTATTCTGTATTTTTTAAAAACCAACCCGGCCTCATCCCGGTGTCATCCCGACCGTTTGTCCATCTTTTTCATTTATACGTTGCACGTTTATATTGTGCGCAATATTATTTTGAGCAAGAACACTGCAACAGCAAATCAACGAAAACCAAGGAGCATCATCATGACCATTCTGTATCGCACCAAAGCAACCACCCACGGCGGCCGCAACGGCCATGTTGCAACTTCTGATGGCGTATTCACCGCTGATCTGGCTTTGCCACGTGAATTGGGCGGCAGTGGCAAAACCGGCACCAACCCCGAGCAACTGTTTGCATCCGGTTATGCCGCATGTTTTGAAAGCGCCATCCTGTATGTTGCGGGTCAGGCCAAGGTCAAGCTGGGCGAAACGCAAGTCGAAGCAGAAGTGGGCATTGGCCCGCGTGAAGACGGTGGTTTCAAGCTGGAAGTGGCACTCACCGCCACCATCAAGGGCGTGGACCAGGCCACGGCCGAAGAGATCGTCGCCAAAGCCCACCAGGTGTGCCCGTACTCCCACGCGACGCGCGGTAATATCAAGGTTGACGTCACCGCGGTCGCTGCCTGACCGCCGACTGCCGCCTGACGATGGCATGGGTTGCGGCTCATGCTATCGTTACGGCGCTTGTACCTTTACGGACCACCATGTCAGACCTGCTTAAACTTGATCACCAACTGTGTTTTCCGCTTTACGCTGCCAGCAACCTGATGACCCGGTTGTACCGGCCGCTGCTGGAAGACATGGATCTGACTTACCCGCAATATCTGGTGATGCTGGCCTTGTGGGAAACCACGCCACGCAGCGTGGGGGATCTGGGCAAGCAATTATTTCTGGATACCGGGACCCTCACGCCGCTACTCAAGCGCCTGCAAACGCGCGGGCTGATCAGCCGCCAGCGCGATCCGGGCGACGAGCGTCGCGTGGTGATTGATCTGACGGATGAAGGTCGTTCGCTGAAGGAAAAGGCCGAGCAAGTGCCGCGTGGCCTGCTGTGCGCCCTGCCCCTGCCGCTGGAAGACGTCGTCGACATTCGCGATCGTCTCTCCCACTTTTTGCATTTACTGAGCAGCGCTGACCCGCGCAATCAAGGTTAGACCCGCAATGACCCCCGCCGGATTTCCATTGCCTGCGCACGACGTGGCAGGCCTCCCGCTGGACCGGGGTACGCTAGTGCGTATTGTTTCGGTTCATTCGTTCATCAGCAGGTTGTCGCAAGAAGAAGCACGACGCCTGCAAAGCCTGGTCGGACAGCTTAGAAACATTGTCGCCTTCGACAAGTTTGGTTTTGCCTGGCTGTCATTTGACCCGCACCAGCCCCAATCTGACTTTTGCGTCTTTCCACAAGAACTGGCACTGCCCTGACCTGGCAAGGGCTCAACCGTAAATATGCAGTGAAATGACCTTGGGCTTGGGCGCGAAGTACCAGATTGCAGAGAGGATTTGCAATGCCAGCAAGATACCCCAGGCGGTCAGGTGCGCCACGGCCGGGTAATGACCGTTGATCACGGGCCAGAAATCCAGCACGGCACCCACCGCCACTTGCCCCAGAAAGATCAACACAAAAATCACAAGTGTCAGACTGGTATTCACCCGGCCAATCAAGTTAAGCGGGAAATGCTCAACCAGCACGGCATAACTCAGGATACCGCAGCCGCCAAACAGCCCGTAACCGGTCCACAAGACCCAGGCCGGCACTGGAATTTGCAGCATGATCAAGGCCTGGATCAAGACAAACACCAGCATGCCAAGGCCACTGAAAGTGCGTACGCTGACGCCGCGATGCTCCAGTGACCGAGCCAGAAAACCAAAGCCGACACTCCCGATCACCATGGCGATACCCAGTATCGAAATCACGCGGCCCGCATCTTGCGCAGACAAACCATTGACGTCACGCAGCCACGGCGCCACCCACAAGGATTGCATGGTGTAAAACACCGCCTGGGTGATGGAGGAAAACGCCGCAATGCGCCAGAACACGCTACTGCGCAACACTTGCCAGGTGCCCGCCAGTTGCGTGCGGAACTCGGTACGAGTGGAGACTTCCTTGCTGGATGGCACGGCAAACCAGATCGCCAGCGCAACCACTGCTGAAAACGCGGACAAACCAAAACACACACTGCGCCAGTCTGTTTTGCTCAATACCCATAGCAGGGGCGAACCCATGGCTACGCCACCCAGGCCACCCACGGCCATGGTCAAGCCGTTAACCAGCGGCAAGCGTTTGACCTCATACCATTGCGCCAACGCTTTGAAGGCCGCGCCAAGGCAAGCCGACAAGCCCACGCCAATCAGCAGACGCCCCACCATCAAACCTGTTTTGTCGTGTGACAAACCAAAAATGGCCGACCCGGTGGCCGCCACCAAAATCAAGATGGCCGTGACCCGGCGTGAACCAAAGCGGTCGAGCAAAATACCCACTGGCAGTTGTGCGCTGGCGAAGCCCAGAAAATACAAACTCGTCAGCAA
Source organism: Silvimonas amylolytica (assembly GCF_014645555.1). Classification (GTDB taxonomy): domain Bacteria; phylum Pseudomonadota; class Gammaproteobacteria; order Burkholderiales; family Chitinibacteraceae; genus Silvimonas; species Silvimonas amylolytica. The sequence goes on along the minus strand of NZ_BMLY01000003.1, from coordinate 512,287 downwards.
ACCCAGGTCGGCGCCAGACAGGCCCATTTCATGCGTCAGGTAGGGCGCAAAACCAAGATTCACGCCACGATAGACGTAAGACACAAAATAACCGAGGGCAAACAGCACAAATACGCGCAGAGCGGCAGACATGAAACAGATCCAGCAAACATTCATCAATGGATCGTATTGTCCCGTTTATCCGCCCGCAACGCGAACGAAAGCTTTCAACGCGCATTGTGAGTAAAATTTGCTGACATGAAACCCCGTATCCCGGCCCTCCCCGCCCTGCGCGCTCTGGAAACCGCCGCCCGATTGCACAGTTTTACCCGTGCCGCGCAAGAACTGAACGTGACGCATAGCGCAGTCAGCCATCACCTGCGCGCGCTGGAAGAAGAACTAGGCACGGTGCTGTTTAATCGATCGGGCCCGCGGATGATCCCGACCCCCGCTTGTGAGCGCCTGGCGGCGGCTGTACGTAAATCACTGGAAGACCTCGCGGAAGCGCTGGATCAGGCTCGGGCTCAAGGCGCCGGTGTGACCTACCTGCAGGTGAGTGTCATGGCCGATTTTGCCAGCGCCTGGTTGATACGTCGGTTAGCTGCATTTGCTGAGCAACATCCGGATATCGAATTGATGTTGCGGATTCACTACCAGCTGGAGCCGCCCGATCCGGACAGCGTGGATATCGGCATCTGGCATCGGCGTATTAACCGGAAGGGTTACCTGTGTCGCAAATTGCTGGATGACCGGGTGATTGCTGTGGCCAGCCCTGCACTCCTGGCCCGCTATCCCGGTTATACGCTAGCTGATGTTCCGCGCATGCCCATGTTGCGCTGGACCATGCGTTCATGGCGCGACTGGCTGACGGCGGCAGGTCTGCCGCCTGATGAACCCGAACGCGGACCGGTATTTGATGACCCCGGGATCATGCTGCAGGCCGCGGTGGCTGGCCAGGGATTAGCCACCGCCCGTTGGCGGATGGCACGGCACGACCTGGAGAATGGCAATCTGGTGCAGATTGGGGATATCTCTATCCCCGCCAGCATGGAATATTTTGTGGCCTGGCGTGAAAACCATGTGCGCGAAGCCGCCATCACCCGCTTTTACCACTGGCTGAATACCCAGCTGGAAAACGATGCGCCCGCGCCTGGCGCCCCACTTAACCCGGCAACGAATTGATGGTGACCCACGGCGCCGGCTTGGAGAACGGCGTATCGGTCAGCAGCGCTTCGACGGCATCCAGAAAATGCCGACTCTTGGCGGGCATCAGGCTGCGCGCCGGCAGCAAGGCATAAATACGCAGCGGGTTCGGTTCATAACCGGGCAGCAAGGGCACCAGCCGGCCTGCATCACATTCATCTTCGCAAAAACTGCGCGCGAGCACCGTTGCGCCAAGGCCTGATACCGCCGCACGCACACGCAACCAGGCATTGGCTGTGCGCAAGCGTGGGTGTAATGGCACGACCGTGGCGTCCTCCGCACTGGAAAACGTCCACTCATTTTCATAGGGCGCGGCAATCAGCGGCCAGTGCGCCAGATCAGCCGGCGTGCGTGGCAAGCCAAGCCGCGCCACCAGTTCAGGTGAAGCAAACAGGCTGCGGGAGGTATCAAACACGCGGCGCGCCACCTGGCGGGAATCGGGCAGCGGCAACGCAGTAACAACAAAGGCAATGTCGTAGCCATCGGCCAGCGGATCAACAATGCCGGAGACAACGTCTACCTCAATCGACAATTTGGGATGGCGCAGCATCATTTCAGTGATGACGTCACCCAGTTGCATGCTGCCAAATTCGTACGTGGCGGCGATACGTAACACGCCACTCAGCGATGCGTCACCGGCATCAACGTGATCAGCAATATCTTCCAGCCGCTCGAACAACGGGCCGATTTCCTGCATCAAGCGCTCACCGTCTTCGGTCAGGCGCATGCGGCGCGTACTGCGCTCCAGCAAACGTACACCCAGGCGTTGTTCCAGTCTGGCCACCGCCATGCTGACCGTTGACTTGGGCACATCCATGCGTTCAGCCGCCCGGGTAAACCCGCCAAGCCTGGCTACGCTCACAAAGCAATGCCAGTCATTCCAGTCATTTGTTCTCATGGTTGGACAATATATCCATTATTGGGTGGTTTATCCAGGACTAGGATGGGCCTTATTATTTGCCATAACAAACAATCCAGCCCTCAAGTACAACTGTAACGAACAATAACCGCTGGTATTCATGAGTTGATTACCCCGATGAACAACGTCGCTCACGTTGAGTGCAAACAGCAAATCAACCCACTGTTCCATCATCGGGACAACACGCTGGCATATCAAGAGTGCACCAGCGCAAAAAGATCAACGCGGATCGCCCAATCTGGTGCGGGTGGCCGCTCCCGCAATGCAAGGGGATACACGAAGCTTCAGCAAGCAAGGCCGATATCAAGAACAGCAAGCGCCTGAATAACAGCAGTACCCTGCGTTTCCAGCGCCCGCAATACCGCCTGACCTAAGCGTCTTCCCCCGGTGTTGCGGGACTTTTTTTGTCCTCCAGCAGGCCGCGTACCGCACCTGACCGATCCGCAACGTACTGCTCTACCTGATTAATCAGCCAGGCAGAAAAATCCTTTAACTTGCGCGTGCCATCGGTACGCCCTGGCCAGGCCAGCCAATAACCACGATTGGGGTACGGCACCACGATATCAGTCAGTTGCACCAGTTCGCCCCGCTGCAACATCCCCGCCACCAGAGACAAACGCGTCAGCGCGATGCCCTGCCCCAGCTTGATGGCCTCGATCAACAGGTTCGAGTCATTGCAATGCAGGCCATCAGGCTCGGCTGCGTTGATCCCCGCAGCCTGAAACCAGGGCCGCCAGTTTTCAACCGAGCGCAAGATATGACTGGACTGAACGGCCTGCGGTGTTTGAGGTAAAACCCCGCCATTGAATTGGGGTGCGGCCACCGCTACCAGATGATCCATAAACAGAAATTCCTGTTTAAGATCAGGCCATTGCCCATTACCCATGCGGATGGCCAGATCCACAAGACCACCACGCAGGTCATCAACCGCCAGATTGGCCCGCAAACGCACCCGGTATTCCGGAAACTGCGTCTGGAAATCTGGCAGCCGCGGCAATAACCAGTGCGATGCAAATGCCGGGATCACCGCAATCACCAGTTCATTGGGGCGGGGGCCGGCCAGCACCCATTGCGTGGCTTCATCAATCTCCGCCAACGCATTGCGAATCTGCATTGCATAGACGCGACCTTCGTCATTGAGTGTCAGCCGCTTGCCCTGACGATGAAACAGCGCCACCCCCAGGAAGTCTTCCAGTGCGCGCAACTGATGGCTGACCGCACCGTGCGTCACACACAATTCATCTGCCGCCTGGACGACAGACCCCAAGCGGGACACAGCTTCAAAGGCCCGCAACGCGGGCAACGGTGGTGATTGGGGCATGCAGGATCACATGTTAGTTTTGTTCACATAAACATCGAAAATATATCGGTTTTTATGACGATGTGCTGAAGATATAGTGATCTCACGACACCAACAGCGACCAGAAAGGCCAGACCATGTACAGCGATACCAGACTGATCCTGCAACACGGCGCACTGATGCAACTCACCCTGCGCAAGGGCTACCGCATGACCTGTGATGAGGGTGAGGCCTGGATTACTGTAAGTGGTATTTCACGCGACTTTGTACTGGCTAGCCATGAAACACTGGATTTACCACCTGGCCGCGCCTTAATTGAGGGCTACGGCACGCTACGGGTCATTCGCACCCGGCCACTGCCATTACACCTGACCTTGTGGAGCATCATGCAGTTATCGCGTCTGGCCCGACACTTGCGGCGGCGCGCGATTTGTTCAGCTACACCAGCCACACCGTATTAACCCGACAAGGATGCTTTCCGGATGCTCACGCTTTACATCGGCAACAAAAATTATTCTTCATGGTCGCTGCGCCCCTGGCTATTGCTCACGCATCTTGGCGTCGACTTTCTGGAAGTCCCCGTCCAGGTCCGTGGCCTCGGGCCAAACGATGCGCATCGGCCATATTCAGATAACGGCCTTGTACCCGCCCTGCACGATGATGACATCCATGTGTACGAAAGCCTGGCTATCTGCGAATACGTCGCAGAGCTTTACCCGCATGCATGGCCAGCCGACAAGCACGCCCGCGCTGTAGCGCGCAGCGTGGCCAGCGAAATGCACGCCGGCTTTGGCGCCCTGCGTAATGCAATGCCTTTGAACGTGCAGGCACGTGCCAAAGGGCGCCCTCTGCCGGCGCCAGTCCAGGCCGACGTCATCCGTATCTGCCAGATCTGGGAAGACTGCCAAACCCGTTTTGGTCACGGTAAAGGACCCTATCTGTTTGGTGATTTCAGCGTCGCCGATGCAATGTTCGCCCCTGTGGTATGGCGCTTCTTTTGCTACAACGTGGCATTACCGCCAGCCGCAGCAGCTTACCGCGACTTGATGCTGGACCACCCTGGCATGCAGGCGTGGGAACGGGCAGCGCTGGCAGAAACCATTCATGTCACCTCAAGCGACGCCGCCCTGGCGCAATGGGGCGGTCCGCGTGAAGGCAATTACCTGACGCTTGAGAGCCTGTGAGCATTTTCAGTAAACACCGGCTAAATCCACGGAATCACGATGCATCTGCGCATATGAAAGGATCGAAAAAATTTTCAGTTACCCCGTTGACATGAACTGCCGTTGCCCGGCACGATAAAAAACATGACTACATTCATCGCCCTGAATCGACGCAACAACGCGGCCGCCCGAGCCTCCTCGGCCGGCCGTGGCGCGTTGCCATGGGCGAGTCGGATAGCCAGAGCGGATTAGCACCGCCAGCGCCATCACCGACAAGACCAGATCAACGGGCCGCGAGCAAATCACTCGCGGCCCGTTTCTTTTTGTACTTTGCCCACGGAGAAGACAATGACCAGCCTGTACCGCAACACGTCGTACCTGATGTCGATTACCGAACGCCCGCCCGTGATGTTTGTGCGTGGTGCCGGGTCCTACCTGTACGACGAAGCGGGTCTGGCCTATCTGGACTGGATGCAAGGCTGGGCGGTTAATTGTCTGGGACACGCGCCTGACATTGTGGTGGCGGCGCTAGCGCGGCAAGCCAGCACGCTGATCACCGCCAGCCCGGCGTTTCATAACTTGCCGGCAATTGAACTGGCCACGCTCCTGACGCGGCACAGCGCGCTGGATCAGGTGTTCTTGTGCAACACCGGGGCAGAAGCCAATGAAGGCGCGATCAAGCTGGCGCGCAAGTGGGGGCAATTACACAAGAATGGCGCGTTTGAAGTCATCAGTTTCGACAAGGCATTTCATGGCCGCACCATTGCAATGATGTCGGCGTCTGGCAAACCCGGTTGGGATACCTATTTCCCGCCACAGGTGCCGGGTTTTCCAAAGGCCCAGCTCAATGATCTGGATAGCGTCAAGGCGCTGATCGGCCCGCAAACCGTAGCCATCATGCTCGAACCCATTCAGGGCGAAGGCGGCGTGAACCCGGCATCGCTGGCGTTTATGCGTGGCCTGCGGGCACTGTGTGATGAACACAAACTCTTGCTGATTCTGGATGAAATCCAGACCGGTTGCGGCCGTACCGGTACCCTCTTCGCCTACGAACAGTATGGGATCGAACCGGACATCATGACGCTGGGCAAAGGTCTGGGGGGCGGCGTCCCGATCGCTGCGCTACTGGCCAAACAACATTGCAGCGTGTTCCAGCCTGGTGATCAAGGTGGCACATTTGCCGGAAACCCGCTGACTGCGGCGGTCGGTACGGCTGTATTGAACGCCCTGCTGGCACCTGGTTTTCTGGAAAACGTCGAATTGCGGGGCCAGCAACTGCATGATGGACTCAGCCAGATCAGCCATGATCTGGCCCTGGGTGAAGTACGCGGCGCAGGTTTGTTACTGGCGCTGGAACTGGGTGCGCACATCGGGCCGCAAGTGGTTGATGCTGCCCGGCGCAACGGCTTGTTACTGAACGCGCCCCGCCCACACAGCCTGCGGTTCATGCCTGCGCTGAACAGCACCGAACGGGAAATCCGCGATGGCCTGAGGCTATTGCGGCAGACACTGGAACACGTGCTTTGCGGCCAGGCTACCGCGCAGGTTTAAATACGTATTGGTACAAGCCGGCAGCGATGGCAAAACGGCCGGACTTACACCAGATCGCGCAGCGCCAGTTCACTTTTGAGGTAAGCGTAAAAGACTGGCGCTGCGGCCAGCCCGGCAATGCCGAACATGGTTTCCAGCATCAGCATGGCCAGCAGCAACTCCCACGCGCTAGCATGGATACGACTACCCACGATGCGCGCGTTCAGGAAGTATTCCAGCTTGTGAATGACAATCAGGAACACGAGCGACGCCACTGCAATAGGTAGCGAATGCGACAAGCTAACCACAAAGATCACGGTATTGGAGATCAAATTGCCGATCACCGGCAACAACCCCACAATGAAGGCGACCAGCACCATGGTTTTGGTCAGGGGCAAATGCACACCGCACAGTGGCAACACCACCATCAAATACAGCGCAGTAAAAAAGGTGTTAAGCGCGGAGATCCGGATTTGCGCCACCACCACCTGGCGGAATGACCGCGTGAACATGCGCGTCCGGCAACGCAAGGCAGCGGCCAGCGGCTTGCAGCTTTCTTCCGGCATGATGTCGTGGATGGCGACCAGTGCGCCAATGACCAGACCAATCAACGCATGAACAAAAACTTTGCCCGCTTGCGCACCAAACAGCCGCATTTCAGTCGAATGGGTACGCAGCCATTCCACTGTCATCTGCCGCGCTTCTTCCGCGTTATTGGGTAAGTAAGACGCCAGGCTATCGGGCAAGGTGTCTGAGGCGTCATCCAGAATCTGCGCCATTTTCTGAAACAGCGCCGACAAGCCCGTTTCGCTGCGGACAAAGGCTGATGCGGCCAGGGACAACCCCACCATCGCCGCGACGATGATGGCCGCCAGCAGCAAAGCGGCCAGCAAGCGCCCGCGAGAGCCGTTGGCCAGGCGGGATACGACGGGCGCAAAGGCATGAATCAGGATGAAGGTAATCATGCCGGCAAACAAAGCCGGGATGAGGTTGAGCGCTAGCGAAGCGAAGAGAAATGCAGCAGCAATCAACAAGGAAGCAATATCAATCTTGCTGCCGTACGGCACTTTTACGGGCTCGGACATGGATGCGATGACTCGGTTTTATGGTCGATGCAGCAAAACAGGCGGCGTGCCGCAGGGTTCATCACTGTAACCTGATGTAGCTTTAATATGGAGCAAACGGTGCACGGATCAATAGGTGATCCACGCCGCATTGTGCAACACAGGAGCTTGCATGAAACAACTTAAACAACACCTGGCACTGATCACTGCGGCCATACTGCTGCCCACTCTGAGCTTTGCCGCCCTGCCCAATGGCACAACCGCGCCGGACTTTACCACGCAGGCCTCGCTGGGCGGCAAGGTGTACAACTACAACCTGGCTGACGCACTCAAGAAAGGCCCGGTCGTGCTTTACTTCTACCCGGCCGCCTTCACAACGGGCTGCACAATCGAAGCCCATGACTTTGCCGATGCGGTAGATCAATACAAATCGTTGGGTGCCACCGTCATTGGCGTATCGGCTGACAAGATTGAAACGCTGAACAAGTTCTCTGTCTCCGAATGCCGCAGCAAGTTTCCGGTAGCCAGTGATGCCGACCAGAAAATCATGAAGTCTTACGACGCGGTACTGGCGCTCAAAACCAGCTATGCCGACCGGGTCTCTTACGTGATCACGCCAGATGGCAAGATCATCTACTCCTATCAAGCGATGAACCCGGACAAACACGTCGCCAACACCATCAAGGCGCTGCAGGACTGGAAAGCCGGCAAACCGGTGAATGTGGAAAACTGAGCCGCCAGACAAGCCCAATAATGAAAAAGCCCCACCGGATCAGGGTGGGGCTTTTGTTTTAACGCTGTTGCGATCGATACACGCCTAGCTGTTTGCGCTGCTACCAGGGGCCGCGGGCACCGTACCCGTCGACTCCACCCAGCCACCACCCAGCACCTTGTACAAGGTCACCAGATTGTTCAGGCGCGACAAGCGCAGCGTGATCAGGTTTTGCTCAGCCGTGAACAACGAGCGCTGGGCATCCAGTGCCGCCAGATAGCTGTCCACGCCTTTCACAAAACGCAACCGGGAGAGTTCATACCGGTCGCTTTCCGACTGCACCAGCGCTTGTTGCGCAGTGATCTGCTGGTCTAGCAGATTACGTGCGGCCAATGCGTCAGAGACTTCACGGAAAGCCGACTGGATAGACTTCTCATACTGCGCGACAGCGATTTTCTCGCTGGTCTTGCTGATGTCCAGATTGGCGATATTGCGGCCGGCATCAAAGATCGGCAGCGTAATCGATGGCGCAAAACTCCATGCGGTCTGACCGGCCTTGAAGAGGTTGGAGAGTTCCGCACTGGACGTACCATAACTGCCTGTCAGCGTAATCCGCGGGAAGAAATTCGCGCGGGCGGCACCAATATCGGCATTGGCAGCTTTGAGCGTGTGCTCGGCCTGCAAGATGTCCGGCCGGCGTTCCAGCAGATCGCTCGGCACCCCGGCAGGCATGTCGGTCAGCAGGTTTTCCGTCCCCAGATCTTGTGCTGCAGGCAGGTCAGCCGGCAACGGCTCACCGACCAACAGCACCAGGGCGTTTTCAGCTTGCGCACGTTGCAACTGGGCTGCAGCGGTCGACGCCTGGGCAGTATTGACCTGTGTGCGCGCTGCGGCCAGTTCGATGGCAGATGAGGCACCGACATCGAAACGCTTCTGCGTCAGATCCAGCGTGTGCTGGTAAGAGGCCATCGTGTCTTGCGAGAGCTTGAGCTGTTCTTCAGCGGCCTGGAACGTCAAATACTGGCTGGCAACCTCCGCGACCAGTGCAATCTGCGATGCACGTTGCGCTTCAGTCGTCGCAAAATAGCTTTCCAGCGCTTCGTTCTTCAGGCTTTGCACACGACCAAACAAGTCCAGCTCATACGCCGTAAAGCCCAGATTGGCCGAATACGAACCGCCGGTGAATTGCGCACCGGTGCTGGAAAGATCAGCCGGCGTATGAGCACGCGTGCCCCCCGCTGCGGCATTCACGGTCGGGAACAGATCAGCGCGCTGCACCTGGTACTGTGCGCGGGCTTTCTCAACTTGCAGCGCGGCCACGCGGTAGTCACGGTTATTCACCAGCGCCAGTTCGATCAGCTTTTGCAGGCGGGCATCGGCAAAGAAGTTGCGCCAGCCAATATCGGCTGCCAGCGTTTGCTTGTCGCCGGCAGCGGCCGGAGCACTGGCAGTGCCGTAGTCGCCACCGCTCGGGAACGCACCGTTGACCGGTGCGGCCGGGCGCTGGTAGGTCGGCGCCATGGAGCACGCCGAGAGTGCAGCGGCCATGGCCGCGGCCAGCATCAGGTTTTTATATTGCTTAACCATTGTTGTTTTCCTCGGCAGGTGCATGACCATGCAGACTGCTGTTCGGGTGCAGCGGCGCGCGGTCCTTGACCTTGAACACCTTGTGCACCACCACAAAGAAGATCGGCACGAAGAAGATCGCCAGGACGGTCGCGGTGATCATGCCACCCGCCACGCCGGTACCGATGGCGTTCTGGCTACCGGAGCCCGCGCCATTGGCAATCACCAGCGGCAGCACACCCAGAATGAACGCAATGGACGTCATCAGGATCGGGCGCAGCCGCATGCGGATGGCTTCCAGCGTCGCTTCCACGAGGCTCATGCCGTTCTCATGCAGTTCCTTGGCAAATTCCACGATCAGAATCGCGTTCTTGGCCGACAGACCGATGGTCGTCAGCAGACCCACCTGGAAGTACACGTCGTTGGAAAGGCCGCGACCGGTTGCTGCCAGCAACGCACCCACCACACCTAACGGCACCACCAGCATGACGGAGAACGGGATGGACCAGCTTTCATACAACGCGGCCAGACACAGGAACACCACCAGGATAGAGATCGCGTACAGAGCCGGCGCTTGCGAACCAGAGCGCTTTTCTTCGTACGACAAACCGGTCCACTCATAGCCGATGCCCGGAGGCAGCTTGGCGATCATGTCTTCCATGGCTTTCATGGCCTGACCGGTGGACTTGCCCGGTGCTGGCGAACCCAGCAGTTCAACCGACGACACCCCGTTGTAGCGCTCAAGCTTCGGCGAACCGTATTCCCAGTGCGCAGAGGCGAAGGCTGAGAACGGCACCATCTGGCCCTTGGCATTGCGGACGTACCAGTTATCGATATCGGACGGCAGCATGCGATACGGTGCGTCAGCCTGCACATACACCTTCTTCACACGGCCCTTGTCGATAAAGTCGTTCACATAGCTCGAACCCCAGGCGGTCGACAGCGTCTTGTTGATGTCAGACAGCGACAAACCCAGCGCAGACGCTTTTTCTTTGTCGACTTCCACCTTGTACTGCGGCGTGTCATCCATGCCGTTGGGGCGTACTGCGACCACGTCGGTGCTCTTGGCGGCCATGCCCAGCAACATGTTGCGGGCTTCCATCAGCTTGGCGTGACCGACGTTACCGCGATCCTGCAACTGCAAGTCGAAACCGGTGGCGTTACCCAGCTCCAGCACCGCAGGCGGGGCAAAGGCAAACGCGACGGCTTCCTTGAACTGCGAGAACGCACCCATGGCACGACCGGCAATGGCTCCCACCTTCTGGGATGCGCTGCCGCGTTCCTTCCAGTCTTTCAGGCGGACAAACGCAAGACCCATGTTCTGGCCACGACCGGCAAAACTGAAGCCCGCCACCGAGAACACAGATTCGACATTGTCTTTTTCATCGACGAGGAAATGGTGTTCCATTTTCTCGATCGTCTTGATGGCCTGTTCTTGCGTGGCACCCACTGGCAACTGCACTTGCGTGAACAGAATGCCCTGATCTTCGTCCGGCAAGAACGAGGTCGGCAGACGCATCATCAAGAACACCATGATGCCGATAATGACCAGATAGATCGCCAGGAAACGGCCCGAGCGGCCCAGAATGCGGCGCACGGTGGATTGGTACTTGAGGTTGCCCGCATCAAACTTGCGGTTGAACCAGCCAAAGAAACCGGTATCGACCGCGTGATGGCCTTTCTCAATGGGTTTGAGAATGGTCGCGCACAGCGCCGGGGTCAGAATCAAGGCGACCAGCACCGACAGCACCATGGACGACACAATGGTGATGGAGAACTGACGGTAAATCGCACCGGTGGAGCCACCAAAGAACGCCATCGGCACAAACACGGCAGACAGCACCAGCGCAATACCAACCAGCGCGCCTGTGATCTGGCCCATGGATTTACGCGTGGCTTCCTTGGGCGAAAGACCTTCTTCGCTCATCACCCGTTCGACGTTTTCCACCACGACAATCGCATCGTCCACCAGCAAGCCGATGGCCAGCACCATACCGAACATCGTCAGCGTGTTGATGGAGAACCCGGCCGCAGCCAGCACGCCAAACGTACCCAGCAATACCACCGGCACCGCGATCGTCGGGATCAGCGTAGCGCGGAAGTTCTGCAAGAACAGATACATCACCAGGAACACCAGCACGATGGCTTCAGCCAGCGTCTTCACCACTTCTTCGATCGAAATCTTCACGAACGGGGTGGTGTCGTACGGGTAAACCACCTTGAGCGACTGCGGGAAATACTTTTGCAGATCGTCCACTTTGGCGCGCACGGCGTCAGCGGTTTGCAGCGCGTTGGCGCCGGTAGCCAGCTTGATCGCCAGACCGGAAGCCGGCTTGCCGTTGTAGCGGGTCAGGATCGAATAGTCTTCACCGCCCAGTTCCATACGCGCTACATCACGCAGACGCACTTGCGAGCCGTCTGTATTCACCTTCAACAGAATGTTGCCAAACTCATCTGCGGTTTGCAGACGGGTTTGTGCGGTGATCGTGGCATTCAGTTGCTGGCCCGGCACGGACGGCGCGCCGCCCAACTGACCGGCGGACACCTGTACGTTCTGGGCAGAAATGGCGTTGGAGACATCCAGCACTGTCAACTGGAAGCTGGCGAGCTTGTCCGGGTTCAGCCATATACGCATGGCGTATTGGGAGCCGAACACGGTGACGTCACCCACACCTTCCACGCGGCTGATCGGGTCTTTGACGTTGGCGTTGAGGTAATCGCCAAGGTCATTGCGCGTCATGCTGCCGTCGGTAGACACAAAGCCCAGCACCATCATGAAGTTCTTGGTGGCCTTGGCAACGCGAATACCTTGTTGCTGCACTTCTTGCGGCAACAGCGGGGTAGCCAGTTGCAGCTTGTTCTGCACCTGCACCTGGGCAATGTCCGGGTTGGTGCCATTCTTGAAGGTCAGCGTGATGGAAACGGCACCCGAGGAGTCACTGGTGGACGCCATGTATTCCAGGTTGTCGATCCCGTTCATCTGTTGTTCGATGACCTGGGTGACCGTGTCTTCCACGGTCTTGGCCGATGCACCCGGGTAGGTGGCGGTAATGGCCACCGAAGGCGGTGCAATGGGCGGGTATTGCGACACAGCCAGCGTGCGGATCGACAACAAGCCGGCCAGCATGATGACAATGGCAATCACCCACGCAAAAATCGGGCGATCAATAAAAAAACGAGCCATGAGGTCTCTCCCCCGTTACTTGGCAGCAGCGGGCGCAGAAGCGTTCGCGTCGACTGTCTTGACTGCCACACCGGGCTTGATCTTTTGCAGACCGGAGACGATCACCTTGTCGCCAGCTTGCAGACCCTTGGTCACGACCCATACATTGCCAATGGCGGTATCTGCCACGACCGGACGCACTTCAACCTTGCCTTCCTGGTTCACCAGCATGACGGTAGCGTCGCCGCTGGAGGTGCGTTGCACGCCCATCTGCGGCACGGTCAGCGCGTTATCCTGTACGGCTTGCGAGAGATGTGCACGCACGTACATACCCGGCAGCAGATCATGGTTCGGGTTCGGGAACTCAGCACGCAGCGTCACCATGCCGGTGGTCTGGTCAACGGTGATATCAGAGAACAGCAGCTTGCCGGCTTGCGGGTAAGTAGAGCCGTCTTCCAGCGTCAGTTTGACCGGCACGGCCCCATCCACGCCCTTGACCTTGCCAGCCTGCAGCGAACGGCGCAGACGCAGGACTTCAGTGCTCGATTGCGTCACATCCACGTAAATCGGATCCGTCTGGGTGACGGTGGCCATCAGCGTGGCATCGCCCTGCCCGACCAGCGCACCTTCGGTCACTTGCGCCTTGCCCACACGACCGGAAATCGGGGAGGTGACGGTGGTGTAGCCCAGATTCAGGCGCGCAGTTTGCTGCGTCGCTTTCGCGGAGGCCAGATCGGCTTCCGCCTGCTTCACGGCGATCTGCGCGTTGTCGTAATCCTGCTTGCTGACGGCCTGCACCGGCGCCAGTTCGCGATAGCGCGATTCTTGCAGTTTGTTTTGGGCCAGCGTGGCATCGGCCTTGGCGACAGCGGCCGTGGCGCTATCGTATGTGGCCTGCAGCGGTGCCGGATCAATACGGAACAGTACCTGCCCCGCTTTGACATCACTGCCTTCAACAAAGGTTTGCTTGAGTACAATGCCGGCGGCACGGGCGCGTACTTCGGCCACGCGGACCGGGTTAACGCGGCCTGGCAGCTCAACCGACAGCGGCAGGTTCTGGGCTGCAATGGTCACGACGCCCACTTCTGGCGTTTGACCTGCGCCCCCAGCACCTGCGGCAGGTTTGTCGCCGCATGCACTGAGGACCGACACGGCCGCCAGCGCGGCCAGAGTCGTTAGACGTAAAGGAAACCGGTTCGTGTTTGCACGCATGAGTGCCCCCGCAACATGGAAATGATTGTTTTGAAGAAAGACAGAAGACGGACCAGGCGCCGGCAGTCAGTAACAGTCATGCTGCCATGCACATGTGCAAAACCGCCCAGACCGGACGGTTTGCTGAAATCTTGAGTAAATCGTAACATACATACATTCGCGAATGTATGTATGCCGCATAAATTAATTGTTCGGTAAAGTGTACAACACTTGATAATTTCAATGCGAATCATTTCATTCGCATCAGAAACCACAAAACACCACTGACCACCCTCCACGCACAAGGTTCGGTATGGCGCGCAAAACCAAAGAAGAAGCGGCAGAAACCCGGGAACATCTGCTGGATACCGCAGAACGCATTTTCAGCGCCAAGGGAGTGTCACGCACCTCGCTGGCGGATATCGCCGATGCAGCCGGCCTGACGCGTGGCGCCATTTACTGGCACTTCGAAAACAAGGCAGACCTCTTCAACGCCATGGCAGACCGCATCTGCCTGCCGCTGGAACAAGCGCTGGAACCTGACGAAACCGGCCATTACAGCGAGCCACTGACCCAGTTGCGTGAGGCGCTGATCAAAACCCTGGCCGACACCGATACGGATGAACGCCAGCGCCGCGGCCTGGATGTACTGATGAACAAGTGCGAGTACACCGAGGATCTGCAAGCCGTGCTGGATCGCCGTCGTGAAGCCATGCTGAACGGTACGCAACGTCGCTGCTCACTGCTACGCCAGGCGATCGAACGCGGCCAACTACCGCCTGACCTGGATGTCGCGCGTGCTGATCGTTTGCTGATAGGCGCATTGTGCGGCTTGCTGAACAACTGGTTATTCATGCCTGACAGCTTTAGCCTGAGAGACGAAGCTGCGCCTCTGATCGACGCCCTGCTGGAAACCCTGCAACTGGGCCGTGCACTGCGGCAAAACCCGGCAGACTGAACCCGCTTGATACGTTGTTAGCGCTTGCCCCAGGCACGTTCAACTTTGGCCACGCGCGCTTCAAAGTGTGCATACCAATCGCGTTTGCCCTGCTCTTGTGCGACACGGTGCTCGCCGTGGGACCGCCAGTTCGCAATGGCCTCCTGGCTTTCCCAGTAAGAGATCGTGATGCCAAAACCACTGGCGTCACGCACGCTCTCTACCCCCAGATATCCGGGTTGCTGCTGCGCCAGCTCCAGCATGCGATCCGCCGTTGCTGCATAGCCTTCCGGATCTTGATCATTGCGCTGCGAGGTGAACATCACCGCGTAATACGGTGGCTGTGGCGTATGGGCAAAACCTGAATCAGACAAAGTATTCTCCAACCCTGCTTTGTAAAAGATCGGTGCGGTTACTGGTAAACCTGTTTGATACCCAACAGTTGGTCAACCGTCACAAACTGATAACCGGCTTTTTGCAGCCATGGGATCACGGCATCAACCGCAGCAACCGTCTGGTCGCGGTGACCACCGCCATCATGCATCAATATGATGGCCTCCTCATGAATATATTGCTGGATCCAGCGCTCAATGTGGTGAGTACCAAACAGCCAGCGGTTTTTGTTCCAGTCCTGCGTGTCAATGGACCAGAGGATGGTTTTGAGGCCGTGCTGATTCAGCGCCTTGATTTCCGAATCATCGATCTTGCCGTAGGGCGGGCGGAACAACAGCGGCCGCTTGCCGATCACGCGCTGGAAAATATCCTGCGTCAGACCAATCTGCTCGTCCCACCAGAAATCTTCAGCGGTGCCGGAGATATCGGGATGCGTGAACGTGTGATTGCCCAGCGTATGCCCTTCGGCCAAGGCCCGACGGGCCACCGTGTCATATTCCTGAACATGCTTGCCGATCCAGAAAAACGTGGCGTGCACGTGATATTTCTTAAGCACATCCAGCAACGCCGGTGTGTAGGGGCTGGGGCCATCGTCAAACGTCAGCGCCACCATGCGACGGTGTGTCGGCCCCTCCAGAAATGCCACGCCGGGGTTCAGTGCAGCATGCGCATTCATGTCCTCTAACGGGGCTTGATCCCAGTCATCAATAAACGGCGTGCGCACGTACTGCCGCGCCTTGGGCGTCGTCGCGGCGACCGTTGTGGCAGCGGGCAATGGCGGGGGCAACCAGTCCAGGATTTGCCAGGCCGCGATGGTTAGCACACATGAACAAACAGCAAGAATGGCGATACGTCGGGCCTTGCGCGGCATGGTTTCGTTTCCGGATTGCACTTTATAGACAGACTTGTTGTGCTTGCAGCATGCCCCAAACAAGCCGGCGCTGCCTTCATGCCAATGGCAATACGGCAAGCCCGGCAAACAGCCACCCGCGCCAAATCACATAAGATGTTTGCCTGACGTGCCGGCATCAGACCGGCCACAGCAGACAGAGGATGCGGTATGGCACTTCCTGGCGTTCGGCCCGCAACGGGCTGGCTGTTTGTCGCACCGTTTTGCGCGGTGTTTGCGGTGTTCATCTTGTGGCCGCTGGGTTATAACGCCTGGCTCGCCTTGCATGACTATTTCCTGCAAACCGGCCACACGCAGTGGAACGGCTTTGCCAATTTTGTGATGCTGACCTGGCCTGAGCGTGAGTTTGGCCCGGCGCTCAAGAACTCCCTCATTTTCCTGGTTCTGGTACCCATGCTGCAGATTGCCGGGCTGGGCCTGGCCTTGCTGCTGCACCGCCCGTTTCCCGGCGCCGGGCTGATCCGCGCTTTGTGCTATGTACCGGTCATTATTGCCATGTCGATTGCCGCAGTGGTGTGGCGGCAAGCCTTTGCAGCAGATGGGCTGGTTAACAGTTTTCTGGCCACGTTTGGCATCATTTCTGCGCAGAACCCGCCGTTGTGGTTCAGCCGGGAAAACCTGGCACTGTACCCGGTGATCCTGTTTGCCTTCTGGAAGAACCTCGGGTTTTACATGGTGTTGTATCTGGCTGGTTTGCAAAGCGTGCCGCGCGAACAACATGAGGCCGCCATTCTGGATGGCGCGAACCGTTTCGAGCGCCTGCGCCATGTCACGCTGCCGGCGCTACAGCCGGTGATTTTGCTTTGCACATTGCTCGCGACCATCTACGCCCTTAAAGCCATGCAAGAACCGCTTTACCTCACCCGCGGTAGCGCCCACACCACCACGGCGTTGCTGTATGTGTGGAACGCGGCGTTCTACGGCCACCAGTTTGGGTACGCGGCCGCAGCGGGTTTGATCGTGACGGTTATTTGCCTGATGCTGGCCCTGTTCCAGTTCAGGCTGCTGGGAGAACACGGCCGCCTGCGCCAGGGGAATGCAACATGAGCCAGCATCGTTCTTTGCATCCCGCGACCTTGCTGCTATTGGGTAGCCGCCACGTCGGTATTGTCTTGTTTACCGTATTTGCGCTGTTTCCGTTTGTGTGGGCGGCGTCAGTTGCGTTCTCGGCAGATACCACTTACATGTGGGTGTTTCCACAAGCGTTCATCCCGCACCGGCCAAGCCTGGACTGGCTAGTGCGGGTGTTTCATGAAATCCCGCTGATGATTTATCTGCGCAATTCATTATTGATTGCCACCTTCACTACACTCGGTGTGCTTTTGCTGGCAGTGCCTTGCGGTTACGCGCTGGCGCAGATTGATTTCCCCGGGCGCCGCGCCTTGTTTGCACTGATCATTCTGACCATGATGCTGCCAACAGAAACCATGATCATCCCCAATTTCCTGACCTGTATTCATCTGGGTTTGCTGGACACATGGACCGGTACCATCGTGCCCAATATTGCCAGTGCGCTCGGCGCGTTCATGATGCGGCAAGCCTTCTGTGACTTACCGCGCGAGACACTGGACGCCGCCCGGGTCGATGGCGCCAGTGAGTGGCAGGTGTTGTGGCGAATTGCGTTCCCCCTGGCGCTACCCATGGCAGGCGCACTGGCGACGCTGACGTTTGTCGCGGCATGGAACGACTATCTGTGGCCGCAGGTGATTCTGAACAGTCAGGACAAAGTGCCACTGGCAGTGGGCATCTTCCACGATCTGACCGGTGAGTTCTCTACCTCGACCAGTTTGCTGATGGCCGCCATCACGGTATCGGTCATCCCGGTGCTGATCGGTTTTGCGCTGACGCAGCGGTATTTCCTGTCGAGTTCACTGGTCGGTCGTCAGGCGATCTGACGCTCTGCCGCCCGACAGACCCACGGTCATAACGCCAGGTTGGCAGGCAGAAAAAGCGGACTATGCTAAGGCCACAGGCACCAGACCTGACACGATCCGGCTTGCCGCCTTTGCATCTTCCAGGAGACCCCTCATGCCCCGCCCCGCCCTTTTTGTTCTGGCCGCTGCCCTTGCATTCACCGCATCTGCCGCACTGGCCGCCAAACTGACTTACAGCGCCACGCTCAATGCCGCCAGCGAAGTGCCTCCGAAAGAAAGCGATGGCACTGGCATTGTTCAGGTGGAATACGACACCGACAGCAAAGTGATGAACTACACCGTTAACTACAGCGGCCTCACTGGCCCCGCAACCGCCGCGCATTTTCATGGCCCTGCTGCAGCGGGCGTGAACGCGCCACCCGTGGTGCCACTGAAAGGCGCCTTGCTGAGCCCCATTGAAGGGAGCGCCACATTGACAGACGAACAGGCCAAAGAGTTACAAGGCGGCCAGATCTATTTCAACATCCACACTGCGGCCAATCCAGGTGGCGAAATTCGCGGTCAGCTACAAGAACTGAGCAAGTAACAACACCATCAGGCAATACCAACAACATGGCCAGCCGGGTTGCCCGGGCTGGCCATGTTGTTATGTGCACCTGGTCGATCAACGTGTTTCTGCGGCCAATTGTCTGGGACGGATTTTGGATTTGATATACGCCTTGAGCGATTCATCTTCCCATGGCGGGGTATCGCCAAAGTGCTCGACCAGCACATCAATAAACGTTCGCAATTTGGCAGAGATAAACGTGCGGCTGGGGTACACGGCGTAGACCGACACCGGGGGACGCGGGTAATCCAGCAAGATC
Source organism: Silvimonas amylolytica (assembly GCF_014645555.1). GTDB lineage: Bacteria > Pseudomonadota > Gammaproteobacteria > Burkholderiales > Chitinibacteraceae > Silvimonas > Silvimonas amylolytica. Next base: position 493,517 of record NZ_BMLY01000003.1, on the reverse strand, counting down.
GGCACCAGCCGGCCGGCGTGGATGTGTTCCTGAATCAGAATGGTGGGTTGTACGGTAATGCCCAGACCTTGCAGCGCAGCCCGTACGGCCATTTCGCCATTGTTTACCCGCAGGCGCGGATTAATACTCACCGAGAACTTGCCATCCGGCCCGTCGAACACCCAGGCGGCACCATTGTTGGTGTAGGTGTAGGTAATACATTGGTGGTCGACCAGTTCAGAGGCATCGCGCGGCACGCCATGTTTGGCCAGATATGCCGGGGATGCCACAAACAGTAGATTGATCTGCGCCAGTCGGCGCGCCACCAGCGACGGGTTCGGCGAGGCCGAAATACGCACGGCCATGTCAAATCCTTCTTCCACCAGATCAATCACCCGATCAGAAAGATCCAGATCAACCCGCATGTGCGGATATCGCGCGTAATAATCCGCCAGTACCGGCGCCAGGTAATTGACGCTGAATACGGCTGGCGCGCTGATCTTGAGCGTACCGCGCGGGTTGACTGCACTCTGGCTCAAGAGCGACTCGGCATCCTCCAGATCGCTGATGGCGTGCTGACATCGTTCAAAATACATGGCGCCCGGGCCGGTCAGGCTGAGGCTGCGCGTAGTGCGGTTGAGCAAACGAACGCCAAGTCGCGTCTCAAGGTGCTTGATATGCTTGCTCACCATGGCGGTCGACAAGCCAGTGCGCTCTGACGCTGCAACAAAACTCCCCAGCGACGCCACCTGGCAAAACACTTTCATGCTCATCAGTGTATCCATATCCCTCCCTTATGCCGGCAATCCTGCTGGCACTGCAAACCACCTGCCATGTCCTGATCATTGTTAACCATCAGGAAACAATCAATCTACGTTTTAGATATTTATCTGGCGTTAGCCAGTGAATATGATGACGTCCATGGATGCCACAAGCACAAGTGGCACAAAAAAGCAGTGACTGCATCGGAGAACACATCATGGACAAGCTTGCCAATATCACTTTTGTTGTCGTTACCCTGGCTGGGGTGGTCGGTGCTGCGCAAGTCGCAGACGGCCTGACCCGGTTTACGGTCGGTGCACAAGCCGGCGAACACACAGTGAGCACCCTGACAGCGCACACGCCGGAAATGTAATCACTCCGGCTTGCAGCCTGGATCGGCCATACCCTGACCAGGGGCGGCGGTCCGCAAGAGGCAAAACCCGGCCGGTCGGCTCTCCTCGCTGACTGGCAAGCCCGCAAAAGGCCGCGCAAGCGGCCTTTTGTCTTTAGTGCGTCAGCCGCATGCAGGCACCTGGCCTTTCATGGCCAGCGGCAAACCCGCTGCCACCCAGACGACGTTGTCGCACACACGGGCCAGTGCCTGGTGTAGTCGCCCTGCTTCATCCACAAATGCCCGGGTCCCCGCGCCTAGCGGCACCACACCCAGGCCCACTTCATTACTGATCAGCAATAGCGTGCCACTCGCCTGAGTTACCGCATCCAGCAGACGACTGCGAGCTGCCTGCCATGCGGCGGGCAATACTGGCGCGGGTGCTTCGGCCCACTGCGCATCCGCTGTAAACAGGGCATGCGATAACCACAGCGTGAGGCAATCGACGATGACCGTCTGCCCGGCCACACAATGCTGTTCAATCCCCTCTGCCAGCACTTCGCGCGCTTCCACGGTCTGCCAGTGCGACGGGCGCTGCTGCCGATGATGTGCAATCCGGGCGGCCATTTCGTCGTCTGTGGCCGTTGCAGTAACCAGTACCGTAACGGGCTGGCCACTCGCGTGAGCCATCTGCTCTGCAAGACCACTTTTGCCGGAACGGGCGCCGCCCAGCAGCAATGTAGTTGTCATCAATTGTCCGGTTTTCAAGATGGGGTCGGTATCGCATCCGGCCACGTCAGCCAAAGCACTTCGCCATGCGGGACGGCCTGCCCAAGGCAGTCATCCCAAGGCAGGAAGCGCGACCACAGGGCCCTGATCACACCCGCGTGGGTGACGACGATCGCGACCTTTATCCCTTTTGCAGCGCATTCGTCTGCCCACTGCCAGACCCGCGCCTGCATGACCACCAGGCTTTCTCCACCGTGGGTTGCGTCATAACCGGTAGCAATCCAGTTATCCAGCGCGCCAGCCCCAATGTCTTGCCAGGATCGACCTTCCCATTGGCCAAAATCCAGTTCCTGCAACCGTGTATCTTTCATCGCCACCGGGCTGATGGCCTGCGCCAGTAACCAGCAGCGTGAAAGCGGGCTGCTATAAACCGGCACACCGTCAGGCAACTGAGCCTGTAAACATGCAATATCGCGTGCACACACGTCCTGCGCCAAAGGCAGATCAAGCCGTCCGTAACACAAGCCCGCCGCATCTTTCACTGGCAGGTGACGGATTAACGCAAGACGCATGCGCACCATGCCAGATAACACGCCAGTTCGGCCAGTTGCTGGGTCATGCCAAGCGTATCGCCGGTATAACCACCCAGCGTTTTACGCAGATACGCCGCCACACCATAACGCACCATGATGCCGGCAAGCAGCGCCGTGCCTATCCATAGCGGTGGCAACAACAGCAAGGGCACCACACCGAACACGATTGCGAGTAACAACCCGCTACCAGCAAGCCGCGTGGCGACGGGTTTGGCTTTGCCCGCCGGACGCACGTAATCCAGCGTAGCCAGCAAACTCACTGCCACCAGCCGGCTGAAACCATGGGCGGCGATCAGGGCCACGCCCAGTTGCGCGACTGGCAAAGCCGCGAGTGTTTCCAGTTTGAGCAACAGACCGGCAATCAAGGCGATTGCGCCAAAGCTGCCAATGCGTGAGTCATGCATGATCTCCAGCATGCGTTCACGGGTATAGCCCCCGCCAAACCCGTCTACTGCGTCCGCCAGACCATCTTCATGAAACGCCCCGGTTAACCAGATCGTTGCAATCATGCTCAGCACCAATGCAACCCGCATTGGTAACACCCAGTGAGTGAGCCAGAAAACCGCCGCGGCGATCACCCCGATCAGTACACCAACCAGTGGAAAATACCGCGCGGCGCGATCCAGATCGTCTGGCAAATAGCCGACCCAGGCGGGGATCGGAATGCGTGTGAAATAACCCAGCGCGCAGAAAAAGTGGCGGATCGGGTTATTCGCTGCGTTCACTGACACCTGCCTCGTCAAACGACGCCATCTGGTTCAACAGATCCACGGCCGAACGCACCAGCGGCAACGCCAGCGCCGCGCCACTACCCTCGCCAAGGCGCAGACCAAGGTCCAGCAAGGGCCGCCTGGCGCCCAGATGCAACAACAAGAGCCTGTGGCCTTGCTCGCCAGAGCAATGACTGAAAATACAGTAGCCCAACACGCCGGGCGCCAGTTTGCTGGCCACCAGCACGGCTGAGGTCACAATGAAGCCATCGACCAGAATGGCGATGCGGCGGCTGGCCGCGGCAAGGATCGCGCCGACCAGCATGGCAATCTCCAGCCCGCCGAGCGCGGCCAGGGCCTCGAGGGGTTCCAGTGCATCTGCATGCCGCGCGAGCACTTGTTCGAGCACGGCAATCTTGCGCGCCAGGCCTGCATCGTCCAGCCCGGTGCCACGACCGGCACAGGCAGACACCGGTTCACCCGTCAGACGTGCCATCAGCAACGCCGCAGCAGACGTATTACCAATACCCATCTCGCCCAGACCAATCAGCGTCACGCCCTCATCGGCCAGCGCATACACAATCTGCGCACCGGTTTCAATGGCCTGATGGACTTGCTCCGGCGTCATGGCCGGCGCTTCAAGACTATTGGCGGTGCCTTTGGCAACGGGGCGATCGATCAGCAATGGATGGGGCGCGAAGTCAGCATTGACGCCAGCGTTCACCACCTTGAGATCCATCTGGTGGCTACGGCATAGCACGCTGATCGCCGCACCACCCGCCAGGAAGTTCAACACCATTTGCGGGGTGACTTCTGCGGGATACGGACTCACGCCGGCGCGTGCCAGGCCATGGTCTGCGGCAAAAACCAACATGGCAGGTCTGGTGATTTGCGGATCAGGTCGCTGCTGGATGACACCCAACTGCACAGCCAGCGCCTCCAGTTGCCCAAGGCTGCCCAACGGTTTGGTTTTGCGGTCGAACCGGTGCTGCAACCGGGCAACGAGGCCACCATCAAGCGCCGGGATATCGAATGAGGGAAGAAGTTGTTTCATGGTTTTTGTCGTTATGTGGTGAGGGGAGCAAATGCGCCGCGAACCGGACTTTACTACACCAGCATAGTCCAGTGCCCGCAAAACAACGGCCCGGTCACTGGCGGGTTGATCGCCAATGAACCGGGCCGCTGCAGGGTGTGTACAGCCTGGTTAATGCTTAGAAACCGGCACCGTCATACGACAGATTTACAAAGTACGCGCGGCCTTCGGTGTTGTAGTTTTTCACCAGTTCGTAGGCACGATCAAACACGTTGTTTACACGCAGGCCGGCTTTCCAGTTCTTGGCCAGGGTGTAATCCAGACCAAGACCGTAGATCACGTAGCCACCCATTTCGTTGGCATCGGAGTTGGCTGCATCGTCAAAGCGCTGACCGGCGCCCTGGGCGTCCGCCACCCAGTGCCAGACACCCACAGTCTGGCCAATCGACGCAGTACCAAACAGCTTGGCACGGCGTGGCAGCAACAAGCCGGTGTCGTGGTCAAACGGGTTCTGGCGAGTCAGGCTACCAGAGAGATCCAGATTACCCAGCTTGCCTTGCGTGGTCAGCGTACCGCCGACGATCTTGCCTTCGTTGAGGTTTTCCGGAATGTAGTTGTTATTGGCATCCAGTACGATCAGATCCCGGATGCGGTTCTCAAAGCCCACCAGCGTGGTGCTCCAGCCACTGGCGTCCCAACGCAGACCGGCGTCGAACGAGCGCCCCTTCTCTGCCTTCAGGTTGGGGTTGGAACATACGTAGCCGCAGTCGTAGTACAGATCATTGAACGTCGGCGCGTGAAAGCTGGTGCCGGCGTTGGCGGTGAACTGCCAGGCTTTGCTGAAGCGATAGGCGTAACCCACGTTGCCGGTCGTCTCATGACCGAACTGCGAGTTATCTTCAACGCGCAGGTTGGCTTGCAAGTGATTGGCGCCGAAATCGTCTTGCCAGCCACCGATAACTGCCTTGTTGATACGACCATCGACGTCGTATTGCGCGGTGCTGGTCACGGTTTCGTTCAGATATTCTGCCGCCAGCAGCCACTTGCCATAGTCGCTGTCGATACGGTTGTCCCAGTTCACTTGCTTCTGACGGGTATCAAAGCGGCTGGTATAGGGCTCGAACGTGTTGTAGTCCCAGGAATCAGCATGCGACTGATCTTGCGACATACCTACCGTGAGCGTGCTTTGCCAGGACTGGGTGATCTGGTTGCGGCTGTACACAGAGATATTGCTCTGGGTTTCACGCGTCCACGGGTTGGCCGGGAAACCGCCCGCGTCATACGCGGCATCGCTTTGCACATACAAGCCACGGATGCCCAGTTCGTTGGCATCGCCAAAGAAGTGCGACAGATCAAAATTGGCGGAGGTCTGGTGATAACCATCGCGATCCGGCTCGTAGTAGAACGTGCTGGATGGCTTGGTCAGGTTGTAGCCTTCGCTTTCCTTGTGGCTAAAACCCACTGCAACGCGTGTGTCATCCTGCCCGGCAGACAGCCCCGTCGCAACGCTCCAGGTGCTGTCAGTACCATATTCCGTATTGGCCCACACGTGTGCTGTACCCTGGCCACGCTTGGTGAAAATCTGTACCACGCCGCCAACAGCATCAGAACCATACAGGCTGGAGGCCGGGCCACGCAGGATTTCCACGTGATCAATCGCAGAGACCGGGATCAGGTCAAAATTGGTACCGCCGTTGGTGGCCGTACCCATGCGCTGACCATCCACCAGAACCAGCGTCTGGTTGGCGTTGGCACCGCGGATATACAAACTGGCCGGCTGGCCCAGGCCGCCAGAGCGGGAGAACTGTACGCCAGGCACAGTCGCAAGGGCTTCGCCCAGCGTTTGCGCGCCGGTAGCCGCCAACTGGCTACCGGTCAGGACGGAAACATCGCTCGACAAGGTGTCCGGGTTGGTGGCAATACGCGTTGCGGTTACCACCATGGTGGGCTGAACGCTGGCGTTATCGGCATGCGCTACGGCGGCGCTGAGCGCCAGAACAAGCGGCGACAGCCGCAACACACAGAAACTGGATTTGGACATGGTGCCTTCCTGATGCCTGCCCCACGCAGGCTTGTAATGATTGTGTGGAAGACACGTGATGTCGCAGGCGCCGGTTCCCTGCCTTTGGGGCAAGCTGGCCGCATGCGATTTCCCGTCCGGACGCACCCCGCGCCTTCCGCCTTGTTGCGCACGTTGCGTGCACGTCTCGCAAGGCCGGTCTCCGGGCTTGTCGCTCCGACGTTCGCCTTCCCGACCCGATGAGGTCAGTGGCCTGGTTGAACGCGTTCATTGCGACTTACCGTTGCGGGGGCAGCTCAGGACTGGTTGTGCACCAAGGCACGACGCACCTGATTCCCTGTTTCACCTGCCAACCTGGCAGGCACCTTGCGAAGGCCGGAATTCTAACAGCATCAATTCCGGCCTGCGAGCACAAGGTTGTATATAGAAGAAGCGGCGCATTGCGCCGCTTCTATCTGGAGGATCAACCGATCAGGCGCGGTTTTCTTCCTGCTTGCCAACACCCAGTAAATCAAGCTGGTACCGTACAAAGCGGCTAACCGTGCGGGCCGTCCATCGGGCCAGCGCCAGCGTCAACAACAGCACGATGGCCCCAAATGCCAGCAAGAACAGACCAATCGGCAGCAATTTGTCACTGCCATCGCCGCCAGTATGCAAAACCCGCTTCACTACTTTCTCGCCCGCGTTATCGCTGTCTGCATCACCCTCATCGTCGTCATTTACTTCGACTTCTTTCTTGAGGCCATCCTTGACGATATGGACGTTCTCCGTCGTCACCACTTGCGACGGGCCACTTACGCCATCACGAATCCGGTTAGCTTCAGCACGGGCAATGGCAGCTTGTTCACGGGCTTTGGCGGCTTCAAGTTGCCCGGCGGCGCGGCCCTTGTCACCTTCATCTGCGGCGGCATCCAGCTCCGCCTGAGCGGCGGCCACATCCGCTGCAGCTGCCTTGATGTCGGCATCCACGGCGCTGGCGACGTGTTTTTTGCCCCGATGCGTGCTGATATGCACGTTGCCCTCACCACCATGGATATTGATTTCGGTCTCGCCGGTTTCTTTATTGGCGGTGATCTCGACCGAGTCTCCTTGCTGCTTGTGCTGTTCAATGGCGTCTTTGACCGCTTTGGCATCCTTGCCAACGATCTCTACGCCATTGTCGTTAATGGAGATTCGCGCAGTGCCCGACGCGGCGCCCTGTGCGTGCGAGTGCACCACACTGACTTCATCGCCGGCCGGCCAGTCGAAAGCCCACTGCGTGACACCAAGAATGGTGCAGATAACGCCCCCCAATAGCACGGCGCCCGACGTCATGAACCCTGCAGTCAGCAAAAGCAGCCAGATCAATAGTGGAATGGCGAGCACAAAATTGAGCGCACCCAGACCTGCATACGCCAATACAACCTGCCACAAGGTGCGAAATGACTTGCGATCTTCCCAGTTCTGCAGGCTGGTACGGGCGTGCAATTCTTTGGCAATGCGCTCCGGATCACCCAGCCTCTCGGCGATTTCTTCTTCGGTATGTCCTTCCGCCAGGCCATCACGGAAAAATTCCTCGTAATCGCCAACGATCTCGTCGACCTCTTTGGGCGGCAGATGCCCAAGGCCAGCCCGCAGTCGCAGCAAAAACGTTTTCTGATTCATTACCGCGCTCCCCCGGTATGTATTCCGTTCAATACGCCGTGCACTTCGGCCACAAACTCATCCCATTCCTGCCGCATTTCCTTGAGGCTGGCCAACCCCGTGTCGGTCAGGCGGTAGTATTTGCGCGACGGACCAGAGCTGGACTCGACCAGGTACGTCGAGACCCAGTTTTCGTCCTGCAGACGCCGCATTAACGGGTAGATGGTGCCATCGCTGATTTCCATGCTGGATGAAAGCTGGTTCACGATAGCCCAGGCGTAACTATCCCCTTGCGCCAGCACTGCCAGCACACACATGTCCAGCGCACCCTTTTTGAGTTGAGTCTTCATAGGCTGGTTGATCCCCCTGCGGCCAACGACGCCGCTTGCGTGGTTGCTTTATACGACAAGGTATCTTGCATTACAAGTATGGTGGTCTCCCGTGCCCTGTTTTGCAACAGCCCACTTGCTGCCGCGTTTCGGGTCACTTATAAAAAATCCACGACACTCAAGGAACAAGTCCATGAATATCCAGTTCTATCTGGGCCCGCTGGTCTCACTGATTGCGGGCATTCTTATCCTGATCATGCCGCGGCTGCTGAATCTGATCGTGGCGATCTATCTGATCGTGATCGGTGTGCTGGGTCTGTTTGGCGGGCATCTGCACTGATTTCACAAGCCGGGGGGAATACCGCATGGTTGCCAAACGCTTGCTGGTGCACGGTCGCGTGCAGGGAGTGGGGTTCCGTTTTGCCACATGTCTGGAGGCCAAACGGCTAGGCGTAAACGGCTGGGTGCGCAACCGGCATGATGGCACGGTGGAAATCCACGTTGAAGGCACTGAAGATCTGGTGGACGAACTCACCGACTGGGCGAGTCACGGCCCACCCACAGCCCACGTCACCCGTCTGGATATCACAGCCACAGCCTCAGAAAACAGTACCGGTTTTACCGAACGCGCTTGATCCGGTGTCTGCGTTTCAAACGGCCTTGCCCGTAAAATGCTGCAGCATGAATGAAAGGTAGTCCGCACAGGAGGACTCTCCTTCTGCAGGCGCCCACGGTGCTTTTTCGGCGGCAGAGATCGGCGTGTACGGGCCCTGTTTACTCTCAAAAAACACAGAGTTGGGCTCTAGCGCCACAAGGCTGTGGAATGTCCCGGCAGGGATGTTGATACCCACATTCTGACCACCCGGCACCAATTCGCACGCCTGAACAACCTTACCGGTTTTGTCAAAAACAAGGCAGCCCAGACGACCGCTCAAAGCAATGATCGATTCTTCCTTTGTCGCATCCAGGTGACAGTGCGGCTGGACATAAGTCCCCGGCTGCAGGGCGTTGAGCATGCGATGACACAGATCTTCATTGTGCTCATGGAAGTTGCGGTTTTTGCGCAAACGCGGCGCGGCAGCGGCTTCTACGCTCAATTGGGCCAGCATGTTCTGGTCGATCAACACGGCATCAGACATGGATTGGAAACTCCAGGCGAAAAAAAACCCGGGGACATTTAACCCCGGGTCCACCAACAACATCTACAAAGGAGAAACTATCAAGACGCAGCTGCTGCATCCCAACAGGCCTTCAAATTTATCGAAATCATTGGGGATTGTCAAACAATTCAAGGGTCTGGAATTACGATCTTGCAACCCCAGTTGTTACGTACAAAAGCGTATAATTTTAACTTTTTGCCAGACACCCTCATGACCCTGCCCGACCCCAGAATGTACCCACGCGTGAATGCCGCCAATCCGGTAATTCGCGCCCTGATGTCGCTCTTGACCGAACGCGAGGCAGATGCGGTCAAGGCTAAAAGAGAAACCCTTTACACGCTGGTGTGCGAATTGTTGCAAGCCAATGACCACGCGGCTTTGAACGCTGCGCTGACTCAAGCACCGTCGGAAAATGCTTACAGCATATTGTGGGACACCCTGCGCTCGGCCGCCGAAAAGCCAGATTCTTACAGCCAGCAATGGGCCGTGCCCTTTGCCATCCCCTTAATTCTGGTTGCCGGAGTCAAAGGACAAACCAATCTGCCCGGCCGTTTGGCTGATGTGGATGCCGTGCGCGAAATACTCAAAAAGCATGACATTTTCGCCACAGATGCAGATGTCTGGCTGTCGTCCCAACTGGCGCACCCAGAGCAAATGGCTCAGGTTAACCCCGCCCAGATCTCGCGCTGGCGCGATCAATTGCAATACGCCAGTGGCGGTTTGCCAGTGACGTTCCAGGACGCGCCGGTACCGCTCAAAGATGAAGGCGTGTTTGTTCGTTATCTGTTTGGCGTGGCCATCCAGCGCAAAGATGCGTTGCCAGCAGTGAAGATCGGTGGCCAGGTGGGCGCCTGGGGCGTGCCGCTGGCGCAAGAACTGGGCAAGCAGTTGCAAACCGGGGGCGTGACCCTGTTTACCATTCCGCGTGTGCCACAAACCTGGCTAGCCGCTCAGGAGAACGGTCGCGTAACCCAACTGGAGACCCAACTCCAGGTGGCCACCAGCAATGCACTGCGCAGCATCCGTACTGCCGGTCGCAGCCCGGTGATCACGCTGGCCGCGCATGAGTCTGGCGAAATCCGCATCACGTTCTGTGGGCTGGAAGACGGCGAACGCTGGGAAGGCTTTGTCTGGCCGCTGGCACCACTGGATCGCACCGAACAGGTGGTGGATTTTGTGCGTCAGTTGATGGTCGAATGCCAGGTCAACGATGTGCGCATCGTTGAAACGGTCCAGCCGGACCGGATCGGTGAACTGCCCTTTTTTGTGACGGCGCATATTGCGCCGGTGACGCAGCAATAAGCGTCCATAGCCACAGGATCACGTCATGAGCTATTTCAAATACCACGTTTTCTTCTGTACCAATCAACGCGGCCCGGGCGAAACCTCTTGCAACGATTGCGGAGCGGCCAATATGCAGGCCTATGCCAAAGACCGCGTCAAGGCGCTCAAACTCAATGGTCAGGGCAAGGTTCGCATCAACAAAGCGGGCTGTCTGGATCGCTGTGATGACGGTCCCGTCATGGTCATTTACCCGGAAGGCACCTGGTATCGTTATGTCGATGAAGAAGACATCAATGAGATCGTTGAATCCCATCTTGCGAATGGCAAGGTTGTGGAACGCCTGAAAATCTGAGGTTTAGTCTTCCAGGCCCATCTGTCTGCGGCCGATCCCGGTCAGCGCGTTCGCAGTCGCGCGGCCGGTGAAATCAACCTCAAAATGGTCCGCCGGAAAATCCGGCGGACTTTTTCCTGCCAGAAACGCTGGCAATTGCCGCGCCAGATAGGCGTCGTTCTTGGCGCAACCGGGCGTGGCGGCGATATACATCACGTTGCTCCAGCCTGATCCTTTGTGTTCGTCTTCTACCGCATGAATCACATCGCTGTGCCAGAACACCGTGTCACCGGGCTGCATGAGCGGAATGCTGGACAAAGCGGGCTGCAGCACACCGTGCCATTGGCTGGTCAGCGACAGTGCCCTGCCAGGCAACGCGCCACACAGATCATCGTCTGGCACATCGTCCTGCAACGCACGCAGCAAAACATAAACCATCGCATTGGATATGGGTATCAACTGCAGAGTGCCATCCCCTGGCCCTTGCGCGGTGAGCGCCGTCCAGCCTTGAAACGTGCGGAACATGGAACATACGGCGGGCGACGGGATCTCGTTGACTTGTGTGCGCCAGGCCGCATCAAACGGGTCATAGCGGCGCCAGTCGCCATTAAAGACATGCCGGTAGACTTGCCGGAACGCTTCATCCAGCCAGCGCTCGACCGACCCGCCATCACAGTGTGCCGACAACCCCAATGACGCCGACCCTGGCGGCCGCCGCCGCACCCTATCGGCATACACCGGCACCTGCTCGGGATCGAAATGCTGGCGACCTTCACTCTCGGTGAGCCATAAGCGGTTCAAGAATACGCGGGCATGCGTCAATGCTTCAGACTGGCGCGCCGCAACCTGCGGGCCGGACCAGTAAATGCCGTAGATTTGCGGTTTGCCAGATGCCAGCTCACCAAAGTATTTGTCTTCAGCCCGGTGCGCCAGTCGCGCTTCGAAGCCGTTGCTGTCAACGTATCGGGCCAGATCATCATTCCAGGCGCTGGCCTGGTCCGGGCTGAAAACGCGGCGGATGACACAGGCGCCCCGCGCCTTGATCTGCGCGACCCTGGCCGGGTCTACCGTGCCAGCAGCAATGTCGCTGAACGCCAGCTCAGGGATCACCGACTGCCCTCGCTCTCGCTCGGCGGTGATCGCGGCGACCTGGCGGCGCATTTCGCTTTCAACCTCCAGAAACACCGCGTGATATTGCGGCAGCTTCTGGCGTAACACGCGTTTCGCTTCGCGGATTGCAGCGGGCAAATCAGCGATATGTAATTCGGCCATGCTGATGTCTCCGGTACTGAAGATTCAGCATAGACCTGCAGAAAGCGAGTTTTCGATCCGATCAAGCCAGATCAAGCGCTGGCTACGCTGGCAACTCGCGTCGCCAGATCGACAGATCCACCGGCACGGCCAACCGGGCAGAGAGAAATGCCCGTACGGCAAAGTCATTGATCGCTGGCGCGGCGGGCTCTAACTGCACGGCGATATTGAGGCGTCCGTCCAGATAATGCAGGGTGATGTCCCACTGCTGCGCACCCAGCTCCGGCAACGCGCTGGTCAAGAGATCAAGCACCTGCTCTCGGGAGGGTAAGTCAGGCGCAGTCGATGCCACCGTTTCGCGCGGATCGATATGAATCTGCACATCCAGCACCGGGAAATGGGCCAGCACGGCCTGCCGCGCCCGCACGGCCACATGATGCCCTTCACTGACGCTAATGCGCGGTGCGACTTCCAGATGGGCGTCGACCAGCGCCATATCGCCCATCTTGCGCGTACGCAAATCGTGTACATCCAGCACACCCGGTGTAGACCGCAATGCGTCCTGAATCTTGCGAACGTCATCTACCGGCAGCGCGCGGTCCATCAGGTCGTTCAGTGCATCCCAACTGAAGGACCAGCCCATACGGCCGACGACAAACGCCACGATCAGCGCGGCCAACGGGTCCAGCACCGGAAAACCGGCCAGGTTACCCGCAACGCCAATCAACACCACGACGGATGACGCCGCGTCAGAGCGGGCGTGCCAGGCGTTGGCGATCAGCATGGATGAATTGACGCGCTTGGCTTCACGCAGCATGTAACGGAACAGCGATTCCTTGGCGACGATGGCAATCACCGCTACCCACAGCGCAGTGGCGTGCACACGGGCAATATTCTCGTGGTTCTGGATTTTGCCGACCGCGCCCCACAGCATCCCGGCCGCCACGATCAGCAGAATCACGCCCAGCGCCAGCGATGCCGCGTTCTCAAAGCGCGCATGACCGTACTGGTGATCTTCGTCCGCCGCTTTGTGGCTGTGCTTGTTGGCCAGCAACACCACAAAGTCCGCAATCAGGTCAGACAGCGAATGCAGACCATCTGCGATCAAACCTTGCGAGTGCGCGAAGACACCCATCACGATCTGCGCAGCTGACAGCACAATGTTGACCCACGCGCTCACCCAGGAGGTCCGTGCTGCCACAGCCTGCCGGGTGTTTTCGGTCAGGCGGGGGGTATCGGCGGGGTAATCCGGTCTTTGCAATCAAGACTCCGCGGGTGTTTCGGTTTTTTCTTCTTCGTCGTCGTCCGGCTCTGGCAACGCGATCAGGCCGGTGTGGAAACCGTACTCATACACTTCACCATAACGACCCCATTCAATGGCAACCTGCAACACGCGTTCCGCTTCTTCCTGATCCAGCGACTCGCGCAACAGTTTGAGGAAGGCCTGTTCTGGCAATTCGCCCGACTCGGTTTGCTCCAGACTGTGACGGATATGCGCAGCCAGCGGAACGTGCGTGAGCAGCTGCTGGCCAAAGATTTCCTGGCGCATGGTGTTTTCTGCCTGCACATAACGATGGCCCAGCGGCGTGATGGCGATATCGCCATGTGCCACTTGCGCCAGCCCCAAGAGCTGGAGCGCTTCGGCCAACGGCAGCAATTCGTCGTCGGTCAGTTCTGTTTCTTCACCCAGCGCCGGGAGGTCGGCACGGCCATTGAATGGCGGCTCGGACAAGAGTTCCAGCAGGCTTTCCATACGGCTGACGTCGGCTTCCGGCAGGCGGTAGGCCAGCGGCAATTCGTGCGTGTCCGTCGCGCGGCCAGCGCGGGCACGGGCTGTCATCAGCGCATAGACCTCATCGATCAGGCTGCGGACTTCGACGCTTTCCGGATTACGCGGGCGCGGCAAAGAAATGCGCAGCTCAGCGCGAACACGGCCCGGATCGCTGGCGAAAATCAACACACGATCAGCCATGAGCACGGCTTCTTCAATATTGTGCGACACCACCAGAATGCCTTTCATAGGCGTCTGTTTGCTTTCCCACAGTTCCAGCATGTCGTCGCGCAGTTGCTCACCGGTCAGCACGTCGAGCGCAGAGAACGCTTCATCCATCAGCAAGATATCGGGCTCGACCACCAGTGCACGGGCGATGCCGACGCGCTGGCGCATACCGCCGGACAATTCGCGCGGCAAGGCGCCGTTGAAACCGGAAAGGCCAATCAGTTCGATGGCTTCTTCAGCCCGCTTTTCACGCTCTTCCAGACCCACGCCGCGTGCTTCCAGACCCAGTTCCACGTTCTGCTGTACAGTCAGCCACGGGAACAACGCAAACGATTGAAACACCATCGACACGCCACGCGTCGGGCCGTACACCGGTTGGCCGCGGTAGTTCACATCGCCCTTGTCGGCAGAGATCAACCCTGCCATCAGACGCAACAGTGTCGATTTGCCCGAACCCGACTGGCCCAACAGTGCGACGATTTCCCCTTCATGCAGGGTGAAATCCACGTCCTCGAGCACAGCCCGTTGCGAGCCATCCGCAGAGCGGAAAGACTTGCCGACACCTTTCATTTCGATCAATGCATTTGCCATTTGTTTTCTCCTCTACGCCAGCCGTGCGGCGTGGGGTGTTGCAGCGATATTGTTGGTTTGGTTTGAAACCGGATGCCCGGCAAAGGCATCAGAAATGCATGCGTTCTTCGGCGATGCGATACAAGCGACGCCACAGGAAATGGTTCAGGCTCATCACGAAAATACACATCACACCAATCCCCAGGGCAATGCGCGGGAAGTCACCAATCGCCGTCATATGGGCGATGTAACTGCCCAGGCCATGCGCCTCCAGCGTGGTGTTACCCCAAGTGACATATTCAGCCACGATGCTGGCGTTCCACGATCCACCGCTGGCGGTAATGGCGCCGGTCACAAAGCTGGGAAACACCGCCGGCAACATGTAGCGTTTCCACTTCAGCCAGCCGGTCAGGCCCAGGTTGCGCGCGGCGTAGCGCAGTTCTGTCGGAATGCTGGAAGCGCCCGCAATCACGTTAAAGAGGATGTACCACTGCGTCCCCAGGATGATCAGCGGCGATAGCCAGATATCCGGATGCAGATGAAGTTTGACGATGATCACAACAGCCAGCGGAAACACCAGATTGGCCGGAAACGCCGCCAGAAACTGCGCAACCGCCTGCAGCCGATCAGCCCAGCGCGGATTCATGCCAATCCACACCCCGATGGGTACCCACACGAGCGCCGCCAGTGCAATCAGCACCATCACGCGAATCAACGTGTAAATACCCAGCAAGAACACATGACCCACTTCACCCAGGCCAACTTCGCTCAGGATGAAGTGCCCCAACCGGTAAATGGCGAACATGGTGAGCGCGGCAATCACCGCATCAAACACACGTTCCGCAGTCTGATTGCGGGCCGAAGTCCGCGCCATAATCGATGTGCCGTCGTACTTCTTGCGAAAGTACTTGAAACTGCGATCAATCAAGGCAAGCAACCAGCGTACCGAGCCTTGCATCCGGTCAGTCCGGCGCAGCCAGGTCAGCAACCATGATGATTGCGCAGTGCCACCGCTGCTTTCTTCAAAACGGAACTTGTCTGCCCAGGCCAGCAGCGGGCGGAAGAACAACTGGTCATATAACAAGATACCGATCAGCATGGCCAGAATGGCCCAGCCGATGGCGTGCAGATTCTGCGCCTGAATGGCTTCGGCAATATAAGAACCCATGCCCGGCAGTTTGATATCCTGGTTCGAAACCGAAATCGCCTCGGAGGCCACCACAAAGAACCAGCCGCCGGACATGGACATCATCATGTTCCACAACAAGCCAGGCATGGCAAACGGCAATTCAAGACGCCAGAACCGGTGCCAGCCGGACATCTGGAACACCCGTGCGGCTTCTTGCAGTTCAGTCGGTACGGTTTTGAGCGACTGGTACAGGCTGAACGCCATATTCCAGGCTTGCGACGTAAAAATGGCGAAAATAGCCGCGCACTCCACGCCAAGCAAATTGCCTGGAAACAGCGCGATAAAACCCGTCACGGTGATCGACAAAAAGCCCAGAATCGGGATGGACTGGAGGATGTCCAGCATCGGCACCAGGACTTTTTCTGCGGCGCGTACCTTGGCCGCCAATGCAGCAAAGACGCAGGCAAATACCAGCGATGCGCCCATGGCAATGAACATGCGCAAGATAGTGCGCAACAGGTAATACGGCAGGTATTCCGGGTTCAACGAGATCGGCAGCGGCTGGCCGACCTGATAAGGCGTGGCCATTTGCGAGGCGCCGTAGCCCAGCAATACCAAAGCGGACAGCACCAGCGGCAAAAGCGCCCAGTCCCAGCGATTGCCAGTTTCGACCACCTGGCGCGGCAGGTACTGAAAGCGGTTCAGATTCATCATTGTTATAAGCCTTGTCTTGATGCAGTCCGGCAAAGCCGGCCTTGTTACCTGTCGCCCCGGCGACGGCCGATCAACTCAAAAGATTGACAATCCAGTCCGGGTGCAACTGCCAGCCATTAAAACCTGCCAGCACAAAGAGTGTACCCACCGCCCCGAATGCCACACTGACCATCAGCATCCAGCGCAACCGTGTCAATGCCGTGATACCGGCCAGCGCCATGGCAATGCTGAGCAAGGCATCGGCAAGGTCAAACTGGTCGTCACGATAGTTCAGTTTGTTGTAGCCCGCATCCTGGCTTTCTGCGCTGGCCTTCAGTTGCGGCAACTCCGCCTGATAATGCACGACCTCTCCGGCAAGCTGCGCGTGCGCGGTGGAGGCTTTGGCGCTGGGCAAAAGGGCAGATAGTAGCAGATCAGTGTTTGCAAGAAGATGAAGCTTGAGTTTGGTCGCCTGGTACTGGTTCCAGGTGTCTACCGCCTGCATTTTTGAGAGTTGCATTGCCTGCACGATATTGTCGTCCTTGATTTTGGCAATACCCAGGATGACCGAAAACGCCAACACGGCCATACCAACCCACTGGTTGAGGTGTTTCTCACCCGTTTCTACCGATACGTCCAGATCCATCTTGTTGTCTCCCTGTTGCGCTCTCTACCGCTTGTTTGCGACCGGCAAATAACAAGCGTGTCGACACAACGGCCGGCCCTTGTTTCCGGTGGACACGTCAGCATGCGCTGATCCGCTTTTTTTGTGCACCGTGTCATCGGGCATGTTCGATAAGGCGTTAAACCGGTGCAATCCCCTTGGCTTCATTTTGACTGGAACGGTGCCCGGCTTTTGCCGGTGTGCCGTTTTCTTTTGGCCGCGCTTGCAGTCCTCCGCGCCAGTGCCGTGGACCCGGTTTAATATGCAGGCATGCAGGCATTTATCCGTTTTATCGCATGAGCGCCCGTCCTGGCCAACGTCGCTGGTGGGTGCTGCCGTTTGCCCTGTTGCTGGCTTTGCAAAGCTGGCTATGGCTGCATTTGCGGCGCGGCGCAGAATTACTGCTGGCCTGGCCCGTATGGCGTCGCTGGGGCGCTGGTGTCATGCGCTGGTTGCGCGCGCGCACACCGTTTCAGGCCATGTTGTGTTTTACCATTCCAGTCGCACTCACCAACCCGCCGCGACTGATCTGCGTGTATTTGCTGGCCAAGGGGCACTGGCTGGCCTCTGCGGCATTGTATGTCACGCTCAAATCACTCGAATTCGGTTCGGTGGCTGTCGTCGAACGGGCCTGCCGACCCGTATTGCGCACCGTGCGTATCTATCGGCGCGGTTACCTCTTTGTGGCACGATGGCGCCGCTGGGCCCGCCGTCAATTGCGGCCCTGGCGGCAGTGGTGGCGCGTCCATCGCGCCAGCCTGTTCCGCCATTTTCAATGATCTGCCTGACCAGGGAATCATGACAAAGTCCTCATTAGCCCGTATGACGGGCGTCTGCATGCTGATCACCCTACTGTTCACCGCTTGTTCGCATGAAGACCCGAACTCCCCCGTCTATAAGCGCAAACAGGTCTTCAAAGAGATGCTGAGAACCAGCCAAAGCATGCGTGACATGCTCAAAGGGGCCAAAACGTGGGACGCCAAAGCATTTCAGTTAAATGCCGACAAACTGCAACAACTCGCGCAACAGCCCTGGCCTTTGTTTGTCACGCCAGACCAGAATGACCACAGCAAGACCGATGCCAAAGCCAGCGTCTGGAGCCACCCGCAAGAGTTTCACGCCGCGCAGGACAAACTGCTCGATAGCGTGACCAAGCTCAAGGATGTCGCCGCCACGGGTGACGCTGACAAAATCCGTCCGCAGTTTTCTGCCATGGAAGACAGTTGCAGCGCCTGCCACAAGGCTTTTCGCGAATTCTGACACGCGTTTGCCCCAATCACCCAAGGGCGCTGCGGCGCCCTTTGTCGTCCGGATCACGCCTGCAACACCTCGTTACAGTCAGAACGCCACACCCTCGCCAGAATCTGCCGCGAAGTTTGCCCCGTTCAACAAAAACGAACACAGATTCGACCGAGATACAAATCATGAGCGAAGAAAAGAAAGACCCATGGCTGAATTATCTGGCCCTGACCACCGTCATTCTGGCCGTGTGTGCGACCCTCTCGACCTTCAAGGGCGGCGGTTACTCCACCCGCAGCGTCATCAGCCAGGCGCAGGCCTCTGACCAATGGGCCTACTATCAGGCCAAAGGCGTGAAGCTCAACCTGTATCAGGTGCAGCGCGACAACCTGGTCCTGCAGCACGATGCATTGCCCGCCGACAGCAAGGCCGCGACCGCCTACGCCAGCCGCATTGCGGATTACGACGCCAAGGTCAAGCAATACTCTGAAGAAAAAGACAACATTCAGGCCTCTGCCCGCGCACTGGAAGCCCAGCGTGATGATGCCCAGCGTCATGGCAAACCATTTGGCCTGGCGGTGATCTTCCTGCAGGTGGCCATCCTGGTGTCATCCATTGCCGGCTTGTTCAAGCGCAAGGCGCTTTGGCTCACCGCACTGCCCATCGGCTTGATTGGCGTGTTGTATTTTCTGGACGGGTTCTTCGTCCTGTTCTAAGCCGCAGGCACCCGCTTCAGGCACGGCTGTCGTTTCAAACGCAGTCGTGCTGCACTGCGCATAGGCAGCGCCGCCGGCCCTGCCTACACTTTTCTGATCATCCCGAAAACATCAGGACACCTCGCCTTATGCGCACGGCCAACCAGTGGTTCGATGCCTACAGCAGCGATCATCGCAATGCCACCAACCAGACGATTCACTGGATCTGTGTGCCAGTGATCTTGTGGTGCGTGATGATGTGGTTATGGCTGGTGCCCTCACCCACCGGGATTGACGGTTTCTGGGCTTTGCTCTCCGCCGCTGCGGCGTTGGGGTTTTATACCCAACTCTCGGCACGACTTGGTTTTGCCATGTTGCTGTGGCTCGCACTCAACGCGCTGGTTGCGCGCGCTGCGCTGGTTGCACTCGGTGGGCAAGCCGCATTCATGCTAGCGATGTCGCTGTTCATTCTGGCCTGGCTGGGCCAGTTTGTCGGGCATGCCATTGAAGGGCGACGCCCCTCTTTCTTTACCGATTTGTCCTATCTACTGATTGGCCCGGCATGGCTGATGGGCAAGGCATTGCGTCGCGCGGGCTGGCCCGTCGCCTGAGCGTATATCACCAGTCAACAAAATGGCCGCAACAAGCGGCCATTTTGTTGTGGCTCCTGCCCCGGTCAACCCGGGCCGATTTCACTGCGCAAATATCCCATTGCGGAATAAATACGCGCCACCGTTTCTGCATCAGCACCGTGGCGTAATCGCGGTGGTGTCAGGTCGCCCTCGGCACGGCCGTTGGCGTGTCCGTTGGGCTTGGTCTCTCTGGTTTGCAAGTGATCCCGCTCGTGCTCCAGCTCTTTGATCCAGGCCTTGATCTGCGTGCCGTGCCGGGTACGCATTTCATGCTGGAATTCGTCTGTGGACGGATCGTGCAACTCTTCATTGATTTCGATTTCCCAGACATCCAGCTGGTTGCGGACTTTATCCAGGTCTAGCAGTGTCATACTCATCACTGTACTCCTTGGCAAAAAACCGGGTGATCCTGCATGTTGTAACAGCATTGCGGCAGGCTGGCCGCCGGCGGAGGGATCATCCGCCAGAACTCATCTCATCGTTGACCATACGGCGGCATTCTTCCAGTTCACGCGACTCATCGCCAGATAGCTGGCCTGCATGCTGCTTGTGAAGGAGCGCCACCATGCGACGCAAGGCGGTGTCATGCGCAGAAAGCCGGTAGACCGCACCTTCGACGCTGTTACCACCAAATACTGTGGCCAGCCGCGACACCATGTGTGTCAGCGATCCGCCTTCGGCCAGCAATTCCACCGCCAGATCACTCCGCGCCCACAAAGGCGGCAATCCGGCATGGCGTAACGCCGCCTGCAGCGGCGCCAGTTGCTGAAAGGCATTGCGATCGGCTGACAGTTCTTCTTCCATGCGGTACTCCTGAAGCGGGCGGTGTGGCCGCCCTGGTCTACCTTTGCGGCAAACGGCGTCCTGCTCCAGTACAGCATGTCACGCCGACACTCCCCAAGGACGGGCGGACTGTCGGCGCGTGAGGTTCAGTCGGCCAGCAATGCTTCAAAGGCGTCAGCAATCCGGGCGACCTCGGTTTTGCCGACTTGCCAATGTGTGACCAGACGCATCAGCCCTTGTTCCGGCGGATTGGCTTTGATACCGCGCGCCTGCAAGCCAGCCATCAATGCATCCACACTGATGGACGCGCTCAGATGGAACCAGACCATATTGATATCCAGGGCATCCTGATTGATCTCGATCCCGCGAATTTCCGACAAATGCTGCGCCAGCAAACGCGCGTTTGCGTGATCTTCGGCCAGACGCTGCGACATCTCGTCAATGGCAATCAGCCCCGGTGCAGCCAGCACGCCGGCCTGACGCAAGCCACCGCCCATGAGCTTGCGCTTCTTGCGCGCGATCTCGATAAAATCACGCTCGCCGACCAACATCGAACCGACCGGTGCGGCCAGGCCTTTGGACAGACAGAACATCACGCTGTCAGCAAAGCGGGCGATCTCACGCGCTGGCACATCCAGCGCTGCGGCGGCGTTGAAAATGCGCGCACCATCAAGGTGAACCTTGAGCCCGGCTTCCTGCGCGACTTCCCATGCGGCGGCGCTATCGGCCACCGACACAACCTGACCGCTGGAATACGCGTTTTCCAGGCACAGCAAACGGGTGCGCGGCAGGTGGATATCACCCTCAGGACGAATACGGCGGCGGATTTCATTCGGTGCCAGCACTCCGCGTGGTGCGGGAATGGGCCGCAGATTCACGCCGGCAATCACCGAAGCGGCACCGACTTCATGCCACACAATATGGCTGTCCTCACCGGCGATGACTTCATCGCCTTGATCACAATGCGTGAACAGCGCCAGTTGATTACCAAACGTGCCAGACGGCACGAACAAGGCGGCGTCTTTGCCCAGCACGTCGGCCGCGCGTTTTTCCAGAGCAGCGACGGTTGGGTCGTCACCGTATACATCGTCGCCCACCACGGCGCTAGCCATCGCCTCGCGCATGGCGGGCGTAGGTTGGGTCACGGTATCGCTTCTTACATCAATCCATTGGGTCATGGGGGTTCCTTGCTGGCCGGGTCTGGCCGGAGATGGCGTGCGGGCGCACGCCAGACGTATTCCTGGGACAAGCTGCACGCTGGATCAGCGCGTTCTTGCCGCGTTTTACCATGATTGCGATAGCGCCGGAACCCACGCGGGCACGCCAGCACATAAAAAAACCCGATCGATTGATCGGGTTTTTCAGGCAACACTGCGCGCCGATGGAAATTACAGCACGGCTGGATCAATCTCGCCCACGTTGTTGAAGATATGGTCCGGCTTGTACGGGAAGGCCTTGATCGACTCTTTGGTGCTGACACCTGAGAGCACCAGCACGGTGGTCATGCCGGCTTCCATACCGCCGACAATATCAGTGTCCATGCGGTCACCAATCATCACGGCGTCATCCGGATGGACCCCCAGCTTGCGGGTGGCCAACGTCATCATCAGCGCATTAGGCTTGCCGACAATGTACGGCGTCTTGCCGGTCGCCGCGGCGATCGCAGCCAGGATGGTGCCGGCAGCGGGTTCATTGCCGCCTTCCACCGGGTCGATCATGTCCGGATTGGTACCGATAAACTTGGCACCACCATCAATCAGGCGCACGGCTTTTTTGAGTTGCTCGTAAGACAAACTGGTGGTTTTACCGACCACGACGTAATCCGGATTGGATTCAGAAATCGAGAACCCGACGTTATAGAGTTCGTTGATCAGACCACCGCCACCCACGACGTACACCGTCGCGTTTTCTTTCTGGTTTTTCAAGAACATGGCAGTCGCCATGGCGCTGGTGATGAAGTTGTCTTCTGTCAGGCCCTTGATACCCAGATGTTCCAGTTTCAGCTTCAGATCCAGCGGAGTTTGTTCCGCGTTGTTGGTCAAAAACAGGAACGGCACATTGCTTTTGAGCAAGCGCTGTACGAAATCGTTGGCGCCCGGGATCAAGGCTTTGCCCCGGTAAATCACGCCGTCCATATCTGAAATGATGCTTTTGGTCATGGCTTTGGTCTTTTGGATGATTCGGACTTCCGGATCATGCGGCCAGTGCCGCGAAAAGAGTTTGATCCGGATCGGCAACGCCATCAGCATGCCGTCAAACCGCCTCCTGCCGCAAGTTGCTCGCGGCAAAAGCGGCGCGCTGGCATCATGTCGGGCATGACCGAAACACAAGCCACTCCCCCTTTCGCCGGGCTCACGCCCGACTGTGTCCTTAACGCCATTGATGCCACTGGCTTGCGTACCGACGGCCGCCTGCTGGCGCTCAACAGCTACGAAAACCGCGTTTACCAGATCGGTATTGAAGACAGCACCCCCATCGTGGCCAAGTTCTATCGCCCCGCGCGCTGGCACGATGCCGCCATTGCTGAAGAACATGCCTACACGGCCGAGTTGGCCGCAGCAGAAATTCCGGTCGTGCCGCCACTGACGATCAACAACGCCACGTTGCACACTTTTGAAGGTTACCGTTTCGCCCTGTTTCCCCGCCGTGGCGGTCGTGCGCCAGAACTGGACAATCTGGATACGCTGGAATGGCTGGGCCGATTCATGGGTCGCATTCATAGCGTCGGAACCCGCGCGCCCTTCCAGCTGCGCCCGGCCATTAATCCGCAAACCTTTGGTGTCGAACCACGCCGCTTTTTGCTGGAAAACGGGTTTATCCCCGCAGACCTGCGTGAAGCCTGGGAAAGCGTGAGCGCGCAGGCACTGGAAGGCGTGCAACGCTGTTACGAGCGCGCGGGCGATGTCGGCAGCATCCGCCTGCATGGCGACTGCCACGCCGGCAACATTCTGTGGACCGATGACGGCCCGCACTTTGTTGATTTTGATGATTGCCGCAGCGGTCCTGCCATTCAGGATCTGTGGATGATGTTATCGGGCGAGCGCGCAGACATGACGGTACAACTGTCCGCCATCATGGAAGGCTACGAAGCCTTTGCAGATTTCAATGCGCGAGAACTGCATCTGGTTGAAGCCCTGCGCACGCTGCGCTTGCTGCATTACAGCGCCTGGCTGGCCCAGCGCTGGGAAGACCCGGCCTTTCCCGCCGCGTTCCCGTGGTTCAACACCCAGCGCTACTGGCAAGATCGCGTTCTGGAACTCAGGGAACAAGTAGCGCTCATGGACGAGCCTCCCCTGCCGTTACGCGGATTTTGAAGCGTTCTGCTTTATCAAGTCACGCATCCTGGCGTATCAATTTCTTATACACCGCATCGCACGTTCAGCTGTTTCCTGACAGCGACTAGCTGTCACCGGCCTATACCTTTTACGTCAGTTGTCGTAGGCAAAACACCTGATCCCGGTCAACTCCATGTGGGGGTCAGGGGTTAAATGGCGGGATTAGCGGGGATGAACGGTGTAGCAAGCTACATACACCTCTATCGACCGTATGACTAATAAGTCGCGCAATATATGCCACTTGCTTACAATACTTGGCATAAGCAATCAAATTCACTGACGCCTTTGGCGAAGGGCAAACCCACAAGATGGACCGGAACGCAGTACTGGCGCAAACCCGCAAGGAATTCCTCAAAGCTTTCGCTGAAGCTGTTGATGGCCTGACGCCGGTGACTATGCAACGACTGAACGAACTGGCCGATTCGGCCGGTACGGCGGCCGAACGGTTTACCCGGTTCGATGCACGCACTGCCTTGTTCAAGCGCGAGGCGGAAGTACGTCTGCAAATGAACCAGAAAATGGAAGCGCTGCTGAACCGCGCATTCCAGACAGCCTACAGCACGTTCCGCCCCTCCTTTGCCGATGCGTTTACCCAAACCACGCTCAGCCTGATCGATACGTCCACGCAAGATGAAGAAATGCGCATGGACAACATCATGCGGCGATATCGGAACTCTGCCGAACAACAACTGCGCGATCTGAATATCCGCATGGCCGTACTGTTCGGTCAGGAAGACATCAAAGAGCGCGAAAACCCGTTTCGCCCATATCTGTTTGTCCGTTGTATCACCCAGACGGTAGAAACGCTGCACATGGAAGCTGAAACGGCGAACGTGCTGACCGATCAGCTCGCCGGCGACCTGACTGAATGGGTAGTGCGGATTTACGAGACCTTGAACGAGAGTCTGGCCGATCAAGGTATCGCCAGTACGCTGCAACTTAAAATCCGCCGCTCCAAACCCGCCCCCTGGCAACAAGCCCAGCAGCAACCGGCGCCCGCGCAAATGCCGGAGCATGCAGACAGTGGCATGCATGAAGGCAATTACGTGGGTGAAATGCCTTTTAATCCGGCAGGACTGGGCATGCCGCCGGGGATGCCGGGAATGCCTGGGATGCCCGGCCAGATGCCTGGTTTCCCGCAAGGTATGCAGCCACCGGCAGCGGATCGTAGTGATCAGCTTTTGCAGTTTGTCCAGCATGCGCTGGGCATGGGCCCGGAACCGGCCGCCATGCAAGCACACGCAGCCCAGGGTGGCAGCATGATGCCCGGCGGCATGCCGCAGGGCATGGGTGCGGGCGCGGCCGGAGGACAAGCACCGGCCGGCTGGCCAGGTGGTTGGGGTTCACCCGCTGCGATGGGTGGCGAGGCGGGTGGCGGGCAATATCCTGCGGGCTCCCCATGGGGGGGCGGCGCGGGTGCAGGTGCAGGAGGTGCAGGTGCGCCCGCGCCGGCCCAGCGCCGCAGCTGGTTAAGCGCAACGCAAGGCGTAGGCGAAGCACTGCGTAACCTGTTTACCGGTAGTGGCCGTAGCAGCCAGGCGGCTGACGGCTATGCCGCTGAAGATCATCTGCAGTACCACGACGGCGATACAGCAACGGGTAGCGCGGCTGGCAATATGGCAGGCTGGGACGCCTTCCAGCACACGCCCTTGTCCGGCATGGTGGAAGAGTTGCAATACGCAGCCACGCCAACCGTTGAACAGATTGTCGATAACGGCCGCGTCCGTAACCTGATCCTGGAAGCCCGTTCACGCCTGGCCGACGTCGCTAAAGACAGTTCTGAACAGATGATCATCGACACGGTGGCCATGCTGTTCGAATTTATCCTCAGTGATACCGAGGTGC
This sequence comes from Silvimonas amylolytica, assembly GCF_014645555.1. Taxonomy (GTDB): domain Bacteria; phylum Pseudomonadota; class Gammaproteobacteria; order Burkholderiales; family Chitinibacteraceae; genus Silvimonas; species Silvimonas amylolytica. The sequence continues at coordinate 467,798 of NZ_BMLY01000003.1, read as the reverse complement.
CCGCAGAAGTACGTGCGCAACTGGGTCGCCTGCAATTCCTGGTACTCAAGACCGCGTTGCTTGATCCGGAGTTTTTCACCCAGTCGCACCACCCTGCCCGCATGTTGGTGAACCGTATCGGTTCCATCTCGCTCGGCTTGCGTTCACTTGATCCCAGTGGCGAGCGGATCAGCGTTGAAATTCGTCAGATCATTGAAACCCTGCTGGCCGACAAGACAGAGGGCCTGGCGCTGTTTGGCGCGATGCTGGACGAGTTTGACGCCTTTATCGCCCGTGAACTGCGTAATGCCAATACGGCGGTGGGCAAGGCGGTCGAAGCCATCGAGACTGCGGAAAACCACACGGTGGAGTACGCACGCATTACCGGCATGCTGGGCGATGCGTTGGGTACATACCGGCTGGACGGCTTTTTGCAGGAGTTCCTGGTCAATGACTGGACGCACGCCATTGAACGCGTCAGTCGCGTCGATCCTGATCGGGCGCTGAGCTATCGTTTGCTTGTGCCAGACCTGATCTGGAGCATCGCGCCCAAGGTCACACCAAGCGAACGCAAAGAACTACTGGGCATGATTCCGGGCATTCTGGCGACCCTGCGTTCTGGCCTGGAAGAAACCGGCCTGGCGCGAGCAGAACAACAGAAGGTTCTGGCGTGGCTGGCTGAGTCGCACCGGCTGGCACTGTCGGCCAACCATGTGCCGGCCCCGGTGCCCCCTGTAGAAATGGTGCGCGAGAACTTCATGTCGTTCCTGACCGCAGAACCACCGGAAGAAACCGCAGCAACGCAAGCACCGGTATTTGATCGTCACATGGTGACCGAAGCCATCAACGAGCTGGATGTGGAACTGGACCTGATCGACCACATGCTGGAAACCGAGGACAAACCTCTGCCACCGGCCCCTGCGGAAGTCCAAACCACAGCCACAGCAGAAGAAATTGCTCAAGACAAGGCCATTGAGCAAGGTCTGCAGGGTGGTGTCACAGTGGAAGTGAATCTGGATGGCCATCCATCCCGCGCCCGCCTGAACTGGGTCAGCACAACCGCTACGACGCTTGTGTTGACGATTGAAGGCAACGACAAACCGTCAGTGGTGAGCGTCAAGATGTTCAAGCGTCTCCTGGCCGCAGGCCGCGCGCGCTTTCTGGAAACCACGCCGCTGTTCGAACGCGCAATCAACGCCCTGCTCACCTCTGCAGACAAACTTGATTCCGCACCGGGCAACCACCCGTTCAGTGGCAGCCAGGCGACAGTCTGATCCGGGTTGTCCGGGTATAAAAAAAGCCGGCACTCAGCCGGCTTTTTTATTGCGTGTGTGTTCAGACGCGCTTGATACCCATATTAAGCACCGCGATCGCCAGCGCACCTGCCACCAGGCCCCAGAACGCAGAGCCAATCCCGAACAGCGACGTACCACTGGCCGTGACCAGAAAGGTAATCAGCGCTGGCTCACGCAACTGATCTTCTTTCATGGCTGTAGCCAGGCTACCTGCAATCGTGCCGAACAAGGCAATCCCGGCGATTGCCATAACCAGCTCTTTGGGAAATGCAGCAAACAATGCGCCAATGGTGGCCCCGAACAACCCCGCCAGCAGATAAAACACCCCGGCAAATACCGCGGCCAGATAGCGCTGCGCCGGGTCTTCATGCGCATCTTTGCCCATACACAAGGCCGCTGAAATCGCCGCCAGATTCACCGCAAAACAGCCAAATGGTGCCAGCAACAGCGTAGTCAGACCCGTTCCCGTAATCAGGGGCGACACGGGGGTGTCATAGCCGTTGGCGCGCATGACGGCTACACCCGGGACATTTTGCGAAGCCATCGTGACAACAAACAGTGGAATACCTACGCCCACCAGCACCTGCCAGGAAAACGCTGGCGTAATCCAGACCGGTCTTGCCACTTGCAAATGGACACCGTCCAGGTGCAGTTGCCCTTGCATGGCGGCAATCGCCGCGCCAATGACCAAGACCAGCAAGACTGCATAACGCGGCCAGACGCGTTTGAGCACCAGCCAGCCGACAAACATGGTCAGCACCAGTCCAAAGTCTGTTTTCATGGCGACAAACACGTTCATGCCAAAGTGCACCAGTACGCCACCCATCATGGCCGCCGCCACGGGTAATGGCAGATGGTTCATGACTTTCTCGAACCAGCCTGTCAGCCCGCAGACCAGCATCAGCGCCCCGCAGAATACAAATGCCCCCAGGGCGTAGGGCAAGGGCACACCAGAGAGCGACGTCACCAGCAAAGCCGCGCCGGGTGTCGACCACGCGGTAACCACGGGCTTTTTGTAATACAAGCTAAATCCGATGCAGGTAATGCCCATGGCAAAACCCAACGCCGCAATCCATGACGACAGCTCGGCCTGATTCGCCCCGGCCGCCAGTGCAGCCTGAAAGACAATCGCGACCGAACTCGTAAACCCGACCAGTACGGTAACGAAACCAGCGGCGAGCGTAGACAAGGGAAACGGGCGCGGCAAAGACAGCGACATGACCAAACCTCTGGCGGGTTGAATATGTGTTCGATATTACGTTGCCATGACGTGGGGGTAACGGTACAGCTTGAAGAGAAAGTGGGCAAACAGCGCAGGCTGGTTAGAGCAGTCCGGGGTTTGCTGTACCTGTTTGCGGCCGAAGGCCGAATGGCGCAGCTGCCCGCATGGCGTGAGAAGCACAGGGAACTCGCGGAGCGAGCGCAGTCGCACGGGCTGTGTTTCTTTTGAGTTTGAATGTTTTCTTTGGCAATCCAAAGAGACGTGCCGTGTTTTGGGATCCCCCGCATCACAGCAAACGTGGCGAAGGCCAACAGGAATCATGGGTTTGCAGACAGCGCTCAGGTCGGCAAGGCCCGCTCTTTCAAAACACCTTGCGAAAGGTGATATTGATCCGCAAATTCCCCGTTTCCGGATGATATCCATCCGCGACCGGTAGCACGCCATGATAGGCAAAGCGTGATGGTCCGCCCCAAACCACAACATCGCCATGCTCCAGCCGGTAACGCGCAGGTCGGTCAGTGCGGGACAAGCCGCCAAACTGAAACACCGCAGGGAGCCCCAAAGAAACCGACACAATTGGCGCAGTACGGTCATTCTCGTCACGATCCTGATGCAAAGAGAGCCGCGAGCCCGGTACATACCGGTTGATCAGGCAAGCATCTGGATCAAAGTCAGGAAAACCCGCAGTTTCAGCGGCGCGACGGGCCAGGTCAGCAAAAGAATCCGGCAGGTCCGGCCATTGCCGACCTGTGCCGGGGTCGGTACTGGCATAACGGTAGCCACGCGCTTCAGACGTCCAGCCAACGCGTCCGCAATTGGTCATGGCGACAGACATCGTATAACCACCCGGCGTGACGAGATGCCGGAACGGCGCGATCTCAGCCACGCTGGCAACATCTCGCAGCAAGATCGTGGCCACGTCCCGTGCGAAGCCGCGCAGCAACCAGGCACCAGGCGCCAGTTGCTCGTTGCCTTGTGTCATACCGCTAAACAAATCGCCCATACTCACTTGGTGTTCTCCGCTTCCCGCTCCAGCAATGCGCGCTTGCGCTCAACACCCCAGCGGTATCCCGACAGACCGCCATCGTGGCGCACCACGCGGTGGCAAGGAATGGCTACCGCCAGTTTGTTGGCCGCGCAGGCCTGCGCGACCGCCCGCACTGCGCGCGGCTGGCCAATGCGTGCCGCGATATCGGCATAGCTCACCGTGCTGCCAGGCGGCACGGCACGCAGCGCTTGCCATACCCGTTGCTGGAATGCCGTGCCCCGGATATCCAGCGGCAACGCAAGACCGATGGCCGGGTCGTCAACAAAACCGATGACCTGCGCCATCCATTGCTCAAAATCCGCATCGGCACCGATCAGGCGGGCGTTGGGAAAGCGGTCTTGCAGATCCCGTACCAGCGTGTCAGGGTCGTCGCCCAACAAGATACTGCACACGCCCGTTTCGGTTGCCGCCACCAGGATGGCGCCCAATGCACACTGACCCACGCCAAAGCGGATCGCAACACCTTCCCCGCCGCGCTGGTAGCCTTTGGGCTTCATGCCCAGCATCTCGGTGGATTTCTCATAAAACCGGCCACTGGAACCAAAGCCTGCCTGATAAAGCGCGTCGGTAACGTGATCAGTGCGTTGTAACTCTGCACGCACCCGGTGAGCACGGTGAGCCTCACCATATTCGCGCGGCGTTACGCCAGTGATGGCTTTAAAGAGATGATGAAAGTAGTAACGGCTTAACCCGGCGGCATTAGCCAGCTCAGCCAATGTGGGCAGTGTCTCGGCGGATTCGATCATGCGGCAGGCGCGCGCGACTGCGTCAGCGTGCTGACTGGCCAGCGCATCTTGTTCCGGTTTGCAGCGCTTGCAGGCACGCAGACCAGCGGCCCTGGCATCGGCCTGGCTGGCATAAAAATGCACATGTTTACGCAAGGCATGCCGCGAGGGGCAGGACGGCCGGCAATAAATACCGGTCGTACTCACGCCATACCAGAACTGGCCATCAGCATGGCGATCACGGCGCTGGACCGCATCCCAGCGGGCCTCATCGGTGGTAAAGGCCGCATCACGGGCGGCAGCAGGCTTGGCAGACATGACAAGTTGGGCAGACATGATGGCTCCTGGTTCATTGACGCCTTCATGGTCGATCAATGCACTCCCGGTCGCACTCCGTGCCTTGCTTTCAAATTTCGGTAAAGCCCGGTCGGGCTGATCCGTCATTATGCGGGGTTTGCTACTGCCGTGGTGCAGGCTTATGCTTTGTGCATGAGGCAGCCCACGCTGATGCAGTTCAGCGGGTTGCTGATGATCCAGATTGAGGCAAGATCATGCGTGGTACAAGCATCGTACGGATTCTGGCGCTGGCGGCACTGGTCATCCTTGTTGGCCATTATTTTTTCCCGACCCAGTGGCTGCATGTCACTTACAACGGGCAGCCTGTTCATCTGGTCCCCGGTTGGGCCATGCTGGTCGGTAGTGTCTTGCTGGCGTTGCTGCTGGATGGCCTGCTGGTCACGCTCTTGATGCTGCTGGCGGGTTCTTCCATTTTGCTGCTCGGGCTGTTTTTGCTGCCCATGCTGGCGATCGGACTCATCGTCTGCATGATGTTGCCTTTGTTGCTGCCAGGCGCATTGCTGGGATTGTTTGTCGCCGTGATTGTGATGCGTAACCGCGCGCAACAACACCGCGCCTGAGTGGCAAGTCAGCGATCAACCCGCCTTGCTGGCCTGCGCGGCATGCACCCCGCCAGCCATGCGCATAAAGCTCACACCAGCCGCGCAAATGGCAAAAACGGCAGCAATGAGCAAACTACTGCGCGTGCCGTTCTGGCCAAATAACCCAAACATCAACGCAACCAGCGACGCCCCGACGGTCTGCCCTACCAGCCGCGCAGTCCCCAGCATGCCACTTGCACCCCCGCTACGATGGGCTGGCGCCGATGAGAGAATCGCGAAATTGTTGGGTGACTGAAAGAACCCGAAGCCGATGCCGCACAAAGTCATCCGCCAGATGATATCCAGGTGGGTCGGGTTGGCTGGCAACAGCCCCAGCAACAGCAAGCCGACCGAGAACACCGCCAGCCCGATCCCGCCCAACATACCGGGCGAATATTTTTTCTCTACCAGGCGGCCAGCCAGCGGTGCCGTCACCACAATGGCCAGCGGCCACGGCGTCAGCAGCAATCCGGTTTGCGTCGCCGAAAAATTGAGCGTCTCTTGCAGGTAAAACGGGAGTGCCACCATGGCCAGCATTTGCGCACTGAAAGAACAAATCGATGTGCAAATCGACAACGCAAACACCGGAATGCGCAGCAAATCTACTGGCAGCATGGGTGCAGCCAGGGTGAGTTGCCGGCGTACGAACACGTAACCGACCGCCAGCGACACCATCAGCATGGCCAATACCAGCGGGCGATTCGCGTTATGCCCCAGTCCATCAATGCTGAAAATCAGCAAACCAAAGGTGGCCGCGTTCAGCAATGCGCTCTTCAGATCAAAACCATGCGTGGCTTTGTGTGAGTTACCGGGCAATGCTTTCATGGCAATCACGAAAGCCAGCACACCCAGCGGCAAGTTGATGGCAAACAGCCACTGCCAACTGGCGACCGAGAGTATCCCCGCTGCAATGGTAGGGCCGGCCGCAGACGATAACGCCACGACCAGCGAATTGATCGCCATCCCGCGCCCAAGTTGCTGTTTGGGGTAAATCAGTCGTACCAGCGCGGTGTTCACACTCATCAGGGCCGACGCGCCAAAGCCTTGCAGAATACGGGCGATGGTCAGTGTCATCAGTGAATCAGACAGCGCGCACAACACCGAAGTCAGCGTGAATACCGCCAGACCAATCTGGTATATGCGCCGGTATCCGTAGATGTCTCCCAACGAAGCAAACGCCAGCAAAGAGACGGTTGTTGCCAACTGGTACGCATTCACCACCCAGATCGACGCAGCGGGGCTGGCGTTCAGATCATGGGCAATGGCGGGCAAGGCCACATTGGCAATCGCGCCATCGAGCACCGCCATGCTGATGGCCAGCGCAATGGTCAATATGGCCCAATAGCGCGCAGGGAGAGGCAAGCCGTTGTGTTCGGATGACATAGGGTTCCAGTGACGACCTGGCGCGCAGCGGCGCGCCATTTGATTTCATTGGCAATTAGTCTAGGAAAAACCCGATTTTATGTCGATAATATCAATCGACTCATTTGATATGATTTACGACTCAATCCATCATGGAATTACGCCAGCTCCGATACTTTGTAACTGTCGCCGAAGAACTGCATTTCGGCCGGGCTGCCGAACGACTGGGCATGACGCAACCGCCGCTCTCCCAGCAAATACAAGCACTCGAACACGGCCTGCATGTGCGCTTGTTCAACCGGACCAATCGCCGCGTAGAGCTGACCGAGGCCGGGCGCACGTTCCTGGAGCATGCGCGTCGCATCTTGCAGCAACTGGATCACGCCGTTGAACAAACCGTACGCGCGCACCGTGGCGAATCGGGTGAATTGCGCATGGGGCTGACGGCCTCAGCGCCATATACGGCTATTTTTGGTCGCGCCATTCACACCTTCCGGACGCGCCACCCGGCGGTGCAACTCACCTTGCGTGAAATGCCCACGCCAGACCAGATCAGCGCACTCCTGGAACGCTGGCTGGATCTGGCGGTGATCCGGCCCATTGCCCTGCCCGATTCGCTGGATGTCATTGAACTGATGCGTGAACCCCTGGTGGTCGCCATGCACACCAGCCACCCTGCCGCGCGCAGCAAGCCCACAGACAAGGTCTCCATGGCGCAGTTTGCCGACGACGACTTCGTCATGCTGCCGCGTGGTATCGGCATCACGATGGCCGATCAGGTCTGGAACTTGTGTCGCGATGCCGGATTTACGCCGCGTGTGGCGCAAGAAGTCCGTGAAACCTCGACGCAGGTAGCGCTAATTGCCGCCGGGTTTGGCGTCGCGATCCTGTCCGCGTTGCAGCAACGCATCCAGGTAGAAACCGTCACGTACCGCACGATTGCAGACCCCGCTGCACAAACGGCCGTCTGGCTGGCCTGGCGACGTGAAAGCCCGCCACCGCTGGTGCGAGCCATGCTTGAGATCGCACGTGCAGAGGTCCGTAAAGCCGGGAGCTGATCAGTTATCCAGGCCATTATGGCGAAAACGCTGTATATCCCGCGCAAGTCACGGGATAATTGCAAATCAACCTGCTGTTATTTAAAGGATTGCAATGGCCATTACCCTCAAGACACCCGAACAGATCGAAGCCATGCGCGTGGCCGGCCGCCTTGCGGCAGAGGTGCTGGAAATGATCAGCGAATACGTGCAACCGGGTGTCTCGACGGAAGAACTGGACCGTCGCTGCTTTGAGTACATCACCAAAGTGCAGAAAACCATTCCCGCCAACGTGGGTTATCACGGTTTTCCCAAGACTTTGTGTACCTCCGTCAACGGTGTGGTTTGCCATGGCATCCCCAGCCCGAAGGAAATCCTCAAAGAGGGCGATATCGTCAACATTGATGTCACTGTGATCAAAGATGGCTGGCACGGCGATACCAGCCGCATGTTTTACGCAGGTGCTCCATCTGAAGCCGCACAGCGCCTGGTTGATACGACGTTTGAGGCCATGATGGCCGGCATTGACGTGGTGCGCCCCGGGGCAACGCTGGGCGATGTGGGTCATGCCATCCAGACGCTGGCCGAAAGCCGCGGGTACTCGGTGGTGCGTGAATACTGTGGCCATGGCATTGGCCAGGTCTATCACGAAGAACCTCAAGTGCTGCATTACGGCCGCCCCGGAACGGGCTTGCGGCTGAAAAAAGGGATGACCTTTACGGTAGAACCCATGATCAACGCAGGCGAAGCTGGCGTGCGTTCGCTGGCTGATGGCTGGACGGTGGTGACGCGTGACGGCTCGCTCTCGGCCCAGTGGGAACACATGATTGCAGTAACGGATGACGGATTTGAAATCCTCACGCCGTGGCCAGAAAACTTTGTGCGCTAAAAACCGCACGCAGCGCCCGCATGGTCGGGCGTTGTTTTTTTGAACTATTTGATTTTAAGGACTGCCTGTGACCAGGAAGACCCCCTTCTCTGCGCTGCCGTTGTCTGCTGCGCAACTGGCCAACCTGGCCAGCCTTGATTACCAGGAAATGACCGAGATCCAGGCCCAAAGCCTGCCGCTCATTCTGGATCGCAAAGACGTCATTGCCCAAGCCAAAACCGGCAGTGGCAAAACTGCCGCATTTGGTCTGGGTTTGCTGCACAACCTGAACCCGACCCTGTTTGCCATTCAGGCCCTGGTGATCTGCCCCACGCGTGAACTGGCCGACCAGGTGGCCAAGTCACTGCGCCAACTGGCCCGGCACATGGACAACATCAAGATCCTGACGTTGTGTGGTGGTTCGCCCATGGGCCCGCAGATTGGCTCGCTGGAACATGGCGCCCATATCATCGTTGGCACCCCGGGGCGCCTGCACGATCACCTGGCGCGTGGCACGCTGGATTTGCGCCGCGTGAGCATGCTGGTGCTTGATGAAGCCGATCGCATGATTGATATGGGTTTTTACGACGAAGTCGTCAACATTGTCCGTCAGTGCCCCAAGCACCGGCAGACCATGTTGTTTTCGGCCACGTATACCGAAGATATCCGCAAGCAAAGTGCCGGCTTCCTGCGCCAGCCGGTGGAAATCAAGGTCGAATCTTTTCATGATGCCAACCGCATCGAACAACGTTTTTACGACGTCGAACACACCGCCCGAAACGAAGCCGCTGCGCAGATTATCGAGCACTTCCGTCCGGTCTCGACGCTGGCGTTCTGTAACACCAAAATCCATTGCCGTGAACTGACCCAGGCCCTGCGCGCACGCGGCCTTTCTGCCGCCGCGCTGTATGGCGATATGGAGCAGCGGGATCGCGACGAAATTCTGGTGCGCTTTGCCAACCGCAGTTGCTCTGTGCTGGTCGCCACCGATGTCGCCGCGCGCGGGCTGGATATTGCGTCGCTGGACATGGTGCTGAACGTGGATGTCTCTCGGGATGCAGAAGTCCACGTGCACCGCATTGGTCGTACCGGTCGCGGCAAGGAGCGTGGTCTGGCCGTCACGCTGGCCTCGTCGGATGAGAAAAAGTGGGTCCGCTTGATTGAGGAATACCAGCAAGGCGTGAAAGCCGTTTGGCATCACCTCAATGAAGCAGCACCAGCCGATGGCCGCACCCTGCAACCACCGATGTCGACACTGGAAATTTCCTCAGGCCGTAAAGACAAGCTGCGTCCTGGTGACGTGCTGGGCGCGCTGACCGGTGAAGCGGGTTTCAAGAGCGAGCAGATCGGCAAGATCAATGTGTTCGATTTTTCCACCTACGTGGCGGTAGAACACAATATTGCCTTCGAAGCACTCAAACGGCTGGGCAATACCAATATCAAGGGCAAGCGTTACAAGGTGAGGTTGCTGGACGAATAAACGAGGTGCGATACCGCGTCTTATTCCAGTGCCACCAGTAATCCAGGTAGCTCATTCATCTGGTGAAACGCCCTCGCCCCGTCAGGCACGCTATCCACCAGGCCATGCGGCTGGTAGTAAAGTGCCTGCATACCGGCCGCGACAGCCCCTGCTACACCCGTGGGGCTGTCTTCCACCACGACGCAGTGCCGTGGCGCCGCGCCGTAGTGCGCAGCGACGTGTAAAAACAGACCTGGATCAGGTTTCCAGACCCCTACGTCGTAGGCGCTAAAAAGGCGATCGCCAAACCAGGGGGCAAGACCCGTCACGGCAAGCGCATGCCGCATTTTGGGCAGCGGGCCATTAGAGACCAGGCAAAACGGCAAGTGTAAGTGGCTGATCATGTCCAGCACGCCGGGCATGGGCACCAGTTCTTCATCAAAAAGCTGCGCAACACGGGCCCGGTAGCGCGTTTCAAAGTCGTCTGCCAGCGGTTGACCAATACGACGCGCAAGGTCTGCGGCGATTGGTGCAAACTTGACGCCCCGGTAGCGGGACACCATGCCCTCCACGGTGTCATCGAGTTGTGGCAGCAACTCCAGAAAAGCCTGGTTGCACAGGCGTTCGCTGTCAACCAGCGTGCCGTCCAGGTCAAAACAAACCAGTTCTACCGCAGACATCCCGAATGACCCATGGCTTGAAACAGTCGCTCAGCATACCAGGGGCCATGGGTAATGACTAGGCAACAGGTTGCGCTGCAGCAACCACGATTTCTTCACCAAACAAGGTGTGAATTTCCGGCTGGACCAGCGCCAGCATGCTGAAGGCCGTGCCGGTTTCCATGAAGCGGTCTGCCGCAGCACGGCAGCAAGACTCGTCTTCCCAGACCAGACGATCAAAGAAATAACCGTCCCCTTCATATAGCTCATAGGCAACAAACCCAGCCTGGACGCGCAACCAGGCCAGCATGTCCTGCGTCAGGGCAAGAAAAACATCGTGCGCATTGGGATCTTTGAGGCGAGATTGAACCAACTGGACAAACATGAACGCTCCGGCAAAGTTTATTTCACAATGAATTACAGCTTACATATTAAACAAGAAATAAAAAATGTGCTGGTCATTATGTAACAGTACGCACGTCAACAGAGGCCGCTTCAATCGCACCGCACAATGACGTTAGCATGAGTTCGTCATTTGTCTGTGTGATGCAAATCCCAATAAAAAAAGCACGCGTCACGCGTGCTTTTTTTAGGTGTTGATACCCGTTACTTACTGGGCGGCAGACGCACGCGGCGCACGTGCGCTGGTGGGTGTGGCCAGATCCCACTTGCCATCGCTTCCCTTGCAATAGGACGGGTTCATGACGTCGTTTTGTACCTTGTTGGAGAACTTGAGACTGACCTGGCGGCAGTTCAAGCCATTGCGCTCGAATTCTCGCGTCGGCGTGATTTTGACACTGGTGACGTTCGAGCTTTGCGTATCTGCATTACTCCAGACCTCACTCTGGCCAATCTTGCTGTTTTCCAGCGCGTCTTCGATGTTTTTATCCAGACTGGCAATTTCATCAGGCTTGAGACGACTGAGCGGCGTATTGCTCATAAAACCAAGGCCAGCCGCATAGACCTGGCCCAGGAAGGTGGCACAGATCAACGCAGCGGTAATGGCATAACGGGTTTGCATCCTGTTCTTCCTTTGTGTTTTAGGATTCCGGCTATTCATCTTAGAGCGCAGGCTGCGTCCTTGCTGGCAAACGCGCTCTACCGGAAATCAAACCGAGAAATCTGCCGCGTAGTCGGCCTCGGTTCTGGCCTGCAACCGACCGGATCGGCACGCTTTCGAGAACACTTCATAGTCAATGTCGACCTGGTCAGCATACGCCATGGCGTATTTGGCCAATGCAGTGGGCATGCTGTCACTTTTACCCATGTAACCGCTGACCTCCGCCGCCATACCGCCGGCCCGGGCATGCGCGCGCGCCAGCGCCCAGCCGCAGGCACGTGCGTACCCTTTGAGCCGCTCCGTATCGTAGAGGTCGACCTGCGCCGAGACTTTCTGATCACGCAACTGGCGAAAATAAAAATGCCGGCCGGATGGGCCTGTCGACCAGCCCAGGAAAATATCGCTGGAAGCCTGCATCATCCGTTGGCCATCGACCACTCGCCGCCCTTGATGTTGCAAGGGCGACTTGCATTTCACGTAGGGAGCCAGGACGGAATCCCGGGCTTCCTTGATCTGCATGAAGAGCGGCTTGCCCTGGTCATCCATCAGCAAGGCGACAAGGCATCGCGTCCCCACACTGCCCACGCCAACCACTTTGAACGCCATATCGTGGAGAGAAAACCGTTCCAGCAGTTGACGGTGGCTCGGTGCAATCGTGCTGACATACTCCTTGTTCAGTTTCTTGATCAGCGCTTCCGGGCCGCCCAGCTGGACCCAATCGTCAACTTCGTCAAACAGCGTGGTGTTACTGTGAATATGGAACACTGCAGGAGGCGCATCGCGGATTTTCCACTGTCCGTTTTCCAGCACGCCCAGCTTGGGCAGAAGCTCCTCGCTGCTGCGACGGTCAGCCTTGGCGATACCATCCTTGACGAGTTTACGGCCTTCGGAAGTACGGGACTGCTCCAGCAAACGCTCAAACGTAATCTGTTCGTACCAGACTTCCAGTTCACCCATTTGCGAATATTCAGTCATGTACTGCTGATAGGTGCGCGCCGCCGTATAGGCCATTTCTTCTGCGGCCGGGTCACCATGCCCCAGATGCCGACCTGCCACGCCAAAGCTGGCGCACAGCCGTTTGAGATCCCATTCCCACGGGCCTGGGTGGGTTTCATCAAAGTCATTCACATCAAAAATCAGATTGCGTTCTGGCGTGGCAAAACCGCCAAAATTGGACAGATGACTGTCACCGCAAATCTGGAAATAAATACCTGAATCCGGCGTACCAGAAAGATCATGTGCCTGCAAAATGGCGCTGCCGCGGAAAAACGCAAATGGCGAGGTCAGCATGCGGGCGTATCGCAGTGGAATCAGCCGTGCCACACGGCCTTCGCTATTGGCCTGCAACAAGAGGATCGGATCTCGATCACATTTGCCCGTGTGATCATGGGCCCCGCGTTTGACGGCCTTGCGCGCCTGCAGGCCGCGATCAATACGCTCTTCCAGGGTGGCTTGTTTTTTTTGCATTGGAGACTCCCGTTATGTTCTGGTGTGATGAATCACGGCAGATAGTCACAGGATAGCCCGCCCCGCCCCGATTGCCTGTCAGGCAAGGGCGTAGACGGACAACAGGATGGATCAGTCAGGGAACAACATTGAAGCGGTCAGCCGTACACCCCAGCCAGGCGCACTGTCAGGGCGGCTAATCCAGTATTTGCCTTCCACACCCAGCATGGCTTTTTCGCTGCCCACCGAGAACATGTGTGATAACCCTGCACTGACAGGCACGGTCCAGACCTTGCCCAGCCAGTCATACGTGGTTTCAGAACCCAGTGACCAGATATAACCAGAGCGCTGGCTGAATGAGACAAAGGGCTGCACGGCAGAGGTACTGGCATTGCCATGCAGTGCGGGCACGGTGTACGACCAGATATGATTGGCCTCTACACCCCAGCTCCATTGCTCGTTCTGCATCATCATCACGCCGGATGGGCCAGCACCCCAGCGTGGCACGCCATTAGGGGAATTGAGTGTGCTTTCGCCCAGGAACGCCGTGCCACCGCCAAGAACCCAGGCACCGTCATTGATTTTGGCGGGTAACAGCAGCAGATTCTGTACATCCTGGCCGCTGCCGTAGGGATTGGAACCGGGTAACAAATCAGAGTGTGCACCGCTTAACAACGGTTGCGAGACAACGGACCACTGGTTGCTGACGGAGTAAGCCGACGGACCCAAACTGGCCCCTTTCATATCCCACGCATTGCCAGCGGTATTGATACCCAGGCGAGACGGCACGAGGGTATTCTCCGTTGTGCCTGATTGCACCGGAACGAAGTCCTCATCTGCCCAAGCCATGCTGGCAAGACAGGCAGCCAGCGCACATCCCGCTCCAAGCTTGCTCCAGCCCGTGTGCATAACCTTCTCCCGACCCGTTGCGCCACATTGGCGGCGGTGCCGTTTTTTTATCGATCTTGTATTTGTGCACGCTGAGCGGCTTGCGTAGCAGGCCCCAGCGCCTTGTTAATTGCTCACCCCTAACGTTAGACGGTTGTAAGTCTTTGTGTTAGGCAGACTGTTGGTGAAAGGATGCCGCCGGTCAGCCAATGGCGCAAAGCCGCGAAACTAGCCGGTTCACGCGCAACGCTGGCTACTTCTGTGCTTGTTTTAGCGTCGCGCAGACGCAACAAAGCCCGGCGGACCGGGCTTTGTATGTCATGCGCTGAAAGCAGGAAGCAGATTCAGGCCATGGCTGGCGTGCGCGGATTGCGCTGATGCAGCACAACAGTGAGCACTACCCCCGCCGCTGCCGCCAAGGCCGCAATGCAGAAAATAGCCGGATAACCGTAGCCGCTGATAATCAACCCGGCTACCGGACCAATCAGCCCCAGTGCCACATCAAGAAACACCGAATAGGCACCCAGTGCTGCACCGCGGCTAGCCGCCGGGACCAGCGAGACGGCCTCAACACCCAGAGCCGGGAACACCAGCGAGAAACCAATCCCCGTCAGGGCTGCGCCGACGAGTGCCATCGTCGGGGTTACTGCGTTCCACAACAGCGTGAGGCCAATGCACTCCACCACAAATGAAACGATCGCTACCTTGAAGCCACCGTAGCTATTGATGCTGCGGGCAAAGACCAACCGTGTGCCGACAAAGCAAATACCAAACATCGACAGCGTGAACGCCGCGTTGGGCCAATGTCGACTGGCGTAGAACAGCGTGACAAACGTGGCGATCGTACCGAAACCAGCAGAACCCAGCGCCAGACCTGTGCCATAGGCAAACACCTTGCCCAGCACGCTGCGGAATGGCAAACGCTCGCCATGGACAATCGGAGAGGCCTTGCGTGGCAATGCCAGCACCACACCCACCACGCCCAACAGCATCACCACAATGCCAATCGACGCAAACCCCAGATGCTGCGTCAGCAAAACGCCGACCGGAGCACCCACAGCCAGCGCGCCATAAGTGGCAACACCGTTCCAGGAAATCACCTTGGCGGTGTGTTGCGCACCAACGGTACCGATGCCCCAGGTAATCGCGCCAGTGCCGCAGCAGCTTTCTGCACAACCCAGCACCAGCCGGCCCACCAGCAGCAGTGTCAGGCTCAGCCATGGCGTGTGCGTTGTAAATGCAGCCGCCAGCATGAATATGCCGCTCACACCGGCAGCGGCCAGACCATACAACACAGTACGCTTGGCACCGATGGTGTCAGACATGCGCCCGGCATGTGGCCGACTGGCCAGCGTCGCCAGGTACTGCGCGCTGATGGCCAGACCGGCCAACACAGAGCCGTAGCCCAGATCGTTGTGCACGTAAGACGGCAGCACTGCCAGTGGGATACCAATGGTCAGATACGCCAGAAACGTAAACAGGACGATACTGACCACGCGCAGCGTGACGTTTTCGTCCTGATTTTCAGGGGTAACAGAGGAATTGCTGGATTCTGAAGACATGAGTTGCGGCCGGTCCGGTCAAACATTGTTATTGCGGTGGCACAAAACTGGACCGGTCGGTTTGATGCGGAGCAGCAAAATGTGCACAAACTGAATGATAGGCCCAAACCCGACCGAGCTGTATCATTCATGCCCGAAAATGACCGTTTTCTTATTTACAAACTGTACAAACTTACTCGCCTATGCTCTATCTGCTTGTTATCAACGTCGTCTGGGCCTTGTCTTTCAACCTGATCGGTATTTTTCTGGCCGGCCACGTTGACAGCGATTTTGCGGTCCTCACCCGCGTCGCAATCGCCGGCCTTGTGTTCCTGCCTTTCACGGCCTGGCGTGCTATCCCGGCCATGCGCAAACTGGGCACCATGGCCGCCGGCGCCTTGCAATTTGGCGTGACCTATTTGCTGCTGTACCGTTCTTTTCACTTTGTCAGCGTGGCAGAAGTTCTGCTGTTCACCATCTTCACGCCGATCTACATCACCCTGCTGGATGACCTTTACCAGCGGCGCTTTAACCGGCGCGCGTTTGGCGCAACGCTGCTGGCGGTGCTGGGCTCATTGATCATCCGTTACGATCACATCGATGCCAACGCGCTCACCGGCTTTTTGCTGCTGCAACTGGCCAACCTGACTTTTGCAGCAGGCCAGGTGGGCTACCGGCAATTGGTACGACGTTACCCGGTGAACCTGCCGGAGTATCGCTCATTTGGTTATTTCTTTGCCGGTGCGTTGATCGTCGCCCTGCCCTCGTTCCTCATCTTCGGCAACCCGGCCAAGCTACCGACACTCCCTGAACAGTTTGCAGTGCTCGCCTTTTTGGGCCTTGCTTCCTCTGCCCTCGGTTTTTATTGGTGGAACAAAGGCGCATGCATGGTCGATGCCGGTACGCTGGGCGCGATGAACAACATGCATATCCCGATCGGGCTACTGATTAACCTGGCGTTCTTTAACCAGCATGCGGATGTGTTGCGATTGGTGGCGGGCGGCGTGGTCATGCTGGGGGCGGTGTGGTTTTCGCGAGCCGGTCGCAGCGGCTGAATGCGTCACACCCAAAACAAAAAAGCCCCGGCACCGGGGCTTTTTTGTTTCGACCACCACAAGTCGTTACTTGGCCGATGCGGTCTGGTTTTGCGTCATCTGCGCGGTCGTCCAGCCACCGCCCAGTGCCTTGATCAACAGCACGTTGGCCGTAAAGCGGCGTTGCTGGACATCCAGCGCGCTGCGTTCGGCACTCAGTAAAGAGGCTTGCGTCGTCGCAACATTGACATAGGTTGCGGTGCCGGCTTTGTACTGGTTGAGCGCCAGATTGGCGGAGTCCTGCGCGGCCTTCACGGCCAGATCCTGGGTCTGGGCCTCATCTTGCAAAATGCGCAGGGCAGCCAGGTTGTCTTCCACCTCTTGCAAACCACCCAGAACAGTCTGGCGGTATTCGGCAACAGTGGCATCGTACTGGGCTTCGGCTTCTTGCTGTCCAGCCTTCAGCAGGCCGCCCTCAAACAACGGCTGGGTCAGGCCTGCACCCAGTGACCAGATCCGGTTAGGCAGGTCGAACAGATTGCCCCACTCATTGCCTTGATAGCCACCCGAGCCAGACAGTGTCAGCGCCGGGTACATCGCCGCAGTAGCGACACCGACGTTGGCATTGGCCTGTGCGACAGCGCGTTCTGCTGAGGCGATATCCGGGCGCCGTTGCAAAAGGTCAGACGGCACGCCGGCCGGGACATCCGGCAATGTAGCGGTCAGGGCAGATTGCTCTGGCAGGCTGAAGTTAGCCGGTGCCTTGCCGATCAGGATGGCAATGGCATGTTCAAGCTGGGCGCGTGAGACACCCAGATCCGTCAGCGATGCCTGCGCAGTCAACAGCTGAGTCTGCGCCTGGGCGACATCCGCACGGGTCACGATACCGGCCTTGTACTGGTTCTGCGTCAGCGTCAGCGATTTCTGGTAAGCATCAACAGTCTGGGTCAGCAATACCTTCTGGGCATCAATCACGCGCAGCTGGAAGTAGTCCTGGGCCAACGTGGCTTGCGCCGATAACAACGCTGCAGCCAGATTGGCTGCGACAGCTTGCGTGTTGGCATCCTGGGCTTCCACCTGGCGACGCACCTTCCCCCAGATATCCGGCTCCCAGCTGGCATTAAGGATTGCACCATAATTGTTCTTCACAGCACTGCGCTGTACGGTGGCTTGCGAGCC
The DNA here is from genome assembly GCF_014645555.1 of Silvimonas amylolytica. GTDB lineage: Bacteria > Pseudomonadota > Gammaproteobacteria > Burkholderiales > Chitinibacteraceae > Silvimonas > Silvimonas amylolytica. The sequence goes on along the minus strand of NZ_BMLY01000003.1, from coordinate 450,058 downwards.
GCCGGTACCGCTCACCGTGCTGGTGTTGCTCTGACTGCGCGAAGCAGAGAGATCCAGCCCCAGGGTGGGCCAGTACGCGGCGCGGGCAACTTCGCCAGCGGCCCGGGCCTGGCGATATTGCGCTTCAAACTGTTTGACCGTCTGGTTGGTGACTTGTACCTGATCGATCAAACCATTGAGCGTGCTGTCGTTGTAGGCCTCCCACCACTTGCCGCGCGGGGCCAGGTCTTGCGGGTTGGCCTGTTTGAAGCCTTGGGCTTCCTTGAATGCCGTGCCGGCGTCGATCTGCGGCGCACCTTTATAATCAGGCCCCACCGCGCAACCAGAGAGCGAAGCCACCATGGCGAAGGTCATCAGGGTCAGTGTCAGATTGCGTTTCATTTAGCGGGCTCCTGCGCCACTTTGCGCGTCAAACGTCGTTTGAGCTTCGGTCCGGCCCAAACGGCGCAGACACCAAAAGCGGAAACGATCCAGGTACAAATACATGACAGGGGTGGTGTACAGCGTCAGCACCTGGCTGACCACAAGACCACCAACGATTGAAATCCCTAACGGCTGACGCAGTTCGGCGCCATCGCCCTGGCCCAGGGCCAGCGGGATGGCCCCGAGAATGGCCGCCATGGTGGTCATCATGATCGGCCGGAAGCGCAACAAGCAGGCGTGGTAGATCGCATCGCGCGATTTCATGCCCTGCTTGCGCTCTGCCTCCAGCGCAAAGTCGATCATCATGATGGCGTTTTTCTTGACGATACCAATCAACAAAAGCACGCCAATCAAGGCCACGATGGTGAACTGCGTCTTGAACAGCATGAGTGCCAGCAACGCCCCCACACCGGCCGAAGGCAGCGTGGAAAGAATCGTGATCGGGTGGACGTAGCTCTCATACAAAATACCCAGCACGATATAGACCGCGATGATGGCCGCCAGAATCAGCAAGGGCTGCGAATTCTGCGATTGCTGAAAGGCCGCCGCACTACCGGCAAAGCTGCCGTGAATCGACGTGGGGACACTCAGTCGGTTCATGGCGTCTTCAATGGCCGCCTGCGCTTCAGACAAAGACGTGCCCGGGTCCAGGTTGAACGAGATCGTCGCCGCGACAAACTCACCCTGATGGTTGACCGCCAATGGCGTAAACGTCGGGCCATAGGTGGCAATGGTCGAGAGAGGCACCTGCGCACCGGCAGACGTAATGATGTAGATGTTTTTAAGCGCTTCCGGGCTTTGCCAGTATTGCGGGGCGACTTCCATCACCACGTGATACTGGTTCAGCGGCTGGTAAATGGTGGAGACCTGTCGCTGGCCAAACGCGTCATTGAGCACCTGATCGACCTGAGTCACCGTCAAACCAAGGCGTGCCATTGCGTCGCGGTTCAAAGACAGCGTGGTCTGCAGGCCCTTGTCTTGCTGATCGGTGTTGACGTCTTTCAGGATGTCAACGTTAGCGAGTGCCGCCTGGATCTTGGGCTGCCATTCACGCAGTACGGCCAGATCATCAGCCTGCAAGGTGTACTGATACTGTGCATTGGAACTACGCCCACCCACGCGGATATCCTGAACCGATTGCAAAAACAGCTGTGCACCGGGCTCATTGGCCAGCTTGCCGCGCAGACGCGCAATGACCGCATCGGCGGATATCTTGCGTTCACTCAACGGCTTGAGTGAGACAAACATGAAACCGCTATTACGCTGGCCACCGCCGGTATAGGCGGTCACCACGTCCACCGCCGGATCGCTCTTCACAATCTCGACAAAATCAGACACTTTCTGGCGCATGGCCTGGAACGAAATGCTCTGATCCGCTTGTACATTACCAATGATGCGGCCCGTATCCTGCTGCGGAAAAAAGCCTTTGGGGATGACGATATACAGATAAATATTCAGGATGATCGTGATCAACAGGATGAGCATGGTCAGCGGGCCATGACGCAGCACCCACGCCAATGAACGGCTGTAGCCCTTTTGCATGCCGTTGAACACGGCTTCACTCCAGCGATACAAACGGCCATGTGTTTTGCGCTCAGGCCGCAACAGGCGCGAGCACATCATCGGTGTCGTGGTCAGCGAGACAATCAGCGACACCAGAATCGCCACCGATAGTGTCACCGCAAACTCGCGGAACAAGCGGCCGATAATCCCGCCCATCATCAGGATCGGGATAAACACAGCAACCAGCGAAATACTCATACTGATGACGGTAAAGCCCACCTCGCTGGCGCCCGCCATGGCTGCCTGGAACGGCTTCATACCTTCTTCGATATGCCTTGAGACGTTCTCCAGCACCACGATCGCGTCATCAACCACAAAGCCTGTGGCAATCGTCAACGCCATCAAAGAGAGGTTGTTCAGGCTGAAACCGCACAGATACATGGCGGCAAAGGTCGCAATCAGCGACACCGGCACCGCAACCGCCGGGATCAGCGTCGCCCGGCCATTACGCAGAAACAGGAACACCACCAGGATCACCAGGATGACCGAGATCACCAGCGTGCGTTCAACCTCATTGAGTGACGCGCGGATCGTTGGCGTACGGTCCAGTGCGACATCGACCTGAATCGCAGCGGGGATCTGCGCTTCCAGTCGTGGCAGCTCCTTGTAAACCCGATCCACTGTCTCGATGATGTTGGCGCCTGGCTGCCGCCGCAGAATCAACAGCACCGACGGTTTGCCATTCGCCGAACCGGCATTGCGTACATCCTGGACCGAGTCTTTGACCTCAGCCACATCAGACAACCGTACCGCATTGCCATTTTTGTAGCTGATGATCAGCGGCAAATATTCTTTGGCGGTTTTGGCTTGATCACTGGCGTAGATCTGCCAGTGACGATCACCGTCCTCGGCAAAACCCTTGGGCCGGTTGGCGTTGGCTGCCGCCAGCGTGGTCCGGACGGTTTCCAGCGACACCCCATACTGGTTCAGTTGGGTCGGATTGAGTTCTACGCGCACGGCCGGCAAAGAACTGCCCCCGACATCCACCTGCCCTACCCCGTCAATTTGCGAGAGCTTCTGCGCCAGAATGGTCGAGGCCGCGTCATACATCTGCCCCTGACTCATGGTTTTGGACGTCAGCGCCAGGATCATGATCGGCGCATCGGCCGGATTGACCTTGCGATAGGTCGGATTACTGGGCATGCCCGTGGGCAACAGGCTGCGCGCGGCATTGATGGCCGCTTGCACATCCCGCGCAGCGCCGTTGATATCGCGGTCCAGATCAAACTGCAAAGTAATGCGCGAGGAACCCAGCGAACTGGATGACGTCATTTCCGTCACGCCGGCAATGCGACCCAGCGCGCGTTCCAGCGGTGTGGCCACCGTGGCGGCCATGGTATCGGGTGAGGCACCCGGCAAGCTGGCTGAGACAGAGATCGTCGGGTAATCCACCTGCGGCAGCGGCGATACCGGCAACAACATGAACGAGACGATACCCGCCAGCGCAATGCCAAACGTCAACAGAGTGGTCGCGACGGGCCGCTTGATGAAAGTTGCAGAAAAGCTCATCAGCGCACGTCCGTCGAAGGCGTCGGCACCTGGCCATTACGGCGGGCCTTCCAGTCGCGGAAACGGCCACTGACACGATCAAACCACAGGTAAATCACCGGGGTGGTAAACAGTGTGAGCAACTGGCTGACCAGCAGACCGCCGACCATGGTCACGCCCAGCGGGTGACGCAATTCTGCACCCACGCCGGTACCCAGCATCAGCGGCAAGGCCCCCAGCAAAGCGGCCATGGTTGTCATCAGAATCGGACGGAATCGCAACAGACATGCCTGGTAAATGGCCTCACGCGGGGCCTTGCCTTCATCGCGCTCTGCCTGCAGGGCAAAGTCGATCATCATGATGGCGTTTTTCTTGACGATACCAATCAGCAGCACAATACCGATGATGGCAATGACTGAGAGGTCTGTGCGCGCCAGCAGCAGCGCCAGCAGCGCGCCGATCCCGGCCGATGGCAGTGTCGAGAGAATGGTGATCGGGTGAATGTAACTCTCGTAGAGCGCGCCCAGCACGATGTACATGGTCACGATGGCAGCCAGAATCAGCCACAACTCATTGGAGAGCGCCGCACGGAAGGCCAGCGCTGCGCCTTGATAGCTGGTGGCGATGGAAATCGGCATGCCGATTTCTTTCTCGGCCTGGTCGATCATCTGTACCGCCTCGCCCAACGATGCGCCCGAAGCGAGGTTAAATGACACGGTGGCGGACGGGAACTGCGCCAGATGGTTGATCACCAGCGGTGTGTTCTGCTCCACCACGCGCGCAACAGCCGACAATGGCACCTGCACATCGTTGGTACCCGCAACGTGCAAATCATTGAGTGATTGCGGGCCAATGGCCTGATCTGGCGACGCCTCCAGAATCACGCGGTACTGGTTGGCTTGCGTGTAGATGGTCGAGACCATGCGCTGGCCATAGGCGCTGTACAGCGCGTTATCAATCGCGGCGGGGGTAATGCCAAGGCGCCCGGCAGCATCGCGATCAATATCGACATAGGCTTGCAAACCTTTGTCCTGCATATCGCTGGCGACATCCGCCAGTTGCGGCAGTGCCGACAATTTGTCGACCAGCTTGGGCACCCAGGTAGAAAGCTCGTTGATATCCGCCGTTTGCAGCGTGAACTGGTATTGCGTGCGTGCCACGCGGTCTTCAATCGTCAAATCCTGCACGGGCTGCATGAAGAGCGAAATCCCCTGCACCTTGGCCACTTCTGGTTGCAGGCGACGAATAATCTCGCTGGCCGACGACGAGCGCTGATCATGCGGTTTGAGGTTGATCAGCATGCGGCCGCTGTTCAGCGTGGCGTTGGTGCCATCGACACCAATAAACGACGTCAGCGAATCCACATCCGGATCTTTCAGAATCACATCAGCCAGTTGTTGCTGCCGGGCCGACATGGCTTCAAACGAAACTGACTGCGACGCATCTGAAATACCCTGGATCACGCCAGTGTCTTGCACCGGGAAAAACCCCTTGGGGACGAACACATACAACAGGCCGGTCAGCACCACCGTACCGACAGCAACCGCCAGCGTCAGGCGCTGCCGATCCAGTACCCAGGTCAACCACCTGCCGTACTGCGCAATCACACGATCAAAAAACGCACCAACGCCGTGATAGAACCGGCCTTGTTTTTCTTCCGGTACGTGCTTGAGCAAACGCGCGCACATCATGGGCGTCAGCGTCAGCGATACCACGGCGGAGATCAGAATCGACACCGCCAGCGTAATGGCGAACTCCCGGAACAACCGGCCAACCACATCGCCCATGAACAACAGCGGAATCAATACCGCGATCAGCGAGAACGTCAGCGAGATAATCGTAAAGCCAATCTGCTCTGCGCCCTTGAGCGCAGCCGTCATGGGTTCCTCACCCTCTTCGATATACCGCGCAATGTTCTCGATCATGACAATGGCGTCGTCGACCACAAAACCCGTGGCAATGGTCAGCGCCATCAACGTCAGGTTGTTGATCGAGAACCCGCACATGTACATCACGCCAAACGTGCCGACCAGCGACAGCGGTACCGCCACACTGGGGATGACCGTCGCAGAGACATTGCGCAGGAATACAAAGATCACCAGCACCACGAGCACGATGGCCAGCAGCAATTCATAGACAGTGTCGGTGACCGAGGCGCGAATGGTGGTCGTGCGATCGGTCAGAATCTGTACCTCTACCGCGCCCGGCAACGTGGCCTGCAAGCTGGGCAACAGCTTTTTGATATTGTTGACGACCTGAATAACGTTGGCGCCTGGCTGACGCTGGATGTTCAACAAAATGGCCGGTTTGTCGTTGGCCCAGGCGGCAAGGCGCGAGTTCTCTGCGCCATCCACGATCGTCGCCACATCCGATAACCGGATCGCTGCCCCATTCTTGTAGGCCAACACAAGGCTGTTGTATTCGGCAGCGTTCTTCAGCTGGTCGTTTGCATCAATGGTGGAAGCACGCATCGGGCCATCAAAACTACCCTTGGCCTGATTGGTATTGGCATTGCTGATGGCAGTCCGCACGTCCTCAATATTGAGACCATACGACGCCAGTTGCCTAGGATTGGCCTGAATGCGTACAGCCGGGCGTTGGCCGCCAGACAAACTGACCAGACCGACGCCCGGAACTTGCGAGATTTTCTGTGCCAGACGGGTATCCACCAGGTCTTCGACCTTGGGTAGCGTCATGGTGCCGCTGGTAATCGCCAGCGTCATGATCGGCGTATCAGCCGGATTCACCTTGCTGTAGATCGGCGGCATGGGCAGATCAGTGGGCAGCAAGTTACTGGCGGCATTGATGGCGGCCTGGACTTCTTGCTCCGCGACGTCCAGCCCCAGCGAGAGATCAAACTGCAGCGTAATGACCGATGCACCACCTGAGTTCACGGAGGACATCTGGGAGAGGCCAGGCATCTGGCCAAACTGGCGTTCCAGCGGTGCGGTAATGGACGACGTCGTGACATCCGGGCTGGCCCCGGGATACAGCGTGACCACCTGGATGGTCGGGTAGTCGACCTCCGGCAAAGCGGAAATCGGCAAAAAGCGCATGGCCACAAGGCCGGCCAGCAAGATGGCAACCATCAACAAACTGGTGGCCACAGGGCGCAAGATAAACAAACGTGATGGATTCATACGGAATTCTCGAACAGGCCCAGGGGCAGCATGGCAAGCACAGCGAAGCCCGGATCACGCTGTGGGTACAGGTATCCGGGCATGGTCGTTACTCCTGACTCTGGCTTTGCTTGTGTCGCCAGGCGCCACTTGCACCGCTGGCACGTTTGCCGTGTGCCCAGCTGCCATTGCGGGCATGGGGCTTCATACTGGCCACACCGCTGGCATTGGGCGAGATCACCTCAACTTGCGAACCATCCTTGAGCTTGTCACCGCCATCAATCACCACCACCTCACCGGGCTTCAGGCCAGATTCGACGCCAACGTTTTCGCCGTCCACCGGACCCAGCTTGATCGGCCGTGCTTCTACCGCTTGATCCTGCCCCACCACAAACACAAACGTGCCGCTGGTACCGCGCTGTACCGCAGCGCTCGGGATCAGGGTGGCGTCATGCCGGGTTTCGACCAGCAAACGGGCGTTCACAAACTGATTGGGGAAGAGCGAACCATTTTCATTGGCAAACGAGGCCTTGAGTTTGAGCGTGCCCGTGGTGGTATCAATCTGGTTATCTACCGTGAGTAGCTTGCCGCTGGCCAGTTTGATTTGCTGGCCACGATCAAACGCATCCACTGCCAGCGTGTTGCCCTTGTTCAGTTGTGCCAGCACGCCCGGAAGCGTGGTTTCCGGAATCGTAAACAGTACGGAGATAGGCGTAACCTGGTTGATGATCACCAGGCCGTTGGTATCGGTGGCGTGAATCATGTTGCCTGGATCAACCTGCCGCAAACCAACGCGCCCCGGCGCCGGTGCGGTTACACGGGTGTAGGACAGCTGCAGTCTGGCGCTATCCACGGCAGCCTGATCGGCTTTTACTGTGCCCTGATACTGCTTGACCAGTGCAGTTTGCTGATCAACCTGTTGCTTGCTGATGGACTCTTGCGTCAGCAGCGTCTGATAACGGGTCAAATCCTGTTGCGCTCCCAACAACTGGGCCTGATCGCGCACCAGTTGACCCTCGGCCTGCGCGACGGCCACCGCAAACGGCGCGGGGTCAATCTGGGCCAGCACCTGCCCTTCTTTCACAACCTGGCCTTCGGTAAAGAACACCTTCTGCAACAGGCCATCCACACGGCTGTGCACGGTAACGTTATTGGCTGGTGTGACCGTACCCAGGCCAGTCAAGTAAACGTTCAGGTCGCCTGCGATCACCTTGCGTGCCTGCACCGGCATGGGCGCGCCACCGGGGCCCATGCCACCGCGGCGTCCACCACCGGCCTGCGCAGCCGCGCCGGGTTTGGCATGCATAATGAAATAACCGCCAGCAACAATCACGACGACACCTGCCAGGAGCCAGGGCCAGACGCGGCGGCGACGCGGAGTGGGATCATAAGAAACGGAAGCGGGCTGATGCGGGTCTGCAGACATGGGAAATCCAGTTTTTATCCGGTACGGCTGATCGGTCAGGTCTTGTCGGGCCACCGCCTGGGGCTGGAACACAGGCAACTGGCGGATGAATTTGCGCGGGCCGCTGTTTCAACGTCAGCATCTGTGCACGATCCCGTCACACCCCTCCTGCTCCAACGTAACAAACAGCCACGGCGGCAAGTCTGCCGGAAATTGACTTAAGCCAGGGTTAGCCAAAAGTAAAAAATGTGTAAAGGCGCTGGCGAGATGGCGTTCTTATTGTAGATGCGGGTTGGCAGCCCGTTGTTGCGCCGCACCAGCCCTGCCGGACGGGGAAATCGACAACTGTACATACGCATGGTTACAGGCGCTGGTCATCGCACTATCGGGTAAATACGTTGAACAGGCATAAAACAAGCGCTCATCCCAGGTTTTGCAAGGATATCGATCCATGCCCTTGACCCACCCGTTGCCTTCGCTGGCACTTGCCCTTGCGCTCATCAGCGGCCCGGTGCTGGCTGCCGATGCCGGCATCACGCTGTCGCAGCCCGATCTGGACTGGCTGCAACGGGTAACCTGGGGCGTGGATGCCGCCACCGTCGCCCGCTTTCATCAACTAGGCCGCAACGGCTACCTGGATGAACAACTGCACCCGCAAGGCGATGAGCGCCTTCCTGCCGCCGTCAAACAACAAATCGCCGTGCTGGATATCACCCGTCAAACGCCACTGAACTACGAAGCACAGTACCGCATGCTGAACGAGCAACAAAAGAATGCGGCAACGGACGATGACAAACAAACACTGCAAAAAGCGCGTAACGAGCTAGGTAACAGCACCCTCAACCAGGCCATGCAGCGCCATTTGCTGCGTGCGCTGTATTCACCCGATCAGTTGCAAGAGCGCATGACCTGGTTCTGGCTGAACCATTTCAGCGTGTTTGGTGGCAAAAACAATCTGCGCACGCTCATTCCGGATTACGAAGAAAGCGCCATCAGGCCGCATGCGTTGGGCCACTTTCGCGATCTGTTGACAGCGACCATGGAGAGTCCCGCCATGCTGGTGTATCTGGATAACGCCCAGAATGCTGTCGGCCGCATCAATGAAAACTACGCCCGCGAAATCATGGAACTTCACACCATGGGCGTGGGCAGCGGTTACAGCCAGCAAGATGTACAAGAACTGGCGCGCATCCTCACGGGCCTGGGGGTGAACTACAACGCTGACAACCCCCGGGTGAAGCCAGACTTGATGCCCTTGCTGGTGCGCGATGGCGCGTTTGAGTTCAACCCGCAGCGGCATGACTTCGGCAACAAGACATTCCTCGGACAGAACATTGCCGGCAGAGGCTTTGCCGAGATCAACCAGGTGGCCGCGCTTCTGGCCAGCCAGAGCGCCACCGCGCACTTTGTCAGCCGCCGGATCGCAACATACTTCATGGCACAAACGCCGCCAGAGAGCGTGGTCGATGACATGGCGCGGACCTGGCAACGTACCGATGGCGATATAGCCGCGGTACTCAAAACGTTGCTGACAAGCCGGAATTTCAACGCTTCTTTGGGTCAGCAATTCAAAGACCCGATGGCCTACACGCTGAGTGCCTTGCGCCTCGCGTATGACGGCCGCCAGATCACCAATCTGCGCCCTGAAATCAACTGGCTGTACGGCTTGGGCGAGCCCCTTTATGGCCGGCTCACGCCCGATGGCTACCCACTGACAGCAGAGGCCTGGTCCAGTTCTGGCCAGTTGGTCAAACGCTTTGAAATTGCCCGTGCCATTGGTTCTGGCAATGCCGGATTGTTTGACCTGCAGGATGGCACCAAAGGCAGCGGCTTTCCCATGCTGACCAATCGGCTGTACTACCAGGTGTTCGACCCCTACGTCACCGCCAATACGCGCAACGCGCTGTCTCAGGCTAACTCGCAGCAGGAATGGAACATGCTGCTGCTCTCGTCTCCGGAGTTCATGTATGACTGATCACCACGATGAGTTTCAGGCCGACCGCCGCCGTCTTTTGCAATGGCTGGGAGCCGGTGCGGCTGCCAGTACGCTGACCTGGTCAGGCAAGCTGTTTGCCGCAACCAGCAATACGGACACCCGCTTTTTGCTGGTGTTTTTACGCGGTGGCTATGACGCCACCAGTTTGCTGGTACCGGTGAGCAGCGCCGACTATTACAGCGTGCGCCCCAATATTGCCATCAGCAAAACCGACGCCCTGCCACTGAGCAACGATTGGGGCCTGCACCCGGCGTTGAAAGACTCGCTCTACCCGTTGTGGCAACGTTCAGAAATCGCCTTCGTGCCTTTTGCCGGGACGGATGATCTGACCCGCAGTCATTTCGAGACTCAAGACAGCATTGAACTGGGCCAGCCCACCAGCGGCCATCGCAATTACCAAAGTGGTTTCATGAACCGCCTGGCCCAGCAAATCCAGGGCGTGCCGGCTATCTCTTTCACCGGCACATTGCCCGTCTGTTGCGCCGGCCCGATCAGCATTCCCAATGTGGCTTTGCAAGACGCCAATCGCGCGCCGTTTGATGACCGGCAATCAAAACTCCTGGCGGCGATGTACGACAATCATCCGCTGGGCCCGCAAGTAAAAGAAGGGCTGGATCTGCGGCAGGGCGTCGCCAAAATGCTGCAAGACGAAATGACCGCCGCCAACCGTGGGGCCGTCTCTACACGTGGTTTTGAAGACCAGGCCCGCCGCATGGGCCGCTTGATGCGCGAGCAATATCGGCTAGGGTTTGTGGACGTCGGCGGCTGGGACACGCACGTGAATCAGGGCAATACCAACGGCGCACTCGCTGCCAATCTCAATAATCTGGGCAAGGGTCTGGCGGCATTCGCGCAGGAATCCGGCGATGCCTGGTCAAAAACCGTGGTGGTGGTGGTCTCTGAATTCGGCCGTACCTTCCGCGAGAATGGCAACAAAGGCACCGACCACGGCCATGGCAGCGTGTACTGGGTGCTGGGTGGCGGCATCCATGGCGGACAAATTGCGGGTGAGCAGCAGGAAGTTTCTATCCCCAAACTGTTCCAGAACCGTGACTGGCCAGTGCTGAACGACTACCGCGCCATGCTCGGCGGCATGTTCACGCATATGTACGGGTTTAACGGGCAGCAGGTGGAGGCGGTTTTTCCGGGCGTGAAGCCGGTGGATATAAAACTGGTGTGATTTTGGGACCCTCTCGGTCTGGCATCGGTCAGAAATGACTACGCTGTCCGGCGCCAACGAGGGTCCCGGTTTAAGCCACCCAAGCAAACCACCAGATCCCCAGGCTAAAATACAACCCTCCCCCGTGCCCCGGTGCAGCCAGAAAAATGAACAGCCCCCGCAAAGCCCCCACCTTCGAAACCATCAGCATCACCGGCCCGGCAGGTCAGCTGGAATGCCTGAAACTGGAATCTGCCCTGCCCGAAACCCGTGGCATTGCCCTGGTCGCCCACCCCAACCCACTCGAAGGCGGCACGTTCACCAACAAGATCGTTACCACCCTGGCCAAGACGCTCTCCCGCCTGGGTTACGTGGCCTACTGCCCTAACCTGCGCGGCGTGGGTCACTCTGAGGGTGAGCATGCTTACGGTAAAGAAGAACCCAACGACATGGCTGCCGTGCTGGCACATGCGCGGGCAGAAAACCCGGGCGTTGCCGGTCTTGTGTTGTCCGGGTTCTCTTTCGGCACCTATGTGCAATCGCAATTTCGCCAGCGCCTGACCGATGATGAAGTCCAGGGCATGATCCTGATTGGCCCTTCAGTCACGCGCCAGGCCTTCCCCGATGTGCCAGCCGACACCATCATCATTCATGGCGAACAGGACGAAGTCGTCGACCTGCACCGCGTGTTCGATTGGGCACGCCCGCAACAACTGCCGGTGATCGTCGTACCAGGTGTGGGGCATTTCTTTCATGGCCGGCTGACGCAACTGGCCGATCTGGTTGATCGTGAATGGCGCATCCGCTTGATGTGACGTCATCGCGGCCATGAACCTCGTCGCCGCCCACTTTCCGCAATCCTGGCTGGTCGCGGCCTGGCTGGTCGCGGGCGCGCTGCTCATCCGTTCCGCAGTGCGGGTTCCCTGGTTGAAACTGCCACAAGCCGAAATGACCTGCTGGTTTGGCGGGATTGTCGTCGTGCTGATGGCATGGCAGATGAAAGCCAGCCTGCAACCGGGGCTGGCTTTTCATTTGATCGGCGCAGCAGCGCTGACCCTGATTGCAGGGCCAGATCGTGCCCGGCTTGGGTTGGCTGTGGCACTGGCGGCAGACATTTACGACGGCCATGGCAACTGGGCCAGCCTGGGTTTGTCCTGGCTGATCGTCGCGGCCGTGCCCACCACGTTGACATGGCAGCTACTGCGCTTTGCCCAAAACAAAATGCCGCTCAACTACTTCACGTACATTTTCGTGAACAGTTTTGCCGCGGGTGCGCTGTCGATGTGGCTGGTAGGCCTGTTGACCTGCGGGTTACTCGCGCTGGCTGGCGTGTATGACTTTGGCTTTCTGGCCGATGAACAACTGCCGTATTACTTCTTGATGGGCTGGCCAGAAGCGTTTATCACCGGCATTGTCATGACCTTGCTGGTGGTGTATTTCCCGCAATGGGTCGCGACGTTTGATGATGGGTTGTACCTGAAAGACAAGTAAACGCTTCACCCCTCGCTCATTAATTTCTTCCAGCCCTCCAGCCCGATGCGCCGCATGGTTTCCATATTGCGCTCAAAGATGACCGAGGCATCCGGAAACGCCGCCACGGCGCGTTCAATGCTGGCTTCGCGAATCAAATGCAGAATCGGATACGGCGCGCGGTTGGTGTAGTTCTCAATGTCATCCGCGCCGGTGCCGGCAAACTGGTACTGCGGGTGAAAACTGGCCAGTTGATACTTGCCGCGAAAACCCATCATGTCCACCAACGCATCGGCCTGATGGATGAAATCGTTGAAATCCAGAAAGTCCGCAAACGCCTGCGGAAAGATCACCAGAGTGGTGTCCACGTCTGATGGATCAGCATCGTTGAGTTCCAGCAGTGCCAGCTCCAGATCGCCCTCCGCCGCATCAGCCGCAGTGGCTTCACTGATCACGTAGCGGATCTGCTGTTTGACATGCACGGCCTTGGCAAACGGGCACAGGTTCAGGCCGATGATGGCGCGTTCCAGCCAGCGGCGGGTGTCAGCAAGAATGATGTGGGAGTCGGTCATGGCGGGTGCTGTACAAGGAGTTGCAGCCCGCCATTTTAGCGCTTACCGCGCCCGATCAGGCCTTCTTTGCCGAAACCCACATGGTGACCGTGGCCAGCAGCACGATCTGGTCGTTGGTATCGAGCACTTCGACCTGCACAGGCAGGTTGATACCGGTACCCCAATCAGCTGGTGTATCCACAGTGGCAATGGCACGCAGGCTGGTTTCGGCTTTTTTGACGTACTCCACCGTCATGCCTTTGGGAATCCAGCGATGGCTGGATGGAATAGTCACGTCCGTCATGGTGCCCGCAGCCAGTTCTGCCATATTGCACATGGCAATGGCGTGAACGGTGCCAATGTGGTTCTGCACCTTGCGGCGCTTTGTGATGGACACCTGAGCCCGGCCGGCCTCTAGCACATCAAAGCGCGGGCTGATCGAGGCAAAGTAAGGCGCCTTGAAGCAAACCAGCCGGGAAAACAACCATTTGCCCGCTGGCAGGCCAGAGAATTTTTGCCACATGTTCAGAAGTGCATTGGGGCGAGCCATGTTCGTGCCTTGTTGTTGATCTCATGTATGGGCGCAGCATTTCACACATCGGTGCGGCTCACCAATTGGGGTGCGGCCTTAGCCTGGCGTTTGAATTTGGTCGGTTTGCGTTTGCAGCGCCTGATTGATTTGGCACACTGACGTTTTGATCTGCTCGATGTATTGCCGCCGCCATGGACCAGCTAGAACACCTCACCCGCCTGATCAAGAACGCCAACCACATCGCCGTGCTTTCCGGCGCGGGGATGAGCACTGAATCAGGCATTCCGGATTTTCGTTCCGCTAATGGTTTGTTCACACAGAACCGCAGCTTTGCTGAAGTGGTGTCGATTGATTACTTTCTGGATTGCCCGGATGGCTTCTGGGATGCATTCCGGGACATCTTCAAACTCAAGCTGGCAGGCCAGTATGAACCGAACGCCGGCCACCGTTTTCTGGCCTGGTTAGAGCAACAAGGCAAGCGCATCAGCGTGCTGACCCAGAATATCGACGGCCTGCATCACAAGGCAGGCAGCGCTGAAGTACTGGAAATGCACGGCAGCCTGATGGGCGCCAGTTGCCTCTCTTGCGGCACGCAACATGATCTGGCCTGGGTGCAGCAACATGCGGTGCCGTTGTGCCGCAATTGCCAACAGGTGATCAAGCCGGACGTAGTGTTGTATGGCGAGGCCGTGCCATTGATCGAGCGTGCTTTTGATCTGGCCGTGAATGCCGATCTGGTGCTGGTCATGGGCTCATCACTGGAAGTCGGCCCGGTGAACATGATCCCGGTTGAGGCGGCACGGTTCAACGTACCGTGCGCACTGATCAACCTCTCTGATACCCGGCTGGACCGGTTCTTTGAGGTCATCATCCGCGCGCCCATCGGGGAGACTTGCACTGCGTTGCAGAACCGACTGACTACGGCGTGACAATCTAGCCCGGTGGCACCATATCCGCCAGCAAATGCACGGTGACTCCGGGCAGATGCTGGCGTAACGCAACTTGCACGCGCAGCACATGCGATAGCCCGATCACCACCGCCAGGCGCCCTGGCTGTGCGGCCACTTCGGCAACCCGCGCCACGATGGCCTGATTGATGCGCAAAGCCCGCTGCTGATAAAACTGGGCCAGTGGCGCAAATGCACCCGTGCACCAGTCGTAAAACGTAATCCATTGCCCGGCAATCTGTAGCGCCTGCGGGCTGTTCATGGCGAACAGGTCATTGCCTTCCAGAAATGGCGCCAACGCGGTGTTGTACCGTGTATAAAACGCCTGACCAGCAGGTGGTAGATCTGCCCCACCCAATCGTTCTGACAAGCTTTGCGCTTTGCTGCTCAGCCAGGATGGCCGCAACAGCGTGTTCATCTCCCTCGCCCAGCCAGTCAAAACCATGTGCGATGGCGGCGTAGCCCTGGGCCAGCATGGCCATTTCCGGCGCGTAACGGCCAGGATATGCATCAGGGTTGGCCAGATCAGCCGGGCGGATTTCCAGCAGTACACGCGCGGGCTGCAACTGCTGCAATACACCGGTCAGTTGCTGCACCATCACGTTGTGCGTGTCGGATAGATGGTTGGTGCCTATCAGAAAAACCTGCATGCTGCCCCCTGACCAGAATCAATGTGTCAGTCTGGCAGAAAGCGTTGTCCGCACGCAGCGTCGCAATACCATCAGGCCGTAGCGCGCAATAAATCCAGCAGAGGGCCTTCTGTCAGCAAAGGTGCCAGCGGTACATCGCACGGGCCGGATACGGTAGCCAGCGATATTCTTCAATTTCAGCGGTCAGGTGCAAAGACCCGGTGATTTCACCGACAAAAGCGTCTGCCCGCACACGCCGGCCAGCCTCGTTGGCGGCAGCCGCTTCAAATCGCCCCAGCGGCTGCAAACTGGCTACATCAACGTTGCATTGCAGCTCTTCAAAGATTTCCCGTGTCAGGCATTGCACGGCGGTTTCACCCGTTTCGGGTTTGCCGCCAGGCAGCATGAAACGCTGTGTGCCACGCTTGCGCACGCACAGCATCAGACCATCGCGGATAACGGCAATGATGGCCACGTGGATCACATCAGACATACCAGAACACCTGCAAACACAAGACCGGCAGGATAACGCGCGGGCGGGCAATCAGTCATTCGCATCCATCGTGCCCTGCCCCGGCACGCCAGACAATCCGCGCAAGAATGCCTTGCGCACATCGCTTAAATGTCGGCGCATGGCGGTGCGCGCAGCGGTGCTGTCGCGCTGGATAATGGCATCCAGAATGCGCCGGTGATCCTGGCTTGTATCTTCAAACAAACGCTGCGTGACGAAGTGATCTTCAAAGCGCGCAAACACCGGGCTGGCACGCTGATCCCATAATTGGGCG
Organism: Silvimonas amylolytica; assembly: GCF_014645555.1. GTDB lineage: Bacteria > Pseudomonadota > Gammaproteobacteria > Burkholderiales > Chitinibacteraceae > Silvimonas > Silvimonas amylolytica. Next base: position 433,991 of record NZ_BMLY01000003.1, on the reverse strand, counting down.
ATCAAATGCACCAGGGCCTGGTTACCGCTCATCTCTGCAATCTTCATGTGAAACCGACGATCGGCAGGCTGGATGTGGTGTAAACGCCGGTGCTCGTCGGCAATTTCGCCCAGCATGGCTTCCAGAATATCGATGTCGGGTTGCGTCGCGCGTTTGGCGGCCAGCGCAGCGGTTTCGCATTCCACCAGAATGCGCGCTTCCAGCAACTCCAGCGGGCCGACATCCGGCCAGCCATTTTGTTGTGATGCATCATCCGTCGCAGCCGGTGCAGCGGTAGCGGGTTTATCCAGCACCGTGACGCCGTTGCCCACCTTGACCGACACCCGTCCTTCCACTTCCAGCGCGATCAACGCTTCACGTACGGATGCGCGGCTCACGCCGAGTTGTTCTGCCAGTTCGCGCTCTGCAGGCAGCAAACTGCCCGGCGGAAACTGGCCGCTCTCGATATGCCGCAGGATCAATTGAGCAATTTGCCGATACAGCCGTCTGGATTCAATCTGCGGCAGCCGGTTTGTCATAGTCCACCCCTGTGTCTGGCTTTTTCTGCCATTAAATCATTGCGATGCAACACGATGTAGCCAAGAAATTTTCACTACAAACCGCTTGACATGCGGTCGGTCTCATACCAATCTTTGGCTCAATGGTCAGACCAATAGACCTTCGGACCAAGTATACAACGGATGTAGTCAATTTATCGCCGACAGGCAAATACGCTGACTGGAGATACACCGTGATACCGCAATATCCAGGTGCCAAAGCATGAGTAGCCAGACCGACCGCCGCCTGTTGCTGATCGGCCAGGCAGACAATTGCCTGATCGTCTGTGCGCCGCTGGCTGCAGGTGACACTGTGTTGGTCGAAGGTGTCGCCGTCACATTGCCGAACGCCATTGCCATTGGTCACAAGCTGGCACGTACCGCCATTGCCACGGGCGAGAAAGTGCTGCGCTACGGCGCCATTATCGGCAGCGCCACCCAGCCAATTGCCCAGGGCGAACATATTCACACGCACAACCTCGCCAGCGATTACCTGCCCACCTACACGCTTGAGGAAGGTCAGAGTTATGTCCACCAACACTGAACTCATCGCCCCTTTGCAAGGCTGGTTGCGCAGCGATGGTCGCAAGGGCATTCGCAACGTGGTGGCCGTGGCTTACCTGGTGGAGTGCGCGCATTTTGTCGCCAGTGAGATCACCCAGCATTTTCGCGGGCAGCCGGTGCATCTGATTGGTTTTCCGGGCTGTTACCCCAATGCCTACGCCGACAAAGTCATGCGCCAGCTGGCTACGCACCCCAATGTCGGCGCAGTGCTGCTGGTGTCTTTGGGCTGTGAGAGCTTTGACAAGCGTGGTCTGGAAGCCCATATCGCGGAGACGGATCGCCCCGTCCATACGCTCACTATTCAGGACAAAGGCGGCACCCGCAGCACCATTGCCCAGGGCGTGGAATGGGTGCAATGGGCCGTTGAGCAACTGGCAGAACAACCCCGTGTGCCGATGCAATGGGATGAACTGGTCGTCGCCACCATTTGCGGTGGTTCTGACGGCACCAGCGGCATTACCGCCAACCCGGCAGTGGGCCGCGCGTTTGACCAGCTGATTGATGAAGGTGCGGCCTGTATTTTTGAAGAAACCGGCGAGCTGGTTGGCTGTGAATTTCACATGAAGCGCCGCGCCGCCACGCCGGAACTGGGCGATGAAATTGTCCGTACCGTGGCCAAGGCTGCACGCTATTACGCCACCCTGGGCCACGGTAGTTTTGCGCCCGGCAATGCCGACGGTGGCCTGACCACGCAGGAAGAAAAATCCCTCGGTGCGTATGCCAAGAGTGGTGACTCCCAGATTGTCGGACTGATCAAACCAGGCGATGTGCCGCCCACCGGCGGCCTGTATTTGCTGGACGTGGTGCCCGATGGCGAAGTGCGCTTTGGCTTTCCGAATATCTCTGACAACGCGGAGATCGTCGAACTGATGGCTTGTGGTGCGCACATCACCCTCTTTACCACCGGACGCGGTTCAGTAGTCGGTTCTGCCATTGCCCCGGTGATCAAGATTTGCGCCAACCCGCAGACCTATGCGCGCCTCGCCGAGGATATGGACGTCAATGCCGGCCGCTTGCTGAACGGTGAGGCGACGCTGGATGAATTGGGTGCCGAGATCGTGACTCTGGTCCATGAAGTCGCCAACGGCGCACCGAGTAAATCTGAAGCTTTGGGGCATCAGGAATTCATCCTGACCTACAAGCAATTTGAACCGCTGGGGCCGGCTTGCCTGCCCCTGCGTTCGGTTTAACAGAGAGCCCGACATGACACAAAGACTTGCCGGAAAAACAGCCTTCATTACCGCCGCAGGCCAGGGCATGGGCCGTGCTGCGGCGCTGGCGTTTGCCGAAGAAGGTGCGCAGGTGTGGGCGACGGATATCAACGCTGACGCGCTCTCCACGCTGGATCACCCACGCATCCGTACCCGTGTGCTGGACGTGCGTAATAGCGCAGAAGTGGCGCTGGCGGCGGCGGATATCGGCGCCATCAGTGTGTTGTTCAACTGCGCCGGCTTTGTCCACAACGGCAACATCCTGCAATGCAGTGAGGACGATTGGGATTTCAGTGTCGATCTGAACCTGAGTAGCATGTTTCGCGTCACCCGCGCGTTCTTGCCGGCCATGCTGGAACACGGCGGTGGTTCGATTATCAACATGGCGTCGATGGCATCCAGCCTGAAAGGGTTTCCCAACCGCTTTGTCTACGGCACCACCAAGGCAGGCGTGATCGGTTTTACCAAGGCGGTGGCCGCCGACTTTGTCAAACAGGGTATTCGTAGCAACTGTATTTGTCCTGGTACGGTGGATACCCCTTCCCTGCGCGGACGCATTGCCAGCGCGGCAGACCCGGTGCAGGCAGAAAAAGATTTCATTGCCCGCCAGCCTATGGGCCGGCTGGCAACGGTGGACGATATCTCGCCCTTGCTGGTCTATCTGGCCAGCGATGAATCGAAGTTTGTCACCGGCGCGGCGCTGTCGGTCGACGGCGGCGTCACCATCTGACAACGGGACATCCAATGGCTTCTGTAACACTGCATCAGGTCAAAAAAAGCTACGGCGAGACGGCCATCATCCACGGCGTGGATCTGGCCATTGCGGATGGCGAATTCGTTGTGCTGGTCGGGCCGTCCGGCTGTGGCAAGTCCACGCTGTTGCGCATGCTGGCCGGGCTGGAAGAAATCTCCGGCGGGCAGATCCGCATTGGCAACCGCGTGGTCAACGGCTTGCCGCCACGTGATCGCGATATCGCCATGGTGTTCCAGAATTACGCGCTCTATCCGCACATGACGGTTGGCGAAAACATGACCTTTGCGCTGCGCCTCAAGAAGCAACCCGAGGACGAAATCAAGCACCGGCTGGATCAGGCCGCGACCATGTTGGGGCTATCTCATTTGCTGGAACGCTTTCCCCGTCAGTTATCCGGCGGGCAGCGCCAGCGCGTGGCCATGGGTCGGGCGATTGTGCGTGATCCGCAGGTGTTTTTGTTTGATGAGCCGCTCTCCAATCTGGATGCAAAACTCCGCGTGCAAATGCGGGCAGACATCAAGGCACTCCATCAGCAACTCAAAACCACGTCCGTGTATGTCACCCACGATCAGATCGAAGCCATGACCATGGCCGACCGCATTGTGGTGCTGCATGACGGGCTGATTGAGCAAGTCGGCACGCCGCTGGAGTTGTACGACAATCCGGCCAACAAGTTTGTCGCGGGGTTCATCGGGTCTCCGTCCATGAACTTCTTGCCCGGCACTTTGCGCCATGCTGCGGGCAGCACGGTGATTGATCTGGAAGACGGCCAGTACTGGCCAGTCAGCACTCAGGAAGTCGGCGCGGCCGGGCAAAAAGTGTGGCTCGGCCTGCGGCCAGAACATTTGCAGGTGGTGGACGGGCATGGCCTGAACGCCACGATTCGTGTGGTCGAGCCCACCGGCGCAGACACGCACCTGATCATGAAACTGGGCCAGACCGAACTGTGTGCCACGGTGCGAGATCGTATCCACGTGCAGTCCGGCCAGACCTTGCAAGTGATGCCGCTGCCGGGCAAGGCCTACCTGTTTGATCACGCAACTGACGCTCGCATTGCGTTGACAGCCGATGCCCCAACACCGGAGGTGGTGCAATGAAAGTCACCGACCGGCGCGTGCTGGGGCGCAGCGGCATTGAAGTCACCGCTTTTGGCCTGGGTGGCGCACCGCTGGCCGGGTTGTATCACGACGTCAGCGAAGCAGACGCCCGCGCTGCCATTGAGGGCGCGTGGGATGCCGGCTTGCGGTACTTCGACACCGCACCCTACTACGGCTACACGAAGTCGGAACACCGTTTTGGCAACGCGTTGCGGCAACGGGTGCGCGGCGAGTTCGTGTTATCGACCAAAGTCGGCCGTTTGCTCAAGCCAGGCAACCCGCAAAGCGACGAAAACGGCTGGGTGAACCCGCTGCCGTTTGAACCGCATTACGACTACAGCTACAGCGGCATCATGCGCTCGTATGAAGACAGCCAGCAGCGGCTGGGCATGGCGCAAATCGACATCCTGTTGGTGCACGACATCGGCCGCACCACGCATCACGATCAACACGACCATTACTTCAACCAGTTGACTGCCGGTGGTGGTTTGCAAGCGCTGGATGAACTGCGCAGCAGCGGGCAGATCCGCGCCGTCGGGCTGGGGGTGAACGAGTGGGAAATCGTCCATGACGTGATGCAGGTGTTTGATCTGGATTGCTGCCTGCTGGCCGGCCGCTATACCTTGCTGGAACAACAGACCCTCTCGCCCTTTCTGGACAACTGCGTCGCGCGCGGTGTGGGGATCATCCTGGGTGGGCCGTTCAACTCTGGCGTGCTGACCGGCAACCGCAAATACAACTACGCCGATGCCCCGGCACGGGTGCTGGAGCGTGTCGCCGCGCTACAAGCGGTGTGCGATGAATTTGGCGTTGCACTCCCCGCCGCTGCCTTGCAGTTCCCGCTGGCGCATCCGGCCGTCGCTACCTGTATTCCTGGCGGCAAAACGCTGGCCCAACTGCAGCAAAACTGCAGCTGGTTTGAACACGCCATCCCCGCTGCTTTATGGCAAACGCTCAAACACCGCGGCTTGTTGCATGAAGCCGCCCCGGTGCCCGGCGGAGCATGACCATGCGCGTCGATGCCCATCAGCATTTCTGGGATTTGTCGCTGGCCGGTTATGACTGGCCCACGCCGGATCTGACTGCCATCTACCGTAGTTTCCGGCCGCTGGATCTGCAGCCGTTGCTGGCCGCTAACGGCATTGATGGCACGGTGCTGGTGCAAACGCGGCCATCGATTGTCGAGAACTTCTACCTGACCGATCTCGCCGCACGGCATCCGTTCATTCTGGGGGTGGTCGGTTGGGTGGATCTGGCTGAGCGTGAGGCCGCCATCCGCATTGCCAAGTGGGCAGAGCAAGACAAGTTCAAAGGCGTGCGGCCCATGTTGCAAGGGCTGGATGATGACCGCTGGATACTCCAGCCCAAACTGGAGCCCGCCATCCGCGCATTGATTGAACACGGTCTGACCTTTGATGCGCTCATCCTGCCCAGGCACTTGCCGCATCTGGCCGTCTTTGCGCGGCGGTATCCAGAGTTGCCCATCGTCATTGATCACGCGGCCAAGCCGGACATTGCGAACCAACACATTGACCCCTGGCGTGAGGACGTGGCCGCGCTGGCCGACTTGCCCAACGTGCATTGCAAACTCTCAGGCCTGGTGACCGAGGCTGCCACAGACTGGCATACCGATCACCTGCGCCCGTACTGCGAACATCTGCTGTCCACCTTTGGCCCACAGCGGCTGATCTGGGGCAGCGATTGGCCGGTGTTGCGGCTGGCAGGCGATTACGCCCGCTGGTGCAGCACCACGGATGAATTGCTCGCCACGCTTTTACCCGACCAGCGCGCAGCCATCCTGGGCGATAACGCCGTCGCCTTCTACCGGCTTGGCACCACCACGCCGGACACCACAAAAGCATGAAGTGCTTGAGGAGCCTCTGAACCAGCCCCCTGCGGGCCGTATGAATATGCTTGAAGCGATCTGCCGCGTTGCAAATCCTCGCCGTAGCCGAACTACGGCTGCGGTTTGTGCCTTGCATCTCATCTTCAATCACATCCGTACAGCATTCGAAAAGACTGGTCCAAAGGCTCCATAACGACTCTGGAGGCCTGAGATGAAGAACCAACCGTTTGTTGCATCGCTGACGCTGTTATCGACCCTGGCCGCAACACTGGTCATGCCCACCGCCTGGGCTGGCCCGTATGACGGCTATACCCTGCGCGTGAAGCTGATTGGCGGCGAGCAGTACGAACCGCTGTATTCGGTGATTCCGGAATGGGAAAAGAAAACCGGCGCCAAAGTGCAGATTGTTTCGAGCAAAAGCCACTTTGAACTGGATCGCGAACTCAAGCAGGACATCGCGTCCGGCAAGATCGACTACTGTCTGTTCTCTAACCACACCAACTTCGCGGCCCAATACGTCACGATCACGCGTGACCTCAAACCGCTGGTTCCCGCTGATTTTGTGAGCAAGTTCTCGCCGCGGGTAATCCAGCAATCCACCATCAAGGGCAAGTTGCTGGAAATCCCGCGTCACTCTGACATCAGCGAGCTGTATTACAACAAGAAAGCGTACGACGACCCTGCCAACAAGGCCGCCTACAAAGCCAAATTCGGCAAGGACCTGGCCCCGCCGCAAACCTGGGATGACGTGGCCCAGCAGGCCAAATTCTTTGCCAAGCCGCCCAATTTTTATGGCACCCAGTTTGCCGGCAAGGACGAAGCCATTACCGGCCGTTTTTATGAAATGCTGGTCGCCAACGGCGGGCAATTGTTCGACAAGAACTTCAAACCCACTTTCAACAGCCCGGCCGGGGTGAAATCGCTCAACTGGTTTGTCGACCTGTACAAGTCTGGCGCGGTGCCCAAAGGCGCACCCAACTATGTGTGGGATGACCTGGGCAACGGTTTTGCCAGCGGCACCGTGGCGCTGGATCTGGACTGGGGCGGTTGGGCCAGCTTCTTCAACGATCCCAAGAGCAGCAAGGTGGCGGGCAATGTGGGGATTATCCGCGCGCCCAAGGGTAGCTCTGGCAAACGCACCGGCTGGTCTGGTTCGCACTCGTTCTCGATCACCCAGTCTTGCGACAACCCCAAGGCAGCAGCGGACTTCCTGATGTTCATCACCGGCTTTGACGCGCAAATGCTGGAAGCCCGTCGCGGCCTGATGCCGACCCGGCTGGATGCCCAGCAAGCCGCCCTGGCGGAGTTCAAAGCCAAGAACGAAACCTATCTGACCGACGTGTTCAACACCTTTGCCGCTGGCATGCGCGAAGACTCGTTCACCCCGCCGCTGATCCCGGAATGGGTTGAGGTGTCCAACAGCATCTGGCCGGAACTGCAAAAGGCGATTGTCGGCGACAAGACCAGCAAGCAAGCACTGGACGATGCCGCGAAGAAGGTCGAAGCGTTGATGGATGACGCGGGGTATTACAAGTAAGACGTCTCTGCAAACCGGGATATGTAGGGTGGATTCGCGAAGCAATCCACCGTAGCGCAGGTGGATTGTCGCTGCGCTCCGAATCCACCCTACAAGCCTTACGAGATGACGACACGGACTCAACCATGAAACTGTTGCGAAAACTGCCACCAGAAGCACGCCTGTTGTTGCCGGCGTTTGTGGTCATCCTGCTGGTGGTGGCGGTACCACTGCTGTTCTCGCTCTACACCAGTTTCACCAGCTACCGGCTGGTGCGGCCAGAAACGATCTGGAATGTGGTCTGGTTCAAGAACTACCTCAAACTGTTTGGCAACAGCGATTTCTGGTGGGCGTTTGGCCGCACCGTGCTGTTCCTGACAGTAGTACTGAATCTGGAAATGCTGTTTGGCCTGGCGCTGGCCTTGTTGGTCAACCAGGTCACGCGCGGGCAACGCATGCTGCGCACCATCATGATGTTCCCGATGATGTTTTCACCCGTGCTGGTGGGCTTTCAGTTCAAGTTCATGTTCAACGACAACATCGGCATCGTGAACCACATTTTGCAGAACTGGTTCGGCGTGACGGAGGCCATTCCGTGGCTGGTGGAAAGCCATCTGGCGTTCTTCTCGCTGGCCTGTGCTGAAATCTGGAACTCCACCGCCGTGTTCGCCATCTTGCTGCTGGCCGGGCTGATGGCCATGCCGCAAGACCCGCTGGAAGCCGCGCGGGTGGATGGCTGCACGCCGTTGCAGGCCTTTCGCCATGTCACGCTGCCCTTTCTGATGCCGTTTGTGTACATCGCCATGACCATCCGTTCGCTGGATGTCGGGCGCGCATTCGATATCGTCAAGATCATGACCAATGGCGGCCCCGCTGGCCGCACCGAGTTGATCTGGACCCTCTCCGCCCGCGCAGGTTATGAAGATGCGCGCATGGGTTACGCCAACGCCATGTCTTATGTGGCCGTCTTGTTGTCGATTGCCTTTACCGTGCATTTCTTTCGCAAGCTCAATGCCTCACGGCAGTTCCTGAACGAAGTGGATGCCTGACATGACCCAGTCCGCCCTCATCATCGACCGTAACCCGGCACTGGCCCGCACGCTGGAAACATCTCCACCCGGCGGCGCCTTGCCTGAGCTATCCGGGCTGGATGACGAACCCGTGAAAGAACCCTGGCTGCCCGCCGCACTGCTGATGCGCTGGGGCGTGCGCGCCTGTGTGTTCATCGCCATGTGTTTGATCATGCTGCCCGGTCTGTGGGTGATGCTGAACGCATTCCGCACCAACGTCGCCATCCTGGCGCGGGACAGCATCTTTGCCGCCACCAGCTACACACTGGACAACTTTCGCGACGTGTTCGGGATGGGCGATACGGCGGGGATTCCGGTCAAGGCCTACTTTGTGAACTCGCTGGTGATCTCGGTGACCAGTACAGTGATTGCTATCGCGATCGGGCTGGCCGGCGGTTACGCCTTTGCCCGCTACAAATTCCGCTTCAAGAAAACGCTGTTTGTAGGGCTAATGCTCAGCCGCGCCGTGCCAGGCATCGCGCTCTCCCTCCCCGTGTTCATCATCTGGTCCTGGCTGGGGCTGATTGATACCAAGGTCGGCACCATCATCGTCTACGTGGCGATGAACGTACCGTTCTCGGTCTGGCTGATTGACGGGTTCTTCCGGCAGATTCCCAAAGAACTGGCCGAAGCCGCCGAAATTGACGGCTGCACCCGTTGGCAAGCGTTCTGGCAGGTCGAGTTCCCCATGGCCAAATCCGGCATTGCCTCCGCCGCCATTTTTGCCTTTTTAACCGCGTGGAACGAGTTCGCCCTGGCATCGCAACTCACCCGTAGCACCGACACCAAAACCTTGCCCGTGGGCCTGATGGACTTTACGGCGCAATTCACCATCAACTGGGCCGGCATGTGTGCGCTGGCGGTGATCATCATCATTCCCGCGCTGATCCTGACCTTTATCGTGCAAAAGCACCTGATTGCCGGGCTGACTTTTGGTGGCGTAAAGGGCTAAACGTATGCAACGAATGGGCATGGTCATTGGCATCCGGCCAGAGCGGATTACCGAATACAAAGCGCTGCATGCGGCTTGCTGGCCAGAAATCCTGGCCGGGTTGGCCGCGGCCAATGTGAAAAACTACAGCATCTTTTTGCGTGAACCCGAGAACCTTTTGTTTGGTTACTGGGAATACCACGGCACCGACTTTGCGGCAGATATGCAGTCCATTTCTGATCAGGCAGTGACCCACCGCTGGTGGGCGCTGTGCTCGCCCTGCCAAGTCCCGCTGGAAAGTCGCGGTGCGGGGGAGCATTGGACGGGGATGGAGCTGGTGTTTCATATGGATTGATGGCGGCGCAGGGTGGATTCGGAGCGTCAGTGACAATCCGCCGTCGCTACGGCGGATTGTCACTCGCCTACGTTTGCCAAGTGCGAAGGTTTCTTTTCTGGCTGACATTGCAGCTGGATTCCCACCAAGGGGGCCGCCGAGGTCGGGAATGACGAAGTGGTATGCATAGATTGGAGCATTCTTGCACGCAGATGGGCTGCGGGGCTGGGGCGGCTTTTGACTTGCCTCCCCTCCGGCAGCGCCGAGCATCGCAGTGAGGACCGGGGTTTCGGCGTAAGGGTGTTTGAGCGCAGCGAGTTCCCTGGAGCCAGCCGGCACTCACGAGAAGCGTAGGGAACCCGAAGGGCGCTGTCGCAGGGGTCGCCTTTCTTTGGTTACTTTCTTTGGCGAAGCAAAGAAAGTGACGTGGTCCGGGCACCCCCGGTATGTAAACACCGCGCCGTCAGGCGCTAAACCAAAAGCGCTCGATCAACTGCTATGTCCAAAATCACCGCCCTCCACATCTACCTCATCAACCTCCCCCCCAAAACAGTCCGAACCGACGCCATCCAGTCCTTCGTCACGCAAGAAACCCCCATTGTCCGCATCATCTGCGACGACGGCACTGAAGGCATCGGCTACAGCTACACCATCGGCACCGGTGGCTCCTCCGTCATCGCCCTCCTCCGCGACCACCTCGCGCCGCAACTGATCGGTCGTGACCCAGCCTGTGTTGAGGCGATCTGGCGCGACTTGCTGTTCCACACCCACGCCACCGCAGTCGGCGCCATCACCAGCCTGGCGCTCGCCGCGATCGACACCGCTCTGTGGGACTGGCGGGCCAAACGCGCCAGCCTGCCACTGTGGCAATTGCTGGGCGGCGCGCAAGAACAAGTCCCGGTGTACACCACGGAAGGTGGCTGGCTGCAGTTGCCACAATCGGCGCTGGTTGAGCAAACCCTGGCCGCCCAGGTTGCGGGTTTCAAAGGGGCCAAACTCAAAGTGGGCAAACCGCGTGCGGCAGAAGACGTGCGCCGGCTGCAAGCGGTGCGTGATGCAGTGGGCGATGAGTTTGAACTGATGGTCGATGCCAATCAGGCATTCAGCGTTTCTGAAGCGCTACGCCGGGCCGATGCGCTGGCACCACTCAACCTGGCCTGGCTGGAAGAACCCGTGCCTGCGGATAACCTGGCGGGGCACGCGCAACTGGCTGCGCACAGCCGCATCCCGATTGCAGTGGGTGAATCGCTCTATAGCCCGGGCCAGTTTGCAGATTACGTGCAACAGCAAGCGTGTTCGATCATCCAGGTCGATGTTGCACGCGTGGGTGGCATTACACCCTGGCTGAAAGTGGCACAAATGGCGGCTTGCCATAACCTGGCGGTTTGCCCGCACTTTTTGATGGAATTACACGTGAGCTTGTGTTCTGCCATGCCCAATGCCACCTGGCTGGAATACATTCCGCAACTGGACGACATCACCACCCACCCGATTCAGATTACCGACGGCATGGCCACGCCGCCCGCTGACGCGGGACTGGGGATTGCCTGGAACTGGAGCGCGCTGGAACAACGCAGCCTTGTCCGCCACCACATCTCTTGACCCTTTGCTGGAAAACACTTTATGAAACTGTTGCGATACGGCCCGCTGGGCCATGAAAAACCCGCCGCGCTGGATGCCCATGGCCAGATCCGTGATCTTTCCATGCTGCTACCTGATCTCACCGGCCAGCAACTGGACCCCATCACCCTCAACGCGCTGGACGCCATTGACCTCACACGCTTGCCGGCAGTGGATAGCAAAGTGCGTATTGGCTGCCCGGTCGCAGGCGTTGGCAAGATCATTTGTGTCGGGCTCAATTACGCAGATCACGCCCGCGAATCTGGCCTGGAACCGCCACCCGAGCCCGTGCTGTTCATGAAGCCAGCCAGTTCTATCGTCGGCCCGAATGACAACGTGGTGATCCCGCGCGGTTCGGTCAAAACCGACTGGGAGGTGGAACTGGGCGTGGTGATCGGCACAACAGCAAGTTATGTCGATGAAGCCGAGGCGCTCAATCACGTTGCGGGTTATGTGGTGATCAATGACGTGTCAGAGCGGGAGTTCCAGCTAGAGCGCGCTGGTCAGTGGGACAAGGGCAAAGGTTGCGATACCTTCTCCCCGATCGGGCCGTGGCTGGTCACGCGTGATGAAGTGGCAGACCCGCACCAGCTGAATTTGTGGTTAGAGGTCAACGGTCGCCGCGTGCAAGACAGCAGTACCGCGCAGTTTATTTTCGGCATCCCCAAGCTGGTGTCGTACATCAGCCAGTTCATGACACTCCACCCTGGCGACATCATCAGCACTGGCACCCCACCGGGGGTCGGTTTGGGCCAGAAGCCATCGCCCTGGTATCTGAAAGCGGGCGACACCATGCGGTTGGGCATAGCGGGGCTGGGCGAGCAACAACAAACGCTGGTGGCATGGTCGCGGGCAGACTGACTGCCCTGAGCGCAGGTCAGCCGGTATACTGCTGACCCGCCAGGCCGGCTATGATCGGAACTGATTCACCCGCCCTTGACCCGACCGACCTGACATCGACCATGAACTGGACACAACTCCTCGACATCAGCCTGCATTTTGATCAGCACCTGGGTGGGCTGATTCTGCAATACGGCGCTGCGGTGTATGCCCTGTTGTTTGCCATTGTGTTCTGTGAAATCGCGTTCTTGCCGCTGTTCTTTTTGCCTGGCAATCCAATGATCATGCTGTGCGGCGCGTTCTGCGCGCGTGGGCTACTGAGTGTACTGGTGATGATCCCGCTGTTGTTTGCCGCTGTGGTGCTGGGCAGCCTGGTGAATTACCGCATTGGCCGAAAACTTGGATATACCTTGCTGGCCAAAGATCACGCGTGGCTAGACCGCTCTGCCTTGCAAAAAGCACATGCTTTCTACGAAGCCCGCGGCGGCGCGACATTTTTGATCTCACCTTTTCTGGGCATGATCCGCACACTGGCTCCCTTTGTGGCGGGCATGAGCGCCATGACGCCGCGCCGTTTTGTGTCGTACGTGGCAGGTGGTGGTGCATTGTGGAGTGGCAGCCTTGTGACCGCCGGCTATTTCTTTGGCAATGCGCCATTCTTGCGCGATCACATGGGCACGCTGACTCTTCTCGGTGTGGTACTGGGGCTGAGTATCCTGATTGTCAGCAGCGGCTGGCGTTTGATCAAAACCCATTTGCCTTGAGACTTTCGCAATAAAAAAAGCCCGCTCAGGCGGGCTTTTTTTATTGGCTGCGATTTATTCGACGCATTCAGTTGCAGGCACCAGTTGCGGTGCAATGTGCGGGTGTACCGGCGCACGCCGCAGTGTAAAGAACGCCACCAGCCCGGCTGACAGGGTCAAACCAGCCAGCACCCAGGTCACCAGATGGAACGCCTCCCCATACAAACGCAGCCAGTTGTTGTGCGTCACCTGCGGCAAGATCTGGCTAGCGCCGGCCAAGTCGCCTGTGGCAAGCGCATTGCCCAGATCGACCACCGGCAAGGCGCTGCCCACATGCTGCGTGATCACGACTTGCAACAGGGCAGCCAGCACAGCGGCAACCACAGCCAGTGCGATCGATTCACTGGCCAGACGTACCGTAGCAAAAAAACCCGCCGCCATGCCCGCCCGCTCTTTGGGCACAACGCTAATGGCCAGATCATCCATCAAGCCCCAAGGCAGGCTGGCGCCCAAACCGATCAGCAACAACGGCAGGACAAAATCTGCATGCGCCGCACCCGGTGCAATTTGCCCGAGCCAGACAAGGCCCGCAGCAGAGCACGTAAATCCGATCAGGCACAGCGTACTGGCAGCCACCCACCGCGTGGCCAGCGCACCCAGCAAGGGCACGATCAGCATCGGCGCAGAGAGCGGCACCATCATCAAACCGGCTGTGACCGGGTTGTAGCCTTCAATGCCGATGAAACGCACCGGCAACATCACCAAAGGCACCACAAAACTGAATGCCGTGCCCGAAGGCAGCGCCTGCGCGCCAATGAAACGGGCATTGCGAAACAAGGATAGATCCAGCATCGAGCGCGGATGCGTACGTTCTACCTGGATAAACACGGCCAGCGCTGTCACGGCCCCGCCCAGCATCAACAGGGTTGGCCAGCTCGCCCAGCCGCTTTGCGGGCCTTGCAAAATACCCAGTGTCAGCAATAGCAGCGTGGCGGTAAAGGTCACCGTACCCCACACATCCACACCCTTGGCATTGGGATCACGGGATTCTGGCATGCGCGGCACGCCAAACAGCAGCACCAGGACGGATATCACCACGCAAGTCAGAAAGATCGCCCGCCAGCCCAAACTATCAATCAAGAACCCTGCCCACAGCGGCCCCACCGCCAGCCCGGCACCGAAGCTGGTGCCCAGCAGTGAATACGCATGCGTGCGCGCTGGCCCGTCAAACACATGGGCGAGCGACGCCGAACCGCCAGCCATGGCCATGGCAGCGGCCACACCCTGCAAGGCACGCAGCACGTTTAACGCAAACAGACTGGGCACAAACACCTGGCCAAGCGAGATCAAGCCAAACGCAATCACGCCCAAAGTAAACATGCGCTTGCGACCAAAGCGGTCCGCCAGCGCACCCGCGGCCATCACGGCACTACCAAAGGCCAGAATGAAGATATTGACGACCCAGGCCAGCGATAATGCGCTACCTCCCAGATCATGACTGATTGCTGGCAGCGCAATGCCGGGCGCGGTAAACGCCAGTGGCATCATCATGCCGGCAAGGCAAACTGCGGCCAGCACCAGCCATTTGCCACGTGGCTGAGCTTGTGTCGGGTTTTCCATGGAGTCTCCGGGAATGCGTAAAGATGGCGTCGGACCATTTGTAAGCCAGGGTTGAAAGGCTGATCCGGCGCCGCCATAATTTTGTAGTGATCGACACAAATATAATTGCGGCATACAAATGCGGCTGTCAATCATTTTATGTATTGATCAATACAAAATTCAGGACCAACGGATATGGCAGAAAGAGGCCGCCCCCGCTGCTTTGATCGTGAAGCAGCGCTCTATAAGGCAATGGAAGTGTTCTGGCGTAACGGCTATGAAGGCGCGTCGCTGGCGCAATTGACCGAGGCCATGGGCATCAACTCACCCAGCCTGTACGCCACGTTTGGCTCAAAAGAAGCACTGTATAAAGAGGCGGTCGAGCAGTACGACGCCAATGAAGGGGCTGAAATCAACGCCAGCCTGAGTGCAGAGACGGACATCCGCACGGCGCTTTACAACGTGATGCGCATTACCGCTGAGTACTTCTCTGATCCGGATAAACCGGCTGGCTGCATGGTGTTGTTGTCGGCGCTGAACTGCACACCGGAGAACGCCAGCGTAGCCCGGCATATGTGCGATCTGCGCAAACGCTCTACCAACATCCTGCGCCAGCGTCTGTTACGGGCGCAAAAAGCCGGAGAGATCGCCGCCACAGCCAATATTGAACAATTGACCGCGTTTATTACCAGCGTGCGCCAGGGGATGTCGATCCAGGCGCGGGATGGCGCGGATCGTGACGCGCTGATGGGGATTGCAAACGCCACGCTGACTGCGTGGGACGCGCTCTGTAGCACGCCAGCCACGCCAGCCTGAGGAACGCAACGGCGGTCTCGGGATCAGTGCAGAATCTGCTGGCGCATGCCGATGTCGGTCACCATGCCGTCATCATTCATACGGACAAACATGCCCAAAAGACGCTCGGCATCGGCCTGAAGCGAGGAATCCATGCGGGCCAGATCGCCCTGATGCAGCCAGCGAATACCAAACGCGGCATCTTCACGTGCCTGTTGGACCAGGTGTTCAATGATGGCAGCCGGCACACGCAGTACTTGCTTGTGAATGGCGGCAGAGTCGGTCATACGAAAGCGGGTACGGGTTTGCATGGCGGGTTCCTCGTGTAGAACAATCGTTCTATACATTCTTAACCAGCATTTCCCCATGCCGCAAGCATTATTTACGTAAATCCCGCTTATTTTTCTAACATCATGATTAAAAAGAATATTTATTTTTAATCATCATCACAAAAACCCACATCTGCCACAAAATTCTGGCACCAATAACTGAGGGATCATTTGTCAATCAGCCGAACCCTCGTTCTACGATTGTACTGGTGATACACGGGGTTTGGTGCAGCGCGGTCCGCATGGGCACCGGCTCGAAATCAGCTCAATCGACTGGGGGTAGCGACCCGGATTGCGATGCAGTCCGCCGCTTGAATAGCATTCGCCACGCTCGCAAAACCCAGCCTGGCGCGAGATAAACCTTGTGACCGGGGATAGCCACCGTGACTTGCGTACCTGCGCCTGGCTGGGTTTCGATAAACAGTACACCACCTAATTTTTGTGCACGCTCTCGCATGCCCGGAATCCCCCAGTGGCCTTCGCGCTGGTCTTGTAACAGTTCAAAGTCGGGGATACCACGCCCGCCATCGCGCACTTCACAAATCAAAAAGCTCCGGCTGTATTCCAGCTGAACTTCAATAAACTGCGCCCCCGCGTGGCGCGCCGCGTTGACCAGGGCTTCGCGCACAATGGCAAAGATTTCTGCCGCTGCGCCCTCACGCAAGGGGCGACGTTCAGTGCCACAAGAGACAAAAATATCAATGCCATACTGGCGCGTCAGGTGCGTCGCCAGTTCTTTCAGCGCGTGCGAGAGTTCATATTTCAGTTCGCTACCGCTGCGCAGGTCTCGGACCTGATCACGCCCCTGACTCAACAGTTGTTCGGCATGATTGAGCGAGTCTTCGATCATGGCCTCGCCGCGCTCGAAATCCGTCCGCATGTAGCGCGTGGCCGTGTTGACGCTCAGGATCAGTCCCTGCACACCTTGCAGCAGTGTGTCGTGCAGCGCACGGGCAATCCGTTCGCGCTCTTGTACCCGTTCATGAATACGCTCACGCATGCGGGCAGTCAGGTAACGCACTCGCCACAGGTAAAGCAACCCAGCCAGCAGTAACAAACCCAACGCCATCAGTACAATAAACCAGCGGCTTTGCACAAAGGTGGGCGGAATATAGAAGTCGATGCTGGCCCCTGCGATGTTCCAGACATCATCTTCATTGGCGGCGATCACGGTAAACCGGTAGTTACCTGGCGCCAGGTTGGTATAAAAAGCCTCCCGCCGGTTGCCCGCGTCCTGCCAGGTGGCATCAACACCCGTGAGCTGGTATTTGAAATGCATGCGCTGCGGGAGCGTGAGGCCCAGCGCAGTAAAACTGATTTGCACATTGCGGGTATTGCGCGGCAGCGAGACATTGTCGTCATCGCGGTAGACCACATCGTCGGCTTTCAGACCGGTAACAAGTACGGGCGGCATGGTGTTGTTGCGGCGGATATGTGCCGGGTCCAGCCAGCCCACGCTGTCATCTGTGGCATACCAGATGCGGCCATCGGAGGCTTCAATCAGCGAGGACACCGGGCGCAACTGCGCCGGCACGCCCACGAGGCCATTGCGGTAATCAAAACGCTCTGCGGGGACTTCAGTGAGCCCGGCCCGCAGCACTTGTTGTATCACCGCGGCGTCGATCCGGTTCAAGCCATCTACGCCGTACAGCCAGAGTTCGCCATTAGCACGCTGCACGATGCCGGACACACCCGCAAAGTTGTGTCCATCGGCATCGCGCAATGGCACGAATGTGCGCCCGGACAAACGGGCCACGCCGGTCTCTCCGCCGGCCCAGAGCACACCGTTACGCTCATACAGACTCAGCACATTGCCCAGGCTGAGGCCATCGCGCGACTCATAGTTCACGACCTTGTCGCCATCGACCATGGTGATACGGCTTTCACTAAAGCCCAACCACAGGCGGTGACGTGAATCCAGCAGCATGGAGGTCGGTGATAAATCCGGGATATCCAGCCGCCCGGCACGACGGCGCCATTCACCATCTTGCAGCAGGAACAACCCGAGCCGCGTAATCGACACCCACACGCCGTCATTGTTACCGGCCGGCGCCATCGCCATGATGGGTTTGCCCGTCATGTCTTTGGGCAAGGCCCAGAACTGCATTTCGTCGCCACGTTTGCGCCAGACACCCGTTTCTGAGCCAAACCAGACCACGTCATTGGCCGCACGCACGCTGGCTGTGATACTGGAAAGCCCTGAATAACTGAAATGCCCTTGTGGATCGAGCTCCATCAAGGAGGTGTCATGATCGCTCGTCACCCAGACCCGGCCGTTCTCCCCCGCCGTCAGCCCCGTCTGTGTGGTTCCGGGTGGCAGGATGACCTGCGTGAGCGTGCTCAGATACAAGCGATCCAGACCGCCCGTGGTGCCCACCCAGATATTGCCTTCGCGATCTTCCAGCAAGTTGCTCAGTACGTGCTCGCCACTCAAGCCATTCTGCACCGTGATCCGCGCCAGAGAATGCATGGAGTTCGGGCTATCCACGAGTTCAACTGAACCAATGCGGTTGAGTAGCATTTGTCCGTTATGCTGAAAATCCACGGTCAGCGGCCCGCTATTACTCCCTGCCGGTAATACGGGCTCGAACTGGCGACGTATCGGGTCGCAGCGCAAAAGACCAATCGAGCGACCGGCAATCCAGATGTCACCCATCGGGCTGATCGACATACTGGCGTCGGGTGAGCGGTAGACGGTAGAAAACCGCGTACCACCTGGCGTGTTGACCTGGATGTCGCCATACGCATTGACCCAGAGTGCGCCATGAAGGTCGAAAAACATCTTGGTGGCCTGCATACCGCCATAGCCGCCGTTGGGCCAGAAATGCACCCAGTGCTGGCCATCCAGCCGCCCGATCCCGCCATTGCCACCCGCGTACATCTTGCCGTCCGGGCCGCGCGCAAAGCCGAATATGGTGCCTGGCGGCAGACCATCAAGCTCGCTGAAATGGCGCACGCTTTTGCCATCGAACACGCTGGCCCGGCCATATTGATAGCCGATCCACAACGTATTGCCTTCGGCATACAAACTGGAAATCACATTGGATTTGAGCGGGTGACCACCCAGCGTGGTGATCTGCTCGAACTTGATGCCGTCAAAGCGGAACAGACCGCTGGCTGATCCCAGCCAAAGCCAGCCGTCTGCAGTCTGGGCAATGGCATTGATAAAACCAGGCGCGCCGTCAGCGTGTTTCCAGCCGGTGTGTTGATACACGGTGGTCGCCAGGTAGTTGTTTTCCTGTTCTGGCAACAAGGTACTGCCGGCATGCGCTGCCAGCATCAGGCACCATCCGCACCATAAGGTACAGCAGTGCCAGAGCACGCTCCGCCAGCGAGATGATTCACTTCTACATCGCATCAAATCTTCACCCGCCGCCCAGGAGAGGGGCGGACCGCCTCACCCGCGCCAGAAAGCGGCCGATCGGGCCGGCTCCATACGGGAGAGTTGCGTGGTTGTAATGTGGATTGGCAAAGCATGGTCTGCAAAAGTCCTGATATCCGCCTTGCCGCAAACCATTGGCCATGGCAAAGCCGTGTGGCGCCAGCCCTGGCGTTACGGCCTGTAGTCTGGGCATTTCCGGGTTTGCAGAATATAGCGAGAAAGGGGGAATTTCATAGCCCAGGCCAGCCGTGGCGGGCGCTGGGCGCGCCTGCATCGTGCCCGATGGCATCCGGCAGGAGAACTCTCTGCGCGCGCTCGTTGGCAGAAAACAACAACACCAGCCCTTTCCGCGGGCTGGTATTGTCGGCTTCTGGCGGTCCTGGGCTAGTAAGGGCTGGCGATTCCTGTACGGTCAAGACGTGGTGCCGGCATTGAGGCTAGCGCGCCAGCAGACAGCACGGGTGCGGCATGACGCAAGCCAGGCACGCCAATCAACCCGCGGGCACGGGCAATGGCAACGGCTTCAGTCCGGGTCGCGGCGCGCAGCTTGGACAAAATCGCGCTGACATGGGTTTTGATCGTGCCCGCAGAGATACCCAACGCTTCAGCAATGGCCTGATTACCGAGGCCCAATGCCACGTTCTGCAACACATCCATTTCCCGCTGGGTCAGCGCTTCGTGTCCCAGGCTATTCACCAGTTTCTGGGCAATGGATTTGCAAACATACGGGCTACCTTCGACCAGTTTTTCTACCGCTGCAATCAACTCTGGCGCATCGCAATTGCAGATCATGTAGCCATGCACACCCACGCTCATGGCCTGATGCACATCCCATTCCAGATCACGTGCGGTCATGACCAGCACGCGCGGGGCGCGAGTGGGATACCACGCACTCCCCTTGTGGCGGCGGATAAATTGCGTCGCGAAATCATAATCGGCAATCAATACGTCCGCTTTCATCATATCCAGCGAGGCTTCGCCACCGCTGGCCCGCATTCTGGCGTTAATACCAGGCACACCCGCAAGAATGGCCATCAGGCCATATGCGATGACGGGATCGCAGTGCGCTACTTCTACTTCGATTGTCATTTCGGCTCTCATGACACACTCCATTGATTAGAATTCGTTGCAAGTCCCCATCCGGCGACACGCCATCTCTGGATTCTGCTGATCCTGTCGCTGCCTCCTATCCGGCAGCCGGCTTGCCACGACGAGAAAGATACAGGTTTGTACCAAGCGGCAAATCCCGAATGCGAAGGCACTTGAAACCCCACGATCGTGCTAGCGCGCGCTGCCCTTCTGGCAGGGTGGCTGGCCCCTGCATTCGGCCGTTGGCACCGTTTATCCCCGATCAGGTTCCGCTCACGGGTCAGGTCTGTTACAAATTCCCCTGAAAGGGGTATGCCAACGTACTAACCCTTGTGTAACACTGCGCTCCGGACTAGCTCATGCTGGCCGGATCTTGCCCGGATCAACTGAGTACCCTGCAGGAACCACTGCGTTCAGGAATGGCCATGAACCCCATTACCATCATGACGGTCGATGACCACCCGCTGCTGCGTGCCGGCATTACCGGCGCGCTGGAGTTCGAACCTGATATGACCGTCGTGGCCGAAGCCGGGAACGGTCTGCAAGCGGTGGAGTTGTTTCGCGAGCATCGTCCCGACGTCACGCTGATGGATGTGCGCATGCCTGAAATGAATGGCATCAGCGCCATGACCCAGATCCGCAAGGAATACCCCGATGCCCGCATTGTGGTGCTGACCACCTACGAAGGTGACGTACAGGCGCTGCGCGCCATCAAGGCGGGCGCGGCGGGTTATCTGCTGAAAAGCATGCTGCGCAAGGAACTGATCGACACCATCCGCATGGTGCACGCCGGCCAGAAGCGCATTCCGCCAGAGATCGCCAACGAACTGGCCCACCATATGGCCGATGAAGCCTTGAGTTCGCGTGAGGTAGAAGTTCTGCGGCTGGCGGCGTCAGGTAAATCCAACAAGCGCATTGGCGGAGACCTGTTTATTTCTGAAGAAACGGTCAAGTCGCACATGACCAATATTCTTTCCAAGCTCTCAGCGACCGACCGCACACATGCGGTCACCATCGCGCTCAAGCGCGGGATTCTTGACCTGCACTGACGAAAAAACGTCCTTGATCCACAAAACCAGTGAGCGACCTGCTGGAACATGACATTGACCCCATGGTCACCGTCTTCATGAATGTCGCTCGGCGGGCAGATGAAGAACCGGGGCGCAATGTTGCCAGGCATGGCCTGATCGGCCAGTTCTGAGTCACCCCATAAGTTCGATCAAACCACCTAAAAAATTTCATAGCATGTGGCTATGACGGGCAATGGTAATTTTCATTTCCCACGCAACTTCTGCGTGCCAATAATGGACACATAGACCTTACCGTTTTCAATCCACCTCAAAGGAAAGCGTCATGGAACTTCATCTGGGTATCCCTGAAAAAGACCGCAAGGAAATTGCCGACGGTTTGTCCCGCCTGCTGGCTGACACCTACACGCTGTATCTGCAGACGCACAATTTCCACTGGAATGTCACCGGCCCCATGTTCAACACGCTGCACCTGATGTTTGAAGGGCAGTACACCGAACTGGCGCTGGCGGTAGACCTGATTGCCGAGCGCATCCGTGCACTGGGGTTTGTGGCACCGGGCACCTACAGCGCATTTGCCAAGCTGGCGCGGGTCGAGGTGGTCGAAAACGTGCCGGAAGCCACCGAGATGATCCGCATTCTGCTGAAAGGTCAGGAAACCGTAGTGCGCACCGCGCGTGAATTGCTTGATACCGTGGGCAATGTGAACGACCAGGCCACCGATGATTTGCTGACCCAGCGCCTGCAAACGCACGAAAAAACCGCGTGGATGCTGCGCGCCCTGCTGCAGTAAGCCGGCCAACGGGCCAAAGCCTGCGCCAACAAAAAGCCCCGCAATGCGGGGCTTTTTGTTGGGTATCTCAACGGACGCTCACTCGTCACCGACCAGATCTTTCCTGAGTTGCTCCGGCACGTTGTAAAGCACGATGGTGTCATTACTCTTGTTGTAGATCACGTCGCCAGAGCGGATCGCGCCCCGATCAAACTCAAGTTTCCAGCCCGGTGCCGTGGTCTTGAAACGCTTGAGAGGTTTGATCGCGCGCCGATCAGGTACAAAGCCGTCATTGAGTTGCAGGCTTTCATCGGCCAGCGTTTCGCGCATTTTTTCTGGCTCGTCCGGCCAGATTTTCTCAGCCACATCGGCAATGCTGACCGAGCGGGCATCGTTGCCCAGTTCATCCAGGTAACCGTGGGCACGCTCAAACAGTTCGTCGCGTGCAGCGTGGCCCAGTTGGGTGGTGGCCACAAAGTTTTCCAGCCCCTGCACCAGCTTTTGCGTTTCCTTAAGCGCGGTGACCACGTCATTGCACCCGAGGAAGAGCTTGAAGTACGCGGCGACATCGCCACGCCCTTTCAAAAAGCTCAGGTAACGGTCCTGCCCTTTTTGCCATGCGGTCAGATCCACGCGGCCGGCCACGCGCAGCGTGTTCATATCCAGATGCAGTGAATCGGTAATGTGCATGCCATCAGTGATGGCGGTCCCCATGACCTCAGACACCAGGGCGACCAGCAGGAAGTCGGCCTCTTCATCACGGCCGCGGGCAAACAGCACAAAACCACCGGTTGCCAGCGCTTCTTGTTCCGCGCGCAGTTGCAGTTGCGACATCATGCCGCGCGTGAGGGTGATGAAGTCGATGGATTGATCAATCACATGCGCGCGCACCAGTCCGGGCACCGCAAACTGCGTTTCATCTTCTTCAAATTTGCCAAAGCCCTTGCCCAACCGTGCCACGTACTGCTGGCACAAGTGGTCTACCAGACGTTGTCCGGCGGGCGTAACAGGCAACACGGCGTCACGTAGCGCGACGCTGGCCGGTCCGTTGGCTTCTTTGATGAGTTGATGAACGACCAGATCACGAATGGTGACGGGTTGGGTAGACATAAAACACCTGCGCAGTGGGACAAAGATAAGCAAACGGGCTGCGACGCACGCGACTGGCGCGCGCGGAACAGCCCGCCATTGTACCGTGTCAGACCGGCAGGACCGGAGAATATTGTGGTGCAGAAAACCGTAGTGGCAACGCGCCGGGCAAACGCAGAGCCCGGGTAATCTGCATATCAACCAGCCGCTGAGCGCCCGCAAAGCTGGCCAGGCGCGGGCCGTCCCAAACCACGCTGGCTGTCACCGCTATTTGCAGCAGATCACCGGTTTCGAAGTCGACAAACAACAAACCGGCGCGGGGTTCCAGTTGCAGATTGCCCAGCGTGCGGAAATGGAAATTCCCCATATAGTCGGGCAAGGTCAACCCACCTGCTTCGTTCAATACTACAAACCCTGGTGTACCGCCCCGATGTGAGATATCCACCCCCTGCCAGGGGCGCTCCGCTTCTGGCGCGATCAGGCAACTGGTGGCAATAAACAGGGTGTCCGCACGGGCAATCAGTGCTTTGGCTGCGTCGTCCAGTTCATCCAGCCAGACGGGGGCGCCCGGGTGGTCGGCACCGGGTTCCACAAAGTGCGCATCGCGGCTCTGGATATATTTGGGGCAATTGCCGAAGGCCTGGTCGACGGCAATAACAAAACCGTCTTCTGAGATAACGGAGACCTGACCATTAAGCCGGTTACGCCGACGCGTAGGCAATTCGATCCCCAATACACCAAGGTACGCCCCGACCGCCAGATTTTGTGCAAGCGGATCGCCTGCCAGCGGCAGAGCGCCAACGCGCAAATGCGTCGCGTCCAGCGCACTGGCAAACCCTGGCTGTGCCGCCAGCATGGATGCCCATGCCTGACCACGTTGATCCACACTGCCGACCAGCAAAAAAGGCAGTTGCGGGTAGAAATCCTGGTGTTGTTGCGGCAGATACGCGCGAATGGTGCGCTGCCCGATCAACCCCATTTTGTCACCCAGACCCATTCGGGCCTGGATTTGCCGTGAAGCGCCATGAAACGGCGGCTCCGCACGTTGCCAGCCTGCATCTGGTTCCGCCATGGCTCAGTCCTCCGCGACCACCAAACCCGCCGCACTACGCTGCATGGGGACAAAGTCAGGCAGTTGTTCAATGCGCGTCAACCACGCCCGCACCTGCGGGTAGGCATCAAGCGCCACATTGCCTTCCGGCGCGTGGGCGATATAGGCGTAGAAGGCCAGATCGGCCAGCGTCTCATGATCAGCAGCCAGAAAACGGTGGGTGCTCAGCCAGCCCTCCATGACGTCCAGGAGATCATAGGCAATCCGGTTGACGCGTTCGGTATCCACTGGTTTGCCAAACAGGACTGCAATCCGCGCTGCGGCAGGCCCCGAAGCAAGCGGGCCCGCTGCGACTGCTAACCAGCGCTGCACGGCAGCAAGGGCTTCCGGGGCTTCTGGCAGATATCGCTGGCCACCATACTTGCGTGCCAGGTAGACCAGGATCGCCCCCGAATCAGCCACCACGGTACCGTTGTCTTCGATCACTGGTAGCAAGCCAAACGGATTCAGCTGCAAGAACGCCGGCGTTTTGTGCTCGCCCTGCTGCAGATTGATCTCGATCAGTTGATATGGAAGATGCATCAGCTCCAACAGCAATTGCACACGGTGACAGTGGCCGGACAAGGCGTGCCGATAGAGACGAATGGGTTCTTGCGGACGAGCAGACATGACAAGAGGCTCCTGGGTGGACATTCACCACTGAATATACCGAACGTTCGGTACAGTCATGCAAAAAAAAGATGAGCGGCAAAGTTGGCCGCCCTCTTCCATGAAGCCAATACGCATTCCAGTCAAGTCGCCGGGTGTCCCAGCAACCGCGCGGGCAACTCCCCCGCAATACGCTGGAATGTCGCCGTATTACCCATTGCATGACTGACCACCAGTGCGCCATGGATTGCGATAACGACGTCCTCGGCGCTGCGTTGCGCCTCGGCGTCAGATCGCCCCGCATCACGCGCCACGCCGGCCAGCGCGTTGATCAGAATCTGCAGCCTTTCGCCCAGCCGCTCGCCGAACAACGCCCCTGCCTCACCGACCGCAAAAACATTGGTCAGGCAGGCATTCTTGCCACCGGCATAAAACGTATCCAGTGCTGCCGCAAACCGGTCAATCCGCGCGCGTGGATCGCCTTCTTCCTGCAATGGCGCCAGCATGTTCTGCCGCACGAACTCGCTGGCGCGTGCCAGCACCGCGGTGCCCATATCGGCTTTGCCATTCGGAAAATAGTGGTACAGGCTGGAACGCCCCAGTCCCGTCGCTTCAGACAGCATGGACAAGCTGGCGCCGTCATAACCATGATCACGAAACACCTGCATCAGTGTGTCCACCACTTCTTCGCGGGTAGAGAGTTGAGTAGCCATAAACTGTATCGAACGATCGGAACAATGCCAGCCTACGCCCGTCTGTCATCTTGTACAACTTTGTGCGTCCCGCGCCAGGCCAGCAAAATCGCCACTTCCAGACTTTTTCCGCATAAATTCAAAAAAATTATCTGTCATGCTGTAATGGACGAAAATCTGGCACGACCAAGCTTGCAAGGCCACCCGATACGGCCTGATATCCCAACCACGTTATGACGGAGAATTACCATGGACCAAAAGCAACGCCTCATCGCCTCTGCCTTCGCCGCTGCCCTGACCTGCGGTGTCGCCCTGTCTGCCCACGCCGCAGATGCCAACGCCAACAATGAAAAGTGCTATGGCGTCGCCAAGGCTGGCCAAAACGACTGCGCCGGTAACGGCCATGCTTGTGCCGGTCAATCCAAGAAAGACATGGATGCCGGTGACTGGAAATACGTGCCGGCCGGTAGCTGCGAAAAAATGGGTGGAATGACCAAGGCCATGGGCAAGTAATTCAGGCCAATACTGACCGGAGCCCCTCGTGAATACCGCCCTCACCACTCTGCCCGTTGCCGCCGGCCTGGGTTTGCGTTCACCGCACATTCAGGAGGTGCTCACCACCGCGCCAAACGTGGCCTGGTGGGAAGTGCATAGCGAAAACCACTTCGGTGGTGGCGCGCCACTGGCCGTGTTGTTGGCGATACGTGAGCGGTATCCGGTCAGCTTGCATGGCGTCGGGCTGGGGCTGGGTAGCCCTGGTCCGCTGCAGGCAGCACATCTGGAACAACTAGTCGCACTGGTTGATGCAATCGAACCCGCATCTGTCTCTGAGCATCTGGCCTGGAACCGCTACAACGGCCAGTGTTTCAATGATCTTTTGCCTGTACCACGATTAACCGGCGCGCTGGCGCAACTGGTTTGCAACATCGATCAGCTACAAACACGGCTCAAACGCGCGATCTTGCTGGAAAACGTCTCCAGTTACGTCGTCTTCGAACAAGAAGAGATGACCGAAGCCGAGCTCATAGCCGAACTCGTCGCCCGCACCGGCTGCGGCATTTTGCTGGATGTGAACAATCTCTACGTCAACGCACTGAACCATGGCGTTGATCCGCTGGATGAAATCCGTCGCCTGCCGCTGCATGCCGTCGGTGAAATCCACATTGCCGGGCACGAGCGCTTTGATGACGTCGTTATCGACACCCACGGCGCCCCGGTCTGTCAGGATGTCTGGCAATTGCTGGATGACACGCTGGCACTCACCGGCCCGCGTCCGGTTTTACTTGAGCGTGACACCCACATCCCGCCACTGCATGAACTGCTGGAGGAGCACGCCCAGGTTCACACGCGTCTGCTCGCAGCCAGCCGGCCCAATGAGGTGGCGGCATGAGTTACGCAGCGGTGATCGCCCGCTTTGCCAATGCGTTGAATGACGGTACGGATGCTCAGGTCCCGGTGACCGAAAGCACCCGCAACAACCTGGGTTATTACCGTGGCAACGTGCTGGCCAACCGGACCAGCGCGCTAGTGTCAGCCTTCGCGACCGTCCATGCGCTGGTCGGCGAAGCGTACTTTGAAGCACTGGCGCACGCCTACCAACGCACCGAGCCTTCCGTCTCGGGCAATCTGCACGATGATGGTGCAACGTTTGCCGGCTTCATCGCCGGTTTCGGGCCGGCTCAGTCGCTGCCCTATCTGTCCGACGTTGCCCGGCTGGATTGGGCCGTGCACCACGCGCATTTTGCGCTCGATGCTCCAGTCGCGGACCTGACACCGCTACAAACCCTGGCCGCTGATGCATTTGGGCTGGTCACTTTCAGCCTGCAACCCGCCGTCCATATCGTGCGTTCAAATGACTGGCCCATTCATGCCATCCATGCCATGCATCACGGCGGCCCCGCAGCCAATCTGGACACTGGCGGCGAGGCTGTGCTGGTCATGCGTGACTCGGTTGCACCTGTTGATCACGCCAGCGCTGTATTTTTGCTGACGTTGCAGCACCACCAGAACATCAACACAGCGTGCGACGCGGCCTGGCATATTGCCCCGGACTTCGACCCCGGCCCGGCCTTGAGCTTGTTGTTTAGCCGCGGGCTGATCACGGCACTACACCTGCCATCCTGAACAAGGAAACGCCTCATGAATACCCTGATTGCACGCTGCGCCCAATCGCAGCCTGGCCGCCTGTACGCCCTCGGTACGCGCCTCGCTCTGTTGCTGGCACCGATCGTCGACCTGGTCGCTCGCGTTTATGTCGCGCGCGTGTTCTGGTTGTCAGGCCTGACCAAACTCAATGACTGGCACATCACGCTGGCGTTGTTTGCGGATGAATACAAGGTGCCGCTGTTACCACCGGCCGTTGCGGCGGTGATGTCGACAACCGGAGAGATTACGTTCTCTATCTTGCTGACGCTGGGCCTGGCTGGCCGGTTCTCTGCCGCGGGCCTGTTTGTGATCAATGCCGTGGCCCTGGTCTCTTACCATGCCTCGCTGGATGCCGCCGGCGTGAAGGATCATATGTTGTGGGGCACCATCCTGGCCTTTCTCGTGGTGCATGGTGTCGGCATATTGTCGGTCGATGGCTGGCTCAAGCGACAGGTTGATCGCACGGCGGGCTGATTGCTCACGCTGGTTAGCGACAGCAGGTATAATTCACTGCCCTTTGCCTCTGCCGCGACCCGCCATGACCCTTTCCGCCAGCCAGCAAGAACAGATTGATCTCGCCATTGCGCACCTGCGTGCCGGCGGGCTGGTGGGTTTGCCGACCGAAACGGTCTACGGGCTGGCCGCGGATGCTGATAACCCGGAAGCCGTGCGCAACATCTTTGCGCTGAAAGGCCGCCCGGCCGATCACCCGGTAATCGTGCATGTGGCCGGCGTGGCACAACTTGCCGACTGGGCACAGCACATCCCCGATGCCGCCTATAAACTGGCCGGTGCCTTCTGGCCCGGCCCGCTCACATTGATTTTGCAACGGCAATCTCATGTACCCGATGCAGTGACCGGCGGCCAGGAAACGGTGGGCATCCGTGCGCCGTCTCATCCGCTGGCGCATGCGCTGCTCAAACAGTTTGGCGGTGGCATCGCCGCGCCTTCCGCCAACCGGTTTGGTCACGTCAGCCCCACCACAGCGCAACACGTACGCGATGAGTTTGGCGAAGATCTGCCACTGGTGCTCGATGGCGGCCCGTGCGACATCGGTGTCGAATCAACCATCGTCGGCCTGACCGCAGATCAACCGACCTTGCTGCGCCCTGGTGGCGTCCCGCGTGAAGCCATTGAAGCGTTGCTGGGTGTGGCCCTGATACACCATCAGAAGTCCGACACCGCCAACGTGCGTGTCTCCGGCTTGCTGGATTCGCACTACTCCCCACGCACGCCACTGGTAACAGGCTCTGCCAAAGCGGTAGACGACCAGGCCTATCTGGCCTTTGAACGCGGCCAGCGCGTGGTGCTAGTCACCTGCGGCGAGCGCAGTATCCCCATCTGCGGTATCGATATCCTGCAATTACCAGCAGACCCGCAAGCCTACGCGCAGCAAATCTACGACACCCTGCGGCAGCTGGATCGCAAGAGCTACCACACCATTTTCCTGGAACTGCCCCCGCACACTGCACCGTGGCTGGCGGTGCAAGACCGCTTGCACCGGGCGGCGCATACGCGGCTGGGGTGATTTTCCCCTGCTTTTTGCCATCTGAAAAAACCGCCTGAATGGCGGTTTTTTCATGTGTGGGCGCAATACCCGTGCCGCTCATCTCTCACCATCGTAAAAATCGCTGTTTTTTTGCAAAAAAACACGACGTTTTACAAGCGCGACCAGACTCGCTTAAATATTTGTTTTACAAGAACATATCCTGCTAAAACTCAGGTGATTAACAAGCATCGCGGGCGTTGCGATGGCAACGGTGTTTTGCATTTCATCAAATCTCCATTTTCATGAAGAAAAAACACGTTAATATACGCGCCTTTCAAGGACGTCCCAGACCGGCTCCGGCCCAGCGATAGACAGGGATTTGCAACGTTTTTGCATGTTGCAGGTCACATGTTTTCAGTCGCCCGCCTGCCGCCATGCGGAGGATGAGCGCTGTTCTTATCCAGAACAGATCGCTCTAGCGCCCATTTTTTCTAGCTGCGCCTATAAGCCTCGTGCCCGAAGCGCTAATGTTTTTATTTGAAGGACATTGGCATGCGATTTTATTTTCCCCTTGTGATCATCGACGAAGACTTCCGCTCGGAAAACACCAGCGGCTCCGGCATTCGTGAACTGGCTGCGGCCATTGAAACCGAAGGCATGGATGTGATCGGCTATACCAGCTATGGCGATCTGACTTCCTTTGCGCAGCAACAAAGCCGCGCAGCCGGTTTTATTTTGTCGATTGATGATGAGGAGTTCGGTGGCGGCAGTGCAGAAGAAACCACAACCGCGCTGACCAGCCTGCGCCACTTTGTTGAAGAAATCCGCCGTCGCAACCCGGATATTCCTATTTACCTGTATGGCGAGACCCGCACCGCCCGCCATATCCCCAATGACATTCTGCGTGAACTGCATGGCTTCATTCACATGCATGAAGACACGCCGGAATTCGTGGCACGGCACATTATTCGTGAAGCCCGCTCTTACCTGGATACGCTGGCGCCCCCATTCTTCCGCGCACTGACGCATTACGCGCAAGACGGCTCGTATAGCTGGCACTGCCCGGGTCACTCCGGCGGCGTGGCGTTCCTGAAGAGCCCGGTGGGCCAGATGTTCCACCAGTTCTTTGGTGAAAACATGCTGCGCGCCGACGTCTGCAACGCAGTGGATGAACTGGGCCAGTTGCTGGATCACACCGGCCCGGTTGCCGCGTCCGAGCGCAACGCTGCGCGCATTTTCAATGCTGATCACCTGTTCTTCGTCACCAACGGTACATCCACTTCCAACAAGATCGTGTGGAACTCTACCGTCGCACCGGGCGATATCGTGGTGGTCGACCGCAACTGCCACAAGTCCATCCTGCACGCGATCATGATGACCGGCGCGGTACCGGTGTTCCTGATGCCCACGCGTAACCATTACGGCATCATCGGTCCGATTCCGCGCAGCGAATTCGAGCCGGATGCCATCCGCAAAAAGATGCTGGCCAACCCGTTCTGCCGCGAAAAACTGGAAGCCAACCCGGATGTGAAGCCACGCGTACTGACGATCACGCAGTCGACCTACGACGGCATCATGTACAACGTGGAAGAGATCAAAAGCTTGCTCGACGGCGAGATCGAAACCCTGCACTTTGACGAAGCCTGGCTGCCGCACGCGGCATTCCACGACTTTTACGGTGATTACCACGCCATTGGCGAAGGTCGCCCGCGTTGTAAAGAATCGATGGTGTTCTCGACCCAATCTACCCACAAGCTGTTGGCCGGCCTCTCGCAGGCATCACAGATTCTGGTGCAGGACGCCGAGCAAACCAAACTGGATCGCGACATTTTCAATGAAGCGTATCTGATGCACACCTCCACCAGCCCGCAGTACGCCATTATCGCCAGCTGCGATGTGGCTGCAGCCATGATGGAAGCGCCTGGCGGCACTGCGCTGGTCGAAGAATCACTGGCAGAAGCCCTCGATTTCCGCCGCGCCATGCGTAAGGTGGATGAAGAATACGGTGACTCCTGGTGGTTCAAGGTCTGGGGCCCGGCTGATCTGACCGACGAAGGTCTTGATCACCGGGATGCCTGGATGTTGAAGGCCGGTGAAGAATGGCACGGCTTTGGCGATGTGGCCGAAGGCTTCAACATGCTGGACCCGATCAAGGCCACGATCATCACCCCGGGCCTGAACATGGCCGGTGATTTCTCGGAAACCGGGATTCCAGCGTCTATCGTCTCCAAGTATCTGGCCGAGCACGGCGTGGTGATCGAGAAAACCGGTCTGTATTCGTTCTTCATCCTGTTTACCATCGGCATCACCAAGGGTCGCTGGAACACGTTACTCACGGCGCTGCAACAGTTCAAGGACGACTACGACAAGAACGCGCCGCTGTGGCGCATCCTGCCGGAGTTCGTACAGCAGTTCCCGCAGTATGAACGCATCGGTCTGCGTGACTTGTGCCAGCAAATCCACGGCATCTACAAAGCCCGCGACGTGGCCCGTCTGACGACAGAGATGTATTTGTCTGATCTGGTGCCCGCACTCAAGCCCGCGAAGGCGTTTGCCAAGATGGCTCACCGCGAGATCGAACGTGTGCCGCTGGATGAACTGGAAGGTCGCGTTACGGCCGTGATGCTCACGCCCTATCCGCCGGGCATTCCGCTGTTGATTCCGGGTGAAGTCTTCAACAAGACCATTGTTGACTACCTGAAGTTTGCGCGTGAATTCAACCAGCGCTTCCCGGGTTTCGAGACGTATATCCACGGTCTGGTAGCTGTAGAAGAGAACGGCGTAAACAGTTACTACGTCGATTGTGTGAACTGAAAATCAGCCAGTCAGCCTTGCATCAGCAAAGCTGATATGCGTCAAACGCCCTGACCTTGTTCAGGGCGTTTTTATTTGTAAGTCATTCCTTACAGCTAGATCGATCAACGCCTGGTTTTGACCGACAAATGCCAAAAATCGGCAAGCTGTTTGCCAGTGACAATTTAATTCTTACTACCTAAAGGTCATTTTTGGCAAAAAACCCACATTTTTAGCGAGGCTACTGTCTAAAAACGCAAGGAAGCAAATTCTAATATACACTGCCTCAACCGCCTGTTAGACAAGCCGCCAAAAGTGACTAGACCTGATCCAGCTGCCCTGATTGAAGAAGCGCAACGTTGCGTTGGCTCTGATCAGTCGCGCGCGCTTGATTTGGTGCGGCGGGCGCGTCGCCATGTGGCGCCTGAGGAACACACGCAACTGGCGCAATGCTGGATTACGCAAGCCCAGGCCCATTGGGGCCGTCGGCAATTTGCGCAGGGCCTGAATGCGGCCCGCCGTTCTTTGCGCTTGCTACAGAATGCCCCCTCAGAGCGCGCACAGGCGCTGTGGATGATGGCCGAATGCCAGCGTGGTCTGGGTCGCTACGCGGGTGCGCTGGATGCCTGGATGGCGTGCCTGGAAATTTCCATGATGAGCCGCCAGACCGAACTGGCCGCGCTCGCCTGCGCTGGTATCGGCAACTACTACCAACTGATTGAAGACGCGCAACATGCGCTGAGCCTGCGTCGGCAAGCTTATGAATTTGCTTGCCAAAGCAAAGACCCGGCCACCATAGCCAAGTGCGCCATTGCGCTGGCGGGTGATTACGTGCGCCAGCATATGTCGCATCAGGCTTTGCCCTTGCTGCAGGTCGCACAAGACTTGATCACGCCCGAGCATGAACCCACCTGGTGGGCAGAGACGCTCTATTACCAGGGCTTGCATGCTTTCCAGAATGGCAACAGCCAGCGTGCCCAACGAGAGCTGAACGAAGCGCTGATACTGGCACGCAGTTCAGATTCACCCTGGGTAACGGTGCAATGTCTGAAAGAGCTAGCCCGTTTGCACCGCAACAGCGGTCGCTATGAAGCCGCGGTGAGCGACTTGCAAGAAGCGATCTCCATTGCCCACGAATTTGACACGGGTCACTTGCTGCAATCGCTGTATCTGGTGTTGTGTACCTCGGAAGAAGCGCGTGGTCATTTCGACGCAGCACTGGCTGCCCACGAGGCGTACCACCATACACGGCTGGCTTACCTGAAACGGCTGGACGAACCAGGCTGCCGTCCCTCACCTGGTCGGTTGGCCCAGTTGCAGTTGCGGCTTGAGGTCATTCAGGCACGCAAGGAAAACGATCTCCTGCAAGAGCGCCAGGCCGCCACACAGCAACGTGCGGCCAATCAGGCTCGCCTGGCCTTGCGTGCCGACCTCTCGCCCATTGAACGCGGCGGGCTGGAACAAGAATTGTTGCGGCTGGATGGCCAGGCCACCAGCTTGCTGAATATCCGGCTGGAAAACCTGAACGAAATCAGTGAGCACTATTCGTTTGCGATTGGCGACCAGGTGTTGTCCGACCTCGGCCGGCGCCTGGCTATTTTTGCCCGCCACAAATCGTGTCATGCCGCACGCTATTCCACCGCCAGTTTTGTGCTGGTGGTACCGGCAGACCAACAACATAGCGTGCTGGAGTCGCTTGTGGTTGAGCTGGAAGAACTGATCCGGCACATGCAAGGCCCCGCGGCACGCATCTGCCTGCGTGCCTGCCGTGTGCATGACCCAAGAACAGCGCTGCGTAGCGTACTCAAGGCCCCGGTGCTGGCGCGTTTGCCCAGCATGAACCCGCTGGAACAACCATGACGCACAGCGGCCATTCGCACTTGCTGGATACAGAGCTTGATCTCATTGCCGACATGCTGTTGAGCGCGCCGGAAGAAGCGCGTCGTGTCGCACTGAATATCGCCGAAGAAGCAGCCGTACTGCACAGCCACGCTACGCTGGCCCGTGCACGGCTTTACCACGCGCTCACACTCATGTACCAGGGGCAAGTGGAAACCGGCACCCCGATACTGGAACGCGCGATTGAAGCGGCCCGCCGCCATCGGCTGGTCAATGATTTGCCCGTCGCGCTGGATCAAGCCGCTGACAGCGTATTGCTGCAAGGCCGCTTTGATCAGGCCATGCGCTATTGGGTGGAGTGCCTGGAACTGGCCATCGCGGCCAGAAACACTGCATTGTGTGTACGCAGCCATCTGGGTATCGGCAAGATCCACTTTGCGCTGGGCGACTTTGAAACCGCCAAGACGCACCATTTACGCTCCGCCGAGTATGGTCATACCTTTTATGACCCGACCATCTATTGCGCGACCTATTTGTGCCTGGCCGCAGATTTCTTGCGCCTGGAGCAGACTCCCAGCGCGTTTGTGGCGCTGAAGATCGCCCACGACGCCCTGCCCAAGGCCCGTGGCAAGGCCGTCTGGCAGATCGAACTGGCGGCCTATTACACCGAAGCCCATACCCGCAACGGCGACTATGCTGCCGCCCAAACCTGGATTGATGAAGCACTGGATGCCTGCGAACAGGGCTCCCAGCGCCAGCAATGGGGCGAAATCATTACCCGCATCGCCTGGGCTGGTTTGCTTGAACACCAGAACAAGCCGGCCGACGCGCTGACGCAACTCCATCAGGCACTGGATGATGCGTTGATCCTGAACGCCCCCAGCCTTGTTCTGCGAATACACCACAAGCTCTATGCAGTGAACAAGGCGTTTGGCCAGTTCGAAGCGGCATTGCATCACCACCGTGCCTGGCACCAGGCGCTGGAATCGCAAATGGCGCGACTGAACGAGCAAAAGGTACAAAACGCGACGCAACGCCGGCTGGCACGACTGGAACAACGCATGGAACTGGAGCGTGCCCGCCACGAAAACCACCGGCTGCTGGCGCGTGTCCAAACGCATGAGCAAACCATCCAGACGTTATCAAGCGTGGCACAAACCGATGCCCTCACAGGCGCCTGGAACCGCCGTGCGCTGGAAGAACGTCTGGCGCGACTACATGAAGAATCCTGCAACGACGGCTGGCCTTTATGCGTGCTGATGATTGACCTTGATCATTTCAAGGAAATCAATGACCGCTTCACCCATATTCAGGGCGACCAGGTCCTTAAAGGCGTGGTTCATCTGATTGCCACCGCCTGCCGCAGCGACGAATTCATTGCCCGTTATGGTGGCGAGGAATTCACGCTCTTGTTACCCGGCCTGCAGTTGAGCGGTGCGTTGCAGATTGCTGAACGCATCCGCACGACGGTCCATGAACATGAATGGCCGGCATTGCCGGATGTACGCCTGACAGTCAGTATCGGCGCAGCTGAACTGCGTGAGGGTGAAGCCGCAGCCTCGCTCCTCGCCCGAGCCGACATGGCGCTGTACGAGGCCAAGCGTAGCGGTCGCAACAAGGTCTGCCTGGCTGAATCATAAACGCCTGTCAGGTCGAAGCCGAAACGATCAGAAACATCGGCCGTTCGCGCTCGATGGCCAGTTCTGGCTGGTGTGCAATCTGTGCCGCATCTGGCGCGAATTCGTTCACCTGGCGGATCTGAAAGCCCGCGCCGAGCAGCGTGTTGAGCGTTGTTGCCAGGGTGCGGTGATACTTGATCACGCCATCGACAAACCAGTCAGTTCGTCGCTCACCTTCTTCGGCATAAGCGCTGACTGGCCACACCCTGTGGCCCGCTTCATCCTTGATCCACTGCGCGCGCTCTGATGCCATGAAAATCGGGTGCTCGATGGTAAATACCAGCCGGCCACCTGGCGCCAGCGTGTTGCGGATAGCGCCAATGAGCTGGCCGAAATCGGCGACGTAATGAAACGTGAGCGCGCTGTAGACCAGATCAAACGCCCCCTCAGGCAGCGCCAGCGTATTGAGATCGGCAATCTGGTAAGTGATGCCGGGGTCTGTCGTCATGCTGCGGGCACGGTCAATCATGTTTTGCGACAGATCCAGGCCCAGCACACAGACTGCACCTTCCTCGCGCAACCAGCGTGTCGCCCAGCCGAAACCGCAACCCAGATCCAGTACACGCGCGCCTTTCAGGTCTGGCAGCATAGCGCGAATAGCGGGCCATTCCGGTGCACCATCCAGTCCCCGTGTCTGGCGTGGTATCTGGCTATAGCCGGCAAAGAACTCAGGGTTATCGTAAATGTTCTGCGCCATGCTCTCTCCGTACCCATTGCGCCAGACTGATGATCACAGCAGTGCGGCCAGGTGAAATGGCGATCTTTCCCCGGTTGCAGCCGTCCGGTCAAGCAAGACCTGCGCCTACCGTCCGGCGGGCATGCCACTCACAAATGACTGGCAAGCCTTGCCCTGTGTTGCATACATCCTCATGTATGCACACAGCGCCCAAGGAGTGGCATCTCATGTCTGAACGCACCATCAAGATTCCCGGCCCGGATCACCCGATCGCCATCACGCATGACGGCAAACATCTAGTGATCAAAGCATGGGGCGAAACCATCGCCGATACACACAATGCCCTCACCTTGCGGGAAGCCAGTTATCCGCCGGTGTTTTACGTCCCGCGTGAAGACGTCAACATGGCACTGCTGGCGCGCTCCAGCCACCAGACCTACTGCCCATACAAAGGCGAGTGTTCGTACTACAACATCGCCGCCGACGCAGAGCGCGGGTTGAACGCCGTGTGGACGTATGAAACACCCTACGATGCTGTGGCGCAGATCAAGGAACATCTGGCGTTTTATCCGGATCGGGTAGAGATGAAAGCAAGTTGATCCTGCGCGAACGCAAAACAAAAAAACGGGCACAAGTGCCCGTTTTTTTTGGTCATAACATCACCCTGATCAGCGCACGACATCATTGTGTTTTTTGTTGTAGATCCGGTTGGACTGGTGGTTCTCTGCCATCTGGATGTGACGCTGCTCGCCGCCGCCCACATGGCCATTGCGGGCTGCGCGCGCTTGCAGGTGATCATCGTGCGCCTGGCCGCGCTCAAGTTTGCCGGCCTCACGGTTGGTCAGCGCTCCGCTCTTTACGCCGTTCTCAATACGCTGGTCCTGATTGACATTGCGTTGTACGTCGGCCTGCATCCGCTGGCTGGACGCCGAATTGGGGTTGCCGCGCGCGCCATTGGTTTCATCACGGTTAATGGCCTGGCTCACTTGATTCTGATCACGCTGGATGCGGGTTTTCTCCGCAGGAGAAAGGTTGCCGTTGCGTTCGGCGTTGGCCTGCGCGCGATCCACGCGGGATTCATCTTGCTCCAGTCTGCCGGCTTCTTTGGTGGTCAGCGACCCATTTTGCAGACCTTGCTCGATACGGGTTTGCTGGTTGGTATCACGCTGGACTTCGGTCGCGGTATCGGCAGCATGGGCACCCACAAAGATGAAAGTGCCGGCAACTGCGAGCAACAAACGGGAAATGTTTTTCATGATGTATCTCCTGGGTTATTGGTATCTGCGGGGTTTTGTACCCACATAAGCCAATAACGGGGTCGTTTCACGCTGGGACGACCCGCAAATACATCAGCTTGTAACTGGCTGCACAAAACTGTGCATGGGCTCACTAGCCCCGGATGAACTGTCAACCAGACCTTCAGCGGCGAGTTATTGCGCCAGCGCCGCCCCGACCTCTTCGACCGGACTACGGCCAAAGCAGCGTTTGAATTCGCGGCTGAACTGGGATGGGCTTTCATAGCCAACCCGGTTAGCAGCAGCGCTGACATTCAGGCCATCCTGCACCATCAGTAACAGCGCTTTATGCAGCCGTACGCGTTTGAGGTACTGCAACGGCGAGGTAAACGTCATGGCCTTGAAGTTGTGATGGAAGGCCGAGACACTCATGTTTGCTTCCTGCGCCAGCGTATCGATATCCAGCGCAGACGCATATTCGGTATGCATGCGGCGCAGCGCGCGGGCCATGCGGCTGAAGTTGCCCTGACGACCGGCAACGGCACGCAGTGCGTTACCCTGGCTACCCTGCAAGGCACGGAAGACGATCTCCCGAATCAACTGCGGCCCCAGCACGTGGCTTTCCAGCGGGTTTTGCAGGCAGTGCATCAGCCGAATGATTGCGTCATCAAGAATGACATCCAGCGGCACCGATGCCATCGGGATATCCGGGTTCGCCTCAGACGGCGGAGAATCCGGCAGTGTTTCCATCTGCAACAGCAGCTCTCGCAACAAGCCCACATCTACCGGGATACGCACGCCCAGAAATGGCTCGGCGCCGTGAATCTGTGTCTCACACTCAAACGGCAGCGGCACTGACATGACCAGATAATTGTGCGCGTCATACTGCCAGCAGTGTTCGCCCAGATAGCCCACCTTGCGCCCTTGGGCGATGACGAATATCCCGGGTTCGTAGAACACGGGAATACGTGGCGTATCCTGATTAACACGCATCAAGACCACACCGGGCAAGCTGGTTTCGCTGATGCCGTATCCGGGCTGCAATTGCAAAATCAGCTCAGACAGACGCTGGTTAACAGGTAAGGCACTGGCGGTCATGTATTTGTCACAAGCAGGAAACAAGGCTGGACGAATGTATCAGCGTATGCGCGTGCGCGACAGATGTTGTGGTGCGGATCAGCAGAATCAGGCAAGTGTTCCGCAGAAACGGGCATTCAAGAGCGCGGCATACTCTTCAATAATACGCAGCAGTTTCCCTGCCTGCCGGCGGGGATGACCGCAACATGACAGGAGAAAATCATGGCTTTGAATATTCGCAGTTTTGCCACGCAGTCGGCTACCTCGTCGCTGGCCCCTGCGCTGGTCACCCGTCGTGACCCGCGCGCCAATGATGTCGTGATCGACATTCTGTATTGCGGCGTTTGTCACTCTGACCTGCACCAGGCCCGCAACGACTGGCACAACAGTATTTATCCGATGGTGCCAGGCCACGAAATCGTCGGCCGCGTGACCAGCGTTGGCGCAAAGGTCACCAAGTTCAAGGAAGGCGATCTGGTCGGCGTGGGGTGTCTGGTCGATTCCTGCCAGCATTGCGCAGCATGTGCTGAAGGGCTGGAACAATATTGCGAGGCATACCCGACCCCGACCTACAACGGGCTGGATCGTCACGACGGCATGCCCACCTTTGGCGGTTACTCCGAGCGCATCGTGGTGTCCGACAAGTTTGTGGTGAATGTCTCTGAAAAGATCGACATCAAAGCCGCTGCGCCGCTGCTGTGCGCCGGCATCACGACGTACTCCCCGCTCAAGCACTGGAAAGTGGGCAAGGGCAGCAAGGTCGCCGTGGTGGGTTTGGGCGGTCTGGGCCATATGGGCCTGAAATTTGCCAAGGCCATGGGTGCAGAGGTCACGCTGTTTACCCGTTCGCCGGGCAAAGAAGCCGAAGCGCGTCGCCTTGGTGCAGATCACGTCGTTTTGTCGACTGACCAGGCCCAGATGGATGCCGTTGCCAGCGCATTCGACTTCATTCTGGATACCGTGCCGTACTCGCATGACCTGAACCCGTATGCCAATACACTCAAGCGTGACGGCACGCTGGTGCTGGTTGGCCTGCTGGGCCCGGTCGAGCCGGTACTGCAGACCGTTCCGCTGGTGATGCGCCGTCGGCAGATTGCCGGCTCGTGCATTGGCGGCATTGCCGAAACCCAGGAAATGATGGATTTCTGCGCCGAGCACAATATCGTCAGCGATATTGAAGTGATCGACATCCAGAACATCAACGATGCCTACGAGCGCATGCTCAAGAGCGATGTGAAGTACCGCTTCGTGATTGACATGAAATCGCTGCAGAAGTCGTTCTGATCCGGCATTGCCAACAAAAAGCCCCGCATCTGCGGGGCTTTTTTTATGCGTACCACACACCCGTCACAACACCAGTTTCAACTCTCGCAACAAGGCACCGGGCAGATTCATGCTGGCACTGCTCCGGCCCCCGTAACTGCCCGCATCGGCCAGGAATGTGGTCTCTTGGGTCAGCGCTTCCAGCTCGCTACCCAGTATGCGGAACAGCGTGTCATCAAAACGCATTACGTTCAGCGGCGCAACGATCTCGCCGTCTTCCACCCAGAAGCAGGCGAAACGGGTCATGCCGGTCAAACGGCCTGCGGCACGGTCCGAGTAATTCAGGTACCACAGGTTGCTGACGTACAAACCGGTGCCCAGCGCCTTGAGCACGTCCGCCTGTGGCAACTCGCCGCCCAGCAAGCTAAAGGAAGCCGCCGCTTCCGAACCATCGGCCCCGTTGCCAGCCACGTCGTACTCGCGGGCGGTACGCGGGCTGATCAGGCTGCCAGAGAGTTTGCCGTGATCAATCAGCGCCACGTGATCAGGCTTGATAAAACCTTCTTGCTGGAAACGGGGTGCCAGGCCACCTGAGGTGTCTTCACGCATGCTGACAAGCTCAGAGAACGCGGACCCGCTGAGTAACCTGAGCAACGGACTGCGCTTGGTTCGCATGCTTTTTTCAGAAAAGCCGCCCCAGTTGAGCATGCTGACAATCTCGCCCAATGCAGCGGGCGTCAGATAGGCTCGGTACGCGCCGGGTGTGAGCGACTTGGGCGCGTGGCCCAGCAGCGCAGCTTGTGTGCGGGCGGCTTCAATCTCCGCGCGGATGGCGTGTTTGTCCCAGACAAAACCGGCACTGCCACGTTTCACTGCTTTGTCGCCGTGCGAGTACAAACTCCAGTCGAAATTCCAGCTGGCGGTTTCCTGCCAGTTGCGTTGACCGAGTTGATTGGCAAAGCCGTAGTACACCGGGCCAACGGCCAGAATGCCAACCAGATCCAGCCCCGCTGCGGCATCAGTAATATCAGCCACCATCTGCTCGGCTGTCGGCAACTGGTTGGCTGCGACAGACTCAGTCGACTGAACCTCGGTCGCCAGCAACAGATGCGGATCTTCTTCCACATCGGCCAGGGCTGCGCGCAGGTCGGTGATCACCCCGTCAATGGCGTCGTTATCCGAGGCATTGCCAGAGAGCACGATCTTTTGCGAGATATGCTTCTGCCCATATACGAGGCGCACCGTCAGATACGCCTGTGCCACCTGACCTGCCTGACGGACCAGGCCGTGATTGAAACGCACAAAATCAGAGGTCTCCCCTTCCAGCCACAGGGTATAGCCCTCACCCGCCTGCAGACGATGCTGGACGTGATCGGCCAGCGCGAAGAAGTGTGCGCGCTGTTGTGATTGTTGCTGGCTCATGCGCCCTCTCCCCCGAATACCTCGACATTGCCAAACACACACGCCGGGGAAGCGTGCCCCACGCGAATCACCTGGTTGGGTTCACCTTTGCCACAGTACGGCGTGCCCATGACGTCATCCGTTGTGCCATTGCCCACCGCCTTGAGCGCGCGCCAGAAGGTGGCAGAAATCCCGCGGTAGCCCGGGTTCTTGACCACGCCCTTGAGCTGGCCGTTTTCAATGACCTGGCCCCACTCACAACTGAACTGGAATTTATTGCGCGAATCATCAATCGACCAGGACACATTGGTATCCATCAACACACCGTGCTCGATGCCGCCGATGAGTTCGTCCAGCGTTTTGTCACCCGCCTCCACATTGAGGTTGGCCATGCGGTCGATCGGTGCACGATTCCAGTTACTGGAACGACTATTGGCCACACCCTGCACTGGTTTGCCTTCGGCTGCGGCGCGTGCCTGGCTGATCGCGCCACCCAGCGGGCGCTCCAGCATGCCATCGCGGATCAGGAAGGCTTTTTCGGCGGCATTGCCGTCATCATCCCAACCGTAGGCCGCAAATTCATTGGTGCGTGACGGGTCGTAAGTGACGTTCAACAGCGGCGAGCCATAGCGGTATTCGCCAAACATATCGAGCGTGACAAAGCTGGTGCCCGCGTAATTGCGCTCGTCACCCAGAATACGATCCAGCTCCAGCGGATGGCCGATGCTTTCGTGGATTTGCAGCATCATTTGCGACGGCATCAGTAGCAGATCCATGCTGCCGCTCGGGCAATTGGGCGCCAGCAAGAGCTGCAAAGCTTCATCCGCCACACGTTTGCCCGCGCCATACAGACCAGACTGGGTCAGTACTTCCATGCCGCCCTGGCGGCAATACCCGTTGTACTGGCCCCCAAGGCTGCGGGTTTGCGAATCGCCATCTGCAAATGCGGTGGCCGAGAGTGACGGGATGACCGCACGGTAATGCTGTTCGACAGCCCCGCCACCGGAGGTCAGGAACAACTGACGCACTTCCAGCCGGTCGACGTTGGCACCCCAGTCAACAATACGTTCGTCGATCTGGCAGGCGCGCGATTCATCCATCAGCAGCGCCATCAAGTCTTTGCGGTGCCAGTTCAGCGGTTGGTCTGCGGTCGGACCAAGGTAACGGCCGGTGGGGTTAGGTGGGGCAATCTGACGGTAATCGAATACCGAACGGTGAGCAGTCGCCAAGGCCCAGGCTTTGGCACGTTCAAATGCGGCGGTGACGCCGGCATCAGAAAGATCTGGCGTAGCGGCATAGCCGTAGCCACCCTGATGCATTACGGTGATCATGATGCCGCGATCAAGACTGCGGCCGACCGGCTGCGGAATGTTCTGGCGTACGGCGAGACTTTCTGTTTCTTCCTCGACATAGCGCAAAGAACAGAAATCCACGCTGCTTTCCAGCGCGCGAAAGCGTTGTTCCAGCGTTTTCAACATGGTTAATCGTCATCCTGCACGCAGCTTGTGGCCACGTGTTGTGGGTTGAACGGACACGGCAAGCGTCATGCCGCACCAGTAGTGTGTGTCATGCCGGGCGTAGTGACCTGCTGGCCCGGGCCATGCCGTATTTTAGGTTTTCATCCCGACGTCATCCAGTACCGGCGCGCCTTGTTGCGTGGATGTTCGCAAGATGGGCGAAACATGTTCCAGCAAGGCATCCAGTACCCAGCGCACTTTGAGCGGCGTTTGTGGCGCGTGCGGCCAGAGGGCATGCACTGGAATGGACTGGGTACGCTCGGCAAAGGTCAACTCAACCAGTTGCCCGGACTCCAGGGCGTCTGC
The DNA here is from genome assembly GCF_014645555.1 of Silvimonas amylolytica. Taxonomy (GTDB): domain Bacteria; phylum Pseudomonadota; class Gammaproteobacteria; order Burkholderiales; family Chitinibacteraceae; genus Silvimonas; species Silvimonas amylolytica. The sequence goes on along the minus strand of NZ_BMLY01000003.1, from coordinate 391,035 downwards.
CGCCAGCCAGCCGGGCAGCCGTACCAGACCCAGGCCCTGACAGCCCGCCTGCATCATCACATCCAGATCATCCAGCGCAATGCGTGGCAGCAACCGCACCGGAATGGCTTCGCCAGCCATACCCTGAAAGACCCATTCTGCGTCGTGCGTCGTGCGACCATAGAAAATGGCCTGTTGCCCAGCCAGATCTGCCAACGTGCGCGGCGTGCCATGGCGTGCCAGCCAGGCCGGTGCCGCGCAAATCAGCATATTGTGCGCGCCCAATGGCCGCATTTTCAGACCGGGCGTGTCGGTGAGCGGCCCGCTACGGATGGCCAGGTCAAAGCCCTCTTCCACCAGATCGACCTTGCGGTCGCTGAATGCCAGCTCCAGTTGCAGACGTGGCCAGCGCCCGGCCAGATCCAGCAATACCGGCGCGACGCAACGGCGGCCAAACAACACCGGCATGGTGATACGCATACGGCCGCTGGGTTCATGCTGGCCTTGCGCCAGTTCATCTTCGGCGTTTTCCAGTTCTGCCAGTACGCGCAAACAGCGTTGATAGAACATCTGGCCTTCATCGGTCAGGCTTTGATTGCGCGTGGTGCGATGAAACAACCGCACCCCGAGCCGCACCTCCAGCCGCGCCACCGTTTTGCCAACAGCAGAGCGCGACAGATGCAACCGTCCGGCGGCGGCGCTGAAACTGCCGGACTCCACCACCTGTGCAAAAACCGCAATGCCACTCAGTCGCTCCAGCCCGGCCATAGATTGGTTCCAATACGTCTACATTCATGCGAATTTATAGCACAACACCGGCGATATTTTCGCCAATACCATGACAGTACCCCAACAAACCCGAGGAACTGATCATGGCAACGCAAACTGCAAAACAATGGCAAATGGCCGGATTCGGCCGCGATCAACTGCGACTGGTCGAGGTCCCGGTGCCGCAGCCTGGCCCGCATGAAGTACTGGTTAAGGTAGCGGCGGTCTCGCTCAACTACCGGGACCAACTGACGATCGCCAACGGCATGGGCTCGCAACTGGCATTCCCTTTTGTACCGGGCTCGGACATGGCCGGGACGGTGGCGCAGATTGGCCCCGGCGTAAGCCGGGTGGGCGTGGGCCAACGGGTGATCAACACCTTCTGGACCACGTGGCTGGATACCCCGCTTCCCACCACCCCGACGCTGGGTACTGCATTTGGCGGGCCACTACCCGGCGTGTTTAGCCAATATCTGGTCCTGCATGAAGATCACCTCGTCAACGCGCCCGAAACACTGGATGACAGTGCCGCCAGCACACTCACCTGCGCTGGCCTGACTGCGTGGTTTGCGCTCGTTAACACGGGGCATCTGCAAGCCGGTCAGACTGTGTTGGTTCAAGGCAGCGGCGGCGTAGCGTTGTTTGCCGCGCAGCTTGCGCTCAGTCACGGTGCGCAAGTGGTGCTGACCAGCGCCAGTGCACAGAAACGCGCGCAAGCCAAAGCGCTGGGCGTGCAGCACGTGATTGATCGCACCCAGCCCGACTGGCCCGCTGCCGTGCTGGCGGCAACCGAAGGCCGTGGCGTGGATCACGCCATTGAACTGGCTGGGGGCGAGAACATAAAACACACGCTGGATGCACTGGCGATAGGCGGACGCATCGCCATCATTGGCGTGTTTGAAGGTTTTCAGCTAGAGATCCCAACACCGCAGATGTTCGCCCGCCGTGCCCGTATCGAAGGCATTGGCGTCGGCAACCGCAAGGCGTTGCGGGAGCTGGCGCAGTGGATCGACCTTAAAGGCATCAAGCCGGTAATCGATGCCGAATACGCCCTGGCAGACCTGCCGGCAGCGCTGGCCCATCTGGAACGGGGTGCGTTCGGCAAAGTGGTGGTCCGTATGACCCCATAAACCGGTACACCGCTCGGACGCATCCAAAAAGAAAAAGCCCGGATTAACCGGGCTTTTCGCAATCGACCATCAAGGTTAGTCTTGCAGCGCTTCTTCCAGCGCGGTGATAAACCGTGCGTTTTCTTCTGGCAAGCCGATCGACACCCGCAGGCTGTCTGGCATGCCGTAACCTGCGATCGGACGGACAATCACGCCTCGCTTGAGCAAGAACTGGTTCAGCGCTGCGGCATCACCGCAGTGAAAGGTCACAAAGTTGCCGTAGCTCGGAATAAACGGCAGGCCCAGGTGTACAAACGCGTCGGTCAATTGCTTCATGCCGGCATCGTTCACGCGGCGGGATTCGTCCAGGAAGACGGTGTCTTCCAGTGCGGCGCAGGCTGCAGCTTGCGCCAGGCTATTGACGTTGAACGGCTGACGCACACGGTTAAGAACGTCTGCCACCTCCGGGCTGGTTAGCGCAAAACCAACGCGCAAGCCCGCCAAACCATAGGCTTTGGAGAAGGTGCGCACCACAATCACGTTAGGGAAACGCGCCAGCCAGTTCAGCGTATCCGGGCGCTTCTCCGGTGCCAGGTATTCGGTGTATGCCTCATCGAGCACGACCAGCACGTGGGCCGGGCAACTTTCCAGGAACTCCACCAGGTCGCCAGGGCGGGCCAACGTGCCCGTCGGATTATTGGGGTTGGCAATCCACACAACCTTGGTGTTCGGGGTGATGGCAGCACGCATGGCTGGCAGGTCATGGCCATACTCCACCGCCGGCACTTCAATGCGCGTTGCACCCACTGCCTGCGTGGCCAGCGCGTACACCGCAAAGCTGTATTGCGAGTAAACAGCCGCATCGGCACTGGTCAGAAACGCATGCGAGACCAGTTCCAGAATGTCGTTAGAGCCATTGCCCAGTACGATCTGACTCATGTCCACATTGTACTTTTTGGCCACTGCGGCTTTCAGATCAAAACCGTTGCCATCTGGATAACGGGCCAGTTCGGCGATCTCGCGCTCCAGCGCCGCTTTGGCTTTGGGGCTGATACCCAGCGGGTTTTCGTTGGATGCCAGTTTGACGATGTCGTCAGGGTTCAGGCCCATTTCACGGGCCAGCTCGCCAATCGGCTTGCCAGGTTGATAAGGAGCAATGGCACGCACATAGTCAGGAGCCAGGTCACGCAGGGACATCGTCTATCACCAGATCATGTTGTGTAAAAACGGGCGCAGTCAGCGGATGACTGCACCATGAAGGTTGAATATCGGGTTCAGGTCTTGCTGAACAGGTCGGCTTTTTGCCAGCGCGCCGGCAATACGGGTGTGACAGCAAGGCGCTCAACCAGTGCGACCGGGGTATCGGCCATTTGCAGTTTGGCCAGCTCACCATCGTGCACAAAGCCTTCAGTCACCGTCTGTTCCAGAAACTGGCGCAACGCCGAGTAATAGCCGGCGGTATTCAGCAAACCGACCGGTTTGCCATGAATGCCAATTTGACCCCAGGTCAGAATCTCGAACAGTTCATCAAAGGTGCCAAAGCCACCTGCCATGGCGATAAATGCGTCGCCCAGTTCAGCCATGCGCGCTTTGCGGGTATGCATGGAGTCAACCACAATCAACTCGGTACACTGCGCCAGCGCCAGTTCACGCTCACGCATGAAGGCCGGAATCACCCCAATGACTTTGCCACCGGCATCGAGTGCGGCTTCTGCCACCGCGCCCATCAGGCCCACGCGACCACCGCCGTAAACCAGCGTCAGTTCACGCTCGGCCAGCACTTGCCCCAGTTCACGCGCAGCGGCCAGGTACTCTGGCCGTTCGCCCTTGCGTGAACCACAAAACACCACGACTGATTTCATAGCGCAATCCAGAGTTTCAGATCTGACACCGCTTAAATCACGGCTTGCGGATAAGAGCCCAGCACCTTCACAAATGCTGCAACGTTGCCCAGCGCAGTCAGCGCATTGGCCACACGCGATTCAGACACGTGCCCTTCTACATCAATAAAGAACACGTATTCCCACAACCCGGTACGACTGGGGCGGGACTCAAACTTGCTCATTGATACGCCGTTGCTTGCCAGCGGTTCTACCAGAGAGGCCAGTGCGCCCGGACGGTTAGGCGCTGACACCACCAGCGAGGTACGGTCCTTGCCCGACGGGCCGGTTTGCTGACCTCCCAGCACCAGGAAGCGCGTGGTGTTATTCGGTTCGTCTTCAATATTCTGGGCCAGCCGGGTCAGGCCAAAACGCTCCGCGGCAGCATCGCCCGCAATGGCGGCGCTGTTGGGCTCTTTACTGGCCAGACGCGCGGCCTCGGCGTTGCTGGCAACTGAAATCCGCTCAACACCCGCCGGCAGGTTCTTGTTCAGCCATTCATGACATTGCGCCAGGCTCTGGGCGTGCGAATACACGCGCAAAATACCGGCAACACCATCACCTTTGCGCAAAAGGTGATGATGAATGCGTAACACCACTTCACCACAGATATTGAGCGGAGAACTGACCATCAGATCCAGCGTCCGGCCTACGGCACCTTCGGTGGAGTTCTCAACCGGCGCAACCACATAGTCGGCAGAACCCGATTCGACGGCACGGAATGCTTCGTCAATCGAGCCACAGGCCAGCGTTTCGGCGGCGTGACCAAAATGCTTGATTGCAGCAGCCTGACTGAAAGTACCTTCCGGGCCGAGATAAGCAATGGTCAGCGGACGCTCAAGCGCCAGGCACGCGGACATCACCTCACGGAACAGTTTGGCGGCGGTTTCATCCGACAACGGGCCCATGTTGAGCGACTTGATGCGTGCCAGCACCTGAGCTTCGCGCTCAGGGCGATACACCACGCCACCACCTTTGATCTCGCCAATGGTGCGCGCGTGCTCGGCACGCTGGTTCAACAGCTTGAGAATTTCCGCGTCAATGCGGTCGATTGCTTCGCGATGGCCCTTGAGCAGCTCGTCAGACATGCCCTCTCCTGTGGCAATGTTTTATTTGTTCAATATGCAAATGGATTGCACCAGGGTGCAGTGTACCTCAGCCCGGGACCTCAGACAGACCGGCCGTGTACCCGCCGATCCGCCCGGGGTAATCAGGTTTTATTTGCTACGCGCGAAGTCACGCATGAATTCTGTGAGTGCACGCACGCCTTCCAGCGGCATGGCGTTATAGATGGAGGCACGCATACCGCCCACAGAACGATGCCCCTTCAGTTGCAGCAGACCATGCGCCTGCGCACCTTCAAGAAATGCGTCATCCAGCGCTTCATCGACCAGACGGAACGGCACGTTCATACGAGAGCGGAACGGGCGCTCTACCGGACAATTGTAGAAACCATTGGAGTTATCAATCGTTTCGTACAAGAGTGCCGCTTTCTCGATATTGCGGGCTTCCATTGCGCCGATGCCACCGTTCGCCAGCAACCACTTGAACACCAGACCAGCGACGTAGATGGCAAAGGTTGGTGGCGTGTTGTAGAGCGAGTCAGCGTCGGCGTGGACCTGATAATCCAGCATGGTCGGTGTGCCGACACGGGCCTTACCCAAGAGATCTTCGCGAATAATGGCCAGCGTCATCCCGGACGGGCCGATGTTCTTTTGCGCACCGGCGTAGATCAGCCCATAACGCGAGATATCCAGTGGCCGCGACAGAATGTTGGAAGACATATCGCAAACCAGCGGGATATCCACCTCTGGCGTTGACGGGAATTCAACACCGCCAATGGTTTCGTTCGAGCAGTAATGCAGGTACGCGGCGTTGTCACTGCGCTTCCAGGACGCAACATCCGGCACGTAAGTGCCATTGCGGTCTTCGTTGGAGGCAACAACGTTGACTTTGGCGTAGCGACGGGCTTCCTTGATGGCAATACGCGACCAGTGGCCGGTATCGACGTAATCCACAACCGACGACTCGGTGGCCAGGTTGAGCGGCACCATCCCAAAGTTAAAGTGCGCACCGCCTTGCAAGAACAGCACTTTGTAATTGGCCGGAATATTCAGAAGCTTGCGAAAGTCCGTCTCGGCTTCGTGAATGATCTGGGTGAACTCTTTACCGCGATGGCTCATTTCCATGACGCACATGCCAGAACCATGCCAATCGGTCATTTCCGCCTGAACGGTGAGCAAAACATCCCGGGGCAGTACGGCCGGGCCGGAGCTGAAATTGTAGACTTGGGTCATGGTGATCCTTGTTGGCATGTCTCTCGGCCAGAAGCGGCCGGGAGGTTCATTTTATCCATCTGTGGCAAATACGGGGTAAACAGAACTGTAAAATCCACGGCATATCAGACCAGGCTGATTGCTATTGGTGCCAGCTTGACATCAGGCCAGCAGAAAATGCGCACGGGCTTGCGCCACGGGTTTGGTTTTGTCGTCTTGCCAGGCGGTCATCAGCACGTTGGCAATGCGTTTGCCCTGCCGCACGATCTCGCAGCGGCCGTACAGATCCTGCGCGCGACCGGTACGCAGATAATCAATCGAAAAATCGATGACCCGCGGTATCCCCTCGCCTTCGCGTTGCCACATCAGGTGCAATACAGCGGCATTTTCCAGAAAGCCGCCAATCACCCCGCCGTGCAACGCGGGCAAGATCGTATTGCCAATGTTGTGGTTCTGGAATGGCAGGTAAAACAGGGGTTGCCCCTCTTCCTCACGGACCTGGATACCCAACAGGCTGGCATAAGGAATCGCGGCAATCGCCCGGGAGAGGTCGTCAATGGTCTGGATATTGGCCAGTGCACTCATGTTTGCTGTCCTCCGCCGGAAATACCGCTGCTGCCTTTGGGCTCCATACCCCGGGCAAACGTCGCGACGCCATGAGCGACAGGTTTTTCCGGATCATCCTGATACGCTGTAGCACGGGTAAAGGCGACATGATCGGTCAACCGATAGCATTCCGCAGTGCAGTACACCGGTAGATCAGGCCGTGCCGGGCGCAGGTAGTCAATGCGCAGATCAAGCGTCGCAACGGGCTCGGGTGCGCGCAATAATGAGTAAATAACGGCGCCACTGGCCGTATCGATCAAGGACGTGACCACACCGCCATGAATAACACGGGTATGTGGGTTGCCTATCAGTTTTTCACTGAACGGCAATTTCAGGGTGACACGGCCGCGCTCGGCATTGGCAAACTCCATGCCCAGCTCACGACAATGCGGCAGACCCATGAACCACTGCTGCAACTGTTCGAAAAACACCGGTTCTTCTACCGGTAGCCACAAGCCATTCATGGTCGTCACTCCAGAGAAACACAACGCGACCGCTTGAAGGCGGTCGCGTTGCAGATTGCGGCATATTGAAGCGCCCGGTTGAAAAATTCCGGGCGGCCATCACAGCTGGTTACTCTTGCTCAGGCTGGCCGGGCTGGTCTGCTGCGCCGGCTTCGGCATTGCCAGCGGCGGCTGCGGCAGCATCTTCGCCTTCAACTTCATCGTCCGAATCGGCTTCAACCACCTTTTCCAGACCAGAAAGCGATTCGCCGTCATCCAGGTTAATCAGACGCACACCTTGCGCCGCACGACCGGTTTCGCGAATTTCCGCAACCTTGGTACGGATCAGCACGCCACCGGTGGTGATCAGCATCACGTCATCAGACTCTTCAACCAGCGTTGCTGCCACCAGCTTACCGTTACGCTCGCCAGTATTAATAGCAACCACGCCCTGGGTGCCGCGACTGGTCAGACGGTATTCGCCCACCGGGGTACGCTTGCCATAGCCGTTCTCGGTGGCAGTCAGCACTTGTTGCGTCGTGTTTTCCGGGCTGGCAACCAGCAGCGAGATCAGTTTCTGGCCTTCACCCAGCTTCATGCCACGCACGCCGCGCGAGTTACGGCCCATCGGGCGGACCTTGTCTTCACTGAAACGGACCGACTTGCCCGCGTCAGAGAACAACATGACTTGATCGCCTTCGACAGCAACGACGGTTTGATCGCCGTCTTCCAGCGATTCATCTTCCACCACCGTCGTCTCTTCTTCGGCGCCGCCTTCCTCATCCACCAGCGCACCGCCCTTGCCACGGGTCAGCGCAACGCCAACCAGGTAATTACCCTCTTCCAGGTTGATGGCGATAATGCCGCGACGCATCGGACGAGAGAACGCAGTCAGCGGGGTCTTTTTAACCGTGCCGTCTGCTGTGGCCATGAACACAAACTGGTCGTCGGTAAATTCCTTCACCGGCAAGATCGCGTTGATCTTTTCGCCCTCTTCCAGCGGCAGCAGGTTGTTGATCGGTTTGCCACGGCTGTTGCGGCCGCCTTGCGGCACTTCATACACCTTCAGCCAGTAAACGCGGCCACGGGACGAGAAGCACAACACATAATCATGGGTATTGGCGACAAACAGGTTGTCGATGAAATCATCTTCTTTGGTTGCTGCGGCTTGCTTGCCACGGCCACCACGACGCTGCGCACGGTACTCCTCGGTCGGCGTAGCCTTCATATAACCGCCGTGGGTCAGCGTGACCACCATGTCTTGCGGGGTAATCAGATCTTCGAGGTTGATGTCCTCGGCATGTGCCACGATTTCGGAACGACGTGCATCGCCAAACGTGGTTTTCACTTCTTCCAGTTCGGTGCCGATGATCTCGGTCACACGTTCCGGGCGCGCCAGAATATCCAGCAGATCAAGGATCTTTTCCATGATCTCTTTGTATTCGGAGACGATCTTGTCTTGCTCCAGACCGGTCAGACGCTGCAGACGCAGTTCCAGAATGGCTTGCGCCTGGGCGTCAGACAAACGATAACCATCGCGACCCAGGCCAAAGCCCTCGCCCAGGCCATCCGGCCGGGAAGCAGACATATCCGCACGCGCCAGCATTTCTTCTACCAGCGGCGAGCGCCACACGCGCGCCATCAGGCTAACCTTCGCTTCCGGCGGCGTCGGGGCGGCCTTGATCAGGGCGATGATCTCATCCACGTTGGAGAGCGCAACGGCCAGACCTTCCAGGGTATGCCCACGTTCACGCGCCTTGCGCAGCTCGTACGCAGTGCGGCGGGTGACCACTTCACGGCGATGCTTCAGGAAACTTTCAAGTACCTGCTTGAGGTTCAACAGGCGCGGCTGGCCATCAACCAGTGCCACCATGTTGATACCAAAGCTGTCCTGCAATTGGGTCTGCTTGTACAGGTTGTTGAGCACCACGTCCGGCACTTCGCCGCGTTTGAGCTCAATCACCACGCGCATGCCTGATTTATCCGACTCATCGCGGATTTCAGAAATGCCTTCAATCAGTTTGGAACGAACCAACTCACCAATGCGCTCAAGCAGACGCGCTTTGTTAACCTGGTACGGCAGTTCATCCACGATCAGCGCCTGACGGTCTGCACTGCGCGGGATATCTTCAACGTGCGTGCGGGCGCGCATAAGCACGCGACCACGCCCGGTGCGATAACCTTCGCGCACGCCTGCCAGGCCGTAAATAATCCCGGCGGTGGGGAAGTCCGGCGCCGGGATGAAATCAATCAGTTCATCCACCGTCAATTCACCGTTGTGCAGCAACGCCAGGCTGGCATTGATGACTTCGGTCAGATTGTGCGGCGGGATATTGGTCGCCATACCCACGGCAATCCCGGAGGAACCATTGACCAGGAGGTTGGGTACGCGTGTCGGCAGCACCGACGGTTCCAGTTCTTTTTCATCGTAGTTGGGTGTGAAATCGACAGTTTCCTTGTCGATATCAGACAGCAACTCGCTGGAAATGCGTGAGAGACGACACTCTGTATAACGGTAGGCGGCAGCGGCATCACCATCGATGGAACCGAAGTTGCCCTGGCCATCAATCAGCGTGTAACGCAGGGAGAAGTCCTGCGCCATCCGCACCAGCGCTTCATAAGCTGCGGAGTCACCGTGCGGGTGGTATTTACCCAGCACGTTACCAATCACACGGGCGCATTTAACGTAGGCGCGGTTCCAGACGTTATTGGTGTCGTGCATTGCATACAGAATGCGGCGATGCACTGGTTTGAGGCCGTCACGCACATCAGGCAATGCCCGCCCCACAATCACGCTCATGGCGTAATCGAGGTAGGAGCGGCGCATTTCCTCTTCAAGGCTGACGGGAATCGTTTCTTTGGCAAAGCTTTGCTGTTCAGACATCTTGGTAGAATCGATCCGCCGTTGCGGCCCGACTGGGGCCTGATCTATAGAATGTGGGGGCCACGCGGGCACAAGCGCGCGCGACAAAACTCGCTAGAGTTTAACATGGTGTGGTTTACACACCAATTTTGACAACAAGCTGTCAAAATTTCACATTCCTTTTATTTGCGCGCGGTAAAGTTAAGCTACTAGAATGTGCGTGTATTGGAGAATAGACTTGACATCCCTTGGGGGTCAGTTATATCCAATAGCGTCTGCACTACTAAAAACATCGCAATCGAACGATATTCAACCAGGAGAAAAAACTATGCTGTCGCTCAAGCAATCGATGTCGAGCCTGGCCGTTGTTGCGGCCTTCGGTGTTTCTGCTTCCGCCTTTGCCGCTACTGATGCATACCTGACCAACAGCACCAACGTCAAAGACGACAATCCGGAAGGCGTTGTAAAGAACGGCATCGGTGAGTGCTGGCAAACCGGCACCTGGACCAAAGAAAAGGCTGCAACGATCAAGGGCTGCCCTGGCTACGTTGAGCCTGTTGTTGCCGCTCCTGCTCCTGCCCCGGCACCTGCCCCGGCTCCGGCACCTGTTCCGGTCACTGTGACCAAGCATTTCACCCTGAAGGCTGACGTGCTGTTCGAATTCAACAAGGCGACCCTGAAGCCAGAAGGCAAGGACGCTCTGGACAAGCTGTACGAACAAGTCAAGGATCTGGATCCGAAGGAAGGCAAGGCAGTTGTGGTTGGTTACACTGACCGCATCGGCAGCGAAAAGTATAACTTCGACCTGGGCTACAAGCGTGCCAAGTCCGTTGCTGACTACCTGGTAAGCAAGGGCGCTCCGGCTGACAAGATCGACGCACAAAGCCGCGGCAAGGCCGATCCGGTTACTGGCGATACTTGCGCCAAGGTCAAGAACCGCAAGAAGCTGATCGAGTGTCTGGCTCCGGATCGTCGCGTAGAAATCGACGTTCAAGGCGTGCACGAAACCACCCAACCGGCTGCTCAGTAATCAGCGTCGGTCTGGAGAAAAACCCCGCCAGATGGCGGGGTTTTTTTATTTGCAGAACGCTTGCAGAGAGGGCGTGTCTGTTGTTGTATGTCTTAATCTGCAGGAGCAAGAAACAACAATGCGTATCCGGATTCTGTGCGGCGCTTTTGCCGCTTTGATCACCAGCTTTGCCCACGCTGATGCGGTGAGCGACCTGAAACAATTCCTGGGTTCTACTCATTCGCTTAAAGCGCAATTTACGCAAAGTGTTACCGGTAAAGGTAAAACCCAGACCAGTAACGGAATTGTTGCAATCGTAATTCCGGGCAAATTCCGTTGGGAATATCAAAAGCCCTACCAACAGTTGATTGTTGGTGATGCCAAGGAAGTCTGGTTGTATGACCAGGACCTCAAACAGGCCACCTCCAAAAATGTTGGCAATGCACTGGAAAGTAGCCCGGCCGCGCTGCTGGCGGGGGACACCGCCTGGGAAAAAAACTACACCCTCAAACCCCTGCCCGATCAGGATGGCCTTTCCTGGCTAGAAGCCACACCCAAACGTGATGACAGCAGCTTTGAACACATCCGGCTGGGGCTCGCCAACGGTCAGATCCAGCGTATGGATTTGTTCGACAAATTTGGCCAGACCACCCAGATCCGGTTTACCCAGATTGTGACTAACCCCAAGCTGGATACCGGCCTGTTTCACTTTACGCCGCCCAAGGATGTCGATGTCGTTCGAGAATGACCTTTTCGCGCCAGAAAAACCTGCTGAACCGCTGGCGGAAAAGCTGCGCCCGAAAAGTGTAGAAGAGGTTGTCGGCCAGCGGCACTTGCTGGCATCCGGCAAGCCACTGGCGCTGGCGATTGCGTCCGGGCAGATCCACTCGATGATACTTTGGGGTCCGCCCGGCGTGGGCAAGACCACCTTGGCACGGCTGTTAGCCGGCACGTTTGACGCAGAATTCATTCCGCTTTCAGCCGTATTTTCTGGTGTGAAAGATATTCGCGCCGCCATGGAAGAAGCCGAGCAGTATCAGTTACGCGGCCGCAAAACCATTCTGTTTGTGGACGAAGTGCACCGTTTCAACAAGGCCCAGCAGGACGCCTTCTTGCCTTTCGTTGAGTCAGGTCTTGTCACCTTTATCGGTGCAACCACCGAAAACCCTTCGTTCGAGGTCAACGCTGCGCTGTTGTCTCGCGCACAGGTCTACGTACTCAAAGCATTGAGCGACGCAGAACTGGGTGAACTGGTTCAACGTGCACTGGCCTGTTTTCCAGACCTGTCGGCCACCGACGACGCCATTGCAGTGTGGACCGGCTACGCCGATGGCGATGCCCGCCGCATGCTCAATTTGATTGAGCAAAGCGCCCATGCTGCGCATGCCAGCCAGATCACGGCCATGGATGCCGCATTCCTTGAAAACGCCTTGTCACTCAATGCCCGCCGCTTTGATAAAGGCGGAGATGCGTTTTATGACCAGATTTCTGCACTACACAAGTCGGTCCGGGGCTCTAGCCCGGACGGTGCAGTGTACTGGCTGACCCGTATGCTCGATGGCGGTGCTGATCCGCGTTATCTGGCGCGCCGCATTGTGCGCATGGCTTGGGAAGACATTGGTCTTGCTGACCCGCGCGCCGCGCAAATCACGCTGGACGCTGCCGAAACGTACGAGCGTCTGGGTAGTCCGGAAGGCGAACTGGCGTTGGCACAAGCGGTGATCTACCTGGCCATTGCACCCAAATCCAACGCTGGTTACAACGCCTATAACCTGGCAAGGGCACTGATCAATAAAGATAAATCCCGCCCGGTGCCAGAGCACTTGCGCAATGCGCCGACCAAACTGATGAAGGAATTGGGCTACGGCAAGCTTTATCGCTACGCTCACGACGAGCCCGAAGCCTACGCTGCCGGCGAAACCTACCTGCCGGAAGGGCTGGAAAACACCGTGTTCTATGAACCGGTCCCACGTGGTCTGGAAGCAAAAATCGCCGAAAAACTGCGTCACCTCGCTGAACTGGATGCCGCATGGCATGAGCGAAACGGGTAGAATTGCATCCATTCACGGGCGACGAACCCGATTTACCTACGAAACATAGCCTGACCTGACTAAAAAACGGCCAATATGCTCGACATCAACCTGCTCCGTAATGATCTGGATACCGTAGTTGCCCGCCTTGCTGCGCGCAACTTTGCTTTTGACGCCGCCACGTTCACCACGCTGGAGGCGGAACGCAAAACCCTGCAAACCCGCACGCAAGAGTTGCAGGCCAAGCGTAATTCTTCCTCCAAGATGATTGGTGCTGCCAAGGCCAAGGGTGAAGACGTTTCCGCCATCATGGCCGAAGTAGCCAGCCTGGGCGATGAAATGAAGGCCAGTGAAGTGGCACTGGCAGCCCTGCAGGAAAAACTCAACGCCTTTCTGCTGGCGATTCCTAACCTGCCGCAAGCCGACACCCCTGCCGGCAAAGACGACAGCGACAACGTGGAAGTACGCCGCTGGGGCACACCGCGTACTTTTGATTTCGAAGTGAAAGATCACGTCGACGTCGGCACGCCGCTGGGCCTGGATTTCGAAACCGGTGCCAAACTGTCTGGCGCCCGTTTCACCGTCTTGCGTAGTGGCATTGCCCGCCTGCATCGCGCGCTGGCGCAATTCATGCTCAATACGCATACCGAAGAACACGGCTACGCCGAAACCTACACCCCGTATATCGTCAACCCGGAAGTCTTGTATGGCACAGGCCAGCTGCCCAAGTTTGCCGAAGACATGTTCCGCGTTGAAAAAGGCGGTGAAGACAATCCGGTGACGCAATATCTGATCTCTACTGCGGAAATCTCGCTGACCAATACAGTGCGCGATAGCATCCTCAGCGGCGACGATCTGCCGGTCAAACTGACCGCGCACTCCCCGTGTTTCCGCTCTGAAGCCGGCTCTTACGGCCGCGATACCCGTGGCATGATCCGTCAGCACCAGTTCGACAAGGTGGAAATGGTCCGCATTGAGCATCCGGAAAAATCGGACGCAGCGCTGGAAGAAATGGTCGGCCACGCCGAAGCCATTTTGCAAAAGCTGGAACTACCCTACCGCGTCGTGCGCCTGTGCGCAGGCGATATGGGTTTTACCGCCGCCAAAACGTTCGACCTGGAAGTCTGGCTGCCGGCACAAAACACCTACCGCGAGATCTCCAGTTGCTCCAACTGCGAGGCCTTCCAGGCACGCCGCATGCAAGCACGTTTCCGTAACGAAGCGGGCAAGCCAGAACTGGTCCACACGCTCAATGGCTCTGGCCTTGCTGTTGGCCGCACGCTGGTTGCCGTGCTGGAGAACTACCAGAACGCAGATGGCAGTGTGACGATCCCGGCGGTATTGCGCCCGTATATGGGTGGTCTGGAAAAAATTTCGCTTTAAGCGAAGACTGCCTCATAAAAAAGCGCCGGACATCCGGCGCTTTTTTATTGCCGCTCAATGGTGGCTACAACCCAATGGTGGGATAAATTTTTCCTCATTTTTTAAATGTAGGGAATTTGCTGACACTATTTGCGTCAAAGCACTGTCTGCACAAAAATACTTCCTCATAATAACGAGTTGTCTTTGCAAGAGGGGCGACCGACATGTCACACATCTCGATGTGGTTTATCGCTGCACTGGTACTGGCCGGGCTGGAAATGCTGACCGGTACGCTCTACATGCTGGCCATTGCCTGCGGTTTGGCCATTGGCGGCATTTCTTCGCTGATCGGGATCTCTATCCCCGCGCAGATCATTGTGGCGTCGATCAGCGCCGTACTGGCGGTGGGCTTGCTGCATAGCTGGAAACTCAAACACCAAAGCGTTCGGCCAGATGTCGTCCAGAACCAGCTTGATCTGGGCCACCGGGTTACGGTGGATGAATGGCTGGACGTACGCCACGCTCGCGTTCGCTATCGTGGCACCACTTGGGATGCAGAACTTGCCGATACCCGTGTCCCACAAAATGCGCCGAGTTATTTTATTACCGGCCAACGCGGCAATATTCTGCTGATTGATATTCTGCCCCCCGCCGGGGTCTGAGTTTTTACAGCTTTTTTACGGGGTATCCACAACAATTGATTTGCCAGACCGCTTGTTAATCCATCCCGGATTGAACAACCCGTCTGCAAAGGATTTTCACGTGAACCCGCCCTGTTGATGTGCTGTACAGAAATATTGTTTCATTGTTAGCTGACATATCAGCCCCGGAAAAACCGTTATTCCAGAACCCATTCAGGGGAAACACATGCCTTTTGCAATTGTATTGTTGGTGATTGTCATCATTTTTATCGCCAAAACATTCCGCGTCGTGCCGCAGCAGGAAGCATGGATCTTGCAGCGGTTGGGCCGCTTTCATGCCGTATTGCAACCAGGTCTTAATTTTGTGGTGCCATTTGTTGATTCGGTTGCCTACAAACACAGCCTGAAAGAAATTCCACTGGATGTCCCCAGCCAGATTTGTATTACGCGCGACAATACGCAGCTCACCGTCGACGGTATTCTGTATTTCCAGGTGATGGATCCAAAGCTTGCTTCTTATGGCTCCTCCAATTACATCGTTGCGATTACCCAACTGGCGCAAACCACGCTGCGCTCGGTGATCGGCAAGCTGGAAATGGATAAAACCTTTGAAGAGCGCGATGAAATCAACCGTGCTGTGGTACTGGCACTGGATGAAGCCGCGACAAGCTGGGGTGTGAAAGTATTGCGTTATGAAATCAAGGACCTGACTCCGCCCAAAGAAATTCTGCATGCCATGCAGCAGCAGATTACGGCCGAACGCGAAAAGCGGGCACTGATTGCGCAATCTGAAGGTATTCGCCAGCAACAAATCAACCTGGCTACCGGTGAGCGTTCTGCCGCGATTCAGAAATCCGAAGGCGATATGCAGGCACGGATCAACCAGTCTGAGGGTGAAAAACAAGCTGCGATCAACCGCGCCCAGGGTGAAGCCGAAGCCCTGCGTCTGGTGGCCGTTGCAACCGCCGATGCGCTGCATGCCGTGAGCCAGGCCATCAATGAACCTGGTGGCATGGAAGCCGTTAACCTGAAAGTGGCACAACAATACGTGGAGGCCTTTGGCAATATCGCCAAACAAGGCAACACCATGCTGTTGCCAGGCAACGCTTCGGATATTGCCAGTGCCGTCGCCATGGCAACCTCGGTTATCAAGAAAACCAGCTAAACGAACCTGGTGGATCAATGCAAAAGGCGGATCAAGTGATCCGCCTTTTTGTTGCCCTGCCCGCTTCAAACCGGTTTATCAGCCTTGCCTGCAGCGGCGGCAAATTTTGCCAGCCAGTTATCCAGTGCACGCGGCTTGCAACCATGATCTTCTGCCGCCTCTTTGCGGCGAATGGCATTACGCACAATCAAAGACCCCAGGTAACGCAACGGTTCCGGCGGAAAAACCCCAAGCGGCCCCTTCACAAGGCCACTGCGCGTCCACGCATTTTCTTCACCTCGCACCAGCGACGCCAGAATCTGGCCGCCCATATAGCTGGGCCCGACCCCGTTGCCCGAATACCCAAAGCCGTAGACGATATTCGGGTGACCATTGAGATGGCCAAAAAAAGGCAACCCGGTCACGGAGCGATCAGAAGCGCCATTCCATGAGGCTGCGATCGGTACTTCATGCCAGGCAGGAAACATACGCCGTAGCGCTTTATGCAATTGCGCCTCATACACGCTGGGCCGATCAAACGAAGGCAACATCCGCCCACCCATGGCAAAGGTGTTGCCCCCTTTGCCCAGCATGATCCGGCCGTCTGGCGTGCTGCGGTAGTAATAGACGAAAGTGCGCGAATCCATCACTGCGGTGCCATGATCCAGCCCTGTGTGCTCCAGCAAACAATCACGCGGTTCGGTGATGATCATGTCGCTGGAGACAATGGCAATACTGCGGGAAAACTGCGCAAAACTGCTGGCCATCCAGGCATTCATGGCCAAGACGACTTTACCCGCAACAATCCGCCCGGCGGGGATAATCACCTGTGGCCGGAAGTCTTCAACAATGCGTTGCATAGGCGTGTTCTCGTGGATGCGCACACCCATCTGCCGAGCCACCCGCGCCAGCCCGCGCACCAGCAAGCCTGGCTGAACAGAACCCGCCGCAGGCGAAAACCAGCCTTCCACATGCGCAGCCGAACCCGCATGACGTTGCACTTCCAACGCATCCCACTGCGTCCACGACGAAAGGCCGCGCTCGGCCAGTGCTTGCATGACTGGCGCCATCCCACCTTGCTGGGCGTCATTGGTGGCGGTATAGAGGGTGCCATCCAGCCGTAGCTCGGCATCAATCCCGTGCGCTTTGCAAAAATTGGCGATCTGATACACCGCGTCTTCTGAAGCGCGTACCAGGCGGCATGCTTCGGCCTCGCCATACAAGCGCAGCAGGGTGAAGAACTTGCTGGACCATGTCAGCAAACACCCGCCATTGCGGCCGGATGCGCCGGCACCGCACAGGTCTTTTTCTATGATCAGCACATCCAGCTCAGGCTGAGCCTGTTTAAGCTGGATGGCTGTCCACAACCCGGTAAAGCCTCCGCCAATGATGCAAACGTCCGCTGTCACCTCGCCTTGCAAGGGCGCGGCAACGCGAGCGGGCTCACGGGCGAGCGCCTGTTCCAGCCAGAATGGCCGGAACACGGCAGTTTCGATTGCAGAACGGGGCAGAACCGGATTAGCCGCAGTAGTCACGGACGCTCCCCACGGGCACGGCGGGCGGCGATGTCCTGCAATACCGGCCACAGGTCCGCTACGGTATCGATGACGTAATGCGCACCCGCTGCGCGTAGTTTGTCTTCAGCCGGCGCTTTGCGCGTGGTGCGATCTGCAGCTGACAACGCGTTCCATTGCGCTACAGTCAGCCCGACTTCATTGCCGCTGGCGGACAAACCCACCGTCCACATGCCAGCGCGCAGGCCTTCGGCAATACCAGGAACGGTGTCATCCACCTTCACGCAAGCTGCCACATCATTGATTGCCAGATCAATCACGCATTGCAGCGCCATCCACGGACCTGGGCGACCACCGGCTTTAAGGTCATCGGCAGCGATAGCACAATCGGGTGCATAGCCGGCGTCTGCGGCCATGGGCAGCAAGGCATCCATGACCTGGCGTGGGTAACCGGAGCATGAACCGATCTTGATGCGATGACTGCGTAGCAAACCGGCCAGCTCCAGTGCACCCGGGATCATTTGGGAGTAATGGCCGACACGCTGCAATTGCAGCGGCATGAAAGCGGCGTACAACGCGTCAATATCTTCAGCGCATGCCGCACGGCCAAAGCGTTCTTGCCAACGTGGCGCAATCGCGGGGTCTTTGGCCAGTGCTTCGATGTGCTGCCACTTGCCGACGCCCATGGGACCACGGGCTTCTTCCAGCGTCAGCGGAATATTGAAACCGGTAAATGCCTCCACCAGCACCTGCGTGGGCGCAAAAGAGCCGAAATCCACCATGGTGCCGGCCCAGTCAAAAATAACGGCTTCAATATGTTGTGCAATGCTCATGATCGGTATTTCCTGAAAGATTTTTTGCGGGTTCAATCGACGCGGACTAGAGCCAGCCCAACTGGTGCAAACCTTCACCAATGGCTGCAACGGCCTGGCCAATTTCGGCCTCGTTGATCGCGCCAATACAACCGACACGGAAGGTTTCAACCTGGGTGAGCTTGCCCGGATACAGCACAAAGCCTTTCTCACGCACGGCTTCGTAAAGCGAATGGAAGTGGTAATCCGGATGCGCCGGGGCGTGGAAGGTCACGATGATCGGCGCTTGTACGGCCGGATCAAGGAAGGGCTTGAGTTCCAGCCGACGCAGACCTTCCACCAGCATTTTGCAGTTGGCGGTGTAGCGGGCCAGACGAGCAGGCTGCCCACCTTCAGCATGATATTGGTCCAGCGCAGCGCGCAGCGCGGCAACCACGTGCGTGGGGGGAGTGAAACGCCACTGGCCGGTTTTCTGCATGTACACGTATTGATCGTGCAGATCCATCGACAGCGAATGACTGTTACCACGGCTTTCAACCAGCGCAGCCTTGCGCGCGATCACAAAGCCCATGCCCGGTACACCTTCCAGGCACTTGTTGGCGGAAGCGATCAGCGCATCAAACTCAATTTCACGCGTATCAATTGGCAAGGCACCATAAGCCGACATGCTGTCGATAATCAGCTTGCGCCCCATACGGGCCACCACCTGCGCCAGTTCAGCCAGCGGGTTCAGAATGCCGGTGCTGGTTTCGCAATGGATCACACCCACGTGGGTAATCGCCGGATCTTGTGCCAGCCGCGCCGCCAAGGCCTGGGGATCACTGGGCTGGTCTTCTGCAGACTCCAGAATCGCAACCTGACGGCCCATGACTTCTACCGCGCGCGCCATGCGCTTGCCATAAGCCCCATTCACCAGCACCAGCAGCTTGCCGTGGCGCGGCAACAGAGTGCCAATGGCCGCTTCTACGGCAAAGGTGCCGGAGCCTTGCAAGGGCACGCAAACGTGGGTTTCCGCGCCGTGCACGATGTCGACCAGGTCGGCGCACACGCCAGCGGTCAGGTCATTGAAGCCGCGATCCCAGGAACCCCAGTCGGTCAACATGGCGGTTTTGGTTTGCAGACTGGTAGTCAGCGGGCCGGGGGTAAGGAGGATGGGTTCACGCATATCGTCAGCTTTTCCGAACGTCTAGATGATTGGAGGCCACAAATACAAGCTTGCTCGCTGCGTTATGCTCGCTTGTCGTACAGCTTTGTACTGCCCGCGCTCGCATGCCTTGCCAGCAAGCTTGTATTCGTGGCTTAAAGAGTGTTGGTACATCGAAAAACCAGCCGCCCTGGTGCACGACTGGCGTCAATATCAGTGCTTGCGCCACCCCTGGGTACGGCGCAGTGCCAGCCAGGATGCACCGCCGAAAATCAGGCAGATCACCGCAGAGGTGGCGACAACGACCGTCGCCATCGCTGCCGCAGCAGCGGTATCGCCGGCGTCATCCATATTCAGCACCGCGACGGAAGACAGCACCGTGTCTGGCGTGTAGAGAAAGATCACGGCCGAGACGGTGGTCATGGCGGACACAAAGAAATAGCGGGCGATTTCCAGTACGGCGGGCAAACAGATGGGCAGCGTTACCCGGCGCAAGGTCGTCCAGAACGGCACCTTGAGCGAAGCAGCCACATGTTCAAATTCGCCATCCAGTTGCTTGAGCGCAGTCACCGCCGTCAGGTGTGCCGTGCTGTAGTAATGCACGGTGGTGCACAGCACCAGCAGCGCCATCGTTCCGTACAACACGTTGAGCGGATTGCCCGGGGCATTGAAGAAAAAAATGTACCCGAGGCCCAGCACCATACCCGGCACAGCCATCGGCAATACTGCAAGGAAACCGGTCACGGTGCGGGCCACGGGCGCAGTGCGGATTTTCTCCACCCAGTACGCGCCGACAAACACCAGCAACCCGCCCACCAGCGCAGTCCCCAGCGCCAGCTTCAAGCTGTTGCGGTACGCCAGCCAGCCGCCACCATCCATATTGTCGAAGTCAAAATGTCCCAGACTTGGGGCCAGGTTGTACGGCCATTGCTTGATGAAGGCGGCAGCCACCGACATACCCAACATCAGGATCAGCCAGGCGCAGACCAGCGCGCAGAACAGAACAGCAATGGTATCTGTGGGCAGATGGCGGCGCGGCACCAGCGGCTGGGCTCGCGCAGTCAGCAGTGCTTTTTGCTTGCGTTGCACAAAGCGGTCAACCAGCCAGGACAACACGGCCGGCAGCAGCAAAAACAAGCCATAGACCGAACCCAGGCCGAAATGCTGCTGACCGATCACCTGCTTGTAGATTTCGACAGCCAGGATGTCATAGCGACCGCCGACAATTTTGGGCACACCAAAGTCGGTAATCACCAGCGTGAACACCAGCATGGCGGCAGAGATCAAACCGTAGCGCACCGAGGGCAGCGTCACTGTCAAGAACTGGCGCACGCGCCCTGCCCCCAGCGATGTGGCGGCTTCATACAAGCGCGCATCGGCGAGCGACAGCGCCGTCAGCAAGATCATCAGGGCATGCGGGAATGTGTAGAAGATCTCCCCCAACACAATGCCGATCGGGCCGTAGATCGAGCCATCGCCCATCCAGCTTTTCAGCACGCCCTGGTTGCCAAACAGATAGACGAGAGAAATCCCTGGCAGCAGCGATGGTGCCAGCAACGGGATCAGCGCCAGCATTCTGAATACGCCTTTGAACGGCATTTCGCTACGCATCAGCGCAGCCGCAAAGCCATACGCCAGCGGGATCACGACGGCGGTGGTCGCCAGGGACACGGTCACGCTGTTGGTCAGCAGATACGCGAAATGCGCATCAAACAGGCCGCCAAAGTTTTTCAGGCCCACGTAGGCACCAGACTTGTCTTGCAGCGCCTTGCCCAAAATGGCCGCCAACGGCAACCCGAGGAACACCAGCAAAAAGACGCAAGAAAGCCACGCCAGCCAGCCCGCAAGCCGATCACTGCCCGACTGTGGCAGCCTCGCCGTCCGCGTACGTGTTACAGGGTTCAGCGCCGCGGTCATGCCTTCACCTGCGCTTCATCGGTAAACACGCGCAGCGCGTGTGGCGGCAGTGACACCGGTACACGCTGGCCGGCTTGCAAGTTCAGCGTGGCCAGTTCGGTACGGCTGACATCGGCAATCAGCGTCAGGTTGTTCATGGCCGGCACAATCAGGCTAACGCGGCAGAAACCACCGAGCGACTCCACGCCGCCCAGATGGGCCAGCATGGTGTTCTCACCACCTTGCCAGTGCGCATGCAGCACCACGGCTTCCGGGCGGATAAACAGTGTGACGGTGCGCCCCTCCAGCAGCGGTGGCAGCTTGTTTACCCACAACTGGGTGTCGCCTATGCGTACCGTGCCATGCGGTTGCACTTCGCCCGCCAGCCAGTTGGCGCGGCCAACAAACTCCGCCACGAAGCGGCTTTGCGGCATGGCGTAGATATCATCTGGCGTGCCAATCTGCTCGATATGGCCGTGGTTCATGACCACAATGCGATCGGCCATGGTCAGGGCTTCTTCCTGATCATGCGTGACCATAATGGTGGTGATGCCAAGGCGCTGTTGCAGCGCGCGGATTTCCCGGCGCAAATGCTCACGCACACGGGCATCCAGCGCGGACAGCGGTTCGTCCAGCAACAGTAAACCGGGCGATGTTGCCAAGGCGCGGGCCAGTGCCACGCGTTGTTGCTGGCCGCCAGACAACTGGCCGGGGAATTTGGTCTCAATACCTGACAAGCCAATCAGCGCCAGCAAATCACGCACGCGGGTTTGTTTGTCCTGGCTACGCCCCTTCAGACCGTACGCAATGTTCTCGGCTACGGTCAGGTTGGGGAACAGTGCATATGACTGGAACACAATGCCGTAATCGCGCTTGGCGGCAGGTTGAAGAGTGACATCGCGGCCCAGCATGACAATCTGGCCGGCGTTGGCGCTTTCCAACCCGGCAATGATCCGCAATAGCGTCGTCTTGCCACAACCGGAGGGACCCAGCAGGCAGACAAACTCGCCTTTCTTCACGTTCAGGTTGATATCGTTCAGCGCATTAAAACTGCCAAACGATTTGTTGATCTGGTTCAGGGAAAGCGCGTCGGGCACGCCAACGCCCGGCTGGTTCACGGTCTGGCCTTCATTGAGAGCCTGTTCAAGAATGCGGTTCATGGCGCCTCCTGTTGCGGGGCCGTGCACACCAGCTTGCGGGCGCGCTCCAGATAGTGGTCGAGCGATGCGGTCACGAGGTCCGGCACCTTGGCCAGATCGTCGTAACGCCGCAACGCAATGGCGCTTTCCAGGTGGGGGTTGCGCTCAAACCGGGTGACTTCCTCATCGCTCATTACGCCGCCTTGCAACAGCAGGGACTGGCGCGATGCTTGCGACAAGGTCAGCAGGTATTGGGGAGAAACAGCACACAGATAACGCTTGGCAGTGACGTGCAGGGCAATGGGCGCCAGGACGTCATCCGCAAACAGGTTTTTCAACGCGGCCACGCCCAGTGCCTCGTGGCGGTCATCAATGCCGTTGGCCAGGTCTTCATCGGCCTGACCACTGACGATGTGACCAAAGTCATGCAGCAACGCGGCGATCACCAGGGCCTCTGGTGCGCCGTCCTCATCCGCAAAATGGGCGCTCTGCAGCGCATGCTGCAGTTGGGAAACGTCTTCACCGCCGTACTGCGCGGCACCTTGCGCCGTATACAGGCGCTGCAGGTCTTCAATCGTGATTTGCATGTGTTACCAGGTAAGGCAGAGAACACAATGCGGAGAGCGCCTCGCGCTCCCCGCACCTGACACTCAATTACTTCGGTTCAGACTTGCTGTCGTAACGCTTGGTCCATTCGGCCAGAATGCGATCGCGGTTGGATGCAGACCAGGTCAGATCCTGCTTGATCAGCATTTGCTCGTAGTTGGCAGGAATAAACTCGATCGGCTTGGCCACACCAGGCATGGCGACCACGGCAAAGTTCTTTTCATACAACTCGTTGGCCGAGTGCGAGGCAGACCAGTCGGCCAGCTTCTTGGCGGCATCCAGATTCTTGGTGCCCTTCATGATGCCGGTGGCTTCCAGGTCCCAGCCCAGGCCTTCCTTCGGGAACACCAGATCAATCGGCGCACCGCCCTTCTTCAGGCTGGCAGCGCGGTATTCAAACGAGATACCGATCGGGTATTCGCCCGTGGCCGCTTGCTTGCACGGCTTGGAGCCAGAGTGTTCGTACTGGGCAATGTTCTGATGCAGCGCGTCCATGTATTCCCAGCCACCCTTCTCGCCGAAGATCTTCAGCCAGGCAGAAACATCAAAGTAACCCGTGCCAGACGATGCCGGGTTCGGCATCACGATCTTGCCTTTGTACTCGGGCTTCAGAAGGTCCTTCCAGGATTCCGGCTTCTTCAGACCTTGCTTGGCGGCCTCAACCGTGTTGAAACAGATGGTCGCACCCCAGACATCCATACCAGCCCATGCCGGCGGGTTTTTGCTGTCTACATAGGACTTGGTCAGCTTGTCCACACCCTTGGGGGAGTACGGCGACAACATGCCTTCCTTGTCCAGGATCAGCAACGAAGAAGCGGCAACACCCATCACCACATCCGCTTGCGGGTTGTTCTTTTCAGCCAGCAGTTTGGCGGTGATCACACCGGTGGAATCACGCACCCACTTGATGTGGATACCGGGGTTTTCTTGTTCGAATTTGTCCTGATAAGCCTTGACCTGGTCGGCTTCAAGCGCGGTGTAGACAGTCAGTGTGGTGTCGGCATAAGCGGCGGCACCCCAGAGGGCGATCAGGCCGGCGAGCACGCGAGGCAGGGTTTTCATTTGGGCAATCCTTGTCTTGGTTCTGTCGGGTTCTGTGTTGCGAGTGATCACCGTGTTTTGCAACAGCGGTCATCCTGGTCAATAAAGGTCTGTCGATCAGACGAGGCGGATTGTGCGAGGAGAGTGTTACAACGTTGTGACGTCTAGACGAATTTGCGATGACCACCGGTTCCGTTGGCCAATCAGAACTACCCGCCAGGAAACGCCTGATATTGATGTGAGGATTTAACAGTTGCGCAATTGTGCGCAGCGCCGGGCTTTGCTCCCGGCATACCATGGCCGGCTTGTCTTCAAACAGGCGCAAGGTGCGACAGCACCGCCAGGGTATTCATTTCATGACAAAAAAATCCAAACTGATGCAGTTCGTGTTGCATGGCAATCTGGTCGTCCGCATCCTGATCGGCCTGATCGCGGGCATGACGCTGGCAGCCTGTTCGGCCAGCGCCGCCGCCTCGGTCGGCGTGCTCGGTACGCTCTTTGTCACTGCACTGAAGTCTGTTGCACCGATTCTGGTCTTTGCCTTGGTCACCAGCGCCATTGCCAGCCATAAAGCAGGCCAGCGAACCAATATCGGCCCGATACTTGCCTTGTACGTCACGGGCACGCTGGCTGCCGCGCTGGTGGCGGTGGTCGCCAGCTTCAGTTTTCCGGCCACACTGACTCTGGTCGTCCCCACGGCAACCACGGCCACCCCGGAGGGCATTGGCGCTGTGTTGCGCACGCTGGCACTGAACGTGGTGGACAATCCGGTGCGCGCCCTGGCGGACGGTAATTACATTGGCATTCTGGCGTGGTCCGCCGGGCTGGGCCTTGCCTTGCGCCATGCCAGTGCAACGACGCGTACAGTCATCGCTGACCTCTCCAGCGGGATCGCCCATATCGTCCGTTTGATCATCCAGTGTTCGCCCATCGGCATTTTCGGTCTGGTTGCCGCAACGCTGGGTACCAACGGCTTCGGTGCCCTTGCCCACTACGGCAGATTGCTTGAAGTACTGATTGGCTCGATGTTGTTTGTTGCACTCGTCGTCAATCCGCTCATCGTATTTTGCAAAACACGACGCAATCCCTACCCGCTGGTATTTACCTGCTTGCGGGAAAGCGCACTGACCGCTTTCTTCACCCGAAGCTCGGCCGCCAATATTCCGGTGAATCTGGCGCTCTGCCGCAAGCTTGACCTGCATGAGGACACCTATTCGGTTTCGATCCCGCTGGGCGCTACCATCAATATGGCTGGCGCCGCGATCACCATCACGGTGCTGACGCTGGCCGCAGTCAATACGCTGGGCATTGCGGTCGACTGGCCCACGGCGTTGTTGCTCTCTGTGGTTGCTGCTTTGTGCGCTTGCGGCGCGTCGGGCGTGGCGGGTGGTTCGCTGTTATTGATCCCGCTGGCATGTGGCTTGTTCGGGATTAGCAACGACCTGGCCATGCAGGTCGTGGGCGTGGGCTTCATCATCAGCGTCTTGCAGGATTCATTCGAGACAGCGCTCAACTCATCGACAGACGTGTTGTTCACAGCGGCTGCCTGTCATGCGCAAGATCATGACAAAGTGCTCGCGCAAGCATGAGGGTGCGATGCCCAGGCGGCGAGACAAGCGCCGCCTGGCGACTATCCTGATGAAAAATTTCATTTTTCCGGGACTCAACCGGCATATTTCTGCGAAAATAGCCGATTGCCCGAAGCCGTGATCCGCATGAGCCAGTCTCCCTCCCCGATTTTTGATCTGCCTGCCGGCATGAAGCCGCGCCAACCCGCCCCATTCCTGCCGATGAGCCGTGCAGAAATGAACAAACTGGGCTGGGATGAGTGCGACATCGTCCTGGTGACAGGCGACGCCTATATCGACCACCCCAGCTTTGGCATGGCACTGATTGGCCGTCTGCTGGAAGCACAGGGTTTCCGTGTGGGCATCATCAGCCAGCCAGACTGGCAATCGGCAGAGCCATTCAAGGCGCTGGGCAAGCCGCGTCTGTTCTTTGGCGTCACGGCCGGCAATATGGATTCGATGATCAACCGCTATACGGCTGACAAAAAACCCCGTTCCGACGACGCCTATACGGCAGGCGGTGAAGGTGGCAAGCGGCCAGACCGCGCGCTGACCGTGTACTGTCAGCGCTGCCGCGAGGCGTATCCGGGCGTGGACATCATGGCCGGCGGCATTGAAGCCAGCTTGCGCCGTATTGCCCAGTACGACTACTGGAGCGACAAGGTCCGCCAGTCCGCCCTGGTCTACGCCAAGGCCGACATCCTGCTGTTTGGCAATGCTGAACGCGCGCTGGTAGAAGTCGCCCAGCGTGCCCATGCCGGCGAGCGTCTGGCGCAAATCCGCGATGTGCGTGGCACGGCCTTCATGACCCGCCAGGGCTGGATGCCCGCAGAAGACTGGTCGGAAATGGATTCGACCACCGTCGATACCCCGGGCCGGGTTGATGCGCATCCGGACCCCTACGCCATGGAGTCGGAAAAACAAAGCGCCCCGACCCCGCCGGACACAGCCCAACCCATCAAGCTGGTCAGCAAGGCAGAACGCCTGGCCGCCAAGCAGGCACAGCGCCAGAAAACCGTGGTGCGCATCCCGGCGTTTGAAGCCGTGGCGCATGATCCGGTTTTGTACGCGCATGCCAGCCGCACGCTGCATCTGGAATCCAACCCCGGCAACGCCCGCGCGCTGGTACAGGCCCACGGCGAGCGTGACGTGTGGATCAACCCGCCGCCTATCCCGCTGACCACGCCGGAGATGGACTACGTCTACGACCTCTTCTACGCCCGCAATCCGCACCCGTCTTACGGTAATGCGCGCATCCCGGCGTGGGAGATGATCCGGTTCTCTATCAACATCATGCGCGGCTGTTTTGGCGGCTGTACCTTCTGCTCGATCACCGAGCACGAAGGCCGAATTATCCAGAGCCGATCGGAAGAATCGATCCTCAACGAGATCGTGGAAATCCGCGACAAGACGCACGGCTTTACCGGCCATATCAGCGATCTGGGCGGCCCGACCGCCAATATGTATCGCCTGGCCTGTAAAGACCCGAAGATCGAACAATCCTGTCGCCGCTTGTCCTGTGTGTATCCGGGCATTTGCGAAAACCTGAACACCGATCACGCGCCACTGATTCAGCTGTATCGCAAGGCGCGGGCGATTCCCGGCGTCAAGAAGATCACCATCGGCTCTGGTCTGCGTTATGACCTGGCCGTGGAAAACCCGGAATACATCAAGGAACTGGTCACCCACCATGTGAGTGGTTACCTGAAAATTGCGCCGGAGCATACAGAAGAAGGCCCGCTCTCCAAGATGATGAAGCCGGGCATTGGCACGTTCGAGCGCTTCAAAGCCTTGTTCGACAAGTTCAGCGCTCAAGCTGGCAAAAAACAGTACTTGATCCCTTACTTCATTGCCGCCCACCCGGGCACGACCAATGAAGACATGCTGAACCTGGCGCTTTGGCTGAAGGAAAACAACTTCAAGCCCGATCAGGTGCAAGCCTTCACCCCGACGCCGATGGCCATGGCCACCACCATGTGGCACACCCGTCGTAACCCGTTGCGCAAACTGGCGCGTAGTTCGGAGAAAGTCGAAATCATTCGCGATGCGCATCAACGCAAGGTACACAAGGCGTTCCTGCGTTATCACGACCCGGCTAACTGGCCGATCCTGCGTGAAGCCTTGCTGGAAATGGGCCGGGCGGACTTGATTGGCAACAGCCCCAAGCACCTGATCCCGCCACAACAACCGGGTGAGCGCCCGGTTGCCCCGCCACGTAATCCTCGTCCTGCTGCGAACGCAGCTGCCGGTGGTGCGCGCAAGCCGGGTGCGGCAGGGGCTGCGCCGGCGACGCGCAAGAAGATTGTCGGGCCGGGTCAGGGCAAAGGGAAGAAGACCTTTGCTGGCAAGACCCGCGCACGGTGATCTGATGTTTGCGTGAGATGGAGCCCCGCCGTTGGCGGGGTTTTGTTTTTTGGGCACCGGAAACGGTGGTGACATGCCTGTGCCATGAGACACCAGAAACATGGCTAGCGCCTGACAGCGGATGATGTTTTGTAGATACGGGGCATCCACACTGCGCCAGAAAATCCGACCCTCGGGTATTCACCCAATCCCCTCTCCTCGCCGGAACCCGGTAAATTAGCCACCCACCGAAAACGTTTTCAGTCCACCCCAATCGCCCAGGAAATCAACATGAGCGCCGTAGTCCGTTGCCTCTCAGATGGTCAGTACAACCTTGCCGAAGGCATCATCCGTGACGAGCACACCGGTTTTTTGTGGTGGACCAATATCCACGCCAAAGAACTGTGGCGCATGAAGCCGGGTACCGGCGCACACAAGTGCTGGCATCTGCCACAACGGCTGGGGTGCTTTGCATTAACGCAAAACCAGGACGTACTGTTGGTGGCACTGGAAACCGGCCTGGCTCTGTTCAACCACGCGCGGGACGAGTTCACGCGCCTCGTCAGTGTAGAGACTGATCTCCCCAAGACCCGTACCAATGATGGCCGTTGTGACCGGGCGGGTAACTTCATTTTTGGCACCATGCACGAGGGCAGCCCGGAGCCCGTTGCATCCATTTATCGCTTCGATACCGAAGGCAAGCTCACCCGGCTGGATCTGCCCAAAGTCGCTATTTCCAACAGCATTTGCTTCAGCCCGGATGGCAGCATCATGTACTGGTGCGATTCGCTGCAGCACAAGATCATGCAAAGCGATTACGACGCCGTCACCGGCGCGGTGGGCAATCACCGCGTGTTTGTCGATCTGGGCGAGACCATCATCGAGCCCGATGGCTCAACCGTTGATGCCGACGGTTATCTGTGGAACGCCCAGTGGGCAGGTAACTGCGTGGTGCGTTATGCGCCGGATGGATCGGTCGATCGCGTCATCGATATGCCAGTGGCCCAGCCGACCTGCGTGACCTTTGGTGGTGCCGATCTGGATACGCTCTATGTGACCAGCGCACGCAACGGTTTGAGTGTGGAAGCACTGGCCCGGCAGCCGCTGGCTGGCGCAGTGTTTGAAGTGCGCCTGGAAGGCATTCGCGGCTTGCCGGAAAACCGCTGGCTGGGCGCGGTTTAAGCGACTGGATTTTTATCCCAAAAGCATATTTTGATATGACAAACGTTTGCGGATTTGCCTTAAAAAACCGCAACTTTGCCGGATATCGCCCGATTTTGCCGTCTGGCTGTCTTACACCGTAAACCACCGCGAGAGCCGTTATCGTTTCGGCAAACGATGAATTGTATCGCGGGAGAATTCATGCAAGTCCAACCCCGCGCCTGCGTCTATATGCTGGCGTGGCTCTTCCCTCTTTTGAGCATGTGGGGCATCGAAACCGGTGGTGCGGCGACCTTCGCCTTGCCGGTATTTGCCTTTGTGCTGGTGCCGGTGGCTGATTTGTTCGCCGGCCGTTCACCACGTCTGCCCAACCGGGATGGTGTCGCCCTGGCCGACTGGATCATGTACGCCTATGTGCCGCTGGCACTGCTGGCCCTCGCCACCGGTGTGAGCGGGGCATCCCGCTGGACGATGCTGGAATGGGTCGGCAATACCTTGTCGCTGGGCGTGACTGCGGGTGTAGGCATTGTGGTCGCCCACGAGTTGGGACATCGTCGTTCAACCGTGCTGCGCTTGTTGTCACGGCTGATGCTCTGGACTGCGGCGTACGGCCATTACCGGGTAGAACACAATCGTGGTCATCATGTGTGGGTGGCCACGCCGTATGATCCCGCCACAGCACGCCGCAACCAACCCTACTACGCCTTCTGGTGGCAAGCCGTCAGCGGCACACTGCGTGGCGCCTGGGCCCAGGAAGCAGCCCGTTTGATGAAACGGCAACTGCCGGGCTGGCACTGGCGCAATGAAGTCTGGCAGAACCTGGCCGCCACCCTGTTGCTGGCGGTATTTGCGTGGCTGCTGGGCCGCTGGGCCGGACTGGGGCTCTACGCCGCACAGGCGGTGATCGGATTCTCTTTGCTCGAAGCGGTTGACTATATCGAGCACTATGGTCTGATGCGGCACCGCCATGCGGATGGCCGGTTTGAGCGCATGACCGCAGCGCATAGCTGGAGCGCCAATCACACAGTCAGCAACTGGCTGCTGTTTGAACTGCAACGCCATGCCGACCACCATGTGCGTCCGCTGCTGCCGTTTTCAGCACTGGGCGACCAGGCGGAATCTCCCATGTTGCCAGCCAGTTATCCCACCATGATCCTGCTCGCCCTGTGCCCGCCACTGTGGTACCGCGTGATGCATCCGCGGCTGGATCGCCATTACGAACACCTCGCCACCGAGCGTGGCGTCCAGGCCGTCTGAGCCGCGCCACACCCGCCTCACGCTGATCCGCCAAAAGCCACCGGTTGTCGCCGTGGACGTTTGGCGGGTCTGCCGCAGACCCGCGCTAATACTGGCTTTACCTGATTGTTACAGCTTTATGGACCGGATAGCTGCGGTCCGGGGGTTGATCTATGATCGCCTGCAGCGGACCACCTTGAGGTGGCCGTATAAAAACACAAAATCAGCCGTACACAAGAAGCGGTTCAGAAAAGCAAGACCAACACTAAAGATGAGGATGATCGAAATGAAATCACGCTTGTTCACACACAAGCGCGGGATGCTTGCGCTCGCCGCAATCCCCGCCGCTATTGCAGCTGTTTCTGCCTTTGCTGCTTACCCTGCCTGGCAAGACGGTGGCACCTACAGTGCCGGCACCATTGTTTATTACAACGGCCACGACTATCAGGCCCTCGTGACTCAGACCGATTACGTGGGCGCCAACTGGAACCCGGCCGCCACACCAAGCCTGTGGAAAGACCTGGGCGCAGATACCAGCGGGGCTACACCCACGCCCACACCGGCGCCGACCCCTGCACCTACACCAGCACCGACCCCCGCGCCGACGCCTGCGCCCACACCGGCACCTACCCCGGCCCCGACGCCAGCGCCGACCCCTTCGGGCAACTGTAATGCGGTCTGGAGTTCCAGCACCGCGTACAACGGTGGCGCGACGGTCAGCTACAACAACGTGAACTACACCGCCAATTTCTGGACGCAAGGCAACAACCCGAGCACCAGCAGCGGCGCAGCCGGCTCTGGCCAACCGTGGACCGCCACCGGCAACTGCACGGGCGGCACACCGGCGCCCACCCCGACACCAACCCCAGCGCCGACGCCGACACCTGCGCCTACCCCTGCACCCACACCGGCGCCGACGCCTGCCCCTACTCCGGCACCGACACCTGCTCCGACGCCGGCACCCACACCGTCCGGCAGCCTGCCGAACCATGTGCTGGTCGGTTACTGGCAGAACTTTGATAACGGGGCCGCCGTGCAGACCCTGGCGCAAGTACCGACCACCTACAACGTAGTGGAAGTGGCGTTTGCAGACTCTGACACAGCCAACGACGGCGGTATCACCTTCAATATCGACGCTGGTTTGTCCAAAGCGGTCAGCGGTGGTTACACCAACGCCCAGTTCGCCAACGACATCAAGACCCTGCACAGCCAGGGCCGCTTTGTGGTGTTGTCGATTGGTGGTCAGAACGGCAGCATCACGCTGGGTAACAGCACGGCAGTAACCAACTTTGTGAACAGTGCGTATTCGCTGATCCAGCAGTATGGCTTTGACGGTATCGACATCGATCTGGAAAACGGCATCAATGTCGCCAACCTGGAAAGCGCGCTGACGCAACTGCATACCAAGGTCGGTAACAACCTGATCATCACCATGGCCCCGCAGACCATCGACATGCTGCCGGGTATTCCGGGCGCTGGCGCTTACCTGCAAGTGGCGCGAGATCTGGGCAGCATCATCACCATGGTCAACACCCAGTACTACAACTCCGGTTCCATGCCAGGCCGGGATGGCAAGAACTACAACCAGGGTACGGTGGACTTCATTACCGCCCAGGCCGATGCCGTACTGGCCTATCTGCAACCGGGCCAGGTGGGTCTGGGCTTGCCAGCCTCTGCCTCTGGTGCCAGCAGCGGTTATGTTGATCCGTCCGTGGTCAACAATGCGGTGGACTGCCTGACACAAGGCACGCATTGCGGTAGCTACATCCCGGTTGCCAAGTACCCGGGGCTGCGCGCCGTGATGGACTGGTCGACCAACTGGGACGCCAGCAACAACAACAACTTCAGCAACAGCGTTGCGGCACACCTGAAAACACTGCCCTGATCGCCTTCTGAACTCGCAGAACCAGAAACGCCCCGGAAACGGGGCGTTTTTTATGGCTGCGCCAGACTGATCCTCACCCTTTCAAAATGCTTAAGTTTGTTCGATACATGCCGATACATAGATCATACAAAAATCAAATCGCACACGATCATGACCCTCCTCTCCAACCTCGCGGCGACCACCCGCATGGCGCTGAGCGGGCCGGCTGGCAACGGCGTTAGCCAGTCAGACCTGCTTAAGGCACGGCAAATTGTCGATGCACAACAGGCTGCCCAGGATGAGAAACAGGACGATACAAAATCGTCCTCCAGCCTTGTCACCATTGACTTGAGCGCGCTGCGCCAATCACTGACCTACCGCCCGACCAGCGTGGCAGCGCCCTCGACCTCTCCCATGGCGTCCATCCTGCAAAAGCTGGGTAATGTGCCCAGCGCCAGTTCACAACGCAAAAATGCAGCACGCGCACGATTGAACCGGCTCAAGAGTCAGATTGAAGCCATGAAGAAAGCGGCCATTGCGCTTAACCCACGTGCTGCCAAGGCGATGGCGGCAGTGCTGAAAATGCTGGCGGCACAGTTGAAATCCGCAGCAGCAGATCTGGCGGGAAGTGACGGTGGTGGCACGTCAGCCGGCAGCAACATGAGTATTCAGGTCAATAATGCGTCTGGCACATCAACAGCCGCACCGACGGGCTCCAGTGACGCGGCATCCAGCGCAAACGCCGCTGCTGTGAGTCAAGCGAATAACGCCGATGGTGCATCAGATGGCACGAGTAGTGATCAAAGTGCGAGTGATGATGCATCAGGGGGTGCAGATGCCACCGCCGCCGCTCAGGCTCAGGCACAAGCTGCGACAGAAGCCAGCGCATCAGATCAACAAACAAGCGCCACGGCGACAAGCACTGGTGATTCCGATAGCGGTGACACCACTACGCCCACTCAGAGCACAACCACGGCTTCGAGCCCATCAAGCCAGGATGACAAAGCCGTCGCCCAGGACGCAGCCCAACTGGCGCAGACCGCGACACAAGCGGCCAGCACTGCCGGCAAACCAGGCAGCAGCGCTAATTTCAAGATTCCTGGTTCGGGCAGCAGCGGCGGCGGCATGAGCGCCAGCGACAAAGCGCTGGTCGAGGCCGTTGCACGCAGCCTGCAACAACTGGTTGCGCTGGTGAAGATGCACCTGCACGGCAAAAACAAGGATATTCAGAGCGCAGAATCATCTATCAAGGACGCTGTAAAAGCAGCCGCGGGCGCTGCTACCGGATCGGCTACCATCAGCGTGGCCATCGGCAATGTCGGCGGCGACCCCGGCACGGGCACGGGTCAGTAAACCGGCTCAGTCGGCCTGTTCCAGCAAAGCCACAAAATTAGCCACCAACGGTGATGTGTTTGGTACGCGGGTGGCCAGTGACGCACTGGCCATTGCACCCGCATCGGCCAACGGGAGATAACGCACCCCCTCCACCCGCACGCAAGATAGCGGAGCCGGCAGAATGCTGACCCCCAACCCTGCCGCAACCAGCCCAATCAGCGTGGTGCCTTCACGTGCCTCCTGAACCACGTTCGGCGCAAAACCTGCATCGTGGCAAAGGCGCTGAATATGGCGATAAATACTGGTCCCGGCAGACTCTGAGTACATCACAAACGGTTCATTCGCCAGTTGCTGCAGCCGCACCGTGTCCTGTCCGGCCAGCGGATGATCATCTCGCAGCGCCAGCACCAGCGGGTCTTCAGCCAAATGCCGCAGGACTACGTTTTCCGGTACCTGTACATCTGATGTGCGCACCATACCGATGTCGACCGTACCATCTGCGACTGCGGCCATTTGTTGCACGGTCATCATTTCCCGCAGAGTTAAATGAACATGCGGATAACGCTGGCGGAAGCGGTAAATCAATCGCGGCAGAAAACTGGTAAAAGGCAGTGAAGGCGTGAAACCGATGATCAATTCGCCGACCTCGCCTTTGGCGGCGCGACGTGCGTCTTCGGCGGCATCAGCGGTTTGTTGCAAGATGCTGCGAGCACGAACCAGAAAGCGTTCTCCTGCCGGGGTGAGAGCCACTTTGCGGCGGCTGCGAGCAAAGAGTTCTACGCCCAGTTCAGCCTCCAGCGCCTGGATTTGCTGGCTCAACGGGGGCTGGCCAATATGCAGTTTTTCGGCGGCACGCGTGAAGTGCAGTTCCTCTGCCACGGTCACAAAATAACGCAGATGTCGCAGTTCCATTCATATCTCAAACATATCAGAACATGCATAAATATATATTGGACTGGCAGTCAGTGCGAGCATAAGCTTTTGCTGTCACATGCAGCATTGTCAGGCAACATCATGCAAGACCCCGCGCAACAAGCTCTTATCAAAGCCGGCACCCCGGCTTATCGCCGCACCAATATCGCCTTGTTCCTGGGCGGTTTTTCCACCTTCTGGTTGTTGTACTGGGTGCAGCCGCTACTGCCCATGTTTTCCCGCGTATTTGGTTTGAGCCCGGCAGCCAGCAGCGTAGCGCTCTCCATCTCTACGGGCGGCCTTGCGGTGGCGCTGATCCCGGCCAGTTTTATTTCTGACCGCTTTGGCCGCAAACCGGTGATGTGTACAGCCATGTTTGCCGCCGCGGTTCTGACGCTATTGAGCGCCTTTGCGCCCGGTTTTGCTAGCTTGCTTGTGTTCCGCATTTTGTGTGGCGTGGTGCTGGCTGGCTTGCCCGCTGTCGCCATGGCTTATCTGGCGGAAGAAATCGACCCACTGTCGCTGGGTTCATCCATGGGTTTGTATATCGCCGGGACTGCATTGGGTGGCATGAGCGGGCGTTTGACCAGCGCATGGGTGGCAGACTTTTTCACCTGGCGTGCAGCAGCGGGTTTTGTCGGTGGTTTGGGTTTGATCGCCGCCTTTGTGTTCTGGCGCTTCTTGCCCGCATCCCGGCACTTTACATCGCGTGCGTTGCCCCTCAGCGCCCAAGGCCGCAAAGCCTTGTGGCAAGCCGTGCGTGTCTTGTTTGCTGATGCTGGCCTGCCCTGGTTGTTCTTTACCGGTTTCGCACTGATGGGCTGTTTTGTGAGCCTGTACAACTACATGGGTTTCCGGCTGGAACGCGCACCGTTCAACTTGTCTGACTCAACCATCGGCATGATCTTCGCGCTGTATCTGGTCGGCACATTTGCTTCGGCCTGGTCGGGCAAGATGGCTGACAAAATCGGCCGTCGCCATGTGTTGTGGGGCATGAAAGTGTTGATGCTGGCCGGCCTGTTGCTGACCTTGTCCGACTGGCTTCCCCTGGTGATTGTCGGCATTGCCATGTTCACCTTTGCCTTCTTTGGCGGCCACACCGTGGCGAGCAGCTGGGTTGGCCGCCGCGCCGGGCCGGCCAAGGCCTTGGGAGCTTCGCTGTACCTGAGCGCATATTATCTGGGGTCCAGCCTCGTGGGTTCACTGACGGGTTTGTTCTGGGCTGCGAATCAGTGGACCGGTGTATGCGGCGCATTGGTGTTCATCGTATTGATTGCACTGGGCGTAGCGCTACGTTTGCGCAGCTTGCAGGCCAAGCCATTGGCCGTCGCGCATTAAACCATCACGCCAAAACAAAAGGGCGGGTAGCCATGTGGCCCCGCCCTTTTGTTTGGTCATGCCACGCTTACCAGCGCTGGTGCACGTGCGGCTTGATGTACTGCGCGTAGATATCGGCCACCGCTTTCATCTGTGCCTCAGTCAGTGCGGGCAGGTTGGCTGCGGCCGCGTTATTGGCAGCCTGGGCCGGATTTTTCGCACCAGGAATAGCGACCGTGATCGCGTCGAACATCAGGATCCAGCGCAGCGCCATTTGCGCCATGGGTACATCACCAATCACACCACGCAACGCTTCCACAGCTTTCAGGCCGGTTTCGTATGGCACGCCAGAGAACGTCTCGCCAACGTCGAATGCCTCACCATGGCGGTTGAAATTGCGGTGATCTTCTGCTGCAAACTGACTGCTGGCATTGAGCTTGCCAGTCAGCAAACCGCTGGCCAGCGGCACCCGGGCGATGATCGCCACATGCTGTGCTTTGGCGCGGGCAAAGAAATGCTCGGCCGGGCGCTGGCGGAACATATTGAAAATGATCTGCACGCTGCTGATCGGAAACTCCAGCGCTTTGATGGCCTCCTCTACTTTCTCTACCGACACGCCGTAGGCTTTCAGTTTGCCTTTGGTGACGAGCTTATCCAGTGCCTCGAAGATTTCCGGGCGATAGAAGACTTCAGTCGGTGGACAATGCAATTGCACCAGGTCAAGCGCATCGACTTCGAGATTGCGCAGCGAATCATCAATGTAATGTTCCAGCGCTTGCGGTGTATAACCGGCGGAGATATGCGGGTTGATCTTGCGCCCGGCCTTGGTGGCCACCATGATGCCATCGCGGCCACGCTGTTTGAGCACACGCGCAATCAGGCGCTCTGAACGGCCATCGCCATACACATCGGCCGTATCCAGAAAATTGACACCCGCATCCAGCGCAGCATGCAGCGCAGCTTCAGCGTCTTTGTCAGAC
The DNA here is from genome assembly GCF_014645555.1 of Silvimonas amylolytica. Taxonomy (GTDB): domain Bacteria; phylum Pseudomonadota; class Gammaproteobacteria; order Burkholderiales; family Chitinibacteraceae; genus Silvimonas; species Silvimonas amylolytica. Next base: position 354,057 of record NZ_BMLY01000003.1, on the reverse strand, counting down.
ACATCGCCCCAACTGCCACCAATAGCCCAGGCGCCAAAGCCGATTTCAGATACGCTTCTGCCGGTATTACCAAACTGACGTTGTTGCACGGTGCTCTCCAAGGTGTGCTCATGACATTGGCGAGCAGTGTAGAAGCCCGCCCGCGAAAAAGGTATTCATTAATCTGCTGACCGGGGCTGCGATATTTGGTGACCATGTCCTTTGTTTGTGGCAAGCGCCTGTTGCGGATAAACATTGCCCGGCAGCGTGACTTGGGCGGTGCGAAGCCGCAGCGTATAGTGACCGCCTTCCCCGCCCTACCAAAGTTTGTATCCCACCATGCTGGCCGTGCTGCTTAAAGGTTTTCTGCTGTCTCTCTCGCTGTGCCTGGATATTGGCATCGTCAACACGGCGCTGATCAATACCGGTATCCGCGCCGGCGTGCGTCCTGCCTTCATGCTGGGTCTGGGTTCTTGTTTTGGCGATATCACCTATGCCGCGCTCTCCCTCTTTGGCCTGGCCGTGCTGTTTCAGTTCACTGCCATACGCTGGGTACTGTGGCTGGGCGGCGGTGCGTTGCTGTTATGGCTCACCTGGAAAATGGCCAAAGCTGCTTGGGTCGAATCCCGTCGGCAGCAAGAGGCACCTGATTACGACGCCGCAGCCGAAGCGCAGGCCTGGTCGCCGAAAGTGGAGTTTTTACGCGGTCTGGGTATGGCATTGGCCTCCCCCACAGCCTTGCTCTGGTACGCAGCCGTCGGTGGCGCAATTATCGCCCAGGCCACGGATGGCTCTGCGCTCATGAACGCGCTGTTTCTCGGTGGTTTTTTTGCCGGTGGCCTGGCATGGTCAGCGTTTCTGGCCGTGTTGGCAGGTAAAGGCCGGCATTTGATCGGGCACAAGCTGGCCTTGTACTGCAATGCATTTTCCGCAGTGTTGTTTGCGTATTTTGCGGTGACGGTGATTGTTGAGGGGTATCGGACGCTGTTGTGATGGTTTGGGCGTACGGCATGCCGGAAAAGGCCGCCCCGGATGCGCTCAACACTCCACAATATTCACCGGCACCTCAACAATCTCGATCGCCAACCCACCCCGGGCAGTTTCCTTGTACTTGGTGTGCATATCCCGCCCGGTCTCCCGCATGGTACGGATCACCCGATCCAGCGAGATAAAGTGACTGCCGTCGCCACGCAGAGCCATGCGTGCAGCGTTGATGGCCTTTACCGCTGCCATGGCATTGCGCTCTATACAGGGTACCTGCACCAGACCACCCACCGGGTCACAGGTCAGCCCAAGGTTATGCTCCATGCCAATCTCGGCAGCGTTTTCCACCTGTTGGGGTGTGCCACCCAACACTTCGGCCAAGGCACCGGCTGCCATGGAACACGCCGAACCCACCTCCCCCTGGCAGCCCACTTCCGCACCAGAAATAGACGCGTTGAGCTTGAACAGAATGCCAATCGCCCCGGCCGTGAGCATGAAGCGGACAATACCCTCTTCGGTCGCGCCCGGTACGAAACGTGCGTAGTAATGCAATACAGCGGGGACAATGCCGGCCGCGCCATTGGTCGGCGCCGTCACCACCCGGCCACCGGCGGCGTTTTCTTCATTCACCGCCAACGCGTAGAGGTTAACCCAGTCCATCACCGTCAACGGATCAGCCAGGCCCGCCTCTGGCGTACTGGTCAGCTTGCGGTAAAGCTGCGCCGCGCGGCGTTTGACTTTCATACCGCCCGGCAGCACACCCTCCCGCTCGCAACCGCGTTTTACACAGGCTTGCATCACGTGCCAGATCTCCAGCAAGCCTTGGCGAATGGCGGTTTCGTCACGCCAGGCCAGTTCGTTCTCCAGCATGATCTGGCTGATGGTTTTGCTTTCTTGTTTGCACAAAGCCAACAGTTGCGCGGCGGTCGCAAACGGGTGCCGTAGCTGGGTGACATCCGGCGGGGTAAAACCGGCTTCAATGGCGGCCTCATCGACAATAAACCCGCCGCCGACCGAATAATAAGCACGGCGGGAAAGGCTGTGGCCCAACGCATCGAAGGCTTCAAAGATCATGCCATTGGGGTGATACGGCAAGGCTTTGCGCTTGTGGAGTATGAGGTGTTCTGACTCGCTGAAGTCTACAATTTGCTCACCCAGCAGACTGAGTTGCCGGGCATGCCGGATAGTGGCAATCCGCGCCGGTACCTGATCTACATCCACCGTGTCGGGCTCCTCTCCACACAAGCCCAACATGACGGCGACGTCAGAACCGTGGCCTTTGCCAGTGGCGCCCAGCGATCCATACAACTCTGCCCGGATCTCGGTCACCTCCGGCAAGATGCCATCGCGCGCCAGTCGTTGCACAAACTGTCGCGCAGCGCGCATGGGGCCAACGGTGTGGGAGCTGGATGGGCCAATACCCACCTTGAAGAGATCAAAAACGCTGATTGCCATGAGTCTTGCCCTGCATGGCCGGTGGGTGACACCGGACGAGTATGGAGGGCTGGCGTGAAGATGGCACTGTGTGCAAAAAAAAGAGGCCACCCGACGCTAGCCGTGTGTTGCCCCCTCTGTCCTTGGTGCCTGAGAGATTACGGCCGCGCGCGGCCTTGCTTCTTCGGCGGAGTCAGCAGACTCGCTCTCCAGAGTGCCAGATTGCCGCGCAGTTCTTTTGCCTGAGAGTTTTCAGGGCGATACCCCTTCGGCGCCACGTGGGTGGTCTCTCCTGCCCGGCATTAATTGGCTGATGGCAATCTAGACAGCCACATATGCCATGTCAATGCGGAGTTTTAGCCGTTTTAGATGCCAATTTGCTGGCTGATCTGTTCACCACGGTTGTCGCCACCCCCAGTCAGCACAGCAGTGGTCACACAACCACCTAATGAGGAAGCAATCAAAACAATAGCGATGATATTGCGCAGTGTTTTCATGATAGGTACCACATAGATTTTGCCGTTAATCAATGACTCAATGATATGACATTGACAACACAGTGAAACGTAACCATTCACGCTATCAAAGCCGGTTTGCCGATATTGCGGGCTTTGATCGCCCCGTCAGCACCCCGCCCTATACTGGCTTTCATCATGTTCAACCACGTGGAGTCCCCATGAGCACCTTGCAGGAAAGACTGGGTTTCAGCGCCAGCGATCGCCTTCTGATCACCCATGCCGATGATGTGGGCATGTGCCAGGCCACGATCTCAGCATGGGAGTCACTGGTGAACACGGGCCTGCTGAGTTCGGCCTCGACCATGGTGCCGTGCAGCTGGTTTCCATATGCCGCCGAGGTCGCCCGCAAACTGGGCGGCAAAGCAGATCTGGGGGTGCATCTGACACTGAATTCAGAACGTCAGCGTTATCGCTGGGGGCCGCTGACAACGCATGATCCAGCCAGTGGCCTGGTGGATGAACAAGGGTATTTCCACAATCTCGCCCGCCCCACGCACTTGCAGGGAGACCCCACGGCAGTACACAAAGAACTCGCTGCGCAGATTGCCCGTGCCAGCCAGTTCGGGGTGGATATCACCCACGTGGATAGCCATATGCTTACGCTGTACCACCCGGCGCTGATGCCTGTCTATCTGGATCTGGCCGCGCAGACTGGCGTGCCAACGCTGATCCCGGATGTAGATGGCTCGACCGTTGCGCAGATGTGCGTGATCCCGCTCGAAGAAGGCGAGATTGTCGCCAACCAGTTCCAGCAAGCCGCGGCGAGCGGCAAAGCCGTGTTACTGGCCAGCATGGTCGGCTTGCCCTTTAACCGTCAGCTGGAACAGAAAGAACGGCTGGCCTTTGCCTGTGACTGGCTTGATACGCGCGGCCCTGGTGTCCACGTTCTGGTCGGTCATCCGGCTGACGACACGCCGGAACTACGCACGCTGGCACCCGATGTCGAAACACGCGTGGCGGACCGTGTTTTGATGGGTAGCGATGAATTTGGCCGGGCGATTGAAGCGCGTGGTTTCAAACTGATTGGCATGCGCGAAATCCGCGAAGCCATGGCAGCCTGACGCACATAAAAAAGGCCGTCAGCTTTACGGCTGACGGCCCCAAGGGTGTCGGGCTGTGACACCAATCCCCAGGAAAGACTACTCCTGACATGAGGTATGCAACTCTCACTGCATACCGCATCCTTGCGGCGCCGGCGGCATGCCGGACGCATCCTTGGGCGGCGGCCGGTGTTTGCCATCGCCACCAGAACCATTCGGACCACCGTCAGGTGGCGGGCCATCTGGCGGTGGCCCGCGATGCCCATGATGGGCAGACTGGTCCTTGCTATCGCCATCGTTCTTCATCTCAGCGGGCGGCCCGCAACGACCTTGCGGCGCAGACGCGCTCCAGTCGTTATCCGACATCGACGGCGGCGGCACACCTTCCACGGCCCCCGCAACATAACTCGCGCCAACCAGCACGAGGCCGGTGACGAGCAGACTGACTACTTTCATGCGCATTCCTGCATGACTGAACACGGATACCAGGTTAACACGGCAACTAGCCGGCAATTGCGTGCAGTTGTATGCGTAAAGTGGCGGGACGGGGGTGGCGTGTACGGGCGGGTGTCGCGGTGCTCGATTGATACCGCGTGGTACAAACTGGTGTGAGCGGCGTCACGGGGTAGAGGGCGTGGTGCTTGCCCTCTCCATTCTGGTCATACGGCATGCGGCAACCGTACATACTGAGGGGCACACTGTGTGAGTGGTGTCCGGTTTTGATGTGCTAGCAAGTGGCCAGTCGCACTCCGGCAAGGTCAGGAACACGCCGCAACAGAGATGGCATCAAGCCTTCAAATAGTCTTCGGCCAGACCCACCCACATGGCCGCGCCCGGCGTCAAACACCCATCATTAAAGTCATAACCCGGGTTGTGAATCATGCAAGACCCTTCCCCGTCGCCATTACCAATAAAAAAGTAACAACCGTTTGGATTGGCATCGAGCATATAGGCAAAATCTTCGCTTCCCATTAATGGTCGGGCACCGTAATGGGCTTTGGCCTCACCAAACAACTTTGCGGCTACACCGTGCGCAAAACGGGTCTGGGTTTCATCGTTCACGAGTACCGGCGTGCCGTGGCGGGTTTCAATGGTGGCGGTGGCCCCAAAGCTTTGCGCCTGCAAGCGCACCACGTCTTCAATGCGCGACAGCAACAACTTGCGGATCTGTCGGTCCAGCGCACGCACGCTGAGCTTCATCAGTGCGGTAGCAGGCACCACATTGGCGACGTCGCCCGCCTGGATCGACCCCACGGTAATCACGGCGGCATGCTGAGTATCGACATTGCGCGAAACGATGGTTTGCAAAGCCAGGGTGATACTGGCTGCCACCACGATCGGATCAACCGTGGTATGCGGCAAAGCACCGTGCCCACCCTTGCCATGAATGGTGATATCCAGACTATCGGCAGAGGCCATGAAAGCACCCGTGCGGAAATAGAACTGCCCGACCGGCAAGCCTGGCATGTTATGCATGCCAAAGAGAGCATCACACGGAAAGCGCCGGAACAATCCGGCATCAACCATGGCCTGCGCGCCACCCAAGGCTTCTTCCGCGGGCTGGAAAATCAGGTTGAGCGTGCCATCAAAGTTGCGGGTTTGCGCAAGGTAACGCGCTGCACCCAGCAACATGGTGGTATGCCCGTCATGGCCGCAGGCATGCATGCGATTGGGAATCTGGCTGGCCCATGGCTTGGCAGTGGCCTCATGGATTGGCAAAGCATCCATGTCTGCCCGCAAACCCAGAGACTTGTTGCCATGACCGGCCTTGAGCACGCCCACCACACCGGTTCTGGCGATACCCCGATGAACCTCATAGCCCCAGCTCGCCAATTTTTCAGCCACGAGATCGCTGGTGCGGCTTTCCTCAAAACCCAGTTCCGGATGACGGTGAATGCTGCGGCGGATTTCAACAAGCTCCGGCTCAAAGCTGCGCAAGGTATCAAACATGGCGGGTTCCAGAGGAGAGATGACGGCCTGTCCTTTCATGCTAAACAAGGCAGCAGGCCGCGCAATACAAAGGCACGATTGGCAGGTTCAGCCGGCTTTGCGGCGTAGTACAAGTGCCACCAGCCAGGCCAGCACTGCCCCTGCACCACATACGATGGCAGGCAGCCATTGCTCGGTAAACTGGTTGACCTGGGCCGCACCGGGGTGATCCGGCGGGTACATGACGGTCACCTGATCACCCTGACGAAGGGCCGGCCATTTACCCGTCTGCAGGGGGACAAAATCGACAATCTGGCCATCCGGCGTGCTGAAACGCACCAGGGGTTTGGCATCGCTACTGCCCTGAGGCCCAATCATGTTCACGACCTTGCCCGGAGCGGACACCGTGCCATCTCGCCGATCATAAGCGCGCGAAGCCAGAATGATGCCCGCCAGTGACAAGGTCAACGCGGACAGCAGGGCCACCAGCAAGGTGATGCGCAACGAGCCGGGACGACCTTGCGCAGCGTGAGAGGAAACGGGCGTTTTGCCCCTGGCAGCAACTTTCATGTAAAGACCAGCCTGGACGTCTACGGGCCTGCCAGTCTACCAGAGGCTGCTCAGCGCGGCGTGCCAGCGTCATCGGTCACCCGGCCCTGATAAAAACGGGTCATGGTGTACGACAACCCGCAAGCCAGCATGCTCACAAGACCCATGTACAACATGCTCAGATTGCGTATTTCGCCCGGATAGCAGAACAGCAAAAACAGCGGCACATTCACCGCCAGCGCCAACCAGAGATACTGCTTGACCTGCCTGGGCAAAGGCAGCCAACCCGTGCGCACCAGCATGACCACCAGCAAAATATTGATCAGGTTGAAGCTCTTGGGCGTCACCAGGCCATACTGGAACTCGAACCCTTTCAGGTGCCCAGGGTAACGAAAATAATGCAGTTGGTCCCACAAATGAAACTGCACCACCCCGCCCGGGTTTCCCGCGTAGTGCGTTTTGACCACCGAATATGTGATGCCGCTGACCAGCAAGACCAGTAACGTCCAGAGGCCACCTTTGCGCCAGCCAAAGCGATTGGCCAGCAATGGAAACAAAGTGACCGAGAAAAAGAAAAACGCTTCTTTGTTATACGTCGCCAGTGGTGCCAGCAACACCAGCCAGCCAGGAGAAAAACACAGCGCCAGCCAGAACGCCATGGCGTAGAAAAAGAGTTCGGAAAAGTCGTAGAAATTGCCGCCCACCGTGAGGAACATGGGGAAGACCAGCACAAACACGGTGGCGGCAAGGGCAGACGCAAAACGGTCTGCAGTCAACTGCATGCCGATGCGCCACATCACGACTGCCGCGCCAACAAAGGCGACAAAACCCAGCAGATAGACATAGTAAAACGTGATCTGCAAGGCAGCTGGCTGATTCACCGCGGCGATCACCGCAGAATAATGCTGCGCCATATTGTCGGCCTGCAACATGCTCTCCAGCCTGGCTTGCAAACCGGCTGGCGTATGCACCTGCAGCCACTGGGCCAACTCCGGCACCAGACGGCGGTAAATCCATGGCCTTTTGGCCGTGCCATCCAGCATTTCCTGCAATAAACACGGTGCATCCGGGTCAACGCCGGTGCTGCAAAACCCCCATTTGGCAAAGAAACTGCCATAGGCTGCGGCACAGCTGACAAAGAACAGCGCCAGAAACGGCACGACCTGCAGCGTCGCGGTGACAAGGCTACGCCAGGACCTGCCGACCCGGTCAGAGGTCTGGGGCGTCAACACAGCCACATTATCAATCATCGGGAGCTCCCGGCCGGCATCGTGAAAGGCATGACGCCACTCAACCGCCTCACAGGAATGCACCGAGTGCGATGATCGTCACGCCGACCAGCACGGTTTGCTGACTCACGCGGTCACGCACTGCAAACACCACCGGATCATCCTGAACCAGACCCCGGTTCGCCATCAGCCACAGGCGGCACACCCAGAACATCAAGAGCGGACACAAACCCCATAGCACCTGTGGCGTCTTGTATAACGAACCGACATCCGGGCTGTTGATGTACAACGCCAGCACCAGCACGCTGAGCAAGCAGCTGGATACGCCCATGGCCATCACCACATACTGGTCAGCCACCAGATAATTGCGGCCAGAGACTTTCTCCCGCCCTGCTTCTTCCAGCGCCAGGAGTTCGGTATAGCGCTTGACCAGCGCTAGCCCCAGGAAGATAAACATGGAGAACGCCAGGAGCCAGAACGAGGGCACGACACTGATCGCAGCCGCACCGGCAATGATGCGAATGGTATAAAGCGCGGCCAGCAGCACCACATCCACGGCCATCTTGCGTTTAAAGCTGAATGAATAAGCACTGGTCAGTAACAGGTACACCAGCAATACGGCCAGCAACTGTGGAGAGATCACCGCCGCCAGCAGCAGGCCGACCAGCAGGAGCACCGGCACCGCAACAAAGCCTACGCCGAGCGGCAATTCGCCCGAAGCAAATGGACGCTTGCGCTTGCGCGGATGCAGTCGGTCAGACTCCAGATCCAGCAAATCATTGACCAGGTAGATAGACGACGCGCACAGCCCAAACGCGATGAAAGTCGCCACGCCAGCACCCGCAGAAGCAAAATTGCCCAGCTTGTGCGACACCAGCAGTGGAATGAATACCAGAATGTTTTTCAGCCATTGATGGACACGGGCGGCGCGGACAAACGACTTCCACAGACCACGCACCGGCGTCTCTTCGGTCAATTCTGCAACCTGACCTTGCGTGCGCATAAACCAGGCACGTGCGGCACTGTCTGGCCGCACACAACGCGCCACACCCGCTTCCTGCCAGATCGCCACGTCGTCTGCGCTATTGCCGATGTATTCAAAGCTGCGCTGCCCAACCACTTGTTTGATGGCATCAAGCTTGCGGGTACTGGAAACATTCACGCCGTTACCCGAAGCCAGCACCCCGTCAAACACCTTCAGGTGTCTGGCGACCGCATCTGCAATGCGTTCGTCCGAGGCTGTCGCCAACCAGACTTCGATGCCCGCCTTGCGTGATTCATCCACATATTTAAGCACTGCGGGGTTATAGGGCAGCAATGAAGGGTCGAACTCGAAGTCCGTCGCCAGTTTCTTTTTCAGGTCAGCCTTGCCACCAAACAACCAGAAAATAACCCTGAAGAAAGTCCACACAGAGCGTTTGATCTGGAACAGCAAAGACTCGACCAGCATGTCGGTATGCACCAGCGTGCCGTCCAGATCCACAAACAGATAACGTGGGCGCGGTGTTTGCGCCGGCTGAACCGGCTGTGCCGGTTGGGCTGCAAAATCAGTCGTGCTCATTTGGTCCCCACGATGTAAACACCCAGCGCCACGATACAGCTGCCAATAATCTTCCATGCAGAGACCTGTTCATGGAAAACCAGGCCACCCAGCACGACCGTCACGATCAGACCCAAGGCCACAAACGGATACGCTGTGCTGACATCCACACGCGCCAGGACACCCAGCCACACCACTGCGCCGCCGAAATACAGCATCAAGCCGCCCAGCACCCAAGGATTCAGCGCAACGCCGGTAGCCAGCGCGGGCAGATTCATGGAATGCAATGCGCGCTGAATGCCTTCATCCACCATGCCGCGTTTGAGCAGCATCTGCGCACAGGCTGAGCAACTGACACTAATCAGGATCAGCGTAAAAATGAGCCGGGACATGCCTTCCCTCCAGGTAAGGGGCTTACGTTTCGTTGCGCCGCACAATTACGATAACTTTCTATTGTTTCAGTTTCAACAACGAAAAGTTTTCTCAAACAGAAAGTAACTGCGATTTTGCAGTAATTTTAAGTCTTTCAGCAAGCTGGCGTGACGAAGCGTTTCAGACCAACGGCAAGAAGGAGAGCCTTGTAGTATCTGAAAAACAACTACATTTAGGGATCGCCCTCTTTCTGCCTTTTTCCCTTACAAAAAAACCGCCCTGGTGCCCAAAAAAACAAAACCCCGACCAGCGCCGGGGTTTTGTTTTTTGGAGGCCGTTACTTATCTATAGGTGTTGTATAGATGTTGGGAGACCACCGTAAGCAAATAATTACTTCATGTTGGGCATGACAAACTCGGGGCCTGCCTGGCTGTTGCCTGGCCAGCGTTGTGTCACCGTTTTCAGCCGTGTGTAAAAGCGCACGCCTTCCGGCCCATGCATGTGGTGATCGCCAAACAAAGAAGCCTTCCAGCCCCCAAAGCTATGGAATGCCATCGGTACCGGAATCGGCACATTGACGCCCACCATGCCAATCTGTACCGACGCTGTGAAGTGTCTGGCGGTACCACCATCGCGGGTGAAGATCGCAGCGCCATTGCCAAACTCGTGTTCGTTCACCAGTTTGACCGCAGCGGCGTAGTCCGCCACGCGGCTCATGGCCAGTACCGGGCCAAAAATTTCTTCGCGGTAGATTTTCATGGTGGGTGTGACGTGATCAAACAGCGAACCACCGAGGAAGAAACCATTTTCATATCCGGCCAGTTTGAAATCGCGGCCATCCACCACCAGTTCTGCGCCCTCAGCCACGCCGGTGTCGATATAACCCTTCACCTTGTCGCGGTGCATGGCCGTCACGAGGGGCCCCATTTCTGCATTGTGATCCAGGGAGTGCGAGACCTTGAGTCTGGCCAGACGTTCAACCAGCTTGGCCCGCAAGGTGTTGGCAGTGGTCTCCCCCACCGGCACCACCACAGAGATCGCCATACAGCGCTCTCCTGCTGCGCCGTAGGCGGCCCCCATCAATGCATCGGCAGCTTGATCCATATCCGCATCAGGCATCACCACCATATGATTTTTTGCACCACCCAATGCCTGAACACGCTTGCCGTTCGCAGTGCCACGTTCATAGATATAACGTGCAATGGGTGTCGAGCCGACAAAGCTGACAGCTTGTACATCCGGGTGATCCAGCAGCGCATCAACGGCGACTTTGTCACCCTGAACCACGCTGAATACGCCATCCGGCAAGCCGGCCTCTTTCAGCAGTCGTGCAATTTCCAGCGACGCACCGGGCACACGTTCGGAGGGCTTGAGTACAAAACAGTTACCGCAAGCGATCGCCACCGGGAACATCCACATCGGCACCATGGCCGGGAAATTGAACGGCGTGATGCCTGCCACCACGCCCAGTGGCTGGCGCAAAGAGAAGCTATCGACTTCCGTACCGACGTTCTCGGTCATCTCGCTTTTCAGTAACTGGGGAATACCCGTGGCAAACTCCACCACTTCCAGGCCGCGCTGCAGTTCACCAAGGGCATCGGCATGGACTTTGCCGTGTTCCTGACTGATCAGCGTCGCCAGTGCTTCCAGGTTTTCTTCCATCAGCCGCAGAAACTTGAACAGTACGCGCGCCCGGCGCAGCGGCGGGGTGGCAGCCCAAGCCGGAAACGCCTTCTTTGCTGCAGCGACCGCAGTGTTCACGTCTTCTGTCGTCGCCAGCACCACTCGCCCGTTCACTTCGCCTTTGCTGGGGTTGTAGACCTCGCCAAAGCGCTCGGCCGTGCCTGGAACCTGCTGACCACCGATCCAGTGCAGCGCGGCGGCAAGTTGTTTGATGTCTTGATTGGAAGTCATGGCGTATCTCTTTTGTCTTTATCTAAAACTGGAAATCAGGAAATCAGGAAATCTGAAACTTTGAAATTCAATGTGGTCAAGCGAGGCGTCAAGCCATGACCTTTTTCACGCAACGGCGCAAGCCATCCACCATCGCCCCGATCTCACTCTCAGTCGCAATAAACGGTGGGCCCATGGCGACCGTATCGCCAGTCACGCGGAACAAGAAGCCTTCTTCGATCCCGGCTTCAAACAGCTTGTATGCCCGTAGCCCGGGTGAGCCCTCGATCGGGGCCAGATCAATCGCCGCGGCCAGCCCAATGTTGCGGATGTCGATCACGCCGGATTCGCCTTTCAGACTGTGAATTGCATCTTCAAGCACCGGTTCCAGAGCGCGGGCACGTTGCAGCAGGCCATCTTGTTCAATGATATCCAGCACCACGTTACCGACAGCCGCCGCCAGCGGGTGGCCAGAATACGTATAGCCATGCATGAACTCTACGGCATGCGCCGGACCGGTCATGAATGTGTTGTAGATCTCGTCCCGCACGATGACGCCACCCATGGGCACCACGCCATTGGTAATGCATTTGGCAAAGGTGATCATGTCTGGCGTGACGCCAAAGCGCTGCGCACCAAACCATTCGCCCACACGGCCAAAGCCGCAGATGACTTCATCAAAAATCAGCAAGATGCCATGTTTGGTACACAGTTCACGCAGGCGTTGCAGATAGCCTTCCGGCGGCACCAGCACACCGGTGGAACCTGCCATGGGTTCGACGATGACGGCAGCGATGGTCGATGCGTCATGCAAGGCAACAAGGCGTTCGAGTTCGTCGGCCAGATGCGCGCCCCACTTGGGCTGGCCACGGCTGAATGCCATTTGCGAGAGGTTGTAGGTATGTGGCAGGTGATCAACACCGTTCAGCATCAGCGGTGCAAACATCTTGCGGTTAGCCACCATGCCACCGACCGAGATCCCACCCATGCCCACGCCGTGATAACCGCGCTCGCGGCCAATCAGGCGGGTGCGCGTCGCCTCACCACGCAAGCGGTGGTAGCCGATCGCCATCTTCAAAGCGGTATCGACGGACTCCGATCCAGAATTACAGAAGAACACATGATCCAGCCCTTGCGGTGCCAGACCTGCAATGCGCTCCGCCAGCCGCAGCGTTTGCGGGTTGGCCAACTGGAAAGCGGTGCTGTAGTCCAGGGTTTCAGCTTGTTCTTTCAAAGCTTGCGCAATCCGCGGATCGCCATGCCCCAAGGCGCTACACCACAGCCCGGACAAACAATCGAACAACGTCTGGCCTTCTGCGGTCTGGTAATAAGCGCCCTTGGCAGACACCAGCGTGCGCATGGCCGGGTTAGCCTTGAACGCGCGATTGCCGGTAAACGGCATCCAGTAGGGTTCTGCGTTGAGCTGGGCATTGTCCAGCGCGGTAGGGTGTTTGGCGTTCATTGCGAAGCTCCACGAGGGGTACCGGAACAGGGATGCTTGCAATGTACGCAGCCAGGTCAGAGACGCATATATACAGTTCTGCAAGTCAGCAGCATAACTGTCTATATGGCAGCACCAGCACAGTTTGCTGAACTGCCCAAAAATGGACGTTTCCCTGCGTTGTAGCGTCGCATTGGTGCGCGATAACCAGACTTGCATCCTGTACATATACAGTGTGTATGATGAAGACGTTATCTGGCCCGATACTCACCATGAACCAGCGCCCCACTCTGCCTGTACTTACCCTGGATCCCGCCAGCACCACGCCGTTGGTGACACAACTCCACGATGCCATTGCTGATCAGATCAGCCGTGGCCTATGGCAGCCAGGCATGCGCTTGCCCTCTGTACGCATTCTGGCCAAAGCCTGCGCGATCAGCACATTGACGGTCACCAACGCCTACAACCGACTCGTGGCTGAAGGGTATGTCGAGGCACGACGCGCCAGCGGTTACTTTGTGCAGGCACGCCTGCCGGAAAAACCACGCAGCCGAGTTGCGGAGCCCCCGCTCTCGATCGACTCTTTGCTGTTGTTGCAACGCGTGTACGGCGATGACTCACTCAGCATCAAACCCGGTAGCGGCTGGTTACCCGATCACCTCTTGTTTACCGACGGCATCAAACACGGACTGGCGACGCTCTCACGGCGGCAGCCCAATGCCTTCGCCCGCTATGGCCATGCCTATGGCTACGCACCCTTGCGCCAGCAAATCCAGACCCAACTGGCCGCACGCAATATCGACACAGCACCAGAGCAGATCATCCTCACTCACGGCGCCAGCCACGCGCTCGACTTGATCGCCCGCACACTCTTGCAACCGGGCGATACCGTGCTGGTCGATGACCCTGGTTATTGCAACCTCTTACCGACCTTGCGCCATATGGGCGTCAATATCGTCGGCATCGAATTCACGCCGCAGGGCCCCAATACCCAAGCCTTGCAACGGGCCGCAGAGCAATACAAGCCAAAGGCCTTTTTCACCAACACCAACCTGCAGAACCCGACCGGGGCGAGTTGCTCTCCCGCCACTGCGTTCCGGATTCTGCAATTGGCTGGCCTGCATGACTTTTATGTGGTGGAAGACGATATCTTTGCCGATCTGCACCCGGCCACTGCACACAGTCTGGCCGCGCTGGATCAACTCCACCGAGTACTGCATATCAGTAGTTTTTCCAAGACCATCTCTCCCAGTCTGCGAGTGGGATTTATTGCCTGCGGCAGCGCGCTGGCAGAGAAACTGGTCTTTGCCAAAATGGCGCAGGGTCTGACCACGTCTGAGATCAATGAACAACTGGTGCATACCATCCTGGTAGAAGGCAACCACCGCTCTCACCTCACCCGTTTACGTGCGCGGCTCTCAGAAGCACAACAGCAGGTGGGCGATGCGCTGACCGCTTGCGGCCTGCAGTTGTTCCATCGGCCCACCGGTGGCATGTTCGTCTGGGCTGGCCTCCCCGCAGAGACCGATATGCAAGCGCTGGCTGCGGAGGCCGCCCGTCAGGGCATGCTGCTGGCGCCCGGGTATCTGTTCACGCCGGATCAGTCCGCCACGCCATGGATGCGCTTCAATGTGGCCCATGCGCAATCAGATGAGTTGTATCGTTTCTTGCAAAAAACCTGTCTGAGTTCAACGTCTTAGCCACGCTTCACTATACTGGCACTCAGGGCTGCCCAACGATGGGACAAAAAGCCCGGCGGATGCAGTTGGGGGCGATGATGTCTGACGAGGTTGTGCATACCTTCGGCTTTACGATCTATTTCGTCTTTGCCCTGATGTTCACCTGGGCCAGCCATATCCAGCGGACCAACCCGGGCGCAGGTTGGTGGGCGTTGTCGATCTCCAGCGCCTTCTTCGCGCGGCTTTTGTATTTTGCACTGCTGTCTACGGGTGACACCCGGCTGATCATCACGGCCTACGCGATCTTCATCGTGCTGGAAAAACCCTTGATGCTGACGGGCATCGTGCGGTTTCTGAATCTGCAAATCACCACCCGCTGGTTCTGGCTGATCGCCGGTATGGCAGAACTCTGGCTCGCGATCGCCTGGGTGGCCAATGTGGGTGGTTTCGCCCGGATTGCCGGGTATTCACTCGTCAACACCAGCCTGCTGGCTTGCGCCGCGTGGCTGATTTTCAAGCATCACAACGTGGTGCCGGGCGTGTCACTGCGGGTCGCCACGCTCGCCTGCCTGGCGCTTGCCGTGCACTGGCTGACTGCGCCGGTGTTTATCCAGCTTTATCCAACCTGGGCGACCACCGGCTTTGCGCTGGGCGCCATGCTGACACTGGCACAGTATCTGTCGCTGCTGACTGCCGTGTTGTCACTCTTTCAGAAGCGCTTGCTGGAGTCCGAAGCGCGCGCGCTGGATATGGCGTTTCTGGACCCGCTGACCGGGCTGAACAACCAGCGCTACATGACCACATTATTTGATCAGGCTTTGTTGCTGGCTACGCGGCCGCACCACATCGTCGCCATTTTTTATATTGATCTGGATAACTTCAAACCCGTCAACGACCAGGCCGGCCACGCGATCGGCGATGAAGTTCTGAAAGCCATGGCGCAACGGCTGAAAGACTGCACCCGCAGCACCGACATCTGTGCCCGCGTGGGCGGCGATGAATTTGTAGTGATCGGCACGCAATTTACGCAAGAATTTCAAGTCGACGAAATGGCCAGAAAACTACTCGAGCATGTGTTGCTACCCATAGAAGCCGGTGGCTACACCTTTCAACTTGGCGCCAGTATCGGAATCAGCCTGTATCCGGAACATGGGCATAGCCTGACTGAGTTAGTCCAGTGTGCGGACAAGGCGATGTACCACATCAAGCACCATGGCAAGAGCGGATTTGCGGTGTATCAGGGGGATGCTGCACTGGGTTTAAGAGAGGCATGAGTGGCTGGCCTGTGCGCCTGGCTGAAGCCTCACCCCCCTTGTCCGCACCCGGCTATACCATTTCCTTCAGTTGGTGATACCAAACCCCCAAACGTAACCAGGTCCCATGCATCAGCGCCCCACCCGGATACGGAAAGTGCTTGAGTCGCGTAAACAGGTCAAACCTTGAAGCCTGTCCGGCAATGGCCTCCGCCACCATCTGCCCGGCAATCCCGGTCAATGCCACACCGTGACCAGAAAAGCCCTGCAGGTAATAGAAATTGTCGTCCACCCGGCCAAAGTCTGGTGCGCGGTTCATGCTGACGTCGACAAACCCGCCCCAGGCGTACTCGATTTTTGCGCGCGCCAGCGGTGCGAACACCTCACCCAGGCGCTGCTGCATTTGTGGGATCAAAGCCTGCGGATCAGCCTTGCCGTTGCTGATACGACCACCAAACAGCATGCGGTTGTCAGCAGAAAAACGAAAATAATCGATCATGAAATTGGTGTCGCACACCGCACAACGATTGCGGATCAATCGCGCCACCACGGACTCAGGCAGCGGCTCGGTAGCCACGATAAATGACCGCACAGGCATGATGCGAGCCGTGACTTTGGGCAGCAGATCTCCCAACCAGGCATTGCCGGCGGCAACCACAAAGCGGCATTTCACCTGGCCGTGCGCGGTATGCACAACCGGGTTTGCGCCACGCTGGATACGGGTTACACGGCTATGCGCGTATATCCGGGCCCCCGCGGTGCGTGCAGCACGGGCCAGACCGAGGCAATACTTGAGCGGATGAACATGCCCGGATAGCGCATCATGCGCGGCCGCCACGTAGCGTGGGCTGGATATCCAGGCAGGCACGTCGGCGCGGGGAATCGCGCGAATGTGCTCGTACCCGAAATCCTTCGGCAAAGCGGCCGCCCAGGCATCCAGCTCGTCGCCTTTGCGTTCGCTGGTTGCCACGTGCAAATACCCTTTCACCAAGTCACACGGGATGTCATATTGCGCCACGCGCTGATGCAGAAGGTGAACGCCGACCACCGAGATATCCCATGCCCGTCGGGCATCGGCCGCGCCCAGTTGGCGTACCACGGGTTCGTCTTTGGCAAACCCGACCAGGACCTGCCCGCCATTGCGACCCGAGGCCCCCCACCCCACGCGTTCTGCCTCCAGAACCACGACCGAGAGCCCGCGCTGCCGTAACTCCAGCGCGGTAGAAAGGCCGGAATAGCCCGCCCCGATGACGCAGACATCCGCCTCGATACTGCCTTGCAACGGCGGGTCATCGGGTTCTCGCGCAACGCTGGCTTCGTACCAGGAGTGCCGTACCATGGCGGCTTCGCGTGGGTCCATCGGGGGCCTTTGACATGAAGTACAACGTGGGGACCGCTTACCCGACCAGCCGAATACGCCTGACCGGGCAAGGGACACTTTGCAAAATTAACCGCGCAACAGGCGAGCGCTTTGCCCGCACAACCAGGCCCAGGTGATATTGGCGGCCATGTTCACCGTCAATTCAGCGTGATCATAGGCTGGGGCAACCTCCACGCAATCCATACCCGCCCAGTCCAGATCAGCCAATTCTTCGATCAGCGTGAGCACCTGGTTAGACGTCAGACCACCCGGTTCCGGCGTACCGGTGCCAGGCGCAAACGCCGGATCCAGGCAGTCGATATCACAGGACAGATAGATCGGCAGATTGCCCTGCGCTGCGACGCGACGGCGGATATCTGCAATGACTGGTTGCAGTTCATCCGGCTTTTCAAGGCCCCGCAACATACGAGCCGTCCAGACCTTGCCGCCCATGTCGTTCACATATTCACGCGCTTCACGCACACCGGCGGAGCGGATGCCAACCTGCACGGTTGCCTTGGGGTCGATCAGGCCTTCGGTAATCGCCTCATAGACCCAGGTCCCATGGCCGGACGGCTCACCAAAGTGATCAACCCACGTATCGCAATGGGCATCGAAATGCAGCAGCGCCAACGGGCGGCCGTAGTGTTTGCGGTAGGCGCGCAACAGCGGCAACGTGATGGAGTGATCGCCCCCCAGCCAGCACATACGGCGCTGTGCGATCAGGTTTTCCACTTGCGGTTGCAGCGCGGCGCGCATGGTTTCAATACTGGTATTGGGCGTGCGCAGATCACCGGCGTCTGCCAGCAAATCCAGCGGGCTGATATCAAAATGCGGGTGAATACCATCGCACAGCATCAGGCTGGCACGCCGGATGGCCTCTGGCCCGAATCGTGCGCCGGGACGGTTGGTCACCGCCCCGTCATAGGCGACGCCAGCAATGCCCAGCGGACGCTCCGGGGCCTCCGCCAGACGCGGTGCGCCCATAAAAGTGGTAGAAGAAAGATATGCAAAACCGTAATCAGACATTGCCTGGTCCTTGGAAAAGCGGGACAAGCGCATTCAAGCCCGGTGATCGGTCGTATAAATCCTCCAGGGGCGCCATCTGTGAGACCAGGCACGGTGCCTGATCCCGCAGATTGCGCCCGGAAAATTCATGCGCCCGGTCTAGCGAAGCGGCTCAACCAGCGGTGGTAAATATGATCGGCCAGTTTCTGGCTGGCCTGAATCTGTTGTCGCGTTGAAATTTCTATCAGCCCCACGGGCTGCACCCACGGTCCACCTGCAGCCTCCTCAACCTCGTGCGCGCTGGTGTGCAACCAACCGCCAATTTTTGGCGTATCAACTTCAATGTGAAACTGCATGCCCAGGTGCAACTCGCCCAGGGCAAAGGCCTGGTTGGCACAGCCATCGCTCAACGCAAGGCGGCTGGCCGCCTCTGGCGTGGCGAAAGTATCGTAATGCCATTGCATCACGCTGGCTCCGGTGTGATCGCCAAACCAGTAACGGGCCAGCGGGTGATCATTGATCGTGATCTGCGTCCAGCCTATTTCCGGCTGCGCACCACGTGTGACCGGCGCACCCAGTGCACGGGCCATCAATTGTCCGCCCAGGCAATGGCCGATCACCGGAATTCCTCGCGCAAAGGCATCACGGATCAGGACTTCGGCCTGGCGCAGGGCGGGCAGATCATCATTGGCGCCCATCACGCCGCCCAGCAGCGCCAGACCACCAAAACCGGCCATGCTGTCAGGTAACTGGATGCCTTCATTGGTTTTGGCCAGTTGCCACGCCTGACCAACGCGATCCAGCCAGGTCCCCAGGTAGGCGGGTTGATCATCCGGTGCAAACTGGACAACCAACGCAGGCATGCGAGGCGCGACATGCGGCATCTCAGGCCCCCAATTCGGTGAGCATTTCGGCCATGTTGGCCAGCAGCCGCGCCACTTGCCCGTGGCCCGTAGCCGGGCCGGCCAGCATCATGTTGTGAAACGGCGTCAACAACGTGCCGCGGTTCAACAAGCCCAGATGCAGCGCTGCGGTCAGCGACGGGTTCTCAGCCGCTGCGGCTTGCGCAGCGGTGACCGGCGCGCACGTACAGAACTGTAATTCCAGCCGCGCCCCAAGACGTGTCACGCTCCAGGGCAGGTGGTGGCTCTGGATCATCTCTTCGAGCCCCTGCGCCAGACCATTTGCCACACCAATAGCATGATCATACGCCGCCGGGGTAATCACTTGCTCCAGCGTCACCGCCAGGGCCTGCATGGCTAACTGGCTGCCGGAAAGCGTCGTGCCAATGCCGGAATGGCCTGGCGCCGCCGCCTGTTTGGCGGCCCGCATCCCCCGGGCGATCTCGCTGCTAAAACCGTAGACGGCGCACGGTATGCCACCCGCAATGGCCTTGCCTGCCACCAGAAAATCAGGGCACAGCCCCCACGCGCGCGTATAGCCACCCCAAGCCGTCGACAGCGTGTGCGTTTCATCCAGCGCCAGCAAGGTGCCATGCTGGCGGCAAGCCGTGGAGAGTTCTTCCAGAAAACCCGGCTGTGGCAATACCATGCCGCAATTGGTGAGCGCAGGCTCTGTCAGCACGAGCGCCACATCGCCTTGTGCCAGGGCCTGGCGTACGGCGGCAATATCGTTAAACGGGACGCTGACCGAATGCTCGGTGAGGTCATACACCTGCCCCAGCAAACTATCGCGCGCCGTGGTTTTGCCCTCGACAAGGTCAACCAGGGTGTCATCCACCGTACCGTGATAGCAACCGTCAAACACCAGCACCTTGCTGCGCCCGGTCATGGCGCGCGCCCAGCGGATGACAAAGCGGTTGGCGTCGCTGGCCGTCGTGGCCAGTTGCCAGAAAGGCAAGCCAAACATCTGCGCCAGGCGCTCTCCCACTGCCACGGTTCTGGACGACGGCAACATGGCGGTCAGGCCTGTACGGGCGGTGTCTGCCAGCATGGCGGACAAAGGCGCGGGCGCGTGGCCGAACATTGCGCCGGTGTCGCCCAGGCAAAAATCGTCGTACTCCATGCCATCCACGCAGGTCAGCCGGGCGCCTTGGGCATCTTTCAGAAACAGCGGCGACGGGCTGGGCCAGTCTTGCATCCAGTGCAGTGGCACGCCATAGAGAAAATGCTGGCTGGCCAGCCGATGTTGACGCAACGATTCCGGATGCAGGTCATTGAAACGGGCGACTTCCCGTTGCCAGACCTGTTTGACGCGCTGGGCTGAAATGGACGACGCAGCGATGGTGTTCATGGTGTTGAATATCCGGTTGGTGCGTTGATTGCATCGCCTGTTGAGGCGGGTTTCTGTTTCCTGGTCAGGCTGTTTTGTGAAGCTGTTTTTAGCGCCTTGCGGCGCAGTGTTTACATCCCGGGGGTGCCCGGACCTCGTCACTTTCTTTTGGCGACCCAAAAGAAAGGCACTTGCTGTCGGGCAACCCCCGACACCCAAAACATCCGCAGCGCAGGCGCTAACAGCGGTTAGCGTTTTACAACCCCGGCCAGCACACTCCTTACCGCAACCGCACCAGCGTCGACTTCAACTCCGTATATTTCTCCAACGCATGCAAAGACTTGTCGCGACCATTGCCAGACTGTTTGTAACCCCCAAACGGGAAATTCATATCCCCGCCTTCGTCATAACAATTCACCCACACCGTCCCGGCGCGCAGGCGGCGGGCGCCTTCGTGGGCGGTGGTCAGGTTGCCGGTCCACAACGCCGCAGCCAGGCCGTATTCGCTGGCATTGGCCAGGGCAATGGCTTCATCCAGCGTGTCAAACGTCACCACTGACAACACCGGGCCAAAGATTTCCTCGGCGGCAATCCGCGCTTCCTGGCTATCAACTTCAAACACCGTCGGTTCAATGTAATAGCCCCCGGTTTCTTGCAGTACACGATTGCCCCCGGTGACCAGACGCGCCTCGCCACGCCCGGTATCGATATACGACAGCACGCGATCAAGCTGGATGTTGTCGACAATCGCACCCATGGCGGTGT
Source organism: Silvimonas amylolytica (assembly GCF_014645555.1). Classification (GTDB taxonomy): domain Bacteria; phylum Pseudomonadota; class Gammaproteobacteria; order Burkholderiales; family Chitinibacteraceae; genus Silvimonas; species Silvimonas amylolytica. The sequence continues at coordinate 332,852 of NZ_BMLY01000003.1, read as the reverse complement.
TCGGGTCCAGCGGGTTGCCAGGGCGCCAGCTTTTGGCTTTTTCCACCAGCTTGGCGATGAACTCATCCTTGATGGAGCGATGCACCAAGAGGCGCGAGCCAGCCGTGCACATCTCGCCCATGTTGTAGAAAATACCGCCCGCTGCCGCGCTCACTGCGCGGTCCATGTCCGGGCAGTCCGGCATGACGATATTGGCTGACTTGCCGCCCAGCTCCAGCCATACCCGCTTGAGGTTGGACTGCCCGCTGTGGGCCATCAATTGCTTGCCCACGTAGGTAGACCCTGTGAAGGCCAGGCAATCCACATCCATATGCAGCGCCAGTTGTTTGCCGGCGTCACCAAAGCCGGGCAACACGTTGAACACGCCGGCAGGGATACCTGCCTCATAGGCCAGTTGTGCCACGCGGATGGCAGACAGCGGAGACTTCTCCGACGGCTTGAGGATCACGCTATTGCCGGCGGCCAGCGCCGGGCCAAACTTCCAGGCGGCCATCAGGATGGGGAAATTCCACGGCACGACGGCGGCGACCACGCCAATGGCTTCACGCGTCACCAAACCCACCAGGTGCGGATCAACCGGGGAGATCTCCCCGCCTACCTTGTCGATGGCTTCGGCATACCACTGCACGCAATATGCGGCGCCAGGGACATCCACGGTGGTGGTATCGCCAATCGGCTTGCCGGCGTCCAGGGTTTCGAGCAAGGCGATTTCTTCCATGTGCTCGTTCAAGAGCGCGGCCCAGCGCAGCATGATTTCCTTGCGCTTGCGCGGACCCAGACCGTTCCACACGCCGGCTTCAAAGCTGCGACGGGCAGCGGCAACGGCACGGTCCACATCCGCTTCGCCGCAATGGGCTACCTGGGTCAGCACCTTGCCGTTGATGGGGCTGATACAGTCAAACGTTTTGCCACTGGCGGCATCACTGAACTCGCCGTCAATGAAAGCACGGCCTTCAATCTTCAGTGCTGCGGCACGTTCTTGCCAGTAGGCCAGGTCTTTTTGCAGAGTCATGGTGGTGCTCCAGTCTGTGTCGGTTACAGGGCGTTAGCCCCTTACATCAAATCTTTAAGGCGGTACCACGCCATGGCGAGGACCAGCGACGGCGTGCGCAACATGGCGCCGCCGGGGAAATCCCGGTGTTTAAGCCGGGTGAAGATATCGAATCGTTCGGCTTGACCGGCAATGGCTTCAGCCATCAATTTGCCTGCCAGACCAGTAACATTGACGCCATGCCCGGAGAAACCCTGAGCAAAGTAAACGGTGTTCGAGAGACGCCCGAAATGCGGCGCGCGCGTCATGGTGATATCCACAAAGCCGCCCCAGGCATGGCTGATCTTCACATCTGCCAATTGCGGGAATGTCTTGAGCATGTCGGCCCGCATGGCTTCAGCCAGGTTGGCGGGCTGCATGGTGGAATAGCTGACCTTGCCGCCCCACAAAATGCGCCTGTCGACCGTAGGCCGGAAGTAATCCAGCGCAAACTGGCTATCGCAAATGGCCGCACCTGCGGGCATCAGCTTTTCAAAGCGTTCCTGGGGAAGTTGTTCGGTGGTAATCACATATGTACCCACTGGCATGATCTTGCGATCCAGCGCCGGGGACAGCGTGTGGATAAACGCATTGCACGCCAACACGACAAACTTCGCGTGGACTTCGCCCTGATCTGTTTTAACGATATTGGTCTGGCCTTGCTGCAACGATTGTGCGCAGCTGCCTTCAAAAATCCGGGCACCTGCTGCCACGGCGGCACGCGCCAGGCCCAGGTTGTAGTTCAGCGGATGCAAATGCCCACTGTCTTTGTCTTGCAACCCACCCAGGTAACGGCTGGAGTCAATAAACCGGCCCATATCAGCCGCTTCGATGTATTCAAAGGCGTGGTAATCAAAGCGTTTGGCGGCTTCATCACGCCAGGCTTTGAGTTCATCCACGTGACGCGGCTTGTTGGCGGCAGTCAGATAGCCGTCGCGCAGGTCGCATTCAATACCGTGTCTGGCAACGCGTTCGCGGATGATGGCGACGGATTCCAGCCCCATATCCCAAACGCGTTTGACATCTTCAGCCGGCAGATCACTGGCAAAAGTGTCGATGCCGCAGGCATACCCGGCAATCATTTGCCCGCCATTGCGGCCGCTGGCGGCCCAGCCAATGCGGCCTGCTTCCAGCACCACTACTGAAAAACCCCGCTCAGCCAGGTTCAGCGCTGCGCTGATGCCGGTCAGACCGCCACCGACGACGACGACGTCTGCATCCACCCGACCAGCCAGGGCCGGATGACGCGTGTGGTCATTGGCAGTGGCGGCGTAGTAAGAGTCGATGTGTTCAGCGTTGGCGATACGGGTAGTCATTTTTCAGGTTCCGTGGTTTTGCGATCTGGCCTGCTGCAACTTCAATTACCAAAACAGTTCTTCAATTCCACCGCCACTCAAAACCGCAGCGTATAAGCGCCCCCGGCTTGTTCCGCCGTGCGTTTCAAATTGTTGTTTTGATGGTCTTTTTCTGATCAGGTTGCGGCATCTGTCTGATGCCGCAACCTGGTCCGGATTACCGCTGTTGATTACGCCTTAGAAGGAGTAAATGAACTGCGTGCCGATCATGTCATTGCTCTTGCTGTAGGTACCATCGCTCTTGAGGAACACATCTTCTGTGGCCCAGTCATGACGGTATTCAATCTTCATCGTGGCTTGATCGGTTACGTACCAGATGAAGTCCAGCGCGATGTCATAACGATTGGCACCCTTGCAATCCAGACCGCCATTGGCGGAATTGGCAACGCAAGACTGGCTCACACCAAAGCCGTTGTGACCATCAAAGCCGCCGTCACCCAGTACGATGCCACCACCACCACCACCGTTCTTCTGGTTGTTCAGGTAATCAACACGTGCGGCGGTAGCGATCTGCGCGTCCTCCAGATGCCACTTTTGCAGACCCAGCAACGAAACACCCCACCACACGGCGTCGCCACCGTTCCAGGCAGCGCTGGTTTGCTTGCCGTAGTCCACTTCGGCGTTAATCTGGGTATCTGCCCAGATGTACGTCAGATCGCCTTCGGTGAAGTAGTAAGTGCTGAACGGATCACCCGCGTTGCACTGGTAGCCAAAGCCCGACGCACATGCCGAACCCACCGGCAGGGACTGACGACCCACGTTGCCAGACCAGCCCAGATCAATACTGCTGTTCCAGGTGTAGTCCAGACGCGTGGTAAAGGTCGGCGTGTTGTTGGTGGCAAATTTCGGCTGACCGGTATCCCCGTTGGTATCAACCTGTGCGGTGGCGCCCTTGGTACGGTATTGCTCGTTGGCCAGCATGAACTTCCACGACCAGTTACCGGTGGAGTAATTGAGGCCTGCGCCGACGTAGCTACCCGGATCAGAGAAGTCATACAACAGGTTGTGGGTCAACGTCGGCATCAAGTTGGACTGCTGAACTTCATACCCACCGAAGCTGGACATCAAACCGGCCACAAATGTGTAGCTGGTGTCGATCGGCATGGTGATGACGGCGGTGTTGATGATGTTCAGGAAGCTGTTGGAGCCATCCTCAGTCGCCAGCAGGGTCGCGCCGTTGCCACGGTTCGGCATCAGGCTGATTTCAGCGCTAGGCGCCAGCGAGCCCTGGCCAAACGTCTTCTTGATGTCCAGATAGACATCGCCGAACGTGCTGCCGTCGTAGTTGTACTGACCGTTATGGTTGGCAAACTGGAAACCACCAGAGTGCTGACCGACGTTGTAGATATAAACCGGATCAAGATAACCCGTGACCGACAAACCGGCAGTACCGCCTTCGTTCACCGTCTTGTCCAGGCTGTCTTGCTTGAGTTGCAACGAAGCAATGTTCTGCTTCATCTGGTCTACATCATCCTGCGTCAGCGCCGGGGCGGTTGAAGCTGCAGCCGCAGGCACGGCTGCAGGTGCCGGGGCCGGCGCTGCTGCCTGTTGCGCTTGCGAATTCTTCAGTGCCTGGACTTCTTGTTGCAGGGCCTTGATCTCTGACTTGAGCTCATCGAGCTCGCTTTGCTTTGGCGCTGCGAACGCCATGCTGGAGGTGCTCAACCCCGCCAGCAGAACACACAATATCTTCTTGCGCATTTTCCTCATCCCAAGTGATTGAATCTGCACTTCAACAACTGCACGAAGCTGTTATTGCCACTGCTTTTGCTGTTACTGCCGTGTTACGCAATACACATCAAAACCGTTTTTTGCAGGTCGTCCGCTTTGTTGTTACGGCTTGGTTGTTACTGCTTGTGTTCAGCCCTTTTCTTTTGCGCGCTGCCCGCCGTGCGAACCCCAAGCCGCAGCGCGCCCAACTTCTTTTCTTTTGCCCTTAAGCCGACATCGCCATGCGTTTGCGCTCCGCCTTTTGCATGAAGTAGTTGGCGGTCAGCACACCGATGGTCACCAGCGTGATAAAGATCGTCGCCAGTGCATTCATTTCCGGGTTCAAGCCCAAACGCACCCGGCTGAACACCACCAGCGGCAGCGTGGTCGAACCAGGGCCAGAGAGGAACGCCGACAGCACCAGATCATCAATCGACAAGGTGAATGAGAGCAGCCAGCCAGAAACCAGCGCCTGGCTAATCAGCGGCAGCGTGATCACAAAGAACACCTTGAATGGCGTGGCGCCCAGATCCATGGCGGCGTCTTCCAGCGAGGTATCCAGCTCACGAATCCGCGACTGCACGATGATGGCGACGTAAGAGATACACAGCATCACGTGGCCGATCCAGATCGTCAGTACGCCGCGTTCAGCGGGCCAGCCAATGTACTTGGCCATTTCAACGAACAGCAGCAAGAGCGAGATCCCCTGGATGACTTCAGGAATCACCAGCGGCGCATTGACCATGGCGGAATACAGCGCAAAGCCTCTGAAGCGCCCCATGCGGGCCAGCACGAAACCGGCCCAGGTACCGATGAACACCGAGGCAAACGCCGTCATCAAGCCAATCTTGAGCGACAACCAGGCGGCGTTGATCAACTCATCGTCATGCATGAGTTCGCCATACCAGCGGAACGAGAACTTCGACCAGATCGTGACCAGTTGCGAATCGTTGAACGAATACACGACAAGGCTCAGGATGGGCGCGTAGAGGAAGAAGAACCCCAGCGACAACACCGTGACCTGCAGATTTTTGTTGGGTTTGATCATGGTTGTTATTCCTCCAGCTCTTTGGCCTGGTAGTGCTGGAATACGGCCATCGGTACCAGCAGCAGCAGCACCATGGCGCACGTGACGGCGGAAGCCATCGGCCAGTCTGCGTTATTGAAGAATTCGTCCCACATCACGCGGCCGATCATGAGGGTGTCAGAGCCACCCAACAGTTCTGGAATCACGTACTCCCCCACCGCCGGGATAAACACCAGCAAGCAACCCGCGATGATCCCGTTCTTGGACAGCGGCAGTGTGATCTGCACAAACACCTTCCACGGCCGGGCGCCCAGGTCGTAAGCGGCTTCCAGCAGGCGCAAGTCCATTTTCACGAGGTGGGCGTACAGCGGCATGATCAGGAACGGCAGGTACGAATACACCATGCCGATGTAAACACCTGCGTTGGTGTGATACAGCTCGACCGGATCACGGACCAGATGCGCCCACATCAAGAACTGGTTCAGCAAACCGTTGTTCTTCAGGATGCCGATCCAGGCGTAAACGCGAATCAGGAATGACGTCCAGAACGGCAGCATCACCGCCATCATCAAGATGTTGCGAGTGGCCGGATTGGAACGCGCAATGTAATAGGCGATCGGGTAGCCAATGATCAGACAGAAGAACGTGGACACCGCCGCCATCTGTAAAGAGCTGAGATAGGTGGCGAAGTACAGGCTATCGCTGAGCAGGAACTTGTAGTGACCCAGCTGCAGCATGATCTGCAGCATGCCGTCTTTGATACTGGTCAGTTCCGTATACGGCGGCACACCCAGTACCTGATCGGCAAAGCTGATCTTTACCACCAGCAAGAACGGCACCAGGAAGAACATGGCGAGCCAGATATACGGCGCGCTGATCACCAGCGTCTTACCGGCGGGCACCCACCGTTTGAGCTTGTTTTTGAGCGTCATGGCGACATCCTCACTTGGTCAGCACAACGCCCGCAGTCGGGCCCCATGAGACATACACTTCGGCGTCGTAGCCCGGGGGTTCGGTTTCGTCGAACATCAGGGTTGAGACATTGGCCATGACCACTTTGCCGCTTTCCAGCTGCACGTGATAAATGGTGTAGCCGCCCATATAGGCGATGTTGACCACCTTGCCGACCGCGACATTGGTGTCTTGCGCCGGCTTGGCACGGGACAACACCACACGCTCCGGACGAACCGAAATGCTCACGGGCATGCCCAGCGGGCCGGTTACGCCGTGGCTGATAAACATGCGCTGTTTAAGGTCCGGGCTTTCCACGTAAATGTGGTCCGGTTGGTCTTCAACGATGGCGCCGGCAAACAGGTTGGTCGAACCAATAAACGAAGCGGCAAATTTGCTGTTCGGGTACTCGTACACCTCGTTCGGGGCGCCCAGTTGCACGATCCGGCCTTCAGACATCACTGCCAGGCGGTCGGCCATGGTCATGGCTTCTTCCTGATCGTGCGTCACCATGATGCAGGTCACGCCCACCTTGTAGAGGATGTTCACCAGTTCAATCTGGGTACGCTGGCGGATTTGTTTATCCAGCGCAGACATCGGCTCATCCAGCAGCAGCACTTTGGGGCGCTTGACCAGGCTGCGCGCCAGGGCGGCGCGTTGTTGCTGACCGCCAGACAATTGAAAGGGCTTGCGCTTGGCGTATTTGCTCATCTGCACCAGGTTCAGTGCATCGGCTACGCGCTCGGCAATCTCGCCCTTGCCCACGCCTTCCTGTTTCAGACCAAATGCAATGTTGCTTTCCACTGTCATGTGCGGGAACAAGGCATAGGACTGGAACATCATGTTGACCGGCCGTTTGTACGGCGGCAGGCGGGACATATCTTCGCCATCAATCAAAATCTTGCCGGAGGTGATGGTCTCAAACCCGGCCAGCATGCGCAGCAAGGTGGACTTGCCACAGCCCGAGCTGCCCAGTAGTGCGAACAGTTCGTTTCTGGCCACCGACAGGCTGACGCCATCCACTGCCGTGGTTTCGTCAAACTTTTTCACCACATCAATCACCTGGACAAATTTCTCGTCGGTGCTTGCGGGTTTTTTCTGTGCACTCTCGTTGGTATTCATGATTCTGGTTTACCTGTTGCAAGTAAGGGGCTGAACGTCGGCAACAAAACCGTTCTGGTCCTTGCGCACACTGGCGCTGGTCAGGGCGTTTTTGTTGGCAACTTCAGAATGAACCCGGCCTCTTTATTGGCCCCAAATCCATTCTCAAGACGCAGGCAGGGCCTGAACGGTGCCTTGAACGGGCGCCGCCTGCGGTATTTCTGTCTGGTTGATATGGGCCGGGCAGATCACCCGGCCTTGTTCATCACACGCTCAGTGGCCGGACTTGTATTGCGCCCAGAGCCGGTTTTCCAGCCGCATGATTTCAGACGGCAGCGGCTTCAACAGGAACAGCGTCTTGGCCACTTCTGGCGGCGGGAACACCACCGGGTCGTTCGCCACATCCGGCTTCACGAACTTGCGCGCTTCCATGTTGGCGTTCGGATAGAACACCTGGTTGGTGATCTCGGCGTGAACCTGCGGGGTTTCGATGTAGTTGATCCACTTGAGCGCCGCTTCTGGATGCGGTGCATCTTTCGGGATCGCCATGGTGTCAAACCACACCGGCGCACCACCCTTCGGGATGAAGTACTGGATTTCGTACGACTTGCCGGCTTCCTTGGCACGGGCCTTGGCAATCGTCACGTCGCCAGACCAGCCAAAGGCCATACAGATATCGCCGCCAGCGAGGTCATTGATGTAGCCAGAAGAGTTGAACTGGCCAATGTACGGACGGATTTTCTTGAGGGCGTCAAACGCGGCCTGGTAATCAGCCGGGTTAGTGGAGTTGGGATCTTTGCCAATGTAATGCAGCGCCATGGCGAACACGTCATTAGCCTGATCCAGCATGGAGATACCGCAGCTCTTGAGCTTGGCGGCGTTCTCCGGCTTCATCAGGATGTCCCAGTTAGCCAGGTCTACGTCCTTGCCCAGAATGGCTTTGACTTTGGTCACATTGAAACCCAGACCATCCGTACCGTAAGCCCACGGTACCAGGTACTGGTTACCCGGATCAGCGCCAGCCACTTGCGCCATCAGAGTTGGATCGAGGTATTTCAGGTTGGGGAGTTTGGATTTATCCAGCTTCATGTAGATGCCGGCCTGGATTTGCTTGGCGGCATAGTTGCTGGTCGGTACCACGATGTCGTAACCCGCTTTGCCAGTCAGCAGCTTGGCTTGCAGGGTGTCGTCACCGTCATATACGTCGTACTTCACCTTGATCCCGGTTTCTTTTTCAAAGTTCGGGATCGTGTCTTTGGCGATGTAGTCCGACCAGTTGTACACGTTCAACACTGTATCAGCCGCAAAGACCGGGCTGACGGCAGCGGCACACAAGCCCGCGAGGGCAAGGCGGCTCAATGTCTTGCACTTCATCTTCTCATCTCCAATCAAAATGACGCTCGAATATCCGGCGTTAGAGCGGGCCGGGTCGCTACGACAAACAGCCATATTTACTGCAGTGATAAAACCTGGAGCCAGTGCCGTTTCGCAACGCGTCTGGCAGGGCCAGCCGCGTTGCCAGGCAAGGATCCAATCTGTCGAGTCGCCCGGCCTTGAGGTCGGTGGTGTGTTCTTGTTATGTACTGCCGGGCTGGCTGGTTAACGCGGCACCGACACTTTGGTTGAATGCTGCCACGCTGTTTTTTGCAATTTCTTTCAAACCAGCCCGTTTACTGCTTTTAACTGCACGTTTACTACATTTTAAAAACTTTTATTGCATTTTTTCTGCAAGGTGAATTCGTAGAACAAACCACCCTGCACACATCAATACCCCAGATCTTTGGCCGTCAGGGCAATACACCGCGCAGCTTTGTCGACCAGTTCGTCGATCTCTGTACGGCTGATCACCAGCGGCGGCGACAGCAACATCCGGTCGCCCGTTGCACGCATGATCAGGTTGTTGCCAAAACAGTGATCGCGGCAGATCAGGCCCACATCGCCGCCATTGGCAAAGCGTTTGCGCGGGTTCTTTTCTTCACACAACTGCATGCCGGCCACCAGACCGGTACCGTGGATTTCGCCAATGATCGGGCTGTTTGAGAGCGCCTCACGCAGCGACTTCTGGAAGTACGGGCCGGTTTCATTCTTGACCTGATCCACCACCCCGCCATCACGCAGGATGGCAATGTTGGCCAGCGCCACGGCAGCCGCTACCGGGTGACCGGAGTACGTCATACCGTGGTTGAAATCGCCGGCTTCAATGATGGGCAGCGCCACCTTGTCATGAATGGCCACGGCGCCCATCGGCACGTAGCCGCTGGTCAGACCCTTGGCCAGCGTCATGATGTCCGGCTTGAAGCCAAAGTGCTGGTGGGCAAACCATTCACCTGTGCGGCCAAAGCCACCGATCACTTCATCGGCGATCAGCAAAATGCCGTACTTGTCGCAAATGCGCTGGATCTCTGGCCAGTAGCTTTCCGGCGGGAAAATCACGCCGCCGGCCCCCTGGAACGGTTCGCCAATAAAGGCTGCAACGTTCTCTGCACCCAGTTCCAGAATCTTTGCTTCCAGTTCTGCCGCACGGGCCTTGCCAAACGCTTCCGGTGTCACGCCCTCTGCCGCTTCGCCGTACCAGTACGGTTGGTGGATGTGGACAATGTTTTCCACTTTGGATGGCATCTGTTCGTGCATGTAGCCCATGCCGCCCAGCGATGCACCCGCAATGGTGGAACCGTGATAACCGTTAATACGGCTGATCACATATTTGCGTTGCGGCTTGCCCAGCGCGGCCCAGTACTGGTGAACAATACGCAGTACGGTGTCATTGCCTTCCGAGCCAGAGTTGCAATAAAAGAAGTGGTTAAAACCATCCGGCGTCAGTTCAGACAGTTGTTGGGACAGTTCAATTACCGGCGGGTGGGTGGTCTTGAAAAAGGTGTTGTAGTACGGCAGTTCCAGCATCTGGCGCTGGGCTGCATCGGCCAGTTCCTGACGGCCATAGCCCACATTTACACACCACAGACCGGCCATGCCGTCGATGATCTTGTTGCCTTCGCTATCCCACAGATACACGCCCTTGGCATGGGTAATCACGCGGCTACCCGCCTTGTTGAGCGAGCCCATGTCAGAGAACGGATGCAGGTGATGAGCGGCATCCAGTTGTTGCCATTCTTGCGTGGTACGTTGCGTTTGATTGAGGTTCAGCATGATCGTGTTCCTTGCATTCAATGAGGGGTCAGCGCATCAGACGTACAGCAACAGATGACGTCGTTCCCAGGAACTGATCACGCGGAAGAACGCTTCGTACTCGGTCTCTTTCACACTCAGATAAGCCTGCATGAAGGCGGCACCCAGCACTTCCGGCAACGCCGTGCTGGCACGCATCTGGGCAATGGCGGATTCCAGGTTGCGCGGCAGTTCATACGGCATGTTGTAGGCGTCGGTGCTGATGGGTTCGGTCGGGTTCAGACGCTGCACCATCCCCAGATAACCGGCGGCCAAAGTGGCGGCAATGGCCAGGTACGGGTTGCAATCGACACCGGCGATGCGGTTCTCTACACGGCGACCTTCCGGGCCGGACATCGGTACGCGCAGGCCGACAGTACGGTTGTCGTAACCCCACTGAATGTTGATCGGCGCAGCGGTGAACCGTGACAGACGACGATAGCTGTTCACAAACGGCGCGAAGATCGGCATCAGTTCCGGCACGTAGGCTTGCAGACCGGCGATGTAGTGATAAAACAGTTCGGATTCTTTGCCATCAGGGCGGCTGAAAATGTTCTCGCCGGTTTTGGCATCAACCACGCTTTGATGCACATGCATGGCTGAACCCGGTTCGTTCTCCATCGGCTTGGCCATGAAGGTGGCGTACATGTTGTGGCGCAGGGCCACTTCACGCACGGTACGCTTGAACAGGAATACGCGGTCCGCCAGATCCAGCGGGTTGCCATGCAGGAAGTTGATCTCCATCTGCGCGGCGCCAACTTCATGGATCAGCGTATCGACTTCCAGGTCTTGCGCTTCGCAATAGTCGTAAATGTCTTCGAACAGCGGATCGAACTCGTTCACCGCTTCGATCGAATAAGCCTGATGGCCCACTTCAGCGCGGCCAGAACGGCCTACCGGTGGTTGCAGCGGAATATCCGGGTTCTTGTTCACATCCACCAGATAGAACTCAAGTTCTGGCGCAACGACCGGCTTCCAGCCACGTGCTTCATACAATTTGAGAACGCGCTTGAGCACCTGGCGTGGGGAATATTCGACGGGGGAGCCATCAAAATGTACGCAGTCGTGAATCACTTGTGCTGTCGGGTCAACGGCCCAGGGCACGAGACGGATAGCGTCCGGATCGGGCACGCAAATCATGTCAGGGTCAGTCGGACCGGAGATGGTTTCATCATCCGGGTAATCGCCGTTGACGGTCTGGAACAGCACGGCAGCTGGCAGACGCATGTTTTCGCCGGTTTCAAATTTGCTGCGCGGAATGATCTTGCCGCGCGCAATGCCGGTCATGTCAGGTACGACGCACTCCACTTCGGTAATGCGATGTTCTTTCAGAAAGTCTGTAATTTTATCCACGATGTATCAGTCCCGTTGCAGGGCCCATTTCGATGGTTAGCTGGTCGCTCCGTACAAAAGCATGCTGACTGCGTTGTGCTCACTTGCCGTATCTATGCGTACTGTCTGCCCCGAGACGGGGTACCACAAGGGCACGTTCGCACGCCTTGTCAGCCCGCTTTTGTACGTCGCACTCCACTGCCTTGCCTTGTTTGTGCTACAGCTACGCCGGTTTCTTGCTCCGCATCATTGCGGGGTGAGTCGAAACCAGCTTTTCAACCACGGAAATTGACTCTTTGGGGTATGGCGGTTGCCACACCCTGTTTTCCCGGCGCTATCGGCCTGGGTGCCTGTTCAAACCTGTGCTGCGCATGCAGCTGCCGTTGAACGGCCCCTACTTCTCTTTTTCTGCCCTCCTTTGCCGGCAGGCCGCGCCAAACTCTTTGAACATGGCGACAGACAGCGGACTATTTGCAAACAACCACTCCGGGTGCCATTGCACTGCAAAGGCAAAACTGCGGGCACCTTTCACGCTGAAGGCTTCAACAAGGCCATCCGGCGCAATCGCTTCCACCTGGGCGGACGGCGCAAGCTTTTGTACACCCTGGTTATGCAAGGAATTGACGGTGGCAGAACCCGCCTTGTACCAGCCGGCCAGTTTGCCGCCGGGCACAATGCTGATTTCATGTGCAGGGCCGTACTGCACGTCTAGCGGATCTTCTTCGCGCTCGCGGTGAGTGAGCATGCCGGTCACTTCATGCACCTTCTGGTGCAGCGTACCGCCCAGCGCGACGTTGATTTCCTGAAAGCCGCGACAGATGCCAAACACCGGAACACCGGCTTCAATGGCAGCCCGGATCAAGGGCAGGCTGGTGGCATCGCGGGCGGGATCATGCAAGGTACCAGGCGCGCTGCCCGGGCCAGAATAATGATGGGGTTCAACGTTGGAAGGACTGCCGGTGAACATCAGGCCATCGCACAGCGCCAGAGTCTGTTCGATGGATTGCTGGCCAGACAAGGCCGGCAGGACCACAGCATAGGTATCAGCACCATCCACGGCGGCAACCACATACTTGTTGCCGGCACAATGAAACGGATGAAGACCGATCATTTTGAGGTCAGCGATGACGCCAACCACAGGTTTATTGCCAGATTGAGGGTTCGGTTTACTCATGGGATCACCATGTCTGTTCCGGCGCCCTGCCGCTTCTGAACGATTGCCAAAACCCCGCCGACTTCGTTGCCGGCCTACCGCATCCGGGTTTGACAGCCGCCCTGTTGCATCAGGGCGCATTGTGCGGACGAATCCGCGTTTTGCGCCTGGACAAATCAACGTCTTGTCCGGCTGAAATCACCTGCCACCCACATTGCGACGCGTCAGTATCTTTCCTGACCACGTGTCACCCAACGGGTGTCAAACGCCTGCAATGTTCATGTGTTCAAGTGCTTGCTGGAGAATCGCGCCGGTTGTGCCTTTGTGGCCCGGCAGCGGCCTCGCATCAGGATGTCTGACCACTGAACCCGCATTTTTGTGCTGCCGGTCAGACGTCTTGTTTGCATCCCGTTGAAGCCATTCTGCCTGGGTGTCTTGATGGGGCAAGAGAGAGAAATCGGTCAGGCAGGAGATAAATCCGGCCAACTTGCAGAGATTCGGGTGACCGAAATAATGGGGTCAGGTGGCCACCTTACGGGGGCGGGGTTTGGGCCTGGGGATAGCCCTGATGAGGCTGTTTGCCCCGCCGCAAATCCAGCCGCAGTGTTGGCTGGCACCACCGGGCGACCTTGAGCCGGAATCCCGTCTGGCCACGGCAGTTGACCTTTGCTGCACAAAGCAAAAACCCTGCGTCGCCCTCGACACCAGGCAACACAGGGTTTTACGCAATCCAGTCAGAAAACCAGCCACACTCAAGCCGCAAACACCACCGACTTCTCCACCGGTGTCGCGCGGTATTCGCTTGGGCATTGGCCAGTCCAGCGGCGGAAGGCGTGACGGAAACTGGCGGTCTCGCTATAGCCCAGTTTTTCGGCAATGTCGGCCACCGGCAAAGCCGTACGGGAGAGGTATTCCAGCGCTTTGTCGCACAGTGCCTGATCCAGCAAAGACTGAAACTTCACGCCACGCTCGTCCAGCCGGCGGCGCAACGTGCGTTCCGACATGAAGAGTTCACTGGCCACGTTGTTCAACTGGTTGTACTTGAGCGGATCAGCCGAGATCAGCCGCAGCGCCTTGGTGATCACATCCAGATTGCTGTTATTTTGCCAGGTGCGTTGCAATTGCGCGCATTGCTGGCGCATGACTTGATAGCTGAACGGGTCCGCCAGCGGCAAGGCACTGGACAACAACTCGGCCGGGAAATACAAACCACTTTCCGGCCGGTCAAAATAGGTGGAACAGCCAAATACCTGCCGATATGCTGCGGCGTGCTCCGGCTTGCCATGTCGCAGAGCGACACAGTCAGGGCTGATCTTGTCAGCCATCACATCGCAGACGACCGCCCACAAAGCGGCCAGACACATATCGGTGTTCCAGATTTCCAGATCCGGCCGGTAACGGTAGTCATCCAGCGTGATGGATGCGGCATACCCTTCTACCTTGAGCGATACATCAAAGTAAGAGCCGAACAGCACCGGAAAATCAAAGATGCATTGCAGCGCATCAAGCAGCGTCGGGCTGACCAGCATGGCGTAGCCCAACAAGCCAAAGCTGGATACACGCAAGGCGTTGCCAATCTGCAAACCCAAAGAATCGTCACTCGTCAGTGCTCGCGCATTGGCCGAAACAATCAGCTCTTGTGCATGCGTGACCATCAAGGTGGTGTCTTGCAGGCCTGCGGCGGTGATGCCGCTCCCGGCCAGAATCCGGTCCGGGTCAATGTCGCGGCGAGCCGTCAACCGCGCAATGGTAGAAATGGTTTGAAGTGTCGACGGCACCAGCGCCGCCGAAGACTGCACACATGATCCCGAGCGTTTCATGTTGTATTTCCTGTGAAATCACTTTTCTCTCGTCCGTACAGTGTCGCCTGCCTCGGTAGCCACACTGCGTTGTCTTTGGCATGCCAAATATCTGGCATACACGCGCGGTTTTGAGATTTGCGGGTACCCATCCATACCCCGGATCAAGCTTGGCCTTCGGGCTCTATCTGCTTTGATCAAATCCAGTGCACTTAAACTACCAACATAGTGACCGCCATCAATACATCGGTAGTTTTATTCTTGTGTGTTCTAACCTTATGCGAGCCGCCAAGACAAAACCAGTGCGGCATGAAAGGTGATGCTTTAGTGCCACGCGTCCGCACTAGTCTGACAAAGCCAGCCAACCGGCATTCAGCCTTGCTGGTATTTCAGCTGCAAAAAGCATGCCATACGTCAGATATGACAGCGGGACATGCCATTGGTCTGGTCAGGCGCAGCCTCTTGGCATAACGGTGCAGCCGGTACACGTTTTGCACCAGGATTGTGCAGACGTCCGGATAAACAAAATAAAAAAAGAGCAGCCAGCGCTGCTCTTTTTTTTATTTATCAAAACACCTGCCGTCTGTTTACATTACAGGCCAGCCAGGCACAGATATTTGAGTTCAACGTAATCATCAATGCCGTGGTGCGAACCCTCACGACCCAGACCAGACTGTTTGACCCCGCCAAACGGCGCGACTTCAGAAGAAATAATGCCGGCGTTGATACCCACCATGCCGTATTCCAGCGCTTCACCCACGCGGAAAATCCGGCCGATATCGCGCGAGTAAAAATAGCTGGCCAGACCAAACTCCGTGTCATTGGCCATGGCAATGGCTTCTTCTTCGGTGTCGAACTTGAACAACGGAGCCATCGGGCCGAAGGTTTCTTCTTTGGCGACCTTCATGTCTTTGGTGACGCCAGTGATCACAGTTGGCTCAAAGAAAGTTTGACCCAGATGATGACGTCTGCCGCCCAGAATGACTTCAGCCCCCTTGGCGACGGCGTCGGCGATGTGTTCTTCCACCTTGGCGACCGCGTTTTCATCAATCAGCGGGCCTTGTGTCACGCCAGCTTCAAAACCATTGCCCACCTTGAGCTTGCCCACGGCCGCAGCCAGCTTGGCCGCAAAAGCGTCATATACGCCCGCCTGTACCAGCAAACGATTGGCACACACGCACGTTTGACCCGCGTTGCGATACTTGGAGGCGATCGCACCTTCGACAGCGGCATCCAGATCTGCATCATCGAACACGATAAACGGCGCGTTGCCGCCCAGTTCCATCGACAGTTTTTTGACGGTCTCGGCCGATTGCGCAATCAGCTTGCGGCCCACTTCGGTCGACCCGGTGAACGAGAGCTTGCGCACGATCGGGTTGGCGGTCAGCTCGCCCCCGATAGCGTTGGCAGAACCCGTCACCACGCTGAACACCCCTGCCGGCACGCCTGCGCGCTCAGCCAGCACGGCCAGCGCCAATGCCGATAGCGGAGTTTGCGTCGCGGGCTTGAGTACCATCGGGCAACCTGCGGCCAATGCCGGCCCAACCTTGCGGGTAATCATGGCTGACGGGAAGTTCCACGGCGTAATCGCCGCCGTTACGCCAACGGGTTGTTTGATGACGAGGAAACGCCGGTCACTGGCAGGCGCAGGGATGATCTCGCCATCAATGCGGCGGGCTTCTTCCGAGAACCATTCCAGATAGCTGGCGGCGTAGGCGATCTCGCCTTTGGCTTCGGCCAGTGGCTTGCCTTGCTCGGCGGTCAGGATCGTGGCCAGGTCATCCACATTGGCCAGCATCAGGTCATTCCAGCGGCGCAGAATGGTTGCACGTTCTTTGGCGCTTTTCTTGCGCCAGGCCGGCCATGCGGCATTGGCCGCGTCAATGGCACGACGGGTTTCGGCTGCGCCCATCTTGGGGATGGTGGCGATGATTTCGCCGGTGGCCGGGTTGGTCACCGGGATGGATTCTTTGTTGTCTGCGTCTTGCCACTGGCCGTTGATATAGCACTGCTGGCGCAGGAGAGAAGGGTCTTTCAGGTTCATTATCTGGTTCTCCTTAGTGGTATTGGTTCTTTTCCAGGCTGGTTTTGGCCAGCCGAGCATACTTATTCGATGTCGCCTTCTGGCTTGGTGACGCCGATTTCTCAGCGCCTGCGGCGCGGTGTTTTGAATGTCGGGGGTTGCCCGACAGCAAGTGCCTTTCTTTTGGGTCGCCAAAAGAAAGGCACCAAAGAAAAGGCGACCCCTGCGACAGCGCCCACTTCGTGGGTTCCCTGCGCTTCTCGCATCACGTGGGCGGCTGCGGAACTCGGCCTATGGCCTCAAACAGTCCTCGCCGAATTCCCCACGTGCCGCTGCGATGCTCGGCGCAGTCAAGGGGGACAACCGCCAAACCGACTGTGTGCCTGCACTCCTGGTTTTTGCTGTTGCTGTTGGGGTTGCCTTTGATCTTGCAGTTGCTTTTGCCTTTCCTCCCCCGTAAAAGCCAAGCGCCGAAGGAGCGGAGGGAGACCTTAGACTCCCGACCGACTGAGGGGAGCCCGGAGGGACGCCAGGCTGGGGTCGCCTTTCTTTGCTTACTTTCTTTGGCGAAGCAAAGAAAGTAAGGTGGTCCGGGCACCCCCGGGTTGTAAACAACCGCGCCGAAGGCGCTGACAAAACGCCTTCTACCGCCCCAGGCAAACCACCCAGGCTGCAACAATCCCAACATCACGCCTTCTGCAAAGCCTTGGCCAGCTTGGCCAACCCTTCCGCAAACACATCATCCTCAATCGTCAGCGGAAACAAGAACCGCAACACATTCGAATACACCCCGCAAGACAGCAAAATCAACCCATCCTGCAAAGCAATCGTCTGCACGCGCTTGGCAAAATCAGCATCCGGCTCACCCGTTTGCGGGTTGATGAACTCGGCGGCGACCATGGCACCAGGGCCACGCACATCCGCAATCTGTGGCACCACGCTGCGCAACTCATTCAGCGTCGCTTTCAGTTTGTCACCCAGTTGATTGGCGCGTTCCACCAGTTTTTCAGATTCGATCACGTCGATCACCGCATGCGCGGCGGCAATGGCCAGCGGGTTGCCGGCGTAAGTACCGCCCAGACCACCCGGGTTGGGCGCATCCATGATCTCGGCACGGCCCGTCACGGCAGACAGCGGGTAGCCGCCAGCCAGGGATTTGGCCATGGTCATCAGGTCTGGCAGCACATCATAATGATCCATGGCAAACAGCTTGCCGGTGCGGCCAAAACCAGTCTGGATTTCGTCGGCGATCAGCAAGATGCCGTGTTCGTCACAGATCTTGCGCAACGCGCTCATGAACTCGGCCGGGGCAACATAAAAGCCGCCCTCGCCTTGCACCGGTTCCAGAATGATGGCCGCGACGCGCTTGGGATCAATATCGGCCTTGAACAGATCATTCAGTGCCTTCAACGCCATCTTGGTCGTCACGCCATGCAGTTCACACGGGAACGGCGCGTGGTGGATTTCTGACGGGAACGGCCCAAAGCCGACCTTGTACGGCACCACTTTGCCGGTCAGCGCCATGCCCATCATGGTCCGGCCATGAAAACCACCATTGAAGGCGATCACACCGGCGCGGCCCGTGGCGGCGCGGGCGATCTTGATGGCATTTTCCACGGCTTCTGCGCCGGTCGAGAAAAACGCGGTTTTCTTGGCGTGACCACCCGGGGTGAGGGTGTTCAGGCGTTCAGCCAGTGCCACATAGGATTCATACGGCACCACTTGATAACAGCTATGAGTGAAGGCGTTCAGTTGCTCGCCGACCGCGGCGGTGATCTTGGGGTGACAGTGGCCGGTGTTCAGTACAGCAATGCCACCGGCAAAGTCGATATAGCGGTTGCCTTCGACATCCCACAGTTCAGAGTTGCGGGCGCGTTCTACAAAGAACTGCGCCATGACGCCTACGCCACGCGGGGTGGCAGCGTTCTTGCGGGCAAACAGATCAGCATTGGACATGGTCGCGTTTCCAGTGAATTGCGTGTGTTGCGTTGTATGAGGGCCGGCGTGCTATCCAAAACCTGTCTCAGTCTCATGCCGAAACATTTTGGGCAGCTACCCGGCAGTAGCTACGTGGATTGAAACCGAATATATTCAGCTTTGGTTCTGAGCAGAAGAGCCATTTTTTTCCAAACCATGGAGCCACTTTGCGTACCAGCCTGCTTTCTGACTGGCTTGCCCAGCGCCTGGATAAAGCCAGCGCAGAGCCCGCATACCGCCAATTGCAACGCCTGCTGAGAGAAGCCATCCTGGCGCATGAGCTCCCCGCCGGACGCAAGCTGCCGTCTTCGCGCATGTTGTCGATGGAACTGGGTATTGCGCGCAACACCGTCATTCAGGTGTATGAACAACTGGCGGTGGAGGGCTATTTGCTGGCGGGTACCGGCAGCGGCACATTCGTGGCCGACAGCTCACCGGACAGTCAGATCCTGGGCAATGCCGCAACCGATGCCGATGGCGAAACAGGTCGGTTATCGCAGCGCGGACAGCGGCTGGTGGCGTCGGCTGGCGTATCGCGGCGGCAATGGGGTGCATTTGTACCCGGCGTGGCAGATGTCACGCGTTTCCCGGCCGCCGTGTGGAGCCGTTTGCAAGCGCGACATATGCGCAATCCGCAACCAGAACTCTTGAGTTACGCCCCGCCTGGCGGCCACGCCCCGTTGCGGGTAGCCCTGGCCGATTACCTGCGCAATGCGCGTTCCGTGCGCTGCGAACCCGAGCAGATCATCATCACCACCGGCATTCACCAGTCGGTCGATCTGGCCGTGCGGTTGCTGTGTGATCCGGGTGATGAAGTGTGGACAGAAGACCCGTGTTACTGGGGCGTGCGCAGTGTGATGCAGGCCTCCGGCCTGTCTCTCAAACCCATTCCGGTCGATCAGGAAGGCATTTGCCCGTCCGCCGACGATCTGGCCAGGCCGCCGCGCATGATGCTGGTGACGCCTTCCCACCAGTATCCGCTGGGTATGGTGATGAGCCTGGCACGGCGGCGCATGTTGCTGGAATTCGCCCGCCAGCGGGATTGCTGGATTATTGAAGACGATTACGACAGCGAGTTTCGCTATGCCAATCGTCCACTGATGTCGCTGCAAGGTATGGATGACGCCAATCGCGTGATCTACGTCGGCAGCTTTGGCAAGATTCTCTACCCCGGTCTGCGCATTGGTTATCTGGTCGTGCCGCCCGCACTGGCTGAGCCCTTTGCCGTCGCGCTGGCTGAGTTGTATCGCGAAGGGCAGTTGCTACAGCAGGCCGTGCTGGCAGACTTTATCGCCGAAGGCCACTTTGGCGCGCATATCCGCCGCATGCGCAATGTGTATGGTGCCCGGCGTGAAGCCTTGCTGCACGAGATCTCTCGCCGCTTTGGTCAGGATGTCCCGGTCTACGGGGATGAGGCCGGATTGCATCTGGTGGCCTCCCTGCCGGGCCAGGTGAATGACCGCCAACTGGCACATGACGCACTGGCAGCAGGCATCGCCACCCGGCCGTTATCGGGCTACTACAGCCACCCGGATGCCGCGATGCGCGGCTTGTTGCTGGGCTACGCCTGCGTACAGGATGAAGACATCGCGCGACATTTCTCCACACTGGCACGCGTGATGGAAGATCACCTGCAACTTCGCTAAACGCCGCCTAAAGTAAAACGGTTAAACCCATAGAAAACAGGGTACGAACTACACAAGGGGATCAGCATGAGCCAGAGCGCACAGTGGGGGCATTTGCGCACGCGTATCATTGTGGTGGCCGGGGCCGCCATCTTTATCGGCTTTGCCGTCATGGTCGGGTTGCTGGTGAAAATGAGCTACGACAGCGCCCGGCAAAGTGGTTTTGAACTGGCGCAACAACAAGCCAACGGCTATGCGCAAACCGTACAGAACCAGTTAGACCGCACTTTGCTGCTGCCACGGCGTCTGGCGAACGCCATGATGGGGTTGAAAGCGACCGGCAAACCCGATCGCAAAATGGCCGACAACATCATGATGCAC
The DNA here is from genome assembly GCF_014645555.1 of Silvimonas amylolytica. Classification (GTDB taxonomy): domain Bacteria; phylum Pseudomonadota; class Gammaproteobacteria; order Burkholderiales; family Chitinibacteraceae; genus Silvimonas; species Silvimonas amylolytica. Next base: position 312,223 of record NZ_BMLY01000003.1, on the reverse strand, counting down.
ATGCTGGATGACGCCCCTGGCGTCACCGGTTTGTGGATGGTGTGGGAACCCAACGCCTTTGATGGCGATGACAACGCCTACCGTCTGGATTGGCCACGGAACGACCCGACCGGTCGTTATATCCCGTACATCATCCGCAAAGACGGCAAGGCTGCGCCGGACAACATGACCGACAGCGCCAAGGTCAAAGAATTTCCCAAGTACCACGATCACCCGGAAACCTACGTACCGGATTACGAAAAACCGGGTTGGGGCGACTTTTATTACGTCCCCAAACAGCGCCAGCGCGACACCATTACCGAGCCCTTCCCCTATGAAGTGGGCACGATCAAGGCACTGGAAAGCTCACTGGTCTATGTGATCAAAGACGAAAGCGGCAAGTTTCTGGGTGTCGCCGCGGCTGACTTGATGCTGGACGACCTGCAAAAAGAACTCTCGGCAGTTCATCCATACGAGACAGGTTACGTCACGCTCTTGTCTGAAGGCGGTTTATATGTGGCCGCCAAGGACCCGGCCGTGCTGGGCAAACCGGTAGAAGCCGGCACACCGTTGGCCGACAAAGTGGGCAAGGTCAAAGCGGGTGAAGACTTCCAGATTGAAGGCAAGGAATACACACATTTCTTCCATGCCATCAAGATCGGCAACACCGGCCAGTTCTGGTCCCTGGGCGTGAGTGTGCCCACCGACGCCATCACAGCGCCGGCTGTGCGCTTGCGTAATATCGCGGTGATCATCGGCATCGTGGCGCTGGTGGTGATTCTGCTGGTGATCTCTGCTGTGGTCACCGCCTTGACCCGACCGCTGAACCGCCTTGCTGGCACCATGGAAGAACTCGCCTCTGGCCAGGGCGACCTGACCGCGCATATCACTGTCACCAATCGCGATGAAATCGGCCAGACCGCAGACGCGTTCAACCGCTTTATCAAGAGCCTGCACGACATGTTTGTGCAGGTGCGCCAGGAAAGCCAGGCGGTATCGCAATCGGCCACCCAACTGGCCAGTTCTGCCGATACGGTCAAGCGTTCATCACAGCAACAGTCTGAAGCATCCAGCGCCACTGCCGCAGGTGTGGAAGAAGTGACCGTCAGCATTCAGCACATTGCCGATACCGCCAATCAGGCTGAAGCGCTAGCCCGTGAGACGGGCGAGCTGACTGAAACCAGCGCGCAAACCGTGCAACAAGTGGCCAGCAATATTGTTAGCGTGACGCAGACCATGAACGCACTGACCGAACGCATGGCCCAATTGGGGCAGCGCTCGCAAGAAGTCAGCATCATTGTCAAAGTGATTACCGATATTGCCGAACAGACCAACCTGCTGGCGCTTAATGCGGCCATTGAAGCCGCGCGCGCTGGTGATGCCGGCCGGGGTTTTGCCGTGGTGGCCGACGAGGTGCGCAAACTGGCTGCCCGTACAGGTGAGGCCACGCACGAGATCACCAATATCGTGAATGCAATCCGTACCGATACGCAGGAGGCCATCACCAATGTCAACAGTACCCGCGATCAGGTGGTCAGCAGTGTCAGCGTGACCGAAGAAGCCAACAGCACGATGCTGCAGGTCAGCAATCACACTGGCGATCTGGTTACCCGCATGGTCGATATTGCCGCAGCCACGCGCGAACAGTCGTCCGCCAGCGTGGACATTGCACAGAACGTTGAGCGCATCAGCAATATGGCGCAGGGGAACGGGCATGTGGTGGACGAAATGGCCGCCTCGGTCAAACGGCTGAATGAACTGGCTGCCAATCTGGAGCGGCTGGTCGGCAACTTCCGGTTGTAGGCCTGGTTGCCCACAAATAAAAAGCCGGTCTGGCATTGCTGCCGACCGGCTTTTTTATCTCGACCTGAATTCAGGCGCTCGCATCTGGCTGCGCGTCATCCTTCTTTTCTTCCAGCACTTCTTCCAGCTTTTCTGCACCTTTGAACCCGGCGACAGCGGCAATGCCCTTGGTCAGCAAACCCGCATCCGGGTCAACTTTTTCAGTGGCTTCAACTGCGGCCACTGCGCCTGCAATTTCGCCAATCGTGTCCAGAATACCCATGATCAAGCCCTCATCGTCATTGAACGTGATTTACCACTGCTTGTGAAAAGGAATATTGGATTATGTGCGGTCGAGTGCTATTGCTGATTGTACTTGCAGGTCAGGACAGCAGAACATTGCCGCGCCAGACGGTCAAGGTTCAGAAATCGACCTTGCCACGCAGCGCCTTGACCTGACCGCGCTGCACTTTCTGGTCAGTTCGTTTACGGCGGGCGCTGTAACTGGGTTTGGTGGCATAACGGGCTTTAGGCACCACGCCGGCATCATGAATCAACGTCACCAACCGGGCGATGGCGGCTTCGCGGTTCATATCCTGACTGCGATATTCCTGCGCCTTGATTACGATCACACCTTCCTGGGTGATCAGGTGATGGCTCATGGCTAGCAGGACGGCCTTGTAATGCTCCGGCAGGCTGGAGGCGCGGATATCAAAGCGCAGATGAATGGCGCTGGAGGTTTTGTTGACATGCTGACCACCCGCGCCTTGCGCACGGATGGCCGTGATGGTGTATTCATCGTGCCCGATCGACACCCGGGCAGTAATGGGTAAACGCGGGCTGCTCACCGTTACTTGCTGGCGTCGTCGATCTGTTTGCGGGCGGCATCGTCTTGTTGCAGCACCGTACTTTCAACCCCCTTGGCTTTCTCCAGATCCTTGCGCGCTTCTGGCGCAATTTTCGGGGCGTCAGGTGAAGGGCCGCAGGCGGCCAGCGCCGCAACGACAGCAGTACACAACAGCAGGGTTTTGAACATGGTAGTTATCCGGTCATCAAGGGACTGATTCGGCAGGGTGGCTTCACCCTGCGCAGATCATTACCTTACCCGAGTGCGACGCTGCCTGGCAAAACGGCCATCGCAGCAGGCGTGCCACAAGGCGGTTAGCCGGATCAAAGTTGCTTGGCCGTGAACGTGTTGCATTCGTCCACGCTGCCCGTATCAAAACCCTTGCGGAACCAGCGCTGACGCTGTTCCGACGTCCCGTGCGTGAAGGAGTCCGGGGCAACACTGCGCCCGGCGTTGCGCTGCAGCGTGTCATCGCCAATGGCATTGGCAGCAACCAGTGCTTGTTCCATATCTTTGCCATCCACCAACTGACGTTGCTCGGCATCATGCCCCCAGACGCCAGCGAAGCAATCCGCCTGGAGTTCCAGCCGGACCGACAATGCGTTGGCACCCACCTTTCCAACATTGGTTTGGCGTTCTTGCACTTTGGCCGAAATCCCCAACAGGTTTTGCACATGATGGCCAACTTCATGCGCGATCACATAAGCCTCTGCAAACTGGCCGGGTGCGCCAAAACGGGTATTGAGTTCGTCAAAGAAGTCACGATCCAGATAAAGCTTGCTGTCCATGGGGCAATAGAACGGACCCACTGCCGACGTGGTGTAACCGCAGCCAGAATTGACCGATCCACGAAACAACACCAGTGTGGGTGGCCGATAGGTACGGCCGGATGCCTTGAAAATACGGCCCCATGTATCTTCGGTGTCGCCCAGCACTTTGGCCACGAACACCTTGCCCGGATCATTCGGGTTCACCGGGCGCGCGGGCACTTGCTGCTGTTGAACCTGTGGCGCACCACCGCCCGATAATTGCGAGATCAAACCCAGCATTTCCAGCGGGCTTTTGCCAAACAGCATGCCCACCGCCACCACAGCGATAATCCCGCCGATCCCCAGCCGCAAACCACCCCCTCCAAAGCCACCACCACCGCCTCCGCCGCTACTGCTTTCGCGATCTTCGACGTTGCTGCTCTCGCGCATGTCATTCCAGCGCATGATGTGTCACTCCTGTGCGATTGTTGGATGTTCTATTGGCTGGAGCATAGCCGCCACCATGCCCCCTGGCGATAGCGCTACGGCGGAAAACTGGCGGACGGCCGACATGCTCGAAAGCCTCGATAGCCGCCCGCACTGCCAAACTGCTAGCATGCCGGCTCGTTCAAGAGGTGTTTCAATGCTTTCCGGCCGCGGTGTCGTCTTTTCTGCCAGTGCTTCCATCATTTTTGCCACGTTGGGCTGGTATTCCACACTGTTGCGCCCGCTCGACGGGATGGCCATTGTGGCCTGGCGTATCGTCTGGACAGTCCCCGCCATGCTCGTGGCCTTGATGCTGCTGGGTCAGATCGGGCGCTTCAAGGCCTTACTGGGCCGCTTCAAGCGTGAACCGCGCTTGTGGTGGGTCGTACCGCTGGCTGCATTCTTGATGTTCATCCAGCAATGGATCTTCATGTGGGCACCGCAAGCAGGCCGGCTGATGGAGGTCTCGCTCGGCTATTTCCTGCTTCCGCTGGTGATGGTGCTGGTCGGCTTTGTGTTCTACCACGAGCGACCTGGCCGCCTGCAATGGCTCGCCGTCGCCTTCGCCGCCGCCGGCGTCATGCATGAACTCTGGCTGACCCGCGCATTTTCCTGGGTCACGCTGATCACTGCGGTGGGCTACCCGCCCTACCTGATGCTGCGCCGCTGGATCAAACTTGATCCGGTTGCCGGCTTTTTGCTGGAAGTGCTCTGCATTGTGCCGTTTGTAGTGTGGTATCTGCTGACCCACGCCGATTCAACCCAGGCACTCATCACCAAACCGGCGCTCTGGGGCATGCTGCCGTTACTGGGCATCATGACCGCCGCCGCCTTCGCACTCTACCTGGCAGCCAGCAAGCTGCTGCCCATGGGCGTCCTGGGCATTCTGGGGTATGTGGAACCCGTGCTGCTGTTCTTTATCTCTATCCTGTTTTTGGGTGAACCCTTCACCATGGCCGGGTTAGGAACGTATGTGCCGATCTGGATCGCGGTACTGCTGACCTGCGGACATAGCGCGCTCACCTTGCAGCGCCAACGCAGCACCGCGCCGCCAGTCTGAACGACGTCTGCCGTCCCGCAGCCCACACCGTAGTCTTGTCAAAAAGCAGATTGCAGCCGTATCGCGACATGCCAGACTAAGTCAGAGACGATCCGGACCCACCACCATGCCGCGCTTTCTGCTCCCGCTTTGCCTTGCCCTGCTCTGTGCCACCGCCCATGCCGACCAGCGCTACACGTGGGCCTGCCATGACAGCCACGGCAAAACGCCACCTGGCAAGACGGTTGCCGCCATTCTGGCCCCCGGTCAGCGGCATTTCGTCCTGGGTGAAGATGGCCCGACCCGGCAGTTGATCGGCGTGAAACAAGCCGGCGTGTGCAGCACCGCCACACTGATAGTGGGTGGTACGCACTACGATTGCGTCCCGGCTCGCCCGGTCGATGGCCAAGGCCGGCCAGGTGCCCCCGTCAAACGCACGGATTGCGACGCAGCCGGCCAATAAGCATCGCAGTCTTTGGTACACTGACGCTCATCCCCGCCCCGATCCCAGAGCGCACGCATCCCACTCATGACTGAACAGTTCACACCTGGTTTGCTGGTGCTGCATGGCAACCGGCTAGAAGACTTGCGTACCACGGTTTTCAGCTGGATGACCGCTCACCCGCTGGCGCCACTGGAAGAAGAAATTCTGTTGGTCCAGAGCAATAGCATTGCCGAGTGGCTCAAGCTGTCCTTGGCCCAGGAAACCGGGATCAGCGCCGCAGCATCGGTACAGTTGCCATCACAATTTCTATGGCGCACGTATCGCAAAATGCTGGGACCGGTGGCAGTGCCGCCCGTATCACCACTGGATAAATCTCCGCTCGCCTGGCGCTTGATGCGCATCTTGCCCACGCATCTGGCGGAACCCCATTTCGCGCCGCTGCGGCAGTTCCTGCACGACAACGATGCAGGTCGCTTGTGGCAACTGGCGCAAAAGCTGGCAGACCTGTTCGACCAGTACCAGGTGTACCGTGCCGACTGGCTGACTGACTGGGCGGCCGGGCGCGATCAATTGCGCCGGGCAGATAGCAGCCTCACGCCGCTACAGGAAGACCAGCGCTGGCAAGCCGCACTGTGGCGGGCCTTGCTGGCTGATGTACCTGAAAACCTGCGCCAGACCAGCCGCGATGCGATCCACACGCGGTTTATCGAAGCCGTACAACGCGGCGATGCGCCGGTCAGCCCGTTGCCGCGCCGCGTCGTGCTGTTTGGCGTCTCTGCCCTGCCCATGCAAACCCTGCACGCGCTAGCGGCACTGGCCGAACGCTGTCAGGTCATTCTGGCCGTGCCTAATCCGTGTCAGTTCCATTGGGCCGATATCATTGACGGCCGCGAATTATTGCGCGCGGCACGCCGCCGGCATGGTTTGCGTGGCGGCGTAGATTTGTCGCGTCTGCAGCTTGCAGAAATGCACACCCAAAGCAATCCGTTACTGGCGGCCTGGGGCCGCCAGGGGCGGGACTTTGTGCGCATGCTGGATGAATTTGATGACGCCCTCGCCGCACAACAACGCTTTCCCGATACCCGCATAGACCTGTTTGATGACAACCCAGGCGCCACCATGCTGGCGCAGGTCCAGGCGCGCATCCGTGATTTGCAAGCACCAGACGGTGAACAGACTCCGGTGAACGACGCTGATCGATCCATTATCTTTCATGTCGCCCACAGCGCCCAGCGTGAGGTGGAAATCCTGCACGATCAATTACTGGACTTGTTTGCCCAGGTTGATCCGCAAGCACAGCTCACCCCGCGCGATATCGTGGTCATGGTGCCGGATATCGAAACGTTCGCACCGGCGATTGAGGCTGTTTTCGGTCAATACGAGCGCAATGATCCGCGCTTTATTCCGTGGCTGATTGCAGACCAGAAGAACCGTGGCATCAACCCCTTGCTTAAAGCATTGGAGTGGCTGCTGCGCTTGCCTGAACAGCGCTGCCGCCTCTCTGAAGTACGTGATCTGTTTGATGTCCCCGCGCTGGCACGCAGGTTTGGTGTTACCGAGGCCGATCTGGAACGGTTGGCACAGTGGAGCGTGGGCGCTGGAGTCCGCTGGGGCTTGTCTGGCGAACAACGTGCGCAACTGGGGCTGGCTGCGGTGGGCGAACAGAACTCCTGGTTGTTTGGCCTGCGCCGCATGTTGCTGGGCTTTGCCAGCGGGGATGACGCCCCGTTTGCGGGCATCGAACCGTATGGCGAAGTAGGCGGCCTTGATGCCGCAGTCGCCGGTTCTCTGGCCGCACTGGTAGAACAACTGATTCAATGGAGCGCAGCGCTGCAACAACCGCGTACGCCAGGAGAATGGAGCGAAGCCGGCCGAGCACTGCTGGCAGCGTTTTTTGAATCTGCCAATGATAGCGAACGGTTAACGCTGATCGCCATCGATACCGCGTTGCAGCGCTGGCTGCACGCCTGCGAGCTCGCCGGCTACGTCGATGCGATATCACTGCCCGTGTTGCGTGAAGCGTGGCTGGGCCAGGTGGATGAACCGACATTGGACAAACGCTTTCTGGCGGGTGGTGTCACCTTCTGTACCTTGCTGCCCATGCGTGCCATCCCCTTCCAGGTGGTGTGTCTGCTGGGCATGAACGATGGCGACTACCCACGCCAGAATCAGCGTGCTGATTTTGACCTGCTGGCCACGGCCGGCCAGTACCGGCCGGGGGATCGCTCTCGGCGGGACGATGACCGTTACCTGATGCTCGAGGCGCTACTGGCCGCGCGGCGCCAGTTATACATCAGTTGGGCCGGCCATAGCCCGCGTGATAACAGCGAGCAACCCGCGTCAGTGTTGGTGTCACAATTTCGGGATTACCTGGCTTCCAATTGGCAAGAAGGTGCAGTGGAACGACTGACCACGCACCACCCCTTGCAACCGTTTAGCCGGCGTTATTTTGAAGGCGGCCAGTTGCATACCTGGGTGCGCGAATGGCGTGATGCGCATCAACTGAGTGCCATTGAAACGCCCCGTTCCCCCGCAGACAATGCGCCGGAAACCCGCAAGCAAGTCACCCTCTCTTTGTTGCGGCAGTTTCTGGCCAACCCGGTCAAAGTATATTTCCAGGAAGTATTGCAGGTGCGTTTCGAAGATCTGGCACTGGTCGAAGACAACGAAGAACCCTTTGTGCTTGATGGCCTGCAAACCTGGCAAATGGTGGCGCAATGGCTGGATCAGGCCAGCGCTGTGCCAGACCCGGCCGCCCTGGAGCACGCTGCCCTTCGCGCAGGTCGCAGTGGTGAATTGCCCATCGGCCCCATGGGCGAGCGCACGCAAACCGCATTGATGGCGCAAGTGCAACCCATGTGGGCGCACTGGCTAGCGTTGACTGCAGACTGGCCCGATGACGCTCCCCGCATTTTGCTGCAAACCAGCCATGCCGGCATCACGCTGGAAGACTGGCTGGATGGCCTGCGCCAGTGCGGCGATCAAACGGCCTGGCTGATGCTCAGCCCCGGCAACCTGACCCGCAAGGGCCAACCGCGCGCTGACAAACTGTTGTTGGCCTGGTTGCGTCAGCTGGTGACCGCAGCTGCAGGCATCCGCATGACGGGTTTGATTGTCGCGCGCGATGCGGTGCTCACCCTGGGGCAGCCAGACGCCGCCCTTGCGCGTGAAACGCTAGACCAGATCCTGGCTGTCTGGGCGCAAGGCATGGCGCAACCATTGCCCTTTGCCGTCGCTACTGCGCTGGCTGCCCTTGCTGAAAACGGCAAGCCCGCTGAGGTCTACGAAGGCACCGGCATGATGGGGATTTCACCCGAATCTGCCGAGCCCTGCCTGGCGCGCATCTGGCCGGATTTCGCCACATTAAGCCAGGATGGCCGCTTCCAGCAGTACGCCGAAATACTCTTTGCGCCATTGGCCCAATGGGCGGCCGAACAGATCAGTGTGGCGCCGTGGGGCAGTGAAGACGAGGAGGCCGACCATGTCTGAAGCCAACCGTCTGCAAGCCATTTCATTTCCGCTTTATGGCAGCCGCCTGATCGAGGCCAGCGCCGGTACCGGCAAAACCTGGACGATTGCCGCACTGTATATCCGGCTGATCCTGGGTCATGGTGGCACCAATGCATTCGTCACGCCGTTATTGCCGGCGCAGATACTGGTCATGACGTTTACCCGTGCGGCCACACGAGAGTTGTCTGACCGTATCCGCGCCCGTTTGCTGCAGGCAGCACGGTGTTTCCGGGATGAAGAACAGCCCGCAGCACAGGACATCTTTTTGCAAGAGGTGCTGGCCAGCTATGACGACGCCACCGTGCGCAGCGAGGCCGCCCACAGATTGGCCATGGCCGCCGACGCCATGGACGACGCAGCCGTGTTCACCATTGATGCCTGGTGTCAGCGCATGCTGCGCGAGCACGCCTTCGACAGTGGCAACCTGTTCAATGAATCGCTATTGCAAAACGAGGATGAACTGCTGCTGGACGCCACCCGTGACTATTGGCGTGAGCATGTCTACCAACTGGATGCACTGTGTGTCGAGGCCATTCTGGATGTCGCGCCGACACCTGCCCGGCTGGCCAGGCGGTTGGCCGATCTCTTGCGTATGGATGAACGCCCGGCTCCGCAGCCTGGTTTTTTTGAGACTTTGCGCGACACCACGATGGAAGTCGCACAGCTGGAAAACGCCACCCGCGCGGCCTGGCTGGCAGCGGATGAGCGCCTCCAACAGGTGTGGGAAGATGCCTTTAACGAAGGCTGGTTGAACAACCGCAAATATACCCACGCCAACAGTCCGTTTGCTGAACGCCTGCAAGCAGTGCGCGCCTGGGCGGCGGGCGGGACTGCCACCGGCAAATTGCTGGAAACGTGGTTGCCCAGCATGGTGCCGACGGACGAACACTTTAAAAAAACCACGAGCGCTGCACAGCGCGCGCTGCTGGAACACCCGTGGCAAGCGCATCTGTTACGCTGGCTGGAAGCACGCAAATCCTTGCCCGCGCTGCGTGCCGGGTTGTTGATCCATGCTGCTGACTGGGTGGCCCAGCGCATGAGCCAGCTCAAAAAACAGCAAGGCGTCTATAGCTTTGCGGACATGCTGCAGCGCCTGGATCACGCCCTCTCCGGGCCTAACGGCGCCACGCTGCGCGAACGCATTCTGGCGCAATATCCGGTCGCGCTGATTGATGAATTCCAGGACACCTCGCCCCGTCAGTACCGTATTTTTGATCAACTCTACCGGGCCGCAGATAACAACCCGGCACACGCACTGTTGCTGATTGGCGACCCCAAACAGTCCATTTACGGTTTTCGTGGCGCGGATATTCACAGCTATTTGCAAGCACGCCGGGCAACGGCTGGCCGCCACTACGTGCTCGATACCAATTTCCGCTCCACCGCCGGCCTGGTGCGGGGCGTAAACCGGCTGTTCGAGTTTGCAGAACAGGCTTTTGAGCAAGGCGCATTCCGCTTTCGGGTGGGGGACGACAACCCGCTGCCGTTTGAATCCGTCAACGCTGCTGGCCGTGCAGAACAACTGGTACACGACCGCGGTGCGGTGCCCCCCGTCACCATCTGGCACGGGAATGAGAAACTCCCCGGCAAGCTGTATCAGCAACACTTTGCCGGGCTGTGCGCAGAGGAAATCGTCACGCTGCTCAATGACCCGACAACTGGCTTTTCCGCCAATGGCAGCACACGAAGACTGGAACCGGCGGACATCGCCATTCTGGTTAGATCTGGTAAAGAAGCCGCAGTAGTCCGTCGCGCCTTACAGCAACGCGGCGTCGCCAGTGTGTATCTGTCTGACTCCGATTCGGTATTCGACAGTCCGGAGGCAGCTGATCTCTTGCGCTGGCTGATTGCCGTCGCCGACCCGTTAGATGGCCACCGCGCACGAGCGGCCTGGGCCACCGCCATGGCCAATCTGGATTTGCCGACGCTGACCCGGCTGGCCAGCGATGATCTGGAATGGGAAAAACGGCTGGAAACGCTCAAGGACTTGCGCCAGCGCTGGAAGCGTTACGGCGTGCTGGCCATGGTGCGCGATCTTCTTCATACGCTGCGGCTGCCGGCCAGGCTTCTCGCCCCGCTGCAAGTTGCATCCGCAAATGCCGGCGCCTTTGCGGGAGCCCCGGCCAAGGGTGGGGGCGAACGCCGCCTGACCAATCTGCTACACCTGGCCGAACTACTGCAACATGCCAGCCAGCAACTGGAAGGCGAGCAGGCACTGATCCGTTGGTTTGCCGAACAGATTACCGGCACACGCGAGTCTGGCGATGAAAAGATCGTCCGGCTGGAAAGCGACGCGGACCTTGTCAAAGTAGTCACGGTGCACAAATCCAAAGGCCTGGAATACGCATTGGTGTTCATGCCATTTGCTACGACGTGGTTTGAGGGGAGAGATGCGACAGTCATCCGCTACCTCGACGCGGCGGGCCAGCCACAGCTGGATTTCGATCAAACCGACCATGCCAGGGCTGCCGCTGATATCGCTCGTCTACAAGAAGACTTGCGCCTGTTCTACGTGGCCACCACCCGTGCCCGCCACGCATTGTGGCTGGGGGTGAATGAATTCCTCTCAGGGCGCAGCCCGCGGTTGCAACGCAGTGCAATCGGTTATCTGCTGGCTGGCGGCAAAGCATTGTCAGAGCTTGATCTGGCGGAAGCCTTGCAGCAGTTGAAGGGCGAGACGCCCGAGATCACGCTGCAAGCCATCCCCCCAGATGAACCACCGCTCACGCGTATGGCACCTCGAGACAACGCAGCGCCCCTGGTTGAGGTGTCGTTCTATCAGGGTCAGATCGACACGCGCTGGCAGATCGCCAGTTTCTCGGGCCTGATCCGTGACATGCAACACGCCGCATTGGCCGCCCCGGAAACCGCGCGCGACGAAACCTTGCAAGAAGCCGCTGAAAACAATCCGGGCCCTCTTCAGGGTGCAACGGATGAAGCGCCATGGCACCAGTTTCCGCGGGGTGCGCTACCCGGCACCTTGCTGCATGACCAACTGGAATGGCTTGCCAGTGAAGGCTTTGCTCTGGTTGATCGCGCACCCGAAGAGTTTGCCGAGCGCCTCGGGCGCCGCTGTGAACGACTAGGCTGGGCCAACCGCAAGACCGAGGTGACGCGCTGGCTGAGCGAGCTGGCCCGTACGCCATTACAACCCATCAACACGCCGTTGACCGCGCTCACGAACATCCTGCCGGAAATGGAATTCTGGTTCCCGAACGAACAGATCTCCAGCCAGAGCATCGACGCACTCTGCACGAGGCATTTGCTGGGCGGGCAACCCCGTCCACACCTGGCCGAGCGTGAGCTGCGAGGCATGATCAAAGGCTATTGCGATCTCGTGTTCGAACACGAGGGCCGCTACTGGATTCTGGATTACAAATCCAACGCATTGGGCGCAGGTGACGCCGATTACACGATTGATGCGCTAGAACGTGCCATGGCTGCTCACCGCTACGACGTGCAAGCTGCGCTCTACATGCTCGCATTGCACCGGCTACTGCAACAGCGGCTGGGCCCGCGCTACCGGCCACAAGAACACCTTGGAGGCGCCATTTACCTCTTTATGCGCGGAATCAAGGGACCACAGCGCGGCAGTTATGTGGTGCCTGCGGATCTGGCCTTGCTGGAACAACTTGATCACGCCATGCGGGAGGTTCAGCCATGATCCGGCGAGTCGATACATTAAGCGGCGATCTGTTCGCCGATGAATCCGCCGTGAGCATTGATCGAGCCACGTTGTTTGAACACCTGGCGTACTGGACCAGCCAAGGCTGGCTGCGCCAACTGGATAGCGCGTTCGCCCGCTTTCTGGCTGACCTTGACCCACAAGCCAGCCCCACGGTATTGCTGGCAGCAACATTACTGGCACATATGGAAGGCCGCGGTCACAGCTGCTTGATGCTCGACGACCTGGTGAGCGATCCAGCGACCTTGCTGGCCTGGCCCGTGGCGGGCTTGAATGCCTGGCAAACCATCGCCCCGGCGATGCCAGCTCACATTGCTGACTGGCAAGCCGAACTGACCCGCAGCACCGTCGTTACCACCACACCGAACGCCAGCAATGCACCACTGGTTCTGGCAGGGTCGCGGCTTTATCTGCGCCGTTATTACGGCTATGAACAGCAGGTCGCTGCGGCCGTACGCCAGCGCACTGCACATGCCGTGAGCGAGCAGGACGCCCTGGTACGGCAATGGTTGAGTCAACTATTTGATAGCGATCCAGCCATCCAGCCAGACTGGCAAAAAATGGCGTGTGCCATCGGCACGCGTGGACAACTGGCCATTGTCACCGGAGGCCCGGGCACGGGTAAAACCTATACTGTCGCGCGTTTGCTGGCGCTTTTGCTGGCTACGGCTGACCACCCGGAAACCTTGCGTGTCGCACTGGCGGCGCCCACCGGCAAAGCGGCGGCACGACTCAAACAATCCATTGATGGCGCCTTGCAGGAATTACAGCAAAAAGTAGGTGCCGACCTGCCACTGACGGCGTTTGCCGAACGGGTCGGTGCCGCCCGTACCTTGCATAGTCTGCTGGGCGCACGACCAGATACACGCAAGTTTCGCCACCATGCCGGTAATCCACTGGAAGTGGATGTACTGATTGTCGATGAAGCATCGATGATCCATCTGGAAATGATGGCTGCCTTGCTTGATGCCCTGCCCGCCCACGCCCGCTTGATTCTGTTGGGCGACAAAGACCAGCTGGCCTCCGTCGAAGCCGGCGCCGTGCTGGGCGATTTATGCCGGGAGGCCGAGGCCGGCCGCTATACCCAGGAGACGGCCGATTTCGTGGCGCGAAGCACAGGACAGACGCTGCCTGCGCAATACTTTGGTCCTGGCAGTGCCCTGGCGCAACAAACGGTCATGCTGCGGGTCAGCCGCCGGTTTGGTGGTCCGATCGGCCAGTTAGCGCTGGCCGTCAACCGGGGCGACACCCCTGGTGCACGGGCGGTTCTGACAGGTCATGATGCGGCGGTGCAATGGCGCAACCGCGCTGGCCCGCAAGATGTCGTTGAACTTGCATTGAGTGGCCGTGCCGGCGCGCCAGGTGGCTACGCCAGTTATCTGGGCGTGGTGAAACAACGATCGCAACAGCATGCCGATCATGAAACCTGGGTGCGCGCAGTATTGACGGCATTTGAGCGTTTTCGTGTGCTCTGTGCGGTACGCGAGGGCGACTGGGGCGTGGCCGGGCTCAACAAAGCCATTGAGGCTGAACTGGCGCGTCATGACTGGCTACCTCGCCATCGCGGTGAGTGGTACGCCGGCCGCCCGGTGATGATCACCCGCAACGACCCGGGGATGAAGGTCTACAACGGCGACATCGGCATCGCCCTGGCCGACCCGGCCACGGATGCACTACGGGTGTATTTTCTGGATGGTCAGGAAATCCGCTCGGTACTCGCTAGCCGGTTGGCGGATGTCGAAACCGCTTTTGCCATGACCGTGCACAAATCTCAGGGCTCCGAGTTTGAACATACCGTGCTGGCACTACCAATAGATGCCGGGCAGATCCTGACGCGGGAACTGGTCTACACCGGCATTACCCGCGCCCGCCAATACTTCACGCTGGTCACCGCCAACCCACAAGGATTTGAGGACGCGCTGGGCCGGCAAACGCGCCGGGCAAGTGGCTTGCACGAAGGGCTGGCCGGGCGCTGAAGCGCGCTCCTGACGGCCCGTTTTTACGGGTGCTGGTGAACAGCAGCCCGCTGCAACACCGGTAGCAGCGATTGCTCCAGATCGCATACCGAACGGCGGCAGGCCACAAAACGGATATTGTTTTGCGTGGCCAGCTGCCGGTAATTGCGCATGACATTGTGGCCCATGAAATCCGTGAACAGAATGATCAAATCCGCCCCGCGCGCGCTGGTCGGCTTGCGCTGATGCGATGCATCGCGCCCACTCAGATGCGCGGCGATGCGAATCCCGTAACGGTCCAGCAATTGCGGGATATTGCCGAGGCGATCCGCCCCGATCAGATAAGCATTCATGTGCCCCCCTTTTCGTCGCCCTGTGATGGTGGGCGTGAGATCAAGGTAGCACTGAGCATTAAATAACAATAAAGAATATTATGTTAGATTTTTATAACTTTTAAATTCTTTCGTGTACTGATGCGTATTTCAAAGCACCCCCTCCTGCACACAAACGGTTTGCGGGGTTGGGGTTGGGGTTGCTCTTGACTTGCCTCCCCTTTGGCAGTGCCGAGCATCGCAACGGGGTCCGGGGTTTCGGTGAGGGGTGTCTGAGGCCACAGGCCGAGTTCCCGAGCCTGCCGGACCACGCGAGAAGCGCAGGGAACCCCGCAGGGGCGCTGCCGTAGGGGTTGCCTTTTCTTTGGCCACTTTCTTTTGGCAACCCAAAAGAAAGTGGCTTGCTGTCGGGCAACCCCCGACACCTAAAACAACGGCGCCATCTGGCGCCTACACCCGCTTTCAAGGCTTCATAGCCGCGACGGGATTATCTCTTTGACCTCTAATCACCGTACGCCACTGGAAAACGCCAACAACTAAGCCAGCGCCAAGCAACGGCCAAAACAATCCCAGCACATGCCACCAGAAATCAGGGGTCTCGGACAGGTACCGCAGCATTTTCTTTTCAGTCATAGCCAGCGTGACATCGCTCGACCGAACGAGGAGCGTCAGCAGACCGATAGGGAAAACGATCGTCACCAGGAATACCACCGACAATGCCGTTTTTGATGCCCGCCCCGCGAAACCTATCATCAGCCCCGCATACGTTACCGAGACTCCGATCCACCACATGCCGAGCCAATCGATGAGATTTTCCATATGCATTGCACCCGGCACGAACAACGCCAGAACATAGAGCACAGTAAAACCACCACGTCGTAGCCACATCCACATATTCATGCCGCCCACAAACAAGAACCGGAAGCCATTCAACAAAAAAGGATGACCAAAGTCATCCTTTTTCTGATCTCAACCGCAGACGGCTGCGCCAATTACAACGGCTTGATGTCCAGCTTCTCCATCAAGGCCCGATCGCGCGTTACATCCGGATTGCCGGTAGTCAACAGCTTGTCACCGTAGAAAATCGAATTGGCACCCGCCATAAAGCAGAGCGCCTGCATCGCTTCCGGCATTTGCTGGCGACCTGCCGACAAGCGCACAAAGCTCTTGGGCAAGGTGATGCGAGCCACAGCGATGGTGCGCACAAACTCGGTCCAGTCCAGCGGGTCTGTGCCGTGCAACGGCGTGCCCTCGACCTGCACCAGATTATTGATCGGTACAGACTCCGGTTGCGGGTCCAGGTTAGCCAGTTGGGTAATCAGGCCGGCGCGGTCTTCGCGGGTTTCGCCCATGCCGACAATGCCGCCAGTACAGACATGAATGCCGGCCTTGCGGACCTTGCCCAACGTATCCAGACGGTCGTCGTATTGACGGGTGGAAACGATATCGGCGTATTTTTCCGGCGCGGTATCCAGATTGTGGTTGTAGTAATCCAGGCCGCTGTCACGCAGTTGCTCGGCTTGCCCTTCCTTGAGCATACCCAGCGTGGCACAGGTCTCAAGGCCCAACGCCTTCACACCAGCGATCATCTTTTTCACTTCATCCAGGTCGCGCTGCTTGGGGCCGCGCCAGGCGGCGCCCATACAGAAACGGCTGGCGCCATTTTCACGGGCGATACGGGCCACATCGATGACTTCATCCGCGCTCATCATGGCTTCGTTGTCGACGCCAGTGTGGTAGCGCGCCGCTTGCGGGCAATAGCCGCAGTCTTCGCTACAGCCACCGGTCTTGACGGACAACAGCGTAGAGAGTTGTACGCGATTGGCGTCAAAGTGTTCACGATGCACTTGCTGAGCACGGAACAACAGATCGTTGAACGGCAGGTTGAACAAGGCCTCGATATCGGCCACGTCCCAGGCACCGGATTCCGGATGGGGCTCCAGCTTTTTGAAGGTCACGGGTTGCGTCAGCGCAGCAGGATGATTCATGGCTTTCCCTAAGCTAAGCGGGTTTGGTTGTTTGCATTCTGTGAGGGAGTCCAGTCAGTTGTCAAATTATCAGAATATTTTTTTGAACAAATTACAAAACACATTGCTCGCTCTATTGCCACCCGCGCAATGCGCGCTCTGCGGACAAGCATCCCGTCGGGGCCTGTGCGATGCCTGCCGGCGTGAACTTCCGTGGCTTGATCAGCCGGTTTGCCAGCGCTGTGCCATGCCATCGCTCATCGCGGGTGATTGCCCGCAGTGTCAGCGGACCCTGCCGGCATTCACGCGGACCGTGGCAGCGTTTGAATACGCGGGCTGGCTGGCACGTTGTATCCCTGCCGGGAAATTTTCCGGGCGCTGGTCGCTGTTTGATTTGCTGGCCCGCGAGGCGGCGCACCGGCTTGATGGCATGCCACAACCGGAGGTCATCATCCCGGTACCGCTCTTTGCCAGGCGCTGGCAAGAACGGGGGTTCAACCAGAGTTTGCAGATTGCCACAGTCTGGAGCCGGCATCTTGGCGTGCCCGTAGAACCGCGCTGGCTGGCCCGCGTGCGCGATACCGGACACCAGTTGCAACTTGATTTGCCTTCACGCCAGCGCAATCTGCGCCAGGCTTTCTCGGCCAAATCCGCGGTGGCGGGCCGGCACATTGCGCTGGTTGATGACGTAATGACCACCGGCACGACCTTGCATGTGGCCGCCAGAACATTGCTGAAAGCCGGTGCACGCCGGGTGGATGCCTGGGTGCTGGCCCGCACCCTGTGATCAGTACGCGAACGGCGAATAAAAAAAAGCGCAGCTTGTGACTGCGCTTTTCTGGCACGGGCAGGTAAGCCTGTGCTGGAGGTGTGTTGGTTTACTGCGCGATCAGCGGCTGAATTTGTTTGAGTACCGCAGCGGCCCAGATCTTGTGGGCGCCATTGGTCGGGTGCACGTAGTCAGCAAACAAGTAGTTACTGTCAGTAGCACCCGCGACCAGCGTTGCTTGCGTGCAGATCAGCGAGGTCAGCGTGGACGGATCAGTTGAATCGGTCCTGGAATTACAAGCAGGCTGGGATACATTGATCATGCCGTACTGGCTCATGTTGGCTTGTACGTTTGCCAGCAACGCGTTGGCATCAAAGGTAACGATCTTGCTACCAGCCAGACCTGCTGCCACTTCCTGGTTGTATGCAGTCACCATGGTGGTGATCAGCGTAGGCAGATAGGTCACCGTCGGGACCAGCGCAGAGCCGCCAGAAGCGTTGAGCTTTGCGGTGACAACTTGCTTCAGGAACGCTGCAAACGGGGTTGCGCCAATATCAGGTACATTGGCATAAACCACATTGGTCGCGCCACCATTGGGCAGACGTTGCAGTTGGGCCACCATGTTGTCAGCCGTCGCCTTGCCAAACGCCGTCACAGTGGCTGCCGCGGAAGTAAGGTTGCCGCTGGTCGCGATCGCGGTCAGCAACTGTCCGACCTGGGTTGTATCCTGGAAATAATTCAGAATGTCATTGGCGCCACCATCAACCAGGACCAGTTGGCTGGCATTGAACGTGGGGGTTGCAGCCAGGTAAAGATCAATCTGGGTTTTCACAGACAGTGCGGTTGCTTCTTGCACCGGCACATTGCCAGTGGTGGCATCATTCACCACACCACCGCCCGCAGCGTCGGTTTGCACCGTTGCACCACCCTGGGCGTAGTCAGTGCCGCCCAGGGTGACGACCTGCCCCGGACCACCGTAGCTGGTTGGCAGACCAAAATCTACGCGCTGATACGGCTGCAGATAGAAGTTGTAGGCAAGCGCAACGTAGGAGGTCCACGGTGCACCCGGCTTGGTCGTAAATGCCAGACCAGGAGACGCAGGGACCGGGCCGGCTGTGTGCAGCAGCGCCGTGGTCGGGTTGTAAGTGCCGACGTCGTTCAGGCTGTCGCCAAAAACCACAACCTGTTTGATATTGGCCTGCGTCTGAGTCGCATTGTTGCTGTCAAAGTCGTGACCACCATCGCTACCCCCACCACAGGCGGCCAGCAACAGTGCGGCGGCCAACGCCGACAGTGCACCGATTCCATGTGTGCGCATGCGCATCTCCTTCCTTAATTATTCGTTTGTTTGACTTTCCAGCCAGCAGTCGCCGGAACCCCGAGCGGAACGGGGCACAGAGTGTACCTGATTTGTAGTGCTTTATTTCGTACTACATGGTGCAGCGTAATAATCCCGCAACAGCCGCAACAATAAGCAGTTTCAGCAAGACGGGTGTTTAACACCTGCGGCCATTTCTGTTTTGCAGGAAAAGGCAGGAAAAAAGGCCGCATCATCGCGGCCTTCGTGGCTGGAACCCGCATGAATGCTGGCTACCAGGGTACCTTGTCAAAAGAGATGTTATACGTGGCATCCATCGTACTTTCGTAGGCCCCAAAACGCGTGACGAGCGACCAGTTGCGCGAAAGCCGCAATGTGAGCTTGATGGCATCTTCAAGGCCATCGAGGCTCTTGTCGAAAGCAATGGAGACTTTGTCGGTCAGCCGCTTGCCGATCGACACGATCTGCGTAGTGGTGCCATCAGCGTGTTTATCGGTGCTCATACCCACTTCATCAATACCAATGCTGCCAAGCAGTTCTTGTGAGAACCCCTGCCCGGACGAATCCCCCGACAACAAAGCGTTCAGGGCCTGCACCATGACCGCCGCGTCGCCCTTGTCCATGCTGTCGGTGCCGTGGCCAAACAAGAGCCAGGCCAGCTTTTCGTTATCCGGCACAGCGGGCTCCGAGTACAGCGTGACACGGGGGGAACTGGCTGTGCCCTTCACGGCTACACCAGCTTCTACCGACAAGCCACGCCGCATGGCCAGAATATCCAGCCCTGGGTTATCCAGCGGCCCGGAGAACGACAGCACGCCACGTTCAATAGTCAGGTTCTGGCCGTAGGCTGCGTATTTGCCGTCTTCCACGCTCACCGTGCCGTGGGCTGACAGTGACTGATTGGGGCTGGCGCGCAAACGCAATGCGCCAGCGAGGCGTGCATCCAGTCCATAGCCCTTGAAGGTGAAGTCATCGCCAAGATCAACATCAAACTGCAGCGCGGCCAGCGGCACGTTTGCTTTTTCTTCGCGCTGGACACCAGCCAGCACGACGTCATCAGACAAATGCGGCTCACCCGCAGCCTGATAGCGCACCATGCCGCGATCCGCACGCATGTTGCCCTTGACCGAAATCCCGTCCTTGTCATACCCCACCAGACCCTTGCCAGACACAATCAGTTGCATATCCGGTTTGTTGATCAGTGTCAGGTGTTCTGCCGTGATGTTGGCTTCGGCGTGCGGGCCTTCTTTACCGATATCCATGGTGCCATCTGCTCGCAGCACGCCCTGGCCACCGTGAAACTCAAACTGTTTAAGCGTGAGGCGGTTATCCTGCATGGCCAGATGCACCGTGCCATCGCGCAGTGTCAGGCCCGTGGCCGTGTCGCGGATATCCAGCTTTTGCCCGTCTACAGAACCGGAAATACGTGGTTCTTCCAGGGTGCCACTGCGGTGAATTTCAAAACGCACATTGCCGGCGAGGGCGATATTGCTACTCACCAGCGGTGCGATCTTTTCCAGTTTCTCGATATTGCCTACCGCGTTGAAGGTCAGTGGCGCGCCAGGTGCAATCCGCTTGTCGTGCCAGTCGATCTGGGTATTGCCGTCAAGGTTGATCGCCCCGAAACGATCACTCGACACAAGGCCGGACAACGCAACACGGGACTGCTTTGCATCCAGCCTGGCGCGCAGTGCAGTGAGCGTAAACGCCTGCGGCGCACCGCCGCTTTGCAGCCGGATATCGCCCGAATCACGCTGTATTTCTACAAAGCCGTCCAGGACATCAGCGCCAGTGAGATCCCAGCGGCCCGACAGCAGCATGTCACTGGTGAGGTTCTTGGCCCCGGCCAGCACCAGATAATCAGACAACGGCACTTTTTGCAGTTCACCAGCGGTGCTGAGATGAGTGCCCGCCATATCCAGCCGCGCGATATGAATCTGACCGTTGCCCACTTTCAGACGGGTATCAGCCAGCGCGACGCGCTGTGCACCGGCGGTCAGGGTCGTCGGGGCCATGAGTTCGACTTTGAGTGGCCCTTCAGCCAATAGACGTTCAATCTGCCCTTGCCAGTTCCACTGCGCATCCAGACCACCAGCCGCAGCAAAGTCAGCAGATACGGGCTGGTTCTGATATTTGCCCTGCATGGTCAGCGTTATCTGATGCTGGTTACGCGTGCCTTCCAGATTGAACTTCAGGCTGCCCACGCTGGCGTCAAATCCGCTGGCGTTGACCAATTCGACATTGGCGTGGATGGGGCTGTTCAGATCTGCAAACAAACGCGCGTCAACATGGGCTTCCTGAACCTGCACACCAAACGGCGTTTTCAGTCCTTGCGCGGCGAGCTTGCCCTGAATTTCTGGCCGTTTGAAGCCGCCACGCAAATTCACATCGCCATTCAACACACCGCCAAAACCCTGGCCGACATCCGCCAGATGCGGCAGATCCAGATGCAGGTTGAGTTGATCCGACGGTGTACCCAGCGCCCCACGGGCATCAATCCGGTTGGCACCCAGTTGCAGCCACAAACCGGGCGTAACCATGCGTTTGGCGTCAAGCTTCGCCTCACCTTGCCCGGCCAGTGGCTGGCCGCTGAAGGTGCTGTTAGCCAGCTTGTATTGCAATTGTCCTTGCCAGGCCGGCTGCAACTGGCCAGAAGCAGTAAAGTCTCCACTGATACTGCCTACCGGCGCGGCCACATATTCGGCCGGGTTCACTTTGGCAAACTTGCCAGTCGCTTTGAAGTCTTGCTTGCCATCCAGAGCAAACTCGCCAGACAACGCGACGCTGGCCAGCCCACGCGATAGCTCCAATTTGCGGATCGCGAGGCGCCGTTCTTTCTCAGGGTTGATCCAGCCCAGATCGACATTTGCAGACGCCTTGTAACGCGCGTCAGCAAGCTTTGCCAGCACATCTGGCGCTTTGTATGGGCCGGTGAGCTGGATATCACCCGACAGGCGCGTCGGCGGCTGACGTTTGAGCAAGCTGGCAATATCGAGCGCATCCAGCTTGAAATCCGCTTTGAGTTTGTCCTGGCGGAACTCGCCCTGCCCTGTCACTTTGGCACCGCCCAGCAAGCGCGCTTCAAAGTTTTGCAAATCGAGCCGGTCATTGAAAACAGTAAAGCTGGAACTGAGACCTGTCAGGGGGATGGCGTCGTCATCAATCATCGCCGCCGCTGTATTGGTGATCACAATCGTGCCATCCGCACGATCCTTTGCGCGTGGCACCAGGGTCATCTGGGCAGAAAGCGATGCCTGCGGCAATGAACCCATCAACTGTTTTGGATTGACGCGCTCTGCGGTCAGGCGCAGTTCGTGCAACATGGTGTAGCTGTATTCAGCGAACACATCGGCCCGCAGCGACACACTGGCTTGCGCCACTTCGCCCTGCAAACGCCCTTGCACTTGCAGATCACGTAAATTGTGATTGAGCTGCAAACCCGCCTGCACGTATTTGCCGTCCAGATGACCATGAAACTGCACCTGGCCCACGGTTTTAAACGGGGCATCCCCATCCAGTTGCAGATCTGCCTCGACCCGGCCGCGCGGCGTCAAGAGTTGTGAAAGCTTGAGCTGATGCAGCTCTCCATCGCTATGCAAGCTGGCTTTCAAGCTGGTAAACACCAACGGCGTATCGATGATCTCCAACCGTGCCAGTTGCAGTTCATCTACGCGGATGGCGATCGGCAGATCAAGGCTGGTTGGTGGCGGTGACGCCGGCTTGTTGGGCGGCTGCGGCTTGCTGGTAATACGTACCGAGCCGACATCCAGCGCATCAATGCCGATACGTTCGTAAACAAGTTCCTGGGGACGCCAGGTGAGGTCGATCCGGTCTACGGTTACGTGCACTTCTGGTGTATCGACCACCAGATCATGGACGATCAAATTGCGATAGAGCGACCCCTGGACTTTGCCGATCCGCACCATCCCGGTGGCATTGACCTTTTGCAGCAACCAGTCGTGACCATGCTGAGTGTCAATCCAGTAAAGCGCCCCAGCGACCGTCAGCACCAGCAAGACCACCAACCACAGCGGCCCACGCCATAGCCAGTGCAAGCCGTGGCGACGCTTTCTGGCCGGCGGCGCTGGGGTCTCGGGGGGCTGATTCTGGAGGTCGTCCATATTTAGAACGCCAGCCCCATGGCAAAGTGAAAGCGCCACTGTCGTTCAGTAACGCCATATGCAATATCGGCACCGATCGAACCCACCGGGCTGATCCAGCGCGCACCGACGCCCACGCCAGTGTGACCTTCCCAGGTTTGCCAGGTATCTGCAGCGTCGCCGTAATCAGCAAACACGGCACCGCGCCAGGCCTTGTACACGGGGTGCTGGTATTCCACACTGCTGGTCGCAAGGACACGACCAGGATTCACCGTGCCGTCATCCGCCTTCACGCCCAGACTTTGATAATCGTAACCACGTACGCTGCCAGCGCCACCCGCCCGGAACAACCAGTCCGTGGGGACTTCAGCCGCAGTCCGTGCAAAAGTCTGACCGCCTTCCAGGCGGCCAAGAAAAATCCCTTCCTCACCCACTGGCCAGTACAAGGCACCTTTGCTGTACAGGCGCACAAAGGTCTGCGTGGACAGGATTTGCCCCGAGGCGCCGCCGCCTTCCACCTGCCAGATCGTGCCCTTGTGCGGGTCGCGCTGATTATCAAGATCGCGGCGAATCCATTGGTAGTTGAGCGTCAGCGAATGCGGACGATCAATATTGCCGTCACCCGAGTCCCGGCGTTCGACCAGATATTCCAGCGTCAAGGTACGGTCAATATTGCGATCGCTCACCGACCGCGACACCCCACCCTTGTAACTGGTGGTCGACAACCCCTGCACGATACTGTGATCGCCAGAGAAATAAACCTTATGTGAGTAACCATCCGGCTGTTTTGGAAACGTCAGATCCGTACTGAGTGATTGTTCCAGCCCTTCGTAAACGGCCTTGGTGTTCCAGACCCAGCCCCGATCCGCAATGTTGTTATAGCGATAGTCGATCTGGCCACGATAGCGTGTGTTGGTGCTGTAACCGGCGGCCAGCCCGAGTTTTTGCAATGGCGCTTCCTGCACGGTGATATCGATCGGCGCGTTATACGGTGGCGCGTTATCCAGTTGGGCGTCGACCACTGCCGCTGCAACCTGCGGCATTTCCTGCAAGTCGGTTTGCAGATTGAGTATCTCGAAGCGCCGGTATTCACCCCCTTCCGCCAGATGAACCTGATCGCGCACGATCTTTTCCGGGTAACGCTGCATGCCGTTGATCTTGACGTAGCCGTAGTGATAGAACGGCCCGCTATCTATGACCAGCGTCAGATCAGCATACTGTTTGTCTTCTGAAATCAGCGCTTCGCTCTGGGTAATACGTGCGCCGGCATAGCGCCGCACCAGTACCGCGTTCAGCGTAGTACGTTTGTAGAGATCCCAGTCTGACTGGGTAAAGATATCGCCCTTATCCAGTGGCGGCTTGCGCGCCAGCCGTGCCAGGAGCGCATCTCGGTATGCCGGGTCATCATTGATCGGGCCAGTCAGGCGTAAATCCACCTTGCGCACTTCAACCTGTGGGCCTGGCTCGACCGTGACATACACATGGTAGCTGTCGCCTTCGGCTTGCATGCGCGCTTGCACATCGGGTTTGAAATAACCCTCTGTATTGAGCAATCCGGTTGCATCTTGCGGTGCGCGGTCAACGGCCGCTTGCAATTCGTCGACCTGCAGACCTTTCTGACTACGCCATTTGTACACGTCCAGATAAGGCTTCAAGAGATCAACGACATCACTGGGGCCGGAGATATCAATCTTGTAACTGTCGATCTTGCGCACGTCCACGGCGGTATCCGCGGATGATTCCACCGCAGACTGAGGTTCTGAAGCGCTCTGGCTTTGTGGGGCCGCTTGCGGGTCAGATGCGGTCTGCGGTTCAGACGCGGTTTGCGGCTCTGATGCGCGCGCAGCCTCGAGCAACAAGGCGAAAAAGCACAGGCAAAGAAAGCGCACCGGCAAGGACATTGAGGAAGGGGCTAAGGCAACAAAACAAGCCGCTACTTTACAGAAGTGTGCTCTTGCGGTGAATCAGAAACCGTACAAATCGGCACTAAAAGCTGAAAGCGTGGCTGATTTGAGAATTACAAGTGCAACAAGTGTGGAGAACGCCGGAAAACAGGCAAAAAAACAGCCCGGGACATAAACCACCGGGGGCGGTCATGTACCACGGGCATCAGAGGATGGAGGAGTCGATAAAGCTAAGCGGCTCGCGCCGCCATTTTAAGCCTAGGAGAGCTTAAAACTGGTTTTGCATCAGAGGCTTGCGCCTCTATACAAGGTTGTCAGATCAACGCGGGCACTGCGTCGATTGCCAACCGTGAGACTTGACCATCAAGCGGGTGATCCGTTGGGCGTTTTTCACAATCAGATTGAAAGTACGCATTTCCATCTCCTTTTGAATCTGGAACTTCAGTGGATCCGGCTTGTGGCTCGGCATGGACAAATAGTACCTCTACTACAAAACTGGTGCAAGCATTTTCGTAGAATTACTACGTAATAAGTTCGTAACATCAAGGAATATTGTTACGCATATTTAACACTTATACGTTAATAAACAACAATATAACGTATTGCAAAATGTAAAATACATCATGAAAAATCGTGTAGCCAAACTACGGAAATAAGTGATACACCTCACTACGCACAGTGGCGGCGCATCCAGAGCACACTTGAGGTGCATCAAAGCAATACGACAAAAAAAGGAGGCCGAAGCCTCCTTTTTGGGTGTCGCCAGCGCGAGCTTTATTCTGTCTTGCCCAACAGCGCCGCCTTGAGATTGTCCTGCACAGGCTTGGCACCCAGCCAGATCGACAACATTGCAGCAGCGAAATCATCCCCCGCAATCACAGGATAGGCTTTGCCGCGTACCGAGACCTTCGTCCCCTGCCCCGGAATAAAGTCCAGGGTGATCAGGTCGCCCTTCTCAACAGACTTCACTTCGTTGAAGATTTTCTCCAGCGCACTGATGCGCGGCTTGAGTGCGGCCAGTTGCGCATCGGACACGTTGGCGCTCAGCCCTTCGACAAATGACTCATGCATGGTCGAAGCCGAAACACTGCGCACCATGTGCAGTTCCATGCGGCGCGGCGTGGTTGCATTGATGACCGTCGCAGCGTCGCTGGTTTTAGCCGAGGTATACAGCGCGGCCACATAGACACTGAAAATCAGTTTCTTGCGCATGCCAGCGCCGTCGAGTTGCAGGCTTTGACCGCCCACATCGGCATGATCGGCCACGGTCTGACCAGATACTTCAACAGCCAGTGCGTGCGTACCACTCAGCGTCAGCGCGGCGGCCAATGCCAGCATGGCGATACGGGATTGCTTGAGCTTCATCGTGTACGTTCCTTTTTTGATGGCCTGTTCTGCCAGACCAGGCCTGCCTGACCTGTCCGGCGCCACATCAGCAAACTCGATGTGGCAAAAGGCGCTGATTATTATGTTTCTGCGACCACTTGCAAAACGCAGGCAAAAAAAAGCCCGCAGTTCAGACCGCGGGCACAAAAGGCAGAGCGTGAAGAAAACGGTAAAACCGGCCCGTGACCACGGTAGCCGCCGACATATTGCATGGTTGCAGGGCGCAGCAGTCCTGACGCTCGCCGTAGCAAGCGCCCTGCGCTATCTGCACTGATTGCAACCTCATGCCGGCTGCTTCATGGTTACGGGCCTTACATCTTTACAGCGACTGGATGATGCCGGCGGCACCCATACCAGTACCGATACACATGGTGACCATGCCGTATTTGCCGGCCATGCCTTCGCGGCGCATGCCGTGAACCAGCGTGGCCGCGCGAATGGCACCGGTGGCACCCAGCGGGTGACCCAGGGCGATGGCGCCACCCTGCGGGTTGACGTTGGCGGATTCCAGACCCAGGTCGCGAATCACGGCCAGCGCTTGTGCAGCAAAGGCTTCGTTCAGTTCAATCCAGGCCAGGTCTTCTTTGGTCAGACCAGCATTGCGCAGCGCAGCCGGGATGGCTTCTTTCGGGCCAATCCCCATGATTTCTGGCGGCACACCCTTGACGGCAAAGCTCACGTAGCGAGCCAGCGGCGTCAGGTTGTATTCCTTCAGAATGCGCTCAGACACCAGGATCAGCGCGCCAGCACCGTCGGACATCTGGGAACTGTTACCAGCGGTCACGGAGCCCTTGGCCGCAAACACGGTCTTGAGTTTGGCCAGGCCTTCCATGCTGGTGTCGCGGCGCGGACCTTCATCGGTGGTCAGCGTTTTCTTGATCAGTTCGACTTCACCGGTGGCCAGGTTGGGCACGCGGTAGGTCACTTCCAGCGGCGTGATTTCATCGCTGAACTTGCCGGCTTCAATGGCGGCCAGCGCACGGCGGTGCGACTCGACCGCAAACGCGTCCTGATCTTCACGGCTGACGTTCCACTGGTTGGCAACCTTCTCGGCCGTCAGACCCATGCCGTAGGCGATACCCAGGTTTTCGTCCTTGGCAAAGATTTCCGGGTTCAGCGCAACTTTGTTACCCATCATCGGCACCATGGACATGCTCTCGGTACCGGCGGCGATCATGATGTCGGCTTCGCCAGTGCGGATGCGGTCAGCGGCCATCTGCACGGCGTTGATGCCGGAGGAGCAGAAACGGTTGATGGTCACGCCACCCACGGTGTTGGGCAGGCCGGCCAGCAGCACGCCGATACGGGCAATGTTCATGCCTTGTTCAGCTTCTGGCATGGCGCAACCGACCACGGCGTCTTCAATGCGGGACGGGTCCAGATTCGGCACCTGGGCCAGCGCGCCCTTGATGACGTGGGCCAGCATGTCGTCCGGGCGCACATAACGCATCATGCCGCGCGGGGCTTTGCCTACCGGCGTGCGGGTCGCAGCAACAATGTAGGCTTCTTGAACTTGTTTGCTCATTTTTGAGCTCCTGAGTATTCGGTCAAACGTTGTGGTTGTGGTAAGCCACAACCTGGAATGGCGATCAGACAGAGACGTAGGGTGGATTCGGAGCGGAGCGACAATCCGCCTGATTCCCGCATTGCATGGTGGGTTGCTGCGCGAACCCACCCTACGTGTTGACGCATCAGTTCCGTAACGGCTTGTTGTTTTCCAGCATGTACATGATCCGCTCTTGAGTCTTGCCCTTCTTCAGCAAGCCCATGAAGCGCTCACGCTCCAGCTTCAGAATCCATTCTTCATCCACCAGCGTGCCAGCTTCGACATCGCCACCACTGACCACGTCGGCGATCTGGCAGCCAATGAAGTAGTCGTACTTGCTGATGAAACCGCCTTCCAGCATGTTCACCAACTGGCCACGGATCGTGGCGGCGCCGGAGCGCCCCATCACCGGGAAGGCCTTGGGCTTGATCGGGGCCTTGTAGTTGGCATCGGCCAGGGCGCGGACTTGCGACTGGGCCACATGCAGGATTTCGTTGGCGTTGAACACGATGATGTCCGACTCACGCAGGTAGCCGATTTCTTTGGCTTCTTCTGCCGAAGTACCGACCTTGGCCATCGCCATCGCCATGTAGTAGTCCTTCAGGCTGGCCAGAATGTCGCCACCCTTGGCTTCGCGGGCGGCACGCAGCGCAAACTCCTTGCAACCGCCACCGGCCGGCAAGAGACCCACGCCCACTTCCACGAGGCCGACATAGGTTTCCAGTGCGGCAACCACGCGGGCGCAATGCATCAAGAACTCGCAACCGCCACCAAACGCGTAACCTTGCGCGGCACCGACCACTGGCACCTGGCTGTACTTGATGGTCATCGAGGTCTTCTGGAACTCGTGCACCATGTTTTCGATCGAGGCAAAGTCACCGGTCATGAAGGCCGGGCCCATGCTGGCCAGATCGGCGCCAACCGAGAACGGGGCTTCCGGATGCCAGATCACCAGACCCGGGAAGCGCTCTTCGGCAATCTTGACGGCCTTTTGCACGCCAGCCAGCACATCCGGACCCACGCAATGTGCTTTGGTCTTGAAGCTCAGTACCGGCACGTCGTCGCCAGCGCGCAGCCACATGCGCACGCCGTCGTTTTCGAACACAGTTTCGCCGTAGACAGGTTCGGCATCGCCAAACACGGTCGGCGGGTAAATCTGGCGCTCGTATACCGGCAGGCTGGAAGTCGGCTTCAGGCTGTTATCGGCAGCGCTGTAGCTGCCTTCAGGCGTGTGCACGCCATCGCGCTGGGCAACCCAGGCCGGCAGTGCGGCGCTAGCCATGGTCTTGCCAGCGGCGATATCTTCATTGATGGCGGCGGCAATGGCTTTCCAACCCGCCGCTTGCCACATTTCAAACGGGCCTTGCTTCCAGCCGAAACCCCAGCGGATAGCAAAGTCCACATCGCGGGCGCAGCCGGCAATGTCGCCCAGCCAGTAGGCAATGTATTGCCATACGTCGCGCATGCAGGCCCACAGGAACTGGGCTTCCGGGTGCGCAGACGCGCGCAGCGCAGCAAAACGTTCAGCCGGGTCGGTAATCTTCAGAATGGCTTTGACTTCGTCGCTGCCCTTCTGGCCGGATGCCACGTACTCACCCGCTTTCGGGTCCAGTACCAGGATGTCCTTGCCTTCTTTCTTGTAGATACCGGCGCGGGTCTTCTGGCCCAGCGCGCCCTTCTCGATCAAGGCTTGCATCCATGCCGGTGCCTGATAGTGGCTATGCCACGGGTCATTGGGCAGGTTGTCGGTCATGGTCTTGACCACGTGGGCGAACGTATCCAGACCCACGACATCAGCAGTACGGAAGGTGGCGGATTTCGGACGGCCCAGGCGCGGCCCGGTCAAGTCGTCCACCACATCAAAACGGATGCCGAAGCGTTCGGCGTGATGAATCGTCGCCAGCATGGAGAACACACCGATGCGGTTGGCGATGAAGTTAGGCGTGTCTTTGGCGCGAACCACGCCCTTGCCCAGACGCGTGACCAGGAAGGTTTCCAGGGCGTCCAGTTGTGCGCCGGCGGTATGCGCGGTCGGGATCAGTTCGACCAGGTACATGTAGCGCGGCGGATTAAAGAAGTGAATACCGCAGAAGCGATCACGCAGTTCTGCCGGTACACCTTCGGCCAGCTTGCCAATCGACAAGCCGGAAGTATTGGTCGCCAGAATGGCGTGCGGTGCCAGGAACGGGGCAATTTTGGCGTAGAGATCCAGCTTCCAGTCAAGGCGTTCGGCAATGGCTTCGATGATCAGATCACAGCTCTTGAGCTGCTCCAGATCAGAGCCATAGTTGGCCATCGCAACGTGTTCGGCACGGGCCGCGCTGGAAAACGGCGCAGGCTTGAGCTTTTTCAGATTGTCGATTGCCTTCTTGACGATGCCATTGGCGTCGCCTTCCTTGGCCGGCAAATCAAAAAGCACGGTATCGATACCGGCGTTCACCAGGTGAGCGGCAATCTGCGCACCCATCACCCCGGCGCCAAGTACGGCGACGCGGCGAATGTTGGCTGTCTGGACCATAAGAAATATATCCCCAATAGAACTGACCCTGTGGATAGGGTCTGAACAGGCCGGCACGGTGTCGAGGCACCGCGCCGGCCCACCTCGTTAGAAGTGGTAGTTCATCTGCGCGCCAAGAATATTGGCGTTGCTGGTGAAATCTGCCACCGTGGTCGTACCGCTGCCCGTACAAGTGGGCAACACGCAGCCTTCGTTGTTGTTCATGTGGGCGTCCTGGATGTTTACATAGGTGTAGGCCACATCAACCGAGAGGTTGCGATTGAATGCATAGTTAAAGCCGATCGAATACCAGATCCGGTTGTTATCCGGCAGCGCGGCGATACGATAGGTATCGCTAGGTACCGGAGACTGGTCATACGCCACGCCAAAACGCAGTTGGAACGGGTCGCTCCACTGATACGTTGCGCCGAGCGAATAGCGGTTGGTGTTCTTCCACTTTTGCTCGATGACCGCGTTAGGCAGGCCGTTGGAGAACTGCAGGCTCAGTTCATCAAACTTGGAGTGCCAAGTGTGGGTCCAGTCACCCATCACAGCCCATTTGTCATTGATTTTCTTGAAGAAGTTCAGTGACAGGGTGTCAGGGGTATCCACCGAAACCTTACCGTTGCCATCTTCAAACGCAGAGAACGCGCCCTGTACGGCCGTGTTCAGCGCCTTGTTCAGGATGGTGCCGGCGGCGCCGTAGGCGTTCAGTGCATCGAGATTGAAGTTTTGCGGGTCGTTCCAGTCCGCATCGCCAGACAGGTTCTGGTGAATGCTGCTGCGGTAGGCGGCGCCAAAGCGCAGGCTCGGATCCACGTCGTACATCAAACCGATGTTCCAGCCAAAGCCCCAGTCGGTGCCTTCGTAGGAAAGCTCGCCGTCATACTTGGCATTGCCTTGCATGCTGGCAATGGCAGCCGGCAGGTTTTGCTGGATTTGCAGGGCTTGTGTCTGGGTCAGCAGACCCTGTGCCGTCATCTGGCTAATCAGATTGGCGATCTGGGCCTGACCGGCCGGTGTGGACAACTGGGTTTGCAGCGATTGGGCAGCCAGCGAACCGAAGTCAGCCTTCTTCTTGAACGAGGCATCCATGTACTGGGCAGATACACCAACGCCCAGCGACAGATGATCGTTGAACTTGTACGCAAACGACGGATTGAACGTGTAGGTACGCATATCCAGACGCGTGGAGTTGTAACGACCTACCCAGCCGCTGTCGTACTTGACCGAGTCACCGAACGGTACAAAGAAACCGATACCGGCGTAGGCCTGATCATTGATCTGGTGGGTGTAATACAACTGAGGCACTGCAACGGCTTCAGTTGGATCGCCGCCATTGTTACCCGAGACCGGTACGCCATTGACTGTCGTGGAACTGGCGTTGGAGACCTTGATCGACGGATCAACCACCACCACGCCACCCGCAATGTTATCCCCTTGCAGATGAGTCATGCCTGCCGGGTTAAAAAACAGAACAGACGCATCCTTGGCTTCCGCGCCGTTGGCATTGGCCACGCTCTGTGCGCTGATACTTTGCACACCAAAGCTGTAACCGGAAGCAAGTGCATGACCCGACAGTGCCACCAGCGAACCAGCACCAATCATGCGTAAAGCGCAGACCATCTTCTTCATCGTACTCTCCTTCAAACGCAGTTTTTGGCTGCGATCTTTTTGGGACCCGCCGCTCCTGGCGGGTTTTTCATCGGAGGCCTTGTAACGGCCTTCACTCAATTTCAGTCAAGCGTTTGATCAACTTTTGGGGCTAAAAAAACGACCTGCTGAATTTTTTATTCCGACTGGCCCGGCGGCAAGCCACCGGGCTCAAATACAACGGAGCCTTGACGTCAGGGCGTGTTCATGACTTTTCCGGACGGATGCCCCCGGAAAAGCCGCCCTGTTTTCGCTCAGAAGACCACGCGGGTGGTGACTTCCGGGTCCGGGTTGTTCAGTTGTTGATCAAAGTCATCCACCATGATCACCGCGCGCTTGAGCTGACGGGCACGGGTAATGGCGCTGAATTCTTCTTGCGTAATCAGACCCTTGCCTTGTGCATCAGCCAGTTGGGCGTGAGAGGTCCAGCCAGAGACTTGACCGCCCCGTGCAGCCTTGCGCAGCTTGCCTTCGGCGGCTTCCGTGGCGATCACGGCCTTGAGTGCGTGGTCCAGAACGCCTACCGGATCGGTCTCGGCGGTCGGTTTGTACATGTATTCAGTCAGGCGATCACGGCTTGCCGACGGTTCCATCAACAGACGGGCAATCCTGGTGCCGATGGCGTCAGCCGGTGCACGCTGGGTCAGACCGAACGGGAACACCACGCGACGCATCAGCCAGGCCAGTGCACGGTTCGGATGGTTATTCAGGAAACCATCCAGCGCGACCTGGCAGTCATACAGTGCGGTTTGCGCAGCCCACTGCACCAGCGGCAGATCTTCGGCCGTGGCGCCTTCGTCCTGGTACTTCTTCAGGACAGCGGTGGCGATGTACAGATTGGAGAGCGCATCACCCAGACGGGCAGAGAGCTTTTCCTTGAACTTCAGGCTGCCACCCAGCGAGGCCATACCCATATCAGCCACAAAGGCGAACGCGGAAGACATGCGCATGGTGTTGCGGTAGTACACGGAGGTCGGGCCGGATTTCGGGCTGCCAGCAAAACGGGCGCAAGTCAGGCCCATCACCAGCGAGCGCACGGCGTTGCTGATGGTGAAGCCGATATGGCCAATCACTGCGCTGTCAAACGCGGCAGCATCATTGCTCATGGCGGCGCGCAGTTCTTTGAGCACAAACGGATGGCAGCGGATAGCACCCTGACCGAAGATGATCATTGAACGGGTCAGGATGTTGGCGCCTTCCACGGTGATCGCCACCGGGATTGCCTGATAACCGTGCGCCAGGTAGTTGTTCGGGCCGATACATACGGCCTTGCCAGCGTGGACGTCCATCGCATCATTGATGGATTTACGCATGCGTTCGGTGTTGTGGTACTTCAGGATGCCGGAGAGCACCGATGGCTTTTCACCCATGTCCAGACCAGTCAGCGCGAGGCTTTGGGCAGCGTCCATCTGGTAGGTAAAGCCCCCGATACGGGCCAGCGCTTCGTCCACGCCTTCAAACTTGCCAATGGCCAGACCAAACTGGTTACGGATACGGGCATAAGCGCCGGTCGTGAAGGAAGAGAGCTTGCCAGAGGCGACAGACATGGCCGGCAGCGAGATACAACGCCCCACGGACAGGCATTCCACCAGCATGCGCCAGCCCTGGCCGACGTAATCCTTGCCACCGATGACCCAATCCATCGGGATGAACACGTCCTTGCCCCAGTTCGGGCCGTTCTGGAAAACGGACGTACCCGGATAGTGGCGGCGGCCGATCTGCACGCCTTCGTGTTCGGTCGGGATCAACGCGCAGGTGATACCGATGTCTTTCTTGTCACCCAGCAGGCCATCCGGGTCATACAGCTTGAAGGCCAGACCAAGAATGGTCGCGATCGGGCCCAGCGTGATGTAACGCTTTTCCCAGGACACGCGAATACCCAGCACGTCTTCGTGACGCTCGCCAGTGCGCGGGTCGGTATAGCTACCGCGTGCGACGACGCCGTAATCAGGGATACCACCGGCATCAGAACCGGCTTCCGGGCTGGTCAGCGCAAAGCACGGGATCTCGATCCCCTTCGCGAGGCGCGGCAGGTAGTAATTCTTTTGTGCGTCAGTACCATAGTGCTGCAGCAACTCCCCCGGGCCGAGCGAGTTCGGCACCATCACCGTCACTGCGGCAGAGCCACTACGGGTGGCAATCTTGGTCACAACACGGGCATGGGCAAGGTTGGAGAACTCTTTGCCGCCGTATTGCTTCTTGATGATCATGCCCAGGAAGCCCTGATCCTTGATGAACTGCCACGCTTCTGGCGACAGGTCTTTGGTGTCGTGGGTGATCTTCCAGTCGTCCAGCATGGCGCACAGCTGTTCGGTCGGACCATCCAGAAAGGCTTGTTCCTCAGCCGTCAGCTTCGGTGCCGGAAAACGATGCAGACGGCCAAAATCAGGCTTGCCGGAGAAGAGATCACGATCCCACCACACGGTGCCGGCATCAACCGCTTCTTGTTCGGTCTGCGACATCGCAGGGGTGATTTTCTTGAATACAGAGAACAGCGGATTGGTAATGAAGGCGCGACGGAACGGCTTGATATTCAATACCGCCAGAATGGCGACAATCACCGTGGCCACAATGACGTTCAGGCCATGGGTGGCCACACCATAAACAACGCCCAGCACAATCAGCAGGGACGACAACCAGAGCGGCGCACGCAGGTACGCGACAGCCAGAAATGCGATGAGGACAACAGCCACACAGATCAGCGCGGTCATGTCTTGATACTCCTTAGGAATTCGAGTTATTCAGGGCCGGATCAGCGGCGGGCGCGTCCAGTCCTGCTACGACAAAAGGAACGAGCATGCGCGCGACCATTTGCGGGTCTCGCGCATTGACAATGGGTTGCGCCATGAAAAGGCGCAGGACGTTGGTACCGGCAAATGCGTTGAACATGGCATTGGCCAGAAAGTGGAAACGCCAATGAACTTCGGCTTCGGTCAGATGCGGCAGCGCCCGGACCAGCGCGTCGGTATAGCGGCGAGTGAGTTCGCTGTAACGGCGCGGCATGCTTTCTTTAAGGACAGGATGCGGCTCCACGAAAGTGCGGGCCAGCAGGCGTACGAACACGAGACCACCCAGCGTGGTGTCACGGCCCAATTCACAGGCAGCGGACACAAACGACTCTACTACCTGACCGGCAGCAGGAATCTGCACAGACCGCTCAAGGCGATCCAGATGACCTACAAACAAACGTACAAACGGCTCGGCACGACGTTCGAATACGGCTTTGAACAAGCCGTCCTTGGAGCCAAAGTAGTAGTTCACAGCAGCAATATTGACCCCGGCAGCCTGGGTAATCAGGCGCATGGAGGTGGCATCGAAACCATGCTCAACGAACAGCAATTCGGCAGCATCAAGAATGCGGGTGGACGTTTCAACAGCCCGGATAGACTCGGCCATGTGGACTCCAGTGGCGTAACTTTGTTTTGGATATTTCAAACGTTTGTTTGAAATTAACGAAGCACGACAACAAAGTCAATATTCACGATCGAAAAAACTAGCCGGGGATAGGGTTGGTTTGCTGTGCACCAGTATTGGCGCGGGTTGTAGAAAGGCGCACCAAATCGGCGAAATGTGGCAAAAAGTTGCCAGAATGAAACAGTGTTGATTCAGGGCAAGGTGCTTGCCGCGTTCAAGCACCCCGAATTTACCCCAAAAAGATGTACATCAAAAATTCCGACTACACAAAAATGGCCACTCAGGCGCCCTCGACCTCTCCATCCACGTAATACCAACGGCCGTCAGCCTCACGCGTGAAGCGGCTGGTTTCGTGCATGCGGTGCGCCCGCCCGGCAACCTTATAACGGGCGACAAACTCCACCACCCCGCGCTCCCCTTCTACATAGGCGCGTTTGACTTCCAGCCCGAGCCACTTGATGCCGCCGTCCTCGGCAAAATCCATCTGCGGCGGGCGAGTCTGACTTGCCCACGTGTCCAGCAAATAAGGGCCCAATTGCAGGACATACGCCGTGTAACGGGATCGCATCAAGTCTTCCGGCGTGGGTGCAGGAGTACCTGCATGAAACACACCACAGCAGGTTTCATAGGTATTCAGGCGGCCGCAGGGGCAGGTGCTGGCTTGAGCAGGAACGGAACGGGATTTCACAATAGGGGCGCAATAACGAAGATCAGCACAGAACAGACAACATTGTACGCTGTCCGCAAAGGGGTGGATCGGGTAGACTTTCATGTTAATCAAATCAAACATTTACGTCATGTCTTTTCCTCCCTTGCAGGCCGCCATTTTCGATATGGATGGCCTGATGCTGGATACAGAACGCATCGCCATCGATTGCTGGGCCAGCGCTGCCCGCGAACTCAAACTTGAAATGAACGATCACGTGCCTTACGGCATGGTCGGCATGCATATGAGTAAAGTGCCCGCCTATCTGCTTGATGAACTCGGGCCCGATGCCCCGGTCCAGCAACTGATTGACGCCACCCACGCTTGCTATCTGGAAGCGACCGCCAAAGCCATTCCGCACCGGCCAGGCGTAATTGATTTGCTGGACTGGTTGCGAGAGCGCGGCCTGCCTTGTGCCGTGGCCACGTCATCGCGCCGCAGCGTCGCAGAACATCATTTGCAGGCGGCCGGTTTGTGGTCGTACTTTGAATTTGCCGTGTGCGGTGACGACATCGAACACCCCAAGCCCGCACCGGATATCTATCTCAAGGCGGCCGCCGGACTGGGTCGGCAACCCGCTGAATGCGTGGCGTTTGAGGATTCCAACTTTGGCATTACCGCTGCGCACAGCGCAGGCTGTCGCGCCATCATGGTGCCAGACCTGCGCCCACCAACAGCACAAACCCTGGCGTTGGGCGTACCCGTCGTTGAATCACTCCGCGCAGCGCAACCGATTGTCGATACCTGGCTGCGCTCATCCACGTCTTGACCGACATGGGGCGCACTGGATGCCAAACCCGAGAGGAGACAGGCTTTGGGCAAACGCAAGCAATGGTTCCATCAGCAAAGCAAAGCCGCACAACGGCTAAAAAAACTGCACCTCCATTTGCGCAAAAACCCGGACGAAACCGCCCTGCACCAGTTCCGTATCGGATTGCGCAGTCTGCGTATCCAGCTGTTTGCCCTTAAACGCAGCCCGCCACTTGAACATACGCTTGAACAAATGAAAGTCGCCGGCAAAGCGACCAATTCCTTGCGGGATCGCGATGCATTGCTTGGCCTGATTGCCGACTGGCCGAGCGAGCTGACCACCCCGCTCATCGCACGCATTAACAAAAGCACTCCACCGGCTGATGCAGCACCCCGCATCATGCGGCTGAAAGGCTTCGACAAAGCCATGCGCCGCCTGCCACGACTACTGCATGCCCTGATGCCTGGTAAAACCCGGTTGCAAAAACGCATTCGTCGAACTGCAAGCACATTGCGTCATCAGTCAGTCGAACAACTGCAATTGCTCACCCCGCAAACAGAGCCAGAGCGTTGGCACGACGCGCGGATCACCATCAAGAAGCTGCGTTATCTGCACGAGCATCTGACCGCCTGGTTGCCCAAGCGCTGGCGTACCCTGGCTGGCACAGCCAAACCGGCACAAGAAGCCCTTGGGTACTTGCATGACCTGGATGTGCTGGCCGCGAACTACGGTAGCGAGTTTTCCCCCGCACTCACCCTATACTGGCAGGAACAGCGCGCAGGGGCGCTCGCCCGTGCGGGCACTGCCGCACAAACATTGTTGCTGGCACTCACCCGTCAACCGTCAACCGCGAGCTCATAGACATGCCCGGCTTTTCTGAATACTCGCGTGCAGCCGCACTGGATATGGTCGCGGGTGACCCTGCCCTGCTGACGGAATTACTGGGCGTGTTCCTGGCGGATGTTCCGGCGCGCATGCGTTTGCTGGAAAACGCCGCTGCCGCCGAAGATCTGGCCACGGTCCTGCATGAGGCTCACGCAATCAAAGGTGCATGCGGGACGATTGCCGCCACGGGTAACCTGCAACGCATGCAGGCTCTGGAATATGCGGCGCGTAGCAATGATGGTGCGGCAGTGGCAGAGCTATGGATAGAAAGTCTGGGACAGATGCAATTACTGCTCAAGGACCTGCATCTGGATTACGAAGCGCTACGGCGCGGTGACAGTCCAACCTGACGTTCGGGTGGATACATTGCGCAATCCACCCGACACATCTTGATGTCTTAGGCCTTTCCGGTACTACCGAACCCGCCTTCCCCGCGCGAGCTCTCTTCAAACGACTCAACGATATTGAGTGCCACCTGCACCACCGGCACCACCACCAGTTGCGCAATACGTTCCAGTGGCTGAATGGTGAACGAGTGATTGCCACGGTTCCATACCGACACAAACACCTGTCCCTGGTAGTCTGAATCAATCAGCCCGACAAGGTTGCCCAGCACAATACCGTGCTTATGACCAAGACCGGAGCGCGGAATGATCATGGCCGCGAGCTTGGGGTCCGCAAGGTGAATCGCCATACCGGAAGGCACCAGCGCTGTCGCGCCAGGCGCCAGTTCCAGCGGTGCCTCAAGGCACGCCCGCAGGTCCAGCCCGGCTGAGCCCGGCGTGGCATACGCGGGCAAGTTGTCTTTCAGGCGCTGGTCCAGGATTTTGATATCGAGCGTGCTCATTGCTGCTTCCCCTCAAGCTTGTTTGGCAGGTTTATGTTGTTGTTGATAAAGATCGGCCACGTGGGCGATTAACTGGCGGGCGATATCCAGTTTGGGTGCACGGGCCAGGCGATGCTGGCCAGCGTCATCCAGCAAAATCACTTCGTTGTCATCCGCGCCCATGGCTTGCTGCACCAGGTTGGCCACCAGCAGCGGCAAGTGTTTGCGTTTACGCTTGGCTTCAGCGTATTCAAGCAGTTTTTCAGATTCCGCCGCGAAGCCAACACAGAAAGGCGCATCGGCACGGCTTGCCACACTGGCCAGGATATCCGGGTTGGCAGCCAGTTCCAGCGTCATGGTCGCGGCATCTTTCTTGATCTTGTGTGCAGACGGGTTGACCACATGATAGTCAGCCACTGCCGCCACGCTGATGAAAATGTCGCTGACCGGTACATTCTGCTCGACGGCCTCGAACATCTCCTGCGCGCTTTTTGCATTAATGCGCCGGCAATCGGCAGGCGTGGGCAACACGGTATCACCAGCAACCAGCGTCACCTCGGCACCTGCTTCCGCCGCCGCGCGTGCGATCGCAAAACCCATCTTGCCGGAACTGGTGTTGGTAATACCGCGCACAGCGTCAATGCGCTCGAAGGTCGCACCAGCCGTAATCAGCACACGCTTGCCACGCAATAATTTGGGCTGAAAATACGCTTCCAGTGCTTGCATGATGGCTTCGGGTTCCAGCATGCGGCCCATGCCGACTTCGCCGCAGGCCTGGTCACCGGCATCCGGTCCCAGAATGGCGACACCATCTTCTTTGAGTTGCGCCACATTGCGTTGATTGGGTTTGTTTTCCCACATCTGCTTGTTCATGGCTGGCGCCATCAAGAGCGGGCAGTCCCGGGCGGCGATGAGTGTCGAGAGCAAGTCATCGCACAGCCCATGCGCCACTTTGGCCAGCATGTCAGCCGTGGCAGGCGCAACCAGAATGGCGTCCGCGCCACGGGTCAGATCAATATGCGGCATGTTGTTATCCAGCCGCGCGTCCCACTGATCGGTGAACACAGGTTTGCCAGACAGGGCCTGGAACGTGACCGGCGTGACAAACGCCGCCCCCGCCTGGGTAAGCACTACCTGGACTTCCCAACCGGCTTTGATCATCAGACGCGTCAGTTCCGCCGCCTTGTAGGCCGCGACGCCGCCGGTCACACCCAGTACGATCCGCTTTTGTGTTTGTTTCATGGCAAACCTGACTGT
The DNA here is from genome assembly GCF_014645555.1 of Silvimonas amylolytica. Classification (GTDB taxonomy): domain Bacteria; phylum Pseudomonadota; class Gammaproteobacteria; order Burkholderiales; family Chitinibacteraceae; genus Silvimonas; species Silvimonas amylolytica. Next base: position 272,435 of record NZ_BMLY01000003.1, on the reverse strand, counting down.
TTTCCAGATTGCTGATGGGCCAGAAGTGTAACAGGGTATCGGGCTCCCCGTTCTTGCTGGAGTCCCCATGTCCATTCATGACTGGCCCGCCGCCGAACGTCCGCGCGAGAAACTGCTGACACGCGGTGCGGACGCACTTTCAGATGCTGAGTTGCTCGCCATTTTCTTGCGCGTCGGCATTGTCGGGTATTCGGCGGTTGATCTGGCGCGTTTGCTACTCAACCATTTTGGCTCGCTCAATGGCGTATTCAGCGCACCACGTGCCGCCTTCTCACAAATAGCAGGTATGGGCGATGCCAAGTACGCGCAACTGCAAGCAGTACTGGAAATGGCACGCCGGGCGCTCCATGAAGACATCAGCCACAGCAATGCCCTGACCAGCCCGCAAACGGTGCGCGACTATCTGGCGCTATTGCTGCGCAATCGGCGCGTGGAGTGTTTTGTTGCGCTGCTGCTTGATGCGGGCCACCGCGTGCTGGCCTGTGTCGAACTGTCTCAAGGCAGTCTCAACCAGACCCAGGTCTACCCCCAGGAGGTGGCGAGTCAGGCGCTGCAACACCACGCCTGCGCGATCATCGTGGCGCATAACCATCCTTCTGGTCGGGTGCAACCGTCAGCAGCAGATATCAATCTCACACAGACCTTACGTGACGCGCTACAGCTGATTGATGTGCGGCTACTGGATCATTTCATCATCGCAGGCAGCCAAAGCTATTCGTTTGCCGAGCACAAACATTTGTAAAACAAGGCTCAGAGCCATTTTGAGGCATGTTTGCAATGGGCAAGCAGCCTGTGCACCGCATCAATGCACAACCATTCATCGCTTGTTGCATAGAAACCACCCTTCATCAATGACCCGGTCCAGGCATTTGACAGTCAGAAAGGCGCATCTTCATTATCAATTACCGTAGCTTTGGCATAACGATCACCCGTGCTCTACAAAACACTGAGCTGACGCCATGCCAACACCGGAATAAAAGCGCAAGCGGTCCTGCTGTGGCCGCCCGCTCACCCCCACATTCTGACGAATAATTCGCAATCATCCTGAGAGGATCTGGATATGACCATCGCGCGTTACACCCTGATTGCCGCGGCCGTACTAGGCCTGGCTGCATGTGGCAAGCAGGAGCCGGCACAATCCGACGCCGCAGCTTCGGCACCGGCAGCATCCGCGACCGCCGCTGCTGGCGGTGCTTCTGGTGACACTGTTACCGTCAAGATTGGTCACGCCGCCCCGCTGACCGGCAACATTGCTCACCTGGGCAAAGACAATGAAGACGGCGTGAAACTGGCTATCGACGAAATCAACGCAGCCGGTGGCGCCGATATCGGTGGCAAGAAGGTCAAGTTCGAGATGGACTCCGAAGACGACCAGGCTGATCCGAAAACGGCGACAACAGTCGCCCAGCGTTTTGTGGATGAGAAAGTAGTTGGCGTGATCGGTCACCTGAATTCGGGTACCACCATCCCGGCTTCCAAGATCTACTCTGACGCAGGCATTCCGCAGATCTCGCCGTCGGCCACCGCCGTAGCCTACACTGCGCAGGGCTTCAAAACGGCCTTCCGCGTCATGGCCAACGATGCCCAACAAGGCAAGGTGCTGGGCGAATACGCCGTGCAAAAGCTGGGCGCCAAGAAGATCGCCATTGTGGATGACCGCACCGCTTACGGTCAGGGCCTGGCAGATGAATTTGAAAAAGCCGCCAAGGCAGCCGGCGGCGACGTAGTGAAGCGTGAATTCACCACCAACCAGGAAACCGACTTCAACGCGATCCTGACCTCGATCAAGGGCACCAAGCCAGATCTGATTTTCTACGGCGGTATGGATGCACAAGCCGCACCGCTGAAAAAACAAGCCCACAAACTGGGTATCACTGCCAAGGTCATGGGCGGCGACGGCACGCAAACGCCTGAACTGATCAAGCTGGCCGGGGATGACTCTGAAGGCATGGTGTCTTCCTCCCCAGGTCAACCGAAAGATCAACTGCCGGGCGGTAAGGAATTCCTGGACAAGTTCAAGAAGACTTTCGGCCAGGAAGTGCAGTTGTATGCACCGTACTGCTATGACGCCGTGAAGGTGATGGTTGAAGCCATGAAGAAAGCCGGCTCCACCGAACCCGCGAAGTACCTGCCGGAACTGGCGAAGATCGACTATCAGGGCGTGACCGGCCCGATCACCTTTGACGAAAAGGGTGACATCAAGAACGGCGCAATCACCATTTACACCGTCAAGGGTGGCAAGTGGGAAGTGCTGGAAATTGTGGGTGGCGCTGCACCGGCCAAGTAACAGGCAGATTGCAGTCTTAAAAAACGGCAGCTTCGGCTGCCGTTTTTTATTGCTGCACAGCTGGCTAAAGCAGACCGTGTTGCAAACAGAGGTCTTGCGGATTTGGTTGCTGTTGCCGTTGAAGTTGGGGTTGCTTTTGACCTTCTCCCCCCTTTAAAGCCCAGCGCCGAAGAAGGGAGGGAGACCTTAGGCTCCCGACCGACTGAGGGCAGCCCGGAGGGCCGCGAGGCTGGGGTCGCCTTTATTTGGTTACTTTCTTTGGGGCCGCCGAGGTGGCGAAGCAAAAAAAGTAACGTGGGCCCGGCACCCCGGGTATCAAATGCTTTTCAACCCGCGCCGAAGGCGCTAACAGTAGTTCAGGTTTTACGCATGCCAAGGCGGATTGTCACTATCGCTCCGAATCCCCCTACGGCCTTGGCATTCTTGCCAGCAAAGGCCACCTGCGCTAGCCAGACTGACTTCCGCCAAGAATGACAAGTCAGCAAGATCATCCGCGTAACAACCCAACCCTATTCAAACCGACGGTTTGGTCATCTCAATCGGCACCACCCACTGTGCAAACTCTTCTTCAGTCAAAAAGCCAAGCGCCAGCGCGGACTCTTTCAGCGTCAGTCCTTCGTGATGCGCCTTCTTGGCAATTTTCGCCGCTTTGTCGTAACCAATATGGCGGTTCAGCGCCGTCACGAGCATCAGGTTTTTGGCGAGGTTCGATTCGATCACATCCATATCCGGCTCAATCCCCACTGCACAGTGATCATTGAAAGCCAGCACGGCGTCACTGATCAAACCAATACTTTCCAGCACGTTATGCACCATCACCGGCTTGTACACATTGAGCTGGAAATTGCCCTGGGTGCCGGCAAAGGCCACGGCGGCATCGTTGCCAAAGACCTGTACGCAAACCATAGTCATGGCTTCACACTGCGTCGGGTTCACCTTGCCAGGCATGATGGAGGATCCCGGTTCGTTCTCTGGAATCCGTAATTCTCCAATGCCGCAACGCGGGCCGCTGGCCAGCCAGCGCACGTCGTTGGCCATTTTCATCAGCCCCCCGGAGAGCGTTCGCAGTGCGGCGGAAGTCTGCACCAGTGCGTCATGTGCAGATAAGGCAAAGAACTTGTTGGACGCTGCGTGAAACGGGTAACCGGTAATGGCCGCGATCTTTGCGGCTGCCTTGCCACCAAACTGCGGATGGGCGTTGAGTCCGGTCCCCACGGCCGTGCCACCGATGGCCAGATCGTACAAACCCGGCAACGCGCCACGAACCGCATCAATGCCGAAGTCCAGTTGGGCCACCCATGCGCCGATCTCCTGCCCCAGTGTAATTGGCGTGGCATCTTGCAAGTGCGTACGACCCGTTTTGACGATGCCTGCATAGGCACTGGCTTTGCCCGCCAGCGTGGTGCGCAGCGTGGCAATGGCCGGGAACAAGCGCTGCTGCAATTCTTCTACCACCGCAATATGCATGGCGGTCGGAAAGGTATCGTTGGAAGACTGCCCGCGATTCACGTGATCATTCGGGTGAACCGGGCTCTTGCTACCCATCTCGCCACCGGCCATTTCAATGGCGCGGTTAGAGATCACCTCATTGGCATTCATGTTCGATTGCGTACCAGACCCCGTCTGGAACACCACCAGCGGGAAATGCGCATCGAGCTTGCCGGCAATCACTTCATCCGCCGCGCTGACAATGCGTTCGGCCACCTCTTTGGGCAATTCACCCAATTGGGCATTGGCTTGTGCGGCCGCTTTTTTCAGGATACCCAACGCCCGGATTACCGGCCGCTGCCATTTAAAGCGCGCCACGCCGATCGGGAAATTGCTGACCGACCGCTGTGTCTGCGCGCCCCAGTAACGGTCTGTGGGCACGTTGATGGCGCCCATGGAATCGGTTTCGCTGCGGAACTGGCTCATCGGGACTCTCCTTGCGACAAATCAACCGCGCTCGAACTGGTTCATCTGCCGGCGGAATTTCTTGGTGGGGCGGCCTTTCACCTGCGGGTGCTCAAAGCGCGGCGCGAGGCGATCAGCCTCAGCCACGCGCTCCCGTTTCTCGATACTTTCTGGCGTTTCTTCGTACAAAGCACGTGCTGCCTCGGCCGGGCCGCGTTTGTCACTCAGGCCAGTCACTTTGACCTCGAACTCGCCATGCTCCGTATGGACGCGCAGCAGGTCACCCGCTTTGATCTCCCGCGCCGGTTTGGGCCGCTGACCATTCAGGTGCACATGGCCTGCTTCAACGGCATCCGTTGCCAGTGAGCGTGTTTTGTAAAAACGTGCGGCCCATAACCATTTATCTACGCGCACGCCGCTGTGCGCCAGGGTTTCTTGTCTTGCCATACCAGATTACCTGTCGTGACTTGCATCAAGGAGGTTCAGGCTAGAACTCACGTGCGCGTGCGTCAATCGGCAAGCGCGTACGTAGGTAATACACCGGACGCGGATTGTCCTGGTCGACGCTAGCCTTGGGCGGTTCTAGATTATCCGGACTTATAGCAAGATCTTGATGTGCAAGACGTTTTTGTGCGACGCAGCAATTTGAGCCCGCACCGAACAGACTGGTTCAAACAAAAAAACGAAGGGGAGATGCTGTATGAAACGCATGCATAAAACGCTGTATTTCTGGGTGCTGATTGCAATTGTCGCGGGGGGCATTCTGGGTTACGTCGACCCCGCCGCCGGCGTCGCGCTCAAGCCTTTGGGCGACGGGTTTATTGCCCTGATCAAAATGCTGATCGGCCCGGTGATTTTCTGTACCGTGGTACTGGGAATCGCCAATGCGGGCGATCTGAAAAAGGTCGGGCGCGTTGGTGGTAAGGCACTGCTGTATTTTGAAGTGGTCTCCACGTTCGCACTGGCCATCGGTTTGCTGGTGGCCAATCTCTTGAAGCCAGGCAAAGGTTTCAATGTCGATCCCGCCACCCTGGACCCGAAACTCACGGCCGATTACGCCGCCAAGGCTCATGAACAACATGTGGCAGATTTCATTCTTCATATCATCCCCAAAACTTTCTCCGATGCATTTGCTGGTTCTGGCGATCTGCTGCAAGTGCTGCTGATTGCCATCCTGTTTGCCTTTGCGCTGAACAAGATTGGCGAAAAAGGCACACCAGTCCTGAAGTTCGTTGAGGGCTTGTCGGACATTTTCTTTGGCATGGTCCGCAGCATCATGTGGCTGGCACCGCTGGGTGCCGGGGGCGCCATGGCGTTCACGATCGGCAAATATGGTCTGAAAGCGCTGCTGCCGCTGGCCAGCTTGATGGGCTGCTTCTATCTGACCTGTATTTTGTTTGTGCTGATTGTGCTGGGTGCGGTGGCGCGCATGACGGGCTTTAGCATCCTTAAATACCTGAGCTATATCCGGCAGGAACTGCTATTGGTGCTGGGCACGTCGTCTTCTGAAAGTGCACTGGTGCAGCTGATGAAGAAAATGGAAGACGCTGGCTGCAGCAAGCCTGTGGTGGGTCTGGTGGTCCCAGCGGGTTATAGCTTCAATCTGGATGGCACCAATATCTATCTGACCCTTGCCGCCCTCTTCGTCGCACAAGCCATGAATATTGATCTGTCGCTGGGCCAGGAACTGTCGATCCTGATCGTGGCCATGCTGACGTCCAAAGGCGCCTCCGGCGTGACCGGTGCGGGCTTTATTACACTGGCGGCCACGCTGGCTGTGGTGCCGACCATTCCGGTCGTCGGCCTGGCGCTGATTCTGGGCGTGGATCGCTTTATGTCTGAAGCGCGCGCTTTGACCAACATCATTGGCAACGGTGTCGCCGCGATTGTCGTGTCGCATTGGGAAAAAGAACTGGATCGGGACAAACTGAAAGCAGCGCTGGGCTAATCCATCAGCCACCCAACAAAAAAGGCAGCCATGGCTGCCTTTTTTGTTGGGCTGGTGCTCTCGCCCTCACTGCACATAGTTGTGCGTAGCACGCTCATGCAGAAAGCGATCCAGTTCCCGTCGTTGCGCCTCGCGCAAATGCAGCGGCGTCCATCGTGTCATCAAATCACGGTACGACGATTGTCTGGCTGCCTCACGCACGGCTTCGTCAACATCATGAATGACCTTACCGCCCCAGGCATTTTTTGTGCAAGCCACGTTGCCCAGCAACCAGGGATCAGGCTGGCGTAGCGGCACCACGGCAATCCCTGCTGGTAGCTGTTTACGCTCGGCCAGCCAGGCCACAATCTGCGGATATTCCAGGGTGTAATCGATACGCTTGAGCGCCAGCATCTGATAAAGGCTGTTCGGATCACCACCTGACACGGCACGCAGGCCAATGTTGGTGGGTGAAGCCAGTACTTTGTCGATGCTCGGACCATAAGAACGGGTGCCCTCGTAGCCGCCAACCAGCGAACGATCCGCCGCCAGGGTTTCCAGATCTACGCCGTCGCGCCAGTCCGGATGCGTTTGCAACAGGTCTTCGCGCGTGACCAACTGGATGGGCATGGTAATCAGCGCCGGCGTAAACAGCGCCATCGCTTCACGATCCGGGTTGCGCAATGTTGATGGAACACAGAGGTTATCGCCCTGCTTCATTTGCGCAAACGCTCGTTTGGGCGACATGACAACGACGCGATGCTGATACTGTGGCAGCCGCTGGATCAGCATCTTGATCAACTGATCACCAATGCCATCGCCCAGTTGCTGTACTGATTCGCTGCCGCGATCTTGCAGGATGAACACGGGAGGCCAGTCAAAAATGACCCACGTGATGGTTTCGCGTGCCAGCGCTACCGGCGTCCAGAACAGCGCCAGCAGCACAATGATCCATGATTTGCGCATGCTGCTGTCCGCAGATCCTTGTGTGCGTTGAAAACCCCCATGGTTTTCGTGCCGGCGATTATACGTACAAGCGGGCCTGTCGCGGCGGGTATGGCGCAGATGGTCATCTGGACGGCACAACCGGCCTCCCGATCGGGCGATGACATGCCACATCCATCATGGAAAATCGTATCTGCTGCTTGCCTCGATATGGCACAAGCTGATAAAAAAGCTGATCGCCCAAAGGGGAACGCCTGTTCCGGGGTTCCCTGCGGCATTGACAGCGCGATCCGCTGCCCCTGCCCTGCCTGCCCAGCGCCAACCGGCGTGCGGTTTACGGCGAAAATTGCAAAGCTGATCGAGGCCTTGTGATTTGCATGCTGTCCTCACCTTGTCACAGCGGCTCTGCTGCGCATGCATTCTTGCGCTTCTTTTGTGATTTCAGCCCATGACCGCCAACAACATGAATACAAGCACGGATTCTTTGACCTGGTCTGCCGCGCATCGCCCGCTTAACCGGCGCGACGTGCAGACGCTGACCCTTTCCGCCCTGGGCGGCGCCCTGGAGTTTTATGACTTCGTGGTGTACGTCTTTTTTGCCTCCGTCATCGGCACGCTGTTTTTCCCACCCGGCCTGCCAGACTGGCTCAAGTTGCTGCAAACCTTCGGCATCTTTGCCGCGGGTTATCTCGCCCGTCCGCTAGGCGGCATCATCATTGCGCATTACGGCGACAAGCTTGGCCGCAAGCGCATGTTTACACTGTCCATCTTCCTGATGGCCTTGCCCACGCTGTTTATGGGCCTGTTGCCCACCTACGCAACGCTGGGCGTATTTGCACCGGTGCTGTTGCTGATCCTGCGCGTCATGCAAGGGGCCGCGATTGGTGGTGAGGTTCCGGGTGCATGGGTGTTTGTATCCGAACATGTGCCGCACAACCGGACCGGCCTGGCGGTGGGCTCGCTGACCGCAGGGCTGACCTTCGGTATCTTGCTGGGCGCACTGATCGCCACCTTCATCAACACCCACTACAACAAAGAAGAAGTGATCAGCTTTGCATGGCGCATTCCGTTCATTCTGGGCGGCTTGTTTGGCCTCTTTGCGGTGTACCTGCGCCGCTTCCTGGAAGAAACCCCCATTTTCAAGGAACTGCATCAGCGCAAGGCGTTGTCTGAAGGTTTGCCGGTGGCCGCGACGGTGCGAAACCACCTTGCAGGCACCCTTCAGGCCATGTTGCTCACCTGGGTATTGTCTGCCGCGATTGTGGTCGTGATTCTGTTTACACCCACCTGGCTGCAAAAAATCCAGGGCGTGGCACCTGCGTTGTCTTTGCAGGCCAATAGCCTGGCTACACTCTGCCTGACCCTGGGTTGTGTGGTGTTCGGCGCATGTGCGGACAAGTTCGGAGGCCGCCTCACCCTGGCCACCGGCAGCATTGGTCTGTTGATCAGCAGCTACAACTTTTATTTCAGTCAGCCGGTTGCGCCAGGCACGCTGATGCTCAATTACGCCATCACCGGTTTTTTTGTGGGCGTCGTCGGCGTGGTGCCCTATCTGATGGTGCGTTCCTTCCCGGCCGCGTTGCGGTTCTCAGGGGTGTCCTTTGCCTATAACGTGGCATACGCCATTTTCGGCGGTCTGACCCCGGTGGCGATCAGCGCCTGGATCGTGTACGACAAACAGGCACCGGCACATTACGTAGCAGCTCTATGTGTACTCGGCGTCATCCTGGCCCTGGCACCACAACCCAAGCGACATTGATTGTCGCTGTCCGTACCCGGAAAACCGCCGCAATGGCGGTTTTTTGTTTTGCTGTGTCGCACCCGCGCGCCACATCAATGCATACATGCGCAGAGCGTGCAATGATGCATGATCTTTGTCGTGATCAAGGATCACCGGATGGCCACCACCCAAGCTCACTCTCGCCCGGAACGCCTGTTGCGCATTGCCTCATGGATTGTCGCGCTGGTGTTTGCCGGTCTTTTGAATACGCTGGGCGAACTGGTTATCCGCGACCTCTTTTACGCGCCAGCAGGCGGCCCGCCGCAACCAGAGGCATTCATTGACCAGACTGCGCGTGCGCAGATGGAACAACAGCAAAAAGAACTGGAGCGCCAGCACAGAGCCCTGGCCGATAAAAAAGAAACGGTCGATACCGCTGTTTCTCGCTCGCACGATGAATACAACGCCGCCAACCAGACTTTCCGCAACTGGCTGGCCACGCGCCAGGCCACCGGTAACAGCAGTCAGGACCCTGAAGTCCTCAGCCGCACGCATGCGCTGGACGCACTTCAAGCCGGGGTCAATAACTGGCAGCGACAAAGTGATCAACTGGCCGATCAATTGCGCAGCGTCGAGAAACAGCAAGAACAAAACCAGGGACGTTTGGCCCTTTTGCTGGATCAAGGGGAGAAAACCTACAACCAGGCGCTGCAGAAATACGATTTACGCATCTTTTTCTGGCGCCTCGCGTTCACACTGCCCCTGCTGCTACTGGCAATCTGGCTGTTTATCAAGTTCCGCAAGAATCGCTACTGGCCGTTTGTGTATGGTTTTGGCCTGTTTGCACTGACGGCGTTCTTCGTGGAACTGGTGCCGTATTTGCCCAGTTTTGGCGGATACATCCGCGTCGTGGTCGGGATCATTCTCACTGTGTTTGCCGGCATCTACATGCTGCGGGCTTTTCAGCGCTACGTGGAACGCAAACGGCTGGAAATGCAGCAAAGCCAGTCTGAACGCGCCCGCACCGTAGTCTATGAAAAAGCCATCAGTTCGTATCAGAAGAAGATTTGCCCCTCGTGCGACAAACCCTGGAACCTGGCGGGGGATCAAGCCAGTTTCTGCATTCACTGCGGCCTTGAGTTATTCCGGGTATGCAGCTGTGGCGGACGCAATTTTGCGTTCTTTCCGTTCTGCCATCAGTGCGGCAAACCGGTCAAACAATCTGCCGATGCTGCCACGCCCACTTTGCTACAAAGCACACCAGGCACGGAATTACCGCCGCATTAAACACCCTGATACCGACCAACAAAAAACCGCTCATTGCAGAGCGGTTTTTTGTTGGCTGATTGCCGGTTATTTTTGCGCGGAATCCGCCAGCTTGCGCAACACCCGTGATGCGGCAACAAAACCAAATGTCCCGGTGACCGGCGTGACTGCGCCGAACCCGCCTTCGCAATCCAGCCGTACCGGGCTGTCGCCGGCGTCCGGCCTGGTGCCACAGACACTACCGTCTGCTTGCGGGTATACCAGCGCTTCGGTCGAATAAACGCAATCCACACCAAATTTCTTGCCCGGTTTAGGGAAGCCGTAATCCCGGCGCAGGATATTGCGCACTTTGGCCGCCAGTGGGTCTTGCGTGGTGCGGGAGAGATCGTCGATCTTGATCTGGGTTGGATCGGTCTGACCACCTGCGCCACCAGTAACCATGAGCGGGATTTTGCGGCGGCGGCACCAGTGGATGATTGCGGCTTTGGTCTTGACGCTGTCAATGGCATCGACCACGTAGTCGTAACCCTGCCCCAACATGGCTTCCAGGTTGTCTTCGACCACAAAGTCTTCAATGGCGTTCACCACGCATTCCGGGTTGATCGCCAGGATACGGTCTTTCATCGCGGCGACTTTCATCTGGCCAAACAGACCAGACATCGCCGGCAACTGCCGATTGGTGTTGGAAACACAAATATCGTCCAGATCAATCAGCGTGAGCTGACCAATGCCAGAACGTGCCAGCGCCTCGACCACCCACGTGCCCACGCCACCAATGCCGATCACGCACACATGCGCCTGCCGGAAGCGTTCCAGCGCCGCGGTGCCATACAAACGGGCAATGCCGCCAAAGCGGCGTTCAAAGGAGGTATCCATGGGGGCGGCCAGCAGGCGTGGGGTCATACAGTGAGATGCCGGCGCAAGCAGCAAGCTTCAAGCCTTGCCGTTTGCGCCAGGTGTCAGGCTCAGATTTGTTCGGCCCAGAGGTCGTGTTCATCCGAATCAGTAATGCGGACTTTCACAAAGTCGCCAGGTTTTACATCGGCGGCCGGCTCAAAGTAGACCAACCCGTCGATTTCCGGTGCGTCGCCGTAGGTACGTGCCACGGCGCCTTCTTCGTCGACTTCATCAACCAGCACGGTGAACTCGCGACCCACTTTTGCGGCCAGGCGATTGGCAGAGATTTCAGCCTGCTTTTCCATGAAACGCTGCTTGCGTTCTTCAGCAACATCCGCCGGCACGTGATCCGGCAAATCATTGGCCGTCGCGCCATCAACCGGCGAATAGGTAAAACAGCCCACGCGATCAAGCTGCGCTTCATCCAGGAAATCCAGCAGTTCCTGGAATTCGGCTTCGGTTTCGCCCGGGAAGCCAACGATAAACGTCGAGCGGATCACGAGGTCCGGACAAATGGCACGCCAGGCCTTGATGCGTTCGAGCACGTTGGCAGAACTGGCCGGACGCTTCATCAGCTTGAGAATGCGCTGATTGGCATGCTGGAACGGAATATCCAGATACGGCAGAACCTTGCCTTCAGCCATCAGCGGAATGACTTCATCGACGTGCGGGTATGGATACACGTAGTGCAGACGCGTCCAGATGCCCTGGCGGCCAAGTTCTTCAACCAGTTCGGTCATGCGGGTTTTCACCGGGCGCCCATTGTGGAAGCCCGTTTTGTATTTCACATCCACGCCATAGGCGCTGGTGTCTTGCGAAATAATCAGCAGCTCTTTCACGCCGGCCTTGGCCAGGTTTTCTGCTTCGCGCAGGACTTCGTGCACCGGGCGGCTCACCAGATCACCCCGCATGGACGGAATGATGCAGAAGGTGCAACGGTGATTACAGCCTTCGGAAATCTTCAGATAGGCGTAGTGCTTTGGCGTGAGCTTGATGCCGGCGGCGGGTACCAGGTCGACAAACGGATCATGCGGCTTGGGCAGATGCACGTGGATCTGCTCCATCACTTCGTCCTTGGCGTGCGGACCCGTCACGGCCAGCACTTTCGGGTGCACGTCGCGGATCAAGTCGCCGTCGCCTTTGGCGCCCAGACAGCCAGTGACGATCACTTTGCCGTTTTCGGCCAGCGCCTCACCGATCGCATCCAGCGACTCTTGCACTGCGGAATCAATGAAACCACAGGTATTGACCACGACCATGTCGGCGTCGTCGTATGAGGCAGAAATCAGGTAACCCTCGGCCCGCAATTGGGTCAGGATCTGTTCAGAATCAACCAGGGCTTTGGGACAGCCCAGAGAGACAAACCCAACCTTGGGCGCAGCAGCAGACATTCTTACTCTCCAGCAGGCTGCGGCAAAGTGGCGTCAGCCTTCAAACCAAAACAGAGCGGGCATGTCATCAGACACGCCCGCATGGACAACCGAGTATTTTAAATCAATTTTTAGATCAATGGTTTATTTCTGCGTCGTACGGCGCTTGGGTGCCGGACTTTCCGGCGGCTCATCGCTGGCAGGCGGCGAGGAAGGCTCTGGTTCATTGGGATCGGGTTTGGCGCCATCTCGGCCATAACCCGGCATGCCAAAGCCGGTAAACAGGTGCTTGGCGCGATCTTGCAACTGCTGTTGCATATCCACAAACAGCGCCGTGCTGCTTTCCAGGTACTTGCCCATCATGCTTTGCAGCGCCGGGCCCTGGAACTTCATGAAGTCACCCCAGATATTCGGGTTGAGCATCGGGTTTTCGCCACCGAGTGATGCTTTGGCCTGATCTTGCAGGCGTGTTTGCATCTCGGTGAACAACTGCATGTTCTTTTCCAGATAGTTACCCATCACGCCCTGCATGGCATGGCCATAGAAGCGGATGATCTGGGTGAGCACGTCATAAGAGAACATCGGGATCCCGCCCGACTCCTCTTCCAGAATGATCTGCAACAGCACGCTACGCGTGATGTCTTCACCCGTCTTGGCATCCAGTACTTGTACGTCGATCTGTTCAAGTACCAGCTGTTTGACGTCTGCCAACGTGATGTAACAGCTGGTGGCGGTGTCATAAAGCCGACGGTTCGGATATTTCTTGATCACCCGTTTTTCAACACTCATGCATTTCCCCTGATAAGGTGACTGCGGGTTGTAGTGATTTTCGCAATATTACGAAACTGCTGCCAAGAGTAGCGCCCGTTTATCGGCTGCGCAACCGGTCATGTTGCAGTGCACAAAAAGTGTTTGACATTGCGCTTTGAGAATTCCACAATAAAATCAATGGTGCGGCGCATCATGGTTGATTGAAGCAAGTTTATGTATTTCCGCATTTCTATATACAGCGCCTGCACACACGACCACCGATGGATCATCAGGAGTGAATCATGTCCCAAGCCCAGCAACAGTTCGCCGAACTGGCGACCGGTCAGATTGAAACGGTACTGCGCTTTGCACGGCTGTCTCTCGATAGCTCAGAACGTCTGTTCAAAGTGCAGGTTGAAGCAACCCGCACGGCACTGGAAGAAAACGTGAAAAACGCCCGCGCTCTCTTGTCTGTAAAAGACGCACAAGAAGCCGTGTCCCTGCGTCAGAAGCTCATAGAATCCAGTGTAGAACAAGCAACCACGTTCTCGCGCGCGATTTTTGAAATTGCTTCGCAAGCGCAGGGCGAGCTCTCCAAACTTTACGAAGAGCGCGCCGTTGCCTTCAATAAAGAATTGGTCAGCAGCCTTGATCGTGTTGCCAAGTCGGCGCCAGCCGGTGCAGATGTCGCTGTCGCGGCGGTCAAATCCACGGCACAGGCAACTGCGGCAGCGGTTGATAGCCTGACCAAGGCGGCCAAGCAAGTTGCCGAATTTACCGATGCTTCTGTCAAGGCCGCGACCAACGCTACCGCCGAAGCCGTCAAAACGGCCTCACGCAAGACCGCTGCCTGAGCATTTGTTTGACGCGGCAAGTATTTGCCAGAAATACAAAAGCCCCGCATTGCGGGGCTTTTTGTTTGCACTGTTTTGTGGCGAATCGACAACCGGTCCCCTGTCAGGGCTAGCAGTGTTGTGTAGTCGATTTCAGGTCTCTACCAAACCGGCCAGGGATTCCAGAATCGGCTGATGGGGTAACGCAAGATATTCCAGGGTCTGCATTTCGGTCAGCCGGCTGACCGTGCGGAAAAATTCGCTGGACTGCACACCATCCACATAAAGTTGCTCGGCGGCCACATCCGCAGAAATGATCAGTTTGACGCGATGGTCGTAGAACACATCCACCAGCCACGTAAAACGACGAGCCTCTGACGCCTGACGGGACTCCAGCGCTGGAATGCCACTGACAATCACGGTGTGATACATGCGGGCGATGTCCAGATAATCGGCCTGGCCCCGCTGGTCCCCACAAATCTTGAAGAAATCAAACCAGACCACACCCGGTGCCCGCCGACGACAACTGATGTTACGCCCCGCCACCGAGATGGTTTTAGCCTGATCCGGCCCCGTAGCGACCTGCGTGAACAAGGTATCCAGTTCGGTATCCACCTCGGCGCAAACCGGGCAGATGTAAGTGCGCGCCGCAGACAACGCGCGCAAGCGGTGGTCCTGGCCACCATCCAGATTGAACACTTCAAGCTGTTTTTTGATGAGTTCAATGGTCGGCAGGAAATTGATACGCTGCAGGCCGTTGGGGTAAAGGCCATCCGGGGGATAGTTGGAGGTGGCGATCAGCACCACGCCGCGCTGGAACAAATTCTCCAGCAGTCGCCCCAGGATCATGGCATCGGCGATATCAGAGACATGAAACTCGTCAAAACACAGCACGCGCACGTTACGGGCAATTTTTTCAGCCACTTTGACCAGTGGATCGGTCTCGCTCTTCAGCGTGGCCAGCTCACGCTGGACGTCCTGCATGAACTGGTGAAAGTGGATGCGCTTTTTGCGGGTGTAGGGCAACCCGGCAAAGAAGGCGTCCATCAAGAAACTTTTACCCCGCCCGACCCCACCCCAGAACCAAACGCCGCGCGGTATTTGCGGCTGTGGCAGCAAGGTCTTGCCAAACAGGCGGTGACGCTTGCGTTTGAACTCAACCAACTCTTGATACAACTGTTCCAGTCGGCCAATCGCCGTAGCCTGAGCAGCGTCTTCAATAAAGCCGGGCTGATGACGGACCGAGTCATACCAGGTTTGCGGGCTGGTGCCGCTTTGCGGCGGGGAGATCACATGCGCGGACATGAGCGTCTTGTTAGTAGTCACGGTAAGCGTGTGAGCCCCATTATACGGAGGCCACGACCGTGTGACATGGTGCCCTTCCCGCATTTTGGCATTGGGCTAGAATGGTTGCCCTTGCAAAGGATGCCATCTGGATCATGAAAACACGGATCATCACGCTGCTGTTTGTCGCGACTTGTGCCGTCTTGCCCCTTGCGCATGCGGATACGGGTGCACTCACGTTGCGTTTTACCAGCCCGCTGTGGAACGGCGCTAGCGTGCCATCTGGCCAGCAATGCGCCAAACTGGGTGGCTCTGCGGCCACGCCGGGCCTCAATGTGTTTGATGTCCCTGCCGGTACCGCCTTCTTGCAGGTCGCGTTTTCAGAACGTAACGGGCTGGATAACGGTGGCATGGGTCGGTTGCTATATGCCACCGTCAAAGGTGCCGCCAGTGCGCAAATCCCCAGTGTGCCGGCCCAGGGGCCACTGCCCGCCGGGCTCAAATCTTTGGGCGCGCGGGACGGCAGTATTTATAGCGCTCCCTGCGTGAAGGGCAATCACTACTATCTGACCGTAAGAGCCCTGGCCGCAGATGGCAGCAGCACGTTGGCCGAAGGCCGTCTCGACATGGGAAGACTCCCCTGACCCGCGCCACCACTGGCGCGCTGGCACCCTGCTGGCCGCACCCGCAATTCACGCATGCCGCCCTGGCGCCAGTGCAACGTTGGCTCACGGCATTTACGGCATTCCCGGATCACGCAGCCTGGGATGCCCTGCCCGATCGCCCGGCAACCCGGTCCGGCCAGCCAGTGCGTTTTGTACCTTCAGATTCACTCACCGATTACTACGAAACCGAAATCCACCTGCGTGGTCGCGTGGCAACGCGTACCGAAAACTGGCACGACCTGTTCAATGCGTTGATCTGGTTGCGCTTTCCACTGATCAAAGCCGCGCTCAACGCCTTGCACTGTCGGCAAATGGGTCAACCATCCGCCCAAGGGCAACGCGGCCCGGTCAGAGATGCTGCGACCTTGTTCGATGAATGTGGTTTGATTGTGCCGTACAGTGATCCAGCACTGATCGACATGCTGCGTCAGCATGCGTGGCGCGATCTGTTTGTCACGCATAAAGAGCAATGGGGAAACCGGATTGAAGCGGTCTGCTTTGGCCATGCCAATCTGGAAGCACTCCTCGACCCCTTCCCAGGCCTGACCGGCAAATGTTGGCCGGTGGAGGTCACGCCAGACTGGTTCAATTTGCCCGCAGAGGCACGCTGGGCGTGGCTGGATGCGCATCTGGCACAGCGCATTGACGCCGATGAACTGCAAACGCCGCGCCAGTTGCCGCCCTTACCTTATCTTGGCGTGCCAGGCTGGTGGCCGCAGCAAGATGATGCCTTCTACGCGGATACCGGGTATTTCCGCCCGACGCGGCACCGCCAGGTCTGAACCCTAGGCCAGTTCGCCCGGTTTACGGGCGAAATGTTCGCGCAGGCCTTCCGGTAACGGCCATTTGGTCATGACCCATTGCATGGCCGCAGCCAGTTTGGCGCGGTCGAAATCCCCGCTGAAAATATGCAGGCTGGCGCCATGCAGTAAAAGGCGGCAAGCCAGCAGGTCCGGCTCTAGTTCCTGGCCGGGCTCCATGCGGAAAATACGCTCGTCCATCTTGTGCAGGATGGGATTGAGGCGTTCGCCCAGGCGGCTATCGCCCCGCGCTGCCATCCAGAGTTCCAGCAGCGCCAGCGAGTCGGTCTGGGTGTGGCCGCCAGCAAACGCGAACAAACCCAGGTAGATCCGTTCGCGCGGGTTGGTCACCCCGGTGGAGTCGATCTTGGCCACTTCAATGTCAACAATATCGGCCAGCAATACGGGCAAAAGATCCAGCAAACCCTCGGGAAAGTGGTAGCGCAAAGCCCCTCGCGTTACGCCGGCAGCCTCGCACACGCGTGCCTCGCCCAACCGGGCATACCCCTGTTCGATCAATAGTTTGCGTGTCGCATCAAGCAGCAACTGCCGTGTAGCACTGGAACGTGACTGGTTTTGCATTTCGCCATTCTATCCAGGCGTCATGAATTTGCCACTTAACAAAAAATACATACTTGTATGTTTTCATGCATGCGGCAAAAACCATTCCGGATGGGACATTTGCCGCCTCAATAACAATCAGGAAAGACAATGAAAACAACATGGAACAAGTGGCTGGCCGGCTTGCTCGGCTCGGCCATCGTGATGGGAGCCATGGTGGGCTGTAACAGCAGCAGCGACGGTAACGCCACTGTCTCTGCACCAACTGCAACACCAACGCCGACCGCAGCCCCGTCCATCCACAGCATCCGCCACGTTTGGGTGCTGACCCTGGAGAATGAGAACTACACCACGACTTTCTCGGCCACCCCCACATCGAAGTATCTGGCGCAGGACCTGCCAGCCCAGGGCGCACTGCTGCAACAGTATTTCGGCACGGGCCACGTCAGCCTGGATAACTACATTGCGATGATTTCCGGCCAGTCCGGCAACCCGGATACCAACATGGATTGCCAGACGTTCAGCGAGTTCGTGCAGACCGGTACCGATAGCGACGGTCAGGCCATTGGCCGTGGTTGCGTCTACCCGTCGACCGTCAAGACCCTGCCGGACCAACTCAAGGCCGCCGGCCTGACCTGGCACGGCTACATGGAAGACATGGGCTTTGACCCGGCCCGTGAAGCGGCCACATGCGGCCATCCCGTCATCGGCACGCAAGACATGACGCAAAGCCCGGAATCCCCAAGTTCTGCCGTTCCGAACGGTGACCAGTACGCCACCCGCCACAACCCGTTTGCGTATTTCCATTCGATCATCGACTCTGCCGATTGCGGCACCAATGTGACCGAACTGGCGCAACTGGAAAACGATCTGAAGTCGGTCAGCACCACGGCCAACTTCAACTTCATCACGCCTAACCTGTGTAACGACGGTCACGACACCAACTGCGTCACTAATGAGCCTGGCGGCTTGAGCTCGGTCGATACTTTCCTGAGGAAGTGGGTGCCGCTCATTATGGCCTCGCCTGCCTTCCAGCAAGATGGCTTGTTGATCATCAACTTTGACGAAAGCAGCGCAACCAGTTCTGTGCCTGACATGACCGCCAACACGCTGACCATCGTTTACAACGGTGACAGTTGCTGCGGTCAAAAGCCGGGTCCAAACCTTGGCACTTATCCGCAGATCCAGAATTTTGGCGCTGTAACCTACGGTGGCCATACCTGGAGCAACATGGCGCTGCAGTACACCAGCTACGGCGGTGATCGTACCGGCGCCGTAATGCTGTCACCGTTCATCAAGGGCGGCACGGTGAGCACTACGGGTTACAACCACTATTCCATGCTGCGCAGTATTGAGGACATCTTCAATCTGAGCCACTTGGGTTATGCCGGGCAAGATGGTCTGACGCCGTTTGGTTCAGACATCTTCAACAACCTGCACTAACCGTTTGGAAAAACCCGGCAGGTTTGCGCCTGCCGGGTTTTGTCGCTTGTTCAGGCCGGTTTTGCCGGCAACCTCCGCGGCCATGGCTGCGGCTACTTTCCCAGATTGACCCGCAACCATGTATATCCATTCCCGCCGTCTTGTCACAAGTCTGTTTGCCACCGCCGTAATTGGCAGCACCATCCTGTGGGTGCATGCCGCTACACCTGCGACCACGCCTTCCGGGGCGCATCCCCCCGCCAAAGCTCAAACCTGGCCAGGTGCGGCTGACCTGGGCCGCGCGCTGTTTTTCGATCGGGGTTTGTCTGCCTCTGGCCAGATGGCCTGCGCCACCTGCCATGATCCGGCGCACGCCTTTGCACCTGCCAACAATCTGGCAACACAACTGGGTGGCCCGGACATGAAGCACCAGGGCCTGCGGGCGGCGCCATCACTGCGCTACACGCTCAACCGCATGCCGCGCTGGCACGTCGAGCAGCCCTCAGCGCTGCTGGAACGACTGGAAGCTCAAGAACTGCCTCCGACCGGTGGTTTGACGTGGGACGGCCGCTTTGACAAGCTGGAAGACCAGGCCGCCTTTCCGCTGTTGAATGCAGATGAAATGGCCAATGGCTCCGACACCGATTTTGCCAACCGACTGCGCAAGAGCCCGAACGCCGAGGCCTTCCGCCGCGTGTTTGGCGACAAGATTCTGGCCAGCGACAAGGACGCACTGCACTACGCGGGCATCGCGCTGGCGCAATACCAACTGGAAGACCAGGCTTTTCACCCCTATAGCAGCAAGTTCGATGCATGGATGGATGGCAAAGCCCAACTGACTGCACAAGAACTGCGCGGCAAGCAGTTGTTCGATGATCCCAAGAGCGGCAACTGTGCGTCTTGCCATTTTGATGCAAAGGGCGCCAACGGCGCGCACCCGCTGTTTACCGACTACCAGTTCGAAGTACTGGGCGTACCACGCAACAGTGAACTGGCGGCCAACAAGAACCCCCATTTCTTTGATATGGGCTTGTGCGGCCCGCTACGCCAAGACCAGGCCAAAGAAAAAACCTACTGTGGCATGTTCCGTACGCCCACGTTGCGCAACGTGGCGACACGCGGTTCGTTCTTTCACAACGGGCGCTATCGCGATCTGAAAACCGCGCTGCAGTTTTATGTGCAACGCGACACCCATCCGCAACGCTGGTATCCGGTGAAAAACGGCAAGGTGGTGAAGTTTGATGATCTACCCGCTGATCTGCGCGGCAATGTCGACACCAATGACGAACCATTGACCCGCAAGCGTGGCGGTAAACCCGCCTGGAATGATCAGCAGATTAACGACGTCATCGCGTTTTTGAAGACGCTGAACGACAGCGATACCACCACCGTCATCGAAGCGGCCAACGGCAAACCACGGCACGGCGGCTGAGGCCGATCTCTCCCGCCTGACAGAATGCCGGGCAGGATCACGACATGGGCTCTATGCTCACAAATGCAACTGTCGTATCCGGTTCAGGTGATTCGGGGCGGGTTTGCCGGGGGGCGATCCGCATTCACGCAGGTCTTTGACCGCGTTCCGGTTGGCAAGGATGGTATTTGCGCCAACTGGGTCACGAAGGGGATTACGCCATGGCAGCACTCTGGAAAATAAAAAGGCGCCGCAATGCGGCGCCGTGGACGACGGCAGCAAAGCCGCCGTCGCATGTTGTAACCGGACCTGTGGTTACAGCGAAGCAGCGTGAGAAGCCAGATAATCGGCCACGCCCTTCGGGTCAGCCTTCATACCTGCCTGGCCCTTGTTCCAGCCAGCCGGGCAAACTTCGCCGTGTTCTTCAGTGAATTGCAGCGCATCAACCAGACGGATGTACTCGTCCACGTTACGGCCCAGCGGCAGGTCGTTCACATACTGGTGACGCACAACGCCTTCGCGGTCGATCAGGAATGTGCCACGGAAAGCCACGCCATCAGCGGACTCAACGTCGTAGGCCTTGGCGATTTCGTGCTTGGTGTCGGCCACCAGGGTGTAACCAACCGGGCCAATACCGCCCTTGTCCACCGGGGTGTTACGCCATGCGTTGTGGGTGAACTGGCTGTCGATGGACACACCGATCACTTCCACATTGCGGGACTTGAATTCGTTCAGGCGGTGGTCGAACGCGATCAGTTCGGACGGGCAGACGAAGGTGAAGTCCAGCGGGTAGAAGAACACCAGGGTGTACTTGCCCTTGGTCGCTTCTTTCAGGTTGTAGCTATCGACGATTTCGCCTGTGCCCAGCACTGCGGCTGCGGTAAAGTCGGGTGCTGCCTTGCCAACGAGAACGGCCATGAGAATCTCCTTTAAATGGTCTGTTGCGTGAACCCGCTGACGATAGTTGCCAGGGCAACAGGCTGTCAAATCGGGAAAGTTCATGTAGCTGATAGATACTGCCTATCAGTCAGCCTCAATCAAACAAAGTACGTGGGCATTTTCTGACTGTTTGATTCGCGCCAGGTTAACGCGCGATTGTTGTCGTTTTCTTACGGGCTTGCCATGATAAGCGCTTGCGATTGCAACGATCGCGATCACTGAGCCAGCCTGCCATGACGGGCGGCCATCACAGAGAGGAGCCTGCCCGCATGTCTTTCATATCCAGCCGCCGCCGTTTTGTGTTTGCCGCCTTTGCGGCTCTGACGCTGGGTTCCAGCTTTGCACAGGCTGTAGAGCCCATCACTATTCTGACGCAGCAAGATGTCTACAACGATTATCAGCGTTTTATCGGCAAACGCAATCCGCTCACGCTGACGCACTTCAGTGGCGAGGGCTCGCGCCGCGATGTGGTCGAGCTAGTGCTGGTCCAGCAGGCGCTGTCCCAAGGTGGTCTGACCCGGCCCGTGAAACTGGTCAAAGTGGACAACAACAGCGACTCCTACACGCGGTATCTGAAGGAAATTCTCTCCGGTAATGCCACGATGGGCGGCAACAGTGCCTGGCAAGTCGATCTGAAAACCATCGATGACAAGGTCTATATCAGCTCACCGCTGATCCGCTCCGGTGAATTTGAAGCCGGCTTGTATACCTCTCCCGACAACAAAAAGGCCTTGGCGGCCCGTAGCATTGAAGACGTCCGCAGTTTGACTGCCGTCGTCGCAGATAGCTGGAAGCCGGACGTCGCCACGCTGGAAAGCCTCAAGCTGAAACAGCTTTTGCAAACGCAAAGCTGGGATTCCATGGTCGGCATGGTCGAGAAAGGCCGTGCCGATGTGCTACTGGCGCCGTTCCAGCCTACACCGGATATGTCGCTGAAACTGGGTGATTACACGCTGGTACCGATCCCGGACGTGAAAGTTGGCCTGGCTGGCAGCCGCCATCTTTTCGTCAGCCGCCTGGCGCCGCACGGGGCAGAAACGTATGACGCACTGGAAAAAGGACTCGCCAGATTGCGCGCCAAAGGCGTGATCGAACAGGCGTATCGGGAGTCCGGTTTTTTTAATACCCGCACGCAGGACTGGAAGAAAATCAACTAGGATCATCAGTTGATCTGTTGTTGCGACCAGCTCCAGGATCCGGCATATGGCCGGATCTTTTATATCTGGCGCCGCTTTCAACCATACTGGCAGGATAGGCACCACCCTATCAATCCGCCCGGCACCGCTGATTTGCGTTTACCATGCGCAGCGTGAAGAACCTCGACCTCATCGCCCCCCTCCGCCGGCCCGCCATCACGGCCACCTGCACAGCGCTGGCCATTGTACTGGCGCTGCTGATGCTGATCGCCAGCAGCAGCGGCACCGTCGCCATCCCTTGGTCCGCTCTGCCCCGCGCCCTGTTCTCTGCGCCTGTCACCTCTGACGAACAACTCTGGCAAAGCATCTTGCGCGATGTTCGTCTGCCACGGGTGATCTTTGCCGCCCTTTGTGGCGGCGGCCTGGCCGTGGCCGGGGCGACGATGCAGGCACTGTTTCGTAATCCGCTGGCAGAGCCTGGATTGGTCGGCATTTCGGCCGGTGGCGCGCTAGGCGCGGTGAGCGCCATTGTTTTCGGTGCCAGCAGCTTTGGGTTGATTGCCATCGCCGCATTCGCCGGTAGTTTGTTTGCCTTGTTTGCGGCCTGGCAGATTGGTCGACGCAGCCGGGCCGTGGCCGGTCTGTTACTGGCGGGCGTAGCGATCAATGCCATTTGCGGTAGCTTGACCGCACTGTGTACCTGGCAGGCCACAGACGCCCAACTGCGTTCGCTGACGTTCTGGAATCTGGGCAGCCTGGCCGGTAGTAACTGGTTGCTGCTGGCCTTGCTGGGGCCATGGACGCTGATCGTCTCGGCACTCTTGCTACGTGAATGGCGAGGCATGAATGCGCTCTTGCTGGGGGAGCGTGAGGCTGGCCACCTTGGCTTTGCCATCCGGCCATTGCAGCGGCGGCTGATCGTGCTGGTGGCACTCCTGGTCGGCCCACTGGTTGCAGCCTGCGGCACTATCGCCTTTATCGGTCTGGTCGTGCCGCATATAGTACGGCTCACGCTGGGCGCGCGGCATCAGTTGTTGCTGCCCGCATCGCTGTTGAGTGGTGCCATTGCGCTGGTCCTGGCAGACTGGGCTGCCCGCATGCTGGCCATTCCTTCAGAAATTCCGGTTGGCATCGTCACCAGCCTGGCCGGGGGGCCGTTTTTTCTGTGGCTGCTGGCACGCTGGAGCAAAGCATGATCCGCATTGAACAATTGCGTTGCCAACGCGAAGGTCGCACGGTCATCGACGCTGTGTCATTGCATGTTGCGGCGGGAGAAGTCGTTGGCGTTCTGGGTGCCAATGGTGCCGGGAAATCATCTTTGCTCGCGGCCGTGGCCGGGGATCTGCCGCTCAATGGTGGCACCATCACACTGGCTGGGCAGCCCATTACCCGGTTACGTCAACGCCAGTTAGCCCGGCAACGCACCCTGCTACCCCAGACTTCCGCACTGGAATTTGACTTGCCAGTGCCAGAAGTCGTTGCAATGGGTGCCTACCCGTTTGATGAGCTGACAGCCATGCAGATCGAGCAGTTGGTCAGTACCACACTGACCCGCGCAGATGCCAGTGAACTGGCAACACGGCATTACGCGGGTTTATCGGGCGGTGAACAGCAACGCGTGCAGTTTGCTCGCGTGCTCCTGCAAACGCTGGCGGCCTGCCAGGTTAACGGCAATGCGGTGCTGTTGCTGGATGAACCCACCGGTAGCCTCGACCCACGCCACCAGCATGGCTTATTGGCAAGCGTACGTGCATTAGCTCAAGAACAAGGCATTGCTGTGCTCGTGGTGCTGCATGATGTGAATCTCGCAGCGCGATGGTGTGATCGCCTGTTGTTGCTCAAAGCGGGTCGGGAAGTGGCACAAGGCGCACCACAAGCTGTCTTGCAAGCAGAGACGCTGTGCGCGGTTTACGACATGCCCGCCCGTGTACTGGTTGATCCGGATGAACCGGGGCGCTTGCTGGTCTTGTTCGGCTGACCCGCACCCCAACGTAGCGCAGCGCATAACTGGCGAAAGTCGTCCACCGCCATGCAGTCAGGCCAGAGCGCTAATGCTCGCCAACGGCGCTGCCTGCCCACATGCATATGCAATACGATCAAATGCGCACACACCAGGCTGGTTGGCAACACAACGGCTGACTCAATACCATCCCGCCCCCACTGCACGCGCAAACCATCAGGGCCCAGTAACAAAACCCCCTGTTGCTGTGGATGACGCAGTGCACGGATGGTCACAGCCAGATAAACCAGTACGATTGCCATGGCCGGGATAAACCACGGCCAGGGCAATGCAGCGGCACAGACCAGTGCCAGCAATCCCGTAAACGCAAGCAGGCAGTGCGCCATGCGCCCTGCCTGCCAGGTGACGTGTAAAGTCAAAACGAAGTGCCCGCGCTTACTGAACCTGGATACTGCCGGACACCGTCACCGACACCTTGCTCTCACCACCTTCAATAGAGGTCGGCGCTGGGGCGGCATCCGCCGACATGGCGGCCTTCACCAACATCGGGCGCGGCATTGGTGGTTCAAATGCTTGCGTATTGACACTCATGTTGACGGTGCGCCAGCCGGTGCCTTCCATACTGCGCTGTATTAACTCCGCGCGCTGGCGAAAAGCCTTCACGCTTTCCTGAATCAGACCATCCTCGGCCGCCTTGCGGGATTCGTCCGATACACCATAGCGGATACCTGCCAGTTGCATCGATTGCCCGTTGGATAGCGGCTGCTGTAGTTGGGTCAGCAAACGGGAGAATGCGGCAAAGTCACGGCTACTCAGACGCAACTCACCGCGGCCACGCCAGCCATCCTGATGATTGGTCTTGTTGTTGTATACGGGATAAGTGGTGTACCCCGTACCGGCTGATTGCACCGTAGTGAATTGCCGGCTGAGGCGGATGGCGGCCGCCAGGGTCTGGTTGACCTTGTCGGCCAGTTGGGCGGGATCGGTATTACTGATTTCAACATACAGCGTGGCAGTAGCCAGATCGTTGCTGACTTCTTTGCTGGAACTGGCTTCGAGCGATACCACGTTGTAGTTAAGTGGCTCGGCATGAGCCAGAACAGACACAAACAACCCTGCCGCGGCAGCGGCAAGTGCGGATCGGCGCATGTAATTCTCCTTGTGCGCCGATCATGCCGGCGCTTTTCAGTGATAGTTATGGTCTGAAGGCGTGTTGTGAATGTCCTCGGAGACACTATCCATCACACCCATGTGGATCTCGACCTCAAACCATTCCCAGAACAGTTTGAGTGTGCGGTTCTGCGGCCACAGGGCTTCGTCTTCAACCCACGATGCAAGTTCCATTTCAAACAAGCGTTCCGCAAGGTCATCAATGTAAGAGATGCCATCTTCTGGCTCGGTGACTTCGGGAATCATGATCACCGTGCAATCGCTGCGCACGTCAGCCAGCGACAATACGATATCGTTGCCTGGCAAGGCATTGAGCCAATCCAGGAAAGCTTGCGTTGGGCGAATCAGTGCGGCCGAACGGTCGACAATAAACATAAAACCAGTACTCCTTGATAGTGCGGTTGGCCATGAAACATCTGTCAGCATCCGCTGACAAAATGTGGCCTGGCTCACAGGTGCGGCAAGGGTAACACGCAGAGCCCCTGAATACGTGACCGACACGTTCAGAACCCTGCGTGATCCATTTAGCCTTGTTGATCGGGCTTCTTGCGGCGACTGCGCGCTGCTGGCCTGGCGGCCGGGCTGGCTGCTGTCGGCGCTGGAGCAGGTGCAGCAGCGACCTTCGGCTGGAGCAGCGCTGCCGTCTGTGCAGGTTTGCGCCGCGAAACGGGTTTAGGTGCAACAGAACCAGGCTCTGCCGCCGGCGCCCCGACAGTTTTTGCATCAGGCGCGCTGGTCAAGGCAGAAGGCGATGGTCCACCGCGTTTACGCGCAGCAGGTGCTGGCGGAGTAGCTTGAGCCGTCGGCTTTGCCGTTACCGGCTTTTGCGCAACGGGTTTGGTCGCTACCGGTTTAGTACCACCGGGTTTTGGCGCGCCAGGTTTTACTGCTGGCGCTGGCGCTTGCGCTTTGGCCGCTGCAGGCGTTGGCACGATCGGCTTGGCTTTGGCTGGTTTTGCTGCACGCGCATTTCCCGCCCCAACCTCACCAGCCGGAGCCGGCGTCGCCTTGGGCGAGGCTGGCTTGTTACCGGCTACTTTGGATGCTGTTGCCGTCGCCGCAGGGGTTGGTGTGGGCGCAACGGGTTTGGCCGACGCGGGTCTTGCCGGTTTTTTGCCATTGCGTTTGCCTGGTACGGGCGCAGCAACGGGCGCTAATGCAGCCTGTGCAGCGGCAGGCACCGGCGCCGGCGCAACACCCTTGCCTTGTGCCGGACGCCGCGTACGGGACGCTTTTCTGGCTTGGGCTGCAGCAGCGGTGGCCAATTGGGTACTGGCATTGGCTGACGCTGCCGCGTTGGGAGCAGGTGCGGGCGCAGCAGCGGGTGCCGGCGCACCACCGCGCGCCTTGCGTGCAACGGCCTTGGCACGGCGACGCTGACTGCGTGTCTTCTGCGTGCCGCGTTCAACATCGCCAGTTGGCGTCCCGGACTGATTCGCAGCCGCAGCAACCTGATCGGCAACTTTGGCCTTTTCTTCTGGCACCAGCACAAAGTCGATCTTGCTGGTGTCCAGATCAACGCGCGCCACCTTTACTTTCAGGCGATCAGTCAGTTTGTAGATCTTGCCGCTACGTTCACCCTTCAACTCATGGCGACGATCATCGTAATGGAAGTAATCGTTGCCCAGTTCGGACACGTGCACCAGGCCCTCGACGTACAGGTTATCCAGCAATACAAACATGCCAAAGCCGGTGACGGCAGAGATGCTGCCTTCAAACACTTCGCCCACTTTGTCTTGCATGAAGTAGCACTTGAGGAAGTTCATGACGTCGCGGCTGGCTTCATCCGCACGGCGTTCAGTCATGGAGCACTGGATCCCCAGCGCCTCCCACTTCTGCGCCGGTTTGTATTTCTTGCCGGCCAATACCGCCTTGATGGAACGATGCACCAGCAAATCCGGGTAACGGCGGATCGGCGAGGTAAAGTGCGTGTAGGCCTCATATCCCAGACCGAAGTGCCCCTTGTTATCGGGGCTGTAGACGGCCTGCTGCAGGCTACGCAGTAGCATGGTTTGCAGCAGTGGCGCATCCGGCCGGGACTTGATCTGCTCGAGCAGCGTGGCGTAATCGCCTGCCTTCGGTTCTTCGCCCCCACCCAAAGACAGCGCGCAAGAACGCAGGTATTCGCGCAGTTTTTCCAGCTTTTCCGGGTTCGGGCCTTCGTGCACGCGGTAAAGGCAAGTCTGCTTGTTCGTGATCAAGAAATCCGCGGCGCACACATTGGCCGCCAGCATGCATTCTTCAATCAGTTTATGGGCAGGGTTACGTACCACCGGGACGATCTGGCTGATCTTGCCATGTTCATCAAAACGCACCTCGGTTTCGGTGGTCTCGAAATCAATGGCACCACGTTCCACGCGGGCCGCAGCAAATGCCTGATAGAGGGCGTAGAGGTCCTGCACATGCGGCAAGACTTTTTTGTATTGTTTGGCGAGCTTGCCTTTGGGTTCTTCCAGCATGTCCCAGACCTTGGTGTAGGTCAGGCGTGCCTTGGAGTGCATCACGGCAGGATAAAACTTGTATTTCTTGATGTTGCCCGTTGCGCTGACCTGCATGTCGCAGACCATACAAAGCCGGTCCACATCCGGATTCAACGAACATAAACCGTTGGAGAGCTCTTCGGGCAGCATCGGAATAACACGACGCGGAAAATACACCGAGTTGCCGCGCTCGATCGATGTCACATCCAGCGCATCACCGGGCTGAACATAATGGCTCACATCCGCGATCGCCACGACTAGACGCCAGCCCTTGCCTTTTTTCTCGGCATAGACAGCGTCATCAAAGTCTCTGGCGGTTTCGCCATCAATGGTGACCAGAGGAAGATCACGCAGATCGACACGCTTGACGCCCATGACCGACTTAAGGTCTTTCTTGCCCACGGTTTTGGGCGTGGCTTCAGCCTGGGCTTTGGCTTCGGCAGAGAACTCATATGGCAGATTGTGCTTGCGCAGCGCAATCTCGATTTCCATTCCGGGGTCATCGTAATTACCCAGGATTTCCATCACGCGCCCCAGAGGCTGCACATTGCGATCCGGCTGCTGGGTGATTTCAACCATCACCACCTGACCAGGTTTGGCTTTCCCCTTCTCTTTGGGCGGAATGAAGATGTCTTTGGCAATGCGTTTGTCTTCGGCGACAACACGGTAGACACCGTGCTCTGCGACAAAGCGGCCAACCAGACGCGTGGTCAGGCGCTCCAGCACTTCCACGATCCGGCCTTCGCGACGGCCCCGGCGGTCAAAGCCTGCCTGACGCACCAGCACACGATCGCCATGCATGACTTTATCCAGTTCACGCGATGACAAATACAAATCATCGGAGCCATCATCGGGCACCAGAAACCCGAATCCCTCCGGATGGCCTTGCACGCGGCCGGGAATCAGGTCGATCTTTTCAGCAATACACAGCGCCCCTTTGCGGTTGACCATCAGCTGGCCATCACGCGCCATGGCGCCAAGGCGGCGCTCAAAGAAGCTACGTTCTTCTTCAGTAATAGATAAGAGCCGCGCCAGGTCTTCGGCATACAACGGTGCGC
Source organism: Silvimonas amylolytica (assembly GCF_014645555.1). Taxonomy (GTDB): domain Bacteria; phylum Pseudomonadota; class Gammaproteobacteria; order Burkholderiales; family Chitinibacteraceae; genus Silvimonas; species Silvimonas amylolytica. The sequence continues at coordinate 243,661 of NZ_BMLY01000003.1, read as the reverse complement.
CGGCTTCTTCAAGCACTTGTAAAACGTATTCGCGGGAGGGGAGCGGGTTTTCGTAGCGTTCCCGCTCGCGTTCGAGATGAGGGTCTTGCAGACGCAGCGACGTGACCTTGCGGTCGGCCTTTGCAGATTTTGTTGTGGTAGCACTCTTTTTTATTGACATTGTTTTATTGTTTCCTGATAATCGCGCTTCTTCGTGATGCACGCATTCTAACAGCGTAGCACATGGCCCAGGTGGCGGAATTGGTAGACGCACTAGGTTCAGGTCCTAGCGCTCGCAAGGGCGTGGAAGTTCGAGTCTTCTCCTGGGCACCAAAATCTTGAAAACCCGATCAGCAATGATCGGGTTTTTCTTTTTCTGCTCCGCTTTTGCATCCAGCCCTGAATCAACCGGTTCATAACAATCACACGCAGAAAATCACAACATTCTCCGCCGATTCAAATACCTATGTATTTTCTTGGGCAATAATGTTGACACAATCTGGCTTAGCCGACATAATCGCTCTCCTTCGCTGCTGCAACACAGAGCAACGAAGCCCAGGTGGCGGAATTGGTAGACGCACTAGGTTCAGGTCCTAGCGCTCGCAAGGGCGTGGAAGTTCGAGTCTTCTCCTGGGCACCAAAATTCATCAGAAAACCCGATCAAATGGTCGGGTTTTTTGTTTCAGCAGTACCCGTCATACATAGATAGATAGTGCCCAGGTGGCGGAATTGGTAGACGCACCAGGTTCAGGTCCTGGCGCTCGCAAAGGCGTGGAAGTTCGAGTCTTCTCTTGGGCACCAAAATTCATCAGAAAACCCGATCAAATGGTCGGGTTTTTTTGTTTCAGCAGTACCCGCCATACATAGATAGTTCGTGCCCAGGTGGCGGAATTGGTAGACGCACCAGGTTCAGGTCCTGGCGCTCGCAAAGGCGTGGAAGTTCGAGTCTTCTCTTGGGCACCAAAATTCATCAGAAAACCCGATCAAATGGTCGGGTTTTTTGTTTCAGCAGCACCCGTCATACATAGATCGTTCGTGCCCAGGTGGCGGAATGGGTAGACGCACCAGGTTCAGGTTCTGGCGCG
>NZ_BMLY01000003.1:0-242587 GCF_014645555.1 Silvimonas amylolytica | reverse complement strand
CGGAATTGGTAGACGCACCAGGTTCAGGTCCTGGCGCTCGCAAGGGCGTGGAAGTTCGAGGCGTCCCTTTGGGCACCCAAACTCAACAAAGAACCCGATCGATTGATCGGGTTCTTTGTTTTTGCACGCCAGCCACCACCCCTCCTCACACCTGCTATCTTCAATAGCACCGGCCCACTCTGTTCCGCCAGACTGCAATCTGCTCTTGCAGCAAAACACATTGCCGGATTGATCTGATTTCGTTGCTGTCCTTTTCCTGCTTTCATGTCGCCTCTTTTCAGGGAGCACACACATGTTTCATTTGATCTGGATGTTTATCGTCGGCATTGTCGTAGGTTTGATCGCACGCTGGATCATGCCAGGCGCACAAGGCATGGGCCTGTTCATGACGGGCATTCTGGGCATTGTGGGCGCGTTTGTGGGCGGCTTTATTGCCCGCTTGTTCAGCAAACCACCCGAGGGCTCACCAGTCCACCCCGTCGGCATCATCATGTCGGTCATCGGTGCCATCGTTGTACTTTGGGTCGTGCAGATGCTGCAGCACTAAGTCTGCACTCGCGCCAGGCAGGCGCAGCAGCAATAGTCCAGACGAAAAAAAGGCGACCGAGGTCGCCTTTTTTTGCACAAGCCAGCTTGCCGGCTTAGTTGTTGCCATCCGCCTTATAGGCGCGGCGACGCTCATGCTCTTGCAGGAAGCGCTTGCGGATACGAATCGAAACCGGGGTAATTTCCACCAGTTCATCATCGTCGATGAATTCAACAGCAGATTCCAGCGACAGCTTGATCGGGGTGGTCAAACGCACGGCTTCATCAGTACCGGATGCACGCACGTTGGTCAGCTGCTTACCTTTGATCGGGTTCACAACCAGATCGTTGTCGCGGCTGTGAATGCCAATAATCATGCCTTCATACAGCTTGTCGCCCGGGGAAACAAACATACGACCACGGTCTTCCAGCTTCCACAGTGCGTAGGCCACTGCTTCACCCTGGTCTTGCGAGATCAGCACGCCGTTGTGACGACCCGGCAGATCAGCCTTCACCGGCGCGTAGTCATCGAACACATGGCTCATCAGGCCCGTACCACGAGTCATGGTCATGAAATCAGACTGGAAGCCGATCAGACCACGTGCCGGAATATGGTATTCCAGACGGGTACGGCCACGGCCATCAGACTCCATGTTGGTCAGTTCGCCACGGCGACGACCGATTTCTTCCATGATGCCGCCCTGGTGTTCGTCTTCCAGGTCGATTGTCAGGTTTTCGTACGGCTCGCACTTCTGGCCGTCAACTTCCTTGTACACCACGCGCGGCTTGGCAACAGCCATTTCAAAACCTTCGCGACGCATGGTTTCCAGCAGAATGGTCAGGTGCAACTCGCCACGACCAGACACACGGAAAATATCAGCATCGGCCGTATCTTCAACGCGCAGTGCAACGTTGGTCAGCAGCTCTTTGGTCAAGCGGTCACGGATCTGGCGGCTAGTCACAAACTTGCCTTCAGTACCGGCCAGGGGCGAGGTGTTGACCATGAAGTCCATGGTCAGTGTCGGTTCATCCACACCCAGAACCGGCAGACCTACTGGCGCATCCTTGTCGCAAATGGTGACGCCAATACCGATCTCATCCAGACCGGAGATCACGATAATGTCGCCAGCTTCAGCGCTTTCAACCGCAACGCGTTCCAGACCCTGGAAACCCAGCACCTGGTTGATACGGCCAGCGGCCACTTGTTCTTCGTGGTTCATGACCACAACTTGCTGACCCGGCTTGATGCGGCCGTTCAGCACGCGACCAACGCCCAGGCGACCGGTGTAGGTGGAGTAATCCAGCGCAGCAATTTGCAGTTGCAGCGGCGCATCCGGGTTGCCCGGCGGGGTCGGCACGTGCTTGAGCACTGTGTCGAACAGCGGACGCATATTGTCGGATTCTTCCGCCAGTTCCAGCTTGGCAAAGCCGTTCAGGCCAGATGCGTAGATGATCGGGAAATCGAGCTGTTCGTCAGTGGCGCCCAGCTTGTCAAAGAGGTCAAATGTCTGATCCACAACCCAGTCAGGGCGCGCACCCGGACGGTCAACCTTGTTGATCACAACGATAGGACGCAGGCCCAGGGCCAGTGCCTTCTTGGTCACGAAACGCGTTTGCGGCATCGGGCCTTCAACGGCATCGACCAGCAGCAGCACGCCGTCAACCATACCCAACACACGTTCCACTTCACCGCCGAAGTCCGCGTGTCCCGGGGTGTCGACGATGTTGATGTGGGTGCCTTCGTATTCAATGGCAGTGTTCTTGGCCAGAATGGTAATGCCGCGCTCTTTTTCAAGATCGTTGCTGTCCATAACCCGCTCGTCCACCTGCTGGTTTTCGCGGAATGTGCCGGACTGGCGCAGGAGTTGATCGACCAGCGTGGTTTTGCCGTGGTCGACGTGAGCGATAATGGCGATGTTACGGATAGCGCGCGTCATGTTTGGGGAAGCTAACAGTTTGAAAAGCCGAGGATTGTAGCACGATCCTGTGACAATTCGCTGCTCTGCAAGATACACGGAACGCGAAAACCGGGACTGGCTTGCAACCATTTGTATTGATTGGGGTTGTCGGGCATTACAAGAACCAGCCTGGTAATGGCCGGATCAGCGCGATGTAGCATCCCGCGGCTGACCGGGCATCCCCAGTGCCCGCGCCAGCATCAACAACATGCCGGCGGTCGCGCCCCAGACCGTAATGGTGTCGCACTCTACAAAAAGGCTTTTGCCCTTTACCCCCCGGCGCTCTACCCAGCGCCATTCGTAACGTGCCGGGTCCAGCAATGTGCTCCAGGGCAGTTCCAGGATGGTGGCCACTTCACCGGGCTCAGGCCGCAGCGCCATGCCAGGCTGCACCAGCCCCACCACGGGTGTCACATTGAATCCGGTAACGGTGTGGTACTGCCCTAATTCGCCCACCACGGTGACATTTTCCGGGCACAAACCAATTTCTTCTCGTGCTTCACGCAGCGCCGTAGCAGCGGGATTCTGGTCGTGCGGATCAGCGCGTCCACCCGGAAAACTGATCTGGCCAGCATGGTGGCGCAGGTGCGCCGCGCGCTCCGTCAGAATGATGCGCGTACCCTCGTTGTACGGCACCACGGGCACGAGTACCGCTGCTGCTCGCCCGGCGTTTTGCTGATTCAGGTCACCCAGCGTTTGACGCTCTGCACCGGCCAGTTGCTGGCGCAGCCAGTCGCTCCAGCCAGCAAGATCACCTGTGGCCGGCAATTGCGGGTTCATCCTTCCACCTTGGGCAATTTGAAATCACGCTTGTGCGCAACAAGACGCAGCGCCAGCCCCAGACCAAATAACGACCACTCCGCTGCCGGGCCTTCCATGCCGTATTGGCGGCAGACATACAACGCTACCGACAGCAAGATAGCGACGGTGCCGTAAAAGTCTTCGCGCAAGATAAAGGGTACGTCGTTCACCATGACGTCTCGCACCAGCCCCCCGCCCACAGCGGTGACAAAGCCCAGGAAACACACCCCAAACAAATTCAGGCCGCTATCCATGCCGACATGCGCACCGGCCAGGCTGAAGGCAACAAGGCCAATAGAATCAGCCACGATAAACAGCTTGCGCAGCATGCCTGTATGACGTTGATGCAGCTTGATCAGCCAGGATACACCCAGCGTGACAAAAATGGTGTACAGCGGCAGCGCGTCCACAAACACCCGTGGCGTCCGGTTGACCAGCACATCACGCATGATGCCGCCGCCAATGCCCGTCAAGAGTGCCACGATCACCACGCCCAGCAGGTCCAGCCGCTTGCGTGCGCCAACCAGATACCCGGCCACCGCAAACGCTGCCGTGCCGATCTGGTTGATTACTTCAAAGTAAAGCGGAAAAACCATGCGTGCGCCTGAAAAAAATCAACCCGTCATGTTACCGCGACCGCCCCGTTTTCGTCGCTGGTTTGTACCACCCGTAAGCACTTTCCAAACCTTAAGAAATAACCATATTAATAATTACTTAATTATGTCTTTTGTTGTAATTATTTGAAATATCGCCGTAGAATCACCTCAAAACCAACCGCACATATCAATGAGGTGAGTAATGAAAGGACGCATCCAGCATCTGGATGTGGCCCGCGGCATGGGCATTTCGCTCGTGGTGCTGGGCCACAACCTGATCTTCCAGCACATCAACCCCATGGCGCATCAGGTTCTGCACTCCATCAACATGCCCATGTTTTTCCTGATGTCCGGGGTGTTTTTCAACGACACGCTATCGCTGGGCAAGCTCACTCTTGCCAAGCTGGATGGCGTGCTTAAACCCTTCTTTGTCACGTTGATCGTGGTGGCGCCGTTACAGCCGCTTTTGTCAAAAGACCCATTCTCACAATATGTGGCGGGTTCGCTCTATGGCACCGGGGGCACACTGCGCTGGACGCCACTGTGGTTCTTGCCACATTTGTTTCTGGTGTTCATCACGGCGCGGGTTTACCTGAATATTGCCGAGCGGCTACGTATTCCGCAGTGGCTGTCGTTACTGATCGGGATCACCAGCGTGACCCTGGCATGGGAGATGTTTCAGCGACTGGAAGGAATGCCCATTCCGATCTCCAACGTGGCTTACTCCGCAACGCCTGCCATCTATAACGCGTTGGGTTTCCCGTTCAGTGCCGATCTGTTGCTGATCACCGTGCCGATTTTTTTGATCGGGCATGCGCTGCGTGAAAGACTTCGCACTTTTGAGCCGCACCCACTCGTCGCACTCTTGGGCCTTGCCGCATTTGTTCTGCTGCATGACCTGTCTTCCGGCGAGATGAACCTCAACGATCGGATATTTGATGATTATCTGTGCAACATCGGGCAAACAGTCTGCGGGGTCTATCTGGTACTGTCCGTCGCAGTCTGGATTCCGCGCCACTTGCCCCGTCTGAAGTGGCTTTTGACGCAGGCGGCAGCAGCCAGCCTCTTCATCCTGCTGTTTCATGATTACCTGCAGCGTCGCGTATTCCGGTTATTCATGGAACACGGCCACATCTTGATACTGGCATCCATTGCCTCCTGGTTAGCGGCGATGATTTTACCGGCGCTGGCCTACCGGTTTGTCTCACGGGTGCCATGGCTGGCCGTGTTGTGGCTGCCGCTCAAACGGGTACGCCAACAGCGCGACGCCACCACCGCACCGGTGCGACCGCTGAGCGAGGTCGTGACCTCTTCTTCTTGATGGCAAAACGGCATTAGCGCTTTTCAGATCAGGCTGTCTCTTGCGGTATAATCGCCAATTCGATTGTTCAACACGGACAGCCTGATCCCATGAAGCGCAAGATACTGATTACCTCCGCCCTCCCGTATGCCAACGGTCCGCTGCACCTTGGGCATATGCTGGAACATATCCAGACCGATACCTGGGCGCGTTTTCAGAAGATGCGCGGGCACGAGTGCTACGCCGTCTGTGCCGATGACACCCACGGCACGCCGATCATGTTGCGCGCCCAGAATCTGGGCATTACGCCAGAACAACTGATTGCCGACGCAAAACAAGCGCACGAGCAAGACTTTGCCGGGTTCCTGGTGAACTACGACAACTACGGCAGCACGCACTCGGAAGAAAACCGCCAGTATTCCTACCGCATTTACAACGCGCTCAAAGCCAACGGCAAGATCGCCAATCGCACCATCAGCCAGTTGTACGATCCGCAAAAAAACATGTTCCTGCCGGATCGCTTTGTGAAAGGCGAATGCCCCAAGTGTCACGCCAAGGACCAATACGGCGATAACTGTGAAGTCTGTGGCACCACCTACGCCCCGACCGACCTGATCAACCCGTACTCCGCCATTTCCGGCGCCACGCCAGAACTGCGTGACTCTGAGCACTACTTCTTCAAGCTGGGTGATTGCGAAGAATTCCTGCGCAGCTGGACTTCCGGCCGCGTGAATGTGAACGGCAATGATCGCCTGCGCCTGCAAGAAGGTGCTGCCAACAAACTGCAAGAATGGTTTGACGCTGGTCTGAATGACTGGGACATCAGCCGTGATGCGCCCTACTTCGGCTTTGAAATCCCGGATGCGCCGGGCAAGTATTTCTATGTGTGGCTGGATGCACCGGTTGGCTACATGGCCAGCTTCCAGCAATTGTGTGATCGCACTGGCATCAATTTTGATGATTTCTGGAACAAGGATTCCGGCGCCGAGCTGTATCACCATATCGGCAAGGACATTCTGTACTTCCACGCCCTGTTCTGGCCTGCCATGCTGGAATACGCCGGCTACCGCACCCCGACCGGCATCAACGCCCACGGTTTCTTGACGGTTGATGGTCAGAAGATGTCCAAGAGCCGCGGCACGTTTATCACCGCCGAGTCTTATCTGCGCCACCTGAACCCGGAATGGCTGCGCTATTACTTTGCCGCCAAGCTCAACGCCAATATCGAAGATATCGACCTGAACCTGGAAGACTTTGTCGCCCGCGTGAACAGTGATCTGATCGGCAAGTACATCAACATTGCCAGCCGCGCCGCCGGTTTCATCACCAAACGTTTTGACGGCAAGCTGGCCGCCGAGTTGGGCGACAGCGGTCCGCTGGCCAAACTACAAGCTGCATCGGACCAGATTGCCGGCCTGTGGGAAAGCCGCGAATATAGCCGCGCCATCCGCGACATCATGGCGCTGACCGATGAAGTCAATCAGTGGGTTGACGCTCACAAGCCGTGGGAAATTGCCAAGCAAGAAGGCCAGGACGCCGAACTGCAACGCGTGTGCTCGGTACTAATCAACGCCTTCCGCATCCTGACCGTGTACCTGAAACCGGTACTGCCGAAACTGGCGGCGGACGTGGAAAGCTTCCTCAACATTGCCCCGCTGACCTGGGCCGACGCCAGCACACTGCTGACCGGCCATACCATCAACGTGTACCAGCACCTGATGCAGCGCGTAGACCCAAAGAACATTGAAGCCTTGATCGAAGAAAACAAACAAAGCCTGGCCCCGACCAGCAACGAGCCAGCCGCCGCCAAGCCGGATTATGAAATCCCGGAAATTGAACCGGTCATCAATATTGATGACTTCGGCAAGATCGACCTGCGCATTGCCAGGATCGTGAATGCCCAGCACGTAGAAGGCGCGGAGAAGCTGCTGCAACTGACGCTGGACATTGGCCTGCCGGAAACCCGCAACGTGTTTGCCGGTATCAAGAGCGCCTACAAGCCGGAAGACCTGATCGGCCGCCACACCGTCATGGTCGCCAACCTGGCCCCGCGCAAGATGAAGTTTGGCATGTCTGAAGGCATGGTGCTGGCTGCGGGTGGCGATGGCGGTTTGTATATCCTGACCCCGGACCTGGGCGCCAAGCCTGGGATGCGGGTGAAGTGAGTTGTTTTGGGGCTTGCCGCCCCTGGCTGTAAAAAAACGCCGCTGATTTAGTTATTCTCCCCGACCAAAAATACATAGTTCGAGCTTTTGGACCGGTTATTCGCCTAAAACCCCTCGTTTGAGGGGTTTTTTCTTGCCATACATATTCGTACTTCCCCCTTAAATCTACATGCTATGTCTTTGTATGGTTTTGGACCTGTCTCATCCGGCAACAGTCCAAGTTACAAGGTCAAGAGTCCGGTTGTGACTCCAAAGATTGTCTGCATTCGCAAGAACCGGCTCGACGGACTCCCCTGTAACTGAATTCCGCTTCCTCGTCAGCAGCACCTCTACGTTCTAGGCAAGCAACTTGGAGAGGGGTATTCCCAGTGCAGAAGCGATGCTGAGTGAACAGGCAGCACTTGTGTAGAGCCCTTGCCAGGCCCGTAAGTTTTTTCCATCCCAGGAAATTCGTACAACAAATAACCCAAGTCACTCACACGCAACCATAATCTTCATATATTTGATAATTTTGATAGCACAAGCCATTGAAAACGTGTGATTTTTTCACATTTCATGGGCGAGCGCCGGAGTGTAGTTTTCCCTGAATTTTATTCAGGGAAAGCAGACCGCCGTGGCCCAGCAAGCATACTTTCTCGACATCAACGCTTACCAGGCGCAACTATCAGTCCGTGACGTCTGCATCACAGAGCAACTGAACAAGCCGTACGAGCTGAAGATTACGGTCACGACCGCCAGTGAGCTGAATCTGTTGCAGGGGCTGGACAAACCCGCCTTGTTCACGGTCTGCCCTGTGGATGAACAACTCCGTGCCCGTGGCGGCAGCCTGGCCGACGCGGTAGGCAAACCGGAACGGTTGTTCCACGGGGTGGTGACCTCCTGCAAACGCATCGGCAGTACGCTTGACGAAAACATCTACGAAATCTGCATCGGCCCGCAGCTGACCCGGCTGGCCAACTTCATCGACACCCGTTTGCTGCAGAACGTCAATGTCCTCGATGCCATTGCCAAAATCCTGCGTACAGACCTCAATCTGACCGGCCACCAGGTCCAGTTCAAAACCACGCGGGAATACCCCGTGCTGGAAACATTGACGCAGTGGCGGGAGTCCAGCCTGGCGTTCATCACCCGCCTGTGTGAAAGCGTAGGTCTGTTCTTCTATTTTTCGCAAGAAACAGACAAGCACCAGCAAACAGAAAGCCTGGTCTTCACGGATGACCTCACCGGGTATATCAAGGCGACTGACGTACAACTGTTTCGGCCAGAGAGTGGTTTGTCGGCTAATTGGTCAGAGGCGGTTCTTGACCTTGAAATTGCAGCGAAGCCGGTGATTGGGCAGTACGGGCGGGCTGACTACAACTATCGCACCTCCGGTGGCGCCAGCCTGCTGGGCAACAAACAGGCGTGGGCAAGCGAGCAGGGCTTTGTCGGACGCGACTACCAACCCGGGTTCCATCAAAAGACCACGGAAGAAGGCGTCGCTGCCGCCACACTGGCGTTCGAGATTGCCCGCGCCCAGCAAGTGCTCGCCTCCGGCAAAAGCACCGTGCTGGCGTTTACGCCGGGCAAAATCTTCCGCACTGACCGCATAGCCGACCCGCTGGCCGAGTTTGGCTGGGTGCTGACCAAGGTGGTTCACACCGCCAGCCGCAGAAGCGCCTGGGCCAACACCTTTGAAGCCATCCCGGCAGACCGCATCTTCCGCTCGCCCATTGGCACCACGCCCATCCCCAAAATCACCGGCACCATCCCGGCGCGGATTACCAGCCCCAGCCGTTACAGGCATGCTTACGTCGACGAATCTGGCCGCTATCGCGTGAGCTTCATGTATGACAAAGATGCCGTCGCAGGCAACTGGCCCCCGGCCGGCAGCAGCAGGTTAATGCGTCTGGCGCGACCCTACGCGGGTGATGAGTATGGCTTTCACATGCCGCTCACCGACGGTACAGAAATCCAGGTTGGCTTTGTCGAGGGCTCTTTGGAGCGCCCGTACATCGCCCATGCCATGCATGACCAGACCAAACCGGACTTGCTGACTAACAAGAACAACTCTCGCGCAATCTTGCGAACGTTGTCGGGCAACAAACTCAGGTTTGAGGACAAAGACGAGCGTCTCAGCGCCAAGCTAAGCACCCCGCACCAGAAATCCCAACTCAACCTCGGCTTTCTGGTCGACTCAAAAAAAGACCCTAGAGGCCAGGGCGCAGAATTACGCACCGACGGCTGGCTCGCCCTGCGCAGTGCCAAAGGCACCTGGATTACCGCCGACGCCCAACCGGGCGCCAACGGCCAGCAACTGGACATGCAAGCCGCCCTGGATGAACTCCAGCAAGCCCAGAAACTCACCCAAAGCCTGCGCGAAGCTGCAACGCTGGCCCATGCCGAACTGGCGGACCTGCAAACCCAGACCGCCTTCCTGCAAACCCACCTCACCGAACTCAAGCAAGCCGCCATCCTGCTGTCCGCGCCGGCAGGCATCGCCAGCGTCACCCCCGACACCATTCAAACCAGCGCCGGCAAAAACCTCATCTTTACAGCCGGTGGGCAGACCGACTTCGGCATTCTCAAAAGCCTGACCATTGCCGCCGGTGACGCCATCAGCTTTCTGGCCAACAAGCTCGGCATCAAGCTCTACGCCGCCAAAGGCAACGTCGACCTCCAGGCCCAGACCGGCGCCATGAGCCTCGCCAGCCGCCAGGCCATGACCCTCACCAGCACCGAAGGCGAAATCACCATCGCCGCCAAACAGAAACTCACCCTGCTGTGCGGCGGTGCCTACATCAAGCTCGAAGGCGGCGCGGTGGAAATTGGCGGCCCGGGAGACCTGAAGTTCAAGACGGCGTCGTTTGGCTACACCGGGCCCAGCAGCCTGCAGCCCAAAGTAGCCCCGCTGCCCGACTCAAAATTCATTGCCGACCTCGACGACAAATACTCGCTCTAAGCCTGGAACGACAAACATGATTATTTCGTACCCATTCCTGGGTGATCAGGACAACAAGGCGGATGAAACCCAGGCCGAAAACGTCAGGGTCGACATCAACGACTATGAATGCGCGCATGGCATTTATCCGGTCAGTTTCAACCAGCGCTGGCACGGTGGCTGTCATTTGCAGCCTCAGCACACCAAAGAGCCGATATGTGCCATTGCTGATGGCATCATCGTCGCCTATCGCATTGCGTCAGACATGGTGACTGACGGCAACAACCAAAAACATCACAACAGCTTTGTACTGCTCAAACACACCACAGAAACCGGTGAAGGCCGCAGCATTACGTTCTATTCGCTGTACATGCACCTGCATTGCCTGGACAGCGGCGTCACCCAGCCGGAGCGCCTCAAGGTCATCGAGAAACTGCGTACAGCAAGTGGTGCCTCTACATCTGGTGGTGTCCATGACGGGCAAACCAAGGTCAATCGCAAAGACATTCTGGGCTACGCAGGCGGCATGTATGGCAACTGCTTCATCCACTTTGAAGTCTTCATGGAAGACAAAGACCTCACACAATATTTTGATGCCCCGAAAACCCGCCTGGGCGTTGCCAATCCCACGGCCCACGCCGATACGGAAACTGACTATTGGGGTAACAGCTATTACCTGATTCCGCAGGGCACACTCATGCGTGCCACGCATCCGTACGCTGATGCGCATTCCGTAGCCGCGCCCGCCCATGGCCATCATGCACAACCAGCCCGGCCCAACCCGAATGCGCTGACCTTTGCCGCCTTACCCGGTACCGAGAGCTCCCCGGCTAAGCTCTGGGTGCAAATGCGCTTTGAAAAGGGCGACAAGTGGACCACCGTGTGGAATGCGGGTACCGGCGTGCGTATTTCCACCGAAGATAAAGGCACCAAAGAGGCCGACTTTGAATACAGCCTTTACAACCGTGCGAGCAAGCTGTACCCGACGTGCCCCAGCGCGGGCTACGAGTTGCTGCGCTTTGGTCGCATTCTGGGTCCAGACCGCTTTGCTGCGACCGCCCCCGCGACCACACAGGACAACTGGCAACCCGTCGAATTTGCAACAGGCCAGTCCGGCTACGTCAACCTGAGTGCCGCCAGCGTCATCAAGCTGTCTGACTCAGATTTCCCGGCTGCATCCGGCTGGCAGAAGGTCACCGAGGGTGCCACCGACCCGGCCAGAAACGACGGTATCTGTGATATCGCCGCATTGCAGAAGCTTATCAAGGACGCTGACAGCAACCACGATGGCATCACAACCCCGGAAGAACTGGCGGCCTGGGTCCAGAAGGACGAAGTCCGCAATAAACTGCGCCGCATGATTTGCCAGGCCCCCACCGAGTGGGACAAGAGCATCAACGAAGCCCGGTTCGCCCCATTGAGAAAAGCAGGCGCCAAGGTTGAACAACCTGCTCAAGATAATGCCTACGGCAAATTCAAAAGCTTTGTCGAAAAATTCCAGTTCTGGGACCAGACCGGCGGCCTGAGCAACACGATTTGGCACTTCCACCCGTTGGAATTTGTGGGGCATTTCAGGAAATGCGGGTGGTTGAGCAAAGATGAATTGGAGAGAATATACCCTGACCATCTATTTAATCGAGGCTTTGCTCCTGTTCCGAGCGAGGTGAGAGAAAAGTACCGTGTCCATTTTAATAAAGTAACCAGAAAATATTGTTTTAATGATTCAGCTCGATTGCCGCACTTCCTTGGGCAGGGAGCAATCGAATCCAATCGGTTTTGCCAGATGGTTGAAGGCACTCATACTCCTACCGCAATAAATGCAAAATTACCAGACATGGTTTCTGAGGATTTACTCGGGCATTGGTATGGGCAGATTCAGCCACAAGAACAGAACAACTACTACAAAGAACCTAGGGGGGGTAAAAGGTCGTACAGCTGGTTTAATGGGAACTGCGGGGATGTTGATGCCCAAAAATTTAGAGGACGCGGATTTAAGCAAATTACCGGTCGAGCGCTTTACGCAAATTACTGGGTTTATCGGGGTTGGCCGGTTTTACCATTTGATGAAAACTGGTGGAACGATCCTCAATGGATCGCACAGAATGCCGCTGGTATGCGCAAGCGCCCGGCCGTTATAGATGACCCGCAAAAAATCTCAATCGATGCATATAGCGCAATCGACTGTGGTGCGGTTTATCTGGTATCCGAGCGAGCAAAGACAAAATCAAAAATGGACTCAGACAGGGGAATAGCCACAACACTTGCGGAGAAAAAAACAGAAAAAGAAATTATCGAAACCGTGACTAAGGCAATTAACGGTGGGTCTAGCGCATTAGAGTTGCGAGTTGATGCCACAAGACTTGCGAAGGAAATTTTGTTGTGAATATTAAATATTTAGCAATATTTGTTGTAATTATTTTTTTTCCGACATTTTCACTAAATGCATTTGCCGGAAACCCACAATATGTGCCTTTTGGACGATACCAAATAGATGGGCCAGCAGCCATCAAAATGGAAGACACTGGAGTGCTTTATTATATAAGTGAAAACGGAAAGGTTCATGTTATGGATGTGGTTGCTGGAAAAGATGAGGAGAGGTGCATTCTCCCCACGATAAGTGAGTATTTTTCCGGATTTTCTTTTAGCTCTGATTCTGAATTTGTTTTTCACGCCAATAGATATTGGTTATACGCAGACATTAAAAAATGCAATTCCGGTAAAGAACTAAAATGGCATGAAATAGGTGCAGGTAAAGTCGATGCACGAGAAACCAATATATTGGATACTAATAAAAAAATGTCTCGATTTGTGATGGAGGCGCTCACGATAAAAAAACCAGGAGAGCGCCCAGTGTATAAGTTGATCCATGGCGATTTTTCATCTTCCAAGCTCAGCATTTACAAGCCAGTTGGGGGGGTAAGCGACTCTGAAGGGAGACTGTCCAGCGATGCGAAAACAGCAACAGTATGTGCTATCGATAGCCCAACTTTTTGCTTTGAATTTAATCTAAGTACAAATAAGGCGTATTCATCAAACAAGCAGATGCCCCAGCTGATTCACCAAGAGGGTGCGGCTCAGACGAATGCCTCTGATAAGGGGGGGGGGCTCGTACTTTATTTCTTTTAATGGTATGAAAAGAACAATACCACTAAGTACCGCTCTCTCGACTGTCAGCCTGTCAGCCGACGGTTGTTATATGGCAGGGGTAAGTCAAGTAGCCGAGCCTACCTTGACAAAGTCCGGGCGATTTGCAAGTTTCTATATAGATATGTACAAATTCAAAGGCTGCAAATAGCGATTGATAGCTGTTTTTTTAATCTTAGCTATGAAGTCAGGGAAGTGTATGATGGGAAATTTTTTCCACGCTATAGCTTTTCTGTTTATTGGCTCTGGGCCAGCTATGGCGGAAGTGGATTATGTCTACCAGTCTCATGAGTTGACATTTCACTATCCTTCAACTGATTACAAACGAGAATTTTCTATTTCTCCATCATCGTATCCGCCAGTATCGTATACAGTTAAATTAAGAAAGCTTAATTATTACGAGACTGATGAAGTCAATATTTTCAGTTCAAATTTATTGAAGTGCGCGCAGTATTCTGCGATGTATGACATTAATGAAGATACGGAATCGGGGATTGTATTGGGGCAATTTACCGAAAAGGTTTATAAGAAAAAATCAGGGGGTGGATCCTGTTTGAAAGCACTTTTTTAGTTGCGGCAGATGGACCGAAGAATGGGTTGGATAGCCAATATTACAAGGCTGTATTGACAAAAAAATAAAAGACTGTTGTGCTAAGTGGTCTACTTGGAAAAGCTAATGGGTGCCGGCCTACCGAAAAGTGTTGGACGCCACAAGTAAAGCGATTCAAGTCAATTATTGATTCTATTGTGCGGAACAACTAAATCAACAATCGATCCCAGGTACTCTATGCGTAAAATTTCATCTTTATATTTTCATGGTGTTGGTTTCAAAGCATGTATTTTCTGACGGCATATCTGGTCTTAATTTTCGTGATGGCATTTCCGGCATGTGCAGCCCCAGTGATATCGGGTAACCCTGTTCTGATACCGGCTACTGAGTTCCAAGGAATTATGAAGGGCGACACGCTTCACTACACCTTGCGGGGTAAGAAAGGGAAGGTTCGCATTCCAGATGCGCCAAAGTGGCCATATGCCTCTGTTTTAAACCTCGCAGTGGAGCAGGCAAATAAAATCTACGTTCCGCTAATTATCCAATCTCCATCCAGGCCAAACACCCCGCTGGGTCCGTGTGGAGCAGGTACGGAAGATAGTATTTGGATCTTCGGGCTGGCTGCCAATAGGGCAACCATTGTTGGGAAAAAAGTGGTGAGTAGTTGTATTAATCACGTTGAGCTGAAAACAGAAGAGCTTGGTACTCCATACGACAGCATTGCTTGGGATGCAGGCAAGGGCGCCTACAAAATTGATTGGGCTGCCACTTCCAACAAACCTGAATCCACAGGGTATCTCACCTACAAAACGGGCCGATTTTGGTAGGTAGTCACAGAGGGCGTTGCCGAGCCGGCAAGAATGACGGCATGCAATAAATATGTCCGCAAATACACGATTGCCTTGGCCGCACAGAGAGCCTTGCATTTTTTGCTCAAATCAATCCCGAAACCGGCTGCATGGGCTTGGAGGTTGAGATAAAAGGAGATATCCATTCAGTCCATTACGCTCAAGTCTTTTCTGAATAAGGACCGTTCGCATGCAAGCATTTATCCGTGTAGGTGATAAAACCACTGGTGGCGGTGAAGTATTGGCTGGCTCACCCAAAATGATTTTCGAGAACAGGCCCTTGGCCCGTAAAGGTGACCCGGTAACCTGCCCTAAAAAAGGCCACGGCGACAATGTCATTGCCGAGGGCGACGAGCACATGACCGACAACGGCATTCCTATAGCACTGCATGGCCATCGTTGTGCCTGCGGTTGCACGTTGATTTCGTCATTGCCGCACGCAGGGAAGCTGTAAGTCATGCCGGTTGAGCTGGAAGACCTGCCTTCACGCAAGGTGTTCACGTTGCGCCCATGGGGGCCGATGGTGTGGGTGGCTTTGTTTTTGTTGTGTGCCCTGGTCGGTATGGCTGCCGTGACCTTCTTCTGGCCGGCGGGCAAGCCCACCATGACGCTCAAGTGGTGGAACTGGCTGGCGATATTTCCTGGCTGTGTGTTTGGGGGTCTTTGTGCTCTGTATTACGTCGTGTTTGGTACGTTGCACAACGAAGTGATTGACTGGAACGAAGACCACGATGATGTCTGGGATGAAGAAACCACCCGAGGGCAAAAGACGATTCGCTTGTATCAGATGGCTTACGCCACGCCACTCGGTCTGAGCCATATGGCACAGCAACTCGTAGACAATAAAAGCGCATTGAGTACCGTTGATATCGATGGATTAGGGCATGTCACCTGTGCGCCATTTTTGCCCAACCTGCTGGGTATGTTGAGTCATGGCGGGCAATCCAGTGATTTGGATGCCGATGAAGCCGCTATCGCAGCATATAGCAGTGCCTGGGATGAAGCGGACGTACCGGCTGATGAAGACGCCATGGTGGAGCAGCAGGGCCAATGGGATGCAATCGGCGGTAAAGATGTTGCATCTCCAGCAAAAGATGCCCCTGCGTCAGGAAAACTCGCCGCCGCCGTGCTATTACCCGCACTGTATGAACATCTGGCGCTTGCCCATGCCAAGGCATTGCGCTCAGTGCCTGTGTCCCGCCTACGGGTTTGCCTGGCCTTCAACGAAGCGCTTGGCGCGCTGGACCCGGTCAAGGTCTGGCAGGAGGCGTGTACCAAGGCAAACCTCGGGCTCCCTGAGCCTGAACTGCTCCCCGACGGCCTGATGGCGCTGGACCACTGGCTGGATGAGCGGGATTCGGGCAAATCGTTTCCGCTGACGCTGGTCGTGTCGGTCACCCGTTTCGATGCGCCGCCTGCTCGCGGTGGTGATGCGGCGGTGGCCATGTTGCTGGGGCCGGATGTCAACGACAAACACCTTGCGCTGCCGCCCATTGCGTGGGTGCACCGGCCGGAACTGCTGGGGCGGGTGGATAACCCTGTACCGCTCTCCATGGAATACGCGTTGCGCTGGGGCGGCTTGTTGCCCGAGCTGCTCGGCCATGTGTGGTTCTCCGGTCTCGACCAGGACGCCCAAGTATCGGTGCTGTCGGCGTTGCCGGGTATCGGTTTGCCACCGGATGACCATCCGCGCATCGATGTATCAACTGCGCTGGGGTACACCGATGTCACCGGCGGCTGGCTGGCTCTGGCTGCGGCGGTGGAGCACGGTCAGGGCAACGGCAAGGTGCAGTACATCGTGGCTGCCGACCCCGAAGCGGTGGCAATGGTGGTCGAACCGGTCCAGCACGTTGCCGAACCGGATGATGCCGCTGATGCCGGTGAGCCGGCAGAACCTGTCGCACAACCTGCCTGATTTGGTTTTCTCTTGATATTCCCGATATTGCTGCTCCGGATTCCTTTTGATGTCTGAAGTTACACCCCGCCGTCGCCAGGTTGTCCGTGGCGTCCTGGTCCTGATTGCCATTGCCGCCATTGCGGCGGCCTGCTTCATCTGGTCGGACGATAACCACTTTCCCACTCCGTTGCAGAAGCAGCACGCCATCATGCTGTTGCTGGCCAGTTTGCTGGGTGTCGTCATTCTCATCGCCCTGTGGGGTACCTTTCGCCGTAAAAGCCGTTACCGCATGGACTGGCACGCGCGCAAGGTACAAAAACAGCCCGTCAAACCCGCCAAACCCGACCCGTTCCTGCCATTGCATCGTTATCTCGAATCGCACTATTCCTGGCTGGAGCGACAGTCCAAACCGTGGTTGCTGGTGATGGGCTCAGAGGCGCTGGTGAAGGCGCATTTTCCGTTTCTGGTGGAGCAACACTGGCAGGATACAAAGCAAGCCGTGCTGGTGTGGGCGGGGGATAAAGAGATTGTGCCGCCCCGAGGGTGGCGGGGTTTGCGTGGGGCGATACGCAAACCAGCTGAGGGCATCATCCTGGTTTCGGATGGGGTGACGGCACATGGTCGTGACGTGGCGGACCTGGCAAGGGCATCGGGCTTTGCCTTGCCGGTCCATGCGCTGCTTGCGCCGGCCGTACCTGGTTACCGGCTGGATGACGCACCGGACATCCTGCTGGCTTGCGCACCTGCAGTGCTCCAGGACACACAACAAACCGGGGCGCTGGTGCAGAGACTGGTTGCCCCCTTGTCGCAAGCCGGCATGGCGGCGGTGTGCCAGGACCGCAAGGCTTGCTTTGATATTGCTTTGTCGCAGTACCTGGAACAGCAATCGGGTGCGCTGGGCCGGTGGATGGCACAGTGGACCCAGTTCCTGCCACGCCAGCAGGAGGTTCATGGGCTGTGGTTTGTCCCCACACCGCCGGCCATTCAGTTGCCGGACCGCACGGGGGATGACCAGGCCATTCTGCAGTCGCGTGCGCAGGATGCTGCGCACGATATCCGCCTGCCCGTGTCCTGGCTGCGCACTTTCCGTTGGGCCAGACGACCCCGGCTGGCATTCAGCGCGTTTGACTGGTGCTGTTGTATTGGCACGATGCTCGCCGTGCCGTGGGGCTTGGGCACCTGCTACTCCTACACCCAGAACAAACGATGGGTCACGCAAGTCCACAGCAATCTGACCCGGATGCAGACCGCCGCCAGTCTCAAGGCCGCCTTTCCGGCGATGATTGTCGTGCAGGGCGATATTGCGCTGTTGGAATACCAGCAGGCGCACGGTGCACCGTGGCTGACCCGTTTCGGCTTGAACCACAGCGAGCAGCTCCTGAGGGCGATGTGGCAGCCGTATGGCCTGGCCGCGAACAAATGGCTGGTACAACCGGTGCAGCAACAGTTGGCTGCCCAGCTCAAGGTGCTCAACATCGTACCGCTGGATGGGGGCAACGGAGTTGAAGTTCTGGGGGATAGCGCGAGTACGGCTCCCCAGGCCAAAGACCAGAGCAACTCACCGGAAGCCATCGGCAAATCGGGTTACGACACCCTCAAGACCTGGCTCATGCTGAGTGACGCCAAGCATGCTGACGGTGGGTTTCTCGCCCCACGCCTGGCGCAGACCGGCAGGGTGGTCTGGCCCGCGTTGCCGATGGATTCCGTGGGCCAGGTGGCCACCTTTTATGCGAATCATCTGGCCGCACAACCAGGCTGGCAGCTGGCGGGAAATGACGACATCTTGTTCGGCGCCCGCCAGACCCTCTCAGGGTTGATTGACCTCAAGCAGGCCGATGACACGCTCTATCACCAGTTGCTGGCCGATACCAAGGCACGTTACCCAGACCCGACCATGGGCCAGTTGCTTGGCGGCCGGGATTTCCGTGGTTTATGGTCAGTACAGGGTAGATTGCCGGGCACCTTTACCCGGCAGGCGTATGAGGGCTATGTGCGTGATGCTATTGTCCAGCTATCAAAACAGACCGGCACCAGCGGCGACTGGGTGCTCGGCCAGCAAACCAGCCAGCAGGCGCAAACCCCGGAAGACATCCAGGCCAGCCTGACGCGGAGATACTTCACCGATTTCGGCTACGCCTGGCAGAACTTTCTCAACAGATTGGTCTGGGTGCCGGAGAGTGGTCTGTCCGGTACTGCGCAACAATTACGGACCTATGCCGATGCTCAGCAATCACCGCTCGCGGCATTGATGAAGACCATTGTCTGGCAAGCCCAGGCGGGAACCCAACAACACAACCTGGCCGACTCGCTGGTCGAAAAAGCCAGAAATGCCTTTAGCAACAAGAGTGCTGACCCGGCGCAACAACCTGCCATTACAGCCCTCGTTGGTCCGCTGACCGACACCTTTGGCCCCTTGCTGCGGCTGATGGGGCCCGAGACCAATGGCGGAAGCGGCACTTCTGGCGCCAATGGTGGCGGCAGTGGCAACGCCGGCACCACACTCAGCCTGCAAAGTTACCTCGACCGTGCCAGCACCGCCCGGCTGGTACTCGACCAAGCACTCGCCGCACCGGACCCTGATGCCTTTGCCTTGCAAGCCGCCCAAGCCGTGTTCCAGGGGCAAGGGGGCGACATGGTGCAGGCTCGGAATGAAGCGCGGCTGGTCGCGGCCAGCCTCGGCAGTGGGTATGCCGGCATGGGGGACAACCTGTTCCTCAAACCGCTCGAGCAGGCCTGGCTTGCGTTGATGCAACCTGCCTCGGCCAGCCTCAACAGCCTGTGGTGCGACAGTGTGTGGATACCCTTCAACAGCGCCATGGGCGGTCGCTACCCGTTCAACGATACGGACAAGGAAGTCGGTCTGGCCGAACTGGCCCGCTTCATCGCCCCGCAAGGTGTTATCGCCGAGTTTGCCAAAACGGAGCTGGGCGGATTGCTCAAACGCGAAGGCGACCAGTGGGTACCGAATCCGCTCAACGCCCAGTCGGTCCGCTTTAATGTGGACTTCCTGAATGCATTGAACAAGCTGTCACGGCTGTCCAGTCGTCTGTACGCCGAAGGCAACGGCAAAGTGCGTTTTGACCTCATGGCCATGGGCAATCCCAAGCTCACCGACAGCAAACTCACAATCGACGGCCAGACGCTGGACTACTTCAACCAGCAGCAATCGTGGGAACGCTTCAGCTGGCCTGGCAGCGACCCGGACAAAACCGGTGGGGCGCTCAGTTGGGACCGGTTGCAAGGTGGGCCGACGCAACAAGAGAAATACATCGGAACCTGGGGTTTTATCCGGTTACTGGATAAAGCAAAAGTGGAACAGGTCGACCGTGCAGACTGGCGTATCGACTGGGCGCTGGATGAGCAGACCCACCTGCGCTATGCCGTTCGTACACAAAGCGGTGCCGGCCCGCTGGAACTGCTGCAATTGCGTCATTTCAAGCTGCCGGAAAAAATCTTTATCACCGGACGGGAGATGGCTGTGGTGACCCCAGCCCTGCGGCCCTCCGGGCTGCCCTCAGTCGGTCGGGAGCCTTGAGTCTCCCTCTACTCCTTCGGCGCTTGGCTTTAACGGGGGAGGAAAGTCAAAAGCAACACCAACGGCAACGGCAACGGCAATTCAACACGCATTCCACTGACTCGCCATTCCGGTCCTCGGCGGTCCCCTTGCGCCGGAATCCAGCTGCAACCTCTGCATATTACTCAGGACAATTCAGGACGGTCGCGGTAAGCCACCGCAAGCGGCCCGTTGGGCTGCGGACTGGATTCCCGCTTCCGCAGGAATGACGAGGTGGTGAGCGTGGTGAACCGTTCTTGGCAAGCAGGTGGTTTGCGGGGTTGGGGTTGTTTTTGATGTTGAAGTTGCTTTTGACCTGCCTCCCCTCCGGCAGCGCCGAGCATCGCAGTGAGGGCCGGGGTTTCGGCGTAAGGGTGTTTGAGCGAAGCGAGTTCCCTGGAGCCAGCCGGACTTCGCGAGAAGCGCAGGGAACCCGTAGGGCGCTGTCGTTAGGGGTCGCCTTTCTTTGGTTACTTTCTTTGGCGAAGCAAAGAAAGTAACGTGGGCCCGGCACCCCGGGTATCAAAAACAACCGCGCCGCAAGGCGCTAACATCCCCAACAACATAAACCAGGCCAGCCCCCCCCGGATTCCCGGCCGGAAGTCCTCCATCCGGGCTACACAGTCGCCTTGCCACAAAGCCCGCCTGCAACGGCGCGCCCGGGTGACTTCTGCTAGTCAGTAACACCCCCGCCCAATACCTCCCGCGCCGCCGCCACAATCCGCTGCGTCAGCGACTCAAGCCGTGGCGATTGCACTTTCCAGGCATGCCAGTACAACGCCACATCCACGGGCTGATCGGGCGCGACATCAATCAACTGGCCCGATGACACCAGATCACCATATTGCTGTTCTGGAATCATTCCGTACCCCAGACCCAGCTTGACTGCCGCAAAGTACGAGTCATGAGACGGGATGTAGTGACTGGGATAGACGTCCCGGGTCAGGCCAAAACGCCGTTCCAGAAAATCGGCCTGGAGCGAGTCCTTGCGGTTAAACACCATCACCGGGGCTTTGCGCGCCGCTTCACGGGTGAAGCCATGGCCAAACCAGCGTTGGTAAAACTCGGGCGAGGCCAGCATGTGATAGCGCATGACGCCCAGGGAATACGACTGGCAACCACGCATGGGCTCAGCCTCGCTGGTCACGCAACCCGTCGCCTCGCCCGATTCCAGCCAGGCAAAGGTGTGGTCCTGGTCGTCCAGCATCACATCCAGCAATACATTTTCTTTGAGCAGCAATGGTGCGACAGCGGGGACAAACCAGGTACCCAACGTGTCTGCGTTGATGGCCAGGCGCACCACCAGCGGTGCACGCGCGTTGTCGGCCAGTTCTGCGGCCAGTTCCTGGTCGAGCATGGCCGTGCGCCGCAGGTATTGCAGCAAGCGCTGCCCTTGTTGCGTGGGGCGCGCCGGACGACTGCGAATGATCAACGGCTGGCCCAGTGCGGTTTCCAGCGCGCGGATGCGTTGTGATACTGCCGACTGGGTGATATGCAGACGCATCGCGGCAGCATCAAAACTGCCGGTTTCGATCACGGCAAGCAGTGCGTCGGTCTGGCGGTGGTCCAGGTTCACGGCACCCTCCTTCATTAGCCATTTTTATTCAATCTGAAAGATATTAATAACTCTTCTCTGAAGATCGCAAGCCGTTCACAATCCGGCCAGATTCAAGAACAAATGCATCAAGGGATCACGGCGATGATGTTTTCAGCGTGGCTTAAAGGCCTGGGTTTGGGTGGCAGTTTGATCATGGCCATCGGTGCGCAAAACGCGCATGTGTTGCGCATGGGCTTGTCGCGCCAGCATCTGGGGCTGACCGTCAGCTTGTGCATTCTGGCGGATGTTTTGCTCACGGCAGCAGGCGTTGCGGGTGTTGGCGCGTTGATCGAAGCCAGCCCCGTGTTGATGACTGTCGCCCGCTGGGCAGGCGCAGCGTTTCTGACCTGGTATGGCATCCGCGCTTGGCGAGCGGCGTTTGCTACCGATGCGCTGCATGCGGCAGGCGGCGTCGCGGTGCTGACCTGGCAACAAGCCACATTGACCATTCTGGCGCTGACCTGGCTTAACCCACACGTTTATCTGGATACCGTGGTGCTGCTGGGTTCAATTGCTAGCCAGCAAGAGCCCGTTACACGGCCGTGGTTTGCCGTCGGGGCCATGACGGCCTCTTTGCTGTGGTTCCTCGGCCTGGGTTACGGCGCGCGACTGTTATCACCCGTGTTTGCCAATCCACGTGCGTGGCGAGTGCTTGATGGCATTATCGGTGGGGTCATGCTGACGCTGGCGGTCTCACTGGTGATCTGATTCTTCATTCAGTCACTAGACCGATCGTCTTGCAATTGCCCGCTGCGGCCCCATCTATGCGTCTTCCCTGCTTGCCGGAAAGACCATGACAACACGCATCAATATCCCGGTTTCGATTCTTGACCTCTCGCCCATTGTGGCGGGCTCCAACCCGGCCAAGGCGCTCGCCAATACGCTAGATCTGGCCCAGCACGCTGATCGCTGGGGTTTTCATCGTTACTGGCTGGCAGAGCACCACGGCATGCGCGGCATTGCCAGCGCGGCCACTGCGGTGGTGATTGGCCATGTGGCGGGCGGGACAAAACGCATTCGCGTGGGCTCGGGCGGGATCATGCTGCCCAACCACGCGCCGCTGGTGATTGCCGAACAATTTGGCACGCTCGAATCCCTTTACCCTGGCCGGATTGATCTGGGCCTGGGCCGTGCCCCCGGAACCGATCAAGCCACCATGCGCGCGCTACGACGTGATTCTGGCGCAGATGGCGACCAGTTCCCCCAAATGCTGGACGAACTGCGCGCGTATTTCCGGCCTGATCTGCACGGTGGTACCCACGGTATTCACGCGGTGCCAGGTGAAGGCCTGGATGTGCCCATCTGGCTATTGGGTTCGAGCGGGTTCTCTGCGCAACTGGCGGGCTACCTGGGCTTGCCTTTTGCCTTTGCCGGCCAGTTTGCCCCGCGCAACATGAAGGCCGCGTTTGAGTTGTACCGCCACACCTTCCGCCCATCGCGCGTGCTGGAACAGCCTTATGCCATGGCCGGGATCAACGTGATTGCAGCCGATACCGACGAACACGCCGCCTTCCTGGCGACATCGGCCCAGCGCCGTTTCCTTGGCATGATCCGCGGCAACCCTGGCCCGCTGGAAGAACCGGTGACCAATATCGATGACTACTGGCAACCGCATGAGCGCGCTTCAGTCATGGCGCAACTGGGCGCCTCCATTGTTGGCAGCCCGGTCACCGTTAAAGCCAAACTCAATGAATTCATTGAAGAATATGGCGTTAACGAAGTCATGATCAATGCCGCCGTGTATGACCACGCCGAGCGCCTGCGCTCTTATGAGATCGTCTCTGAGGTGTGCGAACTCCCGCGCAATTAAGCGGTTACGCGCAACAAAAAGCCGGCACATTGCCGGCTTTTTTCATGCAGTGGGTACCGTTTATTCTTCCACGGCATGGGCTGGTTCAAAGCGTCTGTCCGGCACCAGCCACAACGCAGCGACACCGGCATAAAACGCGCAGGCCAGCGCGCTGTATATAAAGGCGCTGCCGACACCCGCCGCATACAGCACGATGGAAATCCGCCCTTTGATATCCCGTCCCAATGAGCGGGCCAGTTTTGATTGCTTGCCGTGCCGGGCAATCAACGCGCAGGTCAGCAGGTAATACGCAAACGCAGACCCCAGTAGCACCACGCCGTACAGCGCAGCCGGCCAGGCCAGATTCGGGTGTTCGCCCAGCCAGGCCGTCGTCACGGGAATCAACGATAGCCAGAACAGCAAATGCAAATTAGCCCACAACACACCGCCGCTCACCGAGGTCGCTGCGTGGAACAGGTTGTGATGGTTATTCCAGTAAATACCTACGTAGATAAAGCTCAGGATGTACGCCACCAGCACTGGCCACATTTCCAGTAAGGCAGACAGTTCACCCCCGTGCGGCACTTTCAGTTCCAGCACCATGATGGTGATGATGATGGCCAGCACGCCATCGCTGAATGCTTCCAGTCTGTTCTTGCCCATCCGCGCTCCATGACTGCGAGATCAAAACCCGCAGCGTAGAGCACGGTCATGCACACTGGCAATCTGTCTGTGGGCCGGTTGCGGCTTGCGTTCGGTCTGGCTTTAGGCCAACACTCAAGACAATCGCGGTAACGATGAACGGGAGGCTTTACATGCAACACCCTGATGTAGATCTGTTTGTAATTGGTGGCGGTTCTGGCGGCGTACGTGCAGCGCGCATTGCGGCCAGCCATGGCGCCAGGGTGGCGATTGCCGAAAGTGCCAACTTTGGTGGCACTTGCGTCAACCGGGGCTGCGTGCCCAAGAAGTTGATGGTGTATGCCAGCCGTTTCCCGGACCAGTTCAAAGCCAGCCGCGGCTATGGCTGGTCACCCACCGAATCCGTTTTCAACTGGCATGACCTGATCACCCACAAAGACACCGAGATCAACCGGCTGGAAGGGATTTATCGCACCAATCTGGAAAAATCCGGTGTGTCCATTCACGCTGACCATGCGGAAATCGTGGACGCACACACCATCCTGCTGGGCCTCAGTGGCCAGCGTGTCACCGCAGGCACCATCCTGATTGCCACCGGCGGTCACCCCACCCGACCAGACTTCCCCGGCAATGAACTGGCCATTACCTCAGATGAAGCCTTCCACCTGCCAGAGCTGCCCGAGCGCGTCCTGATTGTGGGTGGGGGTTATATCGCGGTGGAATTCGCTGGCATTTTTGCCGGGCTGGGGAGCGAGGTCACGCAGGTCATCCGGGGTGATCATCTCTTGCGTGGTTTTGATACCGAGGTAGCAGGAATCCTGGCTGAACATCAGGCACGGCGCGGCATCAAGCTGGTACGCGGGCAAAGCCTGCAACGCATTGTGCAAATCGCTGACGGCCTGCGCGCCACGCTCAGCGATGGCCTCACGCTGGATGTCGACACCGTCATGCTGTGCACCGGCCGTGCCCCGAATACGCGCGGTCTTGGGCTGGCCAATGTCGATGTCAAAACCAATGAACACGGTGCAATTGTGGCTGACCGTCACGGTCGTACCAACGTGCCCTCTATCTATGCAATTGGCGATGTGACTGACCGGCTCAACCTCACGCCTGTCGCCATCCGGGAAGGCCAGGCCTTTGCCGACCGTCTCTACGGCGGATTGACCGTGCCTGATTTCGATTACGAAATGGTCCCGACTGCCGTGTTCTCTACGCCGGAAATCGGCACTGTCGGTCTGCCGGAACACATCGCCCGCGAACGTTACCCGCAATTGAAAGTACTCAAGACCAAGTTCCGGGCGATGACCCAGTTGTTCGGCGGTCTGGAAGATCAAGTGTTCGTCAAAGTGCTGATCGACGGGCCGAGCGACAAAGTCGTTGGCTTGCACTTGCTGGGGGATGGCACGGCGGAAATGGCGCAATTGATTGGCGTGGCGTTGACCGCGAATGCAACCTGGGCAGACTTCCGCCACACCGTCGCGCTGCACCCGACTGTCGCTGAGGAAATCGTGACGTTGAAGGGGTAAGTACTGGCAGATTGATGACTGACCAGGCAGGTCACACCCCGCAGACTGCTGTGCCTGGGTTCCAGCCGGTTTTGCGACTGGATTCCCGTCTTTGTTGAAAACACACGGCAGTCAGGAGGGCCAAACGCAACAGACACCACGCATCTGGCCCTCAAAAAAACCGGGCTACATATCCAGTACCACCCGATACCGCGCTTTGCCATCCCGCAGATGCTGGAGCGCCTCATTGATCCTGGCTATCGGGTAATGCTCTACCATTGGCACAATCTCGTGGCGGGCGCAGAAGGCCAGCATGTCGGCAATCACGGCAGGCGACCCGGTCGGCGAACCAGACACATCCATCTGCTTGAGCAAAAGCGTGAACACCGTCAGCGGCACCGGCTCTGGCACGGCACCCACAAAGTGCAACCGCCCTTGCGGTGCAAGCGTGCCAATGATGGCGTCCCAATCCAGCTTCACGTTGGCCGTGACCAGCAGAAAATCCAGGGTCCCTGCAGCGGCTTTGAGTTCAGCCGGGTCTGTACTTACCACCACATGATGCGCACCCAGCTTGCGGGCTTCGTCGTGCTTGCGGGCCGATGACGTAAACGCGGTGACCTCGCAGCCCCATGCGCTCATGAAGCGGATGGCCATATGCCCCAGACCACCAATGCCAATCACGCCCACGCGGCTGGTCGGCTTGACGTTGTGGACCACCAGCGGCGCAAACACCGTAATACCGCCACAAAACAGCGGGCCGGCTGCGGCCGGGTCCACGCCGTCCGGCAATGGAATAGCCCAGGCCCAGTGCGCGCGGATACGGTCTGCAAAAGCACCGTGACGGCCGATGATGGTGGGCTGGACGTCATTACACAAATGCTGGTTGCCACCAATGCACGAGTGACAATGCATGCAACTACCCCGGTTCCAGCCAACCCCTACACGCTGGCCAACCTGCAATCCCTTGGCCTGACTCCCCAACCGCACAATACGGCCCACGGCCTCGTGACCGGGTACGAACGGATAGGTGGTCATACCCCAGTCGTTGTCGATCATCGAGACGTCAGAATGACAGATGCCACAGTAGTCAATCTCGACTTCCACTTCTTCATCGCCCAGCGCGCCGGCGTCAAAGTCCAGTTGTTCCAGTGGTTTGCCAGCAGCGGGTGCAGCCCAGCCATGAAAGGTGTTGTCGCTTGCCATGAGGATGTCTCCGGGTAGAGGGTCATCACGCACTTTAGGCAGAGCGCTGCCCTTTAGCCAGGCGTTTTACACAGCAGGCCGACCTCTGCGTTTTTACTCTTTTTACGACGTCATCCCCGGTTTTTTACGCGTTGTTTATATGCCGTTTCATACAGTGGCATTGCCGATACGCGTACCTCGTACCGGCATCCCGCACCACACAGGAAAACATCATGTCCTCACTGGCTGATCTTTGCCCACCCTCCAGCATCTTGCTGGATGTTCCGGCCCGTACGGTAAACGATTTGTTTGAACACGCGGCCAGCTTTGCCGAACACCATTACGCCCTGCCCGCCAGCCTTGTGCTGCAAAAGCTGCTGGACCGCGAGCACCTTGGCACCACCGCCCTGGGGCGCGGAGTGGCCATTCCGCATGCGAGAATTGAAGGTCTGGACTATCCGGTCATGATTTATATCCGGCCTACCTTGCCGCTGGATGCCGATACCCCGGATGGCAAAGGTTTGAGCGAGTTCATTTTCTTGCTGATGCCGGCCAGGGCCTGCCAGCAACACTTGCAGGCCCTGGCCGATGTAGCATCAGCCCTGCACCTGCGAGATTTTCGTCAGGCGCTACGCGAAGCCCGCAACCAGACCGCCGTGCACCGGGTATTAGCCACCGCCCCCATGCACCTTTCCGTACAGCGCCGTGGTTTGCTGGAGAACGCATCATGAGCCCACTGCGATACCCGGGCCAGTTTGCCCTGCCGCAACAGGCCGAAGCACCGTCGGCCGAGCCGGCCCCGACTATCACTACGAACGACTTGCACGACTTGCCCGGTATGCGGCGCTGGTTGCGCTACACCACGGCGTACTTTGAAGATCGATCCGTCATTTTTGGCAGCGACTTCCTGGTTCATCGCCAACGCATTGTGCGCTTCTGATGTCCCGCCTGAATGGTCACGGCGATGGTGACGGCCGAAGCAGTGACCATTCTTTTTCTGATCCAACACGTTAATTCGTAAAGCTGACTTCAACACTTCATGACGTGAAATCACGCCTGATTTTTGGCTGATTTATTCACTTTTCATAAAAAGTACGGTTCTGGCCGCGATTATCTGGCGGTATAGTCGTTGGCATATATAAAAAAGCTTGTGGAGTATCGCAGCAGGCCGTTTCCTTAAAGATCAGATACCCAGGGAATTTGCGGCGCGCTGATCAGTCTTTACTCCTGTGAAGCCACATTAAAAAGAGTCCATCGCCGCCATGACCGCACAAACCCGTCCTGTTTTCCGTCCGCATCGCTTCACCGGTTTTACCCTGGTCGAACTGATCGTCACGATTGCCATCGTGGCAATTCTCACCGCCATAGCCGTCCCGACTTACCGTAACTACATCGTCAAAAGCCATGTCAAAGGTGCTGGCGCTGATCTGGTGGCGCTGGCACTGGTCATGGAAAACCAGCATCAACTGACGCTGGCGTATCCATCAGGGTCAAACCTGGCCACAAGCTCCAGTACCAATACCACTTCTTTTACGGCCTTTGGCCCGGCCGAAGTGACCATGTTCAACTATTCGGCCTCAGTGACATCCGGCACGACGCCAACTTATACCCTGACGGCGGCTGGCCGTAACGGTCAGGTGGTGTCCGGTTGCACGCTCACGATGACCAATGCCAACGTGCGCAGTTTTTCGGCAGGATCAGGCAGCCCGGCCTGCGGCGGGTTGACCAGCTGGTAACGCAGATGACGACGCGACGTTTGCGCGGATTTACGCTGGTTGAGTTGCTGATCAGCCTGGTTGTTCTGGCTGTCTTGTTGTTCATGGGGGTACCGCTGACCATGCAGTGGGTGCGCTCATCCAACCAGCAAGCGGGCCAGACGCTGTTTGTCAAAGGCATGGCCATGGCCAAGTCACGCACATTGCGCAATAGCGCTGGCGCCCTGCAAAGCGAGCCTGCCGCATTTTTACTGTTAAGCGCAGGTAATGTGATTTGTGTTCAGGAGGCCAGTTATGCCACGGCAGCCAGTGCCACCAATGTGCCACGCACGCCGGCCAACAGCTTTAGTTGCACTGGTGCGGTGTGGACCGGCACGTTGCCATCCGCCACAACCGGCCTGCTCAATAACGCTGCAACCCAGTGCGTGGCGCTCAACAATGCCGGCTTGCCGGTCAGCACCACGCTGGGCGCAACCGCTTGCGGCACTGCAGCCAGCTACCAGGTCACGGGGATGTCCAGTGCGCTCACGCTCAACTAGATGGTTCGGCCAATATGGCGGCGTACGCTTGCAACGCGGTGCGACGCTGTTTGAAGGACTGATTGCCATGTTGCTGGTCGCAATCGTCGGTGTCGGACTGACTTACGTGCTCTCGCGCTCTGCCCTCAGTCAGACCACGCTGAACGCTCAGAACACCGTCATTAATCAGGTCAGAACCCAGCTGATGCAAAATACGGGCGGCATGCGCAATTTGTGTAACGTCACAAGTCCCACGCCGATTCCGGTACCGCTCAGCAGCAGCGGCACGGTCAATGCCAGCACCAGTTTCACCTGTAATGTCATCCAGGGCTCAGTCTCGGTCGGTAGCAGCACCCAACCGGTGTTCGTACCACAGCTGAGTACCAGCACCACCGATACCGCCGGTTTGCTGGGCGGCTCACTCACGCTTGGAAACGGCTCATGATCCGGCACCCGGCGTCTCAGCGCGGCTGGACCCTGACCAGCTTGATGGTTGGCATGGTGGTGTCGCTGCTGGTCATTATCGCCATGTTGGCGTTGTACCGGGTTGGCGCACGTCTGACTTTCGATCCAGTCAGCGGCATGCAACCGGTGGCAGCGCAAGACCGGCAAGCCACAACCGGGTTTCTGACCGCGCAAAATCTGCTGCAAAGCGCCGGATTCGGGGTCAGTGGCGCCAGCAAAACCAGCGACTTTGTCATCGTCAATACCGCCAGCGGCGTGAGCACAGCCCAAACCATCCCCAGCAGCGGTTCCGTTACAGGCACGGCAATCTATTGGGATAGCAATACCAACCCCACCGGCACCGCCAACTGGGTCTGCCAGGGCTTGATCAGCCAGTCCAGCCAGGCGTCTTCGACCTTGCCGGTGACCTGGTCGTTATCGCTGGTACAAGCAAGTTCGAATTGCAACCCGGTGGCAAGCAAATGGAACAGCACCACCTGGAGCAGTACCACCGTGCTGGCCAGTGGCCTGCCGGCAGCGGTGACCTTTACGGCCAGTGCCACTGCCGGGGTGTGCTGGCCCTTCGGGGCAGAGGTCAACACCGCCGCGCTCACCCAGACTGCGGCCTCTGCCGTCACCAGCCTCGCCAGCAGCCAGTCTGCCAGCGCTGGATTATCCGTACAGATGAACTGGTCGACCAATAGCGGTGGTAATAGCTGGTCTAGCTGCCTTTCCAATTTCACCCAATGAGTATGGCCATGCGTCAGCGCCCTTCTCTCTCTGCCCGGATGCACACCCAACGCGGGATCGCCGCCATTTTGCTGGTGCTGATGGTTGGCTTGTCGCTCAGTGCGGCCGTTCTTGGCACCATGTATTACGTCCATAGCGAGCAAGACAGTTCGCTGACTGCGCATAGCGCCACGCAAGCGCAATTAAAAGCCTGGACGGGCGTAGAAGCATTCCGGCAGTACCTGTATCAGGC
The DNA here is from genome assembly GCF_014645555.1 of Silvimonas amylolytica. Classification (GTDB taxonomy): domain Bacteria; phylum Pseudomonadota; class Gammaproteobacteria; order Burkholderiales; family Chitinibacteraceae; genus Silvimonas; species Silvimonas amylolytica. The sequence continues at coordinate 211,956 of NZ_BMLY01000003.1, read as the reverse complement.
TGGGCAGACTGCGGCCAGCGCGCTGACTGTCAACAGTGCGATCTCCCTCAGCGGTTTGCCAGGTATCAGTGGTCTGGTGGCGGGGGTCAATTCGACATCAACCAGTTGTGTCTCGTCTGCGGCGACCGGCTCAGTACAAGGCACGCTGGTTACCGCCAACTTTACCGGTAGCAGCGGGGGCGCGACCTCAACTGTTCAAGCAGTTTACTGCGTCATTGCAGGTAGTTCGGGCACGGGCAACAGCATTACCAACGCCATCAACTTCAATCATGACGTCACCCTGGGTGGCAGTATCAATTTCTCGACATCCACCACGACCGCCTCCAACGCGGTCATCAACGTAAATGGTTCATTTACTGCGACCAGCATTTCGCTGACCGGGGTGCAGGTGATCAATGCCACCGGCAATGTCGCGCTGGGCAGCAGTGCGCAGGTGGGCACGATCAACTCCAACGGCTCTGTGGCATTAAGCGGCAGCGCCAGCGCGGTGTCGATCAATGCGATTGGCGATGTCTCGCTCACTGGCGCAGCGCATGCCGACACGGTGAACACGCAGGGCAGTGTGAGCATGGACAGCAACTCGATCGGCACGCTGCACGCACAAAAGAATCTGACCGTATCCAGCAGCGGTACAGTGACGAGTGGCATCATCGGAGGCACACTTTCCAAACCCAGCTGGAACAACGGCGTAAATGTCACCGTACAGCCCAATTACACGGTGGCGATCAACCCGGTGTCTTTGACCACCCAGCAGATCGATGCCAACCAGCTGCAGTCAGTCGCCAATTACATTTTTGATATTGATAGTAGCGGGTACCGCAAGGTGACCGTGGCCAATGTCAACGGCATTACCGCTGGCACCTACTATCTGGGTAACTACGACAGCACACATCAAGACTATCTGTGTACGGCACTGGCCAGCGGCTCAACGCCTTCTGCCCCCACCTGCAGCACGCCAGCGGTGGGCTCGTCGGCGACCATCTGCAAAGGGTATTCCACCAGCAATCCGTGCTTTAGCTACACCACCAGCACCAGCATGTGGAACATCAACGGCTCCAGCATTGCCCAAGGGGTAGCCTGGTTCCGTGGCAATCTGACCGTAGGCAACGGCGTGTACTACAACACGTTTATCGCGACCGGCAATATTTCTACCAGCGGCAGTGATGTGGTCTATGCACCTGCCTTTGCCGGTTACAACGGGGTGGTCAATGGCACCACTTACGCGCCCACCGGGATTTGCGTGAACAACAACTTTGCCACACGCTGGCCCACCAATTTGTGTACACCTGCGGCCAGCCCGACCACCTTCAACTACAGCGCCACGGCTGTGGCCAATTACGCTTTCCTCGCCGGGAGTGCCACCAACGGGGTGTACTCCGGCGGTAACGTCTCACTGGGTTCCAGCACCGTGGTGTACGGCAGCATTCTGGCCAATAACCAGTTCAACAGTAACGGCAGCACCACCATCTACGGTTATGTGACGGCTTCAGGCGGCACCGCCGCCAACAGCCTGGGCGCCAGCACAACGATCAACCTCAGTACCCTGCCGCCAGCCTATCAACCGGGTGCGGGTCTGGGCACAGGCAGCGGAAGCAGCAGTGCGACCAGTGTGACCTCAAAAGTGTTGTGGACCCGCTATCTCTAGCGTGTATCAAACGCGCTGCCAGGGGCAAACTGCAATGGCCTGCCTGGTGGGCAGCGCGCACAATCGGATGCCTTGATCGCCGCTGTTTTTGAAGAGACCGCTTATGCCACTGAGCCCGCCCGCTGCCCGTCAGCACTACCACACCCGTCAGATCCAGTGTGAGGGCTTCTTGCGCGATGATGGGTTGTGGGATATCGAAGCATCCATCACGGATACCAAGGGTTATCCGGTTTCGTTTTACGATGGACGGCAACTGCCGGAAGGTGAACCACTGCATCTGATGCATGTCCGGCTGACGCTCAGCGATCAATACGAGATTGTTGCCGTCGAAGCCGCCACCACGCACTCCCCGTACACCATTTGCCCGGAAATCGCCGCATCTTATCAACGCCTTGTGGGTCTGCGTATCGGGCCTGGTTTTAACCGCAAGGTGCGTGAGTTATTCAAAGGCCGGGACGGCTGTACCCATATCACAGAACTACTGGGGCCGATGGCCACGGTGGCTTTTCAGACCGTGTCTTCCGGCTTGCGCAAGCGCGAGGCGCCGCAACCGGCAGTCGGGCCGCGCACCACGGCACAGGCACGCTTGCTGGCGCGGCTGATTGATTCCTGTCATGGCTGGCGCAGTGATGGCGAACCGGTGCGAGTGCAATTCCCGGAGCACTACACCGGCGACACACCGTGATACAGCGACTCACGTTCCGACTATTGGTGCGACGCACAAAATATTGCTTGCAAAATAAGTCAGTCGTGACAAACTGAAACTTTCTTGGTTATATCGCCAATACAAAGCACAAATGTATTGTGCCTCTGTACAGGAAAGCGCATGACAATTCCGGACACGCTGCTACGGCGACACGGCTTGTTTTTGGCCGTCGTTGTGGTGTACGCCGCCGTACTGATCACATTGGGTCCGCTAGCCACCAACGACGGGCCTATCCACCTGTCCTTCGCAGACATGCTGGGTCATATTGGCGACGCGGACTGGCCGTTGCAGTCGCAAATGTATATGTCCGCCGGTACGCTGCAGCCCAATATGGCGATTTACGCCATCCTGCGGGGCTTGATCCTCGTTGTGGCACCTGATCGGGCCGAGGCCATTCTGCAAGCTCTGTGCCTGGTCGGCCCGGCGGTGGCCGCATGGTATGCACTGCGCAAGATCAACCCGGACAACGCCTGGCTAGCCCTGTTTGCCTTGCCCCTGCTAGCCAACCAGTTGTTTTTCCTGGGTTTATATAATTTCTTGTTTTCGCTGACCGGGTTTTTCCTGGCTATTGGCTGGTATCTGGACCTGCGCCAGCACCCAAAACTGTGGCGGGGGTTGCTGCTCGGTGTGGTGTTGGTGCTCACCCTGTTGAGCCATGCTGCCGGTTTCATCATGGCCGTTCTGGCGCTGATTGCGCTGGAGATTGTACGTCTGCTTGGCGACTGGCACGCCGGCGTGCGTGGCCGGGCACTTTGGACCGTGAGCGGCTGTGTGGTACTCGCCCTGTGTTTACCGCTGCCACTCATGGCCTGGTTTGCGCTACGCCAGCACGGCTACCCGACCGAATATGGCCCCAAGCTCCACGACCGGGTTTTCTCTATGGCGCGCGGCAAGCTGTTCCGCCTGCAATCACGCGATAACTTGCTGCTGCCACATGGCTTGATGGCCCTGATGCTGCTCACATTGCTGGCTACCGTGTACAAAATCTGGCGCGAACGCCATCACCTGTTGCGTGGTGACGCTACCCTGTTTACGGGCGTCGGCCTGACACTGTTGTTCTTCTATGGGTTTTGCCTGGTCGTGCCTGACGTATCTGGCGGTGGCTGGACCCACTTCCTGCGCGCCCAGTTGTTCCCCATGTTATGGGCGTTACCGTGCGCTGCGCTGCTGATCAACAAGTCGTGGATGCGCTGGAGCCTGGCCACGCTCGCGGTCATCATGCTGGTTGTACAGTTTTATCAGACCTGGACGGCACAAGGTCAGGTACGCCAGCAACTGACCGCATTGTCTGCCATCGATGGTCAGATCGGCGCCCACTGCACGGTCCTTCCGGTGATCGAGTCATCCACCCAGTTTGATCAGAAAGGAATCCCCAATCCGGTGGGCTACGAGCCATTGTTTCAGGCGACAAACCGGCTGGAACTGGATCGGGACCGGGTGGTGCTGTTCAATTTCCTGGCTCGCTTGAGTGTCTATCCCATCCAGTTCCGGCCTGGTCATGACACCCAGGAGTTGCTGTATCACTGGGAACCCCAGCAAACCGCCGTGAATGTCCAGCGGTTGGACGTCGGCCGCTTTGAGCAGAAAACAGGCATACCGGTTGATTACGTTCTGGTATGGGGGCAGCCGCGTGAGAACGATCCGGTCTCACCCCAGGATACCCAGCGCGTTTTGAACAATGCCTCGCTGGTGTATCAATCAGTCGACCAGCAAGTACGGCTGTATCGCCGCAACCAGGATATGCCCACCATGTGCACCAGCCAGTCCTCGCACATGGTGACCAGCGACAAGTTTCAATCCGCAGCGATCAAGGACCGCCTGCGACAGAATTAGGCCAGATGAGGCCAGCAAACAAAAGGTAAAGGATGACGCGTGATCTCGTGCTGGATGGATTGAAAGGCCTGGCCGTTGTTTCCGTGGTCTTTATCCATTCTGTTTTCTGGAGTGGTGACAGCTATACACCGGCGTGGCTGCATGGCGCCTGCTTGTGGCTGGATGTTCCCCTGTTCTTTTTTCTTGCCGGCTGGTCTTTCAGCAAGGTCCCCAGCCCGCAAAAAGCGTGGCAGAACCTGTGGCGCCTGCAGCGGCGCTATATGGTATTTGTCGCACTGGTGTGGCTGGGCTACTTGCTATCCGGGCATCATTTGCCGCCCATACGCCTTGTAGAGTGGTTTCTGCACGACTATCACAAAGCGGAATGGGATGACGCGGTGATGGGGTCGATGTGGTTCATGCGTGTGTATCTTGGCGTTAGCGCCGTTGCCATCACGCTGATCTGGTTTCATGAACGGGCCGCCCTGCCCGTCGCACTGGTTCTGGTTGCCGCACTGTTTTTCTCGCAACTCGCACCGGATGCGGACTGGAGCGCAGGCTGGCTACCCGTCGTGGCATTCGGCATGTTTTACCTGCCATTGTTTTTGCTGGGTTACTGCCATGCCACAGGACAATTACCCGGATACTGGTCGGCTTTGATTGCGCTACAGGCAATCTGGCAACTGTGTTGTACCCCGGATTTACGCAATGCACTGATCCACCTGCAAAGTTACAAGTTTCCGCCCCAGGCGTTGTACTTTGCTGCTTCCTGGTTATCCGTGTGCGCGCTTTTACTGATGGTACGTTTGCGCCCGGTGGCATGGCTGTTCACCCGCAAACCGCTACTGTGGATGGGCCGTAACGCCATTTATGTCTTCTTTGCCCAAGGCATATCTGCCACCTTGATGTACGCTCCGGTCGGCTTGCTGAATGATCTGCAACTGCAGTGGTATGTCCTGCTACCGCCGATGTTCGCGCTGAATCTGTATTGCACCATCATGGGCGCCCGCTTGCTCAAGGCCGTTGAAGAACGGGTAGAAAAAAACCTGCCGACCACATCGCCACCCCGCCAGGCGCCCGTGCCAGCCCCGGCAGCAAGACGGGCTACAAAGCGCGGCGCATGACAATTACCTCATCGGTATAACCGTCTACATCCCTGCGCTCGATTTCAACAAAACCGAGGGCCTGCCAGAAACACAGCGCCACGGTATTACAAGCCACGACACCGAGCCGCATCTCCGTACACTGCCAACGGTGTGCCGTGTGCAGCACTTGTTCAAATGCCTTGGCACCCCACCCCTGCCGCTGCCGGTTTTCTACCAGCAACAACAAGCCCAACCAGGCGCAATGGCGATCTGGATAGCCGCGAATCAAATCCACAGCACCAATGACCTCCGAACCATCGATCAGCAATTGAACAAATTTGTCGTCATATCCAACGCCTGGTGGCAATGCATCCAGCGCTTGCCGCGCAGCGTCTGGTTGCGGCAGTTGTCCTTCTACCAGGAGGGAATACGTCGGGGCGGCGTCGAACACGGCCTGTAATGCCGCCTCATCCCCTTCCGCATGTCGATCCCGCCGCCGCATCTGCATGTGTAATCTGCCTGCTTCATCAAACTTGCACGGTCACTGCTTCAGCAACAAGGCGCACATGCAGGTGTTCACCAATCTGTACATAGCCGATGCGTTTATACACGGCGTTGCTGGTCGGATTGGCCAGATCGGTAAACAGGAACAGGTCTTTGATCCCCCGATCAAGCGCAACATGAGAGACCGCCGCGACCATGGCACCGGCACAGCCACGGCCACGAAACGCAGGCAACGTGTAGACCGGGCCGACCCGGGACAACGGTGGTTGATATGACCCCGCGCAAAAGGCGGCATCTTCACCATCGACCTGCCAGATCCACAGCGTTTGTACCGGAGATTCCAGTTGCGCCTGGATACGCTCTGCCACCAGTTCATCGGGCTCGGGGATATGGGCTTCATGCGCAAAATCAATCCAGTGCTGGATCAGCCAGGCGCGATCTTCTTCCGTTGCCGGACGCAACCGCCCCGCCGCAGCGGTACCAACAGGTGACCCGAACAACTGAAAGTTACCCAACGCAGCGTGCACTTCGGTGCGGTGACTCTGTTCGTAGTGCGCGGCCAGCAAGCGCGCGTTGGGCGCCGGGCCGACAATATCGGTCGGCGTGAGGCCCTCACTCGCCAGTTCAGCCACCAGCGCCACACAGGCTGCTTCATCCAGATCGGTAACGATGAGCGATAACCGGGGATCGGGGCCCGTTGTGAGGCATGCGCCCACAATGGCATGACCACGCTTGATCAGATACAGCCGCCGATCATGAGCGACCATCAATGCCGGGGTAGTGCGCAATGCGCCGTTGTAAAGCTGGTTATGAATAGCGTAGTTGTCGCCCAGCCATGCGCCGAGTTGTTCGGCGAAAGCACGGGGGTCGAAATGGCGTTCGATATGCGTCATGCGATCCTCCTCAGGGCAGATCATCCTGACTTGATGCAGCGCAAAACGCAAATACCTCTGTATCAAAAAAACAAAGCCCGACATAAGCCGGGCCTTGTTTTCAAGCCGCACGAATCAAGCCAGCACGGGTGCGCCACCGGTCCAGCCCTGCGGGATGGAATCCAGTAAGCGTTTGGTGTAGCTCTCCTGGGGCTGGCGATAGATCGCATCGGCATTGCCTTGCTCCACCACTTCGCCCTTGTTCATCACCAGCACTTGATCCGAGATATGTTTGACGACAGCCAGATCATGCGAGATGAACAGGTATGACAGCTTGAATTCATCCTGCAGATCCTGCAGCAGGTTGAGCACCTGGGCCTGGACCGAGACATCCAGCGCCGAGACGGATTCATCACAAATCAGCACTTCCGGCTTCATGGTCAGGCAGCGCGCAATTGCAATCCGCTGCCGCTGACCGCCAGAGAACTCGTGGGGGTACTTGAGCAGCGAGCGTGCCGGCAATCCCACGCGGTCCAGCAGGTCTTGCGCCATTTTGCGGCGTTCTGCCGGGTTGTTGCCAATACCGTGCAGCATCATGGGTTCAGACAGAATTTGCTCAACCGTAAAGCGCGGATTCAACGAGGCATACGGGTTCTGGAAAATGATCTGGATACGGCGCTTGTAAGCGTGGAACTCTTTGGGCGACATCGCCAGCAAGTCTTTACCTTCAAACAGCGCCTTGCCGCCCGTGGCTTGATGCAAACGCACCAGGGTCAGGCCCACCGTCGTCTTGCCAGAGCCAGATTCGCCCACAATACCCAGCGTTTTGCCTCGTGCCAGTTTGAAAGACACATTTTTCACTGCATGGAACTGTTTTTTGCCGAACAACCCGTGGCGGATATCAAAGGATTTGGCCAGCCCCTGGACATCCAGCACGATTTCATCATCACCGCTGTAACCACGCTGGCGCTCGCCAGCCGAGACGTAGCCCCCTGGTTTCATGAAGTCATCAATCACCGGCAAACGCAGCGGACGGTGATCCAGTTGCGGACGGCAAGCCAGCAGGGCCTTGGTATAGGCGTCTTGCGGGTTTTCAAAAATCTGTTTTACGTCGTCGCTTTCACGGATTTCACCGTGGCGCATGACCACTACCTTGTCGGCAAACTCGCCCACCAGACCCAGATCGTGGGTAATGAACAGCACGGACATACCGCGCCTGGCCTGTAGTTTGGCAATCAGCTCCAGAATCTGTTTCTGGATGGTTACGTCCAGCGCCGTGGTCGGTTCATCCGCAATCAACAACTTGGGCTCACACGCGATGGCAATGGCAATCATCACCCGTTGTTGCTGGCCGCCAGAGAGTTCATGCGGATAAGCCTTGATCTTCTTTTCCGGGTCAGGCAAGCCAACCTCGATCAACAACTCCAGCGCGCGTTTGGCGGCCGCGGAGCGCGAGAGTTTCGCATGCAGCATCAGGGTTTCGACAATCTGGTCGCCCACGGTAAATACCGGGTTAAGCGAACTCATCGGCTCCTGGAAGATCATGGCAATGTCTTTGCCGCGCAAGCGGCGCAGCTCGGCGCCTTCCAGCTCCAGCAAATTGCGGCCTTCAAACAGGATCTGGCTGGCCGGATCAATCAACGTTTGCATGGCTGGCAGCAACTGCATGATGGCCATCGACGTCACTGACTTGCCGGAACCCGACTCGCCCACCAGCGCTACCGTGGTGTTTTTCGGGATATCCAGGTTGATGCCTTTGAGGGCATGAAACGGCTCGGCGTCTTCCTGTTTGAAGCGCACATTCAGATTGCGGATCGACAGGAGGGTTTCTTGTTGGCTCATGGTGTCGGTCCTCTTACTTATTGGCTTTGGGGTCGAAAGCATCGCGTAGTCCGTCAACCAACAGACTGAATGCCGTCACTAGCAGTGACATCGCGATCGTCACCGCCACCATTTGCCACCAGACACCTTGCACCAGTTCGGCCGGCGCTTCGGCCAGCATGGAACCCAGGCTCACTTGGGTGACACCCACGCCAAAACCCAGGAACGAGAGGATCGCCTCGTACTTGATCAAGGCCACCGTCAGCAGCGAGAACTGCACTAGCAACAAATGCGAAATATTGGGCAGGATATGCACGAAGATACGGCGGGTATCACTGGCGCCAATCGCACTGGCGGCCTGGACGAACTCGCGGTTCTTCAGCTTGAGGTATTCGGCGCGCACCAGACGATAAGTGCCCGTCCAGCTCGTGAGCGCCATCACAATAATGATGGTTTTGATACCGCGGCCAGCCACAGCTGCAAACGACAGCAGCAGCAACATGTCCGGCACGCTGGTGAACACACTGTAGAACCAGTTCAAAAAGTCATCGACCTTGCCGCCAAAATAACCAGAGATCGCGCCCAGTACCGTGCCCAGCAACAAGGTGAACAGCGCACCAAAGATGCCGACAAACACCGAGGTCGATGTCCCCTTGATGGTTTTGACGATGACGTCACGGCCACGCAGATCACCGCCAAACGGCAGCGACTCTCGTAGCGGCGTTTCCACCGAGGCGTACTTGCCCATGTTCTGGCGCGCAATGGCCAGCTCCTTGCCGATGGGGTCTTCGGCCTCGGTCATGGTGACGATGGGCGCATCGCTCCTGGCGCCCGCCTCTTCTTCAGCGGGCGGCAGCGTTTCATCTGCGCTCTGGGCCAGCCACGATGGCGGCGCATACGGCACGGCCACTTCTTTGCGCCAGCCATCGCCAATGATGTTGAACCAGCCCGCAATGGCAATGGCGAGGAACGCGCCCACCACCATCAACGAAACCATCGCAATTTTGTCGCGTTTCAGACGGCGCCAGCCCAGCGCCCAGAACCCGCGATGCACTTCCGGCGTGCTATTCATGGCCGGAGCAGCCTGTACAGTACTTGTCATGTTGTGTCTCCGGTTACTTGAGTTGCACGCGTGGGTCGATCAGCTTGTAGATCAGATCGGCCAGCAGGTTAAAGACCATGGTGGCCAGTGCGATATACACCGTAATGGCCTTGATGATCGGGAAGTCGCTGTTGTTCACAGCGAGCACCACCGCGTTACCCATACCCGGAATGCTGAAGAAGGTTTCGAGCACCAGCGCACCAATCAGCAGATACGGTAGCGACATCATCACCGTCGTCACCACCGGAATCAGTGCATTGCGCAGTACATGCTTGAGCATGACAACACGCTCAGACAAACCCTTGGCGCGCGCCGTGCGCACGTAATCGTTGCTCAGTTCTTCCACAAAGAAAGAACGGTAGAAGCGGATATCCGGCCCCAACGACACCATCAAACCCATCAACATCGGCAGCGGCACGTAGTACCACAGATTGTGGAACGCCGAATTACCCCAGCCCGATACCGGAAACAAACCCCACTTGTAGGCCAGCCAGTATTGACCGGCAATGATGTACACCAGTGCGGAGACCGACATGGCAATGGTGCAGCAGATGGTGACAATGCGGTCCGTCAGGCCGCGGCGGAAATACGCCACGGTCGCGGCCAGCGGAATGGCAATCAACAAATCCACCACCAGCATCGAGCCCGTCAGCAACAAGGATGGGCCAATGCGCGAACCAATAATGTCGGACACCGGTTGCTGGGTAGACCAGGAGGTGCCGAAATCGAGCGTCAGCACCTGTTTAACAAAAATCATGAACTGCGCGAACTGGCTTTTATCCAGCCCTAGCTGTGCGCGGATATTGGCCAGCGATTCGGCCGTCAGATGCTTGCCAGCCAGCACCAGCGACGGGTCGCCACCAAATACGTTGAACAGGACAAACACCAGCAACATCACCCCGAACAGCGTCGGGATCATTTGCAGTACGCGGCGAACGATATAAGCGAACATGTTGGCGGCTCCCGGAGCCTGATTATGGTCTTTGCACGCCAGCGTTCATGACGCAGGCGGTGCGATACAAGGCGCAAGTCGCGCCGCGGTACTGGTACCGCAAGCGGCTTGCAACGCCGTAGCGTGCCGCTTGCGTCTTGAACCCGAAGGGCCGGGCCATTAAAAGGTCATTCACTGCGTTGTACTCCTCGCCAATAACTGGCTATTGGCTGCGTCGTACGCCTTGTGCCTGACCTTTTAATGGCCCGGCGCAGGCGCGCGAAGATCATAAACAGGCTCTTACTTCTGGATATCCATGAAACGCCAGGACACCTGGAAGATGGGGTGAACCTCATCGCCCAGCACGCGGGGTTGCATCATGCGGTTACGGAAGCGGGTTTCACCCGGCAGCCACGGGGTTTCTTCCATCATCACCTTGTTCATTTCGTCATACAGGTGATTGCGTTCCGGGCTGTCTTGCAGTTTTTGCGATTCCAGATACAGCTTGTCGTAGCGCGGCGAGTTGTAACACGCGGTGTTTTCTGCGCCGATGTTCTTGCTGTAGTTCAGCATCACAAAGTTTTCGCCATCCGGGTAGTCGGCAATCCAGGCCGCACCGACCATGCCATAAGTGCAAGAGCGCATGGCCTTGAGCAGATCGTTGAAGGTCACCGGGCGGAACGTTACGCGGATGTGGATGGAATCCAGCGCCTCTTGCCAGTATTCATTCCATTGGCGGCCCACGGCCGACGCATCACCCAGGAAATCAATGGAAATGGGCTTGCCATCCGGCGTAGTGCGGTAACCATCCGGACCGATTTTGTAGCCAAACTGATCGAGTAAGGCGTTGGCGAGCGGACGGTTGTATTCGTATTGATAACGGAAATTGGGGTTGTGCCCGACAACGCCTTCCGGAATGGTGTATTCCATGCGCACCGCGTTATTGCGGCGGATATCGCGAATGGTCTGATCGGTATCGAACGACATGGCAATGGCACGGCGCAGCGCAATCTTCTCTTTGCTAAAGCCCCCCAGCACCGGGTCTTGCATGTTGAAGTCCCAGTAAGTCATTTCCGGATCAAGCACCCGGCTGATCTTCAGGCCAGCCTTGCGATATTCAGCTTTGAGCGCGGCGCGACGCGGGTTCTTCGGGTCCATGTTCAGCACGCCGCGCAAGAGCGGCTGCGGAATCGAATACAACTCATCGAGTTGGCCACTCTTGAACGCCAGCCACATCGGTTGTTCTTCGGTGAAGATCGACACTTCAATCTTGCCGATTTGCGGCATGGTCTTGCCGTTCATTTCACGCGCCACCTGCTCACCCGCCTTGTCGCCGGGCGTCGGGTGGAAGTCAAATACGACATGACGGAAATTCGGGTTGTACACCAGCGTGGTTTTTACCCCGGGTTTCCATTCCTTGAGGATGTACGGACCAGTGCCAACCGGGTGGGCCAGCGAGTTCTGGCCGTAGGCTTCCATGACTTCCCGCGCGACTGGCGAGGTATGCGGCATGGCCAGCACGTAGGGCAACGCCGGGTAAAGCTGCTTGAGTTTCAGCTGGAGGGTGTAGCGGTCAAGGGCTTTGATGCCTTCGCAGGGGGCGTCGTAATCAAACTTGCTGTTTTTGGCTTTCTCGGCCAGTTCGTCGACACCGACAAAATGGCCCAGTACCAGATAGTTGGAAGGTGAACCGGTGGCTGGGTCGGCAATGCGCTTCAGTGCATAGACCTGATCCGCAGCGGTCAGCTCGCGCTTTTTGCCCTTGAACACAGGGTCATCGGCAAAGTAAATGCCTTTTTGCAAGTGAATGGTGTAGGTGAGGCCGTCAGCACTGACTTCAGGCATGCTTTTGGCTACAAGGGGAATCAGCTTGGCCGGGCGTGCGACATAGTCGTAGGTCAGCAATGGCTCAAAAATGTTTTCCATCACGCCGTGCGAGTAGATGTCCGACGTCTTGGCCGGGTCATACCCGGTTTCCGGCGCGTTGAACGAGCTATGCAGCACTTTGTCCGGGTCCGGCGCCGCCAGCGCAGTGGTCGCGCACGCAGCCGTCAGCATGGCCATCAGGGCCAGCGCTCTCAGTCTCATCTTTCCCCCTTCCCTCTCAAGCCGTTACGGGGATCGCCCGTAAACAGAACTGCCCGTTCGCCACCGCCAGCCAGAAGCTCCCTTTCTGATCAGGCCGTCTTGGTTATATGTAGTCAAAGCTACATCGAACGTCAGTGGTGCAGGTCTTTTATCACCTGCAAACCCAGTCTTTTGCCCAAAGAAAATGCCTGAGGGTTTAACCCCCAGGCATCTGAATTCGCGCATGCTGACCGGCACCCAGCCTGTTCTGTTCCGGCTTTGCCACCAGCATGCGGCATGCTCTGTTACTGCAGGAACTGCTCACCACCCACAATGCCGATCTTCTTCACGCCAATGCGTTGGGATTCGGCCAGGACTTCTGCCACCGGTGCGTAAGACGCGTCTTTGTCCGGACGGATATGAAATTCTGGTTGCGGGTCTGTTTTGGCAACGGTGCCCAGACGGGCTTCCAGATCAGCCCGACCGTTCACGAGCTCACCATTCCAGTGGATCTCGTTGTTCGGCAGGATATCCAGTTGCACCACAATCGGTTTCTGATTGTTCTGCGGCTGGTTGTTGTTGGTCGGCATATCCAGCTTTACAGCGTGCGTCTGGATAGGAATGGTGATGATCAGCATGATCAGGAGCACCAACATCACGTCGATCAACGGCGTGGTGTTGATTTCCATCATCAGATCGTCATCACCCGACGAGCCTACATTCATGGCCATGGTGGTTCTCCATGGGGCAGTTGTTTAACAACCGCCCTTGATAATTCGTTCTGCGACTGACAAAACACACGATGGTGTTTTGCCAGTCAATGCTGCTTACTGACCGCCCGGCTGTGGCTCGGTAATGAAGGCGATCTTCACGATACCGGCACGCTGCACGGCCAGCACGATGCGGCCCAGCGGGCCATACCGCGCGGTGATGTCACCACGAATGTGCACTTCGGGCTGCGGATCTTTGGTCGCGGCCTTTTCCAGACGAGCCAGCAATTCAGCATCGCTGATCGGTTGCTGGTTCCAGTAAGTGACATTCTTGGCGTCAACGGCAAGAACGATGTTTTCAGGTTTGGTCTGCGTCGGGATGTTGGTTTCCGTCGGCAGCTTCACGTTCACGGTCTGGGTCACCACCGGGATGGTGATCAGGAAGATGATCAGCAACACCAGCATCACGTCGACGAGCGGCGTAGTGTTGATGGCGGACATCACCTGATCTTCTTCACCGGAGGCGCCACCGTGACTGGGTCTGCGATAACGCGCCATGATGTGTTTTACCTTGCCTGATTACTTGGCCGGGGAAGCGAGCAGACCGGCGTGCAGACGGCCAGCAACCACGCGAACCATATCCAGCACCAGCTTGTTACGACGAACCAGCCAGTTGTAACCCAGCACAGCCGGAACAGCGACAGCCAGACCGATCGCGGTCATGATCAGCGCTTCACCCACCGGGCCTGCAACCTTGTCGATAGACGCTTGACCAGCGATACCGATGGCGGTCAGCGCGTGGTAGATACCCCAAACGGTACCGAACAGACCCACGAACGGGGCGGTAGAACCGATGGTGGCAACAACCGACAGGCCCGATTGCATGTGGTGACCAGCGGAATCCACAGCGTCAGAAATCGCCATGGCAACCCAGGTGTTCAGATCAACACGTTGAGCCAGTTCGCCCTTGTGTTCCTTGGCGGCTTCGATACCGGCAACGGCTACGGCTGTGAACAGCACGTCGTCGTTTTCGGCCACGGCCTTTTGTTGCAGCTCAACACCATTGGATTCCAGCAGGGTGCGACCGTGCTTCAGAAGACGGCGTTGTTCCAGCAGCTTGACGATGCCGACATACCAGGTGGAGGCGGACATGATCAAGAGAATGATCAGCACGGTACGGGCAACGACGTCACCCTGGTTCCACAGTGCGTCGATACCGTACGGGTTGGAACCCTCAGCGGCGAAAGCCGAAGCGGACACAGCCATCAGGCCGGCCACAGCAGCGAAAGATTTGATGAAAGTAGAGAATTGCTTAGTCATGATCTTGACCCTTCTTTAAACGTCGATCCCTGCGATCAGGAATCAGAATCCAACTTGAAACCGATCTGCTGCTTGAGTTGCAGGTTCGGGCTGCATGTATAGGATTGCAGTGCATTAGTGACTGCAGTCCGGAAATATTTCTGGTAGGTGGCCGGAATTCCCCTGAAAGAGAAATTCGGGGCGCCACTCAACTTGCCATCGGCACCCGTCGAGAACGTGACATCGACATCGCCACCGATGCCTTCGTCCATGGCTTTGCCAGGATATTCAGGCTTTTCGATATGCGAGCAGTTGCCCTTGACCGAAACCGGGCCACTCGGGGCCGGTGCGGGTGCAGGCGCGGGGGCCGGAGCCGGCGCTTGCGGGGCCGGGTCAGACGTCGTCGCTGCAATGGCAGTCGGCGCAGGCGCAGGGTTCGGATGCTCAACCGGCGGCACATAAGCCTTGGGTTGCGGCACCGGCGGTGCAGCCTTGGGGATGACCTTCTCTACTTTGGGAGGGGGCGGCGGGGGTGGAGGCGGCGGCGGCTCGCTGATGATCGAGACTTCCACCTTTTGCTGGATCTTCTTGACCGCGTCTTGTGCCAGACCGGAAATCAGTGCGTAGATCAGCAGCACGTGAAAAACCACCACGCCTATCAGACCTGTTGCACGACGGCCACCGGCACGGCCTTGGCCATATCCGTATGCTGTGTTAGCCATTGTTCGGCTCAACCTTCAATTCACCTGGACTCTGCCGCCTTCACCTGCGACGACTTCATCCAGAAGTTCAACTTGCCACAACCATCAACTCACCCTCACGGGCTTGGTTGAAACTTGCTGCCAAATTGGCCTGGCCCCTGCCCTTTTGATCAAGGGCAGAGGCCAGAGCCACCCGCGAATTACATCTTGTAGGATGCTTGCAGGTAGTAAGCACGGCCGACAGAGTCGGTTACGCGCGGGTCATAGCCTTGCTGGAAGGCATAAACCTGGTTGGAGTACGGGGGAGCCTTGTCAAACAGGTTCTTGATACCCGCAGTGATGGTCAGATCCTTCTGGTACACGTAGGTACCGGAGAGGTTCCACAGAATGTACGAAGCAACGTGGTTATCCGAACCCGGGAATTCATCCTGGTTGTTCTGGTCCTTGTAACCCGTTTGATAGGTCGAACCCAGAATACCGCTCCAGTTGCCCTTGACCCAGTTCAGGTTCAGGTTCTGCTTGTAGCGGAAGATCGGTGCGTTGTTGTACTGAGCAAAGTTACCGACACCGTGGAAGTACTGGCCGCCTTCTTCGAACTGGTAGTCGAACTTGGTCAGGTAAGTACCGTTGTAGGTGACGGTGAAGTTACCGATTGCAGTCTTCGGCAGGCTCCACGCAGCGGACAGGTCAATACCAGAGGTATTGGTGTCGCCCAGGTTTTGCGTCGGATCCAGCACGTACAGCAGCACCCCATTGGAGTCACGCACAAAACGGTCTGCGTACTTCTCCGGATTACCGAAGATCGCTTCTTCGTTCATCGGGGAGATGGTGTGGCTGATGTCAGTCCACCAGAAGTCCACCGTTGCAGTCAGCGACTTGATCGGTTCCAGAATCACGCCAAACGAGGCGGACGTGGATTTTTCCGGTTGCAGATTGGTGTTGCCGGAGGTTTGCAGCTGCATTTGCTGACCGCAATCACGACCCTTCACACCACCGGCTGCGCTGTTGACAGTGCCACCCGGGCACAGCAACGGATCGTTGTACGGGTTGGCCGTAAACGAAGTCGAAGCCGGCTGGTACTTGTCGTACAAGGACGGTGCGCGGAAGCCGGTAGAACCGGAAGCACGGAATGCCACTTCCTTGATCGGCTGATACTTCAGGCTAACCATCGGGCTGAAGCTGTTGCCAACGTCGGCGTAGTAGTCATCACGCAGAGCGATGTCCACATCCAGGTTCTTGATGATCGGGAATTGCGCTTCAGCGGACAATGCGTAAACGTTGCGGGAACCGGAGGTATCCACAGCGTATTGCAGACCGGTACTCATGGCTTGAGTAGCCAGATCGGTGAAGTGCGATTGCAGGCTTTCGTGACGTGCTTCAGCACCAAACGACACGGCAACTGCGCCGGCCGGCAATTGGTAAACTTCCTTGCTTGCATGGAAGTCAGCCATGGTGACCGAGTACTTGTCCTGCTCTTCCTTGCCGTTCACTTGAACGCTATCCCAGCCAGCGGTGGAATCAGAGAACGGGTTAACCGTACCTGCATCCAGGGCAGGCTGCAGCAGGCTCTCGCCAACGTAACCGCCAGTCAGGTAATGGCGAACGCTGTTTTGCGAATAGCCAAGACCAGACTTGTAATCCCACGAACCGAGTTGACCTTCGGCAGTAGCCAGCACGCGCTGGGTGGTCGAAACGTATTCATCGATACGCGGACCCAGTTGTGTGGAACGGCCGTACAGCGTCACTGGCTGCTGGTTGACGTTGTTGTAGACGTCGCCAGTATCCGGATCCACTTCAGTGGCCGGGATATTGGTCGGGTAATTCGGGTTGCCCGGGCTGATCGTGAAGGTATTCGAAGCGCTACCCGGGATCAGCGGAGACGGAGCCACCTTGGTCTTGGTGGTGGTTTGCGTGCCGACATACTGCAGCGCGAACAGATTGTCACCAGCTTGCTTGGAGGCTTTTACAGTCGCGGAGTATTGCTCGGTTTCCGGCTGGATACCGTAGTACAGCGGGGTTTGCTCACGGCAAATACCACTGCCGGAATCGTAAACCAGAACCGGAGGGTTACAAGTTGTACCCAGCGGGTTGTAGAAACCAATACCTGCATCAGCGTAGTTCGCCGGGCCCGTGTAGGCGCTCACGCCATTCGGGTTCAAACGATCCGTCGCGAAGCTACGATCAGTTGTCTTGATTTCGCTGCTCTTTTGCGCAGAGAACGAACCGTAGATGTTGAAGCCGTCGTCAGCCAGGCTACCCTTGCCGCCCGTTACGCTGACTTCCTTGGTGATACCACCCGGGTGTTGCGGGTCCAGGTATTTCACTTCAAGGGTTGCGCCCTGGATCGACTTCTTGGTGATGAAGTTGATCACACCAGCTTCCGCATCGGAACCGTACACAGCGGACACGCCAGCCGGCAACACATCGATACGCTCGATGGTGGCCATCGGGATGGCGTTCAGGTCAACAGCGGTACCAAACGAAGCCTGGCTGGCCAGACGGCGACCGTCCAGCAATACCAGCGTGCGTTGGTAGCCCAGACCGCGCAGGTCAGCAAACGAGGCACCTGCGTTATCAGTACCTACAGCGCTGGAGCTGGTAATGGACGAGGTGTTTGCTGCAATGGTCGCCACGGCCTGTTCAACCGTCACGATACCTTGCTTCACCAGATCATCAGCCTTGATCACGGTAACGGAAGTACCGCCTTGCTGGCCAATGCGCTTGATGTTGGAACCAGTCACTTCAACGCGTTCGATTTGACTGGAGTTGTCTGCATCATCTGCGAAGGCAGATGCTGCATACGTAGCACCAATCAATGCCAGTGCCACTACGAGAGTTTTTCTTTTATGAAGCACAACTGCCTCCCAGGGTTGGTAAGTGGAAGCCCACATCCTTACAGTACGGCCAAGGGGTGCGCTGTTGGCGACCCTCTCCGGCCATCGTTGTCCGTCGGCCGTGTAAGTGAGCGGATAATCGCAGAAGTGACATTCCCTCAACAAAAAAAAGAGACTTCCTCCTAGTTTTTGTTGTCAAAAATACACAGTAAACAGGATACAAAGCGATAAACACGTGCTTTCAAATGCAATCAATCATCCTCAATATCATTTAAAATCATCAACTTAAATCATATCAACGACCTAACACCGATACTATTGTCGTATCATGACAACAGTCAACGCTTGCGTAGTGGCCTTGAACCCACCTGTATCCCCCTCCAGACAGCCTCACCAAACCCCTCGAAAAGTGAATATAAGTATTGCCAAATATTCCATCTGGAACTATTTATTATTTATTTAAAACAATATATAAGAAAGTTAAATGTAATCTTTAATTGAAACAAACGTTTAGAATCGTCATTGACGCACAAAATTGGTGCATCATAGTTCAATGACATAAGCCGATGCACCAGCCAGAGTCATTTCGGGTTTTGGTCACAGCGGCTGGCGTCAGGAAGAAATCAATCGTCAAACAAGGCCCCGCCCAAAACACCATAAAAAAGTATTCGGGATTTCCCGAACATGTATAGGCAAGTTCCGTTTCGCCCTCAAAAAAGGACAAGTTTATTGTCCTATAGGCGCATCAAAACGCAGGATGAACGGCGTCGTTGATCCTCAATGACAGATAAATATCTGGAAAACAGGGGGCGCGAGGAAAAGAGGCGGTCGAAACAGGTCCGGAGTGCTCCAGACCCATTACGCAAAGAGACAAACCCGGTGGGTGCGTTTCACCCGAGCCGCGCAGCGGGCCGACTAGGCTGGCCAGTCAAGCGAACGCGTGCTCTCGAACAGACGTTCTTCACCAGTGACAGGATCGATAAACCGGAGCGAACGGGCCAGAAGCTGCAACGGCCGACTAAAGTCGTCAGGCGCATCCGGCTGGACCTCTGGATACCACGGGTCATTGCAGATAGGCACACCCAAAGCAGACATATGCGCCCGAAGCTGGTGTTTCTTGCCGGTACGCGGTTCAAGCCGATACCAGCCCAGCTGTCCGTTTTCCTGCAACAGCGAAATACGCGTTTCGGCGTTGGGTTCACCCTTCACTTCTTGCGAGGTAAAAAAGTGACTCCCTTGCTCCAGGCGGCTGCGATAAACCAGCGGTAATGCCAGCGCAGGGTTCAGTGGCGCGATGGCTTCGTAGACTTTGCCAACCAGGCGTGACTCAAACAAGGATTGATACAGCCCGCGGCTGGGCGGATGCAGACAAAACATGACAAGACCCGCCGTTTCACGGTCCAGCCTGTGTACGGGGGTGAGTTCCGGCAAATCAAGCGACTGCCGCAAACGGTTAAGCAAGGTTTCACGCAGGCGGCGGCCCGAAGGAACGGTCGCCAGAAAGTGGGGTTTGTCTGCAACGAGAATATGTTCATCACGGTAAATAACCGTTGCCTCAAACGGCACCGGTTCTTCATCCGGGACTTCACGGAAATACCACAGTCGCTCCCCGGGTCGGTAAGCATCCGTACCACGCACGGGCAAGCCGGCGTTATCCATGATTTCGCCCGCGGCCAGGCGGGCCTCGATCCCACCCGCTGGCAAGTGCGGAAACCGCTGCAGCAAGAAAGAAAGCAAGTCGGGCCAACCGCCCTGCTCGGGCAAGATGACAAAACTGGGAGCCACGCCGTCACGCCAGGCAATAGCAGGTTTCTGGCTCACGGCGTATTTTGTCCTTCGTTGCGGTCCACTGCGGTCTGTTCGCCCTCTCGCGCTCGTTCTGCTTGTCGCTCTGCGCTCTTGATCTGCCCTGCCCGCTTGAGCCACAAGATCAACCAGGTCGGCAAAATGCCCAGCACAACAATAAAGAACCCACCGAGCGCCAGACTGCCAGAGGCAATGGCCATCATTCCAATGACGTAGAGATAGCCGATCAACAAGATATACATATCTATATATATAAGCGGCGAATAACCTACTGCGGCGCCAGTGCCTGCATCAGGCCGTTCACGAAGCGTGTGAACTCATTAATCATGCCATTCACAAACTGGGGCAGATACGGCAGCACCATATACAACGCGGCAGCGCCAATCGCCAGCATGATAGGAAAGCCGATTGCAAATACATTCAGTTGGGGCGCTGCGCGGGTCATCACGCCTACCGACAGGTTGGTAATCAACAGTGCCCCCACCACCGGCATGGCAAGACGCAAGCCGGTGTTGAACAGCATGCTGCCATGTTCGGCGATCATCCTGAATGCGCCGCTGGCCAGCGGGGCATCCGTCGGTGGTAGCTGCGCAAAGCTTTCGATCAGTGCGCGCAATACGATCAGATGGCCATTCATGGCCAGGAACAGTAGCAGCGTCGCAGCACTCAGAAACTGCGCTACCAACGGCACGTTGGATGCGCTTTGCGGGTCGTAGAAGGAAGCAAAACCCAGCCCCATCTGCAAACCGGCAATGTTACCTGCCATTTCAACTGCACTGAAAATCAGCTGCATGCACATGCCAATCATCCAGCCAATCAATAACTGGTTAATCCCGATCATGATGCCTTGCGCCGACATCACCGGGACATCTGGCATGGCCGGCAGGATGGGTGCGATCAGCAACGTAAGCAGCAGCGCCAGGGAAACACGTATCGTATTGCTGATTGCAGAGTTCGAGAAAAACGGATCGGCCATGAAAACGCCGAAAATGCGCAAAAACGGCCACAGCAACAGTGCCAGCCAGCCGTTGATTTGCGCGTCAGTAACCGTAAACATGCGGTGCGTTTACCCGATCAGCGTGGGAATGCTCTGGAACAGGCGCGTGGTGTAATCAGTAATGATGCCAATCATCCACGGGCCCGCAAGAACAAAGACCAGAAATGCGACCAGCAGCTTGGGGATGAACGACAGTGTGGCTTCGTTGATCTGCGTGGCAGCCTGAAACACCGACACAATCAAACCTGCAGCCAGCACAGACAGCAAAATTGGACCAGCCAGCAGCACCAGCACTTCCATGGCGCGCTGGATCAAGGTGATGACGGTTTCTGGGGTCATGGGCTTGCTGCCTGTGAGAAGTAAGAAGCCAGGTGTGAAGGGGGAAGGCCCCATGGCTGGTTTTGCCAGCAGCTCACGCCTGTTTCGCAATTATATAAATACATGGCCACAGATGTCCGCCGCCAGGACGGACTGCACGGGGGCACGGCTTGCACCTCGCCCCGCTTCCACTGGCTTCACCCTGTATAAAAGCTCTGGACCAAAGAGCCCATCAACAACGTCCATCCGTCGACCAACACAAACAACATCAGTTTGAACGGCAATGCAATGGTCACCGGCGAGACCATCATCATCCCCATGGCCATCAAGATACTGGCAACGACCAGATCAATAATCAGAAACGGAATGAACACCATGAAACCAATCTGGAATGCAGTTTTGAGTTCACTGGTTACAAACGCCGGCACCAGCACGCGCAGGCTCACGTCTTCCGGGCCGTTGGGCTTTTGCGCACCGGAGACCTCAATAAAGAAGGCCAGATCGCGTTGTCGCGTCTGCTTCATCATGAAGTCTTTCAATGGCACCGCCGCTTTGTCCATGGCGTCATTGAAGGTCATTTTTTGCTGCGAGTACGGTACGTACGCCTGGCTATAGATTTTGTCGAATACCGGCGACATCACAAAGAAAGTCAAAAACAGCGACAAACCGATGATGACCTGATTGGGTGGCGTTTGCAGCGTACCCAGCGCCTGGCGCAACAAAGACAACACGATGACGATGCGCGTGAACGCCGTCATCATCAACAATACGGCCGGCAGGAAAGTCAGCGCCGTCAGGAACAGCAGCGTCTGGATAGGCAATGAGTACGCGGTGCCGCCATTGCCTGGGGTGGCCGTCATGAACGGAATGCCCGCAGCGTCTGCTGCGTGAGCAGCCAGCGGTACACCCGCCAGCACCAGGAACGTCAGCGCACCAGCCAGACGGCGTAGGGAAAACCAGGATTTCATGCTTGGGGCCTTTTGCCAGCCAGAATCTGTGCCAGTTTCGAGGCAAACTGGGGCGGCATGGGCGGCGGCGGCGCATCTGCCGGCCTGGGTTGCGTATGGAGCAGGTTCACGTTTTGTGGCGTCACCCCCACCACCAGCCAGGTGTCGTCCAGTTCAACAATGACCACACGTTCCTTGGGGCCAACCATGGTGCCGGAAACCACACGCAGACGATTGCCCGCAGCCATGCCAGGCAGCAAGGAAAACCGTCGCATCAACATGGCGGAAACGAAGATCAGACCGAGCACAAACACCAGCGCAATGACGACCTGGGCCAACTGCGCGAACGAGCCGGATGAGGTGGCGGCGGGAACCACTGCCGATTGCGGGGATGACGCAGCCGCCAGTGCGGATGCAGCAAGATTCATGAGCAACGCGCCCAAGGCAAAACGTCTGGACCACATGGAAGAAATACACCCGGGCACGTCTGCCCCATCTGGACTGGTTAGTGTGATGAACAAGACGCGGGCAGTGTCATCACCGCCCGCCGGCCATTGCTGGCTGTTTACTTGTGCAGCCGGCGAATCCGCTCTGCGGGAGTAATGATGTCGGTCAGGCGGATACCGAACTTGTCGTTCACGACCACGACTTCACCCTGAGCGATCAGGCAGCCGTTGACAAGCACATCCATGGGCTCGCCCGCCAGACCATCCAGTTCCACCACAGAACCTTGCGCCAGTTGCAGCAAGCTGCGAATGGCAATCTTGGTCCGCCCCAGCTCCACGGTCAAGGCGACCGGGATATCCAGGATCATGTCGATGTTATTGGGGGCACCGGGTGATACAGTCTGCGGCGCATCAAAGCGCTCGAACATGTCGGCAGCGCTTTTTACATCGGCCTGCGTGTCAGCCGCTTTGCTATCGGCCTCGGCCTGTTCGGCCATGGCGGCCGCCCAGTCATCCAGCGCTTCTTCCGGGGCGCTATCCTCAGCCATTGGTTTCTCCCTGGTCTAGCTCGCCGCCGGTTTTAAGTGCGTCGGCGTTACTGAGTATTTTGTTGACTTTGAGTGCGTATTGGCCGTTGAGAATACCATAGTTGCATTCCAGCAACGGCACCCCATCCACGTCGGCCACAATCGCTTGCGGGATCTCCAGCGAGATCACATCGCCCGACTTGAGGTTCAGAATGTCACCCAGCGTGACCTGGGTATTGCCCAGCGTGGCCACAAGATCCACCTCCGCGTTTTGCACCTGTTTTTGCAACAGTTTCAACCAGCGATTGTCCGCCTCGATCCGGTCTGCCTGCATGGAGCTGTACAACAGATCACGGATAGGCTCGATCATGGAATATGGCAAGCAGACGTGGAAATCACCGCCACCTGCACCCAGTTCGATCTTGAATGTGTATGCCACTACCACTTCGGTCGGCGTTGCGATATTGGCAAATTGCGTGTTCATTTCTGAGCGCACATAACCAAATTCGCACTCGAACACGGGTTTCCAGGCCTTCTGATATTCCTCGAACACCACTTCCAGCAGGCGCTGGATAATACGTTGTTCAGTTGGCGTGAAATCACGGCCTTCCACACGAACGTGGTAACGGCCATCCGAACCAAACAGGTTATCGACCACCAGGAACACGAAATCCGGATCAAAGATAAAGAGCCCGGTACCACGCAGGGGCTTCATCTGGATCAAGTTCAGGTTAGTCGGGACAACCAGGTTGCGGATGAACTCGCTGTACTTCTGGACACGCACCGGTCCAACGCTGATTTCCGCGTTGCGGCGCATGAAATTAAAGAGGGCAATCCGCAGGTTACGGGCAAAACGCTCGTTAATGATTTCCAGCGTGGGCATACGCCCGCGCACGATACGTTCCTGGCGACCAATATCGTAGGCGCGCACCGATCCCGCGTCGGGGCCCTCCTCTTCGGAGTCCTCCTCGCCGGTCACACCGCGCAGTAGCGCGTCGACCTCTTCCTGGGAAAGGATATCGTCTGCCATTGATTCTTTCTGTCTACCGTCTACCCGTGGCGGAGTTGATGCCGCCGCTACTGCGTCTGGTCAAGCCTCTGGATTACTGCACAATGAAGGTCGTGAAATTCACCGACAGTACACCCTCGTCATCGGACGTTACGCCAAGAACTTTATTGATGGCTGCACGAATCTCGCCGCCCAGTTTGTCCGTACTGTTGGGTGCGCGCATGTAATCAGGTGTTTTGCTGCGCAGCAGTTTGTTCACTTCGTTCTGCACTTTGGGCAGCATGTTTTTGAGCGTTTCCTCGGTTTCAGCGTCGGCCACTTCCACCGTGATATCCGTCTGCAGCATCGTTTCCTGATCCGGCGAGTTCAGGTTCACCGTGAACTGGGACAGCTTTTCAAAGATCGGCGGATGATCTTCTTTCTTTTTCTTTTTCTTGGTCTGGTGCGCCGGCGCTTCTTGCGCATCACCGCCACTGTCGTCACTGCTGTTGTGCAACAGCAGGAAACCCACCGCGCCACCGGCAATGATCAGGACCAATACCACGCCCAGAATAATGAACAACAACAACTTGGATTTCTTTTTGGGCGCAGCGTCTTCAGCCATGGTCTTCCTCAGTGTCTGATGCAGTTTACAGCGGGGCCATTCATGCCGGGCAGCGTCTGCCCAGCATGGCATATCCAGTCATGGCAGGCGTTTTGCAACGGCCGCATCATGTCTCATTTATGCATTATTACGTGGGATTCTTACAGAATCCAGGGTTAATCCATGCATTTGACATCCGCAGCCGGGCTTTTGATCCGCCGCCGGATGCGGCTGGCAATGTACACGCGTGCCTTGGTTTACAAGCAAACAGCGACAATATCCCAGCCTGCGCGGGTTATACCCATTATCGCAGCGGAATACAAGCTTAAGCTTACGCGATTGCGCGATGATGATGGCAAACGCGTTGATGCGTGTTGCTTTCAGCATGATGGCTGGTCAGCGCCCCCGCTTCTGCCATTCCTGACAGCTCTACCGTATGCCGGATACGACAAAGCCACCGGCTTGGCCCCCTCACACCCACAGAGGAAAGCGCCGATGGCAATGTCTACTGCAATAACGCCCTCACCGTCGTGAAGACGCCATGTCATTCATCATGATAATCGCTGGATCACGCCCAGAGATTGAGTCCGGATCGTGCAACCGGAATGCGCATGGTAGTCGACACCTGAGTCACCGCCGTGGTGCCGTTCTCTCCGTCGCCAGACCAGGTATTGCTGCGCCCCTGATTACCGCCAAACTGGCGTTGGGCCTGTTGTTGCTGGGCTTGCTGATTCAACGAGTCCGATGCAACCTGGACATTGGACAAAGTAATACCCTGGTCCGCCAGGAGTGCAGACAGCCGCGGTGTTGCGGCAGCCAACGCTTCACGCACATTGGCGTGTTGCGACGTAAAGATGACACTGGCCTGGTCCTGCGACATCGACAAGCGCACTTCCATCGGGCCCAGATGCGGTGGATTCAACTGCATATCCAGCTGCTGCTCTTGCTTACCGACCATCATCGAGACACGCTGGGCGATCGCTTCACTCCATTTGTTGTCGGTGACCGGTACATCAATCTGGTGGCTCGGCACAGCCTGTTTGCTGGCGTCGGTCTGGGTAGCGCTTTGCGAGCTATGCTGCTGCGTCGCGGTCAACTGGGCGAGCGCAGTCGCATCGGCATTCTTGTTGTCGTCGCTGTGGTTGTCACTGATGGCGTTTTGCAGAAGCGGCAAGAAATTGCCGTCGTCAGCGGCAATATCCGCCGTGTCTTTGCCATTTTTGCCAGCGTTGGCTTGCAGCCCTTGCAGGATGGATTGCGTATCTGCAGCGGTCTGCGTGGCGTCTGATGTGTCACTCTGGTGAGCCGACAACCAATCATTGAGTGAAGACAACGCAGAACTGGCGCTCTGGTCGCTCTGGCTGCTGGTATCGGTCGGCAACGTGGTTTGGGTCTGGGCTTGCTGGCCCAGCAAGCCCTGGAGCATGGCCAACCATGCGGCCGTCCCGCTATCAGGCTCGGTCGCTTGTTTGTCTTGTGCCGCTGCGGCGCGGGCCGCGGCTTTGCTGGCGGCGGTCGCGCTGTCGGTGCTGTTGTCAGAATCCTGGCTGCTGCTTTTTTGTGTCTGGTCCTTCGCCTGCTGGTTCGGATCCTGATTCTGATTGCTCTTTTGAGCGGACTGGCTGTTGCTGGTATTGCCCGCAGACTGTCGTGCGTCGGCCAGTGTCGCACCAAAGTCGACACCACTGCCATTATTGTTTTGCTGTGATGTGCCGGACTTGCTATTGGCAGACATCTGGAACGGATTAATGGCGCTGGCTGGCATGATGCAGTCTCTGGTTCTGAAGCAATTGAAATACAGTCTGAGACTATAAAAGCAAAAGCAATGCCAGCCTCGTCAGCGGCACTGTTAAACTCTCTCACCGGAGCATCTCATCACGCATTACAGCGTGGACAGCCATGGCAGAAGATTCAGATCTCGAAAAAACAGAACCAGCCACGTCAAAACGACTGGAAGAAGCCCGACGACGCGGCCAGGTGCCGCGTTCGCAAGAGTTGGGCTCGTTTGCCATCATGATGACCGGTCTGTTATCGATCGTGTCCCTGGGGCCGGCGCTGGCACAGGTTCTGGAAGTGATTTTCAGAAATGCATTGACCTTCGATCACGCGACCATACAAGACTCGTCCAGGCTGTTTTCTACCCTGACAGACGCCATTCACAGCGCACTATTCGCCGCGCTACCCATCGCGGCCGCCTGCGCTGTAGCTGGTTTGCTCAGCCCCATGGTGCTGGGCGGATGGCTGTTCACCACGGAAACCCTTGCCCCCAATTTCGGACGCCTGAACCCGGCATCTGGCGTGGGACGGCTGTTCTCCGTCCGCGCGCTGGTCGACATGACCAAAACCATTCTCAAATCCGGATTGATTGGCGGGGTGGCTTGCGTGGTGCTCTGGCGCGAACGTGGCGACATGGTGCAACTGGCCATCATGCCCGAACGGGTCAGTTACGTGTACTTGTGGGAAATGACCCGCTACACACTTTTGCTGGTGATCGGCGGCATGGGGTTTATTGCCGCTATTGATGTGCCCTACCAGCTATGGGACTTCTACAAGAACCTGCGCATGACCAAGGAAGAGGTCAAGCAGGAGATGAAAGAATCTGAAGGCGATCCGCATGTGAAGGGCCGTATCCGGCAACTGCAACGTGAAGCCGCCCGACGCCGCATGATGTCGCGCATCCCCAAGGCCGACGTGGTCGTCACCAACCCGACCCACTATGCTGTGGCGCTGCAGTACAACGAACGCATGCGGGCGCCGCAGGTCATCGCCAAGGGCGCGTACCTGCTGGCTGAGCGCATTATTGATATCGCCAAAGACAACAAAGTAACTGTGGTGCGTACGCCACCTTTTGCCCGTGCGCTCTACCACCACACGGAATTGGATCAGGAGATCCCGGCCGCGCTGTATACTGCGGCTGCCGAGGTACTGGCTTATATCTACCAGTTGAAAAACTGGCAAAGCCACGGCGGCAGCCGGCCCACTCTGAATGACAAGCTGCCAGTACCTACTGAGCTGGACCCTGAACACAACGCAAGTCCGAACGAAGACGGAAACAGCCCCTGAAATGAAATACCTGGCCAAAGCCACCCGTTACCATGTGGCGTAAATTCAATCTGAACCTGCTGGCGGTGCCGGTCCTTGTCCTGATGATTCTGGGCATGATGATCCTGCCACTGCCGCCGCTGGTGCTGGACTTCTTCTTCACGTTCAATATCGCCATGTCCATCGTCGTGCTGATGGTGGGCCTGTACACGCGCGAACCCCTGGAATTCTCGGCTTTCCCGACCGTGCTGCTGTTTACCACGCTACTGCGTCTGGCGTTGAACGTTGCATCGACCAAGCTTGTACTCACCCAGGGTCACACGGGTGCAGATGCTGCCGGTAAGGTCATTGAAGCGTTTGGTCACGTCCTGATTGGTGACAACCTCACGGTTGGTATCGTGGCCTTCGTGATCCTGACCATCATCAACTTTGTGGTGATTACCAAAGGTGCAGGCCGGATTGCTGAAGTGAGCGCGCGCTTCACCCTGGATGCGATGCCCGGCAAACAGATGGCCATTGATGCGGACTTGAACGCAGGTCTGATTGGTGAAGATGAAGCACGTCGTCGCCGTCGTACCATTGCCGACGAAGCCGACTTCTTCGGCTCTATGGATGGTGCGTCCAAGTTCGTTCGCGGCGATGCCGTGGCCGGTATCCTGATCATGGTCATCAATATTGTGGGCGGCCTGATTGTGGGGATGGTCCAGCACGATATGGCCTTTTCTGACGCGGGCCGTACCTACACATTGCTGACCATTGGTGATGGTCTGGTCGCACAGATTCCGTCGCTGATTATTTCGATGGCCGCCGGTATCGTCGTCTCCCGCGTGGGGACAGACTCTGACCTCTCCCAGCAGTTGCTGGGTCAGTTGTTCTCCCGCCCGCAGGTCATGTACATCACCGCCGGGGTTCTGGGACTGATGGGCATCGTCCCTGGCATGCCCCACGTCGCCTTTCTGACGCTGGCGGCATTATTGGCAGGTATTGCGTATTCGCTGGAAAACCGCACCAAAAAGACCGCCCAAGCGGAAAAGGCTGCGGAAATTGCGCGGGCCAATGCTGCCGCCGCCCCCGCTGGCCCTGCGGCAGAACAGCCGCTGCAGGAAGTCAGTTGGGCCGACGTGCAGCCCGTTGATCCGATCGGGCTGGAAGTGGGCTACCGGCTTATTCCACTGGTCGATCGTAATCAGGATGGCGAACTCTTGCGGCGAATTCGAGGCATCCGCAAGAAGATTGCGCAGGATCTGGGTTTCCTCGTCCCCGCCGTGCATATCCGCGATAACCTGGAACTCAAACCCAATCAGTACCGCATCCAGCTCAAGGGTGTGGATGTCGGCGCAGGTGAAGCGTTTGTAGGTCAGTGGCTGGCGATCAACCCCGGTAGCGCCAGCGGGCAACTGGCGGGCACGCCCACCAAAGACCCCACTTTTGGTCTGCCTGCCGTCTGGATTGAATCCACTTTGCGTGATCCGGCACAAGCCATGGGTTACACCGTGGTCGATGCCTCAACCGTGGTCGGCACGCATATCTCCAACGTACTGCAAAGTCATGCAGCTGAATTGCTGGGCCGCGAAGAAGTACAACAGCTGGTCGACCATTTCGCCAAAGAGGCGCCCAAGCTGGTGGAAGACCTGGTACCCAAGCTCGTCCCGGTGGGCACGGTACAAAAGGTACTGCAGAACCTGCTGGACGAAGGCATGCATATTCGTGACCTGCGCACGATTCTGGAAACATTGGGCGAACACATCAACCGCACCCAGGACATCGACGATCTGACTGCCGCCGTGCGTGTGGCCTTGGGTCGAGCCATCATTCACCAGTTGTTCCCGGGCGAGAACGAACTGCCGGTCATCACGCTGGAACCGCATCTGGAAAACATTCTTCTTAATGCGGCAACCGGCAAATCACAAGGCGGGCTGGAGCCCGGCCTTGCGGAGCGCTTGCTCAAACAAGCCTCTAACGTGACCGAAGAACTGGAAGCACAAGGCTTCAACCCGGTACTGATCACGCCGGGCAATTTGCGCCCGATGCTAAGCCGCTTCTTGCGCCGTTCCATTCCCAATCTGCGCGTGATTGCCCACAACGAGATTCCGGATACCAAGTCGATCCGCATTGTCGGTGTGCTCGGCGGCGCTTGATCGCCCAGGCGTTGCGCAACAAAAAAGGCCGGCGTGCAGTGCATCCGGCCTTTTTTGTTCTGTGAGTCGGCGACAAGAGCGCCTTTAAACCTGGGTTTCAGCCTCACGAACAGCGGCCAGCAACTGCGCGGGCTGATCGAACAGATAACGTGGTTTTTGTGCTGCCAGTTCATCCAGCGATCCATAACCCCAGAGCACGCCCGCCGAGGCCAGCCCGTTACGGTGCGCCGCGATCAGATCCACACCTCTATCCCCCACCATCAAGGTGTTGGCTGGAATTTTATTGGCAGCGCGTAGAGCGGCGATCTGTTGCCATTTGTGGATACCAATATCGCCACCATCGACAAAGCGGAAGTAATCACTGAGACCAAAGTGCACCAGGATTTTCTCAGCAAAATCTGCCCGTTTGGAGGTGCACACCGCCATTGGAATACCCGCCGCCGCCAGACCATCAAGCATGCCCGGCACACCACCATACAGTTGGTTTTCAAGATGCCCGTAAATGGCATAGCGCTCACGATAGCGCTCAATCAGCGCCGCGATATGTTCCGGGTCCTTGCTACCCGTTTCTTTGCCAAAATTGATGTCGATAGGCGGCCCGACGTAGCGCGACAATTCCGCCTTGCTGCGCGCCGGATAACCAAAATGTACCAGTGCGTGGTTCATGCAATTGGCAATACCTTCGAGTGGGTCACTCAATGTGCCATCAAGGTCAAACAGAATGAAATCAGGTCGCATGGCGGGCTCTTTACGGTCAGGAACCCAAATTATCAGGAATATCCGATTTGTTGCACCATGAAAAAAGGCACGTTGTAGCGTGCCTTTTTTACCTACCAATATGACAACCGCTTAAAGCGCGGCCATCAACCCGTTCAGGCGCTTCACAAATGCCGCCGGGTCTTCCAGTTGCGCACCTTCAGCCAGCACGGCCTGGTCATACAAAAGATGCGTCCAGTCGTCAAAACGCTCGCCATCAAGCTGCGCTTTGAGTTTCTTGACCAGAACATGTTCAGGATTCACCTCCAGAATCGGGCGTGTTGCCTTCACATCCTGGCCAGCGGACTTCAATAGACGTTCCAGGTTGGCGCTCATGTCCATGTTCTCAACCACAAGGCACGCCGGGCTGTCGGTCAGGCGGTGCGTCACGCGCACGTCTTTCACCTTGTCACCCAGTGACGACTTGACCTTCTCGATCACGTCTTTGAATTCTTCAGCAGCAGCTTCTTGTTGCTGCTTTTCGGCCTCATCTTCAAACGCAGTCAGATCCAGCTCACCCTTGGCCACGGATTGCAGTTGCTTGCCTTCGAACTCGGTCAGGCTGGACACAAACCATTCATCGACGCGATCGGACAACAACAGGACTTCGATACCCTTCTTGCGGAAGATTTCCAGATGCGGGCTATGCTGCGCGCCAGCAAAGGTATCGGCTGTGATGTAGAAGATCTTGTCCTGACCTTCCTTCATGCGGCCGATGTAATCTGCCAGCGAGACGGTTTGTTCCGGCGTATCGGCCTGCGTCGAAGCAAAACGCAGCAATTTGGCGATGCGTTCCTTGTTGGCGAAATCCTCGCCTGCGCCTTCTTTCAAGACCTTGCCGAACTCGGTCCAGAACGTCTTGTAGTCTTCCGGCTTGTTCTCGGCCAGATCTTCCAGTACGCCCAGCACCTTCTTCACACAACCGGATTTGATGGTCTCGACTTCGCGGCTCGCCTGCAAAATTTCGCGCGAGACATTCAGCGGCAGATCGGCCGAATCGATCACCCCTCGCACAAAGCGCAGGTATTGCGGCATCAGTTTTTCGGCGTCTTCCATGATGAACACGCGCTTCACGTACAGCTTTACGCCATGGCGGCGATCACGTTCATACAGATCAAACGGCGCACGCTTGGGGATGTACAAGAGTTCGGTAAATTCCTGGCGGCCTTCGATGCGGGCGTGGCTCCAGGCCAGCGGCTCGTCGAAGTCGTGCGACACATGCTTGTAGAACTCTTTGTACTGTTCTTCGGTGATCTCTGATTTGTTGCGTGTCCACAAGGCATTGGCCTGGTTAACGGCTTCTTCGCCTTCGGCCGGTACGATGTTGCCATCGTTGTCGTAACCGGGCTGTTTGGCCATCAGGATCGGCAGGCTGATGTGGTCAGAGTATTTGCGGATGATGCTGCGCAGGCGCCAGTCATCCAGAAACTCGTCTTCACCCTCTTTCAGGTGCAGCACGATCTCGGTACCGCGAGATGCTTTGCTGACGTCTTCCAGCGTGAAATCACCCTCACCACCGGACTCCCAACGCACCGCCTGATCAGCCGCAACACCAGCGCGGCGAGTGGTCAGCGTGACCTTGTCCGCCACGATAAAGGCCGAGTAGAAACCCACGCCAAACTGCCCGATCAGGTGGCTGTCTTTGGCTGCATCGCCAGACAGTTTGCTGAAGAATTCTTTCGTGCCGGAACGGGCAATGGTACCGATGTTGGCAATGACTTCATCACGCGTCATGCCAATGCCGTTGTCGGAGAGAGTGACCGTGCGGGCGTCCTTGTCGAACGACAACCGGATATTCAGATCGCCATCGCCCTCATACAGATCACCATGATTGATGGCTTCAAAGCGCAGCTTGTCGCAAGCGTCTGAGGCGTTGGAAATCAACTCGCGCAGGAAAATCTCTTTGTTGGAATACAGCGAGTGAATCATCAACTGCAAGAGTTGTTTGACTTCGGCCTGAAAGCCCAGCGTTTCTTTACTCATGGGTCAAAAGCTCCGGATTGCGGTCTTGTGTACTTGATTTGGGAACTGCATTGCCGAGTACGGCGGATGGGCGTTGAGATGGGGGCGGGGAAAACCGCTTTCAAGGCGTGGGTATTTGGAATTGCCGCACAGCAGAGGAATGGTGACACGGTTTGGGTTCGGTTCCCTGCCAACCTGGTTCGTCACCCGTTTCGATGCGTTTTCGCTGAGGACCGGCAAGGGCCATCCACGGTGGCCCTTGTCGTAACCAGGCTGAAAAGCCTTAACGGCTAATCCCAGCCAGTACCTCAAAGTAAGTCGGGAACGTCTTGGCGGTACATTTCGGATCGTTAATCCGCACCGGCACGCCGCCCAGCGCCACCAGCGAGAAACACATCGCCATGCGGTGATCATCATAGGTATCAATCGCTGCGTGCGGGATCAGGTCTGCCGGCGGAGTGACGCGGATGTAATCCTGGCCCTCTTCCACTGCTGCGCCTACCTTGCGCAATTCAGTGGCCATGGCCGCAAGGCGATCGGTTTCCTTCACGCGCCAGCTTTCGATATTGCGGATGGTGGTAGTGCCTTCGGCAAACAGCGCCGCGACGGCGATGGTCATGGCTGCATCGGGGATGTGGTTCAGGTCGACATCCAGAGCTTTGAGTTTGCCCGTGGCTGGCGGAGCGGCCTCGATATGGTTGGGAGCCCAGGTAATCTGCGCGCCCATTTGCTCCAGCACTTCAGCAAAGCGCTTATCGCCCTGGATGCTCTCGCTACCCACACCCTCCACGCGGACAATGCCGCCGCCAATGGCGCCTGCTGCCAGAAAGTAAGATGCGCTGGAGGCGTCGCCTTCCACATGCACAACACCCGGGCTTTGGTAAATCTGGCCACCGCGGATGACGAACTCGTTCCAGCCATTGCGTTCTACCTTCACGCCAAAGCGGGCCATCAGGTTGAGCGTGATTTCGATGTAGGGTTTGGAAATGAGTTCACCGACGACTTCAATCGTCACGTCTTCGCCCGTCAGCGGCAAAGCCATCAACAGCGCAGTCAAAAACTGGCTGGAGACA
This sequence comes from Silvimonas amylolytica, assembly GCF_014645555.1. Taxonomy (GTDB): domain Bacteria; phylum Pseudomonadota; class Gammaproteobacteria; order Burkholderiales; family Chitinibacteraceae; genus Silvimonas; species Silvimonas amylolytica. The sequence goes on along the minus strand of NZ_BMLY01000003.1, from coordinate 178,263 downwards.
TTACCCTTGACCGGAACGCGGCGGCCGGCGCTGATACTGGCCGGGCGCAGTTGCAGCGGCGGGAAGCCTTCATTGCCCAGATATTCAATATCGGCGCCCACCACGCGCAACGCATCGACCAGATCGCCGATCGGACGCTCGTGCATGCGCGGCACGCCATGTAATTTGTATGTGCCACCCGCCAGCGCGAGTGCCGCGGTCAGCGGGCGGAATGCTGTACCGGCGTTGCCCAGGAAGAGGTCTGCCTCTTTCACCGGAAACTGGCCACCCACGCCCTCGACCACAAAATCACGTGTGCCTGCCGTTTGAGACCATTTCACGCCCAGGCTGGTCATGGCTTCGAGCATGCGTTCAATGTCATCACTGGCCAGCAGGCCTTTGACCTCGGTCTTGCCGCTGGCCAGGGCGGCCAGCAACAAAATGCGGTTGGAAATGCTTTTGGAACCGGGCAGCGCCACGGTGCCATTGACGCGGGAAATCGGGGCGAGGTCAAGGTATTCGGCAGAGGTCATGGTCTGGCAGCACGCAACGATAGATTCGGGAAAACCCCCATCATAACAGCCCCGGCGCCTCATCGTGGCGTGTTGGCGCGATTGCACGCCGACGATCCGCTACAATGACGCATTGTCTTTAGCAGCGCCTGCCATGCTCAGTTACCGCCACGCCTTTCACGCCGGCAATCACGCCGATGTACTCAAACATACAGTTCAGATTGCGCTCCTGCGCTATCTGAACCAGAAAGACAAACCGTATACCTACGTCGATACCCATGCCGGCGCCGGTGTGTATTCACTGGTCGAAGGTTACGCCACCAAAAATGCCGAGTTCACTGGGGGCATTGCGCGTTTGTGGCATGACACGGACCTGCCCGAGGCGCTGGCCGATTACGTCGATGTCATCCACCAGTTCAACCCGGATGGCGAGTTGCGCTATTACCCAGGCTCCCCCGCTTGCGCCCTGCAAGTCATGCGTGAGCAAGACAAGGCCCGGTTGTTTGAACTGCATTCGAGCGATAGCAAGCTGCTGATCGACAACATGGAGCATTACGGCCGTCAGGCACAGGTGGATGTCGGTGATGGCTTTGGCGGCATCAAGGCCGTGTTGCCGCCACCGTCACGCCGCGGGCTGGTGCTGATCGACCCGCCCTATGAAGACAAAGGGGACTACCAGCGGGTGATCGATGCCCTGGGTGAAGGCCTCAAGCGCTTTGCCACCGGCACCTACGCCATCTGGTATCCGCAATTGCAGCGCGAAGAAGCCCGGACACTGCCAGCCAGGCTGAAGATGTTGCCGGCCAAATCATGGCTGCACGTGGCGTTATCGGTGCAAACGCCTTCACCAGATGGTTTTGGCATGTACGGCAGCGGCATGTTTATCCTCAACCCGCCGTGGACGCTGCACGACACACTCAAACCCGTGATGCCATTGCTGGCAAAAAAACTGGCACAGGATGCCGGCGCACGTTACGTGCTGGATTTCCACGAAAACGCGGCCGGCTGATCACAAGCCGGCTTATTTGCCGTCAATATTCCGGGCATCAAACACTTCCTGCGCCGCAAACAAACCATTGAGTGCGGCGGGGAAGCCCGCATAAACCGACATCATCATCAAGACTTCCAGTACTTCATCCTGCGTCACACCCACGTTCAGCGCAGCGTTGATATGTACTTTGAGTTGTGGCGCGGCATTACCCAATGCGGCCAGCGCGGCCACGACGGCGATTTCACGCTCCCGCAGACCCAGGCCGGGGCGGCTGTAAATATCGCCAAAACCATATTCGACCAGGTAACGGGCGAAATCTGGCGCGATGGCCCCCACACGGGCGACCACGGCTTCACCTGCATCGCCATCAATACGGTTCAGTTGCGCCAGGCCACGTACAAAGCGGCTGTCATCGGTGAGTTGCGGGTGTTGTGAGTGGTTCTGGTTGGCGTACGTCATGGCTGGAGTCCTCGCAAGATGATGGGTTGCGGGATACCTGTTCATCGTAAATGGCAATCTTCTGGCGCAAATAGGTGGCGGTTTGTGCCAGTTCTTGCATTTGTGCCTCGACCGCCTGCAAGTGCGCTTGCAAAAGATCGCGCCGGGCGATGAGTGTGGTATCCCCTGCGCTGCGCATCTGTGCGTAAACCTGCATCTGCCGGATGGGCATGCCGGTGTTACGCAAGCGCAGCAGGAACGCCACCCATTGCAGATCGGCCGGGCCATACCGACGCTGTCCACCTGGTGCGCGATGCACCGGCGCAATCAGCCCGATCCGCTCGTAATAACGCAGTGTATGAGCCGACAAGCCCGTGTGTTGCGCCATGTCTTCGATCTGCATGAAGGGTTCCATGTGAGTCATCCTGCAAGTTAGAGTGCGCTCCAGGTCAAGCATTTTAACCCGCCGCTCATCGCCGCTTTCTTTTAACATGCATGCTGCATACTGCGTTTGCACCTGCCAGTTTTTTATTTACCGTCAACCGGTTGGGAGCAACGCAGCAAAAAGGCGTATAATTATCAAGGTTTAATGTCGGCTTTCGACATCAATCCTTTTTTGCCGCTCGTATGACCCCAGTGTTCTGGACCGTTCCGGGTGGCCTTTAAAGCAGCAAACCCGAGCAAAACCGGCGTATGCGTACCCGTCTGGCCAAGGCTGGTGTAGCGCGTTCCGGTTTTTTGTATAGCCCTGACTGGAGCAACAATGGCTAAAGAAGATTTGATTGAAATGGAAGGTACTGTCGCAGAAGTATTTCCGGAATCGCGTTTCAAAGTGGTTCTGACCAATGGTGTTGAAGTGATTGCCTACGCATCGGGCAAGATGCAGAAAAACCGTATCCGCGTTCTGGAAGGTGATCGCGTGACGGTTGAAATGTCGCCTTACGATCTGACCAAAGGCCGCGTGAGCTTCCGTCACAAGGACGAGCGTGCGCCCGGCCCGACCGGTGGCCAGGGGAACCGTCCGCAGTTCCGCCGCCGCTAAGCAGACTTTAAAGCCGGCTGGTGTCTGCTCCCGCCGGTCTCTACGTATCAGGTCGTCTCACTGACCTGATATAGAGCTCAACTACTCCGGATTGATTATCGTTTTGTCATTTTCGCCTCGGTTATACTGGCGGCGACCGACAACCCGACAAGACGGAGTAGTTGATGTTCATCTCCCCCCGCTTTATCCGCACCGCCTGGTTTTCCTCCCCGCTTAAAACTGCCGCTGCAGGCGCCGCCATGCTGATTTCAGCCACGGTGCATGCCGAACCCGTGAATGTGGCCGTCGCCGCCAACCTGCAATACGTATTCACAGAACTGGCCAGCGCGTTTACCAAATCATCCGGGATTGAGGTCAAACCTTCGTTTGGCGCCTCGGGCAAGTTCTATACCCAGATCACGCAAGGCGCACCGTTCCAGGTGTTCTTGTCTGCGGATATGGATTTCCCGCAAAAGCTGCAAGAAGCCGGCCAGACGCTGGAAAACCCCAAGCCTTATGCGCTGGGCTCGCTGGTGGTGTGGACGACGCGTGACCTGAAGATCGAAGACTGGCAAAAACTGGTGAACGATCCGGCAGTCAGTCACATCGCCGTGGCCAACCCGCAAACCGCGCCCTATGGCCGTGAAGCCATCCATGCGCTGACCACTTACAAGCTGGCAGATGCCGCCAAACCCAAGCTGGTCTTTGGTGACAATATTGGCCAGGCCACGCAATACATCGTGACTGGCGCGGCCGATTTCGGCTTTACCGCCAAGTCTTTGGTGCTGGCCCCGGATGCCAAAGGCAAAGGCAAGTGGGTGGATGTACCAGCCAGTTCCTATTCCCCGATTGAACAGGGCGCCGTCCTGCTCAAATATGCCAAAGATCACGATCTGGCCGCGGCGCAAGCGTTCTACAAGTTCCTGTACTCCCCGACTGCCCGCGCGATTTTTGAACAAAACGGTTACCGCCTGCCGTGAACCGGATCGCCGCTCGCCTGCTGACGCTGCAGCATGAAAACGGCGTCACGCTGATTGAGGCCGAGGCGCAAGGTCAGGTGTTCTCTGCCATGCTGGTGGGGGACAAACCTGATCTTGCGCCAGGCGCATCAGTCACACTGGCATTCAAAGAGACTGAAGTCGCCATCGCCCGCAATCTGGGGGGCGAGATCAGCTTGCGTAACCGCGTTCCGGCCCTTGTTGCCGGCCTGGAAGACGGCAGCCTGCTGACTCGCGTGCGCTTCGAATTTGCCGGTCAGCCTATCCACGCCGTCATTACCACGGGCTCGGCTCACCGCCTGGCACTGGCGCCGGGCGTGGCCGTGGAATGGCTGGTCAAAGCCAACGAAATGGGCATCGAGTGCTAAACAATATCGACCCGCAACCGCTGCTGCTTACCCTTAAACTCGCCACACTCACGACCCTCATTCTGCTGATACTGGCGGTGCCATTATGTGCGTGGCTGGCCTGTGGGCGCAGCCGCGGCCGTACGCTGGCAGAAGTCCTGATCAGCCTGCCGCTGGTACTCCCGCCGACCGCGCTGGGCTTTTATTTATTGATTACCTTCAGCCCGGCATCCTTGATTGGCGGCTGGCTGCTTCATCATTTTTCGTTGCGCCTGGTGTTCAGTTTTAACGGGCTAGTGCTGGGTTCTGTGCTCTTCAGCCTGCCATTTATGGTTCAACCCTTGCTGGCTGCATTGCGGCAGACACCGCCTGACTTGCTGGATGCCGCCCGTACACTCGGCAAGCGTGAACCCGTCATTGTGTGGCGCGTATGGTTACCGCATGCACGTCATGGTCTGTTTGCCGGTGCCATTCTGGCGTTTGCCCACACGGTGGGTGAATTCGGCGTCGTGCTGATGCTGGGCGGCAATATTCCGGATCAAACGCGCGTCGCATCCATTGCGCTGTATCAGGAAATGGAATCCCTCAACTATCCGGCGGCCCACACTTATGCGGCTATCCTGGTGGTGTTTTCATTCCTGGTGCTGCTGACCTTGCAGCGCGTACAAAGGCGGGCGCAATGAGTTTACGGATTGATCTCTCTCTGGCGCTGCCGGGTCGCGTGCTGGATGTCAAAACCGAACTACCCGAGGGAGGTTGCCTGGCGTTGTATGGCCCATCTGGCGTGGGCAAGACCACCCTCTTGCGCATTCTGGCCGGCTTGCAGCAACCCATGCGCGGAACAGTCGAGTTTGGCGGGCAAACCTGGCTGGATACCACCGGCAAAGTCATGCTGCCTGCGCGCGCGCGCAAAGTCGGTTTCGTGTTTCAGAACTTCGCACTGTTCCCGAACATGACCGTGGACGGCAACCTGGCTTTTGCCCAACCCAAGCCAGATGCAGCCCGCCGCGCTGACTGGCTGGCGCTGACCGGTATGACGGACTACGCCCACCGCTACCCGCGCGAACTCTCCGGCGGTCAAATGCAGCGTGTGGCACTGGCGCGGGCACTGGCAAGTGAGCCGCAGCTCTTACTGCTGGATGAAGCGCTCTCCGCACTCGACACCCGGTTGCGCGCAGACTTGCAGGATGCGCTGGCCGATATTCTGGCCAGGACAAAACTGACCACAGTTCTGGTCAGTCATGATCCAGGTGAGGTTTTCAGGCTAGCCAGTCATGTGGCACATCTGCAGCCGGACGCACCGACGGTGTACGGCACCCCGCGCGATGTATTGCTTAAGGCCAATACGCTGGGTCGCTATGCACTCGCAGGTCAGGTCTTGCTGATTGAGGCTGCAGGCGTGCAGGCACGCGTCGTCATCGCCATTGGCAATGAAACGTTAACCACGCTGCTGAACCATGAAGAAGCGGACGCGCTCAAGGTCGGTCAGCGGGTCAGTGTTGCATTGAATGGTGCCAGCGCCATGGTCAGCGCGGCCTGACTTGAGTTAGCAGAATGCGCCCCGCACAATGCATCCACGCTGAACCGACTGGATCATCATGACGACTGTGTTTGTGCCTTTGTCCGACGCCCTCATCAACCTGCTGGCCGCCGCACTATGTGGTGCATTGCTTGGGCTTAACCGGCAGTTCCACCGCAAACCAGCCGGTTTGCGCACGCATGCCATGGTGGCGCTGGGTACCGCACTGGCCGTGCTGACCGTCAGCCGCGTGGCAGGTGCCAGTTCAAGCGACATAAGTCGCGTCCTGCAAGGGGCTATTACCGGGATTGGTTTTATCGGAGCCGGCGTGATCATCCATCACACCGAGAAAGACCGCGTCGAGGGGCTGACCACTGCCGCATCAATCTGGCTGGCTGCCATGCTGGGGCTGGCTTGCGGCGCAGGCGAATGGCGCATTGCCGGTAGCGCGCTAGTCGTGGCGTTGATCATCCTGATGTTTGGCGGGCGACTGGAAAAAGCCCTCACCCGCAAGCTGATTGAATCCGACAAACGCAACGGCGCAGCGAACGACCCAAGCGAGTCCCCCTGAGCCAGATCCCGTTCCTCAGTCTGGCGTTGCAGGCCGGCCTGCGCTGATGTCGCGCAAACGCGCTTCGACTTCACTCAGTACGGCCTGGGCAATCGCGACCTGTGCCGGGTCCAGCCCGGCCAGCGCTTTAGCGAAGAACGCGTGCCGCTGAGGTTGCGCTGCCATGATCATTGCCGTGCCCGACGCCGTGAGCTGAACGCGGGTGAGACGGTTATCTTGCGGGTCTGTATGACGGCTGATCAGTTGTTCTGCTTCCATCTGCTTCATATGCCGCGTCAGCGCACCCGGGTCAATCAACAAGCGGTGAGCCAGTTCTTTCTGCGTGGCTTCTTTCATATCCAGCAACGCCTGCAGAATTCGCCAACGTGGCATGGCATGCCCTACTTCAGTCTCAAACGCAGCATAGAGCGCGCGGCTGGTCGGCCCGATTTGTTGTAGCAGATTACGTTCACCATCAATCATGGCTGACCTCCACCTTGACCGTGCGGCGCTTGAGTTGCAACGGAGGCACACGGCGCACCATATAAAGTGCAAAGACCATCAGGATCACCACCGCCCACTGCCCGGTGTGAATGGCACTCACCAGTTGCTCGCGGGCGGCGGCCAGCATCTCGGCCGCATTGGCCCCGGCCGCGCTCACACTGGCGGTAAACTGCTGCGCCACAGTATGGTTGACCAGAATTTGCGGGTCAGACAGCGTCGTTGTCCACTGCGTTTGAGCCGGCGTCTGTGCGGCTAGATAATCCGCCACACCCGCGCTGTAACGATGGCTGACAAAGGTACCGATCAACGCCGTACCCAGCATGCCGCCCACCATACGCATGGATTGCAGCATGGCGGTAGAGACACCCAGTTGGGTGCGCGGCGCGGTTTCCTGGGCAAAGATGGTCAGATTGGGCAGCAACAAACCCAGCCCCAGACCACCCATCATCATGGTGATCACAATCAGCCAGTGCGGTGTGCCCAGCACCGTCTGGGTCAGACCGAACGCCGCCACCCAGAAAAAGCCGAAACCTACATACAAAATGACGTTAGGGCGAGGCAGGCGGGTCACCACCCGCCCATTCACAATACTGCCCACCGTGATGAACACCACCAGCGGCGTGACCAGCAAACCGGCTTGATTGGGCGAGAGGCCAAAACCGCCCTGGAACATCAACGGTGCGTAGTACATCACCGCGAACATGCAAAAGCCCATGACCAGCGACAACACAAACAAGGGTTGCAAGCTGCGATGGGTAAACATGTCCAGCGGCAGGATCGGATTGGCGCAACGGCGCTCCCACCATAGCAAGCTGATCAGTGAACCGATCGCCACCACCGCAATCAGCGCCAGCAAGCCTGGTTGCTTGTGCTGTGGCAACCACTCCACCAGCAGTTGCATGCCGCCCAGAAAGAGCGCGATCAAGATCGCCCCCGGCCAGTCCAGCCGTGATGGTTTGTGTTCGGCGTGGCGAATGCGGGGCAGATAGCGCCAGACAAACCACACGCTCAGCAACCCTACCGGCAAATTCACAAAGAACACCCAGCGCCAGCCGCAGTACTCGGTCAAGAAACCACCCAGCGAAGGGCCAATGGCGTTCGCCAGGCCAAAGGCACTGCTGAACAGCACCTGCCAACGCAAGCGTTCATGGGGATCGGGGAACAAATCCGGCACCGAGGCAAAGGATGTTGCCACCAGCATGCCGCCGCCCACGCCTTGCAAAGCACGGGCGAGCACCAGTTCGATCATGCTGTGGGCCATGCCGCACAGCATGGATGCCACGGTGAACAGAATGATGGCGGCAATCACAAACGGTTTGCGGCCGTGATCATCCCCCAGCCGACCAAAGATCGGCACGGTGATCACGGAGGTCAGCAGATAACTGGTCCCCACCCATGCGTACAGGCTGAACCCTTTGAGTTCAGCCACCACGGTGGGCAAAGCGGTACCTACAACGGTCTGATCCAGCGCAACCATGACCAGTACAAAACACAGACCCAGCATCGCCATAAGGCGCTGCCGGAATGTTTGTACAGGGACGGCGCTGGCGGGAAAATCCGGAGATGACATAAAACTGTTGCCATATCAATCGTTGACAAGTCAAACATTATGCAAAAAGCCGTGGACAATGTCTAGTATTGAAATTCCGCCGCCAGCCGGTTCAACCAGGTTTGAAGATCCTGGTCATATGCCCACACTTGCGGCGACACAAGGTGGTAAGATCGCCGCCTTTTTGCATGTTGAACACAGGAACTCCGCCATGATCGATCCTCTGCACCCCACTGCTCCGGATGACGAAACCCAGCTCTCCGAAGGCGAAGCGCAAGCCGCCATCAGCCATATCGAGGCCGTGGCCGGCCTGTTGCTGACCTCGGCGCAGCTGTCTGATCTGCTAGCTGACTGGACTCACGTTCGCGAAAACATCATTGATTGGGGCATGGATGATCCAGCCGCCATGGAAGACCTGAATAACACATTGGCGTCCGAACTGCTGGACGAGCCCTGGCAAGAGGGCGATGAGGATTTTCTGGCCCAGCTGCGCGCTGCCGCCACCAAACGCGGGTACGCCACACGCTGAGCGGGATCGCCAGCAAATACCCATAAAAAAACCGCCTTCGCAGGCGGTTTTTTTCATTTCGATCAGCACTTAGTCGATCAGCACTTAGTGCGCGGCACTACGGCGACGGAATAGCGGCAGCGGTTGATCAGTCGCCCCCTGGTAGTACTCGGTAAAGTCATCCAGACCCTTGAAAGCTTCATTGATGTCTTTATCTGCACGCACAGCAAAGGCATTGAACCCACAACGCTTCATGTACAAGATCACATCCTTGAACACGTCGCCAATAGCGCGCAGTTCGCCCTTGTACTGATAACGGTCACGCAACAGACGTGCATTGGAGTAACTGCGCCCGTCCGTGAAGGCCGGAAAATCCAGTGCAATCAGCGCAAACTCCGCCAGATCAGCGGCGATGTCCTCAGCTTCTTCATCGCTAGCCAGCCACACGCCCACGTTGCCACGCGCAATCAGTGCATCGCGCTGGGCCTGCCATTGCTTCAAGGGCACCACCACCACACCAGCAGCCGGCACGTCGGCAAAGCTACCGTCTTCATTCAAACGCAGTTGTACGGTTTGGTCGTCAACAATGGCACGGTCTTTGATGATCTGGCTCATTGTGCAGCCTCCGCACGGGTTTTGCCGGCGTAGACACGCTGCTTGAACGGATCGATACCCAAACGATCCACCACGTCGATAAAGTGTTCATCGCCTTCACGCGCTTCAACAAACACCTTGATGATCTGGTCAATCACGCCTGGTACGTCATCTTGCGCAAACGACGGGCCAATCACCTTGCCCAGGCTCGCGCCTGCACCCTGACGGCCACCCAGCGAAATCTGGTACCACTCGCTCCCGCTCTTGTCGACGCCGAGGATACCGATATGGCCCACATGGTGGTGGCCACAGGAGTTCATACAGCCCGAAATATTGATGTCCAGCTCACCCAGATCAAACAGGTAATCCAGGTCATCAAACTGGCGCTGGATGCCTTCGGCAATAGGAATGGACTTGGCATTGGCCAGCGAGCAGAAATCACCGCCCGGGCAACACACGATATCAGTTAGCAGACCGACGTTTGGCGTAGCAAACCCAATGGCTTTGGCCTTTTCCCACAGCGCGAAGAGATCGCTCTGCTTCACGTACGGCATGATCAGGTTCTGCTCGTGCGAGACGCGTACTTCACCAAGGCTGTATTGATCAGCCAGGTCCGCCACCGCATCCATTTGGGCATCGGTCGCATCACCTGGGGGCACGCCGGTTTTCTTCAACGACAACGTCACCGCCGCGTAACCCGGCTTCTTGTGGCCAAACACATTGCGTTGAACCCAACGGGCAAATGCCGGGTTGCTGGCTTTCGCCGCCAGGAACGCTGCATCATCGCCCGGCAGGGTTTCATAAGCCGGATCGACAAAGAATTTCGCGACGCGATTGATTTCCGCATCGGTCAGCGTCATCGGGCCGCCGCGGGTGTGCTGCCACTCTTGCTCAACCTTGGCACCGAACGCTTCCGGCGTCATGGCTTTCACCAGAATCTTGATCCGCGCTTTGTACTTGTTGTCGCGACGACCATAGCGGTTGTACACACGCAACACCGCATCAAGGTAAGACAACAAATCGTGCTTGGGCAGCCACGGCTTGATTAGCGCACCAATGACCGGGGTGCGGCCCAGACCGCCACCCACATACACGGCAAAGCCGATTTCGCCAGCGTCATTCTTCTGCACGGTAATACCAATGTCGTGCACCAGAATCGCAGCGCGGTCTTCTGCTGCACCGTTCACCGCAATTTTGAACTTGCGCGGCAGGTGGGCGAATTCGGGGTGGAAGGTAGACCACTGGCGGATGATTTCGCACCACGGGCGCGGATCGACAATCTCGTCGTGCGCCACGCCAGCAAACTGGTCACTGGTGGTATTGCGAATACAGTTACCCGAGGTCTGGATAGCGTGCATCTGTACAGTGGCCAGATCAGCCAGGATTTGTGGCACGTTTTCCAGCGCCGGCCAGTTGTACTGGATGTTCTGGCGCGTGGTGAAGTGGCCATAGCCGCGGTCATATTTGCGGGCAATTTCGGCCAGCATGCGCACCTGGCGGCTGTTCAGCTCACCATAGGGCACCGCCACGCGCAGCATGGGCGCATGGCGCTGGATATACAAACCGTTCTGCAAACGCAGCGGACGGAATTCGTCTTCGGTCAATTCTCCGGCCAGATAGCGGCGGGTTTGATCGCGGAACTGCGCCACGCGCTGATCCACGATTTTCTGGTCAAAATCGTCGTAAACGTACATGCAAGCCACTGCCATTGTTTTGAGCGTAATCCTGGATGATACCAGCGCAGGTTTTCCATCAGAAGATTGTTTTAAGCTATTGAAATCGTGAGGCGGAATATAAAAAAGGCTTATCTATTTTGCAGATAAGTGCCAAAACCCCGCTGTGGCTTCGCGCATGGGGGCCACTTGCCACCGTTGTTTTTCATCCTCATGCGGGGCAGCCCTGATGCCCGCCAACCTTGATTTTCGTTAGCATCGCGCCCATATACGGAACACCTTGCCCGCGCTGGGCCACAAGCCGCCGCGTGGGCGCGATTCCAACAAAGCGTCCGCCGTGAATACACCGGCAGTGATGTTTGAGCCACCCGTTCAGGTAAGCATCTGTCATGCAAGAACAACGTCAAGCCATTCAGCGTCTGGATTACACCCCGCCTCCGTTCCTGATCGACCGTGTCGATCTGACCTTTGAACTGGAAGAAACCAACACCCGCGTGCTGTCTCGCCTGGTACTCAAACGCAATCCGGCCCACCCGGATGCCGGCGCGCCGCTGGTGCTCAATGGTGAAGAACTCACACTGGAAAGCATCAAGCTGGATGGCAAGACGCTGGATGCCAGCGAATTCGCACTGGCCGATACCAGCCTGACTATCCCGACCCTGCCTGACGAATGCATTCTGGAGATCGCCACGCGCATCAACCCGCTGGCCAACACCGCGCTCTCCGGCTTGTATGTGTCCAATGGCAACTTCTTTACGCAGTGTGAGGCCGAAGGCTTCCGTCGCATTACCTGGTATCTGGATCGCCCGGATGTCATGGCCAAGTTCACCACCACCATCATCGCCGACAAAACCCGCTACCCGGTGTTGCTGGGCAACGGTAACCGCGTCGACCAGGGCCAGATGGATCGCAATCGCCACTGGGTGAAGTGGGTTGATCCGTTCCGCAAACCGTCTTATCTGTTTGCTTTGGTTGCCGGCAAGCTGGTGGTCTTGTCCGACCGCCATACGACCGCCAGCGGCAAGAATGTGAATGTTGAAGTCTGGGTTGAGCCGGGCGATGTCGAGAAATGCCACCACGCACTGGCCTCTGCCAAAGCCGCCATGAAGTGGGACGAAGATCGTTTTGGTCTGGAATACGATCTGGACACCTACATGATTGTGGCCGTGAGCGACTTCAATATGGGCGCCATGGAAAACAAGGGGTTGAACATTTTCAACACCAAGTACGTGCTGGCCCGCCCTGAAACCGCGACTGACATCGACTTTGACGGCATCGAAGCCGTGGTTGGCCATGAGTACTTCCACAACTGGACCGGTAACCGCGTGACCTGCCGGGACTGGTTCCAGCTCTCGCTCAAAGAAGGCCTGACCGTGTTCCGCGATCAGGAGTTCTCCAGTGACATCGGCAGCCGCGCCGTGCAGCGTATCGGCAACGTGCGCACACTGCGTGAGTACCAGTTCCCCGAAGATGCAGGCCCGCAAGCCCACCCGGTACGCCCGGATTCTTACCTTGAAATCAATAACTTCTATACAGCCACCGTGTATGAAAAAGGCTCTGAAGTTGTTCGCATGATCTACACCCTGACCGGCAAGGAAGGCTTTCGCAAGGGTATGGATCTGTACTTCAAGCGCCATGACGGCCAGGCCGTGACGTGCGACGATTTTGTTGCTGCCATGGCCGATGCCAACGGCCTGGATCTGACCCAGTTCAAGCGCTGGTATAGTCAGTCTGGCACACCACGCCTGGACGTCGAAGGCGTTTACGATGCCGCGGCCCAGACCTTCACCCTGACCGTGAAGCAAGGCTGCCCCGCTACCCCGGGCCAACCAGAAAAGCAGCCGTACCTGATCCCGTTTGCGCTGGGCCTGATTGATCGCACCACGGGCGCCGAACTGCCGCTGACCCTGGAAGGCGAAACCGTACCTGGCGCAACCAGCCGCGTGCTGGAATTGAAAGAAGCCACCGAACGCCTCGTCTTTACCGGCGTAGCCAGCCACCCGGTGCCCTCGCTGCTGCGTGATTTCTCTGCGCCGGTGAAACTGGATTACCCATATACCGATGACGATCTGGTTTTCCTGATCGCCAACGACACCGATCCGTTTGCCCGTTGGGAAGCCGCCAACACCTACCTGACGCGTCTGCTGCTGCAGCGCTACCAACAAGAAAGTGGCAGCAACGCTGCACCGACCCAACTGGTTGCGGCATTCGACAAATTGCTGACGCAAGATCGCCTTGATCCGGCACTCGTGGCTTTGATGCTGCAACTGCCGAGCGAGCAATTCTTGTTTGAGGCCTTGTCTGACGTCGACCCCAGCCGTCTGCACGCTGTGCGTCAATCGCTCAAGCAATCGCTCGCCCGTGAACTGCGCAGCCCGCTGCTGGCCACGTACCAGCGTTTACACAGCACTGAACCCTATGTTTACAACGCGGCCGAAGCCGGCCGCCGCAGCTTGCAGAATGTGGCGCTGGATTACCTCAGCGAACTGGACGAACCGCGTATTACCGAATTGCTGACCAATCAGTACCGTCACGCAGACAACATGACCGACAAACTGGCAGCGCTATCTGCGTTCAGCCAGCGCGAAGGCGGCGATCAGTATCTGGCCGACTTTGCCGCCATGTGGCAAGACGACCCGCTGGTGATGGACAAATGGTTCACGCTGCAAGCCCTGTCTGACCGTCCGGGTGCACTGGCCCGCGTGCAGCAGTTGATGAACCATCCGGCGTTTGCCATGACCAACCCCAACAAAGTGCGTGCGTTGATTACCGCGTTCTGCAACCGCAACCTGGCCAGCTTTCACGCGGCCGACGGTTATGGCTATGCCTTTGCAGCGGACCGCGTGCTGGATCTGGACAAGATCAACCCGCAGATCGCGGCGCGTCTGGCTGCCTGCTTCAACCGCTGGACGCGTGTCGAACCCAAACGTCGTGCCATGATGAAGGCGGAGCTGGAACGCGTGGCCGGCCAGCCGGGCTTGTCGTCTGATACGTACGAGATCGTGTCCAAGGCATTGCAAGCCGGCGCATGACCGGGCGCAGCCAGCTGCTTGCCATTGCGCGCGGCTGGCTGCACCAGTGTGGTTCACGCAGGCATACAAACAACACCGCTGTCTGGCTGTACGCAGATTTGATTCACAGCCACAGACAAAACGGCTATTTTGCACTTGCATAAAACTGCTGGACTGGCGCTTCAACGACGGTGCCGGTCAACTGCATTTTTTGCGTTTTTCCCTAAACATCAACAAGATAAAGTTGTGGTTACGTCGTTGAACTTATCCGGAATCCTGCCACGTCATGGTCAAGAAGCGTTTTGAAGACACGCGTGAGCATCTGCTCGCAATTGGTGAACAAATTATCCTCGGCAAGGGTTTTGCCGCGGTGGGTCTTGCTGAAATCCTGGCCACGGCCGATGTTCCCAAGGGTTCGTTCTACCACTACTTTGCCTCGAAAGAAGCGTACGGTGTCGCCCTGCTGGAACGCTATTTCGCCAACTACCTGGAAGACGCCAAATTGCGTTTGAACGCCCCGCAAGGCTCGGCGCACGATCATCTGGTCGAGTTCTTTGATGCCTGGCAGGGCAAGTCCTGTGGCAACACCGTGCCCTGCCTCGTGGTGAAACTGGCAGCAGAAGTCGCCGACTTGTCTGACACAATGCGCGCCGCCCTGCAAAGTGGTTGCAATCACATTGTTGCCGCGCTGGAACGCACCGTGGCCAAGGGTCAGGACGCCGGCGAGATCAACAAGCTGCAGTCGGCGGAATCGCTCGCACTCGCCATTTACGAAATGTGGTTGGGCGCCAGTCTGATGACCAAGCTGCGCCGCGATCGCGTACCGCTGGAAACCGCCATGGCGGTGACCAAACAACTCATCGCGCCCTGACCCAGTCACCTCCCCTCATGCGCCGTGGGCTGATATGTAGCTGCGGCGCTTTCGCTGCCTGCCTCAACCCATCTTTTGCTTGTTTGCTTATTCCAAAAAAATAATTGACCGGTCTAATTGAAAACACTTCATCCGGCGCGCATCTACAACCGCGCAAGATACCCCACCCCGGTTTCTTAACAATTACCCCTTCTACAAAAGGAAGTCTCATGTCTCTGGATAAACTGCTCACGCCGGTCAAGGTTGGCCATGTTGAACTGGCCAATCGCCTGGCCATGGCCCCACTGACTCGTTCGCGCGCCAGCAAGCCGGGTGAAAACCCGACAGAACTGAACGCCACGTATTACGCGCAACGTGCTACCGCCGGCCTGATCGTGACTGAAGCCACCCAGATTTCGCAACAAGGTCAGGGCTACGCCTGGACACCGGGCATCTACACCGACGCGCAAGAAGCCGGCTGGAAGAGCGTCGTTGATGGCGTACACGCCAAGGGTGGCAAGCTCTCCCTGCAAATCTGGCACGTCGGCCGGATCTCTCACCGCTTGCTGCAACCGAACGGCCAGGCACCAGTCTCTGCCAGCGCCATCCAGGCATCGAACTCCACCTGCTTTGTCGTGCAAGAAGACGGCACGCCGGCTACCGTACCGTGCGATGCCCCGCGCGCCCTGGAAACCGCTGAGCTGCCGGGTATTGTTGCCTCTTACGTCGCCGCCACCCAACGCGCCAAACGTGCCGGTTTCGACTTCGTCGAAATCCACTCCGCCAACGGCTATCTGCTGCATCAGTTCCTGGCTACCGGCACCAACCAGCGTACCGACCAATACGGCGGCAACCTGGAAAACCGCGCTCGCCTGTTGCTGGAAGTGCTGGATGCTGTGGTTGCCGAAATCGGTGCTGACCATGTTGGTGTACGTCTGTCCCCCGCGTTCCCGGGCCATGACATCACCGATACCGAATCCGAAGCCATGACGCTGTATCTGGCCACTGAGTTCAGCAAGCGCGGCATTGCCTACCTGCACATTGCCGAGCCGGACTGGGTGGGCGGCACGCCGTTGTCTGATGAGTTCCGCCGTGGCATCCGCCAGAACTTCACCGGCGCCATTATCACTTGCGGTGGCTATACCGCCGAGAGCGGCGAAGCCCGCCTGGCTCAAGGTGTCGCCGATGTGATCGGCTATGGCCGTCCGTTCATTGCCAACCCGGATCTGGTCGAGCGCTTCCGCCGGGGCGCAGCACTGAATACGCCAGATCAGTCCACCTTCTACGGTGGCGCAGAAAAGGGTTACACCGACTACCCGTTCCTGGGTTAATCACCCTCTCCTCCTGGCCGGCCGCTGTTCACGCGGCCGGAAACACCGTCTAGCGTCGTCTTTTTCCGGTCCGGAAAATGATGATCTGGCGGTGTTTTTTTTGGCTATAACCCGCCATTTTCCGGTATTGCCACCGGAAGTCAGCAAGCCAGGCACTATCCCCAATCGAAACGAGGCGTCCAGTTCGCGTAGAATCCACTTTTACGCTCAAGGAATGCTTCATGTACCAGGTTATTGCTTCCGATCTTGACGGCACGTTGCTCAATGCCGATCACATGGTAGATGCCTACACGGCAGAAACCCTGCGTCTCTTGCAGGCACAAGGCGTGCATTTTGTGATCGCGACCGGCCGTCATTACCTGGATGTGCGCGGCATTCGTGATGTACTGGGCGTGCGGGCATATCTGATTACCTCCAACGGTGCACGCGTGCATGACTGGGATAACCGTCTGGTGTACGCAGAAAACCTGGAGCCTGAAGTCGCGCGCCAGTTGCTGCAAGCCGAGTTCTCTGAAGGCACGCACCTGAACGTGTATCTGGACGAACAATGGCTGGCAGGCTCGCACGCGCAATGGCTGGCTGACCTGCACCAGGATTCGGGTTTCAGCTATGAGCTGGCTGATCTGCCCAACCACTCTGGCGAAGGCATCGCCAAGGTGCTCTACATTGGCGAGCACGAACATCTGCTGACCGTAGAAGAAAAACTGATCGAGCGCTTCGGCGACGAGTTGTATGTCACCTTCTCCATGCCTGATTGCCTGGAAGTCATGGCACCGACCGTCTCCAAGGGGCACGCGTTGACGGCCGTTCTGGCTGAACTGGGCATCCCTGCCACCGACTGTATTGCGTTTGGCGATGGTCCCAATGACATCCAGCTTTTGCAAACTGCTGGCCACCCGTTTGTGATGGGTAACGCCAACCCGCGCTTGACCGACGCGCTGCCGAATGTCCCGCAAATCGGCCTCAACACCGAAGCGGGCGTGGCGCATCAACTGCGCAAGCTGTTCCACATGGCTGAGCCGAAAAACTGAAGTCAAATAACCCGGATGTAAAAATAGGCGCGGAGATTTCCGCGCCTATTTTTATTTGCCGCCGCAGCAGCAGGTCTAACAGGGGGTTACTCAGCCAGCGGTGCGACCAGCGAACGGAAGTTGCCGGTTGCAGCGTCATACTGATGCAACTCACCTTGCTCAATATCGAAGTACCAGCCGACCAGGAACAACCGGCCTTGCTGAACAGCTTCGGCAATGAACGGGAAGCTCATCAGGTTATCCAGCGAAACGACAATCGCAGCCATTTCACAGGCACGGACCTGCTCGGGCAATGATTTGTCGCCATAGTTGTCCAGCACATACTGGCGGGCGCTTTCTGCCATGCGGACCCAACGGCCAACGAAGTTGGCTTCGGTCTTCGGGTTGTAGCCCTTGAGCAAGGCACCAATACCGCCGCAGGATGAATGCCCCAGCACGATGATGCGCTTGACCTGCAGATCACAGACTGCAAATTCAATGGCCGACGAAACGCCGTGGTACGTGCCGTCCTTTTCATACGGTGGCACAAGGTTGGCCACATTGCGCACCACGAACATGTCGCCGGGGTTGCAATCGGTCAGCAGGGCCGGGTCTACGCGAGAATCAGAACAGCCGATTACCAGCGATGTCGGGCTCTGGCCACGCTTGAGTTGTTCAAAAAGATTGGTGTCCTGCCCAAAATATTTGCCCTGGAAGCGGTGAAAACCGTCTACCAGTTTTTTTAGTTCGTCCATGCCATCTCCCGGGTCTGGTACAACGCGCCCGCAGGCGCAGCACATTTTGCGGGTCGATTCTAACTGAGTAGTGTTTGAAACATGGCTACAGCTCGCGCAAAAAATCGAAACATCCGTTCTTTTCTTGTACCCGTAATGGAATAAAACAGTGCGCTACAGCGTTCTCGTCATGGCCGATCAAAGGCCAATAACCGGGCATTGGCGGCGCGTTGGAGCAACATTCAAAAAAATTGAACAAATTAGCCAGAACTTTTCGCTGGCATGGCGTACCAACCCGCCGATATAGTGCTGCACTACAGTCATTTCTGATTATCCAACCATCATCTGAGGTATCTGGACAATGAAACGCACGCGCTACGACGGCTTTCATATCGCCTTGCACTGGCTGATCGCCGCATTGATCGTCGCCGCGTTTGGTCTGGCGCTGTATATCGACGAACTGCCGCTCTCGCCGCTGAAGTTCCGTCTGTATTCCTATCACAAGTGGATGGGGATCTCCGTCCTGATTCTGGTGGCCGTGCGCCTGCTTTGGCGCCATGCCAAAGGCGTGCCCGCCCCATTGCCCAACCAGCCACGCTGGCAAGTGGTGGTGGCCAATGCGACGCACCACACGCTTTATCTGCTGATGTTTGTCCTGCCCCTGGCGGGCTGGGCCATGAGTTCGGCCAAGGGTATCCCGGTGGTGCTGTTTGGCGTATTGCCGCTGCCTGACTGGGTACCGGTAGATCACGACCTGGGCGAGATTCTGGAAACCGCCCACAAGACGCTGGCGTGGATCCTGGCGGCACTGGTGGCCATGCATGCCGCTGCGGCCATCAAACATCATGTCATCGATAAAGACGACACCCTGCGCCGCATGCTGCCGGGCAAGTCCTGAACAACCGGCTTAACCGTTTCAACATCCAGTCTGACGACTGAACTTTGTGGAACCCGACAATGAAAAAACGTTTTTTGACCACTGTGATCCTGGCTGCGGGCCTTGGCTTTGCCAGCATGTCCGCCATGGCAGCACAAACCCTGGTGCCGGCGCAAAGCAAGATCGGCTTTGCATTCAAACAAATGAATGTCCCGGTGGAAGGCAGCTTCAAGCGCTTTGACGCCAATATCAATTTCGATCCGGCCAAGCCAGAAAAAACCCAAGCCACCATCAATGTTGATCTGACCAGCATTGATGTGGGCAGCGCGGATGGCAACAAGACCACCCAAGGCAAAGACTGGTTCAACACCAGCACCACACCCAAAGCGACGTTTGTGGCCAGTTCCGTCAAGGCTGTGGGCGCTGGCAAGTTTGAAGCGCGCGGCAAACTGACCATCAAGGGTGTGAGCAAAGACATCGTGGCGCAACTGGCCACCAAACAAGATGGCGCGAATCTGGATGTGGAAGGCAGCTTCCCCATGATGCGCCTGCAATACAAGATCGGTGATGGCGAATGGGCCGACACCGGCACTGTGGCTGACGAAGTCACCGTGAAGTTCAAGCTGGTTCTGTCGGGCAAGCCCAACTGATCTGGCAACAAGACCAGCCAGCCATGCCTGGCCGGTCAAAACATACCATCAACACGCTGTATATCTACTCAGGAACAACCATGAAACTGAAACTTGCTGCCATCGCCCTGGCTTGCGTTGCCTCTGCTGCTTTCGCTGCCCCGCAAACTCTGGAACTGGATACCTCCCACACCCAGCCGTACTTTGAAATCGGCCACTTCGGTTACTCCAACCAGATGGGCCGTTTCGAAAAAGCCACCGGTACCGTGGTCATTGACCAGGAAAAGAAAACCGGTTCGCTGGATGTGTCCATTGATACCAACAGCCTGTCTACCGGCTGGGCCGCTCGCGACAAGCACCTGAAGAGCCCGGATTTCTTCAACGCCGAAAAATTCCCGGCCATGACGTTCAAGTCGACCGACTTCAAGTTTGACGGCGACAAGCTGGTTGCCGTGAACGGTAACTTCACCCTGCTGGGCGTGACCAAGCCGCTGACACTGAACATCGCCAACTTCCATTGCGGCGATCACCCGATGATGAAGAAGTTCTGGTGCGGCGCTGAAGCCACCGCCACCATCAAGCGCAGCGACTTTGGCATGACCACCTTCGTCCCGGCCGTATCGGACGAAGTGAAGCTGACCATTCCGGTTGAAGCTGGCGCCAAGTAATTTGCACGGCGAAGAGGAACCCGCAGGCCGCATTTAGTGTGTACTTTCTGCACTTGTACGCCTTGCCTGCTGGCTCCTCTTCATCGCGCATTGGCAGCAAAAAAAAGCCCACGCATATACGTGGGCTTTTTTTGCATGCAGTGTGCGGATCAGCATTCCAGCCGCCCTGCCAGCCAGTCAGCGATACGGGTATCGGTACGCAACCGGTCTATCCACCAGGCCAGCGCCCTGCCCGGTTGATTGTTGCGCCAGACTGCATGAAAGCGTGGCACATGCTGCGGGCCGGCCGGGGTTTTCTCGATCAGGCGTCCAGCTGCGAGTTCCTGGCGGATCATGCAGCGCGGCAGATAACCGCAGCCAAGGCCGGCAAGCTGCGCCTGCAGTTTGGTCCGGGCATCATGCACTGTCAGCGTTTCCTGACCCTGCAAGATATTGACGGTACGCGGCACCAGCGAACGCGAGCTATCTGCGACGGCAATGACACGATATTGCTGGATCAGATCAGGCGGCAGCGGATCTGGTACATGGGCCAATGGGTGCGAAGGCGCGACGGCAAAGACAAACTCGACATCGCCAATATCGTGATTGGTAAACCCGCTACCGTGGGCGGTGTCCATCGAGACACCAATGGCCAGGTCAGCGCGATGATCGATCAGTGCATCCCACATACCGGCCAGCGCTTCGTGCAAAAACCGCAGGCGCGTACCAGAATTGCATTGGTCAAAGGCTTGAATCCACGGCGTAATCACCGAGAACGGCACCATGGTATCGATGGCAATGCGTAGCTCGGGCTCCCACCCGGTGGCGACCCGTTTGACGCGGTATTCCAGATCAGAGGCTGCGCGCAGTAAATGGCGGCCTTGCTCCAGCAGCGTCTCACCTGCTGGCGTGAGGCGAGCGCGGTGGCCAGAGCGGTCAAACAACTGCACGCCCATCTCATCTTCAAGTTTTTTGATGATATAGGTAACAGCGGAAGGCACACGGTGAACTTCTTCCGCTGCCGCCGCAAAACTGCCTTTTCTGGCAATGGCATCCAGTATTTCAAGGGCTTCCAGATTCAAGCGCAGCATTGAAGATTATCCCGAATTACGCAACAGAGTTATCCAGAACGGCCCTTATCTTTGCCGTTTTCTTGAATATAATACAACACATGTTCAACGCAACTGAAGGAGCTACACCATGATCACGCTACGCAAAGCCCAAGACCGCGGCCACGCCAACCACGGCTGGCTGGATAGCTGGCACAGCTTCTCGTTTGCCGGTTACCAGGACAACAACCACGTTCATTTCGGGCCGCTGCGCGTCATCAACGAAGACCGTGTCGCCGCTGGCCAGGGGTTTGGCTCGCACCCGCACCGTGACATGGAAATCATCAGCTACGTGCTGGAAGGCGAACTGGAGCACAAAGACAACATGGGGAATGGTTCCATCATCAAGCCGGGTAATGTCCAGCGCATGAGCGCAGGGACCGGCGTGGTGCATTCGGAATACAACCCGTCTGCAGTAAACCCGGCGCACTTTTTGCAGATCTGGATCATCCCGAACAAGGCGGCTCCCGCTTCTTACGAGGAAAAGACCTTCCCGGAAGAAGACAAGCGCGGCAAGTTCCGGCTGGTGGCCAGTGGCACGGGTGAAAACGGTTCTGTGACCATCAATCAGGATGCAAAGCTCTATATCGGCCTGTTTGACGGCGCAGAAACCACCACGCTGAAGGTGAACCCGGAACGGTTGGTGTACGTGCACGTTGCACGCGGCACGGTCACGGTGAATGGCCAGAAGCTGGAAGCCGGCGATGCCGCCAAGATTCGCGCGGAAAGCGCGGTGACTGTAGGCGAAGGCAATGGTGCGGAAGTGCTGGTGTTTGATCTGCCGCAGCTGCAATAACCATCCTGTTCCGGATGTAAAAATCCCGGCCTCTTTCTGGTAGAAGGCCGGGATTTTTTATGCGCGCACAACGCTCGGGTTTACAGCGCCTTCACCACCCACTTCAACCCGTCATCCTCAGGGTGCTTGTTGATCACAAACCCCAGGCGCCGCATAAACGCCAGCATATTGCTGTTGCTGGAGAGCACCTCTCCCTCCACGGTAGACAGGCGCATATCGCGCGCAGCGTTAAAGAGCGCTTCCATCAAGCGTCCGCCCAGGCCTTTGCCTTGCCAGTCATCGTCGATCACGATGGCAAATTCGCAGCTGTCGTTATCTACATTCACCACAAAGCGTGCGACGGCGACAATCATTTCTCCCGCGCTGCCCTGCACGGTCGCGACCAGCGCCATTTCACGGGCGTAATCAATCTGCGTAAACCGCACCAGCTGGATTTGCGAAAGCGCCTTGAGCGTACTCATGTAGCGGTTGTAACGCGTTTCTTCCGACAACCCATCGACAAAGCGCACGATCATTTCCGCATCCTCCGGACGGATCGGGCGGATGGTCATCGGCATGCCGTTCTTGAGCTGCGTAACCTGCACCAGGTGCGACGGGTACGGGTGAATGGCCATATGGCCATAGCGGCGCGCATCGGCAGCGACCGGCGCCAGGAAGATCCGTGCATCGAGCGCGATGGCGCCGTTTTCGTCAGCGATCAGCGGGTTGATGTCCAGGTGCTGCACCTGCGGGAACTCACACAGCATTTCAGAGATACGCAGCAAGATGTGTTTGACGCTGTCCACATCGGCTGGTGGGCGGTTACGGAATTCGCCCAGCATGTTTTTGACACGGGTGCGGCGGATCAGGTTATCGGCCAGGTAATCGTTAAGCGGCGGCAGCGCCACGGCGACATCGTTGAAGACTTCCACGCCCACGCCGCCCGCGCCAAAGCTGATGACCGGCCCAAATGCCGGGTCATGGGTCGCGCCAACCATCAGTTCCCGGCCGTATTTGCGATTGATCATCGGTTGCACGGTCAGGCCGCGCACGCGATCACCAAAGCGTTCGCGCGCGCGCGCCAGCATACGGGTCGCTTCGGTGGAAACCGCCATCAGGGTGACAAGGTTCAGTGCCACGCCATCGAAATCGGTCTTGTGCGTCAAGCCTTCAACATCCAGCTTGAGCACAATCGGCAAGCCGACACCCATCGCCGCGGTCACGGCAGCTTCGGCCGTTGCCGCGCGTACTGTCGTGGTCACCGGGATATGGAAAGCCCGCAGCAGGGCTTTGGATTCCAGTTCGTCGAGCATCTGGCGGCCACTGCCCAGCGCAGCATCTACGATCATGCGCGCGGACTCCATATCCGGCGCATCCCACTCGCCCAGCGGGCCGGGCGTTTGCAACAAAAGTTGCTGGCTGTATTGCCAGGAGGCCAGCGACCAGAAGACTTCAACCGCGTGTTCTGGCGTGCTGAAAAACGCCATATTGTGCTTGGCCAGAAGTTTGCGGCTGGCCTGTACTTTCTTGCCGCCAATCCAGGCCAGCAAAAGCGGTTTGTCTGTGGTTTTGGCCAGCGCGACCATGGCCTCTGCCGTCGCCATGTGATCGGTACCCATTTGCGGGGTGAACACCACCAGGACGCCATCAATGTTCTCGTCTTCCAGCGCAGCCTCGGTGGCGGAGTGAAAACGCGCGGCAGAGGCGTTGCCCAGGATGTCGATCGGGTTGTCGTGACTGGACTGCGCGGGCAAAAAAGCATCCAGCCGCGTGATCGTGGCCGGTGTCAGACGCGGCAGCGGGATGTGCAAATCGCCCGCACGGTCGACCGCCATCATCCCCGCGCCAATGCCGTTGGTAATCACCGCCAGCCGGCGACCACGGGTGCGGTAATTGCGCGGCAACACGCGCGCGGCAATGAACAACTGGTTGATGGAACGCAAACGCAGCACGCCGGCGCGGCGCAGGGCGTTATCGAACACTTCGTCGCTACCGATCAGACGCTCCGAATGGGTGCGACCAAGTTTTTCACCGCCATCGTAACGCCCCACTTTGAGCACCATGACGGGCTTGGTCCGCGCTGCCGCCCGCAAGGCAGACATAAACGTGCGCGCGTCGCTGACATCTTCGACGTACAGCAAAATACTACGGGTTTTAGGGTCCGAAACAAGGTAATCCAGCGTTTCGCCAACATCCATATCGACCGCCGAACCCAGCGAAATCACGGACGAGAAACCCACGTCCTGAGACTCGGCCCAATCCAGAATGGCTGACGCAACAGAAGAGGACTGCGACACCAGCGCCATGCTGCCCGGTTTGATCGCTCCCGCGTAATTGCCGCTGTTTAGCTTGCTGACCGGCCGCGCCTGGCCAAAGACAGTGGGGCCGAGCAAACGCACGTTGTACTGGCGACAAATGACCAGAATTTTGTCGAGCAAATCACGAGACTTATCCGCCGTACCTACAAAGTCGCACGACATGATGACAATACCCTTCACGCCGTGGCGGCAGCTTTCAGTCACCATGTCGATCAGCGTACGCTGCGGCGTGGTGATAACGACCAGATCCACCGGTTTACCGATCTTGCCAATGCTCTTGTACGCCTTGTGCCCCATCACATCGGCATGCTTGAGATTGACCGGGTACAGCGCGCCGCCGTAACCGCCCTCGATCAAATTGCCAAACACGGTGGTACCCACCGCGCCCTCAGTGACAGAGGCACCGATCACAGCAATCGAGGCAGGTTCAAATAGCGGCGTGAGGTAGTGTTGTTTCATCGGGTCGGGGCCTGGACATGCAGGTGCTGTCGCCAGTTTGGCGAGTACAGCATTCAATCGTCATGATATGCGAAAAACCCCGCCAGCCTGTGGCAGCGGGGATCAGGTAAAACGGCTACTTGAAGCATATTCCATGCCCATTTTTGCCTCATGACACTGCGCAAATGGTCGGGCTGACCTGCACAGTTGGGCGCACACCGTTATAATCACGCGGTTTCTATTTATTTCACCCACTGAACATTCAGGATTTCTTCTCATGGATATCAGCAAGATTCCCGTCGGCAAAGACGTGCCGAACGATTTCAACGTCATTATCGAAATCCCGGCCAACGCAGCGCCGATCAAGTACGAGCACGACAAGGAATCGGGCGCCGTGTTTGTTGACCGTTTCATGGGTACCTGCATGTTCTACCCGATGAACTACGGCTACATTCCGCACACCCTGGCAGAAGATGGGGATCCGGTTGATGCTCTGGTTTACACCCCGTTCCCGTTGATCCCGGCTTCCGTGGTCCGCTGCCGCGCTATCGGCATGCTGAAGATGGAAGACGAATCCGGTGTGGATGCCAAGCTGGTGGTAGTGCCGGTCGACAAGCTCTGTCAAATGACCAAGGGCATCCAGAAGCTGGAAGACCTGCCGGCTCTGTTGCTGGAACAGATCAAGCATTTCTTCGAGCACTACAAAGACCTGGAGCCGGGCAAGTGGGTCAAGGTGCAAGGTTGGGGCAGCAAGGAAGATGCGCACGCTGAAATCGTGGCTGGCATCAAGCGCAATGAAGGCTGATTGCCAACGCTGAACCGGTTTAGCTGCAAAGAAAAAAGCCAGTCGTCTGACTGGCTTTTTTCATGCCCGCTGCCAGACCAAACCGGCATCTGGTCGGAAACTGTCTTTTCTGACAACTAAATAAGTATTTTTTAATATAACGGTAAAGTAACTCGCCTACCCTCTTCGCCAGCCGATTACCCCATACTGCAACGCACCATAGGACCAGGAGAGGAAGATGATGACTGCTACCGCCTCCAGAAGTGTCTTTACCAAGACAAACAAAGGTTCGCTTGAGATCACCGAGCGCGCCCACGGTCTGCCCGCGCGCTTGCGCCGTGCATTGATCCTGGTCGATGGTGCCCGTGATACCTCCGCGATCAGCGCCATGATGCCAGGCGAGGATATGGAGCGCATGCTGGGTGAGTTGCAAACCATGGGGTTTATCCAGAACGGCACCGGTGGCGCCCCGACTGCGCGCATCGAGCCGGTACGTGCGGCTGCGCCCGCTCCGATTGCAGCCGTGATCCCTCTCGAGCCTGCCGCTGTGCCCGCGCCAGCGCCCGTCTCTGCCGAGACAATGCCCGCCGCAGCTCCGGTGGCTAGTGGCCTGGATACCGCGCTGATTCATCAAGTCAAAGTTCTGATGATTGAAAGTGCGCAACAGTTTCTTGGCTTGATGGCCAAGCCGCTGATTGCAGAGATCGAAGCCGTACATGATGCTATCTCGTTGAAGACCGCCATCGCCCGGTGGAACATCAGCCTGCGCCAGTCCCACAAGGCCGCTCAGCACGCCGATCAATACGTTCTGGCCGTCAAAACACTGGTTGGCATCTGACGCTTAAGCAACTCTGGATTGTTGCCGGCTTGAAGCGCGGGCCTTGCGCACTCATTTAGTTGAGATACAAGGCATGCCGGTCACCTGGCCGGTATGGCAAACAGAGGCAACGCCAATGACTTCCAGACTGAAAATCGACTTTGTTTCCGATGTGTCCTGCCCATGGTGCGCCATTGGCCTGAATGCGCTAGAACGCGCGCTGGACCAGATCGGACCGGACATCAAGGCTGATCTGCATTTCCAGCCCTTTGAGCTGAACCCGCAAATGGTGCCTGAGGGTCAGGACATCAATGAACATCTGGCGCAGAAATACGGCTCTACGCCAGAGCAATCCGCGCGCAATCGCGAAGGTATCCGGGCGCGTGGTGAAGAGGTCGGCTTCAAGTTCAGCATGGACAAGCGCGGCCGCATCTATAACACGTTTGATGCGCACCGTTTGCTGCACTGGGCAGCAGAAGAAGGCAAACAGCGCGATCTCAAACACGCACTGTTCAAAGCCTATTTCACCGACGGTGAAAACCCGGGTGATCACGATTTGTTGTTGAAGGTGGCAGGCGAAGTGGGGCTTGATACCGAACGCGCCCGCGCCATTCTGGCTTCAGACGAATATGCCAGCGATGTGCGTCAGGCAGAGCTCTTCTACCAGCAAAACGGCATCCACGCCGTGCCGGCAGTGATCATCAATGATCGTCATCTGATTCAGGGTGGCCAACCGGTGGAAGTCTTCGAGCAAGCATTGCGGCAGATCGCCGCAGGCAGTCAAGACTAGTTGCAGCACTCCTTTACGGGCCGTTATCAAGGGCAGTCGGTACTCCGTCGTGAGGCGAAGAACCACTGCCCTTTTTATCTGTTCGTTCAGGCTGGTTCTTGCCCCGGCCGGTACATCCGGAACAAGGCATCCGGCTTGATCTCGAAATAGTCCGCCGGGCCGCCACCACGCAAGATGGGGCTGGCTGCGGCGGTATCGTACACGCCGTCGCGCAGCAACTGACGGGCAATGTGCACGGCAACCACTTCGCCCAGCACCAACCAGGTGTTCGTCTCTGAGCCGGTTGCTGATTGCAGCCTGACGATCTGACTCATCCGGCACTCAAACGAAACCGGGCTTTCTGCCACGCGTGGTACTTGCACCAGTCTGGATGGTGCGGGGGTCAGCCCGGCCAGTTCAAATTCATTCACATCTGGCGGTACCGCAGCGCAACTCTGGTTCATGGGTGCAGCGAGGTTTTTTGTTGCCAGATTCCAGCAAAACTCACCGGTTTCCTGGATATTGCGCAGCGTGTCTTTTGCACCCACGCTGGCAAAACCAATGATGGGTGGGGTGTAGTTAAATGCGTTGAAGAAACTATATGGCGCAAGATTCAACACGCCATTGCCGGCACGTGAAGAGATCCAGCCAATGGGTCGCGGTCCGACGATGGCATTGAACGGATCATGGACCAGGCCATGGCCGTCTTTGGGCTCGTAAAAGTGGGCATCTGTGCTCATACGGGCTCCCTTTGCAAAATGGGCATTAAAGATACACCCCGACCATGCAAATCAGCAGGTGTTTGCCCGTTTTTTCACGCCTGTCAGAGCAAAACAACACCGCTTTGCCGCCGAGGGCGCCATATCAGCCGATTGTCATATACTCGTTGGAAAACAGGCGACCGGCGGCAAAGCCGGCACTCAAGCTCAGTCAAGGCTACTTGCAGCCAGCGCACAGCGCGGCGCAGTAGTCAGGGGTCCGGTTTTCTGCAAGGTACAACTCAATGATGCAGGAAACCAAAGGGGGAGTTTTGCAAAAGCGTCTGGCTTTCAGCGTGATTGTGCTGATCGCCATTATTGTCGTGATCGGCCCGATTTTTGCCGCACTCAGCATTGCCCGGGCACGCGGTCTGGAATCGCAACAGGCCGAAGCTTCGAAACTGGCCAGCAATGTGCTGGTGCGCGCCGACACCGTGGCAAAGCAGTTTTTTGATATGCACGATGCGCTCATCAAAGCGCATGCCGACAACCCCTGCTCTGAAAGCAATATCGACCTGATGCGCCAGTTGGCCTTCAGCTCCAATTACTTGCGCGCGGTGGGTTTTGTCGCTGGCAATAGTCTGGTCTGTTCGTCGCTGGGGATTCAGGGCAACGGCCTGTCGATTGGCAATCCGGACATGATCACGCCCAAAGGGGTGTCCATCCGCAAGGCAGTACGCTTGCCGATCGCCAGCGGCTTTGATGTGCGCATTTCTGAAAAGGATGGCTACGCGGCCATCATGGCGCGTGATGTCGCGCTGGATATCGACACCCATACAGATGGCATGCTCAAAGGGGTGTTCTATCTGGGCGGGACTGAACTTGTCACCTCCAATGGCAATATCAATCCGGCCTGGCTGGATCACCTTGGCAGCAAGCAAGGCGTGTCGTTCCTGGATGGCGATTATGTCGTCGCCCTGCATCGCTCGCCGAACTACAATCTTGTAGCGGTGGTCGCCACGCCGGTGGTGTATCTGACCCAGAACGTGCGCAAACTGGCGCTGGTGATGGTGCCGCTGGGAGCAGTCACCGCACTGTTGCTGATCACGGTGCTGGTGTGGATTGCCCGCCATCAGACCACCATGCAGACCATGATCCGCACCGCCTTGAAGCGGCATGAGTTTCATCTGGTGTATCAACCGGTCATTGATTTGCGAACTGGCCGCTGGGTGGGCGCTGAAGCGCTGATTCGCTGGCGTCGCATCAATGGAGAGATGATCCCGCCGGACATTTTCATTCCGGAAGCAGAGCGCGCCGGGCTGATTACGCAGATCACGGAACGCGTGCTGGAACTGGTGGCATATGACATCACCCACCACTTCAAATCATTCAAGGATTTTCACGTTGCCATCAACTTGTCTGCCGCTGATTTTGGCAGCGATCGCATCGTCGGTCAGTTGTATCGCCTGCTGCGTACGACAGGACTCGCGCCTGGCCAGTTGATTATTGAAGCTACCGAGCGTGGCCTCATCAATGCAGAAGAATCCCGCCGCATTATCAGGGACATCCGCTCACTGGATATCGGCGTGGCGATTGACGACTTCGGGACCGGGTATTCCAGCTTGTCGTACTTGACCACGCTGGAACTGGACTACCTGAAGATCGACAAATCATTCACCGACACCATCGGCAAGGACGCCGCAGCCAGCCACGTGCCAACACACATTATTGCCATGGCCCGTTCGCTCAAGCTGCAGTGCGTCGCTGAGGGCGTCGAAACCGCCGAGCAAGCCGAGTTTCTTCGTACACAAGGTGTGCGGCTGGCACAAGGCTGGTTGTTTTCGCGGGCAATCCCGCCGGCAGAGCTGGCACAGAAACTGCGATCGATGAAATCGGTTATCAGCAAGATGGAAGATCTGGTCTGACCCCCTGGCCCTAGCGCCAGGTGGTCAGAATGGTGCGATAGGTGCCGTCAGCCTGAATCGTCTCAAAACCCCGGTTGAAACTCTCCAGGGCGGCGGCGGCACCTTGAAACTTGCGGGAGAACACACAATACAGATCGTTCTGCGCACTCAGGCCAACGACCTTGAACTTGCCTTCGAACTCACGCTGATTGGCATTGATCAGGTAGTTGGCCACCTTTTCAAATGCCAGCACGTATTGCACCCGTCCTAGCTCCAGCATGCGAAAACTGTAAATAGTCTGGTTGGTGACCTCGCGGATAATCGTGCCATCGTCATCAAAATCACTACCGTATTCATAGCCATTGGTGACGGCGACGCGCTTGCCATGCAAGGCGGCTGGTCCCAGATTGTGATCAACGGAATCGGCCCGCGCGTAGATGAGTGCCTTGCTGCTGAACATCGGGTGGGTGGGCCAGAGGAAATCCTGTTCGTTCTCTCGCGTGCGGGAGGTGTCAAAACAGGCAGCCAGTTCTCCCGTCCGCACCATGTGTATACAACGGGCATAAGGCAGGGAGACAAATCGCACCTCCACCCCCGCAGCTGCAAACGCGGCCCTGACAATATCTTCAGCCATGCCATGGGCATCGCCATTGACCTTGCCCGAGTAGGGATACCAGTCATCTTCCGCGCCAACCACAATGCTCTGCCCTGCCCGCGCCGGCACCATGCACAGCGATGACAACAAAGCCAGCAGCGACAATACCCATGCGGGCATGACAAAAATCCTGTTCATGGCCTTGCGGCTATGACATACAAATATTTGCCAATATCAGGCATGTGTGGCGCCGCTGCAAACCCGCTGAGCACCCGCCACACAACAAAGAGACACATCTATAAAAAAACCCGCCAGCTTGTTGGCGGGCGGGTTTTGCGGCAAGAACGGCGACAGATCAGGCCAGTTCTGGCGGGAGTTTGCCTCCATTGGCAGTCAGCGCCTGCATGACCGCTTTGTGCAGCCAGAGATTCATGCTGGCAGAGTCTGCGGTATTGCCGGTAAAGCCCAGTTCTTGCGCTAGTTGTTTGCGGTGCTCCAGGCTGCTGTCCAGCCCCAGTGCTTTCATCATGTCGACAATGGATGAGCGCCAGTTCAGCGTCTGCCCGCTTTCAGTCACAAGGCGATCCATCACTGCAGCAATATCGACCACCGTCGCCGGTGCAATGGCCGGTATCACGGCAGGCGCAACGTCTGCCACCGGTGCAGCAGCTTGCGCTGGTGCCTGAGTTTGTTCTTCCGGCCTGGCCTTACCGAACAGTTTGCCGACCAGATCACTGAAAATACCCATGGTTTACTCCTGGTTAGATAACACGATGTTCATGCGACGGGTTTAAACCGTGCGCGACGCCGCCAGTTTGCTCATGGCAAAAGCCAGCGCGGCACTGCCCAGCGTCTGGACGAGTTCTGGATGTTGCGCATAAAAACCACTGACCAGTGAAAGCACGTCCGGATGCGCACTGTGGGCATCCGCGGCCATCTCGGTGACGTCTTGCTCAGTTAACTGACCCGCCTGTTCTGGGGTGATCTGGCTGGCGCCCGCAGGCAAAATGCGGCCCAGCGCGCCGCCAGCCGCCTGGGCAAGTAGTTGTGGCCCCACTGCACTCAGCAGCTGATTGATCAGCCCGGCGCGCTGGGCGTTGTTTGACTGGCCGAAAAGTTGACCGACCAGATTGGCAAAGGGCGGTGTTTGCTCCGCGCTGAACATCGCCGCCAGTCCGTCTGCCACTGCGCCATGGCTATTAGCCGCCGCACTGTTCCCTGCAACCTGTTTGATTACTTCATCCAGAAAGCCCATCGCCCCTCCCCTGTGCCGCAGCAAAAAAGGCGCCCAGCGTAGCAAGGAGAGACGGACCAACCTATCAGACAAGCCTTGAAACAACCGCTGGGCCAATAAAGAAAAACCCGCCAGCGAATGCAGGCGGGTTCAGTGGTAAAGCGGACGATCGCGGCGACGAGGTTTATTCGACAGGCACCCAGATTTCAAAACCGCCATTGCCCGTCGCCGGATCAAATGACTGGCCGTACTTCTCAAAGTCTGGCGCTTTGGCGTGGCGTTCACCCGACTCGGGCAGCCACTTGTTCCAGATGGTGTTGCACAGGGTATGGATCGCCGAAATATGCCCGCGCCAGGTAAAGACAGCGTAGCGCCGGGCCGGAATAGCCACCGTCACAAAGTCTTTGGGCAGGTGATCCTTGCTGGTGACCTGGACGCCGGCAACATAGTCAAACTGTTCGCCATCTGCCCCGACGCACACGCCATAGGCTGCACCCATGACCTCATGGGGCAAGGTGCCGATGAACTCACCAAAACGCCGCCACAATTCGGGGATGTTGCCCACCGTTTCATAGCTGAATCTGCCACCCAGACCCGCAATCAGCATGGGCTTGCTGGTTTCAAAACGGGGTGGCTCCAGTTCCAGATACTGTTGTTGCTGATCCATACGCAAAGGCTCCATTAGGTTTAGCCCATCCAGGCTTGATCGCGCGCGCAGTGCTTCAGGGGTGAGCCCGAATGCGTCATGAAACGCGCGGGTGAATGCCTCGTGAGAGTGATAACCCGCATCCAGTGCGACATCCAGAATGCTGCTGGCCCCGCCAACCAGTTGCCGCGCTGCCTCTGACAAGCGCCGTTCCCGTACGTAGCGCATCACTGTGTGACCTGTGACGACGCCAAAGACGCGGATCAGGCTGAAGCGAGACATGCCGCAAGCATCGGCGAGGTAATCCAGTGTGAGCTCTGAGCCCAGCGCCGATTCCACGAGCCACAGCGTTTTGCCGACTGGATTGATCGTTTCTCTCATGTGCATGGGGCTCAATCTAACGGGATTGAAAAAACGTACTTGATCGAAATTGCGCGCCAACAAAAATGGCGCAGCAAACGCTGCGCCATGGATTGCTTGGCCAGACTCAGGCTTTCCTTCTCTTTTTGCGATAATGTTCAAACCGCTCCTGAGTTTTTTCGTCTTTGTGGTGACCAAAGGCGTGATGACTTTCCAGCCACATCACATTGACAATGCCAGCCGCCAGCGCGAAG
Organism: Silvimonas amylolytica; assembly: GCF_014645555.1. Taxonomy (GTDB): domain Bacteria; phylum Pseudomonadota; class Gammaproteobacteria; order Burkholderiales; family Chitinibacteraceae; genus Silvimonas; species Silvimonas amylolytica. Next base: position 145,290 of record NZ_BMLY01000003.1, on the reverse strand, counting down.
CCCAGGCCCAGAATCCAGGTGAAGTACCACATCTTGCTTGCTCCTTTACGCTGTATCTCAATAGCTATGGGTTTCTGAATTGATCCGCTCAACCGTGACCGGGCCGCGCAGCACGCGGTATACCCAGGTGGTGTAGATACCGATTAACGGCACGAACACGATCACGACACCCAGCATGATGCCCAGCGTCTTGTGGCTGGACACCGCATCCCACAGCATCAGGCTGGAGCGGGCATCGAGGGAAGACGGCAGCACAAACGGAAACAGCGACCAGCCGGCGGTGAGGATGATCCCGATCAAACTGAGCGAGCTGCCCAGCAAGGTCAGCCAGGCACGGTTGGCGCTCACCGCCAGAAGGGCAATCAGCGCACCACCGATACCCAGCCCCGGCAGAATCCAGGTCAACGGGTATTTGCCATAATTGGCCAGCCAGCCTCCGGCGACCCATTCCACGGTTTTATCCAGCGGGCGCAGGATATCATTGGGTGAGCCCATCTGCGTTACATGCAGACCATTGCGCTGAGCAACCCAGAACCCACCCAGGGCGAACAGGACGGCGGTCGCCAGTGCGGCCAGTTGTACGGCACGACGGGCGCGGCTGCGGACAACGCCTTCAGTCTTGAAGAAGACCCAGCCACCGCCATGCATGGTCAGCATGGCCACAGAGACAATCCCGCTGAACAGCGCAAATGGATTCAACAGACTGAAGAAACTGGCGTGACCATAGGTCACCCGCAGGGTTTCATCGAAACGGTAATCCACGCCAACAAAGAAGTTGCCAAAGGCCACGCCAAAGATCAGCGAGGGCACCAGACCACCGATAAACAAACCCCAGTCCCAGCTATTACGCCATCTCGGGTCAGGCAGTTTGCTACGGTAATCAAAACCCACTGGCCGCAAGAACAGCGCAAACAAGGTCAGGATCAGCGCGACATACAGTACCGAGAACGCCGCGGCATACACCAGGGGCCAGGCCGCAAACAACGCACCACCAGCGGTAATCAGCCAGGTCTGGTTACCTTCCCAGGTCGCGCCCACGGTGTTGATCACGACCCGGCGTTCATCATCGGTTTTACCAATAAAGGGCAGCAGAATGGCTGCGCCCAGATCCCAACCGCCAGTGAGCGCAAAGCCGATGATCAGGACGCCGACCAGCCCCCACCAGATCAGTTTGAGCGTTTCGTAATCAAGCATGCTGCTCCCCTTGCTTCAGTGTCTTTTCATGATGGTATTGGCCGGTATGCAACGAGGACGGCCCCAGCTTGATGTACTTGAGCATGAGGTACATCTCGATCACAAAGAGCGAACTGTAGATGGCCAACAGGCCCAACAGACTGAAGTGCAATTGACCAGGCTCAAGTGCAGAGGCGGAGAGCATGGTGGGGAGCACACCAGAAATGGTCCACGGCTGACGACCGTATTCCGCGACAAACCAACCCAGTTCAATGGCCACCCAGGGCAACGGGATAGAAAACACAATCAGCTTGAGCAACCAGCGCTGGGGCGCAAGGTTGCGTCTGGCCAGAAAGTAGAACGACGCAGCAAAAATAAACAGGAACAAGAATCCCAGCCCGACCATGATACGGAACGAGAAAAACAGCGGCAGCACCTGCGGGATAGTGTCGTTGGCAGCCAGTTTGATTTGCTCAGGCGTCGCATCGGTCACTTTGTCGGTGTACTTCTTCAGCAGTAGACCAAACCCGAGGTCATGCTTGTGCGCTTCAAACTGCTGTTTGACCGGGTCGCTCTTGTCCCCTGCCAGTAGCTTTTGCAAGGCGTCATACGCCGCCATGCCACTGCGAATGCGCCCTTCGTACTCAACCTTGAGGTCTTTGATACCGGTGACCTGTTTATCCACTGAACGCGTTGCAATCAAACCCAGGACATAGGGAATGCGGATGGCGTAATCGGTGCGCTCTTCTTTCTGGTTGGGAATACCAATCGCCGTGAATGTGGCTGGTGCGGGCATGGTTTCCCACTCAGCCTCAATGGCGGCCAGTTTCACCTTTTGCACTTCGCCGGAGGTATAACCGGATTCATCGCCCAGAATGATCACCGAGAGCACCGAAGCCAGACCAAAGCCCGCTGCAACGGCAAAGGAGCGGATGGCAAAACCGGTATCCCGTGCCTTCAAGAGGTACCAGGACGAGACACCCAGCACAAACATGGATGCCGCCACATAACCAGCCGCCACCGTATGCACAAACTTGACCTGCGCGACCGGGTTGAAGAACACGTCGGCAATGCTGGTGAGCTCCATGCGCATGGTTTCGTAGTTGAACTCTGCGCCAACCGGGTTTTGCATCCAGCCATTGGCAATCAGAATCCACAGGGCCGAGAGGTTGGAGCCCAGTGCGACCAGGAATGTCACGCCCAGATGCTGCACGCGTGAGAGACGGTCCCAGCCAAAAAAGAACAGGCCGACGAAGGTGGATTCCAGAAAGAACGCCATCAAGCCTTCAATGGCCAGCGGCACCCCAAAGATGTCGCCCACGTAGTGCGAGTAGTAAGCCCAGTTTGTCCCGAACTGGAATTCCATCGTGATGCCCGTAGTCACGCCCATGGCAAAGTTGATACCAAAGAGCTTGCCCCAGAACCGCGTCATGTCTTTGTAGACTTGCTGCCCGGTCATGACATACATGGACTCACAGATCACCAGAATCCAGCTCAAGCCCAGGGTGAGTGGCACAAACAGAAAATGGAACAACGCGGTTGCGCCAAACTGCAACCGCGATAGTGCCACGACATCTTCGGCAAATATCATTTCGGGGTTTCTCCGGGGGTACGCAAAGCGGGGCCGGACGCAGGCGCGCCCAGTATTTGTTGCCGCACCAGTTGTGGGGGCATGTTCATATCTTTGGCCAGGGGATGGGCAAACCAGGCGTGCCACGCTAGCCAAAGCAACGTGCACTTGACGATCAGCACACTGGTGATTTCCAGCGCAAGGCGTCGATCAAAAGATGGCAACTGCATACTGCCGCTCCAAAGCGGGTAGCGTTGAGCGCTACCGCGGTACTGTCAGTCTAGTCAGGCAATCCGGAATTTGTGGCGCCAACAGCCACTTTGCGTAGAGGCCGGTCAGCTCTCGGTGCGATCACCGCGTAGCCGGTCTGCCAATCCAAGTACCTTTTGTACTTTGGAACCCAGCCGCATCAGGTTTTCCAGCGTTTGCGGGGAGAGACGATGAATTTCATCAAACCAGCCCGCGGCCAGATCAATCAGCTCATGCATTTGCTGCATGCGTTGCTGGGCGTAGCGATCTTCTTCGCTGGTCGGCGTCGCCAGCATGGCATCGCGCAACATGGAGAGCGTCGGGTCGATTTCGCGTTTCTTTTTCTCTTCGGCCAGCGTGCGAAAGATCTCCCACACATCTTTGGGCGCTTCGAAATACTCTCGTCGATCACCCGGCAGATGGCTCATGCGGCACAGTCGCCAGGACTGCAGCTCTTTGAGACCCATGCTGACATTGGAACGGGAAAACCCCAGGGTTTCGCCGATTTCATCGGCGTTGAGCGGGCGCTCTGAAATGAACAGGACGGCATAGATCTGGCCAACGGTGCGGTTTACGCCCCAGCGGCTACCCATCTCGCCGAAATGCAGGACAAATCGTTCGGTAAGTTCAGTGAGTTGCATTTTTGGTCTACCAGTGGAATTCGGGGCCGGATGATAGCGACGTGGCTCATCCGATCAATGTCTCTTTTTCTGATTTTTTCTGATCTTCAGCAATTTTGTTATTTTCTGAATTTTCATTAATTACTGAAAATTGTAAAACCTGACTCTCATCAATGCAATATCCATTTGGTATTTTTTGGGGAACTTGCAGTTGCCACATCCCCCCCGGGGGGATACCATGCACAGATGGAACATACTGATCATCCGGAAATCATCAACCGTTTGCGCCGCGCTGAGGGTCATCTGAAAACCATCATGCGCATGCTGGAAGAAGGCCGGACTTGCCTGGATATCGCCCAGCAATTGCAAGCGGTAGAAAAAGCCATTGCCAGTGCCAAGCGGCAACTGGTGCAAGACCATATCGATCATTGCCTTGAACACGCGGTGGATGCCGCCGGTGAAGCGGGCCAGCGTGAGGCGCTGGACGAGTTCAAACAGATCGTCCGCTACCTTTGAGACTGACTGATGACATCACCCTACCGCCCGGCCAACACCCCTGCTCCGCACCAGCATGACGCTGTTTGCGGGCACGATCACAGCCACGATCACGCCGGTCATGATCATGCTCACGATCACAAACACGGCCACGATCACAACCATCATCACGACCACGACCACACCTTCGGCCACGCTCACGGTGTCACTGATCAGCGCCGCATTGCGGCGGCTTTCGTGATCATCTTTGCCTTCATGCTGGTGGAAGTCGCCGGCGGTATCTGGTCAGGCTCCCTGGCCCTGCTGGCCGATGCCGGACACATGGTGTCCGACGCGGCGGCACTGGGCTTTTCCTGGCTGGCACTGCATTACGGCAAGCGCCCGGCCAATGCAAAGCTGACCTTTGGCTACAAGCGCCTGGAAATCCTGGCGGCCTTTGTAAACGGCTGCGCCTTGTTTCTGGTGGCCGCGTGGATTTTGTTCGAAGCCATCGTGCGCTTTGCCAAACCGGTGCCGATCCTGTCCGGCACCATGCTGTGGGTCGCCGTCGTAGGGCTGGCCGCCAACATCGCTGCGTTTTATGTCCTCAATGGCGGCAATCAGGAAAACCTGAACATGCGCAGTGCCTGGTTGCATGTGCTCGGCGATATCCTGGGTTCTGTCGCAGCCATCGTCGCGGCGCTTGTCATCCGCTTTACAGGCTGGACGCCCATCGACCCGCTGTTGTCTGTGCTGGTTGCACTGCTGATCCTGAAAAGTGCCTGGCAGATCGTCAAGGCCACCACGCATATCCTGCTGGAAGGTACGCCGCCCAATCTGCACCTGGACGATATCAAGCGCGACCTGGAACAACATATTGAAGGTGTCACCGATATTCACCATATCCACGCCTGGGCCATGACCGCAGAGCAGCTGATGGTCACGCTGCATGCGGTTGCAAAACCGGGTGCCGATCAGGCGTCGATCGTCACCCACATTCAGCAGCGACTGGCCAGCGAGTTCAATGTGGGCCATGTCACCGTGCAGGTCGAAACCGCAGATTGCGTGGATCAGTTCCATCAATTTGAATCAGACAAGGCCCAGTGTCACTGACTGTTCCGGCTCAATGCGCATGACACTGCGCTAGCCAGCACTGCTGCGCTGCGGCAAGATCAGGGCATGGATTGTCTCAACGCTGGAGAAACACAATGATCGTACTGGTAACCGGCGCCAGCATCGGGATCGGCGAGGCCACAGCCCGTCGTTTTCTGGATGAAGGCCACAAAGTGATTGCTGCAGCTCGCAGCGCAGATGCGCTTGCCGCCCTGGCCAACGAATACCCGGGCAAGGTTCATCCGCTCACCCTGGATGTCACCAATAATGAGGGCGTGATCGCCGCGCTGGCACACCTGCCGCAAGCATTTGCCGAGATTGACGTACTGGTCAACAACGCCGGCCTTGCCCTGGGTCTGGAGCCGGCCCAGCGCGCCGAACTGGAAGACTGGGAGCGCATGGTCGACACCAATATCAAGGGTCTGCTGTACGTCACGCGCGCGGTATTGCCCGGCATGGTGGCACGCAATCGCGGTGCGATCCTGAACCTGGGCTCTGTTGCTGGCCGCTGGCCGTATCCGGGCGGCAATGTCTATGGTGCGACCAAAGCCTTTGTCCGTCAGTTCTCGCTGAACCTGCGGGCGGATCTCCTGGGTACGCGTGTCCGGGTCACGGACGTTGAGCCAGGCATGGTAGGCGGTACGACGTTCTCCAACGTCCGCTTTCATGGCGATGATGAGCGCGCCGCGACGGTCTACAACGGCACTGAACCGCTGACTCCGCAAGATATTGCCGACGCCATTTACTGGATTGCCTCGCGCCCGGATCGCGTCAATATCAACACCATTGAGATCATGCCGGTGCGCCAGTCGTTTGGGGGTCTGGCGATTGATCGTGATCGCCGCTGAACCCGCGTTACCGCCAACAAAAAACCCGGCTTTGGCCGGGTTTTTTGTTGCGCTGGAAACACCCGCAACTTACCAGTTATAGCGGGTCATCTCTGAGCTGTTCACGAAGTAATAGTCACCCACAAAGACATACTGCTGGTTCTTGTCGAGCAAGTCCTTCGGTGGCGGCGGCAGCGGTACGGAGCGCTCCAGAATCAGCTTGCACTTGGGCCCCAAGGCTGCGGGACCATCCACGTCCAGCACCTTGATGTCAAAGGTCTTGCCGTCGGCGCTCAAAGAACCCCGGAAGTGCACGCGGCCAAACATCGGGTTGTCGTGCTCGTCATGCGGGAAATTCATCTGCCCCACGTGTTCGACCTTGCGCTTGATCGCATCAAACCACCAGCCGTACTGGAAGCGCTTGACCGGGTCATTGGTCGCCTCGATCTGTGAATCAGGCTCTGGCGCAGCATCGTCATGGTTTTGCTGCTGCGGCGGCAAATCAGACAAGTGACGCAACAACTGCCCCGACTTGGGCTGCGGCGAGGCGCGGCGATTCAATGCGTCATCCAGGCCGCCCATGGCAATTTCACGCGGCGGTGTTTGATCGGGCACAGGCTTGGTCACCGGTGCAGATGCAACACGTGGCGCTTCTTTATGACGTGGCTTGGGTGGGGGCGCCGAATAGTCCGGCTTTTCCTGCGCCGGAACGGTCCGCGTCAGCACGGGCGGCTGTTTGGGCGCCAATTCGGCCTGGGCTGCGGGTTTGGTTCGCGGCAAGAGCTGCATCTGGAATGGCGCTTCTTGCTTTGCCACTGCGCCACTGGCCTTTTTGGGCGGCATTTTCGGTATGAACAAGACCGCCACGTGCAGCAAGATAGCTAGCAGAAACGCCAGTGCCAGCACATCGAGGTTGATGGTCAGAATGCCGTCTTTATATGAGAGGTGCTTGACTGACAAGAATCTTCAACTTGAACAAAAAGTTAATCCCCGCCCCAATCACGGGGAACCGGCACTGACCCGCGCCGCGCAACCTGATGCGCTGACCGGCGAGCCGCACAGTTTTACCCTGAGGCGCGACGACAATCAAACAGTTTATGTATCGTGCATGTAGCCCGCGACTTGAACCCGCCAGTACGCGGCCACTGGTGTGTAACGCAAGAACCCTGTGCCGCGCCGACAAACCCGGCGTTTTCTTTTTGCATCCCGGCCCAGCCATCCTGGTTAGCGACTCCAGACGACCTGGTCTTTCTGGAAGCTAGCCCACATCAGCAGCAAGATCTGCCCGTTTTCGTCCCAGATATCCTTGCTGGCCGGACCAAACGGCGCCGCGCGGCGCACCAGCAACAGCACCGCATCATCGAACTCCGGATTCCCGGACGGGCTGATGATGTCGCTCTCTGCCAGAGAACCATCCCGCCCATTGACCAGCAGCCGCAAACGCACACGCCCGTACATGGGGTCGCCATGGCTGTTGGTCGGGAAACTCATTTTGCCGTATCGCTCGATCCTTTGTTTAACCTGGGAGGCTTCCCACATGCTGTAAATGGCACGTGTCACGGAATCGCGCTGGGCGCGCACGTAGCCTTCTTCCTGGGCCTGCCTGCCACCTTCGTTTTGCGGCCGGATGAGTGGCATGTTAATCGAAGGCCCGTTCAGATTCAGGTTCAGATTCAGCGGTTTGACCGGCTGTGAGCCACTGCCGGTGCCATTACCCGCACTGCTCTTGCTACCCGTTCCTGTCGTGCTTTTGCCGGCACCGTTGCCCTGCCCTGCATTTTGCGCCGGCAGCACACTCTTGCCACTTTGGCTGCCAGGCAAGCCAGCCGCAGGCAACGGGGTCACTGGCATGGCCATTACCGGCGCGTGAGTCGGCACCGGCGTAATGGCCGGTACTGCCACCGGTGCCCGCGTTGGCTCCGCAGTGGGCACAGCCGTTGGCACTACGATGGGCAGCGGCGTAGGCACTGGCGTGGCTACAGGGGTCGGACGCGCTGTCGGCACTGCAGTGGGTACCGGCGTCGGCGCAGCGGTAGGCACCGGTGTTGCCGTCACGACGGGCGTGGGTACAGGCGTGGCAACGGGGGTCGGCGTAGCCGTTGGTAACGGCGTTGGATGTGGCGTCGGTACTGCGGTTGGCGTGGGTGTCGCTACGGGTGTCGGTGTCGGTGTCGGTGTCGGTGTCGGTGTCGGTGTCGGTGTCGGTGTCGGTGTAGCCACCGGCGCGGGCGTCGGTGTCGACACAGGTGTCGGAGTCGGAGTTACCACCGGCGTGGGTGTCGGCGTCACCACGGGTTCTGGCACAGGCGCAGGTTGCGGCGTAGGCGTGGCTTCAACAGCAGGTGCAGAAGCGGGCGAGACCTCAGATGCTCTGGCGTGACGTGCCCGATGGCGTCCGCTACGTGCGACAGGTGGCGCCACGGTTGCGGGTTTTTCTTCGGGCACTGGCACAGCGATCACCGCTTGTGTAGCGGTGTCCTCCGGCGTGGTTTCGCCGTGCACACTGACAGGCCTGTCTTGCGGCGGCGGCGTGACTTCAACCGGAACAGGAGGTGGTTGAAGCTCCACCCGCAGCGGCATGATGCTGGCCAGGAAAGTGGCGCCGCCGCCCGAAAAATTGAACGGGATCAACAACGTTGCCAGGTGCAACAGAACAGACAATACCAGTGCACACCAGGTCAGCCGCCGCTGTGATCTCAATTGGTCCTCGCTGTGTCGGGGCGCGGTGCCGGTGCTTGATGTGCGGGCCGGCTCCCGTTGTGGGTCAGGGTGTCGATTGCGGATGTAGAAAGGTACACTACTCTGGCACTTTGCGCGCGCCTGACGCATACGCTGACCAGCCAGCAGGCCATCACTTGGAGGCTACCCATGACCCAGTCCGACGAATCAGCAATTCGCGCCTTGTGCTCACATTGGCAGCACGCCACCGCTGCGGGCGATTACGACAGCGTGCTGGCACTCATGGCCGATGACGCCATTTTTATCACACCAGGTCAGCCGCCCATTATCGGTAAATCGGCCTTTGCCGCGCTCTTGCCACCCAGGCAGGCCGGTATTCGCATTGATACCGTGCAGGACATTGCTGAAATCGTGATCTGCGCTGATCTGGCTTATGCCCGCAGCCATCTGGAGGTGACCGTTCGTAGCCCGCAGTTGGCTCAGCCAGTGACACGCAGCGGCCAGACGCTCACCCTGTATCAGCGCCAGGCCGATGGTCGCTGGTTGTTGTTGCGTGACGCCAACACGCTCTTGCTTGATGCAACCAGCGGCCGCCCGCTGGACTAACAGCACACGCTCATACAAAAAAACGCCACCAGCTTGAAGCGGGTGGCGTTTTTTTATCGCGGCGATCAGGCCAGATGTTCAGCCAGGAACTCCAGCACGCGGCCATGGGCCAACAATGCTGCATTCTGGTTGTACATTGGACGACCCCAGCAATTGAAACCGTGGTCGGCCTGTTCGTAGATATAAACCTCGGTATCTTCGCGATCACCCAGGGTATCAATGACCGATTGGCGCACATCCTTGCCAATATGGGTATCCAGGCCACCAAAGTGGAACTGCACCGGTGCCTTCAGTTGCGCAGCGTCACCCATCACCGTGTTAATGGCGCCTGGGTAATAACACACCCCGGCGGCCACATCCGCACTATGGGCTGCGGTCAGGAACGACAAGCGACCACCCATGCAATAACCCACAGTGGCGATCTTGCCCGTGACTTCCGGCTGCGCTTTGAGTGTGCTGACTGCGCCGACCAGATCCTTCACCGCGGCAGGTTGATCCAGGCCTTGCATGAATGCAAAGGCCTGCTTGGTGCCCGCTTCGTCATAGTTCAGGTCAACGCGCGGGCTCTGACGCCAGAAAACATCCGGGGCCAGCACGACAAAACCATCAGCGGCGTACTGGTCGGCCACTTTACGAATATGGTCGTTCACGCCCCAGATTTCCTGGATCAGCACCAGACCCGGCCCTTTGCCGGTCGGCGGCAGCGAGAGATAGCCGCCATACGTTTCACCTGTCGAGCTTGTGATATCGATCCAGCGAGAGGTCATTGTGTACTCCGTTACTTGGTTCTGAGGGGTTGAAACGATGCTGGCGCACACATTGGGCCGACCGGTCGGTTTACAAGGCCGGCGTCCGGCGTTTTTTTGCCAGCCAGGTGTCCAGCGCGCGTCCAAACGCTTTCTTGTCTGCATCCGACAAGCCGGCCGGGCCGCCGGTTTGTACCCCGGCATCGCGCAGTCCTTGCATGAAATCACGCATGGATAACCGTTCTGCAATATTGGCTTTGGTTAGTGCCTCGCCACGCGGGTCAATGACATCGGCGCCTTTGGCAATCACGGCCGAGGCCAACGGGATATCCGCAGTGATGATGAGGTCCCCTTGTTGCACGCGTGCTGCGATCTCGTTATCGGCGACATCAAAGCCCGCCGCTACTTGTAAAGCATTGATCCAGGGAGACGGCGGCACGTGCAAAAGCTGATTGGCCACAAGGGTGACCTGGATGCGCGCGCGGTCTGCAGCGCGAAACAGCATGTCTTTAACGGGTCTGGGACAGGCATCCGCATCGACCCAGATACGCGGGCCGACAGATGGAGCGATAGGAGGTTCGGTTGTCATCGACCGAGGATATAAAATAAAACAGCGGCCAGCCAGCAGGTTTTTACCCTGCTGCAGGCCGCCAGGACTTCCCCTGAAAACAATGCAACGAAGAAGCGCGTATCAAAAAGTGCTGGATGGCTTACGCCGACCCCATGTGCGTCAGGTGAATGGCATCCAGCAGTTTATGCCGCGCCGCTTCGATCTGGTCGTCATCGCCAGAATCACACGCCTGAGCCAGGGCGTTATAGGTGTCCGCCCAGACCTCGCGTATTTGCGCGTGGTGTGTTTCAAACTGCTCGTAGACAAAATCTAGTGCCGCTTCCACGGTATCCAGCGGTTGCCCGCCTGCATCCGTTGTGTTGACTGGTTGCTGCAATCTGGTCATTTGAAATACCCCCCAGGCATTTGCCATCATTGCTGACCGGCCTATGCAAACGCCCCTGCGTTGTAAGCTCTGACACGGCTGACCGGTGAGCCCTTTTTGTGGTACTGCGCTACACAAACTAATCAGGACATTTGCATGAATCAAGTATCGGCCAGCGCCAGACGGCACACCGCCCGGCCTGCAATCGATACCATCAAGGCAACATCTGCTTCCCTGCCGGTCAACCCCGGCGTCAGGATGGCGTTTTGCCTGTATCGCCAGATGTTTTTTGCGTTCGTCGCCTGACAACGGCAGAACCGCCGCAAGCCGATCAACGGCACTGACTATGTTGCGTGGCAACGACGTGCTACTCGCGCGATACAAACACACTGACTGACTTGCAACTTAAGCTGGCATAGTAAGCAACGCGGTTAATAATTGAAGTAGATGGCTCCGCCGCTTCGCCATCAGGTCAATACGACCCTGACTGTTTAGCGATTTGCATCGAGGATTTTCATGATCACCAGAACCGGTTTCATCAAACGCGCTGGCGTTGTGTTAATGGCCGTCCCCTGCTTTGCCCATGCGGTACTCGGCGGTGCGCCGACCACAACCAGCTCGGCGCAAACCGCACTCAAGGCGTCTGTAAAAGCCGCTCAGAGCAGCACCAGTAGCAGCACGGCCTTTTCCGTGAACACTTTGCAGACTAGCCTTGGCACCACCATCAATGAATATGTGGGTACCGATGGCAAAGTATTTGCCGTGAGCTGGAGCGGGCCACAAATGCCAGACCTGCGCGTCTTGCTGGGCACGTATTTCCCACAATTGTCAGACAACGCCACCACACACCACGCCGGACATACATCCAGCCTCGTCAACACCAGTGATCTGGTGGTGCAGTCTGGCGGCAAACCGCTGGCCTACCATGGGCGTGCATGGGTGCCAGCCATGCTGCCCTCTGGTGTCACTACCGACCAGATTCAATGAGCCCTGCCCGACGCGGGCTAACAGTCTGACGACTCTGACGAATTCAGGAGCACACAATGCGGTACTTCTTGCTGGCTTGTCTGGGCAGCCTTTACTTGCTACTGATCGGGTGTAACGGCGCGGCCGATGGCTCTTCGCTCATCAACCCGACGGCTACGCCAACACCGACATCCACGCCGATCTCCGGCAGTAACGTTGCCAAAATCACGGTTGATAGCGGCCCGAGCGGCGTGAGTGGCGCCCTCAATATTCCGTATGTTTCTGTCACGCTGTGCGTGCCGGGTACAACGACCTGCACCACGGTAGACCACGTGCTGGTCGATACCGGCTCTACCGGCCTGCGGATCATGGCTTCGGCCCTCAACGGCGTGACACTCCCCGCGCAGAACACACCGGCCTCTAGCGGCAGCGCCCCCGTCACCGTACCGAATGTACCCATGGCAGAGTGCTATCAATTTGCCGATGGCTATATCTGGGGCTCGGTCGCCAAGGCTGACATTACCATTGGCGGCGAAACCGCCAGCGGCGTGCAGTTGCAGATCATTGGCGACTCCAGCTACCCCACGGTGCCATCCGGCTGCAGCGCCGGCGGTTCGAATGAAAGCACCGTCGCAGACTTTGGTGCTAACGGGGTCATCGGCCTGTCCAATATCGTGCACGACTGCGATACCCTGGGTGCCTGCGACACGACCGCCAATACGGCGTTCTACTACGGTTGCTCAACACCGTCGAACTGCCAGGCCACGACCATGCCGATCGCCAACCAGTTGGTGAACCCGGCCACGCTATTTGCCACCGATAACAACGGCGTCATGATCGTGATGCCCTCCGTTGGCAGCACCGGTGCCGCCTCTGTCTCCGGCTCACTGGTCTTCGGTATTGGCACGGCAAGCAACAACGCCCTCAGCGGCGTGACGCAATACCCAACGAATTACGTTGGCTTTTTGTATATGGGCATTGGCAGCACTGCAAACAGTTCCGGCTTTTTTGATTCGGGCTCGAACATCTATTTCCTGCCATCCACGGTAGCGTCCGCTTGCGCTTCAGGAAGCAACTCTGCCGGCCCGGACTTCTTCTGCCCGAACACCACACTGAGCCCGACAGTCGCCATTGCCGCCTACAACACCAACAGGTCGCCCTCGACCACGGTGACGCTGAGCATCGCCAACGCCACCAGCCTGTTCAGCAGCGGCAACATTGCCTACAGCAATATCGGCGGCCCCAACTCGAACCCCGGTATTGATCTGGGCTTCCCGTTCAATTATGGCCGTAGTGTGTATGTCGGCTTCAATAGCGGTAGCACACCCGGTTTCGTCGCTTTCTAAACGGCAAACCAATCGGTAATCACCAGATGCCGCCCCCGATGTGGGGCGGCATTTTCTTTGGCCGCGCCCATACCGTGGCGTGAACCCCACAGGTGTAAGCTGACGACCGTCGCGACTTTCCCGCCGTCCGGGTTGCGGCCCCACGCCTGACCGCTTATGCCGATATAATAGTTTGCCCGGTAACGTTGCCGACCGAGGGGCGTCGGTTTGGCACGGGTGAAAGCCGCACAACGGCCCGCCAGTACAGGGCGAGCCGTCGAATCAAAGCATCCAAGGATAAATAGATATGAAGGCGCTGTGGTTGGGTCTGCTGGCCCTGATTTCCCTGTCGGCTTTTGCCGCCGAACCGGGTGTGACTGAAAACGAAATTCTGCTGGGCCAGTCTGCTGCCCTTTCCGGCCCTGCGGCCGAACTGGGTAAGAGCGTGAACCGTGGCGCCAAAGCATATTTTGACTACGTGAACGCACATGGCGGCGTGAACGGCCGCAAGATCAAACTGGTTGCGCTGGATGATGGTTATGAGCCGGATCGCGCGGCGGCCAACACCCAAAAGCTCATCAAGGAACAGCAGGTATTTGCGCTGTTCGGCTATGTGGGCACCCCAACCTCCAACGCCTCACTGCCGCTGATCAATCAAAACAGCGTGCCGTTTATTGCGCCGTTTACCGGGGCTGACAGCCTGCGCAATCCACTCAACAAAAACATCTTTAACGTGCGTGCCGGTTATCGCGACGAAGCGGCAGAAATCGCCGAAGGCATGAAGAAGATGGGCATGTCGACCATCAATATCTTCTATCAGAACGATGCCTACGGTCAGGCCGGCTTGAAGGCCATGCAGGAAGCCTCGATCAAATACGGCATCAAGATCAACGCAACCGCCACCGTGCAACGTAACAGCGTGGAAGTGGCCAAGGCCGTTGATGAACTGGTCGTCAAGAGCCCGGCCAACGCCGTATTCATGGTCACCGCCTACAAATCGTCCGCCGCCTTCATTACCGCCGCCCGCGCCCGCAACTATATTGGCCCGTTCTACAACGTGTCGTTTGTGGGTACCGAAGCGTTGGTGCATGAGCTGAAGAACGACGGCTCCGGCGTGATCGTCTCGCAAGTGATGCCCACCCCGTACAACCCGACCCGGCCGGTGACCATTGAATACGTCAAGGCGCTCTCCGCCGCAGGCGTGAGCGATGTGGATTACCCAAGCCTGGAAGGCTATATCGGCGCCCGCGTGCTGGTAGAAGGCCTCAAGCGCGCCGGCAAGGCACTGACGCGCGAAAAATTGATCAGCGCACTGGAAAGCCTGGGCGACTACGACATGGGTGGCTACCGCGTGAAGTTCTCCCCGACCAACCACAATGGCTCGACCTATGTTGATCTGACGGTCGTGGATCATGACGGGCGGATTCACAGCTAAACCCTGTTTGATGCCCAATAAAAAACCGCCCTTGGGGGCGGTTTTTTATTTGCAACGTACCTCCTCTCCGCGTTCGCACGCGTGCTCACGCCTGGTACAGGGGTATATCCTCGCAAGAACGCGGTATTGAACCCTGTTGACTCCATCTTGCCGCGGGGTGTTTTGTAGGATTTGCCCAGTCCACACTTGCAAACAAATGCGTCAGGCACTGACAACGCAGGCTTTGCGGCGCGGCTAACATCAACCACGACATCCCGCTCGCGCCCGGAGCACACCATGCCAGCATCCCTCATCCAGCCCAACCACCGGCCCAGGACCAACAGCGTCACTGCGTTCAGCAGCGGTGCGGCACTCACGCATGACCGCGCTACGTTTTTGCTGACTGCTGAACACGCCACCATCCTTCAGTTGTTCAACGAGTATGAGCGCCGCAAGTACACGTTATCGGTGACGCATAAAGTCAATCTGGTGCGGCAAACCTGCGTTTTGCTGGCCTGGCATTCCCATGTGGAAGAGCAATTGTTCTACCCGGCCGCGCGCGCTGCGCTGCATAAGCAAGGGCAGCTCATCGATGAAGCCACGGTCGAACACGCCAGTTGCAATGCCTTGATGGCCCAACTGGAGGTCACACCGCCAGATCACCCGTTGTTCGAGGCCCGTTTCAAGGTGCTTTCTGATTATGTGGCGATGCACTTTGCGGAAGAAGAAGAGCGCTTGTTCCCGTTGATCCGGCAATTAGGGACGCTGGATTTAAACGCGCTGGGCGATCAGATGTTGAGCTTGCAGCATGCGCTGCGCGATCAAGCCATGGCCCCGGGTACGCACTAGCGCAGATCGGCGCCACGTTCGGTCAGGAGTTCACGCAGTACGCTGCGGTGGCAATGGGTTTCGTCTTCGCAATAACAGCCGATGGAGAAATTGCTCTGGTGTGAGAGCGCGGCCAGCAGGTCGAGCGTGCGACTGGCATCGGGTTCTTTCATTTGTTTGCGGAATTGTTTGACGAAGGCATCCCAGGCCTTCTGATCGTGCTCAGCCTGTGCCGTTTGCGCCGCTTGAACCAGCTCTGGCAACGGCGACAATTGTGGATACCAGACATCATAAAAGTCGCGACTGGCGAACTCTTCTTTACGCACGCCACGCGGCGGACGGCGCACCGTACCAATGCGCACACCCTCATCTTCATGTCTTGGTGAACCCAGTCGAACGATGCGGACGGCCATCAACGGCACCTTTTGGTGGTTGGGATCAGCGCAGAATCCGATCCGGGTGGCTATACACCGTGAGCCGCTCACCCCGCACAAAGCCAGCCAGTGTCAGGCCGGTTTCTTCGGCCAGGCGTACTGCCAGCGCGGTCGGCGCAGAAATAGCAGCCAGAACGGCAAACCCGGCGGCGGCAGCTTTGTGCACCATCTCGTACGATGCGCGTGAACTGATCACCAGTACGCCGTCTCGCACGGGTTGGTGGGCGACAGCACCAATGAGTTTATCCAGCGCATTATGCCGACCAATGTCTTCACGCACGGTAATGCGGCCGTCGTACCACCAACCGGCGGCATGCGCTGCGCCTGTCGCCAGATTCAGTGGCTGCAATGCGCCCAGCTGATCCATCGCGGTCAGGACATCGGTAAACAAAACCTGCGCCCCCGTACTCACGGGGGATAGTGGACGGATCACATGTTGCAATGAATCCTGCCCGCACAAGCCGCAGCCTGTACGGCCAGTCAGATTGCGGCGTTGTTCCTTAAGGGCCGCAAAGCGCTGTTCAGGAATGCGCATTTCCACCTGGACACCAGTGGGTAACGGCACGACCTCCAGATCCAGCAGTTCACCCGGACGGGCAATGATGCCCTCCGTCAGCGAGAACCCAAGCGCAAAGTCTTCCAGGTCCAGCGGGCTGGCCATCATGACGGCATGCGAGATCCCGTTGAACACCAGGGCTACGGGGATTTCTTCTGCCAGCGTTTCCGGCCGGGCCATGCTCTGGCCACGATCAATGCGCAGCGCTTCAACCCGTGCTGAAACAGCTGGCAGAGGTAAATCCACAAGGCCGTTGACGTCGTTCATGGACATAACGCCCTCCCCGCTTCAGTCAGCCATAAGGTGCGACGCTTGCCATCTTGCTGCGTACGCACCAAAGACTCCCCATCAGCCAGCGAGGATGCCGTCAGCACCGTCAGCGCGCGGTTCAACTGGCTCATACCCAGCCCCAGCTTTTTGCCGACCTGATGGTCAGAGAGCCCATCTTGCCCGGCCAGCAAGGCCATGATGGCAATCAGCGTTTCTTCCATGATTCATTAATCCGGCCGTTCAAGCGGCCTCTTGCTGATCGCTGGAAAGCGTCAGCACGACCGGTACCGACTTGGAAGCCGGCGTGCGGGCGCGATCGGCCATACTGTCCAGCGGCACCAGGTTGTTGGTTTCCGGGTAATAGCTGGCCAGACAACCCGGCGGAATGTCGTATTCGACCAGCTTGAAGCGCAGCGCCTTGCGCTCGCCATCGTGCCAGACAGAGGTCATGTCGACCCATTGACCCGCTGCGAAGCCCAGTTTTTCCAGATCATGCTTGTTGATGAAACACACGCGGCGCTGGCCAAACACGCCACGATAACGGTCATCCAGGCCGTAGATGGTGGTGTTGTACTGGTCGTGACTGCGCACGGTCATCAAGTTGAAAATCTGTTTCCCGGTGTGCTGGCGACGCAGCGCGGTAATGGGCATGTCACCCGGCACGGGGTTCGGCACAAACAGCGCTTTGCCCGTCGCCGTAACCCATTTACGATCACGTGCGGAGTTACCCAGATAGAAACCACCCGGAACGTGAACGCGGTGATTGAAATCGTTAAAGCCGTCAATCACCTCGGCGATTTTGTCACGGATGCGGTCATAGTCTTCGATCATCCACAGCCAGGGTGTCTTGCTGTTTTTGAGCGTCGCTGCGGCCATGCGCGCCACAATGGCGGGCTCTGACAAGAGGTGTTCCGATGCTGGCGTGTTCATGCCGGCAGAGATATGCACCATGCTCATGGAGTCTTCTACCGTCACGCCTTGCGCGCCACCCACCTGGTTGTCGACTTCGGTGCGGCCCAGGCACGGCATGATCAGTGCATCTTTGCCGTGTTCAAGGTGAGAGCGGTTGAGCTTGGTGGTGACATGCACGGTCAGATCACACTGTCGCAAACCGGCCCGGGTGCGGTCAGAATCCGGCGTGGCGGAGGCAAAGTTGCCGCCCATGCCGATAAACACTTTGGCCTCGCCTTTGAGCATGGCTTCAATGCCGCCGACCACATCGTGGCCGTGTTCTTGTGGCGGGACAAAATCAAACGCCTTGCCCAGCTTGTTCAGGAAGTCGACCGAAGGCTTTTCGTAAATCCCCATCGTGCGGTCACCCTGCACGTTAGAGTGCCCGCGCACCGGACACGCACCTGCGCCTGGCTTGCCGATATTGCCCTTAAGCAACAACAAATTGATGATGGCCTGGATCGTCGCCACCGAATGCTTGTGCTGGGTAATGCCCATGCCCCACGTGCAGATCGTGGCATTGCTGGCCATGTAGATGTCCGCAATGTCGCGGATCTGCGCTTCAGACAGGCCCGACTGTTCTTCGATGTGCTCCCACATCTGCGCGTCAATCATGGCGAGGAAATCTTCAAAGCCGCTGGTGTGTTCTTCAATGAAGTCGGCATCGATGACACCGGCCTCTATCACCGCTTTGGCAATACCGATGGCAACGGCCATATCGCCGCCAATACGCACCTGATAATAGCTGGATGCAATTTTGGTGCCGTCGCCGGAGAGCATATCCAGCGGGCTTTGCGGATCAGCAAAGCGTTCAAGGCCGCGCTCGCGCAGCGGGTTGAACACCACAATGCGGCAACCGCGCTTGGCCGCTTCGCGCAGCGTACCCAGCATGCGCGGGTGATTGGTACCCGGGTTCTGACCAAAGATGAACAGTGCTTCGGCGTGGTCAAAATCTTCCAGTGTGACCGTCCCCTTCCCGATGCCGACCTGTTCTTTCATGGCCGTGCCCGAAGGCTCATGGCACATGTTGGAGCAATCTGGCAGGTTGTTGGTACCGTACTCGCGGATAAACAACTGATAAAGGAATGCAGCTTCGTTGGAGGTGCGGCCAGAGGTATAAAACAGGGCTTCGTGCGGGCTGGCCAACGCGTTCAGATGTTGGCCGGTGAGCTCAAATGCGTCGTCCCAGGACACTGCGACATAACGGTCGCGGGTGGCGTCATAGCGCATCGGCTCGGTCAGACGGCCTTGCGCTTCCAGCCAGTAATCATCTCTGGTGTTCAGTTCGGTGACCGAATACTGTTCAAAGAATGCACGGTCGATACGGCGCTCGGTCGCTTCCGCTGCCACGGCCTTGGCGCCGTTTTCACAAAACTCGAACGTGGAGTGGTGGTTCTTGTCTGGCCAGGCGCAACCCGGACAGTCAAAGCCATCGGGCTGGTTTTGTTTGAGCAGCGTACTGATCCCGCGCACCATGACGCCTTGCTCGCGAATGGTGTGCAATACGCTTTTGAGCGCACCCCAACCACCGGCCGGACGGTTATAGAACTTGATCGCCTGCTTGCTCATTCTCAATACGCCTTAGATAAACCACTTGTCACAACATACTCAGCGGACACGCCCTGTTCAATAAGGTTTTGTCGCGCATCAACACAATACGTTCTGAATAATGGATTGCCAGAAGGGCAACCGCCCCGGCCGCAACAAGGCGAACGGGGCGGATGGTGTTGCCAGTCAGATTACCGCTGGCAACTTAGCTGAACAGCGCCGCCGTTTTCTTCACGGTCTGGATCACGCCCCAGGCCAGCGGAATCAGCACATATGCCCACAGCACCAGACCTTTGATCTTGGTCATGTCTTAGTCCTCACGCGAAATGAATTTTTCGTCCACGTTCTTGATGAACGCGTTGCAGACGAAACCGATCACCAGCAAACCAGCCAGCATATACATGGTGGTGTTGTACGCTTGCGCAGCCGGAACACCCAGATCCTTGATCTGATGGTCACGCATGTAGTTCACGATCACCGGGCCAAGCACACCCGCGGCAGACCACGCGGTCAGCAAACGACCATGGATGGCGCCCACGTAGCGGGTACCAAACTTGTCGGACAGGTAAGCCGGGATGGTCGCAAAACCGCCGCCATACATCGACAGGATCACCGCATACAGGCCTACGAACAGCGCGATGCTGCTTGAACCAATGGTCGGCACCAGGGCGTATAACGCGGCGCCCAGCAGCAGGAACACGAGGTAGGTGGTCTTGCGGCCGATCGCATCAGACACGCTGGACCAGAAGAAACGGCCACCCATGTTGAAGATGGACAGCAAACCCACAAAACCCGCCGCAGCCGCTGCGCTGACCGAACCCTTGAAGACTTCCTGAATCATCAGCGAAGCCTGACCCAGCACACCGATACCTGCGGTCACGTTCAGGCACAGCACGGCCCACATCAGCCAGAACTGCGGTGTCTTCAGCGCGGTGTCGGCATCCACATAGACGTGGCTGGCCAGTTTTTTCGGATCTTGTTTTTCAACAAAACCTTCCGGCTTCCAGTCCGGTGCCGGCAGACGCACGGTGAACGCACCGATCAGCATCGACAGCGTATAGATCAGCCCCATCACCACGAAGGTTTCAGCAATACCTGGCGTGGTGGCTGTCTTGAACTTGTCCATCAGCGTCACGGCCAGCGGCGCGCCAATCATGGCACCGCCACCAAAACCCATAATGGCCAAGCCGGTCGCCATACCGCGACGATCAGGGAACCACTTGATCAGCGTAGAAACAGGGGAGACATAACCCAGGCCCAGACCGATACCACCGATCACGCCATAGCCGAGATACAACATCCACAGTTGCTGCAAATAGATGCCCAGTGCCGACACCAGGAAGCCGCCGCCAAAGCACAGCGCCGAGGCAAACATGGTGGCACGCGGGCCAACACGTTCAAGCCACTTGCCGCCAAATGCGGCAGACAGACCCAGAAAAACGATGGCCAGAGAGAAAATCCAGCCCAGCGAAGGAATGCTCCAGCCGTAAGCTTTGTTCAGCGGTGCATTGAACACCGAGAACGCGTACGCCTGACCGATCGACAAATGAACTGCCAGTGCGGCCGGCGGAATCAACCAACGGTTGAATTCCGGCTTGGCGATACTGAGGCTCTTGTCCAGTGTTGCGGCAAAACCCATCTATTTCCCCTTTTTATTCAAGACCTTTACGTAAAGGAAGCTTGCAAACCCGTGCGTTTGACGACTGCGTTATCTGCCTATGCCCGCTGGCAAAACTGCGCACTACCACATAACCGGCATTGACATGATGCGCCATATCATAGCGCTCTTATATTCAAAATGGGTTATATGTACGCCCATTCCGTTAGTCGGATACAAACGGACCGGTTGGTGCGGGAGAAGTCTTACAAAAAGCAGGAGTGACAGCAGGCATACACCAGCCGCATCCGAGGTGGAATGCGGCTTGGGCGGCGATTGTAGCAGATAGCGGCCGTTTGTCAGCCCAAGCACGCGCTGGCCCGGTTTGCCCCTTCTTTGGCCGTTTTTTTTTGCGCCCGATCGCCACCCGGTCCATGTGAGCGGCACGCCCTCACCCCACAGACGGGGATGAGTTAAGCCTCCCTCGACCGGCAGAGGTCAAAACAGGGGGTGACTTAGCAAATTGAGGGTGATACCGGTTATGGCGTGGTTCACAGTGAAATGGAACGCCATGACGGGTTTGCTGGTCATAGCGACGACATGACGTAAGCATATTCCGACGCGTATTTCAGTCCGCACCACGCGCTTTGCCAGGCGCGGCATGGGACACTCAACGCGCCCGACGCTGATCCTGGGAAACCGCATGAGACACAACCGCTACGCATTCTGGCTCATTTTGCTGGCTACTCTGCCCCGTGTGATGGCAGACCCCGTGCAAAGCGTACCCACGCTGGAAGTCGACCGGTATCTGGGTACCTGGTACGAGATCGGCCACTTGCCCATGTTCTTCCAGCGCCTGTGTGCGTCCGACACCACGGCGCTCTATAGCAAAAACACCGATGGCACCATTGCCGTCACCAACACCTGCCGCCATGAAGACCGTCAACTGGATACCGCCCGTGGCACGGCGACGGTCATCCCCAACAGTGGCAACGCACGCCTCAAGGTCCAGTTTTTCTGGCCTTTCAGTGGAGATTACTGGGTGATCGGCCTGGCACCGGACTACCACTGGGCACTGGTCGGCTCACCCAATAACAAATATCTGTGGCTGCTTTCGCGTAGCCCGACCCTTGCGCAGACAGACGTCGATACTGCATTGCAGATTGCACGTCGCCAGGGATTTGATCTGGAGAAATTCATCTACACGCCGCATAGCGAGCGTTAGCAGGAGCAACAACTCATGAAAGCCATCTGGAACGGCGTGGTACTGGCAGATAGTGACGACACCGTGGTGGTCGAGGGGAATCACTATTTTCCTCGCGCCGCACTCAATGACGCACTGATCGAACCCTCGCGCACACACACGACCTGCCAGTGGAAAGGCGAAGCCAGCTATTACACGTTGAACGTTGGCGGCCAGCGCAATCCGGATGCGGTCTGGTACTACCCGGTCCCGAAAGATGCAGCAAAACAGATCAAGGACCGGGTCGCTTTCTGGCGTGGCGTCACCATCGAACCCTGAAACACCGACCCTGGCAACTGCCGCATTTGCAGCAAATGGTGGCGTGGCTTGCCGGTTTTGACACACTGCGGCCAGCACCACCGCCTTCTGATACCAGCCAGCGCTGGCATGGATCATGCGTTATACAAGGCTTATACCTTATGGGAGTTCCTTGATGAATTTGACCTCTTTGCTGGCACGCGGCTGCATCGCGCTGTCGATCGCCCTGCCCCTGATGACACAGGCCGGGACTACGCTCACCCTGGAGGAGGTGGTTGCCGGCCCGCAGCGCACCCCGACGCGAGTCAAGCGGGATGTCTACAGGCACCCGGCGCAAACACTCGCGTTCTTTGGCCTGCGGCCGGATCAAACCGTGGTTGAAATCTGGCCCGGTGGCGGCTGGTATACCGAGATCCTGGCGCCCTACCTGAACCAGCATGGTCGTTACTATGCCGCGCAAGTCGCGCCAGAGATGGATGAAGAGCGAGCCGACGAAGTGGCTGGTTTTGAAAACACGCTGAGCCACCAACCGGATCTCTACAGTCACGCGGCGATACTGACGTTCGAGCCACCGCAGCGCGTAGACATCCGTCCGGCCGGCGGCGCAGATGTCGTGCTGACATTTCGCAACGTGCATAACTGGCTCAAAGATGGCTCCGCGCCTGCCGCGTTTGCCGCGTTCTATCGTGCACTCAAGCCAGGCGGCGTACTGGGTGTGGAAGAACACCGGGCTGCGCCGGGAACCTCGTTACAGCAGATGATCGATACCGGTTACGTTTCGGAAGACACCGTGATCAAGCTGGCACAGGACGCCGGTTTCAAACTGGTTGCCAGATCGGACATTAACGCCAACCCCAAAGACACCAAAGATTACCCGAACGGGGTCTGGTCGTTGCCCCCTTCCTATAAAGGCGGCGATCAGGATCGCGAGCGCTTTGCGGCGATTGGTGAGTCTGATCGCATGACGCTCAAGTTCATCAAACCTGCCCGTTAGTACCTGGCATTTTCAAACAAGACAAGAAGATCATTCCTGAACGAGGCCAATTATCAGAATGAGCAAGCAGACCCAGAATGCAGTCATCAACAGCCCAACTGCATCTGGAGATCATCATGCGCTTGCCCACACTGCTTCTGGCCTCGTCTTTCCTGGCCGCCACCCTTAGCCTGCCCGCACTGGCTGATACGAATGTGTTGCCGCAACCGCATCACATTGCGGTAACCGACGCCGATACCAGCGCCAGCGTCATTCTGGCCGCCCGCCGTTACGCCGCCTTCTGGAATACCGGCGACACCCGCTATGCCGACCAGGCACTCTCTCCTGATTTCATCGACCGCACCCTGCCCGCTGGCCGCGTACAAGGGCCGCAAGGACCGCGCCAGGCCTCTGCCGGTTTCCGCACCGCCGTGCCTGATCTGACCGCCGAGATGGATGACGTTGTCGTCAGTCAGGATCGCGTGTCCGTTCATCTGCATTTCAAGGGTCATTTCACCGGCCAATTCGGCAACGTGCAGGGCACCGGCCAGACCATCGACTTCCAGGCATTTGACCTGTACCGCGTCGCGGAGGGTCGCATCGTCGAAAACTGGCATCTGGAAGACAACCTGACGCTGCTGCAACAGATGGGCATCGTCAAACCGTAAAGCGATGCTGAAGGAGGACCACCATGGCCTGGACTTTTGATCACCTTAGCCTGAGGGCCAGCGGCCAGGATCAGATCGCCCGCTTTTTTGGCGATGTCCTGGGCTGGCAACCTGGTTATCGACCTGACTTTGGTTTTGACGGCACATGGTTGTACCAGGGCGATCAAGCCGTGGTTCACCTGCTGGGCCAACCGGGAAACCAACCGCACGTGACTTTTGCGCACCTGGCGTTCCGGACTGACGAAGCCGCCGAAACCGTCATTGAGCGAGTGCGCGCCAGTGGTTACCGCTGGCAGGCCGGGCGCCACCCGGATAAACCCGCGGCACAGATTTTTGTTGAATTGCCCGGCGGCGTGGTGCTGGAGCTGGAAGCACCGCTGACCCCGCCCACCGTTTCACCTTGAATAACTCTCTTCACACACAGGAAACATCATGACTCAAACAACCCTTTTTGATCCGCTGGAACTGGGTGCCACCACCCTGCGTAACCGCGTGGTGATGGCCCCCATGACGCGTGCCCGTACCACGCAGCCAGGCAATATCCCGAACGAACTGATGGCCGAGTACTACGCCCAGCGCGCTGACGCCGGATTGATCGTCTCAGAGGCCACGCAGATTTCGCAGCAAGGCCAGGGCTATTCATTTACACCCGGCATTTTCAGCGCCGACCAGATCGCCGGCTGGCGGACTGTGACCGACCGCGTCCATGCGGCAGGGGGCAAGATATTCCTGCAGCTGTGGCACGTAGGCCGTGTTTCTCATCCCGTGTTCCACAACGGCCAGCCGCCAGTGGCGCCCTCGGCCATTCAGCCCAAAGATACGCAAGTGTGGATCGTGGGCGATGACGGCGTAGGCCGCATGGTGGATTGCCCCATGCCACGCGCCCTGAGCGCCGATGAGATTGGCGGCATCATCGCTGATTTCCGCAAGGGCGCGGCCAATGCCATTGCGGCGGGTTTTGACGGTGTGGAAGTCCACGGCGGCAACGGGTATCTGGTTGACCAGTTTTTGCGTGGTGTTTCAAACCAGCGTACCGACCAGTACGGTGGCTCCCGCGACAACCGGACACGCTTTCTGGTGGAGTTGATGACGGCACTGGCCGATGAAGTTGGCGCGGACAAAGTCGGCGTGCGTCTTGCCCCTTACATCACCTTCAAAGACATGACAGACCCGGATATCGTCCCGACGATTTTGCATGCAGCTGAAAAACTGGACCCGCTGGGGCTGGCGTATATCCACTTGTCAGAAGCCGATTGGGACGATGCACCGGTCATCCCCGAAGACTTCCGCCACGAACTGCGTCGCCTCTTCCACGGCAAAATCATTGTCGCCGGTGGTTATGACAAACAGCGCGCAGAAGTCATTCTGGCGAAGGGACTGGCTGACCTTGTGGCGTTTGGTCGCCCATTTGTCGCTAATCCTGACTTGCCGCGCCGCCTGGCGCGTGACCTGCCGCTGGCCCAACCGGACGGCGCCAGCCTGTTTGGTGGCAACCACCTGGGTTACACGGACTACCCTGCCTACGCGTGATGAGGCTGGCCGGGCGGATCAGATGGTATGCCCGGCAAATTGCGCCATCAAAAATTCAATCAGTAATTTGAGGCGCAAAGGCTGCAGGCGGTTGGCGTGGTACAGCAGGTTAAGCGGTGCCTGGTCGGTAAAGTATTCGTCCAGCACCGTGACCAGCCGGCCCGCCGCGAGGTCCGCCGTAATATCCGGGCGGGATTTCCAGGCATACCCGTAGCCTTGCAGCGCCCATTTGCGGATCACCTCGCCATCATTGCTATGGCGCACGCCCTCTACCCGCACACTGGCGCTCTGGCCGTTCTCACGGTAACGCCATTCATTCATCGGGCCGGCCCCGGTCACCAAAACCAGCGCCGGCAGCCCTTGCAAATCGGCGGGCGTTTTTGGCACGCCGGTCTGCGCGACGCGATCTGGCGAAGCGCACACCACGCGCTGGCTGGGTAACAATTGGCGCGCCACCATACTGCTGTCTGCGGGTTGTCCATAACGCACGGCCAGATCAATGTCGTCCCCGACCAGGTTGGCAGTGGAGTCTGTCAGCGACAGCACAAAACGCACTTCCGGATATTGGGCAGAAAACGCATCCAGCGCCGTGAGCAACACATTGCGACCAAGATCAGAGGGCGCCGAGATCCGCACGACACCCTGGACTTCGGTCCGACCGGCCTGGAGCGCGTGTTCGGCCTCAATCAGCAAATCCAGCACTTGCTGGCTGTAGGCGCGGTAAATCTGGCCTTCGTCCGTCAGGCGCAACTGGCGCGTGGTGCGTTCAAACAAGCGAATCTTGAGGGTAGCCTCCAGCCGCTGGATACACGCACTGGACGCGGCGGGGGACAAACCATGTTTGCGCCCGGCCGCAGAAAAGCTGCCCAGGCTGGCTGCATCCAGAAACAAGCGCATGTCGTTAAGCCGATCCACGTTTTCCTCTCTGCCTTGAAAATACCCGACTGAATGTCCCTTATTATTCAGCAGTCATGAAAAATCCCCAACACTCGATTGGGGATCAGAGGATGGTGCAGACCGATCAGTGGCCGGCCACGATCGCCGGCCGGCCTGAGACGGGAATAGGGTTGGCCTCATCCAGCCGGCCAGACAACACGGTCAGCCCCAGCGCGCCCAGTGCCAGCAATGCGCCGATCCAGGGCGTATGCATCAGGCCAAAGTGTTCCACCACCAGCCCACCCGCCCAGGCCCCCGCTGCGATGCCCACGTTGAACGCTGCAATATTAAGGCCAGAAGCCACATCGACTGCACCCGGTACGAAGTGCTCAGCCTGCTGCACGACGTACACCTGCAAACCTGCCACATTGCCAAACGCCACAGCGCCCCAGACCAGCACGGTGGCCACCAGCAGCACCGGATGCGGCGCAGTGAACGTCAATGCCAGCAACACCAGCGCCAGCAGCAGGAATATCCGCTTGAGCGCGCCCACCGGACCAAGACGATCCGCCAGCTTGCCGCCCCAGATATTGCCCACCGCAACCGACACGCCATAGGCCAGCAAGACCAGACTGATTGCATTGGGACCAAAACCGGTGATGTCACGCAGCATGGGGGCCAGGAAGGTGAAGGCAATGAATGACGCACCGTAACCCAGGGCGGTAATGGCGTACACCAGCAACAAGCGTGGCTGACGCATTACATCCAGCTGTTTGATCAGCGAAACCGGCGTATTGCGCGGAATACTGGCCGGCACAAAAGCAAGACTGCCAGCCACCGCCAGTGCACCCAGGCCGGATACAACGAGAAAGGTTTCACGCCAGCCAAAGTGCTGGCCAATGAACGTCCCCAGTGGCACACCGGTCACCAGCGCCACGGTCAGCCCGGTGAACATGATGGCAATGGCGCTGGCGGCTTTCTCACGCGGCACAAGGCTGGTCGCGATGGTCGAGCCAATCGAGAAAAATACGCCGTGCGTCATCCCCGTAAGGATCCGCGCCACAATCAACGAGGTATACCCCGGCGCATGCCAGGCCAGAAGGTTGCCCAGCGTGAACAAGACCATGAGCGAGACCAGCAATGTTTTGCGCGGCAGCTTGCCGGTAAGCGCAGTCAGCACCGGCGCACCAACCGCCACGCCCAGCGCGTACAGGCTGACCAGCAAACCGGCTGATGGCAAAGAAACGCCAAGATTGGCGGCAATATCAGGGATCAGACCAACGATCACAAACTCGGTGGTGCCGATAGCAAAAGCGCTGATGGTCAGCGCCAGCAAAGCAATAGGCATGAGGTTTCTCCGGCAGATGGAACATGCCGCAGTGTGCGCAAACGACTCGCGCAGAAAAACCATGCTCAAGGCACAACATTGTTGATTATTGATCACCAATAACTAAAAAACTTTCGCTTCTGGGTCAACCAAACCCTCATTGCGTCACCGTTGGCCGAGCCACCCGGCAGACCGACTCTTCCGCTCATCCCCGTCAGGGCTGCAACCCAAAAAGCAGCAGATAAACTGACGCCAGCCTTGCCCATGCAAGGCAATACAAGACCAACGAGTAACAC
The DNA here is from genome assembly GCF_014645555.1 of Silvimonas amylolytica. Lineage (GTDB taxonomy): Bacteria > Pseudomonadota > Gammaproteobacteria > Burkholderiales > Chitinibacteraceae > Silvimonas > Silvimonas amylolytica. The sequence goes on along the minus strand of NZ_BMLY01000003.1, from coordinate 117,238 downwards.
CAAAGAGGAATGGAACCGATGAACAAACCGCAAATGCGCCGTTTGGCGCGCCTGTGCGCCCTGACATTTGGCGCGACACTGCCTCTCTTGCTGGTCAGCCAGCATGCAACCGCTGCCATTGCCGCCTGGCAAGACGGCGGGACATATACCGCCGGTACTGTCGTCTATTACGGCAGCCATGCTTATGAGGCGCTTGTAACGCAAACAGATTACGTCGGCGCGAACTGGAACCCGGCGTCCACGCCAAGCTTGTGGAAGGACTTGGGGTTTGTCACGCAGGCAGCCACTCCGGTACCAACCCCGACACCAAGCGTTACCCCAACGCCCACGCCGGTACCCACGCCCTACCCGGAAATGACACCGGTGCCGACGCCAGCGCCCACCGCCGCACCAACCCAGGCCCCGGCCCAGGCGCCCACACCAACCCCGGTGCCCACTGTCACGCCGACGCCCGCCCCGACCACTTGCTACGCGCTCTGGAATAGCGCCACCGCTTATTCAGGCGGTGCGACCGTCAGCGAAGGCAATGTCAATTACAAGGCCAACTGGTGGACCCAGGGTAACGAGCCAGCCACACACAATGGCGCCATCGGTACTGGTCAGCCGTGGACCGCCGTCGGCAACTGCGGCCCGTCGCCGATCCCGACACCGACGCCTGTCCCCACGCCAACGCCGACCCCAACACCGGTCCCCACTCCCACGCCCGTTCCGACTCCGACCCCAACGCCAACACCCGCTCCGACGCCGTCCGGCGCAGTGACCACCACCGGCAAGATCAACTTCCACCTGTTGCTGGGCGCTGGTACGGCGCAAGACAGCCTGACGCTGGATGGCGATAACTACACCGACCTGATCATGTCCAACATGATCGCCGGCGTGATGTATGGCCACCTGGTGCAGCAGTACTACCCGGGTCTGCAGTTTGAAAAAGACTATCTGTACGGCTCGGTACTGGGGCAGTTGTTGCAGGAAAACCTGGAAACCCAGGTCTATCAGGCCAGCAGCAACTTGATTGACCCCTCGTCTGACCAGCAAGCCGTGATGGGTGCAGGCCAGGGCGGCCCATACCAGATCAACAACTACGCCGCCGATATGGTTTCTGGTAGCTACACGCCAGCTGGTCACTCGCTGATCAATTTCATCGCGCTGCAAAAGAACATTGGCTACACGCTGGCCGATGCCCCGACGCAGTACACCAAGGCCACACCGCCGTCGTTCAACAACAAGTACTACGGCCCGATGCTGACCGCGTACTTCCATTACAACGACATGGTGGCGCTGGTTGAGATCGGCAAAGGCACTGGCGGCTGGACGACCCCATGGCAACCGGCGTTCGACAACACGCTGACCAACTTCAAGAGCTTGCCAAACAACTTCTTCGACGTGCTCTTGAACGTGGCCTACAACCAGGGCTATTACGGCACGCTGATGTCCAGCTACAGCCAGTTGGGCGCAACCGCCACCGCTGCCACGGTGGCGCAAGTGAACGACTGGAGTTCAGTCTGGGGCAAATCGGATACCTATCAACAATATCCGTATCAGGTGCGTTACTACCTGAACCAGTTCTACGACCTGCCCATCCCGACCACCAGCGCCACCACCCTGGCTACGCCGACCAACCATGTGGCCTTCAACATGACCACACTGGGTAATGTGTTCAGCAACGTGTTCACGACACTGTCTTATGTGAACAGCAGCGGCCAGGGCGCGTTTATCCCGGCGGCTTCGGCACAAGCGGCGTACACCACAGCACTGCAGCAGCACAGCGTGGTGGCGAGCAGCACGCTGGATCTATCCAGCGCCATCGACCGCGCCACGATCTTTGCGGTGCTGGAAGACGCGATCAAGAACCTGGAATTAAGCCTGGGCGTGCAGTTCAACGCCACGACCAATTCGCAGATCTGATGGGTTGGTGATTGTTGGCTGTCAAAACAAAACGCGCTGGCCAGGAGGTCAGCGCGTTTTTTTTGGTGTGAGTTACTGGATTGAGTGTCACTGGCTTGCCTTGCCGGGTGCTGGATTCACAGTTTTGTGGCAGCCAGGGCCGATTGTCGCTATCGCTCCGAATCCACCCTGCACACCTACCCGATCTTCACCGGCGCCCCAGTCTCTGCACTGGCGTAAATCGCATCCAGAATTTCCATCACAATCAGCCCTTCCTCTCCTGAAGCCGGGTGAGGCCGGTCCGCCAGGATCGCTGCTGCCATTTCGTACATGGCCGGCAACCCTTCTTCTTTGGGTGGATGCACATGAATATCCAGCCCTGCCCCGTGCTGCTCGGTGAAGATGTGCGCATCAAACGTATAACCCTCATCCAGATTGTGTTGCAGCAAACCGGCGCGGGTCCCAAGCAAACGGGTTTCCATCAGATCGGCTTCTTTGATATTGGCCGCCCATGAGGCTTCCAGTGACAACGTTGCGCCGTTCTCAAAGCGGATGAACGCACTGGCGAGATCCTCCACATCGAAGGTCTTGCCCGACTGCCGCGCCAGTTCACCGGCGATGGGGTTATAGGTGTTGCCCAACACCCAGACCGGTTTCGGGTAGCCCATCAGCCATAAGGCAAGATCCAGCCGGTGCACACCCAGATCAATCAGCGGACCACCGCCAGACAAGGCTTTGGTGCCAAACCAGCCACCAAACCCGGGCATGCCGCGGCGGCGGTGCCAGACGGTACGACCGGTGTAGAAATCGCCAAACACACCTGCATCGACCTGTGCTTTCAAGGCGCGGGATTGCGCGCTAAAGCGGTAAGAGAAGTTGATCATCAGGCGTTTGCCCGCCCGCTTCGCTGCCGCCAGCATTTCGCGGCCTTCATCAGCGTTCATCGCCATCGGCTTTTCACACAGCACATGGCAGCCCGCCGCCAGCGCTGCCAGCGTCAGCGCTTTATGAAACTTGTTGGGGGTGCAGATACTGACCACATCCAGCTTTTCTGCTGCCAGCATCGCCTCCAGACTGTCGTAGCGACCAGGTACGGCGAACTCGTCGCCCACGGTGGCAAGACGCTCAGTATCCGGGTCGGCAATGGCGACCACCTCCACCTGCGGATGCATCTGCCAGCCCTGAATATGTTTGCGGCCAATGCCCAGCCCGACCACACCAATCCGCAACCGTGTTGCTTGTGTTGTGCTCATCAGATGTCCCCCTTTCCCTGTACGAAGCCCACTTTTGAAAACGTCACATCCTTTTTGGCAATGGGTTCCAGCGCAGGTGCGTTCGGACAAATGTCTACGATATTCACGCGCGGCGCAGCCCACTGCACGGCATTGGCCAATACCTGCTGTACGTTGCGGTCGTAATAGGTCGGGTAAGCCTCATGCCCCGGACGAAAGTAAAACACGCGCCCGTGGCCGCGCTGCCAGCAACAGCCAGACCGGAACACTTCACCGCCTTCAAACCAGGACAGGAACACCAGTTCATCTGGCTGCGGAATATCAAAGCGCTCGCCATACATTTCTTCATAGGGCAGTTCGAAATACTCCCCCAGGCCTGCAGCGATGGGGTGAGAAGGCTCGACGACCCAAAGGCGCTCTTTCTCATCAGCCTCACGCCATTTCAATGAGCAATTGGTCCCCATCAGGCGGCGGAAAATTTTGGAGAAATGCCCTGAGTGCAACACGATCAATCCCATGCCTTCCAGCACCCGCTTTTGCACGCGCTCCACAATTTCATCGCTGACTTGCGCATGGGCTTTGTGGCCCCACCAGATCAGCACGTCACAATCTGCGAGGCGTGCCTCTGACAAACCATGTTCTGGCTGGTCCAGCGTGGCGGTGCTGACCTCAAGCGGTAATGCCCCCTGACTCAGGGCCGGCACTTCCTTGAGGGCGCCGGCAATCGCCATGTGCAGACCATCCGGATAGATCGCCGCTACGGCCGGGTTCTGCCGTTCATGCTGAAATTCATTCCACACAATGACAGAAATACGGGATTTAGACACAATGAGACTCCGCGATAAGAACCAGCGTGGCTGGTCGACATGTTGGGCAAGAGTGGATGCTGCAAGTGCACATGAATCGGCGCTCTCTGGTGCATCCACCGTCATCAGGTGTTGCAAGATTAGTCCTGCCCCGCAGGATGTCTCAATCTGAATCAATGCGATAAAACTGCAAAGAATGTTAAAAAACCCGGATAGCTGGCTCAAGCTGGCCAAAGCGGCCAGCCCGCTGAAAAGCGTGCGTACCAGTTCGCCCGGTCAGGGGCAGATCATGCGCGAGCATTTATTGGCGTTTGGGCAACGCCTGGCCAGCGCCGGCCAGGCTGTGCTGCTACCACCGGAAAACGCGGATTTACTGGCGCGGGGCGACGGCCATTTTCATCTGGCGCCAGAGTTGTTCCTGCAAGTCAGCGGTACGACCACGTTCCGGTTTGTGGATTGCGAATTGACGGTGCGGGCTGGCGATTTACTGCTGATGCCGCCACGCCAGTTGCACGCCGAGCATGTCGCCCCGGCCGATGGCACACCATTCTGCAATATCGTGATCTACGCCGAAGGGCCGGCGCTGACTTGCCATCTTGCCCGGGAAGTCAGCCCCGGCAAGCCGGGGATTGAACATCTGGAAGCACGCAATCATGCCCAGGCGCCGCGCATACATGGCTGGCTTGCCGATGCAGCCAGGCTGGGCCGTGGCAACGTGTCGCACAGGCTAGAACTGGCTCAAACACAGGCAAGATCGTTACTGGCTGCCGCGACGCTGGGGGTGTTGCAGGCGCTGGACGATGCAGAAGAAACCACCACGCACGCCGAACCGGCACTCATCGCCCATGCGCGGGTGCTGATCCAGAACCAGTTGGGCGATCAGGCATTGAGTGTGCAGGCACTGGCAGCAGAGGTTGGCTGCACGGCGGATTATCTCTCTCACCTGTTCCGGCAAAGCACCGGGGAGCACCTTGCGGGGTTTATCAATCGCTTGCGAATGGAACGTGCAGCGCATTTGCTGCAAGACCCGGCGCTGGCCGGCAAAGAAATTGCCTGGGCATGCGGATTTGCTACGGCCAGCTATTTTACCCGCACCTTCCGGCAGCACTTCGGTATGACACCCCAAGCCTGGCGCCATGCCAGAGTACCGGGCTAACGGCTTAGACTGCCACGGCCAAGGGCCCATGTGGCAAGCTCACGCGCACCTGCAAACCTTGTTGCGGAGCGTCCTCGAGGATGAGCGTACCGCCGTGCAGGGTCACCGCCTGCGCCACCAGCGACAGACCCAATCCGCAACCATCCTCCGCCGCACCAGGCGGGCGGTAAAAACGATCCAGCACCCGTTCACGCAAAGCAGGCTCAATACCTGGGCCGTTGTCTTGTACCAGTAACTCCACACCACCCGGGTTGGTTTGCAGTGTCACGCTGATCTGCGCTGTGCGCGGCGTATAGCGGATGGCGTTTTCCACCAGATTGCGCAGCGCGGTTGAAACGGCGACCGCATGACCAATGAACAACAAACGCTCCGGCGCAGTGAAGCTCAACTGTTGATCCTTGTCTGCGGCCCGGCCCGCCAGCTCTGCAATGGTATTGCGGCTCAGGCTGGCCAGATCAAAGATTTCCCGCGGCAGACGCTCTGCCCGATCCAGCCGAGCCAACGCCAACAGTTGTTCCACCAGATGCCCACCACGCCGTGCGGCCTCTTCCACCGCCCGCAATGCATGCTCGCGACGGTCTTCGCCAAGCGTGGTTCGCGCGACTTCCGCTTGTACCAACAGCGCGGCAAACGGCGTGCGTAATTCGTGTGCGGCATCAGAAGTAAAACGCCGCTCACGCTCCAGCATGGCGTCCACCCGGTCAAGCAAGGCATTGAGCGCAATGGCCGGTTTTTGAAGTTCTTCGACCAGGGTTTCTGTCTCGAAGTGTTGTGGATGATTGGGGTCGAACTCATCGAGCTGCTGCGAGAGATCACGTAGCGGCTGCAAACCACGTCGCACGCTGTAAAACAGTGCGGCGGCCACCACCGGCAACACCAGTAACAGAGTCACTATCTGGCGCCGGGCCAACAAATGCAGAAACTGGTCGTGGTCGGCATAGTCTTCCATCACCCGAACCTGGAAGTCGCCATCCGTATCCCACTCGGTATAAGCCCGCCAGGTAGTGTCCCCGATATCACGATTGGAGTAACCCGGCTGGCGCACAAATGGCCACTTCGGCGCATTCAGCGAGGCAAACAGCAACTTGCCATCCGGTCCGAAAATCTGCACTGCGAAGGGCCCGATCGGCAAGCTGGCTGCATGTGGACCGACATGGTTAGGGCTGGCTTTATCCAGTTCAAACGCCAGCAGCAACTCTGTGCTTTCTTTGAGCCGATGATCAAACCAGCGCTCACTGCGTTGACGTGCCATGGCATAGCCACCGCCCAGCACGATGGTCGTAATCAGCACAAGACTGATCAGGCAGTAAGTCATCAGACGGCCGCCCAAAGAGCGGGGAAGACGAGGCATGGCAGATCCAGCAAACAGGTGAGCGCGAACTATAACGCGCACACCTTTTACCTGGCTGACCGAATGTAAGAAATATCGGGTATCCCGGTATTTTTTGACAAAAACTTGCCTAAATCAAACACCCGGCATTTTCTTCAGCATTCCTTAAGAAACAAAGTCTATCTTCCCGGCACGTCACACATGCGCTGTTTTCATTGCTTGCATTTGTAACTGGTTTTCTACTCCCTGCTTACGGTTTCAGTTTGTTTTATGCGCCTTTCCGTCATCCTGATTGCCCACAACGAAATCGCCAATCTGCGCGATTGCCTGGCCTCTGTCGCCTTTGCTGATGAAGTCATCGTGGTGGACTCCGGCAGCACAGATGGCTCCGTGGCACTGGCCCGGGAAATGGGCGCAAAGGTACTTGAGACGGACTGGCCGGGTTTTGGCCCGCAGAAGAATCGGGCACTGGATCTGGCGCAGGGCGACTGGGTGTTCTCGATCGATGCCGATGAGCGCGTACCCGAGGGATTGCGCGACGAAATCCTGATGACGATCAGCCAGCCACAGTTCGATGCCTATGAAATGCCGCGGCTATCCAGCTTTTGCGGGCGGTTCATCCGTCATAGCGGCTGGTGGCCAGACCCGGTGTTGCGCTTGTTCCGTCGCGGTAGCGCGCGCTTTACCGATGTCGCCGTGCATGAACGGTTGATTGCTCAGGGAAAAACCGGCCGATTGCGGCATCACCTCTTGCATTACAGCTATCCGGACCTGGAAAGCGTACTGGCCAAGATCAATCGCTATTCCAGTGACGCAGCCCGGGCCAAGTTCGCGGCTGGCAAACGCAGCACGCTGCTGGGCGCCTGTTTTCGAGGCTTCTGGACTTTTTTCCGGCATTACACCTTCCAGCGCGGCTTCCTGGATGGACGAGAAGGATTTTTGCTGGCCGTTACCGCCGGCATCGGTAATTTCTGCCGCTACGCCAAGTTGGCGCAGCTAGGACGAAACGAGGCGAAATCGTGAATATTCTGCAACTGAATTTCGAGAATGGCTGGCGCGGCGGAGAACGGCAAACGTTTCTGACCATGCTGCAATTTAGAGAAGAAGGCCATACGGTGCATTTGTTGTCCCGCGCGGGCAGTGATATGGGGCGCCGGGCGCGTGAAGCCGGTTTTGTGGTGCATGAGTGCAATGGTGCTGGCGGCGTTCTGGGCTTTCTGATCCGCCATGGCCGGCTCTACGACGTACTACATGTGCAGACCGGCCATATGCTGACCTGGGCCGTGTTGACCCGCTGGTTGCACGGTGCTCCGGTCATCTATTCCCGTCGGGTCGCGTTCCGCCTCAAAGGTGCACTAACGCGATTCAAGTACCGACATACCGATCTGGTTGTCGCCATCAGTGACGCTTGCGCCAATAGCGTCAAGGCCGTCGGCGTCGAGCAGGTACCCGTCATCCCCGATGCCACCCTGCCCGTGATAGCAGACGCGGCCCGGATAGCGGCCATGGCAACCAGTCTGGGCATTGCCGGGCGCAAGGTCGTCGCAACGACGTCCGCGCTGGCAGCAGACAAAGATCCGCTGATGCTGGTCGATGCCATTGCAGCACTCAAAAAACAGCGCGATGACTTCGTGTTCGTGCACTTTGGTACCGGCAAACTGGACGCTGAAGTACGCGCTCGTGTTGCTGCATTGCAGTTGCAGGATCACTTTGTCTTTGCCGGCTATCAACAACAAGTCGAAGCCCTGTTTGGCCTGTTTGACGTCTTTGTCATGAGTTCCCGCGAAGAGGGGTTGGGCAGCAGCGTGCTGGATGCCTTCAGCGCCCGCATCCCCGTGGCCTCAACCCATGCTGGCGGCCTCAAGGAATTGCTCGCCGAAGAACGGGGCCTGACCAGTCCACCCGGCGATGCCGCCGCATTGGCGCACAATATCAGCGTGTTGCTGGATAAACCGGACTGGGTAGCAAGCATGGTGGCACGTGCTGCCGACTACTACGAACAACACCATCGCCTCGACACCATGGGCCGCGCGTATCTGGTGCTCTTCGAAAAGCTGCTCAATGGCCGCCGTCGCTGTCATCTTAATCCGGCCAGCCCCCTCGCTACCCCCGCTGTGCCAGAAATGGCCAACCAGATCTGAATCTGACGGGATGTGTTGCCCGCGCCGCGCGGGCAACACAGCTTCTCCCCCGCTTTACCCAGCGCCCCACACTGAAAGCCCCAAGAAAGCACTTTTCTAGAGCGTGCGCCGTTTATCCGTGCATAAAACTGGCGCAATGCCGTCCAAAAATCTGAAAACGTTTTCAGATTTCCAGCATCAAGCCTCTCTTCTTCCGTACATGAGCCCGACTCGCCAGCAGCCAGCTATCTGCAGCAATGGCTTGCCTGGCAAGGCTTTCCCATTCAAACACTTACAAAGTGTCGTGTGCTTTGGCATGTCCGCGTGTGGCCCGGATCATGTTGCAGAACAGCATTGGCCACGCTGAAATCAATGCCCCACATGCGTGCATCTGGCTGCCGGTTATGCACTAACTTGCTACGTTCATCGGCTGTACACGTGTCATAAAATAACGACCAAACCCGGTTTGGATGGCGCACTTGCTAGTCAGAACCTAGTAACAAACAAGACATGTAGGGTAAAGCATTTACTTGTCTCCGCCCAAGGCTGCAATGAGTATGAAATGGATTTCAAGCCGTCGTTTCGATGGAGGAGACAACAGATGCAAAATAACCGGGAACAAAGCGCCAGCAAAAAACGCATTATCGCGCTCGCGCTGGCGACACTCACCATGGCACCTGGACCGCTGCTGGTCAGCAGCGCAATGGCCATTGCCCCCGTGGTGCAAGCGGCAGCGATCAGCACCGGCTACACGCAACAAAGTGGCGGCTCGGTGCAGTTCTATGCCAATGGCGGCACGTGGGCGGACATCCACTACACCGTCGCAGGCGGCGGTCAGCTCAACGTGCGTATGGCCAACAGCGGCACCAGCAACACCTATACGGTGACTGGTATTCCGGCTGGCGCAGTCGTGACTTACTCATTCACCGTAGGCCAGGCCGATGGCTCGGCACAGGACACGGCATGGGCCAGGCTCACCTATACCGGCGCGGTAACACCTACGCCGACACCAGCGCCTACTCCTGCACCAACACCCGCCCCAACGCCAGCGCCCACGCCAGCCCCAACCCCAGCGGCCAGTTACGGTGCGACGCAATTGACGGGTGGCGTGGTGGCCTTTTACGCCAATGGGGGCACTTGGGCTGACATTCACTACACCGTCAACGGCGGTGGTCAACTCAATGTGCGCATGACCAACAACGGCACCAATAACTCGTATCAGGTGACTGGACTGGCCAATGGTGCGGTCATCAAGTATTCGTTCACGATTGGCCAGGCCAACGGTTCAGCGGCCGACACGCCACAGCAAACGCTGACCTATGCCGGTGCTTCACCGACACCGACGCCTGCCCCGACACCTGCCCCGACACCTGCCCCGACACCTGCCCCAACGCCTGCACCGACACCCGCCCCAACCCCGGCCCCTACTCCCGCGCCGACACCTGCGCCTACTCCGGCACCGACCCCGGTACCCACGCCAGCGCCAACGCCCAGCGGCCCGGTTGATTTCGGCCCGAATGTGCTGATCTTTGATCCGGGCATGTCGGCATCCAGCATCCAGAGCCAGGTAGATACCGTCTTCAACAACCAGGTGACCAACCAGTTCGGCACGCAGCGTTATGCCTTCCTGTTCAAACCAGGCAATTACGCGGTCAGCGTGAACGTTGGCTTCTACACAGAAGTACTGGGTCTGGGCGCTTCGCCGGATAACACCAACCTGCAGGATGTCCATGTCGAAGCCGACTGGCTGGCCGATGGCAATGCCACGCAGAACTTCTGGCGAGCAGCGGCCAACCTGGCGGTGACACCGGTCAGCGGGACTGATCGCTGGGCGGTATCGCAAGCGGCACCATGGCGCCGCATGCATATCAAGGGTGGCGTCACGCTGTGCTCGCCATACTGCGGCTGGAGCAGCGGCGGGTTCATCTCTGATACCGTGATTGACGGCCAGATCAGCTCCGGCTCGCAACAGCAGTGGATCAGCCGTAACACCCAATGGGGTAGCTGGGTGGGTGGTGTATGGAACATGGTGTTTGTGGGCGACGTGAATGCGCCTGCTGCATCGTGGCCTAACCCGCCGTACACGGTTGTGCCGCAGACACCGGTTGTGCGTGAAAAACCGTTCCTGCAAATTGATAACAACGGCAATTACAGTGTGTTTGTACCGGCACTGACGACCAACACTCAGGGCACCACCTGGTACAACAAAACACCGGCCGGCAAGTCGATCTCGCTCAGCCAGTTCTACGTGGCCAAGGAAAACATCGACACTGCACAGACCATCAATGCTGCGCTGGCAGCAGGCAAGCACATTCTGTTCACGCCGGGTGTTTATCACCTGAATGACACCCTGCGCGTCAATAACCCGAACACCATCATTCTGGGTCTGGGTATTGCCACGCTGGAGGCCGATTCCGGTCAGGACATCATGGATGTGGCAGATGTCGATGGCGTCGAAGTAGCCGGCTTGCTGTTTGATGCCGGTGCGCGGACCTCGCCTGCCCTGCTGAAAATTGGATCCAGCGTCAGCGGTGTCAGCCACGCCGCCAACCCGGTTTCGCTGCACGATCTGTACTTCCGGATTGGTGGCGTGCAGGCGGCCTCTGCGACGCAGACCCTGGTCATCAACAGCAACGATGTGATCGGTGACAACTTCTGGCTCTGGCGTGCCGACCATGGCAACGGTGTGGGCTGGACAGTGAACCCGGCCACGAACGGGCTGGTGGTCAACGGTGCCAATGCAACCTTGTATGGCCTGGCTGTCGAGCACTACGAGCAGTTCCAGACATTGTGGAACGGCAACGGTGGCCGCGTGTACTTCTATCAGAGCGAAGCACCGTACGACGTCGCGCAGCAATCTGACTGGATGTACAACGGCGAGAACGGCTATGCCTCGTACAAGGTATCCAGCAATGTGACCACGCATGAGGCGTGGGGCGTCGGGGTGTACTGCTTCTTCAACACCAACAACGCGATCGTGCTGAACAACGGCTTTGAAGCACCACAAACAGCCGGTGTGAAGTTCCATGACCTGACTACGGTGTCACTGGGAGGCGTAGGTACCATCACTCACGTCATCAATAACACCGGGGCGACGGCCAATACAGCGTCGCAGATCTCCACCCTGCCTTCTTACCCCTGATGCGTTGATGTCAACGCGGGCCGGTGCAAAGCCGGCCCTTGATGTTCGTCGATACCGGCATGGCAGTGCCGGTCGCTCCTTCCAGCCCGCCTCGTGCGGGCTTTTTTTTGGCCTCAGGCCGGGCTGACTTTGCCGTTGCGGATCAGGCCAAATGGCGCTAGCCCAAGGCTCTGCCGATGCCACGCAATGATCTCGGACGCAGGGAGTGCCGCCGCAAAAAGATACCCCTGAAAGCTGCGGATACCCGCATCGGCCACAGCCGTCAGCTCCTCACGGCTTTCTACACCTTCTGCGGTCACCGACAAACCCAGTTCGCGCGAGAGCGCCACAATATGACGCAACATGGCCTGGCGGCGCGGGTCATGCTGCAAGTCGCGCACAAACAAACGATCACACTTGATGCCTTCAATCGGCAGTGCTGCCAGCACGCCGAGGGAAGAATACCCGGCGCCAAAATCATCCATAATCACACCCAGCCCGCGACTGCGCAGGGCGGTCATCGCCTCAACCATGGTCTCGCCAGACGCAATGATGGCGTGTTCAGTCATCTCCAGCTTCAGATACTGCGGTGACAGCGCATGGCGCCGCAGGGTGTCATCCAGCCAATCCGCAAAGCCTTCAGCGACCAGCGTCACGGGGGCGACATTCACCGCAACTGTCATGGAGCAACCCTGCAACTGCCATTTCTGCATATGTCCAATGACAATCTGCAAGATCATGCGATCCAGTTCTACTGTCTTGCCCTGCAACTCAGCGGCCAGAAAAAAGGGTTCCGGGCTAATCGACCCCATGACCGGATCGGCAATGCGCAACAGCGCTTCCTGGTGGCACACATGACCGTCGGCCGCAACAATCGGCTGGAAATACATCTGTAAATGATCAGGAGAAATCAACTCTGGCAGGCGGTCTGCAATCAGCGATAACTGAATATCCTGCGCCGTCCCCACGCGGCGTGGCGATGAGCGCACCAGCGCCAGCGCCCGGTTCAGCAAAAACTGCCGCGACTGTTCGTGTCGCAAGTTCTGCAATTGATCGATACCCACGGCAAGCCCGAACACCAGCAAGGTGATCAGCAGCGTGACACTTTCCCCGTTCCGGATGCCCTGATTCGCCTGGATGGGAAAGATATTGATCAGGCACCAGTGCAACGGCACGATGGCAGCACCGGCCAGTGTGGCCTCTTGCCAGGTAAGCGAACGAAATTCTGCCCGTACAGCGCGCAAGCGGGCCAACCGGTGTCTCAGGGCGATCGCGACCGCAAGGGTGACCGCAAGACCAATCGATGTCGCCAGGGCAAGTGGGTTAACGCGGACCTGGCCGTGGACATAGTCCGCCACCAGTGTGATATGGGCGCAAACCATGCCGGTCGCCAGAGCCAGGCCGGCGGCCGTGACTTTGCGCGCATCACTGGCACGACTCAGGTGCGGCACACTCAGGCGCGCACTGGCCGTCATGATCAACAGCGCGCCCAGCGCCGGGGTGAGTTGCAATCCTTCATGCGCCAGGCCCGGATACATAAAGAACCCCACCACATCCAGCGCCCACACCAGACAACCGATGCACATGGCCGATTGTGAGACGCTCAACCGCCGGCTCGGCAAATCAACGACCGTGCCGGCTTGTTCCACCAAACGCTGACAGATATGGACCACGAAACTGGCAAAGATCCAGAACAGGACACTTTGCTGACTCAGTGGAAAGCTCACTGTAAATCGGGTGGCGTCTTCAACCAGGAAGTTCATCCAGCATGCCTTTTCCATGGCACATCACGCGCCTATTGGGGCACGCCTGCGCCTGGACTGCTTTTATTACTTTGATTAATCAGGGAAAACCAGAAGTCAAACCGCTAACGGGACAACGACCAGTAAACGTCACACCAAACCGGGTACTGGATAGATTTACTGCTGATAACGTAATCAAAACGTGAGAAATGCTGATTTCGGCAAAATATTAGCATTTAATAATCATGCAAGTACTGACAGTTTGATGACGATTAGGGAAAAAATGTAGAGAAATCATTGAGATTCCTGACAAACAGCAGGCTTCTCCAGCCTCCTTTTTGTGCGAAGCAACAATGCTGGCGTCATTCAAACCGGATTGGGCAAAATCCATCACATTTGATCAGGCAACAATCTGGAATACGGCCTTGGGTGGTTGTAATGCGACAAGCTGCGCCCATCTAGCCAGGATGTGACATTTGCTCGCCGACACGGATACCCGGGCGGCATACCGAAAACCGCCGCATCAACCACAGATACCCTGCCAGGAAATCATCATGACCGATCTGTCTGCATTCCCGATTAACCAGAAATGGCCTGCCCAAAATCCGGATGTCCTGCAGTTGTACTCACTGCCCACGCCCAATGGCGTGAAGGTGTCGATCATGCTCGAAGAAACCGGACTGGCCTACGAGCCCCATCTGGTGCGCTTTGATACCAATGACCAGATGTCGCCCGAGTTTCTTTCGCTGAACCCCAACAACAAAATCCCGGCAATTCTTGACCCACACGGCCCGGGCGACAAACCACTGCCTTTGTTTGAATCTGGCGCCATCCTGATTTACCTGGCAGAGAAAACCGGTAAGTTGCTGCCTGCAGACCCGGCCGCTCGTTATCAGACCATCCAGTGGGTCATGTTCCAGATGGGTGGGATCGGCCCGATGTTTGGCCAGGTGGGGTTTTTCCACAAATTTGCTGGCAAGGAATTTGAGGACAAGCGCCCGCGTGATCGCTACATCAGTGAGTCCCGCCGCTTGCTGAGCGTGCTGGATCAACACCTTGCCGGCCGTGACTGGATCATGGGCGACGAATACACCATCGCCGACATCGCCACATGGCCTTGGGTGAACAACTTGATCAACTTCTATGAAGCAGGTGATCTGGTGGGCATTCAAGACTTCGCCAACGTCAAACGCGTTCTCAAGGCCTTTGTCGAACGCCCGGCCGTTGTGCGCGGGCTGTCCATTCCCAAGCGCGGTTGAAGCCGCGCGTCCCCAGGAATCAAAAGCGTGCCACCAGGGCACGCTTTTTTTATGCCGGTGAGGTGCTTCAGATGCCTTCCCTCCTTCAGAACTTGCCAGGTGGTGCGCAAATGATCGAGAGTTAACTTACAAGCACAAGCGATCAGGTTGGCGGAATACGACACAACCGATCACAAAGGGGGAGGAAGGGTAACCATGTCTTTTACAGGGTTTCATCGCCTTGCCATGCTGTTGATGTTGCTACTGTCTGTGCTGCTAATGGCCTGGCAGCATTGGGGCATGGATCGCGTGCTCTATATTGATGCGCGCAGTGGGTATCCCATCAGCGTAGTGAGCGACGGGGACAACCAGAAAGACCCGGCTGGTTACTCTCAGGCCAGTTATCAGCCCGAAGACCACCGCATGCGCATGGATTGCACGCTGACCACGCGGTATGAATGGCCCTATTGCGAGCTGGACGTCCAGTTGGCGAAGGCGCCCGAGGGGATCGATCTGGCAGATTATGATCGGGTCGACATCAAGCTGGATTATCAGGGCCCGGGCCGTCGTCAGGTGCGTTTCCTGGCACGCAATTTTGATCCGCTCTACAGCAAGCTCGACACGCCGGAAACCTGGAAAAACAACCTTGTCAGTTTTACGCCGAAAACGGGCGGCGAGATCATCTCTATCCCGTTTGAACTCTTCAGCGTGGCCGAATGGTGGTTGGACGAACACCATATTCCGCTGCAACAAAGTGCGGTGGATTTGCACAATGTGCCGATGATCAGCGTGACCACCGCAGGGTTCAAGGAACCCGGCCTGCACCGGGTGAGCATTGATTACATTGCGTTTCATGGCAAATGGATCAGCCGTGAAAAACTCGCCACATTACTGGTGCTGTGCTGGATCATCCTGAGCGCCAGCGCCTTGATCCAGGATCAGACCCGCCTCAACCGCAGCCTTGCCGAAAGCCGCGAACGCGAACGGTCTTTGCGTGATCTGGCAGACACCCTGCATCTGGAAAAAATCCAGATCTCTGAACAGGCCCAGCGTGACCCGCTCACCGGCATCCGCAACCGCGCCGGCGTGCTGGAAGAACTACTGCGCGCCTCTGAACAAGCCCGCCACACGGGTAAACCGCTGGCCATGGTGTTTGTGGACATTGACCACTTCAAAGCGGTGAACGACACGCACGGCCATGAAGTCGGTGACATGGTGCTCAAACAGTTTGCCCAACTGCTGGGAACCCAGATCCGCGCAGGCGATTATCTGGTGCGCTGGGGCGGCGAAGAACTGGTGTTGTTCTTCCCCAACGCCACGCTGGAGACTGCAACCAGCCGCGCGGAGCGTATGCGCCAATCGCTCACGGAGGTTATCTGGCCGGCTGGCATGCGTATTACTGCCAGCTTTGGCGTCACCGTCATGGGCATGGATGAACAGATCGCCCAGTTCATCCGTCGTGCCGACGACGCCCTGTATGAAGCCAAACGCAATGGCCGCAACAGGGTGGTAAACAAAGCGCCTGGCGAAGCCTCTGGCCCTGACAAACACACCGACCAGCACTAGACTGCGAGTCTTGCCCCTGGAGCGATCTCATGCGCGGTTCTTGTTTGTGCCAGACCATCGAATACGAAATCAGCCAGCTCGATTCACCCATCGAACACTGTGCCTGCCACACCTGCCGCAAAGCCCACGCGGCCGCGTTCAATACGGCAGCCCTGGTCAAGCATGCACATTTCCGCTGGATAAAGGGCGCAGACGCCCTGACCGCGTATGAGTCGTCGCCGGGCAAGAAGCGCTATTTCTGCTCGCGTTGCGGTACGCACTTGATTGCCCAGCGCAACGGGCGCGATGCGGTGATCCTGCGCGTCGCTACGCTGGATGACGACCCGGGCCAGATGCCAGAACTGGTTATCTGGGCCAGTCACACCGTGCCATGGCTGTCGCATGGGCCGCAGATTCCGGCACATGAGGCCTGGCAGCCGGGGCATGACTAACGCCCTTTAGCGCCGCTTGCAGCTTTTGATGTAATCCAGCTGCGGGAAATTCTGTTTGAGGTACGCCGTGCCATCCGCGGCTGCAATCTTCTGCGGATCAGGGCCTTTGCCCCAAGGCGGCATATCGCCATAGCCCGTGTTCAAATGCGCCATCGTATTCTGGATGCTGGCGGGTGTGAGCTGGGCGAATGGGGTTTCCCAAGGTTGCTCACCCAGACCGCCGATATTGTCGCCCAGTGTGATGAACATCTGTGTCGAACGTGTATTGGCGCCCGCCCCGGCAAAGCTCAGATACCCGCGCTTGAACGGGCGCAATG
This sequence comes from Silvimonas amylolytica, assembly GCF_014645555.1. Lineage (GTDB taxonomy): Bacteria > Pseudomonadota > Gammaproteobacteria > Burkholderiales > Chitinibacteraceae > Silvimonas > Silvimonas amylolytica. The sequence goes on along the minus strand of NZ_BMLY01000003.1, from coordinate 100,295 downwards.
CAGGTTGTTTGGGGTCGTCCGCAATCGTGCCATATGTTTTGGCATGCGCTTGCGGTGGCATCGCGCCAAACTGGCAGATAAAGTTGTTCACACACCGGAACAGCGGCACATCAGCAAAAAATCCGTCGTCCACCATCTGCAAAAACCGCGCCGCACCCAGCGGCGACCAGGCCGGTTGCACGGTAATGTCGAGGTCGCCTTTGGTGGTAGCACAGGTCACGGTGACGGGTTTAGGGTCGGCGTGGGCCTGGGCGAGGGTCAGGCAGGCTACGATACTGAGCAGCAAGCTACGACGAATGCGCTTCATGTCATCCTCCAGATTGGCTTTTTGTTTTTGCACTGCGTTGCGCGGAGCATGCCATATGAGGCAGGCAAGCCAAACTGCGCCCAACAAAAAACCCGCCAGCGGCGGGTTTTTTGTCTGAATAGCGGTCACTTGATCACGCGGTGGTGTTCACCGTGCCGCCTACGCGCTGACCCAGCGTGTTGTAGGTCGGGTTGTTGTTCTGTGCAGTATTGGCTGCAGCTTGCTGTGCCTGAGCAGCCTGATGCGCGGCGTTATTGGCGGCGATCTGGTTGGTCTGGTTGACCGAATGCGTCGTGTTGACCGTAGTGCTGCCATTGACGGAGCTTACGCCGTTGTTGACCGGCGTGGCGGGTGCGGGGCCAGGCGCAGATGCCGCGCGCACTTCGTCGTGCGTGTTGTTGTCTTGCGTACGTCCCAGCGTCTGGTTGTCATTGGCCTGCGGTGCGCGTTGTAGCGACGAGGAAGCCAACGGCGAAGCAACAGGACTATTCAAACCAACGTTCATGATCACTCCCGATACACGTGCGCCAGCCGTTATGCGACTGACATGGGCTCATTATCTGCCGTTTTGATCAAGATGCCAGTCACCGATCGTCAGATTGCCTTCCAGTATCGTCAGTGTTTAACCGATATCCAGTTCCGGCTTACGTAGTTGATGGCTACATGCCAAAGCCCAGGCCCTGTATTTGTTTGCATGGCCGCCAAAGCTCGGCGTGTTTTGGTCTACTTGCATACAAAATTCTGACACCCGACCTCAGCAAGAAAGAGACGAATGGTTGCCTGTCAGGAAGAACGACACTCTGCAAGCCCATTATTTGCCCAGGCAATATTTGTATGCAAAACGATACAGCCCCGGTGCATGTCTTCGGCGCGTCACAGTGGCCAGGCGTAATACGCCGCCATTCGCACCCGCCAGAGGTGCATTACCTGGAGCACTCCGATGTCAAAACGCTTGTCTTGCCTTGCGCTGTTGCTGTCCCTCGCCTCCGCCACGACGTTCGCCGCCACATCCCGCGCCAGCTGGGTGGTCGACGACATCTACAACTACAACCACCCCTATGCAGCGACAGACAGCGCTGATCTGGCGACCAAGATGTCGACCATGAACAGCAGCGCGTTCTATTTCTACCGTGGTACCGCAGACATTTTCTATCACGACATGACCACCCTGCCCGCCTCGGCCTATACCAGCGCGTCGACGGCTTTTACCTGGCTGGGCGGTGATGCCCATCTGGCCAATTTCGGCGCCTGGCAGGACAGCAGCGGCAAGGCTGTTTTCGGTGTGAATGATTATGACCAGGGCTATCTCGGCCAATATGTGTGGGATGTACGCCGCGCCGCCGTCAGCATGGTGCTGGCCGGCCGGGAAAATGGCCTGGCCGACAAGGACATCACCACAGCCATCAATACGTTTGTGAGCGCTTACCTGGCACAACTGGGCAAGTTCAACGGCACGACCGCCGAGAAGACATTTCAGCTGACCACCAGCAATACCAGCAGCGTGATCAAAGATGTGATCTCTGACTCGGCGGGCGACAAGCGCTCTGACTTGCTGTCCAAGTACACGACCACCAGCAACAGCAAGCGCGTGTTCCAGACGACCTCTCAACTCGTAACCGTGAACAGCAGCACGTACTCCGCTATCACGGCCGCTGTGGCCAGTTACGTGCAGACCATTTCGTCATCCAAGCAATACGCCGCCAGCTTTTACAGCGTGAAGGACATCCGGCAGAAGCTGGGCTCGGGGACTGGCAGTCTGGGCCGCTATCGTTATTACGTGCTGATCGAGGGTGCGTCTACTTCGACATCCGATGACGTCATCCTGGAACTGAAGCAATCCGCTCTGAGCGATGTGGCCATTGCCGCCCCGGCACAGTTGAGCACGGGCGACTACGCCAATAATGAAGGCGATCGCGTAGCACGCACCGCCAAGGCACTGGTGTTGAATGCCGATGTGCTGGTGGGCTACACCACGATCAATGGCATTCCCTTCTATGTGCATGAAAAGTCTCCGTTTGCAGAAGACTTTGATTACACGGATCTCTCGAGCAGCAGCAAATTCAACACCGCCATGACGTATGTGGGTCAGGCACTGGCCTCGGCGCACGCGCTGGCCGATCAGGACTACGACAGCACGGTAGTGCCGTATCAGATCGAGACCGAAATCCTGAACGCTGTCACCAGCCAGAGCGGCCTGCAAAGCGAAATATCAGCCTTTGCATTTAGCTACGCCGATCAAGTCAATCTGGACTGGCAAGCCTTCAAGGCGGCCTACAAGGCTGGCACGCCGTTGTATTAAGCGGATACCACTCCGATTGGAACGGCCACGCGGCATGCGTGGCCGTTTTGTTTTCTGGCCACCGTTCATCACTTGCCAGATTGACACGAACAAGGTGTTTGCATAAATATGACGATCATCATATTAAGAATCAGGCGACCGCCATGGAACCCAAACCCAATCGCAAGGAACAGAGCCATCAGCGCATTGTGGATGTCGCTGCGCGAGCAATCCGACGCGCCGGGTATAACGGCGTGGGCGTGGCTGACATCATGAAAGAAGCGGGCCTGACTCACGGCGGTTTCTATGCGCACTTTGCCTCGCGCGATGCCCTGCTGGTCGAAGCCATGCAAGAAGCCTCCCGTCAGAGCATCGCCAATATCAGCGAGGGACTGGCGCAAGGCCGTCAGCAAGGTCTGAGCCCGCTGGCCGCGCTGATTGAGTCCTATTTGTCCGATAGCCATCTGGCAGATGCCGAATGCGGTTGCCCGGTGGCGGCGCTGGGGTCGGAAATGCCACGTCAGTCTGATGTGGTGCGTGACGTGGCCCGTGAGCGTGTCAGCGCCTTGATTTCCGGCGTAGGTAAAGTCATGCCGGAGGAGCTTGCTGCTCAGGCGTCACTGCTGACGGGAGCGCTGGTCGGCACCCTGCAACTGGCCCGTACACTGGGCGACAACGATGGCGGTAAAGCCATCCTGGCCAGTGCCCGTGCGGCATTGCGGGCGCAATATGATCGACCTGCAACGCAAGCGTCAGACCCGACTCACTGACCTCGATCTTCTCTTTTTGCATGACCCGGCATTGCCGGATTTTCTTCATCTCGAAATATTATGATCATCATATTTTTTGCATCATCACAACCTGCAGGAGAAACATCATGAAACTCGAAAACGCAGTCGTACTCGTCACTGGCGCCAACCGTGGTCTGGGTCTGGCCTTTGCCAAAGAAGCCCTGGCCCGTGGTGCCCGCAAGGTCTACGCCGGTGCCCGCAATCCAGCCAGCATCACTTTACCGGGCGTGATTCCAGTCAAGCTCGACGTGACCAGCGATGCCGACGTCGCGGCGCTGGCGGCTGAACTGAAAGACGTGACGGTCCTGATCAACAACGCCGGGATCGCGCAGATGAATGGTTTTCTGGATGAACACGCGATCGAATCTGCACGCGCGCAAATGGAAACCAATTACTTTGGCCCATTGCGTCTGGCACGCGCATTTGCAGGCACGCTGGCTCAAAACGGCGGCGGCGCGATCCTCAATGTGTTGTCGGTCGTCTCATGGATCAGCTCACCGATGATGGGTGGCTATAGCGCCAGTAAATCCGCCGCATGGAGCCTCACCAATGGCTTGCGTCATGCGCTGCGGGAGCAAGGCACACAAGTGCTTGGCTTGCATATGGGTTTTGTGGATACCGATCTGACCCAAGGTATTGATGCGCCCAAAACCTCGCCAGAAGTCATCGTGACCCGCGCACTGAATGCGCTGGAAGCAGATGAAGATGAAGTACTGGGCGATGAGATCACAGAAAGCGTCAAAGCGGGTTTGTCCGCCACGCCAGGTGTTTACACCACCGACGTGCGCGCCCGCGCGGATCATTGATCAGGGGATTTGGCTGCCAGCAAAAAGCCCGGTTGATCTGACCGGGCTTTTTTGACGTGCGTACGATCTGCACCTTCAGATACGGAACTCAGCCACGATTTCGCGCAATCGCCCTGCCAGACCATTCACCGTGGTTGCCTGATCTGCTGCGGTACGGGTGGCTGCGCCGTTATGTTCGCTGCTTTGCGCCAGGTGTTCGACATTCTGTGAAATCGACTCATTGGCCATACTCTGCTCACGAACTGCCAATGCAACTTCGCCCATCGCGGATTCGATACGACTGCTGGCCTCACTCAGTTGTCTTACCACGCTGGCAGCACTGGCCGCCTGACTGCGGCATTCATCTACACGCCCCACTACCACTTCCATTTGCGTGACCACACGACCTACGCTGTGCTGAATGTCCTGGATCGTGGTCTGGATCTGGTTGGTGGAATTGGATGTATGCTCAGCCAGTTTGCGAACTTCATCGGCCACCACGGCAAAACCGCGGCCTTGCTCACCGGCCCGCGCCGCCTCAATGGCAGCATTGAGCGCCAGCAGGTTGGTTTGCGATGCCAGCCCCTTGATCACGTCCAGCACGCCAGAAATCTCACTGGATGCCCGCCCCAGTTCATCCACATCGCGCGCGGCTTCTTCGATCAGCGAGGCAATCGAGGTAATGCTGGTTTCAGTACGCTGGAATTCCTCCGCGCTCTGACCACTTTTGTCGCCTGCCTCTTTGGATAATCCATGTGCTTCTTGCGCTTCGGTCGAGGTATGCGCCAGGCTCACTGCAATCTGTTCTACCGCTGCCGCGATGCTACCGGTGTTCTGGTTTTGCAGTTCGGTGCTGTTGGCCAACTGCCGCGAAGCCCCATCCAGCGCGGTCGCACTGGCGGAGAGTTCGTTGGAAACCGTATTCATGCGCTGCAAGGCTTTTTGCACATGGCTCAAGCAAGAGTTCAGCGCGGTGCCGAGTGCCCCGATTTCATCTTCAGATTTAACAGTCACACGTGAGGTGAAGTCGTTTTCGCGCGTGATGATCTGCACCTTGCTGGCCACCTCGCCCAGCGGCCCCGTCACGGTCCGGGTTGCCAGCCAGTAAAAACCCGACAAACCCGCCACAATGGCGACCACCATGCCAATCATGCTCACCATGAACTGGCGTTCGGCCATGTTGTGGGCCTGCGCTTCGATCTGGGTAGAGTCATCGCTGATTCGGGCCACGGCCTCGGTCAGCATTCTCGTCGGTTCACGGTCAATGCCAGCGACTGCAGCATCACCAGCGGCAGATTGAAAACCGGCGGCTTTGAAAGCCTCTAGCCCCTTGCGATAGCCCTCACCCAGCTTTTGGTGCGCATCGCGAAACTGCCGGACCAGATCAGCACTGGGTCCGGGCGGCAGCACTTGCTGCAAGTGATCGGCCGTTTGCTGCACGGAGGCTTCATCTTTCTGGAACGCAGCCCAATATTGGTCGAGCTTTTCAGGTTTGGCGCCACGCAAGAGCGTGTCTTTCCATTCCTGCACTTGAATCTTGAAGGTGACTTGCATGGACAACACTTGCACCTGCGCGTCCTGCAACTGTTTTACGTCGTTTTCGTAGCGGCGCACGCTCGATTGCATACCCGCAATACCGATAAACGCCGCTGCGGCAACCAGGCTGGCGGCCACCAGATAACACACCAGGATCTTGCCTCGAACACTTCGCAACATGCTGGCTCCCCCCATTACCGATCATTTATGTCTTGATCATAAGCCAGGCTTACATTTTTTGCTTACACGTCTTGGCCAGTGTCGGTTTTCTTTCGCAGTGGTTGCTGCAAGTGCCTGAAAATTCAACACGCTACTGAAGATGCCATCCGAGTTAGCTGGCAATCGGCGCAAAGATCAGTATTAGCGGGCCAGCAGAAAACGTGAGATATCAATTCCGTAGCGATCGGGCGACTCCACCCCGACAATCCGGTCGCCTCCGCGCTGGGCTTCCCAGGACATATCAATATCAACGGGGTGGATATAGCTGTTGGTGCGTAAAGAGAACATCGCTTTCAAACGCGGCAGCAACGGCGTATCCATGCTCGCTTCCATCACCACGGCCAACCGGCCGGAATGAAGCCGCACCAGGGAACCCACGGGATAAATCCCGACCGTCCGGATGAAATGCTGTACCAACTGTGGATCAAAGTGATTGGGGCTCCACTCCCACAGTTTGCGTAGTACCTGTGCTGCAGGCTGGCCCTTGTGATAGACCCGGTCTGACGTGATGGCGTCATAAACATCCACGATAGAAGCCATACGCGTGATCTGGCTAATCTGATCACCCTTGAGTTTGTGCGGATACCCCGTGCCGTCCAGTCGCTCGTGGTGGTGCAACGTTACTTCCAGCGCAATGGGATCAACGTCATCCAGTTGCCGGAGCACTTCCCACCCTTCCAGAGGATGGCTTTTCATCACATTGAATTCGTCTTCGGTCAGTCGCCCGGGTTTATTGAGTATCTCGTCGGGCACGCACATTTTGCCCGTGTCATGCAGCAACCCCGCGACGCCGGCGCTGCGCACGGTCTCGGCATCCAGCCCCATGCTTTTGGCAAAGGCGATCATCAACGTACCGACCGCGACGGAGTGCAAGAAGGTGTATTCGTTCTTGTTCTTGATGCACAGAATACCCAGCATGGCGCTGGCGTTCCGCTCGATGGTGCCCGCAATGGCATCGACGACGTCTTCGACCTCGGCGATTTCGACCATGCGCCCAAGACGCACATCCTGCATGACTTTGCGTACAGCCTTGTCGGCCTGCTTGTGAATGCTGGCAGCACGTAGTGCTTCGTCCCGCAGCGTAGCGACACGTGGCTCCGGCTCCGGCTCTGCGGGTTTTGACAATGCTTCCAGCAAAGTCGCTTCGGTGCTGGCTTGCACTTCTTCCAGCGTGGGCGCTTCGGCAACATCGCGCCCGCGTGAGGCATCGATATATAACTCTTTGAGGCCAGTGGCGCGAATCTGCGCGAGGTCTTCCAGCGTTTCCAGCATGAACTGGTTGCGTACGAACGGGTGATCAAACCACGCCAGATTCAAGTCGTGGATGTACATCCCGGTAGTGAGTTGATCGATGCTAATTTTACGGATCATGCGCGCGCCCTGCTGCCAATAAATTTATCGCGCTGCGGATCTGCAGCCCATCTCACGCGACTATTTTCGTCTTCACTGTAGCAGCGCTGGCGCCACGCAAGCCAGCCAGGATGATCAGGTGTGGTCCCGAAATCACAATGGAACCCATGCCTTGTTATGCGTGGAAAGTACACCGTCAGCCAGCCGGAAGATCAGCCTGAAAAGGCGCAGCAGGCGTCCCCTGATGAAACACGATTTGCCAGCCGGCATCGGTTTGACGCCACACTGAACTACGCAGGGCATGACGGATCAAGGTCGCGTCACTTTCGAGTGTGGCAGAGCGGTAGGTAAGCAATACAAGGCCCGGGGCGAGCAGCGTGAGTACAAACTGGTCGGCATACACACTCACCGCCGGTGCGTCTTTTTCTGCGACGAGCGCCGCAACGGTGGTTGCTTTGTCATACATCCGGCCCGAATAACCAATTTCGGCAAACCCGTCGGCCAACAAGGCAGCCACACGCGCATGGTCTTGCCGTACGCCTGGCTGATGCAAAGCGGTTTCAAGTTCGATCAGATGGGCTGCAAGGACAGCATCAGGTGTATCGGACATAGCGCAACAGCCGGGGCAATGAGCAAATTACAGATTACATCGGACGATCACTGCGTGGCCGCATATTGAATTCGTCGACGAGCTTTTGTTCCTGTCGAGCTTCGCGCTTGATCTCACTCTGGTTATGGCGGGTTTCCAGCGTCTCAAAGGCTTTGACCTTTTTCTCACACTCTTGCCAGGCACTTTTGAGTTTGTCGTACTCACGCTGCAGACGCTCGACTTCCGTCTTTTGCTGCGCAGCCGCTTCATCCAGCCGGCTTAGAAAGAGCTGGAAATCTCGCCATTGGGTCACGGTCATGCCACCTTGCCCGGACTGAGTCAGCCGTGCCCGGTATTCAGAGCGGTAGTCTTCAACCTGAATCAGTTTTTGCCGCGCCGTTTCTGTCCTGGCAGCGGCGTTCTGCATGAGCCTGGCGGCTTCCTCGCGTTGTTCACGGCTAAGCGTCAACAAAAGGGCAAAACGAAACTGTGCCACGTGTAAATCCTGTGATCTGTAAAGGCGTCACCCTGCAAAAACAGCAAAGCACAACGCTTATTGTGGCGGCGCCACTCCGAAGAGTTCCGCCAGCCTGGTGCGCGCGCCCGCGTAGCTTTCCCGCTCTTCAATCGCCTGCTGCAAGAACCGCTCAAAGGACGGAAAGCGGCGAATGGCGTCATCCAGCGTTGGATCACTGCCAGCCACATAGGCACCCACACTGAGCAAGTCGCGGCTGCGCTGGTAGCGCGACCACAAATGCTTGAAGCGGCGCACCAGATCAAATTCCTGCGGCGAGATGATGTCGTGCATCACCCGGCTGATCGACGCTTCGATGTCGATGGCCGGGTAGTGGCCGGATTCGGCCAGATTGCGTGACAGGACAAAGTGACCATCGAGAATGGCCCGTGCGTTATCTGCAATCGGGTCTTGCTGGTCATCACCTTCCGACAACACGGTGTAGAACGCCGTGATGGAGCCCCCGCCCTCTTTGCCGTTCCCGGCGCGTTCTACCAGTTGTGGTAAACGCGCAAAGACCGACGCCGGATACCCCTTGGTAGCAGGTGGTTCGCCCACTGCCAAGGCAATCTCGCGCTGTGCCATGGCGTAACGGGTGAGCGAGTCCATGATCAGCAAAACATTCTTGCCCTCGTTACGGAAATACTCGGCAATGCTGGTGGCGTAGGCCGCACCATACAAACGCAGCAATGGTGAGGTATCTGCTGGCGCAGCAACAACAATCGAACGCTTCAGGCCCGACTCACCCAGAATGTTCTCGATAAAATCTTTGACCTCACGGCCCCGTTCACCAATCAGCCCCACGACCACGACATCTGCCGTGGTGTAACGCGCCATCATGCCCAGCAACACCGATTTGCCCACGCCAGAACCCGCAAACAAACCCAGCCGCTGGCCGCGCCCCACAGTGAGCAGCGCATTGATGGCGCGCACACCGACGTCCATTACATCGCGCACTGGCTGCCGGTACATGGGGTTGAAGGGGCGCGAGAAGAGCGGCATCCAGTCATCGCTATCCAGCCGTCCCTTACCATCCAGCGGTCGTCCGAGCGCATCGACCACACGGCCAAGCATGCCCCAGCCCACGGGCACCTGACGGCCATGATCTTCCACACGCCGCTGCGGCGGCCGCGGCCTGCCGTATTCGGGCACCCATGCTGCCACATCTTCGTGCGGGACGACTTCGGCACCTGGCTCAACCCCGTAGATTTCCGAGATCGGCATCAAAAAGAGTTTTTCATCCTGAAAGCCGACCACAACGGCTTCGACAGCCATATTGCCCGGTGTCATCACCTCACAAGAGGCACCAATAGGCAATCGCAGGCCAGTGGCTTCCAGCACAAGGCCAGACACGCGCACCAGCTTGCCACGGGGCAGCCAGGGGCGAATACGCTTGCTGGCGTGCGCGCACTCTTCCAGATACAAGCGGGTGGCATCAAACAGATTCGTCGTCATCGGCCGGCTCGTCGAGGTCCAGCGAGACCTTTTCTATTTCGGGTGGCACGATGGGACGCGGCGCAGCTTCGGCCACCGTCGCTGCCTGTGCAGGCGCATGTGCTGTTGTCGAGGCCTGATCAGGCACGGGCGAGGCAGGTTCTGGAGTCAACGGTACTTCCGCATTCCAGACCAGATCACTCCGGTTGGCGCGCTGCAACACCTTCAATTGCGTCGCCCAGCGCGAGGTCAGCGACAAATCGGCCCGCAACGTCGGCGTTTCAACGCGGGCACCACCGGGCTCCTGATTGGGATCCACCACAATGCGCCACACATCACGTGGCAACTCCACGCCCAATAGTGATTCCAGCGCATCCACGTCATCCGGATGCGCAATAATACGAGCCGGTGCGCGCACCACTGGCATGGAGTCAATCAACTCACGGATCACCGGCAATACGCGATTTCGATCAGAGGCAATTTCCACCCGAGCCAGCTCTCTGCCTACGATCAATGCCAGATCCAGCACAGATTCAGCCAGTTCCGCCTGGGCACGCTCAGAGTAATTGGCCAGTTGGTCGAGCAAGACCTTGAGCCGGTTGATTTCGTCCTCAGCCTGGGCGCGACCCGCTGCCAGACCCTCTGCCTGCCCTGCATCAAAACCTTCTTGATGCGCCTGCTGGTGAATGGCTTCGAGTTCCTCTGCGGTGGGCAGTGGTACACGGGGTAACACCGGTTGATCAGCGACAGCCGGCGCGGTCTCCGCGGCCGGTGCAGCCTGTGGCCCAGGCGCAGCATCAGCTGCAGGTGTGGGGACTGGTGCCGGCTGCGGCACCGGCCGGATGCGCGGCGGGGTCGGGTCGTCGATAGTGCCGAGTTCCCAACGCTCCCATGCGGTGAGTTCTTCGCGAGGAATGACGCGGCGCGGTGGATTAGCCATGGCTCAGCACCGCTCCATTATTCGACCAGGCCTTCTTCGCCCTTGCCGGAGAGCACAATCTGGCCTTCGTCGGCAAGGCGGCGAACAATCTTGAGAATTTCTTTTTGTTCGGATTCCACTTCCGAAAGCTTGACCGGGCCTTTGGCCTCCAGATCATCACGCAGCATTTCAGCAGCCCGTTGCGACATGTTCTTGAAAATCTTGTCACGCAATTGCGGCGTAGTGCCCTTGAGCGCAATCACTAGTGAATCGGACTGGATTTCACGCAACAACAACTGGATACCGCGATCGTCGATATCCAGCACGTTGTCGAAGGTGAACATTTTGTCCTGGATGCGCTGAGCCAGTTCCGGATCGTATTCGCGTACGCTGGCAATGGCCGAGGCTTCGACCACGCCGCCCATGAAGTTGAGGATGTCGGCGGCCATCTGCACGCCACCCATCGCGCTCTTTTTGAGCTTGTCAGAGCCAGACAACAATTGCGTGAGCACATCATTGAGTTCTTTCAATGCTGCCGGCTGCACGCCTTCGAGCGTCGCAATCCGCAACAGGACGTCATTGCGGTTACGTTCAACAAAATTGGCCAGCACTTCGGAGGCCTGATCTGGCTCCAGATGAACAAGAATGGTCGCGATGATCTGCGGGTGTTCGTTCTTGATCAGTTCGGCGACGGCGGCAGAGTCCATCCACTTGAGCGACTCGATCCCGTTGTTGTCGTTGCCCTGCAAGATGCGGTCCAGCAGGTTTGCTGCCTTGTCCGAACCCAGCGCTTTGGTCAACACCGAGCGGATGTACTCATCTGCCGCACCGAGGTTGGCGCGGTTTTGTGTGGAATTCATGAAGTCGCCCAGCACGCCGTCGACTTCTTCACGCTTGACGTTGTCCATGGCAGCCATGGTGAAGCCCAGTTTTTGCACTTCCTTGGGGCCAAGGTAGCGAAACACTTCCACTGCGGCCTCTTCGCCCAGTGTCATCAACAAGATGGCGGCTTTGCGTACGCCTTCTTCGTTCATCGTGGCGGCCATGACCGTGCTCCAGGAAAAAAGATTGCCGGGCCGCAATGCGGCGGCAAGCGGTAAAACGGATCAGGCCCGGATTACACCCGGGCCTTGATTAACTGACTCACCGATCAACCCACCTTGTTGGGGTTGCCTACGGGCTCGTCCTCGTTCGACATCCATTCGCGCAAGATGGTTGCCACCATCCGCGGATCGTTCTTGGCCAGTTCGCGTGCCTGACCAAGCAAATCGGCCTGGGCGGCAATTTTGGCTGCAGCTTCTTGTTCTTCGTCTTCGCGGGCGGCAGCTTCTTCGTCGGTCATGGCCACGCCATCGCCAAAATCGATTTCCACCGTTTTGGGCTCTTCGCGCGATTTCGACAGATCACGCATAAGCGGACGCACCACGAACAGCAAGAGATAAATCACGACCAGTGCAATCAACGCCAGCTTGATCAGGTTGGCAAGGTTAGCCTTGATAAAGGACATTGCCTGATCCTGGAAGTTTTGCTCGGCTTCCGGCACTGGCGCACCCGCAAACGTGGCATTCACCACATTGATCGAATCTCCGCGGTCTTTGCTGTAGCCAATGGACTCTTGCACCAGATTGTTGATCTGGGTCATTTCCTGCGGCGAATACGGCGTCCAGGTCAGCTTGCCATCTTTATCCCGCGAGGGTTTGTAGTTGATGACCACGGCGGCCGATACACGTTTGACGATACCTACCGGCTGTTTGACATGCTGGACAGTTTTATCGACTTCGTAATTGGTGGTGGACTCACGGCGCGAGTTGGTCGTCCCCGCCGGTGCGGCCGCTGCCGGACCCGACGCGCTGGTCACCGTGATCGGCGCAGCCGCAGCACCCGGCGGCTGATTGGACAACGCCCCCGGCACACCAGCCGCGCCAGCCCCGCCATCCTTGCCATCCTGACTCATCGTTTGCTGGCTGCGGATAGAGGCGGTATCAGAGGCCGTATTGGGTTTGTAGACTTCTGAGGTTTGTTCGGTCTCGGCAAAATCGACCGCCGCCGCCACTTCGGCATGGACATTCTCTTTGCCAACAAGCGGTTCCAGAATGGCCTGGATGCGATCGACATAACTCTTTTCAATCTGCTGCACGTAAACCAGTTGACGCGCATCCAGGTTGGCATGGTTGGCCGAGTTGTTGTTGGACAGCAGATTGCCGTCCTGATCGACCACGCTCACATTGTTGACAGTCAGCTCCGGCACGCTGGAAGACACCAGATGCACAATGCCCGCCACCTGACCTGGGTCCAGCGCACGGCCCGGGTGCATGGTCAGGATGACCGAAGCAGTCGGCTTTTGCTGATCACGCAGGAACACCGTCTGCCGTGGCATCGCCAGATGCACACGTGCCTTGTCCACGGTCTGGATGGTTTCGATAGAGCGCGCCAGTTCGCCCTCTACCGCACGCTGGTAGTTCACCTGCTCGGTAAATTGCGAGACGCCGAACTTCTGGTTGTCCATCAACTCGAATCCGACGTCACCCGATTTGGGCAGACCGCGTGCGGCCAGTTGCAGGCGCACGTCGTAGACGCGGTTGGATGGCACCGAGATTGTGCCGCCCTGGTCAAGCTTGTAGGGGACGTTCAATTGCTGCAAAGACTGGAGGATTTCGCCGCCATCTTTGTCGGGGATATTGGTATAGAGAATGCGGTAGTCGGGTTCGCGGCTCCACAACGCCACGCCGATCAAGACGGCAATAAGTGCCGCCAGACCCACCATGAACAGGGCTTTACGGGAACTGGGAAGATCCAGAAAGCGCTGACGGGCAGACTCCAGGGCATTACCCTGTGCACGCCCGCCCTCAACTGCTACGTCCGCTTCCGCCATAACAAACTTGTAAGTACCTGTTTACGCAGCCAGATCGTTAGACCTGGAGGTTCATGATTTCCTGGTACGCGCTAACCAGTTTGTTGCGCACCTGCACCATGGTCTGGAAAGAGAGGCTCGCCTTTTGCAGCGAAACCATCACATCTTGCAGGTCAGTGTTCGGGTCTCCGGACTGAAAAGCCGTTTGCTGGGCGTCAGCGCTGTTTTGCACCTGCGCAACCTGGTCGATCGACGACTTGAGCATGTCCGCAAAATTTGCGGCGCCCGTATCGCTGGCAGCGGGCGCAGCTGTCTGGCCCGCTGCTTGCGCAGACATGGCTTTCAGTTCGCCCAGAAGTTGATCGATGCCTTGAACGCTCATGGCTTGGTTGGTCCGTTTTCCGCCGTTGAAAATGGATGAGACATAAATAGACGCAGTACCACCGAATTGTAGGGGTCCGACCGCCTTGCGAGCAAGCAATTCCTGCATTTGCGCTCGCGAAAACATATCCGCAACAGCCGGGCAAGGCCGGCTGTCCGGTCAGCAGACCTATGCATCCAGTCCGCCATCCTCTTCGCGATACTGCTGCAGCTTGTAACGCAAGGTGCGCTCGCTCATACCCAGCCGTTCCGCAGCCAGTTTCCGGACACCACCGCTGGCGCGCAAAGCATCCAGGATGTGTTGTTTTTCCAGCGCTTTGAGGTCTGTCGGCGCCGGGGCCACGGGTGCCATTGCAATGGGTTGCGCCATGGCCGGGACAGGCGCACTGACCGGTGCCCCTGGGCGCTGAGGCAAATACAGATGCGCGGCCTCAACGACATCTCCAGGCGCCAGGATCAGCGCGCGTTGCACCACGTTATCCAGTTCCCGGATATTGCCTTCCCAGCTGTGCGCGGCCAGTTGGCGGATTGCGTCCGGGGTCAGCGTGGGTGCACGGCGGCTCATTCGGGAAGCATGCCGGGCAAGCATGGCCCGGGCCAGCGGTACCACGTCATCCGGCCGTTCACGCAGCGCTGGCAACGCCAGCGGGAACACATTGAGCCGGTAATACAGATCTTCCCGAAACTGGCCGTTGCCCACTGCAGTGGGCAAATCACGGTTAGAGGTGGCCAGAACGCGTAAATCCACCTTGAGCGGTTTGGTGCCCCCTACCCGCTCGACCTCGCGCTCTTGCAAGACCCGCAGCAGCTTGGCCTGCAGCGAGAGGGGCATTTCAGTAATTTCGTCGAGCAACAAAGTGCCGCCATCGGCTTGTTCAAACTTGCCAATATGCTGTACTGCAGCGCCTGTGAACGCTCCGCGCTCATGACCAAACAGTGTGGACTCCAGGAGCTGTTCCGGGATGGCGGCACAGTTGATCGCCACAAAAGGTTTATCGGCGCGCGGGCTGTTGCGATGTATGAATCGGGCCAGAACTTCTTTACCGGTGCCTGATTCACCCGTAATCAGTACCGACGCATCTGACTGTGCCACGCGGCGGGCCACATCCAGCAAGGCGCGCATGGCCGGGTCTTCGGCGATGACATGCTCCTCGCTGCCATCAGGCAGGAGATAGCGGGCGACTTCCTGCAACAGCGCATCTGGCTCAAACGGTTTGGGCAGGTAGTGGGCCGCACCGGCATGCAAGGCCGCCACGGCTTTTTCGACAACGCCGTACGCGGTCATCAGTACCACCGGCACCCACGGATACCGCCGCTTCACTTCGACCAGTAACGTTTCGCCATCCATGGGGCGCATCTGCACATCAGACAACACGAGCCCCACGCGCTGATGCTCCAGCACTTTGAGCGCAGCCTGACCATCTGACGCCTCGACCACATCGTGGCCACCAAGAGTCAGCGTATCGACCAGTGCTTCTCGCAAGGCGTCATCGTCTTCGACGATCAAAACTGGTAATGCCATTGTTCTTCCGTTGTTGTACTGCCAGCCAACTAACTACGCACGGGTATACGCGCCAGCTGGAGCATCCGCGCCGCCATCTCTTTCAGCGGCAACACTTCCTGGACTCCGCCTGCGGCAATGGCCTCTTTGGGCATGCCAAATACAACACAACTGGCTTCATCCTGAGCCAGCGTCAGCGCGCCGGCTTCCCGCATTTCCAGCATGCCCGCCGCGCCATCGCGCCCCATACCGGTCAGGATGACACCAACCACGTTGGCGCCACCCAGATTGGCTGCCGAACGGAACAAAACATCAACCGAAGGGCGATGGCGATTGACTGGTTGGGCCTGCGATAAAGCACAAGCCCAGGCCGGGCCGTTGCTGGCCAGCAATAAATGCGAATGCCCCGGCGCAATATAAGCGCAGCCCGTTTGCAAACGCTCCCCATCTTCTGCCTGTTTGACACGAATGCGACAGATGGAATCCAGCCGCTGGGCAAATGACTGGGTAAAACTCTCAGGCATGTGCTGGGTAATCAGGATGGGCGGCGTATCAGGCGGCAGCGGCTCCAGCAAGACCTTGAGCGCTTCTGTGCCGCCCGTGGATGCGCCAACCACAATGACGCGGGCGGACGTGACCGGCGGGCGCACCTTGCGGGGCAGCACCACATCGGCGCTGTAACTGGGAACATTCAGCATGGCCGGTTTTTCGCCGTGTTCTGGCCGCGGCATGGTCATACTCCTGCGGAGTGGCGGGACAAGGTCATCCGGACCGAGGGTCGCTTTATATCATTTCCATTATGGTGCAGCCAGAGCTGGCCGCACTGTCAGCCCTGACGATCCTGCTTTCAGATTCGGGCCGGGCCGGGCAAGTAGTGCACGACGACCTCGTTGCCACTACCTGGAAACTGGATCGAGGCACACATGGAACGGACCAGCATCAGTCCACGCCCATGCAAACGCTCCGGATCGTCTTCAGGAAGATTAAAGCGCGGCCAATCAAAGCCAGGGCCAGTGTCTTTGATCCGGATGCGCAGTACGTCACGCCCGTTAATACGCAAACCATTCAGGTCGATTTCGATCTGCCCCTGGGTCAGCGCAGCCAGGCGCTGTCCACGTACCAGCAGATAACGATCCATGCCCTGCTCACCCTGCTTGAGGCCGGAATCCATGTTCAAGAGGCCATGATCCAGCGCGTTCACAAAGAGCTCGCTCAAGATCAGGAACACCTCAGACTGGTAAGGTTTGAGCACTTTGATTTCGTTCACGAACGACATCATGAACGGCACAGTATTGATGTATTGCAGTTCTTCCGAGCCCAGCGTCAGGCTGTAATGCCACATGCTTTGCCCGGTGCCGACCAGCGCCATGGTCGCCATGGCTTCCGCACTTTGCTGTGCCGCCAGCGGCCGTTCGCCGTGCATATACTGGCCAAAGCGCATCATCACCAACGAGATATCGTCATGGTGTGGGTGGCCAGAAAGATGATCTGCCAACGCCCCCTGCAGCGCGGACAAACGCACTTCTTCGGGTTGCTGGCGCACCAGTTGCAACAAGCGCGCTTCGCTGAACGCCTCGCCATCAGGTGCGCGCGCTTCGGTCAGGCCATCGGAACAGGCCAGCACCGTACCGGGCTCGCTATAGAAATAACGGGCACTGGTGGTTTCCATGTCCTGCGTGGGGACGATCCCAAGCGGCAAATTGGATGATTTGAACTGATGCACCACCGCACCCCTGCTATCGAGCATGTGCACGGTTGGCATGCCGCCGTTCCAGACCTCAATGCAACGCGTGGTTTCATCGATGGCAATCAGCACCGTCGCCACAAACCGCCCCACCGGTAGCACCTGACGAACCTTGTTGTTCATTTCAACGAGGATGTCGGAGAGCGAATAGCCTTTTTCGGCCATGCTGTAGAAGGGCTGGGTCAGAGGCAACACATTCAGCGCCGCCGTCAGACCATGACCAATGCCATCCGCCAACAATACGTACAGCACCTGACCAGGCGTACGTGCAGCGGCAATCAAATCGCCAGAGAGTGATTCAGCAGGCGACAGCCAGTAGTCCAGCAGGGGGTCATTCAGACGTTCGGCATTGACCATCTGATCCATCAAATGCCGTACGACGCGTTTTTCTTCTTCGGCCGCATCGTAATAACTGGCAAGGCGGGTAGATTGCTCTCGCACCTTGCGATTGAGTTCCAGCGTGCGGTTAAACGCCTTGAGTTTGGCTTCCAGCACCCGGAAATTGACAGGCTTGCTGATGTAGTCATCGGCACCACGCTCAATGGCATCAGCCAGCCGGTTTTCCTCGCCCACACCGGTCACAAATACGATGGGGACCCAGGATTGCCCGGCCTCTTCCTTGATCGCAACAGCGGCCTCGGGGCCAGACATGACCGGCATCATCATGTCCATCAGCACCAGATCAGGCTGATGCTGGCGCCATTTTTCGACAGCCTCACTCCCGTCGCGTGCCTGGATCACGCTGTGACCCAATGCCTCGATAAAGCGGGAAATCAGTAGGAGGACTGCCTCGGTGTCATCGACAACGAGGATTTTCATGCCGCATGGACCACCGGGTTACCGGATCGTGAAGATTTTGCCGAAACACGCAATCTCAAGCACTTGCTTGACCGTGTCGCGACAGTTAACGAGCGCCATGCTTTTGCTGGCGGCACCAATTTTTTCTTTCAGCAACAACAGCATGCCCAGCGCAGAGCTATCCAGATAATTGACATTCTGGAAATCAACCAGCACTTCTTTGATTTCCGGATTGGCAATCAATGATTCGCAAACCTGGCGGAATTCGCGATGGGCACTGAAATCAAACTGTCCCGAGAGAATGACACGACCTGCATCCCCTTCGATCTGAACAGTGGGCGTCATGGGATATTCAACCTTTTGCAAGTAACTTAACAGCCAACACGTACAACAATTGTCAGCAACAATGAAGTGCTCATGTCAATTATCGTACCTGAACATTAGTTGCGTCGCGACAAGCTGGCAACCGTATCGTAAACACACTGCCCTGACCTGTCGCGGATTGCACTTCGATTTCACCATGCCAGTAATTGATGAGATTACGGACAATAGCGAGGCCTAGCCCCGTTCCCTCTTTGCGGGTAGTGAAAAACGGTTCGAACAAGCGAGCCTGAACCTGAGGTGCCATACCGCACCCTTGATCCACCACTCTTAAAATGGCGGTGCCTCCGGCAAGTTCAAGCGTCAATCCGACTTCTGCGTTATCTGCCGACGCGAGCATCGCATTGTCCAGAAGATTGAGGATCACGCCAAGTAATTCCTTGCGATTAGCCAGAATGAGAATTTCATCATCAGGCAGCATTAGCGAAAGCCTTAACCCCCGCATTTCTAGCTGCGGCTGCAAGGTCTGGGCCGCTTCCTGAGCGGTGGCCACCAGATCAACGGCATCCAGCGACATGTCTTGCCCGCGTACAAAACGCAACATGTTCTGGATCAGGGTTTCAAGATGACGCAGGCGGGCCGTGGTTTTCTCACTGAATTTGATGCGGTCGGCGTCGGCCAGTTCCGGGCGTGACAGATGACCGGCATACAGCAGTGCCGTCGCCAGCGGCGTGCGTAACTGATGCGCCAGACCTGCCGCCATCTCACCCATGGAGGCCAAACGCTTGTGTTGCATGAGCGACTGCTCCATTTCCCAGCTTTCTGTCAGGTCATGCACCAACAAAATGCGGGTTGATTCTTCAGGCATGTCGCTTTCGACTATGCTGAGTCTCAAAGCACCCTGGGGATGCGGATAAACCCAGATATCCGTCATTGGTGCCAGTTGCAAATGGGCACCCTGAAACTTTAACCAGCTATCGCCAGCAGCCAGTGGTGCTAATAATTGAGAAGCGGCCGGATTCAACGCCGCCACATTGCCATCAGCGTCAAGTTCAATGACGCCGGCAGGTAATCTGGCCAGCAAGTGAGCAAGTCGACGGGACAGCGCGGCCTTTTCTTCCAGCTCGCGACGCAGATTCCCGTTGGCAATTTCAAGTTGTGTTGTAAGAAACTCAACCTGTTGTTGCAAATCGGCATAGGCGTCGGTCAATTGTCTTGACGCTGCAGTAAAAAGAGAAAAAGCCTCTTCCAGCTCACGTGGATTCATGCTGGCACTTTCATCCGGCATTGCTGCCACTCCTTGTTGAATGCTGGCGTTTCTATTATAAATGTCATAAGCATGCGCTACTTTAGTAATGCATTTGCGCAACTAAAGATTTTTAGTGCTTTACCGATAAGGGGGAAGCGCTACACTTCCCTCTATCGATAGCAATTCGCGAAGGCTTTCTTAAGCCTTTGTATTAACTTACAAATAACGGCAGAATTTATGCTTTATCCTGGAGTCCACTGTGTCTGACTTATTCAAGAATATCGACGCGCGCACCAAGCTGGCCGGGACGAACAAGCTGGAAATTCTGCTGTTTACGCTCGGTGAAGATCAACGTTCCGGTCGCCGCGAACACTTTGGTATCAACGTGTTCAAGGTACGCGAGGTCATGCGTACACCGGAAATCACCCACGCACCAGAAACGCCAGCCAACGTTGAAGGCATGGTCAGTCTGCGTGGCGTACTGGTCCCGGTGATTGACCTGGCAAAATACGCGGGCATCGTGACCGCCAATCGCCCGGAAATCATGATCGTATCGGAATACAACGGTCATACCCAGGGTTTCCTGGTCGAGGCAGTAGATACCATTTTGCGTCTCGACTGGACGTCCATGCGCGTACCACCCGACATGCTGAGCCATCAGATGAGCGGTCTCGTCACCGCAGTGACGGAGCTTGAGAGCGGCAAACTGGTCATGATGCTGGATGTGGAAAAGGTCCTGGCAGAAGCGCTGCAAACCGACCTGACCATTGATTCCGAAACCGTGATTCGTGACACCACATTTGCAGAGAAACGCGTGTTCTATGCAGATGATTCGGCCGTGGCACGCCGTCAGATTGAGCTTACGCTCGATGCCATGGGCTTGAAGCACCAGAGCGCGGTCAATGGTCGCCGTGCCTGGGATGAACTGCAACGTCTTGCCCGTTCGGCGGAAATACAGGGCCGACCGGTGCGCGATTTCGTGCAACTGATCCTCACCGACGTGGAAATGCCGGAGATGGACGGTTACATGCTCACCCGGATGGTGAAAACAGATGTTCGTTTTGCCGGTATTCCCGTTTTGATGCACTCGTCGTTGTCTGGCACTTCAAACCAGAAACTCGGCCAGTCGGTCGGGGTAGATGGTTATGTGTCCAAGTTCGAACCGCACAAGCTGTCGCAGGCAATCGCCAATTATCTGCTTGAAGCACAAACGGCCTGAACAACCGGCAGAGGTACAACACAGTGAACATTATTGAAGCGCAGGCCAATCTGCTGGACAACATTGACGCCCGTACACGTCTGGCGGGCTCGAACAAGATGGAAATCCTCTTGTTCTCCCTCGGTACGCGGGAAATCTTCGGGATCAACGTATTCAAGGTGCGCGAGGTCTCGCAAACCCCCAAGATCACGCGTACGCCAAACATGCCGACAGGTGTTGAAGGCGTGATTTCATTGCGCGGCAACATCATCCCGGTGATTGCGCTGTCGCAATTCATGGCGGGCAACCAGCCCAAGCTGGATATCAAAAACTCGACCATGATCGTGACCGAGTTCTCCAAACACACGCAGGCATTTCTGGTGCACGAAGTAGATCGCATCATCCGCGTTGATTGGGACAAAGTGCGCGCACCGGAATCCATGTTATCGGGTAGCCAGGCGCTGATTACGGCGCTGACCGAACTGCCGGATGGCAAACTCGTGTCGATTCTGGATGTAGAACAGATCTTGTCAGGGGTGCTGGGCGAGCCGGAAATCCCCGATCTGCCCTCCACCACGGTCAGCCCGGACGCTTACACCTTCTTTGCCGACGACTCGATGGTTGCACGCAAGGAAATCGTTGGCGTGCTCGACAAATTGGGCATCAAGTATCATCAAGCCAACAATGGCAAGGAAGCATGGGACAAGCTGCAGAACCTGGCGCAACGGGCCACCCATGACAACGAGCCGTTGAGCACCAAGCTCAAACTGATTCTGGTTGACGCAGAAATGCCGGAAATGGATGGCTATGTGCTCACCCGTCACATCAAGTCGGATCGCCGTTTTGAAGGCATTCCGGTGGTGATGCATTCATCCCTGTCCTCTCACGCCAACCGTGCCATGGGCGCGAGCGTGGGTGTAGATGCCTACGTGGCCAAGTTTGATCCGGTCGTGCTGGCCGATACCGTCATGCCATACATTACGGATCGCGGTTAAGACGAGCTTGACGGTCATGCACTGCATGAAGACGGAAAGATTGATCGACCCGGCAGGTTGAGCACGCTCGCCTGCCTTGTCAGTGTTTGCAATACTGGTTTTTGCCTGGCCTGTAGAGGGTTTCCTGACCCAGGTTTTGTTTGTTTGTACAACTGGATTGGCGCTATCCAAATGCGCCCGACGGAGTGAATTGTATGCCGGATAACAATATGCGCTTTCTGGTCGTGGATGATTTTTCCACGATGCGCCGGATTGTGCGCAATCTGCTCAAAGAGCTCGGCTTTTCCAACGTGGAAGAAGCAGAGGATGGGCAAATCGCCTTGCATAAACTGCAAAACTCAACTTACGACTTTGTCGTGACTGACTGGAACATGCCCAATATGACCGGTCTGGAGTTGTTGCAACAGGTTCGTGCCAATGCCCAACTGAAGCATCTGCCAGTCTTGATGGTGACGGCCGAGGCCAAGAAGGAAAACATTATTGCTGCGGCCTCCGCAGGCGCATCGGGCTATATCGTCAAACCTTTTACCGCAGCCACGCTGGACGAAAAGCTCAAGAAGATTTTCGCCACCATGCCTAACTGATACCCGATCACAACTGATAACCGGCCCTGCAGCCGGAAGAAAGGAGGCTCGCTGTGAGCGATCAAGCCCTCAATAGCTCAGACTCGCCGGACCTGGAAGCGCTGTTTGACAGTATCGTCAGCGCCAACCGTGCAGCCGAAGCGGCCGAAGATGCCGCCCCGGCGGCTGCGCCTGTTGCTGCAGCCGTGAATGCGGATGCCGGTACTCAGGCTGCGGCAGACATGTCCGAACCCGCCCGCACGATGTTCACGCAGATCGGTCAATTGACCCGCCACCTGCATGACACCTTGCGCGAACTGGGGTTGGACAAGTCTCTGGAAAAAGCGGCGCACCAGATTCCGGACGCCCGTGATCGGTTGTCGTATATCGCGACCATGACCGAACAGGCCGCCGAGCGCACGCTTAACGCGCTGGACGACGCCAAGCCGCTGCAGGATGAAATTTCCGGCACCGCGCGCCAGTTGTCCAACCGCTGGAACCAGCTGTTTGCGCATGAGCTGACGGTCGAAGAGTTCAAACAACTGGTGTACGCCACGCGCGCGCACCTGGAACAAACCACCGCCAACTCTGAAAAAATCAGCAGTCAGATGCTGGAAATCATGATGGCGCAGGACTTCCAGGATCTGACCGGCCAGGTGATCAAGAAAGTGCTGGGCATGGTCAAGGAAATGGAAAGCCAGTTGCTGGAATTCCTGGTGACCTTTTCGCCACAGCAAGGCGGCAGCATCGCCCGCGAAGATGGTCTGCTGGCAGGCCCGGTGATCAGCAGCGATGGCCGTACTGACGTGGTCACTGACCAGGCGCAGGTCGACGATCTGCTGGAAAGCCTGGGCTTTTAAGCATGTGCAGGACCCGCTGGCCCATTTTGGTGCCGGCGGGCGCAAGATTGCAGGCAATACGGGCAATACCCGCCTGACCCACGGCCAATTACAGGCTAAGGTGACAATGGAATATCCGTAATACACGGGTATTTCTGGCGCAATGTACTAGAACTTGACGAAATAAATGGGGCCGAAATGAGCGAATTCTCGGGTATGGACGATCTGTTGCAGGATTTCCTCACCGAATCCACCGAGCTGTTGTCCGATGTGGACAGCAAGCTGGTCGAGCTGGAAAAGCGGCCCGATGACAAGCACTTGCTGAATGACATCTTCCGCGGCTTTCACACGATCAAGGGTGGTGCGGGCTTTTTGAATGTCGAAGCCATGGTGAGTCTGTGCCACCGCACGGAAAACCTGTTCGACAAGCTTCGCAACGGCGAGATGACCATGAAGCCAGAGCTCATGGACGTCATTCTTTCCGCGACAGCCACCGTGCAGGACATGTTTGTGGTTATGCAACAAGGCCGCATGCCACTCCCCGCCAACGCAGGCCTTCTTGCCGAACTGGACGCCGTGCTGCAAGGCGAACTGCCCAGCCATACGCATGCTCCCGCGGCACATGTGGCCGCGCCGGCAGCTGCCGCTGCGCCAGCCCCGGCCTCATCGAATACCACCCCTGCAGCCACCAACGGTGAGCCACAGTGGGATGCCCTTTACAACGCCCTGCTGGGGACCGACGCCGCATCGGCGCAGGCCGCACCAGCCGGAGGCACTTACGTTCCACAGCAAGAAGTCGTGATTGAAGATCTCCCTACAGTTCAAACTGCCCCTGCCCGTGTCAACGCGCCAGCAGCCGCCAAAGCCCCAATGCAACAGGCCGCCGTTGCTCCGGTGACCCAGGAAACCACCATCCGTATCGATACCGTACGGCTGGATCAAGTACTGAATTTGTCTGGTGAAATCGGCCTGACCAAGAACCGCCTGACCACGCTGCGTACCGACATCATGGCAGGCAAGATGGACAACGCCACGCTCAAAGCGCTGGACGAAGCCATCAGCCAGCTTGATCTTTTGGTCGGTGATTTGCAGAACGCGGTGATGAAGACCCGCATGCAGCCTATTGGCCGTCTGTTCCAGAAATATCCGCGGCTGGCCCGCGATCTGGCGCGGCAGTTGGGTAAAGAGGTCGATCTGGTTCTCACCGGTGAGGAAACCGAACTCGACAAGACCATGCTGGAAGATCTGAATGATCCGCTGGTCCACCTGGTGCGCAACGCGGTGGATCACGGTGTAGAAACCGTGGCAGAGCGCGTGGCTGCAGGCAAGTCGCCACAAGCGCAAGTCGAACTCTCCGCCGTGCAGGTGGGTGACCATATCCAGATCGAAATTACCGATGACGGCCGTGGCATGCGCCCGGACGTGATCCGCAAGAAGGCGCTGGAAAAAGGTCTGATCGACGTCGAAACGGCCAATAGCCTCGACGACAAACAGTGTCTGCAACTGATTTTCATGCCAGGTTTCTCGACCAAAGACCAGATTTCCAGCATCTCTGGCCGTGGCGTAGGCATGGATGTGGTGAAAACCAATATCCAGAAACTCAACGGTCGGATTGATATCCAGTCGGTCGTTGGTGAAGGTTCGCGCTTTACCATCACCTTGCCACTGACGCTGGCGATTCTGCCCGTACTGGTCGTCCGCGTCTGTGATCAGCCATTTGCAGTACCGCTGGCGATGGTCCGCGAGATCATCCCGATCCGCGCGGATCAGGTTCAGGAGGTTTCTGGCCGTGCGACCATTGTGGTGCGCGATGAAATTCTGCCGGTCAAGTCGCTGGCACGCTTGCTGGGCTGGGCAGAAACCGAGGTGCCGTCGTTCGGCGTTTTGATGACGTCGGCCGAACATTCGTTCATTCTCGCCGTGGACAGCTTTGTCGGCCGTGATGACGTGGTCATCAAACCACTGCAGAATATCCACCCACACGGCGTGGCAGGTGCTACCTTGTCAGGAGACGGGTCTGTCGTGCTGGTGCTGGACATGGAAGACCTCCTGCATTCGACATCATCGGAAAATGCCGCAGTCAGAAGCGCACATTTCACTGAACAACTGGCTGCCTGATCGCCGCTTGCACGCTAATATACGCAGCTTGTCGGGCGCTGGACCAAACCACGGCTAAATCAGACTTTACTGATATAATTCGCTGCGCCTGTGTGCAGCCCTAGAGAACATGAAATGACGCAAGATCACGCCTTTATCGGCCGCCAACCCATCTTGAACCGACAGCAGCAGATTATCGGTTACGAACTGCTGTTCCGGTTGAACAAGGAAGCGCTCACGGCTGAGTTCTCCAGCGACATGCAAGCAGGCACCAATGTGCTGGTCAACACGATCTCCAACATGGGCACCGACTGGCTGGTCGGTAGCAAGCTGGCGTTTATCAACGTCGCTGAGTCCATGCTGGAAAGCAACTTCCTGGAATTGCTGCAGCCGCAACGCGTGGTGCTGGAAGTACTGGAAACCACCACGGCCACGCCCGAACTGCTGGCCCGCATCAAAGAGTTACGCAGCCAGGGTTTTGGTATTGCGCTGGATGACTTCGAGGTCTCGCCGCAAACCGCGCCTTTCCTTGAGTTTGCCAACTACATCAAGCTTGATGTGCAAGCGCTGGGCATGGATCGCCTGCCCGAAATCTCCAAAGCACTGCGCAAGTACCCGGTGCTGCAGATTGCGGAAAAGGTCGAGACCAAGGAAGAGTTCCGCAAGTGCATGGACATTGGGTTTGACGCGTTCCAGGGCTATTACTTTGCCCACCCGGAAACGCTGTCGGCCAAGGTGATCAACCCCAATTACGCCAACATCCTCAATCTGTTGAACATGCTGCGGAACAACGCAGAGATTCGCGACATTGAAAATGCGCTCAAGCGCGATGTCGCGCTCTCGTTCAAGCTGCTGCGTTATATCAACAGCGTGGGTTTTGGCCTGTCATGTGAAATCCAGTCGTTCCGTCATGCCGTGACCATTCTGGGCTACCAGAAGCTCTATCGCTGGCTGACCTTGCTGCTGGTCACAGCCAGCACCGAAGCCGGCTCGCCCCCTGCCCTGTTGAAGACTGCTGTCACGCGCGGCCGTCTCGTTGAGCTCTTGGGTAGCCACTTGCTGGATGGCCAGGATCGCGACAACCTCTTCATTGTCGGTATCTTCTCTTTGCTGGATGTGCTGCTGGACATGCCGATGGATCGCGTGCTGGAAACACTGATCTTGCCGGAAAGCATCGCAGATGCATTGACGGAGCGTTCCGGCATCTACGGCCCATTCCTGGAACTGGCTGAAGCCTGCGAAGACCCGGATATGTCAGAAGTACCGCGCCTGTGCGATCAGTTGCAACTGACACCGGACATGCTGAACCGCGCACATGGCCAGTCGTTGCTGTGGGTGGAAGAACTGGGCCTTTAATTGTTCATGTTCGTCACCAACAAAAAACCCGTCAGCAGACGGGTTTTTTGTTGGTGAGCGCCAGCCCGGACAGCCAGCGCTTCACGACAAGTTTTTAGTTGGCAACCGGGCTGGACTCCAGCACGCGCCACCCCTGGCCGCGGCTTTCGATTTCCAGCGAGTGCTGTTCTTTGCCCTGATTATCAATCAGCGTTGCAAACTTGGGGTATTGCTGGCGGATCGCATCATCCTTGGCCCAATCGGCCACACCATCGAGTTTGGTGGTGAACACGACCTTGTCACGACTGTAGTTATCAGCGGTTTCTTCCACGGTGTTGCTCACCACTTTGTCGACTTCTGGCGTGCCGCTGCAAAATCCTGGCGGCGTGTTGCCGTCGTACGCGTCCTTGCCCTTGTCAGTCGCGGTAAATTGCACCTGGCCACCATCAGCCGGGGTTTCTGCAATCAGGCCCACCTTCACCAATGCGGCCAGTTGCGCGCCATTGGGGTCGGTGAGTTTGGCGTAATCCTTGGCAACGGGCGTATTGAAGGCAATCGGCATAGACACGCAGTTTTGCTGATCAGCCTGAATGAAGTTGTTCAGCGTATTGGTGAGGTCTTTATCATCCAGCGCCACCTTGGGGCCTTCATTGCTTTTGCCGCATGCCGCCAGTGCAAATACAGCAGCCAGAGCCACCACCGACGCCACAAGGCGTTTACCGTTTACCCGTTCCATCTGGGACACTCCTGAATATCAATATCGATGTGATTGGTTTTGTTTCTTGTTTCGATCATGTGCGGTTTCAAACGCAGCCTTGCTTGAGGTCAGGCTCGGGCACCGCCGCAAATACCACGTCGGAAAGATTGATACCGTAAAAGTGCGAACAGGACAATGCCCACATGGCACTTGCGGGATTTATGCCGCAGACATGAATCAGTCATCCCTGCGTGCGCAGATACAAAAACCGGCGGGTTGACCGCCGGTTTCCAGAGGCTCCGCACCGTCACCCCAATCAGGGCTCTGGCTTGAAAGTCATCGACACGGAGTTAATGCAATAGCGCTCACCGGTGGGCTCCGGGCCATCGGGAAACACGTGCCCCAGGTGGGCATCGCAGCGGGCACAACGCACTTCAGTGCGAGTCATTCCGTGGGAGTAATCTTCGATACGCTTGATCGCGCCAGGTACGGCTTCTTCCCAGAAACTGGGCCAACCGCAGTGCGCGTCAAATTTGGTGCCCGAATGAAACAACAGGGCATCGCAGCACACACAAGAGTAATCGCCCTCGTCGTTGCGGTAGTAGAGGTCACCACTGAACGGGCGCTCCGTCCCTGCCTGACGGGTCACGCGATATTGTTCAGGGGTCAGCTGGTCGCGCCATTGCGCTTCTGTCTTGACTACCTTGTCGGTCATGCTGCTCTCCAGTTGGCCGGGCTGCTGAGGTATGCGCCCTGATCCGGCAAAAGATGGGTACGATGCGCCCCGGTTGCAACCGTCAGCCACGCGTACCGAATTGTTGCTTCAGCCAGGTATGTAATCGCAATGCCACATGCTCCCACAAGGTATCGCACATCAGGGCATGGCCAAGGCCGGGCAGAAATTCGGGTGCAACACCCCAGGCCCGCGCTGTGGCGCGCACGTCACCGGCCGGAATAATGCGATCCTCACCCGCCCCGATCACAAGCACGGGTAAATCCGGCATACCCCAGGAGAGCCAGGGTTGCGGCATCATGAGCTCTGCCAGTGCCAGCGCTGATTCAGGTTGTACTCGGGCAGCAAATGCGGTCAGACCCACACGTGGGGTGTCATGCGAGAACAGCAGTTGCTTGAGTACACCGAGATCAATATCCATGGCGCCGGTATGCCACTGAAACTGGTTCAGCCCCAACAGCAGGTGCGGCGAAGACACCATCATATGCCCAAGCGAATTCATCAAACCCCAAGGCGCAACGCTGCCCAGCAACGCCAGCCCGGCCACCGGATGTTTGCGGGCATAACGCTGAGCCAGATAACCACCCAATGAATGCCCGATCAGCACTGGCGGCTGATGCAATGGTGCAGCCACGCGAGCGATATCTGCCAGAAACTCACCCAGACCGAAGTGATCCAGTTTCTCGCGCCCACCACTGCCAGCGTGGCCAGACAAACTGAGCGCGTAGCAGTCATACCCAAGGTCGGAAAACCAGGGCAGAAAGTGATCCTGCCAGCACCACGCACCCACGTAAGCCCCATGGACAAAAACCAGCGGCGGCATGCCAGCAAGCGGTGTGGTCGGTGGGGAATGCAGGATTTCCAGATGACGGCGGGAACTCATTATTTGCCTTGGGCAACTTTTGGGGAACTGGCGGGTTTTTCGCCGGTCTGCATGGGCCGGGCATTCCTGCCCAACCTGATTTACATCATAAAAGGTCAACGATGCATTCGCGACTTGAAAGCGCACTGGAAAAAACCATTTTTTACAGCCGCTGGCTGCTGGCGCCATTCTACCTGGCACTGGTCGCTGGTCTGGGCGCTTTGTTCATCAAAATGCTCAAAGAACTCTGGGCCTTGGGCCAGACCCTGCTGACGGGCGATGGCAACGTCATCATCGGCATTTTGTCGATGGTTGATGTCACCCTTGTTGCCAATCTGTTGCTGATTGTCATGTTCAGTGGCTACGAGAACTTCATCTCACGCATGGAAGTGGCACATAACTCGGAAGACAAACCCTACTGGATGGGCAAAGTGAGTTATGCCGATCTCAAGCTCAAACTGATCGGTTCAATCGTCGCGATCTCAGCTATCGATCTGTTGAAGGCGTTTGTGAACATTGATTCCATGGACAGTCAGAAACTGGGCTGGTTGATCGCGATTCACGTCACGTTCGTGGTCTCTGGCGTGCTGTTTGCGGTAATGGACCGTATCGCCGCAGTGGGCAAGCAACACTAACAAACGCTTCGCGGTTGCAAATATGCCCGCAACCCGGGCCCAGTCATCCCTGTCCTGTCAGCCGTGCGGGGACTTTCGTTATACTGGGCCCTCACGGATTAGCAGGCAGTAAAACTGCTGACCCGCAAAACATCAATTAGAACCAGTTAGTCCCGTTCCCGAGGAAGAGGAAACCACCATGTTCGCCCGCCTTTGCCTGCGGCTTGTCGCCGCGGCGCTGACTCTGGCTGCCTTTTTGCCACAAGTGGCGCAAGCCGCTTCAGATAAAACCCAGACTTTTCCGCACGCCATTTTCTGGCGTATCGACAAGCCCGGCACCTCATCATCCTGGCTGTTTGGTACTGCGCACGTGGCGGACCCGCGCGTGACGACATTGTCCGCCCCGGTTCAAAAAGCGTTTGATTCATCCGACCAGGTTTATACCGAGATCCGTATCGACCTGAACATGATGATGGACATGGCCCGCGCCGTACTGCGGCCAGAAGGCGATCTGCTGTCAGCACATATCGACGACGCCCATTACCAGAAACTCTTGCCGGAACTGAATGCCCGCGAGTACCCGGAAGTCGCGACCCGCCGCCTGTATATCTGGGCGGCGGCCATGCTGATGATGGAACCCAAAAAACAGCCCGGCCAGTTGCCGCTGGATTTGCTGCTGGCCAAGATGTCGGTCGAAGGCGGCAAGAACTACAGCGGTCTTGAGACCATTCAGGAACAGTTGTCGCTGTTTCAGAACATGCCAGAAGACAAACAGCGCGCCATGCTTTACAGCATGCTGGATCACCAGGATGAATACGCCATGCAGACGCGCCAGATTATTGACGCATATGTTGCCCGTGATCTGACCCGCATTATGGCTGTCTCTTCGCAAGATGACCCGAACATGTCCAGTGCTGACCAAGCCTGGTTTCGTACCTGGGCACGCAAAGACGTGCTGACCGACCGCAATGTGCGTTTTGCCGAGCGCCTGCAAGCCCCGCTGGCCAAGGGCAATGCTTTCATTGCCGTCGGCGCCATGCACCTGCCGGGCCCGCAAGGCCTGGTTGCCTTGTTGAAGAAGGCCGGCTACACGCTCACACCGATTTATGACACAGCGCAGGCTAACGCCAAATAAACCGCCAGAACGCCGCAAACACCAACAAAAAAGCAGCCCAAAGGCTGCTTTTTTGTTGGTGTTAACACCGCTTACTGCATGGATTGGTCCGGGCCACCGTGGCTCAGCAGCTGTTCCAGCTGTTCTTTGGGGATCGCACCCGACACCATGCGGCCATTGGCGAACACAAGTGCTGGCGTACCGGTAATGCCCAGCTTGTCACCCAGAGCCAGGTTGCGCTGGATCGGGTTTTCGCAATCACCCTTGTTCTCTGGCAGCTTGCCGTGGTCCATCCAGTCACGCCAGGCGGCATCACGATCCGTTGCACACCACAACAGTCTGGATTTACGCTCGGCATCCTGGTGAATGTTAAGCGGGAACAAGAAGGTGTAGATCGTCACGTTGGTCACGCCAGCCAGGCTGTCGTTTTCCAGGCGCTTGCAAAATGGGCAATCGGGATCAGAGAAAACAGCCAGCTTGCGGCTACCATCGCCACGTACTTCCTTGAATGACTGATCGAACGGCAGCTTGGCAAAGTCTGTGCGCGAGAGTTCTGCGGCGCGCGCCTGAGTCAGGCTGACCTTGTTTTTCATGTCGATCATTTCACCGAGCAGGACGTAATCACCTTTTGCATCGGTGTAGATGATCTGGTGCCCACCCACAACGACCTCATAAACGCCTTTCATTGGCGACGGGCTCACGCTGGTGATGTCCCGGCCTGGCAACAACTGCTGGAGTTTGTCATGCAGCTGCTTGGCATTTGGGGTTTCAGCTTCCGCGCTGCATGCCACCAGCGTCAACAGGCCACTGATAGCCAGAATACGGACGATACGGGGTAACTTCATGCTTTCCCTTTAAGCGTTCATGGCATGCTGGATCAGTCGATGCTTCAGCCATGCCCATTGGTCGGTCAGTCCAAGCCCGGTATTGCGCAATATGCGCAGCACCGGATTGGTGTTGTTGAAGAGCTTTTGCAGGCCATGCGTGACGCCCTGCATCAGCAACACATTTTCGCGCCGCGCCCGCTCATAGCGGCGCAACACCAGATAATCGCCGCAGCGGCTTGCGGGTTCGGCTTTCAGAATACGCGCCAGTTCCATGGCATCGCCAAAACCCAGGTTTACCCCCTGCCCGGCGAGCGGGTGTACCGCATGAGCGGCGTCACCAATCAGCGCCAATGCAGGCTTGACCAGATCGGCCACATGCATCAGCCGCAGCGGGAACGCCGCAGCCGGAGAAATAACGTTGAGTTCGCCCAGCCGGTTTTGCCCGGCGCGCGCCACTTCCTGGCATAGCGCGTCTGCCGACAGGCTCAGCAGCGCATTTTTGCGCACCTCCCCACACGACCAGACCATGGACATACGCTGCCCGGCCAGGGGTAAAAACGCCAGCACGCCGTCTTCAAAAAACCATTGGCTCGCGGTGGCCAGGTGCGGCTTCTCGCATTCGAAATTCGCCACCACGCCCCACTGGTTATACGGTGTTGTTTTCTCTTCGATTCCGGCTTGGGAACGCACCCAGGACTGTACGCCATCAGCACCGATCACGAGTCGCGCAGATAGGCGGGGGCCATGGGAGAGCGCCAGCAATTTGCCACCATCTGGCTCGTCGTGCAAAGCACTCGGTTGAGCCGGTGCAATCAGTGTGACGTTAGGTGACTCTGACGCGGCCTGCCATAACGCGCGTTGCAACTCGCGGGATTCTACAATCCGTGCCAGTTCGTCCGTTCGGGCTTCGACAGCGGTGAAAGCCAACTCTGCGCGGCCATCATCGCCGGCGATACGCATCTGCCCCACCGACTGCAACCGGCTGGCATCCATACGTTGCCAGGCACCGATCTGCATCAGAAAACGCCGACTGGCCGGACTGATGGCGTAGATACGGCTGTCCCAGGTCGCAGCATCCCAGCTTTGCGCGGGCGGATGACTATCGACCAGCGTGACCTGCAACGGCGTGTCCTTGAGCGCGCAAGCCAGCGCACAGCCGACCAGGCCGCCACCAACGATCAGGACATCTGCATCATGAAATTTCATGGGGCGAGTGTAGCAGATGCCCCGATACACCGGGATACCAGGATTACACCTGCCCTGTGCTTGACGCAGCACAAGCAAATTCGCCATCTACATCGCCAGTACCGGGTCTGCCTGCCAGGGTAGCGACCATGCTGATTTCTTATCTTGGCGGCATGGCCGCGCTGGTCGTTGGCGTTTGTCTTCTGCAAATGCAGCCAGTACTGCCGGCCGTCTATGCCCCACTCCCGTTGATACTCCTGTGTGCTTTCGTTGCCTGGCGCTGCCGCGGCCGTTGCAAGCGGTTGGCGATCATCGCACTCATGCTGATAACCGGGTTCGGCTGGGCCAATCTGCGTGCGCACTGGCGCATGGCGGATCGCCTGAATCCGGCGCTGGAACAAAGTACGGTGATCGCCGAGGGCTATGTACGCGGTTTGCCTCAAAGCAGCGAGTTCGGCGTGCGGTTTGTCTTTGTGCCCACGCGGGTTCTGACACCGGATACCACGCTCCCTGCACGGTTGTCGCTTTCATGGTGGGGCGAACACCCGGACCTGTCAGCCGGTACACGCTGGAGACTCACCTTTCAGCCCCGACGTGTACACGGGCAGCAAAATCCAGGCGGGTTTGACACTGAAGCATGGATGCTGCAACAAGGCGAAGGCGCAACGGGTCACGTCAAAAGCGGGGAGAAACAACGGGGTTTTGCCTGGCAAGCCGGGATTGATCGTCTTCGTGAAACGGTGATCCAGCGCATCTTGCATGCTTTGGGCAATGCCCCTTGGGCGGGCGTCATCGTGGCAACTGCAACGGGCGATCGGAGCCATATCAGCCGGGACCAATGGCGAGACTTCGCGCAAACCGGGACCACACACTTGACCGTGATATCAGGCTTGCATGTGTCGATGATTGCAGCACTGACCGGTTGGCTCGCGGGCATCATCGGTAAACGTCTGCCCGGTTTACTGGGCCACTGCAATTTGCGCCGGCAGCAGTTATGGGTCGGGCTATGTGCCGCCCTGCTGTACAGCCTGCTAGCGGGGCTGGGCATTCCTACCCAGCGGGCGGTACTGATGCTGGCCACCGGCATTCTTTGCCTGCTATGCGGGCACCCCCTGACCAAGGGCACGATATGGATGCTGGCTTTGTTGGTGGTTGTGATCGTTGACCCGTTTGCAGTGATCTCTGCCGGCTTCTGGTTATCTTTTCTGGCCGTTGGTGCGCTGCTTTGGTTAAGTGGTAACCGGGTTCGCCCCATCAAAGGATGGTCTGGCTGGGTGCGCACCGAGTTAGCGGTCACGCTGGGGACGCTACCCGTGTTGCTGGTCGTGTTCGGCCGCCTGCCACTTGTCTCTCCACTGGCCAATGCTGTCGCCATACCGGTCGTCAGTATGCTGGTAACCCCTTTAACCCTTGCCGGGTTAGCTGACCCGAGCGGCTGGCTCTGGCATGCGGCGGAGCGTACCTTTGCAGCGACACACTGGCTGCTGGCTTTGCTGGCGACCCACGTCCCCTCGCCTGACTTCGCGCCGCCGCCCGCGTGGACCATCCTGCCGGCCATGCTCGGGCTGTGGTTGTTGATGCTGCCAAGAGGCGTGCCAGGACGATGGCTGGGGCTCATCATGGCAACCCCCCTCTTCGTCGTGCCCACACCAGTGATTGCACCGGGTGAATTTGTGGCCACCATCATCGACGTGGATCAAGGGTTATCCGTGCTGGTGCAGACCCGACATCACACTTTGGTGTTTGACACCGGCAAACCCGGTCAGGCAGATCGGGCCATTCTGCCGGTCTTGCGCAACAGGCAAGTTCGACGGCTGGATACGCTGATTGTGTCCCACAAGGATAACGACCATTCCGGCAGTGCTCAGGCGCTACTGCAAACGCTCCCCGTCGAGACCTTGCTGGCGCAGTTGCCAGCCGACCATCCTGCGCTGGGACTGGCTCGTCATGATGAAACCTGTGAAGCCGGCCAGAGCTGGGACTGGGATGGTGTGAGCTTTACATTGGTCTGGCCCGTGCCTGAAGCCAGCATGCCTGATGAAAATGCCCGCGGTTGCGTACTGGAGATCGAAACCGCGCACCAACGCATGTTGATCCCTGCTGATGTCGGCGTAGCGCAAGAGAGTGAAATGCTCAGCCGCAACTGGCTGGGGCATTTCGATATCGTGGTGGCGGGTCATCATGGCAGCATCACGTCCTCTTCTGCCACGTTTGTCGATACCACGCGTCCGGCCTGGGTCGTCTTTTCATCTGGCTATCTGAACCGGTTCCACCATCCGCGACCTGAAATCGTCGCCCGCTATGCGCAAGCTGGTGCACGGGATTTGCGCACGGATCGGGATGGCGCCATTACCCTGGCGACTCAGGGTGCCACGCTATCGGTCAGTCGCTGGCGGGAGCAACACCCACATTACTGGTTCGAGCAGTGGTGATAAGCTTGGCAATTCACGCCTTCAACCCTGCTTTTGCGAGACT
The DNA here is from genome assembly GCF_014645555.1 of Silvimonas amylolytica. Taxonomy (GTDB): domain Bacteria; phylum Pseudomonadota; class Gammaproteobacteria; order Burkholderiales; family Chitinibacteraceae; genus Silvimonas; species Silvimonas amylolytica. The sequence goes on along the minus strand of NZ_BMLY01000003.1, from coordinate 65,194 downwards.
GCCATGCCTGTGCTGAGTGCGATCTACCGTTATCCCGTGAAATCCGTCAAAGGCCTCGCCATGCGTCATAGCGAAGTCACGCCACTGGGCCTGCCGGATGACCGGGCATGGATGGTCACTTCGGATGAAGGCGTCATGATTACCGGGCGTGACTGCCCGACCATGGTGAAGATCGACACCGAGGTGGACGAGCATAGCCTGACGCTCAGCGCACCCGGTATGCCCATGTTAAGTATTGAGCGCAGCCAGTTCACTGCCGCATGCGATGCCCATGTCTGGAAAGACCAGTTTGGCGCCTGGACCGGCGCCCATGAGGCAGACGCCTGGATCAGTGATTATCTCGGTCGCAAGGCTCGCCTGCTGTATACCGGCGACCCGCAGCGCCGGGTCAAACGGCATCCGGATATCCCGCTGTCCTTTGCAGATGGATATCCATTACTGCTGATTGGCGAATCGTCGCGCCTGCAACTGAATGAATGGGTAGGACGTGATATGGAAATGGCGCGTTTCCGGCCTAATCTCGTGGTGTCCGGCGCGGACCCATTTGCAGAGGACGGCTGGAAAAGCATCCGGATCGGCAACGTGGTGTTCCAGATCGACAAGCCATGCGGGCGCTGCGTGTTCACCACGGTAGATCCGCACACGGCTGAAAAATCAGACGATCAAGAACCGCTGCGCACCATCGCCAAACGCCGCAAAGGGCCGGAAGGCGCCGAGTTCGGGCAAAACGTACTGGCACGTAATGCCGGGCAGATTGAGCTGGGCATGCCAGTTGAAATTCTGGAATAACTCACCCGATCAACCCACCGCCAGCCGCACCTGTGCCATCACGGTATTGCCGGTACCCTGATACTCGATCTGGTCAAACGACAGCATGCGGGCCATCGAAATACCGCGACCATGCGGGTCAAACGCCCGCTCGGGTGAAAACTCGAGGAAAGGCCGCCAGTCAAAACCATTACCCTCATCAGTAATGACAATGGTGATGGTCTCTTTGCTGCGGCTGAAATTCACACGCACGCGCCGCGCCGCGTACTCAGGATTGGCCAGGCGGGATTCCACCTCATCCTGCCAGCGCCCCAGCTGCAGCAAGCGGGTTTTCTCACCGTAGCGAATCCCCAGGTTGCCGTGTTCTACCGCGTTCACCAGCAACTCGGACAAGCCGAGCGCCACGCGTTGGGGTTCGGGGCAAGCATGCGACAACACCAGGGTTAGTTGGCGCGCTTCTTCCATCGAACTGAACTCAAATTCTGCGCTCATCAGCTGCCCATAATTCCCGGCCTGGGCGACTAGTTGTTGTTCAAGCTGCCGCTTCTCGCGGTAGAACTCGACGGCCGCACTGACAATGGCCAGCAGCATGTCGCGCTGAAACGGCTTGATCAGATAGTAATAAGCACCCGCAGTCAGCCCTTCACGTACGTTTTCAGCAGCGCCGACCGCGGTTTGCATGATCACGGGCACTTGCATCAGTTCTGGCTGCTGTTTCAGGCGGGCCAGCAAGGCCATGCCATCCATGCGCGGCATCATACGATCCAGCAAAATGGCATCAAACGCACGGTCACGGGACAACAGGTCCCACGCGGCCTCGCCATCGTCTGCGGTGACCACGTCGTAGTCTGCATCCTGCAAATGCTCGGTGAGGATTTCCAGGTTGAAGGGTTCGTCGTCGACGATCAGCAAACGCGGTTTTTTATCCAGAATGCCTGCACTCATGTGTATGTTTTCTCCTGGCGCGCGGGCCAGGTTGCGCCCAAAGGATTCATTTTGCCAGTGATTGATAGAGGGCGCTAAATGCCTGAGCGAGTTTGTGGCGTGGCTCCAGCTGTACCAGCGGCACGGCACGCTCGTGAGATTCGCGCACCTTCACAGAACTATTCAGAAATGGCTCCAGCACAGGCAACCCCCGTGATTTGAGTTCATCGACCATGCGTGTTGGCAGCGTGGCACGTGGCTGGAACTGGTTGACGACAATCCCTTCCACACTGAGCGCAGGATTATGATCAGCGCGTATTTCGGCTACGCGGTCCAATAACCCAACGAGCGCATCGCGTGAAAAGGCGTCGCAATCAAACGGAATCAGGCAGCGATCTGCAGCAATCAGCGCGGATAATGTAAAGAAGTTGAGCGCCGGCGGCGTATCTAACCAGATTTCATCAAATCGGGCGCCCAATTCTTGCAAGGATTCACGTAATTTGAAGATCTTGTACCGAGACTCCAGTTTGGCTTGTTGCTCGGCCAGCCCGGCTCCTGCAGGCAGAACGTAAAGCCCCGGGCATTGCGTGGCGTGGACAAAGTCTTCAATGGTATTGGAATAGAGGCTGAAATTGAGCGTTTGCTCAAAGAACTGGGTGAGTGTCGGTGTCGTTTCACTGGCCGTTTCACCCAACAGGTAGCGGCTGGCGTTGCCTTGGTGATCCAGGTCCACGACAAGAACTGACCGACCGGCCAGCGCCGCCGCAGCGGCCAGGTTAACGGTGATGGTCGACTTGCCCACACCGCCCTTCTGGTTGAACACGACTCGTCGGACCATGCGTAAATCCCGTTTAGCGTTTATGCGCCAGGTCAATATAGCACGCGCATATGTAGCGACTTTGATCAAAAAAATTCCGTAAAAATTCACAATATGCTGTTGGAAATAGTTACGGGTGTATGAAAAGCCCGCTCCTTAAACTGCATCCAAGTTTGCGGCACTGCCGTCAAGCCAAACAAGACGTGGATTCAGACAAAGGAGAATACAAATGAAAATCAAATATACAACGCTCGCCGTAGCACTGGCCCTGGGTACCGGTGCAGCCATGGCCGATGTGACCATCGACGGTAGCATCACTGGCGGTGTTGATTACTTGAAGGCCGGCAATACCAAGTCCGGCGGTGTTTCCTACGACGCGATCATTGGCGTTTCCGGCAGCGACAAGCTCGATGCTGGCGGCAAGGTGATCTGGCGTGTCGAACAAGAAATCCAGAACCAGCCGGGCAACCGCACTCAAGGTGGCACCGCTAACTGGGGCAATCGTCAAGCCTACATCGGTCTGACTGGTGATTACGGTACATTCCGTGCCGGTAACATGCTGAGCCCGACCTACGACGCGCTGGATCGCCTGTACGGTGATACCGGTGCTGAATGGCTGGTCCGTGACTACGGCTTCGATCAAAGCAACTACGCCAAGAACGTTGTTCGCTATGACATGCCAAGCCTGTACGGTTTCAATGCTTCCGCAGCGTACTTCCTGGAAGACCAAAGCCGCCAGGGCAGCAAGGGCTACGACCTGACCGCCAACTACAAGTGGCAAGGTCTGGGTATCGATGGTACCTACCAGCATCGTAACAACATCACCAGTGAAGACGTGTCTGGCCAGCCGGTATTTGCCGATGGCACGGACAGCAAGAACTGGTATGCCGGCGCGAACTACAAGTTCGACAATGGCTTTGGCGTGAAGGGCGGTTTCAAGCGCGCAGAAGCCAGCAACGCGGGTGATGATCTGAAGCAAGACATGTGGATTGCCCAAGGTTCCTACGAGCAAGGCAAGCACGGCGTGTACCTGAGCTACATCAACCTGCGTGATGCCAAGCTGAACGGCTCCACCCAGGACGACAGCGGCGCTCAAGCTGTTGATGCTCGCTACAACTACAGCCTGTCCAAGCACAGCCTGGCCTACGTTGACGCCCGCTACGTGAAGAACGGCGACAACGCTTCGTACAGCGCTGCTGACGACGTGATGTACTACGGTAACGACGATGCCGCTGCAGCCGGTCAAAACAGCTACCGTGTGATGACTGGCCTGAAGACCTGGTTCTAATCAATCAGATTCAGGTATTACAGTCAGGCCAGCCTCTCTCTGGCCGAGTGTAAAAAAGCCGGACCTTCGGGTCCGGCTTTTTCGTTCAAGGCGCGCGGTATTGCTGCCGGAACTGCCGCGGCGTGATGCCCTTGGTTGCCATGAACTGGCGATTGAAGTGTGCCAGATTCCGATACCCCGCAGCTTCGGCGACCATCCCGATGGGTTTATCACTCTGAATCAGCAACTGACAGGCATGCCCAACACGCAGCTGGGTCAGATAGGCCGTTACCGTCTTGCCGGTATGGCGTTTGAAGAAGCGATGAAACGCACCCACAGAAAGCGCCACACGCTCAGCCAGTTCTTCGACCATCAAGGGCTCCGCAAAGCGCTGGTGCATCACATCCAGCACCTTGCCCAATCGGTGCTTGCTGCCTGTTGTGTCCAGCAAAGACATACCTGATGAGAGCGGTTGTGCCTGCGCATCTCTGGCGAGTTCCAGCAAGACATCCAGCAACACCGGTAAACGCCGCGCCGTGTCCAGGTTTTCCAGCGCCATCAAACGGGGGCGCACGCCATTGATCACCGCAGGCGAAAAACTCAGTGCCCGACTGGCTTGTTCAGCCAATTTGCGGATGGGCGCCAACTCCGGCAAGCCTTTCACCAGCTGCTCAACCCATTCCCGGCTAAACCAGACGACAACAGCGAGTACAGGTCGGGTTTCATCCAGCGCGCCTTGTGCCGACCAGGTGTGTGGCAAATTCGGCCCGACGAGCACCAGGTCGCCGTCCACAAAGTCACCCAAATGGTCGCCAATGTAGCGTTGACCCGTCGCATTCACGGTCAGCGTCAGTTCAAACTCCGGGTGGTAGTGCCATTCAAAAGGCAGATTGGGTAGCTCACGCCAGAGCAAAGCCCAGGATGCGCCATCTGGTACGGTCACGTGTTCACGTTGCGGCTTCACAACTCACCTGCAGTGCACAATAAAACGTCACAATAGTATCAATTTGTGCCACATCAAGCATAAACGGTCGCCAGACGGCGGTGCAGAATCTGCGCATCCACCCCGGAGACCAACATGAACGACCGCTATCAATACGGCGACAACCGCCCAGGCAACCCCTCCGTTGCTTATCTCGATCAAGTACAACTGCGTGATTTGAAGAAGGCAATGCCACTGCGCGTGCTGTCTGAAGCCGATTTTGCTCACTGGCAACGTTATGGGTACGTCATCGTGAAGAATGCGGTATCGCCTGAGGCCGTCCAGCGCACGACTGATTTCTTGTGGGAATTCCAGGAGTTGACCCCACAGGACCCAGCCAACTGGATCAAGCCACAGCTACGCGATCATGAAATGAAAGAACTCAATGGCTCCGGCATGGTTGAGGCTTATCAGAACCAGACCATGTGGGATAACCGCCAGAACCAGCGTATCTACGATGCGTTTGTTGATATCTGGGATCGCGAAGACCTGTGGGTCACGATTGACCGGGCCAATCTGAATCCGCCCAATCAAGGTGCACGCAAATTTGGCGGCTTCATTCACTGGGATGCCGATACGACACTGGACCCGATGCCCGTCAACGTGCAAGGCGTGCTTGCCCTCTCGGACACCACCGAAGAAGGTGGCGGCTTTCAGTGCATTCCTGAACTGTTTGAACACTTCGCCGAATGGCGCAAAATTGCACCGGCAGATCGCAATCCATGGCAGCCAGATCTGACCGGGGTACCCTGGCCGGTTCGCTTCATTCCCATGCAAGCGGGCGATCTGCTGATCTTCAATAGCTTGCTGGCGCATGGCATTCGCCCCAACACATCGACCAACAAGGTGCGACTGGCGCAGTACATCTCGTTCACGCCGGCAGATGAAGCCAATGCCGAACTACGTGACTGGCGCATTGGCAGCTGGTATCGCCGCGAACCCGCCCGCGGTTATGCCTTCCCGGGCGACCCCCGTAACTGGGAACAAACCCGTTATCCGCGTGCTGATCTGACCGAACTTGGAGAGAAAGTCCTTGGGTTACGCCGTTGGGCCGACGCGGAGCGCGCCCTTGACCCGGACAGCCTCACCGCTTGATGGCACTTTGAACCACCAAGCCAGATTGCCCTTCAGCCCCGCCTTGTTGCGGGGCTTTTTTTCGCAGCGCCATCTGAATGAAAAAGCCACCGCGTGCGGTGGCTTTTCGTTCCCGGCATGGCATGACCGGCAAATCAAGCAGCCGGTTTAGACATGTCTTTGGAGGTAAAGAATGCATCGGAGAAAAACTCATTCTCCGGCAATCCACGCGCCACAAAATTCTTGTACGCGGCCTCAACCATCACTGGTGCGCCACAAGCATAAACCTGCCAGGCAGCCATGCTGCCGAAATCGTCCAGCACAGACTCATGAACGAAACCAGTGCGGCCCGTCCAGTTGTCTTCCGGCGCTGGTTCAGATAACACCGGAATGTACTTGAAGTTGGGGTGATCTTTGGCCCACTGTTCCGGCAGTTCCGGCATGTACAAGTCACGCTGGCTACGCGCGCCCCAGTACAGAATCATCTGGCGATCGATGCCCTTGTTGAAGGCATGTTCCAGAATACCTTTGATCGGCGCAAAACCGGTGCCCGTCGCAACAAAAATGATGGGTTTGTCACTGTCTTCCCGCAGAAAGAACGACCCCAGGGGGCCCGTAAAGCGCATGATTTCGCGCTCTTTCATCTCGTTCCAGACATAGGCGGCAAACTCACCACCGGGCATGCAGCGAATATGCAATTGCAGATATTCGTCATCATGCGGTGCGTTGGCGATCGAGAAACTACGCTTCTTGCCACCCTTGGTATGCAAATCAATGTACTGGCCAGCCAGGAACTGCAAACGCTCTGTGGTCGGCAGCTTGAATGACAATACCGCAACATCGTGAGAAACCTTTTCGATCTTCTGTACACGGCACGGCAGCGTTTTGATCTGGATATCCTTGGTCGCAGAGACCTCACGGCATTCGACCGTAATATCAGTGGTCGGCACGGCACAGCAGTACAGTGCCAAGCCGCGTTCACGCTCCATATGCGTGAGCGCAGACTCTGCATAGCCATCCGGATAGTCAACCTGCCCTTGCACTACCTGGCCCTTGCACGCACCACAAGCGCCGTTCTTGCAGCCGTACGGCATGCTAAAGCCCGCACCAATGGCGGCATCAAGGATAGTCTGCCCTTCTTGCAGGGCAATTTGCTGGCCAGATGGCAGGATGGTAAGTTGCTTGGACATCGTCAAATCATTCCAGATCAATCAAGTGTTGCCAGTTAACAAGAATCGTTCGCGCATGCGCGCCAAACCACGGCTACTGATTGCCGGCTGCGGTGACGTCGTTTCCCGCGCCTTGCCGTGGTTGTTACAACGTTTCAGGGTATATGTGCTGTGCCGTCGAGCCGATCAAGCCGATCATTTGCGAGCCATGGGTGTCGTTCCAATCCTGGCAGACCTTGATCAGCCAGCAACGCTCTCGCGCCTGGCGGGCCTGCGCGCGACGCTGATCCACAGCGTGCCGCCTGCGACTCATGGTGAGACCGATCTGCGCACGCGCAAGTTGCTGAGCGCAATACAAAAACCAGCGCCTCGAAACAGCAAGTCGACGATTTTAGCACAGCCACCTCGCCCCGCCGTCTATATCAGCACCACGGGCGTTTACGGCAACGCCGACGGGCACTGGCTGGACGAATCTCGCGGCGCACGGCCGGACAGCGCACGGGCACGCCGTCGCGCCGATGCAGAGCAGCAGTTGCGTTCATGGGCGCGCCGTACCGGCCGCCCCCTGGCCATTTTGCGTGCACCTGGCATTTACGCTGAAGGCCGCTTGCCGACCGCGCGTATCGAGCGTGGAGAGCCGGTCATCCGACGTGAAGAAGATAGCTGGTCCAACCATATCCATGCTGACGATCTCGCGCACGCGGTGTGTCTTGCGCTCTTTCGGGGCCGCCCGCTGCGTACCTATAACGTGGTTGATGATGCCCCATCACGTATGGGCGACTGGTTTGACGAAGTCGCCGATGCCAGCAAACTGCCACGCCCGGCCCGAATCACGCGTGAAGAGGCTCAACTGCAACTTTCTCCCGCAATCCTGTCTTACCTGGGCGAATCCCGGCGCCTACGGAATCTGAGGCTCAAACAAGAGTTGCGGGTTCACCTGCGCTGGCCCACTACAAGCAGCTTTTTCGCTTCCCTTTTTTGATTCAAATTTACTAAAACCCCACGCAACCTGAAAAAATTTGCTTCAGGTCAACGAACCCTCTCGAGGCCCGTCTTAACCTGCTCACATACAGCTAGCGCCCAACCGGCGCCCGCTATCTTCCTTCCACCATCCAGGCAAGGAGTTGAAAATGTCTGTGTCCGCACGTGCAGCAGTGGTTCGTGAATTCCAGAAACCACTTCAAATTACCCAGGTAGAAATCCCTTCCCCCGGCCCTGGTCAGGTGTTGATCCGCGTGATCGCCTGCGGGGTTTGCCATACCGACTTGCATGCCGCTCACGGCGACTGGCCAGTCAAACCCACGCCACCATTCATTCCTGGCCATGAAGGTGTAGGCGAAGTCGTAGAAGTTGGCCCAGGCGTAACGCGTATCAAAAAAGGCGATATCGTCGGCTCGCCGTGGCTGCATGAAGCCTGCGGCTGCTGCACTTATTGCGTCACCGGCTGGGAAACCTTGTGCGAGACCCAGACCAACACCGGTTATTCAGTTAACGGTGGCTTCGCCGAATACATGCTTGCCCCGGCCGACTACGTGGCTGAGATTCCGCAGGGCCTTGATCCGTATGATGTCGCGCCCATTCTGTGCGCTGGCGTGACCACCTACAAAGGCCTGAAAGAGACTGATGCCAAGCCGGGCGACTGGGTGGCAATCTCTGGTATTGGCGGGTTGGGTCATGTCGCTGTGCAATACGCCAAAGCCATGGGCTACAAGGTGGTTGCTGTTGATCACGGCGCCGAAAAACTGGCGCTCGCGAAAGAACTGGGCGCAGATCTGGCTTATGACTATGCCGACAAGGATATGGTCGCCAAGGTACAGAAAGACACTGGCGGCGTGCACGGTGCGTTGGTTACTGCGGTTTCGCCTGCGGCCTTCAAGCAAGGCATTGACCTCTTGCGCCGTGGTGGCACCATTTCTCTGGTCGGCTTGCCACCGGGCACTTTTGAAACGCCGATCTTTGATGTTGTACTCAAACGCATCACCGTGCGCGGGTCAATTGTCGGGACGCGTGAGGACCTGCGTGAAGCATTGCAATTTGCAGCAGATGGCAAGATCAAAGTGCACTACAGCAAGGCAAAGCTGGACGACATCAATAGCATCTTCGACAAGATGCTGGCGGGTGAACTGCTTGGGCGTGTAGTACTCGCACTCTAACAAGCACCAGCCTTCCGACCCAATAAAAAAGCCCCGGTAAAGGGGCTTTTTTATTGGGTCGACAACCAGAATCAGCATCAACGGCCAACGAGCGCCTTGCGTTCACGCTCCAGTTGGGCCAGCAGTTTTTGCAACGTGGCTTCTGCTTGACGGTTCAGATTCAAAAACCGGCAGCCAATGTGATGAACTTCCTGACCTGTGCGATTGGTCATGACACGCCGCGAGCGGACCTCAAGAGCCACGGACATGGCACCCCACTGCCCCAATTCCAGTTCAGCCTTGGACAGTTGTTCACCCGCTTGTAACTGCGCGGCTTGCGCGGGCGTGGCCCACAGACCAACCCCACCCAGCGAAATATCGTGGATTTCCAGCATCGCGCGCTGGCGGTCAGCGAGCACCGTGTCACACAGCCAGGGGCGTACCAGCGGGGTTTCAATACGGAAAAACTCGCGGCGCTGCAGTTTGATCAGATCTTTCGGGAACGGTACAGAAAAAGCGGGCGAGCCTTCGTACTTGATCAGCTTCGGGCGACCGATCACAAACTGGATTTTCACGCCGTCAGGCAAAGCCACCACAATATTGCGGTCAGACTGGGCCAGCGCTTCATTGGTGGGCTCATGACCACCGACATCCAGCACAATTTCACGGTTGGGCACATCAACCGTAAGAATTCGGGACAGCATCAGCTTCTGGCCGTGCGAAAAATACACGGTCACAAAGTCACCGCGCTGTACCAACTGGCGCATCACGGCACCAATTTCCAGCGGGTTGCTCAACAGAAACGGAGAGACGTCCTCGCCCTCTGCGATCGGCATCTGCCGTTCCTGGTTGTTCTCAGGCTCGCTCATGCAAGCTTATTCCTCAATCAGCGTAGTGATGTCTTTCGTCAGCACGGCCGGCGAAGCACCATAATTTTCCAGCACCCGCAGGCGCCCTTTTTTATCCAGCAGAAAGCTGCCCGCACTGTGGTCCAGCGTATAGTTGGCTCCAGCGCCCTGCTTCTGGTAAATCACTTTATATTGACCAGCCACTGCAGCGACCTGCTGCGGCGTACCCGTCAAGCCAACAAACGTTGGGTTAAAAGCGGGCACGTATTGTGCCAGCAAAGTGGGCGTGTCGCGCTCCGGATCAAGCGAAACGAACAAAACTTGTACGTCTGCGGCTTTGTTACCCAGATTTTTCATGACAGCCGCGTATTCTGCCATGGTCAAAGGACAGACATCCGGACAATGTGTGTAGCCAAAAAACAATGCAACGACTTTGCCCTGAAAATCCGCCAGGCGTCGTGCTTTGCCATGATGGTCGACCAGCGTGAAATCACCACCAAAGTTGGCACCCGTTATATCGGTACCTTCAAATGCCACTTTAGAACATCCAGTGCACAGTACGGCCAGCAAAACCAGGCATAGCAATCGTTGCAGCGGTTTCACATACAGGTTCATGGATTGGTCCGGTCAGTTTCGTTCGCCAGTGTGCGCCAGCCGCAACCCTGACACAAGTGTTCAGACTAGAAAAGCAACAGCTTCGGCTGGCAAGCTGCCTTTTTCCGCCTCAGGATGATGGGCAATCTGCCCAATCAAGGGGGCATTGAGGGTGTTTTGCAAAGTAGCCAGATTTTCTTCATAGCGCGCCATCTGCGGATCAACCCGGTTGGCAACCCAGCCCGCCAGCACAAGCCCGCTAGCACGGATCGCCTGGGCCGTTAGCAGGGCATGGTTAATACAACCAAGACGCATGCCTACCACCAGAATCACCGGAAAACCCAGTGCGATGGCCAGATCAGCCATAAAAGCGTGATCATCCAGCGGGGCCAGCCAACCACCCGCACCTTCGACCAGCACGACATTTGCCTGCTGTTGCAATTGCCGGCAGCAATCCTCAATATGCGTCAGCGAAATCTCGATCCCTGCTTCGCGAGCGGCCAGATGCGGCGCAACAGGCGGCATGAACCGGTAGGGATTAACCAACTGCGGATCAGCCTTCACCGAAGAGGCACTTGCATGCCCGGCGACGTCAGCATTCCACATATATGGCTCGTCATGGGGCCCGACTATTAGCTCACAACCTGACGCGACCGGCTTCATGCCGACACTGGAAAGGCCACCCGCAGTGAATGCCCGCAAAAGTTGGCAAGTGGCAACGGTTTTACCCACTTCGGTATCCGTGCCGGTCACAAAAAATCCTGTTCCCTGCATTAGCGCACCCGTGGGCGGAATTCAATAACCTGACTGCCATCGGCCAGCTTTTTGCCTGGTGCGGTATCTGGCTTCCAGGCATGACCATAAACCACTTCGTAGGTCGCGGGCAGTTCGCCGTCGCGGCGGAACGCCTCATAGGCCGCCGTAATGCGTTGCCATGCCGTCTTGCCCATCATGCCATCCCGTCTACCGCGCGTAGCGTTTTGCGCGCCAATGGCCTTGAGATCAGCCAGAATGGGTTTCAGTTCCGGATAGGTCAAGGTGATGTGTTCCATATCCATGACCGGCGTGGCAAAACCACTATTGACCAGCGCATCGCCAAGATCGTGCATGTCGATGAACTGATTCACATGGGTGTGGCCATCTACGCCGGCAAACGCTGCGCGCAACTCACGCAGGGTATCGGGGCCCAGCGTGGCGAACATCAAAAGACCACCGGGCTTGAGCACCCGAAGCATTTCGCCAAATGCGGTATCTGGCTCATTGCACCATTGCAGTGCCAGGCTGGACCAGATCAGATCAACCGAATTGCTGGCCAGCGGCAGCGCCTCCAGATCACCGCACACCTGCACCGGCTTGCGACGGTCAAATAAGGCCCGGATACCGCCGGCTCGACCATCTCGCGCGACACGCAGCATGGAGGGTGCCAGATCAAGCTCAATCAGCCGGCTCTCAGGATAACGCTCACGCAATACCGGACAGGCAAAACCCGTACCGCTGCCTGCATCCAGGACCCGCTCAGGCTTGATGCGGATGAACTCCAGCCGTTCTGCCATACGCTGGACCACCTCTCGCTGCAACACCGCTGCTGCATCGTAGGTGCTGGCTGCCTTGTCAAAGGCAGCACGCACTGCTGCCTTGTCCGTGTAAAACGCTTCGCTCATGCCTTGCTCAGTCTCGCTTTCAATGCACTGATCATGACCGGGGCGACCGAGAGAAACACGATGCCAATGACCATGACAGACAGATTTTTCTTGATAAATGGGATATTGCCAAAGAAATAACCCAGCGCCACCAACCCGCCCACCCAGACCAGCGTACCCGCAACGCTGAACGCCAAGAAGCGCAAGTAAGGCATCTTGCCGACACCGGCTACAAACGGGGCAAAGGTCCGGACGATGGGCACGAAGCGCGCCAGCGTCACCGTTTTGCCGCCATGCCGATCGTAAAACGCGTGGGTGCGCAGCAAGTAGTCGCGGCGGAAGATTTTTGAATCCGGATTACTGAACAGTTTCTCCCCAACCGTACGTCCAATCAGGTAATTGGTACTGTCGCCCAGGACGGCTGCAGCCATCAGCGTGATTGCAAGGACGTATGGGTCCATATTGCCCAGGGCTGCCACGGTGCCACCCACAAACAACAGCGAATCACCGGGCAAAAACGGGAAAACCACAAGGCCGGTTTCGCAGAACACAACCGCAAACAACAAGGCATAAATGCCAGTGCCATAACTTTGCGCCAGTTGCTGCAGATATACATCCAGGTGCAAGAAAATCTGGATCGGATTGAAGTCCATGAGGCAAGGAACCCTTGTCTGGTTGGGAAGGACGCAGCGCTATCCGCACGGATGGTACGGAATAACCCGGGAGTTGTTCAATATTTTTGCGATAAAAAATGACAACGCCGGCGCTGCACGCCGGCGTTGGTGTGAGGCGGCATACCGGTACAAGCATGAATCGTACCGATAAAACCTTTATGAATACTTAGACAACCGCCTCTTGCTTTACTTTCACTGGCTTGATCATGTTCTCACGTGTGACACCAAACATCAGCAGCAGCGGCGAAGCCACCAGCACGGAAGAATAAATACCAAACAAGATGCCAATGGTAAGGGCAGTTGCAAAACCATGCAGTGCCGGGCCACCAAAGATCAGCATGGATAACACCATGACTTCGGTCGAACCGTGGGTAATGATGGTCCGGCTCATGGTGGACGTAATGGCGTTGTCGATGATCTGCGGTACGTCACGGCCACGCATGTTCGGCTTGCGGAAGTTTTCGCGAATCCGGTCAAACACCACGACAGACTCGTTCACAGAGTAACCCAGTACGGCCAGAACAGCTGCCAGCACGGTCAGCGAGAACTCCCACTGGAAGAACGCAAAGAAACCCAGAATGATGATCACGTCATGCATGTTAGCGATCACGGCCGAGATAGCAAAACGCCATTCAAACCGGATAGCCAGGTACGCAATAATGCCCAGACACACCAGGGTAATCGCAGTCAGGCCATGCGAGACCAGTTCATCACCCACCGACGGGCCGACGAAGTCCACCTTGCGGATCTGAACGTCCTGACGATCCTGCTTAAGGACGTTGAGCACTTCATTGGAGAGCTGCGCCGAGGACTTGCCCTTGATGTTGGGGATGCGGACCAGCACATCGCGCGTGTTACCCAGTGCTTGCACCTGGGCTTCGCCATATTTGAGTGCATCCACCTTCTGGCGGATCTGGTTCAGATCTGCGGTCTGGCTGTATTGCAGCTCAATCGAAGTACCGCCGGTGAACTCAACGCTGAAGTTCAAACCTTTGTGCACCAGGAAAAACACGGCCAGCAAGAAGGTCACCAGCGAGATCGCGGTGGTGATCTTCCCGTAGCTCATGAACGGGATGTCGCGCTTTACATGAAAAAATTCAATCATTTTCCTAACTCCCCCGCCTTACACAGCCAGCGAAGACAAGCGGCGACGATAGCCGTAGAACAAGTTGATCAGCCCGCGTGAGACGAACACGGCACTGTACATGGAGGTCATGATGCCGATGCAGTGCACCCAGGCAAAGCCGCGTACGGCGCCCGAACCAAAGATCAGCAGAGCCAGACCGGCAATCAGCGTGGTCACGTTGGAATCCAGAATCGTGGCAAACGCGTGAGCGTAACCATTCTGGATAGACATGTGCGGGCTCATGCCGTTGCGCAGTTCTTCACGCACGCGCTCGTTGATCAGTACGTTGGAGTCAATGGCCATGCCCAGCGTCAGCGCGATCGCGGCGATGCCCGGCAGCGTCAGCGTCACACCCAACATGGACAACAATGCCAGCAGGAACACGAGGTTGGCGATAAGCGCAATGGCGGACGAGACGCCAAACACGCGGTAATAAATCATCATGAACACGGCAATGGCGAGGAAACCGTACATGGTCGATTCAAAACCACGTTCGATATTTTCCTTACCCAGGCTCGGGCCAACGGTCCGTTCTTCCACGATGTTCATCGGTGCAGCCAGCGAACCAGCACGCAGCAGCAACGCGGTATCACGGGCTTCATCCGAGGTCATGGCGCCGGAAATCTGTACGCGGCCACCACCGATCTCGCCACGAATCACCGGAGCGGTGACGACTTCACCCTTGCCCTTTTCAACCAGGATCATCGCCATACGCTTGCCGACGTTGTCGTGCGTGAGCTGGCGGAAAATACTGGAACCGGCCGAGTCCAGGCTGACCGATACGGCCGGCTGCCCTTGTTCGTCAAATGCCGGCTGGGCGTCATTGATGTTGTCACCAGTCAGTTCAACATCTTTTTTGACCAGGATCTGGCCAGGCGTACCACGGCGGGAAGGCTCATCCATCAGCTCCGTACCATCAGGCACATTGCCACCCTGTGCAGCCTGCAGGTGCGACTGGTCTTCGTCCACCATGCGCACTTCCAGCGTGGCGGTACGGCCCAGAATATCCTTGGCCTTGGCGGTATCCTGCACACCCGGCAGTTCAACCACGATGCGGCCTTCACCTTGCTGCTGGATCACCGGTTCAGCCACACCCAGTTCATTCACACGATTATGCAGCGTGGTGATGTTCTGCTTGACCGCGTCAGACTTCAGTTGCACCAGCGACTGTGGCGTAAACGTCAGCGCAACACTGTAGTTGTTCGCATCCTTGCTCGGCGTCACCGCCAGGTTGGGGAAGCCCTTGCGCAGCGCATTGGCGGCATCATCCACCGTTTGCGCATCACGCAACTGCACCACCACGCTGTCCCGCTGGCGATCGATCTTGCCGTAGCGGATCGACTTGTCACGCAACTGGCGACGAACCTCACCGGCCGTCTTGTCGAGTGACTTGGATACAGCGGCATCCATGTCGACTTCCAGCAAGAAATGCACACCACCACGCAGATCCAGGCCCAGCGCCATGGGCTTGCCGCCCAGACGCACCAGCCATGCTGGCGTTTGCGGAACCAGATTCAGGGCAACAGAGTAGTCATCGCCCAGCGCGGTCTGGATTGCATCCTTGACCTTCAGTTGCGTATCGGTGTCCTTGAAGCGCAGCTTGACCGAGTTCTCATCAGCCAACACAGCGTCTGGAGTAAAACCGGCTTTGGTCGCGATATCAGCCACACGATCCTGCAACGCGGCATCCACCTTGACGGTGGAACGGGCGCTGGAAATCTGGACGGCCGGGCTTTCACCAAACAGGTTGGGCAAGGTGTAAAGGACCGCCGCCACAACAGTGACGATGATCAGCAGGTACTTCCACAACGGATAACGGTTCATGTTCAGAGCCGGTAATGACAAGCGGCAGCCAATATGCTGCCGCTTCTCGGGTTACGTTTTACTTGTTGTTTTTGATGGTGCCTTTTTCCAGGCGCTGCGCGACGGCAGAACGCTGGATTTGCACTTCAACACCGTCTGCCACTTCAATGGTCAGGTAGTTGTCTGCAGTCTTGGTCACACGGCCCAGGATACCGCCAGTGGTGATGATCTCGTCACCCTTGGCGACGGCTTGCAGCATGGCTTGCTGTTCCTTGGCGCGCTTTTGCTGCGGACGGATCAGCAAGAAATAGAACAGCACAAAGATAACGACCATCGGCGCAAATTGGAGCAGGCCGGCGGCCGGGCTCGCTGCGGCGGCGCCAGCATCGGCGGCATAGGCAGAAGGAATCAGTTGCAGCATGACGGTTGATTTTCCGTTTTAGTGTTAAGCGTGATAAAGCCGCCCATTTTAGCCCGCGTGTTTGATGAAATCCACAACGGGCCGCCCAGGCGGGAATGCTGCCAGATTGATTGTATCCGGCAGCGACTTCGGACAAGGTTACGTTCAGTCGGTTCCGCGCGCGCGTTCGGCGTGAAATTGTGCAACAAAAGCCGGGAAGGTATCCGCTTCAATCGCCGCACGCATATCTGCCATCAGGTCCTGGTAATAGCGCAAGTTGTGGATGGTATTGAGTTGTGCGGCCAGAATTTCACCCGAGCGGAACAAGTGGTGCAGGTAAGCGCGGCTGAAATTTCGGCAAGTGTAGCAGTCGCAGGTTTCATCCAGAGGTCGCTTGTCCTGACGATGTTTGGCATTCTTGATCTTGATGTCACCGTAGCGCGTAAACAACATGCCGTTACGTGCATTGCGGGTTGGCATCACACAATCGAACATATCAATGCCCTGCGACACGCCATACACCAGGTCTTCCGGTGTGCCCACGCCCATCAAATAACGGGGTTTGTTTTCCGGCAGATGGGGTGCGGTAAATGCCAGCACGCGATAGAACTCCTCGCGCGGTTCGCCCACCGACAAGCCACCAATCGCCATGCCATGAAAACCGATGTCGTTCAGGACGCCCAGCGACTCCATACGCAGGTCTTCATGCATGCCGCCCTGCACAATCCCGAACAGTGCATTCGGGTTTTCCAGGCGATCGAACTCGTTGCGTGAGCGCTTGGCCCAGCGTGCCGACAGACGCATGGAGTCAGCGGCTTGTTTGTGATCCGCCGGGTAGGGCGTGCATTCATCAAAAATCATGACGATGTCAGAGTTCAACACACGCTGGATGCGCATGGATTCCTCTGGCGTCAAAAAGAGCTTGTCGCCGTTCACGGGGCTTTGGAACTTGACGCCCTCCTCCGTGATCTTGCGCAGATCACCCAGGCTGAACACCTGAAAACCGCCAGAGTCGGTCAGGATGGGTTTTTCCCAGCCCATGAATTCATGCAGCCCACCGAACTGGCTCACCACTTCCAGACCTGGGCGCAGCCACAAATGGAAGGTATTGCCGAGGATGATCTGCGCCGAGATTTCATTCAGATCACGCGGCGTCATGGCCTTGACCGTGCCATAAGTGCCGACCGGCATGAATACCGGGGTCTGCACCACGCCATGGTTTAGCGTCACCTGGCCACGCCGGGCCCCGCCGCTGGTGGTTTTAAGTTCAAACTGCAGGCCATCGGGCACTGCCTGATTTTGGGTAGACATATTATTAGATACCTCTCGCAACCGGAAAACAGTCCGGCGCGGATGGATTGAACAAACGGATACGCCAGACAAACGGTTCTTCAACCGGGTCTCTGGCGGAACCAAAACCCGTGATTCTACAGGGTTTGCTTCTCCAGCAGCATGGCGTCGCCATAGCTGAAAAAGCGGTATTCATGCTCAACAGCATGCTGATACGCATTTTTCATGACGTCGTAACCCGCAAACGCCGACACCAGCATGAGGAGCGTGGATTTGGGTAAATGGAAGTTGGTCACGAGGCGATCGACCACTTTGAACTCATAACCCGGCGTGATGAAGATGTCTGTATCGCCCTGCGGCTCAGCCAGCAAACCACGCTGACTGGATGCTTCCAGCGCGCGCAACGACGTGGTCCCCACCGCAATGATACGACCACCCGCCGCTTTGGCCGCTTTCAGTTGCGCCACCGTTTCACCCGAGATCACATAACGCTCGAAATGCATTTTGTGATCCGCAATATTGTCGACGCGCACGGGCTGGAAGGTCCCCGCCCCTACATGCAAGGTGAGAAACGCGGTTTGCACACCCGCCGCCCGCAGTTGCTCCAGGATTTCATCGGTAAAGTGCAAGCCGGCGGTCGGCGCGGCAACAGCACCCGGGTCACGCGCGTAGACCGTCTGATAACGCTTTGCATCTTCGTCATCGGGCACATGAGTAATATACGGCGGCAAGGGCAACTGGCCAGCTGCGTCCAGAATCTGCAGCACAGGCATATCAGATTCGAACTCCAGCAAAAACAGATCTCCCTGACGTTCGACCATCTTTGCTACCCAGCCACCATTGAAAACCAGCTTGCTGCCCGGTTTGGGAGACTTGGATGAACGCACATGCGCGAGCGCACGGTGATCATCCAGCACACGCTCAATCAGGGCCTCAATCTGGCCACCGCTTTCTTTCTGCCCAAAGATACGCGCCTTGATGACTTTGGTATCGTTAAAGACCAGAACATCACCTGCCCGCAAAAAACGGCCAAGTTCGGCGAACGTGCAATCTTCCAGTGTGGCGCCATTCACATGCAGCAGACGGCTGCCACCACGGTTCTCTGGCGGGAATTGTGCGATCAGATGCTCGGGCAATACATAGTCAAAATCAGATAACTGCATGAAAACGCTCGTTCATCACTGTAATAAAGTTACGGGATTATATCAGCATCAACCCCGTGCAAGCCGCGCCGCGCTTCGGTGAAACGCGCTTTCAAACGACTGTTTTACCGCAAAAATGCGGCGAATTTCGTCGAATTTGCTGGACAACACCCATGTAGCTCGGCAAACTCCCGCCGATGACAGGGAACACTCGATCCGGGGCGACCATGACGCAAGGCCGAAAAATTCTGGTTCTGCACGGTCCCAACCTCAATCTGCTCGGGGTGCGCGAACCGCAACATTATGGCGCCGACACACTGGCCGCCATCAATGCCCGTTTGGTTGAACAAGGCACCCTTGCCGGTGCTACGGTCGAGACATTCCAGTCCAATCGAGAGTTCGAGTTGATCGAACGCATTCACGCCACACTGGACGACGGCACTGACTTCATCGTCATCAATCCTGCCGCGTTTACGCATACCAGCGTAGCGCTGCGAGATGCCATTTCTGGCGTCAAGAAGCCGTTTGTGGAAGTGCATCTGTCCAACGTTCACGCCCGTGAATCGTTCCGCCATCACTCGTACTTTTCCGATCTCGCCGTTGGCGTGATCTGCGGGCTCGGCGCCAAGGGTTATGAATATGCCTTGTCGTTCGCGCTCTCCCATACCGTCAAGACGTCGTAGCACGACGTCTTCGTTCCAGACACCACTTAATTTCAAAAAGGGTTGCCATCAATGGACTTGCGCAAACTCAAAAAGCTGATCGATCTCGTCGAGGAATCCGGCATTGCCGAACTTGAAGTGACCGAGGGCGAAGAAAAAGTTCGCATCACCCGCGTCAACCAGAACGTTGCGCCGACATACCTGGCACAAGCGCCGCAAATTCAGCTGCCGGCTGCTGGTGCGGTTGCTGCCCCGGTTGCCGCCGCTGGCGAAGCCGCCCCGGCTGCTGCTGTACAAGAAGGCACCCCGGTCAAGTCGCCCATGGTCGGCACGTTCTACCGCGCACCGAGCCCGGGCGCCAAGAACTTCATCGAAGTCGGTCAGCAAGTGAACGCTGGCGACACGCTGTGTATCATTGAAGCCATGAAGCTTCTGAACGAAATCGAAGCTGAAGTCAGCGGCACCGTGAAGGCTGTGCTGGTTGAAAACGGCCAGCCGGTTGAATTCGGCGAACCGCTGTTCATCATTGGATAATTCTGTGAGGTGTGCGCTCGCTCACCTGGCCACGAGCCGGTTTGCAGCCAAAATCTCTCACTTCTCACGGAGTTGAGCCATGTTTGACAAGATCCTGATCGCCAATCGCGGCGAAATTGCGCTGCGTATCTTGCGCGCTTGCCGCGAAATGGGCATCAAAACCGTGGTCGTCCATTCCGAGATTGACCGCGAAGCCAAATACGTAAAGCTGGCCGATGAATCGGTATGTATCGGCCCGAACCCGTCCGCCCTCAGTTACCTGAACGTGCCGTCGCTAATCGCGGCAGCCGAGGTGACGGAAGCCCAGGCCATCCATCCGGGTTACGGCTTTTTGTCTGAAAATGCCGATTTTGCCCAGCGTGTAGAAGAATCCGGCTTTGTATTCATTGGCCCCAAGCCTGAATCCATCCGCATGATGGGTGACAAGGTGTCCGCCAAGAACGCCATGAAGGCGGCCAAGGTACCGTGCGTACCAGGCTCCGACGGCGCACTGCCTGATGACAATACCGAAGTACTGAAGATTGCCCGCAAGATCGGCTATCCGGTGATCATCAAGGCCGCTGGCGGTGGTGGTGGCCGTGGCATGCGTGTGGTGCATGAAGAGAACGAGTTGCTGCGCTCGGTTGAAATGACCAAGTCTGAAGCAGGCGCGGCCTTCGGCAACCCGACCGTGTACATGGAAAAGTTTCTGGAAAACCCGCGTCACGTGGAAATCCAGATTCTGGCCGACAGCCATGGCAATGCCATTTATCTGGGCGAGCGCGATTGCTCCATGCAGCGCCGCCACCAGAAAGTGATTGAAGAAGCGCCGGCACCATTCATTACCGAAGCCCAGCGCAAGAAGATCGGTGAAGCATGTGCCGATGCTTGCCGCAAGATCGGTTACCGTGGCGCAGGTACGTTTGAGTTCCTGTTTGAAAACGGCGAGTTCTATTTCATTGAAATGAACACCCGCGTGCAGGTGGAACACCCGGTGACCGAAATGATCACTGGCGTGGACATAGTGCAGGAACAGATCCGCGTTGCTGCGGGCCTCAAGCTCAATTACACGCAAAAAGACATCAAGCTCAAGGGCCATGCCATTGAGTGCCGTATCAACGCCGAAGACCCGCTCAAGTTTGTACCGAGCCCCGGTCGTATCACCACCTGGCACACGCCGGGCGGCCCCGGCGTACGGGTTGATTCGCACGTGTACCAGGGCTATTTTGTGCCGCCCAACTACGACTCAATGATCGGCAAGATCATCACTTACGGCGACACGCGTGAGCAGGCCATGGCCCGCATGCGCATTGCCCTGTCGGAAATGGTGGTGCAAGGCATCAACACCAACATTCCGCTGCACCAGCAATTGTTGGTAGACGCCAACTTTGCCAAGGGCGGCACCAGCATTCACTACCTGGAACACAAGATGCCGGAAATCCGCGCCTTGCTGGAAAACCAGGTCGTTTGATTGCCTTCAGGGCAAAACAAAAAACGGAGCTCTGGCTCCGTTTTTTGTTTTGTGCGATACCACACTCAACAAGCAAAAGCTGAAATAGCGTTGCGGATCAGCGTGCTGCAGTGAGAAAATAGTCATTTGGTCCTAAGGCAGCATCATGTCCTGGCAAGAACTTCGTATCGAAACCGACTCCCGGCATGCCGAGGCGCTTTCTGACGCCCTGTTTGATCTCGGTGCGCTCTCCGTATCGATCGAGGACGCAACCGCCGGCACCGCTGAAGAAAAACCCATTTTTGGCGAGCCAGGCGAACCGCTCGAACAATTGTGGGAAAAGAGCATTGTTGTCGCCTTGCTGGAAGACGGCGCAGCACCGGAATTCCTGGTCGCCGCGGCCGCCAACGCAGTGGGTATCCCGAATCCGCTGTATGTCGTGCAGATTGTGGAAGAACAGGACTGGGTACGTCTGACACAATCCCAGTTTGACCCGATCCATATCTCCGATCGTCTGTGGATCACCCCTACCTGGCACGAATCGCCTGATCCGCGCGCCATCAACATCGTACTCGACCCAGGCTTGGCTTTTGGCACCGGTAGCCACCCGACCACCCGCTTGTGCCTGCGCTGGCTGGATAACAATATCCAGCAAGGTGAGACGGTTCTTGATTACGGTTGTGGCTCCGGCATTCTGGCCATTGCCGCCCAGAAATTGGGTTCGGGCGAAACACATGGTGTCGACATTGATGCGCAAGCCATGGTGGCATCACGCCAAAATGCTGAACAGAATAACGTGCAGATCGAATTCTTCCTGCCAGATGCCGCGCCACAACGGCAGTACGATGTGGTTGTCGCCAATATTCTGACCAACCCGCTCAAGACCCTGGCGCCGTTGCTGGCTGGTCGTGTGCGTGCAGGTGGCCATATTGCGCTCTCCGGCATTTTGCAGGAGCAGACCGATGAAATCGTGGCGATCTACGGTGTGTGGTTCAATTTCCTGCCTGCTAGCCAGGAAGACGGTTGGGTTTGTCTGTCGGGCACGCGCAAGGCAGACGTATAAGGCGCATTCACCCTCGCTACAAAAAAAACACCGCTTTATGCGGTGTTTTTTTTGTAGGTTGTTTTGAGATCAGGCAACCCACTGCCCCGTTTGCTCATACTGCTGATTGTTTGACCGGAATTTCGGCAGGCACCACATGCAGCATCTTTGCCAACGGACGGGGGTCCGTGAGCAGGTCAGACAAAACATATTGATCCAGCACTTTGTAAAGTGCTTCAAGCGCCTCGGCCAGCACAAACTTCAGTCGACAGACAGAGTCGATCCGGCATGCTGAGTGCTCGCGATCAAAACACTCTACCAACGGACTATCCGACTCACTGGCGCGGACCAGTTCTCCGATATTGATACGGTCTGCCGTACGCCCGAGCCGCATGCCACCGCCCTTGCCACGTACAGTTTCGATATACCCCTGCCGCGCCAGCCAGTTCACCACCTTCATCAAGTGGTTATCAGAGATGCCGTAGGCAGTGGCAATATCGCTGCGCGTGGCCAATCCGTCATTATTCACGCCCAGGTACAAGAGCGTGCGCAGGCAATAGTCGGTAAAGACATTCAGGCGCATGACGCTTCCTTAATATGTATTTTATATATTGATTATAGCTGTTTGCGGTGCTAAGGTCAGAGCCATCTTCCCGACGGTTAATCGATCATGTCCAGCCTCTCTGCCGAAGCCGTGCGCGAAGCGCTCAAAAACGTGATCGATCCGGAAATCGGCATCAATATTGTCGATCTGGGTCTGGTGTACCGCATTGATGTCACGCCAGATACGCTGCATGTGGCCATGACCATGACCACCCCCGCCTGTCCCATGAGCAACATGCTGCAAGAAGATGTGCACGATACGCTAGCCCCACTGTTCGGCACAACGCATGCCATTGAAATCGAACTGGTATGGGCCCCACTCTGGTCCCCCACATTGATGAGCGAACGCGCTCGCGCCCATTTTGGTTGGGACGAATAACATGAAGCGTACTGCGCTGCCTTTACTGCTCCTGGCCATCAGCGCGTTGCTGGCGGGCATGTACGGTGGCCTGGCACGGCTCGGTTTTGTTCTGCCAGTGGGCAACGGGGCACTGATCATTGATCACGGCAGCCTGATGGTCTGCGGCTTCTTTGGCAGCTTGATTGCCCTGGAGCGCGCTATGGCATTACGAAGTGGTTGGGCCATGCTGGCACCCGCGCTGACCGCCATCGGCACGCTGGCCGCCGTCTTCTGGCCCACGCCCGGCATGATATTGATGATCGCCGGTGCGGGGCTGCTCACCCTGGCCAGCCTTCAGGTCTACCGGATACAACCCGCGCCATTCAACGCTTTTCTGGTGATTGCAGTATTGGGTTTGCTGGCCGGAGATCTCGTCCTCTGGTATAGCCATGCGCCTTGGCTAGCCGTACCTGGCTGGATGGTCTTTCTCGTGCTGACCATCGCCGGTGAGCGCCTGGAATTGACTCGTCTGATGCCCAAGGCACAACAGGCTGCCCGCCGCGCCTGGCTCCCCCTGTCGATGCTGGTGACAGGCGCAATACTCGCCGTTTTCTGGTACGCGACGATATTGGGGTTGGGGCTGTTAAACGTCGCTCTCTGGTTGATGCGGGAAGATATAGCCCGTCGCAATCTCCGCCAGCATGGCCTGACACGGTATATCGCCGCTTGTTTGCTGAGCGGTTATGCCTGGCTGGCGCTCGCCGGCGCATTACTCGCCTGGCACGGTGCGCAACCATTCGTTCCGGGTATGCCACATTACGATGCCGTGCTGCATATGGTGTTTATCGGGTTTGTTGTCGGCATGGTATTTGGACACGCCCCGATTATCATCCCCGCACTCACGGGCTGCCGCTTGCGCTACCGACCGATGTTTTACGCGCCGCTCGCGTTGCTGCAAATCACACTGCTGCTCCGGGTTGTCGGGGACCTGGCACACTGGCCCGCAGTGCGCCAGGCCGGCGGCATGCTCAATGTCGCGACGTTGCTGTTCTTTGCGGTCCTGATCCTGACCAGCATCACACGGCGTGCGCCGGTTGCACCACGCGCAGCACCCTCGGCAAACGCCAGGCCAGCGTCACCCCACGCAGGGCCATGAACAGGGTCATCGCCAACCACAGGCCGTGATTACCCCAGATTCGCTGCAAACCCAGGGCAAACGCCAGGAAACACGCCGTGCAAACCAGCATGCATAGCATCAGATCACGCGTGCGGGTTGCGCCAATGTAAACGCCATCCATCAAGAACCCCCATACCGACACCACCGGCATCAATACCGCCCAGGGTAAGAACTGCGCAGCAGCCAGGCGAATGGCACTCTGGTTGGTCAGCAGCGCCACAATGCTGTTGCCTGTGGTGGCGTAGACCACGGTAAAGATCAGCGCCAGCAGACCAGACCACAGCGCGCTGATGCGAATGGCACGTACCAGTCGATCCCGCTGTTGCGCGCCAATGGCCTCGCCAGTCAGTGCTTCTACGGCATGTGCCAGTCCGTCCAGCCCATAAGCCATGAAGGTCTGGAAATTCATCAATAAAGCGTTGGCCGCCAGAATTACATCCCCCTGATGCGCACCAGCATGGGCAAACCAGCCAAAGCTACCCAGCAGCAATAGCGTGCGCAGGAAAATATCGCGATTGATCAACGCCAGGCGCTTGAGTGGTTCCGCGCGCATGAGGTCCGCGCGCCGCACGCGTGGCAGACCTCGTGGCAACAGGCGGCGGATAACCATCAGCCCTGCACCAAACCCCGCCAGATCCGCGCAGGCCGTGGCATAACCAATCCCTGCAACACCCCACTGCAGGTGGCGAACAAACAAAAAGACGGCGAGCACATTGACCAGATTAACCCACAGTTGCAGGGCCAGCGCCTGGCGCACACGCTGCACGCCCAACAGGTATCCCAGTACCACGAAATTGGCCAGGACCAGGGGCGCTGACCAGATACGGGCATGGGCATAGGTGATGGCATCTGTTTGTACCGCCGACGTCCCGCCCAGCAACTGGATCGTGAGCGCGATAAGTGGCGTTTGCAGCATTAACACGCAGGCCCCAATCGCGAATGCCAACAACATTGCCCGCCACAGGTTATCGCGCAACGCGAGATAATCCCGCGCCCCCCAGGCCTGCGCAACCAGACCGGTCGTGCCCATGCGCAAGAAACCAAATCCCCAGAAAATGAAGCTGAAAAACACGCCGCCCAGTGCAACGCCACCGATGGCGGAGGTGTCTGTCATATGCCCGGCCATGGCGGTATCCACCGCAGCGAGCAAGGGCTGGGTGAGATTAGCCAGCGCAATGGGAATGGCTAGCCCCAAAACGCGGGCGTGAGTCACCGGGCTGGCCGAAGGGGTCATCTGGGTACAATTCCTGAACGGGATCAAGGCCCACGATCATCGCATATTCCGCGGGTTACATCGCCTGGCTGCGTATTCAGGGTGACAACCTGCGGAGCCTGTCGTGACCAGTCTGACGTTAACAGCTAGAATCGCGGCCATGAGCTATATCACGCGCTGCCCCAACTGTCGCACCGCCTTCAAGGTAACTGAACCGCAACTGGCTGCCCACGGCGGCAAAGTACGTTGCGGCAAATGTGCATTCATCTTCAATGCGCGTGACAGCCTGGAGCAGCGTTTGCCGGATGCACCGACGCCTGAGGCTGAAGTAGCTCGCCCGGAAACACCGCAACCGGCAGCAGAGGTTAAACCCGCTACGCCGGCGAGCCAGCCCGCGCCGGCACCCATTGCAGCGCCGGCTCCAAAACCAGAAACAGCGCACCCGGCTCCTGCACCGGTGTTCGTACCGACGCCACCCGTAGAAGTACCGCGCCCCGTACCTGCCCCAGCGCCGACGCCCGTCGCTATACCGGTTCCACAGCCAGCACCCGCAGTGGTCCCGCCGCCGCCAGTAGCCGCGCCCCGGCCAGCACCACAACCTGCACCCGCCACGACAGAGGTAGCACCTGAGCCCGCGCCTGCCGTGGCAATGCATGCGCCCTCGTTGCCGGCTCCAGAGCCCACTCCTGCTCCGCCGCCTGCCGAAACCATGCGTGAGTGGCTGCAGAACGATTACGTTCAGGCCATTGCCGCAGTCGCCGCAGAAGCCGAAGCGCGCGACTACGATGATTACGTTGCGACACCGGAACCAGCTCCGGCGCCCGCTGCACTCACGCCGGCAGAGCCCCCCGCCGAAGCACCGGCACCTGTCGCCCCTACTGAACCGCTGACCACGCCAGAACATGAAGAGCCGGTTTTTACCGTGCCACTGCAAACCTGGTCAGCCGAAGAACAAGAGCGTGAGGGCTACCGCCCGATTCGCACAGCAGAAGATGAAGCCCTGCTGGCACTGCCACAAGCAAAATCAAAATGGCACCTTGCGGCTATCCCGCTGGCCTTGCTACTGGTCCTTGCCGTGCTGCTACAAATCGGGATCCGTTACCGGAACGAACTGGCCGTCAACTTCCCGTGGTTGCGGCCGCCGCTGTCCTCGTTGTGTCAGGTGGCGGGTTGCGATTTGCCATTGCCACGTAACGCAGGCCTGCTCCGTTCAGACTATTCAGAACTGATCTTCGTACCCGATCACCCGGAGCTCATCCAGCTCTCGGCCTCGCTGCGCAACCTCGCACCCTACGACCAGGCTTTGCCTTCGCTGGAACTGACGCTCACCAATGCGCAGGAAGAAGTCGTGGCCAAGAAGGTATTCTCTGCACGTGATTATCTGGTCGCCAATGAGAAAAAACGGGCTGGCCTGACGGTGAACGATGAACTCCATGTGTTTCTGCAACTGGATGCACACGGTCTGGGTGCCAGCGGCTATTCGCTTTACTGGTTCTACCCCTGATCCATGGCAGACACTGCCATCCTCTTGAAATGCCGGCCTGTTAACCTCATTTGCTGAGCTGTCCGCTTGCACATTGCAGCAGGACATCTACAAAAAAAACACCAGCTTCATCTACAAAAGTGCTCCCGGCCGGTTTCCCCCGGCCGGGCCTCCCACACTGCATGTTCCCTGGAGATTTTCATGTCCCAAGTGACCCTCGGCGGCAATCCGGTTCCGGTCAATGGCGCACTGCCCGCCGTTGGCAGTCAAGCCAAGCCTTTTACCCTGGTGGGTAAAGATCTGGCCGATGTATCGCTCTCTGCCTTTGCCGGCAAGAAGAAAGTACTGAATATTTTCCCGAGCATCGACACCCCGACTTGCGCCACCAGCGTGCGCAAGTTCAATGAACAAGCCAGCAAGCTCGATAACACCGTGGTGTTGTGCATCTCTGCTGACCTGCCGTTTGCCCAAAACCGTTTCTGCGGCGCTGAAGGCCTGAACAATGTGCAGACCTTGTCGCTGATGCGTGGCCGTCAGTTCCTGAACGACTACGGCGTAGAGATTGCCGGTGGCCCGCTGGTTGGCGTTGCCGCACGTGCAGTGGTCGTGCTGGATGCCAACGATAAGGTCGTCCACACCGAACTCGTACCGGAAATCGCCAACGAGCCAGATTACGATGCCGCACTGGCCGCGCTGAAGTAAGCACCGGTCAGGCCCGAAAACGCCCGCTATACGCGGGCGTTTTGTTTTACAGCGCGTTGTGAAACAGATTGAGTGCCGCGTATTGCAGCAACATGATGGTCTTGCCATCAACAATCTCGCCGGTCTGGATCATGCGCATGGCACGATCAAACGGCAGTTCCAGCACCTCGATGTCCTCTCCCTCTTCTGCAACGCCACCGCCACTGGCCAGGCGATGCGCGTCATCATACTGAGCCACAAAGAAGTAGAGTCTTTCCGTCACCGAGCCGGGGCTCATAAAGGCTTCGAACACTTTGTTGACCTCATGCACGCGGTAACCGGTTTCTTCCGCCACTTCCTCACGAATACGCGCTTCTGGAGATGCCTTATCCAGGAGGCCTGCCGCCGTCTCGATCAACATGCCATGGTAGTCATTCACAAATGTCGGCAAGCGGAACTGCCGGATCAACACCACCGTGCGTTTCTCCAGGTTGTACAGCAGGATGGTCGCACCATTACCCCGGTCATAGGTCTCACGGCTTTGCCGCTGCCACTCGCCATTGGCACGCTGAAAGTCGAACGTCGTCTTTTTCAGTACGTACCAGTCATCCGACAACACCTTTACATCCACGATCCGTACGCGATCCGCCGTAGTGCCCATGCTTGTCTCCAGGGGTTTGCTTGAGTCCTTTTTCACGCTATCATGCAATTTCGTGAATTAACAAGAAATTTCGTGCAAACGCGCAAAGGAAAAAGTCATGCTGACCAGTCAGCGCAAGCAATATCTGCTGGATATTCTGCAGCGCACCGGCCAGATCCAGGCCAAGGCGGTAAGCCAGGAACTGGGTTTGTCCGAAGACACCATTCGCCGCGATCTGCGTGAACTTGCCGCTGAAGGCAAAGTCCAGCGCGTGCATGGCGGCGCATTGCCGGTCTCTGCTGCCATTGGCGACTTCACGCAGCGCCAGCATGTGGCCACGACCGGCAAAGCCGCCATTGCCCAAATGGCCGCGCACATGATCGAACCAGGCCAGATCGTGTTGCTGGATGGTGGCACTACCGCCGTGCAGATCGCCCGCAACCTGCCGCCAGGGCTGCGCGCCACGGTCGTGACGCATAGCCCCAGCGTTGCGGTAGAACTGGTCAATCATCCGGGTGTCGAGGTGGTGATGATAGGCGGCCGTTTGTTCAAGCACTCTGTGGTCAATGTCGGGGCTTGCGCCATAGAAGCCATGGCACGTATCCGGGCGGATCTCTTCTTTATGGGCGTCACAGGCGTGCATGCCGACGCGGGGCTATCTACCGGGGATCTGGAAGAAACCTACGTCAAACGTGCCCTGATGGCGCGGGCGGCAGAGACCTACGTCCTGGCATCGGAAGAAAAGCTCAACGCCGCATCCGCCTACGTGATTGCCAAAGTGCGGGACGTGGCGGGGGTCATCGTGAACAAAGAGGCCGATGGTGCTGCATTGGCGGGATTGAGAGCCGCAGGGGTGAATCTGGTGTTGGCATGAGCCCCGGGGTTCGCAGGCCAAATGACAGATTGCACGCCAATGCTGGCCAGCCGTTCAATTGTTCTGCAATAACAAGCGGTACCCCACGCCGGATTCGGTCAGCAGGTGCCTGGGCTGCGCCGGTTCATCCTCCAGCTTTTGCCGCAAATGTCCCATATAAATCCGCAGATAATGGCTGTGTTCCACATAGGCCGGCCCCCATACCTCCAGCAATAGCTGCCGGTGGGTAATCACTTTGCCGGCGTGGCGGATCATGGTGGCCAGCAGGCGGTATTCGATCGGCGTGAGATGCACCGCGTCACCCGCTTTGCGGACGGTGCGGGCCACCAGATCAATCTCGACGTCGCCTAACGTAATGCGCCCCTCGCCAGGTGCATCCTTCGCGTGACGGCGCAGCAGCACACGCAAACGCGCCAGTAGTTCGTTTACCCCAAATGGCTTGGTCAGGTAATCGTCTGCACCGGCATCCAGCGCTGCCACTTTATCCGTTTCCTGGCTACGGGCAGACAACACCAGGATGGGAACCTGGCTAAACGCCCGGATTTCCCTGATCAGGTCCAGCCCATCGCCGTCAGGCAACCCCAGATCCAGGATCAACAAGTCTGGCTGGCGGGTGCCTGCCTCTACCAAACCCTGCCGGGCCGTACTGGCGTGCCAGGTCTGCATACCTGCAGTTTCAGCAGTCATGGCTACAAAACGGGCAATTTGTGGTTCATCTTCAATGATGACGAGGACGGGTTTCTGGGTGCTCATGGTGCGGCATCTGGCGATAAAAACAGGTCGGGGTGTTCCGGGTCCGGCATGGCGGGTGGTTCGCGCCGTGGCAGTGTCACGGTAAACAGGGCGCCGCCTTCGGGACGGTTGCCGGCGATGATCGTACCACCATGCGCAGCGACAATGGCGCGACACAAGGCCAGCCCCAAGCCGACCCCGGTCGTGGCCGATTCATTCTGGCCGCGGGTGAACTTGTTGAAGATGGTTTCCTCCTGGCCCTTCGGGATACCTGGGCCGGTATCGCTCACCGTGATCTGCAAGGCTTGAGGCAGGGCTCGGGCAGCGATGATCACTGGCGTTCCGGTTGGCGTGTATTTGATGGCGTTATCGATCAGGTTGACCAGCACGCGCTCCATCAAGACGGCATCGAATTCCACCAGCGGCAGCGCGATCGGGATATCCAGGTCCACCGGGTGTCGGGTAAGGCGTAATTCCACTGCGCGCAACGCACTGCCGACGACTTCCTCCACCGCTTGCCAGTCCCGCCGCAAACGTACCTCGCCCGCTTGCAGGCGGGCCATATCCAGCAGGTTATTCACCAGATCACTCATGCGACGTATCTCACCGACCAACTGGTGTGCGATCTCTCGTGCAGGGGGCGCCGCGTAAGGGCTTTCCGAGAGCGTGCTGGCAAGGCCCAGCAGCACGGTAATCGGCGTGCGCAAATCGTGCGAGATCGCCGAGAGCAAATGGTTACGCAGCCGCTCGCCTTCCATCGAGACCAACGCGTTCTGGGCGACCTCTACAAAGTGAACACGCTCCAGCGCCAGACCGATCTGGGCGGCGCAGGTTTGCAAAAAACGCTTTTCTTCGCGATCCGCCAGCCAGTCGCCTTTGGGGACCAGCGCCAGCACGCCCCGCACACGCATGGGTGCCGTCAGGGGCAGATAAAATGCATTGGCGGCGGCGAGTGTGCCGGTACCCTGCCCGGCTTCTTCGCCATGGCGGTACACCCAGTCGGCCACGGCCAGGTCTAGCGCCATGCCACCCTCATGATGCAGGTGCTCAGTCAGATCAGGCAGCGCCAGGCCGATGTCGGTTTTAAAACGCGGCGCCAGATGGGCCAGCGCGATCTCGACCACCTGCTCTTTCATCAGCGCGCCAGATAGCGCTTCAGAGAGTTCGTACAACGCCGCGGTGCGCCGCTCTCGCCGTGAGGCAATCTGCGCCTGAAAACGCAAGCGGGCAGAGAGTTGGCTGAGCGTCAGCGCCACGGCCAGCATGATGCCGAAAGTCAGCAAATACTGTGCGTCAGCCACCGTAAATGACATGCGCGGTGGCACAAAGAAGAAATCGAACGCCGCCACGGACAACAGCGAGGACAACGCCCCGGCCACCCGGCCAAAGCGTACCGAGACCAGCAGCACAGACAACAGGTACAGCATGATGACGTTGGCCAGATCGAAAATCTGCGTCAGTCGTGCGGCCAGAATGGTGGTCATGCCGCAACCAATCAGCGCCCAGACTGCACCTTGCCAGCGTTGCCCAATCATGGCCCATGGGTCCAGCCGTTCTGCCGGTGCGGCGCAGACCCCCACAATCTGTACGGTCAGGCTCGGTGCCATCCGCGCCACGCGCGCGGCCTGGCTTTCCATCAGATTAAAGCGGCGTGGTGGTTTACCGATGATGACTGTGCCCAGATCATGATCAGCGGCGTAATCGGCCAGCGTCTGCGCGACATGCGGGCCAGGTAGCAAGGCGGTGCGTGCCCCCAGGCTTTCTGCCAGTTCCAGATTACGGCGGGCACTGGCCAGTTTGTTCCGGCTGCGCAACAACGCGGGCGTTTCCACAGTCACCGCCCGCCAATCCACCTTGAGCCGCCCGGCCAACCGCGCCGTGTGGCGCACCAGTGTTTCGCCGGCTGGCCCAGGGGCAATCGCAGCGAGCAGGGTTTCGCCTGGCTTGCTGCCAGCGGGTTGATCGCGCCGTAACTCGGCATCAACCCGCTCTGCGGCCCGGCGCATGGCCAGTTCACGCAATGCAATCAAATTGCCTTTGCGGAAAAACGACTCTTTGGCCCGCGCGATATTGCCAGCGAGGTAGACCTTGCCCTCTTGCAGGCGCTTGAGCAGTTCGTCGGGCGGCAGGTCAACCAGCGTAATGTCATCGGCCGAATCGAATACACGATCGGGGACAGTCTCTCTCACGCGCACGCCAGTGATACCACCGACCACATCGTTCAGACTTTCCAGATGCTGCACGTTGACCGTGGTGTAAACGTCGATCCCGACTGCCAGCAACTCTTCAATGTCTTGCCAGCGTTTGGGGTGACGGCTGCCGGCCACGTTGCTGTGCGCCAGTTCGTCGACCAGAATCAGTTGCGGTTTGCGGGCCAGCGCCGCATCCAGATCAAACTCGGTCAGTTGCCTGTCGCGGTGGTCCAGTTCCTTGCGTGGCAGCACTGACAGACCATTGAGCATGGCCGCAGTTTCCTCCCGCGAATGGGTTTCGACCAATCCGACCAGTACATCAACGCCTTCGCGTTGCCGGGCATGCGCTTGCGCCAGCATGGCCCAGGTTTTGCCAACACCGGCGTTGGCGCCGAAAAAAATCTTGAGCCGACCGCGGTGGGCGTCGGCTTCATCGGCCTTCAATTCGGCCAGCAACTGGTCTGGATCAGGGCGAGAGGGGTCGGTCATGGGCTTATGTTAGCGCCTTGGTGTGAGTACGTCGTCATCGCAATGGTGACCTGGTTCTGCCCCGCAAGGTGGATTTGCAACCCGATTCACCTTGCGGGCCAAGGCTTCAAATCACTTTTTCAATCCATCCAGCGCCAGATTGAGTTTGACCACATTCACCACTGGCTCACCGAACAGCCCCCACTGCGGGCCATCCGTATTGGCCGCCACCAGCAGTTGCACCTGTTCGTCACTCAAGCCACGGGCTTTGGCAATGCGATGAATCTGGTACGCCGCTGCCGCTGGCGAGATATGCGGGTCCAACCCGCTGGCCGAAGTGGTCACCAGATCGGCCGGCACGGGGCCGGTTTGATCCGGGTGCGCCCCGCGGATCAGGTCAATCCGCCCTTTCACGGCGTCTTTGAGCGCGGGGTTGGTCGGGCCCAGGTTGCTGCCGCCAGAGGCCAGGCCATTATCCGGCTGCGGGGCGGTGGCAGAGGGGCGACTCCAGAAATACGTCGGGCCGCTAAAACTCTGGCCGATCAGGCTGGAGGCCACAGTCTGACCATTCTGTTCAATCAAGCTACCTGCCGCAGCTTGAGGGAACAACGCTTTGCCGAGGCCGGTTACAACCAGCGGATAAGCCAGACCAGTCACGATAGTCAGCAAAACAAACAGCGTAAACGCCGGGCGAATCAGGCTGGCAGTGTTTGGGGTACTCATGATGTTTTCTCCTTATGCGCCAGAGACATACGGTGCAGCTGGCGCATTCCATTCTGAAAAGGGTTAAACCCAGCCGGCAGCGCCCAGTAACAGATCAATCAGCTTGATCCCCGCAAACGGCACCAGAATGCCGCCAAGACCATAGACCAGCAGATTGCGGCGTAACAGCGGGCCGGCCCCCAGCGCACGATATTTCACGCCTTTGAGCGCCAGCGGGATCAGCGCAACGATGATCAGTGCATTGAAAATCACCGCCGACATGATGGCGGAAGCCGGGCTGTTCAGATGCATCACATCCAGCGCTTTCAGTTGCGGGTAGGTCACGGCAAACGCAGCCGGAATAATGGCGAAGTACTTGGCCACGTCGTTGGCCACGCTGAAGGTGGTCAGCGAGCCACGCGTCATGAGCATCTGCTTGCCGATCTCGACGATCTCGATCAACTTGGTCGGGTTGCTGTCCAGGTCGACCATGTTGCCGGCCTCTTTGGCGGCTTGCGTGCCCGAATTCATCGCCACGGCGACATCGGCTTGGGCCAGCGCAGGCGCATCGTTGGTGCCGTCACCCGTCATGGCCACCAGGCGGCCCGCAGCCTGATGCTCCCGAATCAGCGCAAGTTTGTCTTCCGGACGGGCTTCAGCCAGAAAATCATCTACCCCGGCTTCTGCGGCAATGGCAGCGGCGGTCAGGCGGTTATCGCCGGTGATCATCACGGTCTTGATACCCATCTGGCGCAACTCGGCAAACCGCTCTTTAATGCCGCCTTTGACAATATCTTTCAGCTCGACCACGCCCAGCACTTTTTTGCCATCCGCCACCACCAGCGGTGTGGCACCGCGGCGAGCGACGTCATCGACGGCATCAACCACTGCTTGCGGGAAGTCTCCCCCCATCGCCTGCATGTGCTTGCGGATGGCATCGGCCGAGCCCTTGCGGATCTGTCGGGCCGCCGGTGCAGCGACTGCGACATCACCATCGTGCGGCTTGAGCGACGCCTGCAGCCCCAGATCGACGCCAGACATCCGCGTTTGTGCGGTAAACGGAATGAACAGCGCATCTTGCAACTCGCGGCCACGCAGGTTAAAGCGGTCTTTCGCCAGCACGACGATGGAACGCCCTTCCGGTGTTTCGTCGGCCAGTGAAGCCAGTTGGGCGACGTCGGCCAGTTCTTGTTCGGCCACGCCCGGTGCGGGGATGAACGCAGATGCCTGACGGTTGCCCAGCGTGATGGTGCCGGTCTTGTCCAGCAACAGTACATCGACGTCGCCAGCAGCCTCTACAGCACGACCGGAGGTGGCGATGACGTTCGCCTGCATCATGCGGCTCATACCGGCCACGCCAATGGCAGAGAGCAAACCGCCGATAGTGGTGGGGATCAGGCAGACCAGTAGCGCGATCAGCACGGTGATGCTGACGGGTGAACCTGCACCCGCCGCAGTCACGCTGTAAATGGAAAACGGCAAGAGTGAGGCGCACACCACCAGGAAAGTCAGCGTGAGCGAAACCAGCAAAATAGTCAGCGCCACTTCGTTCGGCGTCTTTTTGCGCTTGGCGCCTTCCACCATGGCGATCATGCGATCCAGAAACGCCTCGCCCGGATTAGCGGTGACGCGCACCACCAGCCAGTCAGACAACACACGCGTACCGCCGGTCACGGCAGAAAAGTCCCCGCCTGACTCACGGATCACCGGTGCAGATTCACCGGTAATGGCCGATTCATCGACCGACGCCACGCCCTCCAGCACTTCACCGTCGGCCGGCACAATATCGCCCGCCTCGATCAGCACGTAGTCGTCTTTGCGCAGCGAGCTGGAATCCAGAATCTGCACTTTGGCATTGCGTGAGGCACTGGCCAGCTTCTTGGCCACGCCGTTCTTGCGCGTGGCACGCAAAGCATCGGCTTGCGCCTTGCCGCGACCTTCGGCCAGCGCCTCGGCAAAGTTGGCAAACAGCACGGTAAACCACAGCCATGCCGCGACGGCCAGGATAAACGCCGCCGGCGCTTCGCCATGCCCGCCCAGTGCATGCACACCGAGCACCGTGGTCACCACGCTGCCCACCCACACCACAAACATCACCGGGTTGCGCCATTGCACTACCGGCGAGAGCTTGCGGAACGATTCGACCATCGCCGGGATGGCGAGCTTGCTATCGAATAATGACAATCCAGCTTTACTCATCTTGATTCTCCGCGCTGTTTAACGACCAAACAGCTGCAAGTGTTCGATCACCGGGCCCAGCGCCAGCGCCGGGATATAAGTCAGCGCACCCACAATCACCACGGTACCGACCAGCAACATCACAAACAGCGGGCCGTGCGTTGGCAAGGTACCGGAGGTCTGCGCCAGCCGTGGTTTGGCCGCCAGTTTGCCGGCAATGGCCAGCACCGGAATGATCACGGTGAAGCGACCAAACCACATGGCAATACCCAGCATCAGGTTGTAAAACGGGGTGTTGGCAGACAAACCGGCAAAAGCAGAACCGTTGTTGTTGGCCGATGAGGCAAACGCGTACAGCACCTCAGAAAAACCGTGTGCACCCGGATTAGCCATGCCTGCCTTGCCGACATCCAGCATCACGGCCAGTGCAGTGCCGCCCAGAATCAGACACGGTGTCACCAGGATGGCAATGGCGACCATCTTCATTTCAAACGATTCAATCTTTTTGCCCAGGTATTCCGGCGTGCGGCCAATCATCAGACCAGACAGGAACACGGCCAGAATGGCGTAAATCAACATGCCATAGAGCCCGGCACCCACGCCGCCAAACACCACTTCGCCCAACTTGATCAGCCACATGGGTACCAGCCCGCCCAGCGGCATGAGCGAGTCATGCATGGTATTCACCGCCCCGCACGATGCCGCCGTGGTGATTACGGTAAAGAGGCTGGATGCCACGATCCCGAAGCGGGTTTCCTTGCCCTCCATATTGCCCGGCAAGCCGGACATGCCCAGATGCGTCAGGGTCGGGTTGGCGTGGATTTCCGCCCAGTACTCAACCCCCACCATGGCCACAAACAAGAGCGTCATGGCGCCCAGCACGGTCAGACCCTGGCGAGCATCACCCACCCAGCGGCCAAACATGAACACGAGAGCTGCCGGAATCAAAAAGATGCTCAGCATCTGCACAAAGTTGGATAGCGGCGTGGGGTTCTCATACGGGTGCGCCGAGTTGGCGTTGAAGAAACCGCCGCCATTAGTGCCCAGCATCTTGATGGCTTCTTGCGAGGCCACCGGCCCCATCGGCAAGGTCTGAGTGCTGGTTTTGGTATCGACCATCACCGGGTTGCCTTTGGCATCCTTGACCGGCTGACCATCTGCACCCGTTTTGGGCACTTGATAAGTCACCGTTTCGGTCAGCTTGACGTCTTTGTAACCGTCAAAGTTCTGGATCACCCCCTGCCCCACCAGGAACATGGCCACCACGACCGAAAGTGGCAGCAAGATGTAAACAGTCGCGCGGTAGAGATCCAGCCAGGCGTTCCCCACACCCGACGCTTTCCGCCGCACAAACCCGCGAATCAGCGCAACGGCCACCGCCAGACCGGTAGCGGCCGACATGAAGTTATGCGCAGCCAGCGACAACATCTGCGTGAAATAACTCATGGTCGATTCGCCGGCATACCCTTGCCAGTTGGTATTGGTCAGAAACGAGATCGCGGTATTGAACGACGAATCCGGGCTAACCGCGCCCATATGCGCCGGGTTGAACGGCAAGCTGCCTTGCAGACGCTGTTGCGCATAGACAAACACCGCACCAATCAGATGAAACACCAGCAGCGCCAGTGCGTAGCGCCACCAGGGCATGTCTTCATCGGCGTTGATACCCATGAGCTTGCACAGCGCCCGCTCGGACTTGCCCAGAAAAGCAAATCGGCTTGAGAGCGAGCCATCCAGTGCGGTGGCCAGCAGGCGGCTCAAGGGCCAGGCCAGCGCAAACAACACCACCAGGTACATGGCGGTCTGGAACACGATTGACGAGCTCATGCGACGTCCTCCGCATTAAACAGCGCGTACACCAGATACCCCAGCAGCAGCACGAACACGACTGCCGTCATCACATACAGCCAGTTCATTTGCGTGCCTCCAGGAACCTGCAGAAAACCACCAGCCCCTGAATGGCTGCGCAGCAAGCCAGGATCAAGAGCAGATACACGACGTCCATGACGTTCTCCTTGAAATGGAATGCCCGACTCGATGCGGGCTCTGGAACCACTGACCGGGTCTTGCCGACTGCATACGGGCTTGATTCAGGATGAGCTGCAAGCCGTACCCCACGATCAATGCCAACAGCTGAACAAATGGCTTGGTGGAGGTCCCCGCCAAGGGGTAAACCGCTCTCGTAGCGCAGCTACGGCGAGAGTTCACCACACAGCGGATCGCCTGAAGCAGGCTCGTATGCGCCGAAGAGAACCTGTTCAGAGGCACCTTGGGACACCGTGAATTGTGGATAAGAAGAGATAAAAGCCTGATAAAGCCTTGGAGGAGGGATATAAAAATTGCGTAAAGAAGTGCGTTGCGGGGTCAGTCCGGCAATCTGGAGTGTTGCCCGTTTGATACATAAAAATACATGAGCCTGCCGTTCATCGGCCCACGGGACATTTATGAAAAATTCATTAAATTCAAATACATACAAGCTTGTTTGTTTTATTTCTTACGTCAACAGAAATGCCGTGAACTGACACAGTTTGATGCAATAGCCGCGTTGGAATAACGAAAGATGAATAACACCACTGAGCAATCCACATGAAGAAAAAAGCCAGAGGCTGGTTTTCAACAATGCAATTCTATTTATTAAATTCAATCAGTTAAAAACAAAAACACGCCAGGGCACGCAGAACCAACTGCCCACGTACATTCATACCACTGACATCATTCTCAGCCTCGCCAAGTCATCATTCGGCCACCTATTTCTTACACATCATGTTGGACAATTGCTTACTTCAACCTTGAGGTCAAACATCAGAACTTGCTTATACTCGACGCCACACAATACGCATATTCAGTCGATCCTCAGGGAATTTTCTTTATGAAACAGGTTTTTGCATTAAGCGCAGTTGCTTTGTCTCTGGTTCTGGCGGCTTGTGGTGGCGGCGGCGGTGATAGCACATCCACCTCTGCCCCGGCCACAACGCCGACCCCCACGCCTGCTCCAACGCCGGCACCCACGCCCGTACCTACCGTTCAAAACCCGCAGGCAGGCTCGACCGCAGACGTCGGCAATGGCGTTGAAGGTTTTTGGACCACCAGTGCCTCTATCGCAAATCCGACGAGCAGCGCCAAGAGCCTCGCAATCATTGCGCCAAACGGTGAAATGATCGCATTCTCAAATGCCACCAGCACTTACAACCAGGGAACACTGAACTTCACGGGGACTACCTGGGCGGCAGCGGGTGAACGCGCAATAGGCTCAACGGACGGCACATTCAACGATAACGGTACTTTCGTACCCAAAAGTTCGTTTACCGATCCGACCAGCAGCGATCTGACCTTTGATACTTATTCCCTGGCCAACGCGCTTGCAGTGACCCAGGCCGACCTGGCAGGCACGTGGGGTCCCGCCACAAGTCGTATCACGGTAGATGGCAGCGGCAACTTCACCGGGATGACACTCCAGGTAGGTAACTGCAATGTCAGCGGTACGATTCTGCAGTTTGACGCATCGAGCAAGAAGAACTTGTTCAAAGTTCTGTTTACCGCAACCCAAGGCGTTGGCAACACGTGCACCTTGCCTATCGGCTCACAGTTCTCGGGTCTGGCCGTGATCGATCTGTTGAATCTTGGCACCAGTGCCAAACCAAGCTATGCACGCGCCCTGCAGGTGCTCACCAGCGTTCCGCACGTCGACTTCCTTTGGCTGCAACTGCAAAAGAGCTGAGTTGACTCGGCACACAGAAAAAGGGGCCCAAGGCCCCTTTTTTCTTACCTGACTGAACGGGTTTTCCGGACTTTCAGGCCTCGCACCAGCGCGAGCGGTGATCTACGCGATGATCAACCATGTTCCGCATCACGCGCCGCTGCAACATCCCGCTCCCGATACTTTTTCATCAGCTTCACGTAGTGCTGGGCGGAATAGGCAAAGTGTGCGATCTCTTTCGGTGTTAGCGCGCGTACTTGCTGCGCTGGTCGGCCAACATACAAAAAACCCGATTTAAGCACTTTGCCTGGCGGGACCAGCGATCCGGCCCCTAGCATCACATGGTCCTCGATCACCACACGATCCAGCACAATGCTGCCCATGCCGATCAGGCATTCATTACCAATGGTGCAGCCATGGAGCATGACACCGTGCCCCACGGTAACGCGCTCGCCAATAATCAACGGCGCGCCATTGGGGTCTTCGGGACGTCGATGGGTCGTATGCAGTACGCTGCAATCCTGAATATTTGTGTCGTCACCAATCCGGATAAAATTCACGTCGCCACGCAAGACCGCGCCCGGCCAGACGGAGACATCCTGACCCAAGGTCGTCTCGCCGATCACCTGTGCGGAGGTATGAATCCATGCAGTGGATGGCACAACGGGTCGATGGTCTTCAAAAGTTTCAACAGCCATGCATTTCTCGCTTGATATTTATGAACGACGCGTACATCTAGACATATGAAGGCCATAGATGGTTTCGCCGGGCGCTTGCCTGACGCGGGCCCGTAACCCTGTGGAACCGGCCAGACCGGTTGCCGCACTCATATTAAACGAGTCCTATATGACCCAAGCCAATCCTTTGCTCGATTTTTCCGGCCTGCCGCGTTATGCCGACATTCGCCCGGAACACGTCTCCCCCGCGCTTGACCAATTGCTTGAGGCGGCCACTGCGGCTGTTGCCCGTGCCGAAAAGCTGCAAAACCCGACCTGGGAAAGCTTTGTCTTGCCACTGGATGAAGTACTGGAAGAACTGGGCCGCGCCTGGGGCACCGTGGGTCACCTGGAAAGCGTGGTCAACACCCCTGAGCTGCGCGAGGCCTACAACAGCAATATCCCCCGGATTTCCAATTTCTTTACCGAGCTGGGCCAGAATGAAGCCCTCTACGCACACTACAAAGCGATTGCGGCCAGCCCGGCCTATGCCACGTTCGAGCCCGCCCGCCGTGTGGTAATTGATCACGCCTTGCGCGGTTTTCGACTGTCTGGTGCCGAGTTGCCCACCGCAGAGAAGCAACGCTTCAAGGAAATCGCCGAAGTACTCTCTGAGCTGACGACGCGGTTCTCCCAAAATGTGCTGGATGCCACCGATGACTTCGCGCTGTACATCGAAGATGTGGCCGAACTGGACGGCTTGCCACAAGACAATCTGGCGGCTGCCCGTGCCCAGGCGCAGGCCGATGGCAAAACCGGCTACAAGCTCACGCTGAAAATGCCGAGTTATTTCCCGGTCATGCAATACGCCACCAGCCGCAAGCTGCGTGAGCAGCTGTACCACGCCTACGCCACCCGCGCGGCAGAATTTGGCAAGAACGACTGGAATAACTCGCCGCTGATTGATCGCATCCACGCCCTGCGCCAGGAAGGCGCCGCGATGCTGGGCTTTGCCAGCTACGGCCAGGAATCTCTGGAAACCAAAATGGCCAATACCCCGGCCGAAGTACTGGGCTTTTTGCGCGATCTGGGCCATCGTGCCAAGCCGTACATGCAGGCAGATCGTGCAGAATTGCTGCGCTTTGCCCAGGATGAACTGGGTATCTCGACGTTGCAGCCGTGGGATCAGACTTTTGTCTCGGAAAAACTGCGCGAAGCACGCTACGCATTTTCTGAGCAAGACGTGAAACAGTATTTCACCGAGCCAACCGTGATCAAGGGGCTCTTCCATCTGGTCGAGACCTTGTACGGTTTGCAATTTGTACCGGCTGATGCACCGGTATGGCATCCGGATGTGCGTTATTTTGAGCTGCGCAACAAGGATGGCAGCCTCGTTGGTGGCCTGTACATGGATATGTACGCGCGTGAAGGCAAGCAAGGGGGCGCATGGATGAACGAAGTCCGCAGCCGCCACAAACTGCCTGATGGCACGGTACAAACACCGGTTGCGTTGATCATCTGCAATTTTGCTCAGGGCGTAGAGGGCAAGCCTGCACTGCTCCCGCACGATGACGTCATTACCCTCTTCCACGAAACCGGCCACGCATTGCATCACCTGCTGAC
Source organism: Silvimonas amylolytica (assembly GCF_014645555.1). Taxonomy (GTDB): domain Bacteria; phylum Pseudomonadota; class Gammaproteobacteria; order Burkholderiales; family Chitinibacteraceae; genus Silvimonas; species Silvimonas amylolytica. Next base: position 23,618 of record NZ_BMLY01000003.1, on the reverse strand, counting down.
TGAAGTGGACGAGCGCGATGTATCAGGCATCAACGGTGTGGAATGGGATGCCGTCGAACTGCCCAGCCAGTTTATGGAAAACTTCTGCTGGGAATGGCAACTGCTGCCGCAATTGACCAGCCACGTACAAACCGGCGAACCACTGCCCAGGGCTTTGTTCGACAAGATGTTGGCCGCGCGCAATTTCATGTCCGGTTCAGCCATGATCCGCCAGATCGTGTTCAGCGTTTTCGATATGGAACTGCACGTCGATGCAACCGGCCCGCGCGCCCTGCAGCGTTACTTCCAGTTGCTGGAAGAATTCGATGCCCCGCGCGTGCCGGATTATCACCGGTTCCCCAATAGTTTCAGCCACATCTTTGCGGGCGGTTATGCGGCCGGGTATTACAGCTACAAATGGGCGGAAGTGTTATCTGCTGATGCGTATGCAGCGTTCGAAGAAAGCGGAGTACTGAACCCGCAAACCGGTGCACGTTTCCGCAAGGAAATCCTGGCCCGGGGTGGCAGCCGTCCAGCGCTGGAATCATTCATCGCGTTCCGGGGCCGTGCGCCACAAACGGATGCGTTGTTGCGTCATAACGGGCTGGCGAACTGACCTTGTCGCCTGGCAAACAAAAAGCCGGATCAATGATCCGGCTTTTTTCATGCTGATGGGCCTGCGTTATTTCTGGTGCAGCGGAATAACCCGGCTGGTCTCTGGCGCTGGCGCCGTCTCGGGTGGCAGGCGCTGCCATTCACCATTCACCAGCCCTTCCATGGGCTGGTAGCGCGTTTTATAGGCCATCTTGCGGCAGTCTTCGATCCAGTAACCCAAATACAGATAGGGTAGCCCCAGCTGTTTAGCCAGACCTACTTGCCACAGAATGTTGAAGACACCGTAACTGGCGCCCGTGATGTCCGGATCATAAAAGGTATAAACGGACGATAAACCATCATCAAGCTGATCAATGAGACTGACCATGCGTACACCGGTGTCATCGCGGAATTCGGCCAGAAAACTGGCCACATTGCTCTTGAGGATGAAATTCTCGTATTGCTCGCGGTTATCCTGATCCATGCCGCCGCCAGCGTGACGGATCAACTGATAACGCTGGTAAAGCTGGAAATGCGCTTCTGAGTACTCCAGCCCCAGCAAGCGCGTGCGCAAGTTGCCGTGCTGCTTCTGTGCTCGCCGCTGGGAGCGGTCGGCCACGAAATCAGCCACTGGAATACGCACCGGAACACAGGCCTGGCAGTGATCGCAGTGCGGGCGGTAAACAAACTGCCCGCTACGCCGAAAACCGTGCAGCACCAATTGACTGTAGGTACGCGCATCGATCAATTCAGACGGCACAGCGACTTGCGAACGTGCCATGCGCTCGGGCAGATAACTGCAGGGGTAAGACGTCGTCGCGTAAAACTGAAGTTGCAGCGTGTGTCCACGCGGGTTCATATCAGCTTCCCGGATTGTGAAAATCGTATTGCCAGTGTGCCGGCGCCCTGGGTGCTGTCACGAGTTCTCCCAGTTTACGGGCAAACTGGTCCCGATCAATTTCATGGGCACCGAACCGTGCCAAGTGTTCAGTATGCATCTGGCAATCGATCATGCCAAACCCATGTTCACGCAAATACCTGACCAGATGCACAAATGCCAGCTTGGAGGCATCTGGCCGCCGTGCGAACATCGACTCGCCGTAGAACATGTTGCCGATGGCCACGCCATATAAACCACCAACCAGTTCATTATCCATCCAGCATTCGGCGCTGTGGGCATAACCCAACTGGTACAACGCGCCGTAGCCATCCCGAATTTCCTGGCTGATCCAGGTCAGGTTTTCCCCACGCCGCGGCGAGGCACAACCGTTGATCACTTCGTCGAAAACCAGATCAAAGGTGACCCGGTACGGTTTGTTGCGCAGGGTTTTGGCAAGAGAACCGGGTACGTGCAGTTTCTCAGGCATCAGCACCATGCGTGGGTTGGGGCTCCACCAGAGGATCGGTTCACCCGGCATATACCAGGGAAAAATCCCCTGGTAATACGCAGCCAGCAAGCGCTGGGGAGAAAGATCACCGCCTGCCGCCAATAACCCGTTGGGTTCCACCATGGCATGCTGTAAAGGTGGAAACCGGTTGCTGTCATCCAGCCATGCAATCACCGCTGTCTCCCGCCATGCGGCAATAACCGGTTACTTGATACGGCAGTTTGCACACAAACCGTACAGATACATTTCGTGGTCCTGGATTTCAAAACCATGCTTGTCAGCAATGGCATCCTGGCGTTTTTCGATTTCCGGATCGCAAAACTCTTCTACCTTGCCACACTTCATGCAGACCAGATGGTCATGGTGACCGCCCTGATTCATTTCGAACACGGCCTTGCCGGTTTCAAAGTGATGGCGAACCAGAATGCCGGCCTGCTCAAACTGGGTGAGCACGCGATAAACCGTCGCCAGACCGATATCAATGTTCTCGGCCAGCAAGAGCCGGTAGACATCTTCAGCCGTCATGTGACGCTGTTCGCTGTTTTCGAACAGATTCAGAATGCGCAGGCGGGGACCGGTGGCCTTCAGGCCCATTTCTTTCAGATCAGCAGCAGAGCTCATTGCTTACCCCGTCATGGTTATAGATGGTATTGCACGCAGGTTCACAGTCTGTATCGACAACTTGTACCCACGTGGCTGCGGCAAGCCGCAAGAACAGGTTATGATATAGCGTTTGCACCCTACGCTCCAACCGACCCACGTTGTGAAACAGCCCAGACGCATGCATATCAAATCATTTTTTCTGGCCATTGCCGCCGCTTCCGTCCTTGCCGGCTGCAATGTCGCCAACGTTCTTACCCCCTATAAACTGGCCATTCCCCAAGGCAATGAAGTCACTCAGGATCAGGTCACGCAACTGAAAGAAGGCATGACCCGCAGCCAGGTTCGCTTTGTGTTGGGTACGCCGCTCCTGACCGACCCGTTCCATTCGGACCGCTGGGATTACATCTACACCGACGCCAAGGGCGGTTCGTTGCGCGAAAAACATACATTCCACGTGGTGTTTGAAAGCGACAAACTCAAGAGCTGGGGTGGCGATGTCTTGCCAGCCAACAAGCTGATCAAGCTGGGTGCTGACAACAGCGCCAGCGCGCCTTCGCTGGATGACCCGGTCACCGCTGCTGCATCCGCATCCGCCACGCCGGCTGCCTCTGCGCCAGCAACCAGGTAATCCGCTTTGCCGGTTTGACTGATGGAATATCGACTATGTCTTTAAAAATTGCCATTGCCGGCAGCAGCGGCCGTATGGGCCGCATGCTGATCGAGGCCGTTGCCGAGGCCAATGATTGCGAACTCGCCGTTGCGCTGGATCGTGCTGGCAGCCCTGCACTAGGGCTGGATGCGACCGCCTTCCTCGGCAAAGAAAGCGGCGTACTCATTACTGATGACATCAGTACCCTGGCCAACGCCGACGTGCTGATCGACTTTACCCGCCCGGAAGGCACACTCGCGCACCTTGAAGTCTGTCGCCAGCACGGCGTGAATATCGTCATTGGCACCACAGGGATGAGCGAGACCGACAAGGCCGCGATTCAGACTGCCGCAGGCGAGATCGGTGTGGTGTACGCGCAAAATATGAGCGTCGGCGTGAACCTGGTGTTCAAGCTGCTGGAAATCGCCGCCAAATCGCTGGCCACCGGTTACGACATCGAAATTCTGGAAATGCATCACCGCATGAAGGTGGATGCGCCCTCTGGCACCGCCCTGCGCATGGGTGAAGTCGTAGCCGAAGCGCAAGGCCGTCAGCTGAAAGACGTCGCCGTGTATGACCGTGAAGGCATTACCGGTGAGCGCTCACCTTCAACCATCGGTTTTGCCACCTTGCGTGGCGGCGATGTCGTGGGCGATCACACCGTGATCTTCGCTGGCATGGGCGAGCGCGTTGAAGTCAGCCACAAAGCATCCAGCCGTCTGATCTACTCGGCCGGCTCGCTGCGTGCAGCACGCTTCTTGCAAGATAAAAAGAGTGGCTTGTTTGATATGCAAGACGTGCTGGGCTTGCGTTAATCGCATTCGCCCCATGTTTTGCAGCAAACTCAATTGCGCCCCGTCAAACCGGGGCGCTTTTGATTTGTGTTAAGTGCTGATTAAGTCCGCCCTGACATGATGGCGGCTTTTGAGATGACAAACGAGGGGGATGGGGCTCATGCAAACCAACCGCTATGCGCCTTCACTGGTGCTGCTGCACTGGTTGATGTTTTTACTGTTTGCGATTGCACTGGCCGCGATTGAGTATCGTGGGTTTGTCCCCAAAACCGACCCGTCCCGCCCGTTTATTACCATGATTCATATGACGGCAGGCGTGCTGGTGCTGATTCTGGCCTGTGTGCGCGTGGCAGTCCGCTTTACACGTCCTGCCCCGCGGCCCGTGCCGGGCCCGTTGTGGCAAATCGGTGCGGCCAGACTGCTGTACCTTCTGATGTATGTGGTGATGTTTGCCCTGCCGCTGGCCGGTATTTACTTTGTGCAGGCCGGTGGCCGCGACGTCGCGTTCTTTGGCACCACATTGCCGCATTTCTTTGCCGCCAACCCTGATCTGCGTGGGCCGGTGAAAGACTTCCATGAATTTGTCGGCAACGCCGTGTATTACATCGTAGGGCTTCATATTCTGGCCGCATTGTTCCACCAGTTTGTACTCAAGGACGGCATCATGAGCCGCATGCGGATGCGTTGACCCTGACCTTTTCGCAATAAAAAAACGGCGCCTTGATGACGCCGTTTTTTTATTGCCAAGCCTTGCCTCAAGCAGCGGCCCCCGCCGCATAGCCTGAAGACCACGCCCACTGGAAGTTATACCCGCCTAGCCAGCCGGTCACGTCAACGACCTCGCCAATGAAGTACAAACCAGGTACAGACCTGGCCATCATGGTTTTGGAGTCCAGGCCGCGCGTATCCACCCCACCCCGCGTGACCTCAGCCTTTTTGTAGCCTACCGTGCCGGACGGCACCATTTGCCACTGCTGCAACGCGGGGCCAAGGCTGGCCAGTTGTTTGGGGCTGTACTGCTTGAGTGGCAGGTTCTGTCCCCAACGGGTAATGAACGCCTGAGCGAAACTACGCGGGAGTTTTTCCGAGAGGATTGTCAGCAAATGGGCATCCCGACTGGCTGACGCCAGCCATTCTGCGACATCCATATCCGGCAGCAGGTTGATGATGATGGGCTGACCGGGCAGCCAGTAAGACGATATCTGCAAAATCGCGGGGCCGGAAACACCACGGTGCGTCAGCAAAATAGCCTCACGGAATTTGCCTTTGCCGCTGCGTACTTCAACATCATCAATCGCCACACCCGCCAGTTCGGTCCACAAGTCTTGTGGCTGAAACGTCAGTGGCACCAGTGCTGCGGAGGTCGGCAACACGTTCAGCCCAAACTGTTTTGCCAGTTCATAACCCCACGCCGTCGCGCCGATTTGCGGGATCGACAACCCGCCGGATGCCACAACCAGTGACTGACATCGCCAGGTTTCTGCTGCCGTCTCGACCTCAAAACCGCCGTCGACTTGCCTGACCGCCAGCACGGCCGTGCCCATGCGCCATGTCGCGCCACCGTCATCCACTTCGGCCTTGAGCATATCGATGATGGCTTGCGAGCCGTCGTCGCAAAACAACTGACCCAGTGTCTTTTCATGAAACCCGAGGCCGTGTTTTTGCACCAGCTTGATGAAATCGTGCTGCGTATACCGCGCCAATGCAGATTTCACATAGTGCGGGTTATCAGAGAGATAACACTCCGGCCGGGCATCCAGATTGGTGAAGTTGCAACGGCCGCCACCCGAAATACGGATTTTCTCGGCCAGTTTGGTGGAATGATCAATCAGCACCACCTTGCGGCCACGCTGGCCCGCAGTCGCGGCACACATCATCCCCGCCGCACCGGCACCTACGATTACAACATCACATACCGGCATGGGCTGATTCACTGTCTGGAAAAACGCGATTTTACCGGGTTTAGCTGCTGATGGATTGCTACGCAAACCCGCCCTGGTTTTTCAGTAATAAAAAAGGCGGCCAAAGCCGCCTTTTTTAACCACTTCGCCGCAACGAGCCACAATCAGAAGTAAACAATCCCCATGGCACGCTTCACTTCATCCAGCGTCTTGCCCGTCTGCTCACGGGCCTTCTCGGTGCCCGCCTTCAGAATGGCCATCACATGATCCGGATTCGCCGCCAGTTCTTCACGGCGCGCGCGGATCGGAGCCAGCAGGGCTTGCAGTTTTTCTTCCAGATAACGCTTGATCACGCTGTCACCCAAGCCGCCACGCTGGTAGTGCGCCTTGAGTTCTGCCACTTTCTCGACATCCGTATCGAACACGTCCAGATACGTAAACACCACATTGCCTTCCACCTGGCCCGGATCAGCCACACGCAGGTGGTTCGGGTCGGTGTACATCATCTTCACGGCCTTGGTGATATCGTCAGCCGACGCACCCAGGGTCAGCGAGTTGCCCAAAGACTTGGACATCTTGGCCTTGCCATCAATACCCGGCAGGCGTGCGCCGTTTTCCGGCACCAGCGCACGGCATTCGACCAGAATTTCCTGGTTCACGCTGGCGTTGAACTTGCGCACCACCTCATTGGTTTGCTCGATCATCGGGATCTGGTCAGCGCCGACTGGCACGACCGTCGCCTTGAACGCGCTGATGTCCGCAGCCTGAGCCACCGGGTAAGTCATGAAACCCGCCGGGATGTCACGTTCAAAGCCGCGCAGCTTGATTTCGTCCTTGATCGTCGGGTTGCGTTCCAGCCGCGAGACGGTCACGAGGTTCAGATAGTACGAAAAGAGTTCAGGCAACTCTGGCACCAGGCTCTGGATAAAAATGGTGCTTTTGGCCGGATCAATCCCCACCGCCAGGTAATCCAGTGCCACTTGCAGCACGTTCTCACTCACCTTGGTGTAGTTACCCATGTTGTCGGTCAGCGCCTGGGTATCGGCCAGCAGCAGGTATTGCTTGCAGACATCCTGCAGTACGACGCGGTTACGCAAGGAGCCGACAAAGTGGCCAAGGTGCAACGGGCCGGTAGTGCGGTCGCCGGTCAGGATGATGTCGCTGGAAGTGACGGTGTTGGTAGACATGACGTTCTCTAGCCTCAAATCGTTTGCCGAGTGCCCTGCCGGCACGCCGCGCATAAAAAAACCCGGTTTGCCGACGTGAGCAGAATCCGGGTTTTACAGACGAAACCACGCACTGCTCTTATGAGAAGCGCCACCAATGCGTGAAAGCGGGTTTCGTTAAAAAATTCATGGCGGGCAGTCTGCACTGGCAACGCGCCCGCGGTCAAGCCTGGCGGGCCGCCTGTGGCGTGGTTTGGCGCACTTCATGCCAACGCGTTATCCTGAAACATTCCCGTTGTAACGACGCTGCCATGTCTGACACGCCACTCATTCACCGCGCCAGCCCGGAAGGCAAGGTTAAATCCGGCCGCCGGCCACACAAAGTCACGCCCGATACCGTGCTGGCCTTCTGGTTTGGCTGCCCGGATGACCCGGACTTCAACCAGCCACGCAAAGTGTGGTTTGAGAAAGACGACGCGTTTGATCACGTCATCCGCCGCCACTTTGAAAGTGCATTGCATGATGCCGCCAAAGGCAAGCTTGATGGCTGGGCCAAAGACCCGCAAGGCGCGCTGGCGCTGGTGATCCTGCTGGATCAGTTCAGCCGCAACCTGTACCGGGACTCCGCCCAGGCCTTTGCGCAAGATGAACATGCCCGGCATTGGGCTGAGGTGGCCATCCAGAACGGCTGGGACAAGCAGGTTGCGCCGGTACAGCGGGTGTTTTTCTATCTGCCGCTGGAGCACTCAGAAGACCTGGTACATCAGCACCGCTGTGTTTTTCTGATGGCGCAGTTCAAAGACGATCCGGAGATGCAAAGCTATTACGAGTTTGCGGTGAAGCATCATGCTGTGATTGAGGCGTTTGGGCGGTTTCCGCATCGCAATGCGGTCTTGGGCCGGGAGAATACGGCGGAGGAAGAGGCTCACCTGGCGCAGCCAGGGAGCGGGTTTTAATCCACCGTCAACCCACGCACCTCCGCCTCCTGGTGCCGTTCCTGTTCATGCATCACCACTTCTGCCAGTTGCCGTTTCAGCGCGTTGAACTCAGCCGAACTGGCATCGCGCGGGCGCGGTAAATCCACTGCGATATCCAGCTTCACCGTGCCTGGCCGGTATGAGAGCGCGATGATCCGGTCGGCCAGGTAGATCGATTCTTCGATGCTGTGCGTGACAAACAGCACTGTTTTTCTCAGGGACGCCTGAATCTTCAAGAGTTCATCTTGCAGGCTGCGGCGGGTAAGTGCATCCAGCGCGCCAAAGGGTTCATCCATCAGCATGATGGGGGAATCGAGCGCCAGAATCCGCGCAATGGCCACACGCTGACGCATGCCACCAGATAAATCCTTGGGAAAGCGATCTTTGAATTCAGTGAGGCGCAGCGTTTCCAGTAGCCGATCTACCGTTTGTTTGATGGTCGCGACGGGTGTTTTGCGGATTTGCAGGCCGAAGCCGATGTTCTGCGCGACAGTCATCCACGGAAACAGCGCGTATTCCTGGAAGACCATGCCGCGATCCGGGCCGGTATCGGTCACTGGTTTGCCTTCGACCAGTATCTGCCCGCTGGTAACCAGAGAAAACCCCGCCACGGCGTTCAATAACGTGGATTTACCGCAGCCCGAGGGCCCTAGCAGGCAGACAAACTGCCCAGCCGGAATATCAATACTGATGTCGCGCAGGGCTTCAATATCACCGCCGGCAGAGGTGAACACTTTGCTGGCGTGCGCAATGCGGATTTGCGGTTCAGCCACGGTCACGCTCCAGGCCACGGTGCCAACGCAGCAGATGGTTGTTAATACGGGCCATGATCAGATCGATCGCAAGGCCAATCAGGCCAATGCTGAGCATGCCGGCGATAATCTTGTCGGACCAGAAGTACTCGCGTGCTTCCAGGATTCTAAAACCCAGGCCGTTGTTCACGGCGATCATCTCCGCCACGATCACCACAATAAACGCCGTACCCATGCCGATGCGCGCGCCGGACAAGATATACGGCGTGGCAGCCGGCATGATCACCCGCGTAAATAGCGTAAAGCGGTCTGCGCCCAGATTGCGCGCGGCACGCAAGTAAATGACATCCACATGCTGTACGCCGGCAATGGTGTTCATCAACACCGGAAAAAACGCACCTAACGCAATCAGAAAGATGGCCGGGGGGTTACCAAGGCCAAACCACAAGATCGACAGCGGGATAAACGCGATGGGCGGGATAGGCCGGATGAGTTGAACAAGCGGGTTGAACCAGTCATTCACGCGGGTACTCGCACCCATCGCCAACCCCAACGGCAGTGCCAGCACAGTGCCAATGACAAAGCCGGACACCACGCGGGTCAGGCTACCGATGGCGTCACGGATCAGCTCGCCCGAAAACAACCAGGCCAGCCTGCCGCCACTGGCCGGATCGTAGGGATCAGCCGGGGTCAGATAGGCCCACCAGCGCACCACCACCTGAACTGGCGATGGCAAGACCTGCGGGTTGATCCATTTGAGGGTTGCCGCCAACTGCCACAAGATCAACAGCACCAGTGGCACCCACACGCCGCGCAGCGCGGCTTTATAACGGGATTCAGCCACACTGCCTCACTTCACATTGAGCGACTTTTTGGCCTGATCCAGCAGATCAAGCTTCACCCAGTCTTTGGCGACTGGCGGTTTGGCCATGCGCCCTACCCCGTACTTGACCATGAAGTCTGTGGTGGTCTGGATATGCTCCACCGTCAGTTCATAGGCAAACGGCGAGTTTTCGATGGCGTCTTTGTAGTCGTCGGCGGTAATCTGGCCCTTGAACATATTGCTGACGACATAGTTCTGCGCCAGTTTGGGATCATCCATAAACGCGCGGGTGGACTGCACAAAACATTTCATGAACTTGGCCGCCAAAGGCTTGTTGTTATAGAGCTTTTCCGTCATCACCAAGGTACGGATGGGTTCCCCCATGGGCGTGTCATACGGCTTGAGCAGTTCCGTGCCAAAGCCCTTGTTGATGGCTTGCGATGCTTGCGGTTCGGATTGCGCCATACCGTCGATCTGCTTTTGCATCAGCGCCTGGTTCAGATCAGCAAATGGCAGATAGACAATCTGCACGTCTTTGCCGGGTTGGTCAGACCAGGTCAGTCCCGCTTTGGCCAGTTCGGCCAACAACAAGAGTTCTTGCGCCCCACCGCGTGCCACGCCGATCTTCTTCCCTTTCATGTCGGCCACCTTCTTGATGGGCGAACCTGCTGCCACCACAATGCGCGCGCCACCTTTGGCAAAACCCGCCACAGCGTAGATCGGCGCACCGCCGGCCCGCCCGGCAATGGCGGCATCGGCCGCACTGGCCGCGACATCGATATCCCCTGCCACAATGGCCGGCATGATATCGAGCCCCTTGGCGAACATGCGCTCTTCAATCTTGATGCCACATTTGGGCGCCAGTTCTTTCATATAAGAGATCGCGCCGTAGTGGGCGAATTTGAGGTTGCCAAGGCGGATGACATCATCGTCACTGAACGCCTGACTGGCCGTTGCAGCCAGCACCATTCCTGCCAGAAACCAGCGAGCCTGCATGCTTTACTCCTGAAATCAGAATCCGGTTTGCCCAAGGCCGGAACCGCACCAGCCTCACAAAAACGTCTTTATTTCATGAACTTGCGTGATACTGCCGGTTTGAAGCGGGCCATATCACCAATGCATAAGCTGTTGTCATTGTGGCTGAACAGCCGGCAATTGGCAGAAGATGCGGGAAATCTTGTAGCGCCGCTGTGGCATATACGGCGCGGCGGGCAACAAAAAAGGCGCCTGCAGGCGCCTTTTTTCGGGTGACCGATCAACGGGTCATCAATGTACTTGCGGACCTGGAGGCACCGGGGCTGCGCCCGTGAAGAGTTGCGCGACATCGACGGCGTCAAACTCATATTCCTTGCCACAGAATTCGCAGGTTACGTCGACCTTCTTGCGCTCTTCAATCACGCTTTCCACTTCTTCGCGACCCACCATCTTGAGCATGCCGCCGACGCGCTCACGTGAGCAGGTGCAAGCAAAGCGCGGGGTTTGCGGATCAAATACGCGGACGATTTCCTGGTGAAACAGGCGGTACAACACATCACGCGGGGCCAGCCCCAACAGTTCATCGTCGGTGATGGTTTCAGCCAGTTTCTGCACGCGATCCCAGGCATCGGCGTCGCCCTTTCCCGCCGGCATTTTTTGCACCAGCAAACCCGCTGCGCCACCGTTCTGGCTGGTCAGCCACATGCGGGTTTCCAGTTGTTCGGAATGCTGCATGTAATGTTCAATGATTTGCGCGACCGTCTGACCCGCTTCATAGGCCACGATGCCCTGATAGGTTTCGCCTTCGTCCGGGTCCAGCGTGATGATAAAACGGCCTTTGCCCAGCAAATCACCCAGTTCTGCATCCGGAATATCGCCATCCCAACGTGCAGTGGCACGCAGCGTCATATCGCTGGTGCATTCCACCACAATCAGCTTTACCGGGCCGGAGCCGTGCAGTTGCATGATCATGGTGCCTTCAAACTTGAGCGTGGCCGACAACAGCGCGGCCGCAGCCATCAGTTCGCCAATGCGCTTTTGCAGCACGGGCGGGTAGTTGTGACGGCTCATGACTTCATGCACGGTATCGTGCAGTTGCACGACTTCACCGCGCACGGGTGCTTCTTCAAATACAAATCGTTCCAGAATGTCTTGCATGATGTATTCCTGATTGCCTTGGCTGGCTGATTCCGGGATCAACCTGGCAAATTACGATTTTGCCAGGTCAATGGTATAGCTGGTCATGGGCAGCGATGAATTCACGTCAAACGCGCAACCGGCTTCCACGCCGATCCGCGCCAGTTCCGCTGCATCCATTTCCGGGTTGTCATAATGTGCATGGATGGCACCCAGCGCGTAGTCAGCGCCGCTGCCGATGGCCCAGAACCGACTGTATTCGTAGACCTCACGCAGGCTGAAAATGCCATAAATGCCATGCGGATTGGCCAGCAACACGGTCATCTGGCTAGATTCATAGGGGTCGTTGTCTTCCTCTTCGGTTTTGAGGAAGAAATCGTCTTTCAGTTTAACGTGCAGTTTGCGAAAGCTCTCAAAAATGGCCGGACGGCTGCTGAAGTCCAGCTTTTTGGGCTTCTTGAGCACGGCCTGCAAGACAAGGTCATGCGCGGCGCTACCGGAGATCGCAAAATACCCGCCATGTGCTTCAAAAATCTTGTTCCATTGTGCATCCAGCCCCGCACCGAGACGGGTTTCGCCAAAGGTGGATTGACTATCCGCCGCAATGGCGACCTGGTTTCCTTTACGGACTACCACAACCGTGGTCATTGATTATCCTTGATGAATGCGATGAGTTTACGCAGCGCGTGTTGCACTGTGGCTGCACGCACGGCGTGACGGTCACCGCTGAAAATCTTGCGTTCTGTTTCTATACCCATGGGCGTAGCCCAGGCAAACCAGACTGTACCGACCGGTTTTTCTGCCGAGCCACCACCCGGACCAGCCACACCAGATACGGCAACAGCCCATTGCGCCCGCGCCGCATCGGCGGCGCCTTGCGCCATGGCCGCCACAACGGGTTCGCTCACGGCCCCCACGGTTTCCAGGAACAAGGGTGGCACGGCCAGCATATCGACCTTGGCGCTGTTGGCGTAGGTGACAAAACCGCGCTCGAACCAGCTACTGGAACCGGGTACGTCGGTAATCGCGCCAGCGATCAACCCGCCCGTACATGATTCGGCAGTGGTGACCGTTTGACCGTGAGCCATGAGCAAATGGCCGAGTTCTTCGGCCAGCACGTAAGTGGGGTAAGTGGCGTCTTGCGGCATATTTTCAATATGTGGAGGTGAGTCGGTTTACTTCGTAGCCTGGATGAAGCGGTCGCGGGAATCCAGTTGTGCTGCTGCATGAGGACCGCAGTGCTGGCTGTTTTTCACTGCCTTGTCACGCCCTCTGCTGACTCGTCATTCCGGCCCTGAACCGGAATCCAGTGGGGCCGGAACAACCCCGTTTTCTGACGAAAGCCATGGTCAGTCCGCGTTACCGCCCTGCCAAAAACACAGGCCCGCAACAGCGGGCCAGTCATGCGTCAGACCATCAATCCACAATCAGCGGTGCGGCAGGTACACGCAGGAAGTGTTCACGGTAGAACTTGAGTTCTTCGATTGACTCGTGAATATCTGCCAGCGCTGTGTGCTTGCCTTGTTTTTTGAACTGGCGGGCGATTTCCGGCTGCCAGCGTTTGCACAGTTCTTTGAGCGTGGAGACATCCAGATTGCGGTAGTGAAACCATTCTTCCAGTTGCGGCATGCCACGGGCCATAAAGCGGCGATCCTGGCAGATGGAGTTGCCACACATGGGCGAGGTACGCTGCGGCACGTATTGCTGCACAAAAGCCAGTGCTTCGCGTTCAACATCGGCCACGCTCAAGGTCGATGCCTTGATGCGGTCAATCAGGCCAGAGCGGCCATGCGTGCCTTTGTTCCAGTCGTCCATGGCATCCAGCACGCTGTCGGGCTGGTGTACGGCCCAGGATGGGCTTTCGGCAAGGATATTGAGGTGGCTGTCTGTGACGACGATGGCAAGCTCGATGATGCGATCGTTGTCCGGGTCCAGACCGGTCATTTCCATGTCCAGCCAGAGCAGATTGTTCTGGTCTTGTGCCATTGCGCGTTCCTTGCTTGCCTGATTCAGAATGCGCCGATTATAGCGCATCCCTCGCATGCGCCGCGGCCACCTTGACATTGGCATGGCGCTCAACAAGAAAGAAATAGCGGGATAGCCCGATATTGCCCAGGCCAGGCCCGCCCTCACCGGGAGCCCAACATGCCTGCCCCTTTGCCGAATCGTGATGTCAGTCTGCTGGCCGCGCGCATCCTGCTCGCGCTGCTTTATCTTTTAAGTGGTTTTTCCAAAGTCATGGCCTTTGACGGCGCGGTGCAATATGCCGCCTCGCACAACTTGCCTTTACCGCAGGTTGGCATCGTGATTGCCATCGTTGTCGAACTGCCGCTTGCCATCTTGCTGGTGTTGGGCTGGCAGACACGTCTGCTGGCATGGGTCTTTGCCATCTATACCGTGGCCACGGCGCTGTTTTTCCATAACTTCTGGGATGTGGCCGATGCCGCCCAGCATGGCAACCAGTTCATTCATTTCTGGAAGAACATTGCCATTACCGGCGGCTACCTGGCGCTGGCTGGTGCCGGCAGCGGGCGTCTTGCGATCCGGCCGGACTGAATGGCAACGGCGTGCATGTAAGACGATTCCTGCACCATTTGGCGCAGAGTTAACCTTGCTCAGGACGGTTTGCCTGCCGAAACTCAAGAGAATGTTCTGAGCATCTCAGCGACCCCTCGCCGCCTGGAGCGCCCGCACCATGAGTGATCCACACGCAATCCCGCCCGACCAGCCCGCCAGCCCGGCACGCCGCCGCGTGCTACTGGCCACCAGCCTGTTGATTGGCACGCTGGCGGTATCAGGCCGACTGGTGCAAACCGTGTTTGCCGATACGCCGGCGCAGGATGCTGCCTTTTTGCAGTTATCACAGTTATTGACTGGCCGCCCGCAACTGGATGCCACCATCGCCCACCGGTTTTACTCAGCGCTGGGTACAAAAAACAGCCAGCTGGATAGCCAGATTCAAGAGATCGCCGGTGAAGCGCAGACCAACAGTCTGACCAACGCCGATGAACTGCTCGCGGCGCTGGATGCCAACAAGCCGGAACTGGCTAAAACCGCACGCTCCATCGTCGCCGCATGGTATTCCGGCGTGGTGGGTGATGGCCCGGATGCCCTGGTCATTACCTACGCCAATGCCTTGATGTTTGATCTCGTCAAGGATGCCACCATGCCCCCGTCTTACTGCCAGGCTGCGCCTTTGTATTGGTCGGCAAAACCGCCTTTGGCCTGATCCGGAAACCATTCATGCGTGCAAATGATCATTCTGCAGATGTCATCGTTATTGGCTCTGGCGTGGCTGGCGCGCTGGTCGCGCACGACCTCTCTGCCGCCGGTATCTCTGTATTGATGCTGGAAGCCGGCCCACACCTTGAGCGCTGGCGCATTGTTGAGAACTACCGCAACGGAGCCAACAAAGACGACAACCAGCAACCCTACCCTGCGTCTAAACATGCGCCGCATCCGGAATACAAACCGGACAACGATTATTTGATCCTGAAAGGGCCAGACGCCAAGGCATATGCCTCGCAATATCTGCGCGTGGTCGGCGGGACTACCTGGCATTGGGCTGCATCCTGTTGGCGCTTTCTGCCCAACGACTTTCACATGAAACAGGTGTATGGCGTGGGGCGAGACTGGGGGATCAGCTATGACGACCTGGAACCCTGGTACTACAAAGCCGAACTGGAGCTGGGTGTCTCCGGCCCCAACGACGGCACGGACCTGGGCTCGCCGCGCAAGCAGAACTACCCCATGGATCACCTGCCACTTTCGTACAACGACCAGCGGTTTTCGGATGTCCTCAATGCCAACGGTTTCAGGCTGGTGTCGGAACCCGTGGCGCGGAACAGCCGCCCATATGATGAGCGCCCGACCTGCTGCGGCAACAACAACTGCATGCCCATCTGCCCGATCGCGGCGATGTACAGCGGGATAGTTCACGTCCTCAAGGCAGAGCGCGCGGGCACACGTTTGCTGACCAATGCGGTGGTTTACCGGCTTGAAGTTGATGCGCACGACAACATCATCGCCGCGCTGTACAAAGACCCGGAGGGCAACAGCCATCGTGTCACCGGCAAGTACTTTGTGCTGGCGGCCAATGCGCTGGAATCTGCCAAAATCCTGCTGATGTCGAACACTGACAAGTTCGCTAACGGTCTGGCCAATAGTTCAGACCAGGTCGGCCGCAATTTGATGGACCACCCGGGCACGGGGGTGACATTTCTGGCCAACGAACCCTTGTGGCCCGGGCGCGGGCCGATGGAACTGACCTCGATTGTCGATCACCGGGATGGCGATTTCCGGCGTGAGTGGGCCAGCAAGAAACTGCATCTCAACAACCAGTCGCAAACCCGCAAGGCCACGCTCAAGGCGCTATCCATGGGGCTGGCTGGTAAAAAGCTGGATGAGGAAATCCGCTACCGGGCGTCGCACACGGTCAACATCAACAGTTTCCACGACATCCTGCCTGACCCCGACAACCGCCTTGTGTTGTCAGACCAGAAAGATGCGCTCGGCCTGCCACGCATGGAAATCACCTACAAGATTGGCGATTACACCAAACGCAGCGCCGAGCATACGCATGAGTCCTACGCAAAGATCGCGCAGCTGTTTGGGGGCACTGAGGTCACGTTTGATGATGCATTCGCGCCCAACAATCACCTGATGGGTTCAGTCATCATGGGCAGCAACCCCAAAGACTCGGTCGTGGATGGCGATTGTCGTGCTCACGATCACGCCAACCTGTATCTGGCAACCAGCGGGGTGATGGCTTCAGCCGGCAGTGTGAATTGCACGCTGACTATTGCCGCCCTTTCCCTGCGTATTGCCGACACGCTCAAGCGCCAGCTTGGGCATGTCACCACCTGAGGGCATGCCGCCATGACCCATCGTCTTGTTGCGCTTGCCCGGATCACCTTGTGTAGCTTGCTGCTGGCACCCCTGCTGGCGCAGGCCGCCGAGATCAGTACTGAACAAATCAAGCGTGGTGAATATCTCGCCCGTGCAGCTGACTGCATCGCCTGTCACACCGTCCCGCACGGCGGCAAGCCATTTGCGGGCGGTTACGGTATTGCCTCGCCGCTGGGCACTATTTATTCATCCAACATCACACCGTCAACCACAGCAGGTATTGGCAGCTACACGCTGCAGGATTTCGACAACGCGCTACGCAAAGGCATCCGCAAAGATGGTGCCCATCTGTACCCGGCCATGCCGTACACCGCCTACGCCAGGCTGCAACCGGAAGACGTCGAAGCCCTCTATGCCTACCTCATGCATGGTGTAGCCCCCGTTGATATCCAGCCCCAACGCACGCGGCTGCCGTTCCCGTTCAATATCCGGCTCTCCATGGCGGTCTGGAACAGCCTGTTTCTGGACCCGCGTGTCTTCCAGCCTGAGCAAGGCAAGAGTGACCAATACAATCGCGGCAGATATCTGGTGGATGCGCTGGAACACTGCAGCGCCTGCCACACGCCGCGAAACATGATGATGGCAGAGCGCAGCGATGCACCCTTCGCGGGTGGCCAGTTAGGTGCCTGGTATGCGCCCAACATCACCTCTGATCCAGTGAGCGGGGTGGGTGGCTGGTCGCAGGATGAACTGGTCCAGTATCTGAAAACCGGCCATGTCCCGGGCAAAGCCGCCGCCGCGGGGCCTATGGCAGAAGCGGTATCAGACAGCCTTAGCCATCTGACCGACGCCGATCTACAAGCCATGGCAACGTATATCAAAACTCTTGCGCCCATCCGCAACACGGCAGAAACCAAACCCGCCTACGCCTGGGGCGAGGCCGCCCATGATGACGCAACCTTGCGTGGCACATCGGGCGTAACGCAAAGCAGCCACGCCACCAGCCCGGCAGAACTATTCAGTGCCAATTGCGCCACCTGTCATCAGCCCAGCGGTATGGGAACAGCCGACAATGCCTATCCCTCGCTGACCAACAATACGGCGTTAGGCCACGCCAACCCCAGCAACCTCATTGCCGTGATTCTCAATGGTGTGGATCGTCCTTTGCCGGACGGTCGTCACGTATTCATGCCCGGATTTGGTCCGGACAGCATGGTTAATCCGCTGTCTGACGCCGATATCGCTGCGCTGGCCAACTACGCACTCAAACAGTTTGGCAATCAGAACGTGCATGTGACCACGGAGGACGTCGCAACCTCGCGAAAAGGCGGTGAAGCACCACTACTGGCCAAGGTGCCACGCGTCTTGCCGATAGTGCTGGTCGTGTTCGCGCTGTTATTGATACTGGGGAGCTGGCGCTCGGTACGCCAGCGCAATTTACGCCGCGCGGTACGGCCATCACCCACCCCCAGAGCACCGTGAGGCTGCGCGGGATGAAGGCAAAATGTGGCATACTGGCTGTCTACTCTTTTGTCCTGCAAACCCGCGCCAGCCGGCGCATCAGTGATTTTTGGACCGAATGACCTCCACCCAGTTTTCTGCCCTTTTCGTGTTTGCCCTGGTGGCCAGCGTACTGCTGCAATTGTGGCTGGCTGCACGTCAGATCAACCATGTCCGCCGACACCGCGATGCCGTACCAGATGCGTTCGCCGGCAGTATCGTGCTGACTTCGCACCAGCGCGCCGCAGACTATACCGTCGAAAAAACACGCTTTGGCATGGTACATACCGTGTTCGAAGCCATGGTGCTGGCCGCCTTCACCCTGGGCGGAGGTATCGAATGGCTGACTCAGCTGGCACAACACTGGTTTGGTACCGGCATTGCCGCTGGCGTGGCCATGATTGCTCTCGTGGCGATCATCCAGACTCTACTGAGCTTGCCGTTTTCGTGGCATAGCACGTTCGGTATTGAGGCTAAATATGGTTTTAACCAGAGTACTCCGGCCATTTTCTGGGGTGATCTGCTCAAGACTGCTGGCATCGCAGCGGTGCTTGGCCTGCCGCTGGTGACCTTTGTGCTGTGGCTGATGCAGCAAATGGGCGCGCACTGGTGGCTGTGGGTCTGGCTCACCTGGATGGGGTTCAGCCTGTTTGTAATGTGGGTGTTCCCGACCTGGATTGCGCCGTTGTTCAACAAATTTGAGCCGCTACCCGATGAAAGCTTGCGCTTGCGCATCGAAGCGTTGCTCACGCGCTGCGGCTTTGTGGCCAGCGGCATTTTCATGATGGATGGCTCAAAACGTTCCAGCCATGGCAACGCCTATTTCACGGGTCTGGGTAAATCCAAGCGCATCGTGTTCTTTGATACGCTGCTCAAACAACTGGATGGCGACGAGATTGAAGCCGTGCTCGCGCATGAACTGGGTCATTTCAAACGCCGTCATATCATCAAGCGTATCGGTTTTACTTTTGTGCTGATGCTGGGCTTGTTGTGGCTGCTGGGCCAACTGATGCAAACGCCGTGGTTTTATAACGGTCTGGGAGTACAAACCCAAACTACCGCGACCGCGCTGATGCTGTTCTTTATGGTACTGCCCGTGTTTACTTTCCTGTTTGCCCCTTTAGGCTCCTGGCTGTCACGCAAACACGAATTTGAAGCCGATGCCTACGCCGCCGAACAAGCGTCCGCAGGGGATCTGATCAATGCGCTGGTCAAGCTGTACCGCGACAACGCCTCGACGCTCACGCCTGACCCGCTGCACAGTGTTTACTACGACAGTCATCCGCCGGCCAGCCTGCGTGTCGCCGCCCTCAAACGGCTGGCTTGACACATGACAGACAGCGCCCGCATCGTCGCCAGTCATGGTCGTGTCTATATCGTAGAAACGACCGGGGGCCAGCGTCTTTCCGCCAGTGCCCGTGGCAAAAAATCTGACTTTGCCTGTGGTGATCTGGTTGATATCCAGATCCTGAACGGTGAACAAGCAGTGATCGAAAAAGTGCAGCCGCGCACATCGCTGCTATATCGCTCTGATCAATGGCGCTCCAAGCTGATTGCCGCCAATGTCACGCAGATTGTGATCGTGGTGGCGCCCGTACCCAGCTATCTGGATGAGCTGATCGGCCGCACGCTGATTGCAGCAGAATCACAGGACATCACGCCGCTGATCTTGTTGAACAAGTGCGATCTGCCAGAAGCCGCTGCAGCGCGTGAAGCGTTGTCTTATTACGAGAAACTGGGCTATCCGCTACTGGCGCTCTCGGCCAAAGAAGACGTCTCCGCGCTGGGTGAACGGCTGGAGGGTCATATCTCTGTGCTGGTGGGCCAGTCAGGGATGGGCAAATCTACACTGTTGAATGCCCTGATCCCGGAAGCCAGAGCGCGGGTAAACGATATCTCTACCGCGCTCGATAGCGGCAAGCACACCACCACGCATGCCACGCTCTATCACCTGGATGAACGCTCTGACTTGATCGACTCACCCGGGGTGCAGTCGTTTGGCCTTGCTCATATCAAGGAAGAAACCCTGCCCGGGCTGATGCCGGATTTCAGCCCGTTTGTAGGACAGTGCCGCTTTCATAATTGTCGCCACCGCCAGGAGCCTGACTGCGCCATGCGCCAGGCCGTGACTGACGGTGCAATTGCCCCTGCCCGACTGGCCCTGCTACAGCGTCTGCAAGATGAGTTGGCGCAAGGCAATGCCTGGTAAAAGGCCCAAAAGCTTACAAGCGGGTTGCCGAGCATGGGTGATTGATATGACAATCAAGTAGCAACAGCGCCCCGAAGGGCGGCCTGATCGCGCACAAGCGCAGCATGCCGCACCCGATTTGTTATATTGATATTGCCGTAATCCGCAGCCTTGCCAATGCCCGCACAACGCGCTTTGCACCTTTACAAACAAACCCAGAACGCCGGTGACGACGATCGGGTTACCAGGCATGCGCCGCTGGTCAAGCGTATCGCTTACCACATGGTGTCGCGTCTGCCAGCCAGCGTGGATGTTGAAGACCTGATTCAGGTGGGCCTGATGGGCTTGATGGAGGCAGCACGCAATTTCGATCCATCGACCGGTGTGCAGTTTGAGACCTTTGCCTCACAACGTATTCGTGGTGCCATGCTTGATGAACTGCGCAATGCAGACTGGGCGTCACGCCAGACCCGCCGCAACATGCGGGAGATCGAAAACGCACTGGCTACCCTGGAGCATCAGTTAGGCCGCGCACCGACAGAGAGCGAAATCGCGCGCTCCATGGGCTTACCGCTGGATGAATACCAGCGCATGCTGGCCGACGCACGTGGCCATCAGTTGGTGTACTACGAAGATTTTGAAGACGAAGACGAGCACAACAACTATCTGGATCAGGTCGCGGCGGATCATACTGCCAACCCCTTCAACCAGATTGCCGATGCCGGCTTCAGAAGCATGTTGATTGAAGGCATCAAGAAACTTCCTGAACGTGAACAGCTCGTCATGGCGCTGTACTACGATGAAGAATTGAACCTGAAAGAAATCGGCGCCGTATTGGGCGTCACTGAATCACGCGTGTCACAGTTGCACAGTCAGGCCATCGGCCGGCTGCGCACGCAGCTTAAAGACTGGTTGCATCGCTGATCGTGTCTTATTGGTCAGTGCGATACCGGTATTGGTCATTGATCAAAGCAAATTGATTTAAAGTAAGTACGCAATTAAAGAAAACACGGCTGCCGCCGAAATAACCTGAACAACAATGACCCTCCCGGCGCATGGATAAAATCAGTGTCATCGGCCTCTTGCTGGGCCTCGTCGCCATTACTCTCGGCCAGTGGCTGGAGGGTGGCCACATCGGCTCCCTGCTGCAATTCACCGCTTTCCTGATTGTGATTGGCGGCACCGCCGGTGCCGTCATGCTGCAAAGCCGTGTCGTGGATTTTGTCGCCGGCATGCGCATGGTCAAGTGGGTCTTTATCCCGCCCGCCCACGATTTCCGCCGCATTCTCAATACCTTGACCACCTGGAGCCAGCAAGCACGCCGCGCCGGCCTCTTGGGGCTGGAGCAATTTGTTCAGAGCGAGAAAGACCCGTTCGTCAAACGTGGCCTGCAAATGCTGGTTGATGGCGCAGAACCGGAAACCATCCGTCACGCCATGGAACTGGATATCGACGCGTGGGAGCTTCACGCAAAGGCTGCAGCCAAGATCTGGGAAGCCGCAGGCGGCTACGCACCCACCATCGGCATTCTGGGCGCTGTGCTGGGCTTGATCCACGTCATGGAAAACCTCTCTGACCCTTCCCGGCTGGGCGCGGGCATTGCAGTGGCCTTTGTGGCGACCATTTACGGCGTGGGCTCGGCCAACCTGATCTTCTTGCCGATCGCCAACAAGCTCAAATTTCATATCGGCACCGAAGTTCGCCGTCGTGAAATGCTGACCGAGGGCCTGATCACCATCGCCAATGGTGAAAACCCCCGCATGATGGAAAGCAAGCTGGCGGCATACCTGTAACACCAGCCCCATCGCCAGACAGGTGTCTTAACTGTGCGACACCCTTCTGCCACCTAACCGGTGAGTCGCCCCAATATCAACGATTTACGGCTGGTGACGCCTGTCACAGCCCGCTTGTCGTTATAATCCCCAAGTCTCATTATTCCGGCCCCAGCTCCAGGTCACATGGCTTTCTTTCGCAAGAAAAATGTCTCTAACGCCTCGTCGCGTTCTGCGTTGCCACCGCAACTGGCCAACGTGTTGCGTGAATCGTGGTGGTTACTGCTGGTCGCGGCAGTCCTTTACCTGGTGTTGGCCCTGGCAACCTGGCACGCGGCAGACCCTGGCTGGTCACACAGTGCCACTCGAGCCGATGTGCACAACCGCGGCGGTCTCTTTGGCGCCTATCTCTCTGACATCCTGCTCTCTGTGTTCGGCTTTTCCGCCTGGTGGTGGGTCGCGTTTTTGTTTGCGGCCATCTGGTGGGGCTATCGCAGGCTGGATCGCGTAAGTGAATCCTCGCGCCCGGTAGTGTTTCTGGCTTGCATTGGTTTTCTGGCCATTATTTTGTCCAGTTGCAGCATGGAAGCGCTGCGGCTGCACTCGATTCATTTCAGCCTGCCTCTTTCCCCCGGCGGCGTTCTGGGGCTGGCGCTGGGCGGCTGGCTGTATCACGCACTGGGCTTTACCGGCGCCACCGTTGCCCTGGCTGCCCTGTGGGCGGTTGGCGTTTCTTTGTTTACCGGCTTATCCTGGCTCGATCTGATGGAGCGTATTGGCGCCATCGTGGAGTGGGTCGTCCTCAAGGTTATCGACACCTGGCAAGCGGCACAGGACCGGCGCATTGGCCGACAGGCTTCTGTCGCGCGTGAAGAGCGCGTGAGTGTCGAGAAGAAAAAGAAAGACGAAGCACCACCGCTGGTGATTTCTGAACCGGTGATGGAAATCCCGGTTGCCAAGGCCGTGGTGAAGGCGGAAGAAAAGAAAGCGGTGCAGGAACAGAAGAAGGCTGCGCAGCCTTCGTTGTTTGAATTCACCGACTTGCCGCCCGGCGAGGCCGCCCTGCCCGCGCTCAACCTGCTGACGCCGCCCGTTGCGGCACAAGAAACCATCAGCCACGAAACACTGGAATTCACGAGCCGGTTGATTGAACGCAAGTTGGCGGACTTCAACGTCGAAGTCAAAGTCATCGCCGCTTACCCCGGCCCGGTCATCACCCGTTACGAGATCGACCCCGCAACGGGTGTAAAAGGCTCACAGATCGTGAACCTGATGAAAGATCTGGCCCGCGCGCTGGGTCTGGTGTCGATTCGTGTGGTGGAAACCATCCCCGGCAAGACCTGCATGGGGCTGGAACTCCCCAACCCAACCCGGCAAATGATCCGCCTCTCCGAGATCCTGAGTTCCGAGTCTTTCCATACCCAAAGCTCCAGACTGACCATGGCCCTGGGCAAGGACATCACCGGCAAGCCGGTGGTGACCGATCTGGCCAAGGCACCGCACATGCTGGTGGCGGGTACCACGGGTTCGGGCAAGTCGGTCGGTGTGAATGCGATGATCCTGTCGCTGCTG